>CBDBNU010000001.1:0-1049554 GCA_965207845.1 Dehalococcoidia bacterium
ATTGTCCTCTTTACTTCCATTACTGCGTTTAATCTGTTTAATCACTTGTATTGCACTTTCTTTAGGAAGAAGGCAGTAGACAAAAAAATATAAATCGATGTCAGGTATAAGCTCTACATATTTCTTTAACTCATTAGGTCTTGGTGATAAGTATAAACTAGCAAGTTTACTTGTACAAGACTGTTCGTATGCTTCTAAATGTCTAGTTGCTGCCTCTTGTGCAACTTGATTTAACCCAACATTGCATAGAGCCTCTACAAACTGGCACCAACAAATAGAACGCTCTGTGTTTTTTAGCCAGTAAATAAACATTTCATAGCATTTATCTGCCACACTTTGATAATCGGCATCAATTGCAAAAACGTTGGATTTAGAAATTCCCAACTGAATTGCAATTTCTTTCCACAAATGTGAAATTTTTGTAGAATAAGTAATTAATTCTTGTAACGTAGGCTTATTGTTGTCACAACAATGGGAAGGTATGGTTAGCACATCAGCAGTACTGATTGGAGACGGAGAAACAGACACAAATAGTTTGAATGGTTTGAATATTATGCCCTTTTCATGGTTATATAAAGTTACCATTATGTCCGTGTCCAAGTCTGTAGTGCATTTGTATTTCTTTGTCACATGAAAAACAAAACGTGGTGGATACAGTGAGTTTTCCTCACTAGCCCGTAATTCATCCACGCTTTTGTAATAATTATAAAAATTGACTTCTTTAGTTAGAATCTTTTTAGACAAAGAATTATCCAAATACCAACCATCCATATTTGCAATGTAATTAAAACTGAAATAATTTTCACTGCTAGGCATCACAAGAAGCTTCAAAAACGTAGCTACAGTCAGTATCTAAAATCATACCTTTCTTTGTATACAATTCTGTATTTCTCTGTACACAGTAGCTAATGGGTAAACTGAACCATATTTCTATTGTGAAGTGATCTAAAACTTGGAAATTTTTTGGTTTTAAACAAAATGCAGTAATTTTATTTACTACGAGGCCTTTGTAATTATGTAACAGGCAGTAAGAACAAAAATGCTTGGTTAGATACGTAAACCATGATCTATCGCCTTGTACTTTAACACCCAAATTATAATCAACTGATCGCATGGTGTTGGATTTATCATCATCTTCACAAGTAAACAATCGATAATGTGAAGGATTAGTGACTGCAGCAAAATGCTCAAACTGAATTTGAACTGGTTTTTGAAAACAGTATGATCCAGAAACACCAATCCAGTAGTATGGACTGACCAAATCAGTTTGACAGTGTGAGTGAAATACAAATGAACCATACAAAGCTGTTGCAAAATAGAATTTGACCACATCTCCATCCTTAATGGCACCTTCAGGAATATGTAATTTGATATCACCATTTTTACTATTTATTACTCCTCCATTATGATCACATGTACATGTGTTTGACACAACACTAACATTTGAAATTGGGCATTTAGGCTCTGTATCACTGCGAGGTCTCCCTATAAAAGCTTCTACAAAGGGGGAAAAAACTCGATTCAAACCGACTATGAACTCATTGAAATGGGAGAGGTAGGAATCCACTAAAATGTTCATGAAGTTTCCTGTTCGGACGACACGATTTTCATTTTGATCGCGATGCACAGGCGTTTCGTTTTCAGGTGCCGCTTCGGGCTGTGATTGTGCCATTATCCAGTTGGGAATGTTCTGCAATGGTCACTGGAGACAAAATTTTGAGCCTTGATGTATCAGTTTTCAGAGCGACAAGTTCTTCCTCTCGTACCTTCCGTACGAAAAAATAAACCGTGTTCAGAAAAAACGGAAACGGGTATTTTCGTAATGATGATCACCATGTGAGTACTAGTTAAGTGCTTAACTACAGTAGTCTCGCTAGGTCACTATAGGAGGTTATTTACGTTGTGATCCCAGGATCCCGGCCGGTAGTTTTGCCATGGATTATAAAGCCTGGGGCGCTTTGCGCCCCTCTAATATCTATGATTGTGCTGACGAGCGGAATTTTCGCAGTACAGAGATGATAGAGGGATAGATGGTAGAGGTATTCTCAGGATATTGAACACAAAAGTTAAGGTATATATATTAATTGACATATTTAATCTAGTAAATTAGGTGGCTCTAATTAATGCCCATGGGTGTATTTATCACTAATTAGGCTTGCTGCATACATATGCATACTGTTAGTGTTTGATATATGGTTTCAGAGGGCATCTCTTGCATGGCCAGATCTTGTCTCGTGCACCAGACTCCTGAAAATTTAGTCTGTGGAAACTGTAAAAGTTGGGACAGTGGAATGCATAAATTAATGATGTTATTTGGTATCGGTAACATTTCAAATGGCAGAATATATTTTTCATTAGTTGCCTTCTTTGTGGAGCGCCATTACCAAACTCAAAACTGTGAAGAAATTTACTGAGGGGCTATTGTTGAATTATTGAAAATGAAAACATCGTATTCTAGAGACAAATTCATTTATAGATTTAGTTTGACATGTTTCGCTTCTTTATCACCCAACCTTCACACCAAAGTTTCAATATCATCACTATTTAAACTCCATTTCTGTATCGAAGCCTGTAAAGTGCAGCCCGTTAATGAATGCTTGATGACATTAAACAAAGCAAATGATTAGATTGGTGCCACCATTCCAGTGGCGCCAATTTTTCTACACAGTTTCCCCAGACTCTTTTTTCAAGAGTCGGGCACACAAGACTAGGCCAGATGTGCAGGACCTCATCGCTTATACTGCAAATGACAAGGCCCTGCGTGCTAGTTACACAGGGTCTGGCCACACAAGTTCGGCGGCTCAGCCTGCGAGACGTCTTTCTCAGCTTCGCGGGGTATAAGCAACGTGATCATCCAGTGCATCGCGCCATTGCCTCCCTCGCGCCCGGCGACAGGCTGGAGGTACGAAACGGCTCGAATCGCTGGGAGCTTCTTGACCGCGAAGGGACGGTCGTTGGGCAACTCGCTCGTGATTTCGAGGCCCCCGATGGTATGCGTTGCACGTTTGCTACGGTTTTGGCAGTAGTCACATGGGACAGGGAGCGCTCTGAGCCGCAGTACCGGGACGGTCTCCAGTGCGATGCCTGGGAAGTAGTGGTACCAGAGTTGGTGTTCGACCAGATCCATAGTCTCGCCTAACTGTCTCTGGACACTATGGCTGCTACCTTCTTCATGCACCGGCGTTGTCATGTGATGGTTGTCCTTCGGTACCCTCTGTCGCCACACTGGAACTATGGCCCTTACCGACCAACATCTCCTCGACGCCCTCAGCCGGATGCCGTTCGTCGAATCGACGGAACTGGCGCTCATACTGGGCGAGCCGCACGCCACGGTTCACCGCCATCTGACTGACCTACTCACTGGCGGCATCGTCGGGAGAGTCAACCACGGCACCGTCCACCTGCCGTCCAGCGGGAGATACTGCCTGACGGCCAGTGGCGTCAGAGAGGCCGCCGACTTTCTCGGATTCGCCTCCCCCTCGGACTTCGTGCGGGCCTACCCCATGTCCAGGGAGTGGCTGACGCTGCTCATCCGCAGGATGGATGCGATCGCCTCCGTCTACCGCCTCGCCGCCTCGATGTCCCCCGGCACAGACGGCCTGCGTTCCCGCGTGGAGTTCCACCGCAGAGGCCGGTTCGACGCCACCGTCACCCTCCACGACGGCCGTGACTTCGGCGTGGTGCGCCAGGGCCTGGCCCTGCGGCGTCGCTCGCTCCACGATCGGCTGCGGGCCTTGGCTCAATACGAATACAGCCGACGCCCGGACATCGTGCTGATCCTGGTTCCCAGCGTGTGGGAGAGAAGGCTGACGGGGAGGTTCTGCGACCACGTCTATCTCAGGGACTTCTTCATCGCCGTGGAGTCCAGGTGGGCACTGGAACGACGGGATCGCCGCGTCTGGCAGGAGACCACGGGGTTGTTCGGGAACACGTACCACACCCTGGAGCACGTGATCTCCCAGGGCACGCCCGGCAGGAGACCCTCGACCGAGTCGCCGGAGCGCAAACGGGCCTCCATACCCCAACCTGAGCGGATGGCGCAGGCCGCGCCGTCTTTCGCCCTCAGCCCCTCTGAGAAGCGAACGCTCGACCTTATCACCGACCATCCGATGATCCCCCGCGAGCATCTGGCGACCTGGCTCGGCGTCTCCGAGGGGCGAGTCAGCCAGATGATGCACGGCCTGGTGAAGACCTGGGACCTCATCGAGCGTCACGGCAAACGCGGCGAGGTTCGATACACCCTGTCCGCCGAGGGTATCCGCTACGTCACCCACAGGGACCGGGCCGAGCTGCCGACCACACGGGGCATCTGGAGCACGGAGTTCACCACCGACAAAGAGGGCCGAAGACGTCACGTGGGCCACCGGATCGAGACGTGGGCGCGTCAGACGAAGCACGCCGACGGCATCACCTGGTTTCTCTCGAAGCTGGAGGCCGAAGCCAGGGCCGATCCCGACAGCAAGCTGGAGTGGACTATCCCCACCGCCAGGACCGACCGGGCCTACAACTGGGGACGGTCAGCCATTGCCCCTGACGCCGTGGGACAGATGATCGCCCAGGGTCTTCGGATACCGTTCTACCTTGAGCACGAGTTGCGCGCCCGCCATCCCAGGGGAATCAGCGCCCGCCTCGAACCCTATGACAGCTACTACTGGTCACCGGAGCCGGAGGAAGACCAGCCGCCATACCCCGTTACGCTATTCGTCGTGGACAGTGAAGAGGTCGAGGACACTTACGTGAGCACCGCCGCCGGGATGAACCGGATGTCGCTGCCCATCCTGGTCTCCTGCACGCCTGTGTTGTCACGCAGGGGGATACTGGGGGAGTCCTGGCGTCCCCTGTGGGAGCCGGCCTCCCCACGACTGGCGCTGTCAGGGCTGAGCGCCTACACCTACGACTCGCTGTACCACCGGATGCGTCCCAGTCCTGTAGAGGGCTAGTCCTATAGGGATGACACGCAGATAGCGCTGACGCATCGCCATCTGCCCTCCCTGCTGTCTGGGGGCTGCAAACCTGCGGCAGCGGGGGTGATAGTCGGAGCCGCCGTTCCAGGTTTTTCGGTTCATTTCCCCCTGTTGTAGCTACCAAACGGCGTTGACGTGTCGCCGTGACGTATCGCAACGTGTCAGGCTTCAGAACGCGAAGCTGTGCTAAAATAACGGACCAAACCGATGACAACGCATTTGCACTTTTTCAACCCTGACGTGTCAACCGATAGTGGGGGAAAAGCGATGAATGAGCGCGTCCGGTGGGTGACGAAAGCGGAAGCTGCGGAGGAGTTGGAGGTGTCCTTGTCCACCCTCGACCGGAAGATCAGAGCAGGGGAGGTCGAGATCCGTCGGGAGGGACGCCGGGTCTACGTGCGGATGGAGGGGGAGTACATCACCGACGAGGAGCTGCTGCGCCGGGCCATCATCAGGGAGGATGAACTGGCGCGGACGGTGCGGGAGTTGGAGCGGAGCGCTTCGGATTGGGAGCAGGAGCGGGCCAGGTTGGAGCGGGATCAGGATGCGGCCCGGGAGTCCGAAACCGCTGCCATACGGGCACACAGGGAACTCGAAAAGGCGTACGGGAAGGAACTCGCCGAGCACGGGAGGACGAGGCGGTTGGCCTTCAGGCTCGGCCTGGTCGTTGTCATGCTGCTCGTGGTCGTCGGCGTTCTCGTGTGGTGGTTTGTGCTGAGGTAGAGGAGGCACTGTCGGTCTGTCACCCCGGTCTCTGGCTGCATCTTCGGAGGACGTAACGTACCCCCACTTCAATCGCATTTTTCGGGACCTAATGTAATCGGGACGTCGCTCCAGCCGGACAGCCGATGTCATTCTCCCCGTTTGGCGATGTCATTGCTGACCGGAATCCGGCCTTTCAACAAAGTGTTCACTGATTATTCCGATAGGAGGCCAATTTGCCCCCGTTTCAGCTTGCCCACGACCCGATTGATGCGTCACCGACAAGACGCAATCTCCTGTACACCCCCCGCACTGCGCCGACGCCCTCCGTTTTCCGAGAACCTGCAAGGGGTCCCCCTGCGCGCCCCCACCTGGCAGGGGCATTGGGCTTGTGCCGTAATCACTAACTCACTATAATGTGGATGGGCATACAACCACGACCTAGGGGCAGCCAAGACGAAGGAGACACGACATGGCCGTAGACCGCAGGGACAGGCATCTGGAGATGGTGCTCAGAGGCAAGTACCAGCGACTGTACACCTACCTCAGCAGCCTTCAGCACCAGGAGTGGAGAACCTCCTTCAGCGAGGTCGAGGCGGTCACGGGTTTCGAGTTGCCTCAGTCCGCAAGGCTGCACCGGCCCTGGTGGGGCAACCAGCGGGGCGGCAACGGCCACAGCCACGCCCTCGCCTGGAACGTCGCCGGATGGGAGACAGCCGAGGTGGACATGGAGGCCGAGACGCTGACGTTCCGGCGAACGCAGCCCACTTCCGTGCCCCGGCTGTCCCTCGACGTGGCATGGCCCGTCCACCCCACCGCCGTCTGGCCGGAAGGTCTGAGCCTCAGGCGAGAGGACCTCTACGAGGAGAGGGTGTAGACCGGCCATGTTCATAGATACCAACGTGCTGGTGAAGGCCCGCATCCCCGCCGCGCCGGACCACGACGGGGCCAGGGCAAGCCTTGAACGGGCCTTTGAAGACACCGAGCCGCTGCGGATCAGCCGCCAAGTGATACGGGAGTACCTGGCCGTCGTCACCCGCCCGCAGACGTGGAGCGTGGGCATCAGCCGCGCGGAAGCCTTCGACGATGTGAGCAGGCTCCTGGGCAGCTTCGAGATACTTGAGGACGGCCCCTCGGTCACCGCCGCGCTGGTGGGACTGTGCAGCGAGGTCATGGTTGGAGGTCGGCAGATTCACGACGCTAACATCGTGGCGACCATGCTGGCCCACGGAGAGCATCGGCTGCTGACTTTCAACGGAGCGGACTTTCGCCGTTACGGCGACCGCATCGAGATGGTGGACGGCTAGAGGATTGGAACAGTTGCATGATTTCTTCCAATGACCAGCACATTTACAGGGAACTGATGCAAGAGGTAAAGCGTCGTACTGAAGTGATCAATTCCTTTCGTTCCGACCCTTCTCGTGCGTTGTACAACTGGACTTGGGCGGAATTCCTTTCTCTACAGCTTCGAATGATCCTCGAATCAATAGCCCTCGGCTGTCTGGTAGCGAATCAGAGCGACTGGCCTAAATCGCCTGGGGAGCTTCAGAAAGCGTGGCACGCAGGCAGGATTCTGAGTGAGCTTGAAAGGGTCCAGCCTGAAAGTTATCCGACTCCTTTGATAGAAATGTCCCCAGACACTGGCCTTGGAGACTCGCCAATGCAAGGGAGATTCCGAGGAGAATTGGTGGATCGTCCTCTTGGAGACTGGTTGACCAGGGACGGGTTTATGAAGCTCTATGGCCGATTGGGAAACGTTTTGCACGCCAGGAATCCACTGGCACCATTGCCGGAGTTTCGACATTACGAAAGCAACATCCCTATTTGGCAAGAAAAAATCATGAATCTATTGAACCACCACAAGATAGGCATACGCGGCAGTAACAGAATGTACGTTGTACAGATGCATGCCTTTGGAGAAGGTCACGAGGACGGGGACGTTCAGGTAGCGGAATTCGTGAAGTTGGCTTGAGTCGCTGCCCCCAAAGTCTGTTGGCCGAATACTCAATGTGCACCAACGTAAGGAGGCAACCATGAAGAAGAAGCAACTACAGCCGCTCACACCGGCGGCGCTCTACGCCAGGGTGTCCAGCGACCGGCAGGACGTGGACCTGTCCGTGTCGGCGCAGCTACGGGCGCTCAAGGAGTACGCCAGGGCCAACGGCTACTCCGTGGCACGGGAGTACGTGGACGAAGCCGAGAGCGGCCGCGTCGCCGACCGGCCCCAATTCCGGGAGATGATCGAGGAGGGAAGCAAGCCGAAGGCTCCTTTTGACGTCATTCTCGTGTGGAAATTCTCGAGATTCACCCGCAAGCGGGAGCACGCCGTCGCCTTCAAGTCCCAACTGCGGCGCAAGGGCATCCGGGTGGTGTCCATCACCGAGCAGGCCGAGGACAACGCCACCGGCAGGATGCTTGAGGGCATCATCGAGAGCGTGGACGAATATTACAGCGAAAATCTTGCGCAGGAGGTCGTCCGGGGAATGAGGGAGGCGGCTTCGCGGGGCTTCTTCCTCGGCTCCAAGGCCCCCTTCGGCTACAGGAAGGTCAAGGTGCAGGATGGGGCGAAGGAACGTCCCACCCTGGAGGTAGACCCGGCCACCGCTCCGGTAGTGAAGGAGATATTCGAGAAGTCACTCCAGGGCCACGGCCTGAAGGAGATATGCAAGGAGCTGAACGACCGGGGCGTCACCAACAGGGGCAAGCGCTGGTACAAGGGAGGACTCCACTACGTGCTGCGCAACGAGGCGTACACCGGCACAGCCGTATGGGGTCTCAAGGGCAAGGGAGAGAAGGCCCAGGAGCCCGTAAGGGTGGAAGGAGCGTGGCCCGCGCTGATATCGAGGGAGCTGTTCGAGGACGTACAGCAGGCAATGAGTGAGCGCGCTCCCAAGGTGCAGAGGCCCGCGAGGGTGGGGAGTCCGTATCTCCTGAGCGGGCTGCTCAAGTGCGGCGTCTGTGGCAGGCCCTATCGCGCCCAGGGAGCCAAGAGCGGACAGTTCTCCTACTACATCTGCGGCACCCTGTTCACCGAAGGCGCTGGGACGTGCAGCGCCCGCTACCTGAACGCTCCCAGGGTAGAGGACTTCATCGTCGAGAAGATACGTGAGCGTATCCTCACCGAGGAGACCATCGTGGAGCTGGTGCAGCTGGTGGCGGAGGAGATCGACGCGATGGCCGGGGAGTTGTCCGGCAGGCTGGAGGTGGTAGAGGCGGAGCTAGAGGACGTGAAGAGGCGTCTTGGGAAGCTCTACGAGGCCATCGAGACCAGCGAGCTGACCCTGGAGGTCCTGTCGCCCCGCATCATGTCTCTGCGGCACCGTGAGGAGCAGTTGGAGGCTGCGAGGGAGGACGCCGAGACCCAGCTTGAGCAGCGCAGGGTTGCCCTTCCCGACGCCGAGGAGATAGTGGAGTACGTGGCGGACTTCCGGAACTTCCTGAAGGACGGGACTATTCCTGAGCGCAAGGCGCTCATCCGCAACTTCGTTGAGGGCATCGAGGTCAACGGAGACGAGGCGATGTTGACGTACACGGTGCCCATGCCGAAGGACGGGGTGAGACGGGAATCGGCCTCGGTTCTTGATTTCGTCCAGTCCGGCCCACCCAACTGGACTCGAACCGCCAGCCCGCGTTCCAGAAATCCAGCCATTCCTGCAACTCCCCGGCGTACCTATTGTTAGAACGCGACCGACAAATTGGATTGGCTGAGGTAATTGTTATTTCGCAATCATTTCGCAGATGTTGGGTTGGTCTAAGCCGTGCTTCTCCACTATTCCCCTCCAACGTAGCAGTCGCGATTTTACACACGCACTCCTATATGCCCAGGTGGCACCCAATAGCCCATTGTATTGCTCCCGTAGGTATTCCACAAATGTTTACGGGCCAATCTTTTCCTACGGCTACCTAATCAGTTTTCTTGACACTGCGACCCACGAAATCAGCCCACCGTTTCATTAGGTAGCGCCGCTTCTCAAACAAGTCTGAACGTGCATAGGCCGTCTCTGTGGAATTACCAAGGGTATGTGCTAATGCCGCTTCACCAACTGCCCAGGGTGTGTCCGTCATCTCCATACACCAAGTCTTGAAGGAAGTCCTGAAACCATGGACAGTTGCACGCTCCGCAAGGCCGGTATCGCGGAGAATCTTAGTCAACGTCATGTCGGAAAGCGGCTTTCCAGGCCGCATGGGAGAGGGAAAGACTAGACCGGAATCATCACGCAAGGGGTAGACCCCCTCCAAAACCTCAAGAGCCTGGTCACTCAAAGGGACCCGATGCTCGATTCCCGCCTTCATGCGCGAGCCTGGAATTGTCCAAGTCGCATCGTTTATCTCAATTTCGTCCCAAAGTGCGCCCCTGGCTTCACCTGATCTACTAGCTGTCAACACCAAGAAATGTAGACAAGCCGTTGCCGCGATCGACGCGTTTGAAGCATTAACTATTGTCAAGGCTTCTCCCACTTCTTGATACGGCAATGACCGAAAGTGGGCCTTAACTGCTGGCATGCGCGGTAAGGCAGCATCTATAGCCTCGCCGCCAGGGTTGAATTCAACGAATCCGTGTGCCATTACGTATCCAAACACAGCACGTACTCTTTGGCGGACCTTGCGGGCAATGGCTGGTTTAGTCGTCCAAATTGGTTCAAGAACTTGCAGCACATGACTTCTCTCTATTCGGTCAACCCGCATCCCACCAAAAACGGGAAAGGCATATCGCTCCAGAGACTGCATCCAGTTGGCGGGCGTTTTCCAGTGCCGCCAACGAGGTTGATTGGAGAAAATGTACTTCTCTGCTGACTCTCTAAAGGTGGGCAGCGCAGACCTGTACTTGTCTGCCAGTGGATCCATTCCGTTGGCAACGTCTAGACGGTTTGCAAACGCCTTCTCACGAGCCATAGCCAGACTAATGAGGGGATAGCCACCCAGTCCCAAGTCTCGCCTTCGTCCGTCAAATACGATCCGCTGTACCCAACCTTTCGTGCCCGTAGGTCTCACAACAAGGTAAAGTCCGTTCCCATCTCCGTAGCGTCCAGGCTCAGTTAGCTTCTTCACCTTGGTTGCTGTTAGTCGCGACATGCAATCCTCTCTTGCTACAGATTCTCTACGTATCACACATCTGGTACCACACAATATACGAGATTGTAACGTATCGCTTTAGATTAGGGAAGACCTCATAGGACTTATGCTAGGCACAAAATGGGCGAAAATAGGCCAATTTCGGCCAAGATGGGAGAAAAGAAAAGCGTCCCAGGCAGGATTCGAACCCGCGACCCGCTGCTTAGAAGGCAGCCGCTCTGTCCAACTGAGCTACTGGGACTCAAGAGGCGCGATACGCAGATTTATTGTATGAATCCCGCCGCGCCTATGTCAACAAATTTGCTGTCCGCAACTATACGGGCCAGCGTTCCTGCCGGTATGCCATCTCCCAGAACATGAACTCGTACCGGCTGCTGGCAACGAACGCTTCTGCAATAGCCCCCCGCTCCTCCACAGACGCCCCACCCCCTGCTTCATCCAGCAGCTCCCGCCACAGATTTACCCCCTCCTCCAACAACCCTTCGGCGTAGACTGCCGACCACGGCCCGAACACCGGATGGTCGATCCTGCCAACTATCTCCCCCAATTCGTGGTACGTCCACGGGCACGGCAGAAGCGCTGCGATGCCTTCCGCCCAGCTTCCCAGGCTTGCTGCGCTTATCATGTGGTTGCAGTAAGCCAAGTTGGTGGGCGATATTGGCGTCTCCCGAATGTCCGCCTCTGTAATCTCCAACATCGACATCAGCTTCCGGTGCAACGGACGGTCAATGGGAGTTGCCAGCCGCCTTCCAATCGACTCCAGCGCCGACGAGTTCGGCGCCTTGGCAAGGATGATCGCCACCACGCGAGCAAAGGCGCTCAGGTACTTGTAGTCCTGAATCAGGTAGTACCGAAACTTCTCCAGAGGCAGGCTGCCCGCCTTAGCCTCTTCCAGGAACGGGTGCCGGTATATTTTTTCCCATACAGGCCATGCCTCCGCCTTCAGCACGTCCGTGAATCGACTCTGCGGCAACTAAGCCTGTCCTTCCTGCGCCGGACTCCCTTCCCGTTCCAGCGAGCACACTTCGCAGGGGCAAACCTCCCTCAGAAACAGGTGGGTGTATATGCCAGTATAGTGGGCGTCGCTCCACAGGAACTGCACCGCATACTGGCCAATGGGCATGTATTCGACCGCATAGATCCCGTCCTGTACTGTCATTGGATTCAGGAGCGCCCTCCCCGTCCACTCCTCCACGCACTGGGCGCAGGGACACAATAGCCGCAACTGTCTCGCAGAATAGACGCTTCGGTGACCGTCTTTCCACATTATCGTCACAGACGTCGCGTCCAACGTAATCGAACTAGGCTCAGGTTTGCTTACCAACTATCTCTCCATAACAGGGAATCCTGAAGCTCCATTAGGGCTACCAATCATACTCTATTACCGCGTGCTTTGCCGGCGCGCAATCATCGCGTCCGCCAGAGGACTTTGAGCCGGATTGATGCTTATGTCTATCAGCGAAGGCTTGCCCGAATCCAGCGCCCGCTGCACCGCCGGCCCGAACTCCGACGCATTCTCCACGTGGTCCCCGTGGGCGCCGATAGCATCCACCACCCGGTCGTACCGCATTGGTCGCAGGTCCGTAGCCACAGCCCGGCCAAAATACGCCAACTGGAAGTTCTTGTCGATGCTCCACGTAGCGTCGTTGCCCAAAATAGTCACGAATGGAAGATTGTGCCGCAGTGCCGTGTCGTACTCCATGGCGTAGAACCCCAAAGACCCATCCCCCATTGCCAGAAACACTTTCGCATTTGGGTGAGCCAACCGCGCCGCCAAGGCGTACGGCAGCCCGAACCCGAGGTGCGACAGCGGCCCAAGCCTCAGCCACCGTCCCGTCTTCTGCGCACTCAGATAGCTCCGTCCCCATTGGACGAAATCGCCCCCGTCGAACACCAGCGCAGTATCATCGTCGATGAAGGGCTTCAGCTCCTGAAACACCCGAATCGGATGCATCGGAGACTCTACCATTGCCAAGGCCTCCATCGACCGCAATTGTGCGTTGCGGCTGGCGGCCAGCTTATCCGTCCACGCCGACAGGTTCCTCCACGTTTTGCCCCTGGCCGCATCCGAAAGCTGCCCGACGGTTGCGCCAATGTGTCCCAGAATCCCCATTGCCACTCCCCTATTCCTTCCCAACTCATGCGGGTCCGGGTCAATCTGGACTATCTTCGCCTCCGAGTGGAAGTAGGGCGGCATACCGTAACGGTACCTGTGGTCCAGCCGCTTCCCCAGAAGCAGCACCGAGTCTGCCTCCCGGAAGTGGCGCGCGGCGTGATTCAATGCCGCGTCGGCGTACCCAAAGCAGAGAGGATGACTGTCCGCGACCATCCCCCGCGCCTGTTCCACGGTAAAGATGGGCAGCCCCGTGGTCTCGACAAAATCCTGCAACTCCGCCGTGTTCGTCTGGTACCGGGCGGCGTTGGCGACTACGACTACCGGCCGTTCCGCCCTCGACAGCACGTCGACGGTCTCCTCAATCAACCTGGGGTCCGCCGGATTCCGTCCCTGATGACGGTATTCTGAAGGTGAATAGCCGGGAAGTTCCTCTTCCGAGATGACCTGCTCCTGAATATCCATAGGCACCGACAGGTGCACCGGTCCCGGTCTCCCTGAAAGCGCCGTCCTGAATGCGGAGGCGATCAGGTCGGCGATGCGGCTTTTGTGGTGAATCATCCACGAACCCTTCGTCATCGGGCGCGCGATGCCAATCTGGTCCACCTCCTGGAAGGAGTACATGCCGTGCTCCGGCAACTCACTTGACCCCGCGATGAACACAACAGGACTCTCCGACGTGTAAATGTTTGGCAGCCCGGAGATAGCGTTGGAGAATCCGGGCCCTCCCGTCACCATCGCTACCGCCGGCTCCCCAGTAATACGGCACCATGCGTCCGCCATTCCCATTGCGGCGGCCTCGTGACGCGTGTCTATGAGTTCGATTCCCTCATCGACGGCTGCGTCGCAAAGCGGCAGAATCGTATCGCCAACGATTGTGAAGATCCGGCGGATGCCCTCCTGTTTTAGACATCGCATAACCAGGTGGGCTCCAGTCAATTTGGCCATTAGACCTCCCTCGGGTTGAGATGCGCCGTCATTGTAGACACGCAAAGCCTCCAAGTACAAGAAGGGACCTTCAGTCCATGATTCTCGGGAGCAAACCCCTACATTGGCTATTCCGGAGTTCTACGACAAATCCGGTCCTTATACGCTTACAATTCATGCTTCATACTTCACATTCGCAGCAATCCTTGTTGGGCATCCGCTCAATACATCTACACCGCTTGTTAATGTTTGTACCAACGCTGCAACTTTGATCTACGTGAAACCTGTCCCCGGAGTCGTGAATTGCAGAATGATATTGGAATCGCAGCCACTCCCATAATCGCTCGCACTCTTGGCAAATCTCCCTTGGAATGTGCTCTTCGCATCGGCATTGCGCCCGCAGTCGGTTGCCTCTGGAACATTCAAGGTAAAGGTGATTCTTCCTACCATCGGTGTGTGAAGCTGAGTAGTACTTGAATATTCCGTTTTCGTCCCAACCCGGCCTTACGATGCTGAGTGGCTCAGGTGGACGCCACTCAATGTAAATGCAGCTCCCACCGATCCGACGTCCAGGTAAGTTGGCGGGGCAATTCGCAGCACTTCCGCGCATTCTAAACAAGGTTCTTCTGGCTGCCGCTCTTCGCAACTACATCGCTCGTGAATTCTCCTGCCCCAAGCACAATCCAGGTAGACGTGAGGCCTGTTATTGGAGACATGGAGCGCCGAGTGGTACCGAGACACTTCGATCCTCCCTTCTTTCTCTACTGTCCCTGGGAAGGCTGGTAGCTACAATCGCATATGCCATCATTGAAGCCCCAACTCGGCCTATGCTATACTCATTGTCGGACGGGGCGTGGCGCAGCCCGGGAGCGCACCTGCATGGGGTGCAGGGGGTCGGTGGTTCAAATCCACTCGCCCCGACCATCCAACCCCACCTTCCCCTTTTCCCTCCAAGCTTCTCTATTCTCCGGTATCCTACCGTTCTGAAAGCATCCCCTCGTTGCTTCCCCTAGGGGGAAGGAACGCCCAGCGACTCCCAGTTCGGCTCTCTCTTGTGCCAACCTGTCCGTTGTTCGTAGGCATGAGCCAAACTCAGGACCGTAGACTCCTCAAATGGACGACCGCCTATCTGCACCCCAATTGGCATTCCTTCCTCGCTCGACGCAAATCCACAGGGGACGCTAATGGCAGGGATGCCCGCCAATGGATGCACGGGGGTTGTCATGAAGGGCGCTTCCATCAACCATTCAATCACAGACTCCTTTGTCACCGGAGGAGTCTCCCTGGATGCAAGCGGTGCAACCGATTCAACCGTCGGCGACAACAGCACGTCGACCTCCTCCAACGCGTGCATCACCTGCCGTCGCAGTAGTTCCCTCAACTTCTGAGCCTTGTAATAGAACTCTGCCGGAAGCACGCTTCCAACCAGGTATGTGATTGGCAGTTCTTCTTCCTCAAGCAGCCTATTACGGGCCCATTCGCGATAAATGGCAGTAGCCTCCACGAACAGAATACCCCACATAATCAGGTTGCCGTAGGCAGCCAACGGTATCGAGACCTCCCTCAACTTGGCCCCCATGCTGCCCATCTGTTCCGCCGCCTTGAGCACAGAGCTCTTGACTTCCTCATTTACGTAGTCCTCCAGCGTCAGCTCCTTGACGATGCCCACACACAGCCCGCGGGCGTCCCGTTTCAGCGCGCTCCGGTAGTCGGGCACAGGCGCAGTTGAGGAATAGGGATCGCGCGGATCCGGCCCGGCGATGGCGCTCAAGGTGATGGCGCAGTCCTCGACAGTGCGCGCCATAGGCCCCAGGGCATCCATGGACCAACCCCCGGCAAAGACACCAAAGCGGCTTACCAAACCCCAGGTGGGGCGAAGTCCCGCCACCCCGCACCAGGACGCGGGGGAGCGAATCGAGCCGCCCGTATCTTCACCCAACGCAGTCGCGCAGAGCCGCGCGGCCACCGCCGCCGCCGACCCGCCGCTCGATCCGCCCGTTGTCCGGTTCATATCCCAGGGATTCAGGGTCGCGTGAAAGGAACGTCGGAACGTTCCGGCGCCCGCGAACTCCCCCATGTTCACCTTGCCCAGGATCACCGCCCCACCCGCCTTCAGCTTAGACACCACCGTAGCGTCTTCAGAGGGAACATAGTCCCGCAGCAATGTTGAGCCGTTCGTGGTGCGCATGTCCGCGGTCCAGATCTGGTCCTTCAGCGCCACCGGCACACCCTGCATCGGCCCGCGGTTCAGTCCCGACATGAAATCGTTCTCGGCTTGCCGCGCCTGTTCCAAAGCGGAGTCCGCTCCCACCGTCAGGAACGCTCTCAACGTCGGATCCACGCGCTCTATCCGCCGAAGGTACGCCTCCGTCGCTTCCACTGGCGACACATCTCGCGCTGCCATCAGGTCAGACAACCGCGCCGCCGTTAGATTCGTAAGCTCAGATTCTGCCATCGCCACACCTGCCTGAAAGAGTTATGTCAAACCTATACGGATGACGCAAGAAGGGCAAGGGATTGAAGCCCCTTGCCCTTCGAAATTTCCAGGCTAAATCCTAAATCGAACGCTGTCTAATCGAACGCTGTCTATTGGTACACCGGCACCGAATACTCATGGAATCGCGTCGGCCCGAAGAAGCCGAAGTTCACGTCGTATCCCTCAATCACGCCCGGATCATAGGCTACCTTGTTGGAAAGGAAGAACAGGGGAATAATCACGTGGTTCTCGTAGAGCCACGTCCCCATCGCCTGACCGGTCCTAAGGATGTCCTCCGGCAGAATCGACTGCTGTGTTTCGGCAAACAACGCGTCCAATTCGTGGAACTCCCACTGGGACTCCGTGCCTCCGCTTACGCTGCTGATGGCATAACGACCGTTGTTTCGAATAGAAAGGGGGTCGCTGCCCACGCCGTAGAGCATGCTGGTGATGGTCTGGCCCATGTCCCGGTTACGCCACTGCTCCAGCAGCGGGCCGAACTCCATTTCTGTCAGCTCCACGTTGAAGCCGACTTCCCTCCAGTAGCCGATGACCGCTTCGGCCACGTCCTGCGCTTCAGGCACGCCACTCAGTTTGGTGGTGATGAAGCCAATGTCTACCCCATCGCCATAGCCCGCTTCTGCCAGAAGCTCCCTGGATCTGTCGGGATCGTAAGGGTACGGCGTCCAATCCGGATGGTAGTCGGAGCGCGTGGGAGGAATGCCCAGAATCGTCTGGAGAATTCCTTCCCCGTCGAAGAAGATGTCGTTGATGGTGTCCCGGTCGATGGCGAAGTTCAGGGCCATCCGCACCCTCACGTCTCGCAGAGGATCGCCCTGGATGTAGCCCGGAGCAAGAGGATGAGTCTCACCCGCCCGTGATCCCAGCTTGATCTCCACGGGTTCGTCGTAGTACAGCCCGCCAATCATCATAAACACGTTGGTGCCGGGCAGACTGCTGGTGGCCACTCCAAATCCGCGGTCAATAGCCTGGGGCAGCAACGACTTGTCCACCTCCGAAATCGCAACCTCTTGGGTCAGAAGCATGGCTATCCGGGTTGCACTCTCCGGTGTGTAGAGGAACTGCAGCTCGTGGAACTCGGGGGTCTTCCGCCAGTGGTCCTCAACTCGCTCGTAGAGCATGTGAGAGCCGATCTCCAATTCGACGAACTTGAAGGAACCGGTTCCTACGGGGTGATCCAGGTATCCCTCTTCACCCACGGCGTCCCAGTAGTCCTGGCTGATGATTCCAGCCACGTTCCCCTCGGAGATCCAGCCTTCGCCTAGCGGCTCCAGCCTTTCAAGTACCCAGACAACTTCGTGGTCATTGACTATGTCGAAGTTCTGGTCGCCAACACCCAGGTTGCGCCACTGGCTGCCAGCGGAGAGGGAGTCTTCCCGACCCGCCGTCTGCAGGGTCAGTTTGAAGTCCTGGGCGGTGAAGTTCGTGCCTGTGTAGTCGTCCGTGGAGTGGAACGGAATGCCCTCACGGAGATTAAGCGTCCAGCTCATGGCGTCGGGAGCCATGGACCAATCTTCGGCCAGCATTGTGTTTTCATACTCGCCGTCAAATCGATTGGTGTTGATGATGAACTCGTACATGGGCTTCATCGGCCCTGTTTCGCTGGTGAAAGTCTTCCACATCATCGTCACCTGTGCTCCGGGTGGAACCTTGCTCACCCTCAATCGCGGTGAAACCCGGAATTGCTCGACCATGGCTTCCGTTGGCGTGGGAGTGGCAGTCGCCGTCGGAGTTGGTGTCATAGCCGGAGTGGCTGGCATCGCCGTCGGCGTTGGCGTCATAGCCGGAGTGGCTGGCATCGCCGTCGGCGTTGGCGTCATAGCCGGGGTGGCCGGCATCGCCGTTGGCGGAGGCGTCATTGCCGGGGTAGAAGGCATCGCCGGCGGCGCCGTTGTTGGCGCAGTTGTCGTCTGTGGCGTTGCCTCCGGTTCCTCGTCCCCACCACAGGCAACAATTACCAGGCTTAGCAGCAGAAGCGCTCCTAAGGCCGCTGCCAGGATGCCGAAGGAGTGATTTGCAAGCTTCTTCATTGAATTCCGCCCCCTTGTTACAGGATTGATAAACGTACGACGAGCAAAGCGGCCCGACGATGTTCGTATCCTAGATATAACCAGTTTCTCTGTCAAGGCAAGGAGACTGTGTACAAACCCACCACGTCGAAATTCGTTATAGAGCGGAACTATTGCTGCGTTTCAGATTCCGTAGCTGCTCGCAGTTAGGTGTCCGGTGAGACCCTTCCTCCGCCTACGCGTAGTTCTTCAACCACCACCTGGCAATGTCTATGCGACGCGCGAACCACACGTTGGACTGCGAAGAGGCGTACTCCAGAAACTGGCGCAGTCCCGCCGCCCGCGAGGGTTTCCCGATGATCCGGCAATGCAGCCCCACCGACATCATCTTAGGATGGGTCTCGCCTTCCCGACGGAGAAGGTCGAAGGTCCCGCGCGCCACGTGGTAGAAGTGCTCCGGCATCGTCATCCCGCCCCGCCAGAACTTGGTGTCGTTCACCTCCAGCGAATAGGGAATCACCAGCCATTTCTTCCCATTCACGTTGGTGTAATAAGGTAGGTCGTCGTTATAGGAATTGCAGTCGTAGATGAATCCGCCTTCTTCGACAACCAAATCTCGGGTGTTCACGCTTGGTCCGTAGCGACAGTACCAGCCCAGCGGCCGCTGCCCGGTGTTCCGCTCGATGGATTCGACGGCATTTCGGATAGCCTCCCGCTCTTCCTCTTTACTCATGCGGAAATACTCCTCCCACCTGTTGCCGTGACCGAATACCTCGTGCCCCCGCGCAGTTATCTCCCTCGCCACGTCCGGGTTGCGCTCCAAAGCCAGGGCGCAGCAATAAAAGGTCGCCTTCACGTTGAACTCATCCAGGATGTTCATAATCCTCCAGACGCCCACCCGGCTGCCATATTCAAAGAATGACTCGTTGGCCAGATCACGCTCGCCAGTCGGCACCGGCGAAGGCACCTCTCCCATGGATTCGCCATGGGCATCCCCGTCCAGCAGCGAGTACTCGGAACCTTCCTCGTAGTTCACCACCACCGACACCGCAATCTTTGCATCTTTGGGCCACTGTATAACCGGAGGATTCGGCCCATATCCAACGAAATCTCTTTCTTCCATCAGCGTAGCTCCTTTTCGTATTCGAACGGGAAGAGTATACAACAGCCTCGGTGTAACTCAGCCTTTCGTCCCACGCATATCTCTGGCCGCCATCCCTTATGGACCAATTAGAGCTATTCCTTACCGGAAAAGGTGCGAAAACATGCCCTCAACAGAAATCTCCGTTCCGCATCGAATAGCCAACGCCCTCTCATTTGCCATTTCGCGGCAAACATCCTAGACTAACCTTGGCGCTCAACCCCTTCTGGAGCACACCCTACCCACAACTTGGTTGAGCCCCCACAAAAACTTCCTGGGAGGCATATCCAATGAAACCCTTCCCATCCACAAAGCTCATAATCCTGCTCGTAATGGCCGTTCTGGCAACCGCCATTATCGTCGCTTGCGGCGACGACGCCACCGACGAGCCGGCTCCCACAGCCACGCAGGCCGCCCCCGCGACTCAGCCGACTCAGGCTCCAACCGCCATGCCCTCAACTCCGGCCCCCGCAGCGCCGACAGCGATGCCCGCAACCGCGACGGCAATGCCGGCAACCCCGAGGCCAACGACGGCGCCTGCTGCCACCGCCATGCCTACGGAGGCCGGCCCGACCCGCGTACCCTTCAGGCCTACGGTTGCGCCCACAGCGGCCCCCGTCCCCACGGCCATGGCCCCCAAGGTTCCAGTCCAGTCCCGGTTGAGGGTCGCCATACCGCCGCCCCAGTACCAGTCCCTCGCCATGTTCGACAGCGTTGAAGGCATCCTGCCCAACATGGAGCACGTCGTTGGCGTAAACTCCGAAACCGGCGTGGAAGACACCAGCCGCTTGGCCGAAGAATGGAGCATGTCCTCAGACGGCACCGTTTGGAACTTCAAGCTCCGAGAAGGCATCCCCTTCCACACCGCCCCCGACTTCCTCGGGTCCGAGCTGACAGCAATTGACGTGATAGAAACTCTACAGGTGCTCGGTTCCGACCTATCCAACCGGCCCACTATCTGGACCAACTTCGGCGTCGAGAACGCCAACTTCGACGTGGTTGGGCGATACGAAATCAACTGGATGCTGGAGAGCCCCGCTGCTGATATCGCCTCCTGGCTCAGCCCTCAAACTCCCTCCGGTGTAATCAGTGCGGCCTACTTCAGGGCGAAGGGCGAGCAGGGCTATCTCACCCACCCCGTGGGCACCGGTCCGTTCAAGTTCAGCGAGGTCACATTCGGCCAGTTCCTCCGCTACGAGCGAGTGGAAAACCACTGGCGACAGACCCCCGAGTTCCCAGAGCTCGAATACCTCTTTGGCCCTGAAGACGCCACGCGTCTTGCCATGCTATTGGCGCAGGAAGTGCACATCGCCGACGTTCCCCGATCCCTCCTTCCGGAGGCTGCACAACGGGGCTTCGTAGTCGTCACCGGCTCTCGGCCCGGGATGACCGTATTCGTCTTCATAGGCGGCCAGTACTACGACGGTGAAAGAACATACCTCGCAGGCCCCAAGGCAGGGACGACCGAACCCGTAGCCCCTGGCTACGACCCCACAGATCCCTTCCGGGACGTGCGGGTTCGCAAGGCCCTCAACCTCGCCATCAACAAGGAAGAGATCATAAACACCTTCTGGGGAGAGGCGGCCATTCCGCAGGCGATGTTCAGCCTTACGCCCAACCATCCCGACCACAAGTCCGAATGGGTCCCCTACCCATACGATCCGGATGAAGCTCGCCGACTGCTGGCAGAGGCCGGCTATGACGACGGCTTTGAATTCGACTTCCAAACGGCCAAGGTCAGCGGGGTTCCAGAAGTTCCCGACGTCGCAGAAGTCATCACCCAGTACTGGTCGGAAGTTGGCCTCACACCCAAACTGCTGGAGCTCGGCTCCTTCAGCCAGATTCGGTCCCTCTACCGGGCGCGGGACATCGGCCGCTACGCCTATCCGGTCCGTTACAGCATCAACCGGTTCGGCACCAACACCTGCTATCCCATGAGCAACGTGGCAGGTGGCTGCGGCTCTCCCCAGTGGGAGTACGACGACCTGGACCAGATCTTCATCAACCTGCGTAACGCCGTCCTGCCGGAGGAAATTACCCGGCTGACCCATGAGATGGGAGACTACCTCTACAACAACTACATCATTATTCCCATCGCCTTCCTCTTCCCGCAAGCGGCTTACGATCCCGGTGTAATCGCAGACCCCGGATTCGCTCGCTACATGGTGGACCAGGGCCCCACCGAGGGCTTGGAGTACACCGTCCCCGTTTATCAATAGCGGGGTAGACCCATACGACCGCTAATCGAGGCCCCTTCCAGCGCGGAGGGGCCTCGAACTCTCTCCAATCGAGGGATTACGAACCATGACCTCTCCCTGGCAAGAGCTATGCTTCCTCACCATCACCGAATCGACCGACCTGCTCCGAAGCCGCAAGCTTTCGCCCGTGGAACTCACCAAGGCACACCTCCAGGCTATCGAAAACCATGATCCCATCCTCCACACCTACGTAACCCTTCTCCCCGAAAGCGCCCTCGCCCAGGCTCGACTTGCCGAACAAGAAATGCTCAGGAGCGAATTCAGAAGTCCCCTTCACGGGATCCCCTACGCCCTCAAAGACCTCTTCTACACCAACGGCGTTACCACCGAAGCCCATTCCAAGGTTATGGAAGGCTTCACACCCAATTTCGACGCACACGCTGTCAGGCGATTGACCGAATCCGGGGCCATACTCCTCGGCAAGCAGGCCATGGGAGAATTCGCCGTCGGCAGCCTCGAGACCGCCCTCTACCCTCGCCCGGGAAACCCGTGGAATTTCGACTACGACACGGGCGGCTCAAGCAGCGGTTCCGCGGCCTCCGTCGCCGCCGGATTGGCCATGGCTTCCCTCGGCACCGACACCGGAGGCAGCATACGGGGCCCCGCCGCCAACTGCGGCGTCGTTGGATTAAAGCCCACCTACGGACGCGTGAGCCGTCACGGCGTAATCCCACTCAGCTGGTCCCTCGACCACTGCGGCCCCCTCACCCGAACAGTAATGGACGCCGCTCTCGTCCTCCAGGCCATCGCCGGCCACGACCCCCGCGACCCTTCCAGCAGCCTCGCGCCCGTTCCCGACTACACCGCCTCCCTCACCAGAGAAATCCGCGGGCTCGTGATCGGCGTCCCACGCCGGTTCTTCACCTCCTCTGAAGCTGCCGCAGACCCGCAAATTCTCGACGCTTTTGACAGAACCATGCAGGTCTTCGAAGATCTCGGCGCTCACGTGCTGGAGATCGACGTACCCTCTCTGCACTTCTACCGCATGGCCCACACTGTCCTTATGCTTTCGGAAGCCCACTCTATCCACCGCAACCGCCTAGTGCGACGCCCCGTCGACTACGCCGCCTCCACCTGGAATCATCTGGCCTCCGGCGCCGCCTTCTCCGCATCCGATTATATCCACGCCCAGCGTATTCGCAGCCGAATGAGGCAGGAATTCCATGCCATTCTAGACACTGTAGACGTCATCGCCCTCCCCTCCAGCCACAAGCTCCCACCGCCAATCGAAAACAGCGATGCCGTAGGCATCCTCGAACCCCACAACTTCCGCGCCTGCTTCGACATGACAGGCATGCCCGCCATCACTGTACCCTGCGGATTCACCCGGGAAGGCTTGCCCGTGGGTCTGCAGGTCGCGGGCCGAGCTTTCGACGAAGCAACCGTCCTGCGTACCGCCCACGCCTACGAGCAACAGGCCGGCTGGTTCCGACGCAAGCCTCCCGTCTGCGACGACTAGAGTCATAGAATATGAGGGGCAGCCTGAATGGGAACTAAAGTAACGGCACACTAGTGTTAATAAGGATAGGAGAGCACAATGGCCACGTTGGAGGAAATCGGCAAACGCCTCAATCACGTGAGCGTCACCTTGGATCAAGTCGCTGGAACCCAGAACTTAATGGTTGATCTCTTGGCCCGTCAGCAGTAACAGTTGGAGGTTCAGCAGCAGCAACATCATCAGATCCTTACTGATGAGTTCAGACTGCATCGAGAAGATTCAAAGGAAATGCAACGGTTCAATCAGCAGACCAGGCGCATGTGGATTCTGATAGCGCGTAACATGGAGTGGCTGCCGGAAGACGAAGACTTCGACAAATACCTAACCACACCGCGCCAAATCTCCCCAACACCCAACTCTGAACAGGGGATGAGAAAGCCAACGGTGGGAATCGAACCCACGGCCTGCGGTTTACGAAACCGCTGCTCTGCCTCTGAGCTACGTTGGCCCGGTATCCGTAATCTGCGCCAGCTCCTCAATCTGCGTCACCAGCCAGTGGCTGATGTCCTCCCGACGAATGCTCTCTGACAGCTCGGTGGCGCGCCGCTTTTTTTCTCTCCCATTCATTGTAATCGCCTGATACATCGCCTGCATAGTGCCTTCCAGGTCCGCGGGCGACACCGTCAGCGCTCCGTGCTTTAACTGCTGATGCGCCCCCGTCGTCTCCGAGAGTATCAGTACCCCGTCCCTGGAATTCACCAGGGGACCTTCCTTCGCCACCAGATTCATCCCATCGATGACCGCGTTGATGAGTAGCGCGTCGTACACCTTCATACCGGCGATGGCCTGAGTATAGTTGTTTTCGAAATATGGTCTCACCGGCTGCCATTCGGCAGTGCCGTACATCGAGTTGATGTCCCCGATGATCCGTCGGATGTCGTCCATGTAGCGCTGGTACTGCCGGATGTGCGTCCGGGACGGCACCAGAAACGCCATAAACGACACCTCGCCGTGCAATTCCGGGTACCTCGAAAGCAGCAGTTGGAAGGCCCGGAATCCCCGAATCACGTTCTTGCTGGGCTCCGCCCGGTCCACCCGGATAATCGCCTTTCCCTGCATCTCACTCCGCAGCTTGCGTTCGTAGTCCTGCGCCCGGGGTGAATTGGCGATGCGTATGATTTCGTCCACGTTCACGGATATCGGATAAGCCCGAACGTGGCATGATCCTCCGTCGTGATGAATCACCCGTTTATTGTGGTCCACCTCGTACTCCGGCAGGAACTCCTCGCAGGTATCCAGGAAGTTCCGGACGTCGTCTATCGACTGGAATCCCACCACGTCCGCCGCAACCAGGCTGCGACAGATCTGGTTGCGAATGTAGCTCGGCAGCAGTTTCCAGTAACGGGCCGCTGGCCACGGAATGTGCGTGAAGTGCTGAATCGCCGCCTTCGGCAGTCCCTTTCGGATGAACCCCGGCGCCAGGTACAGATGATAGTCGTGGGTCATCACCATGGGAGGCTTCTCGCTCTCCAGCCCTTCGTCGATGACCATCTGCGCCATCAATTCGTTGACAGTCACGTATCCATTATTCCACGCATCGTGCACGTTCGAGTCAACGTTGGGACTGTAGGGAGAGTTCCACATATAGTGCTGCAGGAACCACAGCAGAGGATTGCAGAACACGTTGTAGTATTTGTGATAAATGCGACGCGCCGTGGACACGTAGCGCACCTGCGCCCTGTGCCCCGGCAATCTGGAGCGAATCCTGGCCCCGCGGCTCTCCTCCGCCACCCTCCTGTCCCCCTCCCCCATCGCCGTCGCCACCCAGGTGAAATCGAACATCCTCGTGAGCGAGCTGAGGGCCGTTACCACGCCGCCGCTGCCCCTCCGGGCCTCAAGACGGCCGTCGTACCTCACGTAATGCTCGACGGGGCCTCGGTTGCTGGCCAGAATCAGCGGTCGCTGGGAAAGCACCGTGCCGCAAAGTTCCTGCAGCCGGTCCCACTGTCCTGAGTGACTTTCTTCATCCATGTTGCATCGCAGTGTGCTAACTTCGTCGACTTCCCCCTTCGTCATGCCCAATTCGTTGCCTGGGTAAAATATCCCACCCGCGGGCCACAAGGAAGTTCCAATCCAGCGCAATCTAGCACCTGCCTATGGGGTTGTCAAATTGATACTTTCATTCATCAATGCCCCCACCGGAACCGGTCATCATCATCGCCCCTTTCCTCCCTGCCGCCACTGACAACTTTTCCTTGCCTACCTCTCACATCCCCTGATACCATCTCTACCATTAAACCATGCCTCAAGACACGTGCAATTTGACGGCCCCACGAACCATTCGAGTGCCTAGAATTCTTGGAACGAATCCCCACGCCTGAAACGAACAAACTCAGGCACAAATTTGATCCCATTGGAAAGCCCTGACAAATCACACCCACGCCTGGCCCTCCCCAAACGAATGCTGACCAATCTCCACTCCTCACAACCCACGTCGCAGCCCAACCTGCTGTTGACATGCTGAATTAGTTTTATGTATAATGGGCGCAAGCCTCCACCGAGAGGCTCTATTATTCCTTAGCACCTTAACAGTTGGATAGTGGAAGGAAGTAAGGTAATTCGCCAGAGAGTTTGATCCTGGCTCAGGGTGAACGCTGGCGGTGCGTCTAATGCATGCAAGTCGAGCGAGAATCCCGGGTTCGCCCGGGTGGAAAGCGGCGAACGGCTGAGTAACGCGTGAGTAACCTGTCCCTGAGTGGGGTATAACCTGGAGAGATCCAGGCTAATCCCGCATACGATCCCCGGGCCTTGGCGCGGGGAGGAAACCCGCTTGCGGGGCTCTAGGAGGGGCTCGCGTTCTATCAGGTAGTTGGTGAGGTAACGGCCCACCAAGCCGAAGACGGATAGCTGGTCTGAGAAGATGGTCAGCCAGAGGGAGACTGAGACACGGTTCCCACTCCTACGGGAGGCAGCAGCAAAGAATTTTGGGCAATGGGCGAAAGCCTGACCCAGCGACACCGCGTGGGGGATGAAGGCCCTAGGGTTGTAAACCCCTTTTTCGAGGGAAGAGGAAGGACGGTACCTCGAGAATAAGCCCCGGCTAACTACGTGCCAGCAGCCGCGGTAACACGTAGGGGGCAAGCGTTACCCGGATTTACTGGGCGTAAAGAGCGCGTAGGCGGCTGAGTAAGTCTCCTGTGAAATCTTCCGGCTCAACTGGAAGAGGTCAGGGGATACTGCTCGGCTTGAGGACAGAAGAGGAAGACGGAATTCCCGGTGTAGCGGTGATATGCGTAGATATCGGGAGGAACACCAGAGGCGAAGGCGGTCTTCTGGGCTGTGCCTGACGCTGAGGCGCGAAAGCGTGGGTAGCAAACCGGATTAGATACCCGGGTAGTCCACGCCCTAAACGATGGACGCTAGGTATGGGGGGTATCGACCCCTTCCGTGCCGAAGCTAACGCATTAAGCGTCCCGCCTGGGGAGTACGGCCGCAAGGCTAAAACTCAAAGGAATTGACGGGGGCCCGCACAAGCGGTGGAGCGTGTGGTTTAATTCGATGCTAAGCGAAGAACCTTACCAGGGTTTGACATGTCGGTGGTAGGACCCCGAAAGGGGAACGACCTTGGGGAAACTCAGGGAGCCGTCACAGGTGCTGCATGGCTGTCGTCAGCTCGTGCCGTGAGGTGTTGGGTTAAGTCCCGCAACGAGCGCAACCCCTGTCGTTAGTTGTTTTCTCTAGCGAGACGGTCCCCCACAAGGGGAAGGAAGGTGGGGACGACGTCAAGTCAGCATGGCCCTTATGCCCTGGGCTACACACACGCTACAATGGCCGGTACAACGGGTTGCGAAAGCGCGAGCCGGAGCCAATCCCATCAAAGCCGGCCTCAGTTGGAATCGTAGGCTGCAACTCGCCTGCGTGAACGTGGAATCGCTAGTAACCGTGGGTCAGCACACCGCGGTGAATACGTTCCCGGGCCTTGTACACACCGCCCGTCAAGTCATGGAAGTCGGCAACACTTGAAGTCGCTGAGCTAACCGCAAGGAGGCAGGCGCCGAGGGTGGGGCTGGTGACTAGGACTAAGTCGTAACAAGGTAGCTGTACCGGAAGGTGCGGCTGGATCACCTCCTTTCTAGGGAGCACCAATCCGCTTAACAACCGGACTCACTCCCAGGTCGATACGGTGGGCGCCCTGCCCGCTGCCTAGGTCGAGCCAGGCTCCCGAAGCAGCAAACAGGGCCCTGCGAAAACCCATCGTCTCAATCGGTAACATCACAACTTCTTGCTTCCTTCCACTATCCAGACGTTAAGGTGACTAAAGAAGCCGGGCATCCCCCGGCTTCTTCCTATTTTCCGACAATGCCGTCGCCCTGCTAACTAATTGTCCGGCGGGCTCACTTCCAAATCAGTAGTCACAATAGCGAAGACCCCATCCGCATTCCACACCGGCACCGAGCGGGTTACCATCCAGATGTTCCCGCCTCCCTCATCGAAATACGGTTCCGTCCACACGCTAGCACCAGCCTCCAGGGGGGCGAGCAGCCACTCCTGCTCTTCTATGTTGTAGGAGGGAGTCGCGAGATCCGTCTCGACGAGACCGTCCTCCGTCCGGTAGACGTATGGACTGGCAAACACAATCCCCCACTGGTCCAGCAGCGCCGCCGCACTGCCGAAGAACGATGGATGCTTCTCCAGGTATTCCTCCAACCGTTCCACATACCCGTCCACACCGGACGGCCGGTCCGACACCAACTCCGCGGCAAGAGCATCCAGCGCCACAACCGCCTCATCCCGCAACTCCTCCTCATCCGAACCGACGTCGCCACATCCCTGAACAATCACCAGGACAACCGCCGCCAAGACCAAAGCCACCAAAACACGCATCGCTACCCTCCTAATTCGCACCCAGCCTTCGGGATGAATACGACGGCGGTACTCTACGCGCAAATCTTCACACCAGTCAACCTTACTGAATACAAACGAAAACGGCTTGATTCTGAATTTGAACAAACAACTATGGACGAACAAGCTTTCCACTACTACTCTATACAACCTTGGACATTTATTCCGATACCCAACTTAATGACTTCAGGAGAGACACCAAGTGAAACTCATCCTTATCATTGGATTACTCTTGGCACTCGCAGGCCTGGGATGTTCAGGGGAGTTAACCGAAGAAGAAGTCAGGCGGATAGTCCAAGAGCATTCCGTTCCCGGCCCAAAGGGGGAACAGGGCAATGTTGGCCCACAGGGTCCCAAGGGTGACCAGGGTGACCCTGGCCTACCCGGAATTCCTGGTTCCAGGGGTAGCCAAGGTGTAGCCGGTCCCCAAGGCCCTAAGGGAGAACAGGGTGACACAGGACCCCAAGGCTCTAAGGGCGAACGCGGTAACACAGGACTTCAGGGGCCTAAGGGCGACCAGGGGGATGTCGGGCCAAAGGGCCCCCAAGGCGATCAGGGGCCACAAGGCCCTAAAGGTGATCCCGGCCAGCTAGCGCCACGTCGCCCCACATCCGAGGATTCCGTCACCGCCGAAGATGCAGAATTTATCTACATAGACACAGGTTGGGAGCACACCTGTGGCATCACATCGAACTTCACTGTCGCCTGCTGGGGATCGGATAGATACGGCCGCGCCTCACCTCCAGCTGGGGAGTTCTCCTTCATCAGCGCTGGAGAGCGCCACACCTGCGGCGTGAAAATTGACAGTTCCGTAGAGTGCTGGGGAGAGAACTATTATGGTCAGGCCTCGTCTCCAGGAGGAGAGTTCGCCTCCGTTAGCGCAGGGGGCTACCACAGTTGCGGAATAAGGACTGACGGTACCGTAGCTTGTTGGGGCCGGAACGAGTATGACCAATCCTCGCCGCCGGAGGGGCACTTCACATCCGTCAGCGCCGGTTCACTCTACTCGTGCGGGGTTGGAGTTGACGGCTTACTGGTATGCTGGGGCGAAGATAGTCACGGTCAGGCTTCTCCGCCGGAGGGGCAGTTCACATCCGTCAGCACCGGATTGATAGATTCCTGTGGCATAAGAGTCGATGGTTACGTCACCTGCTGGAGGGAAAGTGGGCACGATATTACTTCTCCACCGGAGGGGCAGTTCCTTTCAATCAGTCTTGGACGCGATCACGCATGTGGAGTAAATGTCGATGGCGGCGTCGAATGCTGGGGCTACAATTACTTCAATAGCACCTCGCCCGAAGGAGAATTCCTCTCCGTAAGCTCGGGACATGACCGCTCGTGCGGACTAAAAAGCGATGGATCCGTCGAATGCTGGGGACTCGATGATGCCGAACGAGAGACGCCACCGGAAGGGCAATTCGCCTCCGTTAGCGCTGGAGTTAACCACACCTGTGGGGTGAAGGATAACGGCTCCGTCGCTTGCTGGGGCAACGATTTCTGGACTCGAATATCACCGCCTGAGGGAATCTTTACCTCCGTCAGCGTAGGTTGGCTTGAGACCTGTGGAATAAGGTCTGACGACTCCCTAGACTGCTGGGGCTATACTTCCCCCAATGAGTCCCCTATGCCCGAAGGTAAGTTCACCTCCCTCAGCACCGGATCAACCCATAACTGCGGAGTGAGCACCAACGGTTTCGTCGCCTGCTGGGGTAATAACTTTGATGGATCAGCATCCCCTCCGGAAGGCGAGTTCACCGCCGTCGCCGCTGGTGGATACCATACCTGCGGAATCATGACCGACGGTTCCCTGACTTGCTGGGGGTACCCCAACGACGGCAGAACGAGACCTCCTACCGGACAGTTTGCGTCCTTAAGTGCCGGAAGAGTCTATTCTTGCGCTATAGGCACTGACGGCTCCCTTGCCTGCTGGGGCGGTGATAGAAATGGAGAAACCAGACCTCCCGCTGGACATTTTGCCTCTGTTAGCGCCGGTCACGAGCATGCATGTGGGATTAGGACCGACGGTTCCGTTGCCTGTTGGGGCCTTGGCGGTCTAGGGCCGGCATCTCCTCCGGAGGGGAGGTTCGTTTCTGTAAGCGCTGGCAAGAACTACACTTGTGGAGTGCGGATTGATGGCTCCACTGTTTGTTGGAGCTTCCACAAGAGCCGCCAGGATTGATCCGTCCAGTTGGGAACTAGCCTCCTCCCCAATTTCCCCCTATCATTAGACCCAACCATCCCAACCTACACCAAGGAGGCATTCATGGCCGAATACATCCCCTCCCCCGCCCAGTGGGTCCGTGACCAGGTGGAGCTTTACGAAAGCAGCGGCGGCACCCGGGGCACCACCCTCCGCGAATCCGGTCTCCCCGTCATCGTCGTCACCAACCGCGGCAACCGCACCGGCGCCATCCGCAAGACCCCCCTCATGCGCGTCAAGGACGGCGACAACTACGTCCTCATCGGCTCCCGCGGCGGCGCTCCCACCCATCCCCAGTGGGTCCACAACCTCCGCGCCGACTCCAACGTTCAAATTCAAGACGAGACCGAAGTCTACGAAATGCGCGTCCACGAACTTTCGGAAGGCGAAGAACGGGCCCGTCTCTGGACCCTTGCCGTCAAGGCCTTTCCTCCCTACGAGGACTACCAGCAAAAGACTCACCGCCTGATTCCCGTCTTCGTAGCGGAGCCGGTCTAGAGCGTCAATCAGTCTGTAAACCGAATTATCAGCGGCACCACAATCGCCGTCAGCGAAAGAGCGCCAATCACCCCGGCAAACAGCAGATACCGGACGCCGTAGTTCGACATCAACGCCGGGTCGTAGTACCTGGCAACGTCGTTGTCGCGGTACATGTCAATCAGGCCCCGTATCAGCATCTGTCGCGTCCGCCGGCCCAGGGCTAGCGCCGCCACAGCAATCACGTTCAACGTTAAGGTCATAACGATGAACACCGCCAGTATAATGTCGTAGGTGGCGGCATCCCCCTCATTCGCCGCCTCCGTAGCCACCCCAAAGTTGATGGCCAGCACAATCAGGTTGAACACAATCGACGTGAGCACAAAAATTGTGTCCGTCCGGCTGCTCTCCCTCAATTCGCTGACTATGTGGTCATGCACCTGTCTCAGCATTTCAGACCCCCGTTCCTTCACTGTAGATGAGCGGCTCTCCTAGTCTCCCTCAATCCCTTTTCTCAGCTCCCCTTCCTCCTCCATCATCACGGATCCCACTATCTCGGCGAAGTCCGCCTCCTCGAACACCGGCCGAATCTCTACTTCGCTCGGACCGGGCATCGGGTTGGGACAACGCTTGACCCACTCCACCGCCTCGTCCAAGTCACTCACCTCCCACATCCAATAACCGGCAACCAGCTCCTCTGTCACTCCAAATGGTCCGTCCATCACCGACCTACTGTCCCCATCGAATGCTACACGCTTTCCCGCCGACGTTGGCCTCAGCCCGTCTCCAGCCAAGAAAATCCCCGCGTTCATCAGCTCTGCGTTGAACTGCCCCATCGCCTGAATAAGCTCCAACGAAGGCATGACTCCCGCTTCGCTTTCCTTGGTCGCCTTGACCAATATCATCACTCGCATTCACTATTCCTCTCAGTCTACTGACTTCGTTGACGTCGCATCGGGCTCGGTCACGCCATAATACTAGATTTGACGCCGCGAATGTGCTCGCAGAAGTGACAGCTATAATTTTTCTGTGACATTTGCCGTCACAAGGGTCGCCTGACACTAGCCTTCACGACTCTCGGAAAGGTAAACTAGGATGGTTGGCGCTGTTCGCCACCACTCTCAACCGACAGGCGGGATGCATGACCCCTCTACAAGTATACTGGGCACGCTGCATGGCCAGGAGCAAACGTGTCTGGTGCCTGCTCAAGGAAGTAGACACAGAAAGCGTAAACACGGGGGGAGTGTATATCATCTGGCACGGCGGCCACGTGCCGCGAGTCATTTACATTGGCCAGGGCGATATAGCAGGCAGCATCAACCATCACCGCAGTTCAACCCGCATCCTTCAATACGAGACTAAGGGACTGCTTATGGTAACCTGGGCGACCGTGCCCGAATCTGAACGAAATGGTGTGGAGAAATTCCTCGTAGATTCCTATGAACCCCTGCGCGGCGAAGATGACGACGACGAGCCAATCCCCGTCAATCTTCCCTGGGAAACGCCGCCCATTGCTCCCCAATAGCCAAACTCGGAGCTACTACCAGCCAAAAAGCCGCCTCTGTCCTTCGATCCCGCCGTTGGCATCACGCCCCTCCACATTCTGTGATATAATCCCCCCATTGGCGGTACTCTGAGTTTCCGCAGTTGCTCCTTGGCTCCCTAGCTCACACCTTCGGCTCCTCGTAAGCTTCTATTGAACCTCCTTGGGCCCATTACGCCTTGTAGATGGCGCCCCAGCTTACCTGTCAACCATCTGACGAAAGGAGGTCACCAAAGAGCTACGAGGGCAGGGCCCCCACTTGCATGGAGCAATGAAGCCACTCTACCGTCCAATCCCAATGGCCTCAGTCCCGTCTCCTGTAGCGACTAATTCAGACCACATCGAACCCAGATTTCGAAACTTGACCCTGGAAACCCCAGTTGCGAACGAGTGGCTGATTGCTCGCCCTGATTCGCAACATCCAACCGCAAAACTAGGAGAAAAATAATGAGATTCTGGCCATTTGGCAATGGTGTACACAAGCCTTCAAAAGAGATGACTCAGCAACTGTTCGAGAAATTCGACATTAATTCCGAAGATGCCGCCGAGTTGCGGTACGTAGACAAGAAAGGAAAGATCAGCAGCGGCCCCGTAAACTTCGTATGCGTTTTCGATCCCACCGCCCTCTCGGCCGATGAGCTTTCCTCAGCGAATTACGAAAACCTGATGTCCTTGGACAAGGGCCTGCTTTTCACCGGCCACATCATCAAGAGCACCGAATTCACCGGCGCCGTGGTGATCCTACACGACCAACGGGCCGTGTAACGACCCAAGGGATTCCCGCGCCGACGTACCACGCAGCCAGGTGGAATCTCTCCATCCGCCGCTGGGGCTAAAGCCGGAATCGAAATGCGCGTTTCCTCCGCCAATGGGGGAGGTTAACGTCTGGTTGCGCGCGGGGAGACCCTTGCGCAACCGTCGTTTCGTCTCTTTTCTTGTACCTGCTTAGGCAAGAATCGGCCATCTACCCACAGAGCATCCAATTAGCAGATCCTTCCGAAACCACCCTTTCACCCAACCGTAGACCGATCTGAGCCGGAATAACTATGGCATAATTGAGTCTAGGATGCTCCGCCGAAAATCACCCAAGGCTCTCCTTTACATCATATCTGCGACACTCCTTGTACTGTCGCTCACCGCAGGCTGCAGTTCTGGCGACGAGCCTTCCGGAACGCTAACGCCAACACAGTCCGCCACAACAGCTCCCGCACCCCCCATCTCAGCCTCAGCATCCGAAGGCATCGTCCGCCTCCCCCACGATGAAGGCGCCCACCTCAGCCCCGTCGAGTGGTGGTACTTCAACGGGCACCTGGATATGGAGGATGGTCGTACCTTCAGTTACCACTTCGTTACCTTCCAGTCCGTGTTGCCTTCAGGCCTAACTCCTCGGCTCATGCAACTTAGCTGGTCCGACCACAAACGGGGGATCCAACTGGTCGAGGAGAAAGCAGCCTTCCCACAGATTGAGAAGGCTTCCGGCGAATTCGACCTCGAAGCCGGCGGTTGGCGCATGAGCGGCGACGGCAAGACCTTCGATCTATCCTTCTCCATCGGCGAATACGCAGTGGAACTCAACGGCGTGTCTACAAAGCCTCCCGTCCTGCACTACGAGACCGGCTACGTGGACCTGGGCATCGCCGGCAAGACCTACTACTATTCCCACACCGACGTGGAGACGTCCGGCTCCGTCTCCATTGATGGCTCCTCCACACCCGTTACTGGCGTTGCCTGGATGGACCACCAGTGGGGCGACTTCACGACCGCCGGGATTGGGTGGGACTGGTTCAGCCTGAACCTGGAGGATGGCTCCGACCTGAAGATCTCCGTGGTGTGGGAAATTGACGGCAACAAACACGTGGAGACCTACGGCACCTACGTCCCTGGGGATGGCGGCCCGGCAATGCATCTCCCGGGTAACGCAATCACGTTGGAGTCTACGGATTACTGGACCAGCCCCGACACCGGAGGGGAATACCCCTTGGGTTGGCGCCTGCGGATTGACTCCCTGGACATGGATCTGACACTTAACCCCGTCATCAAGGAAGCGGAATACTCCCAATCGGCGTTCGTCCCCGTCGTCTACTGGGAAGGGGCCATTGAAGCCAATGGCGTCCGACAGGGACGTCCTCTCTCAGGCAGGGGATTTGCCGAATTGGTCGGCTACGTCCCCAATTCGCTGGCGGACCTTACCCCACCAACAGGAGAGACTGCTCCCCCCGCCCAACCCCCCGACTCCAACGCACCTAACAAGCCCTGACCTGCCTGCCCCACTGCCCAAGGCTGCCTACTCCTTCTCCTCTATTTCCTCCTCCAATTCCTCTTCTTCCAACCGCTCCTCGTCTGACCCAAGAACGTCGGTTATGGCCTGTTCCAGAATCCACTGTATCCGCCAACTGAACAACCTCACCACTATTGCAGGCGACAACAGCAGCAGCAACGACAAGGGTATCGACAGCGTGTCCAGCGTGAATAGCCGGATGATCAGGGGAAGCGTCAGCAGGAAAAGCAGCGACAGCAGTACCGTCGCCATCCCGTATTCAACCATCGTCCTGAATGTTCGCGACTGTTCCCCGCCCCCTGCGCCCGCGTCTTCCGCGGCTAGGAGAGAAATGGTCCCCAGCGAACGCCAAATCACCACCGCGGAAGGAAGGCTAAGGCCCATTACAATTCCAACAATCAGCATTCCGGCAACCCCGGTGGGCACCGACAAGAGCTCGCTGACCGTCTCAGGGGCAATGTAAAGCACCCCTGTGCCAGCTACGCTCAGAAACCCCATTACGGCCACGTTGATGAAGATCGTCTGTCGGACGTGACGGAACCGTTCGCTCCTGCTTCCGTTCAGGGTGAGCGCAGACCAGAAGGCCTCCACGCCAAACTGCACTGAGAGCACAATCCACGTGAGCGGCGCCGGCGTGAACCTGTCCACCCACCCGGCCACCTTCGAAGCGCTGCGGCTGGTCAATGGAGCCAACGCCGATGTGATCGCCGTCACTATCGAAAGCACCGATCCCAGCGGAGAGAATCCCGCCACGTCTCCTGGGCTCAACCGCCCTATCGCCAAAGAAAACTCCCCCATCTGCGGCATGGTCATCCCCACCTGCAGAGCGTCATTCAATCGACGCCCGGCAAGTATCGCCCCGAGGGTGTTGGCCGCAATCTTCCCCAGCATGAACACTGCCACTACTATCAACGCGGGCACTATGTAATCGTCCAGCGTGCGATAGTCAATCAGCATTCCGATTGAAAGGAAGAACAGCGCTCCAAACATGTCCCGCACCGGCGCAATCATCCGCGTGACCTGCCCGGAAGCCTCCGTGTCACCGATGATTACCCCCACAAGGAAGGCTCCGGCGGCCGGCGACAATCCCAGCAGCGTGGCGCATAGCGCCAACAGGAAGCAGGACCCCAGACTCCAAATCAGAAGGGTCTCGTCCGATTGCAACCGTGACAACACCCGCATCAGCCTGTCGCCCAGCATCGCCCCGATTACCAGCCCAACGACGCAAAAGACTGCAAGCTTGCCCGCCAGGATTCCTGCGTCAGCAAAACTCGCCGTTCCAGTCGTGGCGAGTCCAGCAAGGACCGTCAGCAGAATCACAGCTGCGAAGTCCTCCACAAGCAGGATTCCGACGATCGTCTGGCCCCAGCTGGTATTCAGATTGCCGCCATCTCGCAGACCCTTCAGCAGGATGGCGGAGCTGCTGATCGCTATTGCACCGCCCAGGTAAAGCGCGTGGCCCTGTTCCAACCCGGGCAGGTAGCTTGCAATCCAAACACCAAACAACGTCAGGATGCTGATTTCCACGGCTCCGATTACCAACACCCGACCGCCAATGCTCCGAATACGCTTCCAGCCCAATTCCAGACCAATGCTGAACAGCAGCAGTATCAAACCGAGTTCCGCCAACAGCCCAATGGTGTCCAGGTTACTGATAAGCGGTGTTGGCAGCGTGAATGGTCCCATCACCATCCCTGCCAGCAGGTAGCCCAGCACCGGCGGCTGCCAGATAATTCTCGCGAGAATCAGGCCCGCGGCGGCAACAACCATCGCCACCGCAAAATCCTTCAGGAGCGTAGCGGTACCTTCCGAAATCCCGGCAGGCAAAATTGACAGCAGAAGGTCTATGGTGATGCTCCCAAGGGGAAGTTAATGCGTCAGAAGCAAAGGGACCTGGTGGATTGTCGAGGTTTCTCGGCGTTGGCTGTTGAAGTGGACCCATAAAACTTTAGGATAATTGCCCTAGTTTCGTCCACAAGTTTCGAGGCGGAATCCGCGCATCGGACTCCTTTACAGCATCGAGGTTCTCAAAACCAACCACGCCCCTACGAAACAGGCTTCAACCCGTTGGTTCTCGCCCTCACCTGATTCTACCGGCAGAGACCCGCTTCCCGCCTCAGACCATTGGCTCCCGCAGAAATCTCATCCTCCAGAACGCAACGCCCAGGAGCAGCACCATCACCCCCGACGCGATTTGTGTCGCGTGTGGCGCCCCCAAGTGTTCTGCTAGGAATCCCGTCCCAAGACTTCCGAAAGGCATCAGCCCCCACGACAGAATATACAGTCCGGCGACCCTTCCCCGGTACTCATCCGGCACCGTGCTGTGAATGATGGCACTGCTCACGGAGAAGAACATCATCATTGCGGCGCTTATGACAATCAAGTTGACGTAGGCGGTATGAATAAACCCGTTGATGGAAAAGACCGCCGTCGACAAAGCCATGGCGCAAAGTCCTGCGAACACCACCCTGTTCTTCGCCTTGAAGTCCCCCCGCGTGGCAAGAATCAGCGTGCCTACAATCGACCCCGCGCCCACCGCGGACATCAATATCCCCAAACCCCTCGCGTCCACCTTGAATGCCTCCGCGGCGTAGACAGGCATCAGCCCCTGGATCGACGGCATCACCAGCATCGCCGGCAGAATCGTGAGAGCGAACAGCCCAATTAGCACAGGCTCCTTCGAGATGTACCGAACTCCGTCAACCAGGTCCGAAAAAACCCCCGAAAGACGCAGGGAGGGCCTTGTCGAATTCGGCACGCGGATGCCCATCGCCACAAACACCGCCACCACCTGCAGTCCGGCCTCCATTGCCAACGCGAATCCAGGCCCTGCCAGCACTATGATCACGCCGCCAAGGGCCGGCACGGCCAGTCGTGGTAGCGAAAAGGCCATGGAGCTCAGGGCGAATCCGTTTACCAGGTTCTCCTTCGGCACCGTGTTGGCTATGAGGGACACCCGCGCCGGATCGCTTACCACCAGCGCCATCCCCATCAGGAAGATATATGCGAAAATATGCCACGTCTCGATATTGCCCGTTAAGACAATGACCGCAAAGGCTGAGGTTACCACTGCCTGGTATCCATAGATTGTCGCCAGCAGCTTCTTACGATTGAACCTATCTACGAACAGCCCTCCCAAGGGGCCAACCAGCAGTATAGGAAGAGCCTCAAGCCCCAGGGCAAGGCTGGTCCAAAACGCCGACTCCGTCACCTCATAAGCCAACCAGCCAACAACTATCTGCTGCAGCCAGTAGCCCGCGGAGAAGCATAGCATCGCAAACCACAATAGCCGGAAGCTGCGAAATCGAAAGGAGTCAAAAGTGTGCACCCGCATCCGCACTCGGACAGGGCCGACCCTTGGACGCCGGACGCGGGAACGCAGGAATCTCCCGACTTTGGATCCTCTTGGAAGGTGTGTCTCGACCGAGGGCCCCTGCTTCCCAGCTACGGGTTCGGGTCGCGACGGTTTCTCACCCGCTTGGTCGTGGGGCGTCGCAGCCTCGACTTCTCGTCGAGAATCCAACGATTCCCCTTCTTTCACGGACCTTGCGCTCCACTAAGACTGTCAACCGGGCTTGGAAAAAATCGGATGGAGCGTAGAGCGCGGCGCTCAAGAAGTATACGACCATCCAATGGCGTGAATCTTAGCAGTGCAAGTTCGAATCTACAATGATGTACGCAGGCAATTCATTCTCGGGATCTCGCAGCCTCAACGCTCGTGATGAGCATAGGCTTGGACAGCATCAGGGAAGCGGACTCCATCGCATCCCAAGCGCAACGGCGCCCAGCGCAATCAGTCCACTTATGGCCGTCAACAGGGCCGACACCTCCATACGCTGCTTCTTCTTTTCATAGTTCAGAGGAATCTCAGCAAAAACCTGGAGCAGTTCGTCTGCACTTCCAGCCAGGTAGTATTCCGCCTCTGTAATCTCCGCGATGGCGCTCAAGCTCTGCTCGTCCAGACGCAGGAAGTTTCCACGTCCAAAGCCCCTACCGAAACCGCCAAATCCCCCGAAACCCCCGCCCCGTCCGACGCGGTTGACCATTTCATCTCCGCCAAGCTGGTCCGGCGTGCACCTCAGCGTGGAGGGGTTCGCCGTACCAAAGCCTACGGTGAACACCTGCACACCCCGATCTGCGGCCGCTTGCGCCGCCGTCATAGGAGGTACGCCCCTGTTGCTTGCCCCGTCCGTCAACAACACAATCACGTCCGGCTGTAGTCCATCCTCCTCCCCGGCATCGGTCAAATTTTCTCTCGAACCCAGATATATATTGAAAGGCTCGATTTCCGGGTTCACCTCGGAAAGCGCATTCAGCGAGCGGGCAATGGCGCTGCCTACCGCCGTCCCGAATGCCGTCGACAGATTCGACATCGCATCCATCAACTCTTCTCTGTCGGTGGTTGGCGCGGCAACAAGTTGGGCAATGCCGGCAAAGGCCACAATCCCCACCTTGGTGCCCGGCTCCTGGTTGTCGATGAACCTCTCAATTGCCTCCTGAGCCACGGTTAGCCTGTTGGGATCCACGTCGTCCGCACACATGCTCAGCGACACGTCCAAGGCCAGCATGACCGTCGTGCGGTTCGCGGAAACGGTCACATTCGCCCACGGGCGGGAAAGCGCCAATATCAGCAACATTATCGCAAGGACCATCATCGCGAAGGGCAGATGTCGCCTCCACTGGAAGCTGGATGGCATCGCCATCCGTATCAGCGACAGGCTCGAGTAGTGGACGGCGAACCGCTTCCTCCGGCTCAGAATCATGACGTAAATTCCCACAATGAAGGGAATCAGCGTCAGAAGCAGAAGAAAAGCCGGCCATTGAACTCCCATGTTTCCTCCTCCGCCTATGGCATCCTGCCAAACCAGGATAGTGAGAACACCCCGCCCAGAAGCAGCAGCAGGGCGCTGACCCCTCCGAAAACCGACGTGACCTCGACCTCTTCCGGCACCACCACAAACTCCTTCTCCATTTCCTCATATATCGAGGGAAGGTCGTCCAGGTCTTCCAGGCTGAAATAGGTCCCCTCCGTTTGCAGTGCGATCTCCTGCAATATCGTCTCATCCATCTGTGTGAAGAGGTTGAACCCATCCACTTCGATCACCGCCCCGTCTTCTGTGCCAACCCCCACTGTGTGGATCCGCACTCCCCGCTCTATTGCCAGCTGCGCCGCGTCGAATGGATCTGCCTGAGCCGTATTCTCTCCGTCCGATATCAGTACGATTACGGCCGGGGCGATGGAGTTGGGGTCCGACTCCGGGTCTCGCGCTCCCGTTTCGGCAGCGATGAATTCAAGCGCGGTGACAATTCCCCTCCCCAGCGACGTCCCGCTTTCCGGCGTCAGCCGGTCGATTGTAGCCCCCAAAGCATCCACGTCTCCCGTCGGCGGTTGGACCACGAGTCCCCCCTCCCCGAAGGCAACAACTCCAACCACCGCATCCCTCGGGCGACGCTCGACCAAAGCCTTTGCGGCCAGTTTCGCGGCCTCCATACGCGTGGGTTCCACGTCGTCAGCCGACATGCTTGACGATACGTCCATCGCAATGACAATCGTCCCCTCCAGCCGGGGCAACGGCAGCGTTACCTGTGGACGGGCGGAAGCCACGGCCAGGATGGCTGCCGCAACGAGAAATATTATCGGCGGAATATGCCTTCTCTTTCCTGCCAGCCCTGAAATGTTGCCAACCATCCCGCTCAGCGCGCCCAGCCTGCCTGCTGCCTCGCTTCTCTTCCGCTGCAGAAACACATACACGAAGACGCAGAAAGGCAGGGCAATCAGGGAAAGCAGGACCCACGGCCAGATGAATGACATCGTAAATGCCGCCTACTCCGGGCGACGCCTCGCTCTGTTCCGGAGAGAAGCAAACCGCAGAACGGCAACTACCAGGTCTTCCTCCGTTGACACCGTCAGCTGGTCAACCTCGGCTCGTCTAAAGGCCATGGAAAGCTCCTCTTCGCGAAGTTGGGCCGCTTCATTGAATCGCTGCCGGAATCCCCTGTCGCTCGTATCCACGCTCAGCTGGGTCCCAGTCTCCGCATCCTCGATAAGTACAACACCCACGTCTGGCAGATCAACCTCGCGTGGGTCCCACAGCCTCACAGCCAGCAAATCGTGCTTCCGCGCCAGCAGCCCCAAGCCCCTCTCCCACCCTGGCATGCAGATAAAATCGGAGACTACAAAGACGAGCGACCGCCGCCTGATTCTCCTGTACGCCGATTCCAACAGCCCGGCCAGATTGGTCATAGCTCCACCCGGCGACGTGTGCTTTTGGATGGAGTCTATGAGTCGGAGCACCTGCGGGCGGCCGCTCAGGGGTGGAATCGTCATCTCCATTTCGTTGTCGTAGAGAATTGCACCCACCCGGTTCCCGTTTCGTGTGAGGAGACGGGCCACCATCCCCACCAGGTCCATTACCACCGACTCCTTGAGACGGTCAGTCCTGCCAAAAGACATCGAAGGACTCAGATCAACCAGAAACCAGGCAGTCACCTCGCGGTCTTCCATGAAGACGCGCACGTATGGCTCGTTCACCCGCGCTGTCACGTTCCAATCAATGTGGCGCACGTCGTCCGGCGGTTGGTACTCTCGCAGACCGGCAAAATCCACCCCCGTGCCTCGAAACAGACTGCGGTAGTCGCCGTGGAGCATGCCATCCAGCCGTCGCAGCACGCGCCACTCCAGCCGGTGCAGCACCCGTTCGGCATCCTGGAGGTGGCTATCAGTTGGTGTGGGCTGCCTGCTCACGTAAAGGTACCTCCGGCAATGCAACTGCCTCCAGAATCTTCTCCAACAGATCATCGCTGCTAACGTCATCCGAGAGCGCTTCATAGGAGAGAACTAACCGGTGCCTCAGCACGTCCGGCGCCACGTCGCGCACGTCCTGAGGCAGAGCATAGTCACGCCCGCGCACGAAGGCCAACGCCCGTCCCGCGATGATCATATTGATGGACGCCCGTGGACTGGCCCCGTAGAGGATGTAGCGCTTCAGGTCGGCAAGCCCGCTGGTCTCCGGCTCCCGCGTTGCCGTAACCAGCTTCACCGAGTATTCAATTAGCGCCGGGTCCACGTACACGGCGTCGGCTCTGCGTTGCAGCGCGGCCAGTTCCTCGGTGTCGATGACCGCCTGCACGTCCTGGAGCGCGCCAATCATCCTCTCGACGATAACAAACTCCTCCGTGGAGCTTGGATAGCCCACGTGCACCTTCAACATAAAGCGGTCCACCTGGGCCTCCGGCAACGGATAAGTACCCTCCGACTCGATGGGGTTCTGGGTCGCCATCACAAGAAACGGTCTTGGTACCGGGTACGATTCCCTGCCTATCGTCACCTGACGCTCCTGCATCACTTCCAGCAATGCGCTCTGCACCTTTGCCGGGGCTCGGTTAATCTCATCCGCCAGCAGAAGGTTGGCGAATACAGGCCCCAGGGAAGTGCCGAACTCCCCTGTCTTCTGGTTGTAGATGCGCGTGCCAATCAGGTCCGCCGGCATCAAATCAGGCGTAAACTGAATCCGTTGAAACTCCCCGCTAATCGCTTGGGCAAGGGTCTTGATCGTCATCGTCTTTGCCAGCCCAGGGACTCCCTCTACAAGGATGTGTCCCCTGGCAAGCAACGCCACCACCAACCGTTCCAGAAGGTGGTCCTGGCCCACTATTACCTTCTTCACCTCGTACAATACCCGTTCCATGGGTTCCCTGTTCTCCCTGGTAGTTGTGGTCAACTTTCACCTCTCCGTCTACTATTGCGCCGGACGGCCCGCGGCCCCGGCCGCAGATTCAATCGGGACTGCAAATCCTATTCCTATGAAGGTGTCTCCGTCCGATGGATTCATTAGACCCGTTACGATTCCTACAACCTGGCCCCTCCTATCCAATAAGGGCCCGCCTGAACTCCCACGATTCACCGCGGCGTCAAACTGGATGACCCCCTGCAGCACCGTCTCCCCTCCCGCTGGCTGGAATTGCCGGTTCAGCCCCGACACAACTCCGGCGCTCATCGAGCCAACAAGCCCCAACGGATTGCCCACCGCAAACACCTCGTCGCCAACGCGCATTCCTGAGGAATTCCCGATTGTCGCGGGCACAACCAAGCCTGGTGCGACCGCTGGAATCAGCACTGCAATGTCTTTTTCGGGATCGACTGCCACTATGCCCCCGAATGTCTGCGTCCCGTCAGCAAAACTCAGGCGTATCTCTGTCGCCCCATCCACCACGTGCAGCGCAGTGAGTACCTGCGCTTCGGCGGTCACCACCACTCCCGTTCCTAGTCCAGGCTCGTTCTTCTCACTAGTCGCGTTCGACTGGACCACGACCAGCGACGGTAGAATGGCCTGAAAGACTTGGGCAGAGATCGCGGGCGCCTCCGCCACTGCCCCCAAAATCTCTTCGGCGAGAGCATCCGTATCCACCGCCTGCACAGACGCTTCCTCGCTGGCGGAATCGCCCCACAGCAGAAATCCAAGCACCACGGCGATTACGACAACCACAGCAATCGCGATGAAGCCGGCGCGGCGGCGTACTAATGCCCACGTCCGAGCCAAGTGAGACTGCTCGGACATAGCAATCTCGCTCGTCACCTCAGTCCCATGAGTCGTTTGGTCGGAACCGGTAGTTGAAATGAGACCTCCGCGAAGGGTCTGCCCCAGCCTTGCTTCCGAAACGGCAATGAATCACCGGAATGCGCAATAGGAAGGAGTCGCAACTCTGATGCAACAGTACCGTCGAACTGTCAAGAATATATTAAGATTTCGCACTTTGCACAACCGGGAAATAGTGGATTGGCCCTCTGAAATCCCGTTCGCAAAGCCATAGGACACGCCCGCCGCGCCACAGGAGGTCCTTAAATCGACGAATGTTATGGTATCTTACCCCGATACAACACACCACTTACCCGCGACAAGGAGGACCGTAATGGCCGAAAAACTGGTTCAGGGAGACCGTTTTCCAACCATCGACCTGGACATCATCGATGGGTCCGCCATTTCGCTCCCGCGCCAGGTGCCCGGACGGTACCTGGCCCTCATCTTCTATCGGGGAGAATGGTGAAGCTACTGCAGGTGGCAGTTGGCCGCGTTTCAGGCCGGATTAAAAGAGCTGGATCAGCTTGGCGTTTCTGTAATAGGAGCTACTGTTGAAGACCGCGAAACGGCGGCTCGAATGGCCGAATCGGAAGGCCTGACCTTCCCCATTGCCTTCGGCATAACGCCTGAGAGCATCGAAGTCCTCGCCCCCTGGTGGACCGAAAATGACAGCCACGGACGCTTCCTGCAGCCGATGGAATTTCTAGTCAGTCGAGGCTTTGTCCTGGGTTCCATGTACGCCTCCGGCCCCATAGGACGCATGGACATTGAACAGGTGACCATGTTCATCAGAAACAGAGAACGTCGGTAGACCTGGATTGGGACCCCTCTGAGTACGCATCCGGAAACCCGAAGAAACGCACCGCAACCTGCAGGATGCCTGCACTATGGCCGACAGGCATAAGTCCTCGTGTTAAGCTCCCGCATCTTCGATAAACCCGCCTACAAATGGTGGGTCTTCTGCGCCGTTGCCCTTGGCACCCTCATGTCCGTGGTCAACCACGGGGGCATGTCCGTCGCGCTTCCCACCATAGCCCAACACTTCGACACAGACCTGTCCACCGCCCAGTGGGTGGTAGTCGCCGAGGGCCTCGCAATCAGCGCGCTCATCCTTCCCATGGGCAGGCTGTCAGACATCATAGGCAGAAAGCGCGTTTACGTCGCCGGTCTGGTCGTCTTTATCGTCGCGTCAGTCATGGCGGCGGGCTCGCAAAGCATCCTCGCCCTCATTGCCTTCAAGTCCGCCCAGGGCGTCGGCGCCGCCATGACCCAGGGCACCGGCATGGCCATGATCACCTCCGTTTTTCCAGCCAGGGAGCGTGGCCGGGGCATCGGCACCCACATGAGCGTTGTCGGCACGGGGGGCGTCATGGGCCCCATAGCCGGCGGGTTCCTGATTACCACATTCGACTGGCGCTGGCTCTTCTACGTCAACGTTGCCATGGGACTTATCGCCGCCCTGGCGGTGCTGCTCATCGTGAGCGGCAAGACATTCAGACAGGATACCCGCAACCGCAGTTACGATTTCCCCGGCGCGGCCCTGTCCACCGCCCTCCTCCTGACGTTCCTCCTCGCCGTCTCCAATGGATCAAGCGTGGGATGGAGTTCTCCTCCGATAGTCCTGGCCGCCGCTACCTTTGTCCTTTGCCTGGCTGCCTTCATCTGGTGGGAAAGCCGCGCCTCCTCCCCCATGTTGGACCTCGGACTATTCCGAAACAGGGTATTCGGCATAGGCATTTCCACCAACTTCACCTCTTTCCTTGGCGTAACTTCATCCCGCTTCCTTCTCCCCTTCTACCTCCAGGCAGCCCTCGGATTTACCCCGGCGCTCATAGGTCTGGTTCTGCTTCCCAACGCAATTAGCAGGATAGTCATGGGCCCACTCAGCGGCTGGTTGTCTGACCGATACGGCTGGAGGATGTTCAACGTCATTGGACTGCTTCTATCATCGGCAGGCCTGTTCACGCTCGCCTCCCTGACAGCATCGTCCTCTGTCGTACACATCCTGGCGGGCATCGTGCTCCAAAGCATAGGCGCGGGGACCTTCCAGTCCCCAAACTCTTCTTCCCTGTTCAGCTCAGCCGACCCAAGCAGACACGGCGTGGTGGCAGCCTTCGTGAACCTCTCCCGAAACGCAGGCAACGTAGTTGGCATCGCCATCGTGACGTCCATTGTCACCGGAATTATGGCCTCGCAGGGCTTCGATGCAAACATCGACGCAGTTCTCGGCTCCCAGCCCGGCTCCAACCTGCTCGGTTCCTTCATGACCGGGCTTAAGGTGGCATTTCTTGTCATGGCCGTGCTCCAAGCCATCGGCGCCGCCGCATCGCTCTTTAAGCGGTAGCGGTACCTCGCCATTAATAGGGATTGTCGACAACGTCCCTCAGAACGCGATCCCTGCCAACACAGGCATCGCCTCAGATTTTACGTCCACTTCCATTTCCTCAGCCGGTCTTGCCAAATCGAATCTGTCCAGATTCGTGACCTTGACCCAAGCGGCGACGAAATCGCGTACAAACTTCTCACGCGCATCGTCGCTGGCGTAGACCTCCGCGATGGCCCTCAGTTCCGAATTGGAACCGAAGATAAGGTCCATCCTCGTGCCGGTCCATCTTAATTCACCCGTTCGCCGATCGAGACCAGCGAACACCCCTTCCGGAGTGGAAGTGGCTCGCCATTCCGTGGCCATGTCGAGGAGATTCACGAAGAAGTCATTCGTCAACATCTCCGGCCTATCGGTGAACACGCCGTGTTGCACCCGACTGGTATTCGCATTCAGCACCCGCATGCCGCCAACCAGCACGGTCATCTCCGGCGGAGTGAGCGTCAGCATAGATGCCCGCTCCACCAGCAACGCCTCTGCCGGGTCTCCGAGTCCTGGCCGCATGTAATTTCGGAACCCGTCCGCCTTCGGTTCCAGCACGGCAAAGGAATCCACGTCCGTCCATTCCTGGGACGCGTCTGTGCGCCCCGGCATGAAGGGCACCGTCACTTCATATCCTGCATCCTTCGCAGCCCGTTCAACGGCTGCGCATCCGCCCAGAACTATCAGGTCTGCCAGCGATACTCTCCTGCAATCGATCTGTTCGTCATTAAACTCCGCCTGTACCTTCTCCAGCGTCCTCAGCACCCCGTCCAATTCCGGCGGGTCGTTCACTTCCCAGTCCTTCTGTGGAAAAAGGCGAATTCGCGCGCCGTTGGCTCCTCCCCGTTTATCCGTGTCACGGTAGCTCGCCGTCGACGCCCAGGCCGTCGAAACTAGCTGAGAAACGGTCAACCCGGAAGCAAGCACCCGCGACTTGAGATACGCTGCGTCCTCTTCGTCAATCAACGGATGTTCCGGCTCCGGGACAGGGTCTTGCCACAGAAACGTCTCTGCGGGGACCAGCGGCCCCAGGTAGCGACTTCGAGGTCCCATGTCTCGATGCGTCAGCTTGAACCACGCCCTGGCAAAGGCATCCTCAAACTCCTGCGGATGTTCAAGAAATCTCTTTGCAATAGGCCCGTAGCGTGGGTCCATCCTCAGAGACAGGTCCGTCGTCAGCATCATGGGCGCGTGTTTCATGGAACCATTATGGGCGTCCATCACCACATCTCTGCCCGCTCCACATGCGGGAGTGAACTGCGACTTCCCTGCGGGACTCTCCGTCAGTTCCCAATCGTAGTGGTGTAGGTTATGCATGAAGTCGTTGTCCCATTGGACAGGGTTTGCCGTCCAGGCCCCCTCCAATCCGCTGGTGATAGTATCCCCGCCCATACCGGCGCCGAAGTCACTCTTCCAACCCAAACCCTGTTCCTCCATGCTTGCCCCCTCCGGCTCAGGCCCCACGAAATGCTCGGGCCCCACACCGTGCGCCTTCCCGAAGGTGTGCCCCCCGGCAATAAGCGCGACCGTTTCTTCGTCGTTCATCGCCATCCGTGCGAAGGTCTGCCGGATATACTCCGCGGCCGCAACAGGACACGCATTGCCGTTCGGCCCTTCAGGATTGACGTAAATCAACCCCATGTGGTCCGCGCCCAGGGTTTCGAGAAGTTCGCCCTCTTCGGCGTGACGCTCATCTCCAAGCCACGTCTTCTCCGGCCCCCAGTAGGTATCGTCGGCCTCCCAAACGTCGGGCCTCCCAAACGCAAATCCCAGAGTCGTGAACCCCATGGACTCCAGCGCACAATTGCCCGCGAATATCATCAGATCGGCCCACGAAATCTGCCTGCCATATTTCTGCTTTACCGGCCAGAGAAGCCGCCGCGCCTTATCCAGGTTGGCGTTGTCGGGCCAGCTGTTGAGGGGCGCAAACCGCTGAAAGCCCGAGCCTCCACCGCCCCGACCGTCACTGATGCGGTAAGTGCCTGCTGCGTGCCAGGCCATCCGAATGAAGAGCGGGCCGTAGTGACCGTAGTCCGCCGGCCACCATTCCTGCGATGTTGTCATCACCGCTTCGATGTCTCGCTTCAATCCGTTGACGTCGAGGGACTTAATGGCCTCTGCATAGTCAAAATCGTTTCCCATTGGGTCGGACTTGGAAGACAACCTGCGAAGGGGATCCAGATTCAACTGATTTGGCCACCAGTCCTTATTTGTAGTCATTTGTATCCTCCTCTGCGCGATTTTGGCGAATCCGCCTACCAATTCGGAGCAATGCGCAAACTGCAGCTATTAATCTGCTGTCGATTTACTGGCTAGCCCACACGAATATATGGGACTCCGTGTCAGTTTCAGCGGGCAGCAGCGGCGCTACAATCACTAGCGTTACCTCCGCCCGCAACACGCCGATCAACCGCTGGGCAGGAAGGAATCAATTGGTCGAACCGGGCAACACATCGCCAGGGGTTACCCTGTGGCCAAAGAAAAGCCGTCGAGGCCCGGAGCCGCGAATGTAACTGGCTCGTCTCACCGCCTCATCCCAGTTCTCGTCGTCCAAGCTCAAATGAAGATGGGCGAATCCGTCCTCTTTCACTTCCGCATAAGCATTGAATGTCAGGTCAATGGGAAACGCGGCCTCAGGCTGAAAATCCTCCGGTTCGTCTGGCGAAGCGACCGCAATGCGCTCGGACGATTCCTCATCGAACTTCCGCGTAACCACGCTCCTGAATTCGTCCTCCTCAGGCCCTTTGGACTCATAGGCATCAAAAGAGTCTATCTTGGCCAGGAAGCAATAGGGATTGGTCCTATCGTCACTTTGCGCAGCGTCCAAGGCCTCCGTGGAGATGGATGCAATTCTGAATAGGTGCCAACCTTCGAATCTGTTCCCTTGTTTCATTTCGACCCTCCTATTCATCCGCTGTACACTGATAATACGTATCACGCAATTCCGCGGATTCATGAGATTCGAAACGTAACTCTCTTCAATGGGCTACCACAACCGGGAAGGCATCGCATTCTCGTTCGGGGGGCACGTCGACGGGGGCCACTACCCAAAATTCTAACCGGCGATCAACATCGCGTCGGTGCTAATCAGGGGCGAAAGCAACTTGGGAGCGTCGTCCGTAACCAGCACCATGTCCTGGAGATGCCAGTACCCAATGTGCGGCTCCAACGCCACCACCATCCCCTTCTCCAGGATACGGTTGCTGGAGGGCACCATGTATGGCTCCTGCTGGTGCCACCAGGCCCCCACTCCGTGCCCAGCCAGCGACACGTTCCCCTGAAATCCGGCCTTGTGAAAGAGATCATTTGCGAATTGATAGATGTCCTTTGTCGTCGTACCCGGCCGGCAGCGGTCAATGGTTGCTCGGTATATGTCCCGTACAACCTCGTAAACGCGCTTCTGCTCATCCGACGGCGCGCCTATACATACGCTCCGCGACTGATGACCTGGATAGCCGTTCAGATACGAAACGTAATCGTTGCGGACAATGTCCCCTTTCTGGAACACGAAATCGCTTTCCCCTCCGTAGGCAACGGTGTTTCGACTGGAGTTCAGGATGCCGTGGGCCCAGTTGGCCCCCCGACGCAGACAGCCTTTGATGATGCGGCTGTGCACAAGCCTTTCCGTGTCCCCCGGCCGAACCGTGGGAAGCACCTCCAGGTACGCCTCGTCCAGCAGCCGCGCCCCCTCTTCGAGCGCTGCCACCTCACCCGGAGTCTTGATCCACCGTACCTTGTCCATCAACTCCGTGCTGTCTAGGATTCTTGCCCTTGGCAGCAAAGTCCCAACTTCCTCCCAGCGGTTCGAGCTCAAGTAGCTCTTCTCAAAGCCGATAGATTCCTCAGCCAGGCCCAATTCCCGCAGCGCCTTTGCAACCCTTTCGTACGGCGATTCTGCGTAATCGTCTACAATCTCGATTCGTTCCACCCAAGAATCTCGACGGGCCAGTGGAGCAGCGTAGGAATTCAACACCATCACAGGCTCGCCGGTCCGCGGCCAGACCAGCAGCACCTCCCGGGGGGAGTCGGGAAACTCCAGGTGCCGGGCTAGGGTCCCTGGATACGCAAACCCGGCCAGGTACGTGAAGTTCTTCCCCGAACGGGCCACTACCGCCGAAATGCCCGCCTCGTCCATCAGGCGGTGCAGTCGGTCCACGTTCGCAAGCTTCTGTCTGGGTCGTTGCTTGTATACACCACCCCTATCACTATTCGTTGGTCTCATCATTCCATGCCTCACACTCTTGAACTTGTCCTTTGGAAACTCGTCACCGCTTTATCCCTTATCACACCCTCAGCTTCACCACCCCTCAGATAAGTCAGCCAGCGATGAAGAAGTTACTTATGTCAATCTAGTGATGCTATCACCGCCTCCGATTCCCGTGCAATCGGAGCTTCAAACATCCACCTGGGTCGGAGATATTTGCAGAAGGTCGACACTGTCCTCCTGACCGCTGCCTACATTCCCAACCGGAGTTCGCTCACCACATCGTCAAAGGCAGACCAACAACGTATAATCCTGCTGTCAAGATACGTACACACCTCGCAGAATAGACCGGAGAGACCACATGAATGCAGCACATCAAGTCCAAGCCCACAGACCCGTTGTTATGGGCACAAATGGCATGGTTGCCGCCGCCCATCCGCTCGCTTCCGTCGCTGGCCTACGCACTCTCATGAAGGGTGGCAACGCCTTCGACGCCACGGTCGCAGTGGCCGCCGCCCTCAATGTGGTAGAGCCCTACATGTCCGGCATGGGGGGCGTCGGCTGCCTCCTCGCCTATGTCGCGGCGGAAAACCGGACCCGGGTACTGAACTTCACCGGCAGGGCCCCTGCCGCTGCCAACCCTGATCTATTCACCGACGGAAACAAGGAACGCGGCATCCTCTCCGTACTGGTGCCCGGCTCGGTGGCGGGCTGGCTGACTTTGCATGAGACCTATGGATCCTTGCCGGTAGAGGACCTTTTCAAACCTGCCATAGACTACGCTGAACAAGGTTTTCCCTTTACCCACCTGAACCATTTTCTGACTGTTGACGGCAGGTCCAGGTGGGCGCCCTACGCAAGTTCTCGCGCCGTCCTGGAGCGGGAAGGCAACGTGCCTCAACCAGGCACTCGACTGCGTCAACCCCTCTTGGCCCAGAGTCTCAGAGCGGTCGCCAAAGGAGGCAAAGAAGTCTTCTACAGGGGCGAACTGGCACGTCGCATTGCGCGAACCTGCCGGGAGTTGGGAGGGCTGCTGACCGAGGAGGACCTGGCAACCTACGAGCCATGGTGGGAAGACCCCATTGAGATAGACTACCGTGGGTATCGGATCCTGACCGCCCCGCCCAATTCCGACGGTTTTCAAGTCCTCGAGGCCCTGAAGATTCTGGAAGGCTATAACCCCAATGATCTAGCCCACGGCGATCCGGACGCGCTCCACCGGAAGATAGAAGCCACGAAACTCGCCATTACGGACCGCATCGCCTACGCCGGAGACCCCAACCACAATCACATCCCCCTGGAGGGTCTGCTATCTGAACAATATGCCGCCACTCAGAGGTCCCGAATAAGAATGGACCGGACGGCTGCGGTGCAGGGCGAGCACTACAATCCATCGGGCCAGGACGATGCTCTTTCCCCGGGAAACATGGACTCCGCTCTCAAGGGCTCCACAACTCACTTCGCCGTGGCCGACAGTGATGGCAACGTGGTTACCCTTACCCAGAGTTTGGGATCCGGCTACGGGTCCGGCATAGCCATCGGCGACACCGGAATCTTCCTGAACAACGTAGCCAACTGGTTCGATGTTGGTCACGACGTGGACATACCCAATCTTATCGGCCCTGGCCGCCTCGTCGAGTGGTGCCCTGCACCATCCCAGGTTTTCAAGGATGGCAAATTCTTCCTGAGCATAGGTACTCCGGGCGGATACGGAATACCGCAGACCACCACCCAGATGCTGATGAACGTCCTGGACCACGGCATGAACGTGCAGCAGGCCATTGAGGCCCCTCGCTTCAAGTGCACCGTTGGCAGGTCAGTCGAAATGGAGGAGAGATTCGACCCGGTGTTACGTGACCGCCTCGCAAGCCGTGGTCACAACGTAGTGGCGCTCCTACCCTGGGACAGAGGAGTGGGCGGCGCTCAGGGGATCATGGTCGACCAGTCCCGCGGCACTTTCAGCGGCGGCGCCGACCCTCGAAGGGACGGCTATGCCATGGGCTGGTAGCTCCCCAATCTGCCCATCCTGACCGCCGGTTCCCGTCCTACCTGCTGTACCCATCGTCACTACGCGTGGAATCCAGGGAGTTACGAGCGATGTGGCCCATCAGGAAGGAGAGGTCCCGATAGGATCCAAGATGTCCGAGGTCGGGTTCCAACAGTGGAAGTTCCCTCATCTGCAGGTGCAGAAGGCCGTCCAGAACGCTCCGGCTGGAGGCATCAGCGTAAGGCAGACTGCTGTAGCGATCCGCAAATAGCGCGGTCACAGCACCCAACCGGAGCATCGGGCCAGCCAAGCTGAATTCCAAGTTGTCCTCACCCGCAACTTCCGCGTGTTGCCTGTTGGATTCCAACGTCGAAGGAGTTACCCAGCGCAGCTCCACGTCACCCAACGTCAAAGGCCCGGAGAATCCAGATTCTTTCAGTTCCAGTTCGTAGAAAACCGTTGTCGCAGCCCCCGCGGGAATTTCCGCAAACTCCCGTCTCGCTTGGCTGAAAGACTCATCTGAGGTTACGCGGTTTTCATAACCCAAGATACGCCACGATTCCACCACGTCCGGGTCCCACGTGACCTGCGCCCTGGTCTGGTCGGCGAAGGGTGTGGACAGGGCCAGCCAGTTCTCTCGAGCGAACGTAGATCTGGCCTGTTCCACGTCCGAAAGGTACCGGTACCAGCCGTTGCCATGCTGGGCCAGCTGCTCCAACAGGTAGTCATTGAAGTTCTCGATGCCCACACCAATGGTAATCAGACGGATGGGATTACCGTCGTCGTTGTCTCCGGCCCTTTCCAGGATCGCCAGAGGGTCCGTGGCGTCCACGTTCGCTACTCCGTCCGACATCAGAATTATGTAGTTGTAGGAGCCCGGATTGCGCCTGCGCGCCTCTGCGGCCAGCCACACTCCCTCATCCAACCCCGCCTGTACGTTTGTAGAACCTCCCGGCCTGAGATTGCTGATGGAGTCCATTACGTTGCTGTCGCTCGGATGGCCATGCTCAACAACGTAATCCCACAAGACCTCTTCGCTGAAGTGGACCACCGCGATCCTGTCCTGCTCTCTCATACTGAGTCGAATGCTCTCCGCCGCCGCCCTCGCAATTTCTATCCTGTTGCCTTCGGACATAGACCCTGAAGCATCCAGGACCAGGGTGACGTTGATTGGGGTGCCGTCATCCCCCAGTTCCGGCGCCTGGAACGCTATACGAGCCAGATGCTTCCCCTCGTCCAGGGGATGTCTGACGACGTCCGAGGTGATGGCGAAGCTGTCGTCGCGCCTCGGCTTCTCGTACCCGTATTCGAACGCGTTGATCCACTCCTCTGCCCTGACGGAGTCCGGGTCCACGTCATAGCCATTCCTGGCCCAGTTGAGCGCGAGGAAGTAGGAAGTGCGGTCCGTATCCAGGCTGAAGGTGGAAACATTATCCTCAGCCGCCGATACGAACCGCTCCCGCTGGTAGTCCTGGAAGGTAGTTGCCGGCGGCGTCCCCGCTGCTTCCGGTGCCGCGGTTGGCGCCGGGGTAGGCCGGGGCGTGGCAGTCACCGAAGGCGCGCTGCGCCGAGGCGTAGGTTCTGCGGTTATCGCCGGGATGATCCGTTGCCGCGTCGGTGTGGGCGCCATCGTGGGCGCCGCCATAGGCGCCATCGTCGCTGCCGGGGTGGGAGCCGCGGTTGCGGGCATTGCCGTGGCTCTCGGCCGCGGCGTAGGCGCCATGGTGGGAGCTGCAGTCGGCGCCATTGCACCACCCGAAGCTAAGCCTGCCGTCGGAGCGGGCGCCGCCGTTGGGGCAGGCGCTGCCGCGGCCGGAATGGCTGCAGGCGCAGCGGTTGGGGCCGCCGCGAAGAATTCTCCTTCGTCGTCGCCGAGACCGCCGTTGCCTACCAAGTTCCAGATGATCACCGCTGCCACAAGCATTACTGCGGCGGCGCCGGCGGCGGAAAACACCGGCCCCGGCCTCCATCCTCCGATATTCATGAAGCTGTTCAATATCCGTGCAGGCAGTGACGGCGCGTCAGGTTCTTCCATTCGACTCTCGAGCCAATCCCAGGGGTCTCTCTGCATGCGGAGGTCGGAGCTTTCATTCTCGAAGTGCTCCCGCAGGATGCGCTCCATCTCCCCATCCGATGCACCGTCATTTCTTCTATTCGGCGAACTGTCGCGGGCCATTGGGCTAACCTCCCTTTCCCGCTGAGGCATTGGAAGGATTCTCGTCTTCCTCTTCCAGAAGCCGTCGCAAATTTCTCAGAGCTCGGCTCAACCTTGACTTCACAGTGCCTTGTCTGATGCCCAGAGTGTCGGCCACCTCCGGCACCGTCAGTTGAGCGAAGTATCGCAATGCCACCACCTGCCGGTGCTCCGGACTGAGCTGTGCGATGGCCCTCCTCACGTAGATCTTCCTCTCCAAGGCATCCAGCGTCTCTTCAGGACCATCTTCTCCAGCCTCGGGTTCATCCGGCCCCTGGCCTGTCATATAGGTGGTTGGGAGGGACTGCTTCCGCCTGGAGGAAAGGACTGTGTTAATCAGAATTCTGAGGACCCACGGCTTAACCGGCCTGCCGAGGCGGAAGCTGCGGATGCCCCGCCAGGCAGAGAGAAACGCTTCCTGCACCTGCTCTTCTGCCGTGGCGTGGTTGCCGGTCATCAGCACCGCGGTGCCGAAGAGCAGGTCCCTATACCGCTCCACCAGGTGGCGGAACGCGTCCCGGTCGCCCTTCTGGCACCGTGCTACGGCTTCAGACTCCGTCATTCTTCCCCTCACGCCTCAGATTGCCTAGGGGTCTCTAACAGATAATATGCAACATCTGCCCAAACCGTTCCCTGAATTTCTCGCCAATTTGCAAGTTCCTTTTGTTTGATCATGTAGGGGCTCATTATTCCACAAGCGGATAGCCCATTCCGTACTCCTAATGCCTGCATGCCACCGCACCGGCCCATCTGACGCATCAACCGAGAGCTTCGTCTTTTCGAATGGATTGCCGCCATCACAAGGAGGGTGAAGTGACAGTTTGTTCCTTCCACTCAAAACAGGATATAGCTGCATCAGCTTACAAGATAACCGGCCAGATGCGTTAACGACATGTTCTTCATTGACAACAGATATAACTAAAATATACAGTGAGCACGCATAAGAAGGGATACTCAGCAAAATTCAGGAGTGGACAACTATACAGTCGTCCAATAGCACAGGAAGCCACGCAGCAGGGTATATCCTCACCAAGGAGTGTGGGTATAGGCGGCATGCTGGACACCTTCAACTGGGAACGGAGCTGCACCGTTTGGCATGAGAGACCGGCCCAGCTTAAACGAGCTGTCCAACTACAAGGTTTGTTGGTTTCAACCAAACAAGAGGGCCGTCATTCATAGAGAAAGTTGCTGGCATTGGCAAGATGACCACAATGAGACCAAAACTACTCACCCCAGGGACCCAGCAGCCGGCCCAGGGGCGGTTTACGAAGCCCCGCCTGTAGGTGCGCAAAGCGAATACTTTGCAACTCTGTCTGCGGTCCGCGAAGTTGTCCGTGGGCTTGGGTGGGAGGCTATTGATGACGATTGTGTGTATTTCAGCAATTGAAGAATAGACCCCCATAGGAGGTTACTCCCCAACGTGCGATTCGGCTCAAAGCGGTTCTTCCTCATACTATTGGTCTTGGGCGCCGCGCTGGCGGCCATCGTCATCACAGCGGATTTTGGTGTGCAGGGTGAGCAGGGCCCTGAAGGCCCTCAGGGGCCCAAGGGAGACGTGGGTTCAAGAGGACCGGCAGGATCAATGGGTCCGGCCGGGCCGGAAGGCCCTCAAGGTGATCAAGGACCGCAGGGCTCCAGAGGCCTGCAAGGGCCGCAGGGACCCGAAGGCAGCCCGGGCGAACAAGGCAATCAAGGTCCTATCGGCCCCAGGGGAGAAAAGGGAGAAGCTGGAGAAAAGGGTGAACCAGGAGACCGCGGGCCGGAAGGGCCGCAAGGCCCGCAGGGGGATCCCGGAGGTCCTCAAGGCCCACAGGGTCCCACAGGATTGCAGGGTCCAATTGGTGACACAGGCCCGAAAGGGGAAACCGGCCCTCAGGGCCCCCAGGGCGTCCAGGGTGTAAGAGGTCCCCAGGGCTCCCCAGGCATCCAGGGGCCGCAGGGCGATACCGGTCTGCGCGGGGTCCCAGGCCCAAGGGGTGAGACAGGCCCGCACGGGCCACAAGGCGAAAAGGGCGAATCCGGCGTCAGCGGCGCTGAGATAGTGGTCCAGACCAGCAACGTCAGTAGTTCCGACAAATCGATGACTGTGTCTTGTGATAGTGGCAAGATAGCCATTGGCGGTGGCGCTCGCGTACTGGCGGCGGCGAGTTCAAGCGATGCGGACGTGCCCGTAGGCATTGCAATTGTAGCCTCCTACCCGGATGGCGCCACGGGAGAGAAATCGCGTTCGTGGACGGCGACGGCTAAGGAAGTCAGCGCCGTTTCTGCCGATTGGAGGCTGAGCGTCCACGTGGTTTGCGCAATCTCCGCCGACTAGGGGGTCTGAATCTGGGGTCGTGACCTCCTTGGTCGGCTCCACTCGCTGGGCAAGCGCGGGTTTCGGCTTGTGTACCCATTGCGACGCGAGGCTGGGACATATCGAATCAATATAGCCAACGCCCCGCAATTAATGGGTTGCCGGTTGGACTCCAGGCAGAACGGCGCACCCTACAAGGTTCCGCACCTCCGCAGATCCCCTGATAAAGAGGAACCGATTGGAAGTTCAGCCAAGCAAATTTTTCCGGCTGTGGATATCGGCATGCGCGATTCGCTCTGTCGTTACGTTAAATGCGGTTCGAAAATAGTAAGAAACGGCAACCGCCACTCTATGAAGTCCGATTAAACCCCTTTGTATACTCCGCAAACGCTTTTGGCAGACTTTAGTCCTTTGCCGAAGGGCTTCTGTAGAAATCAATTGCAGATAGAGTGTACAAGTGGAAGGATTAGAATGCATTGGGCTGTTGGGGCTTGTGGTGGCTGCAATAGTGCTTGCAGTTATTGCAACCAATGGGGATGGGGACGAGGGAGATTTCGCCGTCAACAAGCGGGGCGGTGATTCGTCATTCGGGGATGAAGCGCTTCTTGGCAACAGCCGGACAAGGCCGTTGCCCAAGGGACACGCAATTACGCACAATGACCTGTCCGTTACGGTTCTCGACGTTTCTTATTCGACTAAGCAAAACGGCTCATTCGCATCCCTTGAAGAAAACCACGTGTGGGCCGTCGTAACACTTCGACTTGAAGCCATTGGTGATCCCAACAAGGCTTTCGGGTACAACACCGTAGATTTCCGCTTGGTAGGCGATAGGGGAGCAGTCTATAACGGTTGGATGGAGGCACCCAAAAGCGATATGGGTTCCGGAGAGTTCTTCGGAGGCGCGAGCCTGGAGGCCAACATAGTTCGCCAAGTGCATGAGGAAGACGAAAACATGGTCCTCATTTTCTCTCCCGCCCTCAAAGAATCCAGGTTCTTTGCTCTTGAGTCCAATCCCCAAAACGGATCAAGAGGCCCCACAAATTCTGCAGTCCGCAGCGACCAGATAGAGGACGATCAAGGGCGAACCAAAGCGAGTCCGCCGCCCATCCCCGTCGATTAGATCCCTGAGTCAATCCAGGCAAAGCGCCTTGAATGGGACCCAACCTTCTCACCACTTCCCCGACTCCTCCGCATGAACGTGGTCCGGCAGCTTGTAACTCATTCCCGCATCGCCATAGGCTGACGCCACCAGGAGCGTCGAACAATTCCCGCCTCCTCGTCTCTTCAGCCGCCCTTTTAATCTCTGAATGCGCTGGTCAAGCTTGTAAGCCAATATCGGAAAGGGCATACCCTTCCTGGGAAACTTCAGCTTGTCGGCCAATCCATTTCCTATGAGGGCACGAGAAACAGGGTAGATTACGTTTTCCACCAACTTCCTCCGCGCTTCCGGGGCGTCAATGCCCGCTACCAGAGGCGCCGAGTTAATCAGCGCATTCGTCATGATGATCGAATCGTAAGTTGGCGGAGGCTCACACAATGGGCCTATGCGATGTAACCTCAGTGCATGACTCTCGTCAACGAACAGGATGGATTCAGGGATGCCCATCAGATGTCCCGCGTAGCGCCAAACGTCGTGGAAGCTGGCGCGCTCTTCTTTGCTGTAGCGAGCCCCAAGGACCTCTGAATGTTTCACAGCACGCGCTGCAAAGCAAGACACCGCATATCCAAGATGTGCCGCGCTGATAGGCACGCCCCAAGAATCGTGCTCCCATTCCGGGCTCTTTCCCAGCAGCAGTCTCACCTGGGCGTGCACGAACCGGATACGGACCGACAGTTTCCATCCGTCGCCATGTCTTTCCAGCCCGCCAGGCCAGAATATCTCTACCTGGTGCCGGTTGTTCTGCTTCAGTCGCCAGACTCCATCGTCGAATGTGCGCCCCGTTTGCACAAACGACTTGCTTATCAGCGTCGAAAATCCGTCTATCAACACTCCGGCTACGAATGCCGAGAGAACTTCGACCGCGTTTCTCTGAAAGGCCCGTACTCCCGGTCCAAATTTGTCACGGTCAAGCCAGTCCGGGTCTGGCTGTGGTGCATCAAGGAAAAAGTCGCGCAGAATTTGCGGCGCCTTCCGCATGCCATCCCGGTCCTCCTCCATGCCCGCGTTGATGAATCGATGGACCTGGTCCTGCGGCAACGACGACATCTCTTCCACCAGCGCATCCATCACAGGATCGCCTATTGTGGTATGCGCAACATAATTCCTTGCAGTTTCTTCGTCCACAAGGCGGGCCTTCTCGTAACCCGCTACATAGGATGATGGTATGAGGATATCCTGTTCGTTCATTCTTTGCTTCGCACCAATGTTGATACCCCCATTCTAAACTCTAGTCCTCCTCAGGTTCAACACGCACGTCAGGTAGCCAGTTCAGGAAAGAAGGCAGATACCAGTTGCGTCGACCCAGAAACTCCATGCTTGCCGGCACCAGCACCGACCTCACCAGTGTGGCGTCCAGGAATACGGCCACAGCCAGCCCGAACCCCACCTGCTGGTTGATTATCGTGTCGCCCATTGCAGCTGTCAAGGGCGGAGCAAAAATGTACCAGCGGGGCGGAGTAAAAGTGTACCACTTGGGGGCTATTGGTCAGCAAAATGTCATCAGTTAAATGTCAAGCGAAAATGTCCTCTGCAGCGGCTATTGGCTGGAGGACGAGTGTAGGTCTGGAGTCGCCGCCACAGCATCTAGACTGCTCTGTTTGAGGCGGTAGCTCTCGCCGTTCATCTCCAGGATGTGAACGTGGTGGGTGAGCCTGTCCAGCAGGGCTCCGGTGAGCCTTTCGGAGCCGAACATCTCGGTCCACTCGTCGAAGGGCAGGTTGGTGGTGACGAGTATGGAGCCTCTTTCGTACCGCTGGCTGAAGATCTCAAAGAGCAGTTCCGCTCCCGTTTGAGACAAGGGCACGAAGCCGAGCTCGTCTACGATGAGCAGCTTCAGCCGGAACAGCTTCTTCTGCAGGTTCAGCAGGCGCTTCTCGTCCCTGGCTTCCACAAGCTCATTCACCAGACTGGCAGCCGTGGTGAAGCCGACGGAGAGTCCCCTCTGACAGGCGGCGAGTCCCAGTCCCAGGGCTATGTGGGTCTTGCCGGTACCGCTGTTGCCTATGGCGATGACGTTCTCGCGGCGCTCTATGTACTCGCAGCGGGCGAGTTGAGCCACAAGCCGGCTGTTCACCGACGGAATGGCCTTGAAGTCGAAGGAGTCCAGGCTCTTCATAGACGGGAAGCGCGCGGCCTTGATCCTGCGCCCCACCATGCGATGATGGCGGTCTATGAGCTCAAGCTCAGACAACCTCAGCAGGTAGTCGGGATGGTCCACCCCTTCGGCGGCGCACTGGGCCGCAACCTTGCCGAACTCTCTCAGGAAGGTCGGCAGCTTCAACTCCTTCAGGTTGTGTTGCAGCAGCAGCGTTGATCTGTCACTCACGATGTCCTCCCATTCAGCAACTTCATATAGTCTCCCGCCGACGTGGTGCTCACACACACCCTGGGCAGGTGGGGATACAGGTCTAGGTCCAGCCTGGGTGGCCGTTCCTCGATGTTGCACAGCACAAGATGCTTGACAGCGTCGAAGCCGGCCGCTCCCATCCTGACGGCATCCCGCACGGCCATATGCACATCCTCCCGTGAGAAGGTCTCCAACAACCTCAACACCTGAACGAACTCCCTCTTTCCACGTCTGCCCATGCGGTACTCAAGCAGCCTGCGAAGGGTGTCGAACTCTCCCGGTAGCTTCCACCCGGCCAGGGGCGCCGCCTGGTCCAGTGCTGCTATCTTCTTCTCCAGAAGCGGCAGATAGTGGATGGGATCGAAGACGAAGTTCCCCCGTTCGTAGGACCGCCTGTGGCGGGCTATCACCTCAGAACCGCAGCTGATCACCACCTCGTCCACATAGCCCCTGACCAGCACGTCCCTGTGTCCGTAGGCCACCGGCACCGAGTAGTCGTTGGCCCGGTATCGGACCAGGGACAGGGAACTCACCCGGGTGGCGTGCCTGTCGCACGGGTCGTAGGGAACCGAGGGCAAGGGCAGCAATGCGCCGAGGTCTCGCTCCATTCGCTCTCCTATGCTCTCCCTGTGTCCCCTCAGCTTCGCCTCCTTCCTGCCAAGACATCTTGACTCCAGGTAGGCATTGAGCGCGTTGAAGCTGTCGAACTTCGGCACAGGCACCAGGAAGTTGCGCCTCACGTATCCCACCATCCCCTCCACATGCCCCTTGTCTGTGGCCTTGCCGGGTCGGCCGAACCTGTCGCTGAACAGGTAGTGGGACTGAAGCTCCGTGAACACCCTCGTTCTCTTGCGGCGTCCATCTCCCAGTATCCTGGCCACCGCCAGCTTCGTGTTGTCGTACAGGATGCTCTGCGGAACCCCACCTAGATAGGCGAACGCGGACACGTGGCCATCACAGAACGCCTCCGTAGTCTCCGCCGGGTACGCCTTCACGAAGATTCCGTCACTGTGCGGAAGGGACATCACAAAGTAGTGGGCCCTGCGCCTCTCGCCCCCTATGACTGCCCACGCCTGTCCGAAGTCGCACTGCGCGTGTCCGGGAGGATGGGCCAGGGGAACGAACATCTCTCGCCCCTGCCTCCTGCTCTTGCGCACATGGTCCTTGACTATGGTGTAGCCGCCATCGAAGCCGTGTTCTTCTCTCAGCCGCTCGAAGATGCGCTTGACCGTGTGTCGCTGCTTCCTGGGAAGGCTCAGGTCCTCTTCAAGGATCCGGTCTATGATGCCGGCGAAGGGCTCAAGCTTGGGACGCCGGGCAGGGCGCTGCCTTCGGTATCCGGGTGGCGCCGGGTTGGAGAGCATCTTCCGCACGGTGTCCCTGTGAATTCCAAACACCCGGGATGCTTCCCTCATGCTCATCCCTTCCACCAGACAAGCCTTCCGCACACGAAAATACAGATCCACCACATACATCCTGTCACCCTCCTTCGAGTCTGCTTCGACTCTATCGGAAGGTGGGAGGTGGTACAGTTTTCGACCGCCCCGCTTGTTGTTGCCCAGCATAAGTGTCAGTAGTTAACTGTTCAGCAAGAATGTCACATCATGGAGAATGTGACGTTGAATCAAAAGGAACAAGGGAGACTACAGGTACTCAACAGCTTGCTGGCGAAGCATATGACGATAGAGCAGGCATCTACGCTGATGGGGGTGAGCATACGTCAAGCCTGGCGCATTCTGGCGGCTTACAAGGAGGAGGGAGCAGCCGCCCTGGCTCACGGTCATCGAGGTCGTAGAGCGCCCAACGCGATATCGGAGGATACGAAGGCTGTTGTGCTTTACCTGGCACAGACACGGTACGTGGGAACCAATCACACGCACATGAGCGAGTTGTTGAGAGAACACGAAGGCATAGACATTCCTCGCAGCACGCTGCGGAGACTCCTGGTGAGCGCCGGTGAGAACAGCCCGCGCGGGAGACGTCCACCCAAGCATCGAAGTCGACGTCAGAGAATGCCTCGTGAGGGTATGCTCATTCAGATAGACGGGAGCTACCATAGATGGCTTGGGGAAGATGGTCCACAGTTCACATTACTGCTGGCGGTGGATGATGCTACGGGCATCGTGGCTAGCGCCCTGTTTTGTGAGCTGGAGAAGACCCGCAGCTACTTCCAGTTGCTTGAGGCCCTGATAAGGCGTTGCGGGTTGCCCCTCGCCCTTTATACGGACCGGCATGCCGTCTTCAAGTACACGCCTTCCTCTGATAGTGCCGCCGCTCCTACTCAGTTTAGTCGAGCTATGGACGAGCTGGGGATACAGCTGATATTCGCTCGCTCGCCACAGGCTAAGGGACGAGTGGAACGTACAGCGGGAACACTCCAGGATAGGCTGGTTACGGAGCTTCGGCTTGCGGGGGCGATCACCATCGATGATGCAAATCGCGTGCTAGAGGACTTTCTTCCACGTTTCAACAGCCGCTTCAAGGTGCCTTCCCAGGAGTCTGAAGCCGTCTACCGCCCAGTGGACGATGGAATACGCTTGGAGAAGGTGCTGTGCTTCAAGTATCGCCGCAGAGTTGCCAGGGACAACACTGTCAGATATCGTCGCCGTACTCTGCAACTGCTGCCCGGTACCGACAGGACGAGTTACGCCGGTACAGTCGTAGATGTACTTGAGAGATTGGACGGACACCTGGAAGTGCAGCACCAAGGGTGGGACATCCCCTCTCAAGAGGCGCCGCCACATCCGAGTGTCCTTCGCGGCCTCGCCGGGAGAACCGCACACACAGTTGCCCCTTACCTGTCCACCAAAGTCAACGGCAACGGTCTGGGTGGAAGATCGGTGACCAGGCTAGCGACGCCGGACCAGGTTCACCATGTCGGAAAGCTCATTGCTGTCGCCGGTCCCAATGGCACTAGAAGAGTTCGCAAATCTGTAAGCCCGCCACGAAGAGAGCCCACGCCACTGCAGACGGCCAGGTGGAAGGCGGTGCAAAAGGCTAAGCGAAAGGGCCTGTCTATTCGAGGAATAGCCAGGGAACTGGGCATTCATAGGGACACCGCGAAGAAGTACATGAACGCCAAGAGCCCGCCCTTAACCGGCCATCAACCCAGATCCAATGATTCGTGACCTGTTATGATCAGAGACCAAGTTGGTGACATTTATGCTGGCCATTTTCACTGACATTTATCCTGAGCGGCGACACCACAATCAGACGATCAAGCCGCCCCCGTGGTACATTTTCTCTCCGCCCTTCTCAACCAACGCGGTTTTCCGATGTACGCACTATCTACCCGAACAGGTGCCGCACCTCCGGTGACGTCTTTAGCTATCAGTGGATTAGCCACCACCTGGGAATTTCAAGCGATTCTGAAATTGATGTAAAGACAGGCCAGATCTACACCGTAACCGCGAAGGACTGGGTCCAGTCCCTGAAGGTGCGGGCAACGAGGAGTTGCTGACCAGCGCAGCGCCCGGCCGGATGGCGGCAGCTCTATCACCGCTCATCGACAGCCTGGAAAATTCTCCTGCAGCCGCAGAGGCACGAATGACTTCACATCTATGTCCGGGGGATAAGGGTCTCCTTTACGATTCCATTCCCCACTCCAGAAGCATTACTGAACTGTCACGCTCTCTCCCAGGCTCTCGGCCCTCAAGTGTGGCTTGTAGTATGAATACACCTGGGACACGACTGGCTGGGCGCGGATGGGGTACTCGGCCCTGGCGGTAAACGACACTGAGACGGAGTCATTGGGCGCCATATTTTCGATGTATAGGATGACCTTCCTTCCGGCCAGGTCGTATCGCTTTATCTTGGCGTTTTCTTCTAAAACCGCCTCCAGGGATTCCGCCACAGGCGTGAAGCCGGTGGGCACGGCAATGTCAAGTACTGTCATGTCAGCCTCAACTTGACCCTGCGGAATGAATCGAACCGACGCGGAAACCTTCAAGAGGTCATCCACAGCTATCTGGTCGGCGCTGTATTCCACGTCAATCTCAAAAGCCTCTACTGGCCGCGCATCCACATTCGGCAAATTGAACCTGTGGACCAGCTGTAAAATCGCTTGGCCTCTACCACTTGCGACTAATTGAATGTCGTCCCCAATGGGTACTGACTCAATCTGAACTACGTCGGCGTTATTCCCATCAATCTTCAAAGACTTATGCCAGTCTCCAGACGTCAATTCGATGGTCATGTCCGTGTCCAGCTTTGTGTTCATTCCATACTCAATCAGGGCCTGGAGTCCCACAACGGTGTCCTGCGTGGAGCTGTATCCTCCAAAGGCGTTTCGTTGTGTCACCATCCAGCGTGCGGCATTTCCGGCGCTCAGCAAGTCCCCCTGCTGAAGAAGAGCCAACAGGGCGTATGCCGTTGTTTCAACGTCGGCGCCGGCGTTCTGCTCCAACTGCCCTTCTGCCAGGCCGGAGGTGTCAGCAATCCAATAGAGTCCGTCTTGGCCTTGCGAGGCCATAGACATCAGCCTTTCCTGGGCATCATCGGACAACCCGCTGTTACCCAACGACAGGGCGTAAGCCACGATCGCCATGGTATAGGAATCTTCGATTTCGCTCAGCTTGCTCTCGAGGTAGCGGATTGACTCCGCAGCTTCATTCCCCACTTCGGCTTCAAGGAGCGCAATGGCCACGTAGGCTGTCAAGGCCGTACTTCCCCGCACTCCCCCTAGAAGGTCCTGGTCGTGAACGAACCCAACCTGTTGGAATGAACCGTCATCCCTCTGATGTCGGACAATCCAATCAGCAGCATCGCGCAGCACGTCTATATCCACGTAAATCAAACCCTGAGCGTGGGCGAAAGTCTTCAGGACGAAGGCCGTAAGCCAGAGGCTGCCGCTTTCGTCCGAGTCTCCGAAAGCGGAGAAGCTGCTATCGGCGCGTTGATAGATCAACTCGCGTTGATAGCCGGTCACCATCAGGCGCTCGGCCTTTGCCAAGACATCCGGCCTTGATAGCCCGGTTTCCTCAAGATATCGGGCTACGTAGACGTTTGGGGCGAAAAGCACCATGTTCTGTTCTCCGCAACCATAGGGCATCCGCAGGAGACTCTCCAGCCCTTCCAGCGTCTGGCTGAGATAGTTGCCCGTTATGGAAACATGAGCACGAGCCGATCCAGGTACGACTCCTTGCGGCAGGCTGTTTTCGAGCTCCAGCGTGTCACCATCCGAAACTACCAGATTATTCACTATCTCCCGAGATACTCCCTCCGGTTCAACCAGTAGCTCTTTGACCACAGCGTCGGCTGCGTCCATGCTGCGAGCTGTCACCTTCAGAGGAACCTGCCCAAGTTCAGTGAGCCGGATTCTGAAATCAATGCTGCCTACGTTGTTGGGTCCAATTGAAACGGACTTCACAGAGTCGTCAAGCAGCGTGAATTGTTCCGATCCTTCCAGTTCTACTGTGAAATCCTGCGAAGTGTCCAAGTAGTTGTACAAGGCCGCTTTGACCGAGAACTCTTCGCCCCTTATTGCAGAGTATGGAAGGTCCACATCCAGGAAGAAAGGTTGAAAGACGCGCAGTTGAGCCTCCGATATGCCCAGGCCGTGTTCTTTGGAGAGGCCTACAGCCCGCATCATCCAGGTGGTGATGCTATCCGGGGCATTTGCAGAGATAGTCCCACGCCCATCATCGTCGGTCATCATGTCGGCCCAAATCCATGTCTCGGGAAAAAACTGACGCACCCGTTGCACTTCCGCCAGATCCTCCGACGGGGCGAACGATTCTACGTGTGGCGGCGCTGGCATCGCCGTAGGCGCCATTGTGGGCGCGGCAGTGGGTGCGGGAGCAGCAGTAACATTACTCGGAGGCGGTGGTGGCTTACGATGTTCCTGTCCATGCGGTATCCTCAGGTTAGTCATGACAATCAGGCCTGTATCGTTAAAGGTGTCAAAGGCTCCGCTTGTTTCTACGGAGCGATACAGGTTTACCTGGTGCAATTCTGCCTGGGGTTCCAAATAGAGCCTCTCCAGCTCTGCGAAGACCTGCTGCAGATTCAGTCGCTTCTCCGCAAGGATGAAAACCGAACGGACGACGGCAGATAGCCCGACTCTGGCCTTTCCTTGCGTCATGATATCAATCTCCACACCGTCCCCCGGCCGGACTTCATCGCTGCTGAAAGCAGCCGAGATATCCATTGGGTATTCGGGAGCGACATTAAAGGGAATGTAGTCAGCGGCAACTTCTCCGTCCGGCAAAATCTGGTAGACAACCAACTTTGAAGAGGGCGCCATGGCGGGGTCCACCGTGAACCCTATATGGGAATCGCGGGACACGTCGGAAAAGACCACACGGTCTTTCGAGACGACCTCGTAGTAGAAGGCGCCGCTGAACTTCGTTGCGTGGACGGTGAATTGGGCACGGCCACCGACGGTCAGAGGGTCGCCAATCTGCTCCAGGTGGACGTAGCTGTTCGTTGGCGAATAGCTCGACTTGACCGAAGAATATGCGCGCTCCTCACTGGCCCATGCTTCTAGAGTCAAGGCAACAGCGTCAGCGGGTGGCGTAATTGAGACAAGCGCCGTGCCATTCAAGGTGTTGACGCGCAGTCTCTCCGTCGACGAGGTGGACAACACCTCATCAAAGTATTGAGTTCGAATTGTGATCTCTCTATCAACCGGCCTGTTGTCAGGAGTTTCGACAACGACAAGCGTCGAGAAGGGGAGAGATGGTTTGAAGGTGGGGCTTTCCGGTATGAGTCGGACGCTCAACGGAGACGACGCGGCGGTAAGCAGCATCGTTGTCTCCTCTACGTAACCGGTAGAAACCTCGCTGACGGAAACGTCCAGGGCAATGTTGCCCCTTCCTCCCGCCGCGGGAACCCCGGCGACGTATCCAGATGCAGGCAACCTAAAGGTTGCGTCGCCGTCTATTTCCTGAGTGAAGGTCGCGAATTCCTCCCACTCTCCCACATACTTAGAGGCGACAATCCGCAACTCTCCGCTAACGGGTTTCCCGAAGGTGTATTCCGCGGACACTGTTCCGGCGATGGGTTCACTTACCAGGAACCATTCCTTGGGCAAATTCACGTCCACTTCATACTTTGGCAGTACGTATCTTTCGACCCTGACGTCGGTTTGTGAATTGAGTTCTCCTCGAGTCGCGAGAATCCTCCAGACGCCAAGGTTTGGTTCGGCTGAGAGCGGCATAGTCAGGTCTACCATCCCGAATTCGTCCGTGCCTGTCTCCTGCCGGAAGACCTTGTTTCCCTTCGCGTCCAGGACGTCAACGTTAACTTCTCCTGAGACCGGTTTCAGGTCCACATCCAATAGAAGAACGCGAACATGCACTTCCTGGCCGGGTTTGTAAATCGGCTTGTCGGTCTCGACAAAAAGGACTTCTCTCGAGGCTACACGCGTTTGGGCAGTTTCGGCGAATCCTGGACCTTCTACCAGCAAGTTGTAATTCCCCTCAGGGAGGTCCGGGACCGGAAGGGAAATGGATCCCGTCTTCTCGATTGTTGTCGTTACTTCAGAGACAATCGAATCTCCATTTAGCAATGCCAGCCGAATGCTGGCGCTTCCGGCTTCCTGGCCTGAAAAGAGAGAGACGGATATTGTTTCGGACTGCCCCGGCCTCAACAGGGAGGGCGCCAGGACCATATAACCTTCTCCCGAAAACGGCTCAACTGTCTCACTGTCCGGCGTGATGGGTGATTGGGATGCCGTGGTCGTTCTGCTATCAGGCGTCGTCTGACTGGGTGTTGCTCTAACAGCGTCCGCGGCGATGTTGGTCGCGGTGGGCCTGAACGCATCCTCGGGCGTTTCAGCAGGTCTTTCCGCACCGCGACAGGCGGACCATATGAGGACTAGCATCATGGCTGCCACAAATGGAACTGTTATCTTCAGGCTCATCCCTTCACCTCGTTCTTCTCTCCCTTATTGTGATGCTTCCGGCAACGCGTTATGCCTACAGTTCAAGGCGTTGTCTCACTCATGACTAGAACTGTACTGGGGGTCTAACAGATACTATGCATTAAATCCCAAAACCGTTCCCCACGAAAGAACCCCAATAAATGCATACACAGCACTTGCCTATCGTCGTCCGAGCATTGCAAAATCTCTCGTCTGCTCTATAGACCCTATCCCTCAATATAGTTTGGCCCTTGCGCCGCCCTGTGAGCACTGCCCCTCGGGATGGCCGGCATAGTAGTCGGTGAAACGCAATCCGGCTGCAGCCATCGCATCCAGGTCAAGGGTCTTGATGTCCGTCTGACCGTAGGGGCCAAGATCGCCGTAGCCCAGATCGTCGGCCATGATGAAGATGATATTTGGTCGAGAGTCCAACGATGCAATGTTACCGTCGGTTACGAGGAGGCAGTCTGAAATGCTATCCAGCTTGCCGAGGATAGCATCGCGCTCTTCTTGCGGCATATCCCAGACCTTGGGGTTTACCGTATCGTCCCACAATAGGGTCTCGATACCGGCCAGGTCGTCGAACAGACCCGCCGCCACTCTGTATATTTCGTTCCTGCTCAGGTCATTGGTTATACAGGCGGGGGACAAAGTCATCCGGTTGTGCTACAGCTCAAGTGGATTCATGCTGGTTAGACCGCCAAAATCACCGGCTCGCAGCGCGGAGATCCCTACGAAACCCACATGAAGGACTCCCATGATGGCTTCCAACTGTCCTTTGGTCACCCTGGCACAACGGAAATCATTCGGGACCAATCTTAGAATGGCGCGAATCGCTGCAAGGGTGCGGTCGCAGTTGGGTTCATCGGCTGCTTCTATTCTTGCCGCACACCAGACCGGCGTAGCCGCAACCGAACTCATTGCAGGCCCGCACCGTCGGCAACCATTCTACGTAATCCTTGAAAGTGACTACCGTCGCGGAAATCTGCACATCCAACCCCTCGTTCAGTGGGCTGCCCGAAAAGACCAACATACTGCGCGACTGGTAGTGGTGGACTGGCCCACATCGTTTCATTCTGGGTTCCCCACCTCCGTCCTAATAGCAGGGAATGGGATGAATTGTTGTGGGAAAGTTGGAAGCGGATTAGAATGTAGCAACAAGAAAATGATGTTGAACACATTAATTCATGGACCGGTGATGGACAAAAGAGAGCTTATTACTAGCCTCCGGACAATTCCGGTTACCTGACATGTTTGGCAAGCCCATAAGAATTGCAGACGGCGTCTACCAATTGCGTGCCATCGGAGCGCGTGTAACCGTACTTGTGGAACAGGACGACGTGATTCTCATCGACGCGGGATTGCCCGGGAGCCTCCGCGTCATTAGCCGTGGTCTTTCGGACTGCAAGCTCTCGCTGGAGGATGTAGGCCGGGTAGTAATAACCCACGCACATCCTGACCACTGCGGGGGACTATCCGAGCTTGTCGCCGGGACCGGCGTCAGCGTTGCCGTGCATGAGTTAGAGGCAGATATCGTGGAGGGCAACCTGCCCGCCCCCAGCCCCTTTCGCTCTCGCTTTCTCGGCGCCCTGACCCGTCCTGCCCTATCCCGGATGAACGGAGCCCCAGTCCCCGTTAACATGCGCCTCAGGGATGGCGACCTCGTCCCTTTCCCCTCCGAGATTCGGGTGGTTCATCTCCCGGGCCACACCCCGGGAAGCATCGGCCTCCACCTGCCCCAGAAGGGAATAGTAATAGTCGGTGATGCGTTGCAGTACAAATTTGGTCGGCGGCTCTACCCTCCCGCGCCGGGCGTCACTCAATGTTCTCGCACGGCGATGCATTCCCTGGAAAAGCTGCTCTCCCTTGATTTCCACACGATATGCTTCAGCCATTTTCCTCCCCTCAAGGTAAACGCAAAGGATGCCCTGCGACGCCTCGTGGAACGTCATTCGCCCATGAAAGTCATCACAGGAGAAAGCCATGCCTCCCGCTCGAGTTCCTGAGACGATAGTCGATTTCCTGCGAGAGGCCGCAGGCCGTCACGAATCGCGAGACGCTCTCCTCATCAAGCCCGCCTTCCGTTACATTCGTTGGAGTTACCAACGCCTCTGGGAAGACTCAGGCCGGGTTGCCTCCCTCATTCAACAAAAGGGCCTTCGCAAGGGAGACCAGGTAGTCCTTTGGGGTCCGAACTCGCCTTATTGGGTCCTCGCCTTCTTCGGCTGCCTCAGGGCAGGGCTTGTGCTGGTTCCTCTGGACCTGCGCAGCGCCCCAGATTATCTCGAGCGAGTTTTATCCCGGACCGACCCCAAGCTCGCATTTGTCTCCCGTTTCACCCCCAGAGAGGGGGTGGAACTCAACGTGCCCGAGATCGGCCTGGAGGAGCTGGAGTCTTCAATATCAGGCCTTCCGGGCCCTGAACCCGTTGGCATCCAAAAAGACGATCTTGCAGAGATCATGTTCACCTCCGGCACCACCGGGGATCCCAAAGGGGTGATGCTGACCCACCGCAACCTCACCGCCAACATAGAGGGCATTACCCAATACATCTCCGTCGAACCCTCCAATAGGCTCCTCTCCATTCTGCCCCTCAGTCACATGTATGAGCAGATGGGCGGCCTCTTCATCGCCCTTCACTTCGGGGCCAGCGTCACCTATCCCACCAGCAGGCAGCCCACAATTCTTGCGAGAACTATGCGTGAACGCAGGATTACCACCATGCTCATGGTGCCCCAGGCGCTTGAGCTTCTGATGAACGGCATCGAGAGAGAAGTGCGCCTTCAGGGCAAGGAACGAATCTGGAAAGCCCTGCTCAAAATCGCAGAGCGCACACCCTTTGGCCTTCGCCGACACCTCTTTCGAACGGTCCACAAACAATTTGGAGGAAAGTTGGAGTTGATTGTGTCCGGCGGGGCATCCTTGGACTTTGACCTGGGCCACAAGTGGGAGCTGCTGGGCGTAAAGGTGCTCCAGGGCTACGGCGCCACAGAGGCCTCTCCCGTTATCAGCAATCACACGATGGACGAACGTCGACCCGACTCCACGGGCCGCCCCCTGCCAAATGTCCAGGTCAAGTTGAGCGAAGGTGGCGAGATTCTGGTCAAGGGAGAGAACATCACTCCAGGCTACTACAACTCTCCCGAGGAAACTGCCAAGGTATTCGAGAACGGCTGGTACAAGACAGGCGATCTTGGCTATTTTGACGAAAACGGTTTTCTCCATATTCAGGGTCGCGTCAAGGATATGATAGTCCTACCCAGCGGACAGAACGTGTTTCCGCAGGACATTCAGGATGTAATGGTGAAGCACCCGGGCGTTACCGACGCCGTCGTTGTGGGACTCTCCAAGGACACCTCCGTCGAAGTCCACGCCGCCCTCATCCTGGAAAATTCGGATGAAGCCCAACAGGTTGTTGACTGGGCCAACTCCCAGCTTGCCGAGTATCAGCGAGTAAGGGGTTTCACCGTCTGGCCGGATGAAGACTTTCCCCGGACACATACCCTCAAGGTGAAGAACCAGATAGTCATTGATACAATTCTTCGAGGGGCCGAGCCTTCGCCTTCATCAACTCCCCAAACTGGCTCCAAACCTTCCAACGGCAACCGTGGACTGGTCCACATCATCGCCGAGATAAGCCGCCGGCGGGTGGAAGACATTACCGCAACGTGTAGCCTGGGAGATGACCTGGACCTGGATTCCATAGGTCGCATAGAACTGCTTTCCGCTATAGAGGTCGAACTTGGCGTGTATCTGGACGAGTCCCAGGTGACACCCGAGACAAATTTCGACCAGCTGGCCTCTCTGGTCGAAGAAGGCACAAAGCGTCCGCCCATGGTGAAGTTTCCGAACTGGGGAATGCGACTCTGGGCCCGCATGGTACGCGGATTCCTCCAGCAGGGTCTGGTCTTCCCCGTCATGACGTTGGCATACGGTCTGAAGGTGACAGGGCGGGACAACCTTGCCGGACTCAATGGTCCTGTAATGTTTGCCTGCAATCACCACATGGGCCTGGACAATCCGCTTATTTTCAAGGCAATTACCCGGCGATGGAGACGCCGGCTGGCCGTGGCCGCTGCCGCTGAGTTGTGGCGAAATCCAGTCTGGTGGGTCTTGAATCCTCTGTTGGGCAACGGATTTCCCATTGCGCGAGAGGGCCCAATTCGGCCGAGCCTGGAAAACCTGGGCCGTGTCATAGACAACGGATGGTCGATCCTCATCTATCCTGAGGGTGTGCTAACTGTCGGTGGCCCAATGAAGCCCTTCATGCAGGGTGTGGGCCTCGTGGCGGTAGAGGGACGCATTCCCGTAGTCCCCGTGCGGCTGGAAGTCACTCGTGCCGGCGCCCCCTCTCGTTTGCCCCTCTTCCGACGGGGCAGGGTGGAGATCCGTTTTGGCCCACCACTCACATTCCCGTCTGACGAAGACTACCAGGAAGCCACCTTGGCTATCGAGCGGGCAGTGAAGTCGCTCTAGCTTAACTGGCACTTTTCATTCCATTTAAGGGATAGGGCGATAATTGCTTTCTATAATGACGGGTAGGAAAACGCCGCCGAGCGAAAGCGTGGAACTTCAGCGAAATTGGGACACTCTGGGCTAAAGGACTAGGGCCAGATGCCCTGCCCGAGTAAGGTCACACAAGAGTAAGAATATTGGCCGGATTATCCAAGGTAATCGCCCGCATCAAGTCTTCGGAAAAGCCCCTGCGACGCATCTTGGGTACAACGTTCTCAAAGATGTGCCCGTAGCCGTGACCGCCATACTTTACCAGCCGGTGCTTGGTGCAGATGTCCTGCCCTATGACGATTCTGTCTGAGTATCCCGCATCCGCAACGCCCTTGATTAACTTGATCCGCTGAGCATCGCTGGGCATGTCGATTTCGGCCAGTGGATAGTGGGAACCCTCGTTGCCGAACAGGTCCCATTCGAGGTAGCAGCCTGACTTGGCAATTTTCAATAGCGCATCGAACTCAAACACGGTGCGGTCCAGATGTCCAATGATTACCCGGGACAAGGCTGCGTCGGCGTTCGCCAGCAGGTCCAGAATCTCCTCGGGGGCGTCCGGGTGCCGTCCCGGATGGGTAAGTATCGCAGCGCCTGTTTCACGCTGCGCGAGCGCTGATGCTGTGAGGGATTTTTTCTCAGTTGCAGTCAGGGGCCACGTGCAACCAATCTCACCGATGATGCCCGCCTTAACGCCTGTGCTTCCAATGCCTTCCGTAATTTCGGAAGTTATCTGAAGCGCTATATCCTCCGTGCTACGCTCAAGCATATTCTTGGGATGGACTGCCCCTACATAGTAGCCAGCGCCCATTACGATGTGGACTCCAGTTTCCCGGGAAATCTTGACAAGCGAATCGGGGTTCCGCCCAATGCCGATGGTAGTTGCATCAACGATGGCGCCTCCACCGGCCTGTCTGAACAATTCCACCTCATGGATAGTAGTATCAAGGTCCATCAACTGGAGATTTGGAAGGTTGCTATAGTAGTTCCGCCGTATCCACCCCAGATTATCCAGGGCTAGCGGAGCACACTCCATTTCCTGCGATGGGGAGTCTTGGGCAGGACGCAGCATGAAAGAGAAGTCGATGTAGAGGTGCTCATGGGTAGTCGTGGGTCCCAGGTCAGACGGGAATATGGGTCCAAGCACCGTTTGAATCTGTCCTTTGTTGTGTTTTGCAGACATGGGATTCGTCCTTGCAGTGGAGTGAAGTGGAAGTCTAACATGACCTTATAGACCCCGCAAAACCTGGCCTGGACACTTCTGAGAGTAGGCTCTTGTTATTCCGAAATGTTCATTTGCGTGGGGCCGGTGAGTTTCGTCGCAAGCAAGAATCGTCCGGTTTGAGAGGTAGGTGACAATCATGAGGTTTGATGCCTTCACCACAGTTGCAGCATCTGCCGGAGAGGCCACTGACGCCGTTGGCCTGCTGGACAATCTTAGACAGCAGACCACTCTGGCTGAAGAGTTGGGCTTCCAGACCATGTGGCTGGGGGAGCACCACTTTGGGCCCTATGCAGTGGGGGATATCCCCAATCCAATTCTCCTCGGCGCGGACCTGGCGGCACGGACTTCCAGAATTCGCATTGGCCAAATGGCCAACAATGCCCCATGGTGGCATCCAATTCGGCTTGCGGAGGACATTGCAATTCTGGACAACCTGACTGAAGGGCGGGTGGAAGTTGGCTTCGGCCGAGGCATTTGGCCCTACGAGGGTCCTCAGTTTCACCACAACGCGGACCCTCGAAGGGACAAGGAGAATAGGGAACTGTTCAGAGAGACCATTGAGATAGCGAAGGAAATTTGGACCAATGAATTCTTCTCATACCACGGGACCAACTACCGATTCCCGGCCGAGGATACTATCTTCTCACATCCCCTATATCCGTCCAATCCTGCGTGGCAGGATGGGGAGAAAGTAACAAGGCTGCGAGTGACCCCGAGACCCTTTCAGAACCCTCATCCACCCCTGTGGATGACAGTCTCGACGGATCGCTCAGTATCGACCGCGGCGGAGTTGGGGTTGAAGGCGTGTTACTGGCAGCCCCCGGCTCTCCGAATCAAACAGCGCATGGAGGTCTACGCCAGGGTCAGATCCGAGCAGGAGGGTAGGCCGTTTGCCATAGGTGAAGACCAGGCGGTCATGCGCTCCACCTACGTAGCCTCGTCAATGGAGGAAGCGCGCCGAGATGCTGAAAATGGGATAATGTCGTCCTTTGTGTTCAACGACCCATTTCGTGGCAGGTTTGTCTTCACGAATCCAGACGAAGTCTTGGATCCAGCCGTGAAACTCGATTGGGATTTCCTGGAGCCGCGGACGCTCCTGGTGGGCTCCCCGGAGAACGTGGTGGAGAGGATCCAGGAGTTGCAGGAAGTATGCAACCTAGACCATCTGCTCATCGACTTCTCCCACATGGGCATTCCCCTGAGCAAAACACTAAAGAATCTCGAAAACTTTGCCACACGGGTAATGCCTAAATTCAATATCTCGCGCCAGGAGTGACATTCGCCAACGACGTTGGAACAAACCGGACATACCTGATCCACAACATGCACAGGACCCTTGGTTTGTAGCCGCGCCCTTACTGGATCCTGAAACTCTCGAGGGAGAGAGCATCCCTACAGGCAACCTGTGCTGTTAATGGAGATAGGAAAACTGGCGTGGGCAGTCCGTCCAGGGCACAGTAGCAGTGGGCGATGGCGTCGAAGAAATCGAGCCTTCCCTTGGTGGAGAATAGGAACTGAGCAATCTGATAATCTGGTCGACCCGCCTGAGATTACTAAGCTGAGCGATAGCATCTGCGAAACCGAGGCTTCCCCTTACCGCCTGGCCGCTCCCTCAGGATCGGCCGCTAGTTTCTCAACGAATAGTATGAGGTTGGTCAGCTCCTTGTCGCTAACCTTCTCAAAGATATAAGCGTAGTGCACGGCTAAACTCTCCACGATCTGATGAGCAAGATCTTGGCCTTCATTGGTCATCTCAACCGTGACCACACGCCTGTCTCCCCTGCGACGCACCTTTCGAATCAGCTCCCTGTCCTGCAACTTGGACACAATTTGGCTTATGCGTCCAACCCCCACCGGTGCATAGTTGGCAATTTCAGGAATCGTGATGGATTTTGCGGCGAAGCAAGTAGCCAGCACCGAATATTCCATTACACTCAGTTTGTACGAGAGAGTGCGCTCTTCAACAGCTCTGCGCATGCTGCTTGCCAAAGTGGTCACAACACCCTCGAAATTAGCCAGGCACCACTCAATAGTCCGGGTATGCGATTTGCCGGGAAAAGAGGGCACGGGCAAATGGGTCGCCACAGCGGTTTCCTCTTCCCCTGCAGGATCCCGCGCTATCATCTTCTCCATGACCAAGAAGCTGCGGATCAACTCCTCATGGCCAACGTCTCTCGTCAGATGGTCGTAAAACCTTCCCGTGACAATCGCAAACTCTCGCATCAGGGCATGGCCCTTGTCCGTCACTCTAAGGGTCACCCGACGTCGGTCGTTCTCTAATCGCGTCTTCCGAATCATCCCCTTGTCTTCAAGTCGACTTGTAGTACGACTCATCTGCCCTGGATCAACGGGAACCAACTTCCTGAGATCTCCCGCTGATATTTGCCCGGCGGCGTGGCAAGTCCTGAAAACTGTATATCCAACTGCATCTATCCCAAATGGGGAGAGTGCATTCTCGATCCCATCGAGAATTGTTTGAACCAAGTCATCCAATCCACCCTGCAGTCTGGCGACTTTCTCGTCTATCCCTGGATTCCAATGACGCTCGACCATTGCATCCCTTCATTGTCAAAACTAGTGCGCAGCACAATACAGAGAAATCATTTGCTATTTCAATCTACAAATGATGCACCCCCAGGTTGGTTAATGTCCTGTTAAATCCTGGCACAATTCCCGCCCGGTTTGTCCAAGCCAGCTACTCCCCGAAGGAAAGGGACCACTGAGTTCACATCGATCCCTCGTAACTTCTCTAGCTGATTTTCGTAGGATTTCCAATAAAACTTACGCAATATAATATAAGAGCACATGGTATATCACATAATTCTCACATCAAAGACCGTAAGTCGCTGTATGATAGAGCCGTATGTAATCCGACAAGGGGAAGGTTGCCTCCAAGGAGATTGCGACAACCAGCGTCTACGTGAAGTGAACAAATCATGGCTATTGAATCATTTGGCACACCTGACTACACCATGGGTTTCAGTGAAGGAATTCTTCAATCCCTCAGGAGGTACACGGCTCAGGCCAGCGCCGGCCATCTGCTGCCCTACCTGAGACCGGGCTTGCGCGTTCTTGATTTTGGGTGTGGACCGGGCACAATATCCGCGGGTTTGGCCAGGGCAATAGCCCCCGGGGAACTGCACGGGGTGGACATGGAGGAATCTCAGATTGAGCTGGCAAGGAACGTTGCCGAGGCCTACGGGCAAGACAACGCCATATTCCACGTTGGCGACGTGACGGCGCTCCCCTTTGAGGACGGTTACTTTGACGTGGCCCACTGCCACAATGTTCTCATGCACGTGCCCGACACCCAGGCAGTGCTTTCCGAGGTGAGACGCGTGCTGAAGCCCGGCGGCATCCTGTCGTGTCGGGAAATGATATGCGAGTCGAGCTTCAGCCATCCCGACTTCGGGGTACTGGGAAAGGCGTGGGGCATGTTCGCGGACCTGCTGGAGGCGGACGAAGGGCATGCGGAGATGGGCAAAGACATGAAGAACCACATTTTGGAGGCCGGCTATGAAAACCTCCGGATAAGTGCTTCATTCGACACATACAGTGCACCCCATGACGTTGTGTTCATTCATGGCTTTGCGAATCAGTGGTTCCTGGCACCGGAGATTACGGAAGCGGCCATCAAATACGGGGCGGCGACTGAGAAGCTGTGCAACGACATTGCAGTTGCCTATGACAGGTGGCGGGAACATCCCGGCGCCATCTGCTGCGTCGCGTTCGGGGAAGCCCTGGCCAACAAGCCGTCTCTCTAGGTGCCACGGGCTGTCTGCGTAATTCCTCTTTCAGGCCTCTCTGTCCTACTTGTCCTTTGTCAACGCAGCGTGGTTGGCGATTATCTTTGTAGCCGTAGACACAAAACCACGCATATCCTCTGCGCTGATGTTCTCTGTGAGCTTGGCGTCGTATGTGTTTAGACGCTGAACCAGCGTGGCAATTTGTTCGTTGCCCTTGTCCGACAGACTCAGCATCACAATGCGCCGATCACTGCGCGAGCGCCTCCTTACCAGTAGACCTTTGTCGACCAGGATAGTGACAATTCGGCTTATGCGGGATGCGTCCACCGGCAGTTCTTCCGCCAGTTCGGTGGCGGTGCACTCGCCGCGTTCGATGCAGGTCCTGAGAAGGTTGAGCTCCAGGGGAGTGAGTCCGTAGGGATCAAGCTCCTCCTCCATCCCTTTGGAGACAACGTTCATCAGGCTGGTTACAGATTTCGCCAAGTCGATTGACGGCATCTCCCTCATAACCTCGGGAGCATTCTCCGATTGATGCTGAGGCCGTGTCACGCCCAAACTCCTCTTACTCCGCCATTGCAACCCGCTCCCACGTAATCCACGACAATAGGCAACGTGAATAGGTGGAACGGCATGGGAGGGGTCTTCGCCACCTGGGCACTCCCCAACGCTCTAGGGTGAGTATTTCCCAAATGGGCACCGCCAAAAGGGAGCCTCAAATAGCTGCTGGACGTTTTACTTCGTTTGTACATTAAATGCTCTTGACAACCCAAAATTAGTATAGTACCATGCTGTGCGCCATGATTTCAAGTAAAAGCTATTGCTCTACACAGTCATACGTGACAGCAACGGTTGCACCGGCCAGATATATTGAAGCCGAGCTTGAGACGGGGCGCCAGAACACTCTAATGACAGACAAACATAAAGACCTAGTAGCTCTGATATCCGACCTGGCCACCGCGGCCACAATGGTAACAAAAGTGAGCTTGGCGCCGTTTATGCTCTCGCCCCTGGAATTCGAGATTCTCGATAACTGTAACAGGGGCAAGGCTACCTCAGTGACGGAACTATCTCGGATATTTCCCGTGGACGCGCCCGTAGTAAGTCAAATGGTGGTCAGGCTCGTGGAGATGAAACTCATTGAAAGGGAACGTCTGATAGACGACAGTCGTTGGTTTCGCCTGAGATTGACGGAAGAAGGTCGGTTTCTGGCGAATCGTATGAGTAAGTGCTTGAATGCGACTCAAGCCATCCTCATTAACGGCGTCACCGACCGCGAGCGGGTGATCTTCACCCAGACTGCACAGAAGATATTGGCAAACCTGGAAGCCAACACTGCTCCCTCATCTACCCCTGGCGCAATCCCCGGCGGAACTCTCACAGGGGTCTTCTCGAATTCAGCATCAGAAGCGAAAGGATTGAATTATGGCAGCCGCTCCTGACTGCATTCTAAGAGACCCGGCCCGTTGCGGGGGCCGGGTCTCTACAAGCATAGCCCCAACACGGCCGACTCTCACCTCGAATCCGTATGAGGAACTCCTGCTGTCTATATTCTATTCCCGCTCCCTCCATTCTTTCAAGCCGCACCGGGAAGAACAAGACTCCCATTTGACCCGCAACGGCTTTGCCGCGCGCTCTTCGCAGTCTTGCCTCCCCTCACCCATTGCAGACGCCTGCAACGGCGAGGACGTGAAAGCCAGCAGAGAGATTCGGAACCTCAAAGGAACGGCTCCCTCGAGTAGAGGATAATGATTCCGAACCGATTGAGAATCCAAGCTCTCGGCACGGTAGTCATCGTACTGATGTTGGCTGCCCTGGGCGCCACAGTCTTTTCCTCTTCGACGGCTGCGGAAGGGTCATTGCAGGTCTCCATGTCGGTCAGTCCCTCCAATCCCAAGGTTGGGCAGACCGTAACAGCAAGGGCCTCCGTATCCAACGCCCCTTCCGGGTCCAGCCCGTCCTACAAGTGGGAACTTGGATTCGGCGGCGTCTGGTCTTCCTTTAGCGGGGGGGCCTCCTTCAAATACATGGCCACCCGGCCAGAGACTGCTTCTTTTAGAGTTACCGTGAGCTACGGTTCCGGGGAATCTGCCACTTCATCGGCACGGAGCATTACATGGAGTGAACCAGTACCGGATCCAACTCCCGAGCCTACGCCTGTTCCCACACCCGAGCCTACCCCCGAGTCAACACCCGAACCCACCCCCGCGCCCACTCCAGAGCCTACGCCTGAATCAACCCCCGCGCCTACTCCGAATCCCACCCCTCAGGAACCTGATACAACTAACTTGACCCCCTCCTTCTCGCTTGCAGTCAGTGGTTATTCGTTCCCGGAGGGTGAGGAGATCGCCGAAACAACGCTGCCCGAAGCCGAGGGTGGCGACGGCACGCTGTCCTACAGCCTGTCGCCGGCCCTGCCAGCTGGCTTGTCCTTCGCTTCGGATACACGCACCATCAGCGGGACGCCATCTGAGGCGGGAGAATTCTCCCTGGCCTACACCGCCACGGACGAAGACGGAGATGAAGCCTCCTTCAGTTTCACCATCACCGTGTCCCCGGCACCGCAGACGGCTCGCTCAAATAATCGGCCCGACGCTCCTGGAGATCTTAAGGCGGTGCGGGTGACCTCCAGCACACCCATGAAGCCGGCGCTGGACGTCACATGGACGACCCCGGCCGACAACGGCTACACCATCACCAAGTACAACGTCTACTACGGCACCGACAAAGAGAACATGACGAAGCTTTCCCCTGACCCGGGGGACAGCACCACCAGCCTCAGACTCACCGACCTGAGTCCAGGCACGACCTACCACGTGAGGGTGTTGGCGTTTGCGGGGAATCACGGGGAAAACGGTACGGTCGGCGCCGCCGCGGACACCTCGGCCAAGACCAACGCCCTGCCGAATACGACTACTACCTACATCGCCGTGCAAGACATTGAATGGCTCGACGCGATAGTAGACCCAAATCCCATGTCGGATTTCTTCAGCGACGCAGACAGCGACACCTTTACCTACTCGATATCTTCGCAATATCCCGGCATAGTCGAGGCTTGGTTGGATGGTGACCCTGGCCACTACTTTGCAGTGAAGGCCGTCAACCCCGCCAGTTCATCGATTACCTATGGCGCCAGCGATGGGTATGGCGGCTATATCTCTCGCACCGTTAAGCTCACCGGCGTGGCTAACCCGACCCTAACCGTCATGGAGAACTCCCCTGCCGGAACGCTGGTGGGCGACCCGGTGGCAGGGACACCCTATGGGGAAGCGCTGTCCCACTCGCTGCATGGTGAGGCTGCAACGTACTTCGACATCAACGGTTCCACCGGCCAGATCAGTGTGAAGCAGGGCACCACCCTGGACTACGAGACCAAGTCTTCCTACACCGGGCAGGTGAGATGGTACGTGCAAAATCAGCTGGCCGTCGCCAACCTGACCATCAACGTCGGCGATATCGCGCCCGACAAGCCCGCCGCGCCGACGGTAGCCCGCACCGAGTTTAGCGAGCCGACTGACCCGGCCCTGGACGTGACCTGGACGGCCCCCAACGCCAACGGTACGACCATCACGGGTTACGGGGCCCAGTACCGCGTGAAGGTGGCCGAGGGCGAAACGGAAAACGCCTGGACGGACTACACCGTTGACGATGGCAACGGCGGCCAGACCACGACGTTGCCCACCTCGACCACCACCATCAACCTGGCGGACCTGACCGCCGGCGCCATCTACGTGGTACAAGTGCGAGCCCACAGCGATGAGGGCAGCGGCCCCTGGTCCGACGTTGTGGAGGGCACGGCCAACACGCGGCCAAGTACGACTTCATCAAGACTCCCTGAGACGACAGTCCCGTGGGGCGAGACCAGGGAGTTCGATCTCGCCGCCTCCGGGAGCGAGTACTTCGTGGACCCGGACGGCGACACGTTGACCTACTCGGCCTCCACCACTTATTCCTGCATCATCGGCGTCAGCGTCTCGGGTTCCGTGCTGTCAATAACTAACCATAATCCCGCTGCCTCCAGCATCGTTTACGGGGTAACTGATCCCTACGGCGGGACTGCCTCTCGCACTGTGATAATCACCGGCTCGGGGGACGTCACCCGGGAGGTGGCGGAGAACTCCGCCGCCGGAACGAACGTGGGCGCGCCGATAACCGCCACTCCCTGCGGCACAGAGTATATTTCCTACGACTTTGAAGGCGAGGCGGCAACCTCCGGCAAGTTCACCTTCGACCACAAGACCGGCCAGATCAGCGTGGCGGAAGGTGCGACGCTGGACTACGAGACCAAGAGTTCCTACACCGGCCGGGTGGATTGGGTGGTGCACGCGGACCAGGACGTCAGCGCCAACGTCACCATCAACGTAACCGACGTAGGAGCAGCCAAGCCCGCCACACCGATCCTCACCCGCACTCGGTTCACCGAGCCCACCAACCCGGCGCTCGACGTGACGTGGACGGCCGCCGACTCCCTTGGCGGCGCGACCATCACCGGCTACCAGGTCCAGTATCGCAAGAAGGTTGCCGATGGCGAAACCCCCGCCGCGTGGACCATGTACAACGCCACGCTACCCTCTACCGCGACCAGCGTGACGCTGCCGGGTTTGGAAGCCGGCGCTACGTACGAGTCGCAGGTGCGAGCGCTGACCAGAGAGGGCGCCGCGCCGGACATCACCCTGAGCGTGAGCCCGGCCTTCGTCAACGAAAGCGAAGACACCTCTGTCACGGTTACGGCGACACGCGCCGGCACAACCGGCGCCGTAACCGTTGCCCTTAAGACATCCGGGGGCACGGCCACCGACGGCAGAGACTTCACCGCGGTGACCTGGCCGACGCTGACGATCCCTGACGGCAGCGCCAGCGGTACGGCGACTCTGAGCTTCACCGTTTGGGACGATACGCTTACCGAAGGCAGCGAGTCCCTCTTTGTGTTGGGGACGGCAACGAGGCTGACCGTCAGCGACGCTGTGGTCACCATCATCGATGACGAGAAGCCGGGCGCTGTCATCACCACCGGAGAGACCGGCCCCTGGTCCGACATCGGCGAGGGCACAGCCAACCAGCCGCCAGCGTGGAACGGGGTCTTCTTCCTGGACATCGGTACTCTAACCTGGAACTCGATCGTGACCATCCAGAATTCGCTCGCCGACCACTTCACTGACGCGGATGGAGACACGCTGACATATACCGCTTCCTCGGAGTATGTCGGCATCATCAATGCGTGGGTGGAGGGTGACCACCCGAAGCTGCGCGTTCACAATCCCGCTGCATCCGAGGTCACCTTCAGGGCGAGTGACCCGTACGGCGGAGTAAGCGATACGTTCACACACACGTACGTCGGCTCCGCGAATGTGACCCGCACCGTTCGCGAGAACTCCCCGGCCGACACGATGGTTGGCGATCGGGTGCAGGGGAATCCCTACAACGGCCAGGCCCTGACCTACACCCTGACGGGAGAGCTGGCGGACTCCGGGAACTTCTACATCAAGCCGTTCGGCCGCATCAGGGTGAAGTCGGGCGCCAATCTGGATTACGAGACCACGAGCACCTACACCGGCAAGGTGGAATACACCATCCAGGATCAGGCCGTCGCCATCAACGTCACGGTTAATGTGATCGATGTCGAGGCCGTCATTGCCAGCGCGCCGACGCTGTCGCGCACGGAGTTCAGCGAGCAGTCGGACCCGGCGCTGGACGTGACTTGGACCGCCGCCGACGCCAACGGCCTCACCATCACCGGGTACGAGGCCCAGTACCGTGTGAAGGTCGCCGAGGGCGAGACCGCCAACGCGTGGACGCTCTACGAATACGAAGACCCGGACAACGCCGGCAGCCAAATCAGCCTGCTGCCGGCATCGACCACCAGTATCAACCTGCCGGACCTGACGGCAGGCACGACCTACGAGGCGCAGGTGCGCGCCGTAACCAGCGACGAGGGCGAGGGCCCCTGGTCCGACATCGGTGAGGGCGCGGCAAACACTCCGCCAGCCATTAGCGGCACGGACCTGGCTGACGCCACTATCGCCCACGCCACCGCCACGGACTACGTCATCAATGACAAGTTCACCGACGCCGACAGCGACACGCTGACCTACTCAGCATCAGCGGCCTATCCCGGTGTGGTCACTGCCGCGATCACCGGCAATGACTCCGACACCCTGACTGCAACTGCCCTCAACCCCGCCGCATCCGTCGTCACCTACGGGGCATCCGACGGCTACGGCGGCTACGCCTCCCGCACTGTGACGGTCACCGGTGAATCAAATGAAACTCGTAGCGTGGATGAGAATTCCTCCGCCGGCACAGCGGTGGGTGCTGCTGTTGCGGCAACTCCCTATAACGGGGAGACGCTGAGCTACACCCTGGCGGATGGGTCAGGCGGGGATGCGACCAACGCCTTTGTCATCGGCTCAACCACAGGCCAGATCAGTGTCAAGCAGGGCGCAACGCTGGACTATGAGACCAAGAGCAGCTACACGGGGCAGGTGACCTGGACTGTGCAGGGGCAGACCGCCACGGCCAACATCACCATCAACGTGACGGACCTTGGGCCGCCGACAGCGCCTGAGGCCCCCACCATCACCGAGTCAACAACCGATCCAACGTCTGCACTGGATGTAACCTGGACAGCGCCGGATGCCAGCGGCGTGTCGATAACTGATTACGACGTGCAGTATCGTGTCAAGGGCGAAGCCACCTGGACGGACCACACCTTCACCGGAACGCAGACCTCTACGTCCATCGTAAACCTGGAACCGGGAATTACCTACGAGGTGCAGGTGCTGGCCCGGACTATTGAAGGCGATAGCGAGTGGTCAGACTCCGGCGCGGGCGGAATTACCGTCAAGGTCTCCATCCATCCGCCGGAGGAACCGGTGGAGGAGGGTTCCAGCGTGACCCTGAAAGTCAGTCTCTCAGTCGCAGTGGACACTGAGATTGAGGTGCACTGGGGCACCGTCGATGGATCAAATGGAGCTTCAGGAACATCGGGAGAACCCACTCCGATATCGGTACACGAACACCTACCCACTTCCGGAAGTCTGACCTTCCAACCAGGAGATACTCAAAAGAGCATCACAATAGAAATCCTTGACGACGAGGAGCACGAGGACCTGGAGAGTTTCTCGATAGTCTTGAACGAGGCATCCGCTGCTTCCGACAGGCTGCTCTCGATTGATGAGAAGAGTGCACCGGTTACCATCCTGGATAACGACGCTCCGCCGGAGTTTCGTGATGGCGAGACCACCGTCCGTACCGTGGCTGAGAACACCCCGTCGGGCACGAACTTCGGCACTCGCATTGCGGCAACAGATGCCGACGGCGACCCACTCACCTACACCCTTAGCGGAGCGGACGCTGGCGCATTTACGCTCGATCGAAGCACGGGCCAGCTACGGACCAGCAGCCCGCTGGACTTCGAGACGAAGCGGACCTATGGCGCCCTGATAGTCACTGTGAGCGATGGGAATGCCAATACGGACACTATTCGTCTCGCCGTCAGCGTGACCAATGTCAGCGAGCTCCCGGACAAGCCCGCCGCCCCTTCAGTCACCCGTTCCTCCAGTTCTCCAACCTCTTCCTTGAACGTCGCGTGGATAGAGCCGGACATGACGGGCAAGCCGCCCATAACCTCCTACACAATTGCGTGGAAGAAGGTGGACGAAAGTAAGTGGGCAGAGCGCGATATCAATGGAACGCAAACTAACTCTATCATCACAAGGCTCCAGGCCGGCACAACCTACGAGGTGCGTGTAAGGGCCCGGAATTCGGACGGCACAAGTCCGTGGTCGGAATCCGGCGAAGGCTCCACCTCCAGGCCGACAGTAACATCCGAAGAAAGACGTGAGCCGAGGCCTTTCGTTCCCCCGAGGCCGGTGCCCCCGTGGCCGCCCACGCCGGAGCCGACTCCTATTCCGCCGACGTTGCCGACGCAGAAGTCTACGCCTGAACCAAGGTCTGAGCCCACATCTGAGCAGAGGCAAATGCCGCAGGCGAAGCCAGAACCCACACCGGCGCCAACGCCGCAACCTAGACTTGCGCCCGCGCCGACACCACAGCGGACGCCTGTACCGACGCCCGAGTCTACACCTGAACCGAAGCCTATGCCTACACCTGTGCCTGCACCGGAACCGAAGCCTGTGCCGACGCCAGAGCCTACGCCGGAGCCGACACCAGAACCCACACCTGAGCCGACCTCGGAACCGAAGTCTGAGCCAACTCTGGATCCTAATCCTGAACCTTCACCGGACCCGCAAGTTACGATTCCAACTGAACCCCTTCCGGGTCCGATTCCAGAGCCAACGCATGTTGCGCCGGCACCGGCGTCAATGCAAAGGCTGGAACTGTCATCACCCGATCCCATTGCCGATCCAGCACCTCCGGTTGAAAGCCCTGGCAGTATCGCTTACCTCCGGGGACTTACGAAGGTGCCGAATCCATTACCAACCAACAACGCGCGTGCCCCTCCTTGACGCCGATAGACTGTCCAGAATGGCCCGAAGGGAAGGTGAACTTCACAAACTGGTGAATTCACTGTCTGAACCCTTCGGGCCTTCTCTTTTTTCTAGCCGGATTTATCGGTCACCGTGGAATGCGGTGATTAGAAAAACGGGATGATTAGAATGCGAATCCACCATTCGGAGCATGGGCCCAGTAGAGCCAGTGGCCAGTAGCTCGTCACGCATCAGGCCAAGGTAAGCCCGAGGCGTAACATCCTCTAGTGTATCGACAGATGAATCGACTTCGCCCTCCTCATAGTGGATAGGAGTGGCAATTCAAGAAATTGCTCCGGCTGCTGGTCGGACTTCCCAAAGAAGTGTTCCTGCGGGCCGTCGACACAAACGAGTGGTCCCTAATCTACACGACAAAAACATCGACTCTTCGGGATAGGGAGCCGGCTTTAACCATCGGGCCAAAACGGAATATCAGGGTAAATGCCAAGGATTCACTTCAGGAAAGTGGGCCTAACCGTTCTGAATTGCGAACTTTCCATTCAGAAGTTGCGCTGTGATGTTTCGACAAAGAGGTGAATTAAGACAAGAAAGATCGCTTAATGGCATTACAGTACGTCCATTGCTGGCACGATCCAGAAATATCGTCCTTTAGTTAAAGTAAGAAATGCACCAAGTCCTGCAATTTAACTAAAGGGAAAGAGGGTCAGGTCGCATATCTTGCAAGCTGGGGCTTTGATCCGCAAGTCGACCAAACTCTCGCTGCCAAACGCTGAATTTCGTCTTCTACGCTACCCTCGACATGCGCCTCAATTAACTCCTTCGCCCCAGCGTATTAGAAATGGGGATTGATCCCCTCCATGCTTACCCCCACAGTGATACCGACTACATGCATCCCGGTTCAATTCAAACGAAGGCTTTTCGTCTGAATAAGGCGACAAGGATGAATACGCCGCTTGCGACCAGGGTCATGGCGGGACCGGCGGAGAGGTTGTAGTAGAAGGAGAGATAGAGGCCGGAGACGGCGGAGGCCGTGCCTATTCCCGCAGCGGTAATCATCATGGGGACGAAGCGCTTTACCAGAAGGTGCGCCGTGGCGGCAGGCGTAACCAACATTGCCATCACAAGGACGATGCCCGCGGCCTGAATACCTATCACGATGACGAGGGCCAGAAGCACCAGGAGCAGGTAGTCGGCGAAATTGGAACGGAAGCCCATGACCTGCGCCCCAACGGGATCGAAGCTGGCGAACATGAGCCAGTGGTGAAACACGAACAGTCCCAAGATTACTACGACGGCAATGGCGAGGGATACGTAGATCGCGGTTGGAGAAATGCCCAAGATTTGGCCCAATAGCAGGCTTTCTATGTCGACGTTTATGGTTGGCGTGGCTGCCAAGAGCACGAGTCCAAGCGCAAACATGGCGGCGAACAGGATACCTATTGCAGTATCCGTGCTGACGCCCGCTCGCCGGCTAACGGTCCTAACGAGCACGGCAACTCCAATGCCCGTAGGGACCGCGGCGATGGCGGGATTGAACCCGACCATGAATCCGACAACCATGCCTGGGAGCACGGCGTGGGCGAGGGCGTCTCCGATGAAGGCGAGGTTTCTGGTTATAACGTATGCGCCGATTACCGGACACATGATACCCACGAGAACGGACCCAATCAGGGCTCTCCACATGAAGCTGTATTCAAGGGGGGCTGCTATAAAGTCTATCATTAGACTTCGATCTTGAACCCGTTCTCGTTAGCCGCGTGGCGGATGCCGTGAGCGCCGTACAGCTCCTTCATAACCTTGGATGTGAATACCCGGGCGGGAGGACCGCAAGCGCAAACGTGGTTGTTCAGGCACAGCACCTCGTCGAAACGGTTGGCCAAATCGGTAAGATCGTGGGTTGAAAGCAGGACAATGCGGCCCTCATCCCGCAAAGCTTGGAGGACCTGAATCAAATCTTCCTGAGCGCCGACATCGACTCCGTTGAAGGCTTCATCCAGAAGTAAGACACTCGCTTCCTGGGCGAGGGCGCGGGCAACGAACACCCTCTGTCTCTGCCCTCCGGAAAGTTCCGTCATGAGGGTGGACCGTTGATCCCATAATCCCACTCGGCCCAAGCAGGCCTTGACGAGTTCTCGATCCCTTTTGCCGGGCCGGCGGAACCAGCCAAGTCTGCAGCATCGACCCATCATGACAACGTCCTGGGTGGTGACGGGAAACCGCCAATTGACGCTCTCTCGCTGGGGGACATAGGCCAGGGACCCTCTTTGTCCATCCAGCAGGCGCAGGGTGACCTTTCCCTTTTGGACCGGAAGGAGGCCGGCAATCGCATTGAATAGAGTACTCTTGCCGGCCCCGTTTGGTCCAACTATGCCCATAAGGGTTCCACCATCAACCTCGAAGCTCACGTTGCTGAGGGCCATGTGGCCATCAAACTCGACAGTTACGTCCTCTAAAGACATGCTCGGTCTGTGTGAGTTTCGAGGAGAGCTCATTTCAGCGCCTCAACAATGCGCTCAACGTTTGCTCTCACCATCCGGAGGTAGGTGTCACCATCACTTCCCTCCGCGCCGAGGGAACCCGTATAGAGACTGGACATTCTTGCGCCCGTCTCCAACGCAATGGCCTTTACGATCCGATCATCGACAGTGTTTTCGGCAAAAATTGCCGGCACATTGTGCTCACGAACCACTTCAACCAATCCCGCGATGTGTTCCGGTGAGGGCTCGACGTGAGTCGCCAGGGATGGAATGACCAGTCCGGCAATCTCGAAGCCGTATAGCTTCGCGAAGTATGCGAAGGTGTCGTGGGATGTGAGCAGCAATCTTCGTTCCTGAGGAATCGTGTTGACTTGCTCCTGGGTCCAGCTGTGCAGCTCGTCGAGCTGCGCCTTGTAGCTGTCCGCATTGGCTCGGAAGAAGTCCGCGCTCTGCGGGTTCGCCTCCGTCAGGTGCTCTGCAATCTCGTCTATGGCAATCTTCACGCGAAGCGGGTCGAACCAGAAGTGGGGGTCCAGAGGCCCGTGGTCGTGCTCCTCGAAGGCCGCTGCGCCGCCAACGCCTACGAACGCGAGTCGGCCGGGCATTCCTGCGATTGCCCACTCGCGCTCAATCTCTCCGTCCGCCACGCTGAACTCGAAGATGCGTCCGCCCGCTCGGTCGGAGACGTAGATCATCTCCCCAACGACTATGAACGAAGGCGAGGAATCCGCATCGAAGGGAGCCATCAGCTCCATCTCCTCTTCCACTTCACCGGTTTCCGGGTTGATGACGTTCAACATCCCGTCAGCCGAAAGCGCGAAGAACTCTTCGCCGTGTCCGTCGAATGCTGCGCCAAAGACCCGCTTTTCATCCGTGGAGGGCATCACCTGGGTAATTGACCCACCCTCGGCGTCTATCATCCAGAGACCGTCGTACATGGACGCTCCCTCGTGACGGTAGGAGGCGGAGCCGAAGAAGTGGGCGGCATCCTCGTGTCCCCACAACGAGCCGATGCGCGAGGACTCATTCAACCCCGCGGGATTGTCAATGAATACATGCTCGTACTCGCCGTCGTGGCCTTCCAGGAACAGGACTCCACCGACGCAGCCGACGGCCACGCCGTCGTGATTCGCTGCTTCACCGTGCATGCCCGGGCAGGACCTGTTGCTGGCGTCGTAGACCGTCTCATTGTCTAGCGTGCGAACTTCGATGCCGATGGGCAGGCTGCTGGTGGCCGTTGCAGGGTAGTCGGGGTTGTTGGATGTGACCATGAAGAGCTCTTCACCCAGCGGGACCACGGCGCCGTGCTGTAGACCCGCGTCCATCCAGACGGGTTCGTACTCGTTGTACTCCTCCTCCAGGTCGTGCTCCTCGAAGAGGGCAGCGCGACCGGAACCGTCATGGTAAATCGCCGTCCACCCGTTGTGTACCGCAACGTGGACGGGCCTGTCGTCGGTGGTCCCGACCTCCATGAGGGATACCCCTTCGGAGATCAGGTCCATGTGACCTTCGTGCTCCTCCAGGCAAACGCCGCCGTCAAACACGTGCACCCTGTCGTCGCCGTCGTCCGGCCCACGAGCAGTGACGAAGGCAAAACGGCCGCTGGGGCTGGAATAGACGCTCGCCCCCGCCGCAGCGACGGGAATGCGTAGTTCGGCCAGGCCCTCCGTGGTCAGGTCCAGGACGGAGAGGGCTGCCTGCTCCCGGTCGGCGATAATCAGCCGTCCGGTAGCAGCTACGTGCTCCTCTTCCTCCTCGTCGTGAGCGCCCATCTCCTCAGTTTCGATGGGGTCAATGAGGTTCCCCAGCGCGATGATTCCGTGTTCATCCACGCTGGCGTTGTGGATCAGTTCCGTGAGCCATTCAGCCTCGAGGCTCAGGCCGACGGTGAAGATGATGTCTGCGTCGGCAACCTTAGCCACGTCTCGCGCACCCGGCTGAAATGTGTGCGGATCGCTACCGGGCGCCAGCAGGCTGAACACCTCGACCTGGCTGCCGCCGACGTTTCCGACCCAGTCGGCGACGAAGTTGGCCGTGGTCACCACCTGCAGCACGGGGCCTGCGGGGGCAGCAACTTCAGCGGTTGGAGCTGGGGTAGCCGGGGCGGGCGTCGGAGCCGGCGCGGAAGGTGTCGGTCGCGCCGTTGCCGCGGCAGTTGGGGCCGGGGTCGGGGCCGCAGGCGCTGCCGTTGCTTGGGGCACCGCTGGCGCGGGTGTTGCCGCCGCCGTTGCTGCCGTAGGTTCAGGATCGCTTGAGCACGCTGCCATGGCAACCAGGGCGATCATGACGAGGCCCATGGCTAACGCGCGTGCCGCGCATTTCCATCCCAAAGTGCGAGTAAGTATCAAAGACATGGTGTTGTTTCTCCTTTAGTGTTGATTGATTTCCTTGTGAAGTATTGGGGTAACTTGCGCCTGAAAGGTATGAACGGGCATGAAGTCGCCCGAGACAGTTGGGTTCTGGGGATTTGAACTATCCACTACTTGGTCCATCCAATGGGACAGTAGTCGCAATTTACGTACAGGGCGATGCGGTGGTCTACGACTTGCCCCGGAAGGTCGCCGCTGACCTCTTTGAGTAGCTTGTCGATGGTAGCCGCTCTGAATTCCTCTACTTCACCGCACTGTACACAGACATAGTGGTGATGGAGGTGTCCGGTGCGTGAAAGACAATAGACGAAGACTCCGTTCATCAAGGGGAACTTGCAGACCATTCCCTCCTCGAGAAAGAGCTTGATGGTGCGATAAATTGTAGCCTTGCCTACTGAAGGGAGCTCCTCACTGAGTGCCTCTACAGTAAAGCCTTTCTGTTTCTGCTCCAACAGCTTGGCCACTGCTTTCCTGGGAGCGGTGGCCCTGTAGCCTCGGTCCTCGAGTGCCGCTATCAGGTTAGTGCGTGGTTTTTCCGTTTCCAACTAGAGTATCGCCTCTTACCCAGAATCACCCCTGTGATACTCACCTCACTTAGTGATATGCTGTATCATAAGTGGGGGAGTGTATCAAGAAATCATGTGTGTCGTCAACACCCTGTATTGAGGATTGCATCCCGGTTTCTTCAATCCCGAGGGAATTCGCAGCTGCGGATTGGCACGCAGACACCTTCAATGTCCAAGAACGAGATTGGCTGGGTACTTTCTCTGGCCCTTTTGGTAATGGTTGCGTTTCTGGCCGGTTGCGCCAGCGATGCAACTGAAGTCCCAGAGAGGATAGTAGAGGTTCCCGTTGATCGAGTGGTGGAGAAGGAAGTTACCGTAGAGGTGCCCGTCGAACGGGTGGTGGAGAAAGAAGTCACCGTGGAAGTTCCCGTCGAACGGGTAGTGGAAAGGGAGGTACCCGTCGAGGTTCCAGGTCGGGTGGTGGAAAGGGCAGTGCCGGTAGAGGTGGAGATAGAGGTTCCGGTGGTCAAGAACCTCGTCGTCAACAATCTACAGGAATGCGCGGCATCGTACGATGCAGAAACTGATTACTTCCCTGACAAGACTGAAGCTCAGTATGCACGAGAGTGGGAAGTGGAATACTTCGGTAACTACAAGGTGGTAACGGTTGATACCGATACCAGCCCAGACGCCCAGAATCTTGTACGGTACGTCTTGGTCCAGTGCGGGACGCCGGAGCCGGAGATTGCCGGAGACCTGGCTGATGCGATGGTGGTGCAAGTGCCGGTGCAGCGATATTGGGAAGGTGGGGGCGCGACATTCGCGGCTCTGGATGCGCTTGGCGCCTTGGATCGGGTGATTGGCGTTAACACTCGAACGTCGGGTGATGAGAACCATTTCCTTCCCGATGTCGTCGCTCGAGTCACGCAGGATGACGTCTTGAAAGAAACGAGCTACGGGGACGACCTGGAGCTGATTCTGGACGGGGAGCCCGATGTGTACTTCCAGTACAACAGCGACGACTGGAGGAACAACGCGCTTCAGGTTGGTGTACCTGCCATTCACTACTCGCCTTTCTCCGAGGGCCCGCTGGGTTCCGCGGAGCAGGTGAAATTCGTGTCGCTGTTCTTCAACCTGGAGGGCAGGGCCAACCAGTATTTCGAGCCCATTGCCGAAGAGTACATCCGAGTCAAGGCTCTAGCCCAGAGCCAACCAGATCCCCCCACGGTACTGCTGGGAACTATTGCCAGTTCCGGTCAGTTTCAGAGCAGGAATCGCACTCGTCTCGAATCGATTCTGATTCAGGATGCGGGAGGGCAGCGGCCCTTGCTGAGCGCCGTTGATCAGGGCTTGCTGGATGGCACCGCCGCATTGGGATTCGGGGGAGTTTCCATCGAAACGGCCCTGGATCATGGACAAGATGCGGACTACTGGTTTGACCTGGCGTATATTCCCCGGGAGAGGAATGTGCCGGAGTTTCTGGAGCGTAACCCCCTGAACGGGGACTTTATGCCGATGATCGCTGGCAAGGCCTTCCACAGGTATGGGCGAGAGAGCGACTATCACAGCACCGGAGCGGTAGGTGCCGACCTGCTGCTGAAGGACATGGTGAGCATAATTCATCCGGGTCTGCTACCCAATCACCAGCTGGTGTTCCTGGACAGGATAGAGACATTTGCCGAGATTGGAATCTTCGCCAACAATCCGCAAGGCCCTGTAGATGAGTACGACGCGGATGCTGACTACTTCCCCGACAAGGTCGAGGTGAAATGGGCCAAGGACTGGACGGTCAGCTATCATGGAAACTACAAACTGCTGCACATGGGGCCTGTCAGCGACGCCAATGCGGGAAGCCGGGAAACCTACGTACTTGTGCAGAAGGGAACTCCAGCCCCGGAACTGACGGGCAACCTGAACGAGGCCCACGTAGTTCAAGTGCCGATTGAATCCTTGTACGAGACCTCCGGGGGCGGGTCAGTGGTCACAGCCCTCGAATTCCTTGGAGAAGCCGAGTCTCTCATTGGCTTGGGATACATACCGTTCGGGGATTTCTCGCAAATCACTCCGGAGACGGATAGGCGCTACAAAGCAGATGACTTTCTGGTTGCCAATGTTTCAGCGGACGGATGGGAGCCCGTTGTGGAGGCCAACCCTGAAATAGTCATCGAACCGTATAACGCGACCCAAAGAGCGACGGCAAGGGCGCTTGGGCTGAGCGCCGTGTTCTACAACTCCTTCTGGGAAACGCCCCTGGGGGCAGCCGAGCACCTGAAGTTCTGGGCGCTGTTCTTCAACAAGGAGAAGTTGGCGAATGAACTGTTTGCTCCTGTCGAGCGCGACTATGTGGCGCTGGCCCAACAGGTGGCGGCGGCGACGCCTGCGGATGAGCGGCCAACGGTGATACGCGGCTCGTTCAGCAGCAGAGGCACGTGGGGCGTCGTAGGCGCAGACCGGGTGGACTATCACCTCATACGAGACGCCGGCGGCACTCCCTTGTTCATAGACCCGGAATTGGCGATGGATGGCTTCTCCAGCGCTTCTATAGAAGAGGCAGTTGAAGCTGGATCAGGGGCCGATTTCTGGTGGAACTCCTCGTATGCCGCCCTGGACAATGGGGCGGACGGAGCCGCCTGGGTTTCGCAGGACCCTCTGAACGCGCAGATTCCCGCTCTGGACAACGGCACGGCATTCCACATCTTCAAACAAGGTGAGGATTACTACAAGACCGCTGTTAATTACAGGGTTGACCTGTTGCTGAAGGATCTGGTCAGCATCCTTCACCCGGATATAGTTTCAGACCATGAAACGATCTGGCTGGAACTCATCACTCCTCCCTAGAGTGAGATCCAAAGATTACCGCATTGCCAATGCCCGGGGTTATTAGAGTTGCCAGGGCGTAGGACGAAACGCTCCGTAGATCCCGGAGCGCGGCGATGGAACCTTTGGGGATGGGCGCTTTCGAGAGCGCCCATCCCCAAAACAATGGATTCAGCGCCACCTCATGGAGAGAATCTCCCGGATTCCGAAGTGAATAACGTTGCCATTGCCGCCGGCTCGCGAGCCAGGCGGCAAATGGCGACCTTTGCTATTCTGGCGATACTTGGTGTAGTGGCGGTCCTACTATCGTTGAGCTGGTCGTCAGTAAGTATTCCGGTTTCCCAGGTGCTGACCATTATATTTGGTGGAGAGGCCGAGAGAAGCACCTGGGAAACCATCGTAATGGACATCCGCCTCCCGAGAATTCTGACGGCGATTCTGGTTGGAACCGGGTTGGGTCTCGCTGGCCTGCAGATGCAGACGGTGTTCAGAAACCCCCTTGCCAGCCCTTTCACCCTGGGTGTGTCCTCCGGCGCAAGCCTGGGAGTGGCCCTCGTTATTCTCGTCAGCCCGACCTCGGCGGAAGTCTTCACCGGGGTGGGCAGCAGCTTCTTCGACAACATCGGGACCGTTGCGGGCGCCGCCGTGGGGGCTGCGGGCGTGCTTTCCATCATGCTGGTGGTAGCGTCGAGGGTGAGGGACATGGTGGTGGTGCTGCTGCTGGGGGTCGTGATGGCTTCGCTGATCGGCGCCATCGTCACTATTCTAATCTTCTTTTCCAACGAACAGCAGACCAGGGAGTTCGTGGAATGGGGCCTCGGCAGCTTCAGTCGGGTAAGATGGGTGGAGATGCCGTTCATGTCTGCCTCAATTGGCTTGGCATTGATTGTGGCTATTCTCACCACCAAGCCTCTCAACGCCCTTCTCCTTGGGGAAAATTACGCGCAGAGCGTGGGGTTGAACGTGAAGTGGGCGAGGGTAATCATCATGGGCAGCGCTTCTCTCATGGCCGGAGCAGTTGTAGCTTATGCAGGACCCATCGGGTTTCTTGGCATAGCTATACCGCACATCGCTCGTGGAATATTCGGAACGTCCGACCATCGCATCCTCGTGCCCGGCTCGGTGCTAGTCGGGGTGACCGTCGCACTAGCCTGCGGCATACTTGCGGAACTACCGAACAGCAGCCTGAATCTGCCCATTAACGCGGCAACGGCCCTATTCGGGGGCCCGGTTGCGATATGGGTGTTGCTGAAAGCAAGGAGAGGATTCGCGCTGTGAAGGAAGCAGCGCTCGCTACTCATTCCCTTGCCGTTGGCTACGGGAATAGCCGGACAAGCCGTCAAGTCATACTGCAAGACGTGAACTTGAAGCTGTCTCAAGGGGAATTCGCGTGCATGCTGGGCCCCAATGGCGCGGGCAAGTCGACTTTGCTCAGGACCATCGGGAAGATGCAACCTGTGCTTTCTGGAGGCGTTGAGATTGGGGGGCGCGACATCGACCGCTTAAGCAACCATGACCTCGCGAGGCTATTGAGTGTTGTATTGACCGAACGGTTGACTGTCGGACGTCTCACGACTTATGAACTGGTAGGCTTGGGGCGTTATCCATATACTGGCTGGACCTCAGGATTGATGCCTGAGGACCATAGGATAATTCAGTGGGCCATAGGTGCGACACGGTCCGATGATCTGGCATCTCGCGACGTCTCCGACCTGAGCGACGGGGAACGGCAGAGGGTGATGATTGCCCGCGCCCTCGCTCAGCAGCCCGCCGTAATGCTGCTCGACGAACCAACGGCATTTCTGGACCTTCCCACCCGCGTTGAGATTACTGGTCTGTTGAAGCGATTGACCCGGGAGACAGGCCTGGCAGTCCTGATGTCTACACATGACCTGGACCTCGCCTTGAAGAGTGCGGACACTTTGTGGCTGATCACAGATGAACGTGCGATTATGCATGGAGGTCGGGAGGACCTGATCTTGCAGGGAGCGCTGCAATCCACATTTTCCAGTGAGGAGCTGATCTTCGATGCCGACGTGGGAGGCTTCAGGCCGCGCTTTGAGCCGACGGGACGCGCCATGCTGGATGCGAAGGGGCTGCCTGGACTGTGGATGCGCAGAGCTCTGGAACGTGAGGGGTTCAGGGTCTTTGACAGAAGAATGGACGGTGAGAAAATGGACGTGGAAATAGTTGCGTGTGATGAGAGAGGGAGTGCCACTTGGCTTTTGAAGACGAGCCGTGGGGAGCAATATTGCACAAATATCGGCTCAGTAATGTTTCAACTTAGAGGGCTTCGCAAATCTCGTCCGCTCACTGATCCAACTGCACCGCCACAAGAAAACTACATTGGCGAATCGGACGCGAATTAGCGAGCCAGGGATGGTTGACAGGCTCGTCGACTCTGGGCGAAGGGGCGAATTCGGATCCAGCAAGGGTTTGTACTTGGGTGGTGGGCTAAGGCGAACTGATTTGTGAACTTTTCGGTGGGAGGTTCGTATCTGAGGAGGCGGTCGGGCGACTCCGGAAAGCGCCTCACGAGCTTCCGGTCCGCCAGCGTTGGAGGCTCAACCATTTCTATGGATCTTGTTTTCTAAGACCTGACGCCTTCGGCGGGCGCGCGCTTTTCCGCATCGGCTGGCTAAACTTGTTAAGCCCTCTATGGCAGATGGTAGATCCCTAAACGTAGCGACCTTGGCAGTTGCTTTGGAAAAATCGTGAGCTGCAGTGAACCCATTTGCAACCACGATGCAGTCAATGCCGGCCGCTATTGCCGACTTCAACCCTTTCGCCGAGTCTTAAATTACAACCGTTTCAACCGCAGTTGCACCAAAGCGTTGGAGTCCTTTCAAATAGGTGTCGGGGTGTGGTTTGGCCCGCTCGTAATCCTCCCGAGTCAAATAGAATTCCATATGGTCCAGAATCGATCGGCGCATAGGAAGTGGGCAGTGAATCCGGAACTGATGTGGGCGTATCAAGGCATTTAGCCAGGAATCCTTAGCCTTCTCCCACCGAAAAAGCCAGCAGGATATACCAATGCAAACATGCCAATCGATGGCAACGTCTATATTTTGATCGTGAACTCGATAGAAAGAGTTCTCGATTATCTCCCGTCTGGTGGAATAAGGCTGACGATGCAAGCCCCAGCCCATCCCTCGCCACCTTACGGAACTTCTTGCCCCTGTTGTTGCGGCCGCCCTTCATCGACTCGTCTTAGGGCTGGCCGAGGGAGTGTGTCGGCAGTCAGCAAATGAGACTTTCGCAGCAGACTTGTTGACAGTCGCCTACTCTTTGGTCCTCGTCTACTCGAATTCGACCTTATTGGCCCATTCAGCAAAGTCTCTGGTGGGACTGGTGAGATAGAAGGACTTGGCTTCCTTTGGTTCGAGCGACATTGCGGGAGTAGCAAATGTTACTCCACTATCCAGAAACACGGTAACCGAAACATGCTCAAGAGATTCGGCAGAGTTGTTGGCAAAGAAGACGTAAAAGCCCCGCTCGGGCCCATCATAGCTCATCCTAAGCCACCAGCCTGCACCGCTGGTTTTGGCTGAGGTGAACCCGGAAAATCGGACAGGTAGCGAAGTGAGAGTCCTGCTCCTGGGTTAGAGGAAGTAGAAGCTGTCGAGAAGGAGTGGGAGATGAGAAAAGGAAGAAGGAAACACAGCGCAGTCTTCAAGGCAAAGGTGGCCCTGGACTCGGTGGAGAGGGACGGCTCGACTCCAGTCTGTGTCAACTCACAGGGCACAGACGTAACGTTGGTGAAACTGGCGGCGAGGGATTTGAGCGCGGAACTCAACGCACGACCCTCGTAGATGCCGCCCATATTGATGGGGTGTCTCAGCTCCCAGATGGCGGATCGGGAGAGCCGGGAGATCGCCTCGAGGGTGGCGGCCAGCTCTGGATTGGTGTCCCAAGCCTGAGCCCTGGCGGTGTCGATGCCAAGCCCGATCATGTACGCCGATTGTGCTGTGGTGTCGTGTATAAACTGTGAGAACTCGACCCGATCACGCTTTAGCTCTCGCTCGCGCTCCACAGCTTGCCTCCACCGCGCTCGCTCGTACTTGGCAATGATATTGACAATTACGGCCACTGCATACATCACACATGTTCGGGCGAACAGGGTCTTCTCCTCCGCCGCAGCAGTGTCGATGCCGTCCCCAACGGTCAGGCTGATGACAAAATACAGAGCGGCCACAAAGGTCGCGCAGGCAATAGTTATCCAAAAGGACGGGAGAATCACCGCGTACCCGGCAAGCTGGGGGTAGTAAAGCAAGTAGGGAAGTAGTGACTGAGTCCTTCACCGGCTGCCACAGCAATCGAGAGTATGAATACATCCACCGTCGCGTTTGTGGGAATCCAGCCCCGAGTTACGGTCCTGTTCGTCGCCAACCGGAAGTGCGTGTATCCGTTGAGGCCAACCAGCAGCCAGAGCGCCGACCCGGAGCGGACGGTGACCATACCGATCACCAAGGCGGAGCAGGACGGAGCAACGTCGGCTGACTACGGACGGGTGCCCGCCAACGTCGTCTTCAACGCCGGGGACACCACCAGGACGATCACCTTCACGGCCACGGCCGACACGGTGGACGAGAACAACGAGCAGGTGAGTCTGTCACTTGGGTCCCTTCCGTCGGGAGTGTCGACTGGAACCCCGTCCCAGGCGACGGTCACCATCATCGATACCCTCAGGGTGTCGTTTGGCGCCTCCAGGTATGAGGCACACGAGGGCGGAAACAATGCCCAGGTAGTCGTGAAGCTGGATAGGGCCGCCACCACTCCTACAATGATCCCTCTTACCACCACCCTTATCAACGGGGTCACCAATGGCGATTTTATTGGCGTGCCGCCCGCCGTGGTTTTCGGTGTCGGAGAGAAGTCCAAATCCTTTGCGGTGACCGCCGTGGATGACACTGTGGAAGACAATGGTGAGATGATTGAGCTTGGCTTTGGCACCTTGCCGAACGGGATTGTGGCGGGCAGTCCCAGCACTGCGATTGTCGAGCTCATGAATACGGAAGTCCAGCAGCCCAACCGGTACCAGTGTCCGCCGAACGCCGGCAACAGGATAGTCCTGGATGCTGTTGGAGAGATCGGCCAAGCTGGGGACATAGACTACTGGCGGGTGAGTCTCGACCCCCACAGAGTTTACTTCATCGAAGTACTGGGCAAGGCGAACGGCCAGAACGTCATGGGCCGGGACACATGCACCGGCGACCCCACTCTGGAAAACCCGGTAATCATCGGCGTCTGGGACGACGGTCGAAACGTGAGGTTTCACGGTAATCGCAACGGCAACCGCTTCTCCCTCACAAGAGGCAGCACCGAATCCGGGTGGCATGAGATTGAGGTACAGGGCAAGGGCGGGACCGGTACATACCAGATCAAGGTAAGAGTCAATGACATTTGCAGAAATGTAAACGGATACGAGCACTACCCCTACGACGGAGGGCCGGACGGCTACGGACATGACGTTCCAGGGGACGAATCAACCAGATTGGACCTACTGACCTACGATACGTATTGGAGATCCCTGTCCGGGTTCCTGGGTGACAACTGGAGTTGGTACCGGGAGAACAAACCTGATGTGGACTGGGTCAGGGTCCATTTGAGGACGAACTATGAGTACACCATCGAGCTATGGTCCTTTGAGGGATACCCCGAACGGCACCAAGCCACAGACCTGAAGATACTGGGAATACACGACACTAACGACGACCTTGTTCCAGGCACCCCCGGCACAACCGGCGGCAAGAAGGTGACGGTCAATTCCGTACCTGACACAGACGGTGAATACTATGTCGCTGTGGGCTCGGGAGAAAGGGACCGCACCGGTCTCTATAAGATTGGCGTCGAATGTCAGAGACGCGAATAGGGGAGGAGCGGCCCGATGTTGCGGATCCTAAGGAATCCTGGGCCAAAGCCAGCTGCAACACAGCGAGCAGGATCGTGAGGAGAGCCTCTTGCCTAACAAGCTCCGAATCACGTGGGACCTATCCTCGAATGACATCGCTTCTCATCTAGAACAGGACTACCCAGCGAAGGAATCAAGAAGCCGCGCTGCGTGACGGTCGAGGCGCGAGGCGGCAGCGAGATACGGGGTCACTCCGAAGATGATCCAGCGCCGACTCAACGTCTCAGCTGCTCGGACGAGAGTGCAGCGAATGCGGTGGGTTAAACCGCCTGCACCCCTTCTCTAGTGGCTCCGCCCCATCTCCAACATCAATCCTGACCTTGCAATGAGGTTCTTCGTCCATCCCCTTTGGTGGACCAATACGCGCCCTTAGCCTCCGACGCGGCCCACCCACTTTGCCCCCAACCTTGACACCAATCTCATAGAATTGGCTAATATACCCTTTGACATCGTGAGACCCCATCAATCAAGCTGTGCACCCACGCGACCCTTGACCGTGCGCGCTGGCAGGCAAACCTTAACAAGGCAAGAAGACCAGGACTACCCACGGCCCAAAAGACCCCCGGTGTCCGCAGCCCTTTCAGGAGAGATCAATGACGAGCAGACCCACCACCTTTCAGCAGCCTCAAGAAGCCAACGAACCGCTTGGAATGTCCAAGTTCAGCCTCCGGAGATACTCGGTGCAACACGTTATTCTGCTCTTATCGGTGCTATCCCTGATCACGACCATGAACGTCTATGCCGCCGTGTCAGGCGAAACGTTGCTAATGGTTATGGCAGCCGTCACTCTGTTCTTGGCGCTGGTGATGACAGGCCTCGTCGTCTGGGTTGGTATCAGGACCGTCGCCATTGAGATTTGGATCCGTCGGTTGGGCATGGGCGATTTTGAATACCGCATTGAGCCTTGGGGTAAAGACGAGGTGTCCAAGGCCTGTGAGGCTTTGGAGACGTTACGTCTGAGTTCCATACGCGCGATGCAGCTGGATAGAGTACAGCAGCTTTCCGATGAACTGCGGGATAAGAACGATGAACTGGAAAATGCGTTGGCAGACCTCAGGCGCTCGCAGGACCAGATCATAAGCCAACAGAAGCTGGCGGAACTTGGAGAGCTATCCTCCGGCGTGGCTCACGAGATGCGTAACCCTCTCCAGTTCATACGCAATTTCGCCGATGCCTCAATAGACATTACCAAGGAACTCAAGGAGATGATCCAACAGCCTGATCAGTTCACCGACGAGGAAAGCGAGGAACTGCTTAAGGACCTGTCGGACAACATGGATCGGGTCCTGCATCATAGCAATCGCGCCAACGGGATCGTCTCGGCCATGCTGACACTGGATAGAGGAGCTGCAGGTGGATTCCGCCCAGTGGATCTAAACACATTGGTCACTGAGCAGACAGATCTGGCCTACAGGGCCGTGCAAGTGTATGATTCGGACTTCTTCGCAGAGATTAAAATGGAACTGGACCCGAATCTTGAAGAAGTTACTGTGGTCCCCGAAGACATCGCTAGAGTAATCGGCAACTTGGTGTCCAATGCCTGCCAAGCGATGTTGTTCAAAGCCCGAGAAAGTGAAAGCAATTATGAGCCCAAACTGAGGGTAGCCACCGCCAGCACGGGAGATGACGTGGTGATAATGGTTCACGACAATGGTACTGGCATGACACAGGAAATTCAGGAAAAGATGTTCAATCCCTTCTTCACCACCAGAGATAACGTAAGGAACACCGGTCTGGGATTGAGTCTAGCCTACGATGTGATTCGGGAGCACGGCGGCAACGTTAGAGTTGAATCAGCGCAGGGACAGCACACTGTAATGACTGTGATCCTGCCAAAACGCCCTTCCAGCTGACATCATCCGATGATATCCTGCCTGTGAAACCTACTCTCCTATTGGGAGAGATGGGCCACTCGATCGAATGCCAATTTCAAGTCTGGCGGCCATCACCATTAACTCTTTCAATCCATGACCCCCAATATGGAGAACACTAAGATGCAAACTATCAGCCCATACGGCTCCTGGGCTTCACCAATAAAGACCGACTCCATCGTCAACGATTCGGTGGGGTTGGGCCAAATTGCCCTGGATGGTAATGACGTCTACTGGCTGGAAATGCGTCCGATGGAAGCGGGACGTAATGTGGTGGTCAAACGGTCGACGGAAGGGACGGTATCGGACGTTACTCCACTTCTCTTCAACGTTCGCACCCGTGTCCATGAATATGGCGGTGGCGCTTACACCGTCTCAAACGCGGTCTACTTCACCAATTTCGATGATCAACGAGTCTACCGACAGCCTGCGGGACAGAAACCCATCCCCATCACCCCGGAAGGGGACGTCCGCCACGCGGACTTCACTGTTGATTCAACACGCTCGCGGCTGATCTGCGTTCAGGAGGACCATTCTGACGACGGAGAACCCGTCAATTCCGTAGCCGCCGTCCGGATGGACACCCCCGATGGAGCCATAGACCCTCCGGAAGTGTTGATTTCCGGCAAAGATTTCTATTCCTCCCCACGGCTTAGCCCCGACGGGTCCCGGTTGTGCTGGCTTAGCTGGAATCACCCAAACATGCCTTGGGACGGTACGGAGCTCTGGGTTGGCGAACTGGACACTGATGGCAGAACCCGCAAACAAACACTTGTCGCCGGCGGAATCTCCGAGTCCATCTGCCAGCCGGAATGGGCTCCAGACGGGCGCCTGTATTTCGTGTCGGACCGTAACGGCTGGTGGAACCTCTACCGGTGGGACGAACAAGACGGTCTGGGAACATCCCAGTGCATCCTGCCCATGGAGGCAGAGTTCGCCCGGCCGCAGTGGGTTTTCGGAGCCAACTGTTACGGATTCGCATCGCCAAATCGGGCCATCTGCGCCGTTAACCGCAATGGTGTTTGGGGATTGTTGGACGTCGACTTGGAGACCCTGGCATCCACCGAGTTGGACGTCGGCGGTTACTCGTCCATGGATCGCTCCGATCTCCGGGTAGGCCCGGGCCGAGTCTACTTCGAAGCAGCCGGACCCATTGAGTCCAGCGCTATACTCCGGTTGGACGTGGATTCCGGGCGGCTGGGCGTGGTTCAGCGTTCCAGCAGGACGCCGGTTGACACTGACTACCTGTCCACACCTGAAACAATCGAGTTTCCGACTGAAGGCGGCCAGACGGCCCACGCATTCTTCTATCCACCACGAAACCGGGACTTCGCAGCCCCGGAAGGAACCAAGCCGCCGCTGCTGCTGAAGAGCCACGGCGGTCCCACTGCAGCTGCATCCAACGCCCTTGACCTGGAGATTCAATTTTGGACGAGCCGGGGATTCGCAGTGGTTGACGTGAACTATGGCGGGAGCACCGGGTACGGCAGGGAATTCCGGCGGCGGTTGGAGAGAAATTGGGGCGTGGTAGACGTGGACGATTGCGTCAACGCTGCCCTATTCCTCGCTGAGCAAGGACTCGTTAATGAGAAGCAATTGGCCATAGATGGGGGAAGCGCCGGAGGCTTTACCACATTAACGGCGCTGACCTTCCGAGACACCTTCTCCGCAGGCGCCAGCTTCTACGGTGTCAGCGACCTGGAGTCCCTGGCGCGAGACACCCACAAGTTTGAGTCCCGTTACCTCGATTCGCTGGTAGGGCCCTATCCAGCAGAGGTCGCTATCTACAGGGAGCGATCGCCCATCAACTTCACAGACCGGTTGTCTAACCCAATTATCCTGCTGCAAGGACTGGAGGACGAAATTGTCCCGCCGGACCAGGCAGTGACAATGTTCAACGCGGTGCGTGCCAAGGGAATTCCGACGGCGTATCTCGTGTTTCCCGGGGAACAGCACGGATTCCGACAGTCGGACAACATCAAGAGGGCGTTGGAAGCGGAACTCTACTTCTTCTCTCGCATCTTCGGATTTGAACCGGCGGACGTCATCGCACCGCTGGACATCGAGAACCTCTAGCAGCCTGTCCGAGAAACACGGTGGGCGAGTAGTCGCTAGTACAATAGGGGCAGTTCAGCAGGGGGGAGTCGTTGATGAGCAAGACCTATCGTCCCTATAGTCCAGACCGGCAATTGCTGTTGCCAGCAGCATTGAAGGAGTGGTTGGGGGACGACCATCTGGCTTACTTCATCTCCGACGTTGTTGACCAGTTGGAGCTGTCTGAGATCACAGCCTGATACGAGCGGGAGAGGAGAGGCGGACCGCCGTATCATCCACGGATGATGGTCAAGGTGCTGCTGTCCAACACTTGTGCACCCGCCTAATCACGTGGTCGTCGGGGATGTCGTCGGGCGCGAGCCGTTGGGCGCATTTTGGAGAAGCTCGGGAGCATCGTTTCCGGAGTCGACCAGATACAAACCGCGGCGCTAGATCCACAACACCACTGGATGCTCCGCGTTACAACCCCAGACTAAGGGCTTCGAACCCTCTGAGGGGTTAGGCGCTAGGAGATCAGAGGCCCCCGAGCCAAAGTTCGAAGACGGTTCTGTCTACCGTACACGATGGTGGACCCTTTCGCCTCCATGAAGGCAAGCAAGTCCCGCGCGCGTTTCCGTCGCCTAGCGGTCTACTCCCAGACTACCCAGAACTCGATTCTGGCTGACGGCCTCCACAGCTTCACCTCTTCTGATCTCTGAGCAGATACGAACTCTATACTCGATCAGTTCCCGCTGGATTGTTATGACCCGCGAATAACTGCCAACTAACAAGACACAAGCCGCCATAGAGAATCCCCTCTGCCAGACGCTGCAACAATCCTCGCCATTCAGCGACCTCAGGTACTAGCGCGAATGTGTAGAGCGAGACAAAAGTTGCTGCCAAGACTAGCCAGCCCACCTTCTTTGCTAGCCTAAGTCTGTCGTTACGGGACAGGAACACCAACCCCAGCGTGGTCATGAGGAGCGTGACCATGGCCAAGAGATTATGGACGTTCTGGGAAAGACTACCAGTGCTCGGACAACCTAAGTCGCACGGTGCAAAGGCCGAGCTAACATAGGCTACTGGTTCAGCAATAAGCAGCCAGTAGCCGACTTTGCTGACCCCGGTCAGATTTGTAAGTGGAGCAACCACCAGCAGCAGAAGAATGCCGAGCAGACCTAAGGGGAGAAACCCCAAGTAACCTATCTGCCAACTCCAAGCTGAACCCACAGCATTGAGCTCGCTTATGTACTGGCTGACATGGCTGTATTCAACCTTTAGCGAAGCTCCTCCAATGAGCACCGAAGGATAGAAAAAGGCAAGTACGACAATGAGCCAGCGGATGCGGGCTACAGGGACGACAGTTAACTTCATTGCTGCCTCACATTAGCAGTTGAAGCGGAGAGTGGGCAATTTCCCGTACCAAGCGGACATAGCGTGCCAGCCACAGATCCAAGATGAGCCTCAACGTGAAGGTTCTAGATTCTGTCGAGCGTGGTGGACCTGAGTATACTCGAACCTCCAGAGGAAGTGCGAGAGCGATGCTCACAGACCAGCCACAGTTCGAAGAAGGCTCTGTCTACTGAATGAGTCTGGTGGCGCATACGGGGTTCGAACCCGTGATCTCCGCCTTGAGAGGGCGGTGTCCTAGTCCACTAGACGAATGCGCCAACTGCGACCATCATTTTATCACAATTTCCCTTGTCTACAATACTGACTGTTGTATAATCTATGTGGACAGACCGATGCCGAGTGGTGTAGTGGTAGCACTCGTGACTCTGGATCACGCAACCCTGGTTCGAATCCAGGCTCGGCAGCCACCAACCCTTCTCTTTCAGACTAGTCCATTGCCATTTCGTGACTGAAGGGCGCTTCAACCTGGCTATCGCCACAATTCGGACCGTGCAGCGAAAGCAATATGTGCCATTAGACAAGCTGCCGCAGCCGAATGGATAATGACGTGATGATTCAGCCCGGCAAACGCGGACCTAATCTCGTTACCATGCACAGCGCAGACCGGTCGCGATAGCGGAATGCCTCTGCCGGTCGAACAGGTTCTTCGTCGGGGAAATTTCAGAAACTTCTGGCTGGCAAACGTGTTTGCCGCCACTGGCAATCAGGCGAACACGTTCGAGATTGCCGGGGTTGCCCTGGAAATCTCCAATTCCCAGCTTTAGGTAGTCAGATATTCAGCAGCTGCCCGCAATGGGACCCCGCGCTCATCGTGGGCGTTTCATTAGTCCCTTGGTTTGCCCTACTGGCCAAACCTTGACGCCGCCCTCGGCGTCAAGGGCAGCAAGCGCAAGCGCGTCAGGCCGCCAGTACAATTTGGCCACTGGGGACTCAAGCTCCTCGGCCCCTATCGGTCCGCCTTTTCCATTTCTCTGCAGCGTCCACACAACTACTGCCCCATCGCGGCCACCCGATGCCAAGAGCATCGCACCGGGCGCAAAGGCAAGCGTTGTGACGGGTTGAACATGGAACTCCAGAACGCCGGGCCGCGTGCCTTCGGGCCCCTTTTTCCGGAAGCTCCAGACCGTCACCGACTCACCGCCTCCGGTGGCCAATAGGGTGCCGGTATCATCAAATGCCAGGGCCGAAGGCTTGGCAGGATATCCAAACATCTCGGAGTCCTGCCCCGAGGCGCGCCGCCAGAAATGCACCGAGTTGTCCTGGCTGCCGCAGGCCACTATGCCCCCGTCCGGGCTCAGGACCATCGACACTAAAGATCCCTGCCACTCCAGCTTCTGGCGGGCCTTGCCGGTGGCCGCGTTGAAGAAGGTAACTCGACCGTAACAGGCCGTTGCCAGATCCCTTCGACCTGCCCAGGCGATGGCGCTGACCGTGCTGGGATGATCATCAGACCGCCAGACCTCCACTCCGTCCAGGCCATATGCGTGAACCTTCCGGGAACAGGAGGCTGCCAGTTTTTGGCCGTCCCGCGACCATGCCACCTCTTCCACCCAACTGCTGCCGACTTCGATAGCCCGGGTTACCTGACCTTCGGCGGCATCCCAGATCAAGATTCGTCCGTCCTGGCCAGCTGTAGCAAACACGTTTCCGTTTGGGTGGACTGCCACCGAGAGCACACCGCCGTCATGGACGCCGCGCCGCGCCCAGGCAGTCTCGCCGGTCTCGCCCTCAAAGGCGTAAACGCCTCCATCGGCGTCGCCGACCACCAGCGCTTCGCCGCGCCGGGTCCAACCACCGGCCATAGCGTAGTCGCCGACCATCGCCGACCAGCCCCGGTTAAGAACACTCATCGGGCTGCCGGCCCTTAAGTCAGACATGCTTCGAACCCCTCCCGCATACTCTGGCCATCGAGGTTTCGGCCAATGAATACAAGCTGATTGCGGCGGGGAGCATCCCCCCATTCGCGGTCCGGCTGCCCGTCGAAGAGCATGTGCACCCCCTGGAAGACAAAGCGACGAGACTCCCCGGCGACGCTGATGAAGCCCTTCATTCGGAAGATGTCCACACCACGTTCCCGGAGCAGTTTGCCTAGCCAGGCATTAAGCTTTTCAGGATCGGCATCCCCGTCAATCTCGATAGAGATCGATCCCACCTCATCGTCGTGCTCGTGCTGAGCGACCCAGGTCCGTTCAGCCGCGAACGGAACCACCGCTCCATCCACGTCCCTGAGATGAAGCTCGAACTCCTCCGCCAGGTGCTGGGCGTAAAGACCAAACAGCCCCGGCGTATCGACTTCAAGGAAGAAAGACTTGCTTCCCGGGACATCGAGCTGGAGGTTCACATGCTTGTCGAAGGGAATCTCTCCTCCCGGCTGAATGATTTCCGCAGGTTCGGCGTACTGGCGGACACACCATTCCGCACTCTCCCGGAGTGCAGAGTCATCTGTGGCCTGGCCAGACACGACGACCAGCGACATCGTCGGATCTGGTCCTTCGGCGAGGATGAGCTCGTAGCGGCCGGCATCGAGCAAATAGACTCCCGTCCATTCGAAGGGATACTCCGGCTCGAGGAAGGTGGGACGTCGCTCAAGCACCTGGTCCAGGTCGAAGGCGCTGAGGTCTAGTACAGTGTCTACCGGTATGTTCGCTCGTTCGCTGCGCACGACTTGAGCCATTCTGTTCATGCCCCGGAGCCGAGCTTCCAAACTGTCAAGAGCCTCGCCGTTGACGAGGTCCGCCTTGTTGAGAACCAGAACGTCTGCGAACGCGATTTGCTCCGTGCTCTCGTCGCTTCTGCCCAACTGCTGCTCAATGTGGGCCGCGTCAACCAGCGTGACGATCCCGTCAAGCGCGTATTCGGCGCGAAGCTCATCGTCCATGAAGAACGTCTGGGCAACCGGGCCGGGGTCGGCCAGCCCCGTGGTTTCCACCAGCACATAGTCGAACTTGTCGCGGCGCTTATTCAGATTGTTTAGAACCCGGATCAGGTCTCCGCGCACTGTGCAGCAAATACAACCGTTTGACATCTCGAAGACCTCCTCGTCGGCGTTGATGACGAGGCCCTGATCGATGCCCACCTCCCCATATTCGTTCTCTACCACAGCAATGCGCTTCCCGTGCTGTTCAGTCAAGATCCGGTTGAGCAGGGTCGTCTTGCCAGATCCGAGAAAGCCGGTGAGGATGGTTACAGGTACTCTCTGCTGCGTGTTCATTTTGAATCTCCCTTTAGCTATTAATGCGAGGCAGTATCATTAGTAAACGGGGTTAATCCAGCGAAGGCAAGTAACCTAGATGACTGTAGTGAGATGAGGTATCACTAAAGAAACATACATCGCCAACGTTGTCATTGTCAACCAGGAGAATTAAGTGGTATCCCGAGGTACGTCGGTGCAGACGGTTCAACTCGTCCCAGTTACTGTGCGCACCTCATTTTCATAACCCCAACCCAATAATCATCGTCTCGTCAACCATACAAAGAGAGCGCAAACATATAGCACGGCTGCACTCGCGCCTACGGTCATCACCGACCATGGTGAATGAGCCAGTAGGCCCTGATGCCTGCCCAGTGACGAGGCCGTCAACACCATCAGCAACGCGAGTATTCCCCCGCATATCATCAGCCCCACGAGTACGATTCCCTCACCGACCAAAACGCTGTTTCTATCATCGGCGCCCACCTGCCTCGCAAGCAGCAGGTCATCCAGCCGGCGCAGCCCCATCGTCCGATAGAGGGACATCAAACCCACCAGCGATACCAGGAACCAGATGGTATCCCGAACCAGGGAGCGGACGTTCTCACTGTCCGTTTCCAGCCCGAAAAACTGGGTCCACTCCAGGGCATTGTGAGTCCATATAGCAGGCCCCTGCGCCAAGACAACAATCAAAGCCATAACCCAGAATCCCACCTGATTGCGACCCAAAACCTGCATCGCCCAGTAGACCGCGAAAATCGCAAGTATCACACCTGCCGTATCCCATCCACCAAATCCCGCAATTGCCTCGCTTGAGAATGAACTCCTGAGCACAAGCGCCGCCAGCAAAAGCAGGGCAATGAGCAGCACGGACTCTGCCGCAGCAAAAGACAGCGATCGTCGGCTACCCATCATCATCTGAAAGCGTCCATATGCCGCACAAGCGCGACGATGAATTCTTCCTGTTCCGGCTGCCACTCTATGACGGCGGCCCCTCCCTTCCTCAGGTCCTCCGACACCCGCACCGTCTCCCAGTCGATGAGGCTCAAGTCCCCGTCCTCGTTGTCAGGCGACTGAGGGTCTACGTGGACCACCCTCACCTTGCTCAGCCGATGGGATCGACTTCTCAGAGAAGTCAATCTGTCTACCGCAGCCTTGAACCTCCCGAGGGACGGCATTGACTGTCCCGGCCTGGCATAGAGAACGTCCAGCCGTGTGATGACGAATACCTCCGGCCGCAGGCGAAACAGCATGCTCTTGCACCACTCCACGGCCTGAAGCAGGTCCTGCTGCGGCGGTCCGGGCTTCAGCCGAGACAACATCCGCACCAGCCGCTGGAATTGCTTCCGTCCCGAATCCGGCGACAGGAGCTCCCCGCTTCCGGTTAAACTGTTGTATGCAAAAGCGCCAAGCGTAGCCCCTCGCGTGAGATAGTACTGCGCCAGACTGCCGGATGCCTCCAGTGTATGCTCCAGCGGGTTGGAAAGTGGCGTTCCCACATCCATGTAGTCCGCCACGTCCAGGAATATCCATACCGATTTCTGCGCCTCCGGGTCCAGTTCGTTCACCAACGGCAGATTGTCGCTCCTGTTGCCCCTGGCAGTTGCCTTCCAGTTGATCCGGTTCAGGGGGTCCCCCGACGTATAGGGCCGGAGTTCCCGAAACTCGTTCGTGCCCCCGCCCATCTGCGCCATGTGGTCCTGATACCTCGATATCTTGGTGGCCACCCTTGCATGGTTCAGCCTCATTATGCTGCGAATTCTGGGCACCACCGTCACTTCCGCCAGACCCCCGCCCACACCGGATGCCCTGCGATTGTTGCCGAAGGGCGCCAAGGTCTTCCTCTTCAGTTGGTTCCAGAGAGTCCAGGAGGATCCGCTGAGCTTGGCTAAGGTGACCGTTGGTCTGATCGTCAGCGATGGGTTGGAGTTACGGCCCGAGTGGGCCAGGGCTGGTCGCTCCCCACAGGGAGGACAGAGGCTGGGGCGACTCTTGAAATTCCACGATCTCTCCCCGATACTTGATCATCATCTGACCCCCGGCTCGCTCCAGGACCTCCACCTTCAGACCGGCATAGCTGGGCCGGTCCATCCCCGGCAGCAGTTGCAGCACCCGCCACCGATACTTGATCGTGTTGTCCCGGGCCACCTTACGGATGTGCCTTAAGCTGATGGTCTCTGTGAGGGACAGTTCGGCGGGCACCAGGCGGTAAGCTTTCTCATGCTGCTCCGGGGCAACGGCGAACCGGGTGTTGAACCGGGACATGAACTCCTTCAGCACCAGGTTGGCCTGCTCAATGGTGCTGGCGCCGGCCAGGCGCAGCTCGGTGACCAGCCGGTCCCCGTATCAGGTACGGGGCAGGCTCTGGAAGGTTGACGCCATCCGTTCCACCCTTCCCTTGACCTGTGGAGAGAGGGCGGAGATCTGACGAATGCCCAACCCCCGCATCACCGAAGCGAACTGGGTGGTTTCGACCAGTATCGGCACTCGGCGAGCATTGTACATGAAGGCCGAATTCCTGTCGCTGTACAGGGCTAGGGGTATTCCCCACTGTCGGATCAAGCCCTCAAGCACTAGCAGATAGCCTCGGGTGTATTCGCTGGGGCCGAATACCGCCTGGGCCACGACGCCGGTGGCGTCGTCCACCGCCAGCAGCAGCACCAGTTTCGGTCCCCGCTCCTCCAGCCAGGGGTGGTGACTCCCATCCACCTGGACCAGCATCCCCTCCTGGGGCATGCGCCGTCGCCGGAACCGGCGCTGCGGAGAGCGACGACTACGTGGGCTGTCCATGCCGGTCCTGGTCAGGATGCGACGCACCGTGGGTCGGCTCAGGTCGATGCCCTCCCGTTCCCGCAGCAGTTCAGTGAGGTGAGTATGGTTGGCGCCGACATATTGGTTGGCGGCCAACTTCACCACGGCTGCCACAGCGGTTTCAGGTACGGCGTTGTGGGGCCTCCGTCTCCGGTTGCCGTGGGCTAGGGCGGAGACTCCTTCCTACCTGTAAGTCCCCAGAATACGCTTGGTGTGGCGTTCGCTCAGTCCCATCAGTGTCGCTGCCTGCTCCGTAGTCATGTGCTCTGCCAATAAGCTGTTCAGTACTTGGAGTCTTGTCTGTTCTTTCTGCGTCAATGTCACATGTTCCTTCATATGGACATTGTACCTTTGACATAGAGTAGAAAATTGATGAAAGAAGTCAGTTTTGAGTGTGGCAGACCGATTGGACATTGGTCGTGAGAGGACGTCGAAAAGCGTGGGTCGCCGCACTCATTCCCAAAGATCCCGAACGGTTGCCTGGGCCAAACGAGCCCGTATCTTGCAAGGTTGGGACAGAACTGGAGGATGTGGAAATGGATCAGGAGCTCAAATGCGTAGGGATAGACGTGGCCAAGGAGCGAGTGGATGTCGCGGTGAGACCCGGTGGTAGAACTTGGAGTGTGCAGTATGACGAAGCCGGCATAGACGGGCCAGCGGTTCAACTGAACAGACTGGCGCCTACTCCGCTAATCACGGAGTCCACTGGAGGATTGGAGTTACCCTTGGTGACGGCCTTGGCCGCCGCATCGTTGCCTATGGTCGTGGTCAACCCTCGCCAGGTACGTGATTTCGCCAAGTCCACAGGGCAGTTGGCAAAGACGGATAGGTTGGTTGCGCAAGTTCTGGCCCACTTTGGAGAAGCGGTCCGTCCGGAGATACGTCCCTTGAGAGACGCCGACACCCAGGCCCTCGGCGCTATGTTGGCGCGCAGGCGACAGGTGTCCGACATAATAGTTGCGGAGAAGAATCGTCTTGGGCGGGCCACAACGGAAGTACGCCCTCGCATCATGGCCCACATCGCCTGGCTGGAACAGGAGCTGAAGGACCTGGATGGCTATCTGTGCCGTAGAATCCAAACTAGCCCGGTATGGCGGGAGAAGGACGATCTGCTGCGCAGTGTTCCCGGTGTGGGACACCAGGTGTCGTTGACGCTTTTGCCGTACCTGCCGGAATTGGGTACTCTGAATCGTAAGGAGATCGCCCCATTGGTGGGGGTTGCGCCCTTCAGTAGAGACAGCGGCCCTCATCGAGGCCAACGCAGTGTGTGGAGAGGGCGTACCAGGGTTCGGGCGGCTCTCTATATGGGAGCCCTGGTGGCCAGTCACTAGAACTCTGGGCTGCGGTCCTTCTACCAGCGGTTGCTCGCATCTGGCAAGCCGAAGAAGGTCGTCCTCACCGTCTGCATGCGAATGCTCCTCACCATCCTTTACGGCATTATGAGAAGCGGCGAACCATGGAGTCCAACCTTTGCTACCGCTTGACAACTAAGACGGTTGCTTTTCGCTTGACACTTATGCTGGGCAACAACACTTCGACATTGGACTGCCCTAATAGTTGTATCATTTGCCGTGTTACACCGACAAGTACCTCGATTTGGCTGTTGGACTATATAGCGTCCGGCGCCTTTAGGCGATAGCGCTGTGGGAGGGACTTTGGGCCACATTCCGGGGAGTCCGAGTCCTGCCGGACGGGGCACCGTCGACAACTACGTCTGTCAATCCCATTGGTGTTTGACACAAATATAGGCTCACTGTAGCATCGCCTGCACTGGAAATCCGGTGAGAACGGTTTCTCGCAGGCTTTCTGGTTGCCGACAACTTTCATTAGGGCCAAAGAGGTTTATCCATGTATCTAGAGCGAATTATCTTAAACACAACTTATGGTTCAGGTGGGGAGACGGCTGAGCTACTGAAGAAGGTTAACGAGATTTCCGTACAGCAGGGTCTTCCCAAAGCACGTATTCTGCAGAACTTGTCAGGCCGTCAGCTCACATACGTCTATGAGAGGGACTTTGAGAGCTTTGACGAGTTCTTGGAGGCCCACAACAATCTGGTTAATTCTGAGGATTTCAGGCAGTGGTTCCCCGACTTCCAGGCCACGATGGACTACGGGTCCCAGGAGTATTACGTCATTATCGAATGAGGACTGTGGAAGAGGAGTACTCCTCTTCTATTATTCCTGTTCTACCTAATTCGCATTTGTCCTGAGTTGGGGGCTGGTCGAGTTCTTCACTTTGGCCAAGGTTCCTATCATTTGAGTGTAGCCGATTGTAGATGGAATCGGATGAAGGGGCAGGCTCAAACCCTCCCCATGAATGGAGGCCTTAGCATAACTGCGAATACGGAGTCAGTCCACGGTCTCAGGCAATAGTTGGCAAGGCTAAATCAGGGGATTCTGGATTCCGACTTTCGCCGGAATTACGGTTATGTAAAGGTCTTCATAAGGGGGGAAGGGACCATCGAGATGATGGATTGTTATTGAAATCGATCGGGCACTGCTACTTTCGCCAATCAATAGTCTAATGCAGTGTAGTTGAATAGAACCACCAAATTCTTCAGATCAGACGCAGGTGGGTTGAGACATCAGATGCTACAATCGTCTTCAATATGGGTGAAGAGACGATAGGATTTAACGGGGTCAAGGGGGACCGGGAGGCTGTGTTGCTCCTAATATTGCGATGGGGCGCTGGAAAAGGCTTACTCGCATGATCCGTCGCCAACTTTGGCTAATAGCGTTCGCATTGTCAGGCATTCTTGTCATAGGCTCATTTTCTCAAGACGCGCAGGCACAGGACAATGGAGCGGACGCAGATCGCGCTTCGCTCATTTCCCTGTATGAGTCTGCGGGCGGTTCAAACTGGCATTCCAGAACCAACTGGACCTCCCTGCACGAATTGGAAACGTGGTGGGGAGTTGACACGGATGAGAATGGGCGGGTAACCAGGCTGCGGTTGGATGGGAACAACCTGAGTGGCAGGATACCGGCGTCACTGGGCAAGCTATCGCAACTTCGGGAGCTGGAACTCCAGGAAAATGGTTTAAAGGGAGAGATTCCAGCTGAGATTGGAAATCTCAAGAGCCTATTGATTTTGAATTTGTCAGCCAATGAATTGGCCGATGTCGTCCCAGAGGCGCTGGGCAACCTGAATAACCTGGCACACCTAGATCTGTCATACAACCAACTCAGCGGAAAGATACCGTCGCAGATTGGGAACCTAACGAGTTTGGAAAAACTGGAGGTACGAACAAACCAGTTACGAGGCAATATACCGCAGGAGTTGGGCAATCTCACAAATCTGAGGGAGTTAGAACTCTCGGATAATGAGTTGAGCAGAGAGATTCCAACGCGAATTGGCGACCTTGCCAACCTTGAAGACCTCGAGCTAAACCGAAACAACCTTAGCGGGCAAATTCCAACAGAAATCGGCCAATTGTCCAACCTGCGTGAGTTGGAGATCGGGAGCAACATGTTAAGTGGAGAAATTCCGGTTGAGCTAAGCGAGCTGACAAATCTGACACGACTCAGCCTTTACCGGAACGAACTGCAAGGTGCGATTCCGGTGGAATTGGGCAAGATGCAAAACCTTACGACGCTCAATCTACGCAACAACCAATTCAGCGGCGAGATACCGCCAGAACTCGGCAGCCTGGCCTATCTGACTCATATGCAGCTTTCAGGCAACCAGCTGAGCGGCAAGATACCACCAGAACTCGGGGATCTATTCAATCTGACTGAGCTGGCGCTTGGAAGGAATCAGCTAAGCGGCAGGATACCGGCTGAAATTGGGAATCTTGTGAAGTTGGAGAACCTGGAACTGCGGAGCAATCAATTGACGAGGGGCATTCCACGCGAACTTGGCAATCTCCTGCAACTGAGGGATCTCAACCTCAATAACAACCCTTTGCGGGACGTTCTGCCGCCTGAAATTGGCAATATGCTTCAACTGGAGCAGATATATATCGGAGGGAGCCTGTTGTTCGGTGAGATTCCTGCAGAACTTGGGAACTTGAGGAATCTGAGGACACTGGATATCCAGGAGAACCAACTGAGCGGACCGATCCCGGGCGAGCTGGGTGGCCTGGCAAACCTGGAGAGGCTTCGCTTAAACGAAAACCCATTTGAGCGGCCAAATACCACCGGAATTGGGAGAGCTATATGACCTGACCGAACTGAACCTGGCGCAAAATCAATTGAGTGGTCCGGTTCCGCCCGAACTTGGTCAATTGAGGAGCCTGGACCACCTTAATCTAGGGGGCAATCATTTAACCGGGCAATTGCCGCCGGAACTGGGCAATCTTTTCAACCTGGAGGAGTTCCACCTGTGGGAAAACCGCCTAACCGGGCGCATACCACCTGAATTGGGAAATCTGCGCAAGCTGGTGAGCCTTGTCGTAGACCGGAACTTCTTGAGAGGAGAGATACCCTCGGAACTGGGAGGGCTATCCAATTTGGTCACACTATCGATGAGAAGTAATAGATTGAGCGGCTCCATTCCTCCTGAACTCGGCAAATTGCAACTGCTAGAACTACTGAGGCTTGACGACAATGAGCTGAGTGGAAGCATACCGCCTGAGCTGGGCAACCTTCGTAAACTCTGGCGGCTTGAACTCTCAGGCAATGATCTCACCGGCCGCATACCTCCAAACCTGGGGAACCTTAATCAGTTGGAAGACCTGAACCTGGAGCATAATGACTTCAGCGATTGCGTTCCCTGGCTGCTGGAACTTAATCCAACTCCGGATGACGAATTCTACGACGACTACCTGACAGTATGCCCCAATCCAAGTGTGGTTGAAGGTGAGACAATTCGATTCTACATCCCTCATCTTGTGTATGACACGGGGCTGGAGGGAGACTATCTGAGCCACAACAGCGTCAGCAATGCGGTTAACGGGGAGGTGACGCTGACGGACGAGACCATAATCTATGAGCACGATGGGTCCGAGACGACCACCGGAGGATTCTCTTACACACTCAGCAACGGTTTCTTGAGGCTCTCAGCCGACGTAGTAGTTGACGTTCTTCCGGGGAACGACCCTCCTATTGGCGTGCCGGACAGAATTGCGGTGGATGAGGGAGGCGTGGTTTCTCTGGTCGCCTCGGAATTACTGGCAAACGATTGGGACACGGAAAATGACGCCCTGATGCTCACGGGCGTTGAAGACGCGATAAACGGGACCGTGCAGTTGATAGGGAGCACGATTACATATACCCACGACGGCTCGAATACCCTGGAAGGGAGTTTTGCTTATACAGTCAGCGACGGCTCTTCCAGCAGCAAGGTGGTGGTGGTGGTGGTGGTCAGCCCGACGAATGATCCTCCCGTGGTCGGAGCGGACATGGTTGCGGTTGAAGAGGGGGGCACGGTCCGGCTGCACGTGTCGGAGCTGCTGTCAAACGACGTTGACCTGGAAGGGGACGAGATTGAGTTGAAGGCCGTTGGAGATCCCACGAATGGCAGCGTCCTCCTTGAGGACAACGTCATCATCTACCGGCATGATGGTTCAGAGACCGTTACGGGCAGCTTCACATACACGACCAGCGATGGCGTCGCCGAATCCATTGGAGAGGTGGTGGTAGACGTTTCGCCGGTGAACGATCCCCCGATGGCGGTCTCCGACAGCGTACAGGTCGATGAGGGGGGCGACGTGGTCATCCAGATTTCGCAACTCATCGCCAATGACATAGATCCAGACAGCGAGACTCTTAGTGTGACAAGCGTGGCTGACGGGGTGAATGGAATAGCTTTCCTTGTGGGCACAGCCGCAATATTCGAGCATGACGGTTCGGAATCTACAAGTGCAGGGTTCACATACACACTCAGCGATGGCGTGGATAGTGAAGAGGGGGAGGTAATTGTGAATGTTTCACCAGTGAACGACCGACCAGTGGCTACTACGGATAGGTTTGTCCTGGACCAGGGCGGGGCATTGTCTATATTCGCATCGGAGTTGGTGAGTAACGACTTGGACGCCGACGGAGATACTCTAAGAGTTTCGGCGGTAAGCAACGAGGTGAATGGCAGCATCCGACTGGAGAGCGCGGTCATTGTCTATCAACACGATGGTTCAAATACTACTAAGGGAGGATTCACTTACAGTTTCACCGACGGGACCGTGAGCGAAACGGGAGACGTGATTGTCGACGTCACCCCCGTGAATAAGTCACCAAGAGCATTGCCAGACAGGCTTGAAGTTATTGAAGGAGATACTCTGTTGGTGGACGCTTCAGCCCTGCTGAAGAACGACAACGATCCGGATGCGGATACCTTGACAGTTACGGCAGTTGGCAACGCCATCAAAGGGAGGGTGCGTATTGAAGGAAACAACATCGCCTTTGAGCATGATGGATCAGAAGGAGCCGAGGGAGGCTTTACTTACACCGTAAGCGATGGCTTGGAAAGTGATTCCGCATTAGTTTCGGTGTCGGTGTTGCCCAAGAATGATCCTCCGATTGCCGAAGTGGACATAGTTACGGTGAATGAAGGCGGCATACTATCGCTGGACATGACGGAGTTGCTTGCGAATGACGTGGACGTCGAGGGAGATACGCTTCAAGTGGTGGCCGTTGGCGATGCACTGAACGGCAGCGTTCGTCTTGAAGGTGATTTCGTCATATACGAGCATGACGATTCGGAATCGACCAGCGGGGGGTTCGTCTATACCATCAGCGACGGCGCTGCGACGGCTACTTCGCGCGTCAGCGTATCGGTGACGCCAATCAACGATCCCCCGGTCGCGGGGATAGACGTCCTGCAAGTGGATGAGGGAGGCGTAGCCTTGGCGTTTGTATCTGAATTTCTGGCAAACGATTCAGACGTTGATGGCGAAAGCTTGCAGTTGATTGCGGTTGGCAGTCCACTAAATGGACGAGTCGTTAGGGACGGCAATACCGTAACTTTTGAGCACGACGGCTCGGAGAGCGTGAGAGGAGGCTTCAACTATACCCTCAGCGATGGGGTTGAAACTGTCATCGGTCAGGTACAGTTGGAGGTCAGGCCGACCAACGATGCTCCCGTTCCAAACATTGACAGATTTCAGGTGGACGAGGGAGGCAAGCTCATTGTGGACGTGTGGGAACTGGTGAAGAATGACACCGACGACGATGGTGACGTACTAGAGATTGTGTCCGTAGGCAACGCCCTTAATGGACAAGTCCAGCTGAATGGCAACCAGGTCAGATATCAACATGACGGCTCCGAAACAACCAGCGGTGGCTTTGAGTATGTGATAACCGACGGGTCCGCGACAGTCTCGGGCGAAGCACAAGTGGATGTTGTGCCCACAGGTGACTTCCCAGTTATTCTAATCGTTGCGCTAGTGGCCGGTGTCGGATTGGCGGCCATGGTGCTGTTCATCCTAATCAGGGTTAAGCGATCATTGTGATGCACTCTTTTCGACTCGTCTGCAAGAATCGGCTGATTGGATGGCATTGCTCACATCGTCCTTTCCGCCCTACACTTGCCTAGAGATGGAGATCGTGCTCGCAAGGGCATCACAAGGGGATGGCGTCAACCGCAGGTCCTTCGGGTTTGGCGACAGTTGGCTGGCAAGATGATGCCAGTCTACTATGTTGAAACGGAATCACATCTCGCCAAAGTTGTAGATGCTCTGTCCAAGACGGACAGGATTGCAGTTGACATTGAGTCCAATGGATTCCTCAGATATAGGGAGAGAATCTGCCTAATTCAGATTGCCGATGACAAATCAGTATACATCATCGATCTCCTGGGTTTGGACAACGTCGGCCCCCTTGGCGAGCTGTTGGCTGTGAGCGGTGTAGAAAAGGTGATTCACGCCGGCGGCTACGACCTTCGCAGCCTGGACCGGGATTGGGGATTCAGGGTCAACAATCTCTTTGACACCCAGATTGGGGCTTCATTTGCCGGCGAGACACGACTTGGACTGCAACCTGTTGTGAAAGAGTTCATTGATATCCACTTGCCCAAGGACAGGAAACTTCAGAGATCGGATTCGAAGATTCCAACTTGAGAGTGCTAACTTTCAAGATCCCCCCAAACTATGAAGACCCGGACTACTCCAACAATGGCAATGTGTACAATGTCACTGTGAGGGCCAACGACGGAAGTCTCAGTGATGACAAAGACATGACAATCACGGTCACGCACGTAAACGAGCCTCCGGTAGTCAGCGGTCCTGTCACCTTGATTTATGACGAGAACGGTACGGGCCCCGTGGCGACTTAAATTCCAACAGATGACGATGGCGACACCATAACCTGGTCCCTGCCGAACACCACTTTCGAGACGGACTTGGAAGATTTCGAGATTTCCAATTCAGGTGTGTTGAGCTTCAACACCTCTCCCGACTACCAGAATCCAGATGATTCCGATAATGATGGCGTATACCGGGTGACAGTCAGAGGCAGCGCCAACAATGTCAATGTAAACAGGCACATCACCATTACCGCCACCAACGTGAACGAGCCGCCCATCATCAATTTTGCCTTCGGCGATTTGACGATAAGCCCTGGCCGTTCCACCATGATTTCCTTAGGAAACAGGTTCAGCGATCCGGACGGAAATTCACTCACATACACTGCCAACTCTTCGGCCGTTGGAATCGCGACCGTGAGTGTGATCCGCACAACGCTGTCGCTTACAGCAGTGTCCTCAGGCTCAGCGACAATTACGGTTACAGCCGCTGATAGAGTCTTAGGCAACGCCAATAAATTGAAGGTGTTTGATGAATTCGCGGTTGAGGTGACGCCATCTCAACCGCGAGCTCTTATGAAGGTGGAAATGATAGGTGGAAGGGGCAAAACCGTCAAATGGAATTCGGTTACTGGAGTAGACGGATGTGAGGTGGAGACGACCCCCATGGAGAGCGATCAACAAGCCACCGTTTCCGGCGAATCGGCCGAGGTTACCGGATTGACCCCTGGCACACTGTATTGCTTCAGAGTCCGCGCTTGCAAGCAACAAGGCAGTTCCTGTTTGTACTCCCCCTGGTCGAATGGAGTGGAAATGAATACGCCTGCGCCCAAGGGCCCAGGACACCAGGAAGATCACACCGTGGCATATATGGAGGGTTCAATTACCGCTAGCCTGACTCCTAAGGTTCCGGACCCTGTCATTGTCATTCGGACGGCGATAGAAGATGCCGTCGACCGTTGGAATGCGGAGGCGAGCAAGATAGCGGGCAAGAATCTGACGATCTGTAAGACTGGCGTCAGGTCTTGCGACTCCAGCAACCATGTCAACTGGACTATAACTATCCAGGCGGCAGGTGAGACCAGCCCAGGTAAGAACGAAAGCTGCATCTGGAGCACGGCTTGCACCAAGGATTCGTCATTCCCCAGTCGGAGTCAACATATAGCGGGAATTAACCTCATCTTCGAGGAGCCGGCGTGGGAGTGCAGGGATGCCAACGCGATGCCCGGCACCTGCCCTCCTGCTGATAACCTCCGGATCTACTGGATCGACGTAGCAGGCGAGGATAGGGCAGAAGCGAAGGGCCCGGCCGGGAACGTGATCGGTGAATACCGCTATGTGGATCCCATCATGATGCACGAGTTCGGCCACACCTTTGGGCTGCACGACTTTTATGACGATACAACCATGGACCACCTGGCCGCCGTAATGAACAATCCGTACACGAACGAGACGCCAACCACCCAAAATATTGAACAGCTGAAGACAATCTACGCCCTACACAACTCGCCCCCCATTCACCGTGACAAGAGTGAATTCCGATGCGTACCAGAAGAACCGCTATAATGAGAACATGGATCTTCACCGTGCTGGCGGGAATGTCGATACTGCCACTGGCCTGCGGCCTCTCCATAAATGAGCAGGAACCACAGGAGGGCGGGAGTGTAATTCCCACGGTGGTATCGGAAATGCATTCGGTCACAGTTGCACCGGCAGTGGACAGGAAGACGCCTACGGATACAGCGTCTCCGGTGGTGGGTCCGAAGACTCCTACGGATACAGAGACTTCTCCGGTGGAGACAAACACGTCCGCAAGTACAGTACCGCCGTCGGCAGCAACGGAGACACCTACGGACAGTGAGGCGCCGTCGTTGCTAACAAATACACCCATAGGCACTCCGGCGCCGCTATCGCTAGCGCCACCCGGATATGACGGCCCCACATCCCTGGAGGAGAGGATCTTTGCGTCGCCCGTAATCGCCCGGGTGCGGCTGGACTCCACCGCCACAACGGTAGAATCCGCTACTATCTACGACGGCTCGACGAAGTACATACCGTTGCTGGAGTTCAGCTTCAGCGTTGAGGAGTACCTGAAGGGAAGCGGGGCCGACGACATCGTGGCAGTGTGGGCCACCGCCCCATTCTTTGACACACAGGAAGAAGCGGCGAACGCGTTGCCGGCCATAGTCGCCGCTAGAGACGCCCAGTGGGACGACCATGAGGCTATACTGTTTCTGCAAGAGAACTCCCGTGGATTCCTATCGAGCACCGAACTGGCGGACCGATTCTACCTGGCATGGGGTGGAAGTAGACCCATGTATTCTCACGACGACAAATACAGCATATCCAGCCGGCGCAACAGGCTGTGGCTGCCGGCAGCTGCGGTGGGTGAGGCGTCGCAGGCCACCGGGGACCAGCAGCGGTTTCTGACAGATGTACCGCCGGACGCGGGGACCGCATCCACCATAACCCTGGGAGAGATCAAGACCCGAATTGCGGCGATAACCGCCAAGCTCAGCGCTAGCGACGGCTCCGAGGAGTACACGGAATGCGTTCAGCTTACGTATCAGTATGCACGGCAGGAGAGCCATTATAGGGCAACGTATTCCTCCAGATCCGGGAGTACATCCGTCGACGATCCGCCTCCAAATCACGAGCTCAACTCAGGTTTGGCCGCAGGAACTAGCCTATACGAGGATGACATGGGTTTCGGCCCATCCGCCGATGAGTTGGTGAGATTCTGGCTTGATGGTGGAGATGCTAATCTGTTCAGCGTCGCGTACGGTGATGCAGTTCCCTACGACTACTCTGGAGATGGCGCAGACGATTCTGTCAATTTCACTCGGCGAGTAGTATCTGCCCGTCCGCTTCCTGAGGGTGTGAACAGGTTTCACTTCAACATAAGGTCTCCCTTCTTTAAGCTCTGCGACGGCTACGCCACACGATACGAATGGACGGTTACGGTGGCTGCCCCCACCGGCACCCTCCACGAGGCCTTCTTCGACCCGGCAACTGTCGGCACGGCCGTAGCGGCGGACGACTCCAACGGCGTGCTGAAACCCGCGTCCCTCACCGACGCCAACGGGACATCGGCCACCTTGGAGCGAATAGCGTGGGAGCCGGGAACCGGAGACTCCGGCACGGTGAAGGTGGAAGTGAATCCGAACAACGCCCTTACGGGTCAGCTTCTGGACTTCATAGAATTGGACGGGACGGTTCCGCTGTCACTGAATGCTGCGGACGCGACAGTGGACAACATGAACGACACCCTGAGCTGGGCGGTCGAATCGCAACCCTGGCACGACGGTGACCTGCTGACGGCGAGAATTCGCAGGGCGCCCGCCTCGTGTTCGAACGGAGTCGTAGTGACCAACCCGGGCAGTGCATCTGGGTTGGTGCAGGACTGCGAGACCCTGCTGTGGGTGAAAGACCTATTGGTCGGCACGGGAACACTGAATTGGAGCGCGGATACGGCCATCAGCAGTTGGGACGGAATTACATTAAGCGGCTCCCCACAGCGGGTGACGGGCCTGGCCCTGGCGTCCCGTAGTCTGAATGGAACTATCCCTGCCAGGCTGGCTACATTGACCATGCTTACCAGTCTGGACCTGGCAAGCAACCAGCTAATTGGGCGGATACCCTCGCAGTTGGGCAGCTTGGCGCACCTCACGTGGCTGCGATTGGCCGGAAATAGCTTCAGCGGGTGCATTCCCGCAACCCTGCGAAACGTCAGCGACCACGACCTCGACGGTCTTGAACTGAAGGACTGCATCACGAAAGCGCCGGTTCCGCAGGGGCTGGGCGTTTTCCTTGATGATGAAACCTTCTCAATGTCCTGGAGTGCAATCAGTGGCGAAGTCACGTACCAATTGCAGGCTCGCACCGGTGGCGAAGAAGGTGAGTGGGCAGACCTCGCCGAGATTGCAGAAACTACTCAGACGTACAGTCCCGAAGGTGGCCTGCTGTGCGAGACGACTTATGATTTCCGTGTACGGGCACGCGGAGATGGTACGAGTTATACTCGTGAATGGAGCGAACCCTCGCAGGTTGTTTCACTCACGACAGGCATGTGCAATCAGTCTCCGATGTTTCTGCGACCTATAGTTTCTCAGTATCCTGAAACACAACCACAGGCGGCACTGTTGGAACCGTCACAGTCGCAGACCCGGACGAGGGAGACTCGGTCAGTTACTCCATCAACACGGGCAACAAAGACGGCAAATTCGCGATAAACTCGACAAATGGGCAGATAACCGTTGCGGCATCATTGGACTGCGAGACTACCTCGTCCTACGCGCTCAGGGTTGAGGCAGCCGATTCGGGCAGTCAATCGGACACGGCAACCGTCACCATTACCGTGACGGACGTGAATGAGGAGCCAGCATTCGACGCTAATGAGTACACATTTGCGGTGGCGGAAAATTCGGCCATGGGCCATTCTGTGGGGACCGTTGTCGCTACTGACCCTGACGATGGGGCTACTCTGACGTACAGCATAAGCGGGGAAGCGTTCGGGATATACGCCAGCGGTGCCATAACGGTGGGCGCTGCTCTGGACCACGAGACCACGGAGTCCTACAGCTTGATCGTCACGGTGGAGGACGGCGGCGGTCTATCGGACACAGCAACCTTGTCAATAACCGTGACGGATGTTAACGAGGCCCCTTCATTCGACACTGCTGAATACACGTTTACGCTGGTGGAAAACGCCGTTCTTGGCGAGCTGCTAGGAAACGTCTCCGCAACGGATCCAGAGGAGGGCGACACTTTGACCTACACCATAGAGGCAGGTAACACGGACAACGCCTTTTCCATCGGCAGCGGCACCGGAATCATCACCGTGGCTGCGGCGTTGGACTATGAGACTACCTCCAGCTACACGCTGAATGTAAAGGTGGACGACGGGAATGGAGGGACGGACACAGCCACAGTCACCGTCTCCGACATGTCCGAGGGCTTACCGCCGGCCCCCACGGAATTGAGCGTTACCCTGGAGGACGGAACATTCACCATTTCCTGGATAGCCCTGGATGGTGCAGTCAAGTACGATGCCCAGCACAAGACCGACGCTACTGGCCCGATATGGACGAGGCTTCCTGAGACCAGGACCCTCACCCAGACCTACACGCCCATTGGTGGTCCGGCCTGCGGCACCACCTACCAGTTCCGCGTGAGGGCCTACGGGGACGGGAACACCTACACGGTAACGTGGGGATTCACGTCGGGCGTGGAGTCAGTGGACACGGCCACATGTGATCCCGAGTTCTGCCAGGACTCCTACACCTTCTTCATCCGGGACACCACGACCATTGAGAGCGTCCTGAGTACGGTTTCCGCCACGTACCCGGATACTGATGATACGGTGAGGTATTCCATAACCGGTGGTAACGATGACGGCAAGTTCTCCATCAACAGCGCGACGGGACAGCTCACCTTGGCTGGAAACCTGGACATAGCTACCACACCCACCTACTCCCTGGCAGTAGAGGCTTCCGACGGCAAGGGCGGAGAGGATACCGCCCGGGTGACGAGATCGTTGACCATATCGGCCTGTGCCAACGGCACCGTGGTGCCAGGTCACGAGGAGCGTCCACGCCTGGTACGGGACTGCTCGGTTCTACTCACGGCCAGTGGGACTCGGGGAGCCTGAACTGGAGTCCAGACATCCCCTTGAGAGAGTGGCAGGGCATATCCACGGGATATCTGAATAGCCGGGTTTCTCTCGATCCCGACACCCTGCACGTCACTGCCGTAATTGTCGCCAATCTCGACCTGAACGGGACGATACCGCCCGTGCTGGAGGGCATGGTCGATCTGCGCAGACTGGACCTGGACGACAACTCCCTCACAGGCGGTATTCCCGCCGCCATCGGTCAGTTGGAATCCCTGGAATTGCCCCACCTCTTGGGTAACAGGCTCACCGGCAATATCCCTTCAGAGCTCGGCAACCTTACCAAGCTGCACGTCCTCTCCCTTCACGTGAACAACCTCACGGGCGACCTCCCACCTGAGTTGGGCAACCTAACTAACCTTGAGCAGCTTCTGCTGGACGATAACGATTTCACCGGCCAATTGCCGGATGAATTTGCCAACATGGCGGCCCTTGAGCGTCTCTACGTGCGAGAGAACCGGCTGTCGGGTCAGATCCCGGCGTGGCTCACATCGCTGGAAAACCTGGAATATCTGTATCTGGAAAGGGAATGACTTTACAGGCTGCATTCCCGCTGGGCTTGGAGACGTGGAGAATCACGACCTTGACCGCCCAGGCCTGGTTCAGCTGCCTGATTGTTCCTCATGAGCCTTTGCTTCCACAGCCATCTGCGCTCTCTCCTACTGCATCGCACGCTTGCGGCGGAGTTGCCTCAGGATAGTCCCCGCCACCGGACCGGACAAAATCTAGAACCTTTTCCATCAAGCTCACTCTCAACCTATAGTCGTTTCAATCTTATGGCCTCTTGTAACTTGGTATGTCCTAATGGTTTGTTCGGTTGGAGACGGCTAAAGCTTCCTGGCTCAATCCCTCAGCTACGCCGCCATCATGGCCGGGTATACCGCCAGTTTCCTTCACGCCGACAACTTCTTGAGAGCCATGGCCCAAGCCAGAGTGGACAACTCCGTGAACCGTACCTTCCGTTCATTCCTCTCCCCGGACCTGCTCATCCTCGATGACCTCGGTCTCCACCGCCTTACATCCCAGCAGTCGGCTGATCTGTACCAACTCATAATCAGCAGACACCGGGTCTCCAGCTTCGTCATCACATCCAATAGGGCCGTAGAGAAATGGCTCGGCCTATTCGACGACCCCATCCTCCGGCAACAGCGCTCTGGACTGGCTGGGGCCAACGCCAACTACCAGATTGTCATCGAAGTAACCAGCTATCGCCAAAGGCTCTCTCGCTCTACAAAGGCTTGCGGCCCCAAAGGAGCTGATTGACCCCTCACTTAGATTTTGACTTTAGTCTTCACCAGTCACGCCCGGGGTAGACTAATGTTCCTGGCGATCGACTGTTGTTGGTCTACGATTGTGTCCCCTGTTAACTGTTCAGCGAAAATGTCATTCCATGAAGGAATTGACATTGACTCAGCAAGAACAAACCAGGATCCAGATACTCAACAGCGTATTGGAATATCAGCTACCCATCGCCCAGGCAGCGGAGATCATGGGACTAAGCGAACGCCACACCAAACGTCTTCTTTCGGCCTACCGCAGAGACGGCCCCGCGGCACTGGCCCACGGCAACCGGGGACGGAGGCCCCACAATGCCGTACCTGAAACCGCTGTGGCAGCCGTGGTGAAGTTGGCCGCCAACCAATATGTCGGCGCCAACCATACTCACCTCACTGAACTGCTGCGGGAACGGGAGGGCATCGACCTGAGCCGCCCCACGGTGCGTCGCATCCTGACCAGGGCCGGCATGGGGAGTCCACGCAGTCGTCGCTCTCCGCAGCACCGGTTCCGGCGCTGGCGCATGCCCCAGGAGGGGATGCTGGTCCAGGTGGATGGGAGTCACCACCCCTGGCTGGAGGAGCGGGGACCGAAACTGGTGCTGCTGCTGGCGGTAGACGACGCCACCGGCGTCGTGGCCCAGGCGGTGTTCCGACCCAGCGAAGACACCCGAGGCTATCTGCTGCTACTGGAGGGCTTGATACGACAGTGGGGAATACCCCTGGCCCTGTACAGCGACCGGCATTCGGCCTTCATGTACAATGCCCGCCGAGTGCCGATACTGGTCGAAACCACCCAGTTCGCTTCGGTGATGCGGGAGTTGGGCATTCGTCAGATCTTCGCCCTCTCTCCACAGGCCAAGGGAAGGGTGGAACGGATGGCGTCAACCTTCCAGAGCCTGCCCCGTACCTGATACGGGGACCGGCTTGTCACCGAGCTGCGCCTGGCCGGCGCCAGCGCCATTGAGCAGGCCAACCTGGTGCTGAAAGAGTTCCTGCCCCGGTTCAACACCCGGTTCGCCGTTGCCGCCGACCAGCCCGAGAAAGCTTACCGCCTGGTGTCTGCCGAACTGTCCCTCACCGAGACCATCAGCCTTAAGCATACCCGCAAGGTGGCCCGGGACAACACGATCAAGTATCGGTGGCGGGTGCTGCAACTGCTGCCGGGGACGGAACGGCCCAGCTATGCCGGTCTGAAGGTGGAGGTCCTGGAGCGAGTCGACGGTCAGCTGATGATCAGGTATCGGGGAGAGATTGTGGAGTTTCAGGAATCGCCACAGCCCCTGGCCTCCTTGTGGGGAGCGACCAACCCTAGCCCACTCGGGCCAGAACTCAAACCCATCGCTAACACTCAGACCAACGGTCACCTTAACCAGGCTCAGCGGATCCTCCTGGACTCTCTGGAACCAACTGAAGAGGAAGACCTTGGCGCCACGAGGGTAAACGGCAAGGGTGGGCGTGGCGCCGATAAGCCGGTTCGTCACTCGTTGCACCGTACGCCCACTCAGGCCCAGAAGGTCCGTTGGGACGCGGTTCAGAAAGCCAAGAAGCAGGGGCTCTCCCTCCGCGCCATCGCCCGAAGGCTCGGAATGGCCCGCATGACCGTCACAAAATACGCTCGGGCAGACAGTCCTCCCACCAGACGCTTCAGCTCCAAAGAACTTGCCAAGGCCGAGGCGCTCACCGCTTCAGCCATCGACCAGAATTGACGAGGGTGACATTTTCGCTGGACAACAACAGATCGACACAGTCTAAATGGACGGAGACGTCTTAGTGTGTCGAAAGAGTAAGCGACCTTGTAGATTCTGACACGGGGGACTACAATATAGAAGCACGCTTGAGTAACGCACCAAGGTTTGACACAAGAACGGACCGCAACCATAGCAACCCTCTTCTTGTAAGCTCCTAGCTGATTCGCATGTGTTGCTATTTTAAATTAGGGAGTCCGTTCTTGTATGCCAACTATATCTTCGTCTTCGCCCGCCCGTGCGCGTTCAGCCAACCGTAGGCAACACCGAGTAATCTGCGATGGCTGTGGCGTTTTCGCCATCTTATCCTTCCGTCCAAGGAAGGATAAGGCAGTGTATTGCAACCCATGCTTCAGCACCCAACGTCAGGAGCTATCTTTGGTGAAGGGTGCAACCGTAAGCAAGTCGTCCATTGCAAACGGGAAAGCAGTTATTAGCACCTCAACCCATGACGCCGTGTTTGCTGGAATGCCTTTGCTGAGCAGCACAAGGGCGGCTATCTCCTGCATGAACATTACGGATCCGACGCCCATTCAGAAGAAGGCTATTCCGCCTCTCATCGAGGGACGAGACTTGATTGGACAGGCTCGTACTGGATCCGGAAAGACCCTCGCGTTCGCGATACCGATGATAGAGCGGTGCGATCCCTCATTGCGGCGTATCCAAGGGCTTGTGCTGGTACCCACACGTGAACTGGCCATTCAGGTGGCCAAAGTTGTGGAGGCACTGGCTTCTTCTCGAAAAATTCGCGTTACGCTCCTGTATGGGGGTCGGTCTCTGAAACCTGAATACGCAGCGTTAAGGAGGGGAACCCATGTGATCATTGGCACTCCGGGCCGTACGTTGGATCATCTACGCCAAGGGACGCTGGACCTCGATTCAGTCCGATTTCTTGTGCTGGACGAGGCCGATGAAATGCTCGATAGGGGGTTTGCCCATGACGTTGAAGCGATCATGGACAGGACGCCCAACAAGCGGCAGACGGCGCTCTTCTCAGCAACCATGCCTAAGTGGGTAGCCCAAACTGCCGCCAAACATCTTCGCAAGGCAGTAAAGGCGGAAGTGGACGCAGGGGTTTCTTCGCTCCCCAACGTGGAACACCTGGTGTGCACAATTCAGAAAAACGACAAGCTGGAGGCCCTGCGAACACTATTGGACCATCGGGGCGATTCGCCGGTTATCGTATTCGGCAAGACCAAGCACGGCGTCAAAAAACTGGCAAGCAAGCTCGATTCGTTGGACTACCCTGTAGGAGCGCTCCAAGGGAATCTAAGCCAAGGCGCACGTGAACGAGTGATGACGGCATTTCGTTCTGGCTCCGTGTCAATCTTGGTGGCAACTAACGTGGCCGCGAGAGGTTTGGATATTGAGGGTGTTGGCCAGATTATAAACTATGACATGCCGGACTCGGATCTGCTGTTCACTCACCGCGCCGGAAGGACTGGCCGCATGGGCCGATCAGGTGCAGCGATAACGTTCATTACGTCAGAAGACGACCGGAAATGGCGTCAAATAGAGCGGGGCCTCGGCCGTCACTTCACCAAGAAGCCTTGGCATGCTGTACGGAAGACAATGGCACTTCGATGATGAGCCTTGTAGCGAAGTAAACCCCGGAAGTTGGGTAGGGAAGAACCTGGCGTGTTGGCAACCAGCAAAAGTGGGACAGACAGGAAGCCGAGAAATCAAATGTGCATTCGAGGTTCGGTCAACTCCCTCAGAGCCTGGTTGTATCTCCTCCTCCGTTGGATAGTTTCCGCCTGAATCTTCTTTCGGCGTCGTAGGATTGTGTTTCGCCGGCCTCTGAGTACGTCCGACGGTGTGACGTTGCCCAAGGCTTTGTGGTAGCGCCGATGGTTGTAGTAGCTGACGAAGGCGACGATGGCTGTCTCCAAATCCGAGGGCATATCGTAGAGAAACTGGTTCACGTCCTTCTTCAGGGTCTGATGGTAGCGCTCCAACTTCCCATTGGTCTGGGGATGGAAGGGGCTGGCGAAGATGTGCTTTATGCCCACCATGTGAAGATAGTCCCTGAAGGCCCTGGATACGTAGCCTGGCCCGTTGTAGCTGAGCAGGCGGGTCCTGTCCGTGACTGGGACCTGGTCCATGTCCGTTCTATCCACGGCGCCCTGTACCACCTCTATGAGAGAGTGGGAGGTCATGTCTCTCTGAAGCCTGTGGGCGAGGATGAATCGAGAGTAGTCATCCATGACGGTGACCATGTAGTAGGAGCCGCAGCCCGATACCCTGAAGTAGGAAGCGTCTGTGGCCCACATCTGGTGAGGGGCTGTGGTCTTGCGATGATATTCCTTTCCCGCGACTAGCTTCACCTCAGCTCTCTTCACCAGACCTTCTCTTAGAAGAATGCGGTACACCGTGGACTCCGATACGGAGAAATCCCCGTAGTCGGTAATCCACACCGCCAACTGGCGACAACTCAACTCCGGCATATTCCGAGCTGCCTCAAGCACACGGTCCACTTCCTCCGGTGTGAGTCTGTTCCACGGAGGTCTTCCTCCTACTACCTGGTCCTCCAAGCCCTCGTCATCCATTCATTTCAGCCACCGGTAGTAGGTGATCCTTGGCACTCCCAACTGGCTAAGCACCTGCCGTTTCGGTCGTTCAGACGAGGCCACTTTGTCGATAACTGACATCTTCTCTACAGCGCTCATCCTCTGGTACCGGCAGCGTTCAAGCTGGGAATCGCTGTTTTTTTCAACCGCTGGGCCTCAAGGCACAGCTCACCAACCAACTGCTTCAACTCCCCGTTCTCTCGCTTCAATACCTCCACCTCTCGCTGCGTCGCATCCCTCACACTGTCCCGGGACAGCCTCTCCTTCCCTGCCTCCATGAACTCCTTTGTCCATGCGTAGTAGGAATGGGGCTTGATTCCCTCCCTGCGACACAACTCATTCACCGTCACCTCCCTTCTGAACCCCTCCAATACTATCCGGATCTTCTCCTCTGCCGTGTACTTCCGCCGGGTTATTGTCTTTACCCGTCTGACAAAGGACCTGGTCTCCTTTGTGCGCTCCTCCGCCAACTGGCCCTTGGTCGTTCCTCTCTGGGACATATCCGCTCCTCCTTTTGAGTAATCTAACCCATCCAACGGAGCTTTCCCAAACCTTTTTCTATCGACTTTTTCTCCTCCTCCAACTGTCCCATTATCGCTGAAGTTCTACAATAGAAGGCGCTCCCAGAACTGTCAAAACGAGTTACGCTTGTTGGTTAGCCGAATCTTTCAGGCATTCGCAAGTCTCTGATATAATGCGGACTGATATCACTCCCTATTGGAGTCTAGGAGCCAGAAAATGGCCAGGACATTCAAGCCCCAAGAGCTAATGTCCACCGATGCCGAGGCATACTCTGCGGAAGCTTTCAGGCTTTCAAGAGAGGTCCAGCAGAATACCAGGGTCGAGTTGGATGCTGCCTATGACCCCAATGAAGAGCAGGGGCTGGACTTGTACTTTCCCGCGGATGAGTCGGCAAAACGGCTGCCGACGTTGCTGTTCATGCATGGTGGAGGTTGGGCCAACGGGTATAAGGAATGTATGGGCTTCATGGCTCCGGCCATAACCTGCCTTCCGGCGATATTCGTCTCGGTGGGCTACAGACTGGTCCCTCGCGCGCAGTTTCCCGACCAGCCCAACGACTGCTGGGATGCCCTGAAGTGGGTCTATGAGAATATCGAACGGTACGGCGGAGATCCCCACAGGCTCTTTATTGGTGGGCATTCCTCCGGTGGGCATCTGGCAGCGCTCCTCACTCTGCAACCGGACGTGGCCCTGAATAAGGGGTTGCCGGAGGACGTCATCAAGAGCTGCTTTCCGATCAGCGGCGTGTTCGACATTCCATCAGGAAATCCCGTAAGCGTTGGGGGGTTCCTACGGTCTCCCGATGAAGCGATCATCGCCAGCCCTACCCATTATGTAAAGGGAAATCGCATTCCCTTCTTCATAACCGTAGGAGAGCACAACCATCCCTTCATAAGGCATCATTGCGATCTCATGGCGCCCGCATTGGAACGAGCGGTGGGACCGGTGAAGGTAATGGACGTGAAGGGCGCCGACCATTACGAGGTCCACCTGCAGGGAGGGGAGATAGATGGGAAGGGGGTGACGACGGTGCGTCGGTGGATGGCCGACCCGCCCAAGCCAACAGGCTAGACAGGAGGTGGCGAAATGAGAAACGGATTTCGAGTGATGGATGCGGACGCGCATTCTTATGAGCCCGCCGACATATGGGACATGTACATGGAAGCGGAGTACTACAATCTCCGGCCTAAAGGCGTGGTCCGGTTGCACGGCAAATCACTGTTTGAATATGAGGACGACCTTAGACTGGGAATCTTAGAAGACGTGCTGGGAGCCGAGCCTCTGTTTTCGCAGATGGAAAGCAAGTTCGGTCACGCCTTCCGGGACGGGTGGACCCTGGAGAGTCGGCTGAAGGACATGGATACGGAAGGCTGGGACATTCAGGTGTGCCTTCCTACCAAAGGGTTCATGGCCCCGGCCCACAGCATTCCCGAGGTGGGGACGGCCATGTGCCAAGCGTATAACAACTGGGCAAACGATTTTTGCCGGAACGCCCCGGATCGGGTGAAGGTTACGGCTATAATTCCGGGAAGGAACATAGACGAGATGGTTGTCGAGATTTCGCGAGCCGTGGAGGGGCTGGGAGCCGTTTCTATTGTTATGCCGCCGGCCATTCCCGACAAGATGTGGCATCATCCGGACTACGATCCGGTGTGGCAGCTGGCCGAAGACCTGGAGTTTCCCCTCTCCATTCATGGTACTTCCAGCGGGTCTCCCAACGCCAACTCCCAGTACGACGGAAAGGGCGGCGCTTTCATATCCTTGTCAGAGGCGATACGGTTCCCCTTTGAGAATATGATATCCATGGGACACTTCATCTATGCCGGCATTCTTGACAGATATCCAGACTTGAAACTGCTGATACTCGAGAGCACGTCAGGCTGGGTTCCCTTCTGGCTGAACCGGATGGAGAAGTATAGTGAAGGACGACAGTCGGTGTTCTTCGACGAGCAGCCTCTGGGTCTAACGCCGTTGGAGTACTTCAAACGGCAATGCGCCGTCGCATCGGACGCTGATGGGCCTACCATCGAGTACGTGGTGGACTACATTGGCGATGACAACATCGTCTTCAACACGGATTACCCCCATCCCGACGCGCCAGGCACCACGGAGCCGTTGAGCAACATGATGGCCCAGCCTCTCTCCGACGACACCAAGCGGAAGATTCTGTGGGACAACTCCGTCAAAGTCTATGGAGAAAGGCTGATCTCAGGACATTCATTGGCTAAGGTGTAGAGTTGCACTATTCTCAAGTTCGTCGGCATAAGGTAGAGAAAGAGATATGATTCAGATTCACAGCAAGCTCAGTAATCCCTTGGTATACCTAACCGTGCTGGGACTTTCTATTCTGGTAGTGATGGCATGTGGTGGGGGAGATGACTCCAATGGGTCCACACCTGCCTCTACTGTGGCAACAACGGTTGCCCCAGCTACCACGGCTGCCCCGACGGCCGCCGGTACTGATGCTGCCCCTCCCCCTCCAACGGACGCGCCCGCAAAGTCCGTGTCCTTTTCCGGCTCTGAGTCGCTGTTCATATCTGCCAACAAAACCGCTGAGGTCCCTGTAGATCTAATGGCAAGGGACGTTCTGGAAGTAACTTTTGATGTGGAGTCCAATGTCACGGGCGGTCAAAACTTCATGTCCGGAGAAGGAAAGGCTACGGGGGGTGTTCAAGTGGTCATATCAGATCCTCTGGAAACCTCTCTGCTGACCATAGATGAAATCACGGACTCTGGAACTGTGTCTGTGGAGGCCGAGGTGAACGGTGAGCACGTGATAATTTTCTTCAATCCCTTCCCACTGCAAGCTCAGAGTGTTGAGGTGTCTTATACCGTAAATCCCTAGATTTAACGGTTCAGGATCTCAAAGAGAGATATTTGTACAGGAGTGGCAGGCGATCACCGGATTCAACCATGGTTATAGGTCGACAAGGGCCAAGGTTAATTTGCGGAATACGTAGAGAATCTTGTAATAACTTGCTTTATCCAGCCGCGATTTATCCCACCACGCAAAGTTTTAGATTGACTAGAGATTGACAAAGGTGAATTGTCGCTATTAGTATGTAGCGGGTTGTTAGATTAATAGTAGAGTCACCACATGCTCTTGACCTACTGCCAAGCATAAAATCTGGAGGTGTCAACCTTGACGTATTCACATAGATTATTGAGTTGGAAAGTGCCCCTGTTACTGGCAAGCCTAATAGGGTTGACCCTTTTCATTCTGGCCTGCGGCGGGGATGATGAAGCCGCAGCCACGCAGGCCCCAGCTACTGCCGCGCCGGCCCCGGCGACACAGGCTCCTGCGCCGGCCACGGCTATGCCGGCCACGCAGGCCCCAAGAGCTACAGCGGCTCCAACAGCCACGGCAACACAAGCAATGGTCGAAAAAATTCCTGTGTCCCCACGGCTTATAGTTTCCGTAGTTCCTCCTTCGGACCAGTTCACTATGGCCCACGCCCAGGCCCAGACATCAGAAAAGATAATGCCAATCTATGAACACCTTGTGGGGAGACATTATCAAACAGACGTCGAAGGGCCGGAGCTAGCTAGCGACTGGTCGGTGTCCCCCGACGGGAGGGTCTGGACCTTTAATCTTCGGGATGACGTTCCCTTCTATAGGAATGGCAAACCCACAGATATGATGTTCAGCGCCCAAGACGCTGTTCTTGCATTCAACCTCTTGACAGGGAATCTGACTGACCGATCGCGAAGTCCCGGCCTCTGGGTCGGAAGGCTGGGTACCGATGAAAGCGCCTGGATTGTAGAAAATGATCACCGTCTTATAATTGAGTTGCCTAAGATTGTCTTGGATTTCCCATTCTTTGTCTCTGAAAAGTGGAACACGGGCATACCGAGCAAGGCTTGGTGGGACACCGTTGGCGGTGAGGACGGATACATGGAGGACCCAATAGGCAACGGACCCTGGAGCTATATTGATTTGAACCTCAACGTGAATGTGCTCCATGAGCGGGTAGACAATCATTGGAGGAAGACACCGGAGTTCCACGAGTTTGAGATCCTCTTCATCAAAGAGGCCGCCACCCGCCTAGCCCAACTGATAAACGGAGAAGCAGCCATTGCCAGTCTCCCGCGAACTTTACGAGGCCAGGCGGAAGCAGCTGGGATGGTGACGGCAAGGAGCACCTTGCCGGGATATCATCCCCATTTGCGAATCCCCTTCTACCAGCCTGAAAACTACTGCCCCGGTGGAGAACCAACGGTAGGAGGTCGTGAGTGTGGCCCAACTCCTGGATACGATGTCAACGACCCAATGCGGAACCCCAAGGTGCGATTGGCACTGAACTACGCGATAAATCGAGAAGAAATTAACGACGCTTTCTTCTTCGGAGAAGGATTCCCATTAGTGGACTACTTCCCACCTTGGCGGGAAGACTTCCTGGATGAATGGGCACCCTATCCGAACAAAGACGGGAAGACCGGACGCGAAGGTGGATGGCCTTATCCTTACGACCCTGAGAGAGCAAAGGAGCTCCTGGTTGAAGCAGGCTGGCCCGATGGGTTCAAGACTCAGCTCTGGTTTGCAACCTCCAGCGGGACAGTACCGGAGCAGGGAGAGATTGTAGAGACTCTTAAGAACTACTGGGAAGTCATTGGAATCGAGACTGAGCTCGTACCCTTTGAAGGTAGTTTGACGAGGCGAGCTAGGGGCGCCGACGTATCCAACTGGTCCTTCTTTGCCGCCCCCTCGCTAGACCCAATCTGTGTGGCGCCTTCCTTCTGGTGGCGGGACCAAGGTGTTGGATACCGTGAGTGGCCTGAGATATCCGAGTATAAACATGCCTGCGACGCCACTGCCGACCCGGCAGAGCGCATAAGGCTAGCTCAGGAGTTTGGTACATGGTGGATTGAAAACGCCATTAGCGTGCCGCTGCTATGGATATTCGGCGAAGGCACCTATGATCCCGAAATCGTGTCCGAGTACGACGTCAACCAGCTCCACGTGGGGCCCATCCGATACCACGAGTGGACTGTACCGGTGTATCAGCAATAGACCCCCTGAATCCACGGTATTAAAAGGAAGGCCTGGGACTGAAATTCCAGGCCTTCCTTCATGCCAAGGGGCAGTCCTTAATCTGGGAGATAAACGGCTGTTCCTTCGCTTTAGACAGGGGAAATTCCAAATCTTAGGCCATCAACCCACAGGACGACTCCCCCCAACGCGGTGTAAGCTACATCCCCCAACGTCTGGGCGGTGAACGTCAATCGGTCAAACGTCTCCCTCCTCCCGCCTACCCAGCCATCTACACCAACTCCAGCGCACCGAAGTAAGGCCTCGGCCCCTTGATCAGCTCATCACCTTTTGTTCTGTCCTCGGGCACGTGCTGGTTGACGGCTTCTCTCCGCTCTGTGCTCGTGAGCCAAGGCAGCAACCCCTCCTCTCTGTATGCTGCCAGTAGTCGCCACCAACGGCCCTCCCTCACTCCCATCAGCCCAGATGCCTCTGTCACCTTCACCTTGCCCTCCATCACTCCGTTCAACATCTGTATCCTTGACTATTCCTTGGTTGTCAACGCCAGTCCTTTCATAGACTGATATTGTCATTGAACATCTACATAGATTCAAATGGTACATCTATACTTGACACAAGGTAAGGAATCAGCTGCTAGGACGATTAAACCGGGCTGAGAAGGGCGGAGAGAAAATGTACCACGGGGGCGGCTTGATCGTCTGATTGTGGCGGTCGAAAACTGTACCACCTCCCACCTTCCGATAGAGTCGAAGCAGACTCGAAGGAGGGTGACAGGATGTATGTGGTGGATCTGTATTTTCGTGTGCGGAAGGCTTGTCTGGTGGAAGGGATGAGCATGAGGGAAGCATCCCGGGTGTTTGGAATTCACAGGGACACCGTGCGGAAGATGCTCTCCAACCCGGCGCCACCCGGATACCGAAGGCAGCGCCCTGCCCGGCGTCCCAAGCTTGAGCCCTTCGCCGGCATCATAGACCGGATCCTTGAAGAGGACCTGAGCCTTCCCAGGAAGCAGCGACACACGGTCAAGCGCATCTTCGAGCGGCTGAGAGAAGAACACGGCTTCGATGGCGGCTACACCATAGTCAAGGACCATGTGCGCAAGAGCAGGAGGCAGGGGCGAGAGATGTTCGTTCCCCTGGCCCATCCTCCCGGACACGCGCAGTGCGACTTCGGACAGGCGTGGGCAGTCATAGGGGGCGAGAGGCGCAGGGCCCACTACTTTGTGATGTCCCTTCCGCACAGTGACGGAATCTTCGTGAAGGCGTACCCGGCGGAGACTACGGAGGCGTTCTGTGATGGCCACGTGTCCGCGTTCGCCTATCTAGGTGGGGTTCCGCAGAGCATCCTGTACGACAACACGAAGCTGGCGGTGGCCAGGATACTGGGAGATGGACGCCGCAAGAGAACGAGGGTGTTCACGGAGCTTCAGTCCCACTACCTGTTCAGCGACAGGTTCGGCCGACCCGGCAAGGCCACAGACAAGGGGCATGTGGAGGGGATGGTGGGATACGTGAGGCGCAACTTCCTGGTGCCTGTGCCGAAGTTCGACAGCTTCAACGCGCTCAATGCCTACCTGGAGTCAAGATGTCTTGGCAGGAAGGAGGCGAAGCTGAGGGGACACAGGGAGAGCATAGGAGAGCGAATGGAGCGAGACCTCGGCGCATTGCTGCCCTTGCCCTCGGTTCCCTACGACCCGTGCGACAGGCACGCCACCCGGGTGAGTTCCCTGTCCCTGGTCCGATACCGGGCCAACGACTACTCGGTGCCGGTGGCCTACGGACACAGGGACGTGCTGGTCAGGGGCTATGTGGACGAGGTGGTGATCAGCTGCGGTTCTGAGGTGATAGCCCGCCACAGGCGGTCCTACGAACGGGGGAACTTCGTCTTCGATCCCATCCACTATCTGCCGCTTCTGGAGAAGAAGATAGCAGCACTGGACCAGGCGGCGCCCCTGGCCGGGTGGAAGCTACCGGGAGAGTTCGACACCCTTCGCAGGCTGCTTGAGTACCGCATGGGCAGACGTGGAAAGAGGGAGTTCGTTCAGGTGTTGAGGTTGTTGGAGACCTTCTCACGGGAGGATGTGCATATGGCCGTGCGGGATGCCGTCAGGATGGGAGCGGCCGGCTTCGACGCTGTCAAGCATCTTGTGCTGTGCAACATCGAGGAACGGCCACCCAGGCTGGACCTAGACCTGTATCCCCACCTGCCCAGGGTGTGTGTGAGCACCACGTCGGCGGGAGACTATATGAAGTTGCTGAATGGGAGGACATCGTGAGTGACAGATCAACGCTGCTGCTGCAACACAACCTGAAGGAGTTGAAGCTGCCGACCTTCCTGAGAGAGTTCGGCAAGGTTGCGGCCCAGTGCGCCGCCGAAGGGGTGGACCATCCCGACTACCTGCTGAGGTTGTCTGAGCTTGAGCTCATAGACCGCCATCATCGCATGGTGGGGCGCAGGATCAAGGCCGCGCGCTTCCCGTCTATGAAGAGCCTGGACTCCTTCGACTTCAAGGCCATTCCGTCGGTGAACAGCCGGCTTGTGGCTCAACTCGCCCGCTGCGAGTACATAGAGCGCCGCGAGAACGTCATCGCCATAGGCAACAGCGGTACCGGCAAGACCCACATAGCCCTGGGACTGGGACTCGCCGCCTGTCAGAGGGGACTCTCCGTCGGCTTCACCACGGCTGCCAGTCTGGTGAATGAGCTTGTGGAAGCCAGGGACGAGAAGCGCCTGCTGAACCTGCAGAAGAAGCTGTTCCGGCTGAAGCTGCTCATCGTAGACGAGCTCGGCTTCGTGCCCTTGTCTCAAACGGGAGCGGAACTGCTCTTTGAGATCTTCAGCCAGCGGTACGAAAGAGGCTCCATACTCGTCACCACCAACCTGCCCTTCGACGAGTGGACCGAGATGTTCGGCTCCGAAAGGCTCACCGGAGCCCTGCTGGACAGGCTCACCCACCACGTTCACATCCTGGAGATGAACGGCGAGAGCTACCGCCTCAAACAGAGCAGTCTAGATGCTGTGGCGGCGACTCCAGACCTACACTCGTCCTCCAGCCAATAGCCGCTGCAGAGGACATTTTCGCTTGACATTTAACTGATGACATTTTGCTGACCAATAGCCCCCAAGTGGTACACTTTTACTCCGCCCCGCTTGTTGTTGCCCAGCATAAGTGTCAGTAGTTAACTGTTCAGCAAGAATGTCACATCATGGAGAATGTGACGTTGAATCAAAAGGAACAAGGGAGACTACAGGTACTCAACAGCTTGCTGGCGAAGCATATGACGATAGAGCAGGCATCTACGCTGATGGGGGTGAGCATACGTCAAGCCTGGCGCATTCTGGCGGCTTACAAGGAGGAGGGAGCAGCCGCCCTGGCTCACGGTCATCGAGGTCGTAGAGCGCCCAACGCGATATCGGAGGATACGAAGGCTGTTGTGCTTTACCTGGCACAGACACGGTACGTGGGAACCAATCACACGCACATGAGCGAGTTGTTGAGAGAACACGAAGGCATAGACATTCCTCGCAGCACGCTGCGGAGACTCCTGGTGAGCGCCGGTGAGAACAGCCCGCGCGGGAGACGTCCACCCAAGCATCGAAGTCGACGTCAGAGAATGCCTCGTGAGGGTATGCTCATTCAGATAGACGGGAGCTACCATAGATGGCTTGGGGAAGATGGTCCACAGTTCACATTACTGCTGGCGGTGGATGATGCTACGGGCATCGTGGCTAGCGCCCTGTTTTGTGAGCTGGAGAAGACCCGCAGCTACTTCCAGTTGCTTGAGGCCCTGATAAGGCGTTGCGGGTTGCCCCTCGCCCTTTATACGGACCGGCATGCCGTCTTCAAGTACACGCCTTCCTCTGATAGTGCCGCCGCTCCTACTCAGTTTAGTCGAGCTATGGACGAGCTGGGGATACAGCTGATATTCGCTCGCTCGCCACAGGCTAAGGGACGAGTGGAACGTACAGCGGGAACACTCCAGGATAGGCTGGTTACGGAGCTTCGGCTTGCGGGGGCGATCACCATCGATGATGCAAATCGCGTGCTAGAGGACTTTCTTCCACGTTTCAACAGCCGCTTCAAGGTGCCTTCCCAGGAGTCTGAAGCCGTCTACCGCCCAGTGGACGATGGAATACGCTTGGAGAAGGTGCTGTGCTTCAAGTATCGCCGCAGAGTTGCCAGGGACAACACTGTCAGATATCGTCGCCGTACTCTGCAACTGCTGCCCGGTACCGACAGGACGAGTTACGCCGGTACAGTCGTAGATGTACTTGAGAGATTGGACGGACACCTGGAAGTGCAGCACCAAGGGTGGGACATCCCCTCTCAAGAGGCGCCGCCACATCCGAGTGTCCTTCGCGGCCTCGCCGGGAGAACCGCACACACAGTTGCCCCTTACCTGTCCACCAAAGTCAACGGCAACGGTCTGGGTGGAAGATCGGTGACCAGGCTAGCGACGCCGGACCAGGTTCACCATGTCGGAAAGCTCATTGCTGTCGCCGGTCCCAATGGCACTAGAAGAGTTCGCAAATCTGTAAGCCCGCCACGAAGAGAGCCCACGCCACTGCAGACGGCCAGGTGGAAGGCGGTGCAAAAGGCTAAGCGAAAGGGCCTGTCTATTCGAGGAATAGCCAGGGAACTGGGCATTCATAGGGACACCGCGAAGAAGTACATGAACGCCAAGAGCCCGCCCTTAACCGGCCATCAACCCAGATCCAATGATTCGTGACCTGTTATGATCAGAGACCAAGTTGGTGACATTTATGCTGGCCATTTTCACTGACATTTATCCTGAGCGGCGACACCCCGCTGGTACATTTTTGCTCCGCCCTTGACAGATTGGGGGATCTGGGAGGCCGGGCGGTAGCAGGACACAGAGCTGATGGCTGATAGGAGCGGTTGTGGCGGGCTATCACCTCTGCCCCGCAGCTGATCACCACCCGGTCCACGTATCCTCGCACCAGCACCTCCCTGTGTCCGTAGGCCACGGGCACCGAGTAGTCGTTGGTGCGATACCTTACCAGCGACAACGAGCTGACCCGCGTAGCACGCTTGTCACAGGCCTCGTAGGGTACGTTTGGCAGGGGCAGCAGGGCGTCTATGTCCCGCTTCATCCGTTCCCCTATGCTCTCCCCATGTCCCCTCAGCCGTCTCTCCATCCGTTCCAGGCACTTCTCTCTCAGGTGGGCGTTCAGTTCATCGAAGTTTCTATAGCTCGGGATGGGCACCAAGAAGTTCCTACGGGCATATCCCACCAGTCCCTCCACCTTACCCTTGTCATTGCCCTTGCCCGGACGACCAAACCGGTCTTCAAACAGATAGTGGGATACCAGTTCGCTGAACACGCGCGTACGCTTCCGACGTCCGTCTCCCAGGATCTTCGCCACTGCCAGCCGGGTGTTGTCGTACAGAATGCTCTGGGGCACACCTCCGAGGAAGGTGAAGGCGGAGACGTGGCCGTCGCAGAAGGCCTCCGTGGTCTCCGCCGGGTACGCCTTCACGAAGCATCCGTCGCTGTGGGGCAGATCCAGCACGAAGTAGTGGGCCTTCCGCTCCACCCCTCCTATCATCACCTTAGCCTGGCCAAAGTCGTACTGGGCATGGCCCGGCGGATGGCTCAAGGGCACAACCATCTCCCGCGTCCTCCGCCTCCTCTCCCGCACGTAGTCCTTAACTATGGTGTAGCCGCCCCTGAACCCGTGCTCTTCCCTCAACCTCTCGAAGATCCGCTTCACCGTGTGCCGCTGTTTCTTCGGCGCTACCCTGTCCCTCTCCAGCATCCCCTCTATCACCCCCACGTACGGATCCAGCTTGGGTCTCTTCACCGGCTTGCTCCGACGGTACCCAGGCGGTATCGAATACGCAAGCATCTTCCTCACCGTGTCCCGGTGCAATCCGAACTCCCGCGCCGCCTCCCTGATCCCCATCCCCTCCACCATGCATGCCCGTCTCACCCGCGCGTACATCTCCACTCTGTACATCCTCTCTTACCTTCCATCGTGTTCCTTAAAACACTATGGATGGCGGCGGGTGGTCCATTTTGCAACCGCCCTTCTTCGGCTCGTCGCCCCCGCCCTAGAGGTACATTATCTCTCCGCCCTTCATATGATCCAATTGCTAGTCATTATCACTGCAAGAAAGCAGTTGAACGACCTGTCGGACGACATGGCGACCAAGCTGAGCATAATCTACTACGCAGACGCGAGAGAGGCTCTGTTGAAGGCACTAGGAGACTGATTCAGTAGACACTATGGTCTGTATGAGGCCTCTAGCGCGACTGTCGCAGTTCAGTCTTATCAGGACCAGCCTGGATGTCAGAAATGCATGCGCGAGAATTATTAGTGTGTGACAATTGCTTCAAGGATCCCGGCCTGGTTGAATTCATTAGGAGTAACGCCTCTGCCATTGAATGTTCATTTTGTCCCACAAGATGATGTGCCTATAGCGGCGCCTATCGATGATGTCTCCGAATATTTCATCAAGTGTCTGATTCGAGAATACGACCTTGCGGTGAATACGCTCGGCTGGGAAGGGGGTATATCGGCATACTCTGGAATGCAGGGGACCTCGCTGCCGACGAGCTCGAACAAGTGCTTTCGAGAGGGTACAAGAGATTGCGCATTCTCGGCTCTATGCTCGGTTCCTTGAAGGGGTACAATCATGGAGGCGCTATAGCAACTTGAACCGCTCGACCTCGCCTAGATGACAACGCTTGAACTTTCGCCCGCTCCCACATGCACATGGATCATTCCTGCCTAAGTCTTGCCTGGCCATTTCAGCTATGTCTAACAGATACTCCCGGACACCCTGGTTGCCGTGTGACAACTCTCCCCAAAGGTACTGTTTGGCTGCTTCCAGGCCGCGGATTTCAGTATATGAGAGCCGATAAAAGAACGGCACCACTAGCTCGTCCATGAATTCTCTAAAGGTTGGTTGACGGCCATCCAGTAACTTGAGACCCAGACAGCAAGCTCCGTCCGGGTAGACGTGCAGGTCAATGGTCTGGACATTCTCCTTTTGCGCGATCGTCTCGTATCTATCGCCGACTTCATACACAGTGGGCCAACCGTTATGGTCTAGAGCATCCAACTCAATCCTAATGGAGAAAGAGTCGCAAAGGTAGGAGTCCATGGACAATGTTGCGTCGTCGCTGCCAATGCGTAGTTTCCCCTGCGCCCTGTCATAGGCCGCAGACAACTGCAACTGGCCTTCGATTACCCTGGCCTCGGGATCACAGTGGAGATCTGGGAAACTGGCTGATAACCACTCAAGATCAATTTGTCTCAAACTGATGCGGCCTCAAGAGTCCAACGACGTGGTGTTGGCATAAGGCTTTCTGGGTGTGACAACTCTCGTCGCCGGGGCTGCAGCAGCTCTCATCGCGCTCAGGTTGCCAAATCCATCTCCAAGCAGATCTCTCCACCTTTTGACGCTTGAACGCTCATCTTCGTCCGAGTATGCCTCTCTAATCCTTCTGGCATAGCTGGAGACCATTTCCCTGAAATGGTTGTACTTGGCCTGGTCCCAGTGTCGTGTGAAGGACTCGCTTGAAAGGGCAGGATTGCAGATCTCGGGCATATACGGACGTGAATGTAGAAACTCGCTCATCCGTGTGATCACGGAAAGCAGAGCGTCTGGAACGGTCTTGAACTGTGCGTCACCCTCCCAGTCTTTCACCGTGTTTCCTATCAGGGTCGTCAGAAGAATAGACGGTGCAGTGAAGGTCTTCTTGTGATCTCTCAAGTACTTGAGCAATCGGGTGACCAGCTTGAGGTTGCCGTTGGTTACCCTGTTCTTCTCGTTGAACCAGTCTCGAAACCCTCTGCCGTCTGTTTCCTCGTACCCGTTAGTCTTCCTGTTGCAGATGAAGTGGTTGCCGTAGTAGGTAACGCATGGAACTACGTCAATTTTAAACTCGCCCGCGTAGTCTACCGTGACACACCTCGAGTTCCTCTGCGCCTTGTCGGCGTAGTTGCCGTTGGCCTTGAGGCACCGGTACACGTCGTCGATGTAGTCCTTCGGACCCTTTGAGCTGTTGTACTCCACGTAGACGAGCCGGTCCACGTCGTACTCGTCGGTATCCTTGACGGGCCGAATTGTTGTACCGAGGGCGTTGGAGCCTTGCCGCTCAGTCCTCCTGAACCCTACCAGATTCTGGCTCAGGTACTCGGATACGGCCTTGTCGCTCCTCTTCAACCTCTCATACCGGGATGGGTTGAGATTCACGTGGTCTCTCATAAAGTTGTTGAAGTCGTTCACTCTTCTTGTCATTTGTTCCTTTCCAGATTGGCCAGGATGGCCTTGTTGTAATAGGTGAAGTCCCTGTCGGCGAGGGCTTTCAAATTATTGAGGTGCCTTGTGTCATCCAACTTCCAGGATTGAATCTCCGGGTCTAGACGCAGGTGTCGGTCTCTGAGCATCAACTTAGCCATGTTGGTTGATGCCTGGGACTGCAGCCCTAATACGTACGAAACAAGCTTCTGGTGCCCCCAACCCGTCAGGATTCCCCAGGCCCTGCTCCGATTGTAAAAGTTTGCAGTTCGACCAGTTCCTACAGATAGGACGTGAATTTTGTCCAATGGAATCCGGAACTTGGCCACCGCTTCAGTGACTGCGATCATGGTGGGATTGTTGGCCCACAGCCCTCCGTCCGCCAATAGGTACTCGCCTACCCTTCTTGGGTCAAAATATGTAGGAGCGGCACAAGACGCCAATATCGCATCTCTCAGGCGTACCTTGCCGTCTCTCAGATATGGCTCTCCCAGTTCTCTCAAGTACCGGGACTTGAAGACATGGACACCTCCGGTTGATATATCTGAACTCGTTATCATCAGCGGAGTCGGAACCTCTCCCATGGTTACTTCCGGCACGTATTCGCCGATGACACGGTCGAGGGGTTCTGTTGAGTAGCGGCTTCGTATGAAGGGGAAGAAGCTGAATCTTCTCTTCCGAAAAATGAGGCCGGCTTGTCCTGCAAACATGCCTACTAAAGTCTCCATTGGAATCTTCACAGCTGCTGCCCCTGCCAGGATCGAACCCGTACTCGTTCCTGCAATGAGGTCAAAGCACTCTCGCACAGGAACTTTGAGGGTGTCCTCCAATCTGGCCAGGACATGTGCTGCGTAGATTCCCCTAATTCCCCCGCCATCGAGAGCTAGAATGTTGAACACACCATTCCTTAGCATGACCAGCTAGCTATCCCCTAAGGCATTGACGCCTGAGAAGCAGGTACCTAGAGGCTTCTCCCTAGCCGTCCGCTCTAGGTGAAACGCGCCTGAAAGATGCTGATTGCCAACATGTTGATGTGAACAGCTACAAATGCTTGGTTTACACATGAGCCTATTATATCATAGAATGTAAACCACAAGGAGGGAGTGCGATGTTTAGCGAACGTCTCAAGCTTGCAAGAAAACGCAGTGGCATGTCCCTGCGGGAATTGTCCTCGGCCATGGGAGGTATCGTCACTGCCCAAGCAATCGGCAAGTACGAGCGGGCAGAGATGATGCCGAGCTCTACCGTGGCCATCGCCCTGGCTGTAGCCTTAGAGGTTTCCATGAGTTATCTGTTGAGCCCATCAAAGGTCTCATTGGAATCGGTGGATTTCAGAAAGTTGTCGACAACTAGGGTACGTGAGCGTGCGGTAGTTGAGTCAGAGGTCTTGGATCATGTCGACCGGTACCTTCAAATAGAGGAAGTTCTGGGGATCGATTTCACGGAGAAGTACGAGCCCGACGGTGCGCCATTCGGGATTGACGCCTTGGAGGATACTGAGGGAGCTGCTACGGAAGTGCGTTCCGCGTGGAATCTCGGAGGCGGCCCCATCCCAAACATCACCGCGTTACTTGAAGAACGAGGTATAAAGGTCTTCAAACTGAATTTACCCGTTTCGATCGACGGGCTGAGTAGCCAAGTTCGTCGGGTCGGTGGAGACGATGTACCTGTTGTGGTCTGCTCCACCACCAAGTCCGTAGAACGACAGAGGTTCACGATTGCCCACGAATTGGGCCATTTGGTCTTGGACATTCCGTTAACGGTGCAGGAAGAAAAAGCCTGCCACCGCTTTGCCGGCGCTTTTTTAGCTCCCGGCGATGACCTTATCCGGGAAATAGGGCGGCGACGTTTCAATTTCGGCTTTCTTGAACTCATTGAGATCAAGCACATGTACGGCATCAGTGCCGCAGCGCTGGTAATGCGAATGCGTGACTTGGACATCATTTCCGAGGCAACCTTGCGAGATATCTTTGGCGGTATTGGACGCAGCTGGAGATATGTGGAGCCACAGCCACTTGATCGAGTGGAGATTCCCACTCGCTTTCGCCGCCTTTGCTTGAGGGCATTGGCGGAGAATGAGATATCGGAATCCAAGGCTGCGGAATTGCTCAGGCTGCGAGTTAGCGAGATTGCCGGCATCATGGCTGGTTCGACCGATTAGGAAAATAGATGAAAGTCCTTGTGAGCGATAGTTCAATCCTAATCGAATTCGCGAAACGCAAGGTATTGCACAGTATGTTTGAACTTGAGTTTCAATTCGCGGTGCCTGACCTTCTGTATCACGAAGAACTGATAGACCTTGGTGGGTACAGCCGTCGGGACCTCCTTCATTTGGGCCTAAGGGTTGAATCACTGGATGCTGAAGGTGTGGAGAAAGCGGTACTCTACCAGTCCGAGCGCCCTGCCCTGAGTCTAGTCGACTCATTCGCTCTCGCCCTTGCCGATTCTCGAGGATGGCTTCTCCTAACGGAAGACAGAACCATACGCAGTGTGGCCGAGTCCAAAGGAATCGCTCATTTGGATGCGATGTGGGTTGTCGACAACTTGTTGCTGGCCGGCATTCTATCAGAGTCTCTAGCGGTATCTGTACTGAAAGCGATGAGGGACGATCCGAGATGTCCCGTTCCTAAACCCGAGTTAGCTGTTCGCATACGACGATTGGATGTTTGAACTGTGTCATGCCGAAGTGATTCTGCGGAAGTGTTACAGAGCCCGCCGCCCATTGATTGCAGACGTGGGTGGGCTCGACATGGTCTTGGGAGTCTGAACCCTAAGCTGGTCTACGCTAGGAGGACGTAATGGACATATTGCCGCTGCCAATTGGCATTATTGTAGGAGGCTACATTATTTCAAGACTTAGCGGGATCAATATACCAGCAATAGTGGAGGAATTGAAACCGGTTGTCGGGATACTGATACTTGTGATCCCGCTCATGGGACTGGCTGTTGCTCTCTCCATCGGCACGATGACCCCAGATGAATCAAATGATCACACGACGGCATTGATTCTATCAGGAACCGGCCTGATCGCAGACCACTTGACTAGTGTTGCAGTTGGAGCGGTGGCGACACCCATTGCAGTGTTTCTCATAGTTGTGCTTGTCCGCCCGATCATGGACGTATTTGATCTCTAGCAGGGGCCGCTGATCTACCCCAAGGAGGTGATTGACCTCAAAACCAAGACCTGATTATATTCTTCATCAGTCACGCCCAGTGTGGATCAACGTCTGTGGCGATGACTGGGCTATTGTACCTGGCGATCGAAAGTGCGGGAGCGCGAGAGCAACTGGGATTTGTAAGCCAGCTTGCGTGTGCGGCCATCGTCAGCCCCGATGACGGTGGAGCACGCCTGATGATTGACGATGCCCTTGGTTGGAGTGACCCTCAGCGCTTGGAGCGCATGGGAGCAACTATGGTCGCAGCAGGGAAGGAGTGTCAAATCATCATCCTCACGTGTTACCTCGGTCGCTACGCTAACGTGGGAAACCCGAAAGTGGTAACCTTGTCTCCCTAGCTTGGATTCCTGATATATCTGTCCTCCGAATAGAAGGTGATTGGAGATGAACACGATAGAAGAACGTAGTTGGAAAGATATCGAACGCGAGACACTTACTATGACAAATGCCCAGCGGGTTCATCAGCTTCTCAGAAAGCTGGAGGGGCAGCGAGACCGTGTTCAAACGCGCTGGATATGGGAGCTGTTGCAGAACGCACGTGATACTTCGGCGGGCAAGCCGGGGAGTCTTAAATGCTCAGTTGCATATGAACAAGAGGAGGTCTTGCTCGAGCACAATGGGGACCCGTTCAATAGGGAGCAAATGTCTCGCGTTATCTACCATGGATCGACGAAGGCCGAGGACAAGGGGAAGTTGGGGAAATACGGAAGTGGGTTGCTCACGACGCATCTCCTTTCCAACGTAGTCCATGTGTCAGGCAAGCTGGTTGACGGTAGGGAGTTCAACTACCCATTGTGTAGGGTGCCGACCTCAGTTGAAACGATATACGACTGTATGCAGGCGTCTGCGGAGAGATTTAATTCCTCTCTAGAGTCTGGCGAGTCAATCGACTTGCCGGATGGTTTCACAACTAGATTTCGATATCCCGTTGAAGATGAATCAAGCGATTTCATTGTAAGACAGGGAATCGAGGGTTTGAAAGAAATGGCTCCTTTCATACTTGCGTTCAACGAAGAGTTTAGTCGCATATCCGTGGAGAGCCTCGATGAAAAGTGTGTGTTCGGGGTATCTGAACCCGGGAAATCATTAAATAATGGTGTGCATGAAATCATCATCAGGCGCAGTGGAGCTAGCAATTCGACGGACGGTAGGTACTTCTTGGTCAGAAAGGGGGACACTTCAATTGCTGTGCAGGTTGCTAGGGCGGGGAACTCGACGTCCTGTCTGCCAGTCAGAAATATTCCACGGTTATTCGTGGGGCTTCCGCTAATAGGCACCGAGGATTTCAGTTTCCCCGCTGTCATAAACAGCTTTCAGTTCACGACTTCGGATGAAGATCGGGATGGGGTGAATCTTTGGATGAACGAAAGCGATCCGGCTAATCAGAACAATCAAGCAGCCATAAAAGAAGCCTGTGCATTGCTAATCAGTCTCATTCAATTCGCCGGGGAGTCAGGTTGGGAAGGTGTATTTGAGTTGGCGGATCTGCCGTCCGTCCCCACAAGGAACTGGCTAAAGGCCCATAGGCTCCAGGATTGCCTCACTGAAAATCTGCTGGAACCCCTACTTTCCACCCCTGCCGTCATCTGTGAGTATGGCACAGATGGGCTGGCTCCGCTGCAGGCGGTCCTTCCGCACGCCGAAGAGGGTGAATCCGTTGGAGTCCTTTGGGAACTACTGAGTGGCCTGAAGGAGTTTCGCTTGAAACTGCCAAGGCGGGAAGAAGCGGCCGGCTGGTGCCGTGCCGTAAAAAGCTGGGCCGGATTGAGAGATTGTCCCGCAAGTGAATTTCGCGGGGTAGTGGATGGGGGTGATCTGGCCCGATACATTGAAAAGACTACTGGGGATCTCAAGGACGTGAAGCATGGCACGCTCAGCGATCTCCAGGATGCCTTGGAAGACGGCATAGGTGCTGCTCAATGGGTGAATAAGGTTCTCGGGTTTCTGAAGGAGGGCGGTCGTGCCGACGAGATCAGTGAATGCCACATAATCCTGGACCAAGCCGGGCGATTCAATAGGCTCTCAGATCTCTTTAGCGATGCCGGCATAGATGAAGAACTTAAGAACATAGCGGATGGGATTGGTTTAAACCTACGGCAGCAGCTTCGCGACAAGCGTCTCACTTCTCTTTGTGACGAGGATGGCAAAGGGGCCAAAGGAAATCAAGAAGTAGTCGAGGAAATCATTGCCAGGCTTAACGAAATGGCCGATAGCGGCGTTCTGGGTGATGGCTTCGCGACTGCCGGTACTCGAGTATTCGCCTGGATAGCCGAGCATGAGAAGTGGGACATTCTTAGTAGATTTCCTGGGTTTGCACAAGCGGGGGAGGGCAGTGACAGAGAGATCCTTCGACTGGGTACGGTGGGGCAGGATGGTGTAGAGATTCCCCTTGCCCCTGTCCATGCTTGGGACGAAGGCTTGCAGCCATTCTCGGAACTCTTCCCACCAGCCGAAATTTTGTCAACGGAGTTTTACGACGCCGTCCCCAAGGTGGATGTGTGGCTGACACTGGCCTCACAGCACATTGTTAGAACGGAAATAATTGTATCTGCGCGGCCTAGTATTCCCGAATTTGCTCCCTATGACCTTCCATATAGGGTGGATGAAGATGCAAAGCATGAAGCCCGTGAACCAGTTGAATTGACGGATGTTGTACATTTCAGGGGCGACAACAGTGTTATCAGACGAGCGAGTAGAAGCCCACGTCGTGCTCGCCTCTTTTGGCGATTCATAACTGAATGGTTGGTCATCCATGACGCCCAGGGATTGCAGGCGAAAGAGGCGTCCTGTACTTGTGATGAGAACCACCATTACTATCAGAGCAAGTGGTTGCTGACGATAGCCGGGAACAGCTGGGTTCCCCTTGGCAATGACAGGCACACAAGAGCGACTGCTCAATCGTTAGGTCGGCTGTTCCGTGACAACGGGACACCTTCAATTCCCGACAGTGTCGGCATCGATAGATTGCTCGAGGCAATTCGCGTTTCGCGTTTTGAGCTAATGAAAGAATGTTGGGCTGTTGACGACCAGGCCCGTGTCAGTGTGGAAAATGAACTGATGGCAATATTGAGGGCGGCGGAGAAGGACCCTGACCGATTGGGCGACGCCGCAATGTACTTGGCGCTGCTAAGCAAAGATCCGAAAGCCTCTGACTACATAAAGGAACGAATTAAACAGACAGAGAAGGTACGCCTTAATAAGCAATTTGGAAATCTAGTCGAATGCCTTGTAAAGAAGACCCTGGAGGACAAGGATTTTCTGGTTGAGGGAACGGGAGTTGGCTCCGACTTCGCGTTCAAGGACATAGCAGAGGACGACGTCGGCGGGCTGAAAATATCGAAAGACTCCGATTGCTGGTATGTGGAAGTAAAGGCCACACGTATTGATGCCGCACGGATGACACCGAGGCAGGCTAAGGAAGCAGTGGAACAAGGGGACCGTTTCCTGCTTTGTGTCGTTCCCGTGTGCTCTGAAGATGAACCTGACTTAGGCGTCGTCAAAGACAAGATGCGATTCGTAGCGGGTATTGGTGAACGTGTGAACAAGGTGTGCAAAAACCTTGATCTAATGGAGGCTCTGGAAAGTCAGTGGACTAGCGAATCCTCTGATGGTGTGAGTCTGACCCTAACTGGTGGGAGCAAACGAATAAGCATCGATGGTTCGGTCTGGGCCAATGATGGCTTCCCTGTTGGGGAGTTGCGGGACAGGCTATTACGGTAGTTTCGGTGCTTCCAGTTCTGACGACCGTTGACCCCTCAACTGCATCGGCTCTTCTCGCTTCGTCCTGATCTCCCTGGCCAGAGACGCCACTGCCGCGGCGTTTGCGTCATCCCCTTTTCTGAGAAGGGTGTCGACGGTCAGAATAAATGTCAGTGTAAGTGGCCAGCATAAATGTCACTGACTTGGTCCGTGATCATACCAGATCACGGAACTTCGGATTTGAGTCGATGTCTAGTTATGGGTGGGCTCTTGGCATTCATATACATTTTCACAGTGGCCCTGTGGATGCCCAGTTCCCGAGACATTCCTCGTATGGACAGACCCTTTCGCTTCGCCTTCTGCACATTCTTCCATCTAGCCTCCTATAGTGGCGTGGGTTTTCATAGTCGCGGGCTCATCGATTTACGAAACCTTCTGGTGCCATTGGGGCCGGCGGCGATGAGCTTTCCAACATGGTGGATCGGGTCCAAAGTCGCTAGCATGGTCACCGATTCTACACCCATACCTTTGCCGTTGACATTATTGGGCAGGTGGAAGACAGGTGTGTGTGCGGTTCTCCCAGCGGAGGCCGCTTGAAATCTATAGGAGCATCATCTTTCGTAAGGAAATGGCTCCGCTTCGGTAGAATTTTGCTTTAGGCAACACGCCGGCAAAAGTGATTGTCGTTGTTCATCAAGAGGTTGCTATGGACCAACGGGATAGGGACATCCTAACCATTTTGGCCTCGTAGCGGGAGTGACAGCACTCTACTTGAGGATCGAGTTTGGGTTGGCGCAGGGCAGGTGTAGACAAGAGGGGCAGTCATGCCCGCGCTCCTCTTGATTGGAATCGCCTCCGAGACATACACTCTTTGGAGCTTTATCGATGCAATATCCAAGGAAAGAAAGTCACGGCCTAACGACGAAGCCAACCCCAACGAACCCGAAGCCCCCGTACACATCGACAGATGGAGGAGGTAGAAATATGGACGCACGCAGGCAAACAGAGGAATCGTGCCCAGAACTCTTGCCGAAAGACTTCGGTGAGCGGCTAGAGCAACTCAGGGAACTCGCCGGCCTGTCGTGGGAGGAATTCGCCGAGCGAATCGGCATCGACTATGGCCGCGTAGTGGAGTGGAGGAAGGGTTCGGTCCCCACCGGCGGAGAGGTGTGGCATATCATACATCTGGCCTCGACAGTTCCTGGGGGTAGCGAGGTGATGCTTACTGAGGCAATCGAAGCCCACCAGAAGGCGGAATAGCGACAAAGCCCGCTGGTTAGGACAAGGCCCTCCGACCTGAGTTGATCCATCTTTTATTGCTATCAGTCTTCCCTTAGGTCAGACACCCATAAGTACAGCGGTGATCCAGTGCAATTGTGTCTGTCGAATAAACTATATGTTCATGATCTACAGCGCGATGAATGGATCTCTAGGGGGGTAGACCAATACATCCGAGCCAAATCAGGAGGCTGAGAGTCTGTCATCAATGATTGATTAGTGCAGGCTTCGGAGTGCAGAATCAACGGAAGTGCTCCAATTGCGATGCAATGACATTCATTTCTTGAGTGCTCTTGTTAAGTCACCAATAGAATACGTTTTTCGATTCAAGTAACTCCACTTCAAGAGAAGTTCCTTTTGCTTCATAGGCGTAAACTCAATATCCTCTTTTCGACGATTCAGAGAGAAACCTCCAACCAGAAAGTTCGCAATTCAGTCCACTCCGGCCCACCATCGCATACGGTAGATACCACCGTCTTCGAGATGTGGCTGGGCAGCCTGTCGATACACCGAGGGCTTGCGATTCCTGTAGTGTGACGGGCAAGACTCTTCTCGGATGACTTCCTTGTGGATCAGGGAGTCCGCACCTGTGTACAGCATTTTCCTATGTCTCGTCAAATGGTAGAATGGGGGCGTAAAGTACGCCATGAAGGGGGACGTATGAGGGACGCAGACACCCCGGCGCCCACACAAGAAACTGGGGTCAGGAGACTCCCAACCCGCGCACGCGAAGAGACGCACCGCCTTGGTGACGAGATCTACGAGCGGGACATCCGAGCGCAGGTCGAGGCCGACCACCACGGAGAGGTCGTCGCCATCGACGTGAACAGCGGAAGCTGGGCCACTGGCGAGAACGCGCGCGTCGCAGCGCAGCGCCTACGGGCGCAACGACCGGACGCCAGTGATGTGTGGTTGGTTCGGATAGGCTACAGGGCTCTGCGCAGCTTCGGGGCCGGGTCCCTTCGGAGGACAAAGTGATCGAAGGCGTTGTGAACGTCGGCTATGAAGCCGTGGTGACCCTTCCTCTACAAGGATCGGAGGGTCAAGCTAGAGAAGTCGAAGCCGTCATAGACACGGGTTACAGTGGGTACCTGACCTTGCCGCCGGCGCTGGCGGCGGAATTGGGGCTCGCATTCGTCGGCAACGGTCACGCGTTCTTGGCCAACGACGCTGAGGTGGAATTCGACGTTTACGACGTTACGGTTCTGTGGGATGGCCAACCCAGGGACATCGAGGCCGACGCGACGGGCAGCACCCCGCTTGTGGGGATGCTTCTCCTGGACAGGTATGATCTGAGCATCCAGGTTCGGACCGGCGGCCGCGTCGTCATCCAAGCCAGGGAGTAGCTGAAACCCGACTGCTCCGTTCTTCCTCATCCGGCCCTTTTTCGCATCCTGCCTTTCGGCCCCGCCCGCCGAAGCCCGGCAAACCGCCGTGTTCGCCCCCACTTACTTGCGCGCCCCGCCATAGTTGGCGTATAATACCGTTGCTACAGTAGAGCTTGTTTTTTGTGCTGATATATTGAGTGTTGGGGCAAACGCCATGATGAAAGCAATGAGAACATGGTAACCGTTCACAGGGGCGCTTCCCGGTCGGCAGCATCGCCGATAGGCCGGTTGTCTCTAGGCAAGGCCGCGTCCCGCCGCTACGCTCCCGTTAGCCCATCGCCCCTGACCAGCCGCACAGCGCGAGAACGCGCGTTACCGTTACCCCCCCCCCCCCCCTCCTCCCCGACACATATGTTCTAATACCCCAGGGAAGCCCGTATCACGCAGGGCATCTCTACTCCCTTCCCTCTCCTCCGGCCCCACTCCCGTCTCTGGCCCGTCCATTTCCGCCTATCTCCGGACGGCCTATCCGCGCGTCTTGTCATTAGACCGCCGGCGCCCAACTGCCCTTCCGAACGCTTCCCATAGGGGGACAGCGCCATGAGGAAGCGGGCTGGGAGGAAGATGTGAGAATCAAGGAAGAGTACATCGTTCCCGCCCTGGGAGCCATCGCCCTGCTGTCCGTCTTCGGCTTTGCGACCAGCGGCCTCTCCCTGATCTACCCCGTGCTCCTGGGGATTCTCGGACTGGCGGCGGTAGGGACCTTCTTTCTGCCCCCGGCCGTCCAGGTGGAGGTGCGGATAGCGATAGCCGCACTTGGCTTGATCGTCCTCGTCTTCTACTTCAGCTCCGTGTCCTTCTGGCTGGCGCTGCTGGCCTTTGGGGCGATAGGGGCGTCGCAGATTCGTCACGGCTCTGTGCTGACCATGCCGCCGCACACCGTGGCCTATGTGAAGGCGCTGCTGGAGAAACAGGGCGCGTCGGGTGCGGAGGTAGCCGGGTCCGGCGAGGCGGCCCAAACAGGCGCAGCGGCCCCCGCCGCCGCATTGCAGGGACTTGGGGCGCTACAACGGATGCTGCGGGTGAACGTCGGCGGCATCGGCGGTGCAATCCTGGGCGCGTTCATACTGCTCAGCATCTTCACCATGCCCTACGTCGCCCTGGTAGCGGACAACGGATGGTCTGAACCAGAAACACTGAGCTTTACCTTCCGGGAGGTGACTCAGGAATTTAATAGAGAGGCGGAGGACGGCGTTCCCGGAATGCTCTTCATCGTCCTGGCGGTCTTGGCGGCTGTGAGCACGGCATCGGTGATTCTGCCCCGGTGGGCGGTCATAATCACCGGCATTGCGGGGATGGCGGTGACGCTGCTCTCGTACGGCTACATCTTCGTCGAGTTCAGCGAAGCCGCCCAAGGCGCCAACGTCTCCATAATCACGATCCCCCACATAGGCTGGTTCGTGGCGGGAGGGTGCTTCCTGGTGATCGCCGTGTTGCAGCTCATCCCAGCCTTCAACCGGGCCAGAGGGTAGATGCAAGACCGGCGGAGACGCGGGCGCGTTCTCCACGATGCGACGTTCCTGTCGGCAAGCTAGCTAGGGAGGACGCCTGAGCCGGATATCACAACGTGAATGGAGAGAGAAAATGACCAGTAGCCGAGCGAGAAGATACGGGACCCTGTTGAGCGTCGTCCTTGCGCTGTTGCTTGCGACGGCCCTCGCGGCCTGCACCGATGACGGGGGCGACCCCGGAGAAGAGGAGATTCCCGGCTCGATCCTCGAACGGGCGGCTGAGCGGGAAGCGACGCAGGAGGCCGGAGCCTCGGGATCGCAATCCTTGTTCGGCCTGGCCACGCCCGGACCCACCGAAGAGGGCGAATCCTCGGCAACCGGCCCAACCCCAGAACCCACTGTAGAGCCTGGCCCCTGCTCACCCGGGCCGGCGAACCCGCCCCCGGCGCAGACCTCGGCGGAGACCGACAAGGAGGCGCTGCTGGCCATCTTCGAGACCACCGACGGCGATAGCTGGGACGAAAGCGGCACCTGGGCAGGCCGCGCGCCCATCAGCGAGTGGGCGGGCGTCACCACCGGCGAGGACGGCCGCGTCGTCGGACTCGCCGTCAACCTGGGCGGCGCGGAGATTCCGTCCGAGGTCGGCCACCTCATCGCCCTGACGACCCTGGCGCTTTCCGGCGTGAGCGGCGCGCCGCTCACGCCGGAGCTGGGCTACCTCGAAAACCTGACGGACTTGGACGTTTCGGACAACCGGCTGTGCGGGAAGATACCCTCGGAGCTGGGCAGCCTCGGCAGCCTGCAAACACTGGACCTCAGTGGCAACGAATTCACCGGAGGGATCCCCTCCTGGCTTGCTGACCTCTCCGATTTGGCGACGCTTGACCTGTCGGACAATGAGCTAACCGGAGAGATACCAGCGGAGTTGGGCAGTCTCGCCAACCTGCAATCGCTGAACCTCGGCGGCAACGAACTCACCGAAAAGATTCCGCCGGAGCTTGGCGACCTTGGAAGTCTGCAATCGCTGAACCTCGAAAGCAATCAACTGACCGGGGACATCCCCTCGGAGTTGGATGACCTCGTCTCCACCCTGGATGTGATCAGGCTCGACGGCAACCAGCTTGGCGGATGCATATCCAGCGTCCTGAGCGACGGGGCAGGCTACGCCGGCGAGATTCCGGTATGCATTCCAGAAGACCACCCCGGCGACACCGAAGCCCTGATCGCCCAGTACAACGCCTGGGGGCAGCCGGACCACCTCGACAACTGGCTGAGCCGGGAGCCCCTCGGCATGTGGGAAGGCGTTTCCGTGGACGCCACTGGTCGCGTCGCAGCCTTGAACCTGGCAGGCAGAGAGTTGAGCGGGGAGATTTCCGCGGAGCTGGGCAGCCTTGCCAGCCTGCAAGTGTTGGACCTGTCTGACAACGCCTTGAGCGGGGAGATTTCCGCGGAGCTGGGCAGCCTTGCCAGCCTGCAAGTGTTGGACCTGTCTGACAACGCCTTGACCGGGGAGATTCCCTCGCAGTTGGGCGACCTTGCCAGCCTGCAAGTTCTGGACCTGTCCGACAACGAGCTGACTGGAGAGATACCGGCGGAGGTGGGCAACCTCGCCAACCTGCAATCGCTGGACCTGTCCGACAACGAGCTGACTGGAGGGATACCGGCGGAGGTGGGCAACCTGTACGACCTGAGAGCCCGAGTCAGAGTCGACGGAGCAAACATCTGGATAGGAGCGAATTTCGCCTCCGTCAGCGCCGGGGGGATCCACACCTGCGGGGTGAGGACCAACGGCACCGTCACCTGCTGGGGCGGTTACGGCTCTGCCGAGGCCACGCCGCCGGAGGGGACGTTCGCCTCGGTCAACGCCGGGGGGATCCACAACTGCGGGATAAGAACCGACGGCACCGTCACCTGCTGGGGCTATGGCAGGGATGGCCAGACCACGCCGCCGGAGGGTCAGTTTGCGTCCGTTAGCGCCGGGCATCGTTACACCTGCGGGGTGAAGACTGACGGCACCGTCGCCTGCTGGGGCAGATATATATATTATGATACTGACGAACCCACGCCGCCGGAAGGGCAGTTCGTCTCGGTCAGCGCCGGGGACCTCCACATCTGCGGGGTGAAGACTGACGGCACCGTCGCCTGCGTGGGCTCGAACAGGGTTGGCCAGTCCACGCCGCCGGAGGGGCAGTTCGCCTCGGTCAGCGCCGGGGAGAATCACACCTGCGGGGTGAGGACCGACGGCACCGTCGCCTGCTGGGGCAGTGACGATGATGGCCGGTCCACGCCGCCGGAGGGGCAGTTCGCCTCAGTCAGCGCCGGGGAGAATCACACCTGCGGGGTGAGGACCGACGGCACCGTCGCCTGCTGGGGCAGTAACCACTATGGCGAGTCCACGCCGCCGGAGGGACAGTTCGCCTCGGTCAGCGCCAATCATGCCAACAATTATGGGGACTACACCTGCGGGGTGAGGACCGACGGCACCGTCGCCTGCTGGGGCAATGACGGTTGGGGCCAGGCCACGCCGTGGTCGAGGGAGGAATCATAGCCGAGAGTACGGAACCCGTCCCAATCTCTGCGGGAGGGGACGCGCGAGCGCAGCGATAGCCGGCCCGCCGTCAGCCCGACGCCCGGGGCGCGAGCGGCGCGGCCCGGGGGTGGGCGGCGGGGGCTAGGCGCCCCTTATCCGGGAGGCCCCGGACGAGGACACGGCGCCGGCTACCGGATTCTTGGGCGGAGGCCAAAGGCAGGCGTAGGACACGCTGCTGGTGTAGGTGGAGGACACGGAGAGCGCGGCGGCCAGGTGCGCCAACACCGACGCGGCGGCGGGAACGCAGCGCGTGTACCGGGCGAACGCGATCAACGGGGCGGGCGGCGCGGGAAACCGGTCCAACCACGTCAGCGTGGACCCGTAGGGTGAGAGCGGGCTGAACCATGGCGATTGCGCGCCGTGCCCCGGACGGCTGGACGCCCCCTGGGGAAAGGGCCGCGCAGTAGCCCCATGGAGGACCGACGCGCCATGCCGCGGCAGAGGATTCACCACAGCAGAATAACCTACGACTTCCCCGACGATTTCCCTGAGCGGCTGGAGCGGTTCAAGAGGGAATCGGGGCTGTCGTGGGCGGAGATCGCCCGCCGTCTCGACGTCCACCACGAGACGATACGGCGCTGGAGGAACGGACGGGCACTCCCCAGCATGCGGAACATGATGGCGCTGGTGGCCCTGGCGAGACCTCTGGGTCTCGCCCACCTGTTCACCGGCTAGGGAGCCGGAAACGCAAAGGGACGGCACAGATGGCCGGGCCTCTCTCCCCCATACGCACCCGTCAAACCGGCGTTGCCTTACGGGAGCGGCCGCATCATCATAAAGGCATGGTTGGCGGCGGTCCCGTAGGGGCGGAGGACGACACCACTCCGTTGGAGAGAGGCCGCGAGGGGATGGCCCGTCGCGGCCTTCCGCTGGTGGAGACCGATTCGAGGTCCCGGCTGCAGGCCGCAGCCTGCGCCATCCGAGGCCGCAGTCCACGCAGCGAGGGAGTCGCTCAGTAGGAGAACGCCAGGACATACGGAAGGAGCGTCATGAGCGAGGAGCATGACGGGACGGACCAGGGGAATCCATCGGAAGAAGAGTACCGCAGGCCCCGCAAGATAATGGACGGGATGGGCCGCGATGACCTTCGCCGGATGATCGAACAACTGACAGAGAGGATCGAGGCGAACCCCCGAGACGCTGACGCCTTGGCCGCCAGGGGACTGGCATACGCCGAGCTGGGGGAGCACCGCCTTGCGGCGGAGGACTATGGTAGGGTCATCGCCCTGGACCCCGACAACGCGGGCGCCCACCTGGACAGGGCGCGGGCCTACGGCAGGCTGGAAGAATACCGCCTGGCGGTGGAGGACTACGACGACGCCATCTGCCTGGCCCCCGTCGACGCCGTGGCGCACTACAGCCGGGGGGCGTGCAAGTCGGAGCTGGGCGACCTTGCCGGGGCGATGAGCGACTTCGACGTGGCCGTCACCCTGGCTCCCGGCGACGCCGACGCCCACTACAACAGGGGATTGACCCACCTGGCGATGGGCAACCGCCACCGGGCGGTGAAGGACCTGAGCAGGGCCATAGACTTGAATCCCAACCTCGCCGACGCCCGCTACCACCGGGGCATGGCGTACCGCGACATGGGCCGGATGGACAGGGCGGTCAGGGACTTCGACGCCGCCATCGAGATCGAAGAGAGGTACGGCCTCGCCTTCTACGCCAGGGGGATCACCAACGTCAATCTCGGCGCACACGAGGCCGCGCTCGACGACTTCGCCGCCGTGCTGAGGCTCGACCCCGACAACGCCTCGGCGCTCCGGGGCAGGGGCATCGCTCTTGGCAACCTGGGCCGCTACGACGAGGCGGTCGGGGACTTCGACCGGTCCCTGGAGCTTGAGCCCGGCAGCGCAGAGGCCCTCGCAGCCCGGGGTTTGGCCCACAGCAGCCTGGAGCGGCACGAGCAGGCGATAGAGGACTACAGCAGGGTGCTCGACCTCGACCCCCGCAACACGGACGTCCTCTACAGCCGGGGGATCGCCCGCATGTACGCGGCCCGGTTCGAGAGCGCCGTTGAGGACTTCGAGGCCATAATCGGCATCATACCGGGCCACCGTGCGGCGCGGGATGCGAGGGACCTGGCCCACGAGGCGCTGGAGAAGCGGGGAGGCGAGGCCGAGGGGCGGGCGGCGCGGTAGCGCCGCCGCGCGGACGTGACTTCGATGTGGGGTTTCCCTGCCTCTGAAACAGATGCAGGGAAGACGTGCGATGACTTCGGGCAACAAAAAGGGGCGGCATTCACACGAAGCAGGGAGAGACCGTCGACGCGTCGACGGTCTCTCCCACGCCTCACTAGTCGGCTGCCGTCTCCGGCTGCTTGAGCATGGCGGAGTAGCCCGGCATCAGGACGGGTGTCATCGACAACCGGCCCCGGCCGTCGTACCCGGCGCGGTAGGCGAACTCCGCCTTCGCGCCCCAGGGCACGCGACCGCCGACCCGAACGGTTCCGCCGCCGACAGCTTTAGCGCCACGCCCAGGCCCGCCGACGCCGCGCACCACCATCCCGCTCCGCTCGCCCTTTCGCCAGCCCAGCACCTTCACCTCGGCGGGCACGACCCGTTCCTCCGACTTCGCGCGCCGGAACAGCACGGCGTGCAGCCTCTTCAGCAAGCCCGCCGACGGAGTGGACCTGCCGTTCATGATGTGGGAGAGGTACGAGGAGCTGATGCCCGCTCGCCGTGCGACCTCGTTCTGGCTGATCCCGTGAGCGTCCATGCGGTCCCACACGGCCTTCGGGTCGACGCAGGCAAGCTGCGCGGACGCGACCGTCGCCTCGGCCTCCAGCGCCGCCTCTACCAGCGCCTGGACCCTCACGCCCATGCTCCTGCGGCCGCGGGACACCATTGACATGTAGCTGGCGGACACGCCGACCCGCTCGGCGAGCTCCCGCATGGTCATGCCCAGGGCGCGGGCGCGCTCCCGGACGTAGCTGCTCTGCCCGCTTACCACGCTCGCCGGGCGGTTGGCGCACTGTGCGGGAGCGACCCTGGCCGGGGCCTTGAGCGCCGACTCTACCCTGGCCTGGACCTTGACGCCCATGTTCTTGCGGCCTCGAGATACGTCCGTCATGTAGCTGTAGGACACCCCGGCGCGGTCGGCCAGGTCCCGCATGGTCATTCCCATCTCGCGGGCGCGCTCCCGGATGAAGCTGCTCTCGCCGGTCACGACGCCGCCCTGGCGGTAGACGGTCCCCTGACCCGGGACCTCGCCCAGCACGGCGATGGCCTTCTCCCGCAGGATGGGGGTCCAAGTCTTCTTGCCCGTGCCGACCTGGGAGAGGTGGCTTGCGCTGACGCCCATCAGGGCCGCCAGCTCCTTCATGGTGAGTCCCCGCTTTCTCGCCGCCGCCCTGAGCTCGCTCTCGGGCCTGCCCTTGCGCTCTTCAAGTGTCTGCGTCGTCCGGTTGGTGGTCGTTGGTGTGGTTGCCGTCGTCATGTCACTTCTCCTTTGAATGAAGACGCGGGACGGCCGCCACCGCCCTCGGTGGAGACAGTCCCGCTCGAATTGGCGTCCCGGTTGGCCGGGACTGTCTCCGTTTGTGTTGGCGTTGCATTCGCCTGTTCCTGGCAAAGGGAAGGGCCGCCTCCCCTTGCGAGAGAAGCGGCCCTTAGCTCACCAACTGCTCTGAGGCCAGAAGACCCTTCGTCAGCGACGCAGGGGCCTCCAGGCCGGGTGTCGGGGCGTCGAGCCGCCGAAGCTGACTGCGACGCCCTCGACCTCGCCTACCTGTTACTCAACGTGCATGTGCACCTCCTACGATGTTGTTGACCCGCGCGGCATCCAGGGCGCGGGTTGTGTGTGATGGGATCGGTTGACGCAAGATGCACCCTGCCCACGGTCGGATGCCGGACGCGGGGACGGAGCAGGGTGAAGTAGTCGCAGCTTGCCCAGGGTGATTCGCTGGGGGAATCGACTCCGGGAGAGCTGCTACGAAGGGAGCGGCTGTCCTACGACCTCATCGCATACCAGCACATGGGAGAAAGACGCAGCTTGGCCCGCGTGCGCAGCGTCCAAGTCTGTGGGGGAAGCTGCGAGACGTGAAGCGGCCAGCCTGCTTTCCACGGCAGACCGGCGCATGTCGAAGGTGCGGCCTGGCTGCGTTTCAGCCATGCCGCGGGCATGAGGAGCCGGTCGAAACGACAGACGCATTCCGACCGACCATGTGAGGACGAGGCGCAAGGGGAGCGCTCCGTCCCAAGTTGTCCAGCGGCGAGAGCGGTCTACTCCCAACGCCAGACCTGAGTCCAACGAATGAAGCGATCAACTCCGATTCGCCGGACCGGTGCCCAGCGACCGAAGCGATCAACTCCGACTCACCGGACTGGTGCCCAGCAGGTGGAGGACCAACGTCGAACCCCAACCGCCGGACTGGACCGAGGACGGAGGCCCTTGCGTCAACTCCGTCGTTTCGGTCCGAGCTGCCTGCGAAGGACCATCGTCAACTCCGCTTCGGCAGCATTCCCTCGTGGGAGACCGGGGGAGAGCGAATCATCCTCCGGTCGTGCCCGTGCAACAGGGATCACGCACCCAGGGTTTCTATGGTCGGAAACCTTGGAAAAAGCCTAACAGCACACTCATTATCGTCGGCCCGAAACCCGCAAAAGAGGGCCTGCGGCCCCCCTTTCGCAGATTGACGTCAAATCGTTCACTAAAGTTGCCTGCAAACCCGCCGCACTCCCGGCCCAGCTACCGCCACAAGAGTCCGAAGCTCAGCCTGTTCAGAAGCTCCCGCCTTTTGAGCGCTCTCCGCGTGTCGAAGAGCGCCGTCCTTCGCCAGTTGACTTGCCCGTCGCGGTCGAACCCCCGCAGCGGCCGCTTCTCCGGGGGAAGCGTCATCCCGTGGTCTTCGAGCAGGGCCAGCTCCACCATCCGCAGGCGCTCCTCCGCAGCCAGCCACGCAGTGCCCTTCCCGTCGTTGGGGTGCGCGTCCTTGAGCTGCCGCCACTCGACGATGAGCGCCCACGCATCGCCGAACACCTCCCCGTCGTCGGGGGCGGGCTCCCGCGTCACGAGGTCGGGGTACTCCCGCCGCACCGTGGGCCTCGACGATGGCTTCCTTCCAGCGTCCGCCGCGCCGCTCTCCGAGTGGGAGGGACCGGCGCCGGCGTGACCGGCCCCGGTCCCCTGGGCATCGCTGCCCTTCAGCGCTTCAACCCGGCCCTCGACGACGGCCATCCGCCTGCGCAGCTCCTTGCCCAGGATGTCGTAGCCCTTTGCCAACGTCTCATGCTCCTTCTGAAGCGCCTCGACCCGCTTCTCCAGCCTGTCGTTGCGCTCCCGCTGCCGTGCCGCCGCAGAACCGACGCCCTCCTGCAACGCTCGCTCCAGGGCATGGCGCACCCGCCTCGACAGCTGCCCCGTCCTGGCGCACTCGGCCACCGTCCGCTGGTCCAGCTCCAGCACCCGGGCCGCGCCCTTGAACCCCTTGTCCCGCACCAGCTCTTGCAGCAGCGTCATCAGCCGCATGTGGTGCATGTTCTCGATGTCCTTGCTGTCTTCGATGCCGTGTTCGGTCGTTTTCATAGATTTTCCTCCTCCCCAAAATCCCACCCAAGTCTCCGGGCAGGTGCGTTCCGGCCCTTCCATCGGTCTCTGACCACGATTTTCGGGGACGTCATGCACCCCCACTTCAATCGCATTTTCCTGGGGCTAATGTCATTGGGACGACACTCCAACCGGCCTGCCGATGTCATTTCCCCCGTTTGGCGATGTCATTGCGGTCCGGAACACCGTGTTTCGACAAAGTGTTTCCTGTTCATGTCCTGTAGGGGGGTGATTTACCCCTGTTTCAGCTACGAAATCACGACTCAGGCCGCGCTGTTACCAAACTCAAACTCCTGTACACCCCCAATACTGCACGAAAGGGGCCGAAAAAAAGAGGGCCTGTAACCCCCCGCATCCGTGCGCAGACTCATAGGGGAACGGCCCGTAACACCCCGCATTCGTGCGGGGAGCTATGAGGGGTCTTATTTCCAGTTTCATCTGTTCACACTTTTTTGCGACCGCCGCAACCCGGCCATTGGCGGCAGACCGCAGAAAAGAGGTGAACGAAGGTGGCGCTGAGATCGAAACTCCGGTCTTTCAGGCGGTTTATTCCCCTGGCATCCGCGCTGCTATTGGCGGCGCTGGTGGCGACCCCCGCGAGCAACAGCGCCCTGGCTCAAACTCCGCCCGGAGACGAGATAACCCTCGTCAACGCCGACAGGGACTTCGTGGAGCGCAAGGGCGGCGGCGAGTTCGTCGCCCGCCCCGTCTTCGACCGCAAGATCGTGGCGCTCCACTACGCCGTCCGCGACGCCGACACCGGCGACTGGATCAGCGCCGTCTACCGGGTCAGCGGCGGCGAGAAGAAGAGAAGCGACGGCTGGGAGTACTCGTGGGAGTACCCCGCCCTCGACGAGCAGCCCGACCTCGACCGGGACCGGGCGTACCTGCTGGTCATGCTGGTCCAGTCCGGGGACGGGAAACGTGGCGACTTCTACGCCGTCGTCCCCATCCACCAACCGGGACGCATCTGGGACAAGATTCTTAGCGCCCTCAACCCTGTGCGCTGGGCGAGGGCCTTCGCCGGCTGGATGATCGAGGGCGTCCACGGGACCCTCTGCGGCGTCGTGGAACGGGCGTCGGGCGAGGACGTCGCCAACTGCGGGGGCGGGTAGCCGATGAGCGACATCCTCACCGGCACCCCTGCGGACCTCACCTACGCCCACGACCTGGTGCGCCAGGCGTGGATGGTCGTCTGGGCCGTCACCTCCGGCGCGCTGGTGGTGATCCTCGGCTGGATGGGGCTGAGCCTCATCGTCTCCGAGCACCTGGGCCGCCAGCAGGCGGGGTGGCAGGAGATGGTGCCCCGCCTGGTGCTTGGCCTTGTGGCCGCCGCGTCGTCCCTCTGGTGGTGCGCTCTGGTCATCGACGTGGCCGACGCCGTGTCCGGCTTCATAGCCGTCTCCCTCGACGTCACCCCCGGAGACCTGCTCCGCTCGACGCTTCGCACTCTCTTGACCGCCGTCAACGCCGGGAGCGTGGGAATGGCCCTGCTGCTGGCCGTCCTCTATCTGGTCTACGGCTTCTTCGTCCTCTACGTCATCGTGCAGATGGTGCTGCGCCTTGCCCTCATCGACATCCTGCTGGCCCTTGCCCCCATCGCGTTGGGTCTGTGGATCCTGCCCCACACGGCGGGTTGGGGAAGGCACTGGCTCAGGCTCTTCATGACGACGGTGTTCCAGCAGGCCATCCAGCTCATCGCCCTGGCCCTGGGGTTCGGCTTTCTCAACGAGGTGGCGCAGATAGCGGCCTTCGAGCCGGTGCAGGACCTGATCTGGAAGCTCCTGTTGTCCCTGGCCTTCGTCTACATGGCGACCCGGGTGCCCTCAATGATGGGCAACGCCGGGACCTTCGATAGCTGGCTCTCGATGCTCTACTTCGGCATGAACCTGCCCGCCTCGATGGTGCGGTCCGCAAAGACCATCGGCCTCGTCGCGGGGGGAGCAGCCGGAGGACCGGGAGGCGCAGCCGTGGGTGCGATGGCCGCGAGCGCGGGCCTGTCGGCGGCGGCTGGCGGCATCAGCTCGGCGGCTTCGATGGCGACCCCATCGGCAGGCGGAGACGGCGGCGGAGAGCCCCGGAGCAGCGGCGAGTAGCCCGGTCGAGACGACGAAATCACACAGGCGCGAACGAGACCCGCGCCGACCGATACCACGACGGAGGCGAAGCGATGTGCAGGTAACGGAGCGAACCGACCCCGACCGGTAGAGACGAGCGGAAGGCTCGACAAGCAAAGAGGAGTGAAACGAATGGAACAACTGACACAGACCATATCGAACCTGGTGGGCATCCTGCTGGGCGTCGTGGGAGCCATCGGCGTGGGCTTCTTCATCTACGGGGCCTACCTGTACCTCACCGCCAGCGGAGCGCCCCACCAGATGGAGCGCGGCAAGAGCGCAATGATGACCGCCCTGGCGGGCGTCGTCCTGGCCCTGGTGGCCTACGGCGTCGTGGAGCTGGTGATGAACGCGGTCGTGGACCCGGCGGTGGACGTCGAGCTTCCCACCCCGGCAACCCCAACGCCAACCGAGTAGGCGCACACAAGGGAGGAGAGAGCAATGAGAGAACACGAAGTGCCAACCCACGTCCAGGCCGAGGACCGGGTGCTGCTGGGGTTCACCTTCCCGCAGATCGTGGCGGTGACGGCGGTGTGCGCCCTCTCCTACGGCGCATACCGCTACGCCCCCGTCGGTCCCTCCGAGGCGCGCATGGCGCTGGCCGTCCTCTTCGGACTGGTCGGCATCGCCATGGTCGTGGGGAAGATAGGCGGTCGGCGGCTGCCGTTGGTGGCCGCCGACCTTCTGAAGTACCGGCTGGGGGCGCGGGTCTACGCGGGGCCGGTGTCCCAGCTGGTGAGAGCCGAGCCGCCCGCGCCCCCGCAGCCGGTCAGGAGCGTCCCCGGCCCACTGAGCCTGATGGCGAAGCGCGCCGGGCGCGGCCTGGCAAGGCTGCGCAAGAGCGGGAAGATCCGCAGGAACAAGGAGCGCCGCAACGGGCGTATGCGCTGGTTCGGCAAGCGCAGGGGGAAGGACGCCGGGAACAGGCGCGGTCAAGGGCATAAAGCCGAGACCTTGCAGAGCCGACGCCGGAAGCCCCGTATGGGCTGGATTCCGGTGGTGGCTCTGGCCGTCCTCATGGCCGCCGTCGTGGCCGTCCCGCAGTCGGCCCTGGCCGACGGCCACGAGCCCTGGCGTGACGAGATCGACTTCGAGGTCACCGAGCCGGTGGAGGGACGGCGGGTATTCGTCGAGGGGCTCACCGTCTCCGGCGAGCGCGCCGCCGTCACCCTGCGGGCCGCAACCGACGTCGACATCCGCGTCCGCGCCTTCGGGGGGAGCGAGGGCCGCTCCCTCCGCTTCTGGGGCTCGGCAACGCTGGCCGAGGGAGAGCGCATCGACTACTCGCTCCCCCTCCACGGCCCCACACCGTCCTTCACCGTGTCCTGGGAGGACACGCTGGGACAGGCCGGGGCGCTCACGGTCGAGCCCGAGCAGATCCCGTACCCGCTGCCGGAAATCGAGGGCGAGCTCTGCGATCTGAAACTCACCTCCCTGGGCTGGACGCCGGGAGCGGTCAGGGGAGTAGTCAAATCGGGGTGCGTGACGGGCATCGGGCACTCGGTCGAGCTTCAGACGGTGGCCGGGCACGAGAGCGTCACCGAGACGACGGTGATGGACGCCGGGGTGACGGCCATCACCGGGACGATCACCGCCACCATCGGAGGGTCCCAGGCTGCCGTTCCCTTCGTCCCCGACGGCGAGACCATCTTCAGGCTGCCCGTGCCCATTGGCGAGGCGATGCACGCCGTAACGCTGGACGCGAGCCTTGAGGCGAACCTGAGCATCCCCATTCCCCCGCTGACCGTGCTCACCCACCACCCGGAGCGGACGGAGCAGGTCACCAGGACCGTGCAACTGCACCGCCCGGGGGACAGCGACTCGGACAGCCAGACGGCGACGGCCGCCTGCGAGGACGGCACAACGGAGACCGTCACCGCGACGGCCTACGCCCACGTCCCCAGCACCACCATTACCAGGGAGGTGACGGTGGACGTCCTGCACAAGGAGCACGTCAAGGCCGAGACGGTGGAGCGCGAGCCCGTCACCCGCACGCGGGATGAGTCCCTGTCACTGGCATCCGCCATTGGATCCGACGACCCCTACGCCGCCCTGGTCCTGCCGGAGCCCGAGCCGGAAGACCCGCCCGCAGAGCAGGAGCCCGCGGACGGGCTTCGTGGCTGGTTCGACTCGCTGGGATGGGAGTGGCCCTGGTGAGGCGCTTCCTCACGGCAACCCTCCTGGCCGGGGCTGCGCTGGCGAACACCGGCGCGGCCCCGCCGGAGGAGCAGGCCATGCTCGACGCCTTCGACCGCGTGCTCACGGCGATGGCCTACGCCGGGGCCGGACTTGCCATCTTCGCCATCGTCTGGGCCGGGTTTGTCCTGATGGCGGAGGGGGGCGAGGAGCGCGGCGGGGGCAGGGCCAAGGCCGCCGTCGTCCTAGCGGTGGTGGGCCTCGTCCTGGTGTTGTCGGCCAAGGGCGTCGCGACCCTGCTCAGGCACGGCGTCATCCCATCCCTCCCAACCCCATAGAGCGAAGGAGAACACCCCTGTTGAAAGAGCTTATTCGACTGTTGACGAGACGCAGAGTGCAGGAGCCTGCGGATGCGGACGCCACCGCGCCGCACGACGATTCGAGGCGCGGCCCCAACGTCCGGTCCGAGGAACCCGGCGACCTGAACAAGGCCCGGTCCGGGATTCCTCCTACATTGCTCCCGCTGCTCACGTTGAAGGAGCGTGTGCGGCGACTCGTGGGGCGTGGAGAACCGACTCCGTCGCACGAAGCCGGCCTGCCGCCGGAGCCGAGCCTTGAACCCGAGACTCCCGCTCCCAAGCCGCCGCCGGAACTCCCCCTGTTCTTCATGCTCTCGCATCTCGAAGAGGACGACCCGGTGCGGCTGGACGGGGTGAAGCTGGGCGTCTGCGAGGTGATGGGCCTTGAGATCGACGAGCCGAAGCTGGGGGCCTTCGCCGGGGCGCTCAACGCCCTGGACTTCCCCGCCCAGTTGCTCATCCGGCAGCACCCGCCGCGCCTCGGAGGGATGCGGGAGAAGCTGCAAGAGACCCAGCCCGCCGACCTTCCTCCGCAGACGAGGGCGGCGGCCGAGTCCCTCCGGCGACTCCTGACCGACCTTGAGAACCGTGACGGCATCCTCGACCGGCGGTTCTACGCAGTGTGCGAGCACACCCGCATCGACGACCTGCGGGGCCTGCTGGCCAGGGCCGGTCTCTCCGTCCACCCCCTGAGAGGCAGGCAGCTTCGGATGTTTCTCGTGTCGGCAGCCCTCGGCGGCTCGCCCTCCGACTTCGACGAGGACGCAACCGTCGAGGTGGAGATGGGCCGCCGCGACGTGCGCGTCGGAGACCGGCTGGTGCGCTCCCTGCACCTGGGTAAGTGGCCCCGCTCCCTGGCCCCCGGTTTCCTCCAGGGGCTGATGGCGGCGGGAGCGCCCATGGACCTGTCCGTCCATGTCGGCCCCATACCGGCGGAGCAGGCTGCCAGGACGCTGGAGTGGCAGAAGGTCCGCTTCGAGTCGGCCCAGAGCCTGTCCTTCAAGCGGGGCCGCACCATGTCCCCGGAGGCGGAGATCGCCCTGGAGGACATCACTCGGCTCAGGGACGAGGTGCAGCGGGGCAGGGAGAGGCTCTTCCACTCCTCACTATCTGTGACCCTCCACGCGAAGGACGAGGCGTCACTCAAGGAGATGACCCAGCGGGCCAAGGCCCACTTCGCCGCCACCCTGGGCAATCTCGCCTTCAGACAGCGCGAGGGTCTGCTCTCGACCCTGCCCCTAGCCCTGAACGCCGTGGCCGAGTGGCGCAGCCTGGACACCTCCAGCATTGCAAGGCTCTTCCCCTTCTCGCCTCCCGACCTGGATACAAGGAGCGGCACCCTCTACGGCATCGACATGCGGGCCTGCTCCCCGGTGGTCTACGACCCCTGGGACGGGACCCACCTCAACGCCAACACCGCCGTCCTCGCCAGGTCGGGGAGCGGCAAGAGCTTCTCGACCAAGCTGGGCGTGCTCAGAGGACTCACGCGCGGCGTGACCGCCTACGTCATCGACCCCGAGGGCGAGTACGCGGACATGGCTCGTGCAGCCGGAGGGCGCGTGCTCAGTCCCGGCGTCCCCGGGCAGGGCATGAACCCCTTCGTCATCGAGCGGGGCGACTCAGAGGAGATGCTCCAGCGCATCGGCAGCCTGCGACGCCTCATCGAGGTCATGGTGGGAGAGAGCCTCGGCGCGGAACGGAGGGCATCCCTCGACCACGCCCTTGCCGGCTACTACGCCCAGCCCCGCGAGCGCACCGGCTTCAGGGATTTCTACGCATATCTGCAAGAGAGCGAGGCGGGAGACCGAGACCCCGAATCGAGTTCGGGGCAGGCTCTCGCCCGCCTGCTCAGGCCCTTCGCCACCGGCAGCCTGCGCAACCTCCTCTCCGACGAGGGCGACGACCTGCTGGGGAGCGAGGCCCTGGTGACGGTCTTCGACTTGCACCTGCTTGAACCGGAGCTGAGGCCCGCCGCCGCGATGGTCTGCACCGAGACGGTGTGGGCGGCTGCGGCGCAGAACCCCAAGCCCCGCCTGCTGGTGGTGGACGAGGTGTGGAGCATCATGCAGCACCCCGAGGGCGCGGCCTTCATGGTCTCTATGGCAAAGAGAGCAAGAAAACACCGGCTGGGGTTGCAGTTCATCACGCAGGACGTGCAGGACCTCCTCTCCGAGGATTCTTCGCGAACGATCACCGGCCACTCCGGTCGCGCCCTGCTCCAGAACGCCGCCTTCAAGCTGCTCCTCCAGCAGGACGCCGCCGCCATCGGCACGGTGGGCGACGCCTTCGACCTGCCCGAGGATCTCCAACGCTGGCTGCTGTCGTGTCCTCGCGGTGACGGCCTGCTTCTCGCCAAGGGCAACCGCTTTCCCGTGCGCATCGAGGCCACCCCGGAGGAGACGGCGGTCATCGAGTGGAGGCCGGGCGCACACCGATAGAAGAGCCAGAACGCAAAAGAAAGACCCATACAAAGAGGAGCCATTCCAATGAAACTGAACCCAAGGAACATCCTGTTTGGGACCGACGAAGGGAAGAAAATACCCGTGCTGCTGGCGGTGACGCCGCCGCGAGCCGGAGAGCGCACCCTGCTGGGCGTGGAGAACCTGCTCCAGTCCATCGCGGTGCCGGAGTCCTTCTCCCTGGAGCTTGCCGCCGACATGGACGGCGTGACCCTCATGGCCCGCTGCCTCGACGCCGCCGTGGTGCGCGGCCAGCTCTCGGCCCACTACCCCCAGGCCCGCATCCAGAGGCTCGACCCGGAGGAAGACCCGCTGAGGCTCGAAGAGGGCGAGCAGGCGTGGTCGATGACCCTGCGGGCCGGCGGCCCCGAGTACGTGCCGTTGCGCACCTTCAGGGACGACGACCTGCTCGACCCCGGCTCAGACCCCCTCATCGCCCTCATGGGCGCTCTGACGGCCCTCAACGAGGGGGAGCGCGTCGTGGCCCGTCTGATGCTGCGCTCCCTCGGCCCCGACTGGTCCCAGGCCCACATGGACAAGGCCCACAGGCGGCCCGGCATGGAGCCGCGGGAGCCGTCCTACACCTTCCAGACCAAGCCTCTCCAGATGGACGGCGTGACGATGGCCGTCCTCGGCATCGGGGCGCTGGCCGCCCTCCAGGGCTACCTGTGGGTGCAGGACGGCGAGATATGGAAGGCGGCCCTCCTCGGCATGGGAGCGGCCCTGGGGCTGGCCGCGGGCGGCTGGGCGTGGTGGCGCTGGAAGAAGGCTCGCAGGCGCGTCGAAGACCCGCTACTCATACGCGAAAAAATCTCCCGCATCGCCTTCGACGCCGAGCTACAGGTCGTCGCCGTTCTCCCCGCCGACACCGGGCAGGAGCGGGCCAGGGAACTTCTCGGACCGGTGGCCGCCGCCTACCGCCACTACGACAACCCCGCAGGGGCGCGGTTCAAGGTGGGCAGGGTACGGCCCGCCGTGCCCGACCCGGAGATGCTGCACCCGTCAGGCCCCGGCCTGTTCGGCGGGCGCAGCGTGCTGGGCGTTCGCGAGGTCGCCTCGCTGTGGCACCCGCCGGGAGCTGGGGACGAGACACCCCTGGTGGAGCGCTCCGGCGCCAGGGCGCTCAGCCCCTCGGCCAAGGGCGTCCGGGGCGGCGCGCTCGTTGGAGACACCACCGGGGCTGCGAAGCGGGAGATCCGCTTCCCCGAAGACCTGCTCAGGCGACACCACCTCTACGTGGCACGCACGCGCATGGGCAAGTCCACCCTCATGCACCACCTCGTCGCCCACAAGATGCGGGAGAAGGCGGCAGGCAGGGACCCCGACGCCATCGTCGTCATTGACCCCCACACCGACCTGGTGGCCGGGCTGATGGAGCACGTCCCCGAGTCGCTGATAGACGGCGTGAAGCTCATCGACCTGTCGGACGAGACCCGCTCCCGGCATCAACCTGCTGGACACCCGCATCTTCGCCGACCGGGACCGCACCGCCGACTCGGTGGTGCGCGTCGCCAAGGGTCTCTGGGAGCAGTGGGGACCGAGGATGCAGTCCATATTGGAGTTCACCGTCAAGACCCTTCACGAGGCCAACGAGCAGGTGGAGGCGGAGGCCCAGTACACCATCCTGGACGGGCTGCGGCTGCTGTCCAACGACCCCTTCCGCAACGGGGTGCTGGCGAAGATCGAGGACCCCTATCTGCTTGAGTGGTGGGCGCGCGACTTCGGAAGCTGGCACCGCCAGTACCGGGCCGAGGCCCTGGCCCCCGTGCAGACCCGCCTCTCCTACTACGCATCGTCGAAGCGGGCGCGGGCCATCCTGGGACAGCGCCGCTCGACCATCGACCTGCGCCGCACCATCCACGACGGCGGAGTCCTGCTTGTATCGACATCGCAGGGCACCGTGGGCAGGGACGTGGCCGCCCTGGTGGGCGCGTCCCTCCTCAACCTGGTGGACGCCGTGATACGGGAGCAGGGAAGCCTGCCCCTGAGCAGAAGGCGCGGCGCCCTGGTCGTCGTGGACGAGATGCAGTCTATGCCCGGCGTGGACTACGAGTCGATGCTCAGCGAGCTGGGGAAGTTCGGGGCGATCTTCATCCTCGCCACCCAGAGCTTGGCCAAGCTGGACGACCTCTCCCTGACCATGCGGGACACCATCCTGGCCAACGTGGGCTGTCTGGCTATCTTCCAGGTGGCGGGCAACGACGCCAGGACGCTGGTGTGGGAGCTGGGCAAGGACCGGGTGAGCGAGGACGACATCGTGTCGCTGCCCGTGCACCACTGCTACGTCCGCGCAACCGTGGGAACGGAACGGATGCCCGCCTTCTCAATGCAGGTGCGCAAGCCGGAGGAGGGAGACCCCGATGCCGCCGCCCGCATCCGCGAGGCGGCAGCCGGATACACCGTCCCGGCCCCGCAGATCGCCTACGGCGACGCGGAGGGAGACCTGAAGGTGGAGGAGTTCCGCAGGGGCGTCGAAGCGCTTGAGGAGGACGACGGACAGCAGCAGCGGAAGCAGGACGCCGAGCGGGGGCCGGATCGCAGGAGCCGGCGGAGCAGGCGGAAGGAGGCCGAGGAATGAGACCCGAAGGATGCGAACCCGACCTGCTGCGCGCCCTGGCGTCCATGCCCTTCCTCAACCGGCTGGAGATGGTCGCCGTCACCGGCTGGTCCAAGGGCGCGGTCTACGAGGCCATAGAGAGGCTGGAGTCCGGCGGGCTCTGCGCATCCGTGCTCCACGCGACGGAGTTGCTTCCCCAGGCGCGGAGGTTCCACCTCACCGCCGCTGGCCTGCACAAGCTCGCCTGTGACGAGGGCATGGCCCCCGACGAGCTGGTGCGCCACTGGCCCGTCTCGGCCCAGTGGCGGCGCAGCCTGATGGAGCGCCTGGACGCCCTGACATCGATCTACGGAGTCGCCTCCGCCGTCTCCGACGTGGCGTTCCCCGTCCGCTTCCACTGGTACCGCTCCATCCCCCTGGACGCCGCCATGACCCTTCCCGGCGGGAGGACCGTGGGCGTCGTCCGGCAGGGACCCACCGCCGACAGGTCGGGCTTCGCCAAGCGCCTCTGGCGGCTGCGCGACTGGCCGATGCCCGGAACGGTGCTCGTCCTCGCTGCCGACGAGGTGCGGCTCAGGCACGCGCGAAGGGCGCTCTCGACCACCGACGCACCGGCGCTGCTGGCCCTCGAACGCGATGCGGTCCTTGCCGGAGCGGGCGAGCGGGTATGGAGCCCGCCCAGGGTCGGCGCATCCGTCGCCCTGCGCTACGCCCTCGAACGGGCGGCCCCCGGCGGCGGGCTGCTGCTGGAGCCGGAACCCGGACGGGCCGACCCGCCCGCCGACCTGCCCGACCGGGGAGCAGCATCGGACATGACCGACCGGATGCTGCCCGTCGTGCTCAGGCCCGCCGAGAAGCGCGCCCTCGACCTCATCTCCGATTGGCCCTGGATATCCCTGGGGGAGCTGGCCGGGCTGCTGGACGTCACGCCCCAGCGGGCCTCCAACATCGTCATCCCCCTAGAAGGCTTCGGCCTCGCGGCCCGTCCCCGGGAGGCGGGAGGACGACTGGCCCTCACCGACCGGGGCCTCTCCCTGCTCGCCCGCAGGGACCGCACCTCCGAGAGTGACCTCGCTGGAGCCTTCAACCGTCGCCCAGGCTCTCCCAATGTCCATCTCCACCCTTCGACCGTCGGCGAGAAGGAAAACGCCCTTGTCCATCGGCTCGATCCCCAGCTCGCGCAGAAAGCTCCCGGGCAGCGTCGTGTAGGCGTCCCCGGTGTCCACCGTCGCCTCTACCTCCCGCTCCTGCTGGCCGTCCATGCTGGAAATCCGCAGCGGCCACTTGAATGTCCCCATAGAGAGAGCTTCTCCTTCTCAGTGTCTACCACCCCATTTTACCCGATTTGGAACGTCTCTTATAGGGGCTGCGGCCCTTGACACCGGCATCCGGTTCGTTCATGATACTGTTATGACATTGTATGACACTTAGGAGCAAAAAGAGAGAATGACCACTCCCAGGAAGTCCAAGGTCATCACCTTCTCCCTGCCCCCTCAGATGGAAGAGCAGGTCAGGCAGCTGATGCAGGAGGAGGACCGCACCATGAGCGAGCTGATCCGTGAAGCTCTGCGCCTGTACATGGACGAACGGGAGTGGCTGCGGCAGGAACGCCGCCAACGGGCCGAGACCCGCCGGAACGAACAGCAGGAAGGAGAAGGAGGAACAGATGAGTGAACGAAACGACCGCACGCCGGCGGCCCTCTACGCCAGGGTCTCCAGCGATCGCCAGGACGTGGACCTGTCCGTGTCCGCCCAGCTGAGGGCGCTCAGGGACTACGCCGACAAGAATGGCTACGAAGTCGTCCGGGAGTACGTGGACGAGGCCGAGAGCGGGCGCGTGATGAACCGCCCCGAGTTTCAGAAAATGCTGGACGAGGCCAAGAGGACCGAGGCCCCTTTCGAGGAGATTTTGGTCTGGAAATTTAGTAGATTCACCCGCAAGCGGGAGCACGCCGTCGTCCTGAAGTCCATGCTCAGGCGCAAGGGCCTCCGCGTCGTCTCCATCACAGAGCAGGCCGAGGACAACCCCACGGGCAGGCTTCTCGAAGGCATCATCGAGACCGTGGACGAGTTCTACAGCGAGAATTTGGCGATGGAGGTCTTGCGCGGAATGCGCGAGGCCGCCTCCCGAGGCTTCTGGGTCGCTCCCATGGCCCCCTACGGCTACAGGAAGGTCAAGGTGCAGGACGGACCCAAGGAGAGGCCCGCCCTGGAGCCGGACCCCGAAACGACCGGCGTCGTCAAGCGCATCTTCGACCTGGCCGAGTCCCGCAAGGGGATGATGAAGATCGTCCGCATCCTCAACGACGACGGCATCGCCAGCCCCAAGGGAAAGCTCTGGAACAAGCCCACGGTCCACAACATGCTCAGAAACGAGGCGTACTTGGGCACCCTCGTATGGGGCAACAACGCCAAGGACGGGGCCGAGCCGGTGCGGGTGGAAAAGGCGTTTCCCGCCACCGTCACCAAGGCCCAGTTCGAGCGGGTGAACAGCATACTGCGCTCCCGCGCTCCCAGGGTTACCCACCCCCGCAGGGTCGGAAGCACCTTCCTGCTGAGCGGACTGGTCAAGTGCTACAGGTGCAAGAGGGCGCTCTCTGGCCGCTACTCCAGCAGGGGCACGTTCCCCTACTACGTCTGCCACTCCTTCGTGAAGCGCGCCCCCGGGTCCTGCGACTCGCCCAGGGTGGACGCCCGGCAGTTCGAGGAACTGGTCGTCGGCCTGATTCGCTCCAACATCCTGACCGAGGGCAACATTCGGAGTCTGGTCAACGTCGTGGACGAGCAGATGGACGACGTTGCCGGAGAGGAGCGCAAGCGGCTGGAGACCATCGAGTCGGAGCTTGCCGACGTGAGGGGCAGGCTGGGACGGCTCTACGACCTCGTGGAGACGACGACCGAGTTCAACATGGCCGACTTCGCCCACCGCATCCGGGACCACAAGGAGCGGCAGGAGCGCCTTGAGTCCGCCGCCGAGGGCGCGAGGGCGATCCTCGCCCAGCGCAGGGCGGTCCTCGATGACGTGAAGACGATCACAGCCTACGCCAAGGACATGAGCAGGTTCCTGCAAAAGAGCGAACTGACCGAGCGCAGGGCGTTCATTGAGACCTTCGTCAAGGAGATCGAGCTTCTGCCCGACAATGCCGTCGTCCGCTACTCCGTGCCCATGCCCGACGACAGCTTGATTCCAGGAAAAAAAGTCCAAGAGATACCGCTGAACGGCTCGGTGGTATCTTCCGTAAGCGGTAGTCCACCATAATGTGCTGAACTCATAACAACTCCCTCGGCCAGGGTCACCTCGTCCGCATCTCCGCCTCCAATGGGACTGTCCTCCGGGGTGGGAATGGTGTAGCGGATGGTGGCCTTTCCCGGCTTCACCTGTATCTCCTTGACGAAGGACCGGATAAAGGTCCGCGTTCCGGTCAAGTCGCTGGTTCTCAGATACTCACTCATGTCCCTGGTGAAGGCAGTAATCGTCTCCAACCTGTCCAGCGTCACCCTTCGCCGCTTCAGGATGGTCCTGGCCTCATCCTCCGCGGCCTCCAGCTTCTCCTTCCTCTCACGGAGTTCCCTGATCCGGTCTGCGGCGTCGGCGATGTCAAGCTTGGTCGTCTCAACCACCTGCCAGATCCTTCCCAGCCGCTCCTTCACCTCGTCAAGCTCCTTCCTGATGGTCTTCAACCTCTTGCGCTGGTCCCTGGCCTCCCCGTCCATCTCCTCGTCGACGATCTTCACCAGGTCCCTGATGTTGGACTCCGTGAGGATGTTCTCCCGGATATTCTTGACTATCAGGCCCTCGAAGTGTTTCGCGTTGAGCCTGGGGGTCTGGCAGGTGCGCCTCCCCTGCATCAGCAGGGACCGGCAGACGTAGTAAGTGTACTTGCCGCCCTTGGCCTCCGAGGCTGTGAGGGCCTTGCGGCAACTCTCACACCTTGCCAGACCGCTCAACAGGTATGGACTGGAGGACCTCCTGGGATGTTCAATCTTGGGAGCCCGGGAGCGAAGAAGGTTAGCCACCTGTCGGAAATTGCGTTTCGTGACCAGGGAGGGGAAGGCCCTGTTCACCCGCACCGGCGGGGCCCCGTCCCTGGCGTTGATGCCCCAGACCAGGGTCCCCGTGTAGACCTCGTTGTTCAGTACGCTGTGGACCGAGTTCTTGTGCCACCGCTTTCCCGTGGGGCTGGGTATTCCATCCCCGTTCAGGGCCTTGGTGATGTCCAGGGAGCTCTTGCCCTCGAGGGCCATGTCGAACATGCGCCGCACCACTGGAGCCTTTTCTTTGTCAATCTCCAGCTTGGGCCGCTTCTTGACCCCGTCCTGCACGTAGACCTTGGTGTAGCCGAAGGGCGGCCTGGCAGTGACCCAGAAGCCCCTTGACGCCGCCTCCCGCATCCCCCTGATCACCTCCAACGCAAGATTCTCGCTGTAGAACTCGTCCACCGACTCGATGATGGCCTCCATCAGCTTTCCCGTGGGGGAGTCGTCGGCGTGTTCGGTGATGGAGGTGACCCTTATCCCCCGGCGCCGTAGCATGGACTTGAATGCCACGGCGTGCTCCCGTTTCCTGGTGAACCTTGAAAACTTCCACACCAGTATCTCCTTGAAAGGAGCCTCAGGCTTTCTGGCCTCCTCGATCATCCTGCTGAACTGGGGCCTGTTGGCGATTCTCCCGCTCTCCGCCTCGTCCACGTACTCCCTCACCACCAGGAAGTTGTTCTTCTAGGCGTGGTCACGCAGCGCCCTCAGCTGGGCGGCCACGGACAAATCCACATCCTGCCTTTCGCTGGACACCCTGGCGTACAATGCCACCGGTGTAAAATCTTCCCTCTCCTTCTGTTTCATCTCTTTCTCCTCCTACTGGCTTCTTCTCGCTTCTTCAGCCTCTCGTACCTTATCGCCCTGACCCACTCCCGCTCTTCCATGTAGTTTCGCAGAGCCTCGCGAATCAGCTCACTCATGGAACGACGTTCCTCTTGCATCACCGCCTTCACCTGTTCCGCCATTGCGGGCGAAAGGGAGAAGGTGATAGTTTTGGTGGTCCTCGACGTTGTGGGCATTCTTACCCATTCCCCCATTTTGCCTGTATAGAGTATGATATTGTCTTACTATACAATATCCCATCATCGGTCTTCAATTGTCGATGGGCGCTACACCTACAGCACCTGGTGGGCGTGGGGGATACGCTCGAAGGAGGCCTGGGCCAGTTGAGGCTTCAACACTGACCTGTCCCAGTAGGGCACCGCCACCAGGGATATCCTTGCCAGTTTCCCATACCAGAAGACGGGTCTGGCCGCCACGGTCAAGTCGTCAGCGTGCCACAGGTCGTACCCACACACCCTTTCGACAAAGGTGGGCCTGCCCGTCAGAATCACCCTTTCCGCCACTGAACACTGGGCGGGAGGGGCGCCCCTGCGGGGCAAATATCGTCGCAGGTATCGCATGGGATTCCTTCGGATCCTCAACTTGAACCCCGGGGTGCGGGCCACCACCTTCGCCCGAAAAAGATCCGCTGAGGGTGTGTCGCTCCACCGCCTGGGTTCCCCGGGCTCCGTCCGCTCATAGAGCACTGCCAAAAGGGGCTGATTCTGCATCACCTCAGCCAACCTGATGGTCAGCGAAGAGTACGCCCTTCCGTACATCTCATGCAGGGTCACCACGTCAAACCCGGAGACCTCGGCAAATATGGAAAAATACCGAGGTTGCATCAGGGCGGCCGCGGCGAACCTGTCCGCCTGGCTGCACTTGCTCTTTCCTTCCGGGGAACCGATCCTGGGATACAGGTCCCTCAGCCTCTCCCTCACGATCTCGTAGGCCTCGTGCAGCAGGGTGTGTTCGTGGGCCCCGTCCCAGTCCGCGGCGTCCAGCACGATGTGGTAGTCTCCGTCCCTCGTTCCCACATGGTGGCCGCGAAGTCCTCCCGTTTCCTGGCCGATGATCTCCACCCTTATGCCGGCGGCCTCCAGCTTCTCCCTGATCTCACCCATCCTCGGGAAGGTGGAGATGCCGAAATAGTCAACGAACTCCTTGGCTATGGCAGCCGGCTGCAGTCTTCCACCCTTTGCCCCACCGTTCATCAGCCGGTGGCAGAAATCGTTCAACTTACCGCCGGACATATGGGTGTCGACAGACGGGCCACATATCGAATAGATTCGCCTGCTGCCAAAGTCTCTGAGGGTACTACTACTCATCACAGAAGCCTCTTTCCGCTGTACCTCTCGTACAGCTCAACTATGAAGCGCTTGGACTCTGTCGAAAGGGGCCCGCGGGGCCGGGTCCCCACACGGAAGACGGGATCGGCCAGCACGTACTGGTAGGCCCTCTCCACCTCCGCCGTCTCATCCACCTGTGGCTCATCGGCCAGCCTGTCCAGGTATCCCGCCTTGCTGAAGAGTTGCTGGACACTGACCTTGTACAGGGAGGCCAGCTTCCTCAGCAGCCTGGGCCCCGGCCTGCGCAACCCTTTCTCCACCTGGGAGAGGTAGGCGTTGGAGATGCCGCTGATCCTCTGTATGGCCCTCAAACTGGTATTACCCCTGAGCCTCTTGAGCAGTTCGCCTATGGTCTCCTCCTGCCTCTCTTTTTCCTCCATCATTCCCCCTCCCGTGCGTTTGCGCCTATTGACAGTGACCCGTGATGTAAGGCGGGTCAATTGCTGGCCTATAATTAGTCAATAAGTGTTACATTAAAGGAATCAATTGTCAAGCAACTAGGCGAGAACACCGCTTTACTATTGCAATACACTATACACAGTTGTTAAACTAATACCACACAGAATAGCCGTGCTGTAATCCGAACTATACTTCATCTGCATGTGTCACGCAACCACGCCGTACCCACGGGAAGGGAGGAACACCTTGAAGGGAAATGATCACCTGACGGAAGAGCAGGATGCCCTCCGTCTCAAGGGCCTCAGGATTCTGGCCAGGATCATCGTTCGGGCCCATCTGTCCTCCCAGTTGAATGGAGATGCAGGAGAGAAGAATCCGTCGGACGACCATGACGGCGACTCCGTCGTCCATGGAAGGGAGCGAGAGAATGCCGCGTAATCGTTCAACAATGAGGGTGCTTCTCAGGCCTGAGCCGGTCTGGGGATGGATCAACAGGAACCACGTCTCCCAAAATAATCTGGCAGACATGGTGGGCGTCTCTCCCGGCCACTTCTCCCGGCTCATGAACGGATGGCGGGGGCCTTCTCCACCGCTGCGGCGACGTCTCATGGATAAGTTGGACATACAGGACTTCGACGAGCTTTTCGTTGTGGTGGTCCAGGATGATTAGGGAAGGGCGTCATCAACCGGTCCGATATCCCCCGGGTGTACCCTTGCTTCCGGAAGATTTCCCGGAGAGGCTGGCTGCCATCAAGGAAATCTCCGGCCTCTCCTGGGAGGGTATGGCAGCCTGCATCGGCGTGGACGGCAGGCAGGTGCGCCGGTGGCGGCGTGGATGCTGGCCCGGGGGCGGCGCCATGCTGTCCCTGGTCCGCTTGGCCAGCAGGCTTCCCGGCGGGCTGGACCTGCTCCTTAAGGATGACTTCGAGCGGCAGGGCAGTTGACGGGAATGTCTTCAATCCATGCTATAGGATTGACCACTTCGGCTGCGCGATGCAGGAGGCGGAGGACGGAAAGGCCTGAGATGGCGGGTCGCCGGCAGCAGTGGGTATATCGCGTCGAACCCTCCCGGTTTCCCACGGACTTCCCTGAGAGGCTGGAATCGTTCAGGGAAGCGGCGGGATTGTCCTCGCGGTCGCTCGCTCGGCTGCTGAAGGTAGACAACAGGATGTTGAGACGTTGGAGAAAGGGCACGACGCCCGATCCGGGCCACCTGATCGCTCTCTTTGACCTCGCCGCCCGGATGGGCCTGCTGCACATCCTGCTACCTTCGTCGATGGGAGGCCCCAAGTCCCAGGGGAATTAGCACTCACGGCATCGCATCTCTTGGGGGCTTTGCCTGAAGGAGATGCACACTGGAGATCGTTCCAAAATACTAGGTGACGACGTCCTCATCTTCAGATTCGTCGTCAGGGTCGTTCACTTAGCCGAGAAAATTGCTGAGTCAACATGCCATCTCTCCTTTGCCCAATGAAGCAACAAGGCGCGTCGTTCATTTATGGTTTTTGCGGTCCAATCATCCCATTTCTCGGCGATTTCATTTTCTACTGCTTTTCGTCCGCACTTCTAGATGTGTGGATTGCAGGAATCAACTCAGAAATAATTCTATCCAGTTGGTTTGACCCGCACGGATTGGAGGTTGCATTCGACTATCTGGGTTGCTTCTAATCGGTTCAAGCGTGCCAGATTAATCGTTCACACCGTTATCTTGATCTACGCTCGAAGGCAGCTAGAACTGTGATGTCATTCTTAGAAAATTTGCCTATTGTTCGGCTACTCGCGAATACGGACGCAAGCCTTCTGGCCTCTCTATGTGTCCTACGGCGCGTCAGGCCTGCAACCTGCCATCGTGGCGCTGCTGGTATGGATTAAGGCACCCTATTTTACACAACCGGACGTTTGATGGCAACCATCAAATGCAGGGGATCCTAATTCGACTCGCAGGGCAGAGGGTCCGGCTGCTCGCTCGAGACCCACCAGTCCCAATCCCTGGCTACGTCAACCCAGCAGTTATAGACTTCCCACGAGTCGTTCCATTCCTGCCACATTTTGACTGCCCTGCTGTAGTAGGGTTCGCGACATTCCCAGCGATCGTCTGATCGGTCCAATCTGCAGCGTGATTCCACATAGGCGTCATACTCGTCACCGGCCGCATCGTATTCATCCTTGGCGGCATTCACGGCGGCCCGCTGCCATTGACGCTCCGGGTGGGTGTCTTCATAGAATTCAATCATGTATTGTCGGATGTGTTCGGCTGAGAGCCAACAGCCATCGTCTTCGTCGGTGTTGTCGCCTTTCGTCCTGAATTGAAGCTCCCCGTCGCGCTCCCTGACCTTGATGACGCGGTGCGCCGCATAATCCGGCTCACATGCTCCGCGCGGGTCCGCAAACACCACGAAAGCCCCCAAGACAATATCGGCGGGGTCATAGTTTGTTAGCCATAGCGCTGAATCTGTGCATCCAAGCTTAGGCTCCATGCTACCCGTGCACGCGAAACTGTTCGTGTGTGTATCAAGAATCAGTGGCTCGCGCTGCTCCCGTAGGTCAGCTATATCCGTTTCCAGGGCCGCGGCCTCCTCCCGCAGTTGCTCTACACTTCCTATTGCCGTGTTGATAGCCGTTAGCTCTTCCGACGTTGATTCCAGTTCCGTCTGTACCGAATCAATCCTGCTGTTGGTTTGATCAAGAGCTGTGGTAGTGGACTCTAGCTTGACCTTGGTGGCGTCCAACTCGCTATCAGTGGACGTTAGTTTAGCCTTTGTGGCGTTCAACTCCGTATCGGTGGACTCTAGCTTGACCTTGGTGGCGTCCAACTCGCTATCAGTGGACGTTAGTTTAGCCTTTGTGGCGTTCAACTCCGTATCGGTGGACTCTAGCTTGACCTTGGTGGCGTCCAACTCGCTATCAGTGGACGTTAGTTTAGCCTTTGTGGCGTTCAACTCCGTATCGGTGGACTCTAGCTTGACCTTGGTGGCGTCCAACTCGCTATCAGTGGACGTTAGTTTAGCCTTGGTGGCGTCCAGCTCGCTGTTGGTGGACCTCAAAATCTCCTGGGTGCTGGCTAGGTCGCGTTTCGTCTGACGCGCGTCTGTCACCGCCGACTGCAACCCCAAGTTCGTCACAATCAAATCGTCTTTGGTGTTCCTCAGGTCATTGGCCACGGTACCCAGCTCCTTTTGCGAACTCAACAAAGCCTGTTCGGTAGACTCGAGACGATCCTGCACCGAGTTTATCCGCAGGGCGATGACCACAATGACCCCTATTAGCACCAATCCCACCAGATTTAGAAGAGTTAGTTTGGCGATGCCTAAAGTCTCGTTAGTGTGATTCACAAGAAAATCCATTCCTGTCATGGATTGCGTCAGGCGACTCTATTCTATGAGTATAACTAACAAGTGTCTTACAATCTGTCAACCCGGCGAGGGCCTGCATGACGGCTCCCCGGACTGCTGAACGCGTCACCGACAATCATGTATCATGCACGTTACATACCGTTATACCGTTGCAGCTATCAATCCGACCAGACACGCTTTTCAGCGTCTTCGCCGACTTACATTTTGCCGCATTAGAAAGGTCATAGTATCTATTGTCAACGCCAACTGTACGAATTCCTGATATTGATCCCATAGGCTATCTAAGAATGGCCAGGTGCCACTGAGGACCGAACCACAGAAGGGCACAAGCGAGTTGTAGCATTCCAAGGTAGTTCGATGCTCTCTTGTCGTAGCGGACCAGCAAGGCACGGTACTTGGAGAGCCATGCCAGCGTTCGTTCTACAACCCATCGCCGCGCTGGATACCGCTTGTTGCCAGAATCATCCAGCTTCTCCTAGCCGATGTGTCTGATGTGCTCCCTGTAGCCGTGTTTGGCGGCAGCCCTACGGCCCCAAGGATTGTCATACCCTTTGTCCAGACACAGGAGTTGGCGCTCCTCCTCCGTTGGCTGTGGTCGGTCTACCACGATGGAGTCCAGGGTCGCCTAAACTGCTTTGGCGTCGTGCACGTTCGCTCCGACAACTACAATGCTCAATGCTCAATGGGCCGCCCTCTCCGTCCACAAAGAGGCTCCGCTTGGCGCCGGCCTTGCCACTCCACGTGGCCCAACACTTCGCATCCCTACACCAGGACTCCCCACGTTCGGTGCAACACCCCAAGGTCCACCCAGCGTTGAATGGCGCGATGGATGGTGCTGTCGTCCCCAAGCTTCCCCGGGCAACCGGTTCCATTGGCTCCCGCTGCGCAGCCAGGAGACGATGCCGCCTTAGCATCTGTCGGGGACAGGCGCGCTTGCAGCCCCTGATCTTGGGCGGATCTTCTTCCAGGATGGCAGTTTCGATGATTCCCCTAAGCTCGTCCGGTACTATCTCCATGGTTCCCAACGTCTCTTGTCCCGTCATTCGGTTCCCCCCTGCTGTTATCCAAATCATTCAATGCATTTGCGGGTCAGAATGCAGAGATAAATGCCAAGTATAGTGGGTCGCAGGCAGCAGTGGGTGTATCGAGTTGAGCCATCCAGGTTTCCCACGGACTTTCCGGAGAGGCTGGAATCATTCAAGGAGGCGGCGGGATTGTCCTCGCGATCGCTCGCGCGGATTCTCAGGGTCGACAACCGGATGTTGAGACGCTGGAGAAAAGGTACGACGCCTGATCCGGGCCACCTGATCGCCCTCTTTGACCTCGCCGCCCGGATGGGCCTGCTGCACATCCTGCTACCTTCGGCAGGTGCGCGGGATCCCCATCAAGGAAACGCCACCCAACTGCGACTGGACTCTCAGGACGCATCAGGCTAGTTAAAGGCATGAACCGGCTCTCCACCGGGCTCGGTGCGCCAGGCCCTTCCCAGGGGCCCGACCCTCTCCAGCAGTCTCTTGTGGGAGACCAGCAGAGAGACCGTCACTTTGGCTTCACTCCTCTTCACCCTTGCCACCCGCAGGAATTGGGTGGCCGCCGAATCGTTGTCGAAGACCACCAGCAGGACGGGCTGGGCCCCGTGGTCGTCCAGGGGCCGGTGGGAGGAATAGTAGCGTATGTAGGGCGCCAGTCGGGCAGCCATGGTCACGGGTCTCACCGCTCTTCTTTCCCATTCCAGGAAGAAGGGCCTGCTTGCGTCGCCGCCTTGCAGCATGCCGAAGGCGTCGGGATGAATGGACCTCAATCCACCGTTGAAGCGGAAGTATCTGGACGCCCTGTGGGGAGGATCGAGTTGTGCCAACCTCACGGACCGGGAGGCGGCCTGCCTCTGCATGGTTGCCGCGAACCAGTGTGCCGACTCGGTGTGTTCCAGGTTCCGGAGCAGCTGTCTGCATCTTCTGCCCGACACATTGCGCCAGCTGGGGGGTTCCCGATCGTCCAGCATTGCTGCACTCCAGCGCTCTCTGGCCGCTCCCACGGAGGACCTGTCACGGTGTGCAATGAAGCTGATACCCCTGTTGGCGAGGGCCAGTCGCCGGTTGTTGCCCACTTGTAGGTCGTGCAGCAGCCCGAATTCCCTGAGTCTCGACAGGACCCTGAATAGTCTCGATCGTCTCACCCCTAGAAGTTCTCCCAGGTGAGAGGGAGCAATCCAGGGCCAGTCCGACAGCAGGTCCAGGGCCCGTTTCTCCGTGGGTTTCAACGCGCTGGAAAGCATCCAGGTAGGGAATTGAATTCTCGCCCCGTTGGTGTGTAGACTCGTGGGCAGCGACGCCCTCTGATGCGGCTTTTCCAATGGCCACGGGTCCCTGACGCCGGTGTGGGCCAGCGCGGCCCCCAGGTCGAGAACCGCCGGCCCCGACGGAGGATGCCAGACGGCAGTGTCGGGGCCTGAGCCGGCCACGTCCCTCTCAAGGGCGAAGAAGGTCAGGGAGGGGGCATTCGACATGACCCGCCGGGCGTGCCTTAGCCGGACCTCGTTGGCCATTAGCATCAGGACGGCGCTGAGTCTAAAGAATTCTCTGAGCTTCCACATCCGCTTGGCGAAGGCCGTCCTGTCGGCGGTGACTCCCTGCCTTACAATGGCCACCGTCCTGCCATCGGGCAAGGTGACGGCGGCATCCATGGGCATGGCCCGATACCACCTGAACCGGATGGGGAAGGCCACGTCGGACAGGGCCGAGACAAGCCGGTAGATGACCGCTGCGCCGTCCAATCTTCCCATCAGTAGACGCCTGCCCCGCTCGGATACGGGGAAGCGGTGCAGAATCTCCTCGACGGTCATTCCCTCGTTGCGGGACAGCCGGTGCAGACCGGCGGCGGTGAGGCTGTAACGGCGGGTGGGTGGAATGAGGGGACCGGCATGGGGTATGGCGACGACCAGCCCGGCCTTTTCGAGGTTGCCGACGGCCTCGTAGACCGTTCCCCGCGACCGGCCCGAGATTGCGGCCATGTCCAACCGGTCCAGGAAGGGCATGGAGGCCAGCAGGCGTAAAAGCTCACCTTCACATCCACGGGAACTCATGACGCATCCGCTCCTGGGTCCTTCTCAGATTCATCCGCCCCCTTCGAAGGGTCTTGGAAGTGCTTGCTCCTCGTATCCTTCCTTGACTTGTCCCCAGGCTTCTGACCCTTTCCTTTCTTCCCGTGTTTCTTCTTCTCTTTCAGATCCTCCATGCCCTCCTGCCACTCCTCCACCCGCTGACGGGCGTTGGCCTGCTGCAGGGATATCTCATCGTGGGGCGTCACATAGGAGGAAGAGATGGAGCGGATTCTTGAAGCTGTCGCCGGATCTCCTCCTTCGGGTCTCCTCACCAACATAGAGAATGTGGGCATGCGCTCCTTCCCAACCGTGGCTCTCACGTAGCATTGGTGCACGGGGAGGGACACCATGTCCTCCTCGGTGATCCGGTCCTTGCCCAGCTCCCATACCAGCTGACGGGCGTCGGACCCGGCCACCTGGAACACGGCCAGGCATCCCACGTTGGCGAGAAGTGAAGCCCGCATGGTGGGAGATAGGTCGTCCTGCTTCTCCAGGCTCTGGGTGGCGAGGATGAAGCTTGCGCCAAATTTTCCCAGCTCGCTGAGCATGGCCTCGTAGTCCACCCCCGGCATTGACTGCATCTCATCTACGACGACAAGGGCGCCCCTTCTCTCTTCCAAGGGCAAAGAACCCTGCTCCCTGATGACTGAGTCTGCCAGGTTGAGGAGGGAGGCCCCAACCAGGGCGGCCACGTCCCTGCCCACAACGCCCTGGGCCGTGGATACCAGCAGGATGCCCCCGTTGAGGATGGTCTGCCTCAGGTCTATGGTGGATCGAGGCTGAGCCAGTATGGCCCTGGCCCTCTTCGACGAGGAGTAGTAGGACAACCTGGTCTGGACGGGAGCAAGGGAATCGGCCCGGTAGTCGCGACTCCAGCCGGAGAAGGAGTTGGCCCACCACTCGAGGATATACGGGTCGTGGACCCTGCCAAGGACCTCGTTGCGGAGGGGCGCGTTGGTAAGAAGCTTCAGGCCGTCCAGAATGGTGAACTGCTTGTCGGCGTCGAGGGTCTCGTTGGCCTCGTGAAGGGTCTTCACGATGAACTCCAGGATGGACTGCATCCTGGGTCCCCACTGGTCCCAGAGACCCCGAGCAACGCGCACCACCGAGTCGGCGGTACGGTCACGGTCTGTGAAGACGCGGGTGTCCAGCAGGTTGATGCCGGGCGCTCCCCAAGGGTCGGCCAGATCTATCAGCTTCACTTTATTGACGAGAGACTCGGGCACCTGCTCCAGCAGGCCCTCCACCAGGTCCGTGTGAGGATCAACGACAATGATGGCGTCGTCGTCACGGCCCTCCGCCTTTTCGCGCAACTTGTGAGTTACCAGGTGGTGCATGAGGGTGGACTTGCCCATGCGAGTGCGGGCCAAGTAGAGGTGGTGTCGCCTGAGGAGGTCTGCCGGGAAGCGGATCTCCCTGGGCCTTCCGGCGGTTGTCACTCCCACCAGCGCTCCCCCGCGCACTCCCCTTGCAGGGGGCATCAGGGACTTTGCTCCGGTGCGGTCCACGAGGGGCGTCTCGTCCCTGGCCCCCGGGGGATGCCAGAGGGCGGCAGCCTCCCTCACACCCATGACGCTGCGGCTGCCGAAGAGACCGGGACCCGAGGGATGTAGGACTTCCAGGTTGGGTATCACTGGCCTGATGTCACTGGCCTTCAGCCTGGCTCCCGCCGGATGGTTGAAGTGACGGTAGGCGGCGGCCACGGCGTCAAGCAGGGACTTTGCCCGCTCCCGCACACCCCCGGCGGGCAGCACGGCCACCGCCTGCACCTCGGCGTCGAAGGCCATGCGGGATATCTTCTCCCGTATCAGGAGGGGGTCGTAGATCCGGTTACGACTACCCTTCCACCGGTGCCATATCCATCCTCCAACCCCCAGGCCAAGGGCGGCTCCCACGCCAAGGAGGGCGGCCTTCCATGCTTCGCCACCCCGTACCCACATATAGCCCTGTATGGCGGCCAGCGCCCCAATGCCAAGAACGGCCATTGTGACGCCGTCCATCTGCATGAGACCCGTTTGCTGGGCTGCCGGTGGAGGCGTGGACTCGTGGGCCGGCGCCCTGTGGACCCTCTCCATGTACCCCTGGGACCAGTCAGGTCCCAGGGAGTTCAGCATCAGCCGGGTCACAATGCGTTCCCCCTGGTTGAGCTCCGAAAGGGCAGCGAGCAGGGAGATTAGCGGGTCCGAGCCGGGGTCCAGCAGGTCGTCGTCCCGGAAGGTACGCAGGGACACGTACTCGGGCCCTGAGGCCATGAGGGTCATGCCCCAGGCTTCCTCTCCCTTGCGCAGTCGCAATGGGTCGTCGCCCGACGCCACATCCACTATCCTGGCCTGGGGGTAGTGGGTGGAAATCTGCTGCTGGACCACCCGGTGATCCAGGCACCTCGCCATGAGGGTCACGCCGTACGCGCTGCCGGCCAGTTCCAGGGAGAAGGGCTCCGGCACCGCGATGGACCCAAGAAGGTTTTCCACCCCCAGCAAAGTGTGCTCCCCCGTCCGGGGAGGGGTCAACTCCAGCAGCACGGGGCTTTGGGATTCTTTTTTGTTGAACAGTTTCCTCTTGAGGTTCAGTTTCATTTCTTTTTCTCCTTGCGTATTTTTTCGTTGGTATCGTCTCTGTGTTTCAATCGCGGATGTTTCGCAATTCTCGTCCTATCGGTGCCGCCCCGGCCTCCACTCGATAACCTCCGTTTCTTCCGGAGTGGCCTCGATGCGTATGGGGAACCGGTTGCCGCGGGCCAGCAGAAGGCCGTCCCCCCTGGGGCAGGACAGCAGCCACCTCTGCAATTCCTCTGGTAGGTCGAATGCATCGCCTACGGTGCCCACCGCCGCTGCGTCCTGCTGCAACAGCAGCTTGAAGGCGGCGTTTTGCAGCAGCGCCCTTCCGCTGTGGCCGGTGATAGCCCTGGAGGTGTCCTCGGAGAGCAGGTCCTGCACGTCCTGGGTGATGAACTGCAACCCCAGCCGGTGTTTTCTAGCCCGCTTGGCCATGGAGACCATGAAAGCGGCTCCCTCCGGGTGCTGCATGATGCTCCATACCTCGTCCACCACCAGAAGGCGGGGCTTTGGGTCCTGCGCTGCGGCGGCCCACACCGTCTCGGTACAGACCATGGCTGCGGCGGGCCTCAGCTCCGGTTCCAGCAGTTTCAGGTCGAAGACGGTCACCAGGGCCTCGTTGCCCAACAGGTCGTCCCCTTCGTCGGAGAGAAGATGTCGGAGGCTGCCGGTGGCGAAGGGCCTCAGCAGGTGGGCCAGGCCAGGGTCTCCGTTCTCGTCATGTTGTAGATAATCGTAAAAGTCCCTGAAGCCGGTGCGCTTCCTGGGCGTGGAATAGTAGCCAGCCAGGGCGTGGTCGAGGGAGGCCCTCCTGTCGGCAGAGAGCTTCTCCCCAACCATCACCTCTATGAGCCTCCTCAGGCTGCCTATTCTCTGCAGCATCTCCTCGGAGTCCCCCTTGTCTATGACGAAGGGGTTCATCCCCTGGCCCGGCACTCCGGGGGACAACACCCGGCCTCCCGCTGCGCGGGCCATGTCAGCGTACTCCCCCTCGGGGTCAATGACATACGCCGTCACTCCACGACAGATACCCCTCAGTACTCCCAGCTTGGTCGAAAAACTCTTACCGGAGCCCGACCGGGCCAACACCGCCGTGTTGGCGTTGAGGTGAGTGCCGTCCCAGGGGTCATAGACCACCGGTGCACAGGCCCTCATGTCTATGCCGTACAACGTCCCGCTTCGGGTATCCATATCCGGTGGCGAGAAGGGGAAGATCCTCATCAGCGACGAGGTGTCCAACGTCCTCCAAACTGCCACGGCGTTCAGGGCCAACGGCAACGTGGACATCAACCCCTCCCGCTGCCTGAAGGAGAGGTTGTCGAGTTTCCCCAGGGTCGCGGCGAAGTGGGCCTTTGCTCTCTGGGTCATCTCCCTAAGGGTTTTTGCGTCCTTTGCGTGGAGGGTGACGGAGAGAGATGCGTGGAATAGCCGCTCCCTCCCCCGCTGCACCTGATCCCGGAGCCGTGTCACGTCCTCCAGGGCAATCTCCGCCTCGGGGGACATGCTCCTTCCCCGCTTGAAGGACAAAGACTGGGCCGACTCGAAGCGCACCTTCTGCCACTCCAGGGTCCTTGCCGCCTGATCAGTTGGTATGGCTCCCAGGTGGATGGAGAGGTCCATGGGCGCTCCCGCCGCCATCAACCCCTGTAGAAAGCCGGGGGAGAGGGACCGGGGCCACTTCCCCAGGTGCAGGGAACGGACCAGGGTCTCACCAACCTCTACATGGTGGCGATGCATCTCCACCTCCACCTGGAGGTCCTCATCCATAGTTGAGGGAGAGCCACCCAGGGCGGTGGAAACAAAAAACATCTTCAGCTGTCTGCCCGTCAGGTGGTGCACGGACAGCCCCGCCCTGGACAGCAGGCCCCGCAGTTCGTCAACCCGGGGGAACTCACAAGCGACGTAGAATCGCCGGTCCAGGATGCCGTCACGGCTCTCCAGCTCCTTCAGCAGTCGTCGTAGGGACTCCGACGCCGCCTCCGTCTGCGGGGGAAGATCTTCCGGCTGGGCATCTTTCAGTTTCCTGCGTAGCTGTCCCAACCTTGGCGGATGCTGCCTGATGAGCAGCTGTACCGGAAAGTCCAGGGCGTTGAGGGCCCCGGCGAAGGACACCAGCTTCGGCTCGTCAATCTCCAGCCCCATCACCTCGCACACACCCACCTTCACCCCGTCCAGTCTCACGGGACTGTCCACCTCCAGGTGAGACAGCATGTAGAACAGGGGCAGGTCCGGAGGCGGCTTGGGCGCTGGAGACTTGGAAGGATGCGCGTCTTCCGTGCTTTCGCCGGAGGCGGCAATCTCTTTGGCGCGCATTCCAGGCATTCGGTCCCAGATAAGTTGAAATAGCTTTTTCAATGATTTGGTCTCCTCTCTGATGTCAGGGACTTTGGAAAGAAACAAGGCCTCCCAGCAGCAGCGTGACCACCGCCTTTGCCGAGAGCACCAGGACCAGCCCCACCACGGCCATTGTGACGGCGGTCCTGGCCCCACCCCCATTTCTTCCCTCTGCGCCCTCGGCCATGAGCATGAATCCCGCCCACACGATGGCGAAGAGGCAGAGGCCTGCGGCGGCGTAAGTCATGGCCGTGAGGACCTGGTCGAAGGCCTCGGCCATTTCCTCGAATGCCGCCAGCTTCTCCTGCGCGTCCGCGCCGGTAGTGACCAGAACGACGCCGGCCAGGAGGATTGCCGCAATGACCCGTCTCACCAGAGCCTGCCCTCAGCTTGATTGAGGGGCCACTCCCATCCCAGCTCCTCGAACCACTGGCCCACCTCGCCGCTGTCCGCCGGCCTCTGCTCGGAGAGGGGTAGTTCACTGCTTCTGTCTGGGAGTATCAGCACCCCATGGGGTTCGTCGGACGCTATGCCGGTTGCCATGTCCAGGGTCTCAGTGCGGCTGCGGACGGCCGGTGCTCTTTGCTCCACATCTGCCTTCACGTGCTCCGGATGAACGATGGGGATGGTCACACTTTTGACAATCTCCCTGCTGGGTATGGACAGGGTTGCGGAGATGGTGTGCTCCGTGGTGGTGCCGTCGTCGTGCTCCACCTCCACCCTCTTGCTGACGGTCCGGCTCGTGCCGGGACGAGTAAGGGTCACCGTCGTAGTACGTTGTTCCGTACGTTCCGCGTGGTGGGTGAGCCGGGTCAGGGGGGGCAGGGGTATGCTCAGGCTCGCCTCTGTTTCCACAACGATGAACACGGGAAAGACGGCCTTCTCCCTGTTCACCTCCAATCGGAAAGGGGTCTGTCCGTTGGGAACCAGGGGTACGGCGGTGCGGGCTCCCGTGGTCACTGCGGAGACGATCCCCGCTACTGCCGTCACGTCGGCGTCCATAAGGGACATCTCTCCCACGCTCACGTGGCCCGTCACCGCGGGGAGAGCTATCAGCTTCTTCACCCGGTCCTCGCACTCCGACTCCACCACTCCTTCGATGGCGCCGGGAGTCCATCCCAGGGAGATCAGACTCAGGTCACAAATCTCCCCCTCTGCCTTGGGCAGGGGATGAGGAATCTGACCGTTGGCCAGGGAGAAGGCTCCCGCCTGTCCGAGGCCGTCCTCCCAGGAGAAGGTGAAAGAGGGAAAAGATCCCTCCAGGGGCAGCTCGTAGGCGACACCCTCCCCCTCCTTCAGCTGGGCCGTGGCCCAGGAGACGAGCTCTATTCCGAACCGCCCCCCGTAGGCCTGCACGCTTATGTGCAGGTCCGTGGCGGCCCTGAGGGCAACGACAGCCTTGTCGCCGGTGACGGTAAGCCCCTCCACGTAGAGGCGCCGCCCCGGCACGGGGTCGAAGACCTCGAAGTCTATTTCATCCCGCCAGTCCTCGTCGGCCAGAACTGGCTGGGGCAGGATCAACGCCCCCACACCAAACAAAACCGCCAGCGCTATACTCCACAGCCTTGGAAATCTTCCAGTCCGCTTCCTTTTGTCCGAGGAGTCTTTGTTGTTGGTATCCTCCGGCGATTGCCAGCGGTCCTTGCCAAACCACCGGTGGGGACGGAAGGGCATACGCCCGTTCCGGCGGTCGCCACTGCTCCTCTTCCTGCGCCGTATCCGGCGACGCGCCGATTCCATCATCCCGCCCAGCCGCCGGGCATTGCGCCTCGCCCGCATGGCCAGCAGGGTCAGTGGTCCGGGGCTGTCTATCGCCCTCTCCACCCGCACGGGCGGCTCGCTGCGAACCAGCTGAGACACTGGACCCACGTAGCGCCTCGGTCCCAGCCGGTACTTCAGCAGGTCGGCGACCACCAGGGGCAGCCGCCGACCTGCTATCTTTCCCACCACCATGGCGATGCCGAAGAGGCCGAACAGGACGGCAAGTCCCATCCTCACCCCCGAGGGCCCCACGGGGGCGTAGCGGTATACGCCGTAGGAGAGGGCGCATACCGCCACTATCGCCACTATCTGCGGAAAGGTGAACCCGAGCAACACCCGGTCCTCCGCCTCCACGTGGGTGGGTACTTCGTGTTCTCTCATGGTTTTTTCCTCCTATTAGCCGGACTCAGGCGTTGGTGTGGTCGGGTTGGGCACGGATACGTCCACTGGGGACCCCACGACGGCGTTCATCACCAGTTCCACCACGCCGTAGGCCACCATGGCCAGGATGATGCCGGCGAGGGCCGTCATCATGGCGCTCTTCCCCTTCTCCATCTGGTGGGGCGCGCCGGAGGCCGTCAGGTACATGTAGGCCCCGTAGACGAAGAAGCCCACGCCCACGGCCCCCACGATCCCCAGCATGATCCCCACCAGGTTCGATATGGTCTGCGTCAGATTTTCCATTCTTTTTCTCCTTTTTCAGAGTGATTGGTTGTCCTTCTGTCCTTGAAACTGTTCTTGTCCACTAGTTGCACATCTCTTCACCGCCTTGCTTCAGTTCTCATGGAGCGAGCAGTTGCTCGCCCCCTTGGTTTTGTTGTGGTTGTTTCGAGGCCTATTCGCTGCTGCTCCTTGGAGTGGCACCACCGGCCCCGCTGGACGTTCCCGCTGATGGGGTGGCCATCTCCGCCATGGACCTGATCCCACTCGCAGCCGTGGACAGTCCTGCGCTGGCGGCGGCTCCCGCCGCCATGCCCGCAGGCCCTCCACCAACTCCTCCCGCCACCATGCCGATGGTCTTCGCGGACCTGATCATGGTCCCCGGCAGGTTCAGCCCGAAGTAGAGGGTGCTCACCCACGCGTCGAAGGTGCCCACGTTGCCAAGCAGCGACGGGACCCTGGTGGCCATGTAGACGAAGGCCACCGACAGAAGAAGCTTCCACACCAGGTCCTGAACGGGTTCATAGGCCTGGATCGCCGCCACCTCCTCCAGGAATCCGAATCCCAGGGCCAACGCCACTAGCTGCACCGCCTGCTGGAACACCGTGGTCATGAAGAGCTTCAGCCAGTGCCTTCCCCACCCCGCCGTGTGGGGCAGGATCCACAGTCCCAAGGCCACCGGGGCCAGGACAAGCAATATGTCAATCAGGGCAAGCCTCAATACCATCTGCACCAGCACGTAGAGGACAAAAAAGCCGTAGACCAGGTAGAGGAGGGCCACCAGCAGGCCCATGCCCACACTTCCCACGTTGACCGTCACCAGGAAGGTGTTCAGGGGAGCTCGCAGCAGGTCTCCGGGCCGCACCTCTAGGAAGACGGCGATGAAGCCGGACACGGCGTCGGCCACGTCGATGACCAGGGCGCACCACCATAGGGATGACACCGCGGCCACCAGCCCAAGCAGCAGTCTCGGCACCATCTCCCTCCATCCCGCCTGCTTGATGCCCAGGTGTTCGCCCACGATGAAGGTGAGGCCTATCCAACCCAGGATCGCCGCCAGGGATCCTCCTGCGATGACCCAAACCACCGACCAGGCCTGGCGCACTAGCTCGTGTTCGTAGGTGAGGCCGGGGGGAGTGCCGGTGAGGATGTCGCTCATACCGTCCTACCGTCCCCTGCAGTTGTCCGCGTTGACGCCCGAGGCTCGCTCCACCACACCGCAAAGGGTGCCGTGGGTCCCCTCCACCACCCAGGTGGCGAATGCCCTCCCCCAACGATCGGGCTCCAACGCTGCTATCATCTTGTCCCAGATGCTGGTGGGCCGGTAGATGGGGATGATGGCGTGAAAGGCCGTGGTGTGGCCCCCGACCACGTCGGCAACCATTGCCAGCAGGTAGGCCCGGTTCGGGTCCAGCTCCTCCTGGCCCGGAATGGCCTGGTACTCCCACGAGTACTCCCAGCCCTCTCCCAGTTGCTTCTCTCCTCCGAGCACCGTGTAGACGGGGGTGATCCAGTCGCCGGTGTCGCCGTCGCGGATACCGTAGAACAGGTTGTCGATGGGGCGGTTGTAGACGGGACGGGCTATGAACCCACCCTCCTTCTTCCGCTCCACGAACTCCCGGGCCGCGTTGACCAGGACGATATCGTCGCCGGGCGGGGCCTGCGACGGCGCCATGCCCATGAGGGGAACTGCAACAAGCATCGCCAGCAAGGCGACCATGCCCTGGTGGAACAATCCCCTGAACCCACCCAACTTCAGCCCAAATCTCCTTCGCATTCACGCCTCCTTGGGGTCGAGAACTCCTGTGCCTCCAGTGAGTTTGGCGTCGCCAAGGGCGGTATCCAAGGCCTCATTGCGGGGGGTGTGTATGCCCCCGGGGGCATACACACCCCCCCTTTTGGGGCATGGGAATCGGGGGCCTTGCCGTGGTGTGATAGCCGTGTACAGGAAAAGAGGAGTGTGAACCGGAAGGGAAGTGAGTCGGTATCGTGCCTGAATCAGCCCTATTGGCTCTCTACAGGCCCACTGGAGGAATCAATTGCAGTCCACAGCAGGTTCCGGCCACCGGTTCCGTCCCTCAGGCGTGAGAGTTCCTTATTCGGACATGTGAATTTGGGGGCAGGTCTACCAGTCGCCCATTCCAACGGTTCCATTTTCGGAAGTGCAAGGAGGACTTCGATGAATAGACAGTTGTTGACAGGAGGCGAGACCCCGGGGTTGGAGAGCCTGCATGAACTCCGCCTGACGGTCCTGCTCAGGGACGTGGTGAAGCAGAAGGGAAGGATGGAAGCTGCCAGGACCCTGAGGGTCAACTACAAGACCCTGGCGGCGGCTCTGCAATCCGGCAAGCTGACGCCCAGGCTGTGCGATGCCCTGGAGCGCCTGCTCATGATCAGGGAGTTGGCGGCCCTGGAGGAGGTTCGGGAATCTGTGAATGGGTTGGCCCAGCAGGTGAAGGAGGTGGAGAGGCTGGAGCTGGACCTTCAGAGTGTGGTGAAGGAGTTGCGGCAGGAGATTGGCGATGAGATCGGCTCCGTGACGAAGAAACAGGCCCTGGAGTTCGAGCGGCTGTCGACGAGGCTTTCCAGGTTGGAGGTGCCACGAGACCCTGGGCCCGGACCAGCACCAACTTTGAAAGGGACCGACATGACCTGGCCTCGCGGGACTCAGCAACATGAATCGTTCAGGGATACCGCTCCCACGCTGGTGACCCTGGAACAGCAGGCTTCAGATGAGGCTGTCTTTGGTGATGCCTGGCCCTCGGTGCGAGAATGGCGCGAGTTGCGGGCCAGCCATCCCTTCAAGGGCAATGGCGTGGACTGGCTGGAGGAGGAGATACACCTCAGACAGCTGGAGATAGTCCTCATCGGAGAGCACGAACTCACCCTTCCTCCCGAAACGTATCCGTGGGACAGCCTGGGGAGGAAGACCCAGGTGGAGTGGCGCAGGCGGACACTGGCGAGACTCGGGAAGGAGCGCTTCAGGGCCGGAATCAAGCGGAGGCTTCGCCGGCTTCTCACCCTGAATCGCTGGAGGGAGTAGTGGTCCCTGATGTCGCCGTGTGGCCGCGCGCAGAGTGTGGTGTGGCGGTCAATGTTCCGTCGTCCCCAGCGGAGCCGAGTGCAGCGGTTGGCCGGGGCACGCCAGTGTCTTTCGTGGAAACTCAGACTCACAGACCCGGTGCACCGGAGCCGATCCCCACCTGTTCGCCAGTCTGGTGTTGCGTAGGGCTTGCTGCCCCGCAAGTACGCTTATGAGCAATGCTTGGCCCAGTTAAGGCCTATTCCGGGAATTGATTTCCGTGTTTCGCGCTCAAATCGTTGACAAGGGCCGAATTGCAGTGATATCAATAATTGCTGTTTCTGGCTTTTCCAGCGTTTCCCGCCTAGAAACCTGGAGGATTCCAGTCCCAAGAATCCGGGACAGGCTGAAGAGGATCGAGCGCTGCTCTCCGAACAGTCGCCCGCGAGGTGATGTCCCAGGGATCGAGCCTTGCTCTCCCGACAGCAGCCTCAGAGGGACCAAGCGCGAACTCGCCAAATTGGGCCGGACATGGAGTCAAGCACTGCTCCACAAGTTGCCGGTTCGCAGGCGGAGGTTCCCGAGTTGGAGTGTGCTCAAACGCCACGTCCAACATGTCTCAGGCAAGAGTGCGCCTACCGCTCAGACGATGTCTACCCGGCGGTAACGTCCGTGGCGGCTGCTGAAAATTCAGCGTAGGCGCTGGCTAATTCGCTGCTGGCACTCTTCGCCCCTGGCGAAGCTGCGTCTTTCTCACCCTCCGTTTCCCTTCTCCACGCATCCGGCCCTGGAGGTGGTGCGTCCCTGGCCATGGTTCCACAAATCACACCTTCCGCGCCGCGTTTGCCGGTGCGGGCACACAACCGAAAGGAGGCGTTCATGAACGTCACACAACTTAGATCAATAGCATCCCGGTTAAGGAAATACGGCGGCGATGTCGTCGGTTCTGTCCTGCAGCGACGGCGGCTGGCGCTGGCCCTGGCAGTGGGAATCTTGATTCTGATACCCATGCTTTCAGGCGACCCCGAGGTCTTCGTACTGAACGCCATCGTCATTGGCCTTGCATCCCTTGTCATTCGGAAGCTGGTGCTGGCGAGCCGGAGAAAACAAAGGCGAAAAACCGTACGCTGACGTCCGGTCTTCCCCTCCCCATGCATACAACTTCGACCATCAGGGGTCGTCTCTTTCGAGGCGGCCCCTCTTTCTTTGCCCGTCGTGGGGCACGGATCCCATCCAGTAACAACACAACAACTTAGGAGGTACACGATGAATACGGCAACTATGACAATTGGCAGTCCAACAACCGGGCCTGCGAGGTCCCGTCGCAGCCTTGAGGAGCTTGTTGACCGGCTCTTCGCAGCGCTGATTTTCTCGGATGACCCGAAACCCGACGCGGTGGTTGAATCCCACCAGGACCCGGCCCGGCAACCCCGGCGCAGTCTTGAAGAGTTGGTAGACCGGCTCATGGCAACGCTGACCTTCAGGGTGGAGCCCGAACCTGAGCCGGTTGCAGTGTCAACAGACCTGGTTCGGGAAATCCACCAGGCCCGGCGACACCGGCAGGAGGGCGACCTGGACGGAGCACTGGAGACCCTTGCCGGCGCGGTCCCGAAGTCCGCCTCTCCCAGCCTTGCGCGGTGGGCCTTCACCGAGTGGAAGCACTTGGTGAAAAGGAGATTTGGCCAACTGGCCCCCTTGGTCTACATCCAGGCAATGGGGCGTGCCGCTGCCCTCGTTCCCGCAGGCCAAGGGGGAATACTTGAGGTGGTCGCCGTGCTGGGCATGGCCTGGAAGCCGGGCAAGCCTGTATCCCGACGCAGCCTGAGGGGCCTCAGGTCCCTCGTATCAAGCACGGGGCAGACCCGCCCTTGACCTGGATTTCGTCGCTCCTTTCGGCGACGCAGGGGGGCCACTGACCCCATGACCCCAGGGAGGACGCGACCACTTCTTGTGCCACCTTGCACCTGCGGGGCGCGCTGCAAGGTAGGGACCCCTCCCCTCCCGGCTCTCGACAACTTTCACCACGGCGAGACTTGCAAGCTCCGCATGTGACTTGCGGGGCCTTGACCCATCCACTCCCTACGCGCACAGCACATCTCCCTCCCCTATCGGAGGGACTGCAGTGCTCGATTCACGACGGAGCCAGCTCCAGCTTGATGCGGAGGCTTGCCCCGCCCACGGCTTTCCCCAGTAGGGGACGCCGCACCGGCAACTCAACACGACAACATCATCATAACCCATGGAGACAGCCTCGGCTTTCGGGGCACGGCAACAGGCGGGGCTGTCTCCCACAAGGGGGGCCGTCCCGCTTCTTCATTTACAGGAGGAAGTGACATGACGGCTATAAGCACTACAACCACAACATGTACGGAGACCAAACTCAGAGCCGCGGCAAGGCGTCGTGGGCTTACCATGACCGAGCTTGCAGGTAAAATGGGCGTGACCGCAGGATACCTGTCCAGGATTGCCATGGGAGGCAGACCCTGGACTCCTACTATGCGGCAGAAGGCGATGGCCGTGCTGGGAGAGGTCCCCGCACAGGGAGTCGTCTGCAGACAGGGAAGTGTGGTGAACGGACAGAGCAGCTACATCAGGGAGCGAGCCCGCGAGCTGGGCATGAGCATGCAGACCCTGGCTGACCGGGTTGGGGTTTCCTACGGCTATATGGTACGGGCGTCCCGGGGACGCAGGAACATGAGCGTGAAGGTCCAGGCAAGGGTGGAGTCGGCGTTGAAGGCTCCGGTCAGGGTCGCTCCCGAACAGTGCGCGGGCATCGACAGGGAGGCCGTGCGGGAGCGGATGAGGGCCCACGGCATCAGCCAGAATGAGGTGGCCCGGCGAGCTGGGATCAGCACCGGCCACCTCTCCCAGATCATGAACGGCAATCGCATCCCGTCGCCGGGGGTGCTGAAGCGACTGCACGAAGTGCTCTTCCGGAGGACCCAGGGGGAGCGGGTGGTGCCCGTTGCACTCAGTGTGCTGGGCTGGCGCAAGGGTGAGTGGAGGGGGATGGTAGTCCGAGGCGCAGGCGGCCCCGGGAACAGGGAAGGGGAAGGCACCGTGCGGAGCGGCGGAAGGGTGCCCTGGGGCGCCAAGGTGGAGTACGCCTTTCGCACCGGTTACGACGGCATGGGCCGGGTCTCGGTGACCCACCTTGTCCAGCGGGGCTGCTCCGCCATGCTGACCCAGCGAGCGCCAATGGCGCCAGGAGCATGATCCACGGGGCAGATTTGCCAGATGCGGCGAGGGCTGTCAAAGGGGGTAGGACACAAGCACAATACGTGTCCTACCCCCTTTCCCGGTCCGTGTTTGAAGACTCTATTGAGTTGTAGTTTCTTGATGGTAGACCGTTGACCATAGTTAGCGAAATCCATACAATGCAGTAGGGTGTCTCTATTTTCTTAGGAGTACGGATAGATGGGAATGACGGCCCAGGAGGAATAGATCGTTGTGGTGGGTGTCATGCCTCTTCATGCAGAAACCGGTACTCTGCATATCGTTGGGTCCCCAAACATGGTTTTCCTGCACACACAATTGGACAGTTGCCGTGCTTCAGGCTATCAGAAGTGAGCGAATGGATGACGACCTTCGGGGAACCTCTTTTGGCACTGAGCTGCTGGAGCACATAGGCAAGGCCGAGTCAGAATGACCGAGAAGCATGATCCGACGAGAACTCCGACTTGTCCCAAGTGTCAAGGGCCTATGGCTCTTCGCAAGAAGAGGAGCGACGGGAGCTCCTTCTGGGGTTGCCGGGGGTTCCCAGCCTGCAGAGGAACTCGCGACGTCGGAGACGCCTCACAAGAAACTCGCATTGAGGATGCTCAAGACGCACCCGCTCAAATCAGAGTGCCATGGGATGACGCCACGCTGGATCGCACCGGGTGGCAGTGCCGATACACGACAGCTGGGGGAAGACTCCGTTCCTCCCCGTCACTGATGGATGTGTCAAAGGAATTCCGCCAATGCTGGATCGCGCGCACTCAGGTGAACGTCATCGCTTCTGATACAGTGCGCAGAGTGACAGGCTCGGTCAGGAAGCTCATCCAACGGGGCAGCAACCCACCGATCCATCCAGACGCAGAGCGAGAATTCTTGGACTCTTTGGGGTTGGGCAAGTATGTTCAACCATCTGCGCTGCCTGGGGACATGAGCCTTCGGTTGGAGCCTGACATATTTCAGGACTTGCCCATTGGGGGCCTAGCCCTCCCAGGCCCCGACTTTGAGCGTGACGATGAGGTTCGGTTGGAATCCAGCCACGAACGTCAATTCATCGACGCCTGGGTTCCCGAGAATCTCGGTCCCAAGGCTTCCAGATGGTTCGTCCCTCAAGCCTCACTGTATGCTCTGACCGCCACACTCCGCGATTACGGTCCGTCACGAAGGAGAGTCGACTTCCTCGTCAATGCTCCCTTTGGTAGACCATACGTCATTGAGATTGATGGTCCGCAGCATCAAGATTCCTCCAGTCCTGACGGCGAACGAGATCGAATGCTTTCGAGGGTCGGAATTGAGGTCGTCAGGGTCCCGACTCCCGAGATAGATCAAGGCTACGGTCCGAATCTTGAGCGGGTCAAGGCTTTGTGGACCAGCCATCCGGAAGTCTCAGACAAGCGGACAGTGGACGCCGTCATGGTGCCGCCATCGATTCACCGCCTGGTGATCGCTCTACTGGATGCGGTGGATGCCGGCTTCCTGAGCGGTCGAACTTGGGTTGTAGAAGTTGAGGGGGATCCTGAGATTCCCCCCTCCCTTCTTTGGCCCTACGTGCGCCTCTTCAAGGCCATGGACCGCCTTTGGGGGCCTTCCGTGATGCCAGAAGAGATAATGCTGAAGACCAGGCGCGGTTGGGAACTTATCGACATCGGAGCGTCAGAGCCACTTGTGGCCTGCGAGCCTCAAGGCACGGAGATCCACCTTGTCATCCGCCTACAACCCCACCTAACCGCCTTCGACACGCTCCAGAGACCCGATGATGACACACCAGAGATAGTTGTGAGGAGCGCCCGTCTGCCGGTCGTCGTGGGCGATGACCTCTTCGAACCCGCCATGCGGTCAGACCTTGATCCGGTTGATCCTCAAGATATGGAGCCGGCGTTGACGGAGGTGCTACAGGCGGTGTTCGCCAAGAAGAGCTTCCGAGAAGGTCAGCTTGAGGCTCTAGTGGAGGTTATGAGTGGGCGCGACTGCACTGTCTTGTTGCCTACCGGTGGAGGCAAGAGCCTCATCTATCAGATGGCCGGGATCTGCAAGCCCGGAAGGACGATCGTAATCGACCCATTGATCGCGCTGATTGAGGACCAACAGCGGGGGCTTGCAGAGCATGGTATAGACAAAGTGGTGGGATTCTCAAGTTTCCAAGTGGCCCAGGGACGGCTCGACGCCTTGCTGAGGCAGGTAACTTCGGGCGATGCACTCTTCATCTTCGTGGCGCCCGAACGGTTTCAGCAGAGACGATTTAGAGACTCCATCAAGTCTCTCACGCAGGGCACTCCCATCAATCTGGCCGTGATCGACGAAGCGCATTGTGTCTCCGAGTGGGGCCACCAGTTCCGCACCTCGTATTTGACATTGGGTAAAGTGCTCAGAGAGGTGTGCAAAGACTCTTACGGCATATCTCCTCCACTACTCGCTCTAACGGGAACGGCGTCGCCATTGGTATTGAAGGACGTCCGCACCCAGTTGGCAATCTCGACGGAGTTCGAGCGTCCCACTGTCAGGGGGACAAGCTTCAATAGACCAGAGTTGGTAATGGCGACACGTCAGTGCAACCCGGACGACTCTACAGCGGTGCTGACCGGCATCCTGAGAGCACTGCCTTCCCAGTTCGGAGCGCCAGCTACGGAGTTCTTCAGGCCACAGGCTGACAGCACATTCTCTGGGTTGATCTTCTGTCCCCACGTCAACGGCCAGTATGGGGTCACGGAACTCCAGAGACTCTCGGCGAGTGTGGTTGGTTTCCAACCGGCGATCTATTCGGGAAGCTCACCCAGAGAACGGGGAAGGTTCATCTTTGGTTTGAGGGAGTGGGAACGAAGGAAGCGGAAGTTCGCCGAGAACTTCAAGAGCAATCGGATTCCGCTGATGATCAGCACCAACGCCTTCGGGATGGGAATCGACAAGCCAAACATCCGATACGTTATCCACTATGGGATGCCCGGCTCTATCGAAGCCTACTACCAGGAAATAGGCCGCGCTGGAAGGGATCAAGAAAAAGCCCATTGCCTACTCATCTGGAACGAGCAAGATCGCGCAAGGAGTGACAGGCTCACCATACCAGATGGTAGCCTCGAAGAAATCAGGCGTGAACAGAACTCAATCCGTCGGGCCGACGAAGACTCCATTACCCAACAGATCTATTTCCTGTTGGAGACGTTCCAGGGTGTAGATCCGGAACTGGCAGAGGTGAAGCGACTTGTAGACGATAGTGAGTTCCTGCCGCATCTGGGACTCCGGAGGACCATCGAACTGGCTAAGGGGACAGACAACGAGGCCAAGAATCGGGAGCGTGCCCTATACCGGCTAATGCTTCTTGGCGTAGTTGAGGACTATCTGGTCGAATCGACCTTTGTGGTAAACCTCGCAAGCACCTCGTCTACCGGAATAGCTAAAGCGCTACTAGAGTTTGTCAAACGAACGGAACCTGGCTCACAACGGCCCCAGTTGAACGAGATTGCCGAATGGGTCAGCAATCTGGAGCTTAGAGACGCTGTCAAGGAGGCCGCAAGGGAGCTGATAGACTTCATCTATGATGTCATCGTCGAGTCGAGGCGGCGTTCCCTGCGCGAGATGTACGTCGCAGTTCGCGACGCCTCACCGGGGGGAGACGGGCTTAGAGAGAGGGTACTGGACTACCTGACCAGAGGAGACATCAGTCGCTTGCTGGAGTCTCTCGTTGCTGCTAAGTTTCACTACCCTGCTTGGCAGAAGGAACTCGCCAATCTGCAAGGTGTGGATGATGCAGGACAGCTTCGCGGCAACTCGGGCAGACTGCTCAAGTCCTTCCCACGCAATCCCGGCCTCCTCTACGCCCGAGCTTACTCTGAGATCATTCACCCAAAGGGCGACTTACAGGAATTCACCGCAAGTCTGAAGGCCTCTTTAACTTCGGCCCGCGATAGATACGGAGTCCCTGAGGATGAGATTCAAGAATTCACCAGCCGTTTGCTGACCTCTTTCGAATCCGAATCGTCCATCGGACTGTCGCCCGCCTTGGACGTGGCGGACCGTTTGGGCCTAGCGGTTGAGACGACAGCCCAGGTGATGGAAAAGGCGTTTAGAACGCCGGGGTCCGACCCAGGTGTGCAGGTGGTAGCTCTGGCCATCCGGATGAATCAACTTTCCAGAGAGCTTGAATCAGCGATAGGGAGTGTGACACATGACGGATGATGGCCGTAACCCACTGGAGTTGGATGCCGTCGTCCGAAGGTTTGCCGAATCTGCGGAGGCATTGGCAAGCGTAAGGGAACAATTGCGGGTCCTGACCGAACTCCGCGAGACTGAGGAAAGGGCAAATACGAGTCTTGAAGAGTCAGCCGGGCAGGTCGCACGATTCACCACCACGGCAGCAAGCATCCTCAAAGGGCTGGAAGATGCGCAGATAAAGGTGGCAGAAGTACTTAAGAGCGGTGCGGACCTGCTCGACGGCACCGAGTTGAAGGGAATCGGAGAGACAGTCAGGGGGAACGCCGAGTCGATTGCTGGTGTTGCCAGTCGTGTTGATGCTCTAGACTCGAAGGTAACGGAGTTGAAGGGAATAGAAGAAACAGTCAAGGCGAACACCGAGTCGATCTCTGGCGTTGCCAGCCGTGTTGATGTCATCGATTCGAAGGTAACGGGGTTGACCTGCCTCCTAGATGCTCTGCAGACGGCGTTGGGCCAGGGCATCGATGGTTTGAACGCACAGATCAATGACGTCCACGCGGATGTCAAGACTCCCAAAATCGTGAAGCGCTTTTTCTGATGCCGCCGGTTACTAGCAGGCTGCGGAAAAACGATTGGGTGAGATATGATACGATCACACCACAATGGAGGTGGTCGTATCAGGCGAGGAAGACACGACCGACAGGCAATGATGCTGGCGTTCGTAGATCTGGAGGAGCGAGTCCCTCAGGACCATCCCATCCGTACTATCAAGCTTATTGCCGACGGGGCCTTGGAGCGTCTGTCACCGGAGTTTGATCGGATGTACTCGAAGGTGGGCCGAGCGTCCGTACCACCGGAGCGACTGCTGAAGGCGTCGTTGCTCATCTCTCTCTACTCTGTGCGCAGTGAGCGAGCGTTCTGCGAGGAGTTGGAATACAACCTTCTGTTCCGCTGGTTTATTGACATGAACCTGATGGAGCGCAGCTTCGACCCCACGGTGTTCACGAAGAACCGGCGGCGGCTATTGGAGCACAGGATAGGACAGGCGCTGTTTGACCAGGTTGTAGTGAAAGCCGACCGGCAAGGGCTGTTGTCGGACGAGCATTTCAGCGTGGATGGAACGCTGATAGAGGCTGCGGCGAGCATCAAGAGCTTCAGACGGCGAGACGAGGAACGGCGACCTCCCGATGATGACCCCGGCAACCCGTCGGTGGACTTTCGTGGGGAGCGCAGGAGAAACGAGACGCATCAGAGCAGTACGGACCCACTCTCCACGTCTGATGCGGAAGGGCAAGGGCAAGGAGGCCAAGCTGGTGTTCATGGGACACGCGCTGATGGAGAACCGCAACGGGATGCTACTGGACTTCGTAGTGAGCAGTGTGACGGTCACGGCGGAGCGAGATGCTGTACCTGTCATGCTGGACCATGCGTGGCAGAGGGGCTTCCGTCCCAGAACGCTGGCAGGTAACAAGGGTTACGACACGCGCCAGTGTGTGAAGGATATGCGTGATCGGGGAGTGACGCCCCACGTGGCTCAGCGAGTTCACTCGGCGATAGACGGCAGAACGACGCGACATCCGGGCTATGTGGTTAGCCAGAAGATTCGCAAGCAGATCGAGGAGATATTCGGATGGATGAAGACGGTGGGAAGGTTCCGCCGAACCCGGTATCGGGGTGTGGAGCGTACTGGCCTGGCTGGTTACTTCGTAGCTACCGCTTACAACTTTGTGCGGATGGCGAACCTGTTGTCGTGTCGGAGGACTCGGGACGTTCAGGTCGTGTGACCTGCCGGGGGCGCAGTGTGCCCAAGTGGGCTGACGGGGCTTCGGAGCCCCCCCAATCCCCCACGTAATCGTCCGCAGGAGCACCAAATCTCGCTTCAGTCTCACCATAACATGGCTACTGCTTATCCGATCCTGCTGAGTCCAACCAGCAAGACCCTTTCTTCAGCAGTCTGCTAGGGTGAACAACCGTACCTTAACGTACTGCCATGACGACTACGACGCACTCAGCGAAGGGCTCGGATTGAGTGCGGGGATGTCTGTAGACTCAACACGAGCAGCGCCAGTCGTGAAATCCCAATTCTCAGAGTGATGCCATACTCTCCACCCGTGACAGGACGAAACGAGCACGACACGAGCGTGGGCGGCGTCAGAAGGATCACCATGGCCCCTGTGTACTCAGCAATTTAGCCACTGCGTCCTCCCTTTCAACGACGAATAGTGTGACGGCGAATAAGGACAGGGCGACGCCCGGAGTATCCAACCAGCAGCAGCGCAACTCTCCCAAGCGCTCAATATCCGGCAGCCTCCAAGGATTTGGCGGATAGCGGTCTGGCATGGACACTCGAACATGATATATAATATATATGTTAGAGGAGGTGCTTATATGGGTGCAAAGTCGCATGTCTCCAAGTGGGGCACGAGCTTGGCCGTCCGGATTCCCAAACCCATCGCCGAGCAGTGGGGAGTCCAGGAGGGATCAGCCATAGAGATTGTTCCTCGGGGCGACCAGGTCGTAATGCGCAAGAGGTCCTATGACCTGGTCGGCATGTTGGCCCAGATGAGTCCTGACAATCTTCATTCCGAGCAGGACTTCGGTCCGGCCCAAGGCAACGAAGTATGGTAGACCGGGAGTATGTTCCGGCGAGAGGGGACATCGTGTGGCTGAACTACGCGCCCCAGGCCGGGCATGAACAGGCTGGCCGCAGGCCTGCCCTGACCATAAGCCCGGAAGATTACAACGCGAAGACCAGCCTAGCGCTCTTCTGTCCTATCATGTCAAGAGTAAAGGGATACCCGTTTGAAGTCCTCCTTCCAACCACAAGCAGCGTCTCGGGAGTTGTCCTGGCCGACCAGCTCAAGAGCCTGGACTGGCGGGCCAGACGCGCCCGTTTCGAGGGTCAGGCCCCACGGCAGGTTGTGGGGGAGGCGCTGGAGAAGATCAGTGTCCTTTTGGAGTGATGTCATGAAACCGGGGCCTGACGTCTGACATGCCCGGCAATCTGTTCACCAACTACTTCCTGACCGAAGGGATAAAGGCGACCGCCGAGTGGCGCACTTCCATCTCAGACTCGACGGCATTTGCCGCATTTCGTGATGGCGTTCGTCAACGCTACGGTGCGCTGAGCTGCTCCGAAGGCCCGAACGAGGCCGTCACTGAGCAGGAGCTGTTTCGCCCGGTCCTGGAGCTCTTGGGGTGGGCCGACTACCTTCCCCAGCAGGGGACAACCCGCAATGAGGACATCCCCGACTATCTCCTCTTCACCGATGCCTCATCCAAAGAGCGCGCCGCCGGGAGAGCCAACCCTGATGAACGATTCCGGGACGCTATCGTGGTGGAGGAGAGCAAGCGGTTCGGTCTCTCCCTTGACGCCCGCGATAGGGACGACGGACGGCAATCGAGGACGTCCCACGGCCAAATTCTCCGATACCTCTCGACGGCTGACATCGAGTCGGAGAGCCGAATCCGGTGGGGATTCCTGACCAACGGCGGCCAGTGGCGCCTCTATGACTACCGCGCCCGCCCACGCGCCACCAGTTACTTCGAGGTCGATCTCGGAGAGATGCTGGAGCCCGGCGGCGAAGACGAGCTCCGCCTCTTCTAGCTGCTGTTCCGTCGCGACTCCTTCACCCCGCAGCAGGGAGCCACGACCAGCTTCCTAGAGGCGTCGCTAGCCCAGGGGAGGCGGTACGAGGATAAGGTGGCGCAGGACCTATCCAGCGTTGTATTCGAGAGTGTCTTTCCCAAGCTGGTCAAAGCCCTGGCCGACGCCACCGGCGAAGATCTGTCACGCGTCCGCCACGCAGCCCTCATCCTTCTCTACCGGCTGCTCTTCGTGCTCTACGCCGAGGACCGGGGACTGCTTCCTGTGAACGATCGGCGATACGAAGACTACGGATTGCGGAAGCCAGTCCGCGACCACGTTGCGCACAGGATGCTAGGCGGCGGCGTCTTCTCCGCCAGCGCCTCCAGCTATTACGACCACCTGATGACTCTGTTCCGCCAAATCGACGAGGGCGACGAGTCCATCGGTCTGCCGCCCTACAAAGGCGGCCTGTTTGCATCCGAGGCTGCTCCATTGCTCAAGACGGCTCGCCTCACGGACAAGATCGTTGGCGACATCATCTACGACCTGAGCCACACGGAGACTGAAGGCACACGCCACTTCGTCAACTATCGTGACATGTCCGTGCAGCAGCTTGGCTCAATCTACGAGAGGCTCTTGGAACGCGAGCCTGTCCTGGACGGCAATGGCGGGATCGTAGTGCGTCCCAACAGCTATGCCCGCAAGGACAGCGGCAGCTTCTTCACCCCTCAAGAGCTTGTCGATCTGATCGTTGACCGGACTCTGAAGCCGATGGCCGAAGAGCGCCTGAAGGCGTTCGAGGACAAGTCGAAGGAGTTGAAGAACGAAAACCGTCCCATCGCCGAGCGGCATGCCGAGTTGCTTGCGCTGGACCCAGCCGAAGCCGTGCTCGACTTGAAAGTGCTGGACCCGGCCATGGGAAGCGGTCACTTCCTGGTCACCGCCGTCGACTTCCTATCGGACTACATTGCGGAGATAGCGGAGTATGCGCCAGCGGTGCCGGATTGGCTGGACGGCGAGTACTCATCCCCTCTTGTGGAGCGGGTGGCGGCCATTCGGCGGGACATCCTCCAGCGAGCCCAAGCGTCGGACTGGGTCATGGACGAGACCCAGTTGACCGACCAGGCCATCATACGGCGGATGGTGCTGAAGCGTTGCATCTACGGCGTGGACAAGAACCCCCTGACCGTAGAATTGGCGAAAGTGTCTCTATGGCTGCATAGCTTCGCTGTGGGCGCGCCGCTGTCGTTTCTTGACCACCACCTCCGCTGCGGCGACTCCCTGGTCGGGCTCCGTGTGCCGGAGGCCACGGCGGAGTTGAACCGGCTTGGGGGGCTGTTCGCAAGCTCCGCCATAGCCGGCGCGGAGGCCGCCACCACCGGGATGCAACGCATAGAGGAGATGTCAGACGCGGACGTTGCCGAGGTGCGGGAGTCGGCCGAGTTGTTCCGTGGAGTCGAGGACACGATGGCCGACCTTCGAGGTCTGCTCGATTTCCTGTGCGGTCTGCGCTGGCTGACCTCGGACATGAGGGGGAAAGCGCGCGCCGCGCTCGATGCTCCTCTGATTGAAGCCCTGGGCCGACGGCCCAACGAGGCGTACCGTCTCCTGGCGCAGGGTCCTGAAGCCATTGGGGGCGGAGAGACCGGCGGCGACACGTCCTGGTCAAGGTTCAAAGAGTTGTGGAGCGATGCCCGGAACGTCGCGGACCGTGAAGGCTTCCTGCATTGGGAGACGGAATTCCCCGGCGTCTGGCAGCGGTGGCAGGAAGAACAACCGGTTGGCGGGTTCGACGCCGTCATCGGCAACCCGCCGTGGGACCGCATCAAACTCCAAGAGGTGGAATGGTTCGCCACTCGCTCTGCGGAACTGGCCCTGGCCCCGACAGTCGCCGCACGGAAGACAGGCATTCGGAGACTGCGCGACAAGGGAGCGCCTCTGGCTGACGAGTTCGACGCTGCGAAGGAGCGAGCAGATAAGCTCGGCGAGTTGATTCGCGCGGCGGGGAACTATCCCCTGCTGGGCGGCGGCGACATCAACCTCTACTCACTGTTCGTGGAACGCGCCATGGGGCTTGTCAAGCCTGACGGTTTCGTGGGTCTACTCACCCCGTCGGGTATCTACGCCGACAAGACCGCGGCCCAGTTCTTCAAGTCAGTCTCCACCAGTGGTCGCTTGTCCGGCCTGTTCGACTTCGAGAACCGACGACTCGGAACGGGGATGCCGCCCTTCTTCCCCGACGTGCACTCACGGGTCAAGTTCTGCGCCCTGACATTCGGTGGTCGGGAGAGGCGGTTCGACGAGACCGAGTGCGCCTTCTTCCTGCACTACACCGAGACCATCAGCAACCCCAACCGCTGCTTCCCTCTGGCCCCGTCGGACTTCGCCCGCGTCAACCCGAACACGGGCACCGCGCCCATATTTCGCACGCGGCGGGCCGCGGAGATCACCCGGCGCATCTACGAGCGGCATCCTGTGCTCGTAGACCGCTCACAGGGCGAGGTGCGCAAGGCGTGGCCGGTGAAGTACGTGCGATTGTTCGACATGACCAACGATTCGCACCTGTTTCGAACGGCGGCCCAACTTGATTCGGAAGGGTTCTATCCGGTGCAGGGCAACCGCTGGAAGCGCGGCGACAATCTGTACCTGCCCCTGTACAAAGGAAAGATGGTGCAGGCGTTCGATCATCGGGCCGCCAGTGTCGTCGTCAACCCTGAGAACCTGAATAGGCCGGCGCAACCACGAGAGACCACTGCTGAAGAGCACGCCAACCCGGATTGGCTGCCTGATCCTCCGTTCTGGGTGCCGGAATCCGAATGCGGCTGGATTCCGGGAACGAATTGGGTTCTTGGATTCAAGGAGATTACTGCGCCTACAAACGTGAGGACGTTTATCGCCGCGCTCTTTCCTGCGGTCGGATTCGGAAACAAGGTGCCCATTCTCAAGCCAGAAACAGAACACCGCAAGGAATGGTTGCTGGCTGCAAATCTCAATGCCATGGTATTCGACTTCGTGACGCGGCAGAAGGTACAAGGCCAAGCATTGAATTTGTTCATCCTCGAACAACTCCCTGTTGTCGCGCCTGACGACTACGTTCAGCGGTTCGGCGACAAGACGGCTCGCGACCTCGTCCGGGACCATGTGCTGAGGCTCACCTACACAGCGCACGACATGGCCCCATTCGCCCGTGACCTCGACTATGACTGCCCTCCGTTCACCTGGGACGAGGAAGAGCGCCGCCATCTGCGGGCACGGCTCGACGCCCTCTACTTCCATCTCTACGGGCTATCCAGAGAGGACGCGGGCTACGTGCTCGACACCTTCCCTATAGTCCGACGGCAATACGAGACTCAATTCGGCTCCTATCGGACTCGCGACCTCATTCTCGCCTACATGAACGCCCTCGCCGCCGGGGATTTGGACACAGTGGTGTCGGTGTAGGAGAGAGAGAGAGAGAGGAAGGCAGGTTGAGGTTCACTCCGCGCTTCTCCATTACGAACGCAATCGCAGCGGCCCTCACCGAGATTGAGCGCGCCCGCGGGTTCCTCGACGCTGCGACTCTGTCGGACGAGTGGATCGACTCAATGCGCTCGCGGGCCTTCCTTCTCGAAGCGCACCACACGACCCATATCGAGGGGACTCGCCTTACGATTGAGGAGGCAGCAGACCTTCTGGCGGGCGATGACGTTCCTGGGGCGGACCCCGACGACACCCGCGAGCTGCTCAACTACCGTGACGCTTTCGAATTCGTCAGCACGTACCTGAACGATGGAGGTCCAATCACCGAGAGACTGATCCTTGAAATCCACAAACACCTTGTGGCTGGCGTTCGTGGCGGATCCGCCGCGCCGGGGCAGTATCGGCGTGTCCAGAACTATATCGTCAACTCGGCGACCGGCGAAACGATCTACGCACTGCCTCCGGTTGGTGACGTTCCTATCCTCATGCGCGAACTCGTCAGTTGGTTGAACCGGCCAAGCGACATACATCCTGTCATTGCAAGTGGCATCGCCCAGTTCCAGCTGGTTCACATTCATCCGTTCCTGGACGGCAACGGCCGCACGTCAAGGCTCCTCTCGACCTTGTGTCTCTACCGGGCGGGCTACGACTTCAAGCGTTTGTTCACCATCAGCGAGTACTACGACCGGGACCGCATCGCCTTCTACCGTGCTCTCCAGAGTGTACGACACACGGATATGGACATGACGCGTTGGATCGAATTCTTCACTGCCGGCCTTGCTACCCAACTCGCTGAGGTCAAGCAGCGAGGAGAGTTGGCGATTCAACAGGATATCCTCGCTCCCCGGCACGATCTAACGGACCGACAGGTGCTCGCTCTGCGTCATGTGGTGGAGTCCGGCAGAGTTACCATCAGTTAGTTCGAGCATCTGTGCCCAGGAATTCAGCGGCGCACGCTCCAACGTGACCTCCGGGTACTGATGGAGAAGGGATTGCTTGTCCGGCGTGGCAGCACGAACCGGCTCGAATACGTCCTTGCGGATGGAACCGTCTGTTCTTGCGACAAACTCGTGCCAAAACTTGTGACAGGCTCATGACACTATTTGCGATATCTCGACAGGTACTTCAATAATCAGGGAGAAGGGCCAAACTGAAAGTTGTAGAATCTAGCAAGCTACTACTGAATGGTCTCTGGAGTGAGCTACAGCCATGCGACATCCGAAGGTCTCCAATTGAAAATCGCTGGTGTTGACTTCCCAGAGCCAATTCTGGACGCCCTGCGTGACGGAGGCCTAGTGGTTATTGCCGGCGCTGGCGTGTCTGTGGGACCGCCTGCCGGACTGCCCGATTTCCGACTCCTGGTCGAGAAGGTGGCAGAGGGAACCGGGCAATCCATAGGCGATGCAGAAACCGAGGACCGTTTCTTGGGGCGGTTGGAAGACTGTGGTACCAATGTCCATCAGAGGGTCGCTGACATTTTGCAACGGACCAATCCCAAACCTACCACTCTCCACCTGAATTTACTACGTGTCTTCAGCGAACTCGGGACCGTGCGGGCAGTTACCACTAACTTCGATGAGCTGTTCGAACACGCGGCTCTCGGCCAATTCGAGTCGCGGCCCAAGGTATTCCAAGCTCCGGCATTGCCATTGGGCAACCGTTTTCACGGCATTGTCCACCTGCACGGTTCTGTGAACGAACTGGACGAGATGGTGCTCACCCACCGTGACTTCGGACGCGCCTATCTGACTGAATCGGACGGATGGGCGCGTCGCTTTCTGGTTGACCTCTTCGCTAACTATACGGTGTTGTTCGTGGGTTACAGCCACAACGACACAATAATGACGTACCTTACCCCTTCATTGCCGCCGGATGGCGGCCAGCAGCGTTTCGCTCTGATAGGCGACCAAAGAGATGACCCCAACCATTGGAACAGGATGGGCATAGAACCCGTTACCTTCCATCAAGCACACGCCAACGACTTCAGCGGCTTGGACGAGGCTGTGGCCGGGTTAGCGAGTTTCCTGCAACGCGGCTTGCTTGACTGGCAGCGCGAAATTACTGCCATTGCCGGTAGATACCCACCCATTGATGACGAAAGCGCCGGCATCATAGAACATGCCCTTCGCGATCCAGTAAAGACAAAGTTCTTCGTCGAGTCTGCCGAACTGCCGGAATGGGTAGCGTGGCTTGACCGACGAGGGGCCTTGCACCGCTTATTTGCAGAAGGGGCTCTCGATGACCAAGAAACTACGCTGTCATACTGGCTCGTCAGTCGGTTCGCAACCACTCACTCCGACGAGTTGTTCGCAGTTATAGCACGGCATGGAGGCAGGCTGAATGTGCACTTGTGGAACCGGCTGGCTTGGTCGCTGCGCTCCAGTGACGAGGCACTACTTAGCCCATCGGTCCTTTCGCGGTGGGTCCACTTCCTGATGACCTGTGTGCCACAGTATCTTGATGAATACGCACTGGCTGAGCTGGCTCAGACATGTGCCAATCTTGAGGCGTTCCAGAACCTGCTGCAAGTGTACGATGTGATGACTGCAAGTCGTCACCAAGTTCGACCGAAGTATGACGGAAGAAGCCGCGACTCTGGAATGCAGTCCATTTGGGAAACGTCCCTTGAACCGCATCTCCCGGCCATCGCGCATTCGTTGCTCGAACGAACCACCATTCGATTGGAGGAACGACGTTCGGCAATTGTGGCGTGGGGTCAAGGGAGCGAAACTTGGGACACGGACAGTTTCGGAAGATCGGCCATCGAGCCTCACTCGCAGGACGACCTGCCCCATGAAGTTGACCCTCTTATTGACGTGGCGCGCGGTTGCTTGGAGTGGCTGGCTGCGAACGACCCGGCATATACGGGAGCTTGGTGCAACCGTTACGTAGGTTCCAATGTACCCTTACTGCGGCGCCTAGCCATCCACGCCTTGTCAAACCGGAGCGACATTACTGCTGACAAAAAACTTACCTGGATGCTTGAACGATGTGATGTGAACGAACTCGCTGCCCATCATGAGATCTTCCGCGCAGCCGCTCACTCGTACTCGCGAGCCAGCTCTGTGCAGAGGAGAGCAGTAATCCAAGCCGTTTCCCAGTACCAGGCCCCGGAAAGCGAGCACTACGATAGCGACGAGCTATCGGCGCACCACCGTTTCACCTGGTTCCATTGGCTGCACGAAGCCGACCCGGATTGCATCATTGCCAAGGGAGCACTGGACGCCGAATGGGCACAGCATCCGGGGTTCGTGGCGCCGGAGCATCCCGATTTCACTTACTGGTCCGGATTCCGGTGGCTCACTCAAAGTACTTGGGATGTTGACGCGCTCCTGGCACGGCAGGCAGTTGAAGCATTGCCAGACTTGTTGATGTACCAACCAACCGATCAACAGCGGTTCGATGGACATGATCGCCGTGCGATGCTGAGCGCGGTCAGACAAGCCGCCGAAGCCAACCAGTCTTGGGGGCTTGACCTGGCTGACGCCATGGCCGAAACAGGGGCATGGAACTCAGATCTGTGGCAACACGTGATTACGGCTTGGAAGACAATGGAGCTCGACCCAAACGGCGTAAGACGTGTGCTGTCCCACTTATCAGCCAGCGAGTTGCACCAACGGCATCCGCGTGAAATCGCCAACATCCTCGTTGGATTGGTTCGCAAAACTGAAGAACCGGAATCGACGGGATTGCCCGGCGCGGCTAATTCGATAGCTGTAACATTGCGTCCGTACGTCTCCTTAAACGAACTCCCTAAGCTTACGGCGTCCGTAGGCGGAATTCCGCAGTACGTTAGCTGGCTGGACAGAGCTATTAATCATGCATCCGGCCAATTGGCCCTGTTTTGGACTCACAGCATCGTACTGTGGCGTCGGGGGCAGAAACCTCCGCCGCAATCGCTCAGCCGTGAATACAGGGAGGCAGTGGATGCCCTCATGGAAGAAGATGGCGTACTTGGAAAATTCGGTCGCACCGTGCTAGCCGGAAACTTTCATTTCTTTCTCGCTGTCGATGAGGATTGGACTACTAACAACCTGCTACCGCTGTTTGACACCGAACACGAAGATTTTCAGTGCACGTGGGATGGTTTTCTATGTTGGGGGCGTTTATCCCCTCAGATTGCCGATCTCCTACGCGAAAAATTCGCCGACGCTGTTCCTCGGGTTTTCCAAGAATTTCAAGGACAGATGCTAACGCGTTTCGTAGAATTCTATGTCACCGCAATGGGTTGGCTCATCAATGGAGCCAACGATGATTGGATTACTGAGTTCTTCAGACATGCGGACGGAGAATCGAGGAATCAGTTTGCAATTGCAATTGGCCATCGTTTGCGCGACCTTGACGAGAGTAGACAGCAGGAATGGTGGAACGTGTGGCTCAGGGATTACTGGCGAAATCGCTTGCAGGGCGTGCCCAACCGTCTGGACAATGCAGAAATTGCCCAAATGCTTGAATGGGTGCTCCACTTGCCCGGAGTATTCTCTGAGGCCGTCGGAATGGCAATACAAATGCCTCCGGAGACCCAAACTCCATCACACTTGCACGACCTCGGGGAGAGCGAACTGATAGAACGGTATCCTGAGGATCTGGCCCAGTTCCTCGTCCATCTGGGGCGGCACGATACTGCTCCATGGTTTTGGGTCGGAACCAGGAAAGTCGTTGACAAGTTGCTGGTGAAGGGTCTGCGAGCAGACTTGGACCAAGGTCTCCGTGAACTGACCGTCAAGCATCACCTAAGTTAAGGGTCTGCTGAATGCTGTGGTAGGGCAGTGTTGGGAAGTCCGGGGATGCAGTGACGCCCCCAATCGCGACATCGTCCACATGAAACCTCCGGACGGCGGCGCTGGCAAAGACAAGCAACCCAACTCCGGGAACCTGTCTGTAACCTTCCGAAACCAGGAAGCGGTGCTACGTGTATAGGCTAAGAGTGTAAATCGCCAAGAACTATATACCAGTAAATCGCGAGATCTGTTGTTGTCCAGCGATTATGTCCCCTCAAGTGAAAAGCGAATTTGTCACCCTCGCTGGTCTGGATTGGTCGATGATGCGGCCAGGGTCTGAGCCTTGGCACGCTCTTCGATGCTGAAGCGTCTGGTGGGAGGACTGTCTGTCCGGGCGTATTTTGTGACGGTCATGCGGGCCATTCCCAGTTTCCGGGCGATGGCGCGGAGGGAGAGACCCTGCTTCTTGGCCTTCTGCACCGCCTCCCAACGGTCCCTCTGGGCCTGAGTGGGGGTCCGATGCAACGAGTGACGAACCCGCTTACCGATGCCACGCCCACCTTTGCCGTTTACCCTCTTGGCGTCAAGGTCTTCCTCATCGGTTGATTCCAGAGAGTCCAGGAGTTTCCTCTGAGCCTGGTTAAGGTGACCGTTGACGCCATCCTTGAGGAGGGGCTGAAGATCGGAGCCGGAGGTGTTGGAGATGGTGGCCCCCCACAAGGAGGACAGAGGCTGGGGCGACTCTTGAAACTCCACGAATTCACCGTGATACCTGATCATCAGCTGACCGTCGGCGCGCTCCAGGATTTCCACCTTCAGACCGGCATAGCTGGGCCGTTCCGTCCCCGGCAGCAGTTGCAGCACCCGCCACCGATACTTGATCGTGTTGTCCCGGGCCACCTTGCGGGTATGCTTAAGGCTGATGGTCTCGGTGAGGGACAGTTCGGCAGACACCAGGCGGTAAGCTTTCTCGGGCTGGTCGGCGGCAACGGCGAACCGGGTGTTGAACCGGGGCAGGAACTCTTTCAGCACCAGGTTGGCCTGCTCAATGGTGCTGGCGCCGGCCAGGCGCAGCTCGGTGACAAGCCGGTCCCCGTATCAGGTACGGGGCAGGCTCTGGAAGGTTGACGCCATCCGTTCCACCCTTCCCTTGGCCTGTGGAGAGAGGGCGAAGATCTGACGAATGCCCAACTCCCGCATCACCGAAGCGAACTGGGTGGTTTCGACCAGTATCGGCACTCGGCGGGCATTGTACATGAAGGCCGAATGCCGGTCGCTGTACAGGGCCAGGGGTATTCCCCACTGTCGTATCAAGCCCTCCAGTAGCAGCAGATAGCCTCGGGTGTCTTCGCTGGGTCGGAACACCGCCTGGGCCACGACGCCGGTGGCGTCGTCTACCGCCAGCAGCAGCACCAGTTTCGGTCCCCGCTCCTCCAGCCAGGGGTGGTGACTCCCATCCACCTGGACCAGCATCCCCTCCTGGGGCATGCGCCGTCGCCGGAACCGGTGCTGCGGAGAACGACGACTACGTGGGCTGCCCATGCCAGCCCTGGTCAGGATGCGACGCACCGTGGGGCGTCTCAGGTCGATGCCCTCCCGTTCTCTGAGCAGTTCAGTGAGGTGAGTATGGTTGGCGCCGACATATTGGTTGGCGGCCAACTTCACCACGGCTGCCACAGCGGTTTCAGGTACGGCATTGTGGGGCCTCCGTCCCCGGTTGCCGTGGGCCATTGCGGCGGGACCTTCTCTGCGGTAGGCCGAAAGAAGACGTTTGGTGTGGCATTCACTGAGTCCCATGATCTCCGCTGCCTGGGCGATGGGTAGTTGGTATTCCAATACGCTGTTGAGAACCTGGATCCTGGTCTGTTCTTGCTGATTCAATGTCAATTCCTTCATAGGGTGACTGCGATGATGTGTATGGGCCATCTCAGGTCGGGTTTGACCCCTAGGGTGACTGGCTGAAATGCCTTCAAAGTGATCTGTCGACCCGATCTTGAGATGGCCCATAAGGCGCTGACGCCTTTGGGGAGCAGTGACCTGATAAGAGCTTGACCATAGGTCCCATCGCAGTCCTGTCCGCTCACCCGGTCGACGCGCCATCCTAGTGGAGGTGGTAGATATGATGAATGTCGTTGACCGAGAAGTCGGTAGATCGGTTCAGGTGGTTGTGGGCGTGGACACCCATCAGGATGAGCATGTGGCTGTGGCCATTGATGGTCATGGTGTCCGGCTGGCTGAGCTTCAGACACCGGCAACCGGCTGCGGATATGCGGATCTCGAGCTATGGTCTCGGAACCTGGGAGAGATTCAGGCCTTCGGCGTTGAGGGAACCGGTTCCTACGGTGCCGGCGTCACTCGCTTCTTGACGTGTAGGGGCTATGCGGTGATGGAGGTGAATCGGCCTGACAGAGCAACCCGCTACAGGAAAGGCAAGAGCGACCCCACCGATGCGGAGATGGCAGCTCGCGCCGTGCTCGCAGGTGTAGCGGATGCCACACCCAAGTCAGGAGAGGGAGAGGTGGAGATGATCCGAATGCTTCAGAGCACGAAGGATTCAGATGTCAAGGCTCGTACCCAGGCTCTCAACCAGATGAAGGCCCTGATCGTCACGGCTCTATCTGAGCTTCGAGAGGCCATTAGTGGACTCCCCACCAGATCCCTGGTGACCCGATGCAAGTGCTTCAGGCTTGGCAGTATGAAGGGTCCCACCGCAGCGGCCAAGTACGCTCTTCGCTCCCTTGCCCGCCGCTATAGTCAACTTAGTGAGGAGATACAGGGCCTGAGGAAAGAACTGGAACGACTCACCCGTGCCGTAGCTCCGGTCCTAGTAGACACCTTCGGTGTTGGTCCCGAAACGGCAGCAACCCTCCTGGTGGCTGCAGGGGATAATGCTGATCGTTTGCATTCCGAGGCTGCCTTCGCTTCTCTGTGCGGGGTCAACCCCATCCCCGCGTCTTCAGGTAAGACCAATAGGCATCGACTCAACCGCGGCGGCCACCGACAGGCCAACGCCACTCTCTATCGCATCGTCGTGGTCAGACTTCGATATGATCTCCGGACCAGGGCCTACATGCGACGCCGCACAATGGAGGGATTGAGCAAGTCCGAGGTCATCCGTTGCCTTAAACGCTATGTCGCTCGCGAGGTTTTCTCCGCCATCAAGCTTTCTACCTCCACAGCCGAATCTCTCCCTTGACTTCTATAAGAGCATCATTTTCGCTGAACAGTTAAGGGGTGACATAATCGTAGACCATCAACAATCGATCGCCAGGAACATTAGGCCACTTCGCCAGGGGCATTAGTCCACCCCGGGCGTGACTGGTGAAGACTATAATCAGGTCTTGGTTTTGAGGTCAACCACCTCCTTAGAGGCGGTAAGCCTTTGATGGGGAGAGAGCCGTTCTCTGTAGCTGGTTCCCTCGATGACAATCTGGTAGCTGGCGTTGGCCAGCCGGTCGAGGGCGCTGCTGCAGAGGATGGGGTCGTCGAAGAGACTGAGCCATTCCTCCACGGCCCTGTTGGATGTGATGACGAAGCTGGAGACCCGGTGACGGCTGATTATGAGCTGATAGAGGTCAGCCGACTGCTGGGATGTAAGGCGATGGAGGCCCAGGTCATCCAGGATGAGCAGGTCCGGGGAGAGGAATGAACGGAAGGTGCGGTCCACGGAGTTGTCCGCCCTGGCTTGGGCCATGACCCTGAAGAAGTTGTCGGCATGGAGGAAACGGGCGGTGTATCCGGCCATGATGGCAGCGTATCCGAGGGATTGAGCCAGGAAGCTCTTGCCCACACCCGCGGGACCCACCAGCATCACGTGTTCACGCTTGTGCAGGAACTCGAGGGAGAACACGGCATCCAGCAGCCTGCGGTCCAGGCTGATGGAAGCGGACCAATCGAAGTCCTCCAAGCGACAGGTCTCCTCGAAGCCGGCGGCTCTCAGCCGCAGTTCTATGCGCCGGTTCTCCCTACGGCTGACCTCGTCGGTGAGGATGATCTCCAGGAAGGAGGAGTAGTCCAGCTGCTCCCTACGGGCGAGGGCGATGCGCTGGGGCAGGGTATCCATCATGGGGCTGAGCTTGAGTCGCTTGAGCAGTGGGGTAAGTTCGGTATTGCGTGTCATGATCGACCTCCCTGTGTCGAGTGATAGCCATTGCCTGTAGCGAGAGCGAAGACGGCGCCCGGCCTGGCAAAGCGTCCTGCCGGAAGGGGCTGGAGATGTTCCGGAGTCTCCTGCTGCTCCAGGGCCTGGAGCAGGATGCGCTCCACCCTCCTCACGTCTATGAGGTCCACGGCAAGGGCTCGCTGACAGGCGGCTTGTAGCCGTTCAGGCGTATAGCGCTGTCCCAGCCGTAGGAGCTTGTGGCCCTGGCGAATCTTGGCCCATGGCAGGGGACCGTCGAAAAGACGGTCAGCGAACTCGGCCACCGCCGGTCCCTGCTCGGCGGCGCGGCGCTTTATCCCCTCCGGGGTTCTCATGGTGTAGGCGCTCAACTCCTCCGGGTAGTCGGCGATGTCCGTGGAACGCCCTCCCCTGGGCTGTCGGGGATAGACCTTGATCAGCTGGCCCCGGTAGAAGATGCGGACAAGCTTGCTTCCCAACCCGATCTCCACCTTCTGGCCAGGAGGACACAGGGACGACGGCACGGAGTAGAGGGCGTACTGGCAGGCCACGTGGTGATCCGGGTGGACCTTGGCCATGCGCCAATGGGTGACCTCGTAGGGCTCGCCGTCCCAGGAGATGAGAGTCTCACGCTCTTCATCCAAGAACACCTGCAGGGGCTTCCGCCTGGTGGTGCCATGGGTCCGCTGTCCCGCCACATCGCGACACCACCGGGCCGATTCTTCCCTGAGGTGGGCCAAGTCCCTGAACTCCGCTCCTTTGAAGAAGCGCTCCCTCACGTATAGGATGCCCCTCTCCACGTGGGGCTTGTCCCTGGGATGACGCACCCGTGCCGGATCGGTGATGAAGCCCCGGTGCTGGGAGTACTCCAGGAATCCCCGGGTGAGTCTGGGATGCAGGGAGTCTGCGCCCGCCACCGCGGCGGGGAAGTTGTCCACCACCAGGTACTTGGGGATGCCGCCGAAGAAAGCCCAAGCCTCTTCCAATCCGGCTATCACCTCCTCCAACTTCTGACTGTGGGTGGGCCAGAGGAAGCTGTGCCTGGAGTAGGCCAAAACCACCATCAACGCCCACACCGTGCGGCGGCGTCCACTATCCGGATCATGGATGTAGCCCATCCGCCCAAAGTCCATCTCGGCTACTTCACCCGGCGGACTCTCTCCCATCCGTATCGTCCGAGGGTTGCGTCTCAGCCAGTTGCGCCTCAGGATGAACCGGCGCAGTGAGGTGTATGACACCCGGCATTCCCGCTCACACAGCAACTCCTGTATGCGGGTCATCTGCAGACGATCCACGTTGAGCCAGTGGTAGATCTGGTCTCCCCATGGAGCCAACAGGTCCTCAGTTGGCGTATCTATCTGTCGCGGGCCGCCGCGGCTCACCGCCGCCAACACGCTCAACTGCTCCTCCGTGGGACCCCGTCCATCCCGGGCTACTCCCGCCTTCTGTGCCGCCGACAGATACTTACGCACGGTGTCTCTCGACAGTCCCGTCCCCGCCGCTATGTGTCGCTGACTGTTCCCTCTCTGCCAGCGACGGATCACTTCTGCTATGTCCACTCTGGACACCTCCTTGTAGGCCATCGCCGCTCCTCCATGTGAAGTGCGACTATGGTCTTTGATTCGGTGCCCAGGGTGGACTAATGCCCCTGGCGAAGTGGCCTAATGTTCCTGGCGATCGATTGTTGATGGTCTACGATTATGTCACCCCTTAACTGTTCAGCGAAAATGATGCTCTTATAGAAGTCAAGGGAGAGATTCGGCTGTGGAGGTAGAAAGCTTGATGGCGGAGAAAACCTCGCGAGCGACATAGCGTTTAAGGCAACGGATGACCTCGGACTTGCTCAATCCCTCCATTGTGCGGCGTCGCATGTAGGCCCTGGTCCGGAGATCATATCGAAGTCTGACCACGACGATGCGATAGAGAGTGGCGTTGGCCTGTCGGTGGCCGCCGCGGTTGAGTCGATGCCTATTGGTCTTACCTGAAGACGCGGGGATGGGGTTGACCCCGCACAGAGAAGCGAAGGCAGCCTCGGAATGCAAACGATCAGCATTATCCCCTGCAGCCACCAGGAGGGTTGCTGCCGTTTCGGGACCAACACCGAAGGTGTCTACTAGGACCGGAGCTACGGCACGGGTGAGTCGTTCCAGTTCTTTCCTCAGGCCCTGTATCTCCTCACTAAGTTGACTATAGCGGCGGGCAAGGGAGCGAAGAGCGTACTTGGCCGCTGCGGTGGGACCCTTCATACTGCCAAGCCTGAAGCACTTGCATCGGGTCACCAGGGATCTGGTGGGGAGTCCACTAATGGCCTCTCGAAGCTCAGATAGAGCCGTGACGATCAGGGCCTTCATCTGGTTGAGAGCCTGGGTACGAGCCTTGACATCTGAATCCTTCGTGCTCTGAAGCATTCGGATCATCTCCACCTCTCCCTCTCCTGACTTGGGTGTGGCATCCGCTACACCTGCGAGCACGGCGCGAGCTGCCATCTCCGCATCGGTGGGGTCGCTCTTGCCTTTCCTGTAGCGGGTTGCTCTGTCAGGCCGATTCACCTCCATCACCGCATAGCCCCTACACGTCAAGAAGCGAGTGACGCCGGCACCGTAGGAACCGGTTCCCTCAACGCCGAAGGCCTGAATCTCTCCCAGGTTCCGAGACCATAGCTCGAGATCCGCATATCCGCAGCCGGTTGCCGGTGTCTGAAGCTCAGCCAGCCGGACACCATGACCATCAATGGCCACAGCCACATGCTCATCCTGATGGGTGTCCACGCCCACAACCACCTGAACCGATCTACCGACTTCTCGGTCAACGACATTCATCATATCTACCACCTCCACTAGGATGGCGCGTCGACCGGGTGAGCGGACAGGACTGCGATGGGACCTATGGTCAAGCTCTTATCAGGTCACTGCTCCCCAAAGGCGTCAGCGCCTTATGGGCCATCTCAAGATCGGGTCGACAGATCACTTTGAAGGCATTTCAGCCAGTCACCCTAGGGGTCAAACCCGACCTGAGATGGCCCATACACATCATCGCAGTCACCCTATGAAGGAATTGACATTGAATCAGCAAGAACAGACCAGGATCCAGGTTCTCAACAGCGTATTGGAATACCAACTACCCATCGCCCAGGCAGCGGAGATCATGGGACTCAGTGAATGCCACACCAAACGTCTTCTTTCGGCCTACCGCAGAGAAGGTCCCGCCGCAATGGCCCACGGCAACCGGGGACGGAGGCCCCACAATGCCGTACCTGAAACCGCTGTGGCAGCCGTGGTGAAGTTGGCCGCCAACCAATATGTCGGCGCCAACCATACTCACCTCACTGAACTGCTCAGAGAACGGGAGGGCATCGACCTGAGACGCCCCACGGTGCGTCGCATCCTGACCAGGGCTGGCATGGGCAGCCCACGTAGTCGTCGTTCTCCGCAGCACCGGTTCCGGCGACGGCGCATGCCCCAGGAGGGGATGCTGGTCCAGGTGGATGGGAGTCACCACCCCTGGCTGGAGGAGCGGGGACCGAAACTGGTGCTGCTGCTGGCGGTAGACGACGCCACCGGCGTCGTGGCCCAGGCGGTGTTCCGACCCAGCGAAGACACCCGAGGCTATCTGCTGCTACTGGAGGGCTTGATACGACAGTGGGGAATACCCCTGGCCCTGTACAGCGACCGGCATTCGGCCTTCATGTACAATGCCCGCCGAGTGCCGATACTGGTCGAAACCACCCAGTTCGCTTCGGTGATGCGGGAGTTGGGCATTCGTCAGATCTTCGCCCTCTCTCCACAGGCCAAGGGAAGGGTGGAACGGATGGCGTCAACCTTCCAGAGCCTGCCCCGTACCTGATACGGGGACCGGCTTGTCACCGAGCTGCGCCTGGCCGGCGCCAGCACCATTGAGCAGGCCAACCTGGTGCTGAAAGAGTTCCTGCCCCGGTTCAACACCCGGTTCGCCGTTGCCGCCGACCAGCCCGAGAAAGCTTACCGCCTGGTGTCTGCCGAACTGTCCCTCACCGAGACCATCAGCCTTAAGCATACCCGCAAGGTGGCCCGGGACAACACGATCAAGTATCGGTGGCGGGTGCTGCAACTGCTGCCGGGGACGGAACGGCCCAGCTATGCCGGTCTGAAGGTGGAAATCCTGGAGCGCGCCGACGGTCAGCTGATGATCAGGTATCACGGTGAATTCGTGGAGTTTCAAGAGTCGCCCCAGCCTCTGTCCTCCTTGTGGGGGGCCACCATCTCCAACACCTCCGGCTCCGATCTTCAGCCCCTCCTCAAGGATGGCGTCAACGGTCACCTTAACCAGGCTCAGAGGAAACTCCTGGACTCTCTGGAATCAACCGATGAGGAAGACCTTGACGCCAAGAGGGTAAACGGCAAAGGTGGGCGTGGCATCGGTAAGCGGGTTCGTCACTCGTTGCATCGGACCCCCACTCAGGCCCAGAGGGACCGTTGGGAGGCGGTGCAGAAGGCCAAGAAGCAGGGTCTCTCCCTCCGCGCCATCGCCCGGAAACTGGGAATGGCCCGCATGACCGTCACAAAATACGCCCGGACAGACAGTCCTCCCACCAGACGCTTCAGCATCGAAGAGCGTGCCAAGGCTCAGACCCTGGCCGCATCATCGACCAATCCAGACCAGCGAGGGTGACAAATTCGCTGGACAACAAAAAATCTCGCGATCTACATGGCTACGACGCCGGCGAACTTGCATGACGTGACCGAGGTTCTTAGGCTGCTGCACGGAGGGGAGAAGCAGGTGTGGGGCGATGCGGGGTATCAGGGAGTCCACAAGAGGGATGAGAATCGGGGGTTGGAAGTGGAGTGGCAGGTGGCGATGAGGCCGGGGAAGCGTCGGAAGCTGGAGCCTGGGAGCCCTGAGGCGGTGGCGGAGAAGCGCAAGGCGTCAGTAAGGGCCAAGGTGGAGCATCCCTTTTTGTATGTGAAGCGGCGCTTCGGGTACGCCAAGGTCCGCTACCGGGGGCTGGCCAAGAACACCCAACGGTTTATGACGCTACTGGGGTTCGCCTAGAGTGATGAGGGCTGAGTCTCTCTTGGTGGCGTGACTTGGTATAAGTGCGCCCAAAATCAGGGCCTGTGGTGGTGAGACGTCCCAGCAGACCATACCCATGCGCCCTCTCACGGCTGAACGTCTCCCAGGATCCGTGCAATCCACCTGCATCCAACCTGATGCCGGTTGTTCAGAGGTTCCTTAGGCCTTGGGCGACCAGGTCGGGTGCGTCACACTAAGCCGAATAGTCCGAATATCTCCTCGGAGCTCATCTGAGCAGAAAGGTCCAGAGACACGTCATCAACTAGCCGGTCGAATATCTCCTGCTTGCTCTCCAGTAGACGGTCAATCCGCTCCTCGATGGTTTCAGCGCATGAGTATTTGATTGCGTTGACCTTAACTGTTTGTCCCAAGCGGTGGCTTCGGTCCTCTGCCTGCCGTTCTATGGCAGGGTTCCACCACCTATCCAGGTGGAACACATAGGACGCCTCTTGAAGATTCAAGCCCAGACCACCAACCCGCAGCGACAGAATTAATGCTTTGTGCTCAGGCTGTTCTCTGAATCGCCGTAAGATGTCCTCACGGTCCTCTTGTGGAACGTCGCCCGTGATGGTCAGAGGCGAAAACTCCAGCAGATATTTTGCAGCAGCTTTGACGCCCGCATGGTTGCTGGTGTACTGGGAAAAGACCAACGCTTTATGCCCTTGTGCTGCTAACTGCCCCAGCCTCTGCTTTATGTCTTCCAACTTGGAGGACTCTCCGGTCATGGGGTCGGCGTTGCATATCTGTTTCAAGCGGGTGATAAGCTCAAGCACGTGCCGGACGCTCACCTCAGCGCCAAGGGATTTTAGATAGACTATGCCATCCTGCTCGGCCTTGTGGTAACTTTGGCGCTGTCTGGGTCCCAGCTCAATGGGAATCTTCGTTTCCTGTTTGGGCGGTAGGTCATCCAGCACGTCGAATTTCTTTCGCCGCAGTTGCAACTCCTGATGGCGTTCTCGGAGCTCCCATCCCGCGTGGTAACGTCTGATAGTCCCAAATTCGTCCCAGTCCACGAACTCCATGATGGAGGCCAACTCCTCCTCGTCGTTCTCCACGGGGGTTCCGGTTAATGCCCAGGAGCGCCTCCTCCGAAGCCCTTTCAGCGCTTCGCTGGTGCGGTTGCGGTTCTTTACTCGTTGGGCCTCATCTGCCACCACTACGTCCCAGGTTTCCCGCCGCACCGCCGAACTTTCCCCTGCTCCGTAATCCGCCCGCAGAGTGTCGTAACTGACAATGGTCACGTCCCTTCTCGCCTTCCACTGCCATTCCCTATCTCTGGCTGAACCTCTGACGATTATTGCCGAGAGTTCCGGCGCCCACTTGTCGAGCTCCCGGCGCCACTGGTCCAGCACGCTGGCGGGTGCCGCCACAAGGCAGGAAGAAATCTCCCGGCGTGCCCGCAAGAGCCGTAGTGCCACCACTGCCTGTATAGTCTTACCTAAACCCATGTCGTCGGCCAGCAATAGACATCGATTCTCCATCAACGCCTGCACGCCTTCTCGCTGGAAGGGCATCAATTCGCCCCGCCACTCAAGTTGCACCTGTCTCATACGCAATGGCGGGGCGAGCAGGACGTCCCACAGCCGTTGCGCCAATGTCGGCGGTTGGCGTGATTCGGACTCGATCCCGTGAGGCGAACTAATTGCAGCGGATGAGCGAGTGTCCTTTAATTCATCTCCGTTTGACATGGAATGCAGGACAACCACACCCGAAAGTCCGCGGACGCCCGCAAGCGCTCTCACATGTTTTTCGGCAAAGGCTTCTGCCAGCCCTTTTGCAGTCCGTCGGAACGGTTCTAGAGGGTCCTCCCACGCCACCACCTCGTTGAAAAGCCTGGCCGAATCGGACCCTGCCAGCGGAGGGTCATTGTGCCACAGGGTCGGCAACCTGTTGCCTTCAGAATTCCCTTCCCAGCAATCCGGCGACGCTTCAAAAAGGCAAATGGGCATACTTGGCGGAAGAGCCTCATTTAACGTCCATTCGGGAATCTCATCCGCCAGCCCCAATATCAACGCGGGTGGACATTCCGCCTCGCTCAGCAGCCTCTTGAGAAGCAGCGAAACCGCGCCGCCCCTTGCGTCCGTGCTGCTACCATCGAATTGACGGAAGGACGCCCAGGTGAAGCAGAAATCGACGGGATTGCCTGTTTCCGACGTTTGGAAGATAGCGGCTCTAACACCGTCTGCGTCTTCAACAAATCGGAGCCACGCTGCAACGTTGCGCTGCGGGCTTTGATGGTCCAAGGCGTGAGAGGGGATAGACACGGTGAATCCGTTCAAGCCAGCAGAGATCTACCCTGAAGGAGAATCATCGGCATCATCTATTGGCCCCCTTTCCAAATCCGGGTTCTCCTCGTAGGTCGAATGATACTCCTGCATTTCCGTTTCTGGATTGTGGTTCGGGTAGAGCCTGCGCAGGTCCCACTCGTTGATGGCGGCGCGGATTCTGTACCGCATCCGAAGCTGATATCCAGCTCCGCGATTGCGGGTCGGAAGGGCGGGAGCGTCCCAATGGTAGGCGGCGGCATATATCTCTCGGAGTTTTTTCATGGTGGCCTGAACGTCTTCTTCTGTTGGCGTATCCAGCAGCCTGCGCCCCTCAACTAGAAGCCGCATTCCCGTCTCCGCATGGGAGACAATGTGGCCGTACCGAGCGGCCAGCTTTGGGGCCACAAAGTCTCGATCTTTCTTTCCGTCGGCGCTGATAATCCTACGGGAGAAATCATCGGCAACTGTGCCAACAACGACAAGACCGGGGGTTCGTTCCCCTTGGGCGTGTCCCATCCATCGGGCCAATTCGGCATAAGATCGGCCGCGTTGGAGCAGCGAGTATTGACCCATGAGTTCAATTTCGTCCAGCAGGATTACCCAGCCTTTGTAACCGGCGGCTTTGATTAGCTCGGTCATGAACTTGAGCCTTTGCGGAGGCAGATCTCTTACTTTGGGGGCACGAAAGGAATAGTTCTTGAACTTCCCTATTTCACGCAGCCCTCTCTTGATTCTTCCGGTGTAGACCTTGTCCCCTGCCCAGAAGTTTTCAATCTCACTGTTGAGTTCAAGATCGTAGGAGTCTTTGTGGACGAGGAGACTGGCCGGGAAAATCTGATGAAGCTGGTTTGACTTCGTATCGTCAGCCCAGATGAAGAAATTCTCATACTCCTCAGACCTAGAATCCAACGACTGCCCTAATTCTTCAATCAGGCGACCGCTGCGGCCCGGCATCCGTCCGTTGTCCATTGCTGATTTGAACACCTTGGCCAAGTCATAGAGCGGTGTTTCTTTGCTGATGGCGACCGTGCTGCAAACAAACCCTCTGTCAATCGCCAGATTCTCCAGATGTGTGAGAAGGTGAGACTTTCCCGTACCGAAATCACCGGAAACCAACATGCCTTGGCCGTCCAAAGAAGGATTTTCACTGTCCTCAGCATTGCTCAGCATCTGTTGAAACAGCCTCTCAGCCTTGGGCTGATTGCATCCAAGTATTTTTACCGCCTTTCTGTTGGGTACACCGTTCCGCAGAGCCTCCAATGCCAGCCGGGCGTTGAGCTTTGGACGATTATCAGATTGCATTGCCACTGTTCTCGCCTCTCCTCAAGACAGTCGTACCATGGAAGACAAGGGGTTAACCCTGTTCTGGTCCCGCACGTCGTCCATAACTCGATATTGCAATGCGGGATAGATGCCATAGCCTCTCGACCTACGGTCGGGGCTTTCATCAAGGAAATCTGGGTTAGTCACGACAACCAATAAGGCGCCGTCCATTTCATCAACCCTGTCAATAAACTGCCTCAACAACTCGTAGTGTTCCAACGTCATCGCCTTGGTATAGTATTTCCACTCATCCTTAGGGTTGCGGGCCACAGTCACGCGAGAATTGTCCAACAGGACTACAGTCCCGGCGCGGCCTGCATGGCGTACCCAGAAAAGGGCTGATTCAATAAAATACCTAGCCGTCGCGCGGTTGACGCCGGAAAAAATTGAGTAATGTCGAACGTTGCTGATTCTCGTGTTGCGTCCCGTCAGCCAGTCCAGCAATAGCTGACCGTTGTATTCACCGCTTATATATTCCAGCCGACAGAGTTGGGTCATACAGACTCGGAAGTCCCTAGCCATTGAGGGGTTTCGGAAGACGGCATTTTCAATTTCGGGTCTGATTTCCTGGATAACGGATTGAGCCGTCACGCTGTTTGCAACCGCAATTCTGTCGAAGATCCCCTCATCTGTAGCGTCTACTCCTTCAACATGAAAACCCCGTGTAGCGGCGAGCTTGAGGATGAATCGCCGCGCCAGGCACCGCCAGTCGATCTGCTGCGCCAAGCCAAAGAAGATGTCCTGCGGCATATAGGCGCGCATGTCCTTATACTTGGCGTCCAGTTTGATTACTTCGTAGTCGAGGACCTTGCATCGGGCCGATACCGTGTTGTAGAGAGCGGGCCTCAATTCTTCAGGCACGACGGTGAATTTTACGGAAGAGCCACCCATCTTGATGTAGGAAGACAGGTATTCTTCATCAATGTAATGAAACCAGTCTTTGAGAGGGATGGCATTTTTCATCCTTCTAGCCCTCCGTGAAGCGTATGCCGTAGTATTTGACCTCATAGCCGTCCGGTCCGACGAAGGTGTACAGGTTTCGAGCGCTACGGGCTCCGGTGGATGCTGGCAAGGAGAGGGTGGCGCCTGATCTAGTTTTTGTGACTCCGCTACGATCAAGTTCATAGAGATCTCTGGCAAAGTCGGTCTTTGAATAGTCCCTGCTGCTGCCGGGAAGAGAAGTAAAGAGTCTATAGATTTCGTCAAGGAGAATCACGGGGTCACCGGCACCGCCAATGGGACGTCCTGAAGATTCTTTCGTCAGGGCCAGATATACCTTGTAAAGCGCCTCAAGGAATCTTTGGGGACGGAAGCGTGCCGGGGCGCTTTGGGCCTCGGCGAGAACCTCCGTCAGGTGCGACGGTCGAATAGCGGAAACCTTCTTCCTGTCGATGCGGACTGCCCTCTCTCCAGCCATGACCCGAAGGACGAAAGGATGACATATCAGCTGCCCATCTCGCTCCCGTATGACCAACCCCTTCTCGCCAGCCACTTGCCGCAGCTCCGCTGCATACCCCTCCAGAGACTGTAAGTACTCCAGCTCTACCTCGTCTGGGTAATCCCACGCCTCGCTCGCCTCGTTCACCGTCTCTTCCACCTTGTTTAGGGCCTCGGAGAGCCTCCTCTGCTCTCTCTTGACCGCCGCCACATTGCCCTGCAGCGATGCCCTCTTCAGCCGTCGTAACTGTGTAGTCAGATTCTGGTTGGCCTTTAGCGCCGCGTCCGCGATACTTGTCGCGTTCGCAAAAGCTCTTTCAAAGCTCTCCATGTTTCCCCCATGAGGTGAACAAATCGCCGCATGAAATAGCTCATACGCGGTTGAGAAATTCTATCACAACTTCTTGCTAAGGTGGTCCCCATTATGTGCACAGAAATGGGGCCAGGTAAGTGAGGCTCTCGTCGCATCTTCACCGGTGACCGGGCAGGGCCGTAGATCTCCGACTCTCCCACCCGTGGTTCCATGGGGACCACCGACGGGTCGGTTCTCCTGAATTCCTGCCGGGGTTGGGACCTGCGGGGCCACGTCCTATCTATTGTCACTCTTTCCAGTTCATTCAACCGTTCCACCAGAGCCTTCACAGATTCCCTAACCTCCTCCAGGGCCACCAACTCCCTGATCATGAGCAGATGCTCAAGGGCATCGCATAGCCTGAGCGTCAGCTTGCCGGATTGCAGGGCCGCCGCCAGGGTCTTGTAGTTGACCCTCAGGGTCCTGGCAGCTTCCATCCGGCCCTTCTGCTTCAACATGTCCCTGAGGAGGTCCGTCAGGGCTGTCCAGTCACGGGGTCTCGTCCTCCACAAACAGCTGCTCCTCCATTCAACTTCCCCTTCCACTTCCGAAAACGGAACTATTAAGACTGGCCGTTGGAAGTTTGGCCTTGGTCCAGTCACTACCTAAAAAGGAACTCTCACGCCTGGAGGTGGGAACACGTGGCCGGAACCTGGTGTGGACTGCAATTGATTCCCACAGTAGGCCTGTAGTGGGCCAATAGCACTGATTCAGCCTTGGAACAGAGGCAGTTCCCTCCGAGGGAATTATTTGCTTTTCCTGTACACGGCTAGGACGTCACGGGACACGGAATAAATTCCATGTCTCAAAAGGGGGGCGAGCACGCCCCCCGCTATGGTTGACGCCTATCACCAACTCGACCGTGTTCCCCCTTGCTGGGCGACAACACAACAACAATAGACGCCGAGTTGAAACCGACCCCTTTGGCCCTATTGCACCGTGCCGTCGCAGAGTTGGGGTGCCCAGCTCAGCAGATGCTGTGAGGAAAGCAGCTCGGACCGACTCGATGCCTCCCGAAAAGGTCCTGAAACTCACACCCTACAACCGGGCGATCTTCACCGGTCCGGTGGCCGCTACAGTTCCTTCAGTTGCTCCACCAATTGCGCTTCTTGCATGTCGCTGGGGACACTCCCAACTTCACCGGCTGCTTTCCAGACCCGAAGAGATTCCCCCGTTAGAATCACCCCCCTAAACCTGCAATTTCTGCAATACAATAGGTGCCATACGCGTGACACCAAGCCTATAAGTGGGAAAGACGAAATTGCTTGCGGCCTTGCAGCCAATTCACGCCTGGCTGACCCTTAGAGTTGCACGTATTGCACTAAGGCGTAAGGTTCCGTTTTCCTGTAGAACCCGTCTACATACAATTCACCAACTTGGAGTTGTACTCCCATCCCCTGGTTGGTTTCGTGAAGAATGGCCATGCCAGCCTCGGTGTGAGGTCCCGTTCCCCCAGTTGCTTGCTCCTATGCGCCGGAAATACAGCCCCAGTGCGCCATGTCACCACTTGCATTTGTGAAATGCTCACCCCCAAGCGGGGGAACGGGCCCTTACCGCAAAGTGCTTACAACAACTCCTCCTGGTTGCGCTTTTCTAGGGAACCTCTGAACAACCGGCCTCAGGTTGGAGGCAGGTGGATTGCATGGATCCTAGGAGACGTTCAGCAGCGAGAGGGCACGTGGATGGGGCCTTCTGGAACGCCTCACCGCCACCGGCCCTGATTTCGGGCGCACTTATACCAGGTCACGCGACCAAGAGAGACTCGGCCCTCATCAAGTTGGCGAACCCCAGTAGCGTCGTAAGCCGTTGGGTGTTCTTGGCCAATCCCCGGTAGCGGACCTTGGCGTACCCAAAGCGCCGCTTCACATACAAAAAGGGATGCTCCACCTTGGCCCGTATGGACGCCTTGCGCTTCTCCGCCACCGCCTCAGGGCTCCCAGGCTCCAGCTTCCGACGCTTCCCCGGCCTCATCGCCACCTGCCACTCCACTTCCAACCCCCGATTCTCATCCCTCTTGTGGACTCCCTGATACCCCGCATCGCCCCACACCTGCTTCTCCCCTCCGTGCAGCAGCCTAAGAACCTCGGTCACGTCATGCAAGTTCGCCGGCGTCGTAGCCACACTGTGAACCACTCCCGTCTCTGAGTCCACGCCTATGTGCAGCTTCATCCCGAAGTGCCACTCGTTGCCCTTCTTCGTCTGATGCATCTCAGGATCCCGCTCCCCAGTCCGGTTCTTCCTCGACGACGGCGCCTCTATGATGCTTGCGTCCACTATTGTGCCCGACTGAAGACGTAGTCCCTGTGATTCCAGATGGTCGTTGATCTCCTGGAACAGTCCCACGCCCAGACTGTGCTTCTCCAGCAGATGGCGGAAGTTCAGTATGGTCGTCTCGTCCGGCAGTCGCCCCGACTGCCTCAACCCTGCGAACCTCCTCACCGACTCCACCTCGTAGAGCAGGTCCTCCATCCCAGGGTCGCTCAGATTGTAGAATAGCTGCACGCAGTGTACCCGCAGCATCGCCGACAACTCATAGGGCCTACGCCCTCGTCCTGCCTTGGGTCAGTTTTTCGCTACTCTGACACGGCTGCGACGTCACCGTCCAACTTAATGTCCTGTCGTCCCATCCACCGTCGCACCGGCAGATTCCAGGGATAACGGCGCCGAGCCCTTCAGGGCTATGAAGTCCACGGTGTGGCCCACGATACTGCTGTGGGGTAAGAGCCTCAGCTACACGCCATCAAGAGGCATCGGGGAACGCGACGCCCTCAGGGAGCTACCAGACTTCTCCCTTGGCGTATACCTTCTTCGCGGGCCCGATCAGTTTCGGGTCAGTCTTTGCAATGCGCTCCGCTACCCCGGGGTCGTACTCCAGGCTGCGCAGCACGTAGCGCATGGAGTTTAATCGGGCACGCCTTTTGTCGTCCGACTTCACGACGATCCAGGGCGAGGCCTTCGTATCGGTGGCCGCGAACATCAGATTTCGCGCTTCTGTGTACTTGTCCTACAGAGGCAACGACCTGATGTCTACGTCACTCAGTTTCCACTGCTTGAGGTCATCGATTGCGCGGGACATCACCCGCCTGAGCTGTTCCTCCCGGCTCACCGAGAACCAGAACTTGTACAGCCGCATGCCTTCGTCAATTAGCATCTGCTCGAAGAGAACGGCGTCGCGAAGGAAGCGCTCCGTCTCGGCCGATGTGCAGAAGCCCATCACCGGCTCGATCACCGCCCTGTTGTACCAGGATCGGTCGAAGAATACGATCTCTCCCTTGGTCGGCAGGTGCTGCACGTAACGTTGGAAATACCACTGCCCGCGCTCTCTCTCGGATGGGGCAGGCAGCGCAACCAGCGTAGTGCCGCGCGGATTCAAGTGCTCCATGAATCGCTTTATCGTGCCGCCCTTGCCAGCGGCATCCCGCCCCTCGAACAGCAGAACGATACGCTCTCCGGTCTCCTGTACCCACCTCTGCATCTTCAGCAGCTCGACCTGTAACTCGGCCTTCTGGCGCTCGTACGTGGCCCGCGGTAGCTTGGTGGGATAGGGGTAGGAGTCGCTGATGACCTCGCCGCGAGGGGTGTTCTCTACCTTGCGCAGAACTTCCTCAGGGATGCCCTCAGTAGGCACCAGGAGGCTAAGTGGGCCTTGTTGCACAGTCAATTCTACCATGCCAGGTATCGTACAACGGAGAGCTGCTCCCGTCAATTTCCGCGTGAGGACGGGACGCCGATGACCCACCTTTGTATAAAAGGCGGAGAGATAATGTACCTCTAGGGCGGGGGCGACGGGCCGAAGAAGGGCGGTTGCAAAATGGACCACCCGCCGCCATCCATAGTGTTTGAAGGAACACGATGGAAGGTAAGAGAGGATGTACAGAGTGGAGATGTACGCGCGGGTGAGACGGGCATGCATGGTAGAAGGGATGGGGATCAGGGAGGCGGCTAAGAGGTTTGGACTGCACCGGGACACGGTGAGGAAGATGCTTGCGTATTCGATACCGCCTGGGTACCGGCGAAGCAAGCCGGTGAAGAGACCTAAGCTGGATCCGTACGTGGGGGTGATAGAGGGGATGCTGGAGAGGGACAGGGTAGCGCCGAAGAAGCAGCGGCACACGGCGAAGCGGATCTTTGAGAGGTTGAGGGAAGAGCACGGGTTCAGGGGCGGCTACACCATAGTGAAGGACTACGTGCGGGAGAGGAGGCTGAGGTTGAGGGAGATGTATGTGCCCTTGAGCCATCCGCCGGGGCATGCCCAGTGTGACTTCGGCCAGGCGAAGGCGGTGATAGGAGGGGTGGAGAGGAAGATCCACTACTTCGTGCTGGACCTACCCCACAGCGACGGATGCTTCGTGAAGGCGTACCCGGCGGAGACCACGGAGGCCTTCTGCGACGGCCACGTCTCCGCCTTCACCTTCCTCGGAGGTGTGCCCCAGAGCATTCTGTACGACAACACCCGGCTGGCAGTGGCGAAGATCCTGGGAGACGGACGTCGGAAGCGTACGCGCGTGTTCAGCGAACTGGTATCCCACTATCTGTTTGAAGACCGGTTTGGTCGTCCTGGCAAGGGCAATGACAAGGGGAAGGTGGAGGGACTGGTGGGCTATGCCCGTAGGAACTTCCTGGTGCCCATCCCGAGCTATAGAAACTTCGATGAACTGAACGCCCATTTGGAGGAGAAATGCCTGGAACGGATGGAGAGGCGGCTCAGGGGACACAAGGCGACCATAGGAGAGCGGATGGCGCGGGACATAGATGTCTTACTGCCCCTGCCGTCCACACCCTACGAGGCCTGTGACAAGCATACGACCCGGGTCACCTCCCTGTCCCTGGTGAGGTACCGCACCAACGACTACTCGGTGCCCGTGACCTACGGACACAGGGAGGTGCTGGTACGGGGATACGTGGACCGGGTAGTGATCAGCTGCGGGGCAGAGGTGATAGCCCGCCACAGTCGGTCCTATCAGCGGGACGACTACGTCTTTGATCCCATCCACTACCTGCCGCTGTTGGAGCAGAAGACGGGAGCGTTGGACCAGGCTGCGCCCCTGGTCGGATGGGAGTTGCCCAAGGAGTTCGACATTCTGCGCCGGCTGTTGGAGTCTCGTATGGGCAAGCGTGGCAAGAGGGAGTACGTGTAGGTGCTACGGCTGATGGAGAACTTCCGCAGGGAGGAGGTACACAGGGCTGTGAAGGAGGCCCTGGATCTGGGAGCCATCAGCTTCGACGCCATCAAGCACCTGCTCCTTTCCAGGATTGAGAACAGGCCGGCCAGGTTGGACCTGAGCCTCTATCCCCACCTGCCCAGGGTGGAGGTGACCAAGACCTCTCCCAGGGACTACATGGCTCTGTTGGTGGGAGGCAGATCATGAGCGACAGGTCCACGGTGCTGCTACAGCACCACCTGAAGGAGTTGAAGCTGCCCATCTTCCTCAGGGAGTACGACAAGATGGCGGCCCTGTGCGCCGCAGAGGGTGTGGACCACCCCGACTACCTCCTGAGACTGGCGGAGTTGGAACCCGTAAACCGCCACCACCGCATGGTGGAGCGGAGAATCAGGGCAGCCCGCTTCCCCGCAGTAAAGAGCCTCGACACCTTTGACTTCCTAGCCATCCCCTCGCTGAACAAGCATCTGGTCATGCAATTGGCTCGCTGCGAGTACGTGCAACGATGTGAGAACGTCATCGCCATGGGCAACAGCGGCACGGGGAGGACTCACGTGGCCGTGGGGCTGGGCCTGGCCGCCTGCCAGAGAGGAATCTCCGTGGGCTTCGCCACCGCCTCCTCCCTGGTACATCAGCTCATGGAGGCCAGCGACGAACGGCGCCTGCTCAACCTACAGAAGAAGCTCGCACCCTTCAAACTCCTCATCATCGACGAACTCGGCTTCATTCCCCTCTCCAAGTCCGGCGCTGATCTCCTCTTTGAGATCATCAGCCAACGCTACGAGAGAGGCTCCATCCTCATCACCACCAATCTCCCCTTCGACGAGTGGACGGAGGTCTTCGGCTCCGAGAGACTCACCGGCGCTCTACTGGACCGGCTCACTCACCACGTTCACATCCTCGAAATGAACGGTCAGAGCTGCCGCCTCAAACAGAGCAGACACTCCTCAGCCTAAGATTCCACCGGCCCACCTGTCCATCATTCTCGTCTCGACCACTCCCCTATCCTCTTCCCCTCCCAATCATTTATCAACTGACATTTTCCCTGACCACTTACACCCTTGTGATTCATTTTTCTACCGCCCTCTGTCCTAACTTCTCCCCGCCTTTGACATTGTGACATGCTCACTCGCTGCCGCCCTGGAACTTTTCAGGTGCGTTGATGGTGTCGCTGACCAGGTACGTTGACGCGTCGAGGGTTGTGGGCAACGCCTCTAGGTCCTGGTGGATCAGTATCGCCTCGATGCACTCTTGGCTGCCGCCAATGTAGGTGTGGCACAGGTCTATGTCCGTTGCCACGCACCAGGACCTGTCCTTCGGCCACCAGATGTTCGGCGAGTTGCTCCAGGCGTTCCTGTGAGGCCAATCTGTTGCCAAGAAACCCATGATGGCGTCGATAGGACCTCGGAACAGCAGGTGGTTTCGGTGCGGCGCTTTCACACGAGACCCGGTCTTGTAAAGCCGGGTGTCGATGTTTCCCCATCCTTCCCAAAGGCAGAAGTAGCAGATGTCGGGAGTTGTAGTAAAATCCTTGAGCGCTTCGGCCAGGGTACGGCACTCCGCTTCCGGGATTGACCCGACCGTCGGATGCGAACCCCACGGCGGGTCCGGTTCATTGACGTGAGGGCCTTCGGGCAGGCCTGCGACACGCCGGAACTGCATCAGTGGATGCACGGTCCGGCCCGTCCATGAAGCCACCGTGGACCATCTGACGGGTTGCTTCTTGTCATCGTTCAGGTAGGCGGGATGAAACACGCGGGCGTAAGCCGGAAACCCGTATGGGAGCAGGGAACGCACCGTCGAGAAGTCTGAATGCGACAGACCCTCCTCCACCCACGTGCCCGCCGTCACGTCCTCGGAGAACTCCACGCCATCGGGCGCGAATTTGGTCTGCCGGATGGTAACGCTTCCTTTGGTGGAGAGCATCCCAAGACTGGTCATGTCCGAGCCTCGCCTGCGCAGCACCAAGCGCGACATCAGCCTGCGAAGCCACGATCGCCTGACGTATTTCATCCTCATCGGCACATTCACCTACACGATATCTCCGGCCACCGTAGTTCGAGGGCTACACATCCAGCTTGAACCACACCGTGAGGGCTCTTGATCTTGTCCAGTCTGGTGGGCTGTGGATCGAACGCTGGGGTGGCTTTCCAAGTGCCGTGCCTTGCTGGTCCGCCTCGACAGGAATGCGTCGAACTACGTTGGAATGCTGCAACTCGCATGTGCCCTTCTGTGGGTTCCGTCATCAGTGGCGCCTGGCCATTCTGAGATCGTTTCTTAGTGCGGCCGCACGGCCCCACTAGACTTGATTGATTCAAGAAGCTTTACTTTCGAGTTTAACCTGGCGGCATGACTTGTCAAACGCCCGACATCATAGGCCGAATGATTTTCCCAGCCCCTCGTTGTACTTGCGATGGTCTTCTTTTCTATAGGTGGTCAGCCTTCTGTCGGCTATCTAAGGGCCGCTTGCACTAGCGGTGCCACATCAGCAGGATCGGTGCCATCTGTTCAGCATGTCAGGTAATGTACTGTACGATTGTACAATACGCCATTACTATTACACTATGCTAGGGAAGGATGGCGGGTGATGAGTCTAACCATATCGGATTTGGCACTGGCTGTTGGCAAGGACGAGAACTACGTACGCCAGCACATTCGCCGGAAAAATCTGGCGGCGCAAGAACAGGGACGCAGGCTATTTGTAGAAGAATCTGAGGCGGCAAGGTGGGCCATGGAACGAGGCCTGCCATTTAGCCAGTCTATCATAACACTGGGGTTGGACCAAGAAGTTGGCGCGCGCGCCGCGCGGATGACCGTCCTGGCCCTCCGAACACAAGATGGAAGGGCTGTAAATGTGTTCACTTTGGTGCGCCATCGGAATCGTGATTCATTGGGTCCTTGGGCCTATGCACAAAGTGCGGACTGGCACCGCGAAATAATCACCTTGGAAAACCCGGAGCTCCTCGAGGGTCTTCAGCTATACCGCTTGGACGCGACCTTCCAGGAGTGTCGGGAGATTGTGGAGCAGATCCTCCAGAACGGCGCACTGAAGATCGGTGCAGAGGAGATTTGTTACACGCTGGAGCACAATCCCCGGCGTCATTGGGCCTATCGAGAACCCACCATCAACCATGCAGAGACGCTTGAAAGCACATTTGGCGGGTACAGCGCGGAAATGACCGAATACTGGTGCTTTGACTCGGAAACGCAGGAACGGTGGCTGGAGAAGCTAAAGGCTGAGGGAGAGGCCGCCACCGAGATGGCGAAGATCTTGCACTTCCCCATTGCTCGTCGGCTGGACCGCGTCGGCAACCTGATGATAGCCGGCGCCCAAGATGCCATCGAGAGCGAAATCACGGCGATGCACGGCCAGAATCTGATACTCAGAGTTCGTGGGAATAACTGGGCTACGCCTCCGCCGGGCGCCTACTCGGGGACGGTGTGGTCCGGCTACAGCGGTGACAGAGTAGTACAACGATCAATTGAAATCAGCGAGCCCGAAACGGTAATTGGCTGCGAGACTGACACTGACCTCGTAGGGTTCGAAATATACCGTAACAGCGACGGGCAGTGCATTGATCGGTACGAAGCGTACCTCATAATGTCGATTGACATGGACCTCGTTATCGGAGGACCGGAAGTACGAATGAACATCAAGACTCAGAGGAAATCGATTAAGGTGGGCACAGCCCTCGGCACGGCTCGTGAGACCGTTAGAGTCGAAGACAGCGGCAGATCGGAAGTGGACCAGGCCGTCAGAGCAAAGAGCTTGTCGTACCGCGCCTGGGCAAAAGATCAGGCTGCACGTGAGGCAGGGGATCTCGTCCGGTTCGCTCCGGAGCGAGTTGGAGAAGCCATTGAATACATCACGAATCTGATATGGCGGCAGAGTGGATCGGAAGGCCCCATCTATTTCGCGGACCCGTACTTCCTGGGTGACAAGGTAAGCGATGCGGAGATCGAATTGTTGGCATCCCTATTGTCAGCAACGAGAGGCAGGCAATTGAACATCCTATGCGGAAACCGGAGCAAGAACCTCAGACTGAAACATCCACAACCTCTAACCGTACAGGCCACGGTCAAAAGGTTCGCTCGACCAGGCGATGGGAAGCCGGCCTTTCATGACAGATATCTGATCACACCTGCAGGCGAGACGTTGATCACGAACTCAGTCAACGGCTGGGAAAAGCAAGGCGTTACCTTCAGCACCAGTACCTACGGCGTTTACAGAGCTGCGGCCGAAGAATTGTGGTTCTCGCGCATAGGTGGCGACGGAGGTGACGTATCGGTCACGGAGGCGAACCCATGGTAGGGCGAAGGCCAGAAGAGTCCCAAGAGGAGGGGTGGCTGGTCCAGGCAGCTTGGCGCGTGGTAGGCGCCGTCGAGTCGCCACTGAGAAATCCCGAACTCTCGAGTCTGGTCGACGGAGTGCTGGGATCGCTGTTCGACCAGGCCTCTGCCTCTGGAAGCGAACGCCGACGTGTGAGGGAAGTCGTCTTTGGATGGTTCGAAACACGCGATGGGCGGCCGGTGTTGGCTGAAGATGCAAAGGGCGAGCTTGACGACCTAATACTGCGCGGGGCAGCGCAGCATCTGCTCGAAGGAGAATCGGATCCGACAAACGAGACCCTCTTTTGGGCTATCGGCACCGTTGATGCAGAGGCAGCCGCGGAAATTATCCGGGGCGTGTGGTGCCCAGAGCAGATTGACGCGCTATGGGAAAATTCCGTAGGGGTGATGCAGCGGCTATGCGAACGAGAAAATGTCGTCGACCCCGGCAAAATCCTAGGCCACAGGGTGGATGGCGGGAGGGTATCCGTCGACCCGGAATATGAGCGGGATCGTGTCAGGGTCTTCCGTCGAACCGACCTGGGCCGCCCCGACCTGTACCGTGGCGTAGTGAACGTCATACTGCTCATTGTGACACTCAGACCAGACCGATTCCCCGATCTAGTCGAAAGAGTGGATCACCCGATAGTCCAGCGGTGGGCGCTGTTCGTCGTATCCCGGTGCTTGGATGCAGACCGACTGCAGGCATTGGACTGGCTCAAGGGAAACCCTTCAGAACCGGTGACTGCCATAGCGATAGTCCACGCACTGGAAATCATGCGAGAGCTAGCAAGCAAAGCGAGACATCCGGGCATAGGACAACAGGAGCGGGAAGAAGCGAGTGGAGCCGCTGCTCAAATGCTCTCGGACCTTGTGAATCGATTGGCGGAATTCGATCCTGTGGCAAGCGTCCGGTGGATAGCCGAGTTGTATGAACATGGAGACCTCCCACAGATTGTCATTGGCGAGTCGGGCGGGTACGACCTCGGCGAAAGTCTAGAAGAGCACTGCATGGACGCAATCGCGGAATTGGTCCGCCAAAATTGGTGCGACGAATTGCGCGAAGCGCTCAGGTCTGACGTGCGTCGGGGCGCTATCATTCAGCGAACGCTGCCGTTGGGGACGGTAGCCCAAAGGGTAAGCCGAGACCACCACGAGCGGGCTGTCGAAATAGCCAAGATAGTGCTTGAAAAGCACGCGGAGCAAACGGACGAAATCATGCGCGGCAACAGGCGCGCTTACTACACTCTGACAGATGGGAGAACAATCAGATGGATGCGAGGACTGGGAGCTGCGCTCGCACTCGCGCTGCCGGAGGATGAAACCCCTCTGGATTGGATGATGTCACAGTGCAGCCGGTTGCCCCTCAGCGTTTGGGATGCGGATGATCGACCTGAAACGTTCCGGGTCGCCGCCGACGTGGCCCAGATGCAAATGGCCGTCGCCATCTGCGCGGTGGTGGCAAGGTATGAAGCAGGTGTTGGCGGCGAACCCGAAATGGTGAGGAACCTGGCGGAAAGGGTATGGGAGCATTGCCACTTCGTCGGCCAACAAGAAGGATACCGGCTTGAAGAACCGGAAGTAGACGAGCTGGCGGCTCGGGTCCTCGTTCAGTTAGGCAATCCAAGCGAAGAATGGCTGATAGTCCGAGCAAAGAGCGGGGAAATCGGTCCTCGAGGTTTATGGAGCATGCTGGATGCTTACGTAGGAAGATACGGCTACCCAATCCAAGCGAACGAACTGAGTAGCAGCATAGCGGCGGGGTACCGCAATATGAAAGCAGTGCAGATTTCTACCCTCCGGTACCTCGCTAAGGTCTGGCAAACCTTGGAGGCAGCCGATGCCGCACGCGTGACGGCGGAGACGATGCTGGAATACCATCAAAGAGCAATGCAGCGCGAAGACTATCTCGAGGTAATGAAACTGTTGGTTCTGGCATCACGCAAGAAAGGCGCAACATCGGAAGTGATGAGAGGCTTAAGGTCGCTCTCCGAATACCTGTGGCGCAACCACGTTCCCGGCGAAGAAGTCGATCTGAAGCGAAGCGTCTATGTGCTGTTGGCGTAAGTGGTATAAGTGGCTTCACCCATCGGGCGGCTTCACTGTAGGGATCTGCCCTTGCATTGAGGTGAACACACGCTTGCGGGAGTACTCGATTGATAGGTGCCAGCCCGGTCGGTTCGCTACAAGGTTATGCCAAAGGCATCGACTAGACCAACTACGTATCCGAGGAAAGCAGTGTTCTCTCTTGACGTACCGAGTGCTTCGGTTCATTCATATTTCTGAAGACAACTTGGCTGTCAATATCACATACGGGATTCCATTGGAACAATTCGACCAAGGACAATGGTTGGCGGAATACTCATTCAATAGCATCCAAGTGAATTGACTGTCTGTCTCCCACAACTAAGAAGATGCAAATTGTCATCGAAGACAACAGACATAAGAGCGCAACTGCTCGACTCCACCAAACTTGACGGGATCAAGAGCACTAGCGACTTGTTCCGCGTCGGACTGGTCTATAGGGATGGCGAGACTTGGAGATAGCCAAGTAGGTAAAGCGGGTAATCCCCACCAGCTAGATTCATCGTCATGGGTGCTCTGAAGGTGCTGGCAATAGCATCGCGACGCGTTGCCCCTTGTCACTTTCTCCCGGTACACGACTCAGGTGTGAAACTGATCCGGATGTGAGGGCTTGCTCGACTGCACCGAGATTAGCGAGACGGGCGGACTCAAGGTGGGTTTGCGTCCGTACTATTGCAACAGTCACCCCCTCAAGTTCGATCCGCACGTCTTGTCTTGAGAGAATGGCGCGCGAATTGCCGTCCATCAGTTCCTTGAGCGCTGGTTCCGAATGGTCCAAGCGAAGGTTCCACGATTTCCATGTGAAGTCAATGGTCTCCTCCTTTAGCATGGTCGCAGCTGCCAGTATCTGTTGGCCTTCCTCGGGAGTAAGCGAAGGAGACATCTCCCAGTGAATGCCGCAGCGTTTCTGCAAATAGGCGAGGGCCTCGACAACCCTGCCGAGGCTATCATCTGCCAAGAAGGGCTTTCGTATCTCAATGCGAGGTTCTAATCCGCCTTGCCAACGGAACCGAAGATGATGGGGTGGCTTACATGCGTCCACCCATCGAAAGAGCGGCAACAGAGCCCCTGGCATGGCGGACTGGGGGGTCAACCAGAACTTCGCCTCAAGGCTCTTGGTTTCTACGTCCACCTTGATATGAGCTTGCAGCCACCCAGTGCCATCGGCTCCAGTTAAGGTGGACCCTCTTAGGCCACTTGTCCGTTCTGTGAGATGTACCGGCCAACTGGCCACAATTGAGTCTCCGTCCATGATGTCGAGTGAGAGGGTGACAGGCTCGTCTAGGCTATTGATCGGGATTAGGGTAACTTCCGTTTCTGTGCAGTCACCTGCGAGGCCGAACGGCGCATCAACCGTGACACTGTCGACCATGTGGGGTGGTATGGTCGTCTCCAAGCCATAGTCGAGAGCGTTCTGCACCACTTCGTCGTCGGCATCCACGAGAATCTTGACATTCAGGGTGACAGGTCGATCCTTGGTAGCACCCAAGTACTTCGGATAGACATCAACCCTCATGTCACAGAATCCGACCGCGAAGACTACGTCCATTGGCCTGCCATCGGCCGCATCCTTTCCTGTGGATAGTTCATATCTGTAGTGGGGATCAATCTCATTCAAGCGCTCGCGGAGCGTCCGTAATCGCCCCATTGCGTCAGGGACATCCGTGATAATCGCCTGCTCTTTCTGAAGTTCCCGGAGCAAACGAACCACCTCATCGCTTGCCTCCTCCAGAAAGTATCGCCGAATGTCTGGAAACGCAGACATCTTTTCGTCAAGCCATGTTTTTCCGTACCACTCTATCGGTAAGGAGTAACCCTTGCTGAGCTTGCGAAACCAGTTGTCCTCGGCAGGAGTAGGATCGATAGGCACGACGAGTATCCATCGCGCAGGTCCAAGGGACGCCGCCCGTTTGAGAGAGCGTTCCACTTGCCTGCGCCGTCCCGTAGTCATCCGGCCGGTGAAGGACTTCAACTCAAAGGCGTAGGTGATCGGACCGTCTTGTCCGTCAACAATTTGCACGTCCCGACCGCCGTCACCACCCTTGCCGTCGATTCGTTGGGCGCCTGGATGAAGACGGCTGAGCAAGACTGAAACCATATCCTCGTATCCTTGAGGCTCGAAGCCGTTCCACTGAATCTGCATGCACTCTCCTCGCTTCTTGCTGTCAGCATACGGCGAAGACTCCGCTGGACCCCAATCCTACTCGCTCACTCGAACAACGTCCTGGGCAGCCCCGACTGCCGGATAATCGACATCAACGTTCCCATGCGGAGTTCCCTATGGTCCGGCACCGGCACGGTCGTAGTGTCTCCACTTTCGGCCCTTTGCATCAGAATGTGGCTACCTCTTCGCCGTACCTCAGAGAACCCATGCGCCGCGAGCATGGCACAGACCTCTCGGCCCGATAGCACCCGAAGCCTAGCCAAACGCCACCTCGACATGCGTCACATAGATTTCATCGTGAAGCCGCCGTTGGATTTCGTTGGGAGATGCAGCCTCGTAAAAGAGCTCAAGCGCTTCCTTGAGATTGGCGCGAGCCTCCGACACGCTTGCCCCTTGACTGGCGATGTCCAACTCGGGACATAGCGCGACATAGGAGTCGCCTTCACGCTCAATGATCGCGGTCATCTGTCTAGTCATCTCTTATCTCCTTCTATCTGGTCTAGGATGGTGCTTATCTTCATTTCCCGCTTCCCTCCATCGCAAGCGTCAGGATTGCTGCTATCCGACGTGCCGTATTGGCAAAGTACTGAACTTCCTCTGGTAGCAGATTTCGGCCCAAGATGCCTCTCTCACGATAAGAGAGCCACTTCTTCAAGACCTGATAGCCGCCGAGCTTGTAGCCCCAGACGGCGACGGGGACATTGCGCCAGTAGGCGCGGTCGTTCAGGTAGATGTCGAAAGTGGTGTTGCCGAGGGAGACCGCAGAGTTGCCAAGGGCGGCCCGCTCCTCCGCTGTGTAAGGCCGTTCGGCGACTCTGCCCTGGCCTGGCATGACGGTCTCTCCCTGCCCAAAGTGGCCCCAGCCCGCCGTCGACGAGAAGTCGTCTGCGGCCATATTGCCGTCGGCCGTTGTTGAAGGCACGGCGATAGTAGCCAACTCCGACCGCAGTCCGCCTGTTGTGACGCCGAGTACGGGCGTCACCGAGTCGAGAAGCGTGGCAAGCTCCCGGCCTCTGGCGGCTGAGGCCTTCACATCTTCCGCCGCGCCTGGCGGGTCTCTGTCCGGCCAGCCCGGGAGGGGTATACGGGGCCACTCCATCCTGAGTGCTCCCGCATTGGCCTTCCGATAGGAAGGATCGTGGACTACGGCGAGGACGTGGTGGAAGAGGTCCTCAACGCCTAGGCCCAGACGATCCAGGTAGCGCTTGGCCGCGTCCGACAGGTTGGGACGCCGCTGCTCCCCGTCGCCATCAAGGGCCAGGCCTTCCTCACGGAGCCACACAGGGAAACAACTGGCACCCCTATCAATGAGGTCCAAGCACCCGATATCAGTAATTACTTGTGGGGGTGACCAATCCCTACGTGGCTTCTGCTGTGTGACCAGCCATCTGTTTCTATCGAACACATGAGACTTGTATTCGGGGCGAGGACGGTCAACCAGTTTCTCTCTGGCTTCCCAGTAGATCCATCTAACGTCGAAGGGTCTGTAGGAATAGGGGACAAAGCTATCCTCATCCGGGCCTCCCTTCTCCATGAGTGCGTCACGGACGGCACGTGAATCGTACTCCCTAGGGTTGCGCATGGACGTCGGGTAACGGCGCTCCATTTCGTCATGACTCAGCCGTGGATTGAAGTAGTCGCCGATACGTGTCCTTAGCCGATCCTTGTCTATGTCAGTCACAAACGGGTCACGACCGCTCTTGACACCAGGAAACGACACCGGCAATAGCTCTGGCAAGGACGGCCAACTGGACCAGGAGTCGTTGACCACCATCTGTGACAAGGGCAAGCCCAGCGGCAGACTCGGCTCAACGCTGTCGTAGAGCACCATCGGTTCTGACTCCGCAGTCGCCGTCAGGTGGGCAAGCTTGGCCTGGCCCCACAGGTGCCGAAAACCAACCTTCTTCACGGGCTTATGGTCGGCCTTTCGCACCAGGGTCGTAATCGCCGTCCCCACCTGGATGCCCACCGGATCGCCCGGAGTGGAGAAGATGCTTGGGTCAGGCGCACCCTCGGGAGTCGTCTTGCCGGTCTTGTACTTGTCGCCGTTGAGACAGTCTATGCGGATTGTGTCAAAGACCTCTAGGAATCGCTCCCTCATGCCAGTGAAGGAGAGGCCGTCCAGCCAGGAGTAGTTGGAGATGAAGCAGACAACGCCTCGGCCCGTCTTGTCGGCGATGCGACGCTCCGCCATGCGGAAGAAACGTACGTAGAGGTCGTTCAGGCCCTGGCCCTCCGGGCGACGCACCCGCTTTGTGGTCCGATAGGCCGTGGAGAGCTCCCGCTCTTCGTCGACTGCCATGCCCGCAAAGCCGTTGTAGGGCGGATTGCCTAGGATGACCAGCACCGGCGTGTCCCGCTTCACCGTCTCGGCCCGGTCCCGCTCCTCCTCAAGCTCCGGGAAGGGGAGCGGCTTCTGCACGCTTGGCTCCCAGCCGGTAAGAGCGTTGGTGAGGTACACCCCGGCGCGCTCCGTTCAGTCATCGGACAAGGGGGCATCCAGCGCCTGCATGGTCAGGCCCACCTGTAGATGCGACACGACGAAGGGCGCGGGCATGATCTCGAACCCGAAAACCCTCTGGGTGGCCGCCTGCCTCACCCGCGCCCCGGTCAGCGCGCCGAAACCAAGTTCCTGTAGGTTGATGGCTATGCGCCGCAGTACTTCGGTCAGATACGTGCCGGTACCGCAACAGGGGTCAAGGACGTACACGTTGTCGGCGGCCAGTCCGTCGGCAATGTTCAGATCGTCCTTGAGTGTATGGTCCACACGGGCGACCATGTAGCGCACGACCTCAGTGGGCGTGTACCAGACGCCCAACTGCTTGCGAAGTTCAGGGTCGAAGGCCTCCAGGAACGGCTCGTAGAAGTATGGCACGGCCTCGCCGGCGTCGAAGCGATCGAAGAAGGCCTCTCGGTCGACCCGGCCTAGGGCCGCCGCCGTCCAGTCCAGGAGCTCGACCAGGCCCAGGGGCTGGAGCTGCGCGGGTGACGACAGCTGCTGAAACAGGGCTCGCAGGACAGGCGCGCGGAGGTGCCAGACTGAGGTGCGCCAGTCGAAAGGGCCGGTAGGAGACGGGGTCTGCCGCGCCCAGAGTGCCCATGCCGAGAAAACGCCGTAGAACAGGGTCTGTACCAAGGTTGAACGGAAGAAGGCGGCTCCCCGATCGCCCTCGAAGCGAACGCCCAGGGCTTCCTTCAGGGCGGATCGCACGGCTCGCAGGGATGGGGCATCACCCGCGGCCTCTACCCTTGCCAGCCCGTCTCTGGCGTAGGAGGCCAGTAGCCACGCCAAGTCCCCAGGCTCCACGATAGAGGCGGTGTGAGACAGTGCCCGGCAGAGGTACTCCGCAAGGCCCGCGCCAACTTTGTTGGCGGAAGAGCGAGGTGCTTCTAAGATAGCTTGGAACGCTGACTCCGACTCCGCAAGGCGGAAGGTTTCCAGCTTGACGGGGTTGCCCTGGGAGTCCTCGCCCACCAACACGAAGTCCCGGGTGTTGGTGACCAGTACTAGTCTGTAGCGTTTCCAGTATCGGCTGACCTGGTCGCTTGCCGCCGTAAGCCAAGCATCGTCGCCGACGGGCTTGACCTCCACCACGCCGCGTTCGGGAACTTGCCCAACACGGGGCTTGCCTTTCTGCACCTGTCTTTTGGCGTAGAGGCCGAAGTCGGGGTGCCCCGCGCCTTGGTCGGCAAGCTCGCCAACGCAGAACACTCGTGGCTTGAGGGTGCTGCCGACGGCATTCAACATGTTGGTGAGTGGTCCATAGTTGGACCGTTCGCCAGTCGCCCCGCCTGACGCCTCTATCTGGCGCAGATCGGTCAGGTATGCCTCAACTGCCGACGTTAGCTTTGCTGTAGTTCCTGACACGCCTATCTCGCCTTCTCGTCATTGCCACTCATTGAGGGCTGTTCAAGAAGCGACTCCGGTTCGATGAGAAGCTCAGGGACACGTATCCCCAATGCCTGGGCAATTGCCTCAAGCGTCTTGAATCTTGGGGTCTGCTTCCCTTTCTCCAACCGCACCAACGTCACTCGCCCAATATCCGCCGCGCGGGCGAGCGACACCTGCGTCAGTCCGGCAGACTCTCTGTGATAGCGGATGCACCCGCCAAGGGTCCGTCTTCCCCGCATGGCAATGGCTTCTATGGTCGGTCGATAAAATTCATCACAGTAGTGTCGGGCAAAGTCCCAGGGAATCTCGACGCGCTCCCCCTCGTTCGTATCCACCACAATCTCGTACGGATTGGGCAACGTTAGGCTAGACACAGCGGTACGCGCTTCGATCTCAGGGACATCAGCGTACGGAATGAGCCCCCTAGACCCATCTGCGAAGCTCAGTGCGATGCCCTCCTCCAGCAGGCTGGCGGCCATCATCATCCGATTGGCGTTTGTGACGATCACAGCGTCTACCATCTGCTACCTCCATGAGTGGCGTTCCACGTTTGATGACGAATCGGAGTGGCCTTCTATCGACTGTCACTGTTGGCAGTCGAGGCCCTAACAAGCCAAACAGACTATGATGACGTTATGCCCGACAGTATATCATCTAACGACACATCCTGTGAAGTCCCCATCTTCTATGGGCATTAGGACCTTCTCCTTCTTATCGCCACCATCACCCTAGAAGTGCGGACGAAAACCCCTCTGGTGAAGAGGGATAAGGGTGGTGATACGGAAGTAGTCAGGATCAATGACCAACGCCACGCTACCAGAATGGCGCTACATCTCGCTGTGGAAATGCCGGCAAGAGAGAAGTGGGAGGGTCGATAGTCGATTTTGGCGTAGATTCCGCCCATCAACCCGACTTTGCCGGCCACCAGCGTCAGATTGGCCACAATGGATGTCATCAACAGCTGGAACAGCGTCTTTGTACGTCCGAAGTACCGCGCCTGCCTCACTCCAAGCTGTACCAGACGCGCCAAGGTGTGCTCCACCACTACCCGCCGCTGACGATACTCCGTATACCCTTCGCTTTTCTGCAACGCTCGTGCCCGCTGAAGCATCGCTTCCTGCGGATGAACGCTCACCGTCCGACCGTTGCCCTTTCCTGATCCCACACACCGCTCTTTTGGCGGACACACTCCGCAGGTCGCCTCAAGGCTCTCAACTGATGGGTGCGCCCCGTCCCGTCGGTCCGGGTACCCATCCTGTACAACTTCCGGGTGGTATGCCCTGCGGGGCAGGTGCAGGCGCCCGACTCCAGGTCTATCTCGAAGTCCTCCTTCGGGAAGCGCTTACTGTCCGGGCGCCGAGGCAGCTTGGCTATCAGTGTACGACCGGCGTCGGCAAATGCCTGACGTGTACCACCATCGCCGTATGCCGCATCTCCAATGGTCTCCTCAACCGTCGAGACCGTACTCTCCTCGCTGCGCTCCACCAACTCAAGAGCCCCAACGTTGTCTGAAGCGTTGCCGGGGAGTATGTCCACAGCGGTGATCACCTGTGAATCAGTATCCACAGCCACCGATGCCTTGTGTCCGTCGAACCGCTTGCTGCTGCTCTTGTGCCGATGGCGCATCTCGGGGTCGTGTACCGACACCATCCGGTCACGGCTCACTCCATCCTTCAGACATACCCCATCTTCCGTGCGCTCAACATCCTGAAGCAGCAACTGCCCCAGCAGCTCGGACGCTTCCACTATCCTCTGGCGCTCAGTGCTCTCCTCGTCCAATAGCCCCTGTGTCCGCCGGGACAACTCCAGCAGCCTGTCGGCGTCGCCCACCATCCTCCCCAGAAGCGCTGCGCGAGCGTTCTTGTCGTCCCAGTCTATGCAGGCTTCACCCTTCACGCTGGAGCCCACGTACCTCTGGTATCCGTTTGCCGCCGACCACTCAGCCAGGTCGCTTCCCTCAAGTTCCGACAGTCCACGCATCAACTTCACTATCCCATCGGAAAGCAGGTTGTAGGTGTCCTTCACCGCCCCTCGCCCCAGGATGTAGGTCGTGTCCAGAGCCACCTTCATCCGCCGACTCTTCAGGTATCCCATCTCCCGCGCAAACCGCAAGCTGCCCTCGAACACCTCCCTCGCCTTGTCATGCAATATCAGACGCGCTCGAAACAACTGGAGCGTACTCTTGGCGAACGGCCTCTCTTCCACTTCGATACCCAACGCCACCTTCCAGCGTATGTCGAAGTCCGCCCTCTCCTTGGCCTCGGCGTCGCTTGCCCTGTCATAGGTCTGAAGAAGCAGCGCTGTTGCCAGCAGGCTGGGCGGCACACTGTCTCTCCCATTGTCGGCGCAGTACAGTTCCGCAAAGTCTCCGTCCCGAAACAACTGCCCACGCATACAGGCCAGCAGACCATAGAAACTCCCTCGTCCTACGTGATCTATGTACAAACTGTCGGCTTCCCATAGCCCTCTCTGTTCAGATCGCTCTCCCAGCATTCCCTCTCTCCCTTATACTTGATTGCCAGCAGTATAGCCCTTTTCTACCACTTTTCGGCCAGACTTCTAGGCTTTCGCTTTGAGGTGGGTCGGTTGGCCCAGAGATTCCCTTCGAATCTCTCCCGACTGAGCCGGGTATCCCATGCCGCGTAACGCGGCGCACACTCGTGGCACTCGTCGAAGACGCAGAGGTCGAAGAACCCATTCATCCTGTGCTTGATGTAATCGGCCAATGGGTATCTCTTGGGGCCGGAGTTGTCGGCCTGCCAGAGGGGAGCGCCGCAGTCTGGGCAGGCGCGCTTGCGGCGGTTCAGGTCGGCGTCGGTGAGGGGCACGCCATCCTTGTCCACCACCTGCGCCGTGCAGTCGGGGCAGCAGGGCACCCGGAAGGGGTCGCCTGTCTCCTCGTCCCTGCTGAGCCTGCCCTTCGAGGTGGCCCACCGGTAGGTGACGGCGGCCTTCCATCGGTAGGAGAGCTTTGCTCTTTCCCTGCTCATCACAGCGAACAGGGGTCCGGAGCCTATGGAGAGCCTGAGCTTCTCCAGGTCGGTGATGGAGGTGACGACGGCGGCCCGTGCAAGGGGCACCGTCTGGTCCACCTCCCGCTTCCACTTGCCGGTCAGGTGCGGCGGGCAGATGATGAGCACCCGCTCGAAGCCCGCCATGTACGCGGCTGCGGCTCCAATGAAGGTTTTTCCCGTTCCCATCTCGCCGACGACTGTGGTGCCCCGGTGGGTCTGTAGCGAGAGGGCGGCGCCCCTGATGGCGTCGGCCTGCGCTCCCAGGGGAGTCCTGAGCAGGCGGGGCAGTTCGCCGCCGTTCTCCGAGGGCCGGTACAGCGGCGGGTAGGACTCCACCACCCGCTGGGCGATGGCGTCCTTGTACGTGTCTATGAAGTCTCCGAGGTTCATGGGGTCGTCTCCTATACATGGTGGGCCGGAGGACGACGCCGGGACGCAAGAGCCGCCCCGTGGGGGCGGTCGGGTCCCGGCAACGCCCCCAGGCGTCTGCTTGGATGTGCGAAGGCCGCGCATATGTGCGGGCCTCGCTGTGTGCGGCTCTGTGCGAACCGTCTAGGCGGCTTTGGGAACGGGTCGTCTTGCTCTGTGGCGTTGTCGTAGCAGCGTCCGCTCAGGTGGTATGCCCTCACCGGGGAGGAGACTGCCCTGCCGCCGATGATGTCCACCGATGCGGTCTGCATGGCCGGTTCTCCGGGTGCAATCGGCTGCCCGCACCAGCAGCATGTCTCTACCTTCCTCCATACATAGGGTGTTGCGTCCGAAACGAAGCGAGGCCCCGTTGCTCCCTCTACAGGGAACCGGCGGGGCCTCGTGGGTGCGACTCGGTGTGAGCCGTCTATGCGGCGATGTCGGTGATCTCGCCGTCGTCGTTGATGAAGTTGAAGGGGTGGTAGTCACCTTCCGTGGCCAGCAGCACCGGCTCCGCGTCGTCATTGCACGCGAGCGCCAGCCCACCGACTGCGACGATCATGATCGCCAAGAGCAGCTTCCACAGAGACCGCCTGAAAATCACCAACAGAATGAGCCTCTCCATAGTATTGTCTTGCCCCTATTTTACTCTGTTTAGACTACCCGAAACAGGGGCGTGGACCTTGACGGAGACACCTTGATTCGTTCATGATAGGAGTAAGATTGGGTGCTACCTCGATAGACAGAAAGGGGGAGGCCATGCCCAGGACCACCGACACCATTACCTTCTCGTTGCCGCCGGAGCTGGCCCAACAGGTCCGGCAGGTGGTAGAGGAGGAGCAGCGTACCGTGAGCGAACTCCTGCGGGAGTCCATCCGCGTCCATATGGAGGAGCGCGAGTGGCGCATCAAGGAACGGACGGAGCGGCGGCTATCGGGTCAGGTCCAACAGGATTGACCAAGGAGTGACCTGTCCCCCAAGAACTAGTCCAAGGGAAATGTTAGTCTTGGACGAAAATGCAGGGGGTATAGATGGCCGAGAGGAGATATACGGCGGAGCAGGTGATTAGCAAGCTAAGGGAAGCGGAGGTGTTGATTGCGAAGGGCAATACGGTGGCTGAGATATCTCGACAGATTGGGGTAACGCAACAGACCTTCTATCGGTGGAGGAAGGAGTATGGTGGAATGAAGATAGACCAGGCGAAGCGTTTGGAGGCAGAGAATGGTCGGTTGAGAAGAGCAGTGGCGGAGTGAAACGTTGGACAACCAGATACTGAAGGAGGCAGCGGAGGGAAACTACTAAGTCCTTCCCGTCGTCGCAGGTGTGTGGAGAAGGTGAGGGAGAAACTGGAAGTGTCGGAGCGGAGAGCCTGTAGGGTGCTGGGACATCCGCGGTCCACCCAGAGGTATGAGACCAAACCCACAGGGGACGGGAAGGCGCTGAGGGAGGAGATAATGAGACTGGCGAGTCTTTACGGTAGGTACGGCTATCGGCGGGTGACAGCGTTGTTGAGGCTATCCGGGTGGGCGGTAAACCACAAGGGAGCAGAGAGGATATGGAGACAGGAAGGGTTGAAAGTGCCGGCGAGACAACCGAAGAGGGGCCGACTGTGGCTGAATGGCGGCTCCTGTATGCGTCTGCGACCTCGGTATCCGAATCATGTCTGGGCCTACGACCTCGTGCAGATAAGACTTCATAATGGCAGGGGAGTACGACTATTGACAGTCATGGACTAATACACCAGGGAGTGCTTGGCCATCCGCGCCGACCGTCACATCCGCTCCAATGAGGAGATTGAGACACTGGCTGAGCTGATGGTGAGTCGAGGGGTGCCAACAAACATTAGATCCGATATCGGACCTGAGTTCACCGCCAAAGCCGTCAGGGATTGTCTCGGAAGATTTGGAGTGATGACTCTCTTCATCGAGCCTGGGTCGCCATGGGAGAATGGCTACATAGAGAGTTTCAACGGCAAGCTGAGAGACGAATTGCTGAACAGGGAGATCTTCTACACCTTGCTGGAGGAGAAGGTGCTCACGGAACAATACAGACAGACCTACAACCGGATCAGACCCCACAGTTCCCTGGGCTACAGGCCGCCGGCACCGGCGGCCTTCACATCCTACATCCCGGCTCCAACCCTTGCCAGTGTAACATAGCAGGTGATACAACTATCGGGGGCAGGTCAGTTTGGGCAACCGTACCGCATTTATTGTGACACGAGTGCCATGTTATCGTGATCATCTCATTCAGGGACGGCGGTACCAAGGACGTTTTTAACGGCAGGGAAACTCGTATGGCCCGGCGGACCTGTCCTCCTGCCATTTGGAGTGTTGCTCAGCGAAAGCTGGATCAGCTCGATTCAGCCGTCGATCTGAGAGATCTCCACGCACCTCCCGGCAACCGACTTGAAGGACTGGCCGGAGATCGTGGTGGTCAACATAGTATTCGTATCAATGATAGGTATCGCATCTGCTTCGTTTGGACCGATGCGGGCCCTGTCGCAGTCGAGATAACCGACTACCACTAGATCGGAGGATAGGCATGGTTCGAGTACCCACTGACAGAGAGCCAACTCATCCGGGCGAGATGTTGCTCCAAGAGTTTCTTTTGCCACTCGGTATGACCCAGCGCGACCTGGCCGCCGCAATTTACGTGCCCATGCAGCGGATCAACGAGGTTGTCCGTGGGAGACGCGGTGTCACTCCCAGCACGGCATTGCGACTCTCCAGATTTCTCGGCACTTCACCCGATTTCTGGATGAACCTGCAGCTCCGTTGGGACCTCTACCAAGCCCAACGCGCCGAGGGGGAGCAGATAATGAACATCAAGCCTCATCAACCCGTAAGCATGCCGTAGAGGCCACGGTGCAGGCTAAGTTATTGTGGGCTGTCCGAAGTAGGCTTCGCAATGCAAGATCAGCAAATGACCCTTCCTTTAGCCAGCCTTTTTCCATATCTTTGGGTAATATTGTTTGACTTTTGGATTGTTGGGCTTGACGATTAGCGTAAGAAAGATTCTATATTGAGTTCGTTAGTTATAAACTGTTCATTCTCACGTTACCTTTTCGACGCTTCAGATAACAATGTCAAAAAAGAAAGTTCGCAATTCAGTACACCTCGGCCCACCAACCGGTACGGTAGATAGCACCGAGCCGTTCAGCGCCATATCCTCGGCGCTCATGCCGGGTGCGAGGCTATCCTCCGGCATGGGCACCGTGTAGCGCATCAGGGCGTTGTCGGGGGTGACGACGATCTCCTTGACGAAGGACTCGATGAAGGTTCTGCGCTCAGTCAGCTCGCTCTTCTTCAGGAACCTGCTCATGTCCTGGGCGTAGGTGGTGATGGTTTCCACCTGGTCCAAGACTTTTCTGCGCTGTCCCAGGGCCGCTCTCGCCTCCGCCTCCGCAGCCTCAAGACGCTCCTGCCGCTCCCGGTGGTCGCGTATGCGCGGCCTGAAATCGTTGATCTCCATGTCGGTGGTCTCCACGAGGTCGTAGAGCCGGTCGAGCCTGCGGCGCACGTCTGCGAGCTCCGACTGGATGGTCTCCAGCCTCTTGCGGTGCTCGCCCGCCACGCCGTCCATCTGCTCGTCCACGACCTTGACCAGTGCGCGGATGTTGGAGTCGGTGAGGATGTTGGAGCGAATCTTGCTAACGACCATCTCTTCGAAGCGCCGGGCGGCGAGCCTGGGGGTCTTGCAGGCTTCCTTGCCCCGCTTCATCAGGGACTGGCAGACGTAGTAGGGGAACTGGCCGCTCTTGGAATACTGGCCGCTGAGCGCCCTCTTGCAGGTCTTGCACTTGATCAGTCCGCTGAGCAGGTAGGAGCTTCCGGCCCTTCGGGGATGCACGACCTTGGGGGCGCGGCGGCGCAGCTGCCTGCCGACGCGCTGGAATTGGGTCTTGGAGACGATGGCCGGAAACGCCTTCTCCACCCGCACCGGGTCGGCCCCGTCCTGGGCGTTTACGCCCCACAGGAGCGTCCCCGTGTAAGCCTCGTTGATGAGGACCTTGTGAACGCCTGTCTTGCCCCACAGCTTTCCTCCGGGGCTGGCGATGCCGTCGTCGTTGAGGGCGCGGGTGATGTCCACCATTCCGCTTCCCGCCTCCGACATGTCGAAGATGCGCTTGACGACGGGGGACGTATCCGGGTCCAGCTCCAGGGTGGGGCGCTTCTTCGGCCCGTCCGGCACCATGATGCGGCTGTAGCCGTAGGGCGCCTTGCTGCCGACCCAGAAGCCGCGAGAGGCGGCCTCTCTCATGCCCCGCAAGACCTCCTGGGCCAAGTTCTCGCTGTAGAACTCGTCCACGCTCTCGATGATGCCCTCAAGCAGCCTGCCAGTTGCCGTGTCTTCGGCCTGCTCGGTGATGGACACCACGCGGATGCCCTTGCGCCGGAGCATGGACTTGAAGGCGACGGCGTGCTCGCGCTTGCGGGTGAACCTGGAGAATTTCCAGACCAGAATCTCCCGGAAGGGAGCGTTGGCCCTGCCGGCCTCGTCGATCATCTTGCGGAATTCGGGGCGGTTGGCGACGCGCCCGCTCTCGGCCTCGTCCACGTACTCGCGGGCGACGTGGTATCCGTTCTTGTCGGCGTAGTCCCTGAGCGCCCGCAACTGGGCGGCCACGGACAGGTCCACGTCCTGGCGGTCGCTGGAGACCCTGGCGTAGAGGGCTACCGGCGTGTAGTCGTGTGGTTCATTCATCTGTTGCTCCTTCTGGTATCTTCCTGTTCGGATTGACGTGAGCGCCGCATCTGCGTCCTCTCCTGCCTGCGCCATTCCCTCTCTTCCAGGTAGAGGCGAAACCCCTCGCGCAGAAGCTCGCTCACGGTACGGCCCTCCTCCTCGGCCACCTGCCTCAGTTGCTCTTCCATGGCGGGCGGTATGGAGACGGTGACGATCTTGGTGGTCCTTGCCATGTGTTTTTTGCCCTCGATAGTAATACCAATTCATACTCTTATCATGGATGAAACGGGATGTCGATGTCAAGAGAGTTCGCTGTCCTGTCAGACGTGTCAAGCCGCTACTGTTTCAGTTGGAATTCTGCTTCTGCCGAACCAGTTCGCTGAGGGCGTCTCTCGTCTCATCCATCCAAACTGTTGCTTGCGCCCACAAAGACAGAAGCAATCGGCCGCTTGCTGTATCGACACCCGATCTGGTCTAGCTTTCAGAGGTGATAGACAGCGCATCGACCCGAAGAGCCGCTATCGCAACAAAGTCCTCACTAAACTCCCCATGAGTGAGGGAGCGATACACCTCACCAGCGAGAGTCCTCTGATTGTTCTGCAATTCGCTCTCCACTCGACCGAGCAAACGGTTGGCTTCGTCCTGTAGTAGGGAGTGGCATTCCTCCGCCAATCTTCTTGCCGATGAGAGCCGGTCATTGAAGACTTCTTCATCCGTAGGTAATCCCGACTGCTCGCGCAACCGGAACAGTGTGGCCACGCGGGAAGCATCGACGAGCGCGGCAACGAAAGCGTCCCAAGCTTGTAGATGACTCGACTCCATAACTTTGGTGCCGAGCCCCGACGCGATCACAGTAAGTTCGTCCTCATCCGCAGGCCAGAATCGCGATCCACCCAGCTTGACAGCATTCAGAGGTATAACTTGTCCCTCCGCGCCAAAAACGATAAATGTCCGAAAGGCGAGCTGCTCAGCCATGTTTTCTGCAAGGCGGTCGGTGAATGTCGGTTGGACAGAACCATCATCATCAGCCGCAGAGTTACCTTCTACTGGCACGAGGAGCACCCACCAGTCTGTGAGAAATCGAACGGATTCCATATCCGTACGACTGATCTGCTTGATCTCGAATGTTGCATTTGTTGCTTTTAGAGCTTCCCTTAGGGCCTCCCTCTCAGCTAGGTAGCCGCTCGACGCAGCCGCATCCACGAAACGGCGTGCGACATCCGTCCATGATTCAGATTTGCGTCTCCTTAGTGCCCTCCACGAGGGTCCTTGGGGTTCAGCAGAACCAAGCAGAACATTGGCAAGAAGCATAAGCATGTCGTCGAGCGAATCAGGTAGCGGGTCGCCTACAGTCGAAAGCTTCGGAAGATTACTCTGACGAGCCTTCATGAGGCGTTTTACGGAACTCCTACACCGTGCGCCAAGTCTTCGCCTCTCAAGATCATCGGCCAACCCGGAAACCGCAACATCTCGAACTACGGTCAGTGCATCGCTGAGGGCTTCCCTAGCGCTACTGCGATCTTTCGTATCCTCATCATTCACTGGCTCCCTAGGTCCGGCAGCAAGACGAGCTATCAGGGAGTCCATGAGTGCAGCCGCCTCCCCTCGACGCCTCGCATTGTGATGGGGATTTATCACCCAGGAGACAGAATCCTCCCGCAGGTCAAGGAGTTGGGTTGAAGAATCTCCCAGAACCCGGATCGGTTCTGTCCAGTAGCGTGAAGCGAGCAACAACCGTCCTGCCCGAAGAAAGCTTGCATTGGTAGCCGTCAATGGTGGTCGTGGAAGATTCTTCCGAGGAATGCGCTTGTGCCCTGGCTCCAAGCCGGCAGTGGAATGGCGGTCGCCGTCGGGAGTAAGGACTATTACCTCGGCGATGTCCGCTTCGGGGCACAGGTCTAGCACCAACTGGCAGCTATGTACACTCCGTTCGTGAAGATCCGAATCGTTGTCAGGCACTAAGAGACGTAGAGTCACGACCCTGCCATCCGGGTCAACATTTGACTCTACGCCAACACAGTCCGGCAGATCGTTTGCCAACCTACTTAAACGGTGGTCGAAATCGCCGAATAGATCGGAGGTCGGCGTGGAACCATCAATGGAGGCCAACGATGTGAGAGTCGCAGAGAGGCGGGCGGCAACCTCAAGATTGGCTCCATTGAAATACGTCCAGACCTGTTGAGTCGGAACGGCCTGTGCGGCGATGGATCCTTCAAGCGACTCAAGCCACCGAATTGCTTCATTGGACGTTCCTCGGGTAGCAATATTACGTATTCTTTCTGACGACAGATCCTCAAGGGAGATGTCTCTCAAAGACTCTGGACGTGGTGGCAAGGCGTCTGCCATATCAGTCAGGTGCGAAAACCCAGGACTGATGCCCTTGAAGTTATCGAAACTCACCCCAGCAAAACGATGTGTGTAAGCAAAGAGGAGGGCCGTCTCGGGGTCCAGTCTCTTTGGCCTGAGATCCTCTACGACACGGAGGCACTCGCGAGCGTGACGGAACGCGTCGGCCATCGCTAAACCCGAGATGAGTAGTGTTCCATCTTCGGGGCCGACATCCCGTGAACCGAGAATCTCGGATACAGCTTTCGCAGAAGGCACTAGATCGGCATCTAGACGTGCATATGCTTCTATGATTCGTGAGGCATCCCTTGCTGGGAGATGCTCCACAAGATGCCGGATAGTGGTTGCGATGGTCGGAGGCGGAAACCCGTGGAGGAAGTCCCGCGCAATCGTGGAGCGGAGCTCATGCATCCCCTGCCATCGGCTTTCATCGTCCGAAACGAGGATGTGCTCTCGATTCAGTAAGGACAGAGCGGGGGTTAGGTCTTGATCCGGGATCAGGAATCCGAGAACGTCGGCAGGCAACGGGACGCCAGCGGCGTGAGCGGTTGCAACATATCGAAGTATTTCGCGTTCCGTCGCCTTGTCCTGAGTCAACCGGGCCTCTACTTGCTCCTCTACGACCTGTCGTAGGCGACGGCCTGTCAGCAGCATGGAGAGGAACTCCATCAGCAAACCCTCAGAAGTCTCGAACGCTTCAGCGACGTCTAGGACTGTCGGGACTTGGCTACTGGCAAGCGTTTTGGCGATGGACGACGCAAGTTCACGGTCAAGTTTTGGATCGACTAGGGTGGTTCTACCAACCGCCAATTCTGTGCGATAGTCTTCCTCGCGGCAGGCCCCTAGCAAGAGGACACCTGGTACGTCTATGAACTCGCGGGCGATTGATGTCCATCCAGCAGTAAGAGGACGGCCGAGATTGTCTGCGCACAATAGCAATGGGAAACTCTTTGTAGGCTCTTGGAGGCGAATCCATCTCGACAACTCCGGAACGTCTTCGGGCAAGAGTCGAAGCAGGCGATAGGGACGCATGTGGCCAGCCATTTCGCGTGCGGTTCTCCACACTAGTGCCGACTTACCTGATCCTGACGGTCCGGTGAGCAGTGCCGAATGCTGTTCCTTCAACGCAGTGGTGAGCGCCCGAAGCTCGGCGGGTCTGGGGAGATCAAGGTCTGCGGCAATGTGCCTCGGCAGAACGTCAACGCCAGCTAGGAAGTCCTTCGCGGATAAGTCTGCCCGTGTGCCAAAGTCAACGGGCTCGACGATTCCAGCCCGGACCGCCTCATCGAGGCTCTCGGCATCGACCGCTTCCAGTACTCGCGTGACGAGGGTGTTCAGATCGGACGGGGCAATCCATTCGGCGGTCTTGGGACTCGCATAACGCTGACGAGTTGCAATCTCAGTAATCTGCTCGATGAGCCGAGCGTACGCTAGCACCGCCACGGATGGATGAATCGCTAACACCCGGGCGAAGTCGAGTCGGCTCCCTTCGACCACACTCCGTTCTACACTCAAGATATGTGTACGGGTTAAGACTTCATAGGGCTCATCGAAGAACTCCTCAAGTTGTGCGGCAAGTCTTTCCACCTCATCTGGTGGAATACACTGCGAAAGGGCCTGGTCCCAGCCGGTGACAGCTAGGCCTTCGCCGAGAGTCGCGTCTGTCGCTAGGACAAAGCTACAACGAACATTCTGTGCCAATACGGCACGCTTCTTCGCCAATGCTTCTGCAAGGTCGGAGCGTCTAAATGTCGTAGTTGGAGAGCGCTCCTTAACTTGAACGAGCGCACGGGTGTCGTCGTTGAACTCGATGTCGATATCCTCGTAGCCTTCCGGGGTTGCACGAGTTAGTGGCAACTTGCCAGCTTGCCCATCAAGCAGAAGCCTTGCGGTCACCGCGACTTGGAAGCTCACGCCCGCAATATTGTGCGCGCCTGCTCGACTCCAATTCTGGTCAAGAGGAGTAGAAGGCGCGGCCTTCACGGGCTGAGCATTCTTCCTATTCTGTTTATCTCGACGTTTCTTGTTACGGCTCAATTGAGTTCCAGCCTCTGTTACGCGTGATTACATTCCCGCGCGGCGATCTTGCAGCATGAGGAAGTACGTGGTTCTTCATAACTGGCTGTAGTGTCAGCACGCCTTGCCACCCCCACGGGACCGCGCTTCCCCGGTATCACCTCGACCGGCGTTGGGATCAGCCACTCAGCTCCGGTCTTGGTCGCCCCGCGGACTCTGCCATCCCGGGCCAGTTTCCGCACCCTGCGCTCCGAGACGCCCAAACGGATAGCCGCCTCCCGTACAGTCACATTGGCGACATCGTTCTCGGCGGCTTCGGATTCCAGCTCGAACTCGACGGGAGTGGGCTCCTTGAGCGTGCTCATCTCGTGGATGAGGAACCCGACGACTTCGCCATCGTCGTCCAGCCGTTTGAGGATGCGCTCGTCGTCCGTGGGGGTGAAGTAGCCCTCCCTGAAGGCCCACAGCACCTCAAGCATGTCCCCGTCGTGGTCGTAGGAGACAAACACCTTCTTGGTCGTCATGCTCACTCTCCTTTGATGCTCCGGCTGAGGTAGGCGGTGAGGACGAAGGAGTAGCCGCTCTCCCTCTTCACCACAAGGCAGATGTAGCGGGCCCTGCCCTGCAGGTCCGGGTAGAGCCGGTAGTAGAGTTGGACCGCCGGGCCGGACCTGGAGGGGCTCACCGCGTCCGGGCCGGCGAGGGTCTCCGCGAACCGGTGCATCTGGAAGGCCATTTCAGGATGCCTTCGCAGGATGTGGCGGAGCCGTTCGTCGGTGAGCCTGACCTCGTTTCCGAGCTCATCGGTGAATCACCGCACGCCGGATTCCATTACCAGATACCGTACCGTAAAGTATACCGCTTCACGGCATAGACCGGCAATAGATTGCCTCTGTGCAGTGTCGTATGGGCGTTCATCGACCCTCCTCCTCGTCGCCGTTCTCGTCCTGGGACCGTTCCGCCTCCTCCTCCATGTAGGAGCGGATGGCGACGCGGGCCAGGATGCGCAGGCCCTTCAGGACCTTCTCCCGCTGCCTGGGGGTGTAGGACGACAGCAGCGCGTCCAGCGAGTCGTTGGGGCCGTCCTCGCCGGACCTCTTTCGTCTCCTCTTGTCTTCGTTGTCTCTCATCGGTCACAGTCGCAGCGGCTTCTTTCCTGGGGCCGCTGGCCTCTCGTATCGTGTGTGGGCTTGGCCGCCGGTGCGGACGGGATGGGGCGAACACCGGCGGCGCGCTATGGGGTCAGTCCCTGAGGAAGCTCATCTGGTAGCTCTCCCCCAGGAGGATTTGGAGCCCTCCGGGCAGCCGGCCGGCGAACTTGTAGAGTCGGTCCATCGCCGCGCCGCTGGGTTCGACGCCGTGCTTGCGCCACCGGTACATCTGGCGGTAGTCGACGCCGATGGCGGCGGCGAATCCGGCCCAGGTGAGGTTGGCGACCTGTCGCAGGCGCTCCAGGCGGTCGGGGAAGTCGTCCGGCAGCCGGATGCCGTAGGGCATGGGCTCCATGTCCGAGATGTGTTCCGGGCTCCCGTCGAGACGGGATTCAACGTTGGGTCGTGTCATAGCTATCCTCCAGTTCGAAAAGGTCTTCAAAGCTCTCCACTCCGAGGGCCTTCTGCATCCGATCGCGGATGCGACCGGAGGGGGCTCGCCCCGTGTTGACCAGCATCGAGAGGTATCCGTGGCTGATGCCGACCTCTCCGGCGAGCCAACTCTGGGAGCGATTCAGCAGTGCCAACCGCTTCCAGAGCGCCGCCGCGTTGAGCCGGACAACGGCCCGTCCTCCACGCCTCCGGTGTCCCTTGGCTTCGTTGGCGTCCTGGGAAGTCATGGCTATTCGGTCTCCTGTCAGCAGATAGAATTTGACGGGAAGCGGACGGGGGCTTCACGCTCCGGCCCGCCCCCGTTACCTCGTGTTCAGTGGGGTGTTGGGGCCTGGGGCGACTCCCAGTCGCCCGGGACGCGCCATGCGCGGCCCAGCGGCCCCAGGGCCTCGACGGCCCCGGCGTGGGACACCCACAGGGGCACCGCGGCGCCCTCCGCCCGCATCTCCTCCCGCGCAACGCGCAGGAAGTGGGTCTGTGCGATTTCGTCGTCGAAGACGATCAGGACCGAGGGCCTCGTGCCGTGGTCGTCGGTGGGCCGGTGGGATGTGTAGTAGCGCAGATAGGGGGCGAGGCGCTCCGACATGGTGGAGGGGCGCACGGCCCGTCGCTCCCACTCCAGGAAGAAGGCCCAGGTCGCGTCGCCCTTCTTCAGGACGCCGAAGGCGTCGGGGTTGATCGAGCGCATCCCGCCCTGGTGCCGGAAGTACCGCGACGCCCTCCGGGGCGGGTCGACCTGGACGACCTCCCACCCCAGCAGGGGCGCCTGGGCCGTCAGCGCGCCCATGAAGGCGTGGACGGCGGCGGTGTGCTCCATGTTCCTGAGAAGCTGGCGACTCCTGCCGCCGGAGACGTTGCGCCACTCCAGCGGGGCGTCGGCGTCTTCGAGGGAGGCGCTCCACCGCTTTCTCGCCAGGGCGACGGAGGTGCGGTCCCTGCGGGCGAGCAGGGCCAGTCCCCGGTCGGTGACGGCGATGCGACCTCCCGCGTCGGGGGGCCGCACCGCGAGGTCGAGTCCCTCCAGGGGGTTGACCAGCTGCGATGCCCTCTGCGGCGAGACCCCCAGCAGCCCGGCCAGGTCTCCCAGGGCGATCCAGGGCCAGTCTGCGATCATGTCGAGGGCGCGCTTCTCGGCGGACTTGAGCATGAAGGGCAGCATGGGGTCGGAGAGGTCCCACCCCAGCCCCTCGATGGAGACGTCGGCGGGGAGGTAGGCCCGCTGCGGCTCGGGCTCCACCGGAAGCTCCCCGCCCGGAGCCAGCCGTTCGAGGGCGTAGCGCAGGTCCAGGGACGCGCTGACGGCGGAGGGGCTCCATATCCGGTCTTTGAGCTTGGACAGGACCGCCTCGCGCTCGACGGCGAACAGGGCCGGTATCGGGGTGGTGGACAGCAGCCTGCGGGCGTGCCTGAGCCGCACGTCGTCGGCCATGAGCATGAGCACGACGCCGGGCATCGGCTCGTCGCGCATCCGCCAGATGCGCTTGGCGAAGCCCGACCGGTCGGCGGTGAGCCCCTGCCTGATGACGCCGACGGTCCTGCCGTCCGGGAGGGTCATGGCGGCGTCCAGGGGCATGGACCGGTACCAGCGGAAGTCGATGGGGTAGGTGAGATTGGAGACGGTGGACGCGACGTGATAGACGGAGGCTAGGGCATCCATGCGCTCCATGAGGCTGCGCCGCCACTGGGCGGAGACGGGGCGGGAGCGCACCAGCACATCGGGGGAGATGTCCTCCTCCTCGGCGAGCCGCATCAGCCCCGCGGCGGTGAGGTGGAACCTCCGCGACGGGGGGAGGACGTCGGTGGCGTGGAGGGCCGATGCGCAGAAGCCCTCCGACTCCAGCTTCTGCACGGCCTCGTAGACCGGCCCCCTCGACCAGCCGGTGACGGCGACCATCTCCAGGCGGTCGAGGAAGGGCATGGCGGCCAGGGCGCGGAGCAGCTCCGCCTCGCATCCTTCTTGTCTCATAGCTCAGCCTCCTCTCCCTCGTCTTCGTCTTCTGCGGCGCGATCCTCGTCGGCGTGCTCCGCCTCGCTGGCGGCGTCCGACGCATCCCGGTCTCGCTTGCTCTTCTGCGTTCTGCGGTCCGCGTCCTCCTCGGCCTCCGTCTCTCCCGTCCCTCCCCCTTCGAGGTCCTCGACGCCCCTGTGGTAGTCGTCCACCTTCCTGTGGCCGTCGGCGTCGGCGTAGAGACCGTCGGGGTCGGAGACGGTGTAGGCGGCCGCGGCCTGGCGGATGCGGTCGGCGGCGTCCGGGTCGCCCTCCTCGGGCTTGCGGACCATCATCGAGAAGGCGGGCATCCGCTCCTTGCCCACGGTGGCGCGGACATAGCAGTGGTGGACGGGGAGCGAGGTGATATCGTCCTCGCTCACGCGCTCCTTGCCCAGCTCCCACACCAGGGTCCGGGCGTCGGCGCCCGCCACCTGGAAGACGGCGAGGCATCCCACGTTGGCGAGCAGGGTGTCGCGCATGGTGCGGGAGAGGTCGTCCAGCTTGGCGAGGCTCTGAGTGGCGAGGATGAAGCTGGCGCCGAACTTCCCAAGCTCGGACAACATGCTCTCGTAGTCCACGCCGGGCATGGACTGCATCTCGTCGACCACGACCAGCGCGCCGCGCCGCCGGTGGAGGGGCAGGCTGCCCTGCTCCCGTATCACGGCGTCAACGAGGTTTAGCAGGGATGCGCCCACCAGGGCGGCCACGTCCCTGCCCACGGTGCCCTGGGAGGTGGAGACCAGCAGGATGCCGCCGTCGTGGATCGTGCGGCGCAGGTCGATGGTGGAGCGGCGCTGGCCCAGGATGGCCCGCGCCCGCTTGGAGGACGCGTAGTAGGAGAGTCTTGTCTGGACGGGGGCCAGGGCCTCGGCCTTGTACTGATGACCCCACTTGCCGAAGTCCCTGGCCCACCACTCCAGCAGGTAGGGGTCGGAGACCTTCTTGCGCACCTCCTTGGCGAACGTCTCGTCCGACAGGAGCTTCAGGCCGTCGAGGATGGTGTACTGCCTGTCGGCCTCCATCTGCTCGTTGGCCTCGTGCAGGGTCTTGACGGTCTGTTCGAGGATGGACTGCATCCTCGGCCCCCACTGGTCCCACAGACCCTTGGCCACGCGCACCACCGAGTCGGCGGTGCGGTCGCGGTCGGCGAAGATGCGGGTGTCCAGCAGGTTGATGCCGGGGGCGCGGGTCTCGTCGGACAGTTCGATGAGGCGCACCCGGCCCGCGAGGGAGCCGGGGACGTGTTCGAGGATGCCGGCCACCAGGTCGGTGTGGGGGTCTATGACCACGATGGCGTCTTCGTCTCTGCCCGCCGCCTTCTCCTTCATCTTGTGGACGACGAGGTGGTGCATGAGAGTGGACTTGCCCATGCGGGTGCGGGCGACGTAGAGGTGGTGACGCCGGAGCAGGTCCTCGGGGAAGCGGATCTCCCTCCTCGCCCCCGCCGTCGTGTCGCCCACCAGGGCGCCGCCCCTGGTCCCCTTCGCCGAGGGGCTTAGCGCCCTCGCGCCGGACCGCTCCACCAGGGGCGTCTCGTCCCCCGCTCCGGGCGGGTGCCACAGCGAGGCGATCTCCCGGACTCCCAGGACGCTGCGCTTTCCGAAGAGGCCGGGGCCCGGGGGGTACAGCACGTCGGGGTCGGGGACGACGGGGCGGACCCTGCCGATCTTGAAGCGCGCCCCGGCGGGGTTGTCGTAGTGTCGATATGCGGCGGCGACGGGGCCGAGAAGCTCACCTGCCCGCTGCGGCCCTGAACGGGTGGGGACGATGGCCGTGACCTGTAGCTCGGCGTCGAAGGCGATGCGGCTGACCTTCTCCCGTATCAGGATGGGGTCCTCGACGCGGTTCCTGGCCTTCTTCCACCGCCACCACGCCCAGCCGCCCGCCGCCAGCCCCAGGGCGGCGTCGACGCCCAGCAGCGCCGCCTTCCATATTTCCCCGTCCTGCATCCACAGATAGCCCTTGAGGGCCGCTAGGGCGCCGATGCCGAGGACGGCCATGGTCACGCCGTCCATCTGGAGGGGCTTGGTCTGGAAGGTGTAGGCGGGCTCCCTCGGCTCCATGCCGGGCAGCCGGTGGGCCTTGTCCATGTGATGCTGCGACCAGTCGGGTCCCAGGGAGCGCAGCAGCAGCCGCGCCACGATGCGCTCACCCCTGTTGATGTTGGAGAGGGCGCCCATCAGGGCGATGAGGGGGTCCGAGCCGGGGTCGAGCAGGTCGTCGTCCCGGAAGGTCCGAAGCGGGACGTACTCGGGAGCGTCGGCCCGCAGGGTCATCGACCACGCCCCTTCCTTCTCGCCCACGCGCAGGGGGTCGTCCTCCGGGTCAACGGTCTGGATGCGGGCCTGGGGGTAGTGGGCGGAGAGCTGGCCGCGCACCACCCGGTCGTCCAGGCAGCGGGCCATCAGCGTCACGCCGTCCATGTCCCCGGCCAGATCCAGGGAGAAGGGTTCGGGGACGGCGATGGACTGGAGGAGGTTCTCCACGCCCAGGAGCGTGCGCTCGCCCGCTCTCGGCGGCGTCACCGCCAGCAGGACGGGGCCTCTGTCGTCGCTATGGTCTCCGAACAGGATTTCCTTCGGGTTCAGCTTCATAGGTGAAAAATCCTTTCTCTAATGGCGGCCCGGCCGCCACTCGATGACCTCGGTCTCCTCCGGCGTGGCCTCGATGCGGACGGGGAAGCGGTTGCCCCGTGCCAGCAAAAGCCCGTCTCCACGTGGGCATGACAGCAGCCAGCGTTGGAGGTCTTCGGGCAGATCGAAGGCGTCGCCCACGGTGCTGATGGCCGCCGCGTCCTGCTGGAGGAGGAGCTTGAAGGCGGCGTTCTGGAGGAGCGCCCTTCCCGAGTGGCCGGTGATGGTTCTCGACGAGTCCTCGGAGAGGAGGTCCTGCACGTCCTGGGTGATGAATTGCAACCCCAGACGGTGTTTCCTCGCCCGCTTCGCCATGCTGACCATGAAGGCCGCGCCCTCGGGGTGCTGCATGATGCTCCACACCTCGTCCACCACCAGAAGCCTCGGCTTGGGGTCCTGGGCCGCCGCCGCCCACACCGTCTCGGTGCAGACCATCGCGGCGGCGGGCCGGAGCTCGGGTTCGAGCAGTCGAAGATCGAAGACCGTGACCAGCGCCTCGCTGCCCAGCAGGTCGTCGCCCTCGTCGGAGAGGAGGTTGCGCAGGCTGCCCGTGGCGAAGGGCCTGAGCAGGCGGGCCAACTCCTCGGCCTGCCCTTCGAGGTAGGCGTAGAAGTCCTTGAAGCCGGTGCGCTCCCTGGGGTTCGCGTAGTAGCCCGCCAGGGCGTGGTCGAGGGAGGCCCGGCGCTCTGCACCGAGGCTCTCGCCCACCATGACCTCGATGAGCCGTCTCAGGCTGCCGATGCGCTGCAACAGCTCCTCCGAGTCCCCCTTGTCGATGACAAAGGGGTTCATGCCCTGTCCGGGGACCCCGGGGGACAGAACGCGCCCGCCTGCCGCCCTCGCCATGTCCGCGTATTCGCCCTCGGGGTCGATGACGTAGGCGGTGATGCCTCTCGTTAGACCTCGCAATACTCCTAGCTTGGTGGCGAAGGATTTTCCTGAGCCGGAGCGGGCCAGGACCGCCGTATTCGCGTTCAGGTGCGTGCCGTCCCAGGGGTCGTAGACGACCGGGGAGCAGGCCCGCATGTCGATGCCGTAGAGGGTGCCGGAGCGGGTGTCCAGGTCGGGCGGCGAGAAGGGGAAGAGCCTTGCAATGCTGGACGTGTCCAGGCTTCGCCACTCGGCGACGGCGTTCAGGGCCAGGGGCAGCGTCGAGAGCAGCCCCTCGCGCTGCCTGAACGCAAGGTTGTCCAGCTTGCCCAGGGTCGCGGCGAAATGGGCCTTGGCCCGCTGCGTCATCTCCTTCAGGGACGCCTCGTCCTTCGCGTGAAGGGTCACGGACAGCGACGAATGGAACAGGCGCTCGCGGCCCCGCTGCACCTCGTCCCTGAGCCGGGTGATGTCCTCAAGGGCGATCTCCGCCTCCGGGGACATGGTGCGGCCCCGCTTGAAGGAGAGGGACTGGGCCGACTCGAAGCGGACCTTCTGCCACTCCAGCGTCCTGGCAGCCTGCTCCGCCGGTATGGGGCCGACATGGACGGACAGGTCCATGGGCGCTCCCGCCGCCATCAGCCCCTGGAGGAAACCGGGGGCCAGGGAGCGGGGCCACTTGCCCAGGTGCAGGGAGCGCACCAGCCGGTCTCCGACGCGCACGTCGCGGCGGCCCATCTCCACCTCGACGGTTGCGTCCTCGTCGAAGTCGGAGGGCGAGCCGCCGAGGGCTGCCGACACGAGAAACATCCGAAGCTGCCTGCCTCTCAGGGGGTGGACGGAGAGACCGGCCCTGGCCAGCAGGCCCCGCAGGTCGTCGATGCGGGTGTGCTCGCACACTGCGTAGAACCGCCGGTCGAGGATGCCGTCACGGTTCTCAAGGTCGGTCAGGAGTCGCCGGAGGGACTCGGCCGCCGCCCTCGTCTGCGGAGGAAGGTCGGCGGGCTGGGTCTCTTGCAGCTTCTCCCGCATCCCTCCGAGGCGCGGCGGGTGCTGCCGGATGAGCAACTGGGCGGGGAAGTCCAGGGCGTTGAGCGCCCCGGCGAAGGCCCCCAGCTTCGGCTCGTCGATCTCAAGGCCCATCACCTCGCAGACGCCCAGCTTCACCCCGTCCAGTCGGACGGGGCCTTCCTCCTCCAGGTGTGACAGCATGAAGAAGAGGGGCAGCTCGGGCGGTGGCTTGGGAGGGGTCGGCTCGACCGTTCCTGCCGGGGTCTCCTGTGGGACGGCGCTCGCCTCCGGCGGGGGCTCCGTTCCTCGTTTTGTGATTCGTTCAAGCAGCTTCTTCAACTCGGTAGATTCCTTATCTCTAGGGTGTTGGGATGGGAACAAGGCCACTCCGCAGGAGGGCGGTCACGCCCTTGGCCGATAGGACCAGCACCAGGCCCACCACCGCTAGGACGACGGCGGCCTTCGCCCTGCCCCCGCCGCGCTCCTCGCCGCCCTCCGCCATCAGGACAAACCCGGCCCAGACGATGGCGAAGACTGCAAGTCCGGCCCCTGCGTAGGCCATCGCCGTGAGAATCCGGTCGAAGGCGTCGAGCATGGCCTGCTCCTCCGGCGGCGGGGCCGCGCCGGTGGTGGCCAGCGCAGCCCCGGCCAGGAGGGTTGCCGCGAGGAAGCGCCTCACCAGGGCCACTCCCATCCGAGCGAGTCGAACCAGCCGCGCAGCCCGTTCGCGGGCTCCTGCTCTGCGGGCGGGTCTTCCGGCTCAGGCTCGGGCAGCACCAGGACGGCGTAGGGGTCGTCGGACCCAACGCCGGATGCAAGGCTCAGAAGTTCCTCGCGGCTCCCGGTGGCGGGCTCGCGCTCCACCGTCTCGGCCTTGACGTGCTCGGGGTGCAGGACGTCCACCGTCACCTCCCTGGTGATGGTGGCGCTGGGGACGTGGGCGTAGGCCGTCGCGGTGGCGGACGCCGTCTCGCCGTCCTCGCAGGCGGCCGTCGCCGTCTGGCTGTCGGAGTCGCTGTCCCCCGGGCGATGGAGTTGCACGGTCCTGGTGACCTGCTCCACCCGCTCCGGGTGGTGGGTGAGCACGGTCAGCGGGGGTATGGGGATGCTCAGGCTCGCCTCAAGGCTCACGTCCACGCTCACGGCGTGAATCGCCTTGCCAATGGGCACGGGCAGCCTGAAACTGGTCTCGCCGTTGGGGACGAAGGGGACGCTGCCGGTCGATGCACCGGTCGATGCGGCCACGGCTCCCGTGATCGCCGTCACCCCAGCGTCCATCACCGTCGTCTCGGTGACGCTCTCGTGTCCGGCCACCGTCTGAAGCTCCACCGGGTGGTCGATGCGCGTGACGCACTCGGACTCGACCACCCCGCTGACCGCTCCGGGCGTCCATCCCAGAGACACAACTCTCAGGTCGCAGAGCTCGCCCTCGACCTCCGGGAGCGGGTACGGGATGCGGTCGTTCTCAACCGTCAGCGCCCCGGCCTGCCCCAGCCCGTCCTCCCAGGACACGGTGAAGGACGGGGTGGGGCCGTGGAGGGGAAGGGAGTAGTCGATGCGCTCCCCCTCTGCCAGCGTCGCCGAACCCCAGAAGCGGAGGGAGCGGCCCTCGCTCCCCCCGAAGGCGCGGACGCGGATGTCGACGTCCGTTGCGGCCCGCAGGGTGACGGCGGCGCGCTCGCCGGAGACGGTCAACGCCTCGACGAATATCCGCCGTCCCTCCACCGGCTCCGTCACCTCGAAGTCGATCTCGTCGCGCCAGCGTTCGTCGTCCGGGCTCTGGGCAAGGACGACGGCCTGGGGCACCGTCGCGGCCATCGCCACCAGGGCAAGCGCCACGACCGGCGCCCATCCCGTGCGGGGCTTTCGCCTGCTCTCCAGCGTCTCGGCCTTATGGCCGGGAACGCCCCGGTTCGGGTCGGCCTTGGGGCGGCGCTTGCCGAACCACCCGTGGGGCCTGAAGGGACGCCGCTCGCCGCGCCGGTCCTTGGACTTCCCCCTGCGCTTCCTCCTGCTCCTCAGCCTGCGGAGGACGCGCTTCGTGCTCTTCGCCATCAGCCGAAATGGGCCGGGACCGCTCTTGCTGGCGGGCTGCGGGGGAGCCGGGGCCTCGGCCCGCACCAGCTGGGACACCGGGCCTGCGTAGACCCGCGCCCCCAGCCGGTACTTCAGCAGGTCGGCGGCCACCAGGGGCAGCCGCCGGCCGCCCACCTTCCCCACCACCATCGCGATGCCCACCAGTCCGAAGACAACGGCAATCGCCATCCTCACCTCGGACGGGCCGACGGGGGCGTAGCGGTAGGCCCCGTAGGACAGGGCGCAGACGGCCACGACCGCCACGATCTGCGGGAAGGTGAATCCCAACAGCACCCGGTCCTCGGCCTGGACGTGAGTTGGCACTTCGTGTTCTCTCATGGATCGTTCCTCCTTCCTCACGTCCGTCTAGCTGTCGCCGCCGTCACCGCCGTCACCGCCACCGGGGGCTTGCGGCTCGGGCAGCGCGTCGTCGATGTCGATTCCGGGGTCCACGACCGCGTTCATCACCAGCTCCACGACGCCATAGGCGACCAGGGCCAGGACGATGCCCGCCAGGGCGGTCATCATGGCGCTCTTGCCGCGCTCCATCTGGTGGGGCGCTCCCGAGGCCGTCAGGTACAGGTACGCGCCGTAGATGAAAAAGCCGACGCCGATGGCACCCACTACGCCCAGCAGGATGCCCACCAGGTTGGAAATCGTCTGTGTCAGTTGTTCCATTCCTTCTTTCTCCTCTTCTATCGAGCGCTTCCGCTCGTCTCTATCGGTAGGGTTTCGTTGGCTCATCTAGCTGCACATCGCCGCGCCTCCGTTCCGGTGGGACTACTCTCCGCTGCTCCTGGGCGCTCCCCCGCCGTCTCCGCCCGCCGATGGGGTCGCCATCGAAGCGGCGGAGCTGATGCCCCCCGCTGCCGCCGACAACCCCGCGCTGGCGGCCATCGCTCCCACCGCAGCTCCCCCCGGTCCGCCTGCCGCTCCCCCCGCGACCAGCCCGATGGTCCTGGCCGAGCGCACGAAGGAGCCGGGCAGGTTCATGCCGAAATACAACATGCTCAGCCAGCTATCGAAGGTGCCGGCGTTGCCCAGCAGCGACGGCACCCGGGTCGCCATGTAGACGAAGGCCAGGGACATGAGGAGCTTCCAGATGAGGTCCTGCACCGGCTCGAAGGCGGCGATGGCCGCTACCTCGTTCAGGAAGGCGAACCCCATCGCAAGGGCGATGAGCTGGATGGCCTGCTGGAAGGTGGTCGTCATGAAGAGCCGAAGCCAGTGGCGGCCCCATCCCGCCGTGTGGGGCAGAATCCACAGCCCCAGTGCGATGGGGGCCAGGGCCAGCAGGACGTCAATGAGGGCGAGGCGCAGCACCATCTGGACGATCACGTAGAGGACGAAGAAGCCGTAGACCAGGTAGAGGACGGCAAGGAGCAGGGCCATGCCCACGCTCCCGGCCTGTACGGCGGTGAGCAAAGTCTTGAGGGTGGAGCGCAGCATGTCCCCGGCGGTCACGTTCAGGGAGACGGCGACGAAGCCGGACACGGCGTCGGCAACGTCCAGGACCAGGGCGCACCACCACAGGGACGACGCGGCGGCGACGAGGCCCAGGACCAGCCGGGGCACCATCTCCCGCCACCCCGCCTGACGGCTGCCCAGGTGCTCCGACATGATGAAGGTCAGCCCCATCCAGCCGAGGATGACGATGAGCGCGCCCGAGGTGACGGCCCAGACGACCATCCACGCCTGGCGCACGATGTCGTGGGCGTAGGTGAGGTCGGGGGGAGTGCCGGTGATGATGTCGCTCATCGGCTACCCGCCCCCGCAGTTTTCGGCGTCCTCTTGGGAGAACTCCTCGACCACGCCGCAGAGAGTGCCGTGGGTGCCCTCGATGATCCAGCCGGCGAAGGCCCTGGCCCAGCGTCCGGGGTTGAGGGCGGAGAGGATCTTGTCCCAGATGCGCCCCGGCTGATGGATGGGAACGACGGCGTAGAAGTCTCCCCGCTTGCCGTCCTCGGACTGGACCAGCATGACCAGCAGGTACGCCTTGTCGCGGTCGAGGTCGGGCTGCTCGTCCAGGGCCGGGTACTCCCAGGAGTATTCCCAGCCGTCGCTGCGCTTCTTCTCCCCGCCCCTGACCTGGTAGACGGCGCTGATCCAGTCGCCGGTGTCTGCGTCGCGGACGGCGTAGTGGAGGACCGTGACCTTCCGGTCGAAGACGGGCCGGGCGACGAACTCGCCGCCGCCCTTGCGCTCCACGAACTCCCGGTCGGCGTTGACCAGGACGATGTGGTCGCCCCACGGTTCCTGGGCCAGGGCGGTCCCGCTTGACGGGATTGCCAGCAGCGCCGCCAACAGCAGCGCGGAGGCCAGGGGAATGAACCTTCTAGCCGACCGGATTCTCGATTTCAGCGCCACGTTGTTCACCTCTCTGCGGTTTCGTGCGGCCCATTGGATCGGGGCCGCCGCGGGAGAGTGTGAACAATCGAAAAACGGTTAGAAACTACCCGTAAGGTGCATCAAAAGTAATGCACCTTACGAGGTCATTGGAAAACGGCTCCATCCATGCAGTAATGGGGCTGTACAGGAAATCGAGTTTCGGGGGAAAACGAAAAGTGGGTCGTGCCAAAGCTGAAATGGGCATAAATCACCCCCTACAGGACGTAAACGGCGAGCAATCTGGTGAAAGAGTGCGTTCAGGTCATTCGGCTCAAAACCCCCTCGACTGTGGGGGGCACGCATCGAGGCAGAGGGGCGGTGGGAGCGGAAAACCGGGCGCAATACTCCGGCGACGTGGGGGTGCGTTACGCCGGGTGACAACCGGACCCGACGCCGGGCCAAACCTGGGCCGTAGCTGGAGCGAAATCGAAACGAGATTCTGAGAAGGAGGAAATTGCCATGAAAGCGACCGAACACGGCATCGAGGAGAGCAAAGCGGTGGAGAACATGTACCACATGCGGCTCATGGCGCTGCTGCAAGAGCTGGTGCGAAAGCGGGGGCCCAAGGGCGCGGCGCGGGTGCTGGAGATCGACCCGAAGACCGTGGCCGAGAGCATCCGGACCGGACAACTCTCACGGCGGACTCGGGACTCCCTGGAGCGTGCGTTGCAGGAGGGCGTCGGCTCGGCTGCGGAGCGCCAGCGTGAGCGCAACGAGAAGCTGGAGGCCCGTGTCGAGGCGCTGGAGAAGGAGCAGGACGAGCTGGGCAAGGAGCTGCGCAGGCGGGTGGCCTCCGTCGAGGGCGAGGTCGCTTCCCTGCGTCGGGACGACGGCCGGGGGACCGGGGCCGGTCACGCCGGCGCCGGTCCCTCTGCGGAGGACTCAGGCGATGCTGAAGGTGGCGCGGCGGCCAGCGGCAAGAAGCCTCCCAGGAAGCCCTCGATGCGCCGGGAGTACCCCGACCTTGCGACGCTGGAGCCCGCCGAGGACGACGAGGAGATATTCGGCGCGGCCTGGCCCCTCATCGTCGAGTGGCGGGAACTGCTGGACGACCACCCCGAACGGGGAGAGGGCGTCGGGTGGCTGACCACCCAGGTGCGGGTCCTGGAGGTCGAGCTGTCCCTCCTCGAAGAGCACGGGATGACCCTGCCGCCCGAGAAGCAGCCGCTGCGGGACTTCGACCGGAGCGGGCAGATCACCTGGCGCAGGACCGCTCTCTCCGACACGCGGAGAGAGCTGAGGAAGGCCGAGCTTCTGAACAGGGTTACCCTCGGGCGCTGGCGAAAGTGACGGGCCGGGACCATGCGCCGGAGCGCCGCACGGAAGGATGTGAACTTCCTTGGAAGTTTTTGTGACGTCTATATGCAATGAATAAACGGGTTTGGGCGGTCACACTCCGAAAGCCTTTTCAACGCCGAAAAGGTCTGCTAATAATTGAGGCACTGTTTGGCTTTTACCACGGTTTCCGACCCTAGAAACCTGGGTGCATGATCCCTGTTGCACGGGCATTGCCCAAGAGGGAACGCTGTCACTGCGAAGTTTGACGTTGGTCCTTCGCAAGCAGCACGGGCCGAATCGACGAAGTTGACCTGGTCCTTCGTCCTCGGTGCAGTCCGGTGGGTTGGAGTGACGTTGGTCCTCCTCCCCTGGGCACCCGTCCGGCGAGTGGAGTTGATCGCTCCGGCTGGCTGGACACCCTGCTGGCGGTTGAGGTTGATTGCCTCATCCGCCGGACCACGGGGATGAATGCGTCCTACGCATCGTCCTCGTCAAGCTGGTCGAAATGCGGCTTGCGCTTCGGCCGGCTCGACATGTCTGCGGCATGGCTGGCACGCAGCCGGGCCGCAGCTTCGACACGCGCCGGTCTGCCGTCTAAAAGCAGGCTGGCCGCTTTACGTCTCGCAGCTTTCCCCTGGACGTCTTGCGCCTTGGGCGAGCTGCGTCTTCGGCACGGAACGAGTTTCAAGCAAGAGAAGGAGGTAACGCACATGGGATTCTTTCCAGCAGGGTCAGAGGGTAGCCGTCATGAGGTGGAGCTAGTCACCACACCTGAGGGCGATGAGATCGTGGTCGACGCGTACGAGGGGCGGCAGACGGTCGTGACGCGAGGCGTGAGCTACACGCTTCCCAGCCGCGACCGCGCCGTGCTGTGGGTGAACCACGGCCTGGACATCGACGTGGTCCTGCCCATCATCCGTGAGATGCTCGGCTTCGACCCCGACACGCCGTTCCACTGGGACATACGCGCCCACGGATATCGCGCCCAGTCTGCACACCGGCTCGGATACCACATCTCGGTTCGCAGACCATCGGCATTGGATAGGAGCAGGCACAAGCAGACGAAGGAGGTACGGACATGACGGAACGGTACACGGGACCCAGCGCGGGGCAAATCGCCGAGCTTCTGCCGCACCGGGTCAGCTTCGAGCGGGGCTGGTTCTGGACGAAGGCGGTCTGCCACGGCGGCTACTCCGACGACCTGGCATTCCGGCAACAGCCTGACGGCAACGGCATCGACATTCAGTGTCACACCGGCGGCTGCGGCAAGGGCGTGGTGATCACCGAGCTTGAGGCGCTCATCGGGTTGCCCATCTGGACGGCCTACGAGCCGGTCAAGACGCCCGAACAGCGCCCCTGGTGGAAGAGAAAGCAGGTGGTTGTGGCCGGAGTGGTCGCGCTGGTCGTTGCGGCGCCGCTGCTGACCCTCGACCTGGAGCTCTTCTTCCTGAACCTGTTCGGGCTGGGCATCGCCTGGCTGCTGCTCAGGCGGTTCATGCCCCGGCGTCCGGTAGGGAGGCCGCGGCGCTGACGGCTTAGGCCCTCTCACAACCCATTCCCAACACACAAGGGGTCGTCTCTTCGGAGGCGGCCCCTTCTTCTTTGCCCGCAGGTCGGGCGCGGATCGACGGCAACACAAAGCACAGGCACTTAGGAGGTGCGTAATGACGACGGCGACACTGGTAGCAGGCAATCGGACGACGGACATGGAGACGGCGCGGCCCCGGCGCGGCCTGGAGGAGCTGGTCGACCAGCTCTTCGCGGCGATGGGGTTCAAGGACGAGCCGGAGACGGCGGAGCCGAGTGCGACGCGCTCCATCCACGAGGCGAGGCGGCTCAGGCAGTCGGGGGACGTGGACACCGCCCTGGCGGTGCTGGGCAGCGTGAACGTGGCGCAGGCCACGCCGAGGGAGACCCGGTGGGCATTCTCCGAGTGGACGGGGCTGGTGAAGCGGCGGTTCGGCGGCCGCGGCGCCCTGGTCTACAGCCAGGGCACGGGACGGGCGGCCGCGCTGGTGCCCACCGGCGACGGCGGGACGCTGGAGGTCGCGGCGGTCATGGGGATGCGCTGGCGGCCCGGCAAGCTCGTCTCGGAGCGCAGCCTCCGGGGGCTCAGGCCCGTCACCCCCTGGGCGACACGGTGGAGGCGGCCGGGGTGCGTCTCAGGGGAAGGGGCAGGGTCCGCCAGGGCGTCTGCCCCTTCCACGACGAGGCCGAAGGAAGCTTCACGGTCTACGCCGACAGTGAAAGGTGGTACTGCTTCGGGTGCGGTCTGGGCGGCGACGTGCTGGACTTCATCCAGCGGTCGGAGGACCTGAGCCTGCCGGAGGCCATCGCGCGGCTGGACGGCAGCCCAGGGCTTGCGCCCAGGGCCGCCAACCGTCCAGCCCGAACGCGGCGTCCTGCGTCCGCCGCGCTGGCTCCCAGGGATCCCGCCCTGCTGACGGCGGCGGCGCGCTTCTACGCCGGAATGCTCCGGCGTTCGACAGAAGCGCGGGAGTACCTGGCCTCGCGGGGCGTCGGCCCCGTCGCCGCAGCCCGCCTCTCTCTCGGCTACTCGCCGGGCGGCGGGCTGCGGCAGGCCCTGGAGTCCCTCGGCTTCTCCGAGAAGCGTCTCAGGGACTCCGGGCTGTTCATGGAGCGTTGGGACGGAGCGGTTCGCCGGCATGGTCGTCGTTCCCGACGCCTCCGGCGGCCTCGTCAGTTGGCTCAAGGGCCGGGCGGTCTCTCCCGACCGGGTTCCCCGGTTCCAGACCCTTCCCGGCCCCAAGCCGGTGCTCGGACTCAGCAGGCTCGGCCCCGCTCCCCCGTGGGTCGTCGTGGCCGAAGGGGTCTTCGACTGGCTCCTCCTTACCGGATGGGGCTTCCCCTCCTGCGCCGCCCTCGGCACCCAGGGCATGGAGCGGGTCGCCTCGGCCCTCCGGGGCTGCCCCCGCGTCTTCCTGGCCTTCGACGACGACGACGCGGGCCGGGAGGCGACGGGCGGGCTCCTGACCCTGCTCGGACGCAGGGCCGCCGCCGTCACCCTCCCCCAGGGCATCGGCGACGTGGGCGAGCTTGCGACCCTTCCCCAGGGCCGCACCCACTTCCTCCGTCTGCTCTCGCAGGCCGCCCGCTCCGCCCGCTAGCGGCTCTCCGCCGCTCTCCTGCGGGCTTCGCTCCCGCTTCACCCCATCCCCAATCCCACTGCCCAGGAGGTCCTATGCCCAATTCACGACGGGCTTTGCCCGCCCACGGATTCCCGTAGGGGAGTCCGCCCATCGGTCATTCGCTACAGGAAAGACAGACAAGGAAGGAGAACGAGATGTTCAACAGGAACGGAAGCAACAACGGCGTCCACAAGGACACCGCCATAGCCACGGTGAACGGCAACGGGCACAAACCCGACGCCGCCATCCCCGCCGAGCACGATCCCGCATCGAGCGCGGGGCAGACCCTGTACTGGGACGGGCTCTCGCCCGCCGTCACGGAGATCCTCGGACAGCCCATCGACCCCGATCTGGTCTCCCAGCGCAAGGGGCGCAAGGGGCACGTCTACGACTACCTCGAAGGCCACGCCGTCATCGCCCAGGCGAACCGGATTTTCGGCTACGGCGGGTGGGGCTACGAGCTGGCCGGCGACGTGACGCTGCGCCGGATCGAGACCGTCGACTCCCAGACCGGCGAGGTAAAGGTGGAACAGGGCTACAGCGCACCGGTGCGGGTCACCGTGGCGGGCGCTCTGCCCCGCACCGACGTCGGAGTCCACCCAGTGGTTGAGGACACCTTCGACGGCCATGACACCGCGATGAAAGCCGCCGTGACCGACGGCATGAAGCGGGCGTTCCGCAGCTTCGGCGTCCAGTTCGGCAACGGCTTCTACGGCGACCAGGCCCCGGACAACGGCGCAGCGCAGCCACAGCGCGCCCCCGCCAGGGCCAACCCGGGCGCCAGGTCCCAGGCTCATGCAAACGGCAAGCCTGCGCAGGCCAACCGCCGCAACGATTCCCAGGCCGAGACGCTGCGCAAGCGGCTCTTCGAGATCGCCTCGGAGCAGGGCATCGCGGACGACAAGGTGCGGGAAGCCGTGACGGAGCGCACCGGCAAGGGCATCGACGACCTGACGGCCGCCGAGCTCGGGCCGCTGGTGGAGGCCGCCGCCAACAAGCTCCGGCAGATGAAGCAGGAGCAGGCGCAGCAGGCCGCCTAGCAAGGACCGGACAGACCGGCACAACGGAGCGGGGCCGTCTCCTCCGGGGGGCTGCCCCGCTCCTTCACTACAGGAAAGGGAGGACGAACCGATGACGACCATGACCGCAACCTACACACCCTGGGGCTGGACGCGGGACGTTGAAGAGCTGGCGGAGGGCATTCTGAGGGTCACGACGCCCAGCCACGGCGGACTGAAGCTCAGCCGGGAGCGGTGGGACGAGCTTCCCGCCGCCGTCCGCGACACGATGCTCACGCCGACCTTCGCCGAGGAGGACTGCGAGGAGCCCATCGTGCGGCTGCTCCTGGACATCGGCGACGACCGCGACCGGGAGATGGCCCTCATCGTGGCGGACTATTTCGACCGCTACGCCCCCGCGCTGCCCTTCATCCGGCGCTACCCGCCGGGCCTCCACTACCACGTCTTCATCTACTGGGGAGCCTATGGGTGGGAGTCCTCCGAGCGGTTCGACACCCGCGTGGAGGCCGAGTCCTTCGCCGACGACCCGGAGATGGTGAGGAAGTACGGGCGGATGGAGGCCATCGAGTGCACCCGGACGCGCCCGCTCTGCCTGCCGGAAGGAGGCAGGCCATGACCGCGACCACACGGAACAGGCCACGCAGCCTGCCCAGCACGACGACCAAGCTCCAGACGGAGTTCGGCAACCTGTTCGTCACCGTCTCCTTGGACAAGGACGGGGAGCCCTTCGAGGTCTTCGGCTTCCTGGGCAAGGGGGGAAGCTTCCAGCACGGCGTTACCGAGCTTGCCTGCCGCCTCATCTCCCTGCACCTGAGAAGGGGAACCCCGCTGGAGGAAATCATCGACCAGATGCAGGGGATCCAAGAGATGCAGCCCTTCTGGAACCAGTTGGGCGACGGCAGAAGCGTGCCCGTCCACGGCCTCGGCGACGGCATCGCCCACATCCTCAAGGCGCACCTGAAAGCCAGGGAAGAGAGGGAGGCGAAGCAGGACATGGAGGTGAAGGCGGCAGCGTGAACGCCCCTTCCCATCACCTATCGGACACAAGGAGGTACAGACGATGACAACGACGATGGACGACAGGGCGGAGGTCTTCTCCCGCCCTGCTGCGCAGATAAACGAGGACGGCGAACTGGTGGTGCGGGCATCGTCCGCCCTGGGCTGCCGCCGCTCCCTGTGGTACGCCGCGACCGGCTACGAACCCACCAATCCCCCCGGCGACGACTCGCTGACGGCGATGGAGGCGGGCAACGCCCTTGAGCCAGTGGTGGTGCGGGCGATGGAGCGGGCGGGCTGGCAGGTGGACGCCCCCGATCCCCAGGACCCAAAGCAGGTGGCCGTGAGGGTCGGTCCGAACCTGTTGGTCACCGGCCACCCGGACGGCACGGTGCGGTTCCCGCTATCGGCAGACGAGGCGGCCACGCCGCAGGTGTTCCTCTTCGAGGACGAACCGGAGACTCCCGCCCACGGCGACCCGATGGTCGTCGAGATCAAGACGCGGGGGCCGGACGCCTTCAAGCGTTGGCAGACTCTGGGGGCCGAGCGCAGCCACCCGGCGGCGGTGGCCCAGGCCGCCCTCTACACCCTGGGCGAGTTTGGAGAGATGCGGGCCGCCGTCATCGCAACGATGGACACGGGCAACCGCACCTGGGACTACGAGGTCATTCCCGCCGACCGGCTGGAGAAGGCCCTCCAGGACGCCTGCGGCTGGCTCGGAGAGCTGGGGGCGCACCACGTCGCGAACGGGCCGGACCCCGACGCGCTGCCCGAACGGGACTTCACCGCCACAAGCTGGCAGTGCCGCTCCTGCCCTTTCCTTGCGGTCTGCCTGCCGGGTACAGCGGCCGAGGACGGGACGGACGAAGTGACGGAGATCGAAGGAAAGGAGGTGACGGACGAGGAGGCAAGGGACGCTTTGGCGGCCTACGCCGAGGCCCAGGAGTCCATGAAGGAACCTGAGAAGGCCAAGCGCACGGCGCTGGACACGCTGAAGGCGTGGATGCGCCGCCAGGGTGACTCCAAGGCGACGGTCGGCGGCCGGACGGTCACCCTGGTCAGCTCGACCAGGTGCTCGGTCAACCACCGCAAGCTCAACGAGCTGCTGGCCCCGGAGGTCCGGGCCGATGTGGTGACGGAGAGCGAGTCGGAGTACGTCAGGGTCAGCTAGACGCTCCCTCGCGGGAGCGCAGGACGGGGCCGTCTTCCCTTCTACAGGGGCGGCCCCGCTCTCATTTCAGACGGGCGCGAAGACACCGCGCCACACCATCCATAAGGAGGAAATCGAAATGGCACGGACGATCAACAAGGTAACGCTTTTGGGCAGAGTCGGGACGGACCCGGAGATGCAGTACACGCCGGGCGGCACGGCCCTCACCAAGCTGCGGCTGGCGACCGACCGCCACCGCTCCAACGGGGACACCGAGGCCGACTGGCACAACGTGGTCTGCTGGGACAAGCTCGCCGAGGCCGTCAACACCTACGTCGGCAAGGGCAGCGCATCTACGTCGAAGGCCGCCTCGTCCAGAACACCTGGGAGAGCGAGGACGGCCAGCGCCGCCACCGCACCGAGGTGCACGCCTCCGAGGTCGTGTTCCTCGACGGCGGGAATGGCAACGGCGCCCAGGAGGAGGACGACTCCCCCTTCGCATAGGCCGCCGACCTACAACCGCATAGCGACGCCCGCATCCGCCGGGGCGCATACGGGGCTGCTTCCAATCTACAGGGGGCGGCCCCGCTTCTGTTCTAGTCGATAGCGAAGGAGGCCGACATGCCCAAGAAGAAGGAGCAGGTCAAGAACCTGGCGTTCACATTCGACCCCGCCTCTCCGCCCAGCGCGGAGGGACAGGCGTTGCTGGACGCCCTGCGGAGCAACCTGAGCCTGCTAGGGGAAATCGCCATGCGCTACGAGATCAGCAACAAGCCGGAACGACCGGAAAACCCGCCATCCATAGGCACCCCCGAGGACATTCACAACCTGCTGGGGCCGGAGATGTCCAACTTGGCCCAAGAGCAACTGCGGGTGCTGCTGCTCGACACCAAGAAACACGTCATCGGCCAGCGGGTCGTCTACCAGGGCAACGTGAACTCGTCGATGGTCCGTGCCGCTGAAGTGTTCCGGCACGCAGTGGTCGAGGCCGTTCCGTCCATAGCCATCGCCCACAACCACCCTTCGGGAGTGGCGGATCCCAGCCCAGAGGACGTGCTCATCACGCGAAAGCTGAAGCAGGCGGCTGACTTGCTGGACATCGAGCTGCTCGACCACGTGGTCATCGGCCAGGGCCGGTTCGTCAGCCTCAAGGAGAGGGGCTTGATACCCGCATAGAACCTCCCGATTCATCACGACGGGGGCCAAGAGAGGAAGACATGACAGACAGAGACATTCAGAACGCGCCCATCAGGTGGAAGGTGCCGGGGGCCGGGTTCGTCGGAGTGGGCCGGTTCGTGGCCCTGATCGACAGGGACCCGGACCCCTTCTCCTGCGTCGTCTACGACGGGCCGGAGGACGGAAGAAAGGCCCACGAGAGGACGTGCAGGGAGACCTGGGCCACCGCATGGACGCTGGAGGGCGACACGTTGGAGGAGGCGAGGCAGGCTCTCGCGGAGCAGCGCTTCCTCGGTGCCGCCTACCACCTGAGCGACTGCGAGCTCCTGGACGACCGTCCCCCGGAGCACGCGTCCTAGCGCAACCGCATCGACCCCTATCGGGGCTCTCACGCAGGGGCATCGTCCCCGCGCATCTCCTCATTACTGCACGACAAGGAGGTGCACCAATGCTCGCGACCCACACCATAGACCCCGAGGACCTGTTCACCATCTCGGCGGGCGGGTTCTCGGCGACCGCCGACGCCTTCGCCCGCGACGAGGAGACCGACGGCCTCTGGTTCGTCTCGATGGTCGGCTCCCAGACGGCGCTCAAGGCGATCTGGGCGTCGCTGCTCAAGCAGCCGCCCGACACGGCCCACATCATCAAAGGGTCGGACGGCATGGCGCTCAGCGGCGGCTACCAGCGGTGCGTGATTCCCTACGAGACCATCGGAACCTGGACGACCAAGATCGCCCGGTTGCCCGCCACCGGCGGTTGGCACGCCCTCGTGTATTCGAAGACCGCCGAGTACGGCTACGAGAAGGACTCCTTCCTCCTGCTGGCGCAGTCGCAGGAGGAGGCCCCGGCGCTCCACCACCGCTTCCTCGACAAGCGCAGCCCGCTGCCCCTCCACGACTCCTGGGCCGGTTGGCTCTGGGAGCGGGGCCTGAACGAAGGGGAGATCGTTCCCCTCCAATCGGTTGGCGTCTCAGCCTATCGGTGCTCCCCCAACGCCAAGAGGTTGCGGGACGACCTGTTCTACGCCGTGGCGTCGGGCAGGCTCACGCTGCCCCGCGAGGAGGCGGAAGGCGGGACGCCATGATCGACTACCGCTACGACGACGGCGGACGGGCGGCGGCGGGATACCGGGGCAAGACCGGGGACTGCATCGTCCGCGCCATCGCCATCTGCGCCCGCGAGGACTACCGCACCGTCTACCTGACGATGGCCGAACACATGAAGCGCAACGGCTACGCCGCCAGCGGCAACGCCTACGCCGCCAGCGGCAACGCCTACGCCACACGGGAGCGCAACCGCAAAGCGCCCCGCCGCAGGGGCCAACTCACCGCCCGGCGTGTCCAGGACCGCGTCCTCGAAGCCTACGGCTTCCGGAAGGTCCGTCTGCCGGCGGGAGAGCGGCCCACCTTTACCGAGGCGCACCACCGGTACGGCGACTGCGTCGTCGGAACCACCAAGCACATGGCGGCCATCGTCGACGGCGCACTACGAGACACCTTCGACGGCCGCACCTACGAGTGGGACTTCGAGACGCGCGAGCGCAAGGCCCAGTCCGTCTGGGTGCGGCGCCAGGCGACACAAGAGTAAGCAAGAAAGGAGAACCGACATGAGATTGGCTGCACAGGCGAAGGGCGGATACTACCCGACTCCCGAGCGGGTGGTGGACCTGATCGCCGAGCTGATTCACACGCCCTCCGGCTACTACCACCGGGGGCGGGAGACCATACGCATCCTCGACCCCTGCTGCGGGGGAGGGGACGCGCTCCAGAGGCTGGCGGAGAACCTCGACCGGCCCAACTCGACGACCATCGAGACCTACGGCGTGGAGCTGCACCGGGACCGGGCGGAGGAGGCCGAGGAGCGGCTCCACCGCACCCTGGCCTCGGACCTGTTCGCCACGTCGATTGCGAACGGGGCCTTCGGCCTGCTGCTCCTCAACCCACCGTACGACTACGACGCGGAGGACAAGCGGACGGAGCACGCCTTCCTGACGCACACCACGCGCTACCTGGCCGAGAGCGGCCTGCTGGTCTTCATCGTTCCCAGGCAGCGCCTCGCGGTCTCGGCCCGCTACCTGTCCACCCACTACGGGCGGCTGCGGTGCTGGGCCTTTCCCGACCCGGAGCGCGAGGCGTTCGACCAGGTGGTGCTGATGGGCTACCGGAAGGCCGACCCCGTCCCAGACGCCGCTGCCGAGGGCATGGTCATCGAGTGGTCCATCGGGGATCCGGAGCCCCTGCGCTCCCGGCGCGACCCCTACTCCTACGGGGAGTACACACCGGCCACGACGCCCAGCGGCGACGTGCTGTTCACCACCCGCACCGTCGATCCGGTCGCCGCGGCGACCGAGGCCAGGCGGTCGGGGCTGTGGACGAACACGGACATCACGGACACCCTGTGGCCCGCCGGGGACGCCCGCACCCGCCCGCTCATGCCCCTCAGACGGGGCCACATGGCGATGCTGGTGGCGGCGGGCTTCCTCGACAACCTCGTCCTCGAAGCCGAGGGACGGCGCATCCTCGTCAAGGGGCGCACCGGCAAGGAGATGACCCTCGTGGAGGACTCCCCGCAGAAGGAGGTCCACCGGGAGCGGCTCGTAACCACCGTGGTGGCCCTCGACCTGGACAGCGGCCACATTGAGGACATCGAGTCCTCCGACGGCCCGCAGGAAGACGAACCCGTAAACGCCTGCTTCGACCTTTCGGAGGATGGGGAGGGCGTCGTCCCATCGGAACGATTCGAGACAACCCACGCATAGGAGAAAGGAAGGTGAAGAAGATGCAGAAGTTCATGGTGATGGAACCCTGCGCCCGGTGCGGACAGCCCATCCTCCCCGGCGAACCCGCCATGCAGACGGCGGCGGTGGACATCGACGACCGGGGAAGGGCCTACTCCTCCCCGTACAAGGCGTACCACCTGAGCGGCAGGTGCTACGAGGACCACAGGCGCAGGGAGCGCGCCGAGCTCGACGCTCTCAGGGCCTCCCTGAAGGCCGCTTAGACGGCTCAATCGGAGCCGCACCACGAGACCCCGCCTCCGGCGCGGCTCGCACGTTCAACAACCTCTTGGGGACGCTTCCAGGCACCTGGCGCAGAGGCGTCCCCCGCCGGGGGGCGCAGTGCGTCTCAGGTCCGGCGTCCCTTTCAGAAACAACAAGGAAAGGAGACGCCGAAATGAACCTGGCAGGATTCATCGACACGTTCAAGGACGCCATCGCCCGGCGGGTGGTGGAGTCCTACCCGCCGCTCTACCGGCCCTCGGAGAACGGCGGCAAGATCCCGCACCTGCTCCGCAGGCCCCTGGGGGCGCAGGCCGACGCCATCAGGGGCGCGGCCCTCTCCCTCAAGGCCCACCGGGGCACGACGGTCGTGGGGGAGATGGGCACGGGCAAGACCTTCATCGGGGCCGGCGCAGCATACATGGCGGGCTTCCGAAGGGTGCTCATCATCTGCCCGCCGCACCTGACGAAGAAGTGGAAGCGGGAGGTGGAGCAGACGGTGCCCGGCGCCCGCGCCGCCGTCGTCACGTCCATCACCGACCTGGAGCGGCTGCGCCTCTCGGTCGGCTCCGGCCCCCTCTTCGCGGTCATGTCCAGGGAACGGGCGAAGCTGTCCTACCGCTGGAAGGCCGCCGTCACGTACAGGTGGGCCACGTCCAAGGGGAGGCTCATCCGGCTGGAGGAGACGGGGGAGCCCTTCCGGGTCCCCTGCTGCGTCGACTGCACGGCGCAGGTCACCGACAAGGACGGGGTGCCCCTCACCGACGCCGTTCTGAACCGCCGCAAGCACACCTGCGAGGTGTGCGGCTCACCCCTGTGGCAGGCCGACAAGTCCGGCCCGGCCCGCTACCCGCTCAGCGACTACGTGAAGCACCACATGAAGGGCTTCTTCGACCTGCTGATAGGCGATGAGGTCCACGAGTTCAAGGCTCGCGGCTCGGCCCAGGGCATCGCCGCGGGAGTCCTCGCCGACGCCTGTGGCAAGTCCCTCAGCCTGACCGGTACCCTCCTCGGCGGCTACGCCTCGACCATCTTCCATCTCCTCTACCGGTTCAGCCCGGAGATTCGCACTGAGTTCGGGCGGTCGGACGAGGGGCGCTGGATCAAGCGGTACGGCTTCGAGGAGCACTCCATCGGCAAGGACGACGACGGCGCGCTTGAGGACGGGCGCAACAGCCGCCGCCGCAGCTACCGCAAGGTGGTCAGGGAGAGGCCGGGCCTCGTGCCCTCGGCGCTCTTCCACATCATCGGCAACACCGTCTTCCTGCGTCTCTCCGACGTGGCATCCGGGCTGCCCGACTACGACGAGCAGATACTCCTCTCCTCGATGGACTCGGGGGAGGACGGCACCGGCTACTCCCAGCGCAGCGCCTACAAGCACGTGTTCGAGACGCTGAAGGAGGAGCTGGCGAAGGCACTGAAGTCCGGCTCCAAGAGACTGCTCGCCACCTACCTGCAAACCCTCCTCGCATACCCGGACGGCTGCACCAGGGGAGAGTCGGTCTTCGACCCCCGGTCGGGCGACCTCATCGTCCAGGTGCCGCCCCTCTCCGAGGAGAAGCTCTACCCGAAGGAGAAGGCGCTCATCGACTTGGTGGCCTCCGAGCGGCTGGCCGGGCGCAGGGCGCTGGTCTACGTCACCCACACGGGGACACGGGACATAACCGGGCGGATGGACGACATCCTCACCCGGCACGGGTTCAGGGTGGCGGTGATGAAGGCCGACGCGGTCGCTCCCGACAAGCGGGAGGCGTGGGTGGCCGACCGGGTGAAGAAGGGGCTGGACGTGCTCATCTGCCACCCCCGGCTGGTGCAGACGGGCCTCGACTTGATCGACTTCCCGACGATCTGCTGGTACGAGACCGACTACTCGGTCTACGTGATGAGGCAGGCGTCGCGGCGGTCGTGGCGGATCGGGCAGACCCGCCCGGTGAAGGTGGTGTTCATGTCCTACAGGAACACCCTCCAGGCCGACGCCCTGAAGCTGGTGGCGAAGAAGCTCCAGAGCTCCCTCGCCGTCGAGGGAGAGCTGCCGGAGGACGGGCTGTCCGCCTACGGAGACGACGGGGACGACCTGATCATGGCCCTGGCCCGCAAGATCGTCAACGGCGACGAGGAGGACGAGGCCGAGACGGTGGAGCAGGTCTTCGCGGCGGCCAGGGACGCCGAGGCAACCGCCGAGGAGTACCTGGTGGACGACGGCTGGAAGGCCGTCGAGATCGAGCCGGAGACCATAGCGGTCAACGGTAACGGGAACGGCCACGGGTCCGACATCTTCGGGCCGACGGTCGAGCTTGTCCCCAGCAACGGGCACGCACCCGCCCCGGTCAACGGCAACGGCGTCAACGGCCACCACGACGACGCCGAGGAGCCACAGCAGTCGCTGTTCTCCTGGGCCGAGTTCATGGCGGAGCCGGTCAAGCCGAAGCGCAAGAACGGGAAGCCTCAGCCCGCCACCATGTCCATGTTCGAGTGGGCGATGGAGCTGGAGCAGGAACGGGAGAAGGAGACGGTCGGCTCTGGACGCTAGACCGCTGTTCACGGGGAGACCGCCGCCAGCGGTCTCCCCGCACACGGCAACGCAGGAAGACATGCAACGAACAGAAAGGAGACCAACCAATGGCACGCATCTTCGTATACGACGACCGCGAGTTCCCGGACCCCGACCCCGAGATGACCGTCGACCAGGTGAAGGCGACCCTCAGCGACTTCTACGGGGAGATCGCCAACGCCTCGGTCAAGGAGACGACCAGGGGCGAGGACACCATCTACGAGTTCCAGCGGCGGGTGGGCACCAAGGGCACCTCTCCCTCCGTCCAGGACTAGAAGGGGGCGTCACATGGACACCCGCACCTTCGCAGGGCTGCTGGCGGCGACCCCGCCAACGGCCCTGCGCATCATCGAGCTCACGGCGGAGCTCACACGGCCCGACGGCTCCCTCGACGTGGACGCCGCGGCCGCACGGCAGAAGGACATCGAATTGGCCTGCGCCCAGGCGCAGGACTACGCCTCGGCCACGGGAAGGCTCAAGGAGGCGCTGCTTTGGCGACTGCGGCCCCGGCGCTACTGAGCGGTCTCGCTGAAAAACTCCTGCGGCGTCCGCCGTCGCTGCGGGAACTGGTGACCGTGATCGGGTACGCCGACGATTACGCATGGTTCATGGGGCTGGTGCGCCGCCTCTTTCCCAATGAGGCGGAGGCGGCGCTCTCCGCTCCCGACGTGCGCACGAGGGTGGAGCGCTTCGCCAACCTCTTCGCGGAGCGCCACTTCCCCCTGTACATGCCGGTGATCGAGTTCTGGACGGAGGCCGACGACGAGCCGCCGTGGTCCTGGATGCGGAGGGGCATCCCCTTCGATTTGATGGGCTTCGGCTACGACGGCCTCCACGAGCTTTGGAACGGCTACCGGGACGGCATCTCGGCCATGCTCCTGCTGACCAGCCCCCCGGACTCCTTCTACGGGGAGTCCGACGAGATACGGACGGCCTGGCTTGAGTCGGCCGCCGAGCGCATCCCCAAGGAGACCTTGGAGCGGATTCCCCAGGGCGGCATACCCGTCGAGGACCTCACCGATGCGGTGAACGAGACCCGGTTCGAGGGGGCGGCGAAGGCCGCCTCCTGGGTCTTCGCCGAGACGGGCAACTTCTTCCTCGACCACTGTTACGACGACGGAAGTTTTGACGGGTTCTGCGACCCCTGGGAGGAGGAGATCATCGCCGATGGCACGGAGGAGTGGCGGAAGGCCAGCGCCCTGATGGATTCGGTCTTCACACTGGCCGACTGGCTGAAGGAGGACCTCCCGGCCCGCTTCGCCGAGATGCTGGACGACGTCCTGCCCAGGGTTCTCGAACAAGAACAAGGAAAGGAGGCAAGCGACCATGACGACCGAATCCGAAAAGACCGGCTGGTCCCTGCCGGGCGCGGATGAGATGCCCAGGGACAAGCTCAACCTCCAACTGGAGGTCTACGACGAGACCCTGCTATTGCGGGGCTTCGAGAGCGACTCTGTCTGGGTCAGGACCGTGTCGGCGGACGAGATCGCCAACGTCTTCACCCAGCACCTGGGCTTCTCCTCGGGGCTCCTGCCCCGGGGCGCCCTCTGGTGGAACCAGGGCGAGACCGGGCAGATGGTGGCCCTCTGGAGGCCGCCCCAAGTCTGGCCCGTGGCCCTGCAACGGGAGGCGTTCAAGCCCCCCGCACGGCTCCGGCTTCCCATGCCGGGGCTGGTCTTCGTCTGCTCGCCGGCACGGGCTCCCTGGGTCTACGCGGCCCTGGAGCGACCGACCGACGCCGAGCAGCTTCTCTACCAGATGCCCGCCTTCAACGTCTTCCGGGACGGGAGGGTCTGCCCCGGAAGCCACAAGTTCCCAGAGGAGGTGGGACAGATACCGGAGTCCTTCTTCTCGGGCACCGGGGACTCCCGCAACCGCTCGAAGAAGCACCCCGACAACCTGCACGCGCTTTGGGAGGAGCTCGATGGAAAGACTGAGTACCCGGTTGAGGACCTTGTTCCACAGTGCACGGTGGCCCAGGCCATCGCGGCCTCCCAGGGGAGACGGGGCTATGGCTACCGCTAGCGGTGGGCCTGCCGCGGCCGACAACCCAACGCCCGTCGGCTACCTCGTGAATCGCAAAGAGGGGCTGACCGGAGCGCACGGCATCGGCTTCGACTACGTTCTCGGATCGGGCGGCCTCTACGTCCAGTCCGAGAGCGCCCACCTGACGGCGCGGATTCTCGTCGCCCCCTGCGAGGTGCGCGGGCTCGCTCCCGTGGCCGAGAAGGTGGAGCTTGCCCACGGACCCATACCGGCCCGGCTGTTCGAGGTCGGGTTGGACTGGTTCGAGGACGACCCGGACACCGAGCGGTTCTTCGCCGTGCGGTGGGACGGGCACTCCTACCGGCTGGTGGTCCCCGAACAAGAGGGGACGGCCTCGTCCCTCAGATACACACCGCCCGCAGGGGTGGTCGCCGAGTTCCACTCCCACGGACGCTCACGCGCCTTCTTCTCGAAGACCGACGACGGCGACGAGCAGGGGTTCCGCATCTACGGCGTCGCCGGACGCCTCGACACCGGCCGGCCCGAGCTGAGCCTCCGGGTCGGCGTCTACGGCCACTTCGCCCCGTTGCAGTGGTCGCAGGTGTTCGACGGCCCTAGTCCCGGCCTCCGGCTGGTGGGCGATGGGCCGGACCCGACCGATCAAATCACAAAGGAGGTGATCGAATGCCTTACCACCTGGACAACGCCTTTCTGCTGGACAACCCCTGGATAACGGTGGTCGGCTGCGGCGGGACCGGCGGCTTCGTCGCCGAGGGTCTCTGCCGCCTCTTCCAGGGGCGGGAGGCCAACATCGTCCTCGTCGACCACGACCGGGTGGAGCCCCACAACCTGCTCCGCCAGAACTTCTACGCCGGCGACGTGGGGCAGTTCAAGAGCAAAGCCCTGGCCGACCGGCTGGCCAAATCCTACGGGAGGCCCGTGGGCTACTCGGTCTATCCATTCCGCGAGTACGAACACGACTCCCGCACCAACGCCCATGGCTACCCCGGCCTCATCGACTACGGCGAAAGTTTGATCATCGGCTGCGCCGACAACGCCGCTGCCCGCAGGGCCATGGCCGAGTGCCTGCCGGGGCATCCCGCCCGCTGGCTCATCGACGCGGGCAACGACACCAACTGGGGCCAGGTGCTCGTCGGCAACGTGACGGGCCGGGTGGACTGGGAGGAGCCCGCCTTCTCGGGCGAGACCTGCTACCTGGCCCCGGCGCCCACGCTCCAGCGCCCCGACCTGCTGACGGCGGTCTCGACCAGGCCGCCGGACGTTGACTGCGCGGCCGCCCTCGACCTCACCGATCAGGACCCGACCATCAACCAGATGATGGCGTCGCTGGTGCTACAGGTCGTCCGCCGCATGGTGGCGGGCACCTGCCCATTCATGGCCCTCTACCTGGACATGGACCTGGGGACGGTCACACCCACCTACGTAACCCCGGAAGCGGTGGAGCGGACGGTGGGGACCCACGTCGAGTGATCGGTGCACGGGAACACACTCGAAGAACGACAAGGAGAGAAACCATGACTGACGCAAACGGAACCACCACGACCACGGCCATGTGGCAGGATCCCAACAGCGGGCTCCGCAGGCACAAGCTGATGACCAAGGAGCTCGCCGACACGATTCCCGCCCTGTACGCCAACGAGAACGTCGAGGACTACGACTCGGTCCTCGCGCCGGCCAAACTCTTCTCGCCCTACAGCAACTGGACCTGGTACATCACCGAGATGAATCCGGTTACGGGCCTCTGCTTCGGCCTCGTCCAGGGGTTCGAGACCGAGCTGGGCTACTTCGACCTGACCGATCTGGCGGAGGCGACGGTGTTCGGCCAGGTCCCCGCCGTGGAGCGCGACCTCTACTGGCAGCCCACGACCCTCGGCGAGATAAAGAGGCAGTCGAGCCTTGCGGCGTAGCAGGGCGACCGGTCCACGCGAGCGCACACACATATAAGGAAAGGAGAAGACCATGCCAGACGAGACAGGAACGGAAACGGCCCGCTCGGACGCGCCGGGCGTAGACGACTGCCTCTTCGGTGACGCCCCGGACGATTCGCATGCCGGGGTAGCCGAGGAGCAGGTCTCCACAGAGGAGACCGAACCGGGGGAAGAGACTCCCGACGACGCCGGTGAGTCGGATGCCGACGGGGGACCCGAACAGGGGCAGGAGGACTCCGGCCCCGCCGAGGAACAGGCCGTCGAGGCGGGCGAGGACGCACCCGAGAACGACCTGAAGGTGATCGTGTCCATCAAGGGAAGCAGGGCCACCATCGGGGTGCAGCGACCCTCGTCGGACCCGCACATCGAGTCCTTCGACGACCTGGATGAGTCTGGGCTGATGCAGGAGGTCGCGGCGGTGATCGAGAGGGCGCGGGCCCGGTGGGAGGAGTCGCCGAAGCACCCCGCCCACGAGCGGCCCGCTCCCCCGGCCCGCCGCCGCAACAGGCGGGCCCAGGAAACGGCCCAGGCCGCTAACGCCGAGGCGGAGACGGAACAGGCACAGCAGCAGACTCTGAGGCTCTTCTAAGCAGCCGGAGCGCGAAGCACGGGGGAGGTCGTCGCAGCCATTGCGACGGCCTCCCCCGCCCATCCATATGTGCGGTCTTTTTGCGTTCAAGACCGATTACGCCGCCAATGTATGGGGTCTTTTTCTTATTTGGAGAACAGTTCAGCAACCTGGAAGGGAGTGCGGGAAATGAGAACCAATGGCGATGAATCGTTGACACGGTCAGTTGAAACCGACAGGAGGTACGAGGTCATGGAAATGCACCTGTTCGACGGGAATGCCCGCGATGAAGAGGCCCTCTGCGGGGCCGATAGCTCGGCCGAAGGCCGCATGGGCGTGGACTACTATCTGGATTGCCGGAGGGGAGGCGCTCCGGTGGGAACGGTCTGTGAGGGATGCAAGGCCCTGGCGGTCCCGTTCGCCGAGAACCGTGTCCGGGACCTGGAGGCCGACGGCGACGCGGACGAGGCGGAGGAGTTTCGCAGGATTGCCGGGACGCTTGCGAGGGAGACCGGCCAAGACCGGAGCGGCGATTAGGAAACTCGGCCTGGCACGGCCATGTGTGGGGCCTTTTTGCGTTTAAGGCCCGGCGCCGCCTCAGTCGGTGAAGATATGGGCGAGGCCGAGGTCTTCGGCCAGTTTGAGCAGGGCCATCATGTGCTCCATGTTGGGGCGGCCCCTCCCCTTCTGCCAACGACCTACCGTGTGGCGGTAGGTGCCGATGCGCCGTGCGATCTCCGACCACGACATGCCGGACTGCCCCTGGAACCGCCTCAGCCGCTCCGGGAAGTCGCCTGGAATCCCATAGGTTTGTATGTTGTAGTCGACGCGCTGTCGCGGCATGGCGCGAACCTTCCAGGAATATGGAACGCCAAAGCGGGTAACCAAAGGCGGGCGCCCAGCTGCAGCCGGAAGCCCGCCCTACGAGTTCATGCTGCCCGGGACCGCTGCCCACGGGCAGCGGTCCCTCGGCCGGCTCTCGCTTATGCGGCTACCCTTCGAGCGGCTTCACCGACACCTCAAGGGAGTCGCTGACCTCGTTGCCGTCGGCGTCCCGGGCTGTCACCGTAATCGTGGCCGTCCCCGTGCCCGTTCCCAGCACCGTCAGCGTCGTGCCGCGCACCCACGCCGTCGTCACACCGTAGTTCGACGATTCGACGGTGTAGGTCAGGTCGCCGCCGCTGAACACGCCGGTTAGGTCGAACTGACGGTACCCATGCCCTTGCAGGCTCAGGTCGGGCAGGGGCGATACCACCCTGGGCGCCCCATCGGAGGTTTTCTCCGCCTTTTCCGGCTCCGGTTCCGGGGCCTTGACCACCTCCACTTCAAACGTGTCGCTGACCCGGTTGCCATCGCTGTCCCGGGCGGTGACCGTGACGGTCGCCGTTCCCTGGCCGCTCCCGTAACCGTCAGCCTGGAGTAACCGGCGGCCACGCTCACCGTGGCCACGGCGCTGATGGATGAACCGGCGGTTATGGTCAGGGCGTCGCCGTCGGCGTCGGTGAAGACGCCGGATAGGGACACGTCCTGCGTGGTCCCGGCGGTCAGGCCCGATACGTCGCTAATGACCGAGGCCACCACCGGAGCGGCCTTCACCGTCACGGTGAAGCTGTCCGACACAGTGCCTCCGTTGCCGTCGTCGGCGGTTACCGTGACCGTCGCCGTACCCCGGCTCTTGGCCGTCACCGTCAGGCCGGAGTAACCGGCGTCCACCGCCACCCTGGCCACGGCGGTATTGGAGGACACGGCGGTGACGGCCAGGCTGTCCCCCTCGGCGTCGTCGAACACCCCGGCCAGGGCCACCGCCTCGGCGCCGGCCGGGGTGACGATAGTTACGTCTCCGATGGCGCTGGACACCGTGGGGGCCTGGTTGGGCGGCGGGGCATTCTGCTGCGGGGCGGTCACAGACACGTCAAAGGCGTCGCTGACCGTGTTGCCGTCGGCGTCCCGGGCGGTAACCGTGATGGTCGCCGTGCCCGCATCAAAAGCGGTTATGGTCAACGTGTCCTGGAATGCGAACGCGTTGGCCACCGTTTCGTTTGAGGAGTTGGTGGTGATGGTCAGCGTGTCCCCGTCGGCGTCGCTAAACACCCCGGACAGGGAAACGTCCTGGACCCCATCTTCCTCCAGGCTCACGCCGGTCAAGGCCGAGGCCACCACCGGCGCGGCTTTCACCCTCACGGTGAAGGAATCCGACACTGTGCCGCCGTTGCCGTCGTCGGCGGTCACCGTGATGGTGGCCGTGCCCGGCTCTTGGCGGATACCGTCAGGCTGGAGTAGCCGGACGCCACCGCCGTAGTGGCCACGCTTTCATCCGAGGACGCGGCGCTGATGATCAGGCTGTCCCCGTCGGCGTCGCTGAACACCCGGCCCAGGGACACCACCTCCGTGCCGGTCCGGTTGACGATGGTCACGTCGGCGATGGCGCCCGACACCGTGGGCGGCCGGTTGGCCGGCGGGTCCGGAGCAGCGAGTGTCGTCACTTCCACCGTCGCAGAGGGATGGAAGGGCTCCGCAATGTCAGTGATTGTCATATACACGGTGTAGGTCGTCCCGGCATCCAGCCCGGAGACTGTAGCTCCCGTCCTGCTGGGTTCGATACTTAATAATGCAACCCGTCTTCCGGAGGACTTCTCAATGACCGTCATGCGGTACCGCAGGAATGTCTGCGGGGATGCCGGACGCTCCCAACTGACGCTTATCGTGTCGTGGGAAGTGGGTGTGGCGGTCACGTTCACCACCAAGCCCGGCGTCGGCTCCTGCGCCGCGGCCTCGATCTCTAACAAGGCCGCGGCCACCGACACCCAGCGCTCCCAGCCCCTATCGGCGTAGCCCTGGGCCTCCACCGCCGTCATGGGCGAAAGCGTCTGGTCCGACACCTCCTCGCCGAAGGCCAGCAGCGCTCGGTCCCAGCGGTCGGTGTGGGCCTTGTAGCTCACCCACTGCGGGTCGTTGCGCCACTCGTACATCTGCGCGATGAGATCGGCGTACGGCTCCTGCTGCGTCTGCTGCTGCAATGGCGGGGCGGTGACCGTCACGTCGAACGCGTCGCCCACTTCGTTGCCGTCGGCGTCCTGGGCCGTCACGGTGATCGTCGCCGTGCCGGCGGAGACGCCGATCACGGTCAGCGTGTCCTGGAACAGGACCGCTTCGGCCACCGCGTCATTGGAGGAGGCGGCGCTGATCGTCATGGCGTCGCCGTCGGCGTCGCTGAACACCCCGCTGAGCGACACGTCCTCCGCCGATCCGGCGGTCAGGCCGGAGATGTCACCGATCGCCGAGGCGACCCGCGGCGCGGACTTGACCGTGACCGTGAAGCTGTCCGAGACCGTGCCGCCGTTGCCGTCGTCGGCGGTGACCGTGATGGTCGCCGTGCCGCGGGCCCTGGCGGCGACCGTCAGGCTGGAGTAGCCGCCGGACACCGACACGGTGGCCACGGCGCTATTGGAAGACGTGGCGGTGATGGTCAGGCTGTCGTTGTCGGCGTCGCTGAATACCCCGGCCAAGGACACCACCTCCGTGCCGGTCGGGTTGACGATGGTGACGTCGGCGATAGCGCTGGACACTGTGGGCGGCCCGTTCTCGATCTCCCACAGGGCCGCCGCCACCGGCACCCAGCGGGTCCAGGCGCTGCCCCGATCAGCCAGCGCCTGGGCTTCTGCCGCCGTCATGGGCGTTAGAGACGCGTCCGCCACCGTCTCCCCGAAGGCCAGCAGCGCCCGGTCCCAGCGGTCGGTATGGGCTTTGTAGCTCGACCATTGCGGGTCGTTGCGCCACTCGTACATCTGCGCGATGAGCTCGGCGTGCGGATTCGTCCCCTGCTGGCCCGTCGCGCTGACCGTGACCCTGACCGTCGGGTGGATGGCATGGGCGAAGGCCGTGTCGAGGCTCGAGACGCTGTGAGTGACCGCGGTCTCGCCGGCCGCCGCGCCGCTCACCGTGACGGTCTGCGCCTCGTTCCAGTCGGCCTGGGTGAACACATGCTGGGACGGCGAGACGCTGGCCTTGGTCCCGTCTGCGACGCCGGGCGTGACGGTCACGACGTCCGTGGGCGGGGCCGTCAGCTTCACGGTGTAGGTGGCGCTGCCGCCCACCGCCACGCCGACCTCGGTCGCGCTCACCTCCAGGCCACGGCCCGTGATGTCGTCGACCGGCGTACCGGATCGGGAGGTAGTTCCAACGGCGTGGCCGGCCGCGTTCTCGATGGCCTCGTGCTCTCTCTCGGCGTCGTTCTCGCCCCAATAGATTCCAACGTCATCCCGCAGACTTGCGCCGCAAGGCAATACGATGGAGTTTCTCCTGATCGATATTCCGTCCGGATCGCGGTCTTCCGTCCCCACGGCGTAGGAGAAAATTACTTCCGGCCCCGATATGTTCTCCAAGTCCGCGATCCTGGAATTGTTCCCGACTTGGATACGTAACTGGGGGAGGGCGTCCGTGAATTGTCCGCACTCCTGGGATCCGCCTCTGGTGGGCAGCGCTCGCATGTTCTCGTCGAATGACACGGTGACGGAGATGGTCTCTCCGGCCGTATAGAATTGCCCATTGTCCGGTGCCGATGTGATGGCGATGCCGGTCACCTTGGGTCGAACCGCGTCAATGAGAAAGTGGGGGAGGGTGCTCCCGTAGGTGTTAGAGTAGTCCATGCTGAATCCGTCGTGGTCCAGGGATACCACGGGGTTGCCGGCCGCGTCCCGGAAGGTGAGATTGCTCTTGAGCTCGATGCTGTTGGGCTCTAGCACAGGGCCATCCGGCGCGTGGTCTCCCTGTTTGACGAAATAGAAGAACGTGAGCGGATGGGGGTGCCAATGGCCGGTTATTGCGTACCCGTATTCGTTCCCCACCTTGATGCGCAGCTTTGGCGCCAACGGTCCTGTTCTGGTCCCGGGCGGTGTGGACCGATCGCGAGTCCCAGTTCTCGCGTAGACGTCCTCGGAGAACTTGGGTACGAAGATTATTGCATCACCGATGCCGTAAACGCCGTCACTGCCGTCACTGCCCCCGTGTGGCCTCTCAAAACCGTCAAAGGTGGGTCTCACACCGTCGATCCGGTGCCAGTCCTGGTTGCCCATCCCGTTGTGCGACAAGTTGGCGGCGACTCCACCAGCGCCCGCAATGCTTCCGCCGTTCAGTCTGATTGACCCGGCAGGGACGGACACGCCGTCGTGGTCTTCCTCGCCCTCAATCACGGTGTAGGCTAAAGATCAAAGAACCGCCCCGCGTTTCCTTGAACGTGGCCAGCTTCTCCGTTCCGCCAACATCGAGCACCAGAGACGGTGTGCCGGTCGCCGTCACAGGCGCGCTGAACGTGGCGGTAAAGAGAATCTCGTCTCCAATGCCGAAGTATCTGAAGCCGATTGAGCAGCCACCGACGGGGACGGTGTCGCATTCCGGCCACCAGGTGTCGTTCTGTTGGTACGCATAATTCGCCGTGGAGATGCTGGTGATTCGTGCCTGTGTCTGTTCCTGCGCGGCCGCGACAGACCGAGCGTCGGGCAAAAAGAAGACCGCCAGCGCAATGAGCGCGGCGGCTAGGAGAAGGAGTGGAGAGAGGCGGCGGAGGGCTAGACGAGAACTGAGGTTCGGGGGGGGGGGGGGGGGAGGGTAAAGGGCATGGCCTTCAACAGGCGGCGCGCCTTGCTGTCGTCGCTTCCGGTGTCGAACATGGCTATCGTGCCTCCTATCAGCAACGGTCTGCTCTATCGGTCTGGATGGCTCGCCAACCCCGGCGGCGGAGCAGCTGCTCCCAGATCTCCGATCAAGGTCGGCGGCGGCCCGTGTCTCCCTTCGGAACGGGAACGCACAGACCTAGCAAAAATCATACCCAACGATCTATCGCCTCTACGTGGTTTTGAATCCTTCTTTTGTGGAAAGTAGTATATAATTCTGTGAAGGCCCCCAGTGCATCCGGGCCGGAAACGGCTCCGTTACCCCCAACCCAGGAGGTGAGATTCGGTGAGTGCAGACCAGCGGGACCGGGAGATGGAGGCGCTGCGGGAGCGCCTCTCGCGCCTCAGCGAGGCCAGCCTCCGCATCAACGAGAGCCTGGACTTCGACCAGGTGCTCCAGGGCGTCCTCGACTCCGCCCGCTCCCTGACGGCAGCCCGCTACGGCGTGATGACGCTGCTGGACGACGGGGGACTGGTGCAGGACTTCCTCTCCTCCGGGCTGAGCGCACAGGAAGCCGAGCGGCTCTGTCTCATGCCCGAGGGGCTGCGCATCTTCCAGGCTTTGACCGGCATCTCGGAGTCCATGAGGGTCCCCGACCTGGCGGAGCACGTCCGCGCCCTGGGCTTCACGGAGTTCGCCATCCCCCTGCCGGTGGGGGTCTTCCGCTTCATGGCTTCGCCCATGTTCCACCGGGGCGTCCGGGTGGGCCACGTCTTCGTGGGCGACCGGGAGGACGGCGGGGAGTTCACCAAGGAAGACGAGGAGACCCTGGTGATGTTCGCCTCCCAGGCGGCGCTGGTCATCGCCAACGCCCGCACCCACCGGGAGGAGCGGCAGGCCAGGGCCGACCTGGAGACCCTGGTCAACACCTCGCCGGTGGGCGTGGTGGTCTTCGACGCTCAGACCGGGGAGATGGCGTCCTTCAACCGGGAGGCCATGCGCATCGTGGACGGCCTGCGGGATGAGGGACAGCCGTTGGAGGACCTCCTGGGCGTCGTGACCTGCGTGCGCTCCGACGGCAGGGAAGTCTCCCTCGGGGAACTGCCCCTGGCCGAGGCGCTCAGGGCCGGGGAGACGGTGCGGGCCGAGGAGATCGCGCTCAGGGTTCCCGACGGGCGCAGCGTCAGCGTCCTGCTCAACGCCTCCCCCATCCACGCCGAGGACGGTGTACTGTCCTCGGTCATCGTGACCCTACAGGACATGACGCCCCTGGAGGAGCAGGAACGGCTGCGGGCCGAGTTCCTGGCCATGGTGAGCCACGAGCTGAGGATGCCCCTGACCTCCGTGATGGGGGCGGGGACCACCCTGCTGAACGCGGCGGCGGACCTGGACCCTGCCGAGATGCGGCAGTTCCACCGCATCATCGTCGACCGGGCCGAGCATATGCGCTACCTCATCGGCGACCTGCTGGACGTGGCCCGCATCGAGACGGGCGCGCTGCCCGTGGACCCGGAGCCGTCGGACCTGCGCCCGCTGGTGGAGGAGGCCGGGGGCCGGTTCCGCAGCGCGGACGCCAGGAACCCCCTGGAGGTGGAGTTGGCCGAGGGCCTTCCCATGGTGATGGCCGACCGGCGGCGCATCGTCCAGGTGCTGGGCAACCTGCTCTCCAACGCAGCCGGGTACTCGCCCGAGGGATCGCCCATCACGGTGACCGCCGTGCGGGATGGGGTCCACGTCGCCGTCGCCGTCGCCGACCGGGGCAGGGGCATACCGGCTGAGCTTCTGCCGGAGCTGTTCCGCAAGTTCTCGCGGGCGTCCGGGGAGAGTTCCGCGTCAGGCGCCGACGGGTCGGGGCTGGGGCTCGCCATCTGCAAGGGCATCGTGGAGGCCCACGGAGGCCGCATCCGGGCGGCGAGCGACGGGCCGGGCCTGGGGGCGCGGTTCACCTTCACGCTGCCGGCGGTGGAGCAGTCCGCGGCTCCGGCTCCCGGTCCCGCCTCTACCGGCTCGCGGCGCACGCCCCGGGTACGGGTTCTGGCCGTGGACGACAACCCCCAGGACCTGCGGTACGTCCGCGACGTGCTCACCAGGGCGGGCTACGCGCCCGTCGCCACCGGCGACCCCGCCGACGTGCCACGCCTCCTATCGGCGGAGAAGCCCCACCTGGCGCTGCTGGACCTCGTGCTGCCGGGGTCTGACGGCATCGCACTGATGAACGACATCCGAAAGACAGCGGACGTGCCGGTCATCTTCCTGTCGGTGTACGGCCAGGACGAGACCGTCGCCAGGGCTCTCGACATGGGGGCGGCGGACTACGTGGTCAAGCCCTTCTCGCCGACGGAGCTGGCGGCGAGGATCAGGGCGGCGCTCAGGAAACGGCTGGAACCCTTCCAGGGCGAGCCGTCGGGACCCTACGCCGCCGGGGGGCTGGGCATCGACTACGCCCTGCGCCGGGTGACGCTGGACGGGGAGCCGGTGGAGCTGACGGCCACGGAGTACGCGGTGCTCTACGAGCTTACGGTCCACGCCCCCCGCACGCTGACCCACGCCGTGCTGCTACAGCGGGTCTGGGGTCCGGAGAAAGTCGGCGAGCCCTGGCTGGTGCGGGACATGGTGAGGAGGCTCCGCCGCAAGCTGGGGGACGATGCGGACAACCCCAGGTACATCCTCACCGAACCCCGCGTCGGCTACCGGATGGCGGAGGGGGAGGCGCAGGGATAAGCGGAATACTAGAGCGTGCGAAAGGATAGATGGATATGCCTATTCGGTCATTCAGTGAACTCGGGGAATTGTTTTCGAATCAGTCGACGGGTCTCTGGGAACGATTGGGCTACGTCAGGGAGTCCATCAAGAGTCGTGGTGTCCTGGGGCCGGCCAGATTCGGTGAGGAGACGATCACGGACCTGCTGATGATGGATCTCTTCGTCCAGGGTTCTACGGTGGCTCTCTTCAAACAGACCTCCAAGCCGGACGAAGCCATGTGGGGGACCGACTTCGAACTGTGGCTGGGGTCGGAACGACTCGGCTGGTTTCGATTCGCAATCCAGGCCAAGAAACTCGACTTGAGAACAGATAGATACGCCTCTCTCACGCAGGGCAATGTGAATGGACCACAGATTGACCTGCTCAAACAGTACGCACAGCGTAAGCGAGCCGCACCGCTGTATTGCCTCTACAACCATACTGACGGCACCGATGAAGTCGATCACTGGCATTGCTGTACGCCACCTGCCGATGTAAAGGAACTCGGCTGCACCGTAACTCCTCTATCCAACATAGCTACAGCTATAGACGAGTGGGGCGGCAAGAACTTCGACAGCATTCACAAGAACAAGAGCACCTTGCCCTGGAAATGTTTGGTGTCCTGCCCGAAGGTGTGGGACCTGCTCCACGTCAAGGCGGGTAACGAAACCGGGAGTCCTATCATTCAGGAGACGCCCCTCTTTGACCCGGACTCCTGCTACCACGAGACATTGCCAATGGTGCTCCGGATGGAAGACCAGCCGGCTGTTGTGAGGTGGAGCGAGCGCGGCGGTTCGCTGATATCGATACCGCTGGATGAGGAGCAGGAGATTGATGGGGCTTCGGACGGTTTCGGGCCAGAGGCCCGCATGGACTTCAGGGAACGGTACGACCGGGAAACGGGAGTTCCCAAGTCAGCTACCGTGATAGAAGTCCAAGGCCCGGATCTGAGATGACTCGCGCGGTCTGCAATCTTTCGCTGGGAACGGATTCCCGTCTCCAAATCCACACGATGACGAAGGAAAGAAATGCCTATCCCTGAATCGACGCTCTCAAGGTGGAGCCACCATCAGGCCGCGACGGCCTTCAAACAGGCGCATGTGCCCATTCGTAAGGCGATGCAGGAACACAAGGGGCTGTCGCAGTTCACGTACGAGGTCTTCCTACAGGGGTCCTACAAGAACGACACCAACCTTGGAGGAGACAGCGACGTCGACGTGGTCATCCGGTTGGCCCACAAGCTCGATCCCAACCTGGTTGCCCTAACGGGGGCGGAGTTGCAGAAGGCCGATTCACACAAGGCCGCCCACAAGCAGTGGCAGCTGTTTCGGCGACATGCGCTGAGGGCCATGAAAGCCCGCTTCGGGGATGAGGCATCGAGCGGTCGCAAGACCCTGAAGATAAAGAAGGGCAAGTTGCCGGCGGACGCCGACCTCGTCGTCACGCTGAGATACAGCGGCGGCATAGCGTTCTACCTCTCCGACGAGAGGCGTTGGGTCGTCAGCTTTCCGCAGCAACACCACCTGTGGGGATCGAAGAAGGACAAGGCAACGAGCCAGCGGTTCAAGAGGACGGTCCGGATGTTCAAGGCGGCCCGGAATCGGCTGGTCGAGAATAAGGGGGTCACCAAGGACGACGCCCCCTCGTACTTCATCGAGTGCCTGCTCTACAACGTCCCCGACGCGCTGTTCAAGCCGAAGCTGGCACCGACCTATACGAGCGTCCTCGGCTGGCTGAAGACAGCTGAGCTTGGAGACTTCCAGTGCCAGAACAGGAAGGTGGCGCTGTTCGGGCCGGGGCAGGAGCAGTGGTCTTGGAAGAAAGCTCTGACGTTCGTAAGGGCGCTGCAGGGGCTGTGGGAGGCGGGGGGTTGAGAACAGCAGCCGATCGTGGACCGGTTCTCGCAGAGACCTCAGCTTTGGACAAGAATCTGTTGACCGTAAGGAGGGAGAAAGCTCTATACTATCATAGACTTTCATCGTGTCTTGTACGTACAGGTGGTGTTGACATGACTTCCACAGAAAACTGGGTGGACATTGCGGAGGTGGCTACGCATCTGCAAGTCACCAAGGACTCGATATACCGCTGGGTCGACTCAAAGAGCTTCCCTGCTCACCGGGTTGGTCGACTCCTTAGATTCAAACTGTCTGAAGTAGACGACTGGGTGCGGTATAGAGATGACAAGCCTACTTTCTCAAAAGGTAAGGGTAGAGGCATCAATGACCATTGAGTCAATCAACTTAGCTTCTACGCTCACGACAGAAGCAGCATCTTCTATGGGAGCCGACACTCAGATTCCGTCTGGTGACTCCGCGGACGGAGTTCCTTTGGAGAAAGCAATCCACGACCATCTGTTGAATCTAGGCTTCTCCAAGAATGGCAGCGGCTACTTCGTCGATGGAGTATTGACGAAACAGAAGATTCGGAATCTTCATGCCGCCCAACGGGTGGATATCCTGGAAAGGCAGAGGCGTTTTGTCGAAACGCATGGCTCCGAACTAGCGAAGCATTTTGCGAGTGGTAGCCAGATTGACCCCAGATCGATTGATCCGAAGCTGGTTGAAGTTTCTCCAGGCTCACTTGAGTCGCGATTGTTCAGATTTGCTTCGTTGCTGTGGTCCGTGCCTGTGTCGCAGGGCTTTGGACGTCGACTCCGCTTCCTCGTCAAGGATAGGCAGAACGATTGTTTGATTGGCCTCTTCGCTCTGGGAGACCCTGTCTTCAACCTTTCGGCTCGGGACAATTGGATTGGGTGGACACACGAAGACCGCCGTGATCGACTCGTTCATGTAATGGATGCCTACGTTGTTGGCGCCGTTCCTCCCTACTCTCAGTTGATTGGCGGCAAACTCGTGGCCGCACTTATGGGTAGCAAGGAAGTGAGACGAGCCTACGAGCGAAAGTATCTGGCGCGGCAATCGGTGATCCGCCAAAGGAAACATCGGGCGCGTCTGGTGCTATTGACCACAACATCGGCTTTGGGTCGTTCATCAATCTACAACCGTCTGAGCATACCGGAGGGCCCTCGGTTCCTCCGGATTGGCACGACCAAGGGTTTTGGCCACTTTCACCTCTATGGCGAGGTGTTCGATTCGCTAAGGGCTCATCTGGAGGAGGCGGGGCACCCCTATGCGTCAGGCCACAGGTTCGGCATGGGGCCGAACTGGAAACTGCGCGTCGCGAGAGCCGCGCTTGAAGACCTTGGCATCGACGGAAACTCAATTCTGAAGCACGGCATCGAGCGTGAAGTGTATGCCATCCCACTTGCCGAGAATTGGAAGAAGGTCTTATCGGGAGAGCACCAAAGACTCCGGTCTCTTACCAGACCAGCTGCCGAGATATCGAAGTTCTGCTTGGATCGTTGGTTAGTGCCTCGATCTGAGCGGGACGCGAGTTTTCGAAGTTTTGACAGTGGCAGCATCATATCTACTCTATTGAACGGCGGCACTGGGGCAGCGAGCTAATGACCACTGAGATAGAGGCATGGCAGACTCGCCTATCGCTGCATTTTGCGGCTCTCAGGGACATTCGGCGCGCGAGGGGAACCGCAGAATCCCTCTTTGCCCTTGAACACGGTCTGACCCAAGCGGAAGTAACAGCTCTTGAAGGGACGGTGCGAACGCACATCGCGTCCCGCACGCCATCACGTGACCATTGGCTGGTATGGGTCGTGTACGCCGCGGAACTGGGCTATCGGTACGCCGGCGACGAGTACTGGCAGACCTTCGAACAAGAGACTCCTGGATGGATTATCAACGGAGACCGCTACAGGATACGTGAATTCTACAGGCGGTTCGTACGGGAATTCGACGGCGCGGTACCTTCGGGTCCTTGGGCTGAGCACTTCTCCATTATTTGTTGGCCCATCACCCATGCCATCCTTCCAAAGGACTTGCAGGTGCAACTTGCCCGCACACTCTATGAGTGCCGGTACCTGTTCTCCGAGGATGTCCTTGGCTCTCCAGAGCAGTTGGGTGACCTCCTCGCCGCACGGAGTTGGAACGCGTCGTCACGCTTCCGGAACCTTGCGGAAGACAAGCGCCTCTTAGGCCAGATAGCTGCGGCTCTTCTCACCCAAGGACGGGCTGGGTCCAATGAGCTCATATACCCCGCGACCTTACAGAGGATCAGTGAGGATCTTGACCGAGAGCGGCAGGCACGAGAATGGCTTCAAAGAGCACGTCGTTCCGTAGATGAACGGGTGCAAATCCGGGGCCTCGGCACCACAAGCAGCCGGGCATTTTCCTCAACCGTCGGTCAACTTGACGAGGCCAGGGCGACTGTCACTCAATTGGGAATTGAGCCACGTCTCGTACTTCGACCACGAGATACCTCCGGGGAATCGTGGGACATACTGCTTGAGATCCCGGGCCTGTCTCATCTGATGCTGCGATTCCCTCAGACCCGAGAGATACTCACTGGCTGTCGCTGCCGTGTTGCAGGGTCGCAAGGTCGGCCGTTGGCACGCGGTCGCCTTGTCCATGGCACCCAGCACATAAGGCTTGTCAGGTGGCCGGAACCCGATGAAGTGCTACTGCAATTCGAGAGAAGGGACCCGCAGCTCGATTTTCTCCTCCGTACGGAGTGTCTCCTCCGGCCTGGTACCACATGGCTCCTAAGGATCGCTTCCGATGGGCTGGCTTATGAGCGCAGGGGTTTGAGAGTAAGGCCCGGTGAGCGCTATGTCATCCTCAGTACGGATGGCCCGATTGACGGAGGCGTGCACGTCATTCCAATTGAAGTAGAGTGTGAGGGAGTCAACGCCGCGATTCTTGATCTGCCTAAGTCACTCAAGGAAGATTGGCAAGAGTCGATTCAGAATCTAGGGCTTGGGCAGGCAAGGGGCATCGAGGTTTGGCCGGTCGGATTGTCCGCGGTGGCATGGGACGGGGAAGGCCAAGGCGAGTGGCTAGCCTCCGAGCGACCGTGCCTTGCCATTCTTGCGGACCACCCCCTGGAGTCCCTGCGAATCTCTATGGATTCTAGCCCGCTGCACTTGTTCGAGTTGGCAACCCTAGAAGCGGGGGACCCCCTGTTTCTTGAACTCCCTCTGCTTCCTATCGGGACGCACAAGCTGAGATTCTCAGCAAGTAGCAGTTTGGCAGGTGAGACTGAAACGATAGACGATCAAGAAGCCACCATACGCATTCTTGAGGACAGACCACAGACTGCAACGATTGATCATCGGGGCCCGCTGTCGGTGCAGATCGATCCCCCGCACCCCACCATGGAGCAACTCTGGGACGGTGAGGTTGAAGTCCAGCTGCAGGGGCCTGAGAACCGAGAGGTTGCTTGTCGCGTCTCGCTACTTGAAGGGAATGGGGGAGGTGCGATTCTTGCGAAGGACCTGCCACCGCTCAGATTGCCTGTGTCTCCTGAGGATTGGAAGGACCACTTCGACAAGCGTTTTCGAAATAGAGAAGAAGTACAAGAGGCATACGATAGGGCAGTCAATTGCGTGCTGGAGTTTGGTGTTGGTGAACTCGGACGTTTCACGCTCCGATGCGCGCGTCCCTTCACTCCACTTCGATGGGCGTTGAGACGGGAAGGCAACAATTACATGGCACGGCTCTATGACGACAGCGGCCACACAGAGCACCCAACAGTAAATCGTGCCCCTTTCGAGACGCCTTGTAGCGAAGAAAGGGTCCCATACGACACAGAATTCCTGGTTCCGGACCACGGGGGAATGTATGTCGCGCGAACACGGACTTATGCTGCAGCAATCATTGTTCCTCCCGTACTCCCCCAAGGTTTCGGACTCGCTGCGCTAGGACTTACTCCAGAGATAGAGCGCTTGGTGCGTTCTACTGATTCGGCCATGAGGATGGTTGAGATTGCAGGCCTATGGAACCGGGCAAGGCTACCAGGCAATCTTCTGGCTGTCTTCCGAAGGCAGAAAGTGATGAGCGCATTGGCCTCCGAACTATTCCGCCTTGTATGTGGAGATAACTGGGCGAGAGCAGAAGAGGAGGCTGAACTTGCGGTGAGAGACGCCAGAGCATTGGAAGCCTTATCCCAGGCGATATCCAGAAAACCTGCAGAAGCTGGCGCTGGGCCTGCTCTAGTCCGCGACGCTGAAACGATGGCCCAAAGTGATTGCAGTCGCAGAGTCGAACACTTTGCCTCTCTGGCGGCCACGCACCACCTATTGCCACGGAACATCCAGCAAATGACGACCAGCCAATCGGGTCCTACTGGCCTTGGCACACCGACGTGGCTCGCAGAACTTGCCCTGAGACTTGGAAGCGATCCGGGCAACGTCGAGGCCTGGGCGGACTCTGACCTGCGCTCTGGCCTGAATCGCCTCATGGAGTCTCCGTCCCTGTTCAGAGCCGCTAGGCTTGCGGTCCTAGCTACGCAGCCATTCTTTTCCTCTGGAGTTCAGTCCGGCGACCTTTACGCCGGTTGGAGATGGTCATGAGACGCTTGACCGCCGCGGAAGTCCACGCCAATAAAGTAGCCGAGCTTGGACTCGATCAAAGCGCATTCGATCTGATCTCGGTTGAATCAATCGCCGCCTCCCTGAGGAGGTCAGCCAGCTTCTTGTGCCCCTGCGCGGCGACTACGCTTGTTCGTGCGGTTGCCGATCCTCTACGAGGGCTAGTCGAGGAAGCGGAGGACATAAGGGGATTCGTCCGAGAGACCCTGGAAGCCACGGTCGCGCACGGTGACCTGATTGAGAACCGCGACATAGAAGATCCGGCGCCCGGTGCACCGGTACTCCTGTACGCGGCTCCTCCTAGCTTTGTAGCCCGGGAGAGCGGTGCTGCGATTCTCTTGGGTGTGTCCAATCCGGCCCTCGATAGTTTAGCGGCCCGCATCGAATACGTAGGCCACCTGCGACGCCTTAACCCTGGTCCTGACGAGGACCTCGGTTCGGAGCTACGGGAACTCGGGTTCACCGAAATGTCCCATCAGCAGTGGTTGAGAGCACCTCAAAGAGAAACCCCTGCCCAGCATTTGGCCCAGTTTGACCGTCTTCTCGACAGAGCTCAGCCCTCGGGCGACGTGCCTGGCCTTACGCTACTGGATTCGGATAGGCCAGTTCGGTACTACCCTGGGCGATGGACATCGCTGGGCTCGCTCTCTGGACGGTTCGTCGCGCGTCGAAGTCAAGCCTATGGGGGAGATCTGTGGTGCTACATCGAGATGAACGACGGGAGACCTGAGAGACTGCTAGACCTACCCTTGGCGGATACTCGATGGCGGGGCTGTGATGAGGCATGGCGCCTGCAGATGGCAATCGACGCAAATCGAGGAAGTTCTCAGTTGTTCAAGATAGAACCGCGCGCTGGCAATTCATATGTGATGCAGTTCTTCTCTCCCATACCCATGTGGGCACGTCGGAGACTTGACTCGCTCGGTCACCCAGTTTCGAGTGCCGGATGCCTCTTCGCCTATCGGCTAGCCGAGGCCGAGTTAGCGGAGGAAGTGCGCTTCGCTAGTGATGTGCTGTGGCTAGAGGAACTGAAAAGCAGCCCAGAATCTCGGTGACCGACAGAAGGGAGGGGAGATGGAACTGACTATCGTAGAGACCATCCAGCAGATGCAGAGCGCGCTGCAGGACTACATCGAAGCTACGTACCACATAGGTGATCCAATCCTGGTACAGCAACGTCAGGAGATTCTCAGAGCCCCTGGTGTAATTCACCAGCGACCCTACTTGGAGAGCACGCCTCGCTATAAGGCCGGCGTGGCCTTCAAGGACCTTGGCCTTGACCCGGCCGCGCTTGAAATCTTCGGTTCTGTATCTGAGTCCGACGGAGAGCTTCAGCGGCTAATCTATGATCCGCCATACGAACACCAGGCAGTTTCCACAAAGCTCTCGCTTGTTGATGCGCGCAGCCTTGTGGTCATGACCGGGACTGGGTCAGGCAAGACTGAGTGTTTCCTGTTACCCATCCTAGGCAAGCTGGCTTCGGAAGCCCAAAGGGAAGGGCAGTCGTTTGGAGAAACGCCAGCGGTAAGGGCGATGGTGTTGTACCCAATGAACGCCCTGGTCAATGACCAGCTTGGACGGCTCAGGCTGCTGTTCGCGGATAGACGCATTAGTGACAAATTCATGGAGTGGTCTGGAAGACCCGCCCGATTCGCCCGATATACAAGCAGAACCTTGTACCCGGGAGTACGTGATTCGAGGAAAGACCAAACTAGGCTTGCCCCGATCAGGAACTACTACATAAGCAACCTGGAAACCGCGCGAGACCCTTCATCTCCTCAACAGGCTACAGCTGAGGCCCTGGTTCGAGAACTGCAGGAGCGGGGCAAATGGCCAGCCAAGCCCGACCTGATTAGATGGTACGGCCAAAGGGGGCAGCGATGGCAGGATCGAAGGACCGGGGAATTCCAAAGAGGAGTAACGCTCCCAGAAGATCCTGAGCTGTTCACGAGACACGAAGTACAGGCAGCGCCCCCCGACATCTTGGTTACCAACTACTCGATGTTGGAATACATGATGATGCGCCCGCTGGAAAGGCCAATCTTCGACCACACGCGCGATTGGCTTCGCGCAAATCCTGAAGAGTCGTTCCTGTTGGTCATCGACGAGGCTCACCTCTACCGTGGAGCTGCTGGCACAGAGGTGGCGCTTCTCATACGGCGTCTGTGTTCACGACTCGGGATTCCTCCAGATCGGCTACAGATCATTTGCACCAGCGCCAGCATGCAGGATCCTGACTACGCCCAGAATTTCGCCGCCCAACTCACGGGCAAGGATTCGGGAGACTTCAGTACCGTGGAAGGCGAACTCTCCTTCCGACCCAATGCAGCAAAGGGCTCGACTGAAGATGCTCTTGCCCTAGAGGCGATTGACCTATCTGCCTTCTATGGGGCAGAGACGGACTCTGACCGAATGTCGCAGGTCGCGGAGTTTCTGCGCTACCGAGGGGTCGAGCCGTCAGGCCAGTTGACTCAAGCGCTGCACAGCGCGCTTGAGTCTTTCCCGCCCATGTCGGAACTCATCAACGCGACGATGACGGCGGCTCAGCCGGTCACGGATCTAGGAGAGATGTTATTTGAGGAGACTCCTTCTGATATGGCAGATCGGGCGGTTACAGCCCTGATTGCATTGGCAAGCATGGCCAAGCCTGACTCAAACCAACCTGGGCTGATGCCTTGCAGGGTTCACTCTCTCTATAGAGGACTCGCAGGACTCTGGGTTTGTATGGACTCTCAGTGCGGGGAGATGCCACCAGAGCAACGTGGTGGGCCGTCAGGTAAGTTGTACGGCCAGCCCCGGGCTGTGTGCGAATGCGGCGCTAGGGTCCTTGAACTCTATACATGCCGTAACTGTGGTACAGCCTACGCTCGGGCCTATACAAACGACGTCGAGGAACCTGAGTTCCTATGGTCGGAGCTGGGCGGGGCGCTTAGGACATTATCAGGGTCGTACGAGGAATTGGAGGCCATAGACCTTCTCTTGGAGGAGCCTGTCTTTGCGGACAGTGTTGAAGCTGCGGACTACGACCTGATCACAGGACGTTTGAACCCCTTCAATCTAGGGGAGCGGAATCGGCGAGTCTACTTGCGGGCCAACCGTGCGGAGGCTCCCAGTACAGAAGAGGGCGCCATAAGTCCATCCCTGGGCGAATTCAGACCCTGCGCAGGATGCGGCGAAACGGCCGCATTCGGACGAACCTCCGTTCAGGATCATCAGACGAAAGGTGACCAACCCTTTCAAGCACTCATTTCAAAGCAGATTCAGGTTCAGCCCCCTAGTCCTAAACCTGCAACCAGACTGGCTCCCCTCCGAGGGAGGAAGGTCCTCATATTCTCGGATTCTAGGCAGATGGCCGCCCGTCTCGCACCCAATATCCAGACCTATTCAACGCAGGATGCCCTGCGTCCTCTGATTGTGTCTGGATACGAACGTCTGAATAGAAACCCGTTGATCACGAGATTCCTCTCCCTGGAGGACCTTTACCTTGCTGTATTGATCGCAGCAAAGGAAATGGGAGTACGGCTGCGGCCCGGATTGCGAGTTGGTGAGAGCTTCGAAGGGGAGAATACTGTTGACCGGGCAATCAGAAGCGGCGCGCTTGACGACGATAATCGACTCTTGGAACTTCTCATGGAGATCAAGAATTCGCCGCCACCTGAGTCTCTGCTTCGCTCGATCATGACTTCGATCACCGATAGGTACTATGGGTTGGAGTCGCTCGCATTGGCCTCGCTCGTGGAGCGGCCAACTCATACCCCCAAGATAACGGCCTTACCTGACATTCCCCAGTATGCGGAGTCGGATGACGAAAAGCTAGCGCTCGCCCGCGCGTGGCTACGCTGTTGGATGCGGTCGGGAGTCTGGTTGAGCCGGATGCCGGGGGCGTGGTCGTCTACAATAGTTCGCTCACATTCGGGTAGATTCTCGGCCATGAATCGCCTCCTATCCGACACATCGGGTCGGCGACTCTTTGAAAGCAAATGGCTTCCGAGATTACTGGAAACATTTGCAGAGTCGACATCTGTAGGTGTACACCGACTGGCCGGGAGAGAGTTGTCATTGGCAATAGGCGGCGACTGGTCGTACTGTCAATCCTGCCGTACAGCCCAGAGGCCCCTTCCAGGAAGAAGCACCTGTGTCAACTGCGGGCGTGACGCTGTTGAGCCCATCGACCCGGATACAGACCCTGTCTTTGCCGCTAGGAAAGGGTACTATCGGGCCAGTACGTTGGCGGCTTTGGCATCACCGCCCATACCTCCAATGGCCCTCATTGCTGCAGAGCACACTGCGCAGGTCAACACCGCGCAGGCGGAAGAGATATTCTCCAAAGCTGAAGAGTACGAGATTCTCTTCCAGGATGTGGACTTGGGTCCTGGGGACATGGGGCAAGAGAGGCCTGCGATAGACGTTCTCTCTTGCACAACCACAATGGAGGTTGGCATCGACATAGGTGCTCTTTCAGGCGTATCTCTCAGAAACATGCCGCCAGCGAGGGCGAACTACCAACAACGGGCCGGTCGCGCAGGGCGTCGGGGGAACTCGGTCGCGACGGTAACTGCATTCGGCAGCGCTGACAGTCACGATGAGCACTTTTTCGAACACCCCGATCAGATGATCCGGGGAGCAGTCGATGACCCATCACTGACTCTAGACAATCCTGTGATTGCCCGGCGTCACGTAACGGCACACCTGCTACAGCAATACCACCAAGCACAGCTGCCTCAGATAAGCCCAGAAGATCAGCCCCAACTATTCGCCGTGCTTGGGACGGTGGCAGACTTCAGGAATCCCGGGAAGGCATTAAACCGCGTTGATTTGGAACAATGGCTGCGCTCGAACAAAGAAGAGCTGAAGCGAGACGTCGACTCATTGCTGCCAATAGAGATTGTTGGCACTGAACGCACAGACCTCCTAGACCAACTAATCGAGGAAACGCTAGATGCCATCGACTCTGCCATCGAGTACGACCCCCAGAATTCGGACGAAGACGGAGTGCCCAGCGAAGAGAGTGACGCTTCCAGTTCGGAGGCGCCGGAGGAGCCAGGTGAAGAAGGGTTCACCAGAGACCCTTCCGAGAATCTACTCGACCGTCTGCTGTACAAGGCAGTGCTTCCGCGTTATGCATTTCCTACAGACGTTGCCGCATTTCATGTCTTTGATCAAGAGCGGTCAACCCGCTATCGCGCGGCCTTTCGGTACACGCCTTCGCAGGGTCTCGCCACTGCACTTTCGCAGTATGCGCCGGGAAAGGAGGTTTGGATTGATGGCAAGCTGTGGACCTCGGGAGCGCTGTACTCGCCATTCTCGAACGATCGGTACGACGCTTGGAACAGCCGGCGGCTTTACTACGAATGCAGTGTTTGTCATTACGCCCTCACCGGCCCCTCGGATGAAGGTGAAAGGGGGGGGACTAGAGATTGCCAAGGGTGTGGTGGCGTAGGAACCTTGGGTCCAGCGAAGAGCTGGCTGAGGCCCCCTGGGTTTGCGCATCCAGTCAGCCGAGAGGAAGGGACGTCACCAGATGACCAGCCGGCACGGAGTTATGCCACGCGGGCCAAGTTGACGATGCCGACCCCATCGGACCCGGGGAGGTGGACAAATCTCAATGAGCGTATTCGCAAACACTACGCCAGGTCCTATCTACTCGTCACAAACCGAGGACCGCGTGACGAAGGTTACTCGTATTGCACGAAGTGTGGCCTCATAGAACCGACCGCGTTGCGGGACGGCGAAGTGGGAGCAGCCCACCGTAAGCCTTACCCCGATCCTAGGGATCAGAATTGCCCAGGCGGGGGTACGACTACCGGTTTGGTACTGGGAACGGACTTCATCAGCGATGTGCTTCTAATCTCGATAGGCGTGAGACCCCCGTTCACGCTATTCCCTGGCTTGCTTCCAACAAACGTTGCACTGCGCACCACCAGCGAGGCGCTGGCGATAGCAGCTTGTAGGCTGTTGGAATTGGACCCCAACGAGTTGCAGGCTGAGTATCGACCTGCGCTTACTGAAGATGGGAGGCAGGGTCTCGAAGCCGAGATATACCTCTATGACACATTGTCAGGTGGTGCTGGTTTTGCCCGGCGTGTCGGTGAACTGGGTCTAGATGTCTTCACGGAAGCCCTGGATATCCTGGAAGGATGCCCAGAGAGTTGTGATCGGTCGTGCTATCGCTGTCTGAGGAGCTACAAGAACAAGTTTGAGCATGACCTCTTGGATCGCCATCTGGGTGCGAGTCTGTTGAGGTATCTGATCGACGGAAGCTACCCGTCCATGGCGGTCGAACGATTACGTGGTTCAACTAAGTTGCTCTACGAGGACCTCATCAGGCAAGACCTCCCGAGTACGACCTTAGCTCTGGATCATCCTACGACACTCCCTGGCTTTGGCCCAGTGACTATTCCCATATGCGTGACCCGGGCTGATGGAACCGTCCTATTCGTGGGCTTGTGTGAACCGCTTACGCGCGACACTCCCGCCGATCTTGCTCTCAGGAACCTGAAGCAGGCCTCGCCTGCCTCCCGGGTAGTGCTCTGTGATGAAATAGTGGTGACGAGAAACCTGCCAGCGGCCACCAATCTAATCATTGAGGCAATAGGCACGGGCTAGCAGCTACGAGGGATGACGCAGGATTGTCATTGGGAGCAAGTTGCTCAAGACTGGCTAGTGATTCAACATCATTGAAATAACGGGCAGCAATTGAGGGTTGGGTTCGCGTTGTGCACGACAGGGCGGATTTCAAACCCGCCCCTACCAAATCCTAGGGTCGTCGTCACCCTTCGAAACTATGATGTTGAACCACTAGTTGGCTAGACGTCCCCACCAATCGAACCGGTGAAGCTCAACAACGTCTTCAACAGGAGGACAACCGGCAAGAATTATTGACGCACACCGGCAAATATAGTTGACGCCGATCACCACTCCATTCTGAGGGTGCCGGAGTTGGCCGTTCGGTAGGAGGATTCGTTGAGCACGGCGAGGACGTGGTGGAACAGGTCCTCTACGCCCAGGCCCAGGCGTTCCAAGTGGTGTTGGGCCGTGTCCGACAGGTTGGAGTGAGTATCCCTGTATTACATGCCGGCGAAATCGAAGGCTTTCTTGGGCATGAAGAGGAACGCACCACGTTGCCTCCATGTACTGACGAGAGTGAGCAGTATAGTCTCTTTCTCCAAACCAGCTTGACTTCGAAGAATGGCGCAATAAATCAGTCAATACTTCGTTAATGTAGATTCCTGAAGTCCTGGGTCAGGGGCCATCAGCATCTTGTTGGGAGGTCCGCACCTGTCTGCCGAGAATCGTCAACCGGTATCGCTGCGTCCTGCTTCGTGGACTTTCCGGGAGCGTCATCTCGACCAGGCCCGCTTCAACACTGGGCTGCAGGTACGTCCTGACGAAGTGTCTGCGGTCCGCCAAACCCAGAACGTCCATGAGCTCCGCTCGGCTCATCTCCCCTTCCAGGGCTGCAATGAGCCGTCCCACATGGGGGGGCACATGGGGCGTCACATGAGGGGTCACATGGGGGGCGACTGCCGCTCCATGGCGCGGGAACGTCACCGTAAGCCAATCGGGGGACACCTGTATGACCGGCTCTGCGACGCCATGTTCCAAGCAGGCGTCGTGAATACGCCGGATGCCACTGCCGATCTGTTCTACCAGCTTCATCCGGTAGAGCATACTGAAGAGCAAGGGGTTTCGGGGGACGCTCTTGCTGCCCAGGTCTTCCTCACGCATCCCGGCGGGCAGTCCCCCCGGCGTTACGATCTCCACCCTGTCCTGGAAGATGTAGACCTGCACGTTGGCCGTACTCCGATAGTCGCGATGAGCGATAGCGTTCACTAAAGCCTCCCGCAGGGCGCTCTCGGGCAACTCCAATCGCTCGTCTCGTCCCTGGGCGTGTGGAATGAGCGCGGAGTTCAGTTTGGCTTGAAAGTAAGCCATCACGTCTTGGTAGATGGCGTACAGATTTCCGCGAAACTCTTTGCGGTCGAGGATATGGGTCTTGGCGTTGCCGCGAAAGACGGCGCAGGTCACTCCGGCCTGAAGGGTGAAGCGGGTTATGTCGTCGGCCAGCAGCCAAGCACCGGCGTGGGTTACACCGGCCTCTTTGACCAGATGCAGATTCTCTAACACTGTCATCGGGTCCAACCCAGAGTCTATGCCGGCGCGCTCCGCAAAGTCGGCCCATCGCGCCGCCGTGATCTCGACGGATGGGTCGAAGGCGTTGCAGGGAGTCTCATCCAGGCGGATAAGGCCTTCCTCGAAGAAGAAGTCCCGAATCTCGTCGCGAGACATCTGCTGGCAGGTCGCGCCCTCCCGGATGTAGAATCTGCCTCCGAAGGAATAGGGCTTGCCGTGCTGCTCCGGAACCGTGACGCACAACACGTCTCCCTCGCTCTCCACTTCAACCGCTAAGGGCGGGTCCGCCGAACGCGAGATGCTCTGGACCTGGGACTTCAGCCGGTTGTGATCCCTCACGCCGACCACGGTTCCGGCGTCGTCAACCCCGATCAGGATCACTCCGCCAGTGGCGTTGGCGAAGGCGCATATCTCCCTGCCGAGGTCGGAAGGCATCGACCGTTTGAACTCGGTAGTGAATCCTTCTCCGAGGGCGATGAAATTGGCAATGTTTAGCATACTTATGAGTATCGCTTGAGAGGTGGGCGATTGCAGGGCATTCTTGAGGCAGGGTTCCCGCGGCTACCTCTATCGCCGTGTGCGTCTCCTACTCACGGCTGCCTGGTTCTGTCTCACCACACCAGTGACGTCCAGCCGATACTGGGCCATCCTTTCACTTACGCCGTACTTTTGGGCGATGTCTCTTGCACCTGATCCCCTACGGACCTCCGCCAGGAGCAATGAACGTGGTAGGAGGAGGCACCCGGAGAGCCAGGCAGCCTCTTCCTCTTGAGTGGGATCACAAGATAGGAAGGTGACATCGCCGAGCTTCTCGACCCGGCTCAACTCGTGCTTAAGAAGGGTGTGTGCAAGTTCATGCGCCATATCGCTCCTCTGACGGGTTTTTGCCGCAAGGGGGTTATATACGACGACCACACGGTCGGCCGAAGGTCGAAACGTGCACGCCGAGAATGCGCCGGGTTGCACCCTTTCGAGTTCGGTGAACCTCTTGCGTGGAATCAACTCGTCTCCTGCTCGGACCTCGACGCCCAGTAGGTCGGCGAGCATTTCGGGAGTGACGGACTGAGTGCCACTGATTCCCAGGTTCTCTCTCACCCCCCGGGCTATTCTTTCGGCTTCGGACTTAAACCCTCTCCGCAGGGCCATCAGCAAGCTCCTTGATAAGTGCTTCATTCATATCGTTGAGCAACACTCCCAAAACGTGAGCGGCGTCCGGGCGGAAAGTCCGGGCGGCCCTCAGATGCACTGCAACGATTTCTTGTGGTCGTGCCAGGGCCTGATAGAGCTCGCTGACGATTCCAGCAATCTGATCGGCTGCGCCAGAAGGGAGATTGCTGTCTGCGCGAAGGTGCTCGGCAATGATGTCCGTAGTCGCTGTCGCCTTCTCTTGGGCTTCAAAGAATTGCGTGATGTCGGCACCGCACCACTCGACGAGCCTCTTGAACTTAGGAAGGTCGGGGACGTGTCCCTTCTCCACGCGTGCCAAAGTATTGAAGGGGATTCCTATAGCAAGAGCCGCCTCCCGTAGGCTCATGCCCCTGCGATTTCGCTCCGCCAGGACGAGGCGCCCCAGGTCGCCGAGTTCAAGGTTGCCAGCATTCATAACCCCTCCTGTGCGTACTTTGGTACAATGTACCACTGAAGGCTTGACACGCGCATAGCCAGCCGAATACGCTATATATTGAGTACCGGAGTTGGTACTGTCAATAGCTAGTGGGACAACACTAAGGAGGCAAAGCCATGATTGGTGGCACGGAGATCTTTGTGAGTGGTCGACAGTACAAGGTCCCGGGTGACATCGTGACCTATGACCAGATCGTGAAGATCTGGAACGAGCTGCACGAGCCCGAGGGCAAGCACATTATCGGCACACCCGGCATCGACTACGAAGACGACGCGAAGGGTGACGACGGTGTTCTCTTACCCGACAAGGACCTTAGGGTCAAGGACGGCACGAGCTTCACCGTCGACCCCGAGCATGTCTCCTAAAGACCGCCTCACCACGTTCGGTGACCAGGTCGGGTTCGATGTCAGGATTGAATCTGATGTTGTCCGGGCTGTCGGAGTTCCTTGCCTCCTTGCGGGCGGGGTCGCCGGCAACTGCACCATTGAGAAGTCGCTCGACTCCGCCAGCGGAAAACCGGATAGCCGAATAGGTGACGCCGTCCACGCGGTGAAGATCACCACTCACACCGAGCATGATGGTCTCGTGTACAACGCCGATGGGACCCCTATTGGGAACCTCGTCGGCGGTGATGGCAAGACCTGGTCCAACATATCCATCCACAAGGGTAGCCAGGGTAGCCCGGAGGAGGACAAGTCAGCAAGCGACGTGGTCCACCGCTATGCAAAGCACATCGTGGGCGCTGTGTCGGCCGCCGGTTACATCGAGCCTGCTGCTCTTGCGATGTCTGACCCCTTCCACATACCCAACACATTTGAGGCACGGGCCGCCATTGCGCCAGTTCAGGACCGCATCCGCGGTCAGCGCATCGCGATCATCGGCTTGGGCGGTACGGGTGCCTACCTCCTTGACCTCATTTGCAAAACGCCCGTCGCGAAAATCCATCTACTGGATTCTGACTGCGTCGACTGGCACACCCTCAAGCGAGCCCCCGGAGCGCCTACTGCCGAGGAGATTGAGCTCATTCGTGCAGGGTCCCTGCTCAAGGTGGATTACTATCATGCCAAGTATACGGCCCTCCGGGACGGCATCCATCCGCATCCTGTACGGGTGGATAGCCCGTCAGTATTCGCCGAGTTCCTGGTGGATCACCCCATCGACTTTGCCTTCGTGTGCATAGACCAGCTGACCGACGGCGACTCGGCGCGGCAGGATGCCGTTTACTGCGCTGTCATGGAGGCTGGCGTTCCGTTCATTGATTCAGGTGTGAGCATATCGCTAGAGGACTGTGCTGTCAGGGGAGCTGTGACAACAAGTGCCTATGATGCAGGCTCTGACGCGTGGAAGGATGCCATACCGAACGCTAGGCTGGAGGGGGCTGCCCCTGGCTATCGCAATGTCCAACTGCCGGAGGTGAATGCGGCTGCGGCGACGTTTGCCGTTATGGAGTGGCGGCGACGTACTGGACAGTATGTCTCAGAGACCCCTTCGTTCTACCAAAAGTTCCGGCTCGAGAAGGGGCGCACCTATTATGCGTGATGAGTTGCGTCGGTTGCCCGCGATCAAGCTCCGTCCCATCTTCGTAGAGGTGATGCCCCCATTCGACTCAATCAAGGACGGCGAGCTATGGATCAGCCACAAGCATCGAACCGTTAACCTGCGCTGTCCGTGCGGCTGTGGCGAATTGACGGTGCTGTCCCTTCACCCCAGTCGATGGCACGTCTACTTCGATGGGAAGTCAGTCTCGCTAGATGGTCCTACCGGTGGGTCCGTGTGGGCTTACTCAGGCTGTGGCAGCCACTACACCATTCAAGACAACGCCGTTACCTGGTTGGGAAGGATCGCTCCAAGTCGCCATTCGGAGTATGCCCGCATCGAGCGGGACCGGATGCTTGGTGCTACGTCGAGCCGCAAAGCTCATAGTTCATGGCTCGGACGTATATGGCGTGATCTGTTGTTGATAGTGAAGAGGCGCAAATAAGTTGAGTGGATAGAACTGAACCCGCCCAGTTCTCACACGTCATCAGATGCGGGGCCACTCCAGGCGCCAATGGAGCAGTCCCGGCTACAAGGAGCAAAAGCAATGCGTGACTTAGCCGTAGACCTAGGGTCTATGGGTTTCGGGCTTCTGTCTAAGCTAGTGTCCTGGCATTTGAGCAGGTCCTGGGCGGCGTGCGAGTCCGCGTTAAATGAGCCAGCGCTAGGCCTTAGAGTACTCTATCTGATCTTCGGGCTCGTCATCGCCTTTTACCTCGTCCCAGACGCTTTCCGGGAGCTAGGTGTCATGGGTGGAATCTCCTACGTGGTCGCTCTATTCGGTGCAGTTTCAAATGCAACGTTTTTCAGGGTTGCTAGAATCGGCCGAGCCGAATACATCCCTTTGGGACTCGTGGCTCCAATTTCAATCTTCGCGGGAATAGCAGGGTCAGCCGCGGTCCGACCCCTGCTCGGTGAAGCGAAGAACGCTGCCCACGCCCAGGACTTCGCTGGGGCGTTTGTCATCCTGGCCATCTTCGGAATCCTATCTCTTTTGTTCCGTCAATGGCGGAGTGGAAACCCCTATGCCTGATATCGTAGAGGATTTGTAGTGATAGGCGCATGGTATGCAAGTTGATCGGGATCACACAGCCCCCAACCACATCTCGAAGATGGTGCCATCTACCGTCCCCTTCGGCCCACCATGACGTTCCGATTTGCGAACTCCGCCATTGAGGGCGACCTCAGCGGCGTCCCCGCCACCTATGGGAGAGTCCTCCGGGGTCGGTATCGAGTAGACGATGGTGGCCCTGCCGGGCTTGACCGCGACCTCCTTGACGAAGGAGTTAACGAAGGATTTAGTTTCGGTCAGTTCGCTGGTCGTGAGGAACTCGCTCATATCCTCAGCGAAGGCGGCGATGGTGTCGGCGCTGTCGAGGTACTCCCGCCGCTCCGTCAGCACCGCCCTCGCCTTGTCTGCGGCGCTCTCCAGGTTCTCCTTGCGCTCCCGGAGTTCCACGATGTGATCCGAGGCAGCGGCTACGTCGATGCTGTCGCTCTTCGATATGAAGTGCCAGACGCGGGCCAGTTGCTTCTTGACCTCCTCAAGCTCCGCGTCGATGCTCTCCAGCTTCTGACGATGCTCCCGGGCCGCTCCGTCCATCTCCTCGTCCAAGAGCTTCACTAGGTCCCGGATGTTGGATTCGGTGAGGATATTGGCGCGAAGCTCGTCGACGATGGTCTTCTCGATTTTCTTGGCGTTGAGCCTGGGGGTCTTGCAGGTGCCGCTGCCCCTCTTCATCAGGGACTGGCAGACGTAGTAGGTGTACTTGCCGCTCTTGGCCTCGGAGGCGGACATGGCCCTACCACAGGTCTCGCACTTGAGGATGCCGCTCAGCAGGTAGGGACTGGACGCCCGCCTGGGGTTGGCCTGCTTCGGGGCGCGGGAGCCGAGCAGCTTCTTCACCCGCCGGTACTCCCCCTTGCTAATGATGGCGGGGTGCGCGTTCTCCACCCGCACGGGCGGCTGGCCGTCCTTTGCGGTGGTTCCCCATACCACGGCTCCGGTGTAGGCTTCGTTGTCCAGCATGGTGTGGATAGTGGTCTTGAGCCACTTCTTGCCTTTGACGGTGGGGATGCCCTCTGAGTTGAGGGTCTTGGTGATGTCGAGGATGCTCTTGCCCTGGAGGGCCATGTCGAAGATGCGGCGGACCATTGTGTCGGCGGGAGGGTCGAGCTCCAGCCTAGGGCGCTTCTTTGGCCCGTCCTGGACGTGGACCCGCCTGTAGCCGTAGGGGGCGTAGGCCGACATCCAGAAGCCTCTCGACGCGGCCTCTCGCATTCCTCTGGAAACTTCCTGCGCCAAATTTTCCGAGTAGAATTCGTCCACCGACTCGATGATGGCCTCAAGGAGCCTGCCGGTGGCGTTGTCCTCGGCGTTCTCGGTGATGGACACCACGCGGATTCCCCTGCGCCGGAGCATGGACTTGAAGGCGACGGCGTGCTCGCGCTTGCGGGTGAAGCGACTAAATTTCCAAACTAGAATCTCCTTGAAAGGGGCCTCGGGCTTTTCGGCTTCGTCCAGCATCTTCTGGAACTGGGGCCGGTCGGCGACGCGTCCGCTCTCGGCCTCGTCCACGTACTCGCGGGCGACCAGGTAGCCGTTCTTCTCGGCGTAGTCCCTGAGCGCCCGTAGCTGGGCGGCCACGGACAGGTCCACGTCCTGGCGGTCGCTGGAGACCCTGGCATAGAGGGCCGCCGGTATCAGATCGAGTCGGTCGTTCATCGGTCTCTCCTCCTCATGTCTTCTTGCTCGTTCTGGCGGGAGCGCAGCCGTTCCAGCCGCTCCCGTCTGCGCCACTCCCGCTCCTCCATGAACAGGCGAATGGCCTGCCTGAGCAGTTCGCTCACGGAGAGGTCGTCCTCCTTCATCACACTCCGCACCTGCGCCTCCATCTCCGGGGGCAGGGAGAAGGTGATGGTCTTGGAACGCCTGGGCGTGGTCATGTTCTCTCTTTTGCCTCCTGCTGTAGTGCATTGTCTTACTCTACGCCATCGGAGACCGGCCTTCAAGTCCTACCAGGGGCCAGCCGTCGCAGCCGTGGGCACGGGATTGCGCCTGCGCCCAATCCCGTCCGATACGGCGATCTGGGGTTCGAGGACGGATGAGTGTTCCTCCGGCACTGCGACGACCACCACCTTCGTCACCTTCCCCTGCCGGATGACGGGCCGGGCTATGACGGCGTAGCCGCTCTTGTGGGCGAACCTCGGCGTGCGGTAACGGGCGGCCTGGTCCGCCAGGGAGCGTTCAGGTATGGGCCTGCCCCTGCGGGGGATGCCTCCCCTGGAGCCGCACACGGGGAAGACGGGAGTGCCGAATCCCCGCGTCCGGCGCGCGACGATGGCCCGCAACTCGGACGGCCCGGTCCCATTTTGGGAGTCCCGCCTGTCGCTCGTCCCGTACACGACGACCATGAGGGGTGGGCGTCGCAGCACCTCGGTCAGCCGGATGGCCACGGCGGCGTAGGAGCAGCGGAACGCCTGCAGCAACCTGAGCACGTCCAGCCCCCACTCCAGGGCCAGCGGCTCGAAGGCCCTCGGCTGCATCAGCGCCGCCGCCGCGAACCGTTCGGCCTGCGTGCACACCTTCCGGTCGGGTGGAGAGCCAGACTCCATCTCGCACAGGGTCTCGTAGATGATCTCGTAGGTCTCGTGGAGCACCGAGTATTCCTTGGTGCCCTCCCACAGGTCCTCCCGGTAGTGGATGTCGTAGCCGCCGTTGGGCGAGCTGAAGTGGATGCCCTTCGCGTCCATGTGCCTGGTGCCCGACACCTCCCCGAACCCGGTCCGCTTCAGCAGGGCCTTCAGCTCATCCAGAGTGGGGCGTGTGGGTACGCCGAAGTAGCGCACGAAGCGGTCGGCCATGCGCTCCGGGTCCAGAGCCTCGCTGGGGTGGGCGTCCAGCAGTATGCGGCAGAGGTCCTCTCTGGTCCTGTTCATTCCAGCAGCCTCTTGTTGGCGAATCGCTCGTACATCTCGACGATGAACCGCTTGGTCTTCAGGGTGATGGGGCCGTCGGGCCGGGTGCCCACGCGGAACACGGGGTCGGCGAGGACGTACTGGTAGGCCCGCTCCACCTCCATCGCCTCGTCGCTGTAGGGGTCGATGTGGGGATCGCGCCCGGCCCGTCTCATAAGCTCGCCGGCGTCCACGTTGTAGAGGTCGGCGAGCTTGCGGATGATGTTGACGCCGGGCCTGCGGCTTCCCCGCTCTATCTCGGACAGGTAGGAGCTGGAGACGCCGACGCGCTTGGTCACGTCCCTCAGGCTGAGGTCTCCCCGCAGCCGTCTGAGGAGGGGGCCTATGGCGTCGTCGCCCTCGATCTCGCGGCGTTCCTCAAGGTCCCGGTCTTCTTCAAGCTCGTCCATGTCGTGTCTCCCCTGCAACCGTAGCTGCGAACGTTCCCGCGAACGGTGTATCTGCGACAACATCAGCTAAAGTCTTGCTAAACAATTGTTACAATACAGCGAGCAATTGTCAATGAGTTGCCTGTGAAGGCTCTGAAAACGCCGTCTCGCCATTGTCTGGCGTCTTCTATATTGATACACTAATGCGGACCGAACGCATCTTCTAAACCTGGCCTCAGTATACATCACCGGCGCTCCCGAAGGCCACACCTTCCTGGCGGCGCCGGACACCCGGAGAGAGGCGTAACGCGTTGAGTAGCAAGGGCAAGCGAGGGCTGACCAAGAATCAGGAGCGCAGGCGCATCGAGGGCCTGCGGATGCTGGCTCGCATCATCGCGCGCCACTACCTGGCCAACCCACACCTGTACCGCAACGGCGCAACCACGGACGGGTCGCCGACGGACCGGAAGGAGGAGTCGGCGTGAAGCACAGGCAATCCTCACGGGTCAGGCTCAGCCCCCACAAGGTGTGGGCGATTCTCAACCGGCTCAACATGACCCAGAACGAGCTGGCGCGGCTGCTCGACACCTCGTCGAGCTATCTCTCTCAGCTCATGAGCGGGCATCGCCGCCCCTCGGCCGCCTTCCGCAAGCGGATGATGGACGCCCTGGACGTCACCGGCTTCGACGACATCTTCTACCTGGAGGATGTCGAGTGAGAGCCGGCCTGCTCCCGTCCCACCTCATCGTCGACGACGGCCTAATCGGGCCGGACTTCCCCAAGCGCCTGGAAGCCTTCAAGAAGGCGACCGAGCTCTCCTGGGAAGTCCTGGCCGCCTGTCTGGGCGTGGACCCCCGCCAGCTTCAGCGGTGGCGGGAGGGCACCAAGCCCAGCGGCGACGGGGTGAACGCCCTGGTGAAGCTGGCATCCCGCATCCCCGGAGGCATGTACGTCCTCTTCGGGGTGCACGTCCTCCCTCCGATCGGCGTCTACCAGCCGCCCCTGGCCGTCGATTTCGACCCGGCAGGGGACGGCGGAGAGGGGTAGAGCATGGGAGTGCAGCAGCGGGTCTACAGGCCCGTCGAGTACGACCTTCCCACGGATTTCTCCGAACGGCTTGCGCTGTTCAAGGAGGCGAGCGGGCTGAGCTGGAAGGAGATTGCTCGCCTCCTGGGCGTCAGCCTCCACCGGCTCAGGCAGTGGCGGAACAAGGGCGCGGCTCCCAACACCGCCCATCTCTTCCTGCTGGTGACCATCGCAGATTTGATGGGACTGCGGGACGGGATTCTGATGCAGCCGGAACGGGACCTGCCCGAAGGGTTGGACCCGGAGGCTGTGCGGGCTATGAGGCGAAACGTATAGGCGATCTTCAAGCAAAGGAGGAGGAAACATGGTTACCACGGAACGGAAACGGACGTTGTACAACCGGCCTCCGCCCTTTCCCCAGGATTTCGGGGAGCGGCTGGAGAGGTTGAAGGAGATGTCGGGGCTGTCCTGGGGACACTTCGCACAGCGTCTCGACGTGACGCAGACCGGCCTGAGGAAGTGGCGCAATGGAGGGCCTCCTTCGGGGGCCTACTTCTGGGCCATCCTGAGGCTGGCCCGCGAGATTCCCGGCGGATTCGACCTGATGACGGACGGCGACAACGAAACGTCGGAGTAGAAAGGAGGTATGTCTATGGACACCCAGAGGTTTGTCAGCAGGGGCTATCCGGCCCCACCCCTTCCCGAGGACTTTCCCGTGAGGCTAGCTCGGCTTGAGGACCGATCGGGGCTTCCGCTGGAGGAGTTCGCCCGCCGGTGGATAGTGCCCGAGCATCGGGCCGAAGACTGGCGGGCGGGCGAGCCGCCCACCGAGCGCGAACTGCGCGCCATCATGGAGTGGGCATGCTCGGTAGACGGCGGGGTGGCGGTGATGCTCATGGACCACACCCAGCCCTGGCCCTACAAGGTGGACGGCTGGCCGTGAGGAACGTGATGCTGGGGAGCTCGCCTTAGGGTTCCCCTGACAGTGAGAGAGGGCCGGGCGGTTCATGCCGCCCGGCCCTCTCTTTGTGTGTTCGAGCCTCGCCCATGAGCGCCTCGACCGGCCGCGGACTGTCCAAGGGCCTCCGTCCGCTTCGCGTTGGATTGAGGCGACCGGTCGTGTATCGTTGGGCTTGGAGCGGTCGGTGTCAACGGCGACGCATCCGGAAATCGGGTTCACACCGGGAGGCAACAGAAAACAAAGACCTAGGAGGTGTCGCAATGGCTGTCGAAGGACGTGAATTCAACATCGAGGAGTACGAACCACCGGGCTGGCCGGAGGACTTTCCGCAGCGGCTGGAACGCCTGCTGGAGATGGTTGACCTTACGCGACGGGACCTAGCCCGGTTCCTGGGGGTGACGGAGCGCACCGTGCAGAGGTGGCTCGCGGGAGGGGGGAGGCCCAAGGGGGGCAGCTACTATGCCATCATGCAGCTGTCCCGTTCCGTGCCCGGCGGATTTGAACTGATGCTCTACGGCAAGGCTGGTGCGGACGGCGAGGAGAAGGAGTAGGAGGCCGCTGTCTCTCACCGCCTGACGACGCCCTGGGGGTCTCCTCTGGACGCCCTGCGGTTGAGGGCGCGGTCGAGGGTCCCGAATGCGCGGTCGATGCCCAGGCGCTTCACCCTGGGGGAAGGCTCCTCCTCCTGCTTGAGGAGGGCGTGGGCGATGAGGTCGGCCATCTGAAGCAGGTGGTCGGAGTGGGAGCTTCGGAAGGCGGGGCCGCCGATGACCCTCTCTATCGGGATGTCCTTCGTGCGCTCTCCGTCCTCCCACGCCTCGTACCTGCTGGGCACGGGGTTGCGGCTCCTGAGCCTGCGGTAGAGGCGGGCCACCATCTCCTCGCGGCCCTCGTCGAAGATGAGGAAGGCGTGGCGGTCGGCGGACGCGACGGAGGTGTTGATGCGGTTGAGCAGGCGGTCGAGGCTGGCCCGCTCGTGGCCCCTCGCGTCGGGCTTGTGCAGGCAGACGTTGACGACCTCCACGCCGCCGATGGTCCTGGCGGCGTCCTCGACGAGTTGCAGCCCGCCGGTGAATATCTCGGCCCCGTGCTCCGGTGAGAGCCTGCGGTCGGCGTTGCCCACACGGGCCAGCTTGCCCCGGCCCGCCAGCAGGTCGCAGGCGTGAAGCTCACGGTCTGCGGGGACGGCGTAGCGTTCCTCCAGCTTGAGCCGCCAGTCGCGGACGCGGGCGTGCAGCTCGTTCCACCGCTCGGCGTCCACTCCCAGAGCGGTTCGGACGTAGTATCGGCGACCCTCGGACTCGTCGATGTAGTAGATTCTCATGGCCTTGTTTCTCCGGTCTGGTTGTTGTTGATGGGGCGCACCGGCTCGAAGCCGCCTCCGGGAGCGAGCCATGCCCGGCCCAGCGGCCCCTCCCGCTCCATCAGGCCCCGGTGGGAGACCAGCAGGGGAAGTGGCGTCCTCGTCCGCACCATCTCCTCAAGGGCGACTCGGAGGAAGTGGGTTGCCGCCAGGTCTTCGTGGAAGACCACGAGGACGGCGGGCCGTGCGCCGTGGTCGTCGATGGGCCGGTGGGAGGAGTAGTAGCGCAGGTAGGGGGCCAGCCGCTCCGCCATCGTGACGGGGCGCACGGCCCTGCGCTCATACTCCAGGAAGAAGGGCCAGGAGTTGGCGCCCTTCCCAAGGACGCCGAAGGCGTCGGGGTGGATGGAGCGCCTGCCGCCAAAGTGCCGGAAGTAGCGGGACGCCCTGATGGGCGGATCGAGCTGGCCGATCTCCCAGCCCAGGTCGCGGGCCTGGGTCGCCAGGGCCGCTATGAGGCCGTGGACGGCGGTGGTGTGCTCGATGTCGCGCAGGAGCTGTCTGCTGCGCCTGCCGGCGACGCTGCGCCAATTCTCGGCGTCGGTGGGCGCGGCGCTCCAACGCTTCTTCGCCCCGCCCACGGCGGTGCGGTCCCTGCGGGCCAGCATCGCCAGCCCGACGTCGGTGAGGGCCAGGCTGCGTCCCGATACGTGGGTGCGGACGACCAGCCCGAAGCTCTCCAGGGCGGCGACGACCTGGGACGCTCGCGGGCGGGAGACCCCCAGCAGTCCGGCCAGGTCCGGCAGTCCGAGCCAGGGCCAGTCATGGAGCAGGTCCAGGGCGCGCTTCTCAGAGGGCCTCAGCAGGGCGGGCAGCAGGTAGTCGGGGACGTCCCCTCCCGGTTCGTGCTCGTCGATGTCCGGGGGAAGGTAGAGACCGCGCTCCAGGGGACGCTCGTTGGGGATAGCGCCCCTGCGGGTCAACCGGTCGATGGCGTCCCGCAGGCTGACGGCGGCGTTGATGGAGCGCAGCCGCCACACGGGATCGTCGGGGGACACGGAAACCACCTCACGCTCCAGGGCGAAGAGCGTCTCGGCGGGGGTCTGGGCGAACCTCCTGCGGGAGTGGCGCAGCCTCACCTCGTCGGGTGCGACGATCAGGATGCAGCCGGGCTGCGGCCCCCGGGTGAGCCGCCAGAGGCGCTTGGAGAAGCCCGTCCTGTCGGTGGTAGGCCCCTGCCGGACGATGGCCATTGTGCCCCCACCGGGGAGGATCACGGCAACGTCCATCGGCATGGCGCGGTACCATCGGAGGCGAATGGGGTAGGCCGCATTTGAAATGGCGGAGGCGAGGCGATAGACGACGGCCAGGGCGTCCAGGCGGTCCAGGAGGACGCGCCGCCAGCGGGCTGAGACGGGCAGGTCTCTGAGCAGGTCCTCCAGTGGTGCGTTCTCCGCAAGGGCGAGGCGGCGCAGCCCTGCGGCGGTGAGGTGGAACCTGCGGGTCGGGGGTATGAGCTCCGTGCCGTGGGGGACGGAGGCGATCAACCCCGCGTCCTCCAGCCTGGGGACCGCCCTGTACACCCCTCCCCTGGACCGGCCGGAGACGGCGACCATCTCCAGCCGGTCGAGGAGGGGCATGTGCGCCAGCAGCTTGAGCAGCTCGGCGTCCACGGGTCTCATTCCTCACGCTCCCCGTCGTCCGTCCCGTCCGCCGTCTCCGGGGCGTCGCTCCTGGGGTTCTGATCGCGCTTGGTGCGCTGCTGCTTGCGCTTGGGCTGCTCCTGGGCCTGTTGCTCGCCGCCGCCCTGGGTCTCCTGGGCCTGCTCCTTCCTGAGCCTGTCCAACTGGTCGCGGTACTTGTCGACCAGTTCCTGCAAACCCGCGTCCTTCTCGGCCAGGTCCCTGGCCGGCGTGAGGTAGCTCTCGGCCTGGCCCCATATGCGCTCCGCCGTTTCGGGGTCTCCCGGCTCCGGCTTTGCCACCCTCATGGAGAAGGCGTCCATCCGGTCGGTTCCCACTGTGGCCCTCACGTAGCACTCGTGAACGGGCAACGACGTGATGTCGTCCTCGGTCACCCGCTCCTTGCCCAGCTCCCACACGAGCTGTCTCGCGTCGTTGCCCGCCACCTGGAAGACGGCGAGGCAGCCGACGTTGGCGAGGAGGGTGTCCCGCATGGTGCGGGAGAGGTCGTCCAGCTTGGCGAGGCTCTGGGTGGCCAGCACGAAGCTGGCCCCGAACTTCCCAAGCTCGCTGAGCATCGACTCGTAGTCCACGCCGGGCATCGACTGCATCTCGTCCACGACGACCAGCGCGCCCCGGCGCTTCTCGAAGGGCAGGCTCCCCTGCTCCCGTATCACGGCGTCCACGAGGTTGAGAAGGGACGCTCCGACCAGGGCGGCGACGTCCCTTCCAGCCTCGCCCTGGGCAGTGGAGACGAAGAGGATGCCGCCCTCGCGGATGACCCTTCTCATGTCGATGGTGGAGCGGGACTGGCCCAGGATGGCCCTCGCCCGCTTGGAGGACGAGTAGTAGGACAGCCGGGTCTGCACCGGGGCCAGGGCATCGGCCCGGGTCTCGTGCCGCCAGCCGAAGAAGTCCCTCCCCCACCACTCCACCAGGTAGGGGTCGCTCACCTCGGCCAGCACGTCGGCGCGGAAGTCGGTGTCGGAGAGGATGCGCAGCCCGTCGAGGATGGTGTACTGCTCGCCCGCGTCCCTGCGCTCGTTGGCCTCGTGGAGGGTCTTGACGGTCTGCTCCAGGATGGACTGCATCCTCGGCCCCCACTGGTCCCACAGCCCCTTGGCGATGCGCACCACGGAATCGGCGGTGCGGTCCCGGTCGGTGAAGACGCGTGAGTCGAGGAGGTTGATGCCGGGCGCTCCCCGGTCATCGGCCAGGTCGATGAGCCGCACCCGGTCTATGAGGGACTCCGGCACGTGCCGCAGCAGGTCGCCCACCAGGTCGGCGTGGGGATCGACGACGACGATGGCGTCGCCGTCCCTGCACGCCGCCTTCTCCTGCATCTTGTGCCTGACGACGTGCTGCATCAGGGTGGACTTGCCCATGCGGGTGCGGGCCACGTAGAGGTGGTGCCGCCTGAGCAGATCGGCGGGGAAGTGGATCTTCCTGGGCGTCCCGGTGGTGGTGTCGCCGACGTGGGCTCCGCCGCTGACGCTGCGGGCGGTGGGCAGCAGCACCTTCGCCCCGGCGCGGGCCACCAGGGGCGTCTCGTCACGCGCTCCGGGCGGATGCCACAGGCAGGCCGCCTCGCGGACGCCCAGGACGCTGCGCCTTCCGAAGAGACCGGGGCCTGCGGGGTGCAGCATCGAGGGGTCGGGCGGGGCTGGCCGGACGCGGCCGGCCTTCATCCTCGCCCCCGCCGGGTTGTCGTAGTGGCGGTAGGCCGCCGCCACCGGCTCCAGCAGCTCCTTCGCCCGCTCCCGCCCGGTGTTCTCGGGCAGGATGGCCGTCACCTGTATCTCGCCGTCGAAGGCGATGCGGGAGACCTTCTCCTTTATCTGGTTCGGGTCGTACACCCGGCTGTGGGCCTTCTTCCACCTGTGCCAGAGCCAGCCGCCTGCGGCCAGGACGGAGGCGATTCCCACTCCCATCAGCACCGCCTTCCACGTCTCTCCCGCCTGCACCCACAGGTAGGCGCGCAGGGCGGCGAGCGCGCCGACGCCCAGGACGGCCATCGTCACGCCGTCCATCTGGAGGGGACGCGTCTGGTAGGTGTAGGAGGGATCGCGCCGCTCCTCCACCGGCCTCTTGTGGGCCTTCTCCTGGTGGCCCTGCGACCAGTCGGGTCCCAGGGAGTTGAGCATCATGCGCGCCACGACGCGCTCCCCCTCGTTCAGGTTGGAGAGCGCCCCCAGCACGGCCATGAGGGGGTCGGAGCCGGGGTCGAGCAGGTCGTCGTCCCTGAAGGTGCGCAGGGGCGCGTACTCGGGGCCGTCGGCCCTGAGCGTCATGCTCCACGCCTGCTCGCCCCCGTCCAGATTCAGGGGGTCGTCCTCGGCGGGTATCCGCTGTATCTGCGCCTGCGGGTAGCGGGCGGCGATCTGGCCCCGCACCACCCGGTCTTGCAGGCATCTGGCCAGCAGGGTCACGCCGTCGGCGTCGCCCGCAAGCTCCAGGGAGAAGGGTTCGGGGACGGCGATGGAACCCAGGAGGTTCTCCACGCCCAGCAGGGTGCGCTCCCCCGACCTGGGCGGCGTCACCGCCAGCAGCACGGGGGTCTTGTCGTCGTCATTGCCGAAGAGTCTTAGTATCGGGTTCAGCTTCACGCTTCTCTTCCTTTCTCTATGGGGTCGTCGGGCGGTTCGTCGTCGCGCCGGTGTCTCTCGTCCATCGGTTTCGTGCTCCTCGCGGTGGTTGTCCGCGCCTAGTGCTTCCCCGGTCTCCACTCGATCACGTCCGTCTCCTCCGGGGTGGCCTCGATTCGAACGGGGAAGCGGTGTCCCTTGGCGAGCAGCAGGCCGTCTCCCCTAGGACATGACAGCAGCCATCGCTGGAGGTCTTCGGGCAGATCGAAGGCGTCGCCCACGGTGCCTACGGCTGCCGCGTCCTGCTGCAAGAGGAGCTTGAAGGCGGCGTTCTGGAGGAGCGCCCGACCGGAGTGGCCAGTGATGGTCCTCGACGTGTCCTCGGACAGGAGGTCCTGGACGTCCTGGGTGATGAACTGCAACCCCAGCCGGTGCTTGCGCGCCCGCTTCGCCATCGACACCATGAAGGCCGCTCCTTCGGGGTGCTGCATGATGCTCCACACCTCGTCCACCACCAGCAGGCGGGGCTTTGGGTCCTGTGCGGCGGCGGCCCACACCGTCTCGGTGCAGACCATCGCGGCTGCGGGGCGAAGCTCCGGTTCGAGCAATCGCAGGTCGAAGACGGTGACCAGGGCCTCGTTGCCCAGCAGGTCGTCTCCCTCGTCGGAGAGCAGGTTGCGCAGGCTTCCGGTGGCGAAGGGGCGCAGCAGCCTGGCCAACTCCTGCGCCTCTCCGTCAAGGTACTTGTAGAAATCGCGGAAGCCGGTGCGCTCCCCGGCCTGGGCGTAGTAGCCCGCCAGGGCGTGGTCGAGGGCGGCCCTTCGCTCGGCGCTCAGCCGCTCGCCCACCATCACCTCGATGAGCCTTCTGAGGCTGCCGATGCGCTGCAACAGCTCTTCACTATCGCCCGTGTCGATGACGAAGGGGTTCATGCCCTGGCCGGGCACGCCGGGAGAGAGCACGCGCCCGCCCGCGGCTCGGGCCATGTCCGCGTACTCTCCCTCCGGGTCGATGACGTAGGCGGTGACGCCTCTGGTCAGACCTCTGAGCACGCCGAGCTTGGTTGCGAAGCTCTTGCCCGAGCCGGAGCGTGCCAGGACGGCGGTGTTGGCGTTCAGGTGCGTGCCGTCCCAGGGGTCGTAGACCACCGGGGAGCAGGCCCGCATGTCGATGCCGTAGAGGGTTCCACGGCGGGTGTCCAGGTCGGGGGGCGAGAAGGGGAAGAGCCGGGCGATGCTGGAGGTGTCCAAGCTGCGCCACTCGGCCACGGCGTTCAGGGCCAGGGGCAGGGTGGACAGGATGCCCTCGCGCTGCCGGAAGGCCAGGTTGTCCAGCTTGCCCAGCGTGGCGGCGAAGTGGCCCTTCGCCCGCTGGGTCATCTCCTTGAGCGAGTTCTCGTCCCTGGCGTGTAGGGTGACGGACAGCGACGAGTGGAAGAGCCGCTCCCTGCCCCGCTGCACCTCGTCCCTGAGACGGGTGATGTCCTCCAGGGCGATCTCCGCCTCGGGGGACATGGTGCGCCCCCGCTTGAAGGACAGGCTCTGAGCCGACTCGAACCTGACCTTCTGCCACTCCAAGGTCCGCGCCGCCTGCTCTGCGGGTATCGGTCCCAGGTGGATGGACAGGTCCATCGGCGCTCCCGCCGCCATCAGCCCTTGCAGGAAGCCGGGGGCCAATGACCTGGGCCATTTGCCCAGGTGGAGGGAGCGGACCAGCCGGTCTCCCACGCGCACGTGGCGGCGGCTGACCTCCACCTCCACCGGCGTCTCCTCGTCGAAGTCGCCGGGCGTGCCGCCGAGGGCGGCCGCTGCGAAGAACATCTGCAACCGCCTGCCGTTCAGGGGGTGCACGGACAGCCCCGCCCTTGCCAGCAGGCCCCGCAGCTCGTCGAAGCGGGCGTGCTCGGTGATGGCGTAGAAGCGCCGGTCGAGGATGCCGTCCCTCGTCTCAAGCTCGGTGAGCAGACGCCCCAGCGAGTCGGCTGCCGCCTTCGTCTGCGGGGGAAGGTTCTCCGGCTGCGCCTCCGTCAACTTCTCCCGCAGCCCGCTGAGGCGCGGCGGGTGCTGGCGGATGAGGAGCTGCACGGGGAAGTCGCAGGCGTTGAGCGCCCCGGCGAAGGCCCCCAGCTTCGGCCCGTCCAGCTCAAGCCCCATCACCTCGCAGACGCCCAGCTTCACCCCGTCAAGCCGGACGGGGCCGTCGTCGTCGAGGTGGGAGACCATGAAGAACAGGGGCAACTCCGGCGGCGGCTTGGGCGCGGGAGTCTGGGGTTCAGTCGGCTCTTGATTCTGCGGGGCGGCGGCCTCGTCGGGCCGCCCCTCCGCTTCTTGGGTCTTGTTGCGTCTCAGCAGGTTCTTCAACTCGTTGTTCTCCTTTGCTCTAGGGGGTCGGGAACTGGACGAGGCCGCTTCTCAGGAGGGCGGCCACAGCCTTGGCCAAGAGCACCAGCGCCAGCCCAACGACGGCCAGCGCCACGGCGGTCCTGGCCCTGCCGTCGCCCCGGTCGTCCGCGCCCTCGGCCATCAGGACGAAGCCCGCCCACACGATGGCGAAGACGGCGAGTCCGGCGGCGGCGTAGGCCATCGCCGTGAGAATCCGGTCGAAGGCGTCGAGCATGGCCTGCTCCTCCGGCGGCGGGGCCGCGCCGGTGGTGGCCAGCGCAGCCCCGGCCAGGAGGGTTGCCGCGAGGAAGCGCCTCACCAGGGCCACTCCCATCCGAGCGAGTCGAACCAGCCGCGCAGCCCGTTCGCGGGCTCCTGCTCTGCGGGCGGGTCTTCCGGCTCAGGCTCGGGCAGCACCAGGACGGCGTAGGGGTCGTCGGACCCAACGCCGGATGCAAGGCTCAGAAGTTCCTCGCGGCTCCCGGTGGCGGGCTCGCGCTCCACCGTCTCGGCCTTGACGTGCTCGGGGTGCAGGACGTCCACCGTCACCTCCCTGGTGATGGTGGCGCTGGGGACGTGGGCGTAGGCCGTCGCGGTGGCGGACGCCGTCTCGCCGTCCTCGCAGGTGGCCGTCGCCGTCTGGCTGTCGGAGTCGCTGTCCCCCGGGCGATGGAGTTGCACGGTCCTGGTGACCTGCTCCACCCGCTCCGGGTGGTGGGTGAGCACGGTCAGCGGGGGAATGGGGATGTTCAGGCTCGCCTCCAGGCTCACGTCCACGCCCACGGCGTGAATCGCCTCGCCGGTGGACACGGGCAGCCTGAAACGGGTCTCGCCGCCCGCGACGAGGGGGATGCCGGCGGTCGATGCGCCGGTCGAGGCGGAGACCGTCCCCGTGATGGCCGTGACCTCGGCCTCCATGAGCGCCGTCTCGGAGACGCTCTCGTGTCCGGCCACCGTCTGAAGCTCCACCGGGTGGTCGATGCGCGTGACGCACTCGGACTCGACCACCCCGCTGACCGCTCCGGGCGTCCATCCCAGAGACACAACTCTCAGGTCGCAGAGCTCGCCCTCGACCTCCGGGAGCGGGTACGGGATGCGGTCGTTCTCAACCGTCAGCGCCCCGGCCTGCCCCAGCCCGTCCTCCCAGGACACGGTGAAGGACGGGGTGGGGCCGTGGAGGGGAAGGGAGTAGTCGATGCGCTCCCCCTCTGCCAGCGTCGCCGAACCCCAGAAGCGGAGGGAGCGGCCCTCGCTCCCCCCGAAGGCGCGGACGCGGATGTCGACGTCCGTTGCGGCCCGCAGGGTGACGGCGGCGCGCTCGCCGGAGACGGTCAACGCCTCGACGAATATCCGCCGTCCCTCCATCGGCTCGGTCACCTTGAAGTCGATCTCGTCCCGCCACGGCTCGTGGCCGTCGGCCAGGGCCGACTGGGGGACGGTCGAGACCGCCGCCGCCAGGGCGACGGCGGCCATCACCGCGAGAAAGCCCTTCGGCTTCTTCCGGCGCTTCTCCTTGCCGTTCCCGTTGACGCTCTCCTTGTTTGTCTCCGCCCGCCTGGGCTTGCCGAACCAGCGGTGGGGACGGAAGGGCATCCGCCCGCCCGCCTTCTCGCGGCCCTTGCGTCTCCGGCTGAGCCTTCGCACCGTCTTGCCCGCCCGCTTCGCCATGAGGCCCAACGGGCCAGGGCCGCTCTTCACCGGCTGCGCCGGCGCGGGCGGCTCGCTCCGTACCAGATGGGACGGCGGCCCCACGTAGAGCCTCGCCCCCAGCCGGTACTTGAGCAGATCGGCAGCCACCAGGGGCAGCCGCCTCCCGCCTATCCTCCCGGCGACGGCGGCGAGCCCGAACAGGCCGAACAGGATGGCAATCGCCATCCTCACCTCGGACGGGCCGACCGGGGCGTAGCGGTATGCGCCGTAGGACAGGGCGCACACCGCCACCATCGCCACCACCTGCGGGAAGGTGAATCCCAAAAGCACCCTGTCCTCGGCCTGGACGTGAGTTGGGACCTCGTGTTCTCTCATGTCTTCTTCCTCCTTCCTCACGTCCGTCTACGCGTTGGGGTCAGGCGTGGGCGTTGCCGGATTGGGCACGTCGATCTCCACCGGGGAACCGACGACCGCGTTCATCACCAGCTCGACGACGCCGTAGGCCACCATCGCCAGGACGATGCCCGCCAGGGCGGTCATCATGGCGCTCTTGCCGCGCTCCATCTGGTGGGGCGCGCCGCTGGCCGTCAGGTACAGGTAAGCCCCGTAGATGAAGAAGCCCACGCCGACTGCCCCCACGACGCCCAGCAGGATTCCCACCAGGTTCGAAATCGTCTGTGTCAGTTGTTCCATTCCCTCTTTCTCCTCTCGGACTCCTGTTTCCGAGTCCGTTGCTCGTCTCTATCGGTCTCGTTGTCTCCGCTCGCCTACCTGCACATCGCTTTCACCTCCTTCGTCTCGTTGTCGATGGGCGCGGACCGCGCCCGCTCTCCGTTGGGGTCGTCGTTACTCGTCGGCGCTCCTGGGGGTCTCCCCGCCTCCGTCTCCGCCCGCCGATGGGGTTGCCATCGAAGCCGCCGAGCTGAGCCCGCCAGCCGCCGCCGACACCCCCGCGCTGGCCGCCATCGCTCCCACCGCCATGCCTCCCGGTCCTCCCGCCGCCCCGCCCGCTATCAGCCCGATGGTCTTGGCCGACCTGACCATCGAGGAGGGCAGGTTCATGCCGAAATAGAGCATCGAAAGCCAGGAGTCGAAGGTCCCGGCGTTGCCCAGCAGAGACGGCACCCGGGTCGCCATGTAGACGAAGGCCAGGGACATGAGCAGCTTCCAGATCAGGTCCTGCACCGGCTCGAAGGCCGCTATCGCGGCGAACTCGCGCAGGAACCCGAATCCCAACGCCAGGGCGATGAGCTGGACGGCCTGTTGGAACACCGTCGTCATGAATAACCGCAGCCAGTGGCGTCCCCAGCCCGCCGTGTGGGGCAGAATCCACAGCCCCAAGGCAATCGGCGCGAGGGCCAGCAGGATGTCTATGAGGGCCAGCCTCAAGACCATCTGCACGATCACGTAGAGCACGAAGAAGCCGTAGACCAGGTAGAGAAGGGCCAGGAGCAGGGCCATGCCCACGCTCCCCGCTTGCACCGCCGTCAGCAGCGTGCTCAGGGTCGAGCGCAGCATGTCTCCGGGGGTGACGCCGAGAGAGATGGCGATGAAGCCCGACACGGCGTCGGCCACGTCGATGACCAGGGCGCACCACCACAGGGACGATGCGGCGGCCACCAGGCCCAGGACCAGGCGGGGGACCATCTCCCGCCATCCGGCCTGGGCGCGGCCCACGTGGTCGGAGATGATGAGCGAGAGGCCCATCCAGCCCAGGATGACCACAAGCGCGGCGGAGGTGACGGCCCATACGACCGTCCACGCCTGCTGCACCAGGTCGTGGGCGTAGGTGAGATTGGGAGGGGTGCCGGTGATGATGTCGCCCATCGGCTACCCGCCCTCGCAGTTGTCGGCGTCCCCTTGTGAGAACTCCTCGACCACTCCGCAGAGGGTCCCGTGGGTGCCCTCGATGACCCACCCGGCGAAGGCTTTGGCCCAGCGTCCGGGGCTGAGGGCGGACAGAATCTTGTCCCAGATGCGCCCCGGCTGGTGGATGGGTATGACGGCGTAGAAGTCGCCCCGCTTGCCGTCCTCGGCCTCCGCCAGCATCACCAGCAGGTAGGCGCGGTCCTTGTCGAGGCGGGGCTGCTCGTCCAGCTTGGGATACTCCCACGAGTACTCCCAGCCGTCGCTGCGCTCCTTCTCGCCGCCCTGGACCCGGTACATGGCGCTTATCCAGTCGCCGGTGTCGGCGTCCCGCACCGCGTAGAAGAGGTTGGCGATCTTGCGGTCGAAGACGGGCCTTGCGACGAACTCGCCGCCGCCCTTGCGCTCAACGAACTCCCGGTCGGCGTTGACCAGGACGATGCCTCCCGAGGGCGGCGCCTGGGCCAGGGCTGTGTTGCTTGCGGGGATGGAAACGAGCGCCACCAACAGCAGCGCAGCCGCCAGGGGTATGAGCCGCCTGGCTCTCTTCAGGGTCCGTCGAACGGTCGTTTGCGCTCCCACGTATTCGCCTCCTCGTAGATGGGGTCGTCCTGCCTGCCATCGAGTCTGAGGAGCGGTGGGGGGAAATATCATGGTGCGTGAGGGGGGCACGTCCGCGTGCCCCCCTCACGGGGCCTCCACTTTGAGAGGCCGGATGTGATGTCATACCCGTGTACAAGGATTGGGGTCAGTTCCCAAAAGGGAAGTCGGGGGCGGATTCGTAGCTGAAACAGGCGGAAAAGAGGGAAGTGGCAGGTGTTGTTGCGAGCACTTCGAGGTAAGGGTTGGTTCACCCGAATTGGGTGAAAGTTCCCAAAAGGGAAGTGGGCAATTCGGGGTGAGGGAGTGGATTCCTGCTAAATCGGAGCGAGCGATGTGGGGAGCGGGGCCTAATCGAGGGGTGGGATGCCCCCTACAGGACAGTCCCCTACAGGAGATAGCTGAGAAGGAGGTTCGACCATGAATGAGACGCAGATGAACGGGACGCATGTGGAGGAGACGCCGGACGACGGGGCGATGGCTGACGGGACGGCCTCGGACGGCGGCGCGGGCGATGGCTGGGACGTGGAGAAGGCGCGGAGGCACAGGCTGAGTGAGTTCCTGCGGGACCTGATTCGGCAGGAGGGCAAGATGGAGGCTGCCGAGCTGCTGGGGGTCAACCACAAGACCCTGACCAGGGCCGAGGAGTCGGGTGAGATGACGGGGCGCATGAGCGATGCCCTGGAACTGCTGCTGAGGAGGGCGGACGACGCCGAGGTCGCACGGCTGCGGGAGGCGGTTCGAGTGATGGAGGAGCGGTTGGCGGCGTTGGAGGGCGGTGGGGATGCACCGGATGCGGAAGGCGAGGGCGCAAGCTGTCGTGCGGAGACCGGCGATAGAAAAGAGGCGAACACCCAGGCGCAGGAGAAGCAGGAGGACGACACGAAGACCCAGGCGGAGGATGGAAAGGACGGCGAAGGGGCGGGACGGTCGGAGTCCGGGGCCGCCCCGCAGGTGGTGCGGTTGCGCCCAGTGAATCCCGACACGTTGCAGCCGTTCGACCCGGAGATCGTCACCGTGCAGCCTGCCGACGACGATGTGGAAACCTACGGCGCAGCGTGGCCCCTGGTCGAGGAGTGGCGAAAGCTGCGGGCCGGTCATCCCAATCACGGGAGCAGCCTGTCGTGGCTCACGACGCGGGAGCGGTTGCTCGTGCTGGAGCTGGCGATGCTGGAGGAGCACGGGCTGACGCTGCCGCCCGAGAAGCAGCCGCTCAGGGGCTTCGGTCGCAACGGGCAGACGAGCTGGCGTCGGACGGCCCTGGGCGACACGCGGAAGGCCCTGGCCAGGCGAAAGCTGCTGCGCTGGGTGCGCCGCATCCTCACCCTGGGTCTGTGGCGGAAGTAGGCCCCGGAGAGCCGTCTCCGGGGCCGGTTTTCGGGGGTTGCTAAAGCGCAGCTAAGTGGGCGCTAAATCGTTGCGAGCAATCTACGTCGGGTTGGCCCGTAACCCCCTCCGAAGTCTTCCATTCGCTCGGTCGTCCGGGGGATAATTGACGCAGTTTCTGGCTTTTCCAGCGTTTCGTGCCGAGAAACCTGGAGGGTTCCCGTCCCCCGAATCCGGGACCGGCTGCATAGGATCGAGCCTCGCTCTCCGAACAGCCGCCCAGGGGTCAGACCGGAAGGATTGAGCCTCGCTCTCCCGACGGTCTGCTCCAGAGGGACAAGCGCCTTCCCGCTGCGTGAGCCGGTCGAGGGATTGAGCCACTGCTCTCCTGAGACCGTCTCGGATGCCGGGACACCGCCGTAGCGAGTACGGTGCATACCCTGGTCGGAGTGCGCCCAGCACCCCGGCCATTCCTCATGCCTGCGGCGCAACCGTCACGCGGTTGGGTCGCAGCTTCAACGCACGCCGGCCTGCGATGACCTCGTATGGCTGCGTCGCTCTCTCGCCGCGCCGTCCTGTGAATGACCTGCAGGCCGGTCGGTTTCACCCATATCACCGCAGCTTCCCCAGGTCGCTTCCCCGTGATGTGACCCTGGGCCGAGCTGCGTCTCTTTCACCCCGGCGTCTCCCTGCGTTCGGCTCGTGGTGGACTGCGGGCGTCGTCGGCAATCGGACACGTGGATTCAACGGCATCAAGCACATGCAAGGAGGTCACGACGGCATGGACGAGTCACGGACACGGACAACGGAAGGAGGAACGAAGATGGCGGAACGGTACACAGGACCCAGCGCAAGGCGGATCGCAGACCTGCTCCCGCACCGGGTGAGTTTCGACAAGGGTTGGTTCTGGACGACGACGGCCATCTGCCACGGCGGGAAGTCGGACGGGCTGGCGTTTCGGCAGAGGCCGGACGGCGAGGGCATCGAGGTGCGCTGCCACACCGGGAACTGCGGCAAGGGCGTGGTGATAACAGAGCTCGAGGTTCTCATCGGGCTGCCCATCTGGACGGCCTTCGAGCCGGTGGCCGATGTCGCTGACAAGGCCCCTGAGAAGCGGCCCTGGTGGAAGCGCAAGAAGGTCGTGGTGGCCGGGGTTGTCGCCCTGGTCGTTGCGGCGCCGCTCATCACCGGCGACGGCGAGCTGGTCTTCCTGAACCTGGTCGGCCTGGGCATCGGCTGGCTGCTGCTCAGGCGGTTCATGCGGCGCACGGTGCGCGGCAGGTTCCGACGCTGACCACGGGGCCTCCGGGCCTCGCACAACTCATCCCAATCGCATCGGGTCGCTCTCGTCCGGGGGCGGCCCCTCTTTCTTTGCCCGCAAGCGGGCGCAGATGACGGCAACAAACAAGCTGAAGCACTTAGGAGGTGCGTGATGACGACGGCAACATTGACGGCAGGCAATCGGACGATGGATGTGGCGGACAGGCCCCGGCGCAGCCTGGAGGAGCTGGTCGACCGGCTCATGGCGGCGATGTTCCCGGAGCAGCCGCAGACGGCACCGGCAACGGAGACACCAAGCGTAACCAAGAGCGTCCACGAGGCGCGGCGGTTGCGGCAGGCGGGGGACGTGGACACGGCCCTGGCGGTCCTCGCCGGCATGGACATGGCGAAGGCGGAGAGACACGAGGCTCGGTGGGCCTTCTCCGAGTGGAAGCAGATGGTCAGGCGGCGGTTCGGAGACGGGGATGCCCTGGTCTACACCCAGGGCACGGGCAGGGCCGCCGCCCTGGTGCCCCACGGCAACGGCGGGACGCTGGAGGTCGCTGCGGTCCTGGGGATGCGCTGGAAGACCGGCAAGCTGGTCTCGGGGCGCAGCCTGCGGGGTCTGCGGTCTCTGAACGGGGGTGCGTGATGGTCACGGCCAACGTGGACATTCCCGCGCTGAAGGCGCGTCACCCCCTGGGCGACACGGTGGAGGCGTCGGGCGTGCGGCTCAGGGGACGGGGCCGCGTCCGCCAAGGGGTCTGCCCCTTCCACGACGAGGCGGAGGGAAGCTTCACGGTGTACGCCGACTCGGAACGATGGTACTGCTTCGGCTGCGGGCTTGGGGGAGACGTGCTGGACTTCATCCGGCAGTCCGAGAACCTGAGCCTGCCGGAGGCCATCAGGCGGCTTGACGGGGGCGCTTACCCCGTCGTCTCTCGCCCAGCTCCGGCACGGCGTCCCAGGGCGGCCCCGTTGCCTCCCAGGGATCCGGCGCTCCTGACGGCTGCGGCTCGGTTCTACGCCGGGCAGCTTCGGCGCAGCCCCGCCGGGCTTGGCTACCTTGCCTCGCGGGGCGTCGGCCCTGACGCCGCCTTGCGGCTTGGCCTCGGTTTCGCACCGGGCGACGGCTTGCGGCAGGCCCTTGAGTCGGCTGGCTTCACCGCCGACAGGCTCAGGGACTGCGGCCTGTTCACCGAGCGGGGTTCGGAGCGGTTCGCCGGTATGGTGGTCGTCCCCGAAGTATCCGGCGGCCTCGTCCGCTGGCTCGTCGGACGGGCCGTCGTTCCCGACCGGACTCCCCGCTTCCAGGCGTTGCCCGGCCCCAAGCCGGTGCTTGGCCTTGGGCGTCTCGGCCCCGCGCCGCCCCTTGCGGTCGTGGCCGAGGGCGTCTTCGACTGGCTCGCCCTTGCCGGATGGGGCGTCCCCGCCGTCGCTGCCCTGGGCACTCAGGGAGTCGAGCGGGTCGCCTCGGCCCTTCGGGGCTGCCCCAGGGTCTTCCTCGCATTCGACAACGACGAGGCGGGCCTTGAGGCCACCGAGCGGCTTGCGGGCTTGCTTGGTCGGAAGGCAGCCGCCGTCACCCTTCCCCAGGGCGTCGGCGACGTGGCCGAGCTTGCTTCCCTTCCCCAGGGCCGAGCGGCCTTTCTCCGGCTGCTCTCGCAGGCTGCCCGCTCCGCTCGCTAGCTCCCCGCTACCCCCTCACCTTCCCTCTATCGGGCCTTCCCCGGCCCGATTCATCCCAATCCCACTCTCACCACCCGGAGGACCTATGCCCAATTCACGACGGGCCTCGCCCGCGCACGGATTCCCCTTGGGGAACCCGCATCGCTCACTCGCTACAGGACACACAACACCACACAAGGAGAACAACAATGTCTAGCGACAACCACAACGGACACAACCGCAACGGCGTCCACCAGGAAACCGCTATCGTCGCCAGGAACGGCAACGGGGCGCACAACGACCCCGCCATCATCGAGGGCAGCGAGCTGCTCTGGGACGGGCTGTCGCCCGCCGTCACCCAGGCCCTCTCCCAGCCCATCGACCCCGCGCTGGTCTCCCAGCGCCGGGGCCGGTCCGGGCGCACCTTCTCCTACATTGAGGGCCACACCGCCATCTCCGAGGCCAACAGGGTCTTCGGCTTCGGCGGCTGGGGCTTCGAGCTGGTCGAGAACGTCAGCCTTCGCCGCATAGAGACTGTTGATACGCAGACCGGCGAGGTCAAGGTGACGAACGCCTACACCGCCCCGGTGCGGGTCACCGTCCCGGGCGCTCCCCCGCGCACCGACATCGGCTTCCACGCCGTGACGGAGGAGACCGCCGACGGCCACGAGACCGCCGTAAAGGGCGCGGTGACGGACGGCCTGAAGCGGGCGCTCCGCAGCTTCGGGGACCGCTTCGGCAATGGGTTGTACGGAGACCAGGCCTCGGTGAGCGGCGCTCCCAGCCCGCAACGCGGCCCCGTCCAGGCCCAGCCCAACCGCAACGGGTCGAAGGTCCAGACGCTGCGCAAGCGGCTCATGGAGCTGGCTGGACAGCAGGGCTTCGACGAGGCGCAGGTGCGGGCCGCCGTCCAGAGGCAGACGGGCAGGGACCTAGACGACCTGACGGCGGACGAGCTCGGGCCTCTGGTCGAGGCCGCCGCCGACAAGCTCCGGGAGAGGCAGCAGGCGCAGGCAGCCTAGCTTCCCAGCAATCAGCACACTGAATCGAGCGGGGTCGTCTCCTTTGGGGGCGGCCCCGCTCTCCCTTTACAGGAAGGAGAAAGACGACATGGTGACGACGACCTTGACATACACGCCCTGGGGTTGGACGAAGCACGTTGAGGAGCTTGCCGAGGGAGTCCTGCGGGTCTCCACGCCCGGCCACGGAGGACTGAAGCTCAGTCGGGAGCGGTGGAACGAGCTTCCTGCCGAAGTCAGAGATGCGATGTTCACCCCGACCTTCGCAGAGGAGGACTGCGAGGAGCCCATCGTCAGGACGCTCCTGGGCCTGGGCGACGACCAGGAGAGGGAGCTTGCCCTCAAGGTGGCGGGCTACTTCGACCGCTACAGCCCAGTGCTGCCCCATCTGCGGGCCGCCGCGCCGGGGTCGCACTTCCACGTCATCGCCTACTGGGGCGGTTACGGCACGGACCCCTTTGGGCGCTTCGACACCAGGGAGGAGGCGGAAGCCTTCGCCGGCGACGGAGCGAACAGGAGGGATCACGGAAAGCTGGAGGCCGTCGAGTGCGAGCGGCACCACAACGGAAAGGGGGCAAGGCCATGACCGCGACGACACGGGCCAGGCCTCGCAGCCTGCCCAGCACGACCACGAAGCTGCAAACCGAGTTCGGAAGCCTGTTTGTCACGGTCTCTGTGGACGAGGGCGGCGAGCCCTTCGAGGTCTTCGGGCATTTGGGGAAGGGCGGCAGCTTTCAGAACGGGGTGACGGAGCTTGCCTGCCGGCTCATCTCCCTGCACCTGCGAAGGGGCACGCCGTTGGCCGAGATCATCGACCAGATGCAGGGCATCTCCGAGATGCAGCCCTTCTGGAACCAGTTGGGGGACGGCAGGAGCGTGCCCGTCCACGGCCTTGGCGACGGCATCGCTCACATCCTCAAGACCTACGCGAAGGCCGGGGATGAGACGAAAGTAACGAACGCTGAAGCAAAGGCGGCCGCATGAGCGGTCCGGACAACTCTTCATCTACAGAAATCAAGGAGGCGAAAGCTATGACAACGACGACTGACATTGACAGGGCGGAGGTATTCTCCCGTCCTGCGGCACAGATCAACGAGGAAGGCGAGCTTGTGGTGCGGGCCTCGTCCGCCCTGGGCTGCCGCCGTTCCCTCTGGTACTCGGCTACCGGGTTTCGGCTCACGAATCCCCCCAGCGAGGAGTCGCTTACGGCGATGGAGGCGGGCAACGCCCTGGAGCCGGTGGTGGTGCGGGCGATGGAGCGGGCGGGCTGGAAGGTGGACGCCGCCGATACCCAGGACCCGCAGCAGGTAGCCGTCAGAATCGGCCCTAACCTACTCGTGACGGGACACCCGGACGGCACGGCGCGGATGCCCCTCCCCGAAGACGAGGCGGCTGCCCAGGCCAGGATGCTCCTCTTTGGGGACGCGGCCCCAGCTCCCGCCTACGGCGATGAGATGGTCGTCGAGGTCAAGACCAGGGGGCCGGAGGCGTTCCGCCGGTGGCAGACCCTGGGGGCAGAGCGCAGCCACCCGGCTTCGGTGGCCCAGGCCGCCTTCTACTCGCTGGGAACCCACGACGACCTGCGGGACGCGGTGATAGCAACGATGGACACCGGCAATCGCACCTGGGACTACGAGGTCATCCCCGCCGACCGGCTGGAGAAGGCCCTCCAGGACGCCTGCGCCTGGCTCGGCGAGCTGGCCGCGCACCACGTCCAGAACGGGCCTGACCCCGACGCGCTGCCCGAACGGGATTTTTCGTCCGGTAGCTGGCAGTGCCGAAGCTGCCCCTTTCTGGACATCTGCCTGCCGGGTGCTGCGGAAGCGAGCGAAGAACCGGAAACAGAGGAGAAGGAGGTGAGCGACCAGGAGGCGCGGGACGCGGTGGCGGCCTACGCGCAGGCTCAGGAGTCCATCCGGGAGCCTGAGAAGGCCAAGCGCACCGCGCTGGACACCCTGAAGGCGTGGATGCGCCGGAAGGGGGACGGGAAGGCGACCGTGGACGGAAGGACGGTCAGCCTCGTGCAGTCAACGAGGTACTCCGTCAACTACCGCAAGCTCAACGCCGTCCTCGACCCTGAGACCAGGGCCGACATCGTGACGGAGAGCGAGTCGGAGTACGTCCGGGTGACTTAGACGCTCCCTGGCGGAAGCGCACAACTGGGCCTGTTCCCCTCTACAGGGACGGCCCCGCCGATTCCAAATCGACCCGGCATGAAAGGAGACACCATGACCAACGCAACCGGAACCCCCACGGCCACGACCACGTGGCAGGACAAGCACAGCGGACTGCGCAGGCACAAGCTGATGACGAAGGAGATGGGAGACACCATCCCGGCCCTCTACGCAAACGAGAACGTCCGCAACTATGACGACGTTCTCGCAATCGCCAAGCTGTTCTCCCCCTACGGCAACTGGACCTGGTACGTGACCGAGTGGAACCCGGAGACCGGCGAGTGCTTCGGCCTCGTCCAGGGGTTCGAGACGGAGCTTGGGTACTTCAGTCTCGACGAGCTTGCGGAGGCGACCGTGTTCGGGGGCGTCCCCGCCGTCGAGCGCGACCTGTACTGGGAGCCGAAGACCCTCGGCGAGATAAGGGGACAGGCTCACTGAGCCGAGTTCAGCTTGACGCTCTCCCTGGCGGGAGCGCAGGACGGGGCCGTCATCCCATCTACCGGGGACGGCCCCGCTCTCATTTCAACAGGACGCGGGAACACCGCGCCACCCCATCCATGAAGGAGGAAATCGAAATGGCACGCACGATAAACAAGGTCGAGCTCTTGGGACGGGTCGGGACGGACCCGGAGATGAAGTACACGCCGAACGGCACCGCCGTCACGAACCTGCGGCTGGCGACGGACCGCTACCGCAGGGAAGGCGAGGACGCCACCGATTGGCACACGGTCATCGTGTGGGGCAAGACGGCGGAGGCGGTGAACCAGTACGTGACCAAGGGCCAGCGGGTCTACGTCGCGGGACGCCTGGTGCAGAACACCTGGGAGGGTGACGACGGCCAGCGCCGCCACCGCACGGAGGTCCACACCCAGGAGGTCGTCTTCCTCGACTCCAACGGCAACGGGAACGGGGCGAGCGACGACGGCGGGGAGGACTCGCCCTTCTAGCCCGCAAGTCCACAACCGCATAGAGACGCCCGACTTCTGAGACGGGCGCGCCAAACACGGGGCCGCTTCCCATAGCCGGGGGCGGCCCCGCTCTCGTCTGTAACCGACTATGAAGGAGGCGGACATGACCCGCAAGAAATCCCTCGCCAAGGACGCCGTTCTGCTGAACGCGCTGCGCATCAACCTGAGCCTGCTGGGGGAGATCGCCATGCGCTACGAGGTGGAGACCCAGCCGGAACGCTCGGACGACCCGCCCTCGATCACCATCCCCAAGGACGTTCACACACTGCTGGGGCCGGAGATGTCCGGCCTGGCCCAGGAGCAGCTCAGGGTGCTGCTGCTTGACATCAAGAACAACGTGGTGGGCCAGCGGACCATCTACCAGGGCAACGTGAACTCGTCGATGGTGCGGCCCGCCGAGGTGCTGCGCCCAGCCGTCATCGAGGCCGTTCCCAACATCATCGTCAGCCACAACCACCCGAGTAAGGACCCCAACCCCAGCCCGGAGGACGTTGCCTGCACAAGGGAGCTGTCCCAGGCGGCCAAGCTGCTGGGCATCGAGCTTCTCGACCACGTGGTCATCGGCGGCAAGCGGTTCGTCAGCCTCAAGGAGCGGGGCCTCATGGCCGCCTGACCGCTCCAAGACCGGCGCAGCCCGGCCTCTCACGCGGGGGATTCCCCCGCGCATCGACTCAACCCCTCACGAAGAAAGGAGACTCGACATGCTCGCAACCCACACCATCGACCCCGAGAACCTCTACACCATCTCGGCTGGGGGCTTTTCGGCCACCGCCGACGCCTTCGCCCGCGACGACAAGACCGAAAGTCTCTGGTTCGTCTCGATGGTCGGCTCCCAGACGGCGCTCAAGGCGATCTGGGCGTCCCTCCTCAAGCAGCCCCCGGACGTAGCCCACATCATCAAGGGCGCGGACGGCATGGCGCTGAGCGGAGGCTACCAGCGGTGCCAGGTGTCATACGAGACCATAGGAACGTGGACGACCAAGATAGCCCGGCTTCGCGGCACGGGCGGTTGGCACGCTTTGGTTTACACGCGCACCGCCGAGTTCAGCTACGAGAAGGACTCCTTCCTGTTGCTGGCCCAGTCCGAGGAGGAGGCCCCGGCTCTCCACCACCGATTCCTCGACAAGCGCAGCCCCCTGCCCCTGCACCGCTCCTGGGCCGACTGGCTCTGGCACCGTGGACTGGAGGAGGGCGAGATCGTTCCCCTCCAGAGCGTTGGCGTCTCCGCCTACAGGTGCGCTCCCAAGGCCAAGAAGCTCCGCGACGACCTCTCCCAGGCGGTGACGTCTGGCTGGCTGACCCTGCCGGAGGAGGGGAGCGATGGATAGGACCCTCAAACGGGCCAAGCGCAACAACAAGCGGCGGGGCCAGCGCAACGGCGGGGCCTGGCGGCGCTTCTCCCCTGACGGGAAGACCTGCCGCTACTGCGAGCACGACGGCTCTCAGCACCTGGTCAGCTCGGGACAGCCCCACTTCTTCCGTCCGGTGACGGAGGCGGAGCGGCGCGACTCCTCGGTAATGCTCTACCGGCACAACCTGCCGGAGGGCGGCTCGACGCTGGTTCGGCGCATCACCGTCGCCAACCGCGCCGAGCTCATCACCGCCTACTGCGTCCCCTGCGCCGAGAGCATGGGGACTCCCCAGGTGCTCTGCTTCCAGCGCAACCTGGCGATAGGAGAGGTGGTGGGCCTGCGACGGAACGACCACAGGGACATCGGAATCGCCGCCTGAAGGCGGCGGGAAGGAGACGAAACATGACGGAGCAGACGCTGTTCTTCACCTGCCCGCACTGCGACGAGCGGTTCGCGCAGGTGGAAGAGTTCGACAAGGACATCCACACCGGGGAGACATACCACTGCGGCTCCTGCGGCATCCAGGTGATATTCGCGGCGATGACCGCAGAGGACTACGTGCCGACTCCCAGGGCAAGAAGGGACTGCCACTTCTGCCGGCCAGAACCCTGCCGGTTCGGGCCTTCGGCGGACACCACAGACGACACACAGAAGGGAGAGACGCCATGAGACTGGCCGCTCAGAGCAAGGGGGGCTACTACCCCACGCCGGACAGGGTGGTGGACATGATCGCGGGGCTGATAGACACGCCCTACGGCCACCACAACTACAACCGGGAGACGCTGCGCGTCCTCGACCCCTGCTGCGGGGGCGGGGACGCCGTGGCGCAGCTGGCGGAGGAGCTTCGTCACCGGGGGAACATCCCCGTCGAGACCTACGGCGTGGAGCTTCACCGGGACAGGGCGGAAGAAGCGGCTCGCCGCCTCGACCGCGCCCTCGCCGCTGACCTGTTCGCCACCTCCATCGCAAACGGGGCCTTCGGCCTCGCCTACGTCAACCCGCCATATGACTGGGACCAGGAGGACAAGCGCGTCGAGCACGCCTTCCTCACCCATTGCACCCGCTACCTGGCCGAGGGCGGCCTGCTGGTCTTCATCGTGCCTCGCCAGAGGCTTTCGGTGTCGGCCCGCTACCTGTCCACCCACTACCGGAACCTGCGCTGCTGGGCCTTCCCGGACCCGGAGCGTGAGGTGTTCGACCAGGTTGTGCTGCTCGGCTATCGCAAGGCCGACCCCATCCCCGACGCCTCCGCCGAGGAGACGGTAAACAGGTGGTCGGAGGGAGACCCCGAACGGCTGGGAGGGGTGCGCTACCCCTTCTTCAAGGCGAAGGCGACCCCGGCTGGCGACATCCTGTTCACCACCCGCACCGTCGATCCCGTCGCCGCGGCGACGGAGGCCAGGCGGACGGGGCTGTGGGCCAGCGCGGAGATAACCGACTCCCTCTGGCCCGCAAAGGACACCCGCACCCGCCCGCTGATGCCCCTTCGCAGGGGTCACATGGCGATGCTGGTGGCGGCGGGCTTCCTCGACAACCTCGTCCTCGAATCGGGGGACAGGCGCATCCTGGTCAAGGGCAGGACCTCGAAGGAGATGGTGCAGGTCGAGGACACCCCGGAGAAGGAGGTCTACCGCGAGCGGCTCAAGACCACCGTCGTCTCCCTCGACCTGGGCGACGGCGAGATCGTCGAGATCGCGGCGTAGACGGCCTACATCAGCCGCCACCACGAGGCCCCGCTTCGTCCTCGGAAGGGACGGCGGGGCCTCGTCTCGTTTCGGAAGCGACACACCCCATATAAGGAAGGTGAAGATATGCAGACGATGATGACCCTCGAAGCCTGCTCGCGCTGCGGGCAGCCCATCCTCGCCGGAGAACCCGCCATGCAGACCGCCTCGGTGGACCTGGACAAGTACGGCAGGGCCGTGTCCTCGCCGGTGAAGGCATACCACCTGAGCGGACGCTGCTACGAGGACGCCAGGGCCGCCGAAGCCGCCCGCAGAAAGGCGTTGCTCGCCGCTTAGACGGCTCGCCATCGAGCCGCACATCCAACGAAGCCCCTGCGCCTCGCCAAGCCTGCCACGTGCTCGATGCGGGGTCATCGGACGCAACACATTCCCATGAAGGAAGGAGAAAGACATGAACCTCGGAGAGTTCATCGACACCTACAAGGAGGCCATCGCCCAGCGGGTGGTGGAGTCCTACCCGCCGCTCTACCGGCCCTCGGAGAACGGCGGCACGCTCCCACGCCTGCTCCGCTCCCCCCTGGGGGCCCAGGGGGACGCCATCAAGGGAGCGGCCCTCTCCCTCGAAGCCCACCGGGGAACGACGGTGGTGGGCGAGATGGGGACGGGCAAAACGTTCATCGGCGTGGCGGCGGCGAACATGGCGGGCTTCCAGCGCATCCTGGTGCTCTGCCCGCCCCACCTGGTGCCCAAGTGGAAGCGGGAGGTGGAGCAGACGGTGCCCCTCGCCCGCGCCGCCATCGTCGAGTCCATCACCGACCTGGAGAGGCTGCGCCTCTCCATCGGCTCCGGCCCCCTCTTCGCGGTGATGAGCCGGGAGCGGGCCAAGCTGTCCTACCGCTGGCAGGCCGCCGTCATACAGCGGTGGGCAACGTCGAAGGGCAGGCTCATCAGGGACGAGGAGACGGGCGAGCCGTTCCGGGTCCCCTGCTGCCCCGACTGCACGGCGCAGATCACGGACAAGGACGGGGTTCCCCTGACCGACGCCGACCTGAACCGCAGGCGGCACGTCTGCTCCTACTGCGGCTCCCCCCTCTGGCAGGCGGACAAGTCCGGCCCGAAGAGGTACCCGCTCGCGGACTACGTGAAGCACCACATGAGGGGCTTCTTCGACCTGCTGATAACGGACGAGGTGCACGAATACAAGGGGCGCGGTTCGGCCCAGGGCATCGCGGCGGGCGTCCTCGCAGACGCCTGCGGCAAGTCCCTTTCCCTGAGCGGCACCCTCATGGGCGGGTACAGCTCGACGCTGTTCCACTTACTCTATTGCTTCTCCCCTGAACTCAGGACGGAGTTCGGGCGCTCCGAGGAGGGGCGCTGGATCGAGCGGTACGGTTTCGTCGAGCACTCCATCGGCAAGCCCGACGACGAGTCGATGGAGGATGGGCGCAACAGCAGGCGCAAGAAGTTCCGCAAGGTGGTCAGGGAGAGGCCGGGGCTCGCCCCGTCAGCCCTCTTCCACCTGATTGGCAACACCGTCTTCCTGCGCCTCTCCGACGTGGCCTCTGGGCTGCCGGACTACACCGAGCAGATTCTCCTGTCCTCGATGGACTCGGAGAAAGACGCGACGGGCTACTCCCAGCGCAGCGCCTACGACACCGTGTTCGAGGAGCTGCGCAAGGAGCTGGCCGAGGCCCTCAAGAGCGGCTCCAAGAGGTTGCTCGCAACATACCTGCAAACCCTTCTTGCCTACCCGGACGGGTGCACCAAGGGGGAGACGGTCTTCGACCCCAGGAGCGGCGACGTCATCGTGCAGGTGCCGCCCCTGTCCGAGGAGAAGCTCTACCCGAAGGAGCAGGCGCTCATCGACCTGGTGGCCGCCGAACGGATGGAGGGGCGCAGGGTGCTGGTCTACGTCACCCACACGGGGACGCGGGACATCACCGGGCGGATGGACGACATCCTCACCCGGCACGGGTTCAGGGTGGCGGTGATGAAGGCCGACGCCGTGGCTCCCGACAAGAGGGAGAAGTGGGTGGCGGACAAGGTCAAACAGGGCATCGACGTGCTCATCTGTCACCCCAGGCTGGTGCAGACGGGCCTCGACCTCATCGACTTCCCGACGATAGTTTGGGATGAGATAGATTACAGCGTGTACGTGATGAGGCAGGCGTCGCGGCGGTCGTGGCGGATCGGGCAGACCCGCCCGGTCAAGGTGGTGTTCATGTCCTACCGCAACACCCTACAGGCCGACGCCCTCAAGCTGGTGGCGAAGAAGCTGCAAAGCTCCCTCGCCGTCGAGGGGGAGCTGCCGGAGGACGGGCTCGCCGCCTTCGGGGACGACGGCGACGACATGATGATGGCCCTGGCCCGCAGGATCGTCAGCGGAGAGGAGGAGGACGAAGTAGAGACGGTGGAGGAGGTCTTCGCCCAGGCGCGGAACGCCGAGGCCGCCGCCGAGGAGCTGCTGGTGGACGACGGCTGGAAGATCGTCGAGGTTGAGCCGGAGACCATTGCGGTCAACAGCCTGCCCCGTACTGGATACGGGGGCAACGGGAATGGCAACGGCCACCACGAGGACGTGTTCGGGCCGACGGTCGAGCTTGTCCCGGCCAATGGTCGCCACGCCAACGGCAATGACCATCACAACGAAGCCCACGAGCCGCAGCAGTCGCTGTTCTCCTGGGCCGAGTTCATGGCCGAGGAGCCGGTGAAACCGAAGCGCAGGAACGGTAAGCCCCAGCCCGCCTCCATGTCCATGTTAGAGTGGGCAATGGAGTTGGAACAGGAACGGGAAAAGGAGACGGTCTACGCAGGGCGCTAGGCCGCAACACAAGTGGGGGAGGACACCCAAATTTGGGTGTCCTCCCCCACTCAACTATATGTGGCGCCTTTCTGCGTTTAGCATACCGATAATCGCGTCCGTGCAGTCCGTAGAGGACCGAACGAGCGAAGCCAGTCGGTAGAATCCCCGGTCTGACTATGTAAGCCCGTCTTTCTTGTCGCCATTTGCCTGGTCGCATGTTGTCATCCAAACAACAACATTGGCCGCCGTTCATATTGACATCTCCGTCCAGATTGGCGGATACTCTACGGTGACTTCAAGTAACCTGTATGATTCGAATTAGAAAATAGAGCGATCCAGCGCCCTCACGGCGTAGTGTCATAAGCCGGGCGACAGGAAGGTTCGACGACATGACTAACCTGCTGAGGATATCTCCCCCCCCCCCCCCCCCCGTCCCAGGGCATGTAAATTCCAGGGACGTCGGCGCTTTCCGGCTTCAGCAGCGGATAGCAGCGGCGACGTCATCCTTTTAAGTATCCAGCGGGCCCGGCCAACGTGAGTTGGCCGGGCCTTGTCACGTGTTCCCGACCGCGCTTCTGCCGGGTAGAAGAGAATTTTAGCCACCCCAAGCGTTACGGAGGGTCCTGATGAAATCATTGTCTTTCTTGAGCAACTCCCCGTCTCCCCGGAGGCGGCTGGCAGGGCGGGCGGCGCTGCTGTTCGGCCTGCTCCCGGCGCTGCTGCTGACGCTGTTCGTCGGCAGCGCGCCTGACGCTGCGGCGCAGACCACGCGCACGATCACGATGTCCATCGACGGCGCCGGACCTCCGGCCGGCTTCACCTACCCCACCATGGCCGAAGGCCTGGCCGGCGCACGGATGCTTCGCTTCACCCTGGACAGTCCGGCGCCGGCCGGCGGCATCGACACGGGGACCCCGGGAACTGCCCAGAACGGGAACACGCAGGTCATCGGCACGCTGATAGCCGAGGGTGGCACCAGTATCGCGTATCGAATACATCCGAACGACGACAGCGTGGACAACCCCAACTACGCCTACGTGCAGATCTATCCCAACACCCCCCCGGGCGACCCGTTTACCGTCGTCCCCGCAGACCGCACGGTCCTGCTGACCGTGGTCGATAACGACCCGACGGTGGTCACCCTGGACAAACTCCCAGATGAGCCGTCCCAGCTGGACGAGGGGGGCAAGGTGCGGTTTCAGGTGAGCCTGAGCCGCCCGCTGGTGGGCGCCGGGGACCACGGGCCCGCCGAGGTCATCGCCGTGCCGCTGCGCATCGACCAATCCGCTGCCGCCGTCACCACGTCGGATTGGTCCATCACGCTGGACGAAGACTCGCCAAATACCGGGGTATCCCTGGGTTTGCCCGTGGTCGGTAGCGGGGAGGCGTTCGCGCACCAGGTCGTCACCTTCAGCGGCGCGGGCGCGCAGACTGCCGTCCTGGAGGTCGCCGCCGAACTCGATGACCTCAATCAGGAACTAAACGAGGCGATCACCATTAGTCTGGCGTCAAACGCCGAGTTCGATGGGACGCTCGGGTCCGCCACCAACGTGGGCGGCGGAGCCGACCCGCATACGACCGGCTCACCCCCACAGACTGCCCGTTTCAGTTTGACGATCCGCAACGTCGAGAACGTGGTCGTCGTCCCTGATGACTGGGCTCTGATCCCCAGCGGGGTCCAGCCCGGCGGCAAGTTCCGGCTGCTGTTCATCACCACCAGCTTCCTCCCCGCGACCTCCGGCGACATCGCCACCTACGACGCCCACGTCCGAGCGCGGGCCGCCGCCGGACACACCGCGATCCGGCCCTACGCCCAAAAGTTCCGGGTGGTCGGCTCGACCGCGTCCGTGAGCGCCCGCAACCACGCCGGGTTGACCGGCGGCGGCGTGCCCATCTACTGGCTGAACGGCCCGCAGGTGGCGCCGAACTACGCCGGCTTCTGGAGCGACCGGTGGCAGAACTGGCTCCAGCCGGACCGCAGAACCCAGTGGGGCGCCCCGGAGAGTCACTCCGACTGGCCCTGGACCGGCACCGCCACCGGCGGCTCCAGTCACGCCAACCATCTGGGCCACGCCACCCATGCCCGGCGGGGACGATTCTCCGTCGGCGAGAGTACAACCGGGCCGATCAGCGACAACAACGCCCCCGTCAGCCAGTCGCATACCCTGTACGGCATCTCCCCGGTGTTCCAGGTGGACACCGGTACGCCGTTCGACGTCAACTACAAGCGGTTGCACGAAGGCGAGCGCAAGACCATCGTCGTCAGCGGACTCGGACTGACCGAGGGCATGGTATCGGTGAGCGTCGACCCGGCCCCCTCCGACAGCGAGTACAAGATCTACTACCCGGCCGGCGGCAGCGCCGCCGTCAGCAGCGCGTCCTTTGACGCCGCGGTCCACAACCGCATCGCGCGGTTCGACATCCAAGTCATCGAGGACACCGTAGCGGATGATATGGATCTGGAGCTCGAATTCACCCAGTCGGGGGAACGGGTAGGGAAAGCGGTGATACAGATTCGCGACGGCAGCCGCGGGGGCTCGATCCTCTTCCGCACCTGCCCCAACGGCGGCTGCGTGCCCGAGACTGACGTCGGCTGGGTGGAGTCGGACCGCCCGCTGGTCCAGTTGGTGGAGGGCGGCGGCACGGTCACGTACCAGTACAAGCTGATCGGACACACGGACCAGGAGTTTGGAGAAGCCTCCGTCCGCATCAAGGACACGCGAGAGCAAGGCGCCCCTCACAACATCGGTGCCGGTCTGGCGGATTGGGACCGGATCCAGTGCCACAGGACCGATGACCATCCGTCAAGTAGTCCGATTGGCGTGAGCAGCTATGACACGGTAACTGACCATGCGTTCACGTTCCGCACGCAGTGGCATGACCTGACCGGCGGCTGCTGGCACCACATGAACCACGTGTCATGGGCGGAGCGCGACGGCTGGCAGACGGTCATCTATTCCGCCGGTCACGACGCCGACGCCTACGATGAAGCCATCGTGCTGGAGCACTGGGTGCGCACGACCGTGCCAGGCAGCGGCTACGTGTACGACGGCCCGCCCGGCGAGGAGGGGATTGGTCAGACCCAGCAACGAAAAGTTACGCCGCCGGCGTACGGATCGGGATACGTGGATCTCCGCATCGTTGACGACGACACTTGGGATCAGGAGTTCCTGTACTCCGGCGACAACGGGGCCACCTGGACCAAGGCGAGCGACGGCGGCCTGCAGAAGGCCATCCCGGACGAACTGGAGGCGGGCGCTACCCACGACGTGCTGATCAAGCTGTTGAACCCGTCGCTGGCTAACGGTCGGGGCCGGGATTACATCTACGTCAAGGTCAGCGGCTGCGGCGACCGGTTTATTGACCCGGTTTGCGACATCGGGGTGTCGCCGAACAGTTACGGTAATCCCAATCCATCCGCCTCTACCGATTTCGACTGGGGCACAGGCCCTGATGTCAACGCGGCGGCCAACGGCACGGTCAGGCTGAGACTGCACGTCAGGGAGGGCGCGGCGCCGGGAACCAGGAAGGCGATCACCTTCTGGAACTACGACTGGTTGAGGCGGACCGACACCGACCTGCCCGACCCCAGCCTGCGTCAACCCGGCCCCAACCAGAACACGGCCAGTCGCTATATCAGCAACTTGCTCTACGAGGAGACCCGCGTGGTCGAGGTCGTACCCAAGGGTTCGGAACAGGTCGTGGCGCTGCCGCCGACGCTGACCATCGCCAGCGCGGCGACGTCGGTCACCGAGGGCGACGACGTGACCTTCACCATCAGCGTCGACCCGGCGCCGCAGTTCGACGTCACGGTCGACCTAGCCGCGGATGAGGAGATGGGCTCGGGCGTGGACCTCGTCGCCAGCTCCCAGCTGACCACGATCATCATCCCGGCTTGGGAGTCCTCGACGACGTGGACGATCACAACCTACTCCGACGAGGTGAACCGGGCCGACGGCACGGTGGTCGGGCGGATCATGCCCGGCGAAGGGTACACGGTAGGCGCGCCGTCCAGCGTCACCCTGACGCTGGTTGACGACGATCCGGTCGTTGCCGACGGCATCGTCGGCGGCGCGCCGGAAGATCCGCCGCCGCCGACCTACACGGCGGACCCGCAGGTGATCGCGGCGGTGGAGTACCTGGCGTCGCAGACGCATCACGGGACGGCCCACGTCAACCGCTGGCAGCGGGCGCTGGTAGCCCTGGGCGCGCTGGACCCGGCCGGTGTCACGGGCGGCGCCCTGACGCTGGCCGAGGCGCGGCAGATGGCCAACACCTACAGCAGTCCGGTGTGGGACCAGGTGGTCGCCGAGCTGGAGGCCAAGGAGGCTTTCGAGGCCGCGCAGCAGACCCAGCAGACGCCGCCGCCCACGCCGGAGGTGAACATCACGTCCGCCGCCGGCGGAACCGAAGGCTCCAACGTGACGTTCACCGTGAGCGCGAACCCCGCGCCCACGGCCAACCTGGCGGTGAGCGCGACGGTTGCCACCTCGGGCGACTACGGCGTAACTGCCGGCTCCCGCACGGTGACCATCGCCGGCGGCACGAGCAGCAAGACGCTGACGTTGCCGACGACGGACGACTCCACGGACGAGGCCGACGGCTCGGTGACGCTGACGCTGAACGGCGGCAGCGGCTATACGGTGGGGCAGGTGTCGTCGGAGACGGCGCAAGTCCAGGATGATGACGACCCGCCGCTGCAGCCACAGCAGCAGCCGGCGACCTACACGGTGGACCCGGCGCTGATCGCGGAAGTCCAGGCGCACATCGACGCCTTCACCGCTCGGAACCACGCGGCCGGCATCCGCGACTGGAACCTGATCCTCGACCGTCTGGAAGGCCGGACCGGCATGAGCGATGCGAAAATCGCCGCCTGGCTCGCGGACTCGAAACGCCATGGCTGGCAGGACGGCATCGTCACGCTACCCAAAGTGCAGGCGGCATTGGCGGCAATGGCGGCGCAGCAGACCCAGCAGACGCCGCCGCCCACGCCGGAGGTGAACATCACGTCCGCCGCCGGCGGAACCGAAGGCTCCAACGTGACGTTCACCGTGAGCGCGAACCCCGCGCCCACGGCCAACCTGGCGGTGAGCGCGACGGTTGCCACCTCGGGCGACTACGGCGTAACTGCCGGCTCCCGCACGGTGACCATCGCCGGCGGCACGAGCAGCAAGACGCTGACGTTGCCGACGACGGACGACTCCACGGACGAGGCCGACGGCTCGGTGACGCTGACGCTGAACGGCGGCAGCGGCTACACCGTCGGGCAGGTGTCGTCGGAGACGGCGCAAGTCCAGGACGACGACGACCCGCCGCAGCAGCAACAGCCGCCGCAGCCGGTGGTCATACCGGTGGTTAGCGTCACCGGCGGCAGCGGCGTGAGCGAGGGCGGAAACGCCAGCTTCACGGTCACGGCGAACCCGGCGCCGACGAGCGCGCTGTCGGTCAGCGTAACGGTTTCGGCCAGCGGCGACTACGGCGCAACCACCGGCGCGCGGACGGTGACCATCCCAACAGCCGGCAGTGCGACGTTCACCGTCGGCACGACTAACGACGGGAACGACGAGGCCGACGGCTCCGTCACCGCAACCGTGAACGCCGGCAACGGCTACACGGTGTCCTCATCGCAGGGCACGGCCACGGTCAGCGTGGCCGACGACGACGTCCCGGCGGTCTCCATCACCGGCGGCAGCGGCGTGACCGAGGGCGGAGACGCCAGCTTCACCATCACCGCCAGCCCGGTCCCGGCGGCCAACTTGGACGTGAGCGTCACGGTGTCTCAGAGCGGCGACTACGGCGCGGCCACGGGCCAGCGGACGGTGACCGTTCCGACCACGGGCAGCGCCACCCTGACCGTCGGCACCACCGACGACTCAGCGGACGAAGCCAACGGTTCGGTCACGGCCACCCTGGTGGACGGCGCCGATTACGACCTGGGCACGAACCAGGCCGCCACGGTCAGCGTGGCGGACGACGACGTTCCGGTGGTGAGCATCACCGCCGGCAGCGGCGTCACCGAGGGCGGAAACGCCAGCTTCACCATCACCGCGAACCCGACGCCGGCGAGCGCGCTGTCGGTCAGCGTGACCGTCACCGCCAGCGGCGACTACGGGGCGACCACGGGCCAGCGGACGGTGACCGTTCCGACCACGGGCAGCGCCACCCTGACCCTCGGCACCACCGACGACTCAGCGGACGAAGCCAACGGTTCGGTCACGGCCACCCTGGTGGACGGCGCCGATTACGACCTGGGCACGAACCAGGCCGCCACGGTCAGCGTGGCCGACGACGACGATGCGCCGCCGGTGGAGACCGCGATAACCATTTCCATAGCGGACGCTTCCGCATCGGAAAGCGCTTCAGACTTGGTATTCCGGGTGACCCTCTCCGAGGCGTCGAACGAGGACGTCACGGTGCAGTGGACTACCAGTCATTCGCAAGGCCCAGACCGGGCGCGCGGTGGGCAGGGCTACGACTACGACTTCTGGCATGCGAGAGGAGAGATAGTGATTCGTGCCGGCGAGACCAGCGGCACGGGAGCCGTGTGGCTGAATCAGGATTCCAAGGATGAGCCGGACGAAGTCTTCACGGTGACGCTCTCCTCCCCGAATGGCGCGACGCTGGAACGCGAGGAAGGGACCATGACCATCATCGACGACGACTAATGGACGACAGCTAATCCGGCGCGCCGGATCAGCCGGAAGAAACCGGAGCCTGTGGGGGCCCGCCAGCTCGTCTCATGGCGGCCCCTTGCCTTGCCCGCGACCCGGCGCGCCACGGTGAACAGAAGGGGAAATCAAAGCGCGGTCCCGCCTGGTCCACGCCACTGTCGGGCATTGGCCGCCGGATCGAATCGGCGAATGGCCTGGCGCGTGACCGGTCTGACGCAGCAGGGAACCGAGCCGGTGAAGGCGGCGATGCCGCGCCTCAGGACGGGTACTGCCAGTGGAAGAAGCCCGGGGCTACCCAGGCCCCGGAGCCGGCGCGGGTATAATGCCCTCAACAAGCAAGCTCATCGCCAACTTACTCCCACGCTAGACCCACCGAGGCTCGGCATGACCGCCGCGAATCGACCTCTTTGTCAATGGGCCGGGCCGCGATGTTTTCCCGAGTCTTTTGAAGGGGTGCTGAGTGCATGCAGCAGCGAATGGGAGGGAGGAGAGACAGGCTAAGTCTTGGCCTGGATGACGACGCGACCGCCGTCCTCGACGTCGATGTTCAGATTGTGGCTGTCCAGAAGCAGCATACCCACAAGCGGGGCGCTGCCTACGGCATCGGCCTCGATGTGTCGCGCCCCACCGTTCCAAAGCGTGGTGACGCGGTGTACGCGGAAGCCCACTTCTGTATCGTCAGCCAACGTAGCCTTACTGCTGAACACGTAGGGCAACCCTAACTCCGCGACCAACGCAGGCGGCAGGGTCAAAGCGCCACTGTAGCCGGTGTCTATTACGGCATTCACTTCCCGCGTCTGCCCTGTCGGGCCACGGAGTGACAGGGGCACTATGGCTTCGCGATTGGCGTTCACGAAACCCTCTATCATCCGGTCCCCCTTAGGGAGCTGCCCCCGAAGGTGCGCAGCGTCGGATACCCCACCCTCACTACCCAAACGTCTGGGGCGGGCCGCCGCTCTCGCAGGGCGTCCGCGGCGGCAAGGGCTGCGTCGGCGATGGCAAAGTCTCCACTGTCCACGTCGATGGCGACGATCTCCCCGTGGTGGTCATCCTCCACCTGCCGCCGGATGTCCCGCTCGTAAATCTCGTCACCCAGGCGGGCGGTCTCTTCCAACGGGAGGGTTGGCGCGGTCGGTCGGGATGGTTGCGCGGGCGCTGGCAAGTTTGCGTCTCTCATGCATCCTCCCGTCAGGACATACTTCACTGCTATTCTACTATGTTGCGGGGGCTTGGAACAACGAAGAATGGCCGCACACCGGGGCGGACAGGCCGACCGGCCCGCTGATATGATATGTGCTCGCAGGGACGGTCGGGCTGCCGAGCCACATCTCGAAGATACCGCTACCTACCGCCCACTCAGGCTCACCAGCGACTAAAGTTCTCACAGTAGGACCTCCCAGCGAAAAGTTCGCAAATCGGTACGCCTTGGCCCACCATACTGGTCAAAATCTAGAACCTTCACCTGTACAATCAGGCTGCATTTCTAGGATCAACCTAAGAGATCCCTGCCATCTTCCTAGATCGACGCGCAATTATGACTTGTAGCCAGGCGATGGCCCTATCCGTAATCTAGGAGTGCCGTGGCAGCACCGGTGCTGCCACTTACCCTGTAAGGAAATGCATTTTCTTTGAGATGGGTCAAATCCAATTGGGCGACTGCGTGTTATTGACGAGTCGAAGATGACGCCGGTGCCCTAGGAGCGGTAGTATTCCATTCCCAAGTGCGTAATCTGGTCCTCGCCCATCAGCCAACGCAGTGTATTCTTCAGCTTGGTCTGCTGAATAAAGAGGTCATGTTCAGGATAGACGGAGGGCGCATGTTGCGGACTCTTGAAATAGAAGGACAACCACTCCTGGATGCCTGACATGCCTGCACGTTGCGCCAGATCCATGAACAAGACAAGGTCAAGCACGAGTGGCGCCGCAAGTATGGAGTCTGAGCAGAGGAAATTCACCTTGAGTTGCATTGTGTGGCCCAACCAACCAACCAGATCAATGTTGTCCCAGCCCTCCTTGTTGTCACCACGTGGAGGGTAGTAGTTGATCCTCACCTTGTGGTAGGCATCCGCATAAAGGTCAGGGTACAAATCCGGCTGAAGTAGATATTCCAATACTCCCAGCTTTGACTCCTCTTTCGTCTTAAAGTTCTCCGGTTCATCGAGTACTTCGCCATCCCGGTTCCCGAGTATATTTGTGGAGAACCAGCCCTTCAAGCCCAGCATCCTTGCCTTCAACATTGGACCGATTACTGTCTTGACCAGGGTTTGGCCCGTCTTGAAATCCTTGCCACAAATTGGAACTCCATTGGTCCTGGCCAACCCCTCCAACGCTGGAATGTCCACCGTCAGATTGGGAGCTCCGTTTATGAATGGGACTCCCTCCATCAGCGCGGCATAGGCGTAGACCATTGAAGGCGCGATGCTACTATCGTTTTCTTGAAGCCCGCCGATGAATGATTCGATGTCTTGGTGGACATCTTCCTCGGTAATGTACTTTTCGGTGGATCCACACCACACCACCACCAGCCGGTCACAGCCATTAGTCTCCTTGAAGCGCCGTATGTCTTCCCTGATGGATTCTGCTGCGGCTAGCAGGGACGAGTTCATCTTGGTGTTTGTGCCGCTGATTCTTTTTACATACTCCCCGCTGAAGACTGCCGACATTGGCTGGATGGACTTCAGGAAGCCGGCAATGGGTTCGATCTCTTCGTATCTATTTAGAGTTCCCGCTTTGACAGCCGCCTGATAGGCGTCGTCTGGAATCGGGTCCCACGCTCCAAAGACCAACTGGTTCGGATCTGCCATAGGAACGAAGTCTCTTATGAATGGCGTCCTTCCCTCAGAACGCTTACCGAGCCTCATGGTGGCAAGCTGGGAAATCGATCCAATGGGCAGTCTCGTGCCGCGTCGAATGTGCTCGACGCCGGCTATGAATGTTGAAGATACGGCTCCCAGTCCTACCAGCAAGACACCCAGTCTCCCTTCGGCCGGCTCAATGTATAGCGACTCGGAAGTCACAAAGTCTTTTGGTTCGAGAACTACGCCGTGCTGGACTGCCAACTTCATCAGAGGCTTGTGCCATTGGGACGGGATCCTCCCAGTCTTGGCCCAGTGCTGGATCGTACTTTGGCGTTTTCGCAGCAAGGCTGCCAATGCGGACTGTCCGCCGAACCGGTCTATTATCCGTTTTGCATTATTCATTTCGCAGATGCCAAACCATATATTCGTTTAACTTGGATCTCATCGCAACTGAGATGGGGTGTGTACCGTAGTTTAATGAAATGTTGTAGTGGGTATTGTTGCTATTATATCGAAAATATCGTTGCTCTTCAATCTCCCTCCGAAGCTCTTTGGCTCTCGCAAATCACAGCCCTTATAAGAGAGCATTTTCGCCGCCACACTTCCTGGTAGAATTCTTGCTGACCAATGACGACGAGGTGGTGCACTTACACTGCCTTTTCACTAAACGCCAATCCTCCTGCAAATCCTTTGATATCTATAGTTGTCCGCCCGTTCTTCATCGTGATAGCCTGTGGGTTCCTAATCTCCCTCTTGCGACGCTCTTATCTTGGTCACGCCACGTCCCCTTAGACCCCTCGTCACTATGTCCCGTCACCCTCCGAAGTGCTTTACTATCCAAGATTGGGGCACCGGCGTCCCGTCCTCAGGCGGAAATTGACGGGAGCAGCTCTCCGTTGTACGATACCTGGCATGGTAGAGTTGACTGTGCAACGAGGCCCTCTTAGCCTACTGGTGCCTACTGAGGGCATCCCTGAGGAAGTTCTGCGCAAGGTAGAGAACACCCCTCGCGGCGAGGTCATCAGCGACTCCTACCCCTATCCCACCAAGCTACCGCGGGCCACGTACGAGCGCCAGAAGGCCGAGTTGCAGGTCGAGCTGCTGAAGATGCAGAGATGGGTACAGGAGACCGGGGAGCGTATCGTTCTGCTGTTCGAGGGGCGGGATGCCGCCGGAAAGGGCGGCACGATAAAGCGATTCATGGAGCACTTGAATCCGCGCGGCACTACGCTGGTTGCGCTGCCTGCCCCATCCGAGAGAGAGCGCGGGCAGTGGTATTTCCAACGTTACGTGCAGCACCTGCCGACCAAGGGAGAGATCGTATTCTTCGACCGCTCCTGGTACAACAGGGCGGTCATCGAGCCGGTGATGGGCTTCTGCACACCGGCCGAGACTGAGCGCTTCCTTCGCGACGCCGTTCTCTTCGAGCAGATGCTGATTGACGAAGGCATGCGGCTGTACAAGTTCTGGTTCTCGGTGAGCCGGGAGGAACAGCTCAGGCGGGTGATGTCCCGCGCAATCGATGACCTCAAGCAGTGGAAACTGAGTGACGTAGACATCAGGTCGTTGCCTCTGTGGGACAAGTACACAGAAGCGCGAAATCTGATGTTCGCGGCCACCGATACGAAGGCCTCGCCCTGGATCGTCGTGAAGTCGGACGACAAAAGGCGTGCCCGATTAAACTCCATGCGCTACGTGTTGCGGAGCCTGGAGTACGACCCCGGGGTAGCGGAGCGCATTGCAAAGACTGACCCGAAGCTGATCGGGCCCGCGAAGAAGGTATACGCCAAGGGAGAAGTCTGGTAGCTCCCTGAGGGCTCGGTTGTGCGGTCTTCTCCGTTCGATGGTTGGAGCCTTCACTTTCCCTTTTCAGTCTCAGTATATTTTCTCGCCTCCCCCTGAGCTCGTCTGAGGGCGTCACGTTCCCCCGATGCCTCTTGATGGCGTGAATCTGAAGCTCTCACCCCACAGCAGTATCGCGCCACACCGGGGACTTCATCGCCCTGGAAGGCTCGGTGCCGTTATCCCTGGAAGTTGCCGGTGCGACGGTGGATGGGACGACTGGACATTAAGTTGGACGGTGACGTCGCAGCCGTGGGAGAGTGGCGACAAGCTGATGCAACGGGTTCGCGAGGGATGACGAGGGAGGAGTCGCTGAAAGGACTAGGGCTTGTGCCCCATCGCGGCCAGAACCACCACTGCACGCCTAATCATCCAGACGGAGTTCGACACTGTCGACGGAAGCGAACGGACCTTTACCGCGACCGTTCAAGTCGGTACTGGCTATGTCAACTGGAGTCCATCCTCCGCGACCGCTATTGTCAACTCGCAGCATTGCAGGCGCCAGCCCCCTCTTTCTCCTGCATTTCCCACAGATTCTCGATTCGTTTGCGGACTCGCATCTGCTTCCTATGAAAAGACATTCCCGGCAACAAAAGAAATTGTCTTGCACTTCGCCCACATAGAGTCTTCCGATGGCGAATCAGGCATGCTTGGGGCCAATCTCCAAGAGTTTCACAAAATGGTACAAACAAACCTATTCAACACTAAATAGTTGCATATAATGGTACGTCATAGTAGAGGTAAGCCAATGGAAACCACATCAGGAAATACTGCCGGGCTGAACCGACGGGCTTCTATATGGACCGGACCCGACTTCTTGCGTCACGGCCTGAGGATATCGTTGTGGGTGCGATGGTTCGCAGTATTTGCATGGGTGGCCCAGCTGCACAATCATGTGGGTTTCGGCCAATTCCCCTACATTGCGAACGGCCTTTTCGCAGCAGCCTTGCTGGCACTGAACGGCTACCTTCAATACCGAATGGAAACCCGGCGACACGTATCATGGCGATGGGCCTTGGCTCTCAGCGCCATGGACGTCGTGGCCCTCGCGTCGGGTCTGGCAAGCGCCACCGGCGGCGAAGGTAACACCTACTTCGTCCTGTATTTCGTTGGACTGGCCTTATTTGCTGCGGTTTGCACCTCCGTGAGGACCTCCTTGCTTGGAGCAACCGTCGTGGCCGCGCTCTATGTGGCGTTGAGCTCTACTGCAAACAGGGTTGGCGGCTTCGATCTTGTGGAGAATGGACCATTGCTTACCAATGTCATTGCTATGTATGCCATTGTGGGGGCAGTCAGCCTGGTGTCCAGATTCGAGCAGATCGTCTCGAATCTCGAACGCTCTCGTAGGAAAAGGGCGGTTGATAGAGAGAAAGAACTGTACCGCGAGAGGGTGGAACTATCTCAGGGCATACATGACACCATAGCCCAGTCCGCCTTCACTCTGGGCCTCGGCCTTGAGACTGCCATCGATTTGGCCGTCGCCGATGGGGATGAGCACCGAAATGATCTGGTTTCAAAGTTACAAGCCATGCTGGCCCTGTCAAAGTCCACCATGTGGGAGTTGAGGCATCCAATCGAGGCGGGACCAATTTTTCAGGGTAGAGAACTGAACCGGGTGCTCCGGTCCCACTCCTCAACCTTCTCTGCGATCACGTCAATTCCTGCGGAATTCGTTCAGTCAGGCACGGAACCGCTGCTCCAAACGGACGCAAGGAGACGCCTCTTCTCCATAGCCCACAACGCCATGACCAACGCGCTCCGGCACGCCCATGCGGAGAAAATCTCCTTGAAGCTGAACTTTGAGGAAGCCCACCTTCAAATGATAATTATGGACGACGGGATAGGCCTTCCCAATGACTTTGCTGCCCGCGGCCACGGTTTTGCAAACATGAGAAAGGAAATGGAGCGGATGGGCGGCACATTCGAAGTCATACCCGGAGAATCAGGGCGCGGTATTGCGATAACGTGCACAATGCCATACGACGCAAACCTGGAGGAAGTGTAACGTGCAGACTACTCCAATAAAGGTAATGCTGGTTGACGATCACGAGATAATGCGCGACGGCGTTCGGGAAGTGCTGGAACGCTTTGGTGCCTTTGAGGTTGTCGGCGACGCCGGTGACGGAGACGCCGCCGTTAGGACAGCCCTGAGCCTGAAGCCCGAAGTCATCATCATGGATGTAATCATGCCAATCAAGAACGGGATCGAGGCCTGCCGGGAGATTACGGGCATGTTACCTGAGACGAGGGTCCTGATACTCACTGCCTCCTCGGAAGAAGATGCGGTCATGGAGGCGATAGCCGCAGGCGCAACGGGTTTCCTCCATAAGTACTACGGCAAAGAGCAGCTGTTGCACTCCATCAAGGACATCCTGCGCGAAGACTACCGCATGCCTGGTGATGCGATAAAGCGCGCGTTCACCGGGGTGCGAATCTCGACCCGCAATCCCTCCGTAGAAGTTGAGAAAAGGCTCACCAACCGTGAGCGGGAGATTCTCACTCTGTTCTCTCAGGGGATGACCTACGCCAGAATTGCCGAAATCAGGGGCAACAGCTGGCTCACCATTCGCAATACAATTTACGGCATCCAGGACAAACTCAGAGTCCAGACCAAGCAGGCCCTCGTGGTGTGGGCGGTGCGCAACGGCTTGCTCGACAACTGGGACGTAACCGGCTAATCATGTTCCGCTGGTTGAAAGCGACTCCAATGGCTCCGATGTTGCCGTTCGTCGGTGGAATTCTGAAATTTGCCGTGCCCGCCTTGATTCTCCTGGCATTCGTGGCTTGCACTACCTCCGAAGAGGAGACTCCCTCCACACCAACGCCTCCTCCAGGCATGTTTTCCACCCTCCCTACCAGTGAACCAGCCGTTATCGGCGACCAGCCGGCAACCCTGGATGTGACTACCAGGGAGCCAACGCCTAGTCCCACCCCGATCCAAACGCCTTCTCCTACGCCAGACCCCACGCCGACTCCCTCGTCTGCAGCCACCCCTGGCCCCACAGCTGTGCCAGCACCCGTCACCCCTCCGACGGCCACCCCGGGCCCGACCGTTTCCCCTGCTATGGGAGAAGGGACGGGACCAATTCGGGGAACGATAGTGACGCCTGCACCTGCACAGGACGGCGCCACTCCGATAAACATCCCCGAAAAAACCGAGCCGGAGCATCCGAAAGCAGGTGCGAAGCTCAACGAAATGCTCGCCAGGGTGGAATCCGGCGAGATCTCCGCCGAGGAAGCAGCGCGGGAAGCTCCGGTGCACCAGGGAGAATTGGTGGGTGTGACCATATACTTATCTGGAAACCAGGACGCCGTGGTTTCCTTCCTGGAAGATAATGGGGGATCAAACGTAACTCTACGAGACGACTACATCGAGGCCTTTATCCCCATCCTCTCGATCGGGCAGACTTCTCAGCAGCCCGGCGTCCTGAGTGTCGACTTGATTCAACCGGCTGAATCGCCGCAAAGCAGTTCCGGCACTACAGGCAACGGCGTGAACGTTCACGGCTCAAAGCCCTGGAATGATGCCGGATACACTGGTCAGGACATCAAGATAGGCGTCATCGACCGCGGTTTCTTTGGGTTTAGCAACTTGATGGGCACTGACCTGCCATCCAGCGTTGAGGCCAGATGCTATCACTCGTGGCTAAGCCCCCCGTCTCCGGACCTGACTCAATGCCCAACCCGTAACTCTGAAGGTTCGCCAATCTCTCACGGCACAGAAGTATCGGAAGCCATTATGGACATCGCCCCCGAGGCTTCTCTATATATAGCCAACCCCCGAACCAAGGGCGAATTGCAGGATGTGGTTGACTGGATGATTGCGGAAAACGTCTCAGTAATCAATCATTCGCAGGTATGGAACTTCGATGGTCCCGGAGACGGTTCGTCCCCCGCTTCAAACAGCCCCCTGAAAGCCATAGATAAGGCAGTCTCCGCCGGAATCGTTTGGGTCAACGCTGCCGGAAACCACTCAAAACGCACCTGGTTTATGCGCGGCCCCTTTTCCTTCACAACAGTAAACGTTAACGGCGTGGATCGTTATCTTCTCAACTTCAGCGGGACCCGTTATGAAAACACTTTTCATGTCAATAGACTCGAATTGCGATGGGAGGATTCCTGGAATGGGGCCGACAAGGATCTGGACCTGCTTCTGGTGAATCCGGCCGATCCAAGCGATACGGCCTACAGCATCGATTTTCAGACAGGTGAGACGCTGCATAAACCTTATGAATGGGTACAAGTAGATGGGATCTTCAAAGTAATAGTTGAGCATAACGGCGGAGATGAGCCCGAATGGATACAGTTGGTCAGCTTTACAGGCGATGACATGCAGTTCGCCACCCCTGAATCGGGCAGCATCCTGAACCCGGCGGAGAGCGCCAATACCGGTATGTTGACCGTAGGCGCAACCCCTTGGGATGAGTCAAGCGCCATCAGCTCATACAGCAGCAGGGGCCCCACTCCCGACGGACGCACCAAGCCCGACGGAGTCGCCGCCGATTGCGGTCAAACGTCCATCAGCTCCCGGTTCTGCGGAACCAGCCAGGCTTCACCGCATGTGGCGGGCATGGCCGTTCTGGTACGCCAGAGGTTCCCAAATTACACCCCGGCCCAGGTGGTCGCGTATCTGAAAGACAACGCCCAGCAACCGATAAACAACCCGGACCCCAACAACAGCTGGGGCCACGGTTTGTTTGTCCTCCCGGAAATCTCCGAGCCCGCGCCGCCCACCACAACTGCCCCAGACCTCGTGGTCGACACTCCCACAGTGAGCGCCAACGCCCCTGCCGGCGGAGATCGGTTCACCCTCAACGCCACCGTTCGCAACCAGGGCAGCGGTACATCCGGCTCCACCACTCTCCGTTACTATCAGTCCACCGACGCCGCCATCACCTCAGCCGACACCTCCGTCGGCACCGACTCCGTGTCACGCCTCGATGCAACAGCTACCGGCCTCGAGTCAATCAGTCTCACCGCTCCCTCCACGGCAGGGACCTACTACTACGGCGCCTGCATCGACTCAGTCACCGACGAGACCGACACAACCAACAACTGTTCTGCCTCGGTAACGGTCACCGTTGGAGCAACGCCGGCCCCGGACCTAGTGGTAGACACCCCCACCGTAAGTGCCAACGCCCTCGTCGGCGGAGACCGGTTTACCCTCAACGCTACCGTTCGCAACCAGGGCAGCGGTACGTCCGGCTCCACCACCCTCCGATACTACCAGTCCGCCGACGCCGCCATTACCTCAGCCGACACCTCCGTCGGCACCGACTCCGTGTCACGCCTCGATGCATCGGCTACCGGGCTCGAGTCAATCAACCTCACCGTCCCCTCCACGCCAGGGACCTACTACTACGGCGCCTGCGTGGATGCGCTCGCTGACGAGAACGATAGCACCAACAACTGCTCCACCGCCGTTGCTGTCAACGTCGACGCTGCACCCGCCCCCGACCTCGCGGTGGACACACTTACAGTGAGCGATAGCGCGCCCGCCGGCGGAGACCGGTTCACCCTCAACGCCACCATACGCAACCAGGGTAGTGGGTCTTCCGGCTCCACAATCCTCAGCTACTATCGGTCTTCCGACTCCACCATCACCTCAGCCGACACCCCCTTGGGAACAGACTATGTGTCACGTCTCGATGCCTCCGCATCCAGTCCGGAGTCAATCAGACTCACCGCCCCCTCCGCCGCAGGCGTCTACTACTACGGCGCCTGTATTGACTCAGTCGCCGACGAGACCGACACCGACAACAACTGCTCCGGCGCGGTAACAGTCACGGTGTCCACGCCACCTGATCCTCCAACCAATGTACGGTACAGGCACGATGGTTCAACCATTATCGTGTCATGGTCCTCCTCTGAGGGGGCCACGCACTACAAGGTCTATTACGACGACTTCTTTGATTCGCGTTGCAGACTCAGGTTAGGCAGACCCCTTCTCTGCGAGGAGTTGGCTGGAAACGTGGTCGGCACGTCCTATACTCACTCCGATCCTGACGATGACGCCAATTACTACTGGGTCACGGCTTGCAACGACGCAGGATGCTCGGATATCGACAGCGCCAATCCTGCTATCTTGGGCGGCGCGGCCCCAGCCCCGGACCTCGTGGTGGACACACCCACATTAAGCGCCAGTGCCCCCGCCGGCGGAGACCGGTTCACTCTGAATGCCACCGTACGCAATCAAGGTGGTAGCTCCTCCGACTCCACCGCCCTTCGTTACTACCTGTCCACCGATTCCACCATCACCTCAGCCGATACATCCATCGGCACCGACTCGGTCTCACGCCTTAATGCTTCGGCAACCGGCGCGGAATTCATCAGCATCACCGCTCCGGCCACGGCAGGCGTCTACTACTACGGGGCCTGCGTGGACTCGGTGGCCGACGAGTCCGACGATACTAACAACTGCTCCAACGCAGTAACGGTCACCGTCGGCGCGGCGCCCGCCCCGGACCTGATGGTGGATACCCCCACTGTTAGCACGAGCGCTCCCACAACCGGTGCATCCTTCACTCTCAGCGCCACCGCGCGTAACCAGGGCAGCGGTACGTCCGGCTCCACAACCCTCCGCTACTACCGCTCCACCGACTCCACCATTACCTCAGCCGATACCTCCGTGGGAACGGACTTTGTGTCACGCCTTAATGCTTCGGCAACCGGCGCGGAATCCATCAGCATCACTGCTCCGGCCACGGCAGGCGTTTACTACTACGGGGCTTGCGTGGACTCGGTGACCGACGAGTCTGACGATACCAACAACTGCTCCAAAGCCATAACGGTCACAGTCGGTGCAGCGCCCGCCTCGGACCTGATGGTGGATACCCCCACTGTTAGCACGAGCGCTCCCACAACCGGTGCATCCTTCACTCTCAGCGCCACCGTGCGTAACCAGGGCAGCGGTTCGTCCGGCTCCACAACGCTCCGCTACTACCGGTCCGCCGACTCCACCATCACCTCAGCCGATACCTCCATCGGCACCGACTCGGTCTCACGCCTCAATGCTTCGGCAACCGGCGCGGAATCCATCAGCATCACTGCTCCGGCCACGGCAGGCGTTTACTACTACGGGGCTTGCGTGGACTCGGTGACCGACGAGTCCGACGATACCAACAACTGCTCCAACGCCATATCGGTCACCGTCGGTGCAGCGCCCGCCCCCGACCTGGTGGTGGATACCCCCACCGCAAGCCCAAGCAATCCCGCAACCGGTGAATCCTTCACTCTCAGCGCCACCGTGCGCAACCAGGGCAGCGGTTCGTCCGGCGCCACAACGCTCCGTTACTACAGCTCCACCGATTCCACCATCACCTCAGCCGATACTTCCGTGGGAACGGACTCAGTGTCACGCCTGAACGCATCGGCAACAAGCGCGGAATCCATCAGCATCACTGCTCCGGCCACCGCAGGCGACTTCTACTACGGGGTCTGCGTGGACTCGGTGACCGACGAGTCTGATGTCACTAACAACTGCTCCGACGCGATAATAGTCAGCGTGGGTAGGGCGCGTGCGCCAGACCTCGTGGTTGGCAATCTCAACTTGGGCGGCAGCGTTCCTACGATCAAGAAGTCTTTCATCATCAACGCCGGTGTGAGAAACGAGGGCAATGCCGATGCGCCTGCAACTACCCTGCGCTTCTATCGCTCCACCGACTCGACGATTTCTTCATCCGACACGGAGGTCGGCTCGAAGGCGCTGACCCCCATGTCACCCTCAACATCAGAATTCGAAGGGCGAAGAGCTAACATCAGGCCCACTGCTCCGTCCACCCCGGGGATCTACTACTACGGGGCCTGCGTTGATGCGGTGACTGGCGAGTCTGACACGTCCAACAACTGCTCTACGGCGCTCGCGGTAAAGGTCGTTTCAGGACCCGCCCGGGACCTGGTGGTTGGCGCCGTTGAAGTGAGCGAAAGTTCACCCGTTGCGGGAGCGCAGTTCACTCTCAGCGCCTGGGTGCGCAACAATGGCTCCGGTACAACATTCCCCACCACCCTCCGCTATTACCGGTCCATCGACACTACTATCACTACGTCCGATATTGAACTCGGCACAGACAGTGTATCTGGGCTGTCCAGTCTGGAAAGGGAGGACGAGTCAATCCCCATTACCGCCCCGACCACGGCGGGAACCTACTACTACGGGGCCTGCGTGGACCACCTCTCGGTCGCACTCAACACCGACAACAAATGCTCCACCGCCGTTACCATCACCGTCACCGTTGGCGCGACGCCTCCCCCGGACCTCGTTGTGGACACCCCCACGGTTAGTGACAACGCTCCGGCTGCGGGCACGTCCTTCACCCTCAACGCCACTGTTCGGAACCGGGGCAACGGTTCATCACTTTCAACTACCCTCCGCTACTACCGGTCCACCGACTCCACCATCTCCTCTGCCGATACCTCCGTTGGAACGGACTCCGTATCCGCCCTCGATGCAGCGGCAACAAGCGCCGAGTCGATCACCATCACCGCGCCGTCCACGGAAGGAACCTACTACTACGGCGCCTGTGTAGACTTGGTGATCGGCGAGTCTTACTCAGGCAACAACTGCTCTAATGCGGTAACGGTAACCGTCGGCCCGCCTCCCGCCCCCGACCTGGAGGTGGAAACCCCCAAGGTGAGCACCAGCGCCCCGAAAACCGGTGCATCCTTCAATCTTAGCGTCGTCGTGTGGAACGGAGGCTCAGCCGGTTCGCCTTCAACTACTCTGCGCTTCTATCGCTCCACGGACTCAACGATTTCTTCAGCAGATTCGGTGATCGGCACTGCGTCCGTACTCGAACTTGGCGCGCCGGGGGGAGCTGTCAAAAACATCGGGCTTACCGCCTCTTCCACGGCGGGCGTCTACTACTACGGGGCATGCGTGGACTCTGTGACCGACGAGTCAGACCCCACAAACAACTGCTCCAGCGCAGTCAAGGTAACTGTTCAGGATGCGTCCACAACGGCCTCCACCCCCTCCGCTCCCACCGGCCTTACCGCAACCGCAAATGGCCAGACACAGATAGACCTCTCCTGGACCGCGCCGTCCAATAATGGTGGTGCAACTATCACAGGCTATCGCATTGAAGTGTCTACCGACGGCTCAGACTGGAGCGACCTCGAGGACGACACCGACTCGACCGGCACCAGCTATTCTCATACGGGGCTTTCCGCCGGCAGCACCCGGCATTATCGAGTCTCGGCCATCAACTCAGCCGGCACGGGTACAGCATCAAGCGTAGACGACGCAACTACGGAATCCGAAACTCAGACAGTCCCCACCTGCGCCGCCAACCTGAGCGTGCAGCCTGGAGGCAGCTGCACCTATTCCAACACTGCCGCAGAGTTTTCCGTAAGCTCTTCAGGAACAGGACAATTCCAGGGCCTTAGTAGCAGCACCAAATTGGAACTCCGCAACACAACTATTAATGGCGTCACCTACACCCTCGTTGCTTCCAAGCAGACCGATGGTAGCTGTCTGATCGAAGAGGTTGGTTGAGCGCCGCCTATTTACAGTAACACCGGAATATTTCAAGCCTTAAGCTAAAACAAGATACAAGCAAAATCCTAAACTCAGTCGTTGAGGTATAGAAATGAATAAAGCCGGAAATCGTCGAATCGTGTCTGGTCGCTCCCTGAAACTGGTGGGAGGAGCAGTGTCTGTGCTCATTCTGGCTCTCTTGGCGTTGCTTGCTGTGGGCTTCTTTTCAGACAGCCCGCAGGCGCCCCCTTCCGACCGGCAGGATTCTACATCAGCATCAGCGGGAGTCTCAACATCCACCCCGGCGCCTCCCGGTGTTGAGGCGCTTCACGAAGCCATCAAGAAGGGCGAAGGCGAGGCAATGCTCCTGCTTATCAATGGAGGAGCGGATGTTAATACTGAAGACAGTTTTGGCTATCCTCCCTTGCATCTGGCAATTGACACTGGAAATCCCGAGCTAATAACAATCCTGGTCAACGCCGGGGCTGATGTGGACTCGCAGAATGCCTTTGGCGATCCTGCCCTCCATACCGCAATTGCCACAGGAGATGCTGAGTTGGTAAGAATTCTGGTTGACGCCGGGGCAGATGTGAACTCTATAGATGCCTTTTTCGAACCTGCTCTACACCTCGCAATTGAGAACGTAGAGATTGAGATGGTCAGGATGTTGGTCAACTCCGGCGCAGACGTCCACGCCACTAATGCCTTCGGCGAATCGGCCCTCACCATTGCGGTCAATAGAGGCAACATGGAAGTGCTTCAGATCCTGACTGACGCATCGGGTAGCTGAAAATACTTCAATGGTGCGCCGAGAAGTTAGACAAAGGCTCCCACGGGGCCGATTATTGGAGCGGATGAAAAACATGTCCAGACTAAATGCTATTCAGGGAATGCTCAGTCTTCCTTTCAGAATTGCGGCAGTCGCCCTTGTACTCATGGCCCTGTCGGCCTGTGGTTTGACAGGTGATCCGGTGTCCTCTCTATTCTCGGCAATAGAGAATAACGATATTGAAAAGGCGCAGACGCTGATTCAAGATGGCGTGGACGTGAATGCCAGGAACAAGGAAGGCCACCCGCTGATGTCCTCAGCCATAGACTATGCCGCTGTTGATATTTTGCAGCTGATGATTGACGCTGGCGGAGACGTGAATGCCAGGGACGAGGAAGGTCACCCGCTCTTGTATTCGGCCATAAATTCATTCGATTCTGATATGGCGCGGTTGCTGGTTGAGGCCGGCGCAGACGTGAAGGCCAAAGACGCGAATGGCAATCCACTGTTGTACAGGGCTATTAGGAGCAACAATTTGGGAATTGTAAAGATGATGGTCAATGCCGGCGCAGGCGTGAATGCCAGGGAAGCGGATGGTGACCCGATGCTGAAATGGCCCACGAGTGTTTTTGCTCTTGACCGTACTGAAATGTCTCGGTTTCTGATTGACGCCGGCGCGGATGTGAATGCAAAGTCCCTGAAAGGCTATCCGCTCTTGTATTCGGCGATATATGGAAATAAGAGCGCAGCTATCCAGTTGTTGATTGACTCCGGCGCGGATGTGAATGCAAAGGACCCGAATGGCTATCCGCTCTTGTATTCGGCGATATATGGAAATAAGAGCGCAGCTATCCAGTTGTTGATTGACTCCGGCGCGGATGTGAATGCAAAGGACCCGAATGGCTATCCGCTCTTGTATTCGGCGATATATGGAGACAATAGCGAAGCTGCCCAGATTCTGATTCACGCCGGCGCAGACGTGAATGCCAAGGACGGGAGAGATTACCCGCTGTTGTACTCGACCATTTATCATAACCGCATTGGTATTGCCCAGATGATGATTGACGCCGGTGCAGACGTGGATGCCAGAGACCCGCAACGTTACCGGTTGTTATATGCGGCCATCTATCATGACCGTATTGAAATTGCACGGTTGATGGTCGACGCCGGAGCAAACGTGAATCTCAGGGCAGGGGACCGCCGTACGATGTTCCAGGTGGCCGAAGACCTTGGTCGTACCGAGATATTGGATATTCTGCGCGCAGCGAGCGACGCGCAATAGCTTTGGACTCTTAGTTACTTTCTACTTCAATATAGCCGGTTGTCGGGGCGGATGAAAAACATGTCTAGACCAAATGCTATTCAGGGAATGCTCAGTCTTCTCATTAGAATCGCGGCAGTTGGCCTTATCCTCATGGCCCTGGCGGCCTGCGGCGGGACAGATGATTCCGAGTCTACTCCCTCCGCTCTACCGGGCATGTTCTCCTCTCTGCCCACCACGGAACCGCCAAACGTTGGCGACGCACCTCCCACTAAGGACGAGGAAGGCCACCCGGAATTGTATTTTGCCATAAATTTAAGCGATTCTGATATGGTGCGGTCGCTGGTTGAGGCCGGCGCAGACGTGAATGCCAGGGATGCGAATGGTAACCCGCTGTTGTTTAGCGCCATAAGGCACAACAATTTTGAAATTGTGCAAATAATGGTCGAGGCCGGCGCAGACGTGAATGCAAAGGACCGGAATGGCAATCAACTGTTGGTTCACCTGGTTATTTGGAGCAGCATGTTGCTTGACCGTTCTGAAATGATTCGGTTTTCTGAAATGATTCGGTTACTGATTGACGCCGGCGCGGATGTGAATGCGAAGAGCCAGAAAGGCTATCCGCTCTTGCATTCTACGATACGTAGGAATAATATCGAAACTGCCCAGTTTCTGATTGACGCCGGCGCGGATGTGAATGCAAAGGACCCGAATGACTATCCGCTCTTGTATCGGGCGATATATGAAGATACGAGCGAAGCTGCCTGGTTGCTGGTTAACGCCGGCGCAGACGTGAATGCCAAGGACGGGAGAGGTTACCCGCTGTTGTACTCGACCATTTATCACAACCGCATTGGAATTGCCCAGATGATGATTGACGCCGGTGCAGACGTGGATGCCGAAGACCCGAAACGTTACCCGCTGTTATATGCGGCCATCTATCATAACCGTATTGAAATTGCACGGTTGATGGTCGACGCCGGAGCAGATGTCAATGCCAGGACAAGGGTCGGCAGTACGATGATCCAGGTGGCCGAATTCTTTGGTCGTACCGAGATATTGGATATTCTGCGAGCAGCGAGCGACGCGCAATAGCTTTGGATTCTTAGGTACTTTCTACCTCAATATAGCCGGTTGTCGGAGTGGATGAAAAACATGTCTAGACCAAATGCTATTCAGGGAATGCTCAGTCTTCCCATTAGAATCGCGGCAGTTGGCCTTGTCCTCATGGCCCTGGCGGCCTGTGGCGGGACAGATGATTCCGAGTCTACTCCCTCCGCTCCACCGGGCATGTTCTCCACTCTGCCCACCACGGAACCGCCAATCGTCGGCGACGCACCTCCCACTATTGAGCTGAAGACTCCTGAGCCAACGGCCTCGCCTACGCCAATGCCAACCCCGGACCCAACCGCAACTCCCACGCCAACGCCTACTCCTGACCCCACAGCAACCCCTACTCCTGAACCCACTCCCGAGCCCACCCCCGAACCCACCCCTGAGCCAACGCCCGAACCCACGCCCGAACCCACACCGGAACCCACGGACGGTGCTACAGTTGAACCAACGCCCGGACCCACAACTGTTGTTGAAGGCACCGGCGATGGAACGGTAATTTGCGATGCCGTCAATACCCAGAACCCCGAGTCTGTGAGAATTCTGATCTCCGCTCAGATGGACGTTAACGTGACCTGCGATGGTGGTAGCTCTCCACTACTTAGGGCGATTAAGATCTTTAACCGGAATCGATTTCACTTACAAAGTAGCAGTTCGGAGATCATTCAGCTTCTTGTGGACGCCGGAGCGGACGTAAACTTCAGGGACGTCGATGGCAATCCTATCCTTTACGTGGCAATGGATGAAGAATATACGAACCGCTTTCATGGCAGAACCGGCACTCAGGAAATTGTTCAGATACTCGTGGATGCCGGGGCCGACGTTGACGCTATAGACGCTGATGGCAACCCCTTGCTCGGCCTGGCGATCCAAGGAGAGAACTTGATTCGCTATTATCGCAAAACAACCAACGTTGACATCATCAATGCCCTTGTCGAGGCGGGGGCAGATGTCAATGCAACAACGGCCGATGGAGAAACCCTACTGAAGCTGGCAACCGTGTTGGAGCTGACTGACGTTATGGAGATACTGGTAGCAAATGGCGCAACATAACCCCCGTACACCGTCTGCCCAGATCCAATTCCGCGTTCGTCCTGAAGATCAAGTGAATTGAATGGATTGGTATTGCCCAGATGATGATTGACGCCGGTGCAGACGTGAATGCCAGAGACCCGAAACGTTACCCGCTGTTATATGCGGCCATCTATCATAACCGTATTGAAATTGCACGGTTGATGGTCGACGCCGGAGCAAACGTGAATCTCAGGGCAGGGGACCGCCGTACGTTGTTCCAAGTGGCCGAAGACCTTGGTCGTACCGAGATATTGGATATTCTGCGCGCAGCGAGCGACGCGCAATAGCTTTGGACTCTTAGTTACTTTCTACTTCAATATAGCCGGTTGTCGGAGCGGATGAAAAACATGTCTAGACCAAATGCTATTCAGGGAATGCTCAGTCTTCCCATTAGAATCGCGGCAGTTGGCCTTATCCTCATGGCCCTGGCGGCCTGCGGCGGGACAGATGATTCCGAGTCTACTCCCTCCGCTCCACCGGGCATGTTCTCCTCTCTGCCCACCACGGAACCGCCAATCGTCGGCGACGCACCTCCCACTATTGAGCTGAAGACTCCTGAGCCAACGGCCCCGCCTACGCCAATGCCAACCCCGGACCCAACCGCAACTCCCACGCCAACGCCTACTCCTGACCCCACAGCAACCCCTACGCCTGAACCCACTCCTGATCCTACGCCCGAACCCACTCCTGATCCTACGCCCGAACCCACCCCTGAGCCCACGCCCGAGCCCACGCCCGAGCCCACGCCCGAACCCACGCCGGAACCCACACCGGAACCCACCCCCGAACCCACCCCCGAGCCAACGCCTGAACCTACGCCTGAACCCACACCCGAACCCACCCCTGAGCCAACGCCGGAACCCACGGACGGTTCTACAGTTGACCCAACGCCGGAACCCACAACAGTTGTTGGAGGCACCGGCGATGGAAGGGCAATTTCCGAGGCCGTGGAGAGTCAAAACGCCGCCACGGTAGAAGTCTTGATAGCTGCCAAGGTAGAGCTGAACGTGGTGTGTCCCGACGGCGATACCCCACTGCATTTGGCTATTGAAGATATCTATAAGGATCGCTTCTTTCCATTTATGCAATCAAACACTGAAATATTGCATTTATTGTTGAATGGCGGGGCCAATCCTAATGCTGAAGGTTATAACGGAATCCATCCACTGGACCTTGCTATTGAGGAAGAATATAGTGTTCGCTGGTTTAAAAGGCCCCCCAGGATTGATGTCATTGAGGCTCTCATCGCGGCCGGTGCCGACCCTAATGCCACCACCATTAGGGGCGATCCTATCCTCTACATGGCAATTGACAAAGAAAGGGAGAATCGTAGAAGTGGTGGCGATCCGAAAACCGACATTGTTGAGACCCTCATCGATGCCGGGGCGAATCCCAATGGCGTCTCCGCTAATGGGACATCGGTCCTCACCTTAGCTATTGACAGGCATCTTCCTGAAATCGTACAGATACTCTTGGATGCTGGCGCCACTTCATAGTAGGCAAATGCTCGCCTTGAATTATGGCTGTCTCTAATGCAAACCCCACAATGGGCTTGTCGACTCACCCTCCGCCATCATCCGCAATCGCCTCTATAGCGTAGTTAGGCGCCCAGCCCCTCAGTTCGCCTCCCGGCAGCGAAATGCCCACCCACCCGCGCCGTGAATCTATCAGACGAACCTGTGCGCCGGAGTGAAGGACAAAGACCTCCGGGAATTGCTCTCCCGGACCGTCTAACACCTCAACCGTGCCCACTGTAACTACGCCCGAATTCTCGTATGGATTTGAGTAGAGCATACTCAGCGTCAGCGTCAAGCACCCCAGCATCAGAACTAAGGCCGCCACAGCTACTCCACGCAGCAGCGCCCTCACTCGCGCTTTCGGCGCCAGGATCAGGACGCATGCTGTAACGCCGAAAACCGCCCACAGCACAAGCGCCGCCAGGCCGAATTCCTCAGTCGTTGCCCAGCGTCGCCCGAAGTCCGATACGCTGGCTGCCAGGGAATCGCCCTCAGCCTGGACCAGGTCTACCGTCCTGCTTCGAGCAAGCGCCAGGTTGGCCACGATGTCCGGGTCCCTTGGAGACAACTCTTCAGCCCGCAGGTAGTTCAGTACCGCCCGCCCCAGGTCGCCGCCCTCCATATACGCGTTGCCCAGGTTAAAGTAAATCGCCGGGTCCTGATAACCGCGCCCGGCCAGCGCCTCGTACTGCTGGGCGGCTTCAGCATATTCGCCCCGCTCGTACCGGGCATTCGCCTCCGCCATAAGCTCTCTCGGAGAAGGCTCCTGCGCGTGCACGCTGCCTACCACCGCCACAAATATCGCCAGCGCCGCCAACGTACCGACAACAGACCTCAATCTCGCGCTCATGCGCCGATGGCCTCTTCCAATTCGTCCAAGAGCCGCGCCGTGTGCTCCATCTCGTCTCCCGCTCCACCGGCCGCCTCCGGCGACGGGGCGTACCTCGAGGCTTCCCCTCGAGAAAGGATGTCTTCCACCCGTTCCGCCAGGTTGGCCTCCATTCCGGCTTCGCTCAGACGCCGGAGCAACTCGCCGCGTGTCATTCCGCTAGCCTTTAGTTCCAGGCGGGCTGAACAATAAGATAGCAGCGCGTTGGCCGATGCGACGCTGGGAACGGTGCCGGAAGCCACGGCCCGCGACAAAGCGGCTTGTGCGTCCGGCAGTGCTCTTCGCCGGAGTAATTCAGCGCGGGCTGCCTCCAGGGAAGCCCGTCTTCGTCGCCACAGCAGCGCCCCCACGACTAACATCGGGGGAACAATCCAGGCGGCCCAGTACGCAAGGCTCGCCGTCGGTTCTTCCTCGCTCTGCCGCAGGGTCGATGGCACAGGTTTGATTGGTCTCATAATCATCTCCCTCCCTTCCGATGCGGGGTCCGCGTCAGCACCGGAGGGCGCCGTCGCCGCTCCGTCGGTCCCGGCCACCGTGACCGTAATCGAGTTCGTAGCCGCCTCCACATATTCTCCCGCCGCCGGGTCAAAGTGGTGATAGCCGATTTCCGGTATGGACAAGTCGCCTGGCTTCTCCGCAATCAAGCTCAATTCGTATGTGCGGCTCCCAACCACCCTTCCGGCCATAACCTCCGTCGCAGTGACAACGGGCGACCGTACAACCCTCCATCCGTCGAAGTCGGGCCAGTCAGGTTCCGGCAGCGCCTCGATATTGCCCTCTCCCGACACCACCACCCGAAGCTGCACAGGTTCGCCGGTTCTGCTCGAAGTGGAGTCCACTTGCGCGGAAATGTCGAATCTCCCCACTGCGCCAGTGAATCCCGAAATCGCTCCCGCGGGCAGAGGACGTACCTCTACCGACACCGTGTCGCTCACAAAAGACTCCCCCTGCCCGGCGCCTCCCTCAGACACGGTCAAAACCCCCGGTTCAATAACTGCCGTCCCTATAACAGTCGGAAACAAACGCGTTCGCAGCTCAATCACGTGGTATTCCCTGGAATCCACAGTCGCCGTGTATTCCTCCTGCTCTACTTCCTGGCTATTCCAGAACCCGGCGAAGGTAGGAGACTCATACCGCACCTCTTTCGAATCCGTTTCCAGTCCCGCGCCCTGAAATATGGAAAACACGTATGTGATTTGCTGGCCGAGGTAAGGACGCTCACTGTCCACCGCTGCCGTGACAAAGAGCGGCTCGTCAGAAGGGACCTGGGCATTCACGGGGGCGACGAACATCGTTAGCGCCGCCGCCAATGCGATCGTGAAAACGCCCAATAGACGCGGAATGCTTCTCAATCTCTCCACACCGACGCCTTACCAGTCGAACTCGCTTGGAGGCTTTGGGGACACCAGAACCTGCCCCCGTCTTTCCTGGAGGGTCTGGGCGCCCTCCCCGACGGACTGCAGAATCCGCCGCGCCTGCTCCTGCGTCAACGGCTCATCCTGCTCCTGGTCTTCTTGTTCCTCCACCTGCTCCACCTCCTGCTGCTCCTGCTCTTGCCGCTGTTCTTCCTCCTCTTCATCCCCTCCCTGCTGTGAGAATCTATTCAGCGCCAGCTCCAGGTTGTGCTTGGCGTCCTGGTCGTTGGGGTCCATTCGAAGCGCTTCCTTATACGCCTCTACGGCATCGGCGTACCGCTCTGTCTGAAATGAAGCGTTCCCCCGGTTGAAAAACCCGCTGGCCCTCACCTCCAGTTTTGCGAATTTGAGGGATTCGTCGTAGACTCCCCAAGCATTCTCAAATTCTCCCATCCGATACAGAACATTGCCCTCGTTGTAGTAAGGTTCGGCGGGTTTAGGTGACCCCTCCCGGGCAGCCTGGTATGCGTCCAGAGCAGACGCATAATCTCCCGCCATGTACGATTCATGGCCGGAGTTGTTCACCTCCGCCGGAATCGGACCGCAGGCCATTAGCCAGGCACCCGCCGATACAATCGCAGCAATCAGCAGTGCGCGGCTACCCATCGACGCTGTTTTCCAATGACGCTCCACGCCTAACTCCTTGTAGGTAAAAGAGGCGATCAGCGAAGAGTTCCGCAAATACCAGGCACAACGCACCCGCCAGCAGGAACAGCTGGACCCGTTCAACCCTGCGTTGACTGAACTCGCTCTGCAGGCTTCTGTCCTGAAACGCCTGAATCTCATCGGCCAGTGCCGCGATCGCTCCAGGGTCGGAAGCTCGGAAATAGCGCCCTCCGCCGCTCTCCGCAATCCGTTGCAGCCCAACTTCGTCCATCCTTGAAACGATCAGGTCCCCCTGGCCGTCGCGAATTTCGCCGATTGCATTGCCCGTATCGTCATATCCCATGACGGGGCTGCCTTCCGCAGAACCCATCCCCACAGTGAAGATTACCGCTCCCTCCGCAGCGGCTTCTCGCGCCGCCTCGACGGGATCGCCTTCGTGATTCTCCCCATCTGTCATTACTACAATGATGTTCTGGTTTTCCCTCTCCGTGCTGAAGCCAGTCATGGCGATTTCGATGGCTTCCGCAATAACAGTCCCCTGCCGGCTGATGGCATTGGGGCTGGCATTGTTTAGGTATGCCCTCGCTGTAGAGTGGTCCGAAGTCACCGGAAACTGGATGAAGCTGGCGCCGGAGAAGAGCACGATCCCCACCTCGTCGCCTTCCAGCCTGGATATCAGGTCGGAAATCTCCAGCTTGGCCCGGTCAAGTCTGGTCGGTCTAACATCTTCGGCCAGCATACTGCGTGATACATCCAGGGCTATCATCACCTGCACCCCCGTCTGCTCCACAATCTGAATGTCGCTGCCCCACTGGGGCCGGGCAAGAGCCACGATGAGCAGCGACGCTCCCAGAAACCACAAGACCACCCGGATGCTGCGCGCCCTTCCCCCGGCCGACAGGCTCAGTTGCCGTACCAGCTCTGGGTCGCCGATGCGACGGACCGCCTCCCTGCGCCGTAACGACGCCCACCACACGAACGCCCCAAGTGCGGGAAGCGTAGCCAGAAGGTATAGAAAATGAGGAGATCCGAAAGTCATGGCCCTAAGGCAGCCTCCTGAACACCGTCCGCGAAAGGACGAATTCAATCAACAACAGCGCAAGCGCTGGAAGCAGGAACCAGGCCAGCACCTCTTCATAGCGCGTAAAAACAAGAACCTCCACTTCGGACTTTTCCAGCGCGTCGATCTCTGCGTAGATGTCCCGCAATCCCTCTGTGTCCGTGGCCTTGTAAAACTTGGCGTTGGTAATGTCCGCAATCTCCTGGAGCATCCCTTCGTCCAGCGCCCCTTCCTCCACTGTCCCCGGCTGGCCGCCCGGATCGGCGGTGCCTACTCCCACGGCATACAGCTTTATCCCCAGCGTCTCCGCCGCCGTCGCCACCGTGATCGGATCAATCTCTCCCGCATTGTTTACGCCGTCCGTGATTAGCGTCACCAGCTTGCTCTCAGCGTCCGAGTCCTTCAACATATTCGCCGCCGTCGCCATTCCGCTCCCCATCGCCGTTCCGTCTTCAATCCCCAACTGGTCCGCCAGATGTACGTCGTTCAGCAGCTGGAATAGCACATCATGATCAAGAGTAGGAGGGCTCTGAACAAAGGCTTCCTGGGAGAAAACCACGAGGCCGATTCGGTCGTACTTGCGCTCCCGGATGAATTCCGCAACAATCTGCTTTGCCGCTTCCAGCCTGTTGGGAGCGAAGTCCGTCTGCCCCATGCTGCCCGAAATGTCCACTGCCACGGCTATGTCCACCCCTTCGCCTCGAATGACTTCCCTCGCATCGCTGATCTGTGGCCTGGCGGCGGCGACTACCAGCAGCGCCAGCGCCACGAAGCGCAGCGCCCAAACGAAGCCCAGCAAACGCAATCGGAGGGAACGGGCGCTTCCCGAAATCAACCGGTTGTCGCCGTATCTCATCGCGCCGGGCCCCATCCGTCTTCTCCACAGGTAGGGCAGCGTCGCCAACAATGGGACCGCCAACATCAGCAAGAGCAGCCACGGCGAAGCGAAGATAAATCCGCTTACCACGTCCCTTCTCCCTCCTCGGAAACGTTTCCGGTAGTCCGTCCCTGAAGCGAGATCCGCACGGACTCCACCATAGCGCGCGCTTCTCCCATAAACCCGTATGCGCGCGACGCGGGAGGAGAGTAATTGGCGAACTTCACCAGGTCTGCCTCTTCTAGCAATCGGATGACAGCAGGTACGATGGCGGTGTCCAGCATGGATTGCCGAAGGGCCATCCCGATCTCCACCGTCGACATTTCGGCCATTTCTGCCGACTCATCCGCCCTCAAGACAGTGGCCCCCAGGCAGGCCCGCAGGACGCCGGCAACCAGCGTGTAGTGTGCCTTAAAGTCTCCCTTCTCCGGCAGATCAAGTGCGGCGATCCGGTCGAATTCCTGCGTTGCTGCCTCCCAGGGACTCCGAGTATCCACAGGGATTACAACGCCTCTCTTCTCTCTTCGAGAGCGCCTGAGCAGGTAGTAGCTCGAGGCTCCTACTGCACCCACGAAGATTATGCCGGCAAAGACCAGGATCTCGGGCTGGTCCCAGAACGAACCGTAGAAGTCTGCCGGCGGGCGAATATCCTTGAGCTCGTCGTCAGATCCCGATAAAACGGAATTCACCCTCAGCCTCACAGGCGCCGTCTCAATCTGTTCCAGACTCCCGTCTGGCCCGCGCACACTTATGGGCATTGCAGGCGTCTCGAAATCCCCTGTCTCAAACAGCGTCACCCGAAACTGCTTGGCAATCGTCCTCACCTCACCTTCAACCGAAATCGTCTGCACCGACGTCTGATCCTGTACCTCGAAAGCCCCCCATTCTCGCTCCAGGCGCGGCACAACCACAACCACGTCCGTCGGATGGTCAATCACCAGGCTCAGAATGACCACGTCACCCACCGTCAACTCGGTTCTTTCGGCGGTGAAGGATACGCGGACGCCAGAAGACGCAGCGTCTTGCGCAGCAACGGATTCGACAATCAGAATAGACATCAACCCTATGAGAAGCGCAGAAACCCAAACCCGTATGACCAAAGGGCCGCAGCCGGTCCGGTGACGTTTAGCTGGCGGATTTGCTCCTGAATTCCCTCTCACTGCCTCAACCTTCGCCGCCTCTCTTTGAAGAACGCCCCAACCTCGGCAACATAGTCTCTCTCGGTGGTTGCTCTTACCCTGTCCACACCCGCAGCGGAGAAAACGTCTGCCTTCTCCGCCTCCATGCGGGATACATTTTCGAAAAACTCCCTGCGCCACTGTTCATTTCCTGTATCCACCCAGCGCAGTCCGCCGCCTTCGGAGTCCTCCAGCCCAATGATGCCCACGTCGGCTATTTCATGTTCCCATGGATCGCTCAGGTCAAAGGCGACAACATCGTGGCGTCGGTTGATGACCATCATCGCCTGCCGGTAGGATTGGGGGTCGGCGAGAAAATCTGAGATCAAGAACACTATACTTCGGCGCTTCAGCATCCTGTGAACGGTGTCCAGGGCGAGCCGAAGGTCGGTCCCGGTTCCCGCGGGCTGAAACACCAGCAAGTCGCGCAGCATCCGTAGAACGTGGCTTCGTCCCTTGCGGGGCGGGACCAGCAGCTCTACACGATCACTGAATAGAAGCAGTCCCACCTTGTCGTTGTTGGAGGTGGCGGCGAACGACATTACCGCCGCAAGTTCAACGGACAGGTCCCGCTTGAACTGGTTCCGCGTACCAAAGTCTCCCGAGCCACTCACGTCAACCGCCAGCATTACGGTTAGCTCACGTTCCTCAATATAGCTCTTGACGTACGGCTCTCCCGTACGGGCTGTGACATTCCAGTCAATGGACCGTACGTCATCGCCGGGATGGTAAAGGCGAACCTCATCGAATTCCATGCCGCGGCCTTTGAACACCGACTGGTACTCACCGGCAAATCCGTCGTTGATCAGCATACGGGTTGTTATCTCGATTCGCCTGATCCTGGCGATCAGGTCGTCTGTCAGCATCTAGGGCACTTCCACTCTATCCAGTATACGGTGAACGATCTGGTCGGATGTGACATCCTGGGCCTCGGCCTCAAAGGTGGTGATTATACGGTGGCGCAGAATATCCGGCGCCAGCTGCTTCACGTCGTCGGGAACCACATATCCCCGCCCCTTCAGGAAAGCGTACGCCCTTGTTGAGGAAATGAGATTGATGCCGGCCCGGGGAGAGGCGCCAAAGGAGATCAGATTTCGAAGATCATCGAGTCCCACTGATTCGGGATATCGTGTGGCAATGACCATGTCCAGAACGTACTCTTTGATTTTCTCGTCCACATATACCTGTCGGACGATCTCCCGGGCGTTCAGAATATACTGAGAGTCCACCACCGGTTGCACCCCAAGCGGCGCTCCGGAAGTCATGCGATCTATGATCTCCCTCTCTTCTGAACGATCGGGATAGTCCACAATAACCTTGAGCATAAAGCGGTCTACCTGGGCTTCTGGAAGAGGATAGGTGCCTTCCTGTTCGATTGGGTTCTGAGTTGCCAAGACAAGAAACGGAGCGTCTATCGGGAAAGTTTGGTCTCCGATAGTGACCTGCTCCTCCTGCATTGCTTCAAGGAGGGCGCTCTGTACTTTTGCAGGCGCACGGTTGACCTCGTCGGCGAGAATCAGGTTGGAGAATATGGGTCCTTTCTGAACACTGAAGTCCCCGGTTCGAGGATTGTAAATCCGTGTGCCAATCAGGTCCGATGGAAGCAAGTCCGGCGTAAACTGAATGCGGGAAAACCCGGACTGGATAGCTTGGACTATCGTCTTTACCAGTAATGTCTTGGCCAGACCCGGCACGCCCTCCAGCAAAATGTGTCCGTCGGCCAGCAAGGCTACTAGCGCGCGCTCCACTAATCGGTCCTGCCCAACTATGGCCTTGCGTATCTCGGCTTCAAGGGCCTGCACAAAACGGGCCTCTTTCTCCACCAATTCGTTGATCTGGCGGAATCCTGCAAGTGTCGACATTGGTCTTCTGTTCCTCCCGAAATGGCTGGATGGTCGTATTGACTATAACGGTGGTAGGTCCCAATCGCGTTTCTGGTTTAGATTGATTCCACCATGCCCTCTCGGGCATGAGCCGATTATACGTCCATTGATCAGCTTACGATAGATGTATCAATCATCATGTTGCTCCAACAAACGATTGTTGCAATTCGGCAATAAGCACTGTTTCGAAATCCAGTTGTTTGTAGCCAAGTGAGATGTGAGGCTGACAGCCACGACTTGCCGGCGGTTTCGATAGTAAAACGCCCGACATCAATTCACCGGGCTTCGCTAATCTTGACACCACATTGACCACTTTGGAGAAAATTAGGGCGTTGGAGTGAAGTAGGCTTGGAGAATGCCTTTTCTTCGCTACTACGCACTTTCCGCAATTTGAGAACGGGCGCATTGGGGGCGGTGGCCTTGGTCACATACAACCTCATAGCTGAAGGCTATATGGTGTCTGTGGGAGATAAGCTGATCCCTTTCCCAAGTATGTAGCATCCCGATACGAATGCTTGAGGCAGAGCGCTATCCCCGGAGACGATTGGCGTAGATCCCTGCTACAGCCAGGAACAAGATCAATCCGCCCTCCATAAGTGAATTAAACCACGCAGGTGGCGTCTGGGAACTTTAGGGAGATCTCCGTCGGGCTTTGTGTGGCGTAACGGGTGCTAAATCGTTTAGTGTTGTCCTTTAACTTGGTTGTTGTAGTCCTCTACAACTGCTTGAATCTCCACATACACTACAACTTTGAAGCCTCGGAGAATTGAATTCGATGGCAAGTTCAATACACAAGACAAAGCCTTGGCATTCTCAGTCCAAGCTGGCCGCGGCCTTTAGCGTCCTCTGGCGACTTAGATTAGTTCCCGTGTTCATTGTTGTCTTCGTATTGATCCTTTCTGCAATCTTCGCAAACTTCTGGAGTAACTGGCGTGGGCTCGATCCTGAGGTAGGAATCCTGCAAGACCGCCTGGTTCCGCCCGCCTGGGTCAAAGCGACGGTACAGTCTCTCAAGGGTGGAGTTGACTTAGACTCCATAGAAATCTTCAAGAATGACGATTTAGTCGAAGGGGCCATGTTAACTCACCAGGGTACGCCGTTTGCAGACGGTGAGCCGATTGTGGGCATAGTCGAATATCGCAGCGGCGGCGGTATCATCACGATTGGCCGCTCACTGGTCTATCCAGGCGCCCTGGAAGAGGGAGTCACATCCAAACTTCCAACCGGGTTAGTGGTGGTCAAGAATCCCGTTTCCTTTGAAAATGGAGGCTTGTACGTCGACGGAGAAGAAGTTCAAACCGGTGTGGCCTTCATGGGCACCGATAACGGCGGTGAAGTGACCTTCACTCCCCTCGGCGCCAACTTACAGGGACGTCAAGCCAGAGACGCCCTGGAGGCTAGGAACGCCGACGGTAACATCGTGGAGCCTGTCGTCGGTCTTGCCATTATGGAAAACGTCCACGTAGACGGCACGGAAGACGAGATTCTCGCCCAGCCCAACCACGTCCGCCAGTTGACTCCGGACGGGTCAACCAAGTACTGGCTCGGTACAGACAGAATCGGTCGAGGCATTCTTACCCGCCTAATCCATGGAGCGCGTACTTCCCTCTTAGTTGCCCTCATAGTGGTCCTCTTGGCAGGAGTGGCAGGCACCGCTGTTGGCCTGTTGGCCGGCTATGTGGGCGGGTGGATTGACGGCTTGATAATGCGCTTGATGGACATCTATCTGGTGATTCTCGCAATTCTACTGGCTCTTGCTTTTATTCAGTATTTGGGGTCCAGCATGTGGCCGCTCTCGGGGTTCAGTTTCCGGCCGCTTGTGGAGCTGAGCTGGTGGCCGGACCTGGGTCCCAGCGTGTGGTCGCACGTGGGATTTAGCTTGCCGAGGGTGGCAATGGGCATCGCCCTTGTGTTTTGGCCGCTGTACGCTCGCCAGGTCCGTGGAGTAATCCTCAGCGTCAGGAACCGGGACTTCGCGCGAGGAATTCGGGCTACCGACGCTTCCCAACCAGGAATTACCTTCATGCAAATCTTCCCCAAGCTGCTTTCCGCCTTTGTAATCGTAGCTGCGCTCCAGTTGGGCACCATCATTCTCCTTGAAGTATTCCTCAGCTACCTTGCTATTGGCATCCCCAGACCCATCCCCGATTGGGGCGCTATGATGGCCGATGGACGTGCACTCATCGTGGCAAATTGGTGGGTCTCTTTCTTCCCGCCCCTGACAATCCTGGTCGCTGCCCTCTCCCTATTCTCGTTCGGTCAATGGACCCGTAACAAGTTGGCTTCAAAGGTCAAGGAGGGTGGCATCAGTTGACTTCACAGCACTCTGGCAGTATCTCCCCTGAAGCGAGCTCCGTAAAAGATGGCGGCGAGGCCAAGTTATGAAAAACGGTGAATTGCGATGCGAAAAGTTCTCTGGAATGAGTTGAATTACCAATGAATAAGACCGGATATGTCCGTCAATAGCCGATGTTCCGATCATTTGCAACAACCATCGGAGCAGGTCGCCTTGCCTGCTGAGATTCTCCCTGAAGTGAGGGAATTGTGATCAATCAAATGTTTGGAAGAGTCTTTGGAGTATTGCGTCTAAAATCCGATACCTACGAGGACGTAGAAAATGACCATGGCGCAATCCTCCAAGCCCTGTTCATCGTGGTCATCACTTCTGTCGCCGCCGCCGCCGGCGAACTCCTCCTGGATGGGAACAAAGATTCTCCGTGGGTTTTAGCACAAAGCATCCCTTTGGGGATGATCGCTTGGGCAATCTGGGTTCTGTGCGTTCGAATGGTTGGAAACGCTATTCTTGACATTGCGGATAGGAGGGCGGACTGGGGACGACTGTTTCGCACCACCGGATTTGCACTCTCTCCAGGCGTTCTATTTGCGTTTGTTTCCTTGCCCTCCATCGGCGATGTCATCTATTTCGTGGTGCCCTTATGGACCTTGCTCTGCATGATAGTTGCCGTGCGACCGGGCACAGACTACAGATCAACCATCCGCGCCCGGATGGTAATTGTGCTCGCACTCATTCCGCTGTACGTCCTTATCAAAATCATCGGTATATTCATCTACCCACTATTCGTGCACTGGGTCTGACGTGGCTATTATGGACTGCTCCGTCTATCTGTGCAGGTAAGTTTTCACAGAGAGCTTCATTATCGCGGAAACTTCAATATCTCCGAAATTCGTCAGTTGTCCCGGCGGCAACTGATATCAGCCAGAACGCGGGCACAACGGAAGACAGGGGCATGACGCACAACCTTCCTCGAGTTTGGGGGTGCATCGAATGGGGCGAATGATCAAAGGAATCCCTGCTCCTATTCTTGTCATGGGGATTCCACTGGGTATCCTGGTCCGTTGCGCCGATGAGCCGATGCAATCGCCCCCCGACGATCCCACGGCATCCAAATCTGCGGAAGTGGAAGTTCCACACTCCATCTCCAAGCCCGACTCGATCTAAGAAAAGACGGGCAAGGAAGTGCTGATAGCCCTCAACGACGCCACGGACGCCGGTACAAATCGGAAGAACTCCTCCCCTCAAGGCCCCCTCTGTTCCTTCCTCCCCGGATTCCGGCTAGAATAAGGACTTGATATAGACAACATGCTTTTCGCATCCGACATCAGCAAGTCCTATCCCAGCGGGACCCTGTTCAGTGGCCTCTCCTTTGGCGTAACTGACGGAGACCGGATTGCGCTCATCGGCGCAAACGGCTCCGGCAAGACCACCCTCCTGGACATCCTGGCCGCCGAGAACGAACCGGAAACTGGCGACGTCTTTAAGCATCGCGGCGTCACCATGGGTTATCTGAAGCAGGATCCCGGCGTGTTGACCGACAAACCCCTGCTCCAGGAAGTCCTGGAAGCCAGTTCCGAAGAAAATGCGCTGGTGGCTAACATTGCCGCAGCCCGACAGTCCCTCTCCTCCGCGCCCGATCCTTCACAGCAGCGCCTCCTCCTGGACAGGCTGGGCGAACTGGAGGCTGAGTTGGAGGCGGCCGGTGGCGGCTTTCGTGAGCATGAAGCCAAAGCGATTCTCGCCGGCCTTGGCTTCAGTGGCGAAGACCTCCCCCGCCCAATGAACCAGTTCAGCGGCGGATGGGCAATGCGGGCAAACCTCGCTAAAATTCTCTTCAGAAAGCCGAATCTCCTGCTCCTCGACGAGCCAACCAACCACCTGGACCTTGAAGCAAACCTCTGGTTCGAGAAGTATCTCACCTCTTTTGACGGCGGCGTCATCGTAACTTCCCACGACCGCGCCTTCCTCAACCAGGTCGCAACCAGGGTGCTCGCCATTGAACCCGACGAAACCGTTTTCCACAGGGGAAATTACGACGACTACCTCGTTGCCCGCGAGCAGTCTCTTCAAATCAAGCGGGCGGCCTCCGCCAGGCAGGAACGCGAAATCAAGCGGCAGATGCGCTTCATAGACCGTTTCCGCTACAAGGCAAAGAAGGCCACCCAGGTGCAGAGCCGCATCAAGCAGCTGGAGAAAATGGAAATCGTCACACTGCCGAGAGCCACCAGAAAGGTCCGCTACTCGTTCCCGGAGCCGCCCCGCAGCGGTTCAGAGGTCATATCCCTGGCCAATGTGACCAAGGCCTACGGCGACAAAATCGTCTACTCAAACCTGCACCTCACCCTCGAACGCGGCGACCGTGTGGCCCTGCTCGGCCCTAACGGCGCTGGCAAGACCACCCTCCTCAAGATGCTCGCCGGCGTCATCACCCCCGACTATGGCAGGAGAAAGACCGGCCACAACGTAATCATCACCTACTACGCCCAGCACGTCCTGGAGCTGCTCAACCCACGCAACACCATTATTGAAGAGCTGCAACAGTCGGCCCCCAAGGAGTCCGAGCAGAATCTTCGCAACACCCTCGGCGGATTCCTCTTCAGCGGCGACGATGTCCGCAAGCGCATTTCCGTCCTCTCCGGCGGTGAAAAAGCCAGGGTCGCCCTCGCCAAGCTGCTCGTCCAGCCAAGCAACCTCCTCCTGATGGATGAGCCCACCAACCACCTAGACATCGCCTCCAGGGAGATTCTTGCCGATGCCCTTGGCGATTATCACGGCACCATCTGCTTCACCACCCACGACCGGACCCTGATGCGTCAGGTCGCCAACAAAATAATCGAAGTGGACGGCGGGGCGACCAGAATCTTTCCCGGCGACTACGATAGCTATCTCTACAGCAAGCAGGCGAGGGCTGCCGAAAAGCCGGTCGTCAAAAAGGCTACAAATTCCACCGGGAGAGCTCCATCTACCCGCCGTCGAGGCCGCCGCCTTGGCGCGGAGGAGCAGCTCCGACGCGACCTCAGAAAAGAGGCCAACAGGCTGGCTCGCCAACTGGATCGAATAACCCTTTCCCTGAACGACCGCGAGGCCCGCATCGGGGAGCTTGAAGCCATGTTCTCCAATCCTGACCCCCTCGACGACCCCTCCAAGATTGCCGCATCCGGTGAAAAATATCATCGGCTCAAGGAGGAGTCCAAGTCCCTGTGGGATGAATGGGAAAAGTTGTCCCTGGCGTCCGAAAGCGTGGGTGGCAAGCTGGCGGAGTTGGAGACTGGCTAATCTACAATGCGAGGCACAAACCATGATAGACGTTGAACTGAAGTTAGACCTTTCCAAGTCGAAGGCCTACTACGAACAAGCCCGCCTCTACTCGCCCGGCGGCGCCCCCGATGCCAAGGGCTGGGAGGGCGACCTCTTCTACATCAATAAGACCCGCGGCAACCGCCTTTGGGACCTCGACGGTAACGAGTATATCGACTACCATGCCGCCGCCGGCCCCATCATCCTCGGTCATTCGGAGCCGGAACTAGACGACGCTGTCATCGACACCATCAGAAACAGCGGTGTCCAGTTCGCCCAACCCCACACCTTCGAGGTGGACCTCACCAGGAAGCTCCGCGAAATCATCCCCTGTGCGGAGCAGACCGCCTTCTGCAACGCCGGCACCGACACCCTGCAGTTCGCCGTCCGCATGGCCCGGACCTACACGGAAAGGCCGAAGGTCGTAAAGTTTGAAGGCGGCTACCACGGTTGGGCCGACGGTCTCGCTATCAGCACCAACTCCCCCAGGGCCCTCATGGGGCCGGACTCCACCCCCAACGCCGTCGCCGATACCTCCGGCACTCTGCCGGCGATCCTGGAAAACACCATAGTCCTGCCCTACAACAACCTGGACGCCGCCACCGAACGCCTCGAAAGGGAGAGAAGCGAGATTGCCTGCGTCATTGTGGAGCCCATCATCCACGGGCATGGCATTCTCCCAAAACCCGGCTTCCTTAAGGGTCTCGAGGATCTCTGCAAGTCTTGCGACATCCCCCTGGTCCTCGACGAGATAATCACCGGCTTCAGGCACGATCTCGGTGGACTCCAGACCAAGTGGAATATTGACGCCGACATTGCCGTCTATGGCAAGTCCATGGCAAACGGCTACGTCATCTCAGCCGTTTGCGGCAAGAACCGGTTCATGGACACCCTCACCCCAAACGGCGCCGCGTTCCTCTCAGGCACCTACAACGGCAACCCCCTCTCCACCGTCGCCTCTCTCAAGACCATCGAAATGCTGGGCAGGCCCGGGTTCTACCAACGCCTCTACGAAAAAGGCGACAACCTGCGCAACGGCATCAACGACGTGATCAATCGCCTGGGAATAGACGCCGTCTGCTACGGCTCCGGCTCCACCTGGGGCCTGTACTTCGAAAGTGAACCGCCCTCCAACTACCGGGACATGCTCCGCTACGAGGAGACCGGGGGCATGGAGAAGTACCGGGCTTACGCAAGGCACATGCTGAACAACGGCATCTTCCTCCAGCCGGGCAGGCCCACCCGCTCCTACATCTACGGCGCCCACACCGACAACGACATTCAGTATACGGTAGACGCAACGGCCGGTTTCCTGGAGGACCACCGGTCCTCCCTGTTGTAACCACGTACCTACTCAATGAATCGAACCAGCTGATTATGTAAACATGCAATGAGTACCGTTAACCTCAACCAAAGTCCGACCATGGAGTCGAACGGTGGGCGTGCCAACGCATGAATCAATCCAACTACACCCTACTGTCGTACCACTGGAAACACTATCCCCAAAGCAATGGAAGGTGTCCGTGCAGCGCGACTACGTGAGGAGAATAGCTTCTTCACCACCCACACAAAGCTGGATGGCCCTGCTCCTGGGACGGGCCTTTCGCGGGGATTTAAGGATGCGCATTTTCCGGTTATACTTCCCCATAAGTTCACAACGGCTCTGCCGGGCTTGGACAAGCTTCACGGCCGGATCCGGCGTCCGCCAGAACCTCACCAGGTCGAAGGAGGTGTCCAATGAAGTTTAGGACCGTTGGCCTCGCAGCTCTCGTCGGCGGCCTGCTCGTAGTGCCCCTGGTTGCGTTGATGTATCTGGCCGACCAGTGGCTCAACCTGTCATTCGCTCCATACGATGTCTTTGACTGGATCGCGCGAATCCTCCCTGGCCCCATTGTCACCTTCGGCATTGACCTGATGATCGACAGCCTGAATCTCGTTGGCCTGGACGTCGCCGACACTGCCAAGACCGCCGAACACATCCAGGCCATACTGGCCTTCGGCGTCGCCGGAATCGTGGCAACCATCCTCGTCTACTACATCGTTAGCCGCCGGCCTGAATTCAATGGGCCCGCCCTGGGCCTCGTCGTGGGCGCCGTACTCGGCCTCCCCATCGCCATAATCTCGGCAGCCATGTCCCAGGTCTCCACCCCTGCCTTCATCATCATCCTCTGGGTTCTCGGCCTCTTCTGCGTCTGGGGTGTCGTCGCCGTAGCCACCGCCCGCAGACTGTTGCCTCAGCCCACTTCACCAGCCGACATCTACGACGAACGGGCCGAGACTCGGTCGGCAAGAATTGTCGGCAGGCGCCAGTTCCTCGTCCAGATGGGGGCCGCCACGGCCACCGTCACCGTCGTCGGAGCCGGTCTGGGACGCTTCCTGGAAATCGACGAGCGCAACCGCCTGGAAGCCGAACTGGAAGCGATGAAGAAAAACATGCCCCAGGCCCCGCTGGTCGTGGAACTGCCCAACGAGGACGACCCGATTAAGCCCGCCCTCGGCACCCGTCCAGAATACACCGCCGTCAGAGATCACTATAAAATTTTCATCCGCTCGGAACCCACGGTTATCGAGGGCGATACGTGGGCACTCCCCATCTCCGGCCTTGTAGATAACCCCATGAATCTGACTCTGACTGAAATCATGACCAGGTACGAGCCCCGCAGCGAGTTCGTCACCCTCAGCTGCATCTCCAACCGCGTGGCCGGCCCCCTCATCGGCACCACCTACTGGACCGGCGCGAGCTTGCAGGAGATCCTCGCCGACGCCAGCCCCCAGGGCGATGCGCGCTTCCTGCTGATTACCAGCGCCGACGGCTTCTACGAGACCGTCGATCTGAATCTGATCGATTCCGACGAACGAATCATGCTCGCCTACAACTGGGACGGCAAACCCATACCCTTCGATCACGGCTTTCCTCTCCGCATCTGGCTCCCCGACCGCTACGGTATGAAACAGCCCAAGTGGATCACCGGCATCGAAGTTATCGGCGAATACCAGGAAGGGTACTGGGTTGAGCGCGGTTGGTCCAAGGAGGCGCTGGTCAGGGCCACGTCCGTGGTCGACACCGTGGCCGTTGACTCCATCATCGAGGATGGCGACCGCAAGCTGATCCCCATCGGTGGAATCGCCTACGCCGGCGCCAGGGGCATCTCCAGGGTCGAAATCCGAGTCGACGACGAATCAAACTGGCGCGAGGCGGAACTGCGCACCCCCCTGTCGAACGTCCCTCCTGGGTCATCTGGCGCTACGATTGGCCCTTCGAGGAAGGCGGACACCAATTCGAGGTGCGCTGCGTGGAGGCGGACGGGACTCCTCAGATAGAGGAAGAAAATCCTACAAGACCCGATGGCGCAACCGGTTTCCACACCAGGGCAGAACGGATTCGGTCCACGTAGCCGCCCCCTCCGAACAACTAAACATGCGCGCAAATAAGAAACTTGGCTTGTTTCTTTCAATCGGAGTCGGTGCAGGCGTAGGCATAGGTGCGGCAATCGGAAACATCGGCGTCGGAGTGGCGATAGGAGTTGCCGTAGGCCTGGTTCTCGGGGTTGCTTTGGGCCGGCCGAATAGCTAGCGACGGTTTCCCGCGGCCCGCGCAAACAGGCTCGAGGGTTCTCTTAACGCCGCCCGACCCGGATCGCATGACCGTTGCCAGAACCAGCCTCCCCAAGCCCTTTCCTCTCAGCGGCATTATGTAGATAATGTAAGCTACGGGTGCGAGCGCCAGCAGCCGTACTCTGCGGCAATCGCCGGAGCTCAGGTAAGCGTTAGAGAAGCTCCCCGCAGGCCAATACTTCAAGGGCTGACCCACAAGGAGGACGATATGCTCAAGAGAATAACAGCCTTGGCTGTTATCTTGGCCCTGTCCATTCTCCTCGCCGCCTGCGGTGGAGCAGACGATAATTCGGCCGGCGACGAAGCTCCCCAAACACCCGCGCCCACCCAGGTGGCCACGGCAGCGCCCGCGCCCGCCGCAAGCGCCGCCGGTGATGCCGCCTCCACTGCGCCAGCAGACCTTCCGGGACTTCTCCTCGATAAGACCATGCGCCTTTGGGATATATACAACACTTACGACGTGGAAGGCCTCGCGGTCCTCTACGAGGCAAGCTACTGGCAGGAGCAAGAGGAAGAGGTCCGCTCCAACATGCAGCCCTTCAAGACCCTGGGCATAACCTTTACACCGCAAGAGACGTCTACGCCCACGGAAATCGCCCCGGGCAAGTGGGAGATCAAACAAAACGTGACCTTCTCCGGGGGTTCGGTGAAAATGTTGTTCATCTACGAAGAATTCGATGGAGAATGGCTCCTCACCTACGCAGAATCCCAGTAGCCCGGACCAACGGCGCGCCCACTTGAACAGTCCAGGTTTGATTCTTTCCGGCTATTGACAAAGGAACAGTGGTTCTCTATGCTTTCTCTCCCTGCCGCACGTAAGGACGGAACATTTGTTGAGAGAAAGCATCAGACTCGCCTGCGTACTCATCCCACACCTCAGGGCACTGGTGGAGCAGCGCCGCCTCCCTGACCCGAAGGGACGCGCCCTCATCATCGTTGACCGCTCCAACGGCCGCCTGTCGGTGGCGGACTTCCTGCCCGAAGGCATGGGCATCAACAGGGGCACCTCCATGGAGCACGCCCTCTCCCTCTGCAACGACGCTGTCGTGCTCGAAGCCGACGAACCACGCTACCGGCAGGTGTTCGACGAAGTCCTCGTCGCCCTGCAGGGCGTCAGCGACAGGGTGGAACCGGCGGAGCTCGGCGTCGCGTACGTGGGCATCGGCGGCTTGGAGGGCATGTACGGCGGCGATGCCCGCATCGCCCACGCCCTCGTGAACGCCGTCCCCCTCGACCTGGAGCCCAGAGTTGGTTTAGCCCACAGTAAGTTTCCTGCTTATATGGCCGCAAGGGAAAGCAAACCCCACGGCGCTGCTCGAATGCCCGCCCGGGCAAAAGCCTTCCTCGCCCCCCACTCCATAGACCTCCTCCCCGTCTCCCCTCGTCTCAGGGACGAGATGCACCGTCTCGGCCTACACCGCATGGGAGACGTCGCCTCCCTGGGCGTACATACACTTTCCCAACGGTTTGGACCCGAGGGCAAAAAAGCCTGGGAGCTGTGCAATGGCATCGACCGCAGCCCCCTCGTTCCCATGACCTTCGAGGAGTCCGTGGTGGAACACACCTCCCTCCCTTTCCACACCTCTTCCATGGATACCCTCCTCGTGGCCATGGACGCCCTCCTCCGAAAGGCCTACGCCAGGCCCGACATGAAGGGCCGATGTGCCAGCGCTGTGGACCTTTTGTGTACGGCGACCGGCTGGCCGACATGGAAAAAAAGAATGAGATTCAAACAGCCCGCCGCCACCTGGAAGCAGGCCTCCTTCTCCCTGAAAAGCCGGTTGGAGACGGACCCTCCAACCCGCCCCGTGGAGGATATGACCCTCACCCTGTCCGACTTCACTCCCGATTCTGGGATCCAGATGGAGCTGCTGAAGGACGCTCGCGACGACCGGCGGCAGCGTCTCATAGAGGTGGACAGAAAGCTCAGACCGCTGATGCGCGGTCGCCACGCCCTCCACACCATCGCCCGGGTGTCCCCCTGGCATCCCGCCCCGGAGATGCGCGCCCTGCAGGTGCCCGTGGACCCGTCGGGAAGGGACGCCATCAAGCCCCTCCAGACGCCCGAACCCGTGGAGGTGCGGACGGAGCGGGGCGGAGAACCCGCCGCCCTGCGCGTAGGCACAAGCTGGCGGCACGTGGCCCGCATCGACGACCGCTGGACCTTCGACCTCTGGTGGCTGCCCCAACCCGTCACCCGCTCCTACTACCGCGTCGACCCCGGCGACGGCCGGCGTATCACCATCTTCCGTGACGGCAGGGACCATCACTGGTACCGGCAGGGCGCCGGATGACCGTCGAATACGTGGAACTCCACGCCAAAAGCTTCTACTCCTTTGGGCAGGGCGCATCCCACCTTCACGAACTGCTGACCAGGGCCGGAGAGCACGGCTATTTCGCCCTCGCCCTCACCGACACCAACCTCTGCGGCGCCCTGGAGTTCGCCTGCCTCGCCAACAGCCTCGGCATCCAACCCATCACCGGCGGCGAACTTATCCTCACCGACGGCTCCCGCCTCACCCTCCTCGCCCAGACGCGGGCCGGTTACTCCAACATCTCCCGCCTCTTCACCCTCGCCAATGCCGCCGACCGCCGAAACCCCCAACTGGACCCCGCGTACCTGCCCCACCACTCCGAAGGCGTCACCCTCCTCACCGGAGGCCGCGACGGTCTTCTTTCCCGGCTCGCCATAGAAGACCGCACCGGCGAAGTCCGCAAGCTGCTGCGCGACTACGCGGACTGGTTCGGCCCGGACTCCGTCTACGTGGAACTCCAGCAGAACCTGTTGCAGGGAGACACTGACCGCAACAGGAAGCTGGCCGCAATCGCCAGCGATACCGGCGTTCCCGTGGTCGCCACCAACGACGTTCACTACCACTCCCCGGAGCGTTCCCGCCTCCAGGACGCCCTCGTCGCCGCAAGCCTCAACGTCACCATAGACCAGGCCCTCCCCCACCTGAAGCCCAACCACCACCTCTACCTCAAGTCCCCAACCCGGATGAAGCGCCTCTTCAACGAGATGCCGGAAGCCGTGTCCAACACTCTCCGAGTCGCCGAGCAGTGCGCCTTCAACCTCAGCACGGACCTCGGCTACACCCTCCCCGACCCTGCCGTGCCCCAGGGCTACACTCCCGAAAGCTACCTTCGCCGCCTCTGCTACGAGGCCGCCGCGCGCCGCTACAACGGCTCCGTCTCCCGCCGTGTCGATGAGCGCCTGCAGGAAGAGTTCCGGCTCATCCGTCGTCTCAACCTCGCCGGCTTCCTTCTCCTCTACCGTGAAATCGCCCTCCTCGCCCAGCGAATCATGCAGGAGCGCGGTCTCGTTGCCCCGGAGACCCCCGTGGAGGAGCGCCCGCCCGGACGTGGACGCGGCTCGTCGGTGGCTCTCCTCGTCGGCTACCTCATCGGCATCAGCCACGTGGACCCTCTCATGTGGGACCTCACCCTGGAGCGTTTCATCTCGGAGGAGATGACTACCCTGCCCGACATAGACCTCGACTTCCCCAGGGGCCTGCGCGACGAGCTCATCCAGCGGGTGCATCGCCACTTCGGGCCAGAGTACGCCGTCCTCACCGGAGCCATCACCACTTACAAGGTCAAGGGCATCATCCAGGACATCGGCAAGGCCCTCGGACTTCCCAAGGAACACCTCTCCCTCCTCTCCAAACGACTCCACTCCTACCACGCCGCCGACCTCCGTGCAGAAATGCTCCAGTTCCCCGACTTCAGGGACAGAATAAACGCCCCTGGCTGGAGAGACCTGCTGGAACTCGCCCCCCAGCTGATGAACGCCCCCAGGGGGTTGAGCCAGCACGTGGGCGGCATGGTCCTCAGCAGCTCCCCCATGCCGGAAATGGTCCCCATGCGCGCCGGTGCCATGGAGGGCCGCTTCATCCTGGACTGGGACAAGGACAGCGTCGCCGATGCCGGTTTCGCCAAGATAGATCTTCTTTCCCTCCCCGTTCTGGACCAACTTGAGGAGGCCTTGGACCTCGTGGAGAAGCGGGAAGGCATAAGACCCGACCTGAGCCGCATAGACCCGGAAGCCCCCAACGTCTACGACATGATCAACGAAGGCAAAGCCAAGGGAGTCTTCCTGCTCCAGTCCCCCGCCCAGCTCAAGATGGCCCAGCGGCTCCGCTCCCGCTGCCTGCTGGACCTCGCCTACCAGGTGGCCCTCATCCGCCCCGGCGTCGGCGTCCAGGGCAGCGCCGTCTCCCAGTTCGTCGAGCGCTACCGTCACGGAGCGCAGTGGGACTACGACCACCCCCTGGAAGAACGCGCCCTGGAGCGGGGCTGCGGCATCATCGTCTGGCAGGAGCAGGTGGTGCAGCTCATCCAGGACGTGTCCGGCATGTCCGCGGCGGAGGCCGACCAGGTGCGACGCGCCTTCACCCGCTCCAACAGCGACCACCTCATCGCCATGTACCGCAAGAAGTTCGTCCAGGGTGCCCTCCACAACGGCGTGCCGCAAGACGTGGCCATCAAAATTTTCGCCAAGGTCAATGGTGAGTACATGTTCCCGGAGTCCCACTCCCACGCCTTCGCCGTCACCGCCTACCAGGCCGCCTGGCTAAAGCGGTACCACCCCCTCGAGTTCTTCGTCACCCTCATGAACAACCAGCCCATGGGCTTCTACCCCGTGGAGACTCTCAAGCAGGACGCCCGGCGTTTCGGCGTCACATTCCTCAATCCCTGCGTGAACCGCAGCGACGTGAAGTGCATCCCCCGCCGGGGCGCAGTCCTCCTCGGCCTTAGGATGGTGAAGGACGTGGGCGAGGAGTCGGCCAGGCTCCTCGTGGAAGAACGAGAACGACACGGCCCCTACGCCACCGCGGGAGACCTGGTGCGTCGGACAGGCCTCAAACCCCAGGCCGTCCTCTCCCTCGTCATGGCCGGCGCCTTCGACGGCATCTCTTCCAACCGCCGGGAAGCTCTGTGGGAAGCGGGCCTCTACACTCGGCCCCCGCGAAACGGCCAGGCCACCCTCCCCGTCTCCATGGAAGACAGCGTCCCCCGCCTGACCGACTTCACCCCCTACCAGAAGATGGTCGGCGAGTACCGGACAATGAGCGTCTACCCCAGGGGACACCTCATGGAGTTCATCAGACCTAGCCTGAACGCCGACGTCCTCCCCACGGCGAAAGTGGAGGGAATGAACGACGGCGAGAGGGTCAAAGTCGCCGGCTGGCCCGTAGCCCGGCAGCACCCCAAGGGCAAGGAGGGCACCGTCTTCGTCACCATCGAAGACGAAACGAGCGACGTCCAGATAATCGTCTGGCAGGACCTCTTCGTCCGAAAAGGCAGGCAGTTGGGCAGCAACGTCGTGGAGATAACCGGTCGGGTCTCCCGTTGGGACGGCACCACAAACATAATCGCCACAGACCTACGCGCCATCCCATCCGGCGTCTCCATGCCTCCCTCTCACGACTGGCACTAACCCTCACTCCGACCCAAGCTGCACAATCGTCTCTCGCTCCACAAATCCTAATCGCCTGTACTGTTCGTACTCCTTACAGGCAGGCCCCCTGCAGTCCCCGACTACGCCGACTGCGGCCAGCCATAATCACGACGGGCTGACATTGTCAAAGGCCGCAGACCAAACCCTTGACAATTGGGATTGCATATTCAAAACTCACTCTTGGTATCAAGTCTCACATCCAGACGTACCTAAATCTCCATTGATAGCCGAATGGGACCGGACCGGGTGGGCGTGGTTGAATCGTCCCCCCACTCAACCGTCGACTCTCTGTGAAGGAGCCAAAGCGACCTTGAAAATCATCGGACTGCTTGCTGTAACCTCCCTGGCGCTGCTGCTATTTCTAACTATCGGGTGCGGTGGTCAAGAATCTGAAGACACCCCCTCGTCGGCAGCCACGGCGACCCCACAACCCGCTGCCGACACGCCCCCAGCCACCGAAGCAGCTCCGACACCAACGGAACCCGCTCCCCCCCAGGAGCCGAACATCTACCAGCTCGCAATAACCTCCGACCTGACCACTACCAACTATTGGGCCCTACTCGGCCCCGACGGCACAGTCTGGAACCAGTACGTCCTGGCAGACACGAAACCCACCCTCTACGGCTATTCCGACCAGCGTTTCGACTGGGTGCCATCTCTCGCCGCAGACTTCCCTTCCCCTCTCCAGGAAGAAGTTGTCGATGGACAAACTATGTGGACCACCCAGGTTGAACTCAAGCAGGGCGTCAAATGGAGCGACGGCAACGATGTTACGGCGGAGGACTTTGCATTCACCGCCAACACCGCCACCGAATTGGAGCTGACGGGCAACTGGCCATCCATCGTCGATCCCGAATTCTACGACCACTCGGAAGCCCTCGGCCCTCACACCTTGAAAATCTACTTCAAGAAAAAGCCTGGCTTGGCTCGCTGGCAATTCGGCCTCGCCTTCATGCCCCTCTTCCCGAAGGCATACTGGGAACCCGTGGTCGCCGAGGCGAAGCAGGCAGGAGAGCTTACCGAGCAGCAGAAAACCCTCTACGCCCACGTCCCCGAAGCAGAGCCCTCCGCGGGCGGGTTCATTTTCGACAGGTGGGAATCCGGCGCCTTCGCCGAGAAGGACCGGAACGCCGAATACTTCTTCTCGGGCAGCGTGGTCACCCAGTATGAAAACGGCGCGTTTGCAGACGAAAAGTCCGGCGTCTACGAGTTTTCCGCCTACGGCGCCCCCGAAGGCGAGAAAACCCTCGAATACACCGTCGGCCCCTTCGCCGAAAGTGCCATCTACTCTATCTATGGCAGCCAGGACGCGGCTGTGCTTGCCCTCAAAAAGGGCGACGTGGACTTCATGCTCAACCCCCTCGGCCTCTCCAAGGGGCTCCAGGAACAGCTGGAGGACGATGAAGGATTGGCTACCATTGAGAATGCCGATTCAGGAGTCCGGTATCTCGGCTTCAACTTCCGCAAGCCCCCCATGGACAACCGGGCCTTCCGGCAAGCCGTCGCAACACTGATCGACAAGGAATTCCTGACTGAGACCCTCCTTCAGGGGGTGGCAATCCCCGTTTACACCCTGGTGCCTGAAGGCAACAAGGCCTGGCACAACGCTGACGTACCCAAATTCGGCCAGGGCATGTCCAGAAGCGAAAGGGTGGAGCAGGCCGTGACGCTCCTCAAGGACGCTGGCTTCACCTGGGAGACCGAGCCTCGCATGAGCGATGACGGCAACTTCATCGAGCAGCGGGGAGAGGGTCTGAAGATGCCCAACGGCGAGCCCGTCCCCTCCATGAATCTACTGTCACCCAGCGCTGGCTACGACCCACTGAGGTCCACATTCGCCATCTGGATCGAAAGATGGTTGAACGAGGTGGGAATTCCCCTTAGGGCCGACCTCACCGGGTTTAACCTCATAGTCGAAAAGGTCTACAGCCAGCAGGACTTCGATATGTGGATCCTGGGTTGGGGCCTGACAACCTTCCCGGACTACCTCGAATCGTTCTTCCACTCCCGCAACTCGGAGCTCGAAGGCTACAATCCCGGCGGCTTCAACAACCTTGAATACGATGCCCTGGCGGACGAATTCCTCGCTGAGACGGACCTGGACACCGCGCACGAACAGGCGGCCCGCATGCAGGAATTCCTTGCGGAGGATCTGCCCTGGGTGGTCCTGTTCACCACGCCAATCGTCGAGACCTACAGGAGCGACAGGATAGAATTTCCCTACACCGAGTACCTGGGAGGAATTCAGGAAGTTGGCGGACTTCCCTCCATCGTCACCTTCAAGTAGCACCGTAAGCCAGGCTCAATCAGGCGCTGAGGCCAGGAGTTAGGCTGAATGACCGGCTATCTGACAAGTCGCCTTCTGCAGATGGCCCTGACCCTGTTCCTCATCCTCACGGTCACCTTCTTTCTGGTGCAGGCCCAGCCGGGCGACTACGCTACCTTCTTCGTCCTCAATCCCGATATCCCCTCTGAGGTCAAGGATCAAATCAGGGCGACTTTCGGCCTCGACAAACCCCTGTGGCAGCAGTACTTCATCCACATCAAGAATACCTTCACCGGCAATTTCGGCGTCTCCTTCGGTCATTACCCCCGCCCCGTTCTGGATGTTTTGGTGGAACGACTCCCCCGCACTCTCGTCCTTTTCGTCACCGCCACCGCCATCTCCTTCTACGTCGGCTTCCTTCTGGGCAAGGCCATCGCCTGGCGTCGCGGCGGCTTTCTCGAATACGCCGCCACAATCTCGGGCACCACCCTCTTCACCGTCTTCACCCCCGCCTTCGCCCTTATGATGATCTGGATTTTCGCCTTCCAACTCGGCTGGTTCCCGGTGGGCAAGTTCCTCGACCCGCTGGTGTGGCGTGAGTCCGACGTCACCGCCAATTCCGTATTCAGCCTCATGCTCATGACCGCCTTTGCCTTCATCACCTTCGCCTTCATCGTGACCTTCCTGTTGAGGAAGTTCGAACGCGCGGCGCTAAGGCGAATGGCCGTCCCCATCCTCCTTGTGGGCGCATTGGCCGTTCCCCTTGTCTGGTCCCTGTCTGGCATCGGCTTTCTCGCATTCGACATTCTAAAGCACATGGTCCTGCCCATCGCCACCCTCACCCTCATCTCCTTCGCCGGAACCATGCTTCTCACCCGCAACAGCATGCTGGAGACCATCCGCGAAGACTACGTCATGGCCGCCCGCGCCAAGGGCCTGCCGGAAAAACAGGTCCGTGACCACCACGCCGCCCGCAACGCCCTCCTGCCCGTAATCACCAGCCTCATTTACAGCCTCATCTTCGCCATCGACGGCAGCGTAATCGTGGAAAGCGTCTTTTCCTGGCCCGGCACCGGCCTCACCCTCCTCGAGGCGGTGCGAAGTGAAGACCTGCCCCTAGTCATGGGCGCGATCGTGTTCATCGGCTTGCTTTCCCTGCTGGCCCACCTCATTGTCGATGTACTTTATGTATATCTGGATCCGAGGATACGCTACCGATGAAGCTCTTTGAACGCGCAGGTAAGACCGGGTCCAACGGCGGGTTCGAACCGCCCCGAATTCACCTGGGTCTCGGGAGACTCCGGATCCTCCAGGCCAGAGTCCTCCTTTCCCTGCGTTCCATCAAGAACTCTCTTTCCATCTTCCTCGAGAGCCGTATTGGCCTGATCTCCCTCTTGATAATCGGCATGTTCGCCCTCATGGCAATCTCCCACCCCATCCTCATGTCCACCGTTTGGGATCCCGCCACCTACGACCCTGTGACCGGCTACGCCACCGACGTCACGGAACAGCCCGCCCCGCCAAGCCTGAGCCACCCCCTGGGCACCGACCCCTTGGGCCGGGACGTTCTCAGCCAGCTCCTGTCCAGCACCGGCTCCGAGTTTATCCTCGGAATCACCGCCGCGCTGGTCACCGTGGTCGTCGCAACCACCGTGGGGGCCGCCGCCGCCTATTTCGGCGGATTCGTGGACGCCTTCTTCATGCGCCTGGCGGACCTCATCATTGCCCTTCCCGGCATCTCCCTTCTCATAGTCCTCAGTGCCCTGTTCCACCTCAATCTCTTCTATCTCGCCCTCATCATCGGAATCCTCGGAGGCTTTGGCGGCACCGCCATTGTCCTGAAGTCCCAGGCCCTAAGCATCAAGGTCAAACCCTACATCGAAGCGGCTCGGGTGGCCGGGGGCGGTCACGCCCGCATCATCTTCGTTCATATCGTCCCCAACCTGCTGCCCCTCTCCCTCCTCTACATGATGTTTACCGTCACCGCCGCTATCTTTGCCGAGGCAATCCTCTCCTTCCTCGGCCTGCTCGATCTGCGAATGAGCTGGGGCATCATGATCCACACTGCAAACGCCGGCGGATACCTCCTTAGCGGCACCAAGTACTGGTGGCTCGTCATCCCCGCCGGCGCCTCCATCACCCTCCTCTGCAGCGCCTTCTACCTCGCGGGCCGCGCCCTCGACGAAGTCGTCAACCCAAGGTTGAGGCGACGACATGACTGATCCCCTCCTGAAGGTCGTCGGGCTCGCCCTCCGCTACTCCACCCGCCAGGGCGACATCAAGGCCATCGAGGATGTAAGCTTCAACCTCGCCCGTGGCCAGTCTCTTGGACTCGTTGGAGAGTCGGGCTGCGGCAAGACCTCCCTCGCCAACTGCCTCATGCGCCTTCTACCGGATAACGCCCGCCTCGTCGGTGGGCAGGTCTTGCTGGACGGCCAGGACCTCATCTCCCTATCCGAAGAAGAAATCCGCAAGGTCCGGTGGAGCCGCATCTCCATGGTCTTCCAGGCGGCAATGAATTCCCTCGACCCCGTATATCGCGTCGGACGGCAGGTCGTCGAGGCTATAGAGGCCCACGAATCCGAAACGACGGCTGCCGCCGCTCAGAAAAAGGTCGCCGACCTATTCCGCTTGGTCGGTCTAGACGCCCAGCTGATGGATCGCTATCCCCACGAATTGAGCGGAGGCATGCGTCAGCGGGCAGTCATCGCAATGGCCCTCTCATGCGACCCCGACGTAATCATTGCCGACGAACCCACCACCGCCCTGGACGTGATAGTCCAGGACCGTATCCTCAGGGAGCTGAAAGCCATCCAGGAAAAGCTGAACATGAGCATAATCTACATCACCCACGACATGGCCGTCGTCGCCGAAGTGACTGACAAAATCGGCGTCATGTACGCTGGCCGCCTCGTCGAGACGGGCGACACCGCCGACGTTTTCCGTTCCCCCATGCACCCCTACACCGCCGCCCTCATGTCCTCCTTCCCCAGCGTCATGGGAGAAAAACGCCCCCTCGGCTCCCTCCCCGGAGAGCCGCCCAACCTCGCCAACCCTCCCACGGGCTGTGCCTTCCACCCCCGTTGCGTCTACGCCACAGACCTCTGCCGTGAGCAGATTCCGCCTCAAGTCACCCAGGGCACCCAGTCTGCTGCCTGCTGGCACCCCTTGAACTTCGATGATTCCTTCACAACCGAAGATGACTAACCACACCAACCAAACAGCAGAAAATCCTGTCCTCCCTCTCGTCGAGGTCAAAGGGCTCACAAAACTGTTCCCCATTGCCGGGAACCTGTTCCGCAAGCCCACCGGCTTCGTCCACGCCGTAGACGGCGTCTCCTTCAAACTTGCCCGCGGGCAAAGCCTGGGCCTCGTCGGCGAATCCGGCTGTGGGAAGACCACCGTCGGCAAGCTCCTCCTCAAGCTCCTTGAGCCTACCGAAGGCAGCATCCACTTCCACTTTCCTGCTGATACCGCAGACTCCACCCTCCCGGAACGCGTCGATACGTCCACCCTCAGGGGACGTCAGATGAAAGATTTCCGCCGCCAGGTCCAGCTAATCTTCCAGGACCCCTACGAGTCCATGAACCCCCGCCGTTCCATCCACGACATCATCGCCGAGCCCCTCGTGGTCCAGAATATCGGCGATTCGCTGGTGAGGCTGGACATGGTAGCCGACCTGTTGACCCAGGTCGGCCTCACCCCCGCGTCTACCTTCCTCTTCCGATACCCCCACGAGCTTTCAGGAGGCCAGCGACAGCGCGTCGCCATAGCCCGTGCCCTGGTCCTCCACCCTTCCCTCGTCGTCGCCGACGAACCCACCTCCATGCTGGATGTCTCCAGCCGAACGGGGATCATGTCTCTGATGCAGGAGCTTGCCAGTGACATGGGCATCGCCTACATCTACATCACCCACGACCTCGCCGTCGCCCGGTACATGTGCGACCGCATAGCCGTCATGTACATGGGCAAGATAGTCGAAATTGCCGACACCGAAGACCTGCTCCGCAACCCACTCCACCCCTACACCAAGGCCCTGCTGTCCGCCGTGCCGGTCCCCGACCCCCAACACCGCCGCGCTCCCCCGGCAATTACCGGCGAGGTGGCCGTTCCCGTAGACCCCCACCCCAGATGTCGCTTTTACGACAGGTGCCCCGCCTCAACCTCCTTCTGCGACGACAGCCCTCACCCCCGCCTGGAAGAACGCGCCCCGGGACACTCCGTAGCCTGCTACGAAGTCTGACTCCGGCCCCACAAGAACGAATTCGACGCCGCTACACCACGCCTAACCGCATCAGCAGCGGATCCGGAATCCCCGCCTCCGCAAACCCCTTGGCCCTCAGAACACAGCTGTCGCATTTGCCGCAAGGCATCTCCCCACCCCCGTAACAACTCCACGTATACTCCAACGGAGCTCCAAGCCTCATCCCCAACGACGCAATCTCCCCCTTCGAAAGCTGGATTATCGGCGTCTCGACCTTCATCGACACCCGATAGGCCGTCCAGAGCTTGCTACCTTCGTCAACTGTCTTCCTGACCTTCTCGTAGAACTCGGGCCGGCAATCGGGATACCCGCTGTAATCAAGGGCGTTGGGAGCAATGTAGACCGCCGCCTCAACCTCGGACGCTTCCACACCTCCGACCTCGATGGCATGCAACGCTTGGCTCTCCAGAAACGCGGCGGCAAGCGATAGAAAAATCAGATTTCGCATCGGCACATAAGTAATCGGTACCCCGTATCCAATCGCCTCCGTCGTACGCTCCGTGGGTGTCGGAAAACGCTCAGGATTGGTCAACGCCGAGTACCACGCCACCTCTGACAGGAAGGAAATATCCATCAGCCTGTGCTCAATCCCCAGCAGTACGGCGACCCGGGCCGCACACTCCACCTCCTTCGCGTTGCTCTGGCCATAGTGGAATGTGAGCGCCCACAAGTGGTCCACGCGGTTCTTTGCGAAGGCCGCAACGGTTGTGGAGTCCAGTCCCCCCGAAAGTAGGGTTACGCCGTAGCTGGGCATGGCGAAATTGTAGCAGATCGCCTTCCATTCATCCCCGAACCACCAACGTACCTCGCCGACCGTAGATTACCGGGAATCCCCCGCCCGCACCCTACCAGAAACCCTCCAACCGCAGCTGCGTCACCCGCTCCCCCTCCTCGTCGTCCTGCTCATGATCGAATCCAGAGACCCCCACTCCCACCAGCCGAAAAAGCCTCCCCGGCCCCATCTCCGCCCCCATCAACGCCTCGGCGGTTTCCGCAATCTCGTCCGCCGACTCCACCGGATCCGACACCGTTCTTTGCCTTGTGAAAGTTGTGAAGTCGGATAGCCGCAGCTTCAGCTTAACCGTCCGACCCCGCAACGACTTCTTCCTCAAGCTGCCAGCCACGTCCTGGCTCAGTCTGTCTATCAGGTCCCGCAGCACCGCCGAGTCCCCCGTATCCTTCGCCAGCGTCGTCTCCGAGCTGATCGACTTGGTCTCCCGGTTCACTTCCACTTCCCTGTCGTCCTTCCCCATCGCCAGCGCCCGCATCTGCGGCCCCGTCCTGCCAAACATGCCGGTGAACCACTCCACAGTCTGCGACGCCAGCTCCCCAATCGTACGAATCCCCTCTGCTTCCAGCATCTCCACCCGCTTTGGCCCAATCCCCCACAGTTGCCCCACCGCCAGCGGCCGCAGAAACTCCCTCTCAGAACCCGGCGGCACCACCCGAAATCCGTCCGGCTTGTCTATCTCGGAAGCTATCTTGGCCGTCGCCTTTCCCGTGGCCACTCCCACCGAGATTGTCAGTCCCACCTCCGCCTTCACCCGCTGCTTCAGCCGCATGGCCAGCACCCCCGCGCCCGTCCCCTCAGACACCGCCCCCGTTACGTCCAGGTACGCCTCGTCCAGCGATAGCGGCTCCACCAGGTCTGTCAACTCGTGAAAAATGTCCATCACGCGGCGAGATACTTCTCGATACCGGGTAAAGTTCGTGGGTCGCCTGATCGCCTCCGGGCAGAGCCTCAGCGCCGTCACCATCGGCATCGCCGAGCGCACCCCGAATCGACGCGCCTCGTATGAGGCAGCCGCCACAACTCCCCGGCCTTCAGGACTCCCCCCGACTACCACGGGCCTCCCTGCCAGCGTAGGATCGTCCATCTGCTCCACCGAGGTGTAGAAAGCGTCCAGATCGGCGTGAATTATGTGCCTCATGCCTGTTGCTCCCAACCCTATCCTACAACAAAACTCCCTCCCGTTTTCGAACGATACTATCGCTTCAAGTTGACACGCAGAGCCACCTGCCCTACACTCCGGCCCAATACACAGAGTCTCCTGGGGGAGCTTGGTTTGCCAGGCTGAGAGGTTCCGAGCCATCGGGACGACCCCGCGACCTGATCTGGATAATGCCAGCGTAGGGAAGAAATGAATATAAACGACACAATATCGCCTCCCCATCCAGCGGGAGGCTTTTTGCGTTCAGGGATAGAGGTGCACGAACATGATTCATAGCGGGGCGGCCATTGCTATTGCAGTCATAGCTGCGGTGCTGTTCATGGCCGCAGGCGTCATCAGCGTTCGACGCCGCAAGTTGAACGTTGAAGAATACCTCGTAGCGCGCAACAGCGCCCGCACGTCCGTCGCCACCGCAACCCTCGTCGCATCAGTCCTAGGCGCCTGGATTCTCTTCAGTCCCGCAGAAGCCGGGACCTGGGCCGGCATCGCCGCCCTCATCGGCTACGGCGTTGGGCAGGCCCTTCCCCTCTTGGGCTTCGTCCTCATCGGTCCCCGCATGCGCCGCCTCATGCCGAACGGGCACTCCCTCACCGAATTCGTCTGGCACCGCTACGGCGCCGCCATGTACGCCTTCGCCCTCGTCGTCATCGTCTTCTACATGTTCATCTTCCTCTCCGCAGAAGTCACCGGCTTTGCATTGGCCTTCAACCTCGTCGCCGACGTCCCCCTGGGCGTAACTGCCCTCATCATCGGCGCCCTCACCGTCGCCTACACCGCCTACGGGGGCATCAGGGCGTCTATCTTCACCGACCGCGTCCAATTCCTCGTCATCCTGCCCCTGCTCCTCCTCGCCTTCATCGTTGCCGTCGTGCAGCTTGGCGGTTTCAGCGAAGTGTTCGCTCCCGTCCGCGCCGACAACCCCCAGCTTCTGGCCCTGGACCACCTCCCCGGCCTCGAATTCGGCCTCACCCTGATGATAGCCATTCTCGCCGCCAACATGTTCCACCAGGGATTCTGGCAGCGTGTCTACACTGCCCGCGACGACCGCGCCCTGCGTAAAGGCTTTGCCCTGGCCGGAGCCACCGTCATCCCCGTCATCATTGTCGCCGGACTTCTTGGAATCATGGCTGTCGGCAAGGGTCTTGTCGGCGACGACGCCCCAGCCTCCGTGGCCCTCTTCTCCCTCGTCAGCGAGGTTATGCCCACATGGGCCGTCATAGCCGTACTCCTCCTCGCCCTCGTCCTCGTCATGAGCAGCCTCGACACCCTCCTGAACGGTATCGCCAGCGCCGTGACCAGCGACCTTGCCAGGTTCAAGCCGGAACTCTCCGGCGCCCTCCTCCTCAAGTCCTCCCGCTGGATTACCGTCGTCCTGGTCGTACCCGCTATCCTCATCGCCTCCCAGGGCTACAGCGTTCTCTACCTTTTTCTTATAGCCGACATGGTCTGCGCCGCCGCCCTCTTCCCCGTCTTCTGGGGCCTCTATTCCAGGCGATTCGGAGGCCGCGCGGCCCTCGCCGCCAGCGTAGCCGGACTTGTCGCAGGCACTCTCTTCTTCCCAACCCCGGAAGCGCCCTATCTCACCGGATGGATTATCGACATAGAATGGGCCACCCAGCTGCTGGTCAGCTTCGGACTCGCCCTCGGCGTCTCCACCCTAATCAGTCTGGCCCTGACCCTCCTCACCAACCGAATGAAGACGGTCCCAGTCTTCGACTTCGCCAGGCTCCGAGAACGCGTTCGCCTCATCCCCGAATAGCGAAGGGAACTCCCCTTCTCCTCTTAAATCTTCCCCCTACAGCCAAATGTCATTAAGAGGAGGCCTTGCGACAAAGAATCTCGTAGCTGGTTGACGCCTTCCCCCACCCCCCCTAAACCACCCGCTCCCCCGCCCGCATCACCATCCGCATCGAACGCAGCGCCCGGACGTCCGCCAATGGGTCTTGGTCTACAACCACCAAGTCCGCTTCCTTCCCCGCCTCCACAGTCCCGACCAGACCCCCCACCCCCATGGCCTCTGCCGCCACGCCGGTGGAGGCCATTATGACATCCATGTTGGACATCCCCGCTTCCGACATTAGCTCCAGCCCCAGGCAGTAGTCTCCCAGAATCTCGACGGCATCCGTGCCGGTGACAATCTTGATGTCGAACTCCTTCCACATCCGCCCCAGAAACTCCAACTGACTCTCACACTTCGCCTTCAGGTCGTCCAACCTTGCCTGCTCTTGGGCAGTCAGTGGCCGCTCCAATTCCAAGGCAAGCATCTCCTCCCTCTGACGAAACCCCGTCTGCACGGTTGGACACAGGAACACCCCCCTCTCCGCGATCCGCTCTGCAATAGCCTCGTTGAATCTGTAGGAACCGTCAGGCTCTACGAACCCCGCATGTTCAATCATGTCCAACCCCGCGTCCAGCGCGTTGGCGATACTCTGAGTGGCCAGGCAGTGAGCAGTCGTTAGCTTGCCGAAGCGGTGCGCTTCTTCGACGATGGACCGCAATTCCTTAACGCTGTAGGACGGTTTCCGCTTGTCTGTTATCGTCGTAGCGCCCCCGGAAGCCATGACCTTGATGTGGTCCGCGCCCTCTTTCACCAGTTCCCTCACCGCGACGCGGACCCCCTCCACCCCGTCGGCCTCCTGGTTGCACCAGTGGAAGTGCCCGCCCGTGATTGTCACCGGACGGCCGCACAGATGCAGACGTGGTGTCGTGACGTAACCCCTCCGCGCCGCCTCTCTCAGGTCAAATGTCACCCGATTCCGAGCGCCGTTCTCCCGGACCGTCGTGACGCCGGACTTCAGATGTGTCAGCGCATTCCTGGCCGCCCGCAGCAGCATCGTCTGGTCGGAGTCGGCGTTCATCAGCTCCTCGTGAGAACAGTCATGTATCCCGAAGGACAGGTGGATATGACCATCAATAAGCCCGGGCAGAATATACCCGTCGGAAAACTCCAGCGTCCGCACGTGAGGGCCTTCCGGAAGGCCCTCATCCCCCTGTCTCGCCACGGCCCGGATCACCGACCCCTCGACAACCACGGCAGCATCATGCACGGGCTTGGCGCCCGTCCCATCAATCAAACTCTTCGCCATGATTACCGTGACTGGAGGCGTAGCAACCAATCTCCTCACCCCCTTCGGCGCCGAATCTGCTGCTTAGTCATATCGACTCCTCGATCCCATTCCCCTGAAGCCCCCGCACCCACTCCAGCATCGCGTCGAGCAGCTCCGACTCCCGCCCCGCGTACCCGTGATTGGCTCCGTCGATCACTCGCACCTGCGTGTGCGAATACCTCACTCGCTGCAGGCTCCGACGCGCCGCTCCGCACACCGGAATCTCCTGCTCCCCGCCGACGGCAGTCTCCTCCGACCCGAATACAAACAGCGTCGGACAGCCCGTTTCCGCCCCATGCCCCGTCACGCTGTACCGGTTGTCTTGGTTGAAGCAGTCCACGTACGCCCCCGCGCTCCACGTCGATCCCCACGGCACTCCGGGACGCAGCAACACGTCCGCCCGTCCCTCCGCCACGTTCTGCTCCGACTCCGCAAACGGCCCCGAAAAATCTTCTCCATGCAGCGCGATAACCCCCTCGTGGTCATACTCACCCGGCGAAACGGCGATCACACCGACTACCCCCTCGAACCGCTCCTTCGCCTGCGCGTACACTGCCCGCACCGCACCGCCGCTGTGCCCGCCAATGGCGATGCGCCGGTGTCCCCTCTCCCGCATCAACTCCAGCCACGCACCAAAGTCCGCCCGCGAGTCCGCAACCGACTCGAAAGCATAGCCCGCCAGCGGACCTCCCCTTACCCCGCTCGCCACGTGGTCGTGACCCCGCCGGTTAGCCGACAGGAAAGCAATGCCCCTCTCCGCCATCCGCTGCCCTAGCCCCAGATATAGGCTACCGTAGAAGTTTCCGCTGTCCCCGTGAAAGAACACAATCCCGTCCACCGGTAGTGTTCTTTCCCCAACCGCGGGAGCGAAGTACGCCCCGGAGAGCACAATTCCATCATTCGTAGTCACGTTTACCAGATCCGCAAGCATATCCCCTCCTTGGCTGCTGCTGCCCTTTCCATATCGAATCGAAATCTCGCCTGAATTCTAACCAATGCCGCCATCCCCCGGCAAAGCCCCACCTTCCCACCCTGCTCTTTAGACCAACTATCCCACTGAATATGAGTGCCAATGAAACCGAATCTCACCAAATCTCGTAACACTCACGAAATGGTTTCCTCACATTTAGCTAACGTATAATTAACTAATGCGCTCCATGCGCCACAATTCCCAGGTCCACCATCGATCATCCTGACGCCCCCAAGGAATAACCCATTGAAATCCAGCCGGAACAAATTTGGAGATGAGAATGTTGCATAAGACCCTTTCGCCGGCGCTAGCCGCAATCGCCCTGACCCTGTTGCTCGTGGCCCTCATAGCCTGCAGCAGGGAGGCCACCCCAACCCCCACCGTCGCACCCGCAGAACCAACGCCCGCCGCCACTCCGGCCCCCGCGCCCACCGCAACTGCCACTCCAACCCCCGTCCCAACTCCGGCCCCCACCCCCGCGCCGACACCTGCCCCCACCCCGGAGCCCACCGCTGCCCCCGCGCCGGCGCCCACGCCCGCTCCAACGCCCACGCGCGTTCCCCGTCCCAAGCCCACCCCTGCGCCTACTCCCGTGCCCACCCCGGCCCCAACCCCCGCACCGACTCCACAGCCTACCCCGCCGCCAACGCCCGAACCCACCCCCGAACCCACCCCCGAGCCCGATCCCACCTTGCCCTTTGACCCCGCCGTCACCCGCGGCGCCCTGTCCAACGGCCTCAGTTACTACATCAGGCCCAATGATGAACCCCAGGAGAGAATCCAGCTGAACCTCGTCGTAAGAGCCGGTTCTGTCTTCGAGGAGGAGGAACAGCGCGGCCTCGCCCACTTCGTCGAGCACATGGCCTTCAACGGCACCGAGCGCTTCGCGAAGCAGGAAATCGTCGAATACCTGGAGTCCATCGGCACTACATTCGGCCCTGACGTAAACGCCTACACCAGCTTCGACACCACCGTCTACATGATCGAGATACCGACCGACGATCCCGAGGTCATAGAGAAAGCGTTCCAGATCCTCAGCGATTGGGCTTACGCTATCTCCTTCGAACCCGATGAGGTGGAACTGGAGAGGGGCGTCGTCTTTGAGGAATGGCGTAGCGGACAAGGCTTCTACTCCCGCCTGCAGAGGAACCTGCTGCGACTGATCTTCGGCTCCTCCCTCTACGCGGAGCGCGCCCCTATCGGCCTGCCGGACGTCATCGAAAACGCCCCCGACCAGCTCCTGATCGACTACTACAACCGCTGGTACAGGCCGGACCTCATGGCCGTGGTCGTCGTCGGAGACCTCGACGTCGAGTCCATGGAAGCAAAGATCAAACAGCACTTCGCGCCGCCCCCGGAGGGCGAAGCCGCCCAGCAGAACGCCGTCCTCTCCTCCCCGACGGATCGACCCACCATAGAAATCCCCGGCCATGTGGAACCCCTCATCGAGGTGTTCACCGATCCCGAGTCCCCCGGCAGCCAGTTCGTCCTCATCCGAAAGCTCGCCCCGGCAACTGATCAGACCGTCGATGGGTTCCGAAATTTCGTCGTGGAACAACTCGCCTTCATGATGCTCAATGCCCGCCTCTCCGAGCGGGGCCAATCCGACGATCCTCCATATCTCGTCGCGGACGGGGGTCGCTCGGACTATGTCGAAAATCTGGATATCGTCACCTTCTCCGGCTGGGTCGAAGACGGCGGACTCGAAATCGGCCTCGCCGCCGTCCTCGAAGAAATCGAACGCGTCCGACAGCATGGCTTCATCGAAAGCGAACTCGAACGCGAAAAGGTCAACCTCCTCAGCCTCGCCGAAAGCTCCTACAAGGAAAGGGACCAAGTCCCCTCAGCCAGGCTAGCCGCCATCTACGGCGACCACTTCATCCGGGGCACCCCCGAAATCGGCTCGCAAGCCGAATGGGACCTCTACCAGGAGCTCATGCCGCAGATCACCGTGGAAGACTTCGCCGCCGTCGCGGAATTTCTCGCCAGCCCGGAAAACACCGGCCTCCTCATCGTCCGGCCCGAAGCGCCCGAGACCAACACTGACGAGCAGCTCACCGCAACCTCCCTCTCCCTCCTCCAAAATGCCAATGCCCTCGCCGTTGAACCCTACACCGACGACACTGGCGATATCCCCTTGCTGGCCACAATCCCCACCCCCGGTTCCATCACCGCCGAGGAGCAGATAGAGGCCATCGATGCTCAGAAGTGGACCCTCTCCAATGGCATCACCGTTATCGCCAAACAGACGGACTTTAAGGACGACGAAGTCCTCTTCGACGCCTTCAGTCCCGGCGGACACTCCCTGGTCTCCGACGAAGACCACGTGTCCGCCCGCTACGCCGCCAACTTGGTTGCGCAAAGCGGTGTCGGACCCCACGACAACGTCACCCTGCAGAAACTGCTTGCGGGCCAGCTGGTCTCCGTGTCCCCATACGTCAGCGAACTCTTCGAAGGGCTCAGCGGCAGCGCCTCCCCGGACGATATGGAGGCCCTCTTCCAGCTTATCTGGCTCTACACCACCGAACCCAGGCTGGACGAGTCCGTCTTCTCCAGGTACCTCGCTCGTCTTCAGAGCGTCGCCGAGTTTTACGCCGCAGAGCCGGACTCCGTCCTCTTCGACGCCGTCAACTCCATACTGGACCAGCACCACCTTCGCGAGCGGCCCCTGTCCGTCGAACTCCTCGAAGAGCTGGATATGGAGCGCGCCAGGGCCGTGTACGATGACCGCTTCGCCGACCTGAGCGACGCTACTTTCGTCTTCGTTGGCGCCTTCGATTGGGACAATCTGCGCTCCCTCTCGGAGACCTACCTAGCCTCACTCCCCACCACCGGCCGCGTCGAACAGTGGACCGACCACAACATCGATCCCCCAACAGAGCTGATCGACGAAGTCGTCCGCGCCGGCACCGAGCCGCGCAGCAACACCGTTGTGGTCTTCGCCGGCAACATGGAATGGAACTCCGATGAAGCCCTCGCCCTCAACGCTGCGGGCGAAGTCCTGGGCATCCGGCTCCACGAGAGGGTTCGCGAGCAGCTTGGCGGCACCTACGGCGTCGGCGTCAACGCCAGAAGCACCCGGCTCCCCGACCAGGAATACCTCGTCTCCGTCATTTTCGGCAGTGATCCCAACCGCACCGACGAACTCTTCCAGGAGGTCCTGGCTGAGATCAACCTGCTGCGCGACGGCGGAGAACAGGAATACCTGGACCGCGTCAAGGAGCAGGTGCGCACGAACCGCGAGGAGCAGGTCCGGCAGAACAACTTCTGGCTCGGCCAGGTTCGATCCGCCGTTCAGAACGGCGACCCCTTCTCCGATCCCGCCGGTCTCTACGAGCGGCTCGACGCGCTGACGCTGGAGCAGGTTGCCGCCGCCGCCCGCCTCTACATCACACCGGACCGCTACATCCGCGTCGTTCTCTTCCCCGTAGAAGAGGAAGCAACGGCGGAATCCGGCTAACCCTAAGGCCTGTAGATCTCCGTATCCGGGTGGTACTGGTACCACCCGAACCAGAATGAGGTCAACGTGGGAAGGCGCGCCAGCGTCCTGGATGGATCTCCCTCCAGGACCAGCGCCTCCTCCGTGACCTCCCATCTGGATCCGTTGGAGTCCACCAGGAACCGCGGCGTGGCCTCCGAGTCCTCCCCGCCCTCCTCCGTAAACGTCAGCCCCTCCCGCGCGTAAGCTCGGGCCGAGCGCGACTCCCCGGACGCGGCTATCACCACCTCCACGCCCCCTACCGTGTCGTTCACCACCCGCTCCGCCCGCAGATCGTCCACCACGTACGCCTTCTTCCCACCCTCCGTCAGCAGCCCCACAACCACCCTCTTAGGCTCGATGCTCGGGTCTCGCAGCCACACCGGGAACATCACCTCAGAAGCCGTGAAGTAATCGTAGTAGATAGCCTGTGGATCGTCCTCCGGCACGTAAAACTCCGCCCTGTAATAACCCGTGTCATTGGAAAGCACCGTCGTGTCCGGGTGCTCGGCCAGCCATTCCTCCCACGTCGTGACCACCGAAGGGAAGAAGGGCTGCTTGATGCCGGAGTTCGCCAGCGGTCCGATGATAGGCTCTCCCGTAAATTGGTGCCACATCGAGCGAGTCGCCCGGTCGTACATCACCTTGTTGCTCCGATACAGCATCCCCGAAGTCCCGAAGGTGGTTTCCTCCCCGTTTACGAAGCCGGAATACACGATTCCGGTGCCGCAAAGCGTTCAATACACTAACGAGATTGGCTCTCCACCCAACTCGTCGTTGGCCAGTTCGTGCGCGTTCATCACCCGCAGCGGGTACGCCCGGTGCTCCCCGTTGATAGAAACCCCGAATACCCTGTCGCTTGGCAGCAGGTAATCCGCCTCCTCCGGCGTCACGTAAGGCGCAAACTCCAGCGGTGGAATCCCGTCCAGCCGCACCCCTCCCCACACAACCTCCGTCAGGTTCACCCTGGATCCCCCCTCCACGGCCTCGTCCAGCAGCGCCCCCATCGGTGGGTCAATCAACCCAAGCACCTGCGCCTTCCATCGAGGGTAGTCGGAAGGCGGCGCATACTCCTCAAGCCTTGGCCCCAGCCACTCCCTCCATCCCCGCATGTCCAGCCCGAAGTTCTCCCCCGTCAACTCCTGCACCACGTCAATCGCGTCAAGGGCTGCGTCGCGACCCAGGAACAGAATCGCCTCCAGGATCACGTTCACCTGAGACTTGTCCCCCTCCCTTCGCGCCCGCTCCATCGATCTCAACGTCAACTCTCGCGAATGTCCGAAGCCCGAATAAATGAGGAACATCAACTCGTTCGGGTCATATTCCACCGTCTCCGGCTCAAGCGTGGGCGTCCTTCGCACCTCGACTGTCGGCGTCGGCCGCGGCACAGGCCTCCGCGTCGCCGTCGGAGTTGGCTCCGGCGATGCAGCCTCCGATGTTGTTGGTGCCCCCGGTGGCGTAACCGTCGACTCAGTTGTCGCCGCCGTCGGAGCCAACGTAGGTTCCAAAGTTGGCGATGGAACGACTGTCGAAACAGCCGTAGCTGTTTCTGTCGGCGCAGCCACCGTCGTGGGCGTCACCTCCCCCGGCTCCTCAGCGCGTCTGCCGCACCCAACGGCAACCACCGTCACCGCCAGCGCCAGCAAAATCAGAAAATATACCCGCTCAGTCGAAAGCATAGTCATCATGTAGCCCAGTATACGTCACCCCAACAGCTGCCGGATTCACTTCGGTACGCGAATTATGGACCGGTGCGCGAATTCCGCACCGGCCCATAACATTGAATTTTCAACCCGGTGAGGATTATAAGCATCCCCACCGACTTTCCAAACCCCCACTCCAATTGCCTCCTCGTTAAGAGGCTAATCTACATCCTAAGACTGGGGTGGCGTGTAGTTAACCGTCCTCTTGACAGCCTCGTCCACCGTCTCCGGCGTGACCAACACAGTCGCTCTGAATCTGATGGCCCCGGCCGCCGAAGCCGCCAGTGATGCGGCAACAGCCGCTGCGTCGTCCGGCAGGTCCACAATCATATACAGGTCGTCACGGCCGAAGGCGTAGTAGAACGACTCAAGCGTCCCGCCCATCTCGTTGAACATCTTCTCGAACATCGCCTGTCGACCGCTGCCGCCTTCCTTCCGTAGTCCCGCAACACCCTCAGCGCTGTAATCTGCCTGAAACATGAACTTTGCCATGAATAAAACTCCTGCAAAAAGATGATACTTAGTATAGCAGGAATTTCAGCTTTATTTCAAAAAAACGCCACCATCCTCGCCCCAGCCCGCTTGACAACAGTCGGACGTGCCCCAATTCAACTGGAATCTCCCGTCCTAAGGAGCCACCCGCACGGTTATGATGTCCGTCCCGTGGAACTGCTGGTGCCGCACCGACGAAGCGTACGCCCTCAGCATCCTCAGCGAAAGCTCCTGCTCTACCGGCGTCTCCTCGTCATACTGCTGCAACTGCCTCAGCCGGTCCTCCATGTTCGTCTCGTCCCCCGCCCCTCCGATGAATTCGAGAGTCGCAACCGGCCCGTCGCTCGAGGCAATCACCACCAGCTGACGGGTTACCTCCTCTTCCTCCTCGTCTTCATCGTCCTCTGCCATCAACGCCTCCAGGTCCAGCGGCGAAAGCGTCAACAGTGTCTCCTCCGCCACGGCGGTCAACCGCTCCTTCATAGGCGTATCCCAACCCCGGCTCCTGGCAAATCTGTCGAGGAACTCATTTAGGTCCGGCAGCACCTCGATGTCAAGCTTGGACTGGAATCGCATTCGTCGTGGATTTGTGAATTCCAGGTACAGGATCATGATTATCGCGGCCACCCCGCCCGTTGTAATCCCGCTCTGCACCAGCGTTGTGAACACCGGCCCCACGTCCGGCAGCGAGAAAAGCCCGAACTGGAACGAAGCCCCAATCCAGAAGCACACCCCGGCAACCGTCACCCTGGCCCGGCTCTCTTCGCTTTGCATCACCGTCCGAGCTCCGTCGACAAACAGGAATGCGCTCAATACAACCAGAAAACCCGCCATCACCGGCCCGGGAATGGAGCTGAATATCGCCGAGACCTTCGGCAAAAAGGCCACCATTATGAATAGCCCGCCGATGCAGTACCCCACCCTCCTGGAAGCAATCCCCGTTGTCTGCGTATACGACACTATTGCCGGGCTGATTATGTAAGGTACGGTTCCCGCCGCCCCCGCCATCAGGTTAGTCGCGCCGGTGCCTGTCATCGCCCCCTGCACTTCCCGGAAGTCCACCGCCCGGTTCTCCCGCCGCGCCACCCTCTGCTGGGCTATGCTCTCCCCATTCGCTTGTATGGCAATGACAATGCTCAGGAATAGGAACGCTGGTAGCAGCGTCCAGAATGCAACCCCGAATCCCGAAGCAATCGGCGGCAGCCCCAGTCCCGGCCAATTCCCCGGCACTCCGACCCAGGCTGCGTCCAGAATTGGACCAGGGTCATATATGCCGAAGCCTGCCGCCACGGCTGTGCCTGCGACTATGCCGATCACAGGCCCCCAAAGCCGTATAACCGCCGACCCTCGTAGAATGAGGGCGGAGATTACCCCCAGCGCCGTCAGGGCCGCCAGGTGCGCCCCCAACGAGTTCTCCTCCGACGCTCCAGGAAGCAGCCGCGGAATCACCGACGCCAGCGTGATCGAAAGGATCATCAATACCGTGCCGCCCACCACCGGCGTAACTATTCGACGCAACAGGAACAGCCATCTGGCTATGATCAGCTGGCCAACTCCGCACACCAGCACCAGCGCCGCCAGCGTAGCCGGCCCCCCATCGGTCACCGCCGTAATGCAGAAGGGTATCGAAAAAGCCGCCGTGAACATCGGCAGCATCGACCGCGCCCCCACCAACCCAATCTTCCGCACCTGTATCAGCGTCGAAAGCCCCGCCACCAGCAGAGACGCAAACACCATCCAGATAAGGTAGTCGTCGTCCCGCCCCGACGCCTTGGCCACCACGATTGGCGTCACCAGCAGCGTCGCCGAGGCTATCAGGCTGAATTGCGCCCCATACGCCAACGACTCCCGTAACGGCGGATTTTCATCCCCCTCGAAACGTGGATTCTGAGCAGCCGGAGTCGTCAAATCCGCCTACCCAATCCCACTGTTTCCACAAATCCCGAATTGAATGCCAGTCATGAACTAACTACCTTTCGGTCGCGCCAATCCATAGAAACAAAATCTCCGTAAGTTTTACCACCAGTTAGGTTCCCCGCACAAGTGCCAGCGGGCCTGTTGGACCGTTAGTCCGGCCAGTCAGGAAACAGGAGTCATCCCCAAGCAGCGACCCCTTCGTCTGCAATCACGCCTCCTTCACCAGCTCCCACGCAATCACTACAGGGACGCCCTTGAATGCGGCTTCCATCCGTGCGGTCACCGATTCTGCCAGTCCCGTGGCGGCAATCTCCCCGTCGCCGCACCGCCTCTCCACCTGCCACCCGTCAGCGCCCCGTATACAACTCCGTATCCGTGTGGAACTGGAACCACCCAAACCAGAACGACATATGCGTCGCGATCCGCCCTAGCCTCTCCGATTCGTCTGACTTGTTGACCAGAAACTCCTCCGTCACCTCCCATCTGCCCCCGTCCGCATCGACAATCGCCGCAGGAATCCCGACTCCCACCCCCTCCTCAACCGCCTTGAACACATTGTCTCCGCGGAAATAAGCCCTCGCTCCCTGGCTCCCCGACGACCCCAGCACCACAATCCCCTCACCTCCCACAACGTCGTTCACTACCCCCTCATCCTGCAGAGCCGCGATGGAATAGGCCTTGTAGCTCCCATTCACCTCCACCCCCAGCACCACCTCCTTGGTCGCAAGCCGCTCGTCCCGGTCAGGCGCCGCGAAAATCGTGTCCGGCGAATTGAAATAATCGTAGTAGATCGCCTGCGGATGCCCCTCCGGCAGGTAATACGCCGGCGGATAGTGCCCCGTATCCCTGCTCAAGACCGTCGTATCCGGATGCAGCTCCACCCACTCTTCCCACGTCGTCACCAGCACCGGGTACAAATCCAGCTGAATCCCCGAGTCCCGGAGCTCCCCGATGATCGGCTCCCCCGTGAACTGGTTCCACAACGAATTCGTCAGCCGGTCGTACATCACCTTGTTGCTCCGATACAGCAACCCCGAAGTACCAAACGTTGTCGGCTCCCCGTTTATCTTGGCGGAATACACGATTCCGCTTCCGCATAGCGTTCAATAGGCCAGGGCGATCGGCTCTCCCCCCAGCACGTCGTTGGCCATCTCGTGGGCGTTCACCACCCGAAGTGGATAAGCCCGATGCTCCCCGTTGATAGACACCCCGAATACCCGGTCGTCCGGCTTAAGATAGTCCTGCTCTGCAGGCGAGACTACCGGCGAGTTCCGAAGATCTGGAATCCCGTCCGGCGTCACACCCCCCCACGCAAGTTCATAGACGTCTACCCGAGACCCTTTCGACGCCGGAGCCAGAAACTCCTCGAACCTGGGGTCGATCAAACTCATCAGCATTATCTTCCAGTCCAGGTACCCTGCGGGTGTCTGATACTCCTCCGCGTTGTTGACCAACCACTCCATCCAGCTCCTCCACAGCCCCTCATTCCTCTCGACTTTCCTTCCCGTAATCGCAATCAGCGCCTTCCGCGCTTCGATCTCATGCACGTAGTCCCCGAAGAATCGCAGCATCTCAATCATCACCGGCACCATCGACCTGTCCTGGTGCGCAACCGCAAGTTCAATAGCGGCCAGCGTGTCCGCTGAATCATGCCCCTCCCCCGAAAACAGCCGGTACATATTCTCAGTCGAATCATAGCCCGCCCGTACCGCGGCGCCGGAGTCCTGCGTCTGAGTAACCTCCACTGCCGCAGCGATGGTTGGCGCCGGCGTCGCCTCAATCCCCTCTTCATCCACCCCAGACGTCCCATCCCCCGAACACCCAACGACGGCAGCCGTCAAAGCCCCAACAACCAATACTCCAAACCAGACGAAAATCTTACTCACAAATCACCCTTCCAACTCCAGTCCCGTCCCAAACCAACCCCTCCCCTAAACGAATACGCCCCACACCCCCAACCGGACTCCCCCAACAGGCGCGACCCGCATTATAGCATCCACCTCGTTCCCCAAGACCTACACTCCTCATTGAAATGCAATTCCGCCGTGAAGAAATCAGAAGACCACCCCTACCCCGGCTTCCTGGTCAGGCTCCGAATGGCTCATCCCGACCCCGTTGAACTTACACCAGGAAATCGCGGACCCCACCTCCCCTCCCCTTGACCTCCACGCCCCCATAGGGCAAACTTCTCCCCGATGACCGCGCCCCAAGACGCAGACCCAAACGCTTCCCGCATCCTCGACGCCGTCGACAAGCAGCGACTGCTTGCTCTGGCCGGCGACCTCATCAGCGTCCCCAGCTTCAAGGGCCAGGAGACCGACGCCGCTCGTTTCCTCGCCGATTTCTTCCAGCAGCGCGGCTACCAGGTCCAGCTGCAGGAAGTTGAACCGGGCCGCTTCCAGACCATCGCCACCCTCAAGGGTACAGGCGGCGGCAAGTCCCTCATGCTCAACGGTCACATCGACATCAATCCCATAGCCAACCAGTGGCAGCGGGACCCCTGGACCCCCACTATCGAGGGCGACCGGCTCTACGGCGCCGGCATCCGAAACATGAAGAGCGGCGTCGCGGCAATGATCGAGGCCGCCGAAGCCGTGCGCCTTTCCGGCGTTTCCCTCAAAGGCGACCTCGTCGTCGCCTGCGTTGCGGGCGAGCTCCAGGGCGGCGTCGGCACCGACTATCTCTGCCGCAACGGCCCCCTCGCCGACATGGCCGTCGTCCCGGAACCCTTCGGCGCCGACAACATTGTCACCGTCCACGCTGGCTCCGCGGAAATGGCCATCCACACCATCGGTATCGCCCGGCACATGAACCTTGCCGAGCAGTCCATCGACGCCATCGAGAAAATGTGCAAGGTCATCCCCGCCATCAAGGGAATGAAAGTCCGCCACGCTCCCCGTCCCGACCTCCCCGGCCTCCCCCGCGTCAACGTTGGTACCATCATCGGCGGAATTGGCCCCGACCACGACCGCACCGAGGCTACCTACAACGCGGACCGCTGCACCATCGTCATCGACATCCGGTTCCCTCCCGGAACCACTGCCGAGTCCGTGAAGGAAGACGTGGTAGACGTAATGGAAGGCATCCGCCGGGAGGACCCGGAGTTCCGCTACGAAATCGAGATGCCCCCGCCTGCCAAGTATCAGGCCTTTTCAATGATTGTGGAACCCTTCGATCTTCCCAAAGACGAATATATCATCGACAGCGTGTTGAACCAGTACCGGACGGTCACCAGCCGGGAGCCCGATGGCCTCGGCACAGTGCTCCCCTGGTCCTACAGCTGCGACGACACTTCGAAGCTGCTGAAGGCGGGTGTCCCCTGCCTTCTCCACGGCCCGGCGGGCGGCATTGAGTCCGCATCTGTGCCCGACGAATACTCTCTCATCAGCCACATGCACCAGGTGGCCAAAGTGCTGTCGCTAACCGCGCTGGATGTCTGCAGCATCACCAACGAAGTTTCTTGAATCGCCCAGTGATCCGGGCGCTCCCATATGTTTGACCTGCACTATACCTAGAAATTCAGGAGGAAAGAATTGTCACAAGTAGAAGATAAACTCAAGGAAATGGGCCTCACCATACCCGACCCTTCGCCCCCGGGCGGCAACTATATCCCCGCCCGTCGCACGGGCAACGTGGTGTTCCTGTCCGGCGTTACTCCCAGCCGCCCCGACGGCACTGCCTTTGTGGGCAAGCTCGGCAGGGACTTGACGGTCGAAGAGGGCTACGCGGCGGCGCAGAACTGCGGACTCAAGCTGCTATGTAATCTGAGAGGCGAGATTGGCGACCTCGACAAGGTCACCAAGGTGATTAAGCTTCTTGGCATGGTCAACTCCGACCCCGACTTCACCCAGCCCCCCGCCGTCGTCAACGGCTGCTCAGACCTGCTGGTCAAAGTCTTCGGCGACGCTGGTCGTCACGCGCGTTCGGCGGTAGGCCTCGCCACTCTTCCCGGCGGCGTGGCCGTGGAAGTCGAGATGATCGTCGAGGTTTCCGACTAACCACGCCCATCACGGGTGGGGGCGGTTTGCGAACCGCCATTCCCCCTCCGCATTCCCCCCTTCCGCAGCAACTCCTAAACCACAACGCAGGGGCGGGTTCAAAACCCGCCCCTGCGAAATATCAAGATATAGCAGCGCCCCCTAATAGCCCAATGCGTACCCGTCCCGGCGGGGGTCAGCTCCGCCCATAAGGATGCCAGAATCCGGGTTCGCGCCGATGGCGTGACCTCCTCCCACCTCCATGCCCCACTCGCCCAAAAGGTTCACGTCATGGCCTCGGTTTGCCAACTCCTCCCGCGCAGCCAGCGACACCCGTTCCTCCATGTTGATGGTGGTGCCCGTCATCACCCGGAATCGAGCTGCTTCGATGGCCTCCTGCACGTTCATCCCGAATTCCAGCACGTTCAACACCATCTGCGTTGTCGTCTGCGGGATGCCGTAGCTACCGGGCGTGCCAATGGAGAGGATGAACCTTCCGTCCTTGAACACCTGAATCGGCGCCATGTTGCTCCCCGGACGCTTCCCCGGCTGGACCAGCAGGCGGCTGTCGCTGCCCGCAACGATGTCCATCAGATCGATGTTGTTGTTCAGCAGAATTCCGGTGTTCCCCGCCACCACGCCGCAGCCGAATCCCGCTCCCAGAGTCTGCGTGATGCTGGCCACCGTGCCGTCCCCGTCCGCGGCGGAGAAATGCGTCGTCTCCCCGCTGGTGTAGACGCTCGGTGCGCCCGCCAGAATCGCGTCCTCCGGTGGGTTCTGCGTGTAGCGCTCGCCGATAACCGTCGAAGCTCGCTTGTGGTCCATCAGGCGCCTCCGCCCACGCGCGTACTCCTTGGTCAGCAACCCCGCCACGGGCACGTCCATGAAGTTCGGGTCTCCGCCGTAAGCGATTCTGTCGGGCACCGCAATCTTGATTGCTTCCGACACCGTGTGAATATAATCGGCGGAGTTGTGTCCCATGCTGTTAAGGTCGAATGCCTCCAGGATGTTCAGCGTCTCCAGCACTTGGAAGGCGTTGGAATTCGGCCCCGTAGTCACCACCTCGAATCCCTTGTAGGTGGTGCTGATTGGCGTTTCCCAGTCCGGTTCGTAGGCGGTCAGGTCATCCGCCGAAATCAGCCCGTCCTCCTCCCGCATGAACCTGTCGAACTCCTCGGCTACCGCGCCCCTGTAGAAACCGTCCAAGCCATTCGCTGCCAGCGCCCGGAAGCTCTGCGCCAGGTTTGGCTGCTTCAGAATATCGCCGGCCTTGGGGGCGCCGCCGTTGGGCAGATATGCAGCCTTCGAGGACGGAAACTGGGCCAGACGGGCCACGTTCACGTCAAAGTATCGGGCGTCCGAACCGGAAATAACCACCCCCTGCTCTGCCAGATCGATGGCCGGCGTCAACACTGCCTCCCGAGACAGGTTGCCGTAGGCGTCCAGCATCGTCAGCCAGCCGTGGGGGTTGCCCGGCACCAGTGGGCATCGGACTCCTACGCTGTGGTTCTCCGGCGTAAACTTGTCCGGCGTGGCTTGCTGAGGGACCACTCCCGAGAAGTTCAGCACCCGCCGTTCCCGGCCGTAATTCCGGCTGATGAGCAGAAACCCGATGCCGCCCAGTCCCGACATGAACGGTTCCACCACGTTCAGCGCGGCGGCGGCGGCCACCGCAGCATCGACGGCGTTGCCTCCCTGCATGAACATCTTCAATCCCGCCAACGACGCCTCGTAGTGGGCGCAGGCCACCATGCCTCTTCGACCTGTTATAACAGGTCGATGGGCTGTGAGGGAGCTGCCGCCCTCCGGCATGAAGTTTCTGGTGAGCATCATCTTTCTTCTTCTCCTAATCTATATACTTCTTCTCGTCCCCGGATAAATCCGTCATTCCGACCCTATTCCTTGTTCCTGTGAAGGCGGGAGTCCATCTTCTCGTTCTCCCTCCACCCACATGTGACCCTGAGCGTGGCGCAGCGAAGTCGAAGGGTCTCGCTGCCCATCGCAAGCCTCTCCTCTAACCAAAAATATCCTCTGGCAGGAACGCGCTGACCACGTAGTTCGGCACGTCCACCACGTTGCTGACCTTCAGGTCCACCGCAACGCTGCAGATTACGTAGGCCTGCTCGCGGCTCCAGCCCCGTTCCTGCAGCAGATCGATCATGTTCACAAGGGCGTTTCTGGCGGCGAGTGTCAGGTCTTCCCCACGGTTTTCGTCCTCGTCCGTAACGGGCATTCCCATCGTCGCGGTAAACCGGCGCGGCGCCGCCCACTCCGGCGGTTGGAAGTAACCCTCGTGGGAGAATCGGGGCCACCGGATGTTCTTACGGGCCGCCTCGCCCTTGTGCACCTGAAATCTCACGGCCTGCGAACCCGCCATCTCGATAGCTGTGACGCAGCACTCCGAGTCCCCTTGGGCGAAGTGACCGTCCCCCGCCGAATACAATGCGCCATCTACCGCCACAGGCACGAAGAGACGCGATCCTCTCGTCAGCTGCTTCACGTCGGCGTTGCCGCCGTTTTCGCGAGGCGGCAGCGTTCGCAGCCCGTGTTCAGCAACCTCTCCACCGGAGGGCACCGCGTCTGTGGGGTCCGGCGGCAGCGACATTCCACCCCGCTCCCTCAACTCCTCCTCCCGTTTCGTCCAATCCTCCAGCTGCTTATGTGATGGTGCAACTCCCGCCGTGCCCATGAAGGCCCCGTAGGGTATGCGGACGCCGGGAAGCATCCCGGAGGTGGCCCAGCCGTCGCTGATTGACCAGTGCACCAGGTATGGGTCCAGGTACAGGTCTCGCAGAAACCCCATTCCCGGACTGATGCGCGTCCAACCTACCGACTCTGGAATCACGTCCAGGCACTCTATCTCAAGCAGGTCTCCCGGCTTCGCGCCCTTTATGTAAACCGGCCCGGTCAGCGGGTGTACGACGCCCCTTGCAATCCTAGAGACCGCTTCTACCGAATCGCCGAACCGGATCTGCCCGTCGCAGGCATCCCGCGTCTCCAGGACGACTTCCTCGCCCGGCTCCACCTCAATCTTCGGCTCCACGTCCGGGTGCCACCGGTTGTGCCCCGTGTGGGCTTCATCCTTCAACATCTTGGTGCGATCTATCTGAATAGTCTGCATATCCGCCCTCCGGTCCGCCGCGGCGAACTTCTGCGGTAGTATAGCACCGACGGATGCGTTTGGGGGAAGGCAAGACGATTATTCCGTTTGGCTATGCCAACCCCAACTGATACAATGGCCGCAGCCCGCCCCAACGGCGGTGCTCACAAATACACCAACAACCCGCTTTGAGGAGGCAGTGTGAAGGTAATAAAGATTGCAGACGTGCCGAGGGAAGACTCCAGCGACGCCCCGATTTTCTTCGGAGGAACCGTTTCCCGCCAGGATCTGGTGACGGAACAGACCAGCAAGTTCTTCAACTTCAGCGTGGTGAATTTCGACGCCGGTGCCCGCAACAAGTTCCACGTCCACACCAGTGATCAGATCCTGCTGGTCACTCACGGCCGCGGCATCGTCGCCACCGAAGACGAGGAGCACGAGGTTACCGAAGGCACCACCATCCACGTTCCCGCCGGCGAAAAGCACTGGCATGGTGCGACGAACGAATCGTCCTTCTCCCACATCACCCTCACCGCCGCGGGCAGCTCCACGAACATTGTCGGCTGACCAGCGGCCTTCTTCCCTCCATCGCCCGTAGAGACAACCCTTGTGGTTGCCCCTTCGCCTACTAATCTTCATATCCAGAGGTCAATCTTCAAGATGACATCGGAATCTACCGGCCCCGCTGCCAACGACTCCCCCTCCCTGACCACGATCTCCGAAGACCCCCTCGTCAGGGAGTCAATCGTAACCTCTCTGGACAACCGCATCACTCCCACGGATCGGTTTTACATTCGCAACCACTTCACCGAAGTCCCGGAAATCGACGCTGAGAAATGGCGCCTCACCGTCGAAGGGCTGGTTAGCCAACCCCTGAATCTCGGCTTTGACGACCTCAAGGCTTTGGCCGCCCGGGAGTCCGTCGTCACCCTCGAGTGCGCCGGCAACAGCCGCTCCTACCTTACCCCACCGGCGGAGGGCATCGGCTTCATGCACGGCGCAGTCAGCACCGCTCGCTGGAAGGGTGTGCCGCTTGCGGCGGTTTTGGAACAGGCAGGCATCGCCGACATCGCCCTGGAGGTCGTCTTCCACGGCGCAGATACGGGAGAAGAGGAAGAAGACGGCGTCGTTTATTCCACCGAACTCCCCTATTCCCGAAGCCTCTCCGTAGCCGCCGCCACGAGGCCGGAGATCCTCCTCGCCTACGAAATGAATGGCGAACCCCTCACTCCCGACCACGGCTTCCCCGTCCGCCTTCTCGTGCCCCGCTGGTACGGCATGGCGTCGGTGAAGTGGCTCACCCGCATCGAAGTCGTCGACACGCCGTTCGAAGGTTTCTTCCAAAAGCGGCGCTACGTTTTCATCGACGAAGGCGTGGAGGAGGGAACCGCCCGCAAGCCCGTGACCACCCTCAAGGTTAAGTCCGTCATAACCTCCCCCCGTCACGGCGAGGTGGTCCAGCCGGGCCCGTTCGTCATTCGCGGCTTCGCCTGGTCCGGCGAAGGCGACGTCACCACCGTTGAAGTCACCACCGACGGCGGCAATAACTGGGCCCAGGCCACGCTTCTGGGCGATCCCGACCCCAACGCCTGGCGGGCCTGGGAGTTCCCCTGGAGGGCAACGGACGCCGGACACTTCATTTTCATGGCCCGCGCCACCGATTCCACCGGCAATTGCCAGCCTGCGCGAGTGCCTTGGAACTTCCGCGGCTACGCTAACAACGGCATCCATACCCTCGCCGTGGAAGTCCCATCTCTGGTGAAATCCTAGGGGCGATTCGCGAACCGCCCACTCACTCAGCCAACCGGTAGGGGCGGGTTTATAACCGGCCCATTCCCCCAACAAACACCAAAAGGAACAAGAAAATGTCCCTCGACATCGACAACATGAGCGTCCTCGATCGCCGCCGCATCGAAGCGATGGTCCTCGGCCCCATGATTCGCGCCTTTGAAGAGGAAATCGGGCGAGAACGCGCCCACGCCATCGCCCGCCGCGTCATCGTCAAGATCGCGGAAGAGCAGGGTAGTGCCCTCTCCAAGCGTGTGGGCGGCGACGACCTCACCGCCTTCTCGAAAAGCAAGGACCCCTGGGTCCGTGGCGGAGCCCTTGAAACAGACACCATCGAGGACAACGAAAGCAAGGTCTCCTTCAACGTCACCCGTTGCCGCTACGCCGAGATGTACCGCGATCTGGGTATGGCGGACCTGGGGGGCATCTTCTCCTGTGGTCGCGACGGCGCTCTCTCCACCGGCTTCAATCCCCAAATTAAGCTCACCCGCACCCAGACTATCATGGATGGCGCAACCCACTGCGACTTCCGCTACACCATCGAACAGGACGACTCTGCTTCGTCCCAAGGAGAATAGACCATGCAGACACGCATGATTAAAGACCTGGAAGTTCCCGTCATCGGCATGGGCACCGCAGGCAGCTTCGACGTTCCAATGAGTGAACTCGACGTGCGCAAGCAGATCCTCGACAACTGCATCTCTCAGGGCAGCAACTTCGTCGACACCTCCCCCATGTACCGTCGCTCCGAACAGGTCATCGGTGCCGCCATGGAGGGTAAGCGCGAGAAATTCCAGCTGGCCACCAAGGTCTGGTGCACGGGCCGCGATACCGCCGTCAAACAGATGGCGCGCTCCTTTGAGCTGCTCAAGACCGACTACATCGAGGTCATGCAGATCCACAACCTCGTCGACTGGCGCACCCACCTGCCTCTGCTGGAGGAGATGAAGGCCGAGGGCAAGATCGGCGGCATAGGCCTCACCCATTACTCCCCCGAAGCCCTCCCGGAAATGGCCGAAATCATGCGCACCGGCCGCATCGACTCCATCCAGATATCCCACAACGTCATGGAGCGCCAGGTGGAGGATGTGATTCTCCCCCTCGCCGAAGAGATGAACATTGGAGTAATCGTCATGCGGCCCGTGGGCGCCGGCCAGCTATTCTCCAACCTCATAGAGAAGCCCAACCTGGAGCCGTTGAAAGAGTTCGGCATCCGCACTTGGGGGCAGGCCCTCATGGCCTGGCTGCTGGCTGACCCCCGCGTCACCGTACTTATTCCCGCCACTCGCCGTCCCCAGCGCATCATCGAAAACGCCGCCGCCGGCGACATGATTATCCCCTCCGAAATGCGGTCGTACATCCTCGCTGAAGCTCAGCGCTGCCTCATGCCGGTCTTCTACGGCATAGGCTAGGTCCAAGAACGTGGCGAAGCTCACCATCAACGCCCAGCGACTCAACGATACCCTGCACTCCCTGGGCCGCATCGGCGAGACCCATGAGGGTATGCAGCGCATCGCCTTCAGTCCCGCCGACGTGGAAGGACGAAAATACGTCAAAACCCTCATGGCCGACGCTGGCATGAGCGTCCGGGTGGACGCCGCCGGAAACGTCATCGCCCGAAAGGAAGGCTCCGTTGATGGCCTGTCCGCCATTGGCATGGGTTCCCACACCGACACCGTTCCCAAGGGCGGCAAGTACGACGGCGCACTAGGCGTCCTTGGAGCAATCGAGTGCGTCCAATCGCTGAAGGACGCTGGCATCACCACCCGCCACCCCATTGAGGTGCTTGTCTACACCAACGAAGAGGGCACCCAGTTCCGACGCTGGCTTTACGGCAGCCGCGCCATGGCCGGCCTGATGGAGCCGGACGACCTTACCTGCGTCGACGATCTCGGCGTTTCCATCGGAGAACGGCTCAAAGATATCGGCGGAGACGTTTCCCGCATCTCCGAAGCAGTCCGTACCCCCGAAGAGTTCTCCGCCTACCTCGAACTCCACATCGAGCAGGGCCCCGTCCTCCATCGCACCGGCGTCGAAATCGGCGACGTTACCGCCATCACCGGTCGCATCGGCATGAACGTGTCCGTCCGCGGCTTTGCCAACCACGCCGGCACCACCCCCATGGCCCACCGCCGCGACGCCCTAATGGCCGCCACCCACGTCATCCAGTCCGTCAACAGGATCGCCACCGACGAGGAAACGTGCCGTGTAGGCACCGTCGGCATGGTCGAAGTAAGCCCCAACGCAGAGAACGTCATCCCCGGCCGCGTCGATATCAGCGTCGAGTTTCGCGACGAGGCAACCGAACGCATCCGTCAGGCCGCCGACCGCTTCCGCGAAATCTGCGACGGACTATGCCAGCGCTGGGACGTGACCATAGACATAGAAGAGATCGGCCTTGCCTCCCCCGCACCCATGCACGACGACATCCGGTCAGTAATCCGAGAGTCGGCCCGAAGGCTGGGTCTCAGCCTCTCATCCCTGCCCAGCGGTGCGGGCCACGACGCCCAATCCATGGCGGAGATCACCAAGGCGGGCATGATCTTCGTCCCCAGCGTCGACGGCGTCAGCCACTCCCCCCGCGAATACACCTCCCCCGAAGACTGCGCCAACGGCGCCAACGTCCTCCTCCAAACCCTTCTCTCCCTCGACGCAAATCTGGACTAACCCTCCAACGCCTGCCCCAAATCCGCTACCAGGTCCTCCGCGTTCTCCAACCCCACCGACACCCGCAACAGGTCATCAGGCGTAGCGCTCTCCGGTCCCTCTATCGACGCCCGATGCTCAATCAAACTTTCGTAGCTCCCCAAACTCGTCGCCCGCGTAAACAGCCTCGTCCTCGCCGCCACGCCGAAAGCAGCATCTTCCCCACCCTTCACCCGAAACGACAGCATCCCTCCAAAATCGCTCATCTGCCGTCGGGCCGTGTCATGGCCGGGATGCTGGGGGAGCCCCGGGTAGAACACCTCCGCAACCCGCGGATGGTCCGCCAGGAATCGCGCGACACTGCCCGCGTTGCTGGTATGCGCCCGCACCCGGTAGGGCAGCGTCCGGACGCTCCGAAGCAGCAGCCAGCAATCGAAAGGGGAAGGCACCGCCCCGCCGTCCTGCTGTACCTGCCGCACCCGTTCAAATAGCCCCTCCGACTTGGCCGCCACCACCACGCCCCCCGTCACGTCCCCGTGTCCGCCCATGTACTTGGTGCTGGAGTGCACCACCAGGTCCACCCCTAGCTCCAGTGGCCGCTGCAGTACCGGCGTCGCCCATGTATTGTCGCAGACGGTCATGATACCCCGCCCGTGTGCGAACTCCGCTGCCGCCGCCACGTCGGTAATCTTCAGCAACGGGTTCGAGGGTGTCTCGATGAAGATCATCCGCGTCGCATCATTCACCGCTCCCGCAACCGCGCCGTTCTCCGACATATCAACGAACGTCGTCTGCAGCCCCCACCAGCCCATCACCTCCCGCAGCAGCTTGGCTGTGCCGTGGTAGATGTCCGAAGGCGCAACCACGTGGTCGCCGGGCCGCAGCGTTTGAAAGACACTCATTATCGCCGCCATGCCGGACGAAAAAGCCGCCGCGGACTCCCCTCCTTCCAGCGCCGAAAGGCACTCCTCCAGCAATCGCCGGTTGGGGTTATCAGACCTCCCATAGATGAATCCCTGCGGATAGGAACCGTCGATGTCTCGCTCAAACGTCGTAGACATATGCAGAGGCGGCGTTACCGCCCGCGTCAAAGGATCCACCGCCCGCCCCTTGTGCACCGCCATAGTCTCAATCTTCATCTCATCCTCCCGTTTCTGCCTTCCCCTTCACCCACATGTCACCCTGAGCGCAGCGCAGCGGAGCCGAAGGGTCTCGTCACCGGGCCACGGGGAACCCCCTCTCCCTCTCTACCCTTCCCCCTCGATGGGGGAAGGCTTGGCCTGTCCTGAGCTTGTCGAAGGGATTGGGGTGAAGACGCCCCCATTCTACCCCAGCTATTTTCAGCCCGCACCTCCAATGCTATGATTACCCCAATTCAAGCGACTGCAAAGGGGAGGTCTCATGGAGAGGATCGGATCGACGCCTGAGTTCGTGGCGGAGGCATACCGAAAGATGGAGCAACGGCTCCGGACCGTACGGGAACGACTGGGCCGGCCCCTGACCCTCGCCGACAAGATTGTCCTCTCCCACCTCGATGACCCCGCAGGCAGCGAAATGGTCCCCGGCGAAAGCTACCTGCTCCTCCGGCCTGACCGCGTGGCCCACCAGGATGTAACCGGCCAGATGGCCATCCTCCAATTCATGCAATCGGGTCGCAGCCGCGTCGCCGTCCCCACAACCGTCCACTGTGACCACCTGATTCAGGCGCGGGTGGGCAGCCGCTCCGACACCGCCGACGCCCTGCTGGAAAACAGCGAGGTCTACCAGTTCCTCCAGTCTACATCCGCCAAGTACGGCATGGGCTTTTGGAAGCCCGGCGCGGGCATCATCCATCAGGTCGTCCTGGAGAATTACTCCTTCCCCGGCGGCCTCATGATCGGCACCGATTCTCACACCCCCAACGCCAGCGGCCTCGGCATGCTCGCCATCGGCGTGGGTGGCGCGGACGGCGCCGATGTTATGGCCGGCCTCCCCTGGGAGGTCATGTACCCCCGCCGCATCGGAGTTTGCCTTACCGGCAAGCTCCAGGGCTGGACTGCCCCCAAGGACGTTATTCTCTACCTCGCCGGAGTCCTCACAGTCGCGGGCGGCACCAACAGCATCATCGAATATTTCGGCCCTGGCGCGCGCACCATCAGCTGCACCGGCAAGGCCACCATCGCCAACATGGGCGCGGAGCTCGGTGCGACGGGTTCCATCTTTCCCTTCGACGACCACATGGCCCTCTATCTGGAGTCTACCGAACGCGGCGCTCTTGTCGAGCAGGCCCGACAGCATCCCCATCTGCTGGAAGCCGACCCCGAAGTTGAAGCCGACCCAGACAGCTACTACGACCGCGTCGTCCACATCGACCTCTCCGCCCTGGAGCCCCACGTTGTAGGCCCTCACACGCCGGACCTGGCACGCCCTATCTCGCAACTGGCCGAGGAGGTGAAGGAGAAGGGTTACGTCGACAACATCTCCGCCGCCCTCATCGGCAGCTGCACCAACTCCTCCTATGAGGACATGAGTCGCGCTGCCGACGTCGCCAACCAGGCCCAGGCCCACGGCTCCCAGGCCGCCACGCGGCTCCTGGTCACCCCCGGCTCAGAGCAGATCCGCGCCACCATTCAGCGTGACGGTCAGATGCAGGCCCTCCAGCAGATCAGCGCCACCGTACTCGCCAACGCCTGCGGTCCCTGCATCGGCCAGTGGCGCCGCGCCGAGGTGGCCCAGCGAGAGGAAAACACCATCGTCACCTCCTACAACCGAAACTTCCCCCGCCGGAACGACGGCAACCCCGGCACCATGAACTTCATCGCCAGCCCGGAGATAGTCGTCGCCATGAGCCTCGCCGGCAGCCTCTCCTTCAACCCGTTGGAGGACACCCTCACCGCCGCCGACGGCTCCAGCTACACCCTTTCGCCGCCCAAGACTGCCCCGGAGGTGCCCGGCAACGGCTTCGACCCCGGTGTCGAGACCTACGTGGCCCCGCCGGACGACGGCAGCGACGTTGAAATCGGCATAGACCCCGAAAGCCAGCGTCTGCAGGTCCTCGAACCCTTCGATCCGTGGGACGGCGAGGACTTCGTCAATGTCCCCATCCTGTTGAAGGCCACCGGCAAGTGCACCACCGACCACATCTCCCCCGCGGGCCCGTGGCTCCGCTTCCGCGGCCACCTGGACAATCTCAGCGACAACATGTTCCTCGGTGCCACCAACGCCTACACCGGCGAGGCCGGCCACGGCCTCAACCCCGTCACCGGAGAAACGGGCGAGGAGTTTCCCCAGATCGCCCGCCGGTTCAAGGCGGAGGGCCTCCGCTGGGTGGTTGTCGGCGACCACAATTACGGCGAAGGCAGCAGCCGCGAGCACGCCGCCCTTTCGCCCCGCTACCTCGGCGCCGCAGCCATTATAGTCCGCAGCTTTGCCCGCATTCACGAGTCCAACCTGAAGAAGCAGGGACTGCTCGCCCTCACCTTCCAGGACCCCGCCGACTACGACAAGATACGAGAGGATGACAGGGTAAGCCTGACTGGCCTGAACGAGCTCGCGCCAGGGCGCCCCGTGGACTGCACCCTCCACCACGCCGACGGCTCCACCGAGAATCTGACGCTCCAACATACCCTCAACGAGTCACAGCTGGAGTGGTTCAAAGCCGGATCCGCCCTAAACCTCGTCCGCCAATCCGCCTAGCTCCCCCACTTGTCACTCTGAGGAGGCCCCGCGACGAAGAATCTCGTCGTTGCAGTGGTCCCCCTCTACCTATCTTTCGTAGGGGCGGTTCTCGAACCCCCCTCTCCCCTCGCGTCATTCTGAGCGAATCGCAGCGGAACCTAAGAATCTCGTCGAAGTAGCAAACTCCCTCCCCCATCCTTGTTCCTGCGGAGGCAGGAACCGTTACCCTACCTTCGCACCACCCCCTCGTAGGTGCTCGACTCTATATGTGCCCTCGCGGACGCAGGGCCCACTCTTCCCCCTTCTATCCCGCCTTCGGCCTCCTCACAAACACCACGTCCTCTCCATTCACGTGCCTGTCCCGCACCTCCTCGAACAACGCCAGCTTCTCCGGCTGAAACTCCGTCCTCTTGTCGGACTCGTCCAGATACGGATTCGGAAAATACGCGCGGACAATGGTCTCCTCCGAAGCGTCAGAAAAACGGACGTAGTACAGCTTCGGTGCGCCATGATTGTCTGCCTCCACAAACTGCGCCTGCTCGATGCTGCTCATGTCCAGGTGCAGATGCCACGGCCCGGACTCGATCATCCCCCACCTGTCGTGAAACTCCGGCTCCGTCTTCCCGTCGCTGTACATCTCGCTCACACAAGCGCCCCCTCCCACCACAAACAGCATCCTCTCAATGCTCGCCAAGTCCCTGATCAAACTCTCAAAGCTCATTGTTGGTACCTCCGGCCTAAACTTATTGCTCTGATAGCAACGAAAGCTCTAACAACATCTCAGTTGACAAGTCATTACCAACTTCGCCCCAGACAACAACTGTATAGACCCCAGGACTGGTCGCCAGATGTGCGATGTTAGCGATTACTCTTAAGGAATTCTTATAGTCTTCCCAAGTGTCGGCAATTACATCCTTTGGCGCTAAGTCATAGTACCAACCCGGTGGAGGAGGTTCCAACACATAGGCAATAGGGTCGCCGCATCTAGTGGTTGCCCCACCGCCAATACAATAGCTGTCCAAGGCATCAATCTCCTCCGGCGTCATCAGTTCTGGTAGGGGGTCATGGAAGACTGCTATCGAGTCCAAAATATCCAATCCTTCTACATTTTTCTGCATAGAGAGTGTGAGAGTCCCATCTTTGGCCAAAGTGGGCGGCTCAGCAGCCTGAACGTCCCCACCCTCAAAGTGTTGGATAAAGGTAACGCGCCGATTGTCAAATGCGATTCCAACATTAACCGCCCGATGACCCTCTTCAAGAATGTTGTCTCTATGGCCCCAATCAGCATAAGCATCGTCGTACATCATCGTCCACTGATGCTCCCTGATGGCCAGGCTCGGCGATGGAATCCTGCACCGAACCAAGTATGAATCGCAATTGTCGCTTCTCCATTCGGTCTCCGTCCACCCCCAAGACGCCACGTTCTCGGTTGCATAAGATGTTCCCCCAGTAGCCGAATAGACCATATAAGGCTTGCGCCCGTCCACCCACCAATGACCTTGATAATCATGCTCTAGCATGTCCTCAGCGTGCATTTGGGCTGCTGGATTGTTGCCCAGAACAACCGGACCGACTCCGTGTTTGACCCTGTCTATGTTGATGAGATCCAATGCATATTCTCGCAATCCAACCATCTCCTCTTCGGTCAGTCGATTAACACGGAAATCCTGTTCCACGACCGGCGTAGGCTCCGGTGTGGGTTCCGACGTTGGCTCAGGCGTAGGTAATGGCACAGGTTCAGGTGTTGGAACCGGAATCGGTACAGGAACCAGAGTAGGCGCTGGTATAGGAACTGGCGTCGCAGTAGGGATCCGATTCACTACGGATGTTGGAACCATTGTGGGAGGACGAATTGGCATCGCTGTCGGCATCGGCAAGGGACTTGGCGTTGGCTGTGCCATTGGGAGCGGCGTAGGTATCGGCGTGGAAATTGACGTGAACGGCGTTGATGTAGGCGTTGCCTGGGGAGCAGTGACGCGGGTTGGTGCTGGAGTAGGATCAAAGGGTGCAGCGATTCCATTGCCTTCATCAAGAAAGCGGTCCAACATCCCGAAATAGCTTGCCGCTGCTAGCCCAAGAACAGCAACAATAATTGTGATTCCAATTAGAAGACGGAATCGCACACGCCAACGTTTCTCGTGAGGCGCTCTCGGAAACTGTGAGAAACCGCCTGCCTTCCTGCGTTTGGCTTTCGCGTAGCCTCTCCTCAAGGACTTGCAAGCCTTGCAGTTGCAATTCTTGCCATGAATATTCCTCTCAGTTTCACCCTGACCGGGAGGGGCAGGCGGCTTCTCCTCCTCTTCCGCGGCCTTTGCCAACCACTCAAGAACTGACTCTGCAGTACGCTTGGCTTCTTCCGACGGTTCCCTTTTGCCTTCGTCTTGTTCCTTCCTGGGAGACTTCACCGGCGTTTCAACCCATCCCACCCTGAAACAACGTGGACACCTGGTCATCCTACCGCCTAACTCCGACCCCCATCTACCAATTATTGCCCCTGCGCCATTGCAGGTTGGACAAAACTCCCATCGGTAACCTGGACGGGGTTTTCTCTTCGGAGGTGGTTTACGTCCAGTACGCCTTCGCTCCGTGCAATCGACGCACGTACACGCCGGCGGATGTTCCCCGTACCAATTCGGCCTGCCTGCCATTTGCCTACCCCTCCCTCACCACCGAAAGCTCCAGCAGCCTATCCGTCAGCGTCGTCGTGTCGCTGGCCCTCCAGATAACCACAGTATACACGCCGGGTTTGGCCGCCAACTGGTCCAGAGAAGCGCTGAAACTGAAGCTGTCGGCGGTCTCCACCCACTCATCTGCTACAACGTCGTTTATATCCAGATTGGAGTAACGATGGCCCGGATCTGGAGGCTTCAGCACTCTGATCGACGCACTGTCACAATCCGCAGAAAATCCCTCTCCTGCACAGTAATCATCCACGTTGTCGATATTCGCAGGACTCTTCGGAGTGGGTGCGGGGTCGAAGAAGATCCCCACGGTGCCCGCCACGTGAACCCCGAGACGCTTCTTGGAGACGGAAAGACTCAGCACGCCGTCGCTGCTCAAATGCGGCAAGGCATCTGCTTCAACTTCTCCACCCTCAAAATGCTGGACAAAGACGATCCACCTTTTGTTGAACGCGACGCCGAAGTTTACCGCCCCATGTCTCTCATCGAGGATATTGTCTCCCTGAGTGGACATCCTGCTTGAATGTATATCCCTTACGACCTCACGCGGACTCGATAGATCGCAACGTACCTGTGCTGAATCGCAGTTTGCAGCCCGCCAATCTTCCTCCCTCCAACCGGTCCAGGTGATGCTTTCTACTGCGTAACTTGTACCACCCGCCGCACTGTACACCATGTAAGTGCTGCGGCCATCCAGCCACCATTTGCTGAAGTAGTCATGCTCAAGCATCTCCTCGGCGTGCAGCTGCGCCGCAGGATTGGAGCCCAGGACAACAGGCGAAACACCATGCCTCGCCCTGTCTCCGTTGATAAGCTCCAGGGCATACTCCCCCAACTCCTCTAAAGAAGTTGACGCTGGCGTAGGCGAAGGGCTCGGCGAAGGCGTTGGAGTTGGAGTGGCTATGGGGCTGGGTTCCGGCTTGGGAATTGATGCGGCTGATGATGGCGTTGGAACGGAAGCCGCCGTTGGAGTTGTACTCGGAGACGTTTCCCCCGGCCTCCCCACGGTGAGTCCCAGAAGCTGCTCGTCAATCTGTGTCCCGCCGTTGTCTCTCCAGACCACTACCGTATAAACCCCAGGCTTGGCCGTGCGGTTGCCCATGTCGGCAATAACCGTAAGCGACTTCTCATCCTCGTCCCAAACGTCTGCAACAATTTCGTTGGCATCCAGTTGATCGTAGTAGCGTCCGGCTCCGGGTGGTGCAAGGACCCGCGCAACGGGATCGCCGCAACGGGTCGTAGCCCCTCCGCCGAGGCAATAGCTGTCGAGCGCCCCTATCTCTTCAGGCGACATCGAAACGGGCGGCGGATCCCGGAACAGAGTTACGGTAGGCGCTATTTCCAGCCCCGCCAGGTTTTTCAAGACAACCAGGCTCAACAGGCCGTCGGCGGACAGGCTTGGCCGGGCCAGCGATTCCACGTCTCCTCCCTCAAAGTGCTGAACGAACACGACCCGTTTGCCGTTGAAGCCCACCCCAATGTTGACCGCACGATGATTCTCGTCAAGGATGGCGTCCCGGTGTCCCCAATCCGAATCTGCGTCGTCATACATCATGCTCCAATGCAGTTCTTCGACTGCCTCTAGGGGATCAGGAGCATGGCAATTCACAAACAGAGAAGCGCAGTCACTCTCCCGCCACTCTCTGAGAGAGAAGCCGGACGTAGCAACGTTCTCTGCTACGTAGGACGTCCCGCCGGATTCGCTATACACCATGTACGGCTTGCGTCCGTCGCTCCACCAATGTCCGAAGTAGTCATGCTCCAGCATGTCCTCAGCATGCAATTGCGCCGCGCCATTTTCACCCAGTATCACGGGCCCAAACCCGAATCTTGCCCTGTCCTGATTGACCAGTTCCAGTGCAAACCGCCGCAATTCTTCGATCTCCACACCCGTCAGCAGATTCTCTCTGACATCGGGAACAGTCGTAGCCTCCGGCGTCGGTTCCCTCGTTGGCACGGCCGCTGGCGAAGGAGTGGGAGTCGAAATCGGACGCCTTGTCGGCGTCGCTTGGGGCGTCTGTGTTGGTCTTGGCGTGTCGATCGGCGCGGATGGAGTGGTCACCTGCGTCGGCGCTGGTTGCGACGCTGGCTCCGTCGTCTCATCCTCTGATCGCAGGACCAGCAGAATTATACTGATCACCAGCACCAACACCGTCGCTATCCCAACCACCCACGCCCAGTTGATTTTGGGCAACCTTGGCGGTCCCGAGGAGGACACAGGCGGACGACTCGGTGGCCGTGCCGGTCGACGCGATCGCGTCGCTGTAGGAATCGACCTGCGACGGCTGGGCTGCTGTGCTCCGCCTCTCCCCTCATTGCACTGCCAGCACGTACACGACGGCGGATGCCCCCCGTACCAATTCGGTCTTTCGGCCAAGAAACCTCCATCCTGTGCCAGCGAATAATCAATTATAATCATCTGCAAAATACTTGCTATAGAGAATTATTTGACCGACTCCAACACTATCCGCTGGATACAACCCTCCCCCGGCCCCGTCCGCGCCGTTGTGCCCGTGCCCGGTTCCAAGAGCATCACCAACCGGGTCCTGCTTCTCGCCGCCCTCGCCACCGGCGCCTCCCACATCTCCGGCATACTAAAAAGCGACGACACCGACGCCTTCGCCCGCGCCCTCGCCGACCTCGGTTTCCGCTTGCGCTTCAACGACGACGGCGACGAGTGCATCATCGAAGGCTCCAACGGCGAAATTCCGTCGAAAAACGCCCGCGTCTGGTGTGGCAGCGCAGGGACAGCCTCCCGCTTCCTCGCCGCCGCCGTCGCCGCCGGACACGGCCGCTACGTCCTAGACGCCACCCCGCAAATGCGTCGACGTCCCATGACTCCCCTCGTCAATGCTCTCACCTCTCAGGGCGCTACCATCCGTACACCCCCGGACGTTGACGCCCTTCTTCAAATCGAAACCCAAGGCCTCAATGGCGGGTCGCTCACCCTCGGCGGTACCCACGTCAGCAGCCAGTACCTCTCCGCCCTGCTCATGGCCGCGCCCATGGCCAGCACGCCCCTCGAAATTCAGACCGCCGTGCCCGTCAGCCGTCCCTACGTGGACATGACCTGCGGCCTCATGGCCCAATTCGGCGTACAGGTGGACCAACAAGGCTACGAAAGGTTCCGCATCCAAGCCCCGACAACCTACCGGGGCGGCGACCACGTCATTGAGCCCGACGCTTCAACAGCGTCCTACTTCTTCGCCGCCGCCGCCGTCACCGGCGGGACAGTCACCGTCAACAACCTCTCCCGCCGCAGCAGCGTCCAGGGCGATGTGCGCTTTCTGGATGTCCTGGAGAAAATGGGCTGTAACGTCACTTCCAACCACCATTCGATAACTGTCACCGGCCCGCCCAGCCTAAACGGCATCACAGTCGACATGTCCCAGATCTCCGACACAGTGATGACCCTTGCCTGTATCGCCCCCTACGCCAACTCGACGACAACTATAGAGAATATCGGCCACATCCGTGTGAAGGAATCGGATAGAATCAGCGCCCTCGCAGACGGCCTCTCAAGAATGGGCGTCGACTTCAAAGAGACCCCCACGTCGCTCACCATCCACCCCTCGACTCCCAGGGGCGCTATCATCGACTCCTACGAAGACCACCGAATCGCCATGTCCTTCGCCGTCGCCGGACTAATTACGCCGGGCGTGGGTATCCAGAACCCAAACTGCGTCGACAAAACCTGCCCCAACTTCTTCGACCTGCTGCAACTCCTCTACTAAACGAACACGTTGAACTAAGGGGGAGCGTCGCAAGGGCAAAGAAAAAAGTGGCAACGACTGGACTTGAACCAGTGACCTAGCGCTTATGAAGCGCCCGCTCTAACCGACTGAGCTACGTTGCCACCCGCGGAGGGTCGACCAGACGCCGACCAATCTCCGCTAGATAATATATCCAACCCCGCCAAGGGGTGTCAACGAACTCAACCCCGCCTCAATCCTCAAGGACAATGTCGCCGCTCTGCCCGCCCGTCTTTTTTGCCAGCCGCACCGACTGAATCTGCATCCCCCTGTCCACCGCCTTGCACATGTCGTAAACGGTCAACGCCGCCACCGACACCGCCGTTAGAGCCTCCATCTCCACGCCCGTCTTGCCCTCCGTCCTCACCGAAGCCTCGATGGACACGCCGACGCGGTCCGTATCTGGGGTCAGCTCCACCGTCACCCGGCTGATGGGCAGCGGGTGGCACAGGGGAATCAGCTGCGACGTCTGTTTCGCCGCCATGATCCCCGCCAACCTTGCCGTCGCCAGCACGTCTCCCTTGGAGACCTCACCGCCGGTTATCATGGACAGCGTCTCCGGCTGCATCGCAACGAATCCTCGCGCCACAGCTTCCCGCTTCGTGACCGCCTTGTCCCCCACGCCCACCATCTGCGCCCGTCCCTGCGAGTCCAGGTGGGTGAGTTCCTGTTTGGGAGCGGGTTGGATCTTGCGCGACGCCTGATCGCTGGAATTCGTGCCCTTGGCGTTATTCGACGGCACGCTTGATCCTCCGCGAGCGACACTTTCCGCCGCCCTATTGGCTATCTTATCAGCTTCCTCGTTCAGCGGATGCCCGGCATGACCCCTGACCCACCGCCATCGGACTGTCCGGCCCGCCACCAGCGAGTCCAGCCTCTCCCACAGGTCCGTGTTCACTCGCCGCTTCCAGTTGCGCGTCATGGTATTGACCAGATACTGGCTGTCGCTGTGGACAGTCACAACTGAGTTTGGCGGTACCGATTCCAGACCCCCGATGGCCGCCGCCATCTCCATCCGATTGTTGGTCGTCCTTGGCTCGCTTCCCGATAGGCTACGCTTCTCGCCATTTTCTGCGACGATGGCCGCCCAGCCTCCAGGACCTCCCGGATTCTTTAGGCACGAACCGTCCGTATAAATGTCAATCATCTAAGGGCCTCCGTTGGGAAATGGCCGGTCGCAGCCTATCCGCCAATCTGGTACATCTCAATCTTGCGTCGGGGCGAACTGGCCAACTCGAACCGCTCCTCCGAATACCGGTCCCTGCGTCGTGACCAGATTCCGGTGATGATCTCCGTCAGCTCAGCGTCCGTGGCCCCGTCCCTCAATGGCGCCCGCAAATCGCGCCCGACGCTGGCAAAGAGGCACGTGTAGACCTTCCCTTCCGTCGATAGTCGCGCCCGGGTGCAGTCCGAGCAGAAGGGCTGCGACACCGACGATATGATGCCAATTTCGCCGTCGCCGTCCACGTATCGGTAGCGGCGGGCCACCTCGCCCCGGTAATTCGGGTCCACCGGCTCGATGGGCAGCTCGGCGTTGATTATGTCAAGTATCTCTGAAGCGGGGACTACCTCGTCGGGCTTCCAGCCGTTCAGATTCCCCACGTCCATGTACTCGATGAAACGGACAACGTGGCCCGTGCCCTTGAACCGTCTCGCCAGATTCAGAATGGTGTGGTCGTTCATGCCCCGCTGCACCACCGCGTTGATCTTGATTGGACTCAGCCCCACCTGCGCCGCTTCTTCAATCCCCTCCAACACAGGCCCGACGCTCAGCCCTAGTCCGTTCATCCGCTTGAAAACCTCGTCGTCCAAGCTGTCCAGGCTCACGGTTATCCGCTGCAACCCCGCTTCTTTGAGAGACGCTGCCTGCTTGGCGAGCAGGAATCCGTTGGTGGTAAGCGTGAGGTCCTCCACGCCCGGAATATCCGCCAGCATGGCTATAAGTTTCTCCAGACCCTGCCGCACCAGCGGTTCGCCCCCCGTCAGCCGCACCTTGATGACTCCCAGATCGACGAACAGTCGGACCAGCCGCGCAATCTGTTCAAACGAGAGAATCTCCGACTTGGGCAGGAACTTGTACCGCTCCCCATAGACCTGGGCGGGCATGCAGTATGGGCAGCGGAAGTTGCAACGGTCCGTAACCGAGACCCGCAGGTCCCCAAGGGGCCTTCCGAGTGTGTCCTTTAACGTTGGCATTACTGCGACCCTATCCTTCAACCGGCCGCAACGCCCAGTTTCATCAGGAGTTTGGCGGCCTCATTAACGGCCTGCCCCCGATGGCTGATGCGGTTCTTGTCGGCCGTTTCAAGCTGGGCCGCGGTGCAGCCCCTTTCCGGCAGATGAAATATCGGGTCGTAGCCAAATCCGTTGCTTCCTTCCGGCTCATACTGGATTATCCCTTCAACCACCCCTTCCACCGTTTCGAGCCTGCCATCGGGCCACGCAAGCGCAATGACGCACCGAAATCGTCCCGTCCGCTCCTCCCACGGCACGTCTGCCAACTCCTTCAGCAGAAGCTCCACTCGCTGGAGGTCTGTAAGTCCCTCGCCGCCGTAGCGCGCCGAACGTACTCCGGGACGCCCGTCCAGGGCGTCCACCACCAGGCCGGAATCGTCGGCCAGCGTCAGCATTCCCGCGCTGGCGCAGTAGGCCTTGGCCTTCAGGATTGCGTTTTCGGCAAAGGTGTCCCCCGTCTCCTCCACCTCCATCGAAATTCCCAAATCCCTCAGGGAAACAACGTCGAAAGGCATCCCAGCCAGTATCTGAGAGACCTCCCGAAACTTGCCCGGGTTCCCCGTGGCTACCAGAAGCTTCTGCATCTCAGCCATCGCCCACACCTAAATCCCCCACGTGGGTGCGTACACGCCAAATCGATCGCGCAGCACGCCCATAATCTCGCCCAGGGTTGCGTAGGCCCTCACCGCCTCGATGATGGGCGGCATCAGGTTCTCCGACCGGACCGCCGCCGACTCCAATTGTCGGAGGGTAGACGCCACCTGCCGGTCGTCCCGGCTTCTCCGCACCTCCTCCAATCGCCGCACCTGCCGTCGTTCCCCCTTCATGTCCACCTTCAGCAGTGGAATCGACAATTCGCCGCCGTCGGTGTAGGCGTTTATTCCCACCACCACCTGCTCGCCGTCGTCGAACTCCCGCTGCTGGGCGTAGGAAGCCTCGGCAATCTCCCGCTGGATGTAGCCGGACTCGATGGCGGGGATCACGCCGCCCATGTCCTCAATCCGTTTGAAATAGTCGTATGCCCCCTCCGCAACCTGCTCCGTCAGCGACTCGAGATAGTAGCTGCCTCCGAGAGGGTCTACCGTGTCAGCAGTTCCCGACTCCTCAGCGATAATCTGCTGCGTCCGCAGCGCCAGCAGCGCCGCCTGCTCAGATGGCAGCGCCCACGCCTCGTCCATGGAGTTGGTGTGCAACGACTGGCATCCCCCCAGCACCGCCGCCAGGGCCTGCAGCGACACCCGTATGATGTTGTTCTCCGGCTGTTGAGCCGTCAGCGAACATCCCGCAGTCTGCGCGTGAAACCGCATCCAGCATGACCGGGGATTCTCTGCCCCGTAGGTCTCCGCCATCTCCCGCGCCCATACCCTTCGCGCCGCCCGGAACTTGGCGATCTCCTCGAAGAAGTTGTTGTGCACGTTGAAGAAGAAGCTCAACCTAGGCGCAAACTCGTCTATCTTCAGCCCCCGCTCCAGGCACCAGTCCACGTACTCGAATCCATCGGCCAGGGTGAATGCCATCTCCTGTACTGCCGTCGACCCCGCCTCGCGGATGTGGTAGCCGCTGATGCTGATGGGGTTCCACCGAGGCATCTGCTCCGTGGCAAACTCAACCGTATCGGTCACCAGACGCATCGAAGGCTCAGGTGGAAAAATATACTCGTTCTGCGCCGAATACTCCTTCAGGATGTCGTTCTGTAGAGTGCCGCCAAGCCGTCGATGGTCGATGCCCTGCTTCTCCGCCGCCACGATGTACATGGCCCAGATGATCGCCGCCGGTGCGTTGATGGTCATGGAAGTCGTGATCTTGTCCAGCGGAATGCCGTCGAATAGCAGCTCCATGTCCGCCAGTGACGACACCGCCACGCCGCACTTCCCGAACTCCCCCGCTGCCGCCGGATCGTCCGTGTCGTACCCGTAAAGCGTGGGCATGTCGAAGGCCACGCTCAGCCCCGTCTGCCCACCCTCCAGCAGGTACTTGAACCGCTCATTGGTCTCCTCCGCCGTTCCGAAACCGGCAAACATCCGCATGGTCCACAGCTTACCCCGATACCCGGTGGGATGGATGCCCCTCAGGTACGGGTACTCCCCCGGAAATCCCAACTCCGCCCGCTCCACGTCATCGGGAGAATAGCCCCTATTGACCGGTATGTTGGACGACGTCTTGAACGACTCCCGACGCTCCCTGAACCGGCGCTCCGGGGTTGATTTGGTAGAGGTCCCTTCCTTAATTCTATCTCTGGTTGATGTCATGGTGAGTATTCGAATGAACGGTATAGATTGAGTGTATCAACGGGACAAAAGAGCCGTCAATGAACCCGCTAGCCTGAAACTTTCGGACGGTGCCGGGCCGTCAACTCCCGAAGCCTGCTTTCCAGCCGGGATCGACGCAGCATCGTGCGTCGTCCGCAGCCCAGGCAAACCAACCCCACGTCCGCCCCCAGCCGCGTCACCTCCCATTCAAAGCTGCCGCAGGGATGTGCCTTCTTCAGCCGCACCGTGTCCCCCAGGTGCAGCTCTAACGCCAACCCAGGCCTTCCGCTTCAAGGACGTTGTTAATTGCGTCCCGCAGCCGCATAGCCTCCCGCCGCGCCGCCTCCGCGTAGTCCGGCCCGCTTCCAGCGTAGATAATGCTCCTCGATGCGTTGATGACTGCCCTACGGCCCGATGAGTCGGTGCCATTCACTACGGCCTGCTTCAAGTCACCCGCCTGCGAGCCCACGCCGGGAATCAGAATCGGCAACGACGGACAAATTCCCCTCACCGCCATCATCTCCTCGGGGTACGTAGCCCCCACCACCAGGCCGAGGCTGCCATTGAAGCCCCAACCCCCGGCAATTCCGGCTACCCTCTGGTAGAGCGGACGATCATCCGAACTTGCAATGTCCTGGAAGTCGCCCGCGCCAGGATTTGACGTGCGGCACAAGACGAATGCACCCTTGCCTTCGCGGGAAAGGAAGGGTGCGACCGAGTCACGGCCCATGTATCCGTGGACCGTTACTACGTCCACCCCCCACTGGTCGAACATTGCCGAGGCATAGGCGGCGCTGACGTGACCCACGTCTCCTCGCTTGGCATCGGCGATAATGATTGTCTCCGGGCTCGTCCTTCGAATATGGTCAATCGTATGCCCCAACGCCGTCAGCCCGTCCAATCCAAGCGCCTCGTAGAAGGCCATGTTGGGCTTGAAAGCGCAGACCAGGTCGCTCGTCGCATCCACTATCGCCCGGTTGAACTCGAAAACGTCGCCCACAGGCATCATCTGCGGGTCCGGGTCCAGCCCCACACACAACAGGCTGCGGTTGGCCTCGCAGGCGGCGTCCAACTTCTGCACAAACGATGTCATAGCGCCGGTAAGTATACCAGCACCGCCCGCCATTGTGGCCGTTCCGCACCGTTGATATCATCTCCCCATGGTGCGCTTCGAATCCGAACTCGTGGAAGCCCGATACATCCGGCGGCTGAACCGGTTTGCCGCCCTCGTGGAGATGTATGGCGATGAAGTTATGGTCCACGTCGCCAACACCGGACGCATGACGGAACTGCTGACTCCGGGCCGTCGCGCCCTTCTCCGTCCGGCAAACAAACCCGAACGACGCACCGCCTACGACCTGATGCTGGTTGACCTCGGTTTCGCCCTCTGCTCCACCGACTCCCGACTCCCGCCCCGTCTCGTCGAGGAGGCGTTCCTGGAAGGCAAGCTGGAATCGTTTGAAGGCTTCAAGGACATCCGTCGAGAGGTGACATTTGACGAAAGCAGGTTTGACCTGATGCTTTCCGGCAAAAACGGCTTGTGCTACATCGAGACGAAATCGGTCAACCTCGTAGAAGACCGTGTCGCCCTGTTCCCCGACGCTCCCACCGAACGCGGCAGGAAGCACCTAGAAACGCTAGTGAAAGCAGTAAATGCCGGACACCGCGCAGCAGCCTTCTTCGTCATCCAGCGTCCCGACGCCAAAGCATTCCGCCCCCATCCCACCGCCGACCCCGCCTTCGCCGACGCTCTGCGCCACGCCAAGGGTCACGGCGTCGAAGTCTACGCCTACAACTGCCGCGTCACCCGCCTTGAAATCGCCCTCCACCAGAGTATCCCAGTGATTCTCGAATGATGCCTGACGACAGTCCCCACCCCCTTAGGGACGTCTATCGTCGCCTGCTGGAATCCTACGGCCCACAGGACTGGTGGCCCGGCGATTCTCCTTTCGAAATCATCGTGGGTGCCATCCTGACCCAGGCCACGTCCTGGACCAACGTGGAGAAAGCCATGGGCAATCTCAAAAACGCCAGCCTCCTCTCCCCCCGGGGCTTGCGGGACATCCCCACCGACGAACTTGCCGCCCTGATTCGCCCCTCAGGCTACTTCAACGTCAAGGCACGCCGCCTCAAGGCTTTCATGCACCACCTCTGGGACGCCCACGAAGGCAACCTTGACGAAATGTTGGCATCGGACGCCGCCAACTTGCGCCGCAACCTGCTGTCCATCAACGGTATCGGCGAGGAGACGGCGGACGATATTCTCCTCTACGCCGCCAACAAGCCATTCTTCGTCATCGACGCTTACACCCGTCGCATCCTGGAGCGGGTTGGCGTGGACGATGGCGTAAAGTCCTACTCAGACTGGCAGCGTCTCTTCCACGAGGCTCTGCCGCCTGACGCCCGCCTCTTCAACGAATATCACGCCCTGCTGGTGCGCCACGGCAAAGACGTTTGCCGTCCCACCCCCAGGTGCGAAGAATGCTGCCTCCGGCCGATCTGCCGCTACCCCTGACCTAGCTGTCCTTCTTCCAGATCTCCTCCAGCACCTTGCCCGGCGACATCGGCAGACTTGTCATGCGCACGCCGACGGCGTCGTAGATGGCGTTGGCGATCGCCGCCATGGGCGGCACGATTGGCACCTCACCCACGCCGCGCACGCCGAAGGGGTGCCCCGGATTCGGCACCTCCACTATCACCGTGTCAATCATAGGCAGGTCCAATGACGTTGGCATCCGATAGTCCAGGAACGTGGAGTTGGACATTCGCCCGTCATCATCGAAGAAATACTCCTCGTTGAGCGCCCAGCCGATGCCCTGTACAACGCCGCCCTGAATCTGCCCCTCCACATAGTCGGGGTGGACCGCCTTGCCCGCGTCTTGAACGGCGGTGTAGCGCAGAATCTGCACCTTGCCCGTTTCCGGGTCCACCTCCACGTCTACTATGTTTGCGGCAAATGCCCCGCCCACGCCCCGCGGGTCCACCGACGCCCTGCCAACGATGGGTCCCCCCGTGCCGTTCAGCATCCCCGCCAGCTCCCTGAAGCTGATGCTCAGTTCCGGGTCCTTGGAATGAAACAGCGATCCACTCTTCAGCTCCACGTCCGCGGCATCCACGTCCCAGATCGTCGCGGCTCGCTCTATCATCTGCTGCTTGATGTCCTGCGCCGCCTCGTAACAGGCCCAGCCCGTCTTGAAGGCTACGCTGCTTCCCCCCGTGCTCGACGTGTAGCCGATGCTGTCCGTGTCCGCCACCTGGGGGTGCACGTCCTCCACCGGAATCGTCAGCACCTCCGCCATGTGCATCGCCGCCACAACGCGGGTGCCGCCGATGTCGGGCGATCCCTCCACCAGGCTCACCGTGCCGTCCGAGTTGACGCTGGCGAAAGCCGTCGAAGGGCCGGTGTTGTTCCGCCAGAAGCCCGTGGCCACTCCCCGACCCCGGTTCGGCCCCGACAACGGCGCCGAATAGTGGGGGTGCTCCTGCGCCGCCTTCAAGGTCTCAAGATAGCCGATGCGCGGGAAGGCTATCCCGCTGATCTGCCTCGTACCTTCTTCAGCGGCGTTGCGTCGACGTAGCTCCAGCGGGTCAATCCCCAGCTTCGTGCTCAGTTCGTCGATGACAGTCTCTGCCGCAAATGCCGCTGCTGGCGCTCCCGGCGCGCGGTAGGCGGCGGTCTTGGGCTTGTTAACTACCACGTCGTAAGCCTCAACCCGGGCGTTGGAAAGGTTATAAGCGCCGAATATGCACTGGGAAGCGCCCCCAATCGGCGCGCCCGGATACGCACCGCCTTCGTAGACAAGTAGGGCTTCCGCCGCCGTAATCTTTCCTTCCTTGTCAGCAGCCATCTTTACCTTGATGTAGCCGCCCGAAGTTGGCCCTGTCCCCTCGAACACCTCCGCGCGATTCATCGTCAACTTCACCGGCTGCCCTGACTTCTTCGACAGAAGCGCCGCCACAGCTTCCAGGTACGTGCTCAGCTTTCCGCCAAACCCGCCTCCAATCTCCAGGGGGATCACTTTCACCTGAGACACGGGAATGTCGAGAATCAATGCGGTGTTGTCGCGAATTGCAAAGTGTCCCTGGGAGCTGCACCAGACGGTCAACTCGCCGTCCTTGTTCCACAGTGCCGTCGCGCTGTGGGGTTCAATGTACCCCTGGTGCACTGTGGCCGTCCGATACTCCCGCTCCACCGTCACGTCGCCTTTGGCGAATCCCTCCGCGAGATCGCCCTTCTCCAGCACAAAGTGGTTGGATACGTTGGACCCCTTCTCATGGTCTTCTTCGGAAAGCAGGCCCCCAGGCTGTATGCCCGCGAAGGAAAACCTTTGAAGCCGATCGTGCAGCAGCGGTGCGTCATCCTTCATTGCCTCAACAACGTCCGTCACTTCCGGCAGCACCTCGTACTCGACGCGAATGGCCGAAAGCGCCTCCTCGGCTAGGTGGGGACTGTCGGCGGCCACTGCGGCCACGGCGTGCGCCTTGTACAACGCCTTATCCGCCGCCAGCACGTTATTGCTCAGGAACTTGGGATTCGTCATCGCCCCCTCGCCCAGGTCTGCCGTTTCGCCCGAAGGCTGCGGAAGGTCGGCTGCGGTGGCCACCGCCTTGACGCCCGGGATGGCCAGCGCGCCCGATGTGTCAATGGACCTGATCCGAGCGTGGGCGTGAGGACTCCGCAGCACCGCTCCGTGAAGAAGACCGGGCAGATGAACGTCCGCGCCGTACTGCGCCCGCCCCGTTACCTTGTCGGTGCCATCGTGACGGATGGGCCGCGTGCCCACCACGTCGAATTTCTCCGTTGCGAGTACCACGTTGGATTCCATGACTCCACCTCCGCCAATTGTGTGTGCCGATTTTGCAGTTCCATTTGCCCAGATTCTATCACAGCAGAATCCCGGCCTATTTGTCGATCCCCCGACGTAGCCCACGAATGTACCGAATGTGCCCCAAATGCTGGCTCAACCAAACATACTCTCCAAACGAGCAGCAACCGGTTCAGGCGTCATCAAAGTAGGGGTTCTCCGAATCTCGTCGGGCGGTCCGAATTCAATTCCATCAAATGACTTCCCCTGAAAGAAATTTCCTCGCACCTTTGGAACAACCCAACCGGTAAGTCCTTCCCTCGCCACTTCCTCAGCATACTTTAACGCATCCAAATAACCAGACGATTTCAGGCCGCCAAAGAGCTGTACTTGACTCCTCCATGAAACTCCCTCTATTCGTCGGATTACGGCCATCACGATGGGGTTATGGCTGATTGGTTCATATCCAGAATCCATCATTTCGCTAAAACCGATGTCGTAACGCGGGAGCATGAAGCTCGAGCTACTCAGCAAGTCTTCCTCGCCAGCCAAGTTCCGTCCATTGAGCTTCCATGCCCACGGAAAATAGCTAGGGAAAGCGCCTGGAGTCCCTACCCTACCAGAATCAATCACAGCCGCAGGTAACATCATGCAAGGAGTCCAGTTGGCTGGTGTTTCCGTATTCTGACCTGCAACATCCAACTCCCAATCTTCGCTCTCTAGCAGCCTTTTATGCTTGAGAACTTTCACTATCTCTCTTTCCCACAAGACCATTGCGGCCGCTATTGCTCCACGCCATTGTGGGGGAATATAGGTCTTTGGAACCCTTGGCGGTACAATCTTCTCAACCTGTACATATCCTCGGTCTCGTCTAACGTCCCTATGGTTCCCATAGATTCCAACCTTTCCAAGATAGCTGTGTACAACTTTAACGTTTTCTTCTTGTTGGCTCTTTGAACTGGGATAAGTGAGGTAGATATTACGATGGCCCAACAGGGAGAGTCGGGCTACCTCAGCAGTCAGGGCATTTAGGATTTCAAACTTCTCTACACATTCCTCGGCAGGCCTTACCTCTAGTAGGTGCCAATACGCCTCGTGCATAAGTCTGGCATAAAACATGAGAGAATTAATAGCCTCTGCTGCTTGCTCTACATCATTGTCAAGTTCTTTCGTCTCAAATGTCCAATCAATAACTGCCAATACCATCCCTCCATCTATATCTATTGGAACCTATCTTCGGGCCAGATTCTATCACAGCAGAATTCCAGCCTATTTGTCGATCCCCCGACGTAGCCCGCGAATGTACCGAATGTGCCCCAAATGCTGGCTCAACTCGCACAGCAGATGGCCGAACATTCGCCCGATGGTGTATTCTCCGCGCCACGGGTGGGTCGGCTGAGGAGCTTCGGAAAGCTGCGAAGTCCTCAGCCCGGCCATGTATTCCAGGGTTCGGGCCCGCACCTCCCGTCCGTACTCCAGCAGCTCGTCCACCGGCGGCGTTGTGAACGACGCCAGTTCCTCCTTGCCGTAGCCCCATCCGGTTCCGGCGCCCACCATATCCCACTTCCGGTCCCACCCTTTCTTCTGGAAGGTCTCCCGGACTTCCATGGCGAAGTTGCTTATCCAGTGGTCCTCAACGCGGATGTTGTGCCAAAGGTTGAATCCGATTGAGTTCGCCTCGTCGCTGGGCCGCCAGTCAATCTCCTCCCTGGTCAGTCCATCCAACGCTGACTCCATGTCTTTATCGATCTCTTGCAGCGTCTCCGCCACCAACTGCATTACGTCCATTGTCGTCCTGCCTCCTCACGAGTATTCCGTTTGCCATTTTGCGTCTTGTGCAAGTTTACATTTGCACATAACATTCTTCCATACGGTAACCGGAGGCGCACCATGAATTCACTCGACTTGACCGAAGCAACCATCGCAGGTGCAGCCGGGTTAATTCAAAACAGAGAGCTTTCCCCCGTGGAGCTGACGGAAAAGACTCTGGAACGAATAAACCGGCTCGACCACAAGATTGGCGCCTTCACCACCATCACCGCGGACTACGCCCTGGAAAGGGCGCGTCAAGCCGAAACTGAGATAGCCGGCGGCAACTACAAAGGGCCGCTTCACGGCATCCCCTATACCCTCAAGGACCTGATCGACACCGATGGCATCAGGACAACCTACGGCTACAGCAGCCACCAGGACTACGTCCCCCAACGCAGCGCCGAGGTGCACCGCCGGTTGGAAAAGGCCGGTGCGATTCTCGTCGGCAAGGTTGACTGCCACTTCCGACGCAACATTCCCGTTTCGTGTCGCAATCCGTGGGACCTGACCCGCTCTCCCGGCATCTCCAGCTCCGGCTCCGGCGCATCCGTTGCCGCTTCCATGTGCCTCGCCTCCATAGGCTCAGACACTGGCGGCTCAGTCCGCATTCCCGCCTCATGGTCGGGCGTGGTGGGACTTCGCGGCACCCTGGGCCTTTTAAGCCGTCACAACGCCCTCGGCCCTTCATGGTCCTTCGATCAGCTGGGCCCGCTGGCCAAGACCGTGGAAGACACGGCAATCGTTTTCGGCGCCGTGGCAGGATTCGACCCCAACGATCCCATCAGCCTCCGAACCCCCGTCCCGCACTACGCCTCCCGCCTTAACCGCAACCTCGCGGGCATTCGCTTAGGCGTCCTGCGGGAGTTTGTTGACGCGAATTGCACGGAGGAGGTGGAGGCGGCCATCCGGGAATCTCTCGCAGTGTTGGAAGGGTTGGGGGCCCGGCTCCAGTACGTGGATATCCCCCACTCGTCGGAGTCTACCCGCGTCCTGACGGTGGTTTCGGAAGCCGAATCTGCCGTCGACTACCGTCAGGTCTTCCCCAAAGACCGCTTGGACAACATCAACGACGACCTTAAGGAGTACCTGGCGAGAGGCGACGCCTACACCATGGAGGAGTACCTGGACGCGCAGCGAATGGCGGCCGTCCTGCGCCAGGAAGTGGCCGACGCCTTCGAGAAAGTGGACGTCATCGTCGCCCCCACCTGCCTTGCCACTGCCGTCCCGATATCCCGGGAACGACAGCTGATTGACGTGCGTGGAACGCAAGTCGACTACCTGGAACTCCTGCTGAGGGTCACCTCCATAGCCAGCGTCACCGGACTACCCGCCCTCTCCGTACCCTGCGGCTTCGACGATAGCGGTCTGCCCATCGGAATGCAGCTGATGGGCCCATACCTGTCGGAAGCGCGGCTGCTGCAAATGGGACACGCCTACGAACAGGCAACGGAGTGGCATAAAGCTCGCCCGGACCTGTAACAGACGCAGCTCGCCTTCTCGTAACCAACAGTCCAGCGGGGGGTTCCATACCTGAATTCCTTATCGCTTGACTGGGGAATTGCCTTCGGGTACCATCAGCCCAAATGGAGATAATGTAGTGTTGGTGTTTGCCTGATATCCTACGTTATCCCTAAATGGAAGGTGAGAATCATGACGCAATTCGTTTCACGCAAGAAACTGACAATTCTAGCGTCCCTTGCGACGCTGCTTGTCCTGACTCTACTGATCTTTGGTTGCGGCGATGACGAACCGGAAGCAACAGCCCCACCCGCCACCGCGGTAACACCAGCTCCCATACCTGTCCCCACAACCGCGGCCCCCACTCCCACCCCCACTGAGGTAATGATGATGGAGCCGGTCGAGTCTCGCCTGAAGGTCGCCATCAACGTTCCTCAGTACGGTGAGAACCTGGAAGCTTCCATTCACAACTCTATCGGAGGTTTCCTGCTGCCCAACGCCGAGTCTCTTGTGGGCAGCGACCACATTTCGGGCGAGTTCTACCCCATGCTCTCCAGTGGCTGGGATCTGGGCAACAACGCCATGACCTGGACCTTTAACCTGCGTCAGAACGTCCCCTGGCACGGGGACAACGGAAATTTCTCAGCGGCTGATGTGATCCACTCCCTCGAACGCGCAGTCGACCCCGAAGTGTCCTCATTCTCCTATATCTCCCGCTTCCCACAGTTGGATGGGACTCCTGGGAGTATCGTCCAGAGCATAGAGGAGGTTGACGATCGTTCCGTTAGGTTTGAGATTGACTTCCCCTACGTGAGGCTCTTCAAGGCTCTGGCCGGCAGCGAAGGCCTCTTCATGACCAGCAAGACCCACTTCGACAATGTCGGCGCAGACGGCTATTCCACGGATCCCATTGGCACCGGCCCCTACGAATTCAGAGAATTCAAGTCGGCTGAATACAGTCTCTGGGAGGCGGTCGACTATGACCATTACCGGGTAAACCCGGAGTTCCCCGAATTACAGCTGATCTTTGCCGACGAAGAGGTAACCCGCTTTGCCATGCTGCAGGCGCGGGAAGCCCACACAACCGTTGTCGGTGAAGACCTGACCCAGCAGGCGGAGCAGGAAGGTCTCGAGGTCATCCAGACCACTCTCCCCGCTTACCACCTGAACATCTTCTTTGGTGGCAACTTCAAGCCTGGGACGGAGACGGTGGACGGTGACTCGGCAACTGACGAGTCTATGCCCTGGTACGGCACCGGCGAAAACGCCATCAAGGTCCGCACTGCCCTTTCCAAGGCCATAGACCGCGATGCCCTTAACGACGCGTTCTACGGCGGCAGGGGCGAAAAGGTCATCACCTCCCTGTTCCATCCCGGTCTTGGGCCGTGGCGTGAAGAATGGGCGGATCGCTACGAGGACATCCACGCCTACGACCCCGAAGGGGCGAAACAGCTGTTGGCCGAGGCTGGTTACCCAGACGGATTCGACGGTTACGAGTGGGCCTCCTTCGAGATCGACGTGGCTCCTGAAACCAACCTGCTTCCCGAGGCGGTGCTGGCGGAGTGGGCCAAAATTGGCGTCGATCTATCCATCTTCCAGACCCAACGCGGCGCCTGGGTTGGCAACCACCGGCAGAAGAACACCAAGGGCTACGTCTACTCGTGGCACTCCACCTGGCAGCCCATAGAGTCCCGTTTCGAAATCTACGCCTACAGCAAGGGGTTCGCTGGCTGCTGCTCCACCCAGCAATTCGATGATCTCTTTGAAGACCTCATCTCCGAGCCGGACCTGGAAGTCTACGACGAAAAGTTGAGGGTCATCGGCGACGCGATCCTCGACACCGTATTCTTCCTTCCCCTCTTCTGGGTCTACACGGACATCATCATCAATCCCGACGTTATTGCCGAATACCAGACGGCGGGTATCTGGCAGGCCCACGACTGGGAGTACATGAAAGCGGTGAAGAATTAAGAGACCTGTGTTATCCTGAAACCGGCAATCCAAGAACACTTGCGGGAGGTAAGCCATGAAAGTCCCCTTCGGAGCCGTTGACGCGGACGGCCACATCAATGAGCCGGAAACCAAGCTCATGGAATACCTTGAAGGTCCCTACGCGGACATCAAGAACTTCCATAGCTACATCCCCAGCGGCGACGGTACCGTCGCCGGCAGCGTCGTTGCAGGCAAGGACTACATGGACTCTACCCTCGGCGGACGTCTGGGCGCCCACGGTGGCCCCGACTTCCCAACGCCCCAGGAGTGGCTGGACAACGCCGACGCCGGCGGGCTGGAGACTATCTTCGTCTTTCCCACCACCCTCCTGGGATACTCCCGCATCATCGATCCCGACTATCTTGTAGCCCTCACCAGGTCCTACAACAACTACGTCTCCGAAGAGTGGCTCAAGTTCAACCCCCGCTTCAAATCGGTGGCCCTCATGCCCCTCATGGACGTGGATGAGTCCATCAAGGAGATGCGGCGCTGCGTCACGGAGCTCGGCTACAACGGAGTCTTCCTCGCCGCCGTCGGCTTCGGCCTCCTCGGCGAAAAGCGTCTAGACCCATTCTACGAGGAAGCCGAAAGGCTCGGCACCTTCATCGCCGTTCATGGCGGCCACGCCACCGCCGAGTCCCAGAAGTACACCAAGTTCATCCAGCGGCACACCATCGGGTTCCCTGTGTCTGCCATGATGCAGATGATGCACATGACCTACGAGGGCGTCTACGAAAAATTCCCCAACCTGAAGGTCGGCTACCTCGAGGCGGGATGCACCTGGGTCCCCTACCTGCTCGACCGCATGGACGAAGAATGGGAAAAGCGCGGCTGGTTCGAGACCCCCAACTGCAAGAAGAAGCCCAGCGACTACATCAAGGGCGGCAACGTCTACATTCACGCCGAACCCGGTGAAGAACTCATCCCGGAAGTCATCCGGGTAATGGGCCAGAACCGCCTCTTCTACGCCTCCGACTGGCCCCACTGGGACAACGAGTACCCCGAAAGCCTATACCACATCTGGGAGCGGAAAGACCTTACGGAGGAGCAGAAGCGTGGGATCCTCCGCGACAACGCCGCCGAAATGTACGGCCTCGACAACGGCGGTTAGCGTCTAACCTACCCCGTCAGCGTCCACGGGACGCCAACGTCGTCCGCCAACTCCTTAAGTTCGTCTACAACGGCAGGGAGCAGGGGAATTCCCCTGCTCCTTCTCTCTTGTTCCTTGGCGTGCTCCGGGTCGCCGGCCACAAGAACGCGGTCGAAGCCTGGGGCCGGCTCCGTCTTGTGCACCCGGTCGAACATGTTGTCCATCTGGCCCTGAAACTCCTCCAACGGCCTGAATCCGTCCACGCGAATGGCGCAGAAGAAGTGCCCCACGCTTCCGTAGTTTTCGCCAGGGTCCATCTGAATGGAAGCGCCGTGACCCGACAAAATGCCGCACAGAACGTCCACCAGCATCCCCAGCCCGTAGCCCTTGTGACTCCCCAGCTCCGGCGTGCTCCCCAGGGGCAGAAGCTTTCGCGCCTCCACCGCCACGCTGGGGTCCGAAGTGGGAACCCCCTCGTCGTCCGCAGCCACGCCAAAGGGAATATCAGCGCCCAGGCGGGTTGTCAGAATAAGCTTCTGAAACACCATCGCGCTCGTCCCCACGTCCAAGCAGAAGTCCGGCTCAGCCCCCGAAGGCGCGCCAACGCTGATGGGATTCGTCCCATAGACAGGTTCGCGCCCTCCCGTCGGCAGCACGATGGGATTGCTGTTGGTGCTGGAGATGCCGATCATTCCGTGGGGTACGGCCATCATGGAAAAATACTGGGCCGCGCCGAAGTGGTGGCTGTTCTTCACCGCCACCATCCCGATGAACGATTCGCGAGCCTTCTCGATGGCCATGTTCATGGCTCGAACGCCCGCGGAGAGGCCAAGGCCCAGGTTTGCGTCCAGGAGGGCCGTAACCGGCGTTTCCCGGACTACCGTCAGCGGCGCGCTGGGCTGTATCTTCCCGCTCTGAATGTCCCGGACGTAGATGCGTCCCAGGTTGTTGTTGGACATGCCGTGGGTCTCGACACCTCTGAGGTCGGCGTAGACCAGCACATCCGCAGCCATAGCAGCGTCTTCCGGCGGCACCCCGAGCTTGGTCAGCACGTCGGCGGCAAAGGCGCGCAGCCCGCCGGAGTCTACCCGAATCCTATCCTCGGAACCCTGTCCCTCGCTGGCCATACTTGCGCCGCCCTTTCCCAAGATTTGCAGACCTCTCCCTCATTCCCGCGAAGGTGGAAATCCACCTTACCCCACATATCACTCTGAGGCCCCCTGAAGTATCTCGCCCTCAAACCCTACAAATTAAACTGCGGGTCTACCCAGTCCTGCTCCTTGCGGTACACCTGAATGCGCCACCGCTGGTCCTCAACGATGTAAATCGAACCGTCGTCGCCCACCTCTACCGCCACCGGCGCGTAGAACAGCTGCTCCTGCGCCAGGCTCGTAGCCCGCATTCGCGCCTTGCGATAGTCCGGGTTGTCCTCCAGGAACTGCTGCGCCCACTTGGAGGGCTTGTCCGCGTTGCCGATGAACGTAGTCAAATGCTCGCCGTCGCCGTCGAAGACCTCAACCTTGTTGTTCCACCAGTCCGTTATGTAAACATCACCGTCGGAGTCCACCGCAACGTCGCTGGGCAGACTGAGCTCGCCGATACCCTTGCCGGGAGTTCCGAAGGTCATCATATACTGGCCGTCCGACGAGAATTTCTGGACGCGGTTGTTGTGCCAGTCGGCGACAAATACGTTGTCGTACTTGTCCACCGCCAGCCCCCAGGGACGGATAAGCTGGCCGTCGCCGGTCCCCTCGGACCCGAAGCTGCCCAGGTACTGACCGTCGGGAGTAAATCTCTGCACCCGATGATTCAGGTTCTCCGTGACTAGAAGCTCGCCCTTGCTGTTGAAGGCCAGCCCTGCCGGACCGTTCAACTCGCCCGGGCCGGAGCCGGGAACGCCCCACTTGGAGAGAAAGTTCCCTTCCTTGTCAAAAATAGAGATGCGGTGCAGCCACTCGTCGGCCAGGTACAGCCGACCCTCGCAGTCCAACGTTATCGAATTCCCCCAGACCCACTCCCCGTCGCCCTCGCCCGGGCCACCATACTCCCTGATGAATTCCTCGTCGGTGGTAAGCACGGTAACGCGCTGGCACGGCTCCCCCTCGGAACCACGACTCAGGACGTAGATCAGATCGTCATTGCCCAGGGCCAGGTCCAACGGGTTGCGGAACCCCAAACCGCCGGGAGTGCCCATACCTATGGCGTGGATGTAGTTGTAGGTGCGGCCCTTGACCATAACCGTCTGCATTCTTTCTTACCCTCTCCTAATCTGATAGTTGTACGACAGGTGAACCATCGCCCGGCGTTTAGCCGAACTGGTACTCCCTGGTCGAAGCGATAATCTGCATTGCGCCAACAACCCGGTCTGAGAAGTTGGCCGAGTCTCCGTTGCCGTTGCCCGGTTGGTTCTTGCTCACGTGGTCAATGAGTTCCTGCCGGGTCTGGTCCTCCACCTGCACCGGCCCCATCAGGTCCAGGCAGCCGTCCACGAGTCCCTCGGCATCCAGCGATCCTCGGGTCGACATCTCGTCGATGATGGACTGGATGCCCGGAAGTTCCTGTTTCACCATCTGATCGGCGGCAAAGTTGATGCGTCTCAGCAGCGCGCCGCTGTCGATCCACTCTCCACCCGTGTGCCAGCCCTCCACGCTTGGTGGGTCCAGCAGGGCCTGCCCCTGGAAGTTGCACTCCTCAACCAGCGTGGTGATGCCCGGCTTCGGGTACTGGAAGTCCCCCACCAGCCGCATGGTTCCGGCGATAAGCTCTGCCGGGCTCTTCACCTTGGCGTACCAGACGCTCTCGTCCTTGAAGAAGTCGGAGGTGAACAGCAACCGAAGGGTCTCCCGCATATCGTAGCCGGAACTGATGAAGGTCTCCCCAATCAGGTTGATGGCCACCGGGTCTCTAGGCGCTACGTCCTGCCAGCTGGGTACCTGCACCTCGTCGGCCACGAAGAAGTTATACAAATGCCGGGCTATGAACCGCGCCGTCGCAGGCTGGCGAATCACGATGTCAATGATGTCCTCACCGTTGAAGCGACCCCTCTGTCCCAGGAACAGCTTCTCGGTGTCGTCGTGGTCGCTGGCGTCATACACAAACTCCCACAGAAAACGCCCGTAGGGGTTTCGCGGCAGCTTGTTGGAGACTGTCCAGCCGGTGAAGGCCCGGGCGCACTCCTTCACGTCCTCCTCCGTGTAGTTCCCCTGGCCCATGGAGAAAAGCTCCAGAAGCTCACGGCCCCAGTTCTCGTTGGGCGCGTGTTTGTGGTTCTCGTTGTTGTCCAGCCAGAAGATCATGGCCGGGTCCTTGGAAAGCTGAATCAGAATCTCCCGGTAGCTGCCCATGCCGCACCGACGGAAGGTCTCAATCTGGGCCAGCATCTGGTTGCCGTTGTCCACCTTGGAGTAACCGGTGGCGAACACGTGGTGCCAGAATAGCACCATCTTCTCAACCAGCGGCCTGGGAGTGTTGATCATCCTGTACATCCAGTTGCCCTGCATGTGCAGCGGGTTGCCCGGATTGCGGAACCCGTGGAGGTGGCGATACAGGATTCCCTCGTTGAAGGGCGGAATGCCGTGGGACGCTGGGTCGAGAAGCTCCTCGACTGTGGCCTCGTATCCCTTGGCGGCTCTCGCTTCAAGCTCCTCTCGCGAAGCTCCAAATCCTGCTCGACGCATCAGGTGCGCCATAAGTGCAATGTCCTTGTCCATCTCCCATCTCCTTCTATGTCATTCTGAACGAAGTGAAGAATCTCACCCCTGCTCAGCATCTCTTTCCACCCATATTGTATTCATAAATTCGCCTCATGGCTAGCTGTGGCCTGCTTCCTGCGACATTCCGGCCCTTCCACCTGGAACATAGAGTGCCTATCATGGAGTGCAGAGACCATTCGACGGCATTTCAGATCGAAGGAGGCTTTCGATGACACAGCTTGTAGGCGAAAAGTGCGTGGCCTGCCGCAGGGACGCGCCCAGGGTCACCGATGACGAAATAGAGCAGCTACACCCCATAGTTTCCGATTGGGACCTGATTGACGTGGACGGCGTCAATCGGCTCCGACGCAGCTTTCGTTTCCGCAACTTTCAGCAGGCCATGGACTTCTCCATAGACATCGGCCGCATCGCCGAGGAGGAGGGTCATCACCCAAAACTCGTCACCGAATGGGGACGCGTCACTATCGACTGGTGGACCCACAAGATACGAGGACTCCACCGCAACGACTTCATCATGGCCGCCAAAACCGACCAGACCTTTGAGGGAACGAATTAACCGCCACAAGCATAGTATCTGTTGAGGACCACTGCTCCTAATTGGATCTGCATGCAATGAATAGACTCACGACAATCATCGCAACTCTAACGAGCTTGGCCCTGCTCGCCGTCGCCTGTAGTAGCGCCGAGGTCAAGACAGATACAAGCCCTACTCCAGAAGCAGTTGCAGATGCCGCGCTGGACCTCGTTCCGACTGCCGGGATTCCGAGCGGCACAATTGGACACTCTGCATTCCGTTTCAACAAGCCTCCCTCGCTTGACTGGCAGATTCTTGACTCGGCCGCAATCGTTCTTGCCAACCACGTGTCAACGACGGCTGCTGTAGAGACGGTTCCAACTGACCCGCCTCTGTATCGACCCATGCATGTTCTGAAGTTCAGTGCGACCGAATATCTCAATGGTACAGGGCCAGATGAGATAACCATTGAAGTAACCGATACCAGTCCGCCACTAATGTATATTGAGAGACAGAAAGAGCATGCGACTCAGGAAGAGGCATTGGCCGTCGCAACTGCTCTCATACAAAATCACAATGCGGATTGGGACAGTCGCCCGGCAGTCCTATTTCTGAGTGGCCCCTATAGTTCGGTTGCGACCCAGGATAGTGACGAATCCGACCCCGCCAGTGCTTCGTCAACAACGACTGTATTCACGCTTACCAACAACAACAGAACGGCGCAAGACTCGTTCAAGTACACAGTAGATTCTCTGAGTCGTGGCTGGCTTCCAGCAAGTAGCGATACAACATCAGGTGCGACGGGGGCGAGCATCTCGGAATTCATTACTAACATTGACCCTTCAACCACGCTTGAGCTCTTGGACTTGCGGAGCCGGATTAACGAGCTTCAGACGGAGTTAAACGCAGGCGACGGCTCCGACGGGTATATTAGTTGCGTTCGTAGCAAGTATATACGTCCGTGGTATTACGAACCCAATGAAGAGCTTAGCGAGACTAGAGTAACGATCTCCTCCGGCGCTGCAGCTGAGTCCGAGTTCCGCAGGTTTGTTTTGATTTTTGGGGATATCGACCATCGCGGAAACACGGAGTTCTTTACAGGTGAGCAAGCGAGTTTGTTCGAGATTAAAGTTGTCGATGATGACGCCATTGACGGAGGCGGATTTCACTACTCGTATAGAACTACCCGCCCGCTCGTTGATGGTGAATATCATCTGCGACTATTCGGCGAGACAGAAAACGACAAAGCTTGCAACTATCGCTTAAGTTGGGATGACCCTGGGTTCTTTACCTGGTATGTCACCGTCACCGCCCCCGCTGACACCCTCCACGAGGCGTTCTTCGACCCGGTGGCCGTGGGCACAGGGATGGGCGCCGACGGGACCAACGGTGTCCTCAAACCCACGTCCTTCACCATCGACGAAACAGCCGCGGAGATAACCGGCCTCAAGTGGGAAAACAACCAGGCCGTCCTCACCCTGAACCCCCACGTCTCCCTGACCGGCTATGCCCTCGACTTCATAGAATTGGACGGCTCCGTCTCCCTCTCCCTCGCCGGCGACGACGCCACCCAGGACAGCACAACCGGCACCCACACCTGGTCGGTGACGAACCAGCCGTGGGAGGACGGAGACCTGCTCATGCTTCGTATAAGTAAGCGCAAGCCATGAAAGGACTCATAAGGTTAGCAACTCTAACGAGCTTGGCCCTGCTTGCCGTCGCCTGTAGTAGCGCCGAGGTCAAGACAGATACAAGCCCTACTCCAGAAGCAGTTGCAGATGCCGCGCTGGACCCCGTTCCGACTGCCGGGATTCCGAGCGGAATAATTGGACACGCTGAATTTCGTTTCAACAAGCCTCCCTCGCTTGACTGGCAGATTCTTGACTCGGTCGCAATCGTTCTTGCCAACCACATGTCAACGACGGCTGCGGTTGAGACGGTTCCAACCGACCCGCCCCTGTATCGTCCTATGCACGTTCTGAAATTCCGAGTGAGCGAGTATCTCAAGGGTACAGGGCCTAACGAGATTACGATTGAAGTGCCGGATACTACGCCGCTCTTGCCAGTACCAAGAGCGAAAGAATATGCGACTTCAGAAGAGGCTTTGTCCGTCGCAACTGCTCTCATACAAAATCACAACGCGAATTGGGACAGTCGCCCCGCAGTCCTATTTCTGAGTGGCCCCTATAGTTCGGTTGCGACCCAGGATAGTGACGAATCCGACCCGCCCAATGCTTCGTCAACAACGACTGTATTCACACTTACCAACAACGGCAGAACGGCGCAAGACTCGTTCAAGTACACAGTAGATTCTCTGAGTCGTGGCTGGCTTCCAGCAAGTAGCGATACAACATCAGGTGCGACGGGGGCGAGCATCTCGGAATTCATTACTAACATTGACCCTTCAACCACGCTTGAGCTCTTGGACTTGCGGAGCCGAATTAACGAGCTTCAGACGGAGTTAAACGCAGGAGACGGCTCGGACGAGTATATTGGTTGCGTTCGCGGTAAGTATATCCGTCCGTGGTATTACGAGCCCAATCAAGAGCTTGCGGAGACTAGAGTGACGCTCTCCTCCGGTGCTGCAGCTGAGTCCGAGTTTAATCGAGATATACATCGCTATGGTGACCTCGCAACCTCGGACTTTACCTGGTACTTTACAGGCGACCAAGCGAGTTTGTTTGAGATTGCCGAAATAGACGACGACGCCATTGACGCAGGCGGATTCCACTACTCGTATAGAACTAATCGCCCGTTGGTTGCCGGTGAATATCATCTGCGAGTGTTCTCTCAAGTAGATAGCCAGAAGATTTGCAATCATCGTTTGGATTGGGACGACGCGGGATTCTATACTTGGTATGTTGATGTCACGGCCCCTCCGTACACGTTACACGAGGCCTTCTTCGACCCCGCAACCATCGGCACCGCAATTGGCTCATACGCCACCAACGGCGTCCTCAAACCCACGTCCTTCACCATCGACGAAACAGCCGCGGAGATAACCGGCCTCAAATGGGAAAACAACCATGCCATCCTCACCCTGAACCCCCACGTCTCCCTCACAAACCACGCCCTCGACTTCATAGAATTGGACGGCTCCGTCTCCCTCTCCCTCGCCGGCGACGACGCCACCCAGGACAGCACAGCCAGCACCCACACCTGGCCCGTCCCCACCCAGCCCTGGCACCACGGCGACCTGCTCATGCTGCGTATCCGGGAGGATGCGCCGACCCCCACTCCTTCCCTCACACCCACCCCTTGAACCTCCGAGGCGGCCAGTCCTTCTCCGTAAAAGTCACCCGCGTTAACGATGGCGACGGCTGCATTGCCACGCGTCTCGGCTGGTTCCGCCGCTCCCGTGAATCAATGCAAATCCGTCTCCACGCCATCGACGCGCCGGAGTACGACCAACCCTTCGGCCGCGAAGCATCCCACCGGCTCAAACGCATCGCCGAAGGCAAGCGTTTCAACTTCAAAGTTTGGGATCCAACGGACCAATTCGGTCGCGTCGTTGGTGTCCTATACCAACGTAGGCTCGAACAGTCCGTCAACCGGCAACTGGTCGAGTCCGGCATGGCCTACCGCTTCACCCGATTCGGCGAAATGAGCGGCCTCGGCCTGGCCAGTGCCGAGAGAGTTGCCCGCCGCAAGAAGCTGGGCGTCTGGAGCCTCCCAAAAGGCGGCATCCGTCCTTGGGACCACCGTCGACGCCAGCGCGCCCAAGCCCGCCGACGCCAAAGCCTCACCTTCCAGGCGCTGATGCTCCCCTTCCGCACCCTCGTCTGGCTCCTGCGAAAGCTACTCCGTCTCCGTTAGGCGTCGCGCTCTAGATCTGGCAATTTCCCGTAGGTGATGATTTCAAACCATCCCCTCCCACGTCCGTGCCCGCCTCCGTCATCTGAGACGGTTGACCGCCCCCAACCCTCCGGCTAGCATTGCAACCATGCTGTTCCTCAACAGAAAAGAGGTAGAAGCCCTGCTGGACCTCGACGACCTCATTGATGCTCTGGCGTCAACCATGGCCGAAGTCAGCAGCGGCGATGTCTCCCAGCCACCTCGCATCGCCGCACAGGTGAAGGAGCGGGACGGCAACCTGCTCGTCATGCCCGCATACCTGCCGGGTTCCGGCTCGTTGGCAGTAAAGCTGGTCAGTGTCTTCCCCCAAAATCACGAGCTGGGGATACCCAGCCACCAGGCCCTCATTGCCGTCTTCGACGCCGAAACCGGCGCCCCCGCCGCCGTCATGGACGGCGAACACATCACCGCCATGCGTACCGCCGCTGGCTCCGCCCTCGCCACCCGCCTCCTGGCCCGCCCCGACTCCACCGTCCTCGCCATCCTCGGCACCGGCGTCCAGGCCAAGGCCCACGCTATCGCCATCCCCCGCGTCCGCACCATCTCCGAAATTCGCATCGCGGGGAGGGACTCCGCCAAGGCAAAGGCCCTTGCCGACGAGGTCTCGGACGAACTAGGTGTGACGGCGCAGGGTACAAGCTCCTTCCAGGATGCCGTGACCCGCGCCGACGTAATCTGCGCCTGTACCCACGCCGAATCTCCCGTGATGCTGGGACGGTGGCTCGCCCCCGGCGCGCACGTAAACTCCGTTGGGCTGAACTTCCAGGGTCGGGAAATGGACGACGAAACAATTCGCCGTTCAAGGGTGTTCGTGGAATCGCGAAAGGCGGCGCTGGCTCCTGCCCCCGCCGGCGCCAACGACCTCACTTGGCCCATCCGCGACGGCCTTGTCAAAGAATCGCATATACTCGCCGAAATCGGCGAACTCGTGACGGGCGCCCATCCCGGCCGCACCTTCAACGACCAGATTACCCTCTACAAGTCCGTGGGCGTGGCTGCCCAGGACGCCGTTGCTGCCCGCCTTGTCTTCGCCGCCGCTACCGAAAAGGGCGCGGGCTCAAACATAAAGATGTAGGGGTCGGTTTGAAACCGACCCCTACGATTTACTTGTCACCAACCAACGGACGGAAGTCTGCTAGTTCTTGCCCAGCACCCGCGGCCCGTACAGCCTGACCGAGTTGTCCCACAGAATGTTGCGCTTCGTCTCGTCCGCAATGTTGTGGCCCAGGAAGCTGTCCACCGCCCCGGGTATTGGAGCGTCGGGGTGGGGCCAGTCCGTGTTGAAGATCAGGTTGTCCTTCAATTGGGAAGCGGCAAACTCCAACTGTCCCTCGTCCGCGTCACAGGCCACGAAGCACTGGCGCGCAAAGTATTCGCTGGGTGACAGTCGTACCTCTTCGCCGTACTGGAACCGGCCCTGACGTCCAACCGCATGGTCGTCCATCCGGCTCAGCCACCACGGAACCCAACCGGCGTTGGCCTCCAGGAAGGAAACCCGCAAGTTCGGGAACCTGTCCAGCACCTCACCAAAGATGAGCGTACCCATCGCCAGCATGGCGTCCAACGGGAAAGAGAGAGCGTGGCTCACCGAAGCAAGTGTGGGCGTCGTCGTGTAGTCCTTGAACACCCGCTGCTGCGAACCGCCACCGTGGAACGACGCCGCCAAGCTGAGCTCGTCCAGCGTCTCCCATAGGGGGTTGAACTCCTCGTCGGACCACTTCCGCGAACCGCCCGGATCGGGGAGGTTAATCGCCGTCGCCTGCGCGTTGGGGCCCATCCGACGTGCCTCAGAGATTGCCTCGTTCACGTCCAGCAGAGTAACCTGCGCGATAAACTGCACCCGTCCGTCGGAGTCCTTGCAGTAGTCCGTCGCCCAGTTGTTGTACGCGCGCACAAGCGCGGCCTGCAGCTGCGGGTCGGTGATGCTGCTGGAGGTGGCGCTGTTCCCGTTGGTGGGGAACCCCACCTGAATGTCCAGCCCCTCCTTGTCGATCTCCGTCAGACGGTCCGGGAGCGCCCACCAGTTCCGCCAGGCGTCGCCGTACCGCTCCTCGCAGTCGGCAAATACGCTCTCAGGTCGAACGGAACCGCGGCCCTCCGGGAAGGCCTCGCACGGGTGATAGTTGAAAAGATACCGGCCCACGTGGCCGCTTACCAGCGGGCGCCGATGGTGGAACGGCTGCTCAACATAGTTGTCCCAAATGTCCAGGGGCTCCTGCATGTGCCCGTCCCCGTCGATGATTCTAAATCCGTTTCTCATTCCAGCCTCCTTACTCGAAACTCATTGCAATGACGCATTTTCCTTGCCCAGCAGAATACTCCTTCTGTGCTTCCGTTGTCCAGAAGATAAGCCGGCGCCAACATGACTACGCTCTCGAAATTCTCTCCCGCTGACTGATAAACAAACGCGCCAACCGCAGCTCTTCGTAGTCGAATTCATCGCCAAGCCGTTCCTTCACCGGCCCCAGGAGGCCATTGCCGCTCTTCTGGAATGCCTCCTCAATCTCCTTCAGCCTGTCCCCATTGGGAGCCAGGCGGCCCAAGTCCACAATCCCCCCGCTGTTGACGATTCGTTCGATGTGTCCAACGATGGTGGTTCGGGCCAGACCTCTCTCCGCGACAATCTCGTCCAGGCCGTGCCCTTCATCCAACAACTGCTTGGTGACTCTATGGGTAGGTCCCAGTGCATTGCTTCTCGGCGATCTGTCAGCGCTTCTGCCACTCCCGGTTCCAGCCCCGGCTCTGTAGATGGTTATGTTGTTGGCTTCAACGTACTCGCGAATTAACATGATAAACCCAGGTCCGTACTCCCTGAGCTTCAGGTTTCCCACGCCGTGAATGCTGGCGAATTCGGCCTCATCCTGGGGATATATCGCCGCCATCTGCCTTAGCGACACGTCCCCGAAGATCACATAGGGAGGAACGCCACGATCTTCGGCAATCTGCCTACGCAATGCCCGTAGCTGGGCGAATAGCTCCTGATCGAATTGCACAGGGTCAGTCGACCCGCTGGACCCTACCCGCTTGCTGTCCTCCGCCGGCCTGATTAACGCTATCGACTCACGCTTCCTCAAGAACTCCCAGCCGGCTTCCGACAGTGACAGCGTGGGGTAGTCTCCCTTGCTGCGAACAAGCAGCCCCTTCGACTCCAGCTGTCCAAACAGCTCCTTCAGCTGCTTCCTGCTGAAGTCTTTGACGATTCCGTAGACGCTCAATTCATCGTGGCCCGCAGTGGCAATCTTCTTGTTCTTGCTGCCGACCAGCACGTCCACCACGTAGTTCGTCCCGAAGTTTTCTCCCGTCCTCACCACTGCGGAGAGAATCTTCTGGACAGCCTCCGTTGCGTCGAACGTCCGATTAGTGTCGAGGCAGATGTCGCACGCCTCACAGCGCTCCTCGCCATATTCCTCGCCGAAGTATCCCAGCAGAAATCGGCGTCGACACGAAGGACTCTGCGCATACTGCACTATCTTGTCCAACTTCTCACGCGCGTTGCGCTGCTCCGCGTCGTCTTCTATCTGTCTGATGAAATATTCCTGCTTGACCCTGTCTCCAGGACTGAGGAAGGCCACGCATTCGCTCGGTATCCCGTCTCTGCCCGCCCGTCCCGTCTCCTGATAGTAGGCTTCGATGGACTTGGGCATGCTGTAGTGCACCACCAGCCTCACGTCCGGCTTGTCGATGCCCATCCCGAAGGCGATCGTCGCCACAATCACCGGTATCCTGTCTTGGATGAACTTGTCCTGTGTCTCCCTGCGCGTCTCTGCATCCAGACCGGCATGGTAAGGCAGAGCCGAAATTCCCCGTTCCCGCAGCTGATGGGCGAGGTCGTCCGTGTCCTTTCTGGAGAAGCAATAGATGATGGCCGACTCCCCATTGTGCGACTGAAGAAGCCCAAGCAGCTCCTCAAACGCGCCCCCGTCCCGGGGTCGGACCCTATAGCTCAGATTGGAACGGTTGAAGCTGGAGATATATATCCGGTCCGCCCCAATCTGCAGCTGGTCGCTGATGTCCTCCCGCACTCTCTCCGTCGCCGTCGCTGTAAGGGCTATGACGGGCGTCGACGGAAAGCTCCGCCGCAGTTCCAACAGGTTGCGATAGTCCGGACGAAACTCGTGACCCCACTCGGAAATGCAATGGGCCTCGTCGATGGCTATCAGGTTGAGATTGGCCTCCTGCAGAAAGCGCCGAAATCCGGGAATGGGCAGACGCTCAGGCGCAGCGTACAGCAGCTTCACAGCGCCCCTCTTCACCTCATGCTGTACCTGCAGGCTCTCCCTGAAAGACATGCTGGAGTTGATGAACCTCGACGGGATGCCATTGGCGTTCAGGGCGTCCACCTGGTCCTTCATCAGCGCAATCAGGGGCGAAACGACCAGCGTCACGCCGGGCAAGACCAGCGCAGGAAGCTGATAGCAAAGAGACTTTCCACCCCCAGTCGGCATGACGGCCAGCACGTCCCGCTTCGCCAGCACGTCGTTGATGATCTCCTCTTGGGGGTGCCAAAAACTGTCATACCCAAACCTGGCCCTGAGTATAGAAATCAGATCGTTGTTCTTCGCCATATTCAGGTCGACGGTCGTCTACAGTGAGTTGGGGTCGATCTAGGACCCCAAATTTTCGCCCCCCTAGTCCACCACCCGCTGGAACGCCCGCCTCAGCCGCGGCCCAATCTCCCGCAAATGCTCCAGCGATGCGTTGCTGAACGCCAGCCGCACGTGATTGTCCGGCTCGTGCGCCTTGTCCAGGTAGAATGCCGTCCCCGGCGGGAACAGCAGCCCCTCGTACGCCGCCGCCTCCGACACCTCCCTCGACGTCGCACCCAGGCACTCGAACCAGAAGAAGAAACCTCCGCCCGGCGCGTTGAACCGCACGTAAGGCTCGCAGTGTTCCCGCAGCGACTCGGCCAGAGTGGCGCACTTCTCCGCATACACGGGCCGCATCTTCAGGATGTGGGGATCCAGTCTGCCGGACGAGATAAACTCCGCCAGCATGTGCAGCAGCAACGGACTCGTGCCCATGTCGAACCGCACGCGCCCCAGCGCGTCGATGTGCTCCTTCGAGGCCTGAATCCAACCCGCCCTCAATCCCGTGGCGATGACCTTGCTGAACGTGCCAATTTTCAACACCCCCGCCCCGTTTGCCATGGAGTAGATAGACTGCGGCGGCGCTTCGTCAAAGAACAACTCGCTGTACGTTGCGTCCTCCACGATGAGCACCTGTTCCAGGGCGCACAGGTCGATAATCTCCGCCCGCCGTGACTCTGTCAGAGTCGTACCCGAGGGATTCTGGAAGTCGGGGTTCAGGTAGACCATCTTGACCCGTTTCCCCTCCCCCTTCGCTCGCTGAATTGCCTCGGCCACTCCATCCACGGAAATTCCGTCGTCCTCCACCTCCACCTCAATCAGCTCCGCCATGTGCCCACGGATGGCCCGCGTCGTGCCGGAGTACGACGGCCCCTCCACGACAACCACGTCACCGGGGTCGATGAACGCCTGGCACAGGTTGTCCAGACAGCCGGAACCGCCGTTGTGGACAATGAAATTGTCCGGCTCGAAGCTCATCCCGTCCAACACGGCCTGCCGCTCGGCCATCGCCTCCCGAAGCCCTTCAAAGCCCAGAACGCCGCCGTATCTCAGCGCCTCCTGGGGCTTGTCGTTCAGAATGCGCCCCAGCGCGGCCTCCAGCTCCCCCGATGGCAATGTGCCCGAATCGGGGATCCCGCCGGCGGCAATGATCGGGTCCGGATGCGGCACGGGCAGCTGCCAGCCGGCCCCCGCATCCGTCGGCGTTCCCGCCCCGACGGTCAGGGCAGAGTCCGACAGATAGTCCCGGATGTCCGCCTTGGACCACACTTCCGCCGCCTGGGCTGCAGCGCTTCCTGGTTTTGTAGTCATATCTCTCTCCTATAGCTCCTTGCGCTTGCGGGAAGGCCAAACACATCCGCCAAACGCTGTTGAGAGTCTACCACACATAGCTAATCTGTGACGCAATCTCAACAGTCGCCGCTACAGACTAAATACTAAAAGAGGGTCGGCGGTTTAGCCCTCAAATTCTACCCCCAAGTTAGGAATCAAGGGGCGGACGCGGGTCCATCACCCGCCCCAGGAATAGAATAACGCCAGTCTCTTGTTCTCGAATCAGAAATATGAAGGGCCGGTCTAACGTGACCGTGATTGGTTCAAGGGGAGGAGGAGTGGAGAAGTCCTCAGGTGTCGCGGAGAGGCCGGTTGCCGCTGCCGCCTCCGTGCCTTCTTCATCCACCGACACAAACGCCTTGTGGACAGCGGCGAAAACATAGAGAGCTTCCTCATCGGTCATGCCCGAGAAGTCTGCAATTCCTTTACTGAAAGCATCAGCCATCCCCATGCCCGCCAGAGTTCCCTTGAGCGAAAACTCCGAACTAAACTCAAACCGAGGCATTTTCAACGTAACATCTTTGCGCTCCCACTCAATCTGGTCCAGATTCCCCGCGGTTAGAGAGATCTCAAGATCTTCCAGCATTCCTTTATCCGGCAGTAATGCAATCATCGACATTCCGAAAGTTGCGTAAGGAATTCCAACGGCCTGAAACCCACTGCCACTGGCATACCTGTAGTCACCTTGGCTGGACCTTCCAGTCATCATTGGCACTTCGACTTCTTCGCTGTCCAGTAGGTAGAAGGGCTGATCTTCGGTGGCCTCTTCGAAAAAGGGCAAGGCCCACCCTCCGTTGAAATAGATCGCATTGGTCAGAACCAGCCGGGTAAGCGGGTCGATGGATCCTTCGGGCATCAGATCCTTGATCTTGTCCTCCGTTTGCTCTGCGACCCAATCGTTAATCGTGCTTCTCGATTCCTCGGTTTCAGATGCGAAGTCAACCTGTCTCAACCCTCCCCCATAGTTGTCCTTCAGAACATCCAGCCAATCTCCGTGGAAGTCATACCCGTCTTGGCCCCAGACGGCATTGGAAACATTCAAACGGAACGCGGTACTCTCCCCATCCGGATCCAGTGAAGTGTAAGGGTCTTCACTCTTGGAACGCAGAACCTCGTCCAGTCCTGCAAAAGCAGGATGCAGCCTCTCCTGCGGAAGGCTATACCGAAGCGTCTCCGCCATCTGACGCTCCGTCTCTCCCCGCGCCCCCGCAAATGCCATCGCCAGCACCTGCGAGATGCTGTAAGGCGAGAAGAATAGGTTCTCCCCCCTTTCCGCTTCCTCACCTAGTGCCCTGTAGAGATCGAAAGCGAAATTACTATTGTCGCAGGCCAGTCGATTCGCGTCCTGGTGCACCTCGCCTCCGCCGCCTGCGCCATCAACGGGACAAGGCTTGCTGACAAACTCAAGCGGCTCATCTCCCCCACAAGCCTGCAGCGCAACACCAACCACCAGAAGCAAGAACACACCCACCAGCACTCTGTACATAGAATCGCGTCTAGGTTTATTCATCGTCAATCATTTCCATCCAATAGAATTCCCCTCCCTCACCGCGGGTCCATCACCCGCCCCAGAAACAATATCGTCCCCGTCACCCTGTCCCGAATCAGAAAAATAAACGGGCGGTCCAGGGTGACAACAACCGGTTGCAGCGGATTGCCTCCACCCGTGGCAATCCCCATCAGAGCCGTTGCCGCCGCCGCTTCTGTCCCCTCCTCATCCACCGACACGAACGCCTTATGAAAGATGTCGGAAACGCTCAATGGCTTCTCTTCTGTAATCCCGGAGAAATCGGCCTCTTCTTCGTCGAACGCATCCGGCATCCCCATTCTCGTAAGCAATTTCTTAAGCGCAACACCAAACTCAAACCCAAACCTGGGCATGGTCAATGTCACGTCACTTTGCCGCCACCATAACCGGCCCTCGCCCAAGATTCCGGCTTCCAATGAACGCTCAAATTCCTCGAAGCCCCCTTCGTCAGGCAGGAGCACAACCATCGAGATTCCCCCGGCGTTGTAGGGTATCCTGACCGCCTGGAATCCTTCCCCCGGCACATAGCCAATGGATCCTTTCGATGATCTTGTGGTCATCATTGGGACCTCTACGATGGTCCCATCTAGCAGATGAAAGGGCTGTTGTTCCGTAGCCTCCGGATTGAAGGGCAACAGCCACTGTGCGTTGAAGTAAATGGCGTTTGTCAATATAAACCTTGTTAGAGGGCCGATTGCGCCCTCCGGAATCAAGTCCTTGATCTTGCCTTCGGTCTGTTCTTCGACCCAGTTGTTTATCGTGACGCGGGTTGGCTCTGGCTCAGCGGCAAAGTTCAGCTGCCGCAACTCTCCTCCGTAGTATTCATAAAGTGCATCCAGGTATTCGGTGCGAAAGCCAAACCCGTGCTGACCCCAAACGGCGTTAGCAATGTTCAACCGGAAACTTGGGGCATCGTCCTCCGATCCAAAGGGATTGAAAGCATTCTCAGCCCTGGCTTGCAAAGCAGCTTCCAGTTCACCCAGGGCAGGATGCAGCCTCTCCTGCGGCAGGCTATACCGGAGCGTTTCCGCCATCTGACGCTCCGTCTCTCCCCTCGCCCCGGCGTATGCCATCGCCAGCACCTGGGAGATGCTAAAGGGAGAGAAGAACAGGTTTCCTTCCTCCCCTTCGCTCACTGCCTTGTACAGATCAAACGCGAAATTGCTATTGTCGCAGGCCACCTGAATCACGTCTTTGCTCACCTGTGGGGAATCGCCGGATTCCCTTCCTCCGCTGTCTCCTGTGAAGCACCTAATCGGAGTGGGTGTTGCGAATGCAGTCGTTGGCGGTGACTGACTCACTTCCACGTCATCTCCCCCACAAGCCTGAAGCGCGATACCGACGACTAACAGCAATATCACTCCCAGCAGCAACCTGTGCGATTGGGAGGCAACGAATCTCAACATTAACCTTGGCATGGGGAAAAAGAATCTCCGCAAATCTGTGTTAAACAGGCAATGAATATATGTACTGCGAAGGCAATTGTCAACCATCTGTACGAAGAATCACCCCCATTCCCCAAACGTGCGCCACTCAACCCGTTGGTGATAACATGCCCTCTATACCAAAGCCACTCTCACTAAAGGGAGAAAAACCCATGCCCAGAATGACCGGCAACCGCTACATCGCCAAAATGATCGAAGCCTACGGCATCACCAGCATCTTCCAGGTGCCCACCGCCTTCTTTGGCGTTATGGCCGAGATGGAAAACATGGACATCCGACGCGTCGTCACCCACGGCGAGAAGGCCGCCGCATACATGGCCGACGGCTACGCCCGCGCCACAAAGGGGCCCGGCATCTGCATGGCCCAGAGCATCGGCGCCGCCAACCTCGCCGCCGGACTCGCCGACGCCTTCATGGCCCAGTCCCCCGTCATCGCCATGACCAACGCCATTCCCGCCGAGCACCGCTATCGACACGTCTATCAGGAGTACGACCACGCCGCCCCCTTCCACTCGGTCACCAAGGCCAGCTACGAAATCGACAAGGTCTCCCGCATTCCCGACTCTCTCCGACAGACTTTCCGGGAGGCCACTACCGGCTCCCCCGGCCCCGTCCACCTCCACGTCCGCGACGAAGCTCTATACGCCGACGCTGATCTTGACCTCGTCGTCGAAAATCGTCACAGGCACTACCCCGCCTTCCGACCCGAACCCAGCATGGACCACGTGAAGGAAGCGGCGAGACTCATCTCCGAAGCCCGCCGCCCCGTCATCATCTCCGGCTCCGGCGTCATGGCCTCCGAAGCCTGGGACGAAGTGGCCCAACTCGCCGAAATGCTCACAATCCCCGTCGCGACCACCCTCAACGGCAAGCTGACCCTCGCCGCCGACCATCCCCTGAACGTCGGCGTCGTCGGACGCTACTCCCACTGGAGCGCCAACCGCATCGTCTCGTCGGCGGACCTGGTCATCGGTATCGGCACCCGCCTCGGCGGCATGGCCACCTGGGAATGGCGCGTCCCGCCGGCCGGCACTCCCACCGTCCAGATTGGCATCGATCCCTCCGAATTGGGCCGAAACTACCCCGCAACCGTCGCCGTGCAGGGCGACGCCAAGGTCTCCCTACAGCGTCTGATCAGCGTCCTCGAACCCCTAAGCCCCCGTAAGGATGTCCTCGACGAAGTAGCAAGCATCGTCGGCGAATGGCGGGAGGAGTTCCGCCCCATGATTGAGTCGAACGCCTCGCCCATGAGGCCGGAGCGCATGGTAAAGGAGATCGCCGAAAATCTCCCCAAAGGTGCAATGGTGGTCTCTGACACTGGCCACTCCGGCATCTGGACGGGTGTCATGATGGAGCTGAAAAACCCGGGCCACAACTTCATGCGATGCGTCGGCTCCCTCGGCTGGGGCCTCCCCGGCGCCATCGGCGCGAAGCTCGCTTTGCCCAACCGTCCCGTCCTCTGTTTCACCGGCGACGGCGGCTTCTGGTATCACATTGGCGAGCTCGAAACGGCCCTGCGACACAATGTGAACTTGGTAATCGTCGTCAACGACAACCGCTCCCTCAACCAGGAAAAGGGCCCAATCGACCGCGCCTACGACGGCAACGCCACCCAGCGCGCCTACGACGACCTGATGATGTTCTCCGACGTCAATCTCGCCCAAGTCGCCTCGGCGATGGGCTGCTATTCCGAGCGCGTCGAACGCCCCGCTGACATCCCCAACGCCCTAACCGGCGCCTTCGCCTCCGGACGCCCCGCCGTCCTGGACCTAGTCTCCGACATCACCGCCATGGCCCCCCAAGCAAGGGAGCAGGATGTCGTCCCCAACATTTGAGAGATACAATCAGTGAGTGCTAGAATTGCCGGCAGAATCACAGAACTGTCCAGAGGCAATTGATGTTCAAGACGAATCCAGTTTCCCTAAAGGATCTTCTACACAGCGTTGGAAACGGGAAAATCCAGTTGCCTGACTTCCAACGCGGATGGATTTGGGACGACGACCGAATTCGTGGTTTGCTGGCAAGCATTTCGCGAGGATTTCCTATAGGCGCAATAATGACACTGCAAGCCGGTGGGGAGATCCGGCTAAGGTGCAGAATGATTGAAGGAGCATCGGAACAACCCAGATCGCTAGCGGAAGAGTTCCTACTTGATGGACAACAGCGTCTTACCTCCTTGTTTCAGTCACTGCTCTATCCGGGTCCTGTAGAGACAAAGGACAATCGTGGTAGACGAATAAAGCGTTGGTATTACATTGATATGCTGGCCGCAATTGACTCAAGCATTGATAGGGAGGACGCCATTATTAGCGTTCCCGAAGACAAGAGGGAAACAAGGAATTTCGGAAGGGACGAAGTTCGAAATCTTTCCAGCGTAGATCGTGAATATGAGCAACACATGATGCCGACTGAGAAGCTCTTGGATGACGGCCCTATGTGGCTGTTGGGATACATCAGCCACTGGCAAGGTCGTGAGGATGAGCATCCTGAGGGCGGAGCGGTTAAGTTTTATGAACGATTTAATGAGTTGGTCAGGAGTCAGTTCGCTTCATACAGCTTACCCGTAATCAGCTTAAACAAGGAAACACCCAAAGAAGCTGTCTGCACGGTCTTTGAGAAAGTAAATACCGGCGGCGTCACTCTTTCAATGTTCGAGTTGGTAACAGCATCTTTTGCCGCGCAGGACGAAGATTTCTCTCTGCGCGAAGACTGGGAAATGCGACGAAGGAGGTTGCGCGACGCCTCCGGAGCATTGCAGGGCATCAAGGGAGACCAGTTCCTCCAAGCTGTGGCGCTTCTGTCAACCCAGAAGCGTCGACGGCAGACCATAGCAGAGGGTCGACCCCCAAACCGTATACCGGCGATCAATTGCAGAAAGAACGACATTCTAAATTTGAAGGTTGAGAGCTACCACGAGTGGGCTGAGCGAGTGGAGAAAGGCTTTAAAGAAGCCGCCAGGTTTCTGCTTAGCCAGTTTATCTTCACCAGATATGACGTTCCCTATAACACTCAAATTGTTCCCTTGGCCGTCCTTTACGTCGAATTAGGCGATGCGCTGGAACCAGCAATTGCAAAAGCTAAGCTTGAACGCTGGTTTTGGTCAGGAATCTTCGGAGAAGTCTATGGTGGCGCTGTGGAAACCCAATACGCCCTTGACCTGACTCAAGTTGCCCATTGGGTCCGTGGCGGAACCGAGCCAACCTTGGTAGGTGAGGCCAACTTCATTCCCGAACGATTGCTTTCACTTCGCACTCGGAATAGTGCCGCATATAAGGGTCTCTATGCCCTGCAAATGAAGAGTGGGGCCTCAGACTGGCGGACTAAAAACCCATTGGCATTCGCCACATGGAATGAAGACAACATAGATATCCATCACATCTTCCCCGTACATTGGTGCAACGTTTCAGACCCACCAATTCCATCCCACTTGTACCAGTCAATAATCAATAAGACCCCCATTGATGCAAGAACTAATCGAATCATTGGAGGCAATGCACCCTCGATTTATCTGCGCCGCCTTCAAGGTGACATCACCCATTCGGACCTACTTGAGGTTCTCGAATCACATTGGATTAAGCCTGATTTGCTGTCTGCTGACCTATTTGCTGATTGCTTTATGGATCGAGGTGAGGAAATGCTTAAGCTAATTGGCAAGGCTATGGGGAAACCCATTTCAGGTGGAAACGAGGTCTTCCAAAAGGCCCTTCATGATGCTGGCTTGGGACGACAATCTGACGAATTTGAAGATGAGGAGGAAGAGCACGACGTTGTCGGCGAGTTGGCTTACCAGGAAGCCGTGGCAACTGACTAATCTCAACCCGCCTTGCAATCCTCCAATCTTGCTAAGCTGCCAATTGATGGATCTGGCCTAACCGCTCATTAAACCGATTCCTTTCAAGCCCTCACCGACCTCTCAGACCTATCCCTCATCTTCCTCGCCATCCTCGTCCTGGGAGCCGCCATCGTCCTCATCGGCTTCTACGGCAGTGTGCTCACCCGACCCGCCCCAGACCTGATGCCCGACGAGCAAATCCAGCAACTCCGCCATCCCTCCATGAAGCCCGCAATGGCCAGAATCGCCATGAGCGCCCCCTTCTTCCTCGCCGCCGGCTACATCATGGCCTTCACCTACCTCCCCTACGTCTACCCCTTCGCCATCTTCCTCGTCGGCCTGTTCCTCTACCTGCGAGGCGTCATCCGCTACTGGATCAACCACCACACCATCTACTATGTGACGAACCGGCGCGTGGCCCACGCCTACAAGTTCCTCTGGCTGGACACTACGGAGATACCCGTCGGCTCCATCAACGCTATCTCGGAGACCCGAAACTTCATCGAAATGCTCACCGGACGCGGCAGCGTCCTGGTAGCCAGCGGCATCAGCGACCGCCACACTGTGCGTATGCAGGAAATCGACAACCCCGGCCCCGTGGCCCAGGCCATCCGCAGCCAAATCTCAGAGCGCCGCCAGGGCCCTAACTGACGTCGACTTCCTCCCCACCCTATACATCCACCCCCCTACCCCTTCTTAGGAACCAGAAACCGTCGCCGGAACGTAAGCACCCGCTCCTCCCTCTGGTTGAATCCCCGACTCTCCACGTACACTATCCCTCTGTCCCCACGACTGGTCTCCCGCGTCTCCAACACCTCGGTCTCCCCATAGATGGTGTCCCCGATGAACACCGGCCCGTCGTGCGTCACCCGCTCGTATTCCAGGTTGGCCACCGCCTGACCGCTGGTGTCGCGGACGCTCATCCCCACAACTAAACTGAAGACCAGCGTCCCATTTACCAGTATCCGCCCATGCTGATGCGACGCCATTAGGTGTGCGTCGGAGTGCAGGGGGTTGTCGTTCCGCGTCAGCAGCGAGAATAGGTTGTTATCGGACTCGGTGATTGTCTTGCCCGGCCAGTGCTTGAACACCTGCCCCGGACGAAAATCCTCGAATAGCCCCCCGTAGTCCGACCGCTGTTCCGTCATGTCTCGTTTCCCTCCTGAGAAGTTCGCTCTAGACTGCGTATCGACGCAGCAGGCTCCGCGCGATTATAAGCCTCTGAATCTCGTTTGTGCCTTCCCCGATGATCATGAGCGGTGCGTCTCTGTAGTACCGCTCCAGCGGCAGGTCCTTGATGTACCCATAGCCGCCGTGGATGCGCATGGCGTCCAGCGTCACCTGCCCGCACATTTCGCTGGCGTACAGCTTGGCCATCCCCACTTCCTCGTCGCACCGCTCGCCCCGGTCCTTCCTGGCCGCGGCGTCGTAGGTCAGCAGCCGGGCCGCGCGAATCTTCGTCGCCATGTCCGCAAGCATTGTCTGTATCGCCTGGTGTTGAGCGATTGGCTTGCCGAAGGTGTGACGTCGCTGGGCGTACCGGATGGCCTCCTCGAATGCCGCAGTCGCGACTCCCACCGCGCGTGCCGCAATGTTGATTCGCCCTGCCTCCAACGCCGCCAACACCTGACGAAATCCCCGCCCCTCTCCTATCCCAACCAGGTTCTCCGTCGGAACCCGGCAGTCATCAAATATGAGCTCGCACGTGTCCACTCCCCGATAGCCCAGCTTCTCCATGTCCGGCCCTACCGTGAAGCCGGGGCCTTTCTCCACAACCAGCGCGCTTATACCCCGATGCGCCGGTCGGACGTCCATGTCCGTCTTGACCATCACCAGCGCGGCGTGACAGTTCCGACCGTTGGTGATGAAGAGTTTGCGTCCGTTCACGACGTACTCGTCCCCCTCTCGAATAGCGACGGTTTCGATGGCGGCCACGTCGCTGCCTGCGTTGGGTTCGGTCATCGCCAGCGCCCCCCGAATCTCCCCCGACGCCATGCCGGGCAGCCAGCGTCGTTTCTGCTCCTCCGTGCCGAAGTGCGACAGCACATACGCCATCACGGAGTGTGTGCCAAGTACGCCGGTTATGCTCATCCACCCCTTTGAAAGCTCTTCGAAGATCATGGCAAAGGTGGTGTGGTCCAGCCCGAGCCCGCCATACTCCTCCGGCACTGCTATGCCGAATAGCCCCAACTCCTGCATCTTGTCAACTAGTTCAGTGGGATAGCTGTCGTCCCTGTCGTGGGCTGCGGCCTGCGGCGCCACCTCCCGACGCACGAACTCTCGCACCAGGGCAAGAATCTGCTCCCTGGCGTTCTCTCCATTCTCAACCATTTTTCTTCCCCCTCGAATCTCAGCTCTCTGCGAGTCCCGTCAGTATTCTACGCGAGAAGGCCCGCCGCCATGCGTCGGCGAAACGGCTGCCGACTCCGATACGTCGCCACTCGCCACAGCCACTCCGCCGGCCCGAACTGAAAGCGTCCCAACCACGCCCGCGACCACCACATCATCGACACCCAGACTCCAATCACAAATAGCAATACTACGCTACGGCTCATGAATCCGGCGTCGCCTAAGATTACTCCCAACACCACCAGGCCCAGCACCGTCTGCATCAGATAGTTGGTCAGCGCCATCCTGCCAACGGCGCGCAAGTTTCGTTTGAGCCACCCGTCCGCGCCCCTGCTCCACAGGACAATCAGACTCATGTACCCAATCGACGCTGGAATCGTGCCGATGGTGTTTGGAATCTGCCCGATAAAGGCAATCTCGGTTGAGTAATCATTCGCCGCAGTAACGATGACGCCAACGGCGGCGAGCGGCAGCCCGATGGCAAGCCCCAACAGCGCGGCCTGCCGATAAACGCCCTCAGAAAGCCTTCCCTGAATAAATCCGGTTCGATACAGTCCGGCCCCAACGAGAATCAACCCCAGTCCCCGCAAGAAATACCCCAGCGCCCACGGAACGAAGATCATCTCCTGCTCCGGTATCTCCCCCGGCGTCCAGAGTCCGGCGAGAGTTGCGCCGTCATCCGCCAGTTTCTGCGCCCACATAGCGCAAAGTGCCGACGACAAGAAGACCGCGACGCCAATGGAATTGAGCGCCCGGCTGGATAGCTTCCTCATGCCTATCAGAAACACGGACGACACCGCATATATCATCAATACGTCCCCACTCCACGCGATTGCGTGCACGAACCCCACGATGAGCAGCAGTCCGTTCCGCCACAGGTTGAGGAGCACCGCCCGCCTTCCCCGTTCGCTGGCCCGGTCGATGAACAGGATCATCCCCGCGCCAAACAGCATGGAAAACAACCCCATAAGCTTCTGATCGACGAAAATCTCACCGGCGACGCCGATTGTCCAGTCGAGCCTGGTCTCAGAGCCGCCCGCGCTCAGGTTGAAGGAGGGCGCTCCCCCCAGCCCGAAGTAGACGGCGTTCATCAACAGGATGCCGAGCACCGCAACACCGCGAATCAGGTCCAGGCTGAGTATTCGCCCAACCTCTCGAACCGGGCCGGAGTCAACAGACTGAGAATCAGCCGCCAATAGTCCCTGCTCCTTGCACGAAAATGAAAATGCCTGCCGTGCCCAATCTCAGGGTGCGTTTCCGCCGACGAAAATCGGCCCGCCCACTATATCACAGCCCCACCAACGTCCCCGTTCCCTCGCGGACGCGGGGCCCCACTCTTCCACCCTCCACCCACATGTCACCCTGAGCGTAGCGCAGCGAAGTCGAAGGGTCTCGTTGCCGTAGCCGCCCGCCCACATTCTTGTTCCTGCGAAGGCAGGAGCCTATGCCCTACCCACAAGCTACCTCAACCGAACCCCCCAACGTCCCCGTTCCCTCACGGACGCGGGATCCCACTCTTCCACCCTGAACCCACCATCCACCTCAACTGCATCACACACCCCCCTCTCGCTCCTGCGAAGGCAGGAGCCAATGCCCTACCCACAAGCTACCTCAACCGAATCCCCCAACGCCCCCCCGTTCCCTCGCGGACGCGGGGGCCCACTCTTCCCCCCTCCACCCAAATGTCACCCTGAGCCGCAGCGAAGCGAAGTCGAAGGGTCTCGTTGCCGTAGCGTCCCACCCCAATTCTTGCTCCTACGAAGGCAGGAGCCCATGCCCTACCCACAAGCTACCTCAACCGTACCCCCCAACGCCCTCCCGTTTCCTCGCGGACGCGGGATCCCACTCTTCCCCCCTCCGCCCAAATGTCACCCTGAGCGCAGCGAAGCGAAGTCGAAGGGTCTCGTTGCCGTAGCCGCCCGCCCACATTCTTGTTCCTGGGCAGGCAGGAACCAACAGCCTGCCCACTATCCATCCGAACAGAAGCCCCCAACGTCCCCGTTCCCTCGCGGACGCGGGAGCCCACTCTTCCTCCCCCTACCTCCTAATCACCCCAACCCATCCAGAACTCCACCCCTTCCCTCTTATAGCCCCCCGAAACTCAGGATGACTTAGACGGGTCTGATGTGGGGATGGATGGTTCATCAAGGCCCAAAACTGCCGCCAATCAGCAGCGCAATGCAACCTCGTGCCGGCTGACCCTCATCACCTTCTCCTCCCCAATCTCCCTGGCAGACTCCTCCGCATCCTCAACTGACGCCACCACCTCAACCCCATTCTCCCGAAACACCCGCTCCATCTCCCCCGCTTCCTCCAATGCCCTCAACTGCAGCGAAACAGCCGCGTTCAGATTCCGAAACGCCTCCTCAACAGAGTCCCCCGACGCAACCGTCCCTAATTCCAAACAAGCCGCCACAAACCCATCTCCATCCCTCTCCCCCACACTAGTCAACACGAAATAGCCTATCCCTTTGCTCATTCCTTGCAGAATTGTGCCTGCTTGACTAACGAGCAATTCCTCCCAGATCCCAGTCCCCGACCTCCCGAGGTCAGCCTCCTCAGTCCGTCTTCAACCAAAATTCTGATGTCTCCTGTTCACAGTGGGCAACCATTCTTCGGCTGCATTCAATTGCACGCTGGATACCTCCACTTGCATTCAGAAAGATGCCCTCGGATATTTTCCGTTTCGAACTGCGGAATGGGGTGCCATTCATTTGAACTGGCTCATGGTTGATAATTAATCGAGTCGAGTTGGGCTTTTCGGAAATCGGAAGTCTATCCGCTGTCAAATGACCTTTTTGCTCCAGATACGTTGCTATCTTTATCAAAATATCCTTCCAGTCCTTGATTCCCCACTCTTCCCCACAGGGAAACCTTATCACTCGCGGATGTTCGCCTCTTTTTCCAGCAACTAAGTCATCAAGTGTTGTCCAACCACTGTCGACATTTAGATGAGGCGCAGATTGGAAGGCGGCTTTCTGTGGACCCTCCTCGCCGACACCCTCCGACAATCCAATCTCCATTGAGCGGGCCACTGTTTCACGCTTTGCCACTGTGAAGTCCCGCAATGCCTCCCTTATGAGTTGAGCAAACCTCTGCTGATTTACCAATCCCCCCGTTCCGCCACCAATCTCACCCATCATCCACGCTGTGAATGATTCATCAGCGTTTCGACAGGCAGACCTCAATCGCTCGACAATTCTATCTCTATAGTACGCTCCCTCAATCGAACCTATTGCAGAGCCTATATCAAAGCCATATCTGCAGAATGCACACAAGACTTCAATGTCCACGGGCGATGCTTCTGTGATGTCCAGCGTATATTGTGGCGTGAATTGCTTTACATTCACATCATTGGGATCACGGTAGAATTCATACCGAATGCCGTTGGTAAGTATTCCCACTTGAGCGGATGTATTTTGCAAGTACCGGAATAGCTAACTGCCGTCTTTCCTGTCTCTCAATGAACTGGCTGCGTGTTTGGCTTCGACAAGAATAGTGGGTTCTCCGTTGTCCAACAGGGCATAGTCCACCTTCTCGTCGGACTTAATGCCATAAGAATCGGTCTTATACTCCAATTTCACCAGACTCGGATCCGAGACATCCCATGCCAACGCATTCAATATCGGTTCAATTAGTGCCGACTTTGTTTGAGGCTCATTCCCAGAAAATGCTTCCCTGTGTTCCTCAATCCTCAACTTCGCGGTTTTTATTGCAGCCGTCAAACCATCACAAGACATAAGCACCTCTTTCCTTCACTCCTCAGTCACAGGAGACTGGTCCACCCTCTTTGCGGTCTCTGCCAACGACGCCAGCTTTAGGTCTAAACTCGTGGCTTCTACTGGAATCCCCTTAGTTTAAGACATCATCCCACAAATATTGTCGATGTCAAACTCCCCACGCAAACACCTGCACCCGCGCCCGCGCCGTGTCCGCCACGAACACCCGCCCCTCCCCGTCCAGCTTCACCGTCGTCGGCCCCCAGAACAGCTTCTCCACCATCGCCGATTCCTGACGCAGCTCGTCCCCCGGCGGGTACTCCAGTTCCGGCTCCAGGTTCGCCCTCTCCCGCTCCTCCAACTCGTCCATGTTCGTCGTGAAATACTCGTGTGCCCACTTGGATAGCCCAGACTCGCCCCGCAGGTTCGCCAGACACTCCCCCTCCTGCGTCAGCGCCAGCACCCGCTCGTTCCCCCAGTCCGCCACGTACAGAATCCCGTCGTCGTCCACCGCCAGCCCCGCCGGACGGTTGAACTTCCCGTCCTCAACGTCCGACCCGCCCCACGCCCTCACAAACTCCCCGTCAGCCGTGAATTTCTGAATCCTGTCATTCCGCCAGTCCGCCACGTACACGTTCCCGGCTGCGTCCGCAGCCACCCCCCACGGCATATTGAATTCGCCCTCGCCGTCACCCGCGCTCCCCCACTGCGAAATGAACCCCCCGGCAGGCGAATAGCGCTGGATGCGATGGTTCAGGCTGTCCGCTATCAGCAGGTTGCCGTCGCCGTCGACGATCATACCGGCGGGACGGTTGAACTCCCCCTCGCCGCTCCCCTGTCGGCCCCACCTGTAGAGGAATTTTCCTTCCTTGTCGAAGGCGGAAACCCGATGCAGGGCCTCGTCGCCGACGTAAACCCGGTCCTGCCCGTCGATGGCAATCGAAGAGGGCCACATTATCTCTCCGTTATCCTGCCCGCCTGAGCTGAACTCCGCCAGAAACTGCTCGTCGACGGTGCACTTCGTCACCCTCTTGGACGGGATCATCTCCTCGGAGTCGGAACCTCCCCGGCTGACCACGTACATGACCCCGTCGCTGTCAAAGGCCAGGTCCACCGGATTACCGAATCCCCGCCCTCCCTGGAGAGACATGAACCCCACGGTATGGCTGTACCGCAAACTTGCTGCTGTTTTCGTAATCATCTTCGCCTCACGCCAACTGGTATTCTGTGGTGGCCGAGATAACCTGCAGAAGCTGTGCGATGCTCTCCGAAGAGGCCCGCGCATCCTCCGCCGTGTCGAAACTCAGGTCCCCGGCAGCCCTGGCGTGGGCCACCAGGTCAACGTAGGTGTCCTCCGACACCTTCATGTGGCCCAGCAGACCCAGGCACTCTTCGACCAGCGACTCCGCAGAGGCGTAAGCCCCCTGCTCCTGAACGCGCCGGATGATGGACCGCACGCCGGGACGCCCCGGGTCGGCAAACTCTTCCGCTGCGAAGTTCACCCGGCTCACCAGGCTCCCCGTGGTCACCCACTCTACGCCGGTGTGCCAGCCCTCAACGCTTGGCGGGTCCAGAAGTTGCTGGCCCATGTTCCCCGTCTCCTCCGCCAACCGCAGGTCCCGGGGACTGGGGAAGGAATAGCCTCCGGTCAACCGCGCCGTGCCCACTACGAATTCCGTGGGACTCTTTATCTTGGCGAATGCCGCCTCCTTGAAGAAGTCCGAGTTCAGCAGCGTCCGCATAACCTCGCGCATGTCGTATCCGCTCTCTTGGAACACCCTGGCCAGCGTCTCCACCGCCTCCGGGTCCCTGGGTGGCGTATCCTTCCACGCCGGCACCTGCGGCTCGTCGGCAACGAAGAAGTTGTAAAGATGACGTCCAACGAACCGCCCCGTGGCCGGGTGACGACAGATTATGTCAATCACGTCCTCCCCGTTGAATGGCCCCCGCTGCCCCAGGAAGTCCTTGTCGTTCTCGTCGTGGTCCCCCGGCAGATATTCGAAGTGCCAGTCCAACCGGCCGTAGGGCCAGATGGAGTCCCGGTCCGTCCGAGACTGGTGCAACGACGCGTCCGCAATGGTCCAGCCGGTGAAGGCGTGGGAAGCCTGACGCACGTCGTCCTCCGTATAATTCCCCTGCCCCATGGAGAAAAGCTCCAGCAGCTCCCTGCCGAAGTTCTCGTTGACGGCGTCCTTGTGGTTGTCCTTGTTGTCCAGCCAGAAGATCATCGCCGGGTCCTTGGAAAGCTCCACCAGAATCCGGTGGAAGCTGCCCATCCCTATCCTGCGGAACATCTCCACCTGGTTCAAAATCGCCCTGGGATGGTTGAGCTTGGTGTACCCGGTGGCGAAGATGCTGTGATAAAACAGCGCCATCTTCTCCTCCAGCGGACGGCGGGTGTTGATCATCCTGTACAGCCAGTAGGTCTGACAGCTCTCCAGCATGAGCAGATTGTTCCCGTCTACGTGGTACCGCTTCAGCAGGTCCTCGTCGTCCAGTGCGGGAGGTTGCAGCTCCGGATGCAGCAGCCCTTCCACTGTTGCCTCGTACCCCTTCGCCGCGCGCCGCTCGACTTCCTCGCGGGTGGCGCCGAACCCGGCCCTCCGCATCAGATGGGCCATGAGAGCTAGATCTTTTTCAGACATTTTACCCCTCCGCCAACTATTGATTTTCGAATGAAAACGTCACAACAGAATCTATCACCACACCATTTTAGCGTCAATGGCAAAGCCCCAGAAGAACGAACCACAATCCGCACCAGCGCGAACCTTGAATCGCGGAATCTGGAAAGGATAATCCGGAATTACACTTCCAAGATGGACAACAATATGGTACATTCATTCAGTGGAGTTCCGACACAACGGACTGCGGAGGTTCTGGGAGCGTGACGACGCCAGTAGGCTCAACCCTAAACACATCGCCCGCATAAATAGAATCTTGACTTCCTTAGATGATGCAATTGGCCCCGCCGATCTGAATATCCCTGGCTATAGGCTACATCGTCTAAGAGGCAACCGGAGGGGCGATTGGAGTGTACGAGTCACGAGGAATTGGAGAATCACATTCCGGTTCGCCGAGGGCCGAGCTTTCGACGTGAACTTGGAAGATTACCACTAAGGCTTAAGGAAAGGTCATGACCAAGAGAAATCCAGTCCACCCTGGGGAGATTCTGAAGGATCCATTAGCCGAAGTTGGATGGACCACCCAAGAGTTTGCCGATAAGCTAGGCGTCAGTCCCAACACCGTGTCTAGACTGCTGAACGGCCGTTGCGAGATTTCTCTCAAGGTGGCTCTTGGACTGGAGCGCATAGGTTGGAGCAACGCCGACTTTTGGATGAGGATGCAAGCGAGCTACAACCTCGCCGCCGCCCAACGCGCCCATACCGTGAAATCCTGACTTTCATTCCCTCTCTGCCGAATGATGCAGCCCCTCCGGCCCACGTCAACCACCCTGCCGCTGCACCAACCAGCCAAGAAATAACCATGCGGCAAAAGACCTCAATAGCCACTTACCTTGCGAATTATCCCAACAACCCCGGCTGTGGTCGCGATCTACGACCAGCATTCCAACAGCTCAGCCGAAATTTCCAGATTCAGCGCGCACTCTACCCGGGTAGCTGGCTGGATGTCACACCCTCCCTCTTCTTCCCCGAAGTCTGCTACGTCGACTCCCTGTCCGGAATTGCCGATTTATTGTCCGACCCGGACCTGCGCCGGCACGTTAACGACAACAAGCATTACCCGGACGTTCCCACGATTCGCTGTTACCAGCAGGACTATCGCACCCTCAACGCTGAGCCTGAAGCGTCATTCGACCTGCTCATCTCCCTCAACGCTGGCTTCATCTCCTTGGCCTGCAAGCGATTTCTCCCTCCGGAAGGCCTCCTGCTGGTCAACGACGAGCACTACGACGCCCGCCGAGCCTTCGTCGACCCCGACTACATGCTCATCGCGGCATTCACGGGAGAATCCCTCCGCATGGAGACCTCCCAAGCCGAATTAACTTCCTTCTTCTATACGACCAAAGGAACACCCCTGACCCTGGAGATGGTTGAGGCAGATACCCCCAGATCACCAAGCCGCGCAAGGATCAAGCCAGCGAAAACCGCATCTGTCTATCTATTCAGGAAAAACTAGTCAAGCCTGGGAAGAGTCTGAATAAGGTCCGTCATACCGGCGAAGGCCGGTATCCAGAAAGCCCATAAAGCAAACGTTAGCTTGAATTGAGGCCATTCGCCTTCATCCTAATCTTCCTCTATCGAGGGGAAAGTGGTTATTCAGAGGTTTCCTGGCGATTTACGTTGGCGTGCGAATACAACGAACATATTCCAGTTCTCCAGACACTTGGCGAAAACCCTAACTTGGCGTAACATTCAAAAACTCCGGCCCGGGCCATCCGCCCGTTGGCCCAACTAATTCGCCAAGGGAGCATATATATGGACGCCAACTTGCTGATTGACCTCTCCGGCGCTCAGATGGCCAAGCTGATCGCATCGAAAGAGCTTTCCCCAGTCGAACTCGTCGACGCCTACGTCGACCGCATCGACCGCATAAACCCAAAGGTGAACGCCTACGTCACCGTCTGCCAGGAGGAAGCTCTCGCCGACGCCCGTCTCGCAGAGGAAGCCGTCATGCGCGGCGACACCTTGCCGCCCCTCCACGGCCTCCCCTTCGCCGCCAAGGACCAGCTGGACACCAAAGGAGTCGTCACCACCTCCGGCTCCCGCAGCCTGTCGGCCAATATCCCGCCGGAAGACGCTACCGTCATCGCCCGCATGAAGGACGCGGGCGCCGTCCTCATCGGCAAGACCAGCATGACCCAGTTCGCATCCGGCCTCGGTGACCCCTGGCAGTTCGGCGAACCTCCCCGCAACCCCTGGGATCTGGACCGCGACACCATCGGCTCCAGCAACGGTTCCGCCATCGCCATCTCCGCTTCCATGTGCGCGCTCTCCCTCGGCGAAGACACCGGCGGCTCCATCCGCTGCCCCGCCTCCGCGACCGGCGCCGTGGGATTCCGACCCACCTGGGGCCGCCTGAGCCGCTACCGCATGCACGCCCTCTCCTGGTCCATGGACTCCGCCGGCCCCATCACCCGCTCAGTGGAAGACGCTGCCTTGATGCTGAACGCCGTCGCGGGCTACGACCCCAAGGACACCCTCACCTCAAAGCGCCCCGTGCCCGATTTCACCCAGGGTCTAGGCGAGGACCTCAAGGGCAAGCGCATCGGCTTGATTACGGACTTCATGGACCCCGAATTCTGCGAGGCCGAAGTTGTCGAAGCCGTTACCGCCGCCGCCAACCACATTGAAAGCCTTGGCGCAACAGTGGAGGAGGTGTCCCTGCCCATGCTTCGCGACGCCCGCCTCATCGCCAGCCCCGTCACGGGCAGCGACGCCGGTCACGTCCACGCCGAAAACATCCGCACACACCCGGAGCACTACGGTCGAAACCTGCGCCTGCGCCTCATCGTCGACCTCCTGATCCCCGGACACATCCTCCAGACCGCCAGCCGCGCCCGCGCCATCATGCGCCGCGAATGGCTCAAGCTGCTAAGCCCCTACGACGTTCTGATCGCTCCCACGCTCATGTTCAAACTGAAAAAGATTCACTACGCCAATCCTGTCACCGAGCAGGACCAGGCCCGTGGACGCTTCGGAACCGGCACCGGCGATGTCACCATCGTCGCCGCCTTCCTCGGCACCCCTGCCATGACCGTTCGCTGCGGTTTCGACTCCAACGGCGTACCCATCGGCCTCATGTTCATGGCCGCCCCCTACCAGGAGGCAAGTATCCTCAACGCAGGCCACGCCTACGAACAGACCACCGAATGGCACAAACGCCGCCCAAACCTGTAAGAAAGCCCACTCGCCGTTTCCTGTCATTCTGAGGAGGCCTCGCGACGAAGAATCTCCCCTCAATCCCTTCCCCCTTGACGGGGGAAGGTTAGGATGGGGGTGAATAACCGACACTATACCCAACCGGTTGGGGCTGGTTTCAAACCAACCCCTGCTGGCTGAGGAGTCAAAATCCGTGGAATCTACGAAGCCCCCACCGGATCAAGGTATTCGATCCCACTGGCGCGATATGCCTCTGCGAGTCCGTAGTGAGGTTGAAGGGTGGCTCGGTAGCAAGGTTGTAAGCGCCGAAACTCAGCCTACCGGATTCTCCCCGGGTGTAGCGGCAGGGCTGACCCTGGCCGATGGTCAGCGAGTCTTCATCAAGGCCGTTGCGTCTGATCCCAATCCCATAACGCCCACTATGCACCGGCAGGAGATTAAGGTTGTGTCCGCCATGCCAAAAGACGCGCCGGTTCCACGGCTCCTCTGGTCTTACGATGAGGGCACGGATGGTTGGGTGGTGCTGCTCTTCGAGCACGTAGAAGGTCGCCATCCGGCAAATCCCTGGCTGGCCATTGAGCTTGACCGTGTGGTCGCCGCATTGGAGGACTTGAACGCACAACTGACCCCGTCCCCACTGCCGAATTCAATTGTCGGAACCGCATCCGAAATGTTCGGTTCAAGAATCTGCGGCTGGCGCAAGCTGCTGGATGACCGACCGTCGCGCCCTCACTGTGCGGATGAATGGTCGCGTCGTCATTTGGAGACGTTGGCGGACATCGAAGAGACTGTCGTCGACGCCCTGGTAGGCGACACGCTGCTTCACATGGATACCCGAGCAGACAACATCCTGCTCTCGCATGAGCGAATTTGGTTCCTGGACTGGCCTCATGCTTGCATCGGCCCTGCTTGGTTGGACGTCGTCGCATTAGCGTCTAGTGTGACGATGCAGGGCGGACCGCCTCCTGAAGGAGTCATCTCGAAACATTCCGCCTGCCTCGTCGCTGAGAGCGACGCAATTACCGCGGCGGTGGTGTCTATAGCAGGTTATTTCACTCGCCAGGCCCTGCTTCCCCCACCTCCGGGGTTGCCAACGGTACGCGCATTTCAGGCAGCACAGGGATTGGTCGCTCGGCAGTGGGCTGCGCAGCGCATGGGACTCGCATAGTCGGATCGGTGAGAAATGCTGAACGGCATAGGCATTTTGGTGAAGATGCCGAAGAGGTTGCCCGTGATTCATCATCGAAATGCCGTTGGACTAGGGAGCTTCTTGGCGTTGACTGATTTTTCCATCCCCATTAAACTGCCTTTGGCAGACGGATGCGCCCCATCGCGCCCGAATTAGCCCGATAAGGAGAATACGGTATGCTCGAACCTGGCCTTTCGCCCTACGCCCCCATCGTCGACCGACCCGTCGTCCGCTGGCCCAACAACGCCCGCGTGGCCCTCTGGGTCGCCCCCAACGTGGAATACATGGACTTCATCCCCCCCCCTAACGACGGCAAGGGCGGCTTCTTCCGCGAGGTCTACAACCGCACTCCTCCGCCCGACGTGGCTTCCTTCGCCAACCAGGATTACGGAAACCGCGTCTGTCTCTGGCGCATGCTGGAGGTCTTCGACCACCACAAAATCCGTTGCACCGTTTCCCTCAACGAGGCAATCCTGGAGCACTTCCCCGAGACCAAGCAAGCCCTGATTGATCGTGACTACGATTACATGTCCCACGGTATCTACAACAATCGCTTCCTCAACATGCTTTCCGAGGACGAGGAGCGCGCCTTCTTCAAGGACTGCGTGGACACCCTCTACGAGCACACCGGCAAGAAGCTCAAAGGGATGCTCACCCCCGCCGTCTCCCCCTCCGCCCGCACCCACGACCTGATGGCCGAGGCGGGTCTCATCTACAACGCCGACTGGGGCCACGACGACCAGCCCTTCCCCATGAAGGTTAAGTCCGGTCGCCTCCTCTCCATGCCCTACAACCTGGATCTGAACGACGGCACCTACAGCCGCTTCGGCTGCACCCCCGAATACTGGGCCCAGTGCGTCAAGGACCAGTTCGACGTCATGTACGAGGAGGGTGCGGAAAACGCCCGCCAGGTCTGCGTCTCTCTCCACCCCTCCGTCATGGGACATCCCAGCCGCATCAAGTACCTGGACGAAGTTCTCGGCTACATGATGGGCCACGAAGGTGTCTGGCAAACCACCGCTGACGACATGGCCCAGTATTACATGGACAATTATTACGACATCATGGTCGCCCACCTGGAAAAGCACGAATACAACTAACCCCCTACCTGAATCCCTTCCCCTCGGATGGGGATGATCTCCGTGCCACCAACCCAAAATCCGACAACCCAACCATAACTGGAGGACGAAAAAATGCCCGCAGAGCGTAAGCCCGGATACGACATGCCCTATTACGACTGGTCGCCCCTGCCGGAACGTCCCCCGCTGAAGTGGCCCAACGACTCTAGGGTGGCCCTCTGCGTCATCCTCAGCATGGACCACTACCAGTGGAAGCCCACCAACGATTTCTTGAACGGCGGTATGCCCGGCTCCCAGCCGGACTGGGCCCACAAGGCCCCCGAATCCCCCGGCGGCGTCAGCGGCGGCGGACGCCCCTTCCCCGACGTTATCGGATTCTCCATTCGTGAGTACGGCCCCCGCGTCGGCATCTTCCGCGTCCTCAAGATCCTCGACAAGTATGGCATCACCCCCACCATCGCCATCGACGCCCTGACCGCCGAGAATTACCCCTACGTGGTCCGTATCCTCAAAGAGCGGGGCTGCGAATTCATGGCCCACGGCGTCGCCGTCAACCAGCTGCTCACCAGCAAAATGACCCCCGACCAGGAACGGGACTACATCCGCCGCTCCATCGACGCCGTCACCCAGGCCACAGGCCAGACCCCCAGGGGCTGGATGGGCGCAGAGTTCGGCGAGTCCGCCGAGACCGCCGCCATCCTCGCCGATGAAGGCGTCAGCTACGTCTGCGACTGGCCCAACGACGACCATCCCTACCCCATGAACACCCCCACCGGCGACCTTTACTCCCTCCCCGTCAACCTCACCCTCGTGGACTTGCGCAGCCACTGGTACGGTCGCATCCACGTCGACACGTACGCCAAGATGATCATGGACTCCTTTGATGTAGTCTACCGCGAAGGCGCGGACACGGGCCGCATGCTGGTCCTGAACTTCCAGCCGTGGCTCATGGGCACCGGATTCCGCAGCAAGTACCTGGACCAGGCCCTCGGCCACATCTGCAGGCACGGCGGCATCTGGAAGGCCTCCGCCGGCGAAATCGTCGACTACCACCGCAGCCTCTCCTCTTAGTTCCTTCCCCCCATCTCCCCACACATGTCATTCTGAGCGGAGCGAAGCGGAGTCGAAGAATCTCGTCGGAAGTAACAGAAAAACATTGGGGCATCCCAACTGGGTGACTCCCCCATCGCCAAACTCCAATAAAGGGAAAGTAAAAAATGGACGACTACCCGCCAGGCATAGCAGTACCGCCCCAGAGCTTCTATCAGGGCCTCGAAAGACTTGAACCCGGTGGCTCCGTGCCCTTTGACGAGGATCGCATCAACGTCATCGAGGCCAAGGCCCTCATCGATGGCACCGGCGACCGCGCCATCGATCACCCCGTCGTCGTCACCAAGGGCCGTGGGATTACAATCGTTGACCAACAGGGAAAAATAACCCTTCCCGAAGGCCCCAACGTCCACCACTACAGCTTCCCCGACGGCTACCTCCTCCCCGGTCTCATCGACTCCCACACCCACCTCATGTTCGGTGTCGCCGGCGCCAGCTATGAGGACGTTATCGAAAACGACACAGACGAAGTAATGCTACTCCGCGCCGCCCAGAACGCCATGATCCACCTGAAAGCAGGCGTAACCACCCTCAGGGAGAACGGCGCCCGCAACAAGGTAACCTTCAACCTCAGGGAAGGCGCTCGCCGCGGCTACGTCACCGCCCCCCGCATGCTCCTCTGCGGCCGCCCCGTCACCGTCACCGGCGGCCACTTCTACTGGTGCAATCAGCAGGCCGACGGCGTCGAAGGCGTCCGCGCCGCCGTCCGCGAGCTAGTCAAGGACGGCGCCGACCACATCAAAATCATGGCCTCCGGCGGCGGCACCGCCATCACAGACCTCCGCCGCCCCTCCTACACCGTCGAGGAGCTCCGCGCCATCGTCGATGAAGCCCACAACATGGGCAAGCCCACGACCGCCCACTGCCTCGCCACCGGCAGCATCGTCAACGCCCTCGACGCCGGCGTGGACATGATAGAGCACGCCGGATTCATAGAACCAGACGGCTCATACAAGTTCGACCCATATGTCGCCGAGCGCATCGCCAAGCAGGGCACCTACGTCAGCCCCACCGTCCAGACCGGCTATCGCGGCATGGAAGCCCTGCTGAACAAGCAGGAACGCGAGGGCCTGACGCCCATCGAGGAAGAGCGGTTGGAGTGGGCCAAGGGCAAGTGCGAAAGCCAGATGGAGTTCCTCGGTAGACTCTGGAAGGACTGGCAGGTCCCCATCGTCTCCGGCACCGACGCCATCTCCGCATTCGGCGACTACTGCATCGGCCTGGAAATCATGGCGGAAGCCGGCATGAGCAACATGGATGTCATCCGCTCCTCCACCAGTCTCAACGCCCACGCCCTCGGTGCGGGTCAGATCGTCGGCTCAATCGAAGTCGGCAAGGACGCCGACCTAATCGTCGTCGACAAGAACCCCCTCGAAGACATCAAGGCCCTCCGCACCATGACCATGGTCATGCGCCTCGGAGAGCGCATCCTCTAGCGGCATGACACCTCCCAGGTTGCATGCTAAAGTGCCCACATAGAGATTCGACATCCTGGCTTGCGAAGATTCTGGCATCAGGGCGACGCAAAGCCGTCATTCCGGTGGAAGCCGGAATCCATCTTGTCCCTTCCACCTCGATGGGGGAAGGTTGGGATGGGGGTGAAAGAGGCAAAGTGTCTTCCGCAATTGCTAAGAATGCCTGATGAACGAACAAGGAACCGGCTATGATTAGCTACCCCGCCCTCCTTGACGGAAAAAGGGGCGCCTACGGCGTTGTTTTCCCCGACATCCCCGGCGTCGGCGCAATGGGACACACAATCGCCGAGGCAATAGCCAATGCAGAGAGTGTCCTGCGAGACTACGTCATCGAAACGAAATGGAATGGAACCGAACTGGCGACGCCAACTCATCCTTGCTCTATCCCAATTCCCGAAGGAAATCACTTGGTCAAAATTCCCCTAATCCCCCCAAGAGGCTAACCATGCTCGAACCCAACCTCTCCCCCTACGCCCCCATCGTCGACCGCCCCGTCCTCCGCTGGCCCAACAACGCCCGCATCGCCGTTTGGGTCGCCCCCAACATCGAGTTCAAGGACTACGTCCCTGCCCCCAACGACGGCAAGGGCGGATTCTACCGCACCTCCTACGACCGGACCCCAATTCCCGACGTCATGACCTACGGCAACCACGACTACGGCAACCGCGTCTGCGTCTGGCGCATGCTGGAGGTCTTCGACAGCCTCGATATCAAGTGCACCGTCTCTCTCAACGAAGGTGTCCTCGACCTCTTCCCCGAAATCCGCGACGCCTTGGTCAAGCGAGACTACGACTACATGTCCCACGGCATCTTCAACAACCGCTACCTCAACCACCTCTCCATCGACGAGGAGCGCGCCTTCTTCAAGGACTGCGTCGATTCCCTCTACCGCCATACCGGTAAAAAGCTCAAGGGTATGCTCACCCCCGGCGTCTCCCCCACCGCCAACACCCCGGACCTCATGGCTGAAGCGGGCCTCATCTACAACGCCGATTGGGGCCACGACGACCAGCCCTTCCCCATGAACGTCAAGTCCGGCCGCCTCATTTCCATGCCCTACAACCTCGACCTCAACGACGGCACATTCAACCGTTTCGGCTGTCCGGCGGACTACTGGGCCCAGTGCCTCAAGGACCAGTTCGACGTGATGTACGCCGAGGGTGAGCACAACGCCACCCAGATCTGCGTCTCCCTCCACCCCGCCCTCGCCGGCCACCCCAGCCGCATCGACCACCTCAACGATGCCCTCTCATACATGCTCTCCCACGAAGGCGTCTGGCAAGCCACCGCCGACGAAATGGCCCAGCACTACATCGACAACTACTACGACGAAATGGTCGCCCACCTGAACCACCGGGAATACCGATAACCAATCCCCCACCCATCTTCTCCCTTCCCCCTCCTGCCCCACATGTCATTCTGAGGAGGCCCCGCGACGAAGAATCTCGTCCCCGGTTGACGCCCAACCCTACCCAAATCTTGTTCCTGCGAAGGCAGGAACCAATACTCCTCCCACAGGCCAACCCCAACAGCAGCACCGACTCCCCTCCCCTCCCGTCCCTACGCATTCCATACCCACATGTCACCCTAAGCGAAGCGCAGCGAAGTCGAAGGGTCTCGCCCCGGACCACACCCAACCATCCCGTGCCCTCGCGGATGCGGGGGTCCACTCTTCCCTCTAGCCAACAACCACAACCCTATCTGTAGGGGTGGTTCGCGAACCACCCTCCCCCAAATGTCATTCCGTGGGCAACCAAGAATCTCGGTGCCCCATTTCAAACCTATCTTAACTATCGTCGTGTTGTCTCGAGATTCGTCAACAATTGGGCATCCCTCTCTTCTAGCCGATCGTCGCCAATGCGACATTAAATGCCCACCGCGGGGAGGGCCAGGGAGAAGCCAGCCTAAAACTGCTCAAAGAAGTCAGCGTCCAGTCTCTTGATCCGATATACAGCCTGAGTGGCAACTCCTACGTTGTGTTTAATCATATAGTGCGCAAGCTCATCTCCGTTGATGAGTCGGATGGCTTGGGGCCTGTTTTCACGGGCCGCCTGCTCAGCTCTACTGGTGAAGGAAGAATTAGTCACGAATGCACCTTTAACCCCACCTCTTCGATTCAGGCCTCCTAAGAACTTGTCAATTTCCTGTGAACCCACCTTGCCTTGCCAACGCTTGACCTGTATGTAGACCTTTTCCAAACCTAGTCGATCCTGACTAATCTCGATGTCAACACCCCCATCGCCACTCCCGCCTACCACTTCTCCCCTCCCGTAGCCCATCGCCTCCAGAAGGTCCCGCACCAAATGCTCAAATCCGCCTGGTGTCATTGACGATATGATGTCTGAGATTTCCCTGACGAGTGTGTCATTCATGTCGGACAATATAGTCAGAATCTGTTCATCGGGTGATAAGTCATGAATCTTGCCAACCTGAATTCTAGATATCTCATTGCCCTCTTCGTCCTGTAGCGTTTTAAGGTCGGAAAATGAGATTTTCCCCACATGCTCAGAAATATAGATGCGCCCCTTCTCTGTAATTTCATAGCGCCCTCTTTCGGGACGACACAGCAATTCTGCCGTAGTCAGATAGGAGAGTCCAAAGCCAATGTAGGCTTTAATGCGCAATGCACCTGTAGGTGTCCTTTCATCCAGGTCAGAGTCAACCAAAGAGAAGCGTTTCGCGACAGCATCTAGAAACTCCTTGGCGGACATTGCCTTCTGGGCCTCTGCAGCAATCTCCAAAAGCGGTCGATGAAGCTCCCCTTGTGTCGGAACGCGGCCATCAATTGTCTCCTTGCGAATAAGATGTTTCCCTACGAGAATAATAGGCACACACGCCGTATTCGGCAAAGTGTCAAGTGAACCTCCCCCCCACCCCCCAAACACCCCCATTCTTGACTACCCCCCAAAACCACGGATATCATTACCAAAACTCTCAACCAAAAGGACGAAAACATGGCTAACAAGGACATCGCACTCATGGCCCACCTCATGCGGCGGGCCGGTTTCGGCGCAGACAGGGACGAACTCGAACGACGCGTCGCCAAGGGCTACGAGGCCACCGTCGAAGAACTTCTCGACCCCGAAACCCACGGCATCCCTGAACTCGACACCGACGAACTCTTCCGCATGACCCCCGGTTTCAAGGTGCCCGCCAACCCGGAGAATATGTCCGGCTACTGGATGTACCGCTTCATCAACACCCCGCGGCCCCTGGAGGAGAAGGTCGCCCTCCTATGGCACCACATCTTCGCCACCGGCAACGCAAAGGTCGCCAGCCCCCTGGAAATGACCCTCCAGATTGACCTCTTCCGCGACATCGGCATGGGCGACTATCGCACCATGCTGCTGGAACTTTCGAAAAACCCCGCCATGATCTTCTGGCTCGATAACAACGAGAACCACAAGGACGCCCCCAACGAAAACTGGGGCCGCGAGCTCCTGGAGCTCTTCTCGATGGGTCAGGGCCACTACTCCGAGGAGGACGTGAAAGAATGCGCCCGCGCCTTCACCGGCTGGACCATCGGCCCCACCCTCCCCGGCGTCCTCTACAACCGCTTCCCCTGGGAGTTCAAGTACGACCCCGACGACCATGATGACACCGAAAAAACCTTCCTCGGCGAAACGGGTCGCTTCAACGGCGAGGACATCATAGACATCATCCTCAAGCATCCTGCCACTCCCCGGTTCGTCGCTCGCCATCTCTACAATTTCTTCGTCGCTGACGAAGTGCAGGTGCCCAGCTGGCTCGACGAGCCGCCCCGCGACCCGGAGGCCATCGACACCCTTGCCGAAACTCTGGTCTCCTCCGGCTACAACATCCGCGAGACTCTCCGCGTCCTGTTCAACTCGGACTTCTTCAAGGACGAAAGTGTCTGGTTCGAAAAGGTCAAGAGTCCCACGGAGCTCGTCGTCAGCACCATGCGGCTCACCCAGGCCTTCAAGGACTATCGCCCCGGCTTCTTTGAAATCGCCATGGAACCCTCCATCCAGGGCCAGGCCATCCTCAATCCGCCCAGCGTGGAGGGCTGGCACACCGGCCACGAGTGGATCGACAGCGGCGCTCTCCTCCAGCGCATCAACTTCGCCGCCGACCGAATCGGCGACCCCAACCTCCCCGGCGTCCAGAATATCGTCGAAAGGCTCTCCCATCAGGGCACCCTCTCCCCGACCGAACTCGTCGATGGGTGCCTGGATCTCCTCGGCCCCATAACCGTCGCCGAGGGAACCCGCGGCCAGCTGGTCGCCCACGCCGAAACCGAGGGCGACCTTCACCGCGGCGACACGGAGGAGGAACACGTGGCCTTCGCCAACCGCGTAGCCACAATGCTCAAGCTCATCACTTCCTGCCGCGAATTCCAGATGGCCTGACCTTTACATGTCATTTTGAACGCAGCAGAAGGCTTGGTAGGGGCGGGTTTCAAACCCGCCCGCTCCCCCTTGAAATACCCACAACTCCCGCCTCCCACTTAAGCCTCTCATCCCGAAAACAAACAGGAGAAAAAACCTTGGAAGCAGCAACAGCCCGCGGCCGTAAGTTCAGCTACAGCCATACCCTCGGCAACCTCACCATCTTCCGCTACCCCGTCGACGTGGGTCTCGACGCCGACAACAACGTATACGTGGTCAATCGCGGCCACGACGGCGACTGGGTCTTCGGCGTCAACAAGATAACCATCGACGAAGACGAAATCGGCCGCTTCGGCGGCGAGGGCGACACCGACGGCCGCTTCCGCTGGCCCACCTCCATCGTCATAGACAGCCAGCGACTCGCCTACGTGGCCGACGAGTGGCACAACCGCATCTCCATTTTCGATACCACCGTGGACTTCAACGGCGGCGACGTCGAAGAAGGAAACTTCCTACGCAAGTGGGGTGTCCCCGGCTCCGAACCTGGACAGCTTGGCGCCCCCGCCGGCATGGTCCTCGACTCCAATGAAGACCTCTACATCACGGAGCAAGGCAACAATCGCGTCTCCAAGTTCACCCGCGAGGGCGAGTTCCTCATGACCTTCGGCGGCCCCGGCGCCGGCCCCGGCCAGTTCAATAGGCCCTGGGGCATCGCCATCGACAACGACGGCAACCTCTATATCGCCGACTGGAACAATCACCGCATTCAGAAGTTCACCTCCAATGGTGAGTTCCTGCAGGTCATCGGCGAACCGGGCGAAGGCCCCGGCCAGCTTCGCCGCCCCAGCGACGTTGCCGTAGACTCCGATGGCGACATCTACGTCACCGACTGGGGTCAGAGCAAGGTCGAAGTCTACGACGCCGAAGGCGCACATCTCACCACCCTCTACGGCGATCACAACAAGCTCTCTCCCCGCAGCCAGAAGTACCTGGAGCTCAACACTGTCGACAGCGAAAAGCGGGCCCTAGTCACCGACTTCGACCCTGAGCGCTACTTCAATACCCCCACCGCCGTAGAGGTGGACCGCGATGGCCGCATCATCATCGTCGACAACATCCGCCTCCGCCTCCAGGTCTACCGCAAAGAAATGGCGTAGCTGCTCCACATGTCATTCTGAGGAGGCCCCGCGACTAAGAATCTCGCCCCCTCACGCCGCATGTCATTCTGAGGAGGCTCCGCGACGAAGAATCTCGCTCCAGCCGCCCCTTTTTCCAAACCTCCCGTAGGGGCGGTTCGCGAACCGCCCGTCTTACGCCACCACGACCAACGAACCTGACTCCCGCCAACCCAACCAAAACATAGGAGAACCACCCTGGAAGCAATAGCCATACGCGGCAGAGAATTCAACTACAGCCACACCATTGGAAACGCCGCCGTCTTCAACTACCCTGTCCACCTCTGCCTGGACTCCGACAACACCCTTTATGTCGTCAACCGCGGCCACGACGGTGAATGGATCTTCGGCATCAACAAGATCACCGTCGATGAGACCGAAATCGGCAAGTTCGGAGGCTACGGCGAATCAGGCGGGCGCTTCATCTGGCCCACCGCCATCGCCGTCGACAGCGACGGCCTTGCCTACGTCGCCGACGAGTGGCTGAACCGAATCTCCGTCTTCGACACAACCGTCGAATTCAACGGCGCCGATATCGAAGAGAAAAACTTCCTCCGCAAGTGGGGCGCTGGCGGCACCCAACCGGGAGAACTTGGCGCTCCCGCCGGCATGGTCCTCGACTCCAACGAGGACCTTTATATCGCGGAAAAGGGCAACAATCGCGTCTCCAAGTTCACCCGCAACGGCGACTTTATCCTGACATTCGGTGGCCCCGGTTCCGGCCACGGCGAATTCGATAAGCCCTGGGGCATCACCGTAGACACCCGCAACAACGTCTACGTAGCCGATTGGGGCAACGACTGTGTCCAGAAGTTCACCCCCGAGGGCCGCTTCCTGCAGACCATTGGCGAGTCCGGCAGAGGCCCAGGCAAACTCCACCGCCCCAGCGACGTCGCCGTCGACTCCGATGGCGACGTCTACGTCTGCGACTGGGGCCAGGACAAAGTCGAAGTCTACGACTCCGAAGGCGCCCACCTGACCACCCTCTACGGCGACTCGGAAGAACTCTCCCCGCGTGGCGTCAAGTATCTGGAATTAAACATCGCCGACCTCGAAAAACGCCGCATGGTAACCAATTTCGAACCTGAATATCGCTTCACCCTCCCAACCGGCGTTGAGGTGGACGCCGAAGGCCGTATCTACGTCGTAGACAACATTCGCTTCCGCGTCCAGGTCTACCGCAAGGAAAAGCCCTAGTCTCCCCACCTCCCAATCCCTCCCCCTTTCGCTTCACATGTCATTCTGAGGAGGCCCCGCGACGAAGAATCTCGCCCCCGCTCGACGCCATTCCCCTCCCCATCTTCACCCTTCCCCCTCGATGGGGGAAGGTTTGGATGGGGGTGATTCCCCGCTCCACAACAATCCCTCGTAGGGGCGGTTCGCGAACCGCCCTCACCCTACATCGCACGCGACGGGTCTCCCCCACTCTTGTTCCTGGGAAGGCAGGAACCCATACCCAACCCACTCTAAACCCCAACCCACAGCGCCCCAACCTTCCCCGTTCCCCCGCGAACACAGGGCACACTCTCCCCCTTATCGCCCCAACAAACCGCCTATCCCTTATAATTCGAAGTGCTTCGAAATAGGAAGAAGAATCTCTCTGGAGTGTAATCCAACAACATGAACATTGAATACACCGGCAAAACTGCCATCGTCACCGGCGCTGCCCACGGCATCGGACGCGCCATCGTCCACGGCCTCGCCGCCAACGGCGCCCACGTCTGGGCCTGCGACATCCTCCCCGACGTTCTCCAGCAAACCGTCGACACCGCCCAACCCCAAAACGGCGGCTCCGTCCACACCTCAGTCACCGACGTTTCCGACGCCACGGCCGTCGCATCCCTGGTCGAAAAAGCATCGGCCCGCAACGGCCGGGTGGACATCCTCGTCCACAGCGCGGGCGGCACCGTCGGCCAAGTGGGACAGCCCCTGGAGTCCGTCACTCCCGAAAATTGGCAGGCAATCTTCGACGTCAACCTCAAGGGAGCCTTCATCTTCTCCCAGGCCGTCGCGCCGGGCATGAAACAAGCTGGCTTGGGCAGAATCCTGATAATCTCCAGTGGCGCCGGGCTTGGTGTCAGCCTCACCGGCATCCAGGCCTACGCCACCGCCAAGGCTGGTCAGATCGGCCTGGTTCGGCAGCTCGCCCACGAGCTCGGCCCCTTTGGCATAACCGTGAACAGCGTCGCACCTGGTTTCATCCGCTCTAACCCCACCACCGAACGCCAGTGGGAGGCGATGGGCGCGGAGGGACAGCAAAGGCTGATGCAAAGTATCCCGGTCAATCGCCCCGGCAGGGCCGAAGACATCGCCCACGCGGTCATGTTCCTCGTCTCCGACTACGCCGGCTACATCAGCGGCCAGACCCTCTCGGTCAACGGCGGCCCCCGCCGTTAGGACTAGCTAGGCCCCGTCGAACAGCGCCGCGATTCGCTCTCCAACCACCTTCTCCTCCCCGTCCCGCAGCCCAAACATGTGGATGGCAATGAAGTCCTCCCCTTCTTTCACCCGCGTCCACACCGGCGGGTCCCCCTCCTTCAGCCTGTGCACAACGTCGTTGTTCGTCATCCCGGTTACCCCCGGGTCCACGTTCAGCCGCACGCCGAAGGGCTGATGGCCGATGACATTGTCCATAATCGTCGCATCCACCCCCGCAATCCCCATCAGCGGCGCAAGCACAGTCCGGCTCATCCTCTCCGCCTTCGCCAGCCTGTCCTCGTGGTTCATCGTCATCCAGTGACGGACCGCCGCGACCGCACCCACTATCTCCTGCCTGTCCACCTTCTGCGGACGACCCACCCCTCGGATTCGCCGCCCCTCGTACCCAACAAACGACTGCAGCGATAGCTTCCTCATGAAGTCTTCGCTCCCCAGCGCCAGTCCTACCGACTGCGACGCTCCCAGGTACTTTGCCGCGATACACTGGAACGAAGCCCCCATCCGCACGTACTTCCCGAAATTCTCCAGTGGATAGATCTGCCCCGCCGCATCCACCAGCACCGGCAGTCCGTGCTCATTCGCAACCTTCACCGTCTCCTCCAGCGAAAGCTCATGCGGGTCCGACGTCTGCTCCACGGCAACGTAGTGGACCGCCGCCGTATTCTCGCCGATGGCCTCTTCCAGGTCCTCCCTGGTCGTGCCTTCGTCAGACCCGAAATCCACCAGCTTGGCCCCCGCCAGCTCCAGGCACCGGTCGTACCAGTAGCGATGTCGACGCTGAATCAGGATCTCGTCCTTCATCCCCTCCGTGTTGGGGAGCATCTGTATCCTCTCGTCGTCGTCCCCCGCCATCACTGCCGCAGTCGCCAGCGTCAAGGCAGAACCCGCCCCCGAAGTGACGTACGCCGCCGGCACGTTCGCCATCTTCGCGATAGCCTCCCCCGCCTTCTCTTCCAGCTCCATCAGCGGAATATATGCGTCGTCCGCCCGCTCCATCGCCTCCTTCACCTCCGGAATCGGCGTAGAGCCGCCCAGCAGCGTCACGCTCCCTATCGCGTTGATAACGGGCCTTGCCCCCAGCTCCTTGTAGATGCTGCCCCAGTCCTGCTCTGTCATGCTTTTCTCCTTAAACTGCGTGTCGATTCGAATGATATATGCTACCTGTCGATTGAACAAGACAGGGCAACCAGGTCTTACCGACGACCAACTATTCAAATCGACTTGGAACAAAAGCCCTCGCGTCCCTGTTACGAAACCGCCCCCTGCGCTATAATAACAACCCAGGTTCACCTGAAATGGTCACATCCGACGTCACATATCGAGAAGCTTCCCGCCACCTGCTGGCTCAGGCCCACGCCGAGTTGGCTTCCGGCGATCTGCGCCAGGCGTCGGAGAAGGCGTGGGGCGCCGCAGCCCAGGTCGTCAAAGCCGCCGCCCATCTTCGCGGCTGGGACCACTACTCTCACCGTGGCCTGTTCGTGACCGTCGATAAATTGGCGGACGAGGTTGAAGACCCGGAAATCCACACCCTATTCGCCCACCCAAACTATCTCCACACCAACTTCTACGAAAACGCCTTCAGCGCGGACAGGGTGGCCCGCAACCTGGTTCAAACCGAAGCATTCATCGCCAAAGTCGAGTCTATCCTGGACGCCTCCCCATCCAACGGCCGATAGCCCCTTGAACCCTACACTCACCGGGCGACGTCACGAGCGACTGAAGCAGCCGGGCGAAAGCCCCGGCCTCCGTTTCTCCGCCGCATTCAGAGACTATCTCACCCTCACCAAGCCTCGCATAGTCCTGCTCCTCCTCTTCACCGCCCTCGTTGGTATGTTCCTCGCGGCCGGCGGCCCCCCCGATCTCAAACTTGCCGTCGTCGTCATGGTTGCGGGCGCCCTGGCCTCTGGCGGCGCCAACGCCCTCAACCACTTCCTTGATCGCGACATCGACGCTCGGATGAGCAGGACAAGCCGTCGTCCCGTTGCCGCCCGGCGCGTCAGTCCCCGTCAGGCGCTCATATTCGGCTTCATCGTCAACGTGATCGCATTCATACTCTTCGCCACCCTGGTCAACCTTCTCAGCGCCGTTCTCGCCCTCTCCTCCACCCTCTTCTACGTCTTCGTCTACACCATGAGCCTCAAGCGCACCACCCCCCAGAATATCGTCATCGGCGGTGCCGCGGGAGCCCTTCCTCCAGTCATCGGCTGGACCGCCGTCACCGGCAGTCTCGCCCTCCCCGCCTTCTACCTATTCGCCATCGTATTCTTCTGGACGCCCCCCCACTTCTGGGCATTGTCCCTCCTGCTCAAGGACGACTACGAAAGCGTCGGCGTACCCATGCTCCCCGTTGTGATGGGTGTAAACAAGACTAAAAAGGCCATCCTGCTCTACGCCATTCTGTTGATGCCTCTGACCGCCATGTTCTTCGTCACCGGCGCCGTGGGCTGGTTGTATCTGGGCACAGCCCTATTCCTTGGCCTGGTGTTCGTGTATCAAGCATTCCGGCTGCTGAGAAGTCCCGGCATTCAGGGTGCCCTCGCCACCTATCTCTACTCCCTCGCCTACCTGTTCCTTCTGTTCGCGGCCATCGCCGTAGACGCATCCATCTTCTGACAACGCTCACCAATAGCCTCTTCCCCCCTTCACCCACACTGTCATTCCGAGCGGAGCGAAGCGAAGCCGAGGAATCTCGTTGCCGTAACACGACTCTCACCCGTCATACCGTCGAAGAGACAATCCCGTGCTTCCCCGTACGCGGAGGCCCACTCTTCCTCCCTCATTCTTGTTCCTGCGAAGGCAGGAACCCACTCTCTACCCACTCACCACTTCACCTCTTGCCTCCCAACCCGTACCCTTCTTCCCTCTCCTGCGCACCCCACACTGTCATTCCGAGCGGACCGAAGCGGAGTCGAGGAATCTCGTTGCCGTAGCACGACACTCAACCGACATACCGGCATATACTGGAATCGTTCTCCTCACGCCCTTCATACCATCCTGAGGAGGCCCCGCGAGGTAGAATCTCGCCCCCGCAACCACATACCTCACCTGCCACGATCGCCGCGCCCACCTACCCCTGCCGCACAAACTTCTGCACCCGCTGCTCCCAGCACACCGCCATGTAGATGTCTCCGTGCGTGTCCACCCAGATCTGATGCCCGTACACCGTGTCGAAACTCGCCTGCACGTTTCCCGACCTGTCCAGCACCGTAATCCGCGGCGACTCGTCATCTGATCCGCCTTCGTGCACAAAGACGTTCTCGTCCCCGTCCATGCAGATGTCCACCGGACTGGTCAGCCCCGGCCACTCACTCACAAACTCCCCCTCCGGCGTGAATATCTGAATCCGGTTGTTCTTCCGGTCGCACACGTACACCAGCCCCTCCGAGTCCACCCACAGGCTGTGCGGCATATGGAACTCCCCCGGCGCGCTTTTCCCAGGCTCCCCCCACGACGATACAAGCTCCCCTGCCGCCGAAAATCGGTGCACCCGTGCGTTCCGATATCCGTCCGAAACGTAGATATCGCCGGAAGGGGAATTGAACATTCGCGTGGGCATGTTGAACGGCCCCGACGCCCGACGCGGAAAGCCGCCGATCTCTGTTATTCCCGTGTTCGATGGATAACCCTTCCGCCCCAACTCCATCAACCGCTCCCCATCCAGCTTCAGGTGCAACGCCTGGTGCGCGCCCCGGTCCACTAGATACATCGAGTCATCAGCGGCTATGGTCATTATGTGGCCTTCGTTGATCTCACCTTCGCCCCAGGAGCACAGGTAGTTTCCCTCCCTGTCGAAGACGATGATCGGCGGCTCCTGTCTCTGGTGGCACACGTATACCCGGTCCTGCGAGTCCACCGCTACGCCGACCAGTATTCCGAACTGCCACCCTTCCGGAAGTTTCGCCCAGTCCTCGACAATCTGATACTGGTACCGGCCGCTGCCGACGTTACTCATAAACCCTGCTCCTGATGCACTGTTGAAGAGCTGTTATCTTGCCAGATATGGATATCCGAACCGGCCCATGTGCGCAATTGCGGACATCGGCTTCCGCTTCCTGTTGCGGCCCCTCACCGAATCCAGCCGGTAGCCGAAGGGCAGCACAGTAATCAGGTCAAAGTCCATCGGCACGCCCAGCAGCTGCTTCACCTGAAGTTCTGCCCCCGCCTCACGGAATCCTACGAAACAAGTGCCCAGTCCCAAAGACCAGGCCATAATCTCCATCTGCTGAATCGCCCTCCCGGCGTCCAGCTCCGGCCGCTCGGCGCCCCGCATGAATACGGCAATGGCCATCGGCGCGTCCGCAATGAATGGGCCGCTCGTGGCGATGGACCCGATGGTCTTCAACATGTCGGTGTCCGTAATAACCACAAACTGCCACGGCTGGCGATTCCGGGAACTCGGCGACCACCGCCCCGCCTGCAAAATCTTCGTGGTCACGTCGATGGACACCCGGTCCGGCTTGTACTCCCTTATGGTCAGTCGGGTGTTTAGACATTCTTGAACATCCATGCCTGCCTCCTCTAATCGGCCCTCTGGTAATCTGCTAAATCGGGTCAAACTCTCGTTACGTTAACTCTAATCTCAATTACACACGCGCGACAAGTGAAACGGATACCCCCATTTCTCGGGTTTTGCGTCCCTCGGCAGTGCGAACAACCATAGCGATTCCAGCCTTTTCTGTGGTACAGTGGCCTCAAGCAAATTGGGGAGGGCGACATGGAATACAATCTCGTTTCTGGAGACTCACACGTAGACCTGAGCTGGCTTCCGGGAGACCTTTTTGTCGAAGGTGCCCGCGAAGCGTTGAAGGACAAGGTCCCGCGAATCGAAGAGACCGACGAAGGCCCCCGCTGGATCGCCGAAGGTGGGGTCCTCGGCGTGGCGAACGCCGCCGGCCACGGGTTCAGCGCCCCCGTTCGAGGTATGCGAAAGCGCATCGACCGCATGTGGGACGCCGGTTTCTACGAAGGCGGACCCCATCCCACCACCCCAGAGCTTCGACTCCGTGATATGGTTATGGACGGCATCGACGCCGAGGTCCTTTACGGCATCACCGGCACGGGCATGCGTCTCAAGGACCACGACACCATTGCCGCCACCTACCGCACGTACAACGACTGGGTGGCCGAATTCTGCGACAGCAACCCCGGCCGCTGGTACGCCCTCGCCTGCATCCCGATCCACGATCCCAAACTGGCGGCGGCGGAGCTTCAGCGCGCCGCCGACAAGGGCCCCATCCGCGGCGCGGACCTCATCGCCAGCGAAGTCACCTGGCCCATCTACACCCGGGACGGCCACTGGGACCCCCTATGGGACGTGGTCGCCAAGAACAACATGTCCATCTCCTTCCACGTCGGCGGAGGACGCATCCCCGTTCCCCCGCCGCCCAACGGCGACGCCTCCTCAAACGGAGAGTCCTCCCAGAACGAACTCGCCCACCAGGGCGTCACCCAGTCCCTTGGCCAGCTCTCCGGCGTCCAGTGGCTCATCGGCATCATCCTCAGCGGCACCTGCGAAAAGTTCCCGAACTTCAAGTTCGTCATGGGCGAATGCGGCGCCGGCTGGGTCCCCTTCGTCCTTGGCCGCATGGACCATATCTACCTCGACAGCGCCCTAGACAAGAAGTTCGACCCGCCCCTCAGCATGCTCCCCAGCGAGTACTGGTTCCGGCAGGGCAGCACCACCTTCCAGGAAGAGTCCGACGTTGCCCAGATGGCCCACCTCATCGGCGAAAACAACATGATGTGGGGCTCCGACTACCCCCACCCCGACGGCGTATGGCCCGACTCCAAGGCAATAATCCAGGAGACCATGGGCGATCTCGACCCAGGCATCCTCACCAAAATCACCCGAGACAACGCCGTCAAACAATACCGCATGGGCCAATAACCCTCCCCCTTCATCATTCCTTCGAAAGAGGGCGCTCCCCAAGAGCGCCCTCTTGCCGTCTCCCTCTCCCCTCTTTTTTCTGAGGAGGCCCCGCGACGATGAATCTGGCGGTGGAGCGCCTCCCTTCTCCCGTTCTGGGAGAAGGTTAGGATGAGGGTCTCACTCTTCCCCTCTAACCAAATCCAACTTCAACCCCCATAAACCGCACACCTCCGCCAAAAAACAGACGGGGCTTTCGCAGCCCCGTCATGCTTTCAACCTATTCTATTTTCGCCATTCGTAACGGCGAGAGTATGGTGGCTGGGCCACCAACCTCCTAGTACATTCGGCGGCGGTCTTCCCGTGGACGAGCCTGGTTCACGTTTACCGGCCTGCCCTTGATGGGCTTCCCGTTCAACTCGGCGATGGCGGCCTCCGCCTCAGTGTCGTTCTCCATCTCAACAAACCCGAATCCGCGAGACCTTTCCGTGTACCGGTCCCTGATTACCCTTGCCGACGTCACGGTTCCGAAGGCGCTGAATGCTTCGCCCAGCTCCTCGTCCGAAACGTCATAAGAGAGATTACCTACGTAGATGTTCATTAACGGCGCTCCTTAAAGCCAACAAATTCTCCTCTTACCCGGGAAACGCCGCACAGAGCATCAACATACCCAAACTCAACAAGCGGATCGTCACAATAACCTGGTCTAGGAGTCGCCCCTATTCTACCACGCTAGCAGCCTTCTTTCTCAAGTCCCGAAATGTCACTTTATCGCCGGTCTCTGCATCCTCCCCTCATCTGAACCCCTATTCGACGCTTGATAACCCTTCCTTCAGATACTAAACTTGCCGTCGAATCAACCCCACCCTGATCACAAGGAGCGCCCGCATGCCCATCGACATGGTCACCGTGTCCGTCGACAATCTCGAACAGTTCACCTTTGACGCATTCTCTGCCATGGGCATGAGCGAAGAGGAAGCCCGCTACTGCACCAACGGCCTCATTCAGAGCGAACTCCGCTGCCTCCCCGGCCAGGGTCAGGGCGTCCGTCGCCTCCCCGACTATCGCCAGCGCATCGTCGACAACCACGTCAACCTCGGCGCCGACTTCGAAATCGTCAAAGAATCTCCCGCCCTCGCCCTCATCGACGCGCACAACGGCCTCGGCTCCCCCGTAGGCCAGAAAGCCATGAACCTCGCCGTCCAAAAGGCGAAAGATGTGGGCGTCGGCACCGTCATCGTCCACAACGGCACCCACTACGGCTCCTCCGGCGTCCACGCCCGCCTCGCCGCGGAGCAAGACTGCATCGGCGTCGCATACACCAACGCCGGCCCGGAAATGGCCCCTTGGGGCGGCGCGACCGGCGTCGTCGGCACCAACCCCTGGGCCATCGCCGCCCCGGCCGGCGGCCCCTTCCCTGTCGTCCTCGACATCGCCCTCACCACCGCCGGCAAGGGCATGATGCGCTGGTTCCTCCGTGAGGGCATGAAGATGCCCTTCGATTGGGCCCTCACCCCCGACGGCCACGAGACCGACGACCCAGCCGCCGCCATGGACGGCGCCCTTCTCGGCATCGGCCAGCACAAGGGCTACGGCCTCGCCATGATGACCGACGTCCTCACCGGCGTGATCTCCGGCGGCGCTTTCGGCCTCACACCCTACGCCGACCCCGCAAGGCTCGACGTTGCCCACAGCTTCACCGCCATCGATATCGCCTGGTTCATGCCCGTGGAGGACTTTGAGTCTCGCATGGATGCCTTCATCGCAGAATGCAAGGCCAGCAAGCTCCGCCCCGGCTTCGACGAAATCCTCGTCCCCGGCGAGGTTGACTACCGCCGCGAAAGCGAATACCGACGCTCCGGCGCAAAGATAGACTCCGTCGTCTTCGAACAACTCCGCGACCTGGCAAAGACCCTGAACATCCCCTTCACCCTCGAATAGCCCCTACCCTCCAGAAAAGGAGACGCATTCTCCGCCGTTTGCGCCTTCCGCTGCAAACACAGTAACAACTCCACCCAAAGGATCCGCCATGAACCAAAAAAACTTCAATCTCACAAAACAGGTAGGCCGCGTACCCTCCATGACCATACCTCTGGATCCCCTCCAGGAACTCCGCTACAAGAGGATCATGGAAGACCTCGTCATGGTCGACATGCACCAGCACCCCATGGTCTGCCCCGAGAGCATGGACGACTTCATAGAATATCTTCACTTTGGTCAGTACGAGTGGGGCTACGATGCCATCCGTCACGGCGGCTGGTCCGCCGCTGCCACCGCCAACGCCTTCCGCGGCATGGTCGGCTGCCCTGAGCTCTCCTTCATCGCATTCGAAGACCTCGCCGACGAGGTCGGCATGATGGTCGCGGACGTTCGCCTTCACAGGGCCGACGCCGTCGTCGTCACCAACGCCAACCAGATCCTGCAGGCGAAGGAAGACGGCAGGGTCGGCATACTCCCCACCGTCGAGCACCTCGCCATTGGCGACGTTCTTCACCGCGTCGACGTCCTCTACAGTATGGGCGTACGCATGGGCGGCCTCACCTACAACCACCAGAACAACATCGGCTCCGGGCTCACCGAACGCCACGACGCCGGACTTTCCGACTTCGGCATCGACGTCGTCCACCGCATGAACGACCTCGGCATGGCCGTCGATGTCTCCCACGCCGGCTGGCAGACCGCCATGGACGCCATCGAACACTCCAAAACCCCCATTATCTACAGCCACAACGCCTCCCACACCCTCCGCCCCACCTGGCGCACCCGCAAGGACGACGAGCTGTACTTCTGTGCCAAGAAGGGCGGCCTTATCTCAATAACCGCCGTGCCCAACTCTCTCAGCGACGACCCCGACCAGGACATCAACTGCGTCCTCGACCACTACGACTACATGGTCAAGTTAGTTGGTATCGACCACGTGGCCATCGGCACCGACACCCTCATCGGCGACCACGTAGCCTTTCACAAGAAGATGCTCGGCAGCCTCATGCGCGACTTCCCCGCCCCCTATCTGAACGGCCTCGAGTCCCCCGCCGACGGCAAGAACCTCGTCCGCGGCTTCATCTCCCGCGGCTACTCCGACGAAGATGTCCGCAAACTCGCCGGCGGCAACGCCATGAACTTCATCAGAAACGTAATCGGCTAACCCACCATGCCCACCCCCCTACCCCCACCTGTCATTCCGAGGTGGCCCCGCGACGAAGAATCTCGTCACCGGGCGCCACACTCCCCTCCCTTCTTCACCCTTCCCCCTCGACGGGGGAAGGTCTGGATGGGGGTGGTTCCCCTTCACCCACGCACAACCCCTCCCGTGTCCTCGCGAACGCGGGGGCCCACTCTTTCCCTCCCTTTCCTCTCTCACTACACCCCAAGTTCCATTCTGAGGAGGCTCCGCGACGAAGAATCCCGCCTCCGAATCCCCACCGCCCGACTCCCCAAACCCTGAAACACAGAAAGGCACCCCAAACATGAGACTAGACGGCAAAGTAGCCCTCGTCACCGGCGCCGCCCAAGGCTTCGGCTGGGGCATCGCCCGCGCCCTCGCCCTCGCTGGCGCGAAAGTCTGCGCCACCGACGTCAATACCGACGAACTAAAATACTCCCGCACCAGGTACGAGCAGGACGGCTCAGAGTTCATGCTCCGTCGCCTCGACGCCTCCAGCATCGAAGACTTCCAGCATACGGTTGGTGAAGTCGTAGACCGTTGGGGCCGACTCGATGTCCTGGTCCACGCTGGCGTCATCATGCCCCTCGTCAAGTTCGAATACACCTCCTTCCAGTCCGCCCGCCGCCAGCTGGAAATCTCCCTCGGCGGCATCATCTACGGCACCCGCGCCGTCTGGGATGTCATGAAAAACCAGGGCGGCGGCCACATCATCGGTATCGCCAGCGGCTCCAGCTTCCGCGGATACGTTGACGAAGTGGTCTACTGCGCCGGCAAGCACGGCGTCGAGGGCTTCGTCAAGGCCCTCGCCTTCGAAGCCGCCCCCTACAACATCGCACTCAACACCATCGGCCCTGGCAAGCCCATCAAGCCAACAGGCGTCGGCCAGTCCGAGGTCGACAGGATGGCCGACGACGAAAAGGCAAGCTGGACCGATCCCACCGATCTCGGCAATGCCTTCGTCTGGCTCACCAACCAGCCCCCCTCCCGCTACACCGGCCTCCGCTTCGACGCAGGCCCAATAATCGACACAATCGCCGCCGAAGGCTGGGACTTCGACTTCTCCCCGGAGAAGGTCACCCCCTACGCCGACGATGTTCAAGCCCGCTTTCACTGGCAAGCCAACTACGGTAAGGAGTAGCCCATGCAGGTCCGACATCCCCTCACTCTGGTCATCAAGGAGACCCTCCCCCTCAACCTCACCGTGGACAACACCTGCCTCCTTCTGCAGGACCTCCACTCCCCATTCATGGACGACGTTGACGGCTGGCTCGTCAACAAGGTTAACCAGAAGGTCCTCATGCGGGAGTTCGACGACTATTTCCACCTGCTTAAACTCATTCGGCCCAACATACCTCGCGTCCTGGATGCGGCGCGAAAAATGGGCTTTCTCGTTGTCTACAGCTGCCTCGGCCATGGGACCTTCGAGTCCCCTTCCCTCTTTCAGCAGGCAACCGGCCTGGAATGGGACCTGACCACCTCTCTCGGCCGCCATCCGGACCAGTGGCGTCCGCTGGATAATGAGCCGGTCTTCTCCAAGCCCGGCTGGAGCGCACTGGCAAACACAAACTTCAGCACCCTCCTCGCCAGGAAAAATATCAAGAACGTCATTGTCATGGGTTCGATGCTGGACTTCGGCATCCGCCAGACCTGTCTCGACCTCAGCGACCACGGCATCCAGAGCCTCATCGTCAGCGACGCTTCATTCGGCCTCACCGACGCTGGCCACATCTTCACCGCCGACGCCGTCACCCACGGCCTCGTCAAGATGCGCACCACCGGCGAACTCCTCCTCCTCCTCAAAACCCTGGAATCAAAAGCCTACGTCCTCATCTAACCCAAATATTCTCACCCACCAACCATGAAACTCACCCTGTTCAACCCGACTATCCGTCATTCCGGCCTACGAGCCGGAATCTATCCCCTCTTCCCCCTCCCATCCTCTCCCCGTAGGGGCGGTTCGCGAACCGCCCTCCCCACGCCAAACCCATATCGGAGAAACAAACACAATCCCCTCTTCCCCCTCACCCCAACTGTCATTCTGAGGAGGCCCCGCGACGAAGAATCTCATCTCAGCTACCAAGTCCCACTCCCCTCTTCCCCCTCCCACACCAAACCATTAACGGAGAAAAACAATGATCCAAACCGTACTCGGCCCCATCAAAGAAGAAGACCTCGGCGTCTGCCTCCCCCACGAGCACATCTGGTGCGACCAGAACTACGGCCCCCGCTTCGAGGTCATGGGCTCCACCCGTAATCCCTCCGGATTCATGAAGCTCGACAATTTCGACCTGGTAGCCTCGGAGCTCCGCCACTTCAAGAACGCGGGCGGCGGCGCCATCGTAGAGGTCACCTGCAACGGCTGGGGCCGCGACCTGGACATGCTCGCCCGCCTCTCCGAGGCCGCCGAAGTCCACATCATATCCACCTCCGGCTTCTATATAGAACCCCACATCCCCTACTTCGTCGACGACTACTCAGTGGAGCAGCTCGCCGATTACATCACCGCCGAAGTTCAGGATGGCGTTGGCGAAAGCAAGCGACAATGCGGCGTGTTCAAGTCCGCCATCCACCGCGCCCGCGTCGAGGCCGTAGAGCTCAAAGTCCTACAGGCCGTCGCCATCGCCCAGAAGCGCACCGGCGCCGCCATCACCACCCACACCACCGGCGGCCGCCGCATGGAGGTCCCAGGCGGCACCGTCGGCGTCCACCAGCTTCAGATCCTCAAGGAAGCCGGCGTAGACCCCACCCGCTTCATCGTCGGCCACGTGGACGAACGCCCCGACATCGACGTCCTCACCAGCCTCGCCGACGAGGGCTGCTTCATCCAATTCGACGTCATCGGTAAGGAACACTACCTCCTCGACGAGACCCGCGCCGAGCTGGTCCACGCCCTCATCCAGCGCGGCTACGTCGACCACCTCATGATCTCCCACGACAGAAACCGCGACTACGAGATGAAGTACGGCGGCAGCACCGGCTACTGCCACATCTTCGAGACCTTCCTCCCCCGCCTCCGAAAGCTCGGCGTAACCGAAGACCAGATCCACACCATCATGGCCACCAACCCCGCCCGCGCCCTCTCCATCAACTAACCCCTGCACCACCCCGAAAATGATTAACGTGCAGTTAGAATATTCTTGAGTTCATCCGGGCGAGACCACCTTGCTATTTTGGAGTGAATCTCCAACAGTCCAAAGTCCTCCTCTCGCCATACATTCTGAGAATCATCAAATAGCGACACAAATGTCAGGGCACTCTGGGATTCCTTCAGATGACTGAGATCTACCCAGCCCGCGAGAGCCCGTTCTACAACCCTTCGCACAGCCCCGCGGGCCCCTGTAATCAACAATAAGACTAAAGAGGTTTGCTCGTTGACGTATGTCTCAAAGTCCACCGTCCAATTGCGCGTAGACCTTCCGCGTTTCTGCACCCGCGCCTTAAAGTCAATCTGCCTTTCTTTCAACCACTCATCCACTTCCTCCGCCGTTGTCTGAAGCGATTGACTTCTCATCGTAAACCATACGTCAGACACTCGCACCGCCGCCTGAGCAACTTCCACCACCGCAGCTGATATGCCCTCAAGAGAAACCCCCCTCCTAATCAACTGACCATGGTCCAAATCCAGCCTCAACGTCTGGCATACGTCCTCCACCAACAACTGCTGCTTCCTGGTGCGCCGGGAACTCGTCGACTGCAGCGATAGCCAGCCTAGAGCGTCTCCAAAGTCGGTAACCGCGTAGCCATCGTTTCTCTCCACTACAAACACGTCTACTATCCCGCCGTCGGGGTAGAGCAACGGCGTTCTCACCCGTACTCCTTCCTTCGGTGCGGGGGCACATTCGAAGAGCAAAGGCAACGATGGCGACATAATGGTGCATACATCGGTAGCGTTCATATCGAAAGCCTCCATTGATCCACCGGGCGTGACATTTGTCCCTTATGAGCTATTCTTGCCTCTTTGCAAAACTGCTCCCAAACCCCTATTGGCCTGCTCCAAGGCTCTGTGACGTCTTCAGGAGAATACGCCCACTTGTCGCGAAAACCCTCTCGCCAATAGTTCTTATGCGTTTCGCCAACCAGCCGCCCGTCTGGATTGCGGTGTTCCGCTCCCAGGTCAAGACCGTATATTCGGCCTACCCCACGGTGAATGATGGCATACGACAGCTTCCATGAGTACGGATTATACCAACCCTTCAAGAATATCGGGTAGCAATCCCTGGTTTCAACCTCTACCCTGAACTCCATGGCATAGGTGTTGCCGCTTGTTTGCCATGCAATGTCTTCCGAGATGCTCTTGGACTGGTCCTTAATTATGGTCTCGAAATCCTTTTGGCTTAATATCAATCCTGTGCCTCTCCTTCTACCTCCTCACTTTAGCGCAAACCTAACGAACATAGCAACTAATCCATATCCCACACTCATTTCATTCGCCCCTTCCCCTCCCCCCTCTTTGCCAACTTTCCCTTGCCCCGAATCCACACCCCTTGCTACCCTGACCCCATGAAAAACCTCTGCACAACCTCTAACTTCCCGAGTCCCCACATGATACTCTGGCGCATTATCTATCCTAATAGCCCTCCCTTTTTACGGAAAACGAGTCTCCACCACGCCTGCAGTTTCTGAAACGAGTCACTTGTTTCCCGCTCTTTCCAACACTCGTTTTATACATGTTGTATCACTAAACCGCCAGCCACTTTTTCAGGTTCTGCGGCATTGAATACTCGAGGGCGAAGCAGCCCCCCCACCTCTCTCTTGAATCCTCTGCTCGACTAAACCCCCTGACTAGCGCCCAAATGCAAAATCTGCTAAATTTGATTGCAATTTCCAAGGGGGTACGAAATTGGAGTACAACATTGTTTCCGGCGATTCCCATGTGGACATGAGCTGGCTTCCGGGAGATCTGTTCGTCAAGAATAACTCCCAACCTCATCTCCAGGATATGATGCCACGCATCATCGAAACCGACGAAGGCCTGATCTGGAAGGCAGAGCACGACAACATCCTCGGCGTCGCTCAGTCTGCGGGCTTTGAATTCATCCAGCCCCAAAAGGGTCGACGCAAGCGCACCGACAAGATGCTGGACGCGGGATTCTACGACGGGCCCGCCCGTCCCGTAGACCCTGAATTGCGCCTCATGGACATGCAGACCGACGGCGTCGACGCCGAGATCCTCTACGGCATCACCGGCTCCGGCAAGAACCTCAAGAACATGGAAGTCGTCACTGAAGTCTACCGTGTCTACAACGATTGGGTGGACCGCTTTGGCGCCAGCAACCCCGGCCGCTGGTACGGCCTCGCCTGCCTCCCTATCCACGACTCCAAGCTTGCCGCCGCCGAAGTCCGCCGCGTCGCCAACCACCCCTTCATTCGCGGGGCCGACCTCATGGCCGGCGGCCTCAATTACCCCCTCTACGCTCGCGACGGCTATTGGGACTGCCTCTGGCAGGCCTGCGTCGAGACCCGCACCCCCATCTCCTTCCACATCGGCGGCGGTCGCATCCCCATCCCCACAACCCCGGACATGGACACCGGCTTCGTCGTCGCAGGCCTTCCCCCCAGCCAGAACGAACAGGGCTACCAGGCCGTTCGCGGCTCCCTGGGCATGTTCTCCATGGTCCAGGTCCTCATGGGCGTCATCTTCAGCGGCGCCTGCGAGACCTACCCGGACCTGCAGTTCGTCATGGGCGAATGCGGCGCCGGCTGGGTCCCCTTCGCCCTTGATCGCATGGACCACATCCACGACGACGGAATGTACGAGCAGAAGCTCGACCCGCCCCTCACCATGAAGCCCAGTGAGTACTGGTATCGCAACGGCTTCACCACCTTCCAGGAGGAGTACGGCGTCAGCAACATCGCCCACCTCGTCGGCTTCGACAACCTTATGTGGGGCTCTGACTACCCGCACCCCGACAGTGTTTGGCCCGACTCCCGCGAAATTATCGCCGCGACCGTCGGCCCCCTCGGCCCCGAAAAGACGAAGCAGATAGTCCGCGACAACGCCGTCAAACTCTACAACATGGGCAACTAACCCCCCCTCTTTCCTTACCTCTTCCCCCTTGATGGAGACCCTTGCATAACCCTCCCGCCGGCGTCTCTTAGCCTCTTCCCCCTCGATGGGGGAAGATTGAGATGGGGGTGATTCGGGTGAGGCGAACGATGCACTCGGAAGTTACGCAAAGCTCTCCTCGATGGGGGAAGATTAAGCCTGTCCTGAGCTTGTCGAAGGGATGAGCGTGACTCTCCCTCAACCCATAAAATCCATTGAAAGGGGTTGGGTCAAAACCAGCCCCTTCTTCTATTCGCTTTCAGCCCACAACGTGCTCTGGTAGGGGCGGTTCGCGAACCGCCCTCTTCTCCCTCCCAACCCACATGTCATCCTGAGGAGGCCTCGTGACGAAGGATCTCGCGGCCATTCAACGCCATTCTCCCCCCTTGTTCCTCCGCAGGCAGGCTCCCAGTGCGGGTCGGCCAAGACAGGCATTTCTCCCTTCCCCCTCTTTTCGCTGAGGAGGCCCCGCGACGAAGAATCTGGTTGGGGGGCGCTCTTTCCCCCTCCTGCCCCAAGAACACCACCGCCCCAACCCCCTCCCCCTCTCTTGCTCCTGCGAAGGCAGGAGCCCGTACCCAACCCACAACCCACAACCCACCTCAACAGTAACCGCCATTCTCCGGTAGGGACGGGTTTCAAACCCGCCCTCTTCCTCGCTACCCACATGTCACCCTGAGCGCAACGAAGTGGAGTCGAAGGATCTCCCCCCCGTAGCCGCCCTCCCCCGTCAGCGACATCCCGCGCCGAAACCAATCCCCTCCACCCACGCCCACCCCTTCCAAATTTGCCGTGACGCAGTTACCCCCGATTGACGCCATCCCAAATCCTCATGCCCACCCAGGCCGGAACCCATCCCCTCCCTCCCCAATAACCCCAAACCTTCCCCACGCCCAACTCCAAAACTTGCCGTCATGCAATGACCCGTCACGCAGTGACCCCCTCCCTCACCGGCCGCTGCGGCCGCCGCGTCAAGTAGATAAGCACCGCCGCCACCAGGTAAATCCCCGCCAGCACCACAAAAAGCTCGTCGTAACAACCAGACACTTCTCTCACCTTCGCCCCCAGAAACGGCCCCAACCCCAACGCCCCCATCGAAAGCGGCGTCAGCGCGCCAGTAATCGCCCCGAAGGACCCCCTCCCGAAGTACTGCGCCAGCAGCATCGATTCCAGCACCCCCGTCGTCCCCGAAAATAGCCCCCACAGCAACCCGAACGCGTAGGCCTCCCACACTGTATCCACCATCACCAGCCACAACGCCAGCCCCGCCGACGTAATCAGCACCGCCACCAGCAGCCGCCTCGGAGTCACCCTGTCGGCCACGTACCCCCACATCAACACCCCCAGCGACAGAAACGTGCTCAGCGTCAGCACCAGCGCCGCCTGCGTTGTCGACATCCCCACCTCTTCGCTCAAGTACGGCACCATCGCAAACCCGATCGTCGCCGCCCCCAGAATCGCCAGCACGGTCGTCATCCCCACCAGCCAGAACGCCGCCGTCCGCATCGCCTCCCCCGCCTTCCAGCTGAACTCTTCCGTCTCACTCCTAACCGACTTTCCGTCCTTGCCCGTACCCACAGTCGAAGGCTGCGCCCCGTCGGGAAGCAGACCGATGTCCTCCGGCTGCCGGCGCATTATGACAATCAACGGAACCACCATCGCCAGGCTCAACGCCCCCATGTACTGGTAGGCCGCCCTCCAACTCAGGCTCGATGCGATCACCGCAATCAGCTGGATGTTGATTGCGCTGCCTATAGGACGATTCAACGAATTCAGCGCCAGCGCCAGGTTCCGCCGACGTCTGAAGAAGTTCACCGCCACCGTGCGAGGCACCACGCCAATGAGAATCGGATTCCCCAGCCCCCGACCGAAGATGTACGCCGCGTAGAAGTGCCACACCTTGCTCACCCGGCTGAGTGAAAAGAAGGAAATCGCCATCGCAATCGTGGCCAGCGGCATCAGTACCCGCGGGCCGTGCTTGTCCGCCAGCCGTCCAATCAGCGGAGAAAGCAGTCCGGACGTCCACGTCCCAAGCGTCACCGCCAGCGCAATCGTGCTCCGGCTCCACCCCGTATCCTCGAAGATGAAGTCCTGAATCCCCCCAAGCACCACCTGCGTTATCCCCGTGCACGCGAAGGTGGCCAGTGCCCCCATCCCCATTATTAGCCAGCCGTAATAGAAAGGCGTCGGCGGACGCCACGTCAATGCCCTCGCTAACAAGGGTCCAAACTCACGTTGTCAGTACCCAGGGCAAAAGAATCAAAAGGCAGGTCTCTGCAGCACCGACGACTCGATCTTCCGAAATACCATCTGCCCGTCGGTGGGTTCTCCCAGAAGCTGCCCGTCCTCCACCATCGTCTTGCCTCGCAGCATCACCGTTGTCGGCCATCCCTCAATCTCCCACCCCTCCCAAGGACTGTAGTCCCTCAGGTGCAAGTCGTCCATCGACAGCGCCTTCCGCACCGAGGGGTCCATGATCGTAATGTCCGCGTCGCTCCCCACCGCAATCGCCCCCTTCTTCGGGTACAAGCCCAGCATCTTCGCCGCGTTGGCAGATGTTACATCCACGAACCGCTCCAACGTCATTCCCCGCTTCACCACCGCATCCGTATATACAACCCCCATCCGAATCTCGATGCCGATGTTTCCGCCCCTCAGGTCCATCATGTTCCGGCCCTCAATCTTGTCCAGGTACGTCGTGAACCCGCTGTCCGTCGCCGTAAACGCCAAATCATCCTTCATCAGCCCCTTCCACAGCTCCAGCCTGTCCTCCTCGTACTTCAACGACGGGAAGGTGTGGTACTTCATACCGTCCTCTTCCTTGTACCGGCTGCACTCGAAGGAGAGCGCAAGCGTCAGCACCTCCCCGTACACGGGCCGACCGTCGCTCCTCGCCTCCGCAATCGCCTCCAGCCCCTCGTGGGCCGTGACGTGGACGAAGTACATCCCCACCCCCGTCCTCTCCGCCAGCCGCGTCACGTTCCGAAATGCCAGTTCTTCCGCCAGGTTCGAGTGAATAAGATGAGCGTTGTGCCAGTCCCACCGGCCCCGCTGTCGAGCGGTCAGGTAGTTGTACATCGTTACCTCATCATCTGACCCGTGCACGGCCAGCACCCCGTCGTGCCTGGCAATCTGCGTCATCAAATCAAACAGACGCCCCATGTCCATCTTGGCGACGAGGCTGATCGGAATCCGTCCCTCTGGCGGCTTCGTGTCCGTGGTGAAAATCTTGATGCTCGGAAATCCCGCCCGCACCAGCTCCCCGTATCTCGAAATCGCGTCCGGCGTGTTGGAGCTGGAGTAGATGCAGTGGGTGGAATAGTCCGTGTACGCGTTCCCCGACCAGACCGACATATAATCGTGGATCCCAGCAGCCAGGTCTCCCTCGTTCGGCACCGGCGCAAAGTCGACGACCGTCGTCGTGCCACCCCAAATCGCCCCCAGCGAGTGCTCCAGCGGTCCCGCGTTCGGCACCCCCGGCACCGACTCCGGAATCCCAGGCTGTACATTGGATGCGGCGTGAATATGCGGCTCCACACCCCCCGGCACCACAATCTTTCCCGTAGCGTCAATCACCCTCCCCGCCTCTGGCAGCGGCGCGCCGTGCATCGCCACCACGACAATCTTTTCCCCCTGAATTCCCACGTCCCACTTCCCCGCGCCCATGGGTGTGACAACCGTACCGCCACTGATAATCGTATCCAACATCGCTCTTACCTCTCGCGCCTGAAACTCCTCAGCCCATCATCGCCCAACCTTAGGAGCAGGCTCCAAACCTGTCCATTTCATTCAATCCCGTCCTAGATTAGCTGATTGTAGACCAGCCACCCCAACTGTCAAGACCAACCCCCTTCTTGCTCCTGCGAAGGCAGGAGCCAATACCTTCCCCACGTGCAGCCGCGCGCCGTACCCGCCCCTCCACCACCACAACTCCCGTAGGGCGGTTCGCGAACCGCCCTCCCCCTCCCTCTCTTTTTTCTGAGGAGGCCCCGCGACGAAGAATCTGGATGCGGGGGCGTTCTTTCCCCTACCCCTTCACCCTGAGCGCAGCCCAGCGAAGCCGAAGGGACTTGTCACCGGAATTATCCCCCTCCCCCTCTTCACCCTTCCCCCTCGACGGGGGAAGGTTTGGATGGGGGTGACTCCCGCTCTACCCACCTACATCCCCCTGCCCCATCCCCAAAATACGCTATACTAACTCCCACCTTCAAAACCCAAGGAGAACCGCATGCCTGAAAACAAACTCCGAGTCGCCGTCCTCGGCGCGGGCCGTTGGGCCAACATGGCCCACATCCCCGGCTGGCTCCGCGATCCCCGCGTGGAGCTCGTCGCCCTCTGCGACGTCGAACCCAAACTCGCCAAAGACATGGCCGCCAACTTCGGCATCCCCGAATCCACCGACGACTGGCAGGGCCTCATCTCCCGCGACGACATTCACGTCATCGACATCGTAACCCCCTCCGACACCCATCACGAACTCTCTATTGCCGCCATCGACGCCGGCAAGCACGTCCTCTGCGAAAAACCCGTCGCCCAGGACTTCCGCGAAACCCTCCGCCTTTCAGCCCACGCTGATAGCAAGGGCCTCAAGACCAAGCTCGGCTTCACTTTCCGGTACACCCCCGGCGTCCAGTACGCCAAATCCCTCATCGACGACGGTTTCGTCGGCAAGCCCTTCATATTCAACGGCTACGAGCAGAACTCCCAGTGGATCAATCCCCAGACCCCCCTGCGCCGCTCCCAGATGCGCGAGGACCAGTCCCAGATCCAGGTGGTCTCCCTGGAGGGCTACGGCGCGCCCATCATCGACATCGGCCGCTGGTGGGTCGGCGCAGAATACTCCAGCGTCGTCGGCACCATGCGAAACTTCATCCCCGAGAGAATGGTCTACGGCAGCGACGAACTCACCCCCATGAACATCGATGACGGCGACGTTTTCATCGCCGAGTTCGCCAACGGCGTCATCGGCTCCGTCCAGACCAGCTTCGTCACCGTCGGCAACTTCCCCGGCGTCGAGGCCCGCATCTTCGGCGACAAGGGCGCGATCATATGTCGCATGGTGGAGGAATTCGGCGTCGCCGAGACCATCAAGTTCGCCACCCCCGACAGCGTCGAGTTCAAGGAGCTTTCCATCCCTGACAAATACTATCCCGGCGGCGGTGCGCCCACCGAAAGCTGGCGCAGTCTCTTCTACGCCAATCTCATCAAGGATTTCATCGACGAGATTTTCGAAGGCGGCCCCCGCAACCAGGGCAATTTCGTCGACGGCGCAGCAGTCCAGGAGGTCATCAACGCCGTCGAACTCTCCTGCCGCGAACGACGTTGGGTCGACCTCCCCCTGGAGAGATAGCCGTGGATGCGACGCCAACCCAATTCTCACAGTGGCTAGACCGCTTCCTCTCATCCTACTACCGCCACCGACCCGTCAACGCCACCTTCATCGGCGTCCACGACTACGACCATCTCCTTCCCGACCTCTCCCCTGAAGGCGTAGAAGCCTGCGTCTCCGACATGACCCGGCTCCAGAATGACCTCGCCACCCTCCCCTCTGAACCCCTCACGGAAGCCCAGCAGATGGACCGTCAACTGGCATCGGGCTTTCTTGAAATCCAGCAGTGGGAGTTCCAGTCCAACCACTTCCACCGCGGCAACCCCTCCTTCTACGTCGGCGAGGCCATATTTGGCGTCCTTTCCCTATTTCGCCGCGATTTCGCCCCCTTCCCCCAAAGGCTCGAAGCCGCCAACGAGCGCATGAACGGCATCGACGCCCTCCTCACCCAGGCCCGAAAAAACATCGAAGCCGCCCCCGCAGCCTGGATCGAACGTGCCGTCCGCGAATGCGAAGGCGCCCTCGCTTTCCTCGAGACCGGTCTGCAACACCTCCTCCGCGACAACAATGTCGAGTCCAGCCAAGCGGAATCCGCCGCCACAAACGCCGCTGAGGCCTTCCGCCAATTCAAGCATTGGCTGGAAACCGACCTCCCCGCCAACGATGCCTACGCCTCCGGCGAGCAGGCCTTCAGCCTCATGCTCCGCAAAGGTCACTGCCTCGACATGAGCGCCGACGAAGTGGAAGCCTACGCCTGGGACCAACTCCGCGACAGCGAAGCAATGCTGGCCGCCCACGCCAACGACTTCGACGCCTCAAACTGGCGCGACGCCCTCGCCAAGCTCGAACGCCACTTTCCCACCGTCGACCACTATTTCCCCCACCATTACGGCCTCTGGCGGGCCTGCCGCGCCGTCTCGGAGCAGAACGATCTCGTCACCTGGCCCGAATGCGACATCCGCTTCATCCCCCGCCCCCCGTGGGCCCTGGGCGCAGCGTCGAAGCTATACTTCCTCCCCTATCATTCCGCCCCCGCCTTTGACGACATCCTCGCCATCGACTGCATGCTCGCCCCCATAGATTGGGGTCTCCCCGCAGCCCAACGATTGCAGATGCTCAAGGCCTCCAACAACAGCGTCATCAAGCTCAACCATGTCATCCACCACGCAGCACTCGGCCACCACGTCCAGAACTGGTACGCCAACAATCGCGCCGAATCCCGCATCGGGCAGATCGCCGCCGTAGACGTCGCCTCCCGCCTCGCGTTCTTCTGCGCCGGCACCCTCGCCGAAGGCTGGGCCACCTACAGCGTCAAGCTCATGGACGAAGTTAACTTCCTCACCGCCCTGGAGAGCTACTCCCTCCACAACGTCCGCCTCCGCGCCTGCGCCCGCGCTATCGTCGATGTGGGCATCCACACCGGCAAGCTCACCCTCCGGCAGGCCCAGGACTTCTACGCCGACCGCGTCGGCATGTCCGCCGGTGCCTCCCGCGCCGAAGCCGTGAAAAACACAATGTTCCCCGGCGCCGCCATGATGTACCTCATAGGCTCCGACGCCATCGTCAATCTCCGCGAAGAGATGAAGTCGAAGCACGCCAACCGCTTCAACCTCAAGAACTTCCACGACGCCTTCCTCTCCTACGGCTCCGTCCCCGTTTCCCTCATAGCAGAGTCCATGCGGACAAATGACAACTGGCTGTTGGATTAACCCCTCAAATAACGCATAATGGCCAAACAACCTCCCAAGGAGACCCAATGAACGAGCAAACTGTCAACGAACTCATCGGCTTGGCCAAAGACCACGTCTGGTCGAGCCACTCCCAGTTTTCGGGCCGCGATGACCCCACCGGCCTCGGTCTCGCCGCTAAGGGCGAGGGCTGTTACGTCATCGACAGCGAAGGCAACCGCTACCTCGACGCCACCGGCGGCTCCCACTGCTGCCTCGTCGGCCACGGACGCCGCGAAATCGCCGAGGCCGTTTACCAGCAGATGCTGGACCTCGAATTCAGCGGCTCCGGTACCGTCCCCTTCACCAACGAACCCACCGCCCGGCTCTCCAAGAAGCTGGCAGACCTCACCCCTGGCAATCTGACCCGCTCCTTCTACACCCTCTCCGGCTCCGAGGCCATCGAGGCCGCCCTCAAGGTTGTCCGCCAGTACCACGCCCAGAATGGCAACCCCAAGAAATACAAGGTCCTCTACCGCAACTACTCCCACCACGGCTACACGTGGGGGGCCATGAGCGTCAGCGGCGACCCCGCCATCCGCTCCCTTATCTTCGAACCCGCCCTTCCCATGGGCGTCATGGTCCCGGAAGCAAACCCATATCGCTGCCTCTTCTGCACCGGGACCTGTAACCTGGGCTGCGCCCGCTCCATCGAGGCAACTATCGAATACGAAGACCCCGACTCTATCGCCGCCATCCTCGTTGAGCCTATCCCCAAGGGCGCCCTCGTATCCCCAACGGAGTATTGGGATATTGTCAAAGACCTCTGCGCTAAGCACGACATCCTCCTCATCGCCGATGAAGTCGTCACCGCCTTCGGAAGGACGGGGACCTGGTTCGGCGGCGACCACTACGATCTCGAACCCGACCTGATGGTCCTCGGCAAGACCCTCGGCAGCGGCTACCAGCCCATCGGCGCCGTCGTAGCCACCGATCAGGTCTTCGAACGCTTCCTCGGCGAGCCCGACAATACCCTCATACAGTCCCACACCCTCAGCAGCCACCCCGTCGTCTCCATCGCCGCCCTCACCAATCTGGAAATCATCGAACGTGAACGCCTCGTCGAGCGCAGCGCCGCCCTTGCCCCCTTCCTCCGCTCCCAGCTTGAGACCCTCAAGGAGCACTCCACCGTCGGCGACGTCCGGTCTGTCGGCCTCCTCGCCGAAGTCGAACTCGTCAAGGGCGATGGCACCAAAGAACCCCTCGGCGGCAAGCAGGTCGGACGGGACCTGACCCGCTTCATGGTGGATAGCGGCCTCTACATGCGTTGCAGCGGCGCACGCCTCAACATCCATCCCCCCTTGACCATCACCGAAGACGAGATCCGCGAAATGGTCGACATCTTCGACAAGACCCTCACCTACGCAGAAAGGAACATCCTCAATACATGAACAATCCCGCACGGACCCTCATGGTCGGCCTCGGCGCCCGCGGTAAGAAATGGGCCCGCATCATGCACGAAGAGCAGAAATCTCACACTGTCGGCTACGTCGACTTGGACGACAACAACCTCGAATGGGCGCAGACGATGTACGAAGCAGACCCGAAGAACTGCTACAACGACATGGGCCAGGCCCTCAAGGACCTCCAGCCCGATTTCGTCGTCCTGGCCACGCCCCCCATGGACCGATACGAAAACGTGATGAAGGTCTTCGAAAGCGGCGCCCACCTCCTCTCTGAAAAGCCTCTTTCCCTCGACTTCGATGAAGGCATTCGCATGGCCAAAGCCGCCGAGGACGCCAAGTTGGGCTTTGCCGTCGGACTCAACTTTCGTTGGCAGCACTGCATCCTCAAGGCCCGCGAAATCCTCCGCAGCCGCAGAATCGGCGCTCCTCGCTTCGCCGGCTATTCCTACTGGCGCAACCGCGACGGCTACGCCCCCTTCCTCAACCGTTTCCCCCTCACCATGCGCCAGCCCATGCTATATGAGCAGGTCATCCACCACGTCGACTCCATCCGATTCGTCTACGACTCCGAAGTCGAGCGCGTAACCTGCCGCTGCTCAAACCCGCCCTGGAGCATGTACCGCGACGACGCTACAACCATCGCCATTTTCGACATGACCGCCGGTCTGCAGGTCAACTATTTCGGGACCTGGTCCGGCCAGACCAAGCTCGACCAGTTCCTCTGGCGTACCGACTGCGACGACGGCGCACTCTTCCAGTACGAGCTCTTCAAAGACCTTCGAGTCATCCGCGGCTCCGAAAACGACGTCATGGAGAAAATTCCCCTCCCTGAGCAGGAACAGCTCGTGGACGACGCTCGGGTCATGGTGTCGGAAATCCTAGACCAGCTTGCCGAAGGCAACCTCCGCCCCGAACCAACGGCCATCGACCACCTCAAGACCTTCGGTATCATCGCCGCCTGCGAGGAGTCCAACAACACCGGCCTCCCCGTCGAAATGGACGAGTTCTTCGACCGCCACGGCATGCCCTCCCACTGGCGTTGACCCCAACCCCTCCCCCTTGTTGTAGATTAGGTGTGCTCTATACGAATGATTTCTATCACTAGGGCGTTGCCGTTGGGGAAGTGTCTGCGGAGAACCGATTTCGCCGCTAAGACGCCCCTCTTACTATAGAATGGACGTCCCAAAGGTCCCCATCCTGCGTATCTTGTATTTTACCTGACGGAGAATTATCACAGGAATTCAGCAATTGTACGTATTTCGGCTACTAAATCGTCCGTGATGGAACCAGCCCCCATCGAGGCAAGATATCTACACTTGAGCAAATGGTGGATTTAATCTAATATAACAGATTCTAGGGAAGATCAACGACAGAGAGCCGTAGCCCCCACTGGATGTGTGGGCAGGGGCCTCGCGCCTATGATCCGTCGGACAGAGGAGTGGAAGGTATCCGTAAATTTGATATTTTGAGGTGAGTTGGTATCAGAGGTTGAAATGTCTAAAAGAATTGTGACCTTTAGTTTAAACTGGAAGTTTGCGCCAGCCGGCGATGTATGGGTCGCCTTTTCCAGAGATTTGGAGATAGTGATTTGTGCTGACTCGCTGGATGAGTTAAAAGTTCGGTCTACAAACGTTATGGACTTCGTGAGAGATCATTTCTATGAGAATCATGAAGAGGCAGATTTTCGAGAGTATTTGAACTGTCACGATGTGCAGTGGCAAATAGTAGATGCCAGTGATGTTGAGGAAGAGTTAGTTTATGACGCACAGTATGCCTACGCCGGATGAGATCAGGATGGTCTTGGAGCGTATGGGCTATAAGTTTGTTAAAGAGGATGGCGGCTTCCAATCCTATGAATATCAGGAAGTTGCGAACCCCTTGATTCTTGATACCAAACTGTTCAATAGACACATTCCGGCAGAGATGTTCGACCAGTTGTTGGAAATCAATGGGATTAACCCGGATGTTTTCCACTCATTTTGGGAATCGGTCTAAGGCTGGGCTGAGAGGCTGCAAAAGAGATTAAGTTAAGATGAATCTGCGGTAGTTTGATAACACCGCTTGTTATCGGCTAACTAATGATAGGAACACGTTTGGGGGAAACCCTGACCCTCGATGAACTTCCGACGATGCCACCGGATTCTTCACCAGCGATGTGGTCCTTGAAGTTCTTTGTAGACCTGACCACGGACCATCTTGGAAGCCGCAGCAAAGAGGCAGTCATTCCAGGTTCCACCGTTTCCGTTTTACTCCACGACGATCAGGTTGACGGGTCTGCGGGCTGCAATACCTACCAGGCAACTTTTGAGATTCACGACGAGTCAATTGCTATCGGCCCTCCGTCCGCCACGAAGCAGGTCTGTGAAGACATAGAAAGTCCCGACGACGTCATGAAGCAGGAATCCCGCTTCCTCAACCTCCTCCCCCAGGTAACACGCGCCGTAACAATCGCCGACCGGCTTTTCCTGTCCACCCCCACTGGCATATACTTGATATTCGAAAGCACATGACTTGGATTAACACCATCCCCCTCCACAAGGCCGCCGGCAGGCTGGCGGACCTGTATCGTCGCATTAAAGGGCCCAACGACGTCGTCGACAACATCATGATGGCCCACAGCCTGCGTCCACACACCATGGAGGGCCACCTCGCCCTCTACAAGGCCACGCTGCATCACAGCGGCAACACCCTCCCCAAGTCCTTCCTGGAAACCCTGGGCCTCTTCGTCAGCATCATCAACCGCTGCGGCTACTGCGTCGACCACCACTACGAAGGTCTCCGCCGCCTCCTCAAGGACGACGCCCGCGCCAAAACAATCCTCGACGCCTTCAACCGACACAGACCCCAGGACGCCTTCGATGGCAAGGAACTGGCCGCCCTTACCTACACAAATGCCCTCACCAAGAGCCCCTCTATCATCGCCGAAAAACACATAAACGGTCTCAGAAAAGCGGGATTCGACGACGGCGAGATCCTCGAAATCAACCAGGTCGTCAGCTACTTCGCCTACGCTAACCGCACCGTCCTCGGCCTCGGCGTCACCACCGACGGCGACATCCTCGGCCTCTCCCCTTCCTCCAACGACTCCCAAGACTGGTCCCACCGGTAGCCCTGGTCATGCAACACCGCAAACTCGGCCCCCTAACCGTCCCCGTAATCGGCATGGGCTCCGCCTCATCCTCCGGCTTCAACGTGGAATCGGCGGACGAAATGCAAAACTGCCGCCGAATCCTCGACGATTGCCTCGAATCGCGCGCAACCTTCCTCGACACTTCCCCCATGTACCGCCGCGCCGAAGCCGTCATCGGCGACGGCATACGCGGACGACGCCACAAATACCAGCTCGCCACGAAAGTCTACTGCGCCGGCGTCGAAGCCGGCCGCGCCCAGATCCAACGCTCCTTCGACCTCCTCGGGACGGACCACATCGAAGTCCTCCAGATTCACAACCTGGTCGACTGGCGTACCCATTTCTCCTACTTGGAACAACTCAAGGCCGAAGGCAAAATCGACGTCATCGGTATAACCCACTACCTCCCCCGCTACTACGACGAGTTAGCCCACGTCATGCTCAACGCCAGGGTCGACGCCATCCAGGTCCCCTACAGCCTGCTGGAGCGAAAGGCAGAGGTGAAGATTCTCCCCCTCGCCGCGGAATTGGGCATCGGCGTCATAGTAATGCGCCCCCTCGTGAAAGGCAGAGTCGTGACGAGACTCAAGCGGCGCCCGGACCTGACGCCTCTCCGCGAAGTCGGCATCGAAACGTGGGGCCAAGCCGCCCTGGCCTGGATCCTTGCCGACCCCCGAGTGTCCGTACTGATTCCCGCCACCGGCCGCCCCGGACGAATGCTGGAGAACGCCGTCGCCGGAACAGTCACCCTCCCCCTCGAACTCCGTAACTACATCGAACGCGAATGGGAGCGCTGCACCTGACCCCATTCTTGTTCCTGCGAAGGCAGGAACCCGTTCTCTACCCAAGCCCATCCCAACCCGCCAACGCACAACACCCCGTCCCCCGTTGTTGCACCCATCCTCCCCTGCTAGAATGACTCCCACCTTACTTCATCCACAAAGGAGAGAAGATGTACGTCATCATCGCCCCCATCCAGATCAAGCACGACTTCAAAGAGCAGTTTATCGAAGCCATGATCCTCGACGCCAAAGGCTCCGTCGAGAACGAGCCCGGCTGCCTCCGCTTCGACATCATCCAGGACGCCGACCACTCCGACCGCATTTGGCTCTACGAGGTCTACAAGGACGAAGCCGCTTTCAAAGCCCACACTCAGACGCCCCACATCAAAAAGTGGCTGGAGACTACTAAAGACTGGCGCGACGCTGGCCCCTCCGGCGCAGGCCGCGGCAGCCACACCATCTGGCCCCCAGACGAAGACTACAAATAACGGCGTCTCCCAAACCCGCCCACGTCTTCTCTGGAGACCATCCCTTCTGATTGCCCTCCTCCGCTTTTTTCTAAGGAGGCCCTGCGACGAAGAATCTGGTGGGGGGGTCCTGCCCCCTCTGGTGATTTTTCCACAATCGTCACTCCGGCCTCCGAGCCGGAATGTCGTCCCATATCCCCCACGCCCTCCACCCGCATGTCATTCTGAACGCAGCGAAGCGGAGTGAAGAATCTCGCTGCCGGGAAAATTCCCCGTTCCCTCGCGAACGCGGGGGCCCACTCTTCCTTCCCCCTCCCCTACTCTTGTTCCTGCGAAACCAGGAACCCACTCTCAACCCGCGGCTAACCTACCCCCACAAACGCCCCAACTGACTTCATTCTTCCAAACCCCTCCGGAGCTTGAAAGAACACAGCCCTACTCGCCCTCCACCAGCTCCTTCGCTCCCCGCATCGCCAGGTAATACCCGAACACCCCAAACCCGTATACCAACCCCCGGCTAACCGGCTGCACCTTCGACGCCACGCCCCTCGCCGAAGGGTTGGAGGCGTGCACCTCAATCACCGGAAAACGAACCTGCGTCATCGCCGTCAGCAGCGGCCCCGTCCCCGTCGTGTACCCCGAAGGATTGATGACCGCCGCGTCTACGTCTCCGTCATGTCCCTCGTACAGCGCGTTCACCACCTCCCCCTCGATGTTGGAGTGAAAAATCTCCACCCCCACGCCCAACTCCTCCGCGTACCGACGCACCGCATCGTTTATCTCCTCCAGCGTCGTCGTCCCGAAGATCTCAATCTGCGCCCGCCCCCGCATATTCATCCCCGCGCCCTGAATCACCAGAATCTTGGTCATCGCTCTCCTCCCATATTACAATCCATCACATAATCCCCCATTCTTTTCCCTGCGGAGGCCCCCGACGAAGAATCTCGCCCCTGGGCCACGCCATCCCCCGTTCCCCCTCTTCTCCCTACCCCCTCAACACACATGTCATTTGTATGATTGCAAAAGCCCCCCAGATAGGCCAATCTGGAGGGCGGGCGAGAGGGGCGCGTCGACTGTCATTGGGCGAGGGAACTGCAAGTAAGGTCCCTGCGCCGTTCAGAGTTGGACACCCCTCACGCCGCTATGTCGCTCCGAACGGATGCCTGGGCATAATGGCCCGTATCGCAAGTGTGGAGGACAAGAAGCATTATAGATGAGGAGGTGCACAAAGTGAAAGTAGTAGCGGGAGTGGACGTGGGTAAGAGAAGCCTGGACGTGTCAGTGTCAGGAGGTTCACCCCAGCGCTTTGACAACAACCAAAAGGAGATAGCCCGGCTGCTGGGCTGGTTGCGAAGCTGCAGCGTCACCCACCTGGTATACGAAACCACCGGCGGCTATGAGAGACCCCTCGTCAAAGCCGTCAGGGACTCGGAGATCAATGAGCACCCAATCCACCCCAACCGGGTACGCAACTTCGCCCGTATAGTGGGTAACCAGGCCAAGACCGACCGCCTAGACGCCCAAATGCTCTCCCGCTACGGAGAGACCTTTGAGTTGTCCAACACCATCTCTCCGAACACCGAGGAGGAGGAACTCAGAGACCTGCTAAGCCGTCGTCGACAGCTGGTACAGGAGCGAACCCGGGAGAAGAACCGGCTCGACAAAGGCGTTGCCAAAGACGCTCGCTCCTCTATGCAGCGCCACATCAAATGGCTCGATAACGAGATCCAGCGCCTCGACAAGGAGTGCCACAAGAGATTGCACCAGTGCCAACTCTTGACCCGCAAGACCGATCTCTACCAGAGTGTCCCAGGCGTGGGCCAGCAGACCAGCGCCATACTGGCCGTCTACCTCCCAGAGTTGGGCCTCTACAACGGCAGACAGCTCTCCTCCCTCGTAGGCCTCGCCCCCTGGTCCAAGGACAGCGGCGCCCGAAGGGGCTATCGCTCCATCCGCGGTGGACGCGCCAAGGTGCGCAGCGCCCTCTACATGGCTGCCCTCTCCGCCGTTCGACATAACTACGACCTCAAAAACTTCTATCAAGGACTCCGTCGTCGCGGCAAGTCCGGCAAACTCGCCCTCACCGCCGTCATGCGTAAGCTCCTGTTGCTCCTCAGCGCCGTTGCCCAACGCGGCACTCCCTGGGTCCCCAATCCCTCCTCTTCTACCTGAATACCCTTGATTCTCAACACAGATACTCTGAGGAGGCCCCGTGACGAAGCATCTTGCCCCCGAAACCGCCCTTCACTGCTCACAACTCCCGTAGGGGCGGTTCGCGAATCGCCCGCCCCCTCTACCCAAACCCAAACCTAGCCGCAGCACCCAAACCCATCCGTCATTCCGGCGAAAGCCGGAATCCAGAAGTCCCATTGCTCGCAGAGGTTGGATTTCTGAAACGGGCTCCGCGTGCCGCCCTCCCCCTCCTCCCTCCCGTTCCCTCGCGAACGCGGGGGCCCACTCTTCAGCCCCCCACACACGTCATCCTAAGGAGGCCCCAGCCAAAAATCTCCCCCCTACGCACCATTCACCTTCACCAGCTTCTGAAGGCTCCTAATCTCCCGTGGCGGGTCCATCAAGCTCCCCGTATTCGTCCACGAAACCTCCGCCACGTACATGTCCCCGTTGGAGTCCAGCGCAATGCCGTGCGGCGCGATGAACCTCCCCGCCTCCAACCCCGGCCCCGTATCCCCCAGCCGCGCCAGAACCTGCCCCTCCAGATCGTACACACTCACCCTCGGCCCCATTCCGGGCGCGCCCTCGTTGGCCGAAATTGCCGCCCCCAACTCGCCGATGTAACAGAGCTGTCGCCCGTCGGCATCAAATTGGCCATCGTCGATATAGAGTCCGCACGGCTTCGCCATGTTCACCCACTGCGTCTCATACTTCCCCTTGGAATCAAACACCTGCACCCTGTGGTTCTCCCTGTCCGCCACGTACACGTACCCGTCCTTGTCCGTGGAGATGTTGTGGACGATGTTGAACTGCCCCGGCTCAGTCCCCGGCCCGCCCCACGAAAACAACAGATTGCCGCCTTCGTCATACTTGTGGACACTCGCGTTCCCATACCCGTCCGACACGTAGAAGTCGTTGTTGATGGGGCAGATGGCCACGTGCGTGCACCGATTGAATGGGTTCCCGCTGTGAAATGGCGCTGGCTTCCCGCTAGTCCCCAGCGTCAGCAGCACCTTCCCGTCGTAGGTGCACTTCCGCACCGTGTGGTCGTCATCGTCCGTCAGATAGATCGTGTCGTCCGGCCCCATCGTCACCCCGTGGGCCCTCGGGAACATCCCCTCTCCCCACGAAGTCAAGAACTCCCCCTCCCGACTGAACACAATCACCGGGTGTTCCCCTCGGTTGAAGGCGTACACTCTCCCCTTGGCATCGACCCCCACCGCCGCTACCTCCTTGAATCCCCAACCCTCCGGCAACTGACCCCAACCCTCCTCCACCTCGTAGACAAATTCCCCTTCGCCAATTCGCACACCCATCGCTACACCTCCTGACCCAGGATAAAGCCAAGAGTATCCCCTGGCGTATACAGATTCAACCTCGCCCGTCGGAAATCACCGTCTTGGTATGGGCAGGTTTCAAACCTGCCCTCTCGCCGCCTCCCCCTCCCAAAACCTGTGGTATAGTAACCTCATCCTGCACTGGGAGGAGTTCCATGAAGTACAACCTTGTTTCGGCGGATTCCCACATGGACATGAGCTGGCTGCCCGGCGACTTGTTCGAAAAGAACGGCCCCAGCCACCTGAAGGACGCAATGCCCAAAGTGGTTGACACCGACAACGGCCCCCGCTGGGTAACGGAAGGCCGAGAGCTCGGCGTCTACGGCGGCCTCGGATTCGGATTCAGCGCCCCCAAGCGCGGCCACCGCCGTCAGGTGGACAAGATGTACGAGGCTGGCTACTACGAAGGCGGCGCCCACGCCATCGACCCCGAACTCCGCCTTAACGACATGGCAATCGACGGCGTCGACGCTGAGATTCTCTATGGCATGACCACCGCCGGCATGAGAATCCGCAACCCGGAGGTCCTCTCCGAAAGCTACCGCATCTACAACGACTGGGTCTCCGACTTCTGCACCGCCACCCCTGGCCGCTGGTACGCCCTCGCCTGTATGCCCATCCACGACCCGGTCCTCGGCGGAGAGGAACTCCGTAGAGCAGCGAACAACCCGGGCATCCGTGGCGGCGAGCTCTACGTCAGCGGCACCACCCGGCCCATCTACCTCCGCGACGGCCACTGGGACCCCCTATGGAATGCGGCGGCGGAAACCGGCCTGCCCATCTCATTTCATATCGGTGGCGGCGGCCTCAAGGTCCCCGGCCCCATCGAGGGCGAGGAAGGCCAAAAGTCCTTCAGCGCCGATGAACCCACCCAGAACCAGCTGGCTTTCGTCGGTACCTCCCTGCCCCTTGGCCAGCTTGCCGGCTCCGAATGGCTCATCAGCATTATCATGAGCGGTGCCTGCGAAAGACTCCCCAACTTCCGCTTCGTCCTCGGCGAATGCGGCGCAGGCTGGATCCCCTTCGTCATCGAGCGCATGGACATCAAGTACAGGGACAGCCTCCTCGACGAAAAGTTCGAGCCCCGCATGACCATGCTCCCCAGCGAATACTGGTACCGGCAGGGCGCGACCACCTTCCAGCAGGACCCCTGCGTCAACTACATGGCCGAGCACATCGGCGTCGACAACCTCATGTGGGGTTCCGACTACCCCCACCCCGACGGCGTCTGGCCCGGCTCCCAGGAAGTCATCGAAAGCACCATGGGCAAGCTCAACGAAGCGGACCGACGCAAAATCACCTGCGACAACGCCGTCAACCTCTACCGCATGGGCAACTAACCCCAACCCAAAACCTCTTCCCCCTACGCCTACATGTCATCCTGAGGAGGCCCCGCGAGGAAGGATCTCGCCGCCGGTTGACGCCCTCCTCTGAGCCAATCGGAGGGACGGGGCTGATCAGCCAAGAGAAACGTAAGGGCCGGTCCTAAACCGGCCCTTTCACTTTGCCACCACAACTCCCGTAGGGGCGGCTCGCGAGCCGCCCGCCTCTTCCCTCTCCACCCACATGTCATCCTGAGGAGGCCCCGCGACGAAGGATCTCGCCGCCGCTCGACGCCCTCCCCCTACCCTCTTCACCCTTCCCCCTCGATGGGGGAAGGTTTGGATGGGGGTGATTCCCCCTACATCCACACCCCGTAGGGTCGGCTCGCGAACCGCCCTCCCCCGTCAGCAACATCCCGCGCCGAAACCAACCCCCTCCACCCACGCCCACCCCTGCCAATTCCTGTCCTGAGCGCAGCCGAAGGATCTCGTGACGCAGTCACCCCCTACCGCCGAAACTCCCCCAACCTCGACAACCTCTCCCGTACCCGCGCGAACGTCTCCGGCGTCTTCGGAAACGCGAACCGAATATACGGCTTCCCCATCTCCTGCCGGTGATAGAACGCCCGCCCCGGCACCGGCGTCACACCAATCTCGCTCGATAGAAATATCGAGAACTCATTCTCGTCCTCAAACCCGCAATCGGGGTAATGCGTCATCACGTAGTACGCCCCCTTGGGCGTCACGTAGTCGAACCCCATCTCCCCCAGAATCGAAAGCATCGTGTCCCGCCGCTCCACGTATCCCGCTGCCAACTCGTCGTAGTAGCTTTGCGGAAAACGCAACCCCACCGCCGCGGCTTCCTGCAATGGCGCCGCAGCGCCAACCGTCACGAAGTCGTGGGCACGACGTATCCCCGTCGTAATCCCCTCGTCCAGCGCGATGCACCACCCCACGCGCCACCCCGTCACGCTGTACGTCTTCGAAACGCTGTTTATGGTAATCGTCCGCTCCCCCATCCCCGGCAGCGACGCGATGCTGCAATGGGTCTCTCCGTCATACAGAATATGCTCGTAGGGTTCGTCGGTGATGGCCAGCGCATCATACTCCTGGCAAAGTTCGCCAATTGTCTCCAGTTCGGCGCGAGAGAACACCTTGCCCGTGGGATTGTGCGGCGTGTTGATGACGATTGCCTTTGTCTTCGCGCTGAACGCTCTCCGCAGCTCGTCCTCGTCGAAGACAAACTCGTCCCCCCTCTGGTACATCTGCACGTAGATCGGCTTCCCCTGGCAGAGCAGCGTGTCCGGCCCGTAGTTCTCATAGAAAGGCTCGAAGACAATGATCTCGTCTCCGGGATCGACGGTCGCCAGCATCGCCGAAAGCATCGCCTCGGTGCCCCCGCAGGCGATGGTGATGTGCCGCTCCGGGTCAATCTCGACCCCGTTGTACCAGGCGAACTTCTCGGCCAGCGCCTGCCTCAATGAAGGCGCCCCCCACGTGATCGCGTACTGGTTGAACCCGCCGTCCAGCGCGTCCTTGGCCGCTTCTATAAGCGGGCGCGGAGGGTCGAAGTCCGGGAACCCCTGGGCCAGGTTGATTCCCTCGTGCATGTTGTTGACCCGGGTCATCTCCCGAATTATCGATTCGGTAAATAGACTTACCCTCTTGGAATAGCGCTGTCTAGGACTCAAACTGAATATCTCCCCTGGAATTTACGCTTTGCGAATTCGACCGTCAGCGTATCACGCGCACGGCGAATTAGCCACTTAGGAAGTCCCCTTCAACGCGTCCACCGCCGCATTGATGGTCTCGGCAGTGGTCCGGCTCTCGTCCACCGTCTCCGCCCGCTCGTCGGCGTAAGGCGTCCTGCTCAGCAGCCTGTACATCGACGCTGCACCCTGGTGGAATCCAGGAGGCAGCCCCTGGCTTTCGTAAGTCGCCGCAATCTCTTCCATCTCTCCAATCCACCGCCCCGCCCGCGCCGGCAGCCGCGCAATTCCCGACTCCATCGCCTCGAAGGCCGCCGATTGGCTCGACTCAAACTCCGCCGCCAGTTCCTCCGACAGTCCCAACGAATTCGCCAGCGACAGCACCGCCACGTGCAACGCCGAAGTTCCCTTCGTCATTCCCGCGTAGCACATTTTGATCCCGGAAGCCCGTCCAACCTCGTCCCCCATCTGCTTCACAATAATTCCCATCCCGTCCAACTCGGACATCACCGCCGCATTCTCGCCCGAAACGTAAAACCGCGGTCTATACCCTCCCCTCGGCGGCCCGCCGATAATCCCCCCGTCGATGTATCTCCCCCCGTCTCCGGCGATGATTTCCTCTATCTGCATCGTTGTTAGCGGTGAAATTGCATTGCAGTCGGCGTAATACACGTCGACGCCCATGGTTCGAATGGCCTGCCCCACGTCCCTCGCAAGCGCCACAGCTTCTGCAGGCACCATTATCGAAAGAACCAGGTCCGCCTCATCCACCACCGACTCCAAATCCGGCATGTCGATAATCCCTGCTGCCTCGGCCAGCCCCCGCGTCCGCTCGCTCCGGCCCTCCAGATACGTGATAACCTCCAGACCGCCCTCCTTCAGAGAGCGCCCCACCGCGTGCCCCATGTCCCCCGGACTCAATATCGCAACCCGCTTAATCGCCATTCTCAACCTCTCTTACGTCAACTGCCATCCTTCCCTCACTCCAATTCCAATATCATCTGACCTATCAAAACGTTCTGCCCCTTCTGCACCCTCACCGCCTTCACCCGCCCGTCCCTCGGCGCGGTCAGCTCCTGCTCCATTTTCATCGCCTCCAGCACGCACACCCTGGATCCCGCCGCAACCCTGTCGCCGACTCCCACGTCAATCGACAGCACAACCCCCGGAAGCGGCGACCGCACAGCGCCATCACCTGCACTCTCCCCCGACGCTGCCTCCCCGCCGACATCTGACTGCTCCGTTGAGGTTGCTTCAGCCACGTCCGACAGCCGCACCATCACCGGCTCCTCGTCCACCAACACCCGCACCTGCCCCCCTTCCCACGTGCCCACATCCACGTCGAACCATCGATCCTCCACCTTCACCCGCAGCCGGACCATCTAGCTCTCTCCCTCCGACAATCCCAAACACATGTCATCCTGAGGAGGCCCCGCGACGAAGAATCTCGATGCCGTCGCGCACCTGCCTTCCCTCAACACCGCCATTCCCTCAACAATCTTGCCAATCTGATGCACACTGAAGAAACCCACGACCCGCCTACCCCAGCACCGAGATGAACACTCCGGCAACCACCGCCGACCCTATCACACCCGCCACGTTAGGCCCCATGGCGTGTGGAAGCAGGAAGTTGGCCGGATTGGCCTTCCGCCCTATGTTGTGCGAAAGCCGCGCCGCCATCGGCACCGCCGATACCCCCGCCGATCCGATAAGCGGATTCACCTTCTCCTTCACGAAAAGGTTCATCACCTTGGCGAAGACCAGCCCGCTCACGGTGCTGAACGCAAACGCCCCGAGTCCGAGCCCCAGAATCTTGATGGTGTCTACGTCAAACACCCTCTCCGAAGACAACTGCGCTCCCACCGTAATCATCAGGAATATCGTCGCCACGTTCAGCACTTCGTTCGAGGCGGCGTTGAAGAGCCGCGGCACCACTCCGCTCTCCCGGAACAGGTTGCCGATCATGAACATGGCAATCAGCGGCGCCGACTCCGGCACCACCAGTATGATGATGATCATAGTGGCGGCCGGGAACAGCAGCTTCTCCCTGCGGGAAACCTCCCGCAATGGACGCATCACTATCTCCCGCTCCTTCTTGGTCGTCAACAAGCGCATCAACGGCGGTTGGATGAACACCACGCTCGCCATGTAGGAGTACGCCGTCACCGCCGTAATCCCCAAGAGTTCCGGCGCCAGTCGCGCCGATGCAAAGATCGTTGTCGGCCCGTCCGCGCCGCCAATAATCGCAATCGCCCCCGCCTCCTGTAGGTTGAACCCAACCACCAGCGCCAGCCAGAAGGCCGCAAAAACGCCCATCTGCGCCGCCGCTCCCAATAGCAGCGTCTTCGGATTCGCTATGATAGGCCCGAAGTCCGTCAACGCTCCCAGGCCAAGGAAAATCAGCGGCGGCAGCAGGTTCCACTTGAATATCGCAAACTCAAACACCACCCCCAGAATCCCAGACTCCTGCTGCCCAGCCTCCGCGCTATAGTGGGTCAACCCGGTCAGTGGCAGATTCGCCAGAATAATCCCGATCCCGATGGGCAGCAGCACATAGGGCTCCGTCTTCTTCGCTATCGCCACGAACGCAAACCCCGCACCCACCGACAGAAGAAGCAGGTTTTGCCATCCAAAATTGGTCAGGCCGCTTGCGTTTACAAACTCTCGTAGCTCTTCCAACGTCTACGGCCTCCCCTAACCTTCGTCCCCAGCCTCGTCCGGCAGATGCCCCTGCCTCATCGCCACGGCGACGGCAATTGTCGCCGCCAGCGCCTTGTTCCGCTCCGCCGACGTGTCCTCTTCAACGGACGGCTCTGCATCCCCACCGGGAAACAGCCCCGCCAGCCTGGGCAGAAAAGCAGTAAACAGGGATAGCAACGTAAGCAGACTAAACGCTGTCGCTACCCCTATCAGCGTGATGGTCAGGGCCTCGCCGGTATCGAAGCTGATCTTGCTACTCCCGCCTGTGAGTTAAACGTTTAAGGCATTCTACACTCCAATTCCCTCCAATTCCACACCTGCGCCATTCCAGGAAAGTGACACATTCCCCATTGTCGACATCCCATCCCTTCTGTTAGCCTGCACACATGAACAAACATACTTTTTCAAGTATCCACTTCGGCTCCTCCCGCTTCGTAAGTTGTTATGCAGGATTCCGGTTTGCCAGCCATCTCCTCAATTTTTTTCAAACAATTCAATCCAATTCTCTCCTCAAATTCCTCCAATCCACGCCTGATTCACCCTCTCTGTCCAGGAGTTGATTTCCAAAACAACCCCAAACAACGTGGGTATCCCAATCAATATTCAACGTTTGCCTACAAGTCGTTCCATCGCAAGAACGCTCCCCGCCCGCATTCACGAATCGACTCGAATTGCGATATACTTTAGCCCAATCGGATAGCCCGAATAGGAGGAAATAATGGCGGACAGGATTGACTTTAACTGCGATATGGGAGAGAGCTTCGGCATGTATAAGCTCGGCTACGATGAGGAGGTTATCCGCTACATCACCTCCGCCAACATCGCTTGCGGATTCCACGCCGGCGACCCCATGTGGATGCGCACCACCGTCGAAATGGCCGAAAAGTACGGCGTTGGCGTCGGCGCTCAGCCCAGCTTCCCCGACCTCATGGGTTTCGGACGTCGCAACATGATGGTCAGCCCCGAAGAGGCCCGCAACGACGTCACCTACCAGATAGGCGCCCTCCAGGCATTCGCCAAGGACGGAAAGCTCCAGCACGTCAAGCCCCACGGCGCCATGTACAACATGGCCGTCGCCGACCTCACCCTCGCCCGCGCCATATGCCAGGCGGTCAAGGATGTCGACCCCGACATGATTGTCGTTGCCCTCGCCGGTACAGACTGGGTCGACTTGGCCTCTGAAATGGGCCTCCGCGTCGCCCGGGAAGCCTTCGCCGATCGCGCCTTTACCGCCCAGGGCACCCTCGTCCCCCGCTCTCAGCCCGGCTCCGTCGTCCACGACGTCGACGCCGTAGTTGAGCGTAGCGTCAAGATGGTCACCGAAGGCAAGGTCACCGCCATCACCGGCGAAGAGGTCGAGTTCCAGGCCGACAGCCTCTGCCTCCACGGCGACACCCCCGGGGCCGTCGAAGTGGCCCGCGCTGTTCGCGAGGGCCTCGAAGCCGCCGGCGTCAAGATCGTCCCCATGCGCGAGCTCGTCTAGCCCATGTACGCCCAACCCCGCTTCCTCCCCGCCGGAGACCGCGCCCTCGCCGTAGAGCTCGGCGACGACATCACCCCGGAGACCAATGCCGCCGTCCGTGATCTCTTTGTCGCCCTGGAAGGACGCCCCATCGAAGGCGTCGTGGACCTCGTCCCCTCCTACCGCTCCGTCCTCGTCAACTATGATCCTCTTGTCCTCGATTTTGCTGGACTCGAAGAGCGGTTGGCTGACCTTCTGGCCTCAGTGTCGGCAGGCGAGCCTGCCACCCCCCGCTGCGTCCAGATCCCCGTCCTCTACGGCGGCGATGGAGGTTCCGACCTCGATCACGTCGCCCAGCACAACAACTTGACCATTGATGAAGTCGTCGCCATCCACTCCGGCCCCCAATATCTCGTCTACATGCTGGGCTTCTCTCCCGGCTTCCCCTACCTCGGCGGCATGGACGAACGCATCGAGACGCCACGCCTCGCCACCCCCCGCACCATCATCCCCGCCGGTTCCGTCGGCATAGCCGAAAAGCAGACCGGCGTCTACCCCACCGCCACTCCCGGCGGCTGGCAGATTATCGGCCTCACTCCCCTGAACTTCTTCGACCCGAATGCTGATCCCCCCAGCCTCCTCGAGCCGGGCGACCTCATCCGGTTCGTCCCCATCGACCAGGACGAGTTCGACGCCATTGCCACCGACGTCGAACAGGGCACATACCAGACCCGAACGGAGGCCCCCGAATAGTCATGGCAACTTTCGAAGTCGTAGAGGGTGGCTTCTACACCACCGTCCAGGACCTGGGACGCTACGGGTTCCAGCGCTACGGCGTCCCCGTCTCCGGCGTAATGGACGTCTACGCCCTCCGCCTCGCCAACATCCTCCTCGGCAACGACGAAGACAGCGCCGCCATCGAAATGACCCTCATCGGCCCCAAGCTGGAGTTTCTGGAGGACACCAGCATCGCCCTATCCGGCGCAAACCTCGCCCCGCGTCTCAACGGCCGACCCGCCCCCATGTGGCGCGCCTTCCGCGTCCAAAAGGGCAGCCTCCTCACCTTCGACGGCCCAATGGTCGGCAAGCAGACCTATCTCGCCCTCCCCGGCGGCATCGACGTTCCCCTCCAGATGGGCAGCCGCTCCACCTACGTCCGCGCCGGCCTCGGCGGCCACGAAGGTCGCACCCTCCAGCCCGGCGACAGAATCTCTGCTGTTCGACGCGACGAAAAGCTCCGCCCCAACCCCGCAACCATCCCCGACCAACTGGTCCCCCAAAGACTGGACCCGAATCCCCTCCGAGTGGTCATGGGCCCTCAGTCCGACGCCTTCACCCCGGAGGGAGTCGCCACCTTCTTCAGCTCCCCCTACTCCGTCAGCCAGCAGTCGGACCGCGTCGGCCACCGGCTGGAAGGCCCTCCCATAGCCCACGCCCGCGGCGCCGACATCGTCTCCGACGGCATCCCCTTCGGCGCAGTCCAGATTACCGGCGACGGTCAACCCGTTATCCTCATGGCCGACCGTGGCACCACCGGCGGCTACACCAAAATCGCTACCGTCATCGCCGTCGATATTCCGAAACTCGCCCAGTCCCTCCCCGGCAGCGCCGTCACCTTCCACGCCGTCTCCGTAGAGGAAGCCCACCGCCTGCTGAAGGAACAGGAAGAAGCAATCGCGAACTTTAGGGACCACGTCGAACGCTCTTCCCAAATCCACGACGGCGCTCTCCGCATCCTCATCGACAACAAGCCCTACGAGGTCCAGGACGAAGACGGCGACACCGCCGCCCAAACAGACTTCCTCCAGGGCAAGGTCCACACCACCCGACATACCATCACCGCCACCATCAATAACAACTCCTACACCTTCGAAGTCGAAACCCAGGACGAAAACTCCCCTCCAACCTGACACCCGAATTCCCTCCCCTCTTTTTTCTGAGGAGGCCCCGCGACGAAGAATCTGGCGGCGGGGTGCTTCCTTCCCCGTCCTCCTCTTGTCCCCGCGAAGGCAGGAACCCGTACCCCAACCACCAGTCACCCCCACCCCAACGGCTAACCCGCGACCCTCCTTCTTGAGAACCCCGCGTAGGGGCGGTTCGCGAACCGCCCGCCCCTCAACCCACAAAACACCCCTCCCGTTCCCTCGAGAACGCGGCCCCTCCTTCCCCTCCCCCATTTGACCCTCCCCACCGCCTCAAGTACACTACCTCCACCTAATCACCCGCTCGGCCCGCTGGCCAAAAAGGAGGGCGTCCATGTCCCAATACGGCAAAGGAAACTTCACCTACCAACTCGCGGAAGGATGGGGCGACCTGCCGGAAGGCCACGAATTCGGCCAGGTCGCAGGCGTCGCCGCCGACTCCAAAGGACGGGTCCACCTCTTCAATCGCACCGCCCACCCCGTGCAGATCTTCGACATGGAAGGCAATTTCCTCCGCTCCTGGGGCGCCGGCGCCTTCGCCAACCCCCACGGCATCACCATCGCCCCCGACGACAGCTACTGGCTGGTCGACAGGGACGCCCACGTCGTTCAGCACTACTCCCAGGAAGGCGTCCACCTCCTCACCATCGGCACCCCAAATCAACCCTCCAACACTGGATACGACGAGTCGAGCCGCACCGTCAGTCAGGCCGCCGGACCTTTCAACCTGCCCACAAAAGTAGCCCTCGGCCCCGACAACGAAATCTTCGTCGCCGACGGCTACGGCAACTGCCGTGTCCACAGGTTCAACTCCGATGGCGAACTGATCCTGTCCTGGGGCGAGCCCGGCGACGGCCCCGGCAAGTTCAATCTCCCCCACAGCCTCTGGATCGACTCCGAAGGCCGCGTCCTCGTCTGCGACCGCGAAAATCACCGCATCCAGATCTTTACCCGCCAGGGCTTCCTCCTCGACACCTGGACCGGCTTCATCCAGCCCACCGACATCTATATCGATCCCGACGGCATTGTCTACGTGTCGGAGCTCGGCGACCGCATCAGCATCCTCGACCTCGAAGGCAAGCTCCTCGCCCGCTGGGGCGACGAACGCAGCCAGGAACCTGGCAGCTTCTGGGGCGCCCACGGCATCTGGGTCTGCGGCAAGGGCGACATCTACGTCAGCGAGGTCCTCGAAGGCCAGCGAGTCCAGAAGTTCACCCGCACGTCCTGACCAAAACCCACAGGAGGCATAACAGTTGGCGGAAAAGGCAACATCAGCCGGAAATCTTCGCGTCAGGGTTAACCCCGACGATCTACGCACCACTGTCCAGAACATCCTGATGCACGTGGGCGTGCCCACCGACGATGCCCTCACCGGAGCCGACGTGCTCGTCAAGGCCGACATGATGGGCGTCGAAAGCCACGGCGTCTCCAACATGCTGGATCGCTATGTCGAACGCTTCCGCGCCGATATCATGAATCCCAAGCCAAACTGGCGCATCGTCCGGGAGTCCCCGGGCACCGCCACCATCGACGCTGACCGCGCCCTGGGCGTCGTAATCACCCCCAAGGCAATGGAAATTGCCATCGAAAAGGCGAAAAACGTCGGCATCGGCATGGTCACCGTCGGCAACACCCGCCACCTCGGCATGGCCGTCTACCACGCCATGATGGCCCTGGAGCACGACATGATAGGTGTCTGCATGTCCAGCGTCCGCCCCACCGTCCTCCCGTCCCTTGGCAGCACCGTCCGACTCGGAACCAACCCCATCGCCGTCGCCGCCCCCGCCGGCGCCCATCCTCCCTTCGTCTTCGACGCCGCCACAAGCGTAGTCCCCGACAACAAGGTCGACATCGTTCGTCGCATGGGCGGCAATCTCTTCCCAGGCTGGATCGGCGACGAAAACGGCGCCCCCATCATGGAAGCGGTTCCCGCTCCGCCTCGCGACGGCTACCAGCTCCTCCCCCTCGGCAGCATCCCCCAGACCGGCGCCCACAAGGGCTACGGCCTCGCATGCGTCGTCGATATTCTCTGCGGCGGCCTCTCCGGCAGCCGCTACGGCGCCACCCGCCCCGCCGAAGAAGTAGCCCACACCGTCGCCGCCTACAACATCGAGGCCTTTATCGAAGTAGACACCTTCAAGGCCCAGATGGACGAATGGCTCCAGACCCTGAAGGACACTCCTCCGGCCCCCGGAGCCGAGCGCGTCCTGGTCGCTGGACAGATGGAATGGGAGGCCGAGCAGGACCGCAAAGCCAACGGCATCCCCCTCCACCCGGACGTCATCCAGTGGTTCCGCGACACCTGCGCCCAGATGGAAGTCCCCTTCAACCTGGACTAACAGCTTGTGCCCAATTCCATTTGTTGAAGTGTTACAACCACTCATTCCCCCATTGAATCTCCGCATTAGGGGAAAAAATGAGCCCTAATCGCTGGGACGTAGCCATCATCGGTGGAGGCATTATCGGCCTCTCCTCCGCCCTTCACCTCACGAGTCTCTTCCCCAAGATCCGCGTCGTCGTCCTGGAAAAGGAATCGAAGCTAGCCCTCCACCAGACCGGCCACAACAGCGGCGTCATCCACTCCGGCGTCTACTACAAACAGGGCTCCCGTAAGGCCGTCTTCTGCGTCGAAGGGGTCAAGCGCCTCAAGAAATACTGCCAGCTGAAGGGCATTGAGTACGACCTGTGCGGCAAAGTCATAGTCGCCACCGATCCCTCCGAACTCCCCGGCCTTCAGGAGATCTACCGTCGCGGCACTGACAACGGCGTCCCCGACCTGCGCATCATAGACCCTGAAGAACTGGCGGAAATCGAACCCCACACCCGCGGCATCAAGGCCCTCTACGTTCCCGGTACCGCCGTCGTCGACTACGCCCGCGTCTCCCAAGCCTACGCCGACGACATCCAACAGAACGGCGGCGAAATCCTCACCGGCCACAAGCTCATCGACGTCCAGAGAAACGGCGACGAACTCACCTTGGAGACTAACCAGGGCGACGTCCGGTGCCGCAACATCATTAACTGCGCCGGCCTCTACGCCGACACCGTCGCCCGCGCCCTCGGCGGCTCCAACGACGTCCGCATCATCCCCTTCCGCGGCGAATATTACGTCCTGCGCCCCGAAAGTCGAAACCTGGTCCGTGGCCTCGTCTACCCCGTGCCCGACCCCCGCTTCCCCTTCCTCGGCGTCCACTACACCAAGCGCATCACCGGCGAGGTGGAAGCGGGCCCCAACGCCGTCCTTGCCTGGGCCCGCGAGGGTTACCGCAAGACCAACGTCAACCTCCCCGAATCCCTTCGCCACCTCACATACCCCGGCTTCTGGCGCATGGCCATGCGCACCTGGCGCGTGGGACTGTCCGAGATGCACCGCTCCGTAATGAAAAGCGTGTTCGTCAAAGACCTGCAGAAGCTAATCCCGGAGGTGCGCTCCGAAGACTTGACGCCGGGCGGTGCAGGCGTCCGCGCCCAGGCAGTCAGCCGTCAGGGCGCACTCCTGGACGACTTCAGTATCCAGGAAACCCAGGGCGCCATCCACGTCCTCAACGCCCCCTCACCGGGCGCAACCTCCTCCCTCTCCATCGGCGCTCACATCGCCCACCTCGCCGCCCAATCCTTCAATCTCCCATCCTGACCCCCCTCTTACCTTCCCCCGTAGGGGCGGCTCGCGAGCCGCCCCTACCCTTCCACCCACACGTCATCCTGAGGAGGCTCCGCGTCAAAGAATCTCGCTGCTACATCACCCCCATTCCACCCACGCCTCCGTTCCCCCGCGGACGCGGGGGCCCACTCTTCGTCCCTCTACCCACATGTCATTCCGAGCGCAGCGAAGCGGAGCCGAGGAATCTCGTCGCCGGGCATCGCCGAATTCCTTCTCCTCTCAACCCCTTCTTGTTCCTGCGGAAGCAGGAACCACTACTCCACCCCTTATCACATTCCCTCGTAGTCGCTGAAACTCCTCCATACCCCACCGTCATTCCGGCAGAAGCCGAAATCCAGTCCCCCATCAACTACTACGATCCCCCTAAACTCTTGTGCGTGCGAACCCAGAACCCCTCAATCCCAACCCCTAATCCCTGAACAGCGGCGCCACCTCTTCCGCAAACAGTTTCATCGACTTCCCCACCTTGTCCCGCGCCATGTGGCTCGGACTCATCCCCAGCAGCACGTTCCGCGCGCCCACGTCCCGAAGCTCCGCGATCTTCTCCGCCACATACGCTGGCGTTCCCGCCAACAAATAGTGCTCCGGCATCGAAGATATCGATGGCGGCGTCGGAATCGGGTCTACGTACCGGCTTGGATTCAGCTTCTGCCTAGCCTCGCTGATGTGCGCCCGCTCCGCCTGGAACGCGGGAACCGCATCCTCCAACGCCTGCTCGTTGCTCTCCGCCACGTATACGCTCCGACGCACCCACGTCTCCTCCATACACCACTTCACGTGCGCCTCGTCAAACCCCGCCTCGTACATCGTCTCTTGGTACAGCTTCAGCCGATTGGCCGTGTCTTCAACGCTGTCCACCCCCGTAAGCACCGGACGACCCCGACGCGCCATCTCCAGAAGCGACTCCATGCTGATGGAAGCTCGAATCAGCGGTGGGTGCGGCTGTTGATATGGCTTCGGACGCATAATTGGCACCTGCACCCGCCAGTACTTCCCCTGAAAATCCAGGTCGTCCGCCGTCCACGACTTCAACAGCAGGTCTTCCGCCTCGTCCAACCGCCGGCGCCCCTCCTCGATGGTTGTCCCAAACCCCATATACTCGTAGGCGTTATACGCGGAACCCCTACCCGTCCCCACAATCAGCCTCCCATGACTCAGATTATCCAAGAGCGCCGTCTGCGCCGCCAGTTTCACCGGGTGGTGAAACGCCATCTGCACCACCGCAAACCCAATCTTGATTCGCTTGGTTCGAGCGGCAACCGCAGCCCCGAACACCACCGGGTCGGCGTACACAGTATCCCCGCCGAAATAGTGCTCCGTCAGCCAGATGGAGTCGTAGCCTAGCGCGTCGGCAAGCTCCGCCTCCTTCAACGTGCTGTCAATTATCCGACTGTCCATGTCCGGATCCGGGCTTATCTGAAGTACAAAGGGGCCAAAGCGCATGTCACGTCCTGTTGTGAAAAGTGGTCCCAAACACCTGAATCAGAACCCTGAATACAGGCGAGTGGTCAGGCCATTATAACAGCTTCCCAACGCCGCGACCGACGACTACGGACCTTCCCGTATCCGCAGCATCAGCAGGTCCCCCTCCTCCCAAGGCTGACTTTCCAACAGCCACGAATACGCTCCCACCCCCTCGTCCACCACCGCATCATCCACGACCAGCGACAACGACACACTCCCATCCAACTCAATAAACTCCAGCACCTGCCCACCCAGGGAGACGTAGGGGCTGATGGTCAACACCACCCGGTCGTTCTCCCACTCCAGACCCCTCATCTCCGTCGCCATGCTACCAACAACAAACCCCACCGGCTTCAACACCCCGTTAGCACCGTCAGCTCCCACCCCTGTGCCCACGGCCACCGGGTCGAAGAACGCCTCGTGCAGCGTGTACAGAGGGGCTTCGACGGTGACGTTGTAAGTGCTGTAGTTGGTGTCTGTGGGGTTGTGGTTGCATATGACATATTCGTGGAGTTGCGAGTGGAAGTTGACTGTGTATTCGCCGCCGGGCAACGGTCGTGTTGTGACGAGCGCATAGAAATGGCCATTGGACGCAATTGCATCTTCGTCAATGTGGATTACTTCGAACAAACTGGCATCAAGGCCGCTGGTTGTCCTTACTAAGTAATTGTCATAGTAAAGATCGGATGACTGATACAAGGTTGTGCCCTGGGCTAATCCTGAATTCAGGCTCTCACTTTGTGTAAGAGGGCCTGTCCAGTCTCGATAGTGCCGTTCACGTGTAAACTTTCTGTATAGGCATGACTCATAGGCTTCGCTGCCGTCACCGGCCGCCCGTTCGACGGCGATCTCAGCAATCCTGGTCTTCAGTTCAGCCAAGGTCTTCGCGGGTGGCGGATTTGTAGCCCCGTCAGTGATGAATTCTGAACCTGTGGAGCCGCTTTCACCTCGTGTTCCCTCGGTGGGAACGGCAGAACCAGGCAACCAGGCCCTCGCATTAGTGTCGACTGAATATGAAAAGGTTGGATCTGACAACGTATTGAATAGGGCAAAGCCATAGTTCTGGCTCGCAGAGTCTCGAGCGGTTTCTGAATCGCCCTCTGAAGTATCGGTGGAGGAAGCTTCTGATGACAGGGGTCCCTTCAGAAAGAGTACGCCCGGGCGGTCGTCCCAGGTTGTGTTCCGACTGGCTATGAGCTGCCTCGCCTCTGCCATGGCGTCACCTGAACTGAGGAATCCCTCGTAGTTATCTCCCTCGTTGTAGATACTCGATCGTGTGTCCAAGACCTCAACGCTAAACGTAGTTGGCCCGGATCCTTGGAGATACTCCTCGGCACGGAAGGTGAGCACCTGCATGGGCCTGTACGTGGGTCTAATGCCAATCCCTCCAGGGATTGTCTGCACCCCCGCCACTGCAGACACAAAGGAGGCCACCACGATGATGTCTGACCTGAAGATCTGCTCATCGATGCCTGCTGGCTGGAGCAGCCCAGGAGGAGGTGATGCCGTCTCCTCGAACTCGGTAATGGGCTGCGGAGGCAGGACACATCCCAAAGTTGAAGCGGCGACGGCTAGGAGCAGCAAGGAGGCAATCACCCCGACCACTCTTGATGCTGTAAGTTTGAACAAAGCCTTCCCCCCTACACAATAATAGTACATGAAAGCCCAAACCGTTCCCTCCGCCTCACCCACGACACCGTCATAGAGTCTCCGCTTTATGTCATCCCGCTTATTGACTTGTCTACCCACGAGTAGCACAATACCTACACCACGCTAGCAGAGGAAAACGTTCAATGGCCGATCTGACCAAAGACGAAGTTAGGTCCCTGGGCAAGGCCGCCGGGCTGGACCTTCAGGAACCCCACCTCACCGAAGTTACCTACAACATCAACGCCCTGAAGGAGCTCCTAGACGACCTCAATCCTCCGGGTCTCGACGAGGTGGAACCCCTCCCAATCATCCACCCATATCAGCAGCTAGGCCAGTGAACAGCGCCACCATCCCCTTCCTGACCGCCGCGGAGTTGGGCCGTCTCATTGCCCGGCGTGAGGTATCCCCCGTTGAAGCCGTAGAGGCTTACCTCGAACGCATCTACCGGGTGGACCGAAAGCTAAATAGCTACATTACCGTCAGCCGCGAACACGCCCTCGCCGCCGCCCGACAGGCAGAAAACGAAATCGCCGCAGGCGAATGCCGCGGCCCCCTCCACGGTGTCCCCGTAGCCGTCAAGGACCAATTCAACACCGCGGGAATCCTCACCACCGGGGGTTCCAAGGTCCTCGCCACCAACGTCCCCGACCACGACGCCACCGTCATCACCAACCTCAAGAGCGCCGGCGCCATCCTCCTAGGTAAGCTCAATATGAGCGAGTTCGCCACCGGAAACAGCGTCTACCACCACTGGGGCACACCTCGCAATCCGTGGGACCGAAATCGCAACCCCGGCACTTCCAGCAGCGGCTCCGGCGCCGCCACCGCCGCCTTTCTCTGCGCCACCTCCCTCGGCGAGGACACCGGCGGCTCCATCCGCAACCCCGCCAACAACTGCGGCCTCGTCGGCCTCCGTCCCACCTGGGGCTTGGTCAGCCGCTACGGTATGCTGGGGGCCTCCTGGTCCAACGACACTGGCGGCCCCATCTCCCGCACCGCCGAAGACTGCGCCCTCACCCTCCAGGCAATCGCAGGCCACGACCCCAAGGATCCCTACACCGCCACTGCGCCGGCTGCGGACTACCAAGCCCAACTCGAAGGCGACATCCGCGGACTCCGAATAGGCGTGGTAAAGGAAGCCCTCTACGCCGACTTCGTCCAGCCCCAGGTTCGCGAAACCGTATCCCGCGCCATCGGCACTCTCGAAAGCCTCGGCGCATCCATAGACGAAGTTTCGATTCCGCTCCTCCCCTACACCGCCGCCATCAACCGTATCCACATCGAGGTCGAAGCCGCCCCCTCCCATCGCGAATGGCTGGCTACCCAACCCCAGAACTACGACCACAACGTCCGCACGGACTTCCTCACCGGCTGCGTCGTCCCCGGCCAGCTCTACTACAAAGCCCTCAAACTCCGCGAACTCATTCGCACCCAGGTATTCGAAGCGCTAAGTAAGGTCGACGTTCTTGCCCTCCCCAACACCTCCGAACCCGCGCCCCTCATCAACGACAAACCTGGCATCTTCAGCCAGGAAGAGGCCATTTCCCGCATGTCGGGTCGCCGCAGCTTGACAGGTTCCTTCAACCTCGCCAGCGTCCCGGCGTTGGCCGTCCACTGCGGATTCGTCTCCGCCGAAGGAAGCCCTAAGCTTCCCACCGCCCTCCAACTGGCAGGCCGTCCCTTCTCTGATGGATTGCTGCTCAGGGTAGCCCACCGCTTCCAGCAAGCAACCCCCTGGCACATCCAAAGGCCTCCCATCTAGCGGCTCTCCAAGTCTCTAGAACACTGGCCTTGAATTCTAGCCCCGCTTTCTGCTATCTTCCCCGCATGAACAGAAGGTCTATCGAAATAGCGGCGCCGCTTGGTTCCTGCTGAAGAAAAAGGCAGCGCCCCACATCGCCCTTCTTCCCAAAGGTGGACCAATGCCCTCCTCATCATTGCGACCATCGCCGCCCTCTCCGGCGTCCTCGCCCTGCTGTTTCGGCCGGCAGCCGACCCCGGCGTAGAAGTTACTCTCCCGACGCCAACTCCACCCCCAAAGCTGATGGTCTACGTTAGCGGCGCCCTCGCCCAACCCGGCGTCTACGTATTCCAGCAGGGTGACCGGCTGCAGGATGCTGTAACCACAGCGGGTGGACTCCTCCCTGACGCCGACACCTCCGCCATAAACCTGGCGACCCTCCTTCAGGATGAGCAGCATCACCGTATTCCTTTCGTTGGAGAAGTCGACGCTGGTACAAGCACCGCACCCGCTTCCAGTTCCGAAAGTTCAGCCTCCACCCAAACAGTGATACTTGTCTCACCCTCGCCGGACGCTGCAATTCCTTCCTCGACCAACCCCTTAGACCTCAACACCGCCTCCCTTGAGCAGCTCCAACTCTTGCCTGGCATAGGCGCGGTGAAGGCTCATGCCATTGTCGACTTCCGAAGTGTCCACGGGCCCTTTGGCGAAATCTCAGAAATCACCAGCGTCCCCGGCATCGGTCCCGTCACCCTCGAAAACATCAACCACCTGATAACCGTAAACCAGCCTTCCCCGTGAGGCTTCTGTACCTGACGTCGGCGTGGATCGGCGGTCTCCTGTTGGGGCTTTTAACCCACCCTGCCCTGTGGCTCCTTCTCATCCTGCTCTTTGCCCTTCTGCCCATTGGCCTACTCGCCCTCATTCTTGGCCGACGCTCCGCCGGAAGCTGGGAGGGAATGAAGTTACGACGACCCCTCATTCTCATCGTCGCCACCCTGATATCCTCCATCTTCATTCTCGGCCTCATCAGGTCCGGAGCAACGGAATCCCCGCCTCCGTTGCCATACGAAGGCCCTGGACAGCCGGTGACCGTCGAGGGAATCGTCGCAGGCCCGCCCGAAGCCCGGGGCAATTCCCTACGGTTTGTCCTCCGGGCACGCTCAATCGACGAAGGCAACGGATGGAAGGAACTAGCCACCGACATCCTCGTGATGGTAAGGCCCACCCCGGATCTGGTAGCCCTGCACCGCGATCCCTTCATCCGCTACGGCGATCGCCTGACCCTGCGGGGAACCCTGGAAGAACCCCCAGTCCTGGAAACCTTCGACTACCGAGACTACCTTGCCCGTCAGGGCATTCATCTGGTCATGGACTTCCCAACAGTCGAACTCCAGGAAGAAGGACTCGGCAGTCCTGCCTTAACTTCCGTTTACGATTTCAGAGACTCCATGAGCAGAAGTCTGGAGCGCGCCCTGCCCGAACCCCAAGCCGCAGTCGCCCAGACCCTCCTCCTCGGCAAGCGCGACAACCTCTCCCCGGAACTCCGGGAGAGTTTTCGCACCACGGGCGCCTCCCACCTGCTGGCCATTTCCGGTCTCCATGTAGGCGTCGTCCTGGTGCTCACCATGGCCGGCTCCGCCTTTCTGCTGGGCCGGAAGGGTCCGTACTTCCTCCTCATCCCCCTCGCCGCTCTCTGGGGCTACGCCGTCCTGAGCGGAATGTCTCCGTCCGTGCTCCGCGCTGCCATCATGGGCACCATCTATCTCGCCGCCGTCGCCAACGGACGGCCCCGCAACGTCTTCCCCGCCCTGGCCCTCGCCGCCGCAGTCATGGCAGGCTTCGACCCCAGAATCCTGCAGGACCTCTCCTTCCAACTCAGCTTTGCCGCCGTGGCCGGTATCGCCCTCCTCGCACCCCCGCTCACCGACTGGCTCCAGGATAAGCTGCGCCTCACCCAGGAACATCAGGGATTCGCACTGTCACTGGCCCGCGGCGCCCTCCTCAGCGGGGTCGTATCCGTTGCTGCAACCCTGGCCACCCTTCCCCTTGTGGCCTTCCACTTCCATCAGATGCCCACCCTCGGCATCCCCGCCACCGTCCTGGCCCTTCCCGCTCTGCCGCCCATCCTCCTCACCGCAGCTCTTACTGTAGCTGCCGACGCCGTTCACCCAACCCTCGGTCAAGTCACCGGCTGGGCCTCCTACGTCCCCATAACCTACCTCACCACCCTCATCCAGGGATTCGCAGCCATCCCCGGCGGACTCATTGAAGTCCCCCGATTCAGCGGCCTTCTAGTCTGGCTCTACTACCTCCCGCTGATCCTTGCCGTTCTCGCTCCTTGGCCTGTCTTGAACATGATTGGAAGGAAATCCTCAAGCTTCCTGGCACAACTTCACATCAGGCCGCGCACAACCAACCTCCGCCTCCTGCTCCCAACAGCGGCCCTGTTCCTGCTGGCAGCTGTGACTTGGGCCCAGGCCCTATCCTCCCCCGACGGAAAGCTCCGCGTCATCTTCCTCGACGTTGACCAGGGAGACGGCATCCTCATCATCTCCCCCGCCGGACAGCGCGTCCATGTCGACGGTGGCCCCGACCCCGTCAATGCCGTCAGCGTTTTGAACGCCCACCTCCCCTTCTGGAATCGCAGTCTGGACCTGCTAGTTTCCACCCACACCGACGAAGACCACCTCGCCGGACTCGTCGGGGTCGTCCAGCGCCACCCCGTCGACACCGTCGTGGAAGGAATTTCTGGGACATCGCCCCTCTATCTCCGTTGGCGTCAGGCCCTTGAGGACAAGTCCATCCAGCCCCAACCTGTTTATCGCGGGGCATCCATCAACCTCGGCGACGGCCTCACTATGGAAGTCCTCAATCCCCCTCTCCAATCCGTCCAACTTCCCGACCGCGACGCGAATAACAGCAGCGTGGTCCTCAGGCTCACCTACGGCGAAATCAGTTTCCTGCTGACCGGCGACATCGAAGAGCAGGCCGAGTTGGAACTCATACGGGAAGAGCACCCTCTCGAAAGCACGGTGCTGAAGGTCTCCCACCACGGCAGCCGCCACTCTTCAGGCCCTTTCTTCCTCCGCGCGGTTAACCCGACCGTTGCCGTAATTCAGTCCGGCGAGGACAACCGCTTCGGGCATCCCCACGAAGAGGTGATCGACCGGCTCCAAAAAGTTGTCGGCGAAGACGGCCTCTACGTTACGTCTCTCCACGGCGACGTCGAACTCACCACCGACGGCCACTCGCTATGGTTGAAGACCAAAAAGTAGCCGCCCGGCAACCAACCTCGCCCGCCTCACGACTCGTCGCCCCTTGGCTCCACCCTCCGACGATGCAGCGCGTACATCGCGAGCACTCCCACCGGAATCAGCACTATCACCATCACCAATATCACCACAATCAACCCGGCGTCCAGACCGACAAGAGTATCGATCCGGTGCATGATCCAGTCCATCAGATCAGGATCCGCCGCCTCCCCATGGTGAGCACCTATCGATAGAAAGCCCAACATCGCCCCGCCTCACGCCCCCTGTGTCGCAGTTTCCTGGTACCGCATTGAATACTTCTTCTCCCGAATGGAGAAGCTCACCACGCTGGCGCACATCAGCAGCACCGCGGCAATCACCAGCGCCGAATCGTATGAACCCGTTACGTCCCGAATCACCCCCGCCAGCTGGATGCTGATGGCCCCGCCGATCTGGTGCGCCGTGAACACAATCCCCCCCAGAATGCCGATGTTACGCAGCCCGTACACGTCCGCGGTCAGTGCCGTCGTCAACGGCACCGTCGCAATCCACGAAAATCCCGCCACCAGCGAAAAGCTCCACAGCCCCATCAACCCCGGCACCACCAGCAGCGTGATGTATGCGCAGCCCCGTAAGAAGTACACCAGCGATAGCAGGTTCTTCCGGTTGAACTTATCCCCCAACGCACCCGCCACCATCACCCCCACAACGTTCAACCCGCTCATAACTCCAAAGGCCGATGCCGCCATCGACTGCGAATATCCCTCTTCAATAGCGAATGGCACAAAGTGCGCCGATATCAGCGCCGTGGTAAAACCGCAAACAAAATACGCCCCGCTCAGCTGCCACATGGGGAACGACGCGAAGCACGTTGCCCACCGGTCCGACTCCAAAGGCGCGCGTCTGACCCCGGCGGCAGCCTTCCCCTCCGCCGAAGTTGGGGGGGAATCACCGTCCGGCTTCAACCCCATGTCCTCCGGTCGCTCCCGCATCACGAAATAGGCCAGCGGCACCGAAAGCGCCAACACCATTACCCCCAACACCGCCCACGTCGTCCGCCATCCCGCCAGTTCTATCAGATACGACGCAAGCGGCACCAGCACCAGCCCGCCCATGGGCGCTCCCGCGGCCACAATCGCCACAGCCAGCGCCCGCTTCCGCTCGAACCACTTGGAGATTATGGAAATCGTCGTGTTGATCGATCCTCCGCTCATAGCAACGGCCATCACCACGCCAAAGACGATGATCAAGAACACAATGTGGTTGGTGGCCGCAAGAAGCAGATTCGAAATGCCAATCGTAACAAGGCTGACCAGAATCAGCTTCCGACCGCCTATCCTGTCATAAAGCCGCCCGATGAACGGCTGACTCAGGCCGTTGAGCAGGAAGCCGATGGACGCCGCCAGCGAAATCGTCCCACGGTCCCAGGAGAACTCCTCGCTCATGGGAATGACAAACACCCCGAATCCGTTTCGCCCACCCACAGTCAGGAACGAGATGAAAAAGGACGCGCCGACAATTACCCAACCGTAATACAACCCGGCATTCATCCGCGCCCCGTTCACTTGGGATCGCTCCCCTTCACGTATCCGTCGACAGGCGCTTCAGGCAGAAAGTGGCTAACCACGGGACGCCGCTCTCACGGCTTCACTACCATCAAATACAGAATCACCACCGACAAAACTAGTACCACTCCGCTCCAGAAGTACCACCGCTTCAACACGGAGTGCGCTTCCGGGCAGATTGGGCCATCTTCAGCCGCCTCCCCTGCTCGCGCCAGCTTCACCGTATAGCGATGCACGAACGCGCCCCAAAGCACGATCGCCAGCACAAACAACGCCAGACCAAACTCAATCCACCGCTGTTCGTGAAACCCCCCCCAGCCTCCCCACCGGTCCGCCGCCATCATTAGTCCGTTCAGCAGTGCCAGCACTGCCGCCGGCGCGACCAGAATCAGTCCCGCCTTCCGTGCAGCGTTGGCAGCGAATGTCACAATCGATGCTTCGCCGTTCCTATGGGCCAGCGCCATCCAGAGCATGGACGACACCATTCCGCCCATGAATACAATTGCCGCCAGAATATGCAGCGTCAGGTGCCACCGAAAGCCGTAAAACGGCAACGACAATACAACAGCCACGACCAGCAGCAGAAGATGCACCTTAATCGTCCGCGACATGTCTACCCCCTATCTGCCTATGTAGCTCCGTTCGTCGGTGGTAATCGTCCTCTAGCCGGGATCGTCCAGGGCGACGAAGCCCTCGTTGACCAGCCCCTGAAAGAGCTTCAGCACGTGACGCGACTCGATGTCGAAATCGAACTCCGCGCCGATGGCCGCAGCAATGTCGTTCACCGACCGCTTGCCATCCACGAAGTTCCAGATCTCGTCCCCGATGATTCGCAGGGAGTCGTAGCGCATCTTCGGATCGCGCCCCTCCATCTCCTGCCACATGTCATACAGATCCCAGTAGCCCGTCCCGGCCAGCCCGGGCGCGTCTCGGAGCACCAGCCTCCGCGGCACCACGTTTCCGGGACCAAACTCCTCCGGCGCACCGGCGTCGCTGCTCAGCCAGCTGCTGACCTCGGCCAGCCGGTCGCCGATCTCCTTCTGAATGCCAGCGCTGGTAGCTTCCAGCCGCGCCTTGTCCGCCTCGTCCGCCAGCGAGATAGCAGTGGCGACCGCCTTCTGGTCGCGACGGGCATAATGCTCAAGTCGGCTTCGCACCCGGCCCTCTTCCGGCCCGCCCTTGCCTGTGAGTGCAATACTGGAAAGCCGGGACTGGCTGCGCGCTCCCACCACCCGCATGATGTCCTCCGCCTCGTCCGAGCCGGCGCAGGCCAACAGGTAGGCGGCAAGCGCTGTCGTGGTTCCGCCCCGCTTGAATACCTTGGCGTCCAGATTGTCTGCCGTCAGATGGTCCGTATGGAAATACAGGTCCGGCCACGACATCAGCAACGGGGAAGGAATCCCGAATGCCGGGTAGTACTTGTTGTCGCTCCAGGGACAGTACGGGTGCTCCAGGAAGTTCACAAAAGGTATCGAATTCACGTTGTGGAAAACCCACCGCGTCTCCTTGGGCGTCTGCTCCATCAGACTGCCGTAGAAGTCGTTGATGTAGGTGGGTACCGAGTCCGGCGAATGATAGAAGAGCAGCGCCGACTTGCTCTTCTCCTGGTTGTGGCCCACGCTGTCCAGCGCTATAACCACGTGCGTGTTCTCAATCGCCTTCGGATGATTGTGGACGTAGTTCTTCGTGCCCTGACCCTCCACGTTTACCAGGAAGCGGATGCTCCGCCGGGGCCGGGGTATCTTTCCGCTTGCAATCAGGTTTGCGAATGTTCGGCCCATCTCAGCCTGCAATGCGGGGCCGGAGGCGCAGTTGGCGCCGGGTTTCGTGCCTGCAGTGGCGTGGCACACAAACTGAATGAACTCGTCCGCCTTATCTGTGCCGTGAATCTCGGCCAGCAAGTTCTGGCCCTCGCCCTTGAACGTCGTGCACTGCACGTCTGCAAAGACCTTTGTGCCGCCATTGGCCGCGAGGGCCGCCAGCTTCTCCGCCGCGTGGTAGTTCACCACAATGGCCCAGGACGTGTTTCGAATTCCAGGCATCCGCAGCAGCATAACCGGCTCGGGAAGCGTCTCCCGGGTGCGGAATGGCGCGGTCTGGTACAACATGTAGTCGGTGACTATCCCCGCCACTCCGGCTTCCATCGCCAGCGTCGCGGCATGGCCCCACCCGCTGGCCCGGTCCGTGCTGCGAATCAGCACCACCTTCCCCCGCACGTCCTGCTTCTGGTAGTCCTCCGGCCTCTCGCCCGTCCCCACGTCGACCAGCTCCAGCGTGACGCCTCCCTTCGGGGTTGGAGGTGTCCACCACGGCAGGCAGGAGGGAGCATCCTCATAGGATACGAGGAGCTCGCCCTGGGCCGATCCAATTCGTAGCTCCGCGCTGAACGGGTCCCACGCCAATGGCATCGACTGCGTGACGTATTTTGTCTCCCCGTCCAGCGGGTACCGCTCCACCCAGACCTTGTCGAATCCGTTCTCGCGGAAAAGGTCCGCGACGAAGTCCGTGGCCCGATGGTATCCTGCGGCCCCCGGCGACCGGTAAAAGGCTGTCATGTGCGTGGCCGATTCAAGCGCACGCTCTCCTGAAAGCTCCTCGTCTATCATCCGAATGAGGTTTTGCCGGTTCATCTTTAACTCCCTTCTGCGTATGACTTCAACATGTGAACATGGGAAAGCGAGCACTCCACAAGCCCGCCCATCTTATCCGTACCGTCGATTACCAGGTATTCGTTCGCGCCTGCGCCTCCGCCTCCCACTCCCATGCTGCGGACCATCGGAATGCCGAGCTCCGTCGGGAACAGCGACCAGGGGCCGCCTCCGCCGCTGAACGGCGCGATGCTCAGCGGCACCTCCATCGTCTCGAAGGCCCGCACTATGGACTGAACAAGCTCCGAGTTCGGGTCTGCGCTGGAAGGGTCGTAGGCCCCCATCGCGTTGAATTCCACGTCTGCGTAACCCTCTGCGTCCAGGTGTTCCCGGATGAGCCTCACCGCCGTCTGCGCCCGGTAGCCCCGCGGCACCCGGATGTCAAACCGCGCCGAGGCCTCGTGCGGCAGGCTGAACGGCAGCGTGCCCGGGCCCGTGAACCCGCCCCGTATGCCGTTGATGTTCATACTGGGCCCATAGTAGAAGTTCAATATAGTCTCTTCGTCACTCAGGTCTCCCGCGGGAACTGGAGCGCCCGCCACTCCGGCCAGCGCCTGGTTCCACGGCTTCCCCGAAAGGACGGCAGCCCGCTCTTCTTCCGTCGGCGGCTGCACCTCGTCGTAGAATCCCTTCACCGCAATTGTATTCCCGTCCTTCTCCGTCAGCGTGGAAAGGGCATGGACCAGCCGCCAAACGGGGCTGTCCACCACGGACTTGGTCATCCCATGCAGGGGCGCGCCCTGGGGCCCACGACCCCACCGGTCGCCGCTGGCCGTGAGTTCGGCGTAGATCATTCCCTTGTATCCCAGCGTCATCCCCACCGTACCGTTCGCACCCTGGGAGGCTCCCGGACTCAGGCTCGCGTCTGCCTTCTCCAGCCGGTTCCGGTACTTGGCAAACATATCCCGGTAGTAGGGGCTGCCCAGAATCTCGTCCCCTTCGAGGAGCATCATCACGTTGACAGGCAGGGTCCCTTCCACCGCTATCAGCGCCTCCAGGGTGTTCAACCACGCCCCGTAAGGCCCCTTGTACGACATTGCTCCGCGGCCCGTCAGCACCCGGCCGGAGGAACCCATTGTGGTTAGCGTCCCGCCAAACGGGGGATGTTCCCACTTCTCGCTGGGGAGCACGGGCCTAGTGTCAAAGTTTGCGTAGACAACGATTGTCTTGGGCGCGCCCGCATCGTAAGCCGCCCACACACCGGGGAGGCCACCGGTCGGAATTATCTCAGCCTCCTGACACCCCGCTTCCAGGTGCTGCTCCACTAATAGCTCGGCACACTCCTCCACCCCCAGGTCCTCCGTCGAAACGCTGGGCTGACGAATCAGCTTTTGAATGCGCTCGATGTGCCGGGGCTTGTTCTCCTCCAGGTACCTCTTGACCTTCTCCAGCCCTACGCCAATGGGCATACGCTCCCCCTTTAGCCGCTGCAAATTTGCGGGGTCTTTCGACCCCTATTGGCTGGCAGTATATATTGACTCCGTGCCTTTGTGAAGGGGCGAGGGAATAGCGCTAAGTCCTTAATACACAGCCGAATTTCCCCGCCTCCACAATCCGACCGCTCTTAGACGATGGACTTCCTTGCCGCCGTGACCGTGTTCACCAGCAGCATCGCGATGGTCATCGGCCCCACGCCGCCTGGCACCGGCGTAATGGCCGACGCCTTTTTCGACACCCCATCGAAGTCCACGTCCCCAACCAGCCGGTATCCCCGACGTCTGGACGAGTCCTCAACCCGGTTGATCCCCACGTCCACCACCACCACGCCGGGCTTCACCATGGACGGCGTAATAGCATTCGCGCGCCCCACCGCCGCCACCAGAATATCCGCCTCCTTCGTTACGCTCGCAAGGTCCGCCGTCCCCGTATGGCACACCGTCACCGTCGCGTTGGCCCCGGCCTGTTTCTGCAACATCAACGTCGCCAAAGGCTTTCCCACAATGTTGCTCCTCCCACAAATCACTACGTGCATTCCCTCAGGTCTCAACCCGTTCCGAATCAGAAGCTGCTGTATTCCCCCCGGTGTGGCAGGAAGAAAGTCGGAAGCCCCCTGGGTCAGCAGCCCCACGTTCAGGGGATGAATGCAGTCAACGTCCTTATCCGGCGACAATGCGCGTATCGCCGTTCCTTCGTCGATATGGGAAGGAAGCGGCAGCTGCACCAGAATCCCGTGATACTCTTCATCGTTGTTCAACATGTCGATGATAAACACGATCTCTTCCTGAGACGTATCCGGAGAGAGATGAACGGTCTTCGAGCGAATGCCCACCTTCTCGCAGGCCCTGGCCTTGTTCCTGACGTAAACTGCAGATGCCGGATCATCCCCAACCAGCACAACCGCCAAACCTGGTACCACGTTATGATTACGACGCAACTCCGCAACCTCTACAGCAACCTCGTCGTGCATCTCCAAAGCCGTGGCCCGTCCGTCCAGAATCTTAGCCATGCCGCCTCCTTGCCTTGTTAAAACTGCCCGTTCGACACCCTCTACCGCCAAGCCTATAATACAGCCCCAGGCGGCACAACTGCCGCTGGAACCACTTCCATGCTTGTCACCGGCATAGATATCATAGAAATTCCACGCATCCAGGGGGTGGTCGAACGCTATGGCGACCGATTTCTCCGCCGCATCTTCACCCCCCGGGAGATCGCCTTCTGCAACGGTAAGGCCAACCGGCTCGCCGCCCGCTTTGCAGCCAAAGAAGCCACCTCAAAAGCCCTCGGGCTCGGCATCCGCGGAATCGCCTGGAAGGAGATTGAAGTGGTGCGCCAGCGGGGGCACGCCCCCACCATCAAACTTCATGGACGGGCCGCCAAACGGGCAGACTTCCTGAATATCACACAGCTGGCAATCTCCATCTCCCACTCCAGAGAATACGCCGTGGCATCCGTCGTTGGCTGGCGCGAGACCGAATCATGAAGATTGTTACGCCCGAGCAAATGGCGAAGCTGGAACAGGATTCCGCCGCCTTTGGCATCTGCACCGACGTCCTCATGGAAAATGCGGGGCTCGCCATTGCCCGTGAGATTCGCACCCTGCTGGGAGGCATTGCCGGTCGGCGCATCCTTGTCCTGGTTGGCCCCGGCAACAACGGCGGCGACGGCCTCGTTGCCGCCCGACACCTCGTCCGATGGGGCGCCTCCGTCATCGTCTGCCTAACCTCCAACCGTCCCAACGATGACCCAAACCTGGCTCAAGCACAATCTGAAGGGGCACTCACCCTCAACGTCAACTCCGACGATCGCCAAAACTCCCTCCAACGTCACTTGGCTTCCTCTGACGTCGTCATCGACGCCGTCCTCGGCACCGGTCGCTCCCGCCCCATCTCCTGCCCGCTTTCCGAAGTGATGAGCCAGGTCTCCCAAAATGCCAGCCAACCAAAATCCAAGAGACCCCTGTACGTCGCCGTAGACGTTCCCACAGGCATGGACGCCTCCAACGGTCACGCCGACCCCCTGACCCCGTCAGTTGACGTTACCCTCGCCCTTGGCTTCCCCAAAGTCGGACATTTTGAATTCCCCGCCGCCAACTACTCCGCCACCTTCAAGACTCTCGACATAGGCATCCCGCCCCAACTCTCCCAGGAAATTTCCCTCGAACTCATCACCCCCTCCTGGGTTCGCCAACACCTGCCCCAACGCCCGAAAGACGGACACAAAGGGACCTACGGTCATGCAATCATCATTGGGGGCTGCAAGAACTACCCCGGCGCCCCCTGCTTGGCCGCCGCTGCCGCCCTCCGCTCCGGCCCCGGTCTCGTAACCCTGGCCGTCCCCCGCAGCATCTACGGCGAGTCATCCAATCTCACCGAAGCCATACAACTCCCCCTCCCCGACAACGGCACAGAAACCCTCCACACCCAGGCCCTCCCGCCCCTCCGCCAAGCCCTCCCCCCCTACACCTCCCTGGCCATCGGCTGCGGCATGGGCCGTTCCGAATCGGCAAAACGATTTCTCGAAGGGTTCCTACTCTCCGACGACGCCCCCAACCAGCCCACCCTCATAGACGCCGACGCCCTCAACATCCTCGCCGAAACCCCGGATTGGTGGCAGCATCTCCCGCAACCTGCCGTCCTCACCCCTCACCCTGGCGAAATGTCCCGTCTCACCGGCCTCCCCACCCAAGACATTCAATCCAACCGCATCGAAACGGCCTGCGAATTCGCCAACAAATGGGGACACGTCGTGGTCCTCAAGGGTGCCTACACAGTAGTCGCTCAACCGAACGGCCCCGCCCGAATCTCCCCCTTTGCCAACCCTCTGCTCTCCGTGGGAGGCACCGGCGACGTTCTCGCGGGAATCATCACCGGTCTGCTGGCCCAGGGCATGACACCCCCAGACGCAGCAACCAGCGGCGTCTACCTCCACGGTGCCGCCGCCGAAACCCTCCGCGCCACTCACGGCGACCGGGGAGCCACCGCCGGCGACATCATCAACACCCTCCCCAAAGCTACTAAATCCCTTCTTCAGCATGACCCAGGCTGATTCCGTCACCCCTCCGCCCGATACGCCTCATCCAGCAGGTCCACCACGTGGCACACCCGGCCGTCGACCCCGGCTAGACGCAGTCCCGCCTCCAACTGAAGCGCACATCCCGGGTTAGCAGTAGCCACTACTTCCGCCCCCGTCGCCAACACCGAATCCATCTTTGAATCCAGCAGCCGTCCCGACATGCCCCGTTGCGTAATCGTGTAGATGCCCGCCGCCCCGCAACATTGGCTTGCACCCTCCATCTCAACCAGCTCCACCCCGGGAATCGACTCCAACAGCCGTCGTGGGGCTTCCGAAATCCCCTGGGCGTGCACCAGATGACAGGCGTCCTGATACGTCACCCTCCGGTTCACGACGCCACCAGGACGTTTCAAAGGCAGTGACGCCAGAAACTCCGTGATGTCGACCGTCATCCCGGCCAGCCGAGTCGCCTTATCCACGTACTCGTCGTCATCCTTCAGAAGATGCCCATACTCCTTCATCGCCGACCCGCAACCCGCCGACGCCACCACCACCCTCTCCACCCCCGCCGACAAGAACACGTCTATGTTCTTCCTAGCCATCCTGCGCCCCCCCTTTCCCTCACCACTGTGCAGGTTCAACGCCCCGCAGCAGCCCTGTTTGGGCGGCGCCACCACTTCGCAGCCGTTCCGTTGCAGCACCCTCACCGCGGCCTCCATTGTCGGCCCCTGCGCCAGCGGCATCACGCAGCCCACCAGCAGCCCAACGCGCATCTTCTTTGGGCCCATTGCCGGGTAGACGTGAGAACTTGCTTCAAAAAATCTTCCGGAAATCTTCGGCAACTGCCCCTCCAGCCTATCAAGCCCGCCCGGCAATACCTTCAGCAACCGGCTTCCCCTGACGAGGCTCTGAAGCCCCAAAGTCTGGTACAGCCTCAGCATCCTCACCGACAGACGAAGCAATCCCAGGCGTGGCAGCAGCCCCCGCAGCATCACCGCCGACACCACCCTGTTCCGCCAAGAAGCGCCTCCCTTCTCCGACACCTCCTCCCGCACCCCTTCGATCAGCCTTCCGTAGGGCACGCCGGAAGGACACGCCGCCTCGCAGGCCCGGCATCCCAGGCACAGGTCCCAATGATCCACTACCCGTTTGCTGGTCTCGATGCGCCCTTCCCGTACCCCCTTCATCAACGCAATGCGTCCTCTGGGCGACTCCGTCTCCAATCCCGTCTCCAGGTACGTCGGACACACGTTTAGACATAGGCCGCAGTGAACGCACCGATACAGGTCCTCATCCATAATCCGCTGAAGCGCCTTGGGTATAACTGTCTTGATGGTAGACATCTCTAGATACCGCCTACGAACCGGCCCGGATTCAGGATGCCGTGCGGGTCCAACGCCAGCTTCAACCGACGCATTATCCTGAGTCCGGGAGGAAGCGGACCCCAAACGTCCCGTCCCCGTTTCACCACCGGTGGACACTTCTCCACCACCCACGCACCTCCCGACGCACTCTTCCTCCCCGTGACTCTCTCCAGCCTCTCTTCAAATTCTCTTGGCGGCACGTCTCCCCAGCTGATGCTCCTGACCAATCCCAACCCCACGTCCGCGACCATCCCGTGCCTCAGCGTCCAGTGCTCAACTTCCTCAAGCCGGACCAGCAGCTTCTCGACCTCCGACGGCAACACCGAACATCGGATGGACAACGGTACACCTTCATCCACCCACGGCATATCGACCAGGCGCTGCCACAAATTCACTTCTTGAGCAGCCCCCAATTCCCTAACCTCCACCCCTCCTCCGGCCTTCAGGGCAGACTCCGCTCTGGCAACCCTCCCCTTCACCACCCCTTCCCTACCCAGGAATCGCGCCAACACCAGATATCCTCGGGTTTCAAATCCCAACCATTCGGCTGCGTCCGCATTCAGCAGAAACAGCGCGTTCGGCCCGCCATATCCCTCCAGTAGCCCCAACGCCCCTTCCATTGCCCCCTTCAAGCTGGAAAACCCCGCCGTCAGAGTCGAAGTAGCACCCGGCTTTGGTGCAACCTTGAAAGACGCCTCCACAATCACTCCAAGGGTGCCCAGGGAGCCGGTGTACACCTTGTTCATGTCATACCCCGTCACATTCTTCACCACCTGGCCCCCGCCTTTTGTGATGCGACCGTCCGCATTCACCACCTTTACCCCAATGAGCCAGTCCCTGGGAAACCCGTAGGAAAGACCCAAAGGCCCTACCGTAGCCGCCGCCAGCATGCCCCCCACTGTAGCGTCCTTAGGCCGCGGAACTTCCAGGGGAAGGAACTGCCCCTGCGCGGCTAGAGTACGATCCAACTCGGCGAGGGACATGCCCGCCTCCACTGTCACGGTCAAGTCCGCCGGTTCGAATTGTATGAGCCTGTCCAGCCCACGCGTATCCAAAGCCATATCATATCGACGGGGAGGGTTTCCCAGGGAACGCTGCGTGCCCCCTCCAATGGGAATTATCGATAGCCCTTCCTCGTTGGCCATACCGACAACGTCCGAAAGGGCCTCAATCGTGGGTGGACGCACCACCATCCCTGGAGTCATGCCGTCCACTGCGTACGAAGCGAGCTCATCCCCGGACGCCAACCATTCCTGGTTTACCTTGCCGACTATGGAAGAAGCAACCCCAGACGCCATAACTGCTAGACGTGAGCGCCCGGCCCAACGGCCAGAACTGCGCCTCTCTGCATGTCGTGCGTGAATTCGGGCCCGCCCGGAAAAACCTTTCCTGGATTGAACCTCCCCTGCGGCGTAAAAGCCCCCCGCACCTGCCCCATAACGTCCATGTCCGCATTGGTGAACACCAGCGGCATGTAAGCCTTCTTCTCCAATCCAATGCCATGCTCGCCGCTCAACGCCCCACCCAACTCAACGCACACCTCCAAGATCCGCCCCCCCACCTCCATCACCCGCTCCACGTCGCCTGGCTTCCTCTCGTCAAACAGGATGCACGGGTGAAGATTCCCGTCGCCCGCATGAAACACGTTGGCAATCGGTATCTCGTAATCGGCGCTGATCTTCGACACCTGCTCCAGCGATTCCGTCAGCCTCGTTCGGGGTACTACGCCGTCCACCAGGTAGTAGTTTGGAGCCAGCGCCCCCAGTGCGCCCAGCGCATTCTTGCGCGCCGACCATAGCCGCTCCCGTTCTTTCGCCGATTCCGCCCACCGGACCTCCGAAGCCCCGGATTCAGTCAAGATCGCCTCCACCTGCATCCCCTGGTCCTCAACCTCTTCACCTTCTCCCTCCAGTTCCACCAGCAGCACGGCCCCCGCGCCCGAAGGCAGCCCCACATCCGTCACCCGCTGCACCGCCTCGATGGTCAGAGCGTCCATAATCTCCATCGCAGCCGGCACCATCCCCTGCCCGATTACCGAGGATACCGCCAGACACGCGCCTCCCACGTCTGGAAACACTGCCAGGTACGTCTTCACCGACGGAGGCGCCGGCAGCAACCGGACAACGATCTTCGTTGCCAGCCCGAACATCCCCTCAGACCCTACAAACGCTCCGCGCAGATCGTACCCCACCGGATTCCGAATCTTGCCCCCCAGCCACGTCACCGACCCGTCTTCCAACACCACCTCCATGCCGAGCACGTGGTTGCTGGTGACCCCATAAGCAAGACAGTGTGGCCCACCGGCGTTTTCAGCCACGTTCCCGCCCAAACTGCAGGCCTTCTGGCTCGAGGGGTCCGGGGCGTACCGCAGCCTCCTCTTCCTGGCCGCCTCGTCAAGGTCAAGATTTATGACCCCAGGCTCCACGACCGCCAGCCGGTTCCGTTCATCAATTTCGACTATGCGCTTCATCCGCGTCAACGCCACCTGCAACCCGTCCTCCAACGCAATAGCCCCGCCGCTCAACCCCGTGCCAGAACCCCGACCCACCACCGGAACTCCCGCCTCATCCGCAACAGCCAGGATGCCGGAGACTTCCTCCGTTGAAGCAGGCAACGCCACCGCTCGCGGCATCGCCTTGTCCACTGAACCGTCGTATTCGTAAACCAGCAGATCTTCCGGGTGGTAGATGACGTACTCCCGCCCGACAACAGATTCCAGCTTCCTGATGAAACGTCCTCTTCTGGACACTAGATTCTCCCAAACAACGTAGTCTCATACTATTGCAGGGGTTGGCTCTTTGCAACGTGAACTTTGAACCTTCGCCTGTTATCATACCTTCGACTTGACCGACGAGAACCACCCAAACTCAGGTCGAGTCAACGTGTACAAATTCGAAGGAGCGCCCATGACCTTCAGCCAGCGTGCAGAAGCGAGAGCGAAAGACCTCCGCGCCGCTATCCTCAACCACCCCTTCGTGACCGGCATAGGAGACGGCACGCTGGAAGTCCAGAAGTTCAAGTTCTATGTCCGCCAAGACTATCTCTATCTTATCGATTACAGCCGGGTGCTGGCCCTCGCGTCCGCCCGCGCCGACACTCTGGATGCGATGAGCTGGTTTGCCCGGCTTCTCCACGAGACCCTGAATACCGAGATGGAACTCCATCGCGACTACTGCCGTCAGTTCGGCATCTCCCGAAGCGAACTGGAGGAAACCCTCCCCTGTCCCACGACAACCGCCTACACTCAGTTCCTCCTCTCCGTCGCCAACGGACGCTCCTACCCGGAACTGGTGGCGGCGCTGCTCCCATGCCAGTGGGGCTACTGGGAAATTGGCAGCCACCTGAACGCCCAGGGCCCGCCGCAACACGCCCCGCTCTACGCCCAATGGATTGAGATGTACGCTTCCGAGGAGTTCCACGAATTGGCCCTTTGGGTCCGAAATCTCGCCGACCGTCTGGCTGCCCAACACGGACCTGCCACGTCGCACAAAATGGAAGAGGTCTACGTCGCCAGCACCCGCTACGAGTACCTCTTCTGGGAAGCCCCCTTCCAAAACGAAACCTGGCCCAGCTAGTCAAAATACAGACGTAACAAACCAAATGCCACACTGGGAGAACAACAACCTTGCCAACCTTTGATCATTCGTACCTGCACAGAGTATGTCGTTCAATTTTTGTCGCCATGGGTGCCACGGCCGAAGAAGCGGAAGTGGTCTCGACCCACGTCGTCCGCGCCAACCTCGTTGGTCACGACTCCCACGGCGTCATCCAGGTCCCCGTCTACGCCCAACGCATCCGCGTGGGCCACATCGTCCCCGGCGCCCCCTTCGAAGTGAAAGACGAGACCTCCACCACCGCAAGAATCAACGGCAACTGGGGGTTCGGCTACGTAGTCACCGAACGGGCTATGGGGATGGCCATCGAAAAGGCGAAGGCCCACGGCGTTGCGGCCATGACCGTCTACCAGCAAAGCCACATCGGACGACTCGGCGACTACCCCACCATGGCCTCCAATGCAGGCATGATTGGCCTCATCACCGCCGACTCCGGTCAGGGGCCGAAGGGCGTAGCTCCTTTTGGCGGCAGCGACCGCCGGTTGGGCACCAACCCCCTCTCCATCGCCATACCCAGCAACCTGGAAGGCCCCGTGCTATTGGATATGGCAACAAGCGCCGTAGCCTCCGGCAAGATTAGCCTCGCCCTCAACCGGGGCCAGCAGATCCCCAACTCCTGGGTGGTCGACCGCCACGGCCAACCCACCAGCAACCCCCAAGACTACGAAGACGGAGGCGCAATTCTCCCTCTCGGCGCCGACCAGGGACACAAGGGCTACGGACTCTCCTTCGTTGTAGAAGTCCTCTCCGGCCTGCTCACCGGCCTCGGCTTCGGCGTCGACCCCCATGGCCGCCACAACGATGGCTGCTTCATCGCCGTCTTCAATGTCTCCGCCTTCCGACCCCTCGAGGAATTCAAAACCAGCGTGGATGAATTCGCCGCGTTCATGAAAGCCTCGCCACCCGCCGATGGTTTCCAGGAAGTCCTCTATCCCGGCGAGATCGAGTGGCATACCGAAAACCAGCGCCTCAAAGAAGGAGTCTTCGTCGAAGATGCCACCTGGCGCGACATCTGGGGCCTCGTCAAAGACCTGAACATCGAAGAAGTAGTGGGCGCTCCCTAACCACCCCTTGCTCCTCCGAAGGCTGGAACCCTCTCGCTACCCACTATCAACTACGCGACGTCTGCAGGCCTCTCAAGTGGCCCGGCAAGTCCGACTAAGTTCTAGACCCTTCTTCGGCTTCCCTGACTGACATTTTCTCCATTGTCCGAACCTACACTATCCTGCTACCCTACCCACATGAAATTTGCTTTATCCACAGAGACCCGCTGCGAAGACTCACCTCCAACCACTGCAGCTTGGCTCCAAAATTTTTTTGGAACAATTCAATTCCCCGAATACATCACTCTCAGGCACAGAATTGCCCTGATTCCATCGAGAACAAACCGAATTGAATTCCAAATCAATTCCTTCTCAGGCACGAAATATGTGAACCAATTCCCTCATAATTCCTGTTGAATCCAAGACAAATCAAAACAATCCCAGACACGGGAGGCGCACCCATGACCATCGTAGGCTCAGGCAAGTACACCTACCAGCTAGTGGAAGAATGGGCCAAGTTCCCCGAAGGCATGAGCTTTGGCTGGCCCGCTTCCGTCGCATCCGACTCCGAGGACCGAGTGTACGTCTTCCAGCGAGATAAGCAGCCGCCTGTCTTAGTATTCGACCGGGACGGTACCTACCAGACAGGCTGGGGCATCGACAACATGGCCGGACCTCACCACATCTACATCGCCGACGACATCGCATACCTCGTGGACAGAGAAGACTGCGTGGTCCTCCGCTACACCCTCGACGGCAAACCCTTGCAGGTAATCGGCGACCGCGGTCAGGCTTCCGACACCGGTATCGGCCCCGACTTCGACAACGAAAACGACCTGCCTCCCCACGCCGCCGGTCCCTTCAACTACCCCACCAAGATGGTCCCATCCCCCAGCGGCGACTTCTACGTCTCCGATGGCTACCAGAACAGCCGCGTACACCGCTTCTCCGCCGACGGCAGGCTCAAGCATTCCTGGGGCCAGCCCGGCAAATCCGGCCCCTACGACCTGCATCTCCCCCATAGCGTCCTTGTCACCGACGACGGCAGGGTCTATGTCTGCGACCGGGAGAACCACCGCATTCAGGTCTACGACGCCGAAGGCTCTCATCTGGCCTCCTGGGATAACCTTCGCCGTCCCATGGACATTGCCGTAGACACCGACGGCGTCTTTTACGTGGCCGAGGTCTACGTGGAGCAGGACCGTCTAGGCCGACTCGACCTGCTGCCGGAAGGAGAGCACCGCATCAGCGTCCTTGACGAAAACGGAAACCTGCTATGCCGGTGGGACGCCGCTCTCGCCCACGGCATCTGGGTGGACAGCCACGGCGACATCTACCTCGCTCTGCCGAACGCCCTCTCCGTCCACAAATACGTCCGGCAGACCTAGTCGCGATTCCTACCTCGGAAAGGCGTCCTTCAACCCCGCGTCGACCGGTAGCATTGCCCCCGTCGTCTTGGACGACCGCGGCCCGGCTAGGAACAACACCGACTCCGCCACGTCCTCCGCCGTAACGCTCCGCTTCAACAGATTGCGCTGCCGATAGAACTCTAGCAGTCCATCGATGCTGATTCCATGGGCGCGGGCCCGCATCTCCTTCACCTTGTCTGACCACAGGTTGGACCCCTGAAACACGGCATCCGGGTTGACCACGTTCACCCGAATCCCAAACTCCCCGTTCTCGATGGCCAGCACCCGCGCCATCTGCACCTCCGCCGCCTTCGACGCGCTGTAGGCGCCAAAATCCTTGCCCGGCGAAGGCACGTTCTTCGTCCCTACGAACACCAGGCTCCCCCCCATCCCCTGCTGCCGCATCAGCGCCACAGCCTCCCTCGCCACCAGGAAGTGGCCGGTCGAGTTGATGTCCATCGCCTTCTGCCAGTCCTCCAGACTCAACTCGTGAATCGCCCCCACCGGCGCGATGCCCGCGTTGGACACCAGCACGTCAAGTCCCCCATACTCCAGCCGCATCCGGCCAAACGCTTCCGCCACCTGCTCCGGGTTCGTCACGTCCATGTTCAATGCCATCGCCCGCCCGATTCCCTGGTTGTCCACAATGCCCTGCGCCACCTCCTGCGCCGCCTTTACGTCAATGTCAGTGACAACCACGTGCGCCCCTTCCGCAGCAAGCCGCTCCGCGATTGCCCTGCCGATCCCGTGCGCCGCGCCCGTCACCAGCGCCACCTTGCTGGCAAGCTCTCCGCCGGAGGCAGCCAGCGTCAGCTTGTACAGCTCCATCGGCCAGTATTCCACGTCATAAGCGTCCTTGTCTGATAGCGAGGCGTAGTGACCCACCGCCTGCGCCGCCCTGATGACGCTGATTGTGTGGTGATAGATGTCCCCTGCAATCAGCGCTGCCTTGGCGTCTTTCCCCGTTGACCACATCCCCACCCCCTTGACCAGGATCACCCGTGGATGAGGGTCCAGCATCGGATGCTGCCCGTCCGTATTGGCCTGGTACCAACCCTTGTAGTAGGAAACATACCGGTCGATGGCCCGCGGCATATGTCCCGACAGGTACTCCAGATTCGGGGATTCCCCCGACTCCACCCACAGCGGCTTTATCTTCGTCTGCAGCGTATGGTCCGGCGTTGCCGGGCCGACCTGACTCAATGCCGCCCCTTCCGCCGAGTTCACGAACTCCATCACGTCACGGCTGTCATCGAAGCGCAGCACCATCGATTGCGAACCGCTCACCAGACCTCGAACCACCGGTCCAAGCCCCGCCGCCAGCTTTCGCCGCTCATCATCGCTCATCCGCGAACCGTCCCTGGGCGTGAAAATCGTCCTCCCTTTCGCCTTCAACTCCGCATACTCCGCCGCGGTGTCCACCAGGTCCAGGTGCTTCTGGTACGCCTCCTTGGCCGTATCGCCCCAGGTGAACAGTCCGTGATTGACGAGAATCACCCCGTCAACGTCTGGGTTCTCCCGCACCCGCTGGCCCACCAGCTTGGACAGGACGAAGCCAGGCCGCAGATACTCTACGATGGCCGCCCTGTTCCCATACACCTCATGCAGCAACTCATCCGAGTTCCGGGTATTGGTCAACGCTACAATGGCGTCGGCGTGTGAATGCACCACGCTGTGGAAGGGAAGAAACGCATGCAGCAGCGTTTCAATGGAGGGACGTGGCAACTTCGGATCGATCATGCACTGGGCGAGATACGCGACCATTTCGTCGTCCGACATCGTGTCCCGGTCGAACAGCACCAACACGTCCTCAAGGTCCAGGCTGGGAAAGTGCTTCGGTTCGATGGTCTTCAGATCGGACCCCGAGCCTTTCACCGTCATGGCGTCTACCTCCCGCCCCCGAAAGTCCTTCTGCTTCGTCTTGATTGAGGTGTTGCCGCCACCCCAGACCACAAGGGAAGTATCCGCGCCAACGAGACGACTCTGGTACACCAGCAGACCCTTCTCGTCCTTGCCTTCGACTTCGGAATCCGACCATCTCTGGGGCATATAGCACCTCTGACTATTTCTATTCAAGCCCGCCGCTAGCTATGACCAAAGGACCGGCGAGACTCAGGCAATGCACAAGTATAAGAATCTGCGTCAATTAGGGCAACGCCACATCAGATCCTCTTCCACACCCACCTGGAGTGGCAAAAGAAGAGGGCCCGGGAGAAAACCCCGGGCCCTCTTTGAATCTCCTGGATTCTAAGGTCTTCTACTGGTAAACGGGAACGGTGAACTCGTGGTAGCGAATCGGTCCCATGTGCAACAGGTTGACCTTGTACTCCGACACTACTGCCGGGTTGTAGATGGCGGCGTCGAAGACCCACACCAGCGGAACGCTGATGGCATTTTCGACCCACCAATCGCCGAATGACTGGGCGAGCTTATTTCGCTCTTCTATGTCAGTAGTCTGCCGGCAAGCGTACTTGAACTCGGAGATTTCCACATGCTCGCGGTATCCGCCGCCGTCGTCATACCACCAGAACTCTACGGCGGTGCAGATGGGGTCAAGGGACGGGGAGCCGATTATCATCCGGTTGGCTCCCGGCTCTCGGCCCAGCCAGCGAGTGAGCGAACCCTCCCTCTGTTCCACTGTGGCATTGATCCCGATCGCCGCCCAGTACTCCTTCAGTTTGATGGCGATGTCGCAGTTCTCAGTGAAGCTGCTGGTGGGACTACAGGCCAGGGTGGTCTCGAAGCCATCGGGGAAGTTGCTCTGGGCCATGAAGTTCTGGGCCTTCTCGACGTTGTAGTCGTAGGGCCAGCCGCCCTCAGCGCCGGTCTTGCCCTCACGGTTGGGGTAGGGCGCCCATTCGTCCTTGAAGTCCTCGCGCCAGGGCGGGAAGTAGTCGACCAGCGGGAACGTGTCTCCAGCGAAGAAACCCTGGTCGATTTCGTCCCGGTCAATGGCATGGTTCAGCGCAAGCCGGACGTTGACGTCCCGAAGGGGGTCGTTGGGATCGTGGCCTGGGTTGATGCCACACGGGCGACCGCCCGGGGGCGGCATGGGCGGGTCACCAAAGCAGGCGTTGTTCTCCCGGAAATAGACCAGCCTCAGATGTGGATGCCGACCGGGAAGGGTGCTCCTCGATACGACCAGACCCGCGATTGCTGCCTGCGAGTAGAGGTCCCGCGGCACGTTGCCCACGTGGGCTTCCTGGTTGATCAGCTGGGCCAGCCGTGTGGCAGGTTCTCTGACGAACTTGGCTTCCAATTCGTTGAAGTAGGGGGTCTGGCGCCAGTGATCTTCCACCCTCTCGTGGACCACGCCAACGTTGGTTTCGAGGGAAATGTAGCTCCACGGTCCGGTGCCGACAGGATCGTCAATGTACCCGTCCTCGCCGCCAACGGCGTCCCAGTGGTCGCGGCTGATGATCCCGGTCTCCCACTCCTCGGAGAGCAGGAAGGCAATGTCCAGGTTGATGTGGGGCAAGTCCAACCGAATCTGGTTCGGCGTAACCGCAACCCACTTATCCGAAGTGTCCAACCTGCCGGCCCAGGTTTCGGGCCTTCGTGTCTTGGTAGTGCCGACTCCCGTCAACAACTCAAAGCCCAGCGTCACGTCATCGGCGTCGAACAAGATGTCCATAGGCTCGGCGTTGCGGTAGAAGGGAACATCGTCCCGCAGATTAAACGTCCAGGTCTTGCCGTCCGCAGCCACGCTCCAGTCCGTGGCCATTTCCGGCTGTTCCGCATTGGTCTGATAATGCCGCCCAACCAGATGGTCGTATATGGGCATTATCTTCTCTGTGACCTGGCTGGCTGCATATGGAATCGTAAACTGATCCGCCGGCGGTGGAATCGTTACAATCAGCCTTGAAGCAACGGGTACCATGGGCGCCATGGTTGGCGCGGGTGTTGGAACCGCCGTTGGGGCCATAGTGGGCATGGCCGTGGGTTCAGGTGTCGCTACCGCAGCTTGGACGATGCGCGCCACGTCTGCCTCCGATAGAGGTTCCGTCTGATTGGCAGCGGCTTCAGCCAGCGCAGCTCCAATTGCTGCCGTTACGTCTTCCTGCCTAACGCCTTCGGCTGCTGCGGCTGCTACCGCGGCATTGACCATGGCCTCCACGTCAGCGCTGGAAATTCCCTCAGGAACGTTCTGTGCAACCGCACCCTCAATCAGGGTGCGAATTTCGTCCTCGGAAAGAGGCGGTTGCATTTGGGCCAACTCTTGGCGGATTCCTTCCTGAATCTGCGCCGCCATCGCGGAGCCGATCGCGCTTACCGCTTCCATATCTATGGATGGCGCCGCTGGCGCCGGTGCGGCCGTTGGCGCGGGCGTCTCTTCTTCATCGCCGCCGCAAGCCGCGATGATGACGCTTAAGCCTAACAGGCACGCCAATATCAGGGATATTCTCCAATCCGTTAATCTTCGAGGTAAGTTCAAAATAGCCACCTCCATAATCTGAGTTTGGGGAATCCTCACATCACACGGTCAATCACCCTGCAAATGATGGATTCCGCCTCATCCTAAGAGCCGTTTCCGTCTTTGTCAATGCCTTGTTTTCGAGGCCCAAGTATGGGACAGTGAACTTAGGTGTCATGTTCGGACACCACCCTACTTGAAAATCGAACAGGAGCAAGAATGTCTCTCAACGTATACCTGAACTTTAACGGTACCTGCAGGCAAGCCTTCGAGTTCTACCGCTCAGTCTTCGGCGGCGAATTCGACCTGATTACCACTTTCGGAGAGAGCCCTCCGGAATATAAGCCCCCGGAAGAGGAACTTGACAGGATAATGCACGTCTCCTATCGCATAGGCGACTCCGTACTCATGGGCAGCGACATGCCATCCAACTACGGTCTTACAGTGGTCACCGGCAACAACTTCTCCCTCTCCTACCAGACAAGCAGCCGGGAGCAGACTGACGAACTCTTCGCCAAGCTGTCCGATGACGGCAACGTCACTATGCCTCTCCAGGACATGTTTTGGGGAGCATACTTCGGTTCCTGCACCGATAAATTCGGCGTGAACTGGATGCTGAACCACGACAGCTAACTGAACATTCGCCGCAAGCAACGGCACAACTATTGCCGTGGATGACCTGGAAGTGCGGTAAGAAGAGAAAAGCGTCCCAGGCAGGATTCGAAGCTAGCTATAAAATGTATCGATATGGCGCTCTTGTACCACATTCAGTACCACTAGCCGTTCCGTTGATTTCAACACATTATGTCAGCATAGTGGGATCGGCGATATGGTTCCAGTAGACGTAGCCATTATTGCGTCCAGTCCAAGCAACGATCATTTGGCCCCGTTCCTCGCGCATTGCATGTGCGCTTGCTGACGAGAATCATCCTCTAGTGGGCAATGGTGAACGACCTGAAGGGGCCAGTCAGATAGTTGTAGTGTTGACAGTCAAGTTGGCATTTCTTGCCGAGGAAAAGGGTTTCTTCAAGTCCCTATCCAAGTTGGAGGTTGATTCGGTGCTTGAAGTCGGTGAAGCGTCCCGAGGCCAAATGCACGGAAAATTGTAAACCGGTTCTGGAGCCACCAGTGGGGGGACTTGATCGGGAGTTCCCTGGCCTCAGGAGGACATCAACTTTTGGTGCCTCATAAGTCGGACATAGCCTGAACCTTCAAAGCTGAGATTTGCGGGCTACAGGTTATCGAAAATAGAGGTATTCTGGCCCTTGATCCCGGTTCTAACTCTGCTGATGGGGATCAACCATTCTTGCCGGATCGGCGTCAAACAAGAGCCGCCCAATTTCCGGTGACAGCGATGACAGTTGATGGGCCGTACGAGATCGGATCAGACCGACTCGGTAACAGACGCAAGTGTCCTCAAAATGCCTTGTCGATCCGTTCACACATGGCGATAGGCCGCTAACGGCCAAGGAAGGCAGCGACTTGATAGGAGCCAAGTGCTGAGCCTCTTCGCAGTCATGTCCGCTCACCAGGTGGATGCGGGTATCGTACAGGAGGCAGAGTTGAAAGGAGCCGCAAATCGCCCGAGTCATCGCGCAGCTGAGGTGGCGATTGGGATAGGCATACACAGGGATAAGCATGTGGCGGTAGCCTTGGTAGCCATTGAAGATATAGATACCGACTGGGAAAAAGCGCATACAAACATACGTGTAAGCGAGGATCTCCTACGATGGTCATGGAGGTTCAGGGAGGACCGCGGGTTCGGGACCGCGAGAGTGCAGATTCGAACAGCCCTGGAATTCGCCAGCTGCATGGCCAGTTAGATCTAAACGGTCGTTGTGCTCAATATGCCGGATGGGTCGGCCTGCTATCGCAATGGGAAGAGCAACCCCACGTCCGCCGAGATGGCGGATCCCGCGGTGCTTGCCGACGTGTCCGGGGCCACTCTGAATTCCGGCTAGGGCGGAGTCGAGATGAACCGCATGCTCAAGAGCGCAAGAGTCTCTGCCGTCAAGGTTCGCACTCAAGCAAGCAATTAGATGAAGGCGTCGGTCGTGACAGCTCCTGCCGAGATTCTCGAGAGGCTTGATGGCCTCATTATCGGCACACTCGCCAAGCGGTGCAGAGAGTTCCGCATCTCTCGCCTCGATGATCCTAACTCAACCGCAAGGTAGGCACTTTTTGCACTTGTTCGACGCTACCTACAGCTCAGTGACGAGGTGTGAAACCTGCTCTCCGAAAGCGGACCACCTACCCAGGCAGTCGCATCTTCTCTGGTCGACGCCGTTGGTGTGGGATCTGACCCCACTGTAATTCTTCTGATTGCCTCCATCCCGAGGCTCCCTTCGCATCGCTAAACAGTGTAACTTCAATACCGGCTCAGTGCGGCAAGACGAACAGGCATCGATTAAACTCATGTGGCGACCGACCGGCCAACGCGGCGCTTTTCAGCATAGTCTCCGTCAAGTTGCGCTTTGACCGCCGGATCCGGGCGTATATGTGACGTCGCACCGAAGAGGGAATGTGCAAGCACGGCGTCCTCTGTTGTCTCAAACCCTATGTTGCTCAAGAAGTCTCCTGGGCCATCTGGAGACCCGCCCAGACCTTGAGCAAGGCCGCTTGAAATCTATAAGAGCATCTATACTGCCCAATGAGGCAACAGGCCGGCAACAATGCTTGTCGATTTTTCACCTAGTTGGCGATCTGATTCTAACCGTGGACTAGCCGAGTACTCCATACTAGTCATTCAGCCCACTATCTGACGGAGAGTTCCTGGTCTGAGGGTGATCTATAGTTAGCGCTGGACTACCAAGTTGGTTTCGAAGAAACCTATTCTAGGGAGGGCAAGACTATTGCAGATTGCCCTGAGCAACTGGTCTGGAATCAACCCAGGCAGTGAGGTGGCTCAGCTTCCACCTCACTGCGCCAGGACCAATCCTCACGGGCCTTGGAAAATCACTCTCCTGCATAAGCCGATAGATTGTGGATCGACTCAACCCGGTGATTCTCTCGACCTCTCGGCGTCTCAATAGTCTTTCGTTCATTGAAATTGGCTCCATTGGATGTTTCTCCTTCTAGGTAGTAATTTCCATTGGTTAACGTTCTCTGTGCACGCTTCTTAATTCAAAGTGTCACTCTAGATTCTCTTGGACAGGCCGCCGGCACTGAGGAGATTGGGTGAGCGCCGACAGTTCGTCCAATTGGCTCATCGCAATTGGATGAGCCGGGTTGCCTCCTACAGGAAGGTCATTTGGGGACCGTCGCCCATGAGGATTTGCAAACCTCCGGGCATCCGCCTGGCGAAACGTAACAGGGAAAGCATGGCTCCCCCGCAAGGTTCGGTTCCCTTCCGCCAACGGTACATTTGCTTGGGATCCACTCCCAGGGTGCGTGACAGGCCGCTCCAAGTGAGGCCGCTGGCCTCCTTCAACCGTGTCAGGCGTTCTGTGAAGTCCTCCGGCAGGACACCAGTCTCAAAAGGAAAGGCGTCGCTGCTCAGGCCGGTCAACTTCCCGGGTTCCCGGCGATCGCGGGAATTGATCGAATCATCAGAGTATTGCAAAACTATTCCTCCTATCCAAAAGGTTCGTGGATGCTCTCCACGCCTTGGGGTTTCTGCATCTGTAAACAGATGCCCCGGAGGACGCACACCCCTCGCTGCCCAGCTTCACTAAGAGTCGGCTCCTTATCCCAGTTCCGACGCAAATGCGGTTATCGATGCACATTTGAAAAGAATGAAGTTTCCGTGGGACAAGGTTCCAGTCCAGACAACTATCCAACCTCTACGCCTCCGGCATCCCTTGGCTTCGTTCACTTCTTCTGGAACCATGTTTCTGCTTCTCCTTTTGCTGGGTCAATTGTGAAAGGGTCAATCTTTCCATTGAATTGCATTGGCCTCCGTTAGGGTGGAAGGGTTCTTATCGCCTCAAAGTGCGATGGCGTTCGCCATGCGCGTCCCAAGGGCCCCAAGGCATCTATGGCTTGGCGATGTGACACCCACAGAGGCAAACGGATCCTTGCGTGCTGCAATTCCTCCCGGGCTAGCCGCAGAAACTGGAACTGAACGTCAGGATGTTCAACGACAATCAGAACCGCGGGACGCACTCCATGGTCATCAATGGGGCGCTGGGAGGAGAAGTACCGCAAATAGGGAGCCAAGCGTTCCGAGATGGTGGAGGGCCTTACGGCACGCCGTTCCCATTCCAAGAAGAATGGCCATACTTTGGCTCTCTTCTTGAGGATGCCAAAGGCGTCGGGATTGATGGAACGCATCTGGTCCTGGTGTCGGAAGTAACGGGAAGCCCTGAAGGGAGGATCCAGTTGCGTCGCCTTCCATCCCAAAAGGCGGGCTTGCGAGGCCAGCGCCGACATGAAGCCGTGAACGGCATCGGTATGGTCTATGTTTCTCAGAAGCTGTCGGCTCCGTCCGCCGGATATGTTCCGCCACTCAGTGGGTCCTCCGATCCCCCTCGGTGTTACGCTCCACCTGCTCTTGGCCTCGGCAAGTGAGGTGCGGTCCCTCCTCACGAGTAGAGCGAGCCCCCGGTCAGTCAGAGCTAGCCTCTCTTGCCTGTCTTTGAGGCTGGTCACTAGCCCCAATCGTCGAAGGGCATTTATGAGATGCACTACGCGGTTTCCGGAAACATCAAGCAACCCTGCCAAGCCTGTTCGTGAAATAAAGGGCCAATCTAAGAGCAAGTCCAAAGCCCGTTTTTCGGTCGGTTTCAACGTCGCAGAAAGTATCTGATCAGGAATGCTCGAAGCATCTGTCCGGCACACCAATTGATCTGGAATGTCGGCTTTATGGTGGGCGGGTTCGATTGGAAGGGCGAGGCCCCTTGCCTGCCCGGTTAGAGCGGTCCTGAGATCAACGGGGGAATTGACCTTAGTCGGGTACCAGATGCGATCTCCTGCTCCAGCCACCGCCGCCCAGTCACCAAGTGCAAGAAAGGCGTTCACCATAGAAACAGGAAAGCGGGTGAATATTCGCCTTGTGTGCCTGAGTCGGATTTCGTCGGATGTGAGAATGAGAACTGCATCAAGAGGCGGTCCGTTGCTCAGCCTCCAGAGCCGCTTGGAGAAACCAGTCCTATCAGCGGTAGCGCCTTGCCTGATGATTCCAACGGTCCGTCCATTAGGGAGGCTCAAGGCGGCGTCCAAGGGTAGCGACCGGTACCAGCGAAACCTGGTTGGATACATGAGGGTGGAAACTGCGGATGCTAGACGGTAAATGACAGCGAGCGAATCAATGCGTTGCAGGAGGCTACGCCTCCATTGAGAGGAGACAGGATGCAGGCGCACCAGTTCATGAAGGGACACCCCCCTCTCATGGGCCAGGCGATTCAAGCCCTCACAGGTCAAATGGAATCGGCGAGAAACAGGCAATGGATCCACGGCATGGAGGACGGAGGAGCAAAACCCACCTGAACCCAGCCGTTGAATAGCATCATAGACACCACCTCTCGACCATCCAGATACGGCCACCATGTCGAGCCGATCCAGGAAGGGCATTTCAGCCATAAGATGCAATATTTGGGCCTCGCAAGTCTTCGATTTCATCCTTTGGTTTCTCCTTTCTGGTCTGTGTCGACAGTCGGGTCTTCGTGTCCATCTTGTTCATCGGCTTCTCCGCCGTTATCCGCGGTCACCTTCTTCTTGCTTGTCTGCATTCGCCGTTCATCGCCGGCCGGTAATTCGTCGACTGTCCCCATAGCGTCGTCGGCCATAAGGTTCTCAACGGCCTGGTGGTAATCGCCGACTTTCTGGTGAAGCTCAGCGTCGGCGTAGTCAGCCTGCTGGGCTGGGGTTGTGTAGGCCGAAGTTGCATCCCGTACGAGCGAAGCCACTTCAACGCAACCCGGGGCAGGCTTCCTCACTTTCATTGAAAAGGCCGGGACCCTCTCTTTCCCTACTGTGGCCCTTACGTAGCAGTGGTGAACCGGAAGGGAAGTTATGTCCTCCTCGGACACTCGGTCTCTACCCATCTCCCAAACGAGAGTCCGTGCGTCGGAAGCCGCGACCTGGAAAATGACCAGGCAGCCCACGTTGGCCAGGATGGATTCCCGCATGGTGGGGGCCAGGTCATCCAGTTTCGCCAGACTCTGGGTGGCCAGGACGAAGCTTGCCCCGAACTTTCCAAGCTCGCTGAGCATCGATTCGAAGTCCACTCCCGGCATGGACTGCATCTCATCCACCACGACCAACGCACCACGGCGCTTCTCCAGTGGCATGCCTTGCTGCTCCCTGATGACGGAATCCACAAGGTTTAGCAACGATGCCCCGACAAGGGCGGCAACATCCCTTCCAACAATCCCCTGAGCAGTATTGACCAGCAGGACTCCCCCCTGAGCAGTATTGACCAGCAGGACTCCCCCCTGCAGAATGGTCTTTCTCAGATCGATGGTGGAGCGGCGCTGACCCAAAATGGCCCGAGCCCTCTTGGAAGAGGAGTAATAGGAAAGACGGGTTTGGACCGGAGCCAGGGAGTCGGCTCGATATTCCTTGCTCTAACCCTTGAACGTATTGGCCCACCACTCCAATATGTACGGGTCGGAGATCTTCCTCAGAATGTGGTTGCGAAACGGGGCATTGGACAGAAGTCGCAGACCGTCAAGAATGGTGTATTGATCCCCGGCTTCCACCTGTTCATTGGCCTCGTGAAGGGTCTTGACAGTGAACTCCAGGATGGACTGCATCCTGGGTCCCCATTGTTGCCAGATTCCCCTGGAGATACGGACCACGGAATCGGCGGTACGGTCGCGGTCCGAGAATATTCGCGTGTCCAGGAGATTGATGCCTGGGGAACGGGAATCATCGGCCAGGTCAATCAGCCGAACCTCGTTAACAAGAGCCCGCGGCACCTGTTCCAGCAGGCCTTCCACCAGGTCGGCGTGGGGATCTACGACTATGATGGTGTCACCGTCTCTACCCGCTACCTTTTCACGCATCTTGTGTGATACCAGATGGTGCATGAGGGTGGACTTGCCCATGCGCGTTCTGGCGACGTAGAAGTGATGGCGCTTGAGAAGGTCACCGGGAAAGCGAATGTCCCTTTTCGATCCGCCGGTAGTACTTCCAACCAGGGCGCCTCCTTTCACGCTCCGGGCTGAGGGTACAAGGGCCTTCGCTCCTGAGCGTTCCACAAGGGGGGTTTCGTCTCCAGCCCCCGGGGGATGCCATAGACAGGCCACCTCACGCACCCCTAGCGTGCTGCGCTTGCCGAAGATGCCCGCCCCCTCCGGTTGCAGCGTGTGCGGGTCGGGATTCAAGGGGCGGACCTTACCTACCTTGAAACGCGCCCCAGCAGGATTATCATAGTGGCGGTAAGCGGCAATCACAGGCTCCAGAATCTCCCTGGACCGCTGTGTTCCCGTGTCAACGGGAAAAACTGCAACTATCTGTATCTCCCCGTCAAAGGCAATTCTGGATACCTTCTCCCGAATTTGTACCGGGTCTTCGATCCGGTCGCGAGATCCTTTCCATCTTTGCCAGGCCCAGCCGGCGGCACTCAAGCCCAGGGTGACGCCGACACCAAGTGCTACGGCCTTCCAGATCTCCCCTCCTTGCACCCACTGGTAGCCCTGAAGAAGAACCAGCGCCCCTGCGCCCAGGGCAGCCATAGCGGGGCCATTCATGTGCGGCGCCGTAACTTGGTAGGCACCGGACTGTTCAACTGCCGTGGAAGCGGATCTAGGATCCACCTTTTTCTGGTAGTGTTGGGACCAGTCGGGGCCCAGGGAGTTCAGTAGAAGTCTGGCTACCACCCGCTCGCCTTCATATAGTGCCGACAGTGATCCCATGAGGGCGATAAGAGGATCGGACCCGGGATCCAGCAGGTCGTCGTCTCGGAAAGTCCTCAGGGGCGCGTACTCGGGGCTGTCTACCCTGAGGCTCACACCCCACGCCTGCTCGCCGTGAGACAGGCTCAGAGGGTCGGATTCCCTGGATACGCTTCGAATCTGGGCCTGAGGATAGTGAGCTGCCAATTGGCCCCTCACTACTCGATCGTCCATGCAGCGCGCCATCAGGCTGACCCCATCCATGTCACCCGCCAGTTCCAGAGAAAAGGGTTCTGGCACAGCAATGGATTGGAGCATGTTCTCCACGCCCAGCAGAGTCCTTTCTCCGGTCCTCGGAGGCGTCACCGCCAGCAGAACCGGGGGTTTCCTCTCCACATCCTTACCGAATAAGATCGATTTGGGGTTAAGTCTCATCTTCCTTGTCTCCCAGATGTACTAGTTGAAATACCTCCGCCTTCCCTTCAGCCTCTCCGACCACCCTAACGGTGCCCGCCAGGTCTCCACTCGATAACCTCCGCCTCTTCCGGCGTGGCCTCAATGCGCAGGGGAAACCGGTTGCCCCTGGCCAGCAGGAGCCCGTCGCCTCTAGGGCAGGACAGCAGCCACCGCTGAAGTTCCTCCGGGAGGTCGAAGGCATCGCCCACGGTGCTCACCGCGGCGGCGTCCTGCTGCAACAGCAGCTTGAAGGCGGCGTTCTGCAGCAACGCACGTCCGCTGTGGCCCGTAATGGCCCTGGAGGTGTCCTCAGAGAGCAGGTCCTGCACGTCCTGGGTGATGAACTGCAACCCCAGCCGGTGCTTTCTTGCCCGCTTTGCCATGGACACCATGAAAGCGGCTCCTTCCGGGTGCTGCATGATGCTCCACACCTCGTCAACCACCAGCAGGCGGGGCTTGGGATTCTGGGCAGCCGCTGCCCATACGGTCTCGGTGCAGACCATGGCTGCGGCGGGCCGCAGCTCCGGCTCCAGCAGCCGCAGATCGAATACCGTTACCAGGGCCTCGTTGCCCAGCAGGTCGTCCCCCTCGTCGGACAGCAGATGCCTCAGGCTACCGGTGGCGAAGGGCCTGAGCAGGCGGGCAAGACTGGGATCTCCATCCTCGTCAGCCTGTAGATGTGCATAGAAATCCCTGAATCCGGTTCGTTTCCTGGGCTGGGCATAGTAGCCGGCCAGGGCATGGTCCAAGGAGGCCCTGCGGTCTGCGGACAGCCTTTCCCCCACCATCACCTCTATTAGCCTGCGTAGGCTGCCTATTCGCTGCAGCATCTCCTCGGAGTCCCCCTTGTCTATGACGAAGGGGTTCATGCCCTGGCCGGGAACCCCTGGAGAAAGGACGCGACCTCCCGCTGCGCGGGCCATGTCGGCGTACTCCCCCTCAGGATCGATGACGTAGGCTGTCACGCCCCTGCAGATTCCCCTCAACACTCCCAGCTTCGTTGAAAAACTCTTGCCGGAGCCGGACCGGGCCAGCACCGCCGTGTTGGCGTTCAGGTGGGTGCCGTCCCACGGGTCGTAGACCACAGGGGAGCGGGCCCTCATGTCTATGCCATACAGGGTGCCGCTCCTGGTATCCAGATCCGGGGGAGAGAAGGGAAACAGCCGGGCCAGGGAGGACGTGTCCAACGTTCTCCATGCGGCCACGGAATTCAATGACAGCGGCAGTGTGGACAGCAGTCCCTCTCTCTGCCGAAATGACAGATTGTCAAGCTTGCCAAGGGTGGCGGCGAAGTGGGCCTTCGCCCTCTGCGTCATCTCCTTCAGGTCTTCCTGGTTCTTCGCATGGAGGGAGACGGAGAGGGAGGCATGAAAAAGCCGCTCCCTGCCCCGCTGTACCTGGTCCCGAAGGCGGGTCACGTCCTCAAGGGCTATCTCAGCCTCCGACGACATGGACCGTCCTCGCTTGAAGGATAGGGATTGGGCAGACTCGAAGCGCACCTTCTGCCATTCCAGGGTCCTGGCCGCCTGTTCCGTGGGTATTGGTCCCAGGTGTATGGACAGGTCCATGGGAGCTCCCGCCGCCATCAGTCCCTGCAGAAATCCCGGGGACAAGGAGCGGGGCCACTTGCCCAGGTGCAGGGAGCGCATCAGCCTATCCCCAACGGCGATTTCCCTTCGGTTGACTCGCACACTGACGGAGGAACCCTCGTCCACTTCCGAGGGAGAAGTGCCTAGGCAGGTGGAGACAAAAAACATGCTTAACTGCCTACCCCTCAGCACATGGACTGAGAGACCCGCCCTGGACATAAGGCCACGCAACTCATCGATCCTGGAAAACTCGCACGCGGCGTAGAATCGCCGATCCAGGATTCCGTCCCGTCCCTCCAGTTCAGTCAGGAACCCTTGGAGAGACTCCGCCGCCTTTCTGGTCTTAGGGGGGAGATTATCAGGCTGGGACTTTTGCAGTTTTTCCCTCAGGCTGCCCAGTCGCGGGGGGTGCTGCCTGATAAGCAACTGTACAGGGAATTCCAGGGCGTTGAGAGTACCGGCGAAGGAGCCCAGCTTTGGCTCATCTATCTCCATGCCCATAAGCTCACATACACCCACCTTGATCCCGTCCAGCCTCACAGGACCGTCTTCCTCGAGATGGGAGAGCACAAAAAAGGTGGATAGGGCGGGTGGTGGCTTGGGTTGGGCATGCTGCGCCTGTGTCTGCCTCACCCTGAAACCGTTCGTCTCTCCAGACTTGCGCCTATGGCCCGGTAGCTTGTGATTCTTAATGGTTTCTATGATCTTCTTCATATTCCTTCTCTCATTACAGATAGATTGATAAATCAAGGGATGGGAATGACTCCGTTTAACAGGGCTACGGAGATGCCCTTGGCCGACAGCACTAGGACCAGCCCACCGAGAGTCACTGCCACCGCCCTCCTGGCCCTGCCGCGGCTCCGCTCGTCAGCTCCCTCGGCCATTAGAAGGAATCCCGCCCACACCAGGGAAAAGAAGGCAAGTGCCGCGGCCAGCTTGGCGGCGTCAGTGAGGAAAAGGCTGAAGGACTGAAGCATGTGAACCCTCTCAGGGCCGGCTTGTCCCATCAGGACGGGGGCAATAGTGATGGCCAGGACGGTTGCCGATAGCCGTCTCACCAAGGCACGTACTCCCAGTTCAACCTATCCCGCAGCCTCTCCGCCTCGCCTGCGCTGATGGGAGACTGAGTGCCGTATCTGTGCGTGACCTCGACCACAGGAATGTTCAACACCTCGTAGGGATCGTCCGAACCGACGCTGGACATCAGGGTCAGTGTCTCCGTGCTGCTCCGGATGGCTGGGTCTCTCTGCTCCACCTGGGCATCAATTCGCTCGGGGTGAAGGATGGGTAAGGTCACTGTCTTTTCTACTTCGCTGCTAGGGATGGAGAGGGTGGCTGTGATAGTGTGTTCCGTGGTCGTACCGTCATCGTGCTCCACGGTTACCTGCCTGCTCACGGTCCTTGTGGTGCCCGGCCGGGTCAAGGTCACCGTCCTTATGCGTTCTTCGGTGCGCTCAGGGTGGTGGTTCAGATGCGTTAGGGGTGGCATGGGAATGCTGAGGGCCGCCTCAGTCTCCGCCACAATCACCACGGGATGTGTGGCATCCTCACTAGCTGCTTCCACCCTGAATAGAGTTTCCCCGTCGGCAATGAAGGGAACGGTGGCGCGAGATCCCGTGGTTGCGACACCAACCACCCCGGTGATGCCGGTGACATCGGCTTCCATCAGTGACATTTCGGCCACCTTCACATGGCCAGATACCGTACTGAGAGCGACCAACTTCCTCACCCGGTCCCTGCAGTCGGACTCCACCACTCCCTCAATCACACCGGATGTCCAGCCTAGGGAAGTGACCATGAGGTCGCAGATCTCTCCCCTAATTGACGGAAGGGGATGGGGAATCTGGTTTCCCTCAAGTAGGAAGGCCCCCGCCTGTCCCAGGGAGTCCTCCCAGGAGAGGGAGATGGTTGGATTGTTGCCCGAAAGGGGAATGTCATACACGACCACCTCTCCCTCCTGAAGGGTTGCCGAGACGTCAAAGATGGGCGTGAGTCCAACAATTCCTCCGTAGGCCATAACGTCGAGGTTTAGGTCCGTGGCTGCTCTCAGGCTCAGAGTGACGGTTGCCCCTTCTACCTTCAGACCATGGACAAAGAGTCGGCGGCCCGCTACTGGGGCCGGGGGCAGGTATCCCAGCTCCTCAGCTATCCAGTCGTCCACGGTCGTCTCGTGTTCGTCAGCAGTTACCACCGTCGACGTGGACGCCTGCAGGGCAGCCAGTAACGTCATCCCCAGGAAAATGGGCAACAGGGTGCGGAGAATTCTCTTGCGCTTCCCGTCGAGTCCTCTTTTGTTTCCGTCGTTGTTTCCCTTCTCATTTCTCTTGATTTTCTTGCGTATCTTTTCGAACCAGCGCCTTGGACGAAGAAGCATCCGGCCGTTCCGTCTTTCGTGACGAGTCCTCCTCAAACGGTTGAAGGTTCGCCTGAGTCGACGGTTCAGGAGGATCACTGGGCCCGGGGATGTTTCCGGGAGCGGGGGCGGTTCCGACCTTGTGAGTTGGGTAGCAGGGCCTGAGTAGGTTCTCGCCCCCAGGCCGTACTTCAGGAGGTCGGCGGCCACCTGTGGCAGCCGCCTACCTCCTATCTTGCCCACCACCATGACAATTCCGAAAAGGCCGATTAGGACGGCCAGCGCCATCCTAAGTTGTGCTGGCCCCACGGGGGCATAGGCGAATGCGCCGTATGCCAGGGCACACACCGCCACCATCGCCACGATCTGCGGAAAGGTGAACCAGAGCAGTACCCGGTCCTCCGCCTCAACGTGGGTGGGTACCTCGTGTTCTCTCATGATTCCCTCCTAGCCCTTCTGTCCGTCGGTCGGGACATCGTTGGGTGAGCCGGGCCAGAAGGAACTGTCGGTGGGATCGGGAATGCTGGGGTCGACGGCAGGATCGACTACTGCGCCCATCACCACCTCCACCACTCCGTATGCCACCATTGCCAGGATGACGCCGGCCAAGGCAGTCATCATGGCGCTCTTCCCCTTTTCCATCTGGTTGGGGGCGCCGGAGGCCGTCAGGTATAGATAGGCTCCGTAGACAAAGAAACCCACGCCCACGGCACCCACCAGCCCCAGCAGTATCCCCACGATGTTGGATATGGTCTGGGTAAGGTCTTCCATCTCTTTTTCTCCTTTCGCGTTTGGTTGAATAAAGGGTGTCCGCTTGTTGTCCTTTACTGGTCGCTCATTCCCTCAACCTCCTTCTAGATAATTAGTCTCCATTCAGTCTTTCCGATTGGATGTGGCTCCCAGGTAGTGCTGGGGTTTCATTTGTTCACTCGTTGCTGCTCCTAGGGGCTATGGGCCCCGCCCCGGCTCCCGCACCACCGTCACTCGTCCCGCCGGATCCCATCGCCATGGAGCCGATGCCTGCCGAGAGGCCCGCTCCAGCCGCCTTGGCTCCGGCGGCGGCGACTCCCGCTCCCCCGGCAAATCCCGCAGTCATGAAAGCCATGGACTTGGCAGACCTGATCGCCGTTCCCGGAAGGGAGAGGCCGAAGTAGAGGGTGTGAATCCAGGCGTCGAAGGTACCGCCGCTCCCCATCATCGAGGGAACGCGAGTGGCCAAGTAGACAAAGGCCACGGACATCAAGAGCTTCCAAACCAGGTCCGCAGCGGGTTCGAAGGCGGCCACACGGGCGAAATCGTCCAGGAATCCGAAGGCCAGCGCCAGCGCCACCAGCTGTACCGACTGCTGGAAAACGGTGACCATGAAGAGTCTCAGCCATCGCCTCCCCCAATCGGAGGTGTGAGGCAGAATCCACAAGCCCAGGGCCACTGGCGCAACAACAATCAGCAGGTCTATCAGGGCCAGTCGAAGCACCATCTGTAGCAGCAGGTAGAGTACGAAGAACCCGTAGACTAGGTAGATAAGTGCAATGAAGATGGCCAACCCAACTGAGCCCACCTGCAGTGCGGTAAGAAGCGGCTCAAGGGGCGCCCGGAGCAGGTCGCCCGGAGTCACATCAAGGGCCGCGGCTATGTAGCCTGAGACGGCGCCTGCGGTGCCAATCACCAGGGCGCACCACCAGAGGGAAGATGCGGCGGCGGCAAGACCCAGCACCACCCTAGGCACCATCTCCCTCCAGCCGGTGGATGACATGCCCAGGTGCTCGCCCACGATGAGGGTGATACCCAGCCATGCCAGGATGACAACCAGGGCCCCAGAGGCCACGGTCCACATTACGGTCCACGCCTCTCTCACCAAGGGATTAAGGAAGGTCAACTCAGGAGGTGTGCCGGTGAGGATGTCACCCATATGGCTAGCTCCCTTCTCCACATTGTCCGATGTCGTCTCCCGTGGCCCGCTCCAGCACCCCGCAGAGGGTCCCGTGCACCCCTTCGACAACCCACGTGGCCACGGCCCTCGCCCACGTCTCGGGAGAAAAAGCCCTTAGCACCCGGTCCCAGAGGCCCATGGGTTGGTGCACCGGAATGAGGGCATGGAAGGCCTGGGTATGACCTCCCACCACGTCCGCTACCATCGCCAACAGATATGGCCGCTCCGGGTCCAGCTCCGCCTCCCCTGTTGCCGAGGAATACTCCCACGAGTATTCCCAACCCTGACTCAGCTGCTTTTCCCCACCAAGAACCACGTAAACTGGGGTGAGCCATTCACCGTCGCCGGTGTCGCGGATGCCGTAGAAGAGGTTGTCTATCTGTCGGTTGTATACGGGACGGGCGATGAACCCACCATCCTCTTTCCGCTCCACCAGATCCCGGCCTTGATTTACCAGAACGATCTCGTCTCCCGGTGGGGCCTGCGCATGGGACATGCCGACAAGGGGCATTGCCGCCAGGACAGCCAACAACAGGAAGAAGCACCGGATCGGAAAATGTCTGAACTTGGGGAATTGCGCATTCGTGGGCACCTGGTTCACCTCTGCGAAGATTCTGAGCACTTACCGGAGATCAAAAGCGCCAAACACAGTGTGAACGAGGGAAATCTCTGGGAAAACTGCCTATAAGGGGCCGCAATTATGTATCCCCTTATAGGCCCTTCCACATTCGCGGAGTCCTGTGCTGTCATGGGGCTGTACATGGAAAGGGACGGGATATTAGGTGGGAAAAGCACCTTTCCGCACCCGTTTCAGGCGCAAATCAGCCTCTACAGGAGAGAAGGGCCAATCGACTGAAGATGAGGGCTGGTTCCAGAGGGCAGTGACATCACCCTTCCCTGAACGGTACATCGGCGGCGCCTTTGGTGATTAACACGAGGTACATTGCCCTCGAGTCAACGGTACAAATTGTCACAGAGGGGCTCCTTGGCACAAAAAAAGTCGGTTCGGAGGGGGACTGACGCTGCTCCAAGGGCCGGCGAACAGGAAAGAGGGGAAAAATCATGAAACCCGACGGATTCGGCATCGATCAGAGCCAGGACGTGGAGGACGTATATCACCTGCGTCTCATGGCGCTGCTGAAGGAACTGGTTCGCGACAAGGGGTACAAGGGAGCGGCCAGGATTCTGGAGATCGACCACAGAACGGTGGCGGACTGCGTCAAGACGGACAAGCTCTCCCGGCGAGCTCGCAGCGCATTGGAACGAGCATTGCAGGAGGGAGCCGGATCCGCGGCGGCTCTCCAGCGAGAACGAAACGAGCGACTGAAGGAGCGGTTGGCCACTTTGGAAGAGGAAGTTGACAGCCTGGGCAAGGAGATGCGCCGGCGACTGACAGTCATGGAAAGGGACGTCAGCTCCATGAAGAAGGCTGACACAAGACCGCCCCGCCCGACCGGAATGAGCACCCCTCAAAAGGACTTGAGTCCTTCCGACTCCCATCACCCACGGTTCGTGACCTGGCCCCCCGTCAGGTCGCTGCGGACGCGGGAGTATCCCGAACTGGCGACGCTGGCACCCGCTCCCGACGACAGAGAGGTATTCGGCCCGGCGTGGACGGCGATTCGTCTGTGGCGCGAACTCAAGGAGATACATCCCATCCAGGGCAAGGGTCTTGACTGGCTTGCAGAGGAGGAGCGTCTCCTGGAGGTGGAGCTTGCCCTGCTGGAGGAATACGGACTGACCCTGCCTCCGGAGAAGCAGCCGTTGCGCGGCTTCGACCGGAATGGGCAGATCAGTTGGAGAAGTGCGGCCCTGGCAGACACCAGGAGGGCGAAGAAAATACGGGAACGCCTACAAAGAGTCAGACGAATACTGACCCTAGGTCTCTGGCGGAAGTAGACCAAGGCTGCTATGCGTGGCCGGCCCATCATCTCTTGGAGTTCCTTCGCAAGCCTCGGTGGGGGCCTGAACTCCTCACAAGCGAGAGCAGGCGGCGTAGTTCATCTTCTAGGGAATTGGTCGGCCTCACACTGGTGAACCGCCTAGTTTTGACATGCTGAGATGCCCCGTCCCTGTCCGCTGGGCACCCTCCTGACTTTGCGTGGAACCACCCCTGAATTTCATCAATGTAACTGACAAATACCCCTTACAAGCCCTTTTTTTCTGTCGGAACCGGGACAATAATGTATCCACTATTTGGTTTTCACCAGGGTTTCCGACCTTAGAAACCCGGGGGCATGATCCCTGATGCCCGGGAACGACCAGGGGATGATTCGCTCTCCCACAGGTCACCCACGAGGGAAGGCTGCCACTGTGGATATGACGTAGCTCTCCGCAAGCAGCCCCGGTCTCAAGGACGAAACCCGAGTTGGTGTTCCGTCCCGGATTCCTTTGTGGCTCAAGAAGTCACCGGCCCGAGAGCGCGGCTCTGGGACGAGGCGATCTATGAACCGCGTCCTCCGACCGCGAGCCGGCTGCTTGTCTGCCGCCCCGGCAGGCCATGCACGGCAGCAAGGCCGTCCCTGCTCCCATGCAGAATCGCCGGATATCTCGCCGCGCGCGGTTCACGTGTCCGGTCGTCGGAAGAGGTTCCCTGATACTCCGCCCATCAATTCGTTTGCGATGGGTGCAGCCTCGCATCGTCGCCCGTCCTTGTCTCGTACGCCCGGCCTCGTACACCGGATGGGCAGCCTAACACGCCCTGTACATTTCCCGATGTTAGCGCCGCGAGTATCGCCGCGGCCCAATCACAGAAAGGAGGCGTTCATGAACGTCACGAGAATCCCTATGGCCACCAGGACAATCGGGGATGGCTTCTCCCGCGTGAGAGGCCTGATCCGCAAGCGCAAACGGATTGCGATTGCAGTATTCGTCGCAGCGCTGCTGCTCCCGCCCCTGGCGTTGACCGCCAACATCATGGCTTTCCTGCTCAACGCCACGATCTTGGGCGGCGCAGCCTTGCTGGTATGGAGATTCGCGACGGCCCTTCGCGGCCGGAGACGCAAGCGTTAGCTCCAACCCGGTCCGTGGGACCGCAATCCACCCTGACAAGAAGGGCCGTCTCCCCGGAGGCGGCCCTTCCTCATTGTTCCAGACCGGAACGGACAAGCATCAACACAACAACGTAAGGAGAAAGACTATGACTACGGCTACGACGACCATGACCATGGACATGCGGCAGATGGGGCCGCCCGCAGCACCCCGATCCAGCCTGGAAGAACTGGTTGACCAGCTCATGGCTGCGCTGACCTTTGTAGAGACACCAACGCCGGTGAGGGTCGCTCCTGTGGGCGCGCCGGTTGATGATGCCGCCGCGCAACCCCGCCTCAGCCTCGAAGAGCACGTGGATCGCCTCATGAGTGCCCTGACATTCGTGGAAGAACCGCCAGCGTATTCGCAGGACTCCCAAGGCATTGAGACTGCGCCCACACCCAGACAGAGGCCCGTGCAGCGGGCCATCCACGAGGCCAGGCGGCTCAGGCAGTCCGGGGACCTGGACAACGCCCTCCACACCCTGGCCGAAACGGAGTTGGAACCCGTTGAGTCCAGGCTGGGTCGCTGGGCCTACTCCGAGTGGCGGCACCTGGTGAGACGGAGATACGGCGAGGCCAACCTGCTGGTATACAGCCAGGGCACGGGTCGGGCCGCCGCCCTTGCTCCCAGGCACAAGGGCGCCCTGGAGGTGGTGGCGGTCCTGGGCATGAAGTGGCGGCCCGGAAAGTTGGTCTCCCGGCGGAGCCTGCGGGGACTGAGGCCCCTGCCCAGGGGAGGCGCGTCATGCTAGCATCCCACACGGCCGTCGACATCCCCGCCCTCAAGGCCCGGCACCCCCTTGGCGACACCGTGGAGGCCGCGGGGGTGTGGCTCAGGGGCCAGGGCAGAGTCCGCCAGGGCCTCTGCCCCTTCCACCGGGAGGCGGAAGGGAGTTTCACGGTGTATTCCGACTCGGAGCGATGGTACTGCTTCGGCTGCGGCGAGGGCGGGGACGTGCTGGACTTCATCCAGCGCACCGAGAACCTGACCCTGTCCGAGACCCTGCGGCGACTGGGCAGCAGACCCGGCCACCCGTCGAGGCCTGTGAGCCGCCCGGTCGCGCCACCCCGTCCTACACCCGCCGCCGCGGCTCCCCGCAACCCCACCCTGCTGACGGCGGCGGCGCGGTTCTACGCCGCCAAGTTGAGGTACACCACGGCAGCCCGAGAATACATGGCGTCAAGAGGGATCGGTTACTTCGCAGCCGTCCGACTTGGCCTCGGCTGCTCCGATGGCAAGGGCCTGAGGCAGGCCCTTGAGGCCGGCGGCTTTGCGAAGGCGCAGATCGAGGACTCGGGACTGTTCACGGGCCAAAAGGAACGGTTCGGTGGGATGATCGTGGTGCCGCAGGTCTCCGGCGGGCAGGTCCGCTGGCTTGCGGGCAGGACCATCCACCCTGGTGCCACTCCCCGCTTCCAGGCCCTGCCCGGTCCCAAGCCGGTATTGGGCCTTGAGCGACTCGGAGTCGCTCCGCCGTGGGCAGTGGTTGCCGAGGGACTCTTCGACTGGCTGACCCTCGCCGGTTGGGGCCTTCCCGCCGTGGCGGCCCTGGGCACCAGGGGACTTGAAAGGGTGGCGTCAGCCCTCAGGGGTTGCCCCCGCGTCTTCCTTGCCTTCGACAACGACCAGCCTGGCACAGAAGCAGCAGGACGGCTGGCCGACCTGTTGGGACGCGCCGCCGCCACCGTTTCCCTTCCCCACGGCACCGCTGACGTGGGCGAGCTGGCCCTCCATCCCGGCGGGCAAGCTGTCTTCTACCGGTTGCTTGCCCAGGCGGCCCGCTCCATCCGCTAGGCGCGGGCTTCCCCAGCCTATCACCCGCTCCCTTCTTCACAGGGAATTCTGCTCGGACTGAGCGGCCACACCCTGTATGCGTTGATAGACGGGCCACGCCCGCCAACGGGCTTCCTCAGGAATCCCGCCTACCCATCCCCCAATCGAAAATCACCTGAAGGAGAAGAAAATGCTCAACGGCAATCACAACGGCAACGGACACCACCCCAACGGCACCGGGAACGGCCTGGTGCCCGTGAACGGAACCGGGCCCAAGGCCGAACCCCCCGCCATCCCGGCTGGGGATGCACTGCTCTGGGACGGGCTGTCCCCGGCTACCACGAAGGCCCTGGCCCAATCCCTAGACCCGGCCCTCATCTGCCAGCGAAAGGGGCGGGCAGGCATGGTCTACCACTACCTGGAGGGCCATGCGGTCATCGACCAGGCCAACAGGATCTTCGGATTCGGAGGCTGGGGATACGACCTGGTGGGCGATGTGACCCTCAGGCGGATCGAGCCCGTGGACCCCAGGACGGGGGAGGTAAGGATCTCCCTCGGATACAGCGCTCCCGTGCGGGTCACTGTGGCAGGCGCCCAATCCCGCACCGATATAGGCTTCCATGCCGTGGTGGAGGATACCCAGGATGGCCACGACACGGCCATAAAGGGGGCCGTCACCGACGGCATGAAGCGGGCCCTGAGGAGTTTCGGCGTCCAGTTCGGCAACGGTCTCTACGGCGACCAGGTGCAGCAGGTCGTCAGCGCGCCCCACCCGGCGCGGGTCTCTCAGCGGGCCGGGGCAAACTCCAGCGGAGTTGAGACCGCCCGGAGCGAGGACCCTCAGGCGCAGATGCTGCGTCAGCGGCTCATGGAGCTGGGCACCGCCCAGGGTTTCGACGAAGACCAGATCAGGGAGGCGGTGTCTGCCCGAACCGGCAAGGATTTGGAATCCCTGTCGCCGGCGGAGCTGGCTCCCCTGGTGAGGGCCGCTAACAACAAGCTCAAACAGATGCAGCAGGCCCAGGCTTCCTAGCCGGCAGATCAACCCGGGACCAACAAAAGAGAGGGGCAGTCTCCTTCGGGGGGCTGCCCCTCTTCTCATTTGCGCAAGTACACGAAAGGGGACATCCGTTATGTTCATCACAACCACTCAACGACCCAGACCCACAAGCCTGCGCAGTACGACCACGATGCTGAACACGGAGCTAGGCAAGCTCTACGTCACCGTGGCCGTGGACGAGGAGGGCAGGCCCTACGAGGTGTTCGGCCGACTGGGCAAGGGAGGCAGCTTTCAGAGCGGCGTTACGGAGCTTGCTTGCCGACTCGTTTCCCTTCACCTGCGGCGGGGTACTCCCGTGGAGGAGATCATCGAACAGTGCAGGGGCATTCAGGAGATGCAAGCCTTCTTCAACGTGACGCCCGAAGGGGAAAGCGTGCCCATCATGGGCATCGGCGACGGCATCTCCCAGGTGCTCAGGGAACACATCCAGCACGAAGAATTCCCAATGCCTGCGTCGCCCAGTGTAGCCATGGCCGCCGCGTAAGGACCCGGGAAATGGATTCACGTGAAAGTCAAGAAAACTTCGGGAGGTACGAAGATGAAAACTGCGAGCATAGTTGACCGTTCGGAGGCGTTCTCAAGGCCAATGGCCGAATTCGACGACGAAGGCAACCTGGAGGTGCGGGCCTCGGCGGCGCTGAACTGCCGCCGTGCCCTCTGGTACGCAGCCACGGGATACGTTCCTACCAATCCTCCAGGTGAGGAATCCCTGATGGCTATGGAGGCGGGGAACGCCTTGGAGCCGGTGGTGATTCGGGCCATGGAGCGAGCCGGATGGCAGGTCAGGCCCGCAGACCCGCGCGAGCCCAGCCCGGTGACGGTGAGGTTGGGGACGGGCCTGCTGGTAACCGGGCACCCCGACGGCACGGTCCGCTTGCCCCTATCGCCGGACGGCGGGGGACTACAGGATGCCGAGGTCCAGATGTTCCTCTTCGATGAGGAGGAAACGGCCCAACCCACCTACGGCGGAGAGATGGTAGTGGAGGTGAAGACCAGGGGTCCCGACGCTTTCAAACGGTGGCGCACCCTGGGGGCCGAGCGTAGCCATCCGGCTGCTGTGGCGCAGGCTGCCATATACACCCTCGGAACCCTCGGAGAGGTGCGGGACGCCGTCATCGCCTGCATGGACACGGGCAGCCGCACCTGGGACTACGAGGTGATCCCCTCAGAGCGGCTGGAACAGGCCCTTCAAAATACCAGCCGGTGGCTGGAGCCCCTGGTGGAACACCACGACCTACACGGGCCGGACCCTGACGCCCTGCCCGATCGGGATTATCGGGCAGGCAGCTGGCAGTGCAGAAGTTGCCCCTTCTTGGACATCTGCCTGCCGGGCGAGAACAGCCACGAAGAGGAAGCACAACAGGAGGAGTCGCAGGTGAGCGACGAGGAGGCTCGGGAGGCGGTGAAGGCCTACTCCGAGGCTAAGCAATCCATGAAAGACCCCGAAAAGACAAAGAAAACTGCCCTGGCAACCCTGAAGGCGTGGATGAGCCGCAAGGGGGAGGCCAAGGTCAGCGTGGCCGGGCGCACGGTGAGCCTGGTTCGGAGCCGCCGCTACTCCGTCAACTACAAGAGATTGAACAGCCTGCTTGATCCCGAGACCAGGGCCGAGATCGTCACCGAGAGGGAGTCGGAATACGTCAGGGTCACATAGGACGCTCCCGCCATGGAGTGCATTCACGGGGTTTGCTTCTCCCCAGGGAGGGGAAACCCCGCATTCGATTCAGCCGGGCGGGGAGATTCTCGCCCAATAATCAGTTTCAGGAGGAATGACATGACCAGGACCATAAACAAGGTAGAGATCTTGGGGAGGGTCGGAATGGACCCGGAGATGAGGTATACCCAGGGCGGCACCGCCGTCACCAGGCTCAGGCTGGCCACGGACCGGTACCGGAGGAACGGCGAGGACACCACGGACTGGCACACCGTGGTGGTGTGGGGCAACCAGGGGGAGGCGGTGAACCGGTACGTGGCCCGGGGCCAGCGTGTCTACGTGGCGGGAAGGCTGGCGCAGAATTCCTGGGAGGGAGACGACGGACAGCGCCGCTACAGTACCGAGGTCCACGCTTCGGAGGTGGTCTTCCTGGATTCCAACGGGAGCGGGACCGCCAACGCCGACAACGCCGGGCCGGGGGCGAACAACTCCCCCTTCTAGCCGGCAAACCGAATTCACACCACGTCATCGCCCCACCGTGGGGCGGTGCTGCACGGGGCCGTCTCCCTTCAACCGGGGACGGCCCCGCTTCACGTCCAACACCATGCACTCAGGAGAGACCCATGACAACCACCGTCACAGCCCAACACGCCAACACCCTATTGGAGGCCCTTCGCAGCAACCTGGACATCCTGGGGGAGCTGGCGGCCCGCTACCAGGTGCCCGTCAGAAGACAGACCCCGAAGGACCTGCCGATAATCTCCTCCCCACAGGACGTCCACTCCCTGATGGCCACGGAGATGTCCCAGCTTGCCCAGGAGCAGCTCCGGGTGCTCCTCCTCGATGCCAGACACCAGGTGGTAGGCCAGAGAGTCATCTACCAGGGAACGGTCAGTTCCTCCCAGGTGAGGACCTCCGAGGTGCTCAGGCCCGCCGTTGCCGAGGGAGTTCCCAACATCATCGTGGTGCACAACCACCCTTCCGGCAACCCGGAACCCAGCCCCAACGACGTGGCCGTAACCAGGAAACTGCAGCAGGCCGCCAGGGTGCTGGATGTCGACCTGCTCGACCACGTGGTTATCGGCGGCTACGGCTGCGCAAGCCTCAAGGAGCAGGGTCTTCTTTACTAGACGGCACCGCTCCCTCCACGACCGGTCGGTATTCTGCAGCCGGCATTCACGCTGGGCAAGAAACGCCCTGCGCACTAAACGCATCTTACTTGCAGAAAGGAAACGCACCATGCTCAATCGGAAGACCACCGATCCCAGGGTCCCCGTACCGGGTGCGGGGCAGGCCCTCTTCACCATCAGCGCCGGGGGCTTCTCCGCCACCGCCGACGCCTTCGCCAGGGACGATATCACCGAGGGACTCTGGTTCCTCTCCATGGTGGGGTCCCAGACGGCCCTCAAGGCCATCTGGGCGTCGCTGCTGAAACAGCCCCCGGACCCGGCCCACCTCATTCGCGGGGCCGACGGCATGGCCCTGAGCGGCGGATACCAGAGGTGCCATATCCCATACGACACCATCGGCACCTGGACGACGAAGATCGCCAAGCTGCCGGTGAGCGGCGGCTATCACGCCCTCGTCTATACGAAGACCGCGGAATTCGCCTTCGAGCGGGATTCCTTCCTCCTGCTGTCCCAGTCTGAGCAGGAGGCTCCGGCGCTACATCACCGCTTTCTGGACCGGCGGAGTCCCCTTCCCCTCCACGACTCCTGGGCCGGCTGGCTCTGGCAGCGGGGCATCGCAAACGGTGAAATTATTCCACTGCAGTCCGTTGGAGTGAATGCCTACCGGTGCTCCCCCGATTCGGAAAAGCTGAGGGAGGATCTTTCCGATGCAGTGGCAGAAGGGCGGCTGTCCCTGCCTGGAGAGGGGGGCCTTCCATGGATAGGACCCTGAGTAGCAAGAGAACCCGCAACCGGAGGCGCGTCCTCCGCAACCACGGGGCCTGGAGGCGCTTCTCCCTGGACGGGACCAGATGCCCCTACTGCCCCCACGACGGCTCCCTGCACCTGGTCCAATCGGCTCAGCCCCACTTCTACAGGAGGGCCACGGCCGACGAGGAGACCTCACCCTTCACGAGACTCTACAGGTACAGGGCCCCGGGCGGAGACCCCGTGCTGGTGAGAAGAATGACCGTGGCCCGGAACGCCGAGATAGTCGCCGCCTACTGCACGGCCTGTGCCGAGGGAATGAGAACCTCCCAGGTGGTCTGCTACCAGCGCAACGTGGCCGTGGGCGAGGTGGTGGGCATGCGGATGAACAACCACAAGAATATCAAAAGTACGGCATGAAGCCGGCGGAAAGGAGACGGAACCATGACGGTAGAACAGATGCTGTTCTTCCTCTGCCCGAACTGCGAGGAGCGGTTCGCCCAGGTGGAGGAGCCCGATAAGGACATACACACCGGTGAGATATACCACTGCGGCAGCTGCGGAACCCAAGTCATTTTTCAGGCGCTGACGGTGGAGGACCACGTGCCTCCGCCCAGGGCCAGGAGGGACTGCCACTTCTGCAGTCCCGAACCCTGCCGGTTCCGCTAGAACACCGCCACTACAGAATACTCAGAAAAAGGAGAAAAGGAAATGAGACTGGCAGCACAGGCCAAGGGCGGCTACTATCCCACCCCCGACCGGGTGGTGGACATGGTGGCCGACCTGATAGACACACCCTACGGATACCACTATCGCAACGGGGACACCCTCCGCATCCTGGACCCCTGCTGCGGGGCGGGAGACGCGGTGGACCGGCTGGCCCGGAGAATCCAGCAGGCCAACTCCGTTCCCGTGGAGACCTATGGTGTGGAGCTTCACAGCGAACGGGCCGAAGAGGCCGCCCGCCGGCTGCACCGCACCCTCTCCGCCGACCTGTTCCGCACCTCCATCGCAAACGGCGCCTTCGCTGTTCTCTACCTGAACCCTCCCTATGACTTCGACGCAGAGGACAAACGGACGGAGCACGCCTTCCTCACCCACTGCACACGGTACCTGGCAGAGGAGGGCCTGCTGGTGTTCATCGTACCCAGGCAGCGGCTGGCGGTTTCGGCTCGCTACCTCTCGACCCACTACAGGCGGATTCGCTGCTGGGCTTTCCCCCAGCCTGAACAGGAAGTCTTCGACCAGGTGGCGCTTCTGGCATACCGGAAGGCGGACCCGTCGCCGGACCCCTACGCCGAGGCGCGGATCAGGCAGTGGGCCAACGGCGAGCCGGAGCCGCTGCGGTTCCAACGTTACGCGGAGTTCACCGCACTCACGATGCCCCACGGGGACATCCTCTTCGCCACCCGCACGGTAGACCCCGTGGCCGCTGCCACGGAGGCCCGCCGGTCTGGCCTCTGGACCAACGCTGAGATCACCGACTCCCTATGGCCCGACCGTGTGGACCGCGCCAGGCCTCTGATGCCCCTGCGCCGGGGCCATATGGCCATGCTGGTGGCGGCGGGGTTCCTGGACAATCTCTGCCTGGAATCCGAGGGAAGCCGCATCCTGGTCAAGGGCAGGACCTCGAAACAGATGGAGATGGTGGAGGACTCCCCGGAGAGAGAGGTGCACAGGGAGCGGCTCGCCACCACCGTGGTGGCCCTGGATCTGTCCAACGGCCACATCATCGACATCGAGGCGTAGCTCAAGTAACTGAAGGAAAGAGATCAATGAATGAACACCGAAGGCCTCGCCCGTTCCCTGTCGAAAGGAGCGACGGGGCCTTCCCGCTGCCACAAACAACTTCGTAAGCACCCATGCGCAACCCAAATTCAACCTTCGAAAGGGGAAAAAGAATGCAGGCACCGATGATTTTGGAAAACTGCCACAAGTGCGAGCTGCCCATCCAGCCCGGCGAACCCGCCTGGCAAGAGGCCTCCGTGGATGTGATCGGCGGTCGGGTGGTGGCGTCTCCCGTCCGCTATTCCCACGGCAGAGGAGGATGCGAGGCGGCCATGGAGAGGGCATCAACCAATCCGAGTTAAAGGCACAATCAGCCACGACGGCTCCATGAAGTCGAGCCGCGTATCTCGAGGCCCCGTTGGTCGAAGCAAGGACCGGCGGGGCCTCGCCACGTTCGCAAGGAACGCAACACTCTTTCAAGGGAGAAAAGAAATGAATCTCGGAGAGTTCATAGATACCTACAGGGACGCCATCGCCCAGAGGGTGGTGGAGTCCTACCCTCCCCTCTACAGGCCCTCGGAGAACGGCCACACGCTACCCCACCTGCTCCGCACTCCCCTGGGAGCCCAGGAGGACGCCATCAGGGGAGCGGCCCTCTCCCTGCAGTCCCAGAGGGGAACCACCGTGGTGGGAGAGATGGGCACCGGAAAGACCTTCATAGGAGCGGCGGCGGCCCACATGGCGGGGTTCCAGAGGATTCTCGTGCTCTGCCCTCCCCACCTGACCAGGAAGTGGAAGAGGGAGGTGGAGGAGACGGTACCCCTGGCCAGGGCCGCCATCGTCACCTCCATCACCGATCTGGAGAACCTGCGGTACTCCGTGGGAGCAGGTCCCCTATTTGCCGTCATGTCCAGGGAGAGGGCAAAGCTCTCCTACCGGTGGAAGCCGGCGGTGGAATACCGGTGGGCCATCTCCAGGGGCAGGTTGGTGAGGGACGAGGAGACGGGAGAACCCTTTCAGGTCCCCTGCTGCCCCGCGTGCACGGCCCAGATCCTAGACAAGGACGGGGTGCCCCTGACCTACCAACAGCTGAACCGGAAGAAGCGGGTCTGCTCCCTATGTAACTCGCCCCTCTGGCAGGCCGACGGAAGCAGCCTGCGTCGCTATCCCCTGGCCGATTATGTGAAGCACAGGATGAAGAACTTCTTCGACCTGCTGATCACTGATGAGGTGCACGAATACAAGGGGAGAGGCTCCGCCCAGGGCATCGCCGCGGGCATCCTCGCCGACGCCTGCGGAAAGTCCCTCAGTCTCAGTGGGACCCTCATGGGCGGGTATGCCAGCACCCTCTTCCACCTGCTCTTCCGGTTCTCCCCGGAAATCAGGACGGAGTTCGGTCGCTCCGAGGAGCACCGCTGGATAAAGAGGTACGGCTTCGAGGAGTACACCATGGGGAAGCCCGACGACGAGGCCCTCGAAGATGGACGGAACAGCAGGAGACGCAAGTACCGGAAGGTGGTGAGGGAGAGGCCGGGCCTGGTGCCCAGCGCTCTCTTCCACATCATCGGCAACACCGTCTTCCTCAGGCTCGCCGACGTGGCCTCGGGTCTTCCTCCCTACGAGGAGCAGGTGATGCTGTCCGGCATGGACACGACGGAGGACTCTACCGGTTACTCCCAGCGCAGCGCCTACGACACGGTGTTCGAGGAACTCAGACGGAAGCTGGCCGACGCCCTCTCCAAGGGTTCCAAGCGGCTTCTCTCCACCTACCTTCAGACCCTGCTCGCCTACCCCGACGGCTGCACCAGGGGAGAAACGGTCTTCGACCCTGAGAGCGGCGAACCCATTGTCATGGTGCCGCCCCTGTCCGAGGAGAAGCTGTACCCGAAGGAGAAGGCCCTGGTGGACCTGATAGCCAAGGAGCGGATGGAGGGTCGCCGGGTGCTGGTCTACGTGACCCACACGGGGACCAGGGACATCACGGGCAGGATGGACGACATCCTCACCCGGCACGGCTTCCGCGTTGCGGTGATGAAGGCCGACGCCGTGGCTCCCGACAAGAGGGAAAAGTGGGTGGCCGAAAGGGTCGAGCAGGGCATCGACGTGCTCATCTGCCACCCCAGGCTGGTGCAAACGGGTCTCGATCTGATCGACTTCCCGACCATCGTCTGGGGAGAGGTGGACTACAGCGTGTACGTCATGCGGCAGGCTTCCCGCCGGTCCTGGCGCATCGGGCAGACCCGCCCGGTGAAGGTGGTGTACATGTCCTACCGGAACACTCTGCAGGCCGACGCGCTCAAGCTGGTGGCCAAGAAGCTGCAAAGCTCTCTGGCCGTGGAGGGAGAGCTGCCCGAGGACGGGCTCGCCGCCTACGGCGACGAGGGCGACGACCTGATGATGGCTCTCGCAAGGAAGATCGTCAGCGGAGAGGAGGCCGAGACGGAGACCGTGGAGGATGCCTTCGCGGGAGCCAGGGAGGCCGAGGCGGCCGCCGAGGAGTACCTGGTGGACGACGGCTGGAAGCCGGTGATAGTAGAGCTGGAAGCTGTCGCTGTCAACGGGAACGGCAACGGTAATGGACACAACGACCCCTTCGGCATCGGGCCGACGGTGGAGCTTGTCCTCGCTAACGGCCACGCCGGAGGGAATGGGAACGGACACGGTATCAACGGCAACCACGAGGAGGCCGAGGAGCCGCAGCAGTCGCTGTTCTCCTGGGCCGAGTTCATGGCTGAGCCGGCGAAACCCAAGCGACGCAGGCGCAGGTCGCAACCTGCCTCCATGTCCATGTTCGAGTGGGCGATGGAGCTGGAGCAGGCGAAGGAGACGGTCGGCGCGGGACGCTAGACCGCAGTTCACGTGGGAGGCCATTGCAATGGTGCGACGGCCTCCCACGCATGGTAACGGAGGCAAGACAGCAACACAGACATAAGGAGAAGAAAGATGGCAAGGATCTTCGTCTGTGCGCCGCGTCACGCGGCATAGGATACCCACCGCAGTTGGGATGAACTCGGAGAAAGTTCATGGGTCAACCGACCTACCTAGAGGCGAAAGCCGAAGGGGACAATAGCATGTCGGTAAAGCGGCTACGGCCTGAAAGCGTTGTAAGGCCGGTTCCGCAAGACCCGCGCGATATGGTGAAAGCTACACTGCCTGAACCCCAGTTCCCAGAAGGTGCTTGATTCCGCCCGCCGGTAGAACGCTTGTAACCCGGCGCCATTCATTGCACTGGTTCGTAAACGAGACCGAAGCAACTCCGATGAGTGGGCGATGACCAATGAGGTCATTCAAGGGAACGAACGGGGCACCTACAGTCGCGCTAGATACGTCCTATGTTGACGGAACGCGGGATTGCCTATGGGGCGCGAGCCCTATGGCAACGGAGCCCTCATAGTAGTCCGCGCCGGGGAAAGCCCGGCACATGGCGAAGGAGGGCAGGTGGTTTTCGACGGAATACGACAGGGAGGTATGCAGAATGCAAGACGCCGAAACTGTACTGAACGTCATACGCGAACGCGGAGAACGAGGATTGCCGCTGGAGAACATCTATCGGCTGCTCTACAACCGGAACCTGTACCTGCGGGCCTACGGTCACATCTACTCAAACCAGGGAGCTATGACCAAGGGCATCACCGCAGAAACCGTGGACGGCATGTCACTGGCGAAAATCGACCGCATCATCGACGCCCTGCGTCACGAGCGCTATCGGTGGACGCCGGTGCGACGGGTCAACATTCCCAAGCCTAACGGCAAGACCCGCGCCCTGGGCATACCGACATGGCCGGACAAGCTGCTGCAAGAGGTCATCCGGATGATTCTGGAAGCCTACCACGAACCGCAGTTTTCCGACCACTCCCACGGCTTTCGACCCGACCGAGGCTGTCACACCGCCTTGAGCGAGGTGACACGCACCTGGACGGGCACACGCTGGTTCGTCGAGGGCGATATCAAAGGGTGCTTTGACAACATCGACCACGATGTCCTGTTGTCGGTGCTCGGCGAGAATCTCCACGACAACCGATTCCTACGCCTGCTCAAGTACCTACTGAAAGCAGGCTTCGTCGAGGATTGGAAGTATGGCCGGACGCAGAGCGGTACACCGCAAGGCGGAATCGTCAGCCCCATCCTCGCCAACATCTACCTAGACCGGTTGGACAAGTACGTCGAGATGATCCTGATTCCAGCAAACACCCGAGGCAAAATGCGAAGAGTCAACCCCGAATGGGCAAGACTGCAACGCCGCATGACGGCCCAGCGGAAATTGGGGAATCACCGACTGGCAAAGACGCTGCGTCGCCAGATGCAGCAGCTACCGTCGGGAGTCACCCATGACCCAGGCTACCGTAGGCTTCGCTATGTACGCTACGCGGACGACTTCGTGTTGGGCTTCATCGGGCCGAAGGCCGAAGCCGGGCAGATAAAAGAATCCCTGGAGACGTTCCTGAGCAACACGCTCAAATTGGAGCTTTCCAAGGAAAAGACTCTCATTACCCACGCCACCAGCCAGGCGGCGAGGTTCCTCGGCTATGAGCTTGCCAATCAGCGCGCCAACGACCAACTCGATTCCAACGGGACGAGAAAGGTCAACGGTCGCATTGGTTTGCGAGTTCCCGCCAAAGTCATCGAACAACATTGCAAAGCCTACATGCGCAACGGCAAACCGACAAACCGCAACGAACTGATAAACGATGAGGACTTCACTATCGTGGACCGGTATCAAGCGGAGTTTCGGGGCGTCGTCCAGTACTACGCCCTGGCCCAGAACGTCTTCCACTTTGGGAGGCTCCAATGGGTCATGGCACAGTCGCTGGCAATGACTCTTGCCGCCAAGCATAAGACCACCCGTCGGCAGGCTATACAGAGGTACAGGAGTACCACGCAAACCGAACATGGGGAGCGAGCTTGCCTCAAGGTGGTCGAGGAACAGGGCGAGGGGAAACGCCCAAAGGTGGCGCAGTTCGGTGGCATACCCCTGAAGCGGAACCGGCAGGCCATCCTCGTAGACCGGCAGCCCCAGCGATACAGGACTGAACGCAACGAGCTTGTAAAACGGCTCCTAGCTGACGAATGCGAGTTGTGCGGGTCAACGGTGGACGTTGAAGTTCACCACATCCGCGCCCTTCGCGACCTGAACGTGAAAGGCCAAACGGAAAAGCCCAAGTGCGTACAAATCATGGCGGCGCGACGGCGCAAGACCCTTGTGGTCTGCCGTCCTTGCCACCTGAACGCCCACGACGGCAGTTGGAAACCGCGTAAGTAGACGTAACCACTGAGAGAGCCGGATGACGCGAAAGTGTCACGTCCGGTTCGTAGGGGGGCCGACGGAAAAGTGCTCCGGGCAACCGGAGTAACTCGCCGGCGGCCTACCCGACACGACGACCGGGAGTTCCCGGACCCCGACCCCGAGATGACCGTCGACCAGGTGAAGTCGACGCTCAGTGACTTCTACGGCGAGATCGCCAACGCCTCGGTGAAGGAGACCAGGCGCGGATTCGACACGGTCTACGAATTCCAGCGCCGGGTGGGCACCAAGGGCGCATTCAGTCCCATCCTTAGCTAGGAGGGCGTTTGATGGACACCCGAACCTTCGCAGGTTTGCTGGCGGCGACTCCTCCGGTGAACCTCAAAATAATCGAGCTCACGGCGGAGCTCACACGGCCCGACGGCGGACTTGACCTGGACGCCGCGGCCGCACGGCAGAAGGACGTGGAAATGGCCTGTGCCCAGGCCCAGGACTACGCCTTCGCCACAAGACGGCTGAGGGAGGCGCTGCGGTGGCGACTGCGGCCCCGGCGCTACTGAGCGGTCTCTCTGAAAAACTCCTGCGGCGTCCGCCGTCGCTGCGGGAGCTGGTAACCATCGTCGGCTACGCCGACGACTACGCATGGTTCACGGGGCTAGTGCGCCGCCTTTTCCCCGAGGAGGCGGAGGCGGCGCTCTCGGCTCCCGACGTGCGCACCAGGGTGGAGCGCTTCGCCAATCTCTTCGGCGAGAAGCACTTCCCCCTCTACCTGCCCCTCATCGACTTCTGGATGGAGGCCGATGAGGAGCCCCCCTGGACCTGGCTCAGGAGGGGCATCCCCTTCGACCTGATGGGCTTCGGCTACGACGGCCTCCACGAGATGTGGGACGGCTACCGGGACGGCATATCGGCCCTCCTACTGCTGGCCAGTCCCCCGGACCCCTTCTACGGGGAGTCCGACGAGATTCGGGTGGCCTGGCTGGAGTCCGCCGCCCAACGCATCCCTCTACAGACCCTTCAGAGGGTTCCCCAAGGAGGCATACCCACCGAGGACCTGACAGGGGCGCTCAAGGGCACAGAATTTGAAGGGGCGGCAAAGGCCGTCTCATGGGCCTTCGCCGAGACCGGCAACTTCTTCCTCGATCACTGCTTTGAGGAGGGGTCCTATGACGGATTCGTCGACCCCTGGGAGGAGGAGATCATCGCCGAGGGCAGGGAGGAGTGGCAGAAAGCCAGCGCCCTGATGAACGAGGTGTGCAGGCTGGCGGAGTGGCTGGAGGAGGACCTACCCCGCCGCTTCGCCGAGATGCTGGACTTCGTCCTGCCCAGGCTGCCCCAACAACAAGAAGACAAGGAGGAAAGCAACCATGATCAATGAACCCGACACAACCCAGTGGTCCCTGCCGGGTGCGACCGACGTGCCCACGGACTCGCTGGAGGTGCAGTTGGAGGTCTACGGGGAGACCATACTGCTGCGGGGCTTCGAGGGCGATACCAGCTGGGTCAGGACCGTCTCGGCGGACGAGATCGCCAACGTGTTCACCCAGCACCTGGGCTTCTCCTCGGGGCTGCTGCCCCGGGACGCCCTCTGGTGGAACCAGGGGGAGACGGGGCAGGTGGTGGCCCTCTGGCGACCCCCCCAGGTCTGGCCCGTGGCCCTGCAACGGGAGGTGTTCAAACCCCCATCACGGCTACGGCTTCCCATGCCGGGGCTGGTCTTCGTCTGCTCACCGGGCCGGGCTCCCTGGGTCTACGCGGCCCTGGACAGGCCAACCGACCCTGACGAACAACTCTACCGGATGCCCGCCTTCAACGTCTTTGTTGACGGGCGGGTCTGCCCCGGCAGTCACCGGTTCCCCGAGGAGATAGACCGGATACCGGAGTCCTTCTTCCGGTCTTTCTTCTCCCTCACCGGAGATTCGCAGAACCGATCGAAGGAGTACCCAGACAACCTACACGCGCTATGGGAGGAAATAAATGGCAAAGATGAATACCCGGTTGAGGACCTTGTTCCCCAATGTACGGTGGCCCAGGCCATGGCGATCTCCCAGGGGAGACGGGGCTATCCCTACCCCTAGACCCACGCGGGGTCCCGTGGGCTACTTGGTCAGTCACCCAGGCGGGCTGACCGGCGCTCATGGCATCGGCTTCGACTACGTTCTTGGAGCAGACGGCCTCTACGTCCAGTCCGAGAGCGCCCTCCTGATGGCGCAGGTGCTCGTGGCTCCCTGCCAGGTGCGGGGACTGGCATCCGTCACCGAGAAGGTGGAGCTTGCCCACGGCCCCATCCCCGCGAGGATCTTTGAGCTGGGGCTGCGCTGGTTCCAGGACGACCCGGAGACGGAGCGATTCTTCGCCGTGCAGTGGGACGGGCGCTCCTACCGGCCGGTAGTCCCTCCGCAGCTGGGGACGGCCACGTCCCTGACCTACGTGCCGCCCGCCGGGGTGGTCGCCGAGTTCCACTCCCACGGAAGCTCCCCGGCCTTCTTCTCGGAGACCGACGACGGCGACGAGCAGGGGTTCCGCATCTACGGCGTCGTGGGATGCCTCGACGCAGACCGTCCCGAGCTGAGTCTGCGGGTCGGCATCTACAGCCACTTCGCCCCGGTGGAGTGGTGGCAAGTTTTCAGTGGCCCGCACTCCGGCCTCCGGTTCATAAGTGAGGGGCCTGACGCAACTTATCCAATAGAAGGAGGTGAATGAAAGATGCCCTACTACTTGGACAACGCATTCCTGCTGGACAACCCCTGGATAACGGTGGTGGGCTGCGGCGGTACCGGCGGCTTCGTCGCCGAGGGTCTCTGCCGCCTCTTCCAGGGACGGGACGCCACCATAGTCCTGGTCGACCACGACCGTGTCGAGCCCCACAATCTGCTCCGTCAGAATTTCTACCCTGGGGACGTGGGTGGCTTCAAGAGCCAGGTCCTGGCCGACCGGCTGGCGAAGGATTACAACAGGCCCGTGGGCTACTCGGTCTACCCCTTCCGGGAGTACGACGGGCAATCCCAAGGACACGGCTACCCCGGCCTGCTCAACTACGGCGACAGCCTCATAATCGGCTGCGCCGACAACGCCGCCGCGCGCAGGGCCATGGCCGAGTGCCTGCCAAATGATCCGCGGAGGTGGCTCATCGACGCGGGAAACGACACCAACTGGGGCCAGGTGCTGGTGGGCAACGTGGCCGAGCTGGTAAGACTGGAGGAATCTCCCTTCTCGGGGGAGACCTGCTACCTGGCCCCGGCGCCCACGCTCCAGCGCCCCGACCTGCTGACGGCGGTCTCGACCAGGCCGCCGGACGTTGACTGCGCGGCCGCCCTCGACCTCACCGATCAGGACCCGACCATCAACCAGATGATGGCGTCGCTGGTGCTACAGGTGGTCCGCCGCATGGTGGCGGGCACCTGCCCCTTCATGGCCCTCTACCTGGACTTGGACCTGGGCACGGTCACACCCACCTACGTCACCCCGCAGGCCGTGGAGCGGCTGGTGGGGCAAACGCCGACTGATCGGCGAACGCAAATACCCTCAGAGAACAAGCAAAAGAGGAGACAACAAGATGTCTGACGAAAAGGCGACCATCACCACGACCCCGCATCAGGTGCGGGGCAAGGTCTGGCAGGACCCGCACAGCGGCCTGCGAGGACACGAGCTGATGACAAAGGAGCTGGGGGACACGATACCCGCACTCTATGCCAACGAGAACGCCACCGACTATGACGCGGTGCTCGCACCGGCCAAACTCTTCAGCCCCTACTCCGGGTGGCGATGGTACATCACGGAGTGGGAAGCGGAGACTGGGCTCTGCTTCGGCCTGGTGGAGGGGTATGAGACGGAACTGGGTTACTTCAGTCTGGACGAACTGGCGGAGGCGACGGTGTTCGGCGGTGTCCCCGCCGTGGAGCGCGACCTCTACTGGAAGCCCGCAACCCTCGGTGAGATCAGGAGGGAGGCGCATTTGACCTAGCGGCCGGCCTGTATGGGCAGGCTATGTGGAATACGATGGAAAGGAGAGAACCATGTCAGAGGAAGTTGGAATGGAGATTGCCACCTCGGAGGCAACGATGGCCGGCGAGAGTCTCTTCGGCGATAAGGTGGACGATCCGGTCACCACGGCAATCGAAGAGCAGGTCTCCACAGAGGAGGCTGAACGGGAAAAGCAGGGGTCCGAGGACGCCGACGGGGGTACAGCACATGGAAAGGAACCTGCAAATGAGACCGTAGCACCCTCCGGTGAGGAAGAGAGGCGTGTCTCGAACGAGCTGAAAGTGGTCGTCTCCGTAAGGAAAGGCAGGGCCACTATCGGAGTACAGCGGCCTTCCTTCGACCCGCACATCGAGTCCTTTGAAGATTACGACCTGCCGGGGCTTGCTCGGGAGGTCTCAACTGTGGTCGAGAGGGCCAGGGCCAGGTGGGAGGAGTTTCCGAAACATCCTGAATACGCTCGGCCTGCTCCAACGTCAAGACGGCGCGGCCGGCGACGGCAGGAAGAGGGGAGGGAGGCGACCTCCGAAGCAGAGTCTGAAGATACGCAGCAGCAGGCAATGAGGCTGTTCTAAGGCCGAATGCTAGCGCCCATACCTCAGGGGGAGGACACCTGTTCACGGTGTCCTCCCCCTGCTTCGACATGTATGGGGCCCTATTGCGTTTAGAAAGTACGGCGGTCAACCTCCCGTCGTACCCGTACAGTAGGGACTGTGGCATTGTCTCCGCGGAGACACATCATAGGATAATAGAGATAAGCGGGTCAAGAGCCATTCTGGGGCGATGGCCATTGCTGAGGAGCTTATCGATCCATTCGGCCCCGATCCTCGGTGAGTAAGCCTACGGCGGACGACGGGGCGTCGATGGGAAAGAGACTCACCTACGGTACAGGATAGGCAGTCCACTCCCCGGAATCTAAAGCTGGAAGTTGATTTTGCTACTGGCCAGCTTCGAAACCACCCTGCATGGGTAGCCCCAAAGGCTCCTGTTGGAGTGAGGGGACCGACACGTGGATGAAGTGGCGCACCAATACAAAGGACTGATACCATATCTGGGTTGTGAAAGTCCTTCTCTTCTCCATGATGCTGTCCATATTGGCCTCTCTAACGCTGGCCGCATGCGACGCATCAACATCTTCCCCAGGCAACGTCGCGGAACCTGCGCCTCCCACAACCGCAGCTAGCCCGGCCACTGGTCCATCCCCATTGGAAAATCCTGAATCACCGCCCTCGTCAACCCAGACTCCTATGCCAACGGCTGCATCTAGCGCAACGATTACATCAACTCCTGAGGTCACTCCCAGCTCCGTAAGCACGCCTTCGATTACACCCGCCGCCACCAGCGAGCCCGTGCTTTCGACTCAGAGGCCTCCGACGAAGCCATCGCCAACAGTTTTGCCCATACCAGAAGCAACCCCTCTGCCTCCTATTGCACCTACGGCCACCTCCACTCCCACACCAATGCCATCACCTCAGGAAACTCCCGCAATTGGCCCAGACGAGGGACATTTTTCCATTGAGGTTGCTCCCATCCCACCAGATATTCCGAAATACGATAGAGATGATTGGCGACACTGGATAGACGCGGACGGGGATTGCCAGGACGCCAGACAAGAAGTGCTGATTGAGGAATCGGAAATCCCGGTCAAATACCAGGACTCAAACCAGTGCCGGGTGGCATCGGGACAATGGATAGGCCTCTTTTCCGGCGAAGGCTTCATTGACCCCGGGGACTTGGACGTCGACCACATGGTGCCCCTAGCGAACGCCCACCGGTCGGGAGCATGGGCCTGGACTGCCGACGAGAAGAGAAGATACGCCAACGACCTCTCCTACGAGGGCCACTTGATAGCAGTAAAGGCCTCGGAAAACCGGTCAAAGGGCAGCAAAGGGCCAGAGGAGTGGAGACCATCAGATAGCGGCTACCATTGCCAATACGCCATCGACTGGATAACCATCAAGAATGCATGGGAACTGACTGCTACCGATGCGGAGGCGGCCTCCCTAGCGGAAATGCTCATGACCTGTGATCCCGCTCGGTCTTTGACAGTAACTGTGGGGACGGTAAAGACGCCGGATACAACTCCAGCAGCCACCGAGACTACCCAAATCAGCTATGAGTCCTGCGAAGCAGCTGCGGCAGCGGGAGAACCAAGGGTGATGGGGAGTAACGGGAGTGGGAGAGGTTACCCACAGGAGAAGGTGCCCAGCGCTCGTGATGGCGACGGTGACGGCGTGGTGTGCGAGAGGTAGGAGGAATAGGCACCCGGTCGATTCGACTGCCTTCAAGAATTGGGTTTTCTGCTTTCTCCGCTAGACCCTATTGTTCCCATTACGTTCCTTCTCCCACGCGCCCAGGAGAGTGAACATTGTCAAGGACATGCAAGACCCGGCAATCCCTACGCCTAATTGGTAAATTTATTCCTGCAAGTTGAATACTTTCCTGTTTTCCAGGCGATGAACTCACCAGGCTCCCCCAATTGTCTCGCCGTCTTCGAGTAGCGCCGGCCCCTTACCTTGTCGCCGAGGGCAAATGCGCACTTCGCAGCATGAAGGTGCGCCAAAGCATAGTCCGGTCTGACTGCCACGACCTGCCCCAATTGTTCCAAAGCGGCTTCAAACTTGCCTAACTTCATAAGTACAAATCCCATATTGATTCGAAGGTGCGGGGTCGGCCGCTCCAAGTGATCTCGTGCCCAGTTCAATTCGCGCAGTGCCTCTTCGTATTCCCCGATGTTTGCCAGCACTATCCCAACCTCAACTGCCGGGGTATCCCAATTCGGGAGAAGGTTTGCTGCCAACTTGCATTCGAAGACTGCGTCTCTAACAAGGTCTCTGCGCATTAGATATTTCCCAACCATTCCCATGAAGGAACCCAGCTCTAGGTGAGCCCTTGGACTTAGTGGGAAGTCTCGAACTATCCTCCTGCGCCTCGCCATTCCCTTGTCAAACAACTCACCTATCAGCCTCAGGCTCCCTTGCATCGGTTGCAAGAAGTTCACTTCAAGAGTTTCCCTCGCCAGTTCCTCCAAGGCTTCACGGGCCGGATCGTGGGAATCTATGTCAAGAACATCTTGAGCCAATCCCGCCGCACTCCTCTTTCCTCCAGCCTGTATACCCGCCAGTTGAAACGGAATCTCCCAAGGGATGGTTGCGTCTAGAATGTCCCTCTTCCAATCTTCATCGTTCTCCACCAGGGCCAGATTCTGGAGTAAGACGTGTGTTGAGGGATGAGCCGCACCAAATCGAAGCGCGGTCAGTTCAGCCCCTGCGGCTTCCTCTAAGGGCGGTCGATCCATTAGACGGACATCTTCAGTTATACGATAGATGAATCGGGAGAGAGCAGTGCCCAGGTCAAGTACCTGTCTTCTCCCAATCCAAGGGACCAGTAGATCCGCGATGTGGGCGAAGGTGAAGTGACGCTTCAGCGTGGCGGCAAGTTGTGGCGATTTGATTCCGGCCCCTGATAATTCTCCCGCAAGCGCCTCAAGGTTCTTTGGACCTGGCCGATGCTTTCCGTCCAGCCAGTTGTCGACTGATGTGTAGGACAACCCTAGTCGGGCCGCCAACTGATGACGGGAGAGACCAGCATTCTCAGTTAGCAGACGAAGTAATTTGCCACCTCCGTTTTCCTCTGCCCACAAGGGCGTATGCGGGCGGGGCGGCTTCAAGCCAGACAGCCGCAGGAGAGCAAATACTCTCAGGGAGAGATCCACGATAAGGAGCCTAAGGAAACGCAATGTGACCACCCGACATCCAGAAAACGGCTTGATCGACTCTGCATCATTGACTGGAGTCCATCCCAGCGGCTTGCTGCCATAGATATGCTGTCAGCCACGATTCCAGCCATGGAGACGTCGTATTCCTCAAGAAGTTGAGACGCTGGAACGATGCCATGTTCAATCAGGGCCCTCCCAAGGTCTGCGAAGATCTCCTTTCTGCTATATTCACTTACGGACTCGCCTGCGTAGAATCGCCGTGCGGTTCGATTCTTGAGTGACCCACCCTCTAGGCTGAGAGCATATACGATAGCGCCGATGACACTAGCGCTGTAGGCTGGGTTGAAGGCGGTTGCCTCGTGGATGCAGTGGTTCACTGCTTACACCTCAACATGAATGCTAGATTCATTGCATAGGGTTCGACGGTGCATTTAGACTATTACCGGTTGCGATGAGAGGGAATATGAGAATATCACTTACATTTATAATGGGTAACCCGTCCCTTTCTTATCTTCTCTAACCTTCCCTGTTTTTCGAGCTTTCTTACTGCTTGCAGGACACCTGGTTGACCGTGTCTCCTGAATTTCCCAACTACCTTGCTCAATGACTTTGGGCGTAGGCAGTATTCCAGGATACTCTCACCCAACCAGTCATTGATGGCTGGTAGCTGCTGAATCGGATGAACTATGGTTAGCCCTTGGTTCCCGTCCACTTCCTCCCCAGGTGTGAATTCAAGATAGCTGCTAGCTCGACTCAAGAAACCCCGTAGCCTTCTTCTCAAAGTGCCACCCTCGCCTGTCGAACCGTAACCATGGATCACTCTAATTTCGATGGAGTCTAATTCTTGTTGGTCGCTGAGTGACCCGTTGTAGATGGAAATGAATTCCTCCAGTGACTCCGACCACGTGAGTCCGTGTACATCTATTTCGAAGGTTTTCATATTTGATTCAGCATCCCTTCCCAAGATTGCTATCATCATATTGGGTGATACAGTACACTTGACCCAAGTAACCTGGACAATATTGTGCATCGGTGCGTCATTCCCACAGATTCCAAAGGGTATGTAGGTTTGAAGTAGTGCTTGAGCATGCTAGCGCAAAGGGGTAGGATTCTTGCGGCGAGCGCTTGGCCCAAGAAGACGCGATACAAACTATACCAACCCCGGATGACCCGCTACGGCATGGAATCTCCGAATGCCCCAATAATCGAAGAATGGTGAGAGGAGCCTAGGCTTGTCTCGTTGCCTCTCTCTGGACCTTGAAATCAGGCGCCGAGATCATGGCATCGGAGCCTTCGCAGGAGTGCGCGGGGACTCTGGAGAAACCCTGCTCTTTCCCTCGGAGAGAAGAAGCTTGAAATCCGCATTGACGGAACTGGACCGGCTTGCCGAAGACGCGGAATTCATACTGGGCCACAACCTGATCGATTGGGACCTGCCCCATCTTCAGGCTGTAAGTCCAGAATTGCAGCTGTTGAATCTGCCCGCCGTGGACACCCTCAGACTGAGTCCCCTGGCATTTCCCCGAAATCCCTATCATCACCTGATCAAGCACTACCAGGATGGGCAACTCCGTCATGAACGTAGGAGCGATCCCGAGCTGGACGCCAGGCTCTCCCTGCAGCTATTGAAAGATGAGCAAAGGGCGTTGCGGAGTGAAGAGTCTGACCTGCTAACTGCTTGGCACTGGTTGACCACCACGGAAAACGAAAAGGGCTTTGACATTTTCTTCAGGGAACTGCGCCGGTCGCCGCGACCCTCTGATGGCGAGTCAAAACAGGCAATACGCGATAGGTTAGTTGAAAAGGGCTGCTTGATCCAAACGGAGGAGATCCTCAGAGACCCTGGCAGAAACGGCTGGGCGCTGGCCTATGCCCTAGCGTGGATATCGGTGGCCGGGGGCAATTCGGTCATGCCTCCCTGGGTACGTCACCAGTTCCCGGAAGCGGGACGAATGGTGAGAAGGCTGCGGGACTTGGCCTGCGACAGCTCGGAATGTGAATGGTGCGCGGTGCGGCACAACGCCCAGAAGGAGCTGTGCAACTGGTTCGGGTTCCCCGACTTTCGCCTTGAGCCAAGAGACGAGGAAACGGGGGGCTCCATGCAGAAGTCCGTGGTTGAGGCTGCGATGAGAGGGAAGCACGTGCTGGCACTGATGCCCACGGGTAGCGGCAAGTCCCTCTGTTACCAGATCCCAGCCCTGTCCCGCTACTACAAGACCGGAGCACTGACAGTCGTAATTTCCCCGCTGGTGGCTCTAATGGCAGACCAGGTCAGGGGCTTGGAGCAGAAGGGGATCGATTCCTGTGTAACCATCAACGGCCTTCTGTCCATGCCCGAGCGGGCGGAGGCGTTGGACAAGGTTCGCTTGGGCGACGCCGCAATTTTACTCATCTCCCCGGAGCAGCTCAGGAGCATTTCCGTACGTAGTGTCCTCAAACAGAGGGAGATCGGCGCCTGGGTAGTGGACGAGGCCCACTGTCTTTCGAAATGGGGGCATGACTTCCGACCCGACTATAGGTACATCGGTCGATACATTCGCGAGAGGGCCAAAGGCGACCAGGTACCGCCGCTGATCTGTTTGACGGCGACTTCCAAGCCCGATGTAACGGAAGAGATCATCGAGTACTTTCAGCAGGAACTGGATGTCAGGCTCCGGCTATTCAACGGCGGAGCTGATCGGGCCAATCTAGATTTCATGGTTGTTCCGACCAGCAGGGCCGAGAAATTCGACCATATCTACCAGATAATTCGGGCCGACCTCCCGGAAGGGGAACGTGGGGGCGCCATCGTCTATTGCGCAAGGCGGCGTCAAGCCGAAGAGGTGACAGACTTTCTGAAGGCTAAAGGCATCGCGGCGGACTACTTTCATGCGGGCTTGACGCCGGAATCCAAGAAAAGTGTGCAGGAGAGCTTCATTGGCGGCGAGCTTCGGGTAATTGCCGCCACCAACGCATTCGGGTTGGGTATCGACAAACCGGACGTGAGATTGGTGATCCACGCCGACATTCCCGGTTCCCTCGAGAACTACATGCAGGAAGCGGGCCGTGCCGGCAGAGATCAATCGGCCGCTCGATGCGTCCTGCTCTATTCGACGGACGACGTGGAGCTACAATTCAGCATGTCGGCCCGGTCCAGACTGACCCGACGTGAGATCCATGGTGTCCTGAGGGCACTGCGGAATCTCGATAGAAGGAACCGTCTCAATGGGGACGTGGTGGCCACTTCGGGGGAGATCCTGGAGGAAGACGAGGACCGGGCTTTTCTGCGGGACTCCACCACCGACGACACCCGGGTACGTACCGCCGTGGCGTGGTTGGAGGAAGCGGTGCTGCTGACTCGGGAAGAGAATCGGGTACAGGTATTTCCCTCATCCCTGCGGTTGAACACCGTCGATGAAGCGAGGTCCAGACTTCAACGAGCTCCTATCAAGGGTGACTATCGCCGTCAACTGCTCGGAATCTGCAATGCCTTATTTGAGGCAGACCCTGACGAAGGTATCTCCACCGACGAACTCATGATGGAGGCAGGTCTCACGTCTGAAGGCGTGCGGGCGGCCCTGTATGATCTTGAACGGCTGGGCATTGCCAGCAACGATACCGCGATCACGGCCTTCGTCCATTCAGGTGTGCAACGGGCTTCACGCCGGCGCTTTGAGCAAGCGTCGGCGCTGGAACGGGATCTGATTGCTCTGATGCAGGAGATGCATCCAGATATGGAAGTGGACGACAGCTCCATGCTTCACCTGCGTAATGCCACGCAGCGTCTCAAGGACGAAGGGCACCAATTCGCCCTACCGGAGCTCTTGCGGCGCATTGTACGTGGGATCGCCTTCGATGGGCGAGGAGAGGGCGGTACAGGCGGGAGTCTGATTGTGAGGGGTCGCGACAGGGAGACCATGTGGGTAACGTTGCGACGTACTTGGAGGGCCCTGGAGGAGACTGCTGATATCCGGCGGAAGGCCGCTAGTCGTCTACTCGACCATCTTCTGGGATGCCTTCCAAAGGGTGTTCGTGGGACTGACCTGTTGGCTGAGACTACCATGGGTAATCTGATGGCGGCATTGAAGTCGGACATGATTCTTATGAGCAGTGTGAGACGCCCGGAGAAGCTGTTGGATCGGGCATTGCTCTGGCTGCACGAACAGGAGGTAATCCGCCTCAACAAGGGCCTTACCGTGTTGCGCCCCGCTATGACCATACGCCTGAAGCCGGAAAGACGCGGTTTCGCCCGGGCCGATTTCGAGCCCCTTAGCATTCACTACGACGAGCAGATTCTCCAGGTCCACGTCATGGCGGAATACGCGCAGCAGGGCCTGGGCGCCATGGCGGATGCGCTCCAACTGGCCGTGGACTACTTCAGTCTTCCTCGCAACGATTTTCTGGCCCGCTGGCTGCCGGTTCGCCAGGGGGAACTTCTGCGGCAAACCACGCCTGAATCGTGGCGACTGATCGTGGAAAGCCTGAATAATCCCGCCCAGCGACGCATCGTCGCGGACGACCGGGAAAATCGGAATGTGCTGGTGCTCGCCGGGCCGGGCTCCGGGAAGACGCGGGTGCTTGTACACCGTATCGCCTACCTCATTCGTGTCAGGCGCGAGAATCCCCGCGGCATCCTCGCCCTGGCATACAACAGGCACGCCGCGGTTGAAATTCGTCGCCGCCTCAAAGGTCTCATTGGAGAGGATGCACGGGGGGTCATGGTGATGACCTGTCACGCCCTCGCTATGCGACTTGTCGGCGCGAGTTTCACTGGTCGCACCAACAGTATTGGCGAAATCGACTTCCAGCAGATACTCAGGGATGCCGTGGCTCTCCTCCGTGGAGAGGGACTGCCCCCCGAGGAAGCGGATGACAACAGGGCGCGGCTCCTGGCGGGCTTTCGCTGGATTCTGGTGGACGAGTATCAGGACATTGGCCAAGACCAATACGACCTGATCGCCGCCCTGGCTGGCAGGACCCTGTCCGAGGAAAACGACAGAATAAGCCTCTTCGCCGTGGGTGATGACGATCAGAACATCTACACCTTCGCCGGTGCGTCGGTGGAGTACATACGCCGCTTCCAGGCAGACTACGACGCCAGACCAACGTACCTGACGGACAACTACCGCTCCTCCGGCCACATCATAGCGGCGGCCAACAGCGTCATTGATGTCTCCCGGAATAGGATGAAGGCCGGAAACCCAATTCAGGTCAACCGGGTCCGTAGGAGGGAGGCGCTCGGCGGTGAATGGGAAGAGCGCGATCCGGTGGCGCGTGGGAGAGTCCAGATTCTGCCAGCCGGCGACTCTCCCATCTCCCAGGCTCAAGTGGTAATCTCCGAATTGAAGCGGCTGGCCAGTCTCGATCAAGAGTGGAATTGGTCCAACTGCGCCGTAGTGGCACGCCAGTGGAGTTACCTGGACCCAGTGCGCAGTCTCTGTGAACTGGAGGGGATTCCCGTTCAACAGGCAAACGAAGATCCCTCTTTTTTCTGGCACCTGAGAGAGACCCAGGGCCTATTGAATTGGCTCCGGGATCGAAGCTCTCGCCTGGTGGGTGGTAAGGATATGGAGGGTTGGTTGGGCCATCAACCCGCAGTCCCATGGATTGAACTCCTTCGGGAGGCCGTTGACGAGTTCACTCTAGAGACTGCTGGGTCGGAAATGCCTGCGGCCCACTTTACCGAATGGCTGGCGGAGTGGGGAAGAGAATTGAGACGAAAGCAGCGTGGACTATTGCTGCTGACCGCCCATCGAGCCAAGGGTCTGGAGTTCGACCACGTTGCCGTATTGGACGGAGGCTGGGACCGCATTGGTGGTGGTGAAGATAAAGATGCGACTCGGCGGCTATACTATGTGGCGATGACCCGGGCTAGGGAAACTCTCACACTCGCCCGATTGTCTGGCTGGAATCCAATGCACAACTCTCTGTTAAACAATTCTTCAGTATCGCAGCGCCGGGGGCCAAGGGATCTTCCGTTGGCGGCGCTGGAACTGTCCCGCCGTTATCGTAGGTTAAGCTTGAGGGACGTATTCTTGAGTTATGCAGGGTACAGGAGTCCGAATCACCCCGTGCATCGAGCTATTGCGTCGCTCTCACCCGGGGACCAGATAAGTGTGCGAGTCAGGTCTGGTCTCTGGGATCTCTTGAATGAAGAGGGTACTGTAGTCGGTCGACTTGCGGGCAATTTCGAGGGGATACCCGGTATGAACTGCAATTCTGCTAGGGTGCTGGCTATCGCCACGTGGGACTGCGAGCGCTCAGATCCAGATTACCGGGGCCCCCTCAAGTGCAAAAAGTGGGAAGTGGTTATACCAGAATTAGCATTTGAGCCGGTGAAATGTAGCGTCAATATGGGCTGAACAATTGTTGGGGCCAGTTCGCCATTTGCCAACGTACTCTATTTGAGGCGACAACTAGGCTCAAGAGGAACGGTATCGATCCTTGAAATAGACGCCAATTCCATAACCACTTATGTAGAAAAGTCTATATCTTCGGGAAATGGATGAGAAGGGCGGAGAGATAATGTACCTATAGGGCGGGGGCGACGGCCGAAGAAGGGCGGTTGTAAAATGGACCACCCGCCGCCATCCATAGTGTTTGAAGGAACACGATGGAAGGTAAGAGAGGATGTACAGAGTGGAGATGTACGCACGGGTGAGACGGGCATGCATGGTGGAGGGGATGGGGATCAGGGAGGCGGCGCGGGAGTATGGGCTGCACCGGGACACGGTGAGGAAGATGCTTGCGTATTCGATACCGCCTGGGTACCGGCGGAGCAAGCCGGTGAAGAGACCCAAGCTGGATCCGTACGTGGGGGTGATAGAGGGGATGCTGGAGGGGGACAGGGTAGCGCCGAAGAAGCAGCAGCACACGGTGAAGCGTATCTTCGAGAGGTTGAAGGAAGAGCACGGGTTCACAGGCGGCTACACCATAGTGAAGGACTACGTGCGGGAGAGGAGGCGGAGGACGCGGGAGATGTTCGTGCCCTTGAGCCATCCGCCGGGGCACGCCCAGTGCGATTTTGGCCAGGCTAAGGTGATGATAGGAGGGGTGGAGCGGAAGGCCCACTACTTCGTACTGGATCTGCCCCACAGCGACGGATGCTTTGTGAAGGCGTACCTGGCGGAGACCACGGAGGCCTTCTGCGACGTCCACGTGTCCGCCTTCGCGTTCCTCGGAGGAGTACCCCGGAGCATTCTCTACGACAACACCCGGCTGGCGGTGGCGAAGATCCTGGGGGACGGTCGGAGGAAGCGGACGCGAGTGTTCAGTGAGCTGGTGTCCCACTATCTGTTTGAGGACCGGTTTGGTCGTCCTGGCAAGGGGAACGACAAGGGGAAGGTGGAGAGACTGGTGGGCTATGCCCGTAGGAACTTCCTGGTGGGCTATGCCCGTAGGAACTTCCTGGTGCCCATCCCGAGCTATAGGAGCTTCGATGAACTGAACGCACACCTGAAAGAGAAATGCCTGGACCGGGTGGTGATCAGCTGCGGGGCCGAGGTGATAGCCTGGCACAGTCGGTACTATCAGCGGGACGGCTACGTCTTTGATCCCATCCACTACCTGCCGCTCTTGGAGCAGAAGACGGGAGCGTTGGACCAGGCGCCGCCCTGACTGGATGGGAGCTGCCCAAGGAGTTCGACATTCTGCGCCGGCTGTTGGAGTCTCGTATGGGCAAGCGTCGCAAGAGGGAGTACGTGCAGGTGCTCCGTTTGGTGGAGAACTTCCGCAGGGAGGAGGTGCACAGGGCTGTGAAGGATGCCCTGGATCTGGGAGCCATCAGCTTCGACGCCATCAAGCACCTGCTCCTTTCCAGGATAGAGGACAGGCCGGCCAGGTTGGATCTGAGCCTCTACCCCCACCTGCCCAGAGTGGAAGTGACCAAGACCTCTCCCAGGGACTACATGGCCCTTCTGGCCGGAGGGAGATCATGAGCGACAGGTCCACGGTGCTGCTACAGCACCACCTGAAGGAGTTGAAGCTGCCCACCTTCCTCAGGGAGTACGACAAGATGGCGGCCCTGTGCGCCTCAGAAGGTGCGGACCACCCCGACTACCTCCTGAGACTGGCGGAGTTGGAACCCATAAACCGCCACCACCGCATGGTGGAGCGGAGAATCAGGGCAGCCCGCTTCCCCGCAGTAAAGAGCCTCGACACCTTTGACTTCCTAGCCATCCCCTCGCTGAACAAGCATCTGGTCATGCAACTCGCTCGCTGCGAGTACGTGCAACGATGTGAGAACGTCATCGCCATGGGCAACAGCGGCACGGGCAAGACCCACGTGGCCCTGGGGTTGGGACTGGCAGCCTGTCAGAGAGGGATCTCCGTGGGCTTCGCCACCGCCTCCTCCCTGGTCCACCAGCTCATGGAGGCCAGCGACGAACGGCGCCTCATCAACCTACAGAAGAAGCTAGCCAGCTTCAAGCTCCTCATCATCGACGAACTCGGCTTCGTTCCTCTCTCCAAGACCGGCGCTGAGCTCCTCTTTGAGATCATCAGCCAACGCTACGAGAGAGGCTCCATCCTCATCACCACCAATCTCCCCTTCGACGAGTGGACGGAGGTCTTCGGCTCCGAGAGACTCACCGGCGCTCTACTGGACCGGCTCATTCACCACGTTCACATCCTGGAGATGAACGGCGAGAGCTACCGCCTCAAACAGAGCAGACACTCCTCAGCCTAAGATTCCAACGGCTCTCCTGTCCATCATTCTCGTCCCGATCACTCCCCTATCCTCTTCCCCTCCCAATCATTTATCAACTGACATTTTCCCTGAAAACTTACGCCATGGTGGTCTATTTTTCCACCGCCCGCTGTCCTAATCTCTCCCCGCCCTTGACAGACGCTATACCCCACGACTTTACTGTTGCCAACGTCCTACACTAGGCTGATGATGAGACTCGCGTTGTAGAGGAATTATGTCGGTTGGGTGACCGCGGGAGTCACCCTAGTTTCCCCCAACCGCATACCTTGCAATATTTCTTCTATTGCGTGGAATAGTCTCCTAAAGGAGCGGGACCGCTTGGCTGCGAGTTGAAGGTCTATCCTTTCTGTAAAGGGAGCCTGATCTTGAGTGGGTTTGTATGACATGCCTCCAAGCATCCGAGACTGCAGCCACTCCTTTGCTCCACCAATGCACTCAACATTCTCGGGACAAGCCGCCTCTGGATCAATCAACGCTCTTCTTCTTCCGATGGACTTACCTCTTATTGTATCTATACTCGCAATAAACCAAGTTTCGTATTCAGAATTAGGGCATACAATTGCCACTGGCAACTGAATATTCAATCTTGATGCAATTAGAGCCATCTTTGAAGCCAACTCTTGGGCACAATTCTTGTCTGAGTCCACCAAGACTATTATCGCTCGACAACCCTTTTCGTTGGCCGCATGCTGAAGCATCCTAGGGAGGTCTTTCTTGATCCTTTGACGTTTCAAACGCTTGGGTCTGGAGACTTGTAACCCGTATTCTTCGAAATGCTCATGAAGCACTCGTCGAATCAAATGGCTCGCTGCTTCAATTTCTCCATATCCCTCGACTATTGTAACTATCGCGTGCGACATGTTCTGTTAATCTGTTGAAAGACCCTCCATTCGATGGATTTCACCGGCCGTGAACAGCGCATCCTTTAATGCTGACAATTGGTTATGTCTCAATTTTCCTGCTCTGGTTCTTCCTCTATCGCTAAGAACTGCTCTTATCGAGTCGGCTCCAAAGTAATCCAGGAATTCGCAACTATGAGTCGTGAAGACGATCTGCGAGCGAAGGCCGACTTCATTGAGCGAGTCTGCGAGAACCCCAAGTGCTCCCACGTGAACACTGAGTTCTGGTTCTTCAATGCAAATCAACGATGGTGGCGGATCCTGGTACAAAGCGACGAACAGTCCCAGGGTTCTCACCGTGCCGTCGGATTCATTGGACAGGTCGAGCCATCCGCGACTCCCGGAAGAATTTGTCAGCGAATTGTGCTTTAATTGAATGTATTGATAGCCTCCAATCTCCCTGACTCGAATATCCTCTATGTCTGGCACCACTCGGTTTAGTGCGGCTATTAATTGCCAGTAAGCGTATTTCCTTTTACGTATTAGACCGGACAAGACGCTTGGCAGGTTTGCTCCGTCTTCTTCGAGCTTATCTATTGGCTGGTGGCGTCTCGGTTCCTTCATTGTGTTCGGAAATAGGCGATATAAGCGCATGTCACCAATAAAATTTGTCATATCTACGATAACCTGACCAACACTCTCGGATTCCTCTGAAGGCCTTCCCGTCCGCATCAAGGAAGAAGTGATAAGATTTGCAACTGCCAGTGAGTCGCCCATTACCGACAGCATCAAGGTATCCGAGGAATAGTCTAACTCCGACAACGTATTTGAGATTGTGGCGTTATCAGGTTTGTGAAAATTCCCATCTCGTAGCCGAAAGTCGAAGCGTCTAACTCTAGGATATTTCGTTTTGCCGGAGATCCGCTCGGTAGAGATTGATACTTCGCCTTCTCTGGTAATCCTAATTCGGAATTCGTAATCTGCCTCGAAAACAGTAGATTCCAATCCTAGCCCTATCGAAAACCAAGGAGAAGCTCTTCCACCATGCCTATTTAGAGTCGCTCTGACGCCACGGTATCCAACTGCACGATCCGCCCCGTCATACAGCGCGTCGGCGACAAAGCTTATTGCATCAACTAGATTACTTTTCCCAGATGCATTGGGGCCTGCGAGCAGGGTTACGTGGGGGCCAACTTCAAGCCTAACGTCATGCAAGCTAAGGAAGTGCCTAGCACGGATGTATCTCAGCGATGCCCTTTTCTCTTTGGATGAATTCGCAAGTGGAGTCATGTCATCAATCAGCGCATGGACGGAAACTCAGACATATTCCAATCTATTCCATCCACGGGAATCAATCTTTGCGGTTGAACCTCTCGAAGTGGTCTACGGACTGAAGCAGGCTCTAATCCGGCGTTCAGAGCGGCAAGCACACCGGCAGCTTCCCAATAATTGTCTACACGTAGATACTGTCCCGATCGCCAAGGCAGATCATTCAAGTCATTTTTCATTACATTTTGGTTTTCTCTAACGGATATCACCATTATGCCTTGCTGAAGGGCGGCAAGAGTCGGAAGGCCGAGGCAACCATCGGGTATTACTAGGCAAGCGATATTTTCGGCAGTCAAGGAAGAGGTTCTATCAAGGTGAGTTTCAATTAACCTCGGACTGTGCTGCAGTCCTCTCAGGATGCTTTGGAGGAATGTCGCCGAGATTACCTCTGCAGCCATGCGTGCATCAACGACTCCTACGTCCAATTCGGCAATTTCCCGAGACTCAAACATGGGAGAGTGTGCCGCAGGCACTCCGTAACGCGATGAAATGGTGTGAGTAAGGATTGCTTCTACGCCGCCCCAAGGATTCACCATTGCTCCACGCTCTTCGTAGTAATCTCTATGGTAATGGGCAGGCACATCAATTACGGACGTTATCGCAATGGCGTCAAATTCTTCTTTGTGTGGGTCCAAGGTATCCCACAAATGGTCTAACCCCTCCACTTGCCCAGCCGCTGTACCTGAAGACGTGTGTCTGGCAATCATTCTGAAACGTGAGTCTACGCCAACAGTCCTACTGACCTGGAGTCCGTAGGAGGCCCTTGCAGCATTCACTGCATTATATGCTGCGTTCCTTATTGATTCGTCGAAATGGTCTTGGATAACCACCAATAGCCTATTTGCACGTACACGATTAAGTCCAACTGTCCCCATCATCAAGCGTGACACTACGCTTCCCTCGACATATATAGCATTGGAAGGGATCTGTATTATGTCTGAGGCGTTAAGGACGTTTGGGTGAGTAATCAGTGTATCACAGACAGTCGCCAATAAGGCGGCAGTCGGAGTAGCATCTCCAGCGTGCCCTCCAATTTCCGCTCCAATTCCAGTTGGAACAAGCATTACTACATTGAACTGGCTCGTATCTTCAGGACCGCGTTCCCTGAAGGCAAAGATTGAATCCCTAACAGAGTCACCTACACATACACCTAATTCGCATGACCACTGAGCATCTCGAGACTCGGTCACAGCGAATCTGACCGGAACTTCGTCCTTCATGAGCTGGCTCAAAACTCCAGTCTCCACGTCCCCAATTGGGTTTGAAGACTCAGGGTCTACAATTAGAGGAAGCGAGCGTTCTACTAAATGGTTTTTCATTTGACGTCCAATACTCGACAAAATCGGGAAATGTGAAAGACTTGCATACCCAATATCGGCCGTCCCTTCCCAGCATTCCGATGTCCGGTAAGTTGGTTCCGTTAAAGCGATGTGCCTTTGATAGGGTGTAGGCTCCAGCCTCCTCAAAGACTATCTTGTGTCCGATTTCTAGGGGTTTAGAGAACCTGTACGTTCCAAAGATGTCGCCCGCTAGACACGTGCTGCCGGCAAAAGTATATTCGAAGTCGCCATCCTCATTATGACCCGCGACATCCGGTTGATAATCGAATTCAAGAACTTCAGGCATGTGATTGACCGTAGTATCTAGCACGGCGATCTGACAATCGTCTACAAAAAATATGTCTAGGATACTAGCGACGAGAAATCCAGCGCTCCTGACTAGTCCAGCTCCTGGTTCAACAAATACTTCCGCACCAAATCGACTTCGCGCTAGATCACAAGCGTCAATGAGAGGGTCAAGTTGAGTCCTATCAAACAGATATCCTCCTCCCAAGTTGATCCACCTAAATTTAAGGTTTTCGGGCATAGCTTCTTCGAGGGCCTTCACATTATCTAAGAGTTGGCTAAAATCAGTTGAATCTGCATTGGTGTGTATGTGTAGACCCTCCACCGAAAATGGTACTGACTCTATCACATCAGCCACTTCTTCAATGGGGATTCCAAGTTTAGAACTGGGACGGCATGGGTCGTAACGTTGGTCGGACACACTTGCAATTTTAGTGTTCACTCTTATACCTATGCTGGTTCCTTTAGCAAACGCTAATCCGTGTCTGATTGCCTGCGAAGCTGAGTTGAAGGAAATGTGACTGCAAAGGACACTAAGTTCCGATATCTCGCTGGGGCGGAGTCCAGGAGACGTATAGTGTATTTGGCTTTCACCAAATTGGCTGCGAATTAGGCGTGCTTCAAAAAGTGAACTTACTGCGAATCCGTCAATTCTCTTCCACATTAGTTGCAGCACACTTGAGAGAGCTGTCGCCTTCACCGAATACAGCAAACTTATATCTGCTTTCTCTCGCGCAGTTAGCCCGTACTCCAATAAGTTGTTGAGCCTTTGCTCGTCGAAGATGAAAACTGGAGTATTCAAATCCCAGGTCAGCCCGGGAAACGGCCAAAAAGGTGACTCTTTGGGGGCCAATGAAATCTATACCGTCCCCAAAGTGGTTATCCACATAGTACCTTGACTCAAGCGGCAACCTCATCTAATGGATTCTTCGCCCAAGCTTAAGCTCGTTTATTAAGAAGAAAGTGGCCCTCAGTTTAGCACATAATCAACTTCATGGGCTAGTCATTCTCCTCCCATGAAAGATGCAACTGTCCCACTATCGCTGAAGTTCTACACTCGTAGAGCATATCCTCCATCCCCAGGTCGCTCACATTGTAGAATAGCTGCACGCATTGTACCCGCAGCATCGCCGACAACTCGTAGGGCCGACGCCCTCGTCCTGCCTTGGGATAGTACGGACGGATGCGCCATTCCAACTCCTCCCATGGGATCAGTCCCTCCATCCATTCGAGGAACTTCTCCCGGTGAGCCTTTCGCCTCTTGCCCTCGTATTCCAGGTCCGCAAATGTCGGTTGTTCCATCGCGTTCTCCAATTCCCCCCCAGACCACTGTGTTGAGTTTCAGCCTACCATTGCCACGTTTGAACTTGTTCAGAGTGTCCCTAACACACTCTGAGCCGGTTGTATTCTACGATTGATCGATGCAAGGATGGCTTGCGGAAGCAGCAATGGCACTATCTTGATTCCAAAAGCTCAAGAATTTTCGAGCCTTTTCTTGGAATGCTGGAACTAGATGGTTGTCGAAATAGAGTAGCGTATTTTTAGCATTGGCCCAATTATCCACAACTTTTTCAATAAATTATAGCTTTTTCGAATATTCACAGAGAAACATCCAACCAAAAAGTTCGCAATACAGTATACTCTGGCCCACTTAACTGGACAAAATCTAGAACCTTTTCCATTCGGTTTACGATTAACATCTAGTCGTTGCTATCGTTCAGCTTTGGCGGCTTGGCATGTCCAACTGGTGGACCCCACGGGGGTGGGCAAGAGCTTCCTGGTCAATCCCTCGTCTACGCCACCATAATGGCCGGGAACACCGTACGCTTCCTCCACGCCGACAACTTCTTCAGGGCCATGGCTCATGCCAGAGTGGACAACTCCGTAGACCTCACCTTCCGCTCCTTCCAATCCTCGGACCTGCTTATCAACGATGACATAGGCCTCCATCGCCCCACACCCCAGCAGTCGACAGACCTGTACCAGTGTCGATCGCCAGGAACTATATACCAGTCATCGCCACATACATTAGTCCACCCCGGGCGTGACTGGTTAAGACTATAATCAGGTCTTGGTTTTGAGGTCAACCACCTCCTTTGGGGCCGCAAGCCTTTGATGGGGAGAGAGCCTTTCGCGATAGCTGGTTCCCTCGATGACGATCTGGTAGCTGGCGTTGGCCAGCCGGTCGGGGGTGCGGTAGCCCGGGGCCTGATTGGGCCTCTGGTTGTTGTAGAACCGTAAGTAGGCTCTAACTCACTCCTGGCGATGGCGCCGTCAGCATAGGCTTTAAGATGCACCTCCTCGTATTCCACCGTCCTCCACAGCCGCTCCGCCAGGATGTTGTCCTGGTACCTTCCCTTCCCGTCCATGCTGATCTTCACTCCACGCTGCTGTAGTACCCGGGTGAACTAGAAGCTGGTGAACTGACTGCCCTGGTCGGTGTTGAACATCTGTGGCTTCCCTTGCTCCAATGCATCCGTCATCGCCTCAACGCAGAAGTCGGCCTCCAGGGTATTGGACAATCGCCAAGCCAACACGTAGCGGCTGTAGTAGTCCATCACCGCCACCAGGTATCGGAAGTCACGAGCCATGGGGATGTTAGGTATGTCGGCCACCCAGACCTGATTGGGCTTCGTGACCTTGATACCGCTCAACAGATAGGGATAGATCCGGTCCCTCTTCGCCCGTCGGCTGGTGCAAGGGCGCCGGTAGAGGGCCTGTAACCCCATGAGTCCCATCAACCTCTGTACTCGTTTGCGGCTCACCCGGATACCTTGCCGGTTCAGTCCAGCCTTCATTCGTCTCGATCCGTAGAAGAGAGTCACAAGGTACTGACGGTCCATCTCCTTCATCAGGGACAACTCCTTCGCAGAAGCACCTTTGGGCCGATAGTAGAGGCTGGATCTGCTCACCCCAAGGAGGGCGCACTGCCGCACTATGGAAAGGGTGTGATGTTCCCGGTCCACCACCTTTCGCCGTGACTCCCTACTCATGGACCGGACCTCTCCACCAAGAAATCCCGCTCTACCTAAAGCAAGAAATCCCGCTCTACTTAAAGTTGCCCTATCTCCTGGTACAGCCGCGCTATCAGCGCCTCCTCCCTCTTGGCCTTCCTGTCCCGCCCGTTGCTGAATACCCCGGCCGCTCCCTCCTTCAGCGACTTCTTCCATGCCTGTATCTACCCCGGGTGTACTTCGTACCGGGCCGCCAACTCCGCCACCGTCGCATCCCCTCTCACCCCCTCTAGGGCCACCTTCGCCTTGAAGGCTGCGTTGTGGTTCCTTCTACCTTTTCTCATCTCCCAAACCTTCTCGACAGCTTCTTCTGCCTCTAGTCCAGGAGCAGGTCTCTCACTTAGCTAACTGTCCGATTTTCCGGGTCCACCTCGCAACATTCTCGTTGAACAATTAAGGGGTGACATTATCGTAGACCATCAACAGATTTGCAAACAGAATGGACTCGTCCAGCTGATTAAGCAGGTCTCTCAGAGTCTCCATCTCTTGCCGCAAATCGAATTCTTTGGCCACTCTCCATCCACCAATGGGGGAGGCGGAGGGCTAACGTTCCCTACTAGGTCGGCCTATTGAATAGGGCCAGTTTGCGGGCTGGTTTGTGTGATTATACAAACGTGACACAGAAGTAAACATAATACAACATGACATGCAAGAATCCTTACGCATTACTCACTCTAGCCAGGTACCATGGCGATACATAGCGTTTCCGTGACGGAAGTAGACGAATTGTACAATGCCATGACAGGCTTGAATCCTTTTATCGCTATCGGTGATGCGACGGCAATAGTTACTGAATCTGGCGGGTGCTATTGGTTCTAGCCTTATCAAATGAAGACGCAGAATTGGCCCCAAGAAGATAAAACGAATAGCCTCTAAAGCCAATTGTGCAGAAGCTTGGTTCCTTTAGGCACTCCATCTAGGCCTAGGCATAGGCACCGACCAACCCGGCAATACCCATGAACCGGAAAATCCGCCAATGAGGAAAGCAGCACTCATTTCCCTGCTGGCCTTGGCCTGCCTACTGCTCATTGGTCCGCCAGCGTCTGCCGACGACCCTCCAGAGCAGACCGGCAAGCAGGACACGCCCATCAGCCCCCTTCTCCAACAATTCATAGACGAACGGGAAAGCGCGGCGGCTCCAAGCGGCCAGGATGATGTTGCAAAGGCACCTTCTGAATCGCAGCCTGGGTACGGATCCATCACCAAGGACGCGCGGTCGTCGCAAGGCAAGACCCCGAGGTTTGATACTCCGGACGACCCCGTCCGATTCGACTCTTTCGGTAACGTTCAGGTGTACATCTACCTGAAGAATACCAATGACGACACCCTGCAGCAGCTCCGCGACCTGGGCGCCGATATCGAACTCGTCAACTCCAAATGGAACGTGGTGCAGACATGGCTGCCCACCACCGCCCTGGAAGCCATCGCGGCGCTGGACGCCGTGAAGGAGATCACTCCCCCGGACTATGGGGAGACCAATGCAGGGAGAATTACCACCGAGGGCGACGCCATCCACCGCACCAACCTGGTGCGCACCTTCAGCGGCTTCTCCGGCAGGGGCGTCAAGGTCGGCGTAATCTCCGACGGCGTGGATTCACGCCGCACCCCTCAGGCAAGCAACGACCTGCCGGACAGCATAGAGGTCGATCCCAATAGCCGGGGCAGTGGCGATGAGGGAACGGCCCTGCTGGAGATAGTGCACGATATGGCACCAAACGCAGAGCTGGCCTTCTCCGGCCCGCACACTTCTTTGGATATGGCCAACTCTATCCTCTGGCTGGCCAACGAAGCCTTCGACGGCGAGGGCGCCGATATCATCGTGGACGACCTCGCCTATTACACAGAGCCCTTCTTTGGGGACGGACTAATTGCCGAGGCCGCCAAAGACGCCGTGGCCGGTGGCGCGGTTTTCGTGTCCTCAGCGGGTAACAACTCAAACAAGCACTACGACGGGGACTTCGTGGATGGGGGAGACGGATTTCATGATTTCGACGATGACGCCAACACGACGGATATCTCGCTTAGGATAGGGGCCGGTACAACTGTCTATCTCCAGTGGAACGACGAATTCGGGTCCTCCGGAAACGACTACGATCTCTTCCTGTGCCCCCCGGGCCTGAAGCCCATCAAGTTCAACCTGCAGAATAACTTCTGCGAGGGCAGCGTTCGTGAGCAGGACGGCGACGACTATCCCTTTGAGTTCATTTCCTCCCGTTCAATCAACGATTCGATTGTGGATGTCTACATCCGCAAGTTCTCCGGCGACGACAGGAGACTCAAGCTCATTGTTGCCCGGGGAATCGTCCTGGAGCACGGCGTGACTTCAGGCGGCCTCGTGGGACACGACAACCTGGAAGAAGTTCTAGCCGTAGGAGCCATCGACGCCTCTGATCCCGGCAACGACGAGCCCCAGATCTACAGCGACCACGGCCCCGCTGAAGTCTACTTCCCCACCCGCGAAACCCGCAACAAGCCCGACGTCATGGGAATAGACGGCGTCCTTATAACCGGCGCCGGAAGTTTTGGCAGGCCGATTGAGGGCAGCACGTTTAGAAAATTCTACGGCACCTCCGCCGCCGCTCCCCACGTGGCCGGTATCGCCGCCCTCGTCATGGAGGCCCAACGCAAGGCCACTCCCGACGCCACCAAGAAGACCGTCGCCGATTCCGTGTTCCAGAACATTAGAAATACCGCCATCGATCTCGGCGAGGCCGGGCGCGACGACACTTTCGGATATGGACGCGCCGACGCCATCTCGGCCCTTGAGTCCATCGCCTCCTCCTCAGATGCGGTGGACCTGTACTCCATGACCTCATACGTGGACACTCACACCGTGAACTCCACCGGCGACGCCGACGATGCCGACACCACCGACGGTGTCTGCGACGATGGCACCGTGGACGGCTCCACCAACTGCACCCTCCGCGCCGCTATCCAGCAAACAAACGCGGGCGACGGCGCTGTCATCAAGTTCAACATTTCCGGCAGCGGCGTCCAGACCATTTCTCCAACGTCAACCTTCCCCGCCATCACCAAGCCCGTGTTCATCGACGGCTACAGCCAGCCGGGCGCCCGCGCTGGAACGGTACTAATCGAGCTGGATGGGACAAACGCTGGCACGGGCACCACCGACGGCCTCAGCCTCAGCGGGGGCCGCAGCTACATCCGCGGACTTGCCATCAACAACTTTGCCAGGCGCGGCATTGTTTTCCAGAACAGCAGCCGCTATATCCTCGAAGGCAACATGGTTGGCACCGACACCACCGGCTCCACCGACGAGGGCAACGGACACTGGGGCGTGTATCTCACAGGGGTTACCTATGCGCTTCTCAAAGACAATGTCATCTCCGGCAACGACTCTTACGGCCTCAACACCAGCATAGGCAGAGAGCTCCACTTCTACGGCAACAAAATCGGCACTAACGCCGCCGGCACGGCCGACTTGGGCAACACCCTGGCAGGCGTCCGAATCTCATCGCACGCCGTCACAATTCGCGACAACGTCATCTCCGGAAATGATGGTGACGGAATCATCCTTACCAGCAACGTGACGAGCTACGCAGTCATTGAAAACAACCGCATCGGGACCAACAACGCCGGCACCGCCGCCTTGGCCAACACCGGCTCCGGCATCTTCTTTAGCGGCGATCCGAAGAATAGCCTCGTCGCCAAAAACATTATCGCCGGTAACGGCTCCCACGGCATAAAGCTGGCCGGGACGTACGTCCGGGACAACCTCATCGCAGAAAACTACATCGGCACCAACCCCAACGGCACGGACCTCGGCAATGGCGGCTCAGGCGTCCACTTCAGCCATGGTCAAACCGGAGGGCCCGACTACAACACCGTAGAGGACAACATCATCCCCCATAACACCGGCGATGGTGTAACCATCGTGGGCAATGACTCGCTTGGCAACATCGTCTGGGAGAACTCCATCCACAGCAACGATGGCATCGGCATCGACCTGGGCGACGACGGCGCCACTGCCAACGACGCAACCGACGCCGACACCGGCCCCAACCACCTCCAGAATTACCCCACCAACATCACCTACGCCACCAGGAGCGACGATGCCTCGGTACGCTTCAGCCTCTACGGTATCGTAGGCCGCGAGTATATTATCGATTTCTATTCTTGCGACTCCTCAGCCAGCGGTGAGGGCCAGCACTGGTTGGGGTTTGCTGCAGCAATTCCCTCTGTTACAGGGACGAGAACATTTGCCGCAACAAGCCTCCGGGGTCAACTCAACGATTTCAGTCCAACTACTGCCACCCACATCACCGCCACCGCAACTGATAGGGTGACGAACTCCACCTCCGAATTCGCCCCCTGCGTGGCCCGCGTCGACCTGCCCGAACTGGTCATTTCCGAGTCCGACATCAAAGTAACGGAGGGGTCCACCGCAGACTACACCATCGCGCTGAGCGAACTGCCATCGGCAGACGTCACCGTCACCCTGTCCTCGTCCGACACCAGCGAAGCCACAGTGTCGGACTCCACCATGACCTTTACCACCACTGACGGCACTACCGCCCAAACCGTCACCGTAACCGGCGTCGCTGACAGCGACGCCAACCATGAGGCCACGGAGTTACTTCACAAGGTCTCTATCGGCAGCAACAACTACACAACAGCCATTATTCCCGTAGCAGTCACAGACGACGACGCCCCGACGCTTACCCTCGTGAGCACAACTACCGGCATCACTTTTCCAAGCGATGTAACCGTCGGTCACAATGTCGATGGGAGAATCGGCAACGCGACCAATCCCTTCAACGAGGGCACAACCGCCACCTACACCGTACAACTGGCCAGCGAACCGGATGGCGACACCACAATCAACCTCAGCAGCTCAGATACGGGTGCCCTCACTGCCTCCCCAACATCAATTATCTTCACCAAGACGGACGAGGCCTCCGACGCCAACAAATACGAGTGGGACGACCCACAAACCGTCACTTTGACGGCGGTATCAGACTCCGACGGCGACCACGAGACCGAGTCTGTCTCCCATAGGACGACCATCATTGGCAAGAGCTACGAGTTGGGCCGGGTGTCGGTCAGCATTCGTGACCAAGCCTTGCCTAGGCTGACCTATCAACAGAACAGTGCAGATATAGAAGAGATTACCGTAACCGAGGGCGGTACTACCACATACACCCTGCAAATGGACAGTGAACCCGCCTCCGACGTATTGGTATACGTTCAAAGCAGCGATGGGGCCGCTGCGATCGCATCCCCCCTGTCAATAGTGTTTACCAAGACAGGAGAGGACCAAGATGCCGACAAATTTGAGTGGAACGACCCTCAAACGGTGACGGTCATCGGTGTAGCCGATGGCGACCAGTTCGACGACATCACAACCATCTGGCACTGGAACAACGTTCAGGGTCGAGTGTTCTATCGATGGCCCTCATTGGATGTCACCGTCATTGACGGAAACCGAGAACCCTACTTCGAAGACGGTCTCTCCACCACCCGTCAAGTCCCCGAGAACACTGGTCAGGACGACAACGTCGGCGACCCGGTAGCCGCCATCGACTTGAACAATGACACTCTGACCTACTCCCTGGACGACCCCAGCGGCAAATTCAGCATCAACACCGGCACCGGCCAGATTACCGTCGTCGCCGACGACTCGTTGGACCACGAGACCACGGAAGACTATGAAATGGACGTAACCGTGACCGATCGGGCGACCAACGGCCTGACCGACAAAATCGAGGTCAAGGTTCTGGTCGTCAACGTCAACGAGCCCCCAACTATCTCCGGCAACGCCGCCCTTACCTTCCCGGAAAACACCGCCATTACAAGGGTGATCCACCGCTACACCTTCATAGACCCGGAGAGCGGCAGCGTTACTTGGTCGGTGGAAGGAACCGATAGCGCAGCATTCACCATCGACGCCAACGGCAACCTGAGGTTCAGCACCCCGCCGGACTTTGAAGCTCAGGAAGAACTTAACGTCACCGTCGTTGCCGCCGATAACGGTGAACCCGCCGAAAAGGACGAATTCCCCGTGGTAGTGACCCTCACAAACGTAGACGATCCCCCTGCTATTGCCGGGGATAATGTCCTAACATTCGCCGAAAACACGGATACCACCACCATTCTCGAAACCTACACCGCCTCCGACCCTGAGGGCGTCACCTCCTCCTTCACCTGGTCTCTGGCCGGTACGGACAGCGGCGACTTCGAAATCAGCGCAAGCGGTGAACTCACCTTCAAGAACGTCCCAGACTATGACATTCCTGCCGACGCAGGCGGCAACAACGAGTACAATGTTCAGATCCGCGCCTACGACGGTAGCCTTACCGGAACGCTGGACGTGTCTGTGACCGTCACCAACGTCAACGAAGCTCCCTCCACCCCCACGGGCATGGTCGCTATCACCGTAGCCGAGAACACCACAGGCAACCTCGCCCGCTACAGCGCTACCGACCCTGACAAGGACGATACTGTAATGTGGGACCTCTCCGGCACGGACGCGGACGACTTCCGCATCGACTCCTCTGGCAACCTCGCCTTCGACGGCGCACCGGACCACGAAATGCCGGGAGATTCAGGCGGGAACAACGTCTACGAAGTAAGCATAGATGCCGGGGATGGAAGTCTCACCTCATCCTTACCCGTCACCGTAACGGTCACCCCCGTCGATGAGCCACCGGCGATTACCGGGACCACCACCATCGACGACTACGATGAGAACGGAACCGACGACGTCGCCACCTACACCGCCACCGATCCCGAGGGCGACACCGACATAACCTGGTCTCTGGGAGGACCGGACAGCGGCGACTTCGACGTCGCTGGCGGTGTTCTAACCTTCAAGAACGCACCCGACTACGAGCGCCCCGCCGACTCCGATGGCAACAACCACTACGAGGTCACCGTCCAGGCCGCCGACACCAACAACAAGCGTGGCGAATTGCACATAGACGTCATCGTCACCCCCGTGAATGAGCCCCCAGTCATCACCGGCCCTGAATACGTCGACAGCTTCCCGGAGAACTCCCCTACGAGCAGGCAGGTGGGACGCTACACTGTATCAGACCCAGAGGGCGATAGCGTAACGTTGACACTTGTCGGTGCCGACAGCGACGATTTCACACTCGCCAGCAACGGTGCCGTCACATTCAAAGAATCGCCGGACTTCGAGGAGAAGCAAAACTACGTCTTCAGCCTCAGTCCTGACGTTGGGTCCCAGCCCAAGGTTGTCATTGTCAACGTCCAGAACGTAGAAGAGCCGGGCACAATTACCCTGTCGTCAGTGCAGCCTCAGGAAAACACAACCCTTACTGCCACTCTGGAAGACGATGACGAACCCATGTCAACCGCCTGGCAGTGGTACCTCACCTCCAGCCGAGGCAGTTCAGGCGTCGCCATCACCAACGCTACTACCGACTCCTACACGCCCGTCGCCGACGACGTGGGCAGCTACCTGCGTGCGGTGGCCTCCTACGACGATGCTTTTGGCTCGAAAACGGTCGTTGCAGTCAGCGCCAACCGGGCGCTCGCGGTAAACCCGGACAACGTTCGCCCCGAGTTCCCCGCGAACGGCGACTATGAACGTACCATCCGCGAAAACCTGCCGGCGGGTAGGAACTTGGGCGCTCCTGTTACCGCCACCGACGGCAACGACGACCGGCTCACCTACAGCATTGGTGTCAATGACAATTTCAAGATAGTGGAGGCCACCGGCCAGCTTCGCACCAAGACCGTGCTGGACCACGAAGACCAGAAGCAGCACTTCGTAACGGTCACTGCCACCGACCCAGGCAATTTGGCTGTCACCGTCACCGTCACCATCACAGTGGAGGACGTGGACGAAACGCCGGTGATATCGGGACCGGACTCCGTGAACATTCGGGAGAATAGTGGTGGAGTCATAGCCACATACACGTCCACCGACCCTGATGAAGAAGGCATAGCCTGGGTTCTTACCGGCGCCGATGCGGAGGACTTCACCCTAATCAGCGGCTCCCTCACCTTCAACGAAATCCCTGACTACGAGAAGAAGAACCAGTATCGGATCACAATTGAGGCCCATGAGCAGGGCGACGGCACCAGCGCCGGACGCCTCGACGTCACTATTCGCGTGACGAACGTAGACGAACCCGGCGTGATTGAGACCAACGTGGAGGAACCTCGGGTTCGCCAGACCCTGCGCCTCAACGTGGTGGACGCAGACGGCGGCGAAAGAGTCACCGAATGGAAGTGGGAAAGGGGTGAACCCAACAGCCCGTGCGGCACCGTCGAAAGTCCCTTAGTCACCACCTGGGAGACCATCACAACCTCTAGAAGCAACAGCTACACCCCTACCGTTGACGACCACGGCCACTGCATCAGGGTCACCGCCTTCTACAACGACAGGGCAGGCTCGGGTCGCACAGAACAGTTCCTCACCCCCAACTCCGTGGAGATCGGCCCTTTCTTTACCATCGATACTCCGACTTTCACAGTGCAGGAAAATTCCGCCGAAAACAGAAACATCGGCAGAGTACAGGCCCGCCATTCCAACAACGGGGAAACTCTCACCTACAGACTGACAGGAACCGACGCCTCCTACTTCACCATCGACAACAACGGCCAGCTGAAGACCAGCGCCATAGTCCTCGACTACGAGAATCAGCCAGGACCCACGGCAGAGTTTCAGGTCGTCGCCACCGATTCCAACAGCCAGACGAACTCAATCACCGTCAACATCACAATTACCGACGAATGCTCCTCCACCGGCGAACCACCCTGCGCCCCCGGCAGACCCGGTGTCTCGTCAGCATCAGACACCAGCCTACAGGTCTCCTGGGCTCAGCCCAGGACTCCCACCGGCACTGATATCACCGGCTACGATCTCCAATTCCGCGTGTCCAATAGCGGGGATTCGTGGACGCCACAAACAATCTCAGGCACGGATCGCTCCCATACCATCGAGAATCTAATCAAGGGCACAACCTACGAAGTCCAGGTCAGAGCAACCAACACCAACGGAAGAGGAGCGTGGTCGGTGTCAGGCACAGGTACTCCAGGCGGTGTAGACCCGCCCCCGCCTCCGCCCAGTAACGGCGGCAGTGGTGGTGGTGGTGGCGGCGGCGGAAGTTCCAACCGCCCGCCATCCGTCGACGGGCCCAAGAACCTCCAGTACCCCGAGCACAGCACGGAACCCGTTGCCACCTATACAGCAGAAGACCCGGAGGGCACCGAGATCAGCTGGAGCATCGAAGACACGGACGAAGAACACTTCCGCATCTCGGAGGATGGCGTACTAAGCTTCATCAAACCACCGGACTACGAGAACCCCATAGACTTCCGCCTCAACAACACCTACGAGATCCGGATCCTGGCCTTCGACAGCGGCATACCTCGCGTGTCGGGAAAACTGCAGGTCAGAATCGAAATCAAGGATGTGAACGAAATCGGCCCCATCACGGGGGAGGCAGCCCTTTCCGTGGCAGAAAACACCTCCGGTTCCCTCGCCACCTACCAGGCGGAAGACCCTGAGGATGACGCAATCTCCTGGTCCCTCTCCGGCCAGGATGCTGCCTTGTTCCAGGTAGATGAAGCCGGGACTCTCTCCCTGAACGAGGCCCTGGACTTCGAGGCGCCCATCAGCGCCGGAGGTGCCAACGACTACGCTGTCACTGTAGTCGCCACCGATGACAACCGGCGTCCCGTGTCTCTGGAACTGCCGGTAACCGTCGCCGTCACCAACGCCAACGAGGAGCCCGTGGGAACTCCCACACCTGCCCTTGAGTTGACGACAAGAGATGCCCCCGCCAGTCTGAATCTGACGAAGCTCTTCACTGACCCGGATGGTGACTCCCTCACCTACACTGTGACAGACGGTGCAGAATCCGATGTGGCCTCAGCAACGTTGGAGGAAACTACACTCACCATTGAGCCTCTTGCGGCGGGAACTGCATCCTTCCTCATCACCGCCACGGATGACGGAGAACCACCACAATCTGGGCAGCTTCAAATCGAGGTGGCAGTAACCGTCGCCAACGAGAAGCCTGAGGGTGTCCCCTTCCCTGCTCTCGAATTGACCACAAAGGACACCCCAGCCACCTTGGACTTCAGTGAGTTCTTCACTGACCCGGATGGTGACTCCCTCACCTACACTGTGACTGACGGTGCAGAATCTGATGTGGCCTCGGCTACGTTGGAAGAAGCTACACTCATCATCGAGCCTCTTGCGGCGGGAACCACATCCTTCCTCATCACCGCCACGGATGACGGAGAACCTCCACTGTCACAGCAGTTACAACTTGCCGTAACTGTAACAATCCAAAACGAACAGCCTGTGAGCGTCCCAATACCTAATGTCGAATTGATCGCTGGTAGTTCCGCCACCGCTCTGGACCTCAACGAGATTTTCACCGACCCGGATGGTGACTCTCTCCTCTACGACATAGATCCCGGAGAAGAGTCCGATGCAGCAACGGCCAGGGTGGCGAGAAATATCCTCTCCATTACTCCGTTGAAGGAAGGGGCGGCCATATTCCAGGTAACCGCCACGAATGAAGCCGGCTTGACCGCGACAATTGCCTTAGAGGTGTCAGTGGCCACTCCGCCGCCGGAACCTACTCCCACACCTACACATATGCCGACTCCCGAGCCCACTCCCAAGGCCACACCCACGCCAATGCCCACCCCTAAACCCATGCCTTCCCCCACCCCCAACAAAACACCCACTCCCTCCCCAAGGCCAACTTTGGCCGCAGCCGATACCCCCTCGTCTACATCTATCTCTACACCAGCGGATGAGGCAACGCCTATGGATGCATCTCAGCCGAGTCCCACTCCTGAGAACAACGGGACTGGGGAACCCGAAACGGCGCAACAACCCGGGGAAATGCCTACGAGCACCCCGCCCTGGGTTGTGGCACTGGTTGCGGCTGGGTTCCTACTGGCAGTAGCCGGAGCGGCGATCTACGCCTTCCGTCTACGGAGTTAGTATTCGCTGGTCTTTGGGAAGGGTTCGCTTTGGATGAGTCGTATCTGAGTCAAGTTGAATATTGACCACTCCATTGTTTCAACTGCCCGATAGGAGCTCGACAACACTTGGAGCTTCAATTTATTCTGAAAAATTTGTGGCCCGTCATGTTACCGACCCCAATCTATTTGGAAGACAATATAGGCCCAGAACCCACAGCGATGTCGATTGCGAGAAGGGGAAGTCGAGGCCACAACGAATTTGTGCCTGAGAAGTGGGCCGAATTGTGCTGAAGTACAAACGTCTGGTCGAGCAAATGGGCGGCCCAACCCGGACGTTGGCGTGTCAATTGCCGTGCCCGCTAGCGCGCCCGGGATGAAGATCGCCGAATTCCGAACTGAGGACCACCTCGGCGAAGGCGGCCATCCCTGATCGCAGCTCCGTCTCCGGAGGGGCCTATATTTCTATTCGCACGCCGTAGGTTACAGAACTCGGATGGCCATTGGCGATGGGGGAGATGTGGGAGACGGCCCCGGGCATGGTCCGGCCTGGCAGCGCGGGCAGGTGGACGTCGGCGACAGCGCCGACCTGGATATCGCCAACAAGCCCAGCGATCTCGAAGTGCCAGGGTACAGACTGCATCCAACCAGATGAGACCGAATAGGGTTGAAGGGTATTTCGATTTATGACAACTGGCGGATCCCCTCTTGGTTCAAAGCCAGCAACGTGTACGATGTAGATCGTGTCAATTCTCATCAAAGAGGAGAACAGCATACTTATGAAGAATCCACCCCATCCTGGTCCCAGCATGAGGGAGAACTCCTTGGACCCTCATGGCCTAAGCGTTACGGCGGCAGCGGAGGTTCCGGGAGTTGCCCGCCATAATCTTGCACGTGTATTGAACGGTCACGCGTCAATCTCTCCCTACATGGATATCCGACTTGAGAATGCTGGATAGTCCAGTACAGAATTCTGGTTGAGCCGTCAGACTACATAAGACCTGGATCAAGCGCGCTAAAGTGAGGACAGAATCCAAGTCGAACGTTACCAGCCCCGGCCCACCCTGCAGGGATTCCAATTAGGACTCCCTTCAGCCTATGCACACAGCCACAGCTAAACTGACACAGGAGAGTCCATGGGCAGCGAATCGGCGGAGGATCTCTACGGGGGAACGGTAGCCAACTCCAAGAGCGCAGCGAACGCCGACGCAAAGTTCGTGATCAACGAGGAGATGGTGGCGATCATGGTCGCCGACACCTTCGAATACTCGGAGACCTCTTAGTACCCCCTAACTGCCCAGGCTCAGGACGCCTAGGATACAATCTTGGAGATGACCGTCTAAGTCCAAGTCACTGGGTTGTCTTCTCTCCTCCATATGGTAAGGTTGCACAAATTGTCCTAGGCGACTACAGCGTCTAAAGAATCACATTTGAACAGTGGCTTGGGAGCGTCACAGTCCAACCGGGAATGAGAAGGAGCAGAAACATGCCGTTAAGCGAAACCGCATACAACAATCTGGAGCAGCGCTTTAGGGACCAGGTATTAATGGACAGGTCCCGCTTAATTCAGTGGGTTGTGAAGAAGGGATTGGGGGTCTACCTTCCCTGCAAGAAGCCAAGCAACAAGGTGGATTACATCTTCGTCGGGATGGAACCGAGCTTTGGATGGGCAAAAAGCGTTGAAGACGGCGAGAAGAAGGTCAAAGCAGGGGCAATGAATTACGGAGCTTGCACCCCGCCCGACGACGCCGAGCATCCGCTCGATCTCCTTAGGCTCGCGATCGGGCGGTTTCTCTGCCAACCCGGAGAAACCTATTACCTTACAGACGTGTCGAAGGGAGCCATGCCCGTGGCGGTGGCAGGCATCGAAAGGGAACAAAGATATCGCGATGGGTACCCCTTGTTGCTGGACGAGATAGATATAGTTGGAAAGCCAGGCGCACCAATCATCGCTATTGGCAAGAAGGTGCAAGAATTCCTCCAGCGGCAAGGGTTGGAGAAAAAGGCATGTCGATCTCTTCACGCCGTCATGCACTATTCAAACTTGGCGGCCAGGCACTGGAACACGGAGGCTGAACAGGATCCAGAAGGCTTTAAGGCGTTCGAAAAGGAGGAGTTTGGTAGGAAGAGACGGTGGGCAAGAAACCTGTCCACCGCCAAGATGCAATTGATATTCACGTACAAGAAGCAATTCAACGCTATTCGGTGTACCTTATGAGGTTGTTGGAGAAATTCGTTACAGCACGGTTGGTAAGTCGCCGTCTAGATGCGATTATGTCTTTCTAATGTCAACGCCTCCTTGGGCGGGCTGTTGAAAAAATGGATGTCGGAAAGGCGGTTTTGTAGACCGCATAGGTATGATTGGTGCTGTTCACCTCCCTCAGCGCCTTCCCGTCCCCTGTAGGCTCGGTCTCATACCTCTGGGTAGATCACGGATGTCCCGGCACCCCACAGGCTCTCCGCTCCGACACTCCCAGTTTCTCCTTCACCCTTCTTACACACCTGCGACGACGGGAAGAGCTTAGTAGTTTCCCTCCGCTGCCTCCAAACGCTTCAACGCCAAAGAACTTGCCAAGAGCTAAGATATTGGCCACCTCATCGACCAATCCAGGCCGGCGAGGGTGACAAAATCACTTTTCACCTAAAGGGACATAATCGCTGGACTACAACACACCTGGTACAGGACTAACACGTGCCTTGGACCAGTTCTAGAGGGCAGGCCAAGAATTTCGCCAAGTATGGTATAACTTGAACGAATACAGTGCCCGCTACTGCGGCCCTTGGGCGGATAGGAAATCAGCTATTGCTGAGAATCGGTGAGTCCGAGAACGTGACAGTATTGATAGGTTCAATGGTTGCTTAGACATCCTATACTTGGATCCCTTGGTCGCTATCTTCGCATCTGACACTCCATATCCCATATGGCTCCAATTGGGCCCATTCCCATGAAGCAAGGATCGCTGAGCAGCTCCTCCGCCAACTCCTTGTCTCCGACCCTTTCAATGACGACATCTCTGTCTCTATTGTAGTCCCAAGCGTCTCCAACTCCAGGAGTTTTGGTTGAATCCTGCTCAATTGGTGGTTCGGAGGGGGTAACTGGCGCGTCACCGCAGTCCAAGGCTGTTTGATCAACCAACTCTCTGTAATTTTGGATGTCAATTAACCAGCCTTTCAGGTCTGGCTCATCTAGGGAGACTATGTATTTCTCAGCCTCCCTGAGTTGAGCTGTCCATTGGGGATGCACGTAGCAAATATGTTGAGCCTCGGCGTCGTCAATCACCTTGTCCTCGCTGATTCGCTCGAAGCTGGCTTTCATGGCGCCAAGGATTTCAATATGGAACTCCATCTCTAACTTTTCCGCAGGTGGCAATTCACGAACTGCTCTAACCGCAGCGATATACGTCTGCCAAGTAGAATCTTCTTCCCCTGATGGATGAATGGCAGCAGAAGTAGCTAGTTCGGTAGACTGATCATCAGTTACGGCTGCTTCGGGTACATTCACCGTATCCTCAACAATAATGCCCACTACAATCACTAAGAGAAGGATGCTAACCAGAACACCGCCAATTACCCACCCTGCCGTTTTCAAGAATCCTTTCAAATAGCCTCCATGAGCGAGTTAGCTCACTGTCCTAGTCGCTCTTCCAAGGAACCCCAAGGTTGCGTTGTTTATGATGGTGTAAAGAGAATATCACCCAGGAAACTGAAAAAGCCAATTCGACGAATTGTCTCCGAATATGGGAAGTAGTCCATTTGCTAGGCTTGTAATTCTTGGTGATCCACGGCTTGATCCATCCAGAAAAAAAACATCCATGAGTCTCGACGGGGATCCTTCACATCTCGCGTGCCACGGTTGGCACAGTGGGAACTGAGGTGGACCCCACTAGTTGGACAGAGTGAAGGTTGACTTAAGTGAGGGTCCCGTCGATCCAATAGCGGAGCGAGTCTTCAACATAAAGGCGCGCGACGCCGCCGGCGGCTCATCTTACTAGACTCGAACCGAGAGATGCGTCCCACTGTTCAACTCCTGTGCTTCATGGACTGCACTTTGCATTTGAAGTCAGTTTAACTGTCCAGGAATACCCCAACTTTACATCGCTATTGTACAATCGGTGTGAATGACCCTGTTTCGGTTGCATCCATCATGAGGCAATTGATCAACTCCGAAAACGTTCTTCTTGAGGCAACGAGTCGATAGAGCCAATTGTGGTTGATCATCCTTTGCTTCATCTTCAATCGCCACAGGCAGCTACCTGAGACGGCGATACGCGTAGGCGGCAACGCCAAGCAAGACTAGAAGGAAGCACGCAATTGAAAAGGCAAATAACCAGCGCCGGATGCCCACTAGCTCAGATGACGGGGAGGAATCAGCTTCAAGGGTCCTATCAGCGGCGGATGCTAGGTTAGGCTCGGGAGAGGCTTTTGAAGTTGGCTCCGCGATTGGGGTAGCCAATGAGACGGGAACCCTTGTCGTCTCTCTTGTGGGAGCGATAGTTTCCAGCGATGTAGCCAATGGCGTAGGTTCAGGGGTGGGGATGAGTGTAGGAGCAGGCTTTGGCGTGGGTACAGTCTTAGGAGCAAGAGCAGCGGTTAGCGTGGGGATTGGCTCGGGGATGGTTGCGGGTGTTGGCGCGGGAGCAGGTGCCGGTTCTAGAGGCGTAGGACCGTTCACAGTCGTTTCTATGGTGATTGTCGAAGTCAACCCTGAGGGGTCTGTGGCGACGACCTGGAATGACACTGTTCCCTCTTCAAGGGGGACAACGAAGAGTGTTTCCTCTTCCACTATGGCCGTTACAACATCAGATGATATATCGTCAGCCAAGGCGTAAATGAGGGAGTCCCCGTCCGGGTCGGTGATGAAATTGGAGAGGTCTAGCGAAGTTGCGAAATTGTCAGCGACCAACTCAATGAAGGCGACCGGATTGCCCACTGGCTGTTCGTTGACATCGGTCACGGTAACTATCATCGTCATTTGCTGGGTCAGTGGAGGCTGTCCTTCATCAGTGGCTGTTACCAAGAAAGACACCATTCCACCCGCTAGAGGTTCAATGGATAGGGTTCCTTCGTTTATGCTGGCCGAGGCTACGCCAGACTCTATGTCGTCAGCCAGAGTGTAGGTTAAGACATCACCATCGGGATCAGTGAAGAACTCGTTCAGGTCCAGACCGCTGATGGAATCTCTAGTGGTTAGTTCAAGGACAGAAATGGAGGAAGTTGTGGGCCTCTCATTGACGTTTGTCACCTTAACAGTGATCGGCCGTTCCTGGGAAACTGGACGCCTGAAATCATCGGTGGCGACGACGGTGATTGAGTAGAAATTGGTGCCGGCGGCGCTGGCCGGGGCCTCGAAGTCAGGGACGGTGTTCAGTGAGAGGATCCCCTCTTCATCTATTTGGAACAGGGCGGCGTCGTTGCCGGCAAGGGACCATTGAACGCTGGCTCCCTCTGCAATTTGCACCTGGCATCTAGCGAGGGCGCCTGTTTCACCTTCTAGGATGGAGAGTCGACCCTCAGCAATTGGGCCCACATTTGACTCAAGAAGGATAGCCGGGGGTGCCACCGGGGCCAAGCCGCCTAACACCGTATCTGAAGTCTCGTCTCCAATTGACGTGTTTCGACGTATAATATCGGCCAACGTTGTGGCGCGTAGGTCTGCGAGCAAACCGGGGCTACCCTGAAAATAGGGATCATTTTCAAACCAAAAACGATCACCGTTGCGAAGGCGGCGAAACTGGTCTACCAAGATAGCGTGGAAGGTTTCTCCTACCATAGCTCCAGACAAGTTATCCTCTGCCAGACCTCCTGCCCATAGATCTATGTAATCTACTTCTCGATACGCGCGTCTCAGCGCACTCTGGACAATTGGATCAGTCGAGACATCATCAAAACTGTTGGCGGGCGACATTCCATAGGCAATCCGGACGGCATTGTAGCCTGGTATGCCGTGGTCCCGACCCCTCTGGATGTTCAGCGCTGCCAGATCTTGTCCAGTCCCGCCCGGTTCCGCGAAGAGAAGATTACGAACTTCGTTGACCAAGCGGGAGTCCAATTCCTGAGCCTGCTGTTCAGTCAATCCCCGCAGAATTCCTGTTATTCCTCTATCCGCGTGTTCAGTCAGTGGGAGAAGGTGTTCGCCAATCCTATGGCCACCGCGGCTGCCATAGACAGGATCGTCCACCACTCCGTGATCCTCGAGTTCGATGTGCCCAGCTATAGAACCAACCAGGACCCGAAACTCCAAATGGAGAATAACTCAAACCGGCAAAAATGATTGTCGCACAACCGGCAAGAATACTTGACGCCAATCAACTTCGGCTTCCAACCCTCCATAGACGAGAGACAGGTGAAGGAGCTTGCCAACCTGGCCTTTGTGTCGGAGGCCACCAACATCCTGCTGTTGGGTCCTCCCGGGGTCGGCAAGACCCACCTGGCCGTGGCCCTGGCCCTCAAGTCCATAGAGAACGGCTACGGCGCCTATTTCGTCCGGGCCTACGACCTGATGGAGGACCTGAGAAAGGCCAGGGAGGAACACCGGCTCCAACGGCGCATGAGGGTGTACCTGGCTCCCAAGGTACTTATCGTGGACGAGTTCGGCATTTGGCCCTACGACAGGGAGTCGGCCACCGCCTTCTTCAGCCTCGTATCCGCCCGGTATGAGCGGGGGAGTATCATCCTCACCTCCAACAAGGGATTCGCCGACTGGGGAGAGCTGCTGGGTGACACGGTGATCGCCACCGCTATCCTCGACCGGCTGCTTCACCACAGCCACGTGCTCAACATCCGCGGCGAGAGCTACAGGCTCAAGGACAAGCGACAGTCGGGACTTCTGACTTCCCAGCACCTCTTGGGTGCGGGATCAAATAACACCAAGGATTCCAGATAATCACATGGGGGTGGGTCAATTCCATTCCGGCGATATCGGGTCAAATGTAAGTCGGCGTTGACACAAGAGAACTAAGCTAACAGCGTATTCACGAGGTGTAAGCCTCTGAATTTTGGCTTTGATGGAAACGCCGTTGGAACCTTCCCTAAGGGTTATACTACCTATGCCCCTGACCTGCCCCCCAAGAACTAGTCTAAGGCAAATGTTAGTCTTGGACGAAAATGCAGGGGGTATAAATGGCCAAGCGGAGACATACGGCGGAGCGGGTGATTAGCAAGCTAAGGGAAGCGGAGGTGTTGATTGCGAAGGGCAATACGGTGGCTGAGGTATCTCGGCAGATTGGGGTAACGCAACAGACCTTCTATCGCTGGAGGAAGGAGTATGGGGGATTGAAGATAGCCCAGGCGAAGCGATTGAAGCGTTTGGGAATTATAAAGAATAGTTGACACTGGTTTTGGTGATGCCTATAATTCTGCACCATGCCAGCCAACTTTGCCAACCGCACCCTATGGACCGGTGACAACCTCGAAATTCTCCGTGGCCTCAACTCCGATTGCATTGATTTAATATATCTAGACCCTCCTTTCAATTCGAACGCCAACTACGCCGCCCCGGTAGGCTCCCAGGCAGCCGGAGCCGCCTTCAAGGATGCCTGGACACTCAGCGACGTCGACACCGAATGGGTGAACCTTATCGAGGCCAAGCATCCGGCCCTTCGCCGGGTGCTGCTGGCCGCTCTCACGGACTCCGACAAGTCTTACCTGGTCTATATGGCAATCCGTTTGTTGGACATTCATCGAATTCTCAAGCCGACTGGCAGCGTCTACCTTCATTGCGATTCTACGATGAGCCACTATCTGAAGTTGGTCATGGACGCGATTTTCGGACGGCGCAATTTCAGGAATGAGATTGTCTGGCACTTCCCGGACAATTTCCAGGGCAATGTCAAGCGGTTCGCCGCCAACTCCAATGTACTGCTCTTCTACGCTGCCCCTGGATATGTCTTCAACCAGGTGCGGATACCCCTGGACAAGCCGAAAAAGAGGGGGGGGGAGGGTTTGGAGTAAAGAACTGGGGCGAGTTGTACCTGAACGGGGGCCGGACGGGAAACCGGTCTATCGCATCTACACGACGAAGAAAGTTGACAACGTTTGGACCATCGGGCAATCGTCGGTTACCAATCGAGGCTCTAAGGAACGCACCGGCTACCCCACGCAGAAGCCCCTCGCCCTTGTCGAGCGGGTGATCCAGGCGTCCAGTAATGAGGGTGACATGGTGCTAGACCCTTTCGCCGGTTGTGCGACGGCTTGCGTTGCTGCCGAACGGCTGGGGAGACAATGGGCCGGGATAGATATAGCTCCCAAGGCCTATGAGTTAGTCCAAGAGAGGCTCGCCAGGGAAGTCGCTGTAGGGAATGACACGGCTCCAAGGTTATGGCACTGCATCCACCGCACGGACATACCCCACCGGACGGACTTAGGAGACCTTCGCCCCTACCGCTCGCACAGAAACAGCCTGTACGGCTTACAGGCCGGGGAATGTGGGGGCTGTGGTACTCATTTTGAGTTGAGACATCTTGAGGTTGACCACATCATCCCCAGGAGCAAGGGCGGGACGGACCATATAGACAACCTTCAGCTCCTATGCGGTTCATGCAACCGCATCAAGGGGAATCGAGGAATGGAGTATCTACGGGCGAAGCTGCAACTCGGCTAGCTTAATCTTCTCTGTCGACAATCCACCAGGCCAGAATCTTGCCGTTGATTCGCGCAACTACAAGGTCTTCGACCTTACACTCATGCACCAAAGCGCTGATTTTCTTAATGCAATCCGCCCTCACTACGATAACCGGCGGGAGTGGTCCGTCCTTCGTCTGAGATGCAACCTGAATGTGATAATATCTTGTGTCCATTAGTCAGTCCTTCCGCAATTCATCGAGATATTCATGGCCATTCCATGTGATCTCCCGCACGCTCACCCCCTCTAGGGACTCAGAGTCTACTCTAATGAACCCGGCTTGTTCTAGCAGGCGAAGGTGATATTTGACCGTCTCGAGGGGTGCCGTGAAGGTGCTAGCCCCAATCTCAACGTTCCTGAAAATCTCATGGTGTTCCTCGAGGTGTTCGAGGATACTCTTCAGCAAATCCTTATCGCGCTTCATGCTGTCAACTCCCTATACCTGAGCCGCTTCCCCACCATCCCCTGGGCGACGCTGGCCATCTGATCCAGTGTGTCCAATGCCCTGATGCTATGCCGGCCTGCAAATTCTGAGATGTAGCGGTGAAGGTGCTTCGGTGAAATGCGGTGATAGGTTCCCTGGTACCCGCGCTTGAGCATGGCCCAGAACGATTCCACCCCGTTGGTGTGAGCCATCCCACGGACGTACTCGCCGACGGAATGATGGACTGCTTCATGGTGAATTCGGTTGAACATATCGCCGACGCCACTATATGCGGATGCGCCGTCAGTGTAAACAGTCGCCCCAGGGGCGACGTTATCGTTCACGAAGGCCCATAGAGCAGCCCTATCGGGCGATTCAACCACCATCGCCTTGACCTTGTTCGTCTTCCTGTCCTTTGCGCCGACTACCGCAGTCTTGCCCACGGGTCCGCGTCCGGCCTTCAGCTTCTTGGATTCGTGCTTGTTGCGTTCCTTGCCGCCGAAATAGGCCTCATCCAGCTCTACCGGGCCGGTGAAGGGCGGCTCATCGTCGCCGTCAAAGGCCTTGCGGATACGCTGAAGCATGAACCAGGCCGTGGGCTGGGAGACGCCAATATCGCGATGCAGCTTCATTGAGCTAACGCCCTTCAAACTGGTGAGGTGAAGGTAGATCGCCCATGCCCACTTTCGGAGGGGAACCTTCGATGATTCGAGGAGGGTTCCCGTCCGCACGGAGAAGTAGGCGCGGCATGCGCTGCACCAGTAGGGCATATTGGAGTGAGAGGATTCTACGGTCTGGCTGCCTTGGCAGCGGGGGCAATGGCGGCCATTGGGCCAGAACCAGGATTCGAGCAGCTGCTGGGCCTTGTTCTCATCGGGGACCATCTCGGAGAACTCAAGGATGGTGATACCCTTGCGGTGGGACTTGCCGGGGGCCTTTGTCGTTGCCATATTTCACCTCTCTAACCTGGGTAAAAGTCTAGCAGAAATAGCCCCCGCTGTCAACTATTCTTTATAATTCCCAAGCGTTTGGAGGCAGAGAATGGTCGGTTGAGAAGAGCAGTGGCGGACTTAACGTTGGACAACCAGATACTGTAGGAGGCAGCGGAGGGAAACTACTAAGCCCTTCCCGTCGTCGCAGGTGTTTGGAGAAGGTGAAGGAGAAACTGGGAGTGTCGGAGCGGAGAGCCTGTAGGGTGCTGGGACATCCCCGGTCCACCCAGAGGTATGAGACCAAGCCCACAGGCGACGGGAAGGCGCTGAGGGAGGAGATAGTGAGACTGGCGAGTCTTTACGGTAGGTACGGCTATCGGCGTGTGACAGCGTTGTTGAAGCTATCCGGGTGGGTGGTGAACCACAAAAGGGTAGAGAGGATATGGAGACAGGAAGGGTTGAAAGTGCCGGGGAGACAACCAAAGAGGGGCCGACTGTGGCTGAATGACGGCTCCTGTATGCGTCTGCGACCTCGGTATCCGAATCATGTCTGGGCCTACGGCTTCGTGCAGATAAGACTTCATAATGGCAGGGGAGTACGACTATTGACCATCATGGACGAATACACCAGGGAGTGCTTGGCCATCCGCGCCGACCGTCACATCCGCTCCAATGACGTGATTGAGACACTGGCTGATCTGATGGCGAGTCGAGGGGTGCCAACACACATTAGATCCGATAACGGACCCGAGTTCACCGCCAAAGCCGTCAGGGGTTGGCTCGGAAGAGTTGGGGTGATGACTCTCTTCATCGAGCCTGGGTCGCCGTGGGAGAACGGCTACATAGAGAGTTTCAACGGCAAGCTGAGAGACGAATTGCTGAACAGGGAGATCTTCTACACCTTGCTGGAGGTGAAGGTGCTCACGGAACAATACAGACAGGCTTACAACCGGATCAGACCCCACAGTTCCCTGGGCTACAGGCCGCCGGCGCCGGCGGCCTTCATATCCTACATCCCGGCTCCAACCCTTGCCAGTGTAACTTAGCGGGTGGTACAACCATCGGGGGCAGGTCAGGGCGAGCTAAAAGGCAGCAAGGAACGCTGTTAGGAGGAACATCGAAAAGCTCCCCCAAGAGGCGTGTACGTACTCTTTGAGAACGGCAATCCTATATATGTGGGGCGTTCCAATTACATGAGTCGGTGTATTGCCGAACACGGAGCGGATAGTTCAGACGGGCACTCGGCCACACTCGCCCTGAAGTTGTTGAAGGAGGCACTAGGCGATCCGAAGAGTACTTCTGCGTACATTGAGAGGGTTTAAAGGTGGAATATCGTCAGCAGCGAGAAAGAGTACGAGCCATGACGTTCAGAGTTGCTTGCATACCTGACCAATTGGAACAGACCATATTTGAGATCTACTGCGTCTTGGAAATGGGAACTGATCGCAGATACAACGATTTCAAGACCCATTAGAAGACAAATCACACGGAGAAGAATAACCTGCAATCGCCCACACCGGCGGCCCTTCCCACGAGGGTCCCTAGCTGCACATAGCCAATTGAATTGTGGATAACAGGGATAGGACTCGATTTCGCCAACACTGTAGAGCACTTGGAGGAGGTCCGAGATGACCAAACAGCGGATAGGTACAATTGAAGAAGTGGCCATAACTAACGTCTGGCCACATGAGGCAAGAGACTTTACCCCTTGGCTGGCTGAGAATCTGCCTCTGCTTGGCAAAGAACTTGGGATGGATCTAGAACTTGTGGGGACAGAAGTGCCCATTGGTAACTTCTCGTTAGACATACTCGCTAGAGATGCGAACAGTGAGGCGGTTGTAGCTATCGAAAACCAGATAGCCAACACGGACCATGTGCATTTGGGACAGTTGCTAACGTATGCGGCTGGCAAGAATGCCAGCATCGTTGTGTGGATAGCAACAAGATTTCGTGACGAGCACAGGGCGGCATTGGACTGGCTCAATGAAGGTTCAAAAGATCCGCTTAGCTTTTTTGGAGTTGAAGTGCAAGCGGTAAAGATAGGGGATTCTCTGCCTGCACCGCTATTCCGATTGGCGGCAGCCCCTAACACTTGGTCGAAGGATGTGCTTGGAGGCGATCTGACGCCGAATCAAGAGAAGTACATGCGCTTTTGGCGACCCCTTCTCGAGGATTTGAGAGGATCTAGAGGATGGAATATTGGAACCCGAAACAAAGGCTCATCCTACAACGCTGGTGCCGGCGTAGGATCTTCTAAATTCGGACGCACAATGAGGTTTACGTGGGATCAAGAGGCCAGAGTCGAGCTGGTAATCAAGAGTTCAGAAAAGTCTTGGAACAAGGCCGCGTTTAACCGTCTAATAAAGTCTAAGTCTCAGATCGAAGAGAATCTTGGTCAGATGCATTGGGAACGATTGGATGACGCCAAGATGAGTAGAGTTGCGATTTCCCGACCCGGGCATATAGATAATTCTGACGAAGAGCTAATGGAGATCAGGACCTGGATGACCGAGAACGTCATCAAGTTTCGAACCGCATTCCGTCCGTTTCTTAAGAAGATTCTGGAGGAATTGGAAGGGTATGAGGAATAACGCTAAGTATGAACGTATGCAGCAGGCCCTGTCCAAAGTTGAATTTCATTCTGCCAGGTGCCTGTTTAGGACAGAGAGAATCCAGGACAGTGAATGCAGAAGTTTAGGGAGAATGCATATAGCCAAGCGGAACATTTCTCGGTAATGTGGGGAATTGCCAGGCCTCCTTATTAGCTCATTACCTCAGGCAAAGCCTCAGCGTGTTGATGGTCAAAGGAAATGTACTGTCACTAGAGGAGTGTTATTCACGCAGAAGCTACAGTCTCAGAAGTGGACCGTCTTTCTCGTCAGATCAATCTGCTTTCCCACTTTCGAGGAAATGACGACAGAAACGACTAGGTGTCGTAGAGTACAGTGCCTAATGCAACGGCATTTATGGCATCCTTCACGACAGAAATATGCGCCATCGAGTTATGAGACTGGATCAGAGGAAACAGATGATGCTGGACGTGTCAAATGGCGTCCCGACAGATTGGGTACCGATTCGTCGAGGGGAGGAGGTCGTGGGCCGTGAGCGCGGATAATCCATAGACGCTGCCTAGGAAGGGTATTACCGGCAGGGCAAGGCCCGCAACTTTCTCGACCCTGAGCACATCAATAAGATCGTCCAGTCCTACAAGCCTTCCAAGACTTGGACCGCTTCACTCATGTGGCGGGCATGGAGGAGATTGAAGTGAACGACTTCAATCTAAACTTCAGCCGCTGCCTGCACACCACTGAGCCGATAGAAGTGATGATCGTGGAGGACGCTCTGGCGCAGCTTCGACAGCCGGAGCGCAAGGGAAACAAAGGCGAGGGCGAAGAAAAACAGGCTGTTGGTGAGGCTGAGGTTTGCCGATTGACTATATAGGTGACTATAGTCATAACAATGCTATAACAATGGTCACATTTCAGTGGGGAAGGAGAACGCCATGACAACGGACGGCAATGCAGCCGGCGCCAGGACCATCAAGGCATCGGAGTTCAAAGCCAAGTGTCTCCAACTCATGGATGAGATTGCCAACAGTGGGGACGAGATTGTCATCACCAAGTATGGCAGACCAGTGTCAAAGCTAGTTCCCTATAGAAGAAAGCCCAGGGATCTCTTCGGCATTGACAAGGGACGGATTAAAATTCTTGGAGATATCGTGTCTCCGATGCCCGCCGAATGGTTCGAGGACTCAGACGACTCCAGGAAGGTACTGTTTTGATACTCTTGGATACCCATGTCATTGCTTGGTTCAGGTCCGGTGACTGGCGGTTGGGGCCAAGGACCAAACAACACGTCAGCCATGCGCTGGAGCAGGATAGCGCCGCGGTGTCCACCATATCCTTCTGGGAAGTTGGCATGAGGCTGCAAAAGGGGCAGATCAACCTGGGACTCCCTCTAGACGCTTGGCGCAGGGGCCTCCTTGAAGACGGTCTGATTGAGATTCCCGTGGATGGCGGCATCGCAGCGAGGGCCGGGTTGCTGGAGGACTTGCACGGCGATCCGGCGGACCGAATCATCGTCGCAACCGCCCTGGAGGGACACCGCCTCGTGACGGTTGATTCTCGCATCCTCAACTGGCCTGGCCCGCTGGACCGGATGAACGCCGTAGAGTAGCAGGGCGGTGGTTAAACTAGTGAGGAAAAAGACGGTCATTCCGGATGGCTGGCAGCTGGTGCGTTTGGGAGATGTGGGACGACTTTTTGTACGGAAGGGCCTTCAAACCGACTGAATGGGGAAAGAGGGGATTGTCAATTGTCAGGATTCAATATCGGACTAATCTGGACACGCCCTTTGACTGATTCTGCAGCACAGCTATTGACAACAATCTCACCTACACCGTCGATGTCGCCTTTTCTTGGTCTGCGACTATCTAACCTCCTACGTTGGTGGTTAGTCTAGCAATGATCTACCAGCATATCTTCAAAGCCATCGAGCAACGCGGAGTCCCTGACCGTCGTCTTTTATTTTTCCTCCTGGTCGCAGCGGTGGATGAGTTGAGGAAACGAGTGCACGGAACCACGATGCAACGCGTGACAAACGGGTCTGAGAAGGGCGGAGAGAAAATGTACCACGGGGGCGGCTTGATCGTCTGATTGTGGCGGTCGAAAACTGTACCACCTCCCACCTTCCGATAGAGTCGAAGCAGACTCGAAGGAGGGTGACAGGATGTATGTGGTGGATCTGTATTTTCGTGTGCGGAAGGCTTGTCTGGTGGAAGGGATGAGCATGAGGGAAGCATCCCGGGTGTTTGGAATTCACAGGGACACCGTGCGGAAGATGCTCTCCAACCCGGCGCCACCCGGATACCGAAGGCAGCGCCCTGCCCGGCGTCCCAAGCTTGAGCCCTTCGCCGGCATCATAGACCGGATCCTTGAAGAGGACCTGAGCCTTCCCAGGAAGCAGCGACACACGGTCAAGCGCATCTTCGAGCGGCTGAGAGAAGAACACGGCTTCGATGGCGGCTACACCATAGTCAAGGACCATGTGCGCAAGAGCAGGAGGCAGGGGCGAGAGATGTTCGTTCCCCTGGCCCATCCTCCCGGACACGCGCAGTGCGACTTCGGACAGGCGTGGGCAGTCATAGGGGGCGAGAGGCGCAGGGCCCACTACTTTGTGATGTCCCTTCCGCACAGTGACGGAATCTTCGTGAAGGCGTACCCGGCGGAGACTACGGAGGCGTTCTGTGATGGCCACGTGTCCGCGTTCGCCTATCTAGGTGGGGTTCCGCAGAGCATCCTGTACGACAACACGAAGCTGGCGGTGGCCAGGATACTGGGAGATGGACGCCGCAAGAGAACGAGGGTGTTCACGGAGCTTCAGTCCCACTACCTGTTCAGCGACAGGTTCGGCCGACCCGGCAAGGCCACAGACAAGGGGCATGTGGAGGGGATGGTGGGATACGTGAGGCGCAACTTCCTGGTGCCTGTGCCGAAGTTCGACAGCTTCAACGCGCTCAATGCCTACCTGGAGTCAAGATGTCTTGGCAGGAAGGAGGCGAAGCTGAGGGGACACAGGGAGAGCATAGGAGAGCGAATGGAGCGAGACCTCGGCGCATTGCTGCCCTTGCCCTCGGTTCCCTACGACCCGTGCGACAGGCACGCCACCCGGGTGAGTTCCCTGTCCCTGGTCCGATACCGGGCCAACGACTACTCGGTGCCGGTGGCCTACGGACACAGGGACGTGCTGGTCAGGGGCTATGTGGACGAGGTGGTGATCAGCTGCGGTTCTGAGGTGATAGCCCGCCACAGGCGGTCCTACGAACGGGGGAACTTCGTCTTCGATCCCATCCACTATCTGCCGCTTCTGGAGAAGAAGATAGCAGCACTGGACCAGGCGGCGCCCCTGGCCGGGTGGAAGCTACCGGGAGAGTTCGACACCCTTCGCAGGCTGCTTGAGTACCGCATGGGCAGACGTGGAAAGAGGGAGTTCGTTCAGGTGTTGAGGTTGTTGGAGACCTTCTCACGGGAGGATGTGCATATGGCCGTGCGGGATGCCGTCAGGATGGGAGCGGCCGGCTTCGACGCTGTCAAGCATCTTGTGCTGTGCAACATCGAGGAACGGCCACCCAGGCTGGACCTAGACCTGTATCCCCACCTGCCCAGGGTGTGTGTGAGCACCACGTCGGCGGGAGACTATATGAAGTTGCTGAATGGGAGGACATCGTGAGTGACAGATCAACGCTGCTGCTGCAACACAACCTGAAGGAGTTGAAGCTGCCGACCTTCCTGAGAGAGTTCGGCAAGGTTGCGGCCCAGTGCGCCGCCGAAGGGGTGGACCATCCCGACTACCTGCTGAGGTTGTCTGAGCTTGAGCTCATAGACCGCCATCATCGCATGGTGGGGCGCAGGATCAAGGCCGCGCGCTTCCCGTCTATGAAGAGCCTGGACTCCTTCGACTTCAAGGCCATTCCGTCGGTGAACAGCCGGCTTGTGGCTCAACTCGCCCGCTGCGAGTACATAGAGCGCCGCGAGAACGTCATCGCCATAGGCAACAGCGGTACCGGCAAGACCCACATAGCCCTGGGACTGGGACTCGCCGCCTGTCAGAGGGGACTCTCCGTCGGCTTCACCACGGCTGCCAGTCTGGTGAATGAGCTTGTGGAAGCCAGGGACGAGAAGCGCCTGCTGAACCTGCAGAAGAAGCTGTTCCGGCTGAAGCTGCTCATCGTAGACGAGCTCGGCTTCGTGCCCTTGTCTCAAACGGGAGCGGAACTGCTCTTTGAGATCTTCAGCCAGCGGTACGAAAGAGGCTCCATACTCGTCACCACCAACCTGCCCTTCGACGAGTGGACCGAGATGTTCGGCTCCGAAAGGCTCACCGGAGCCCTGCTGGACAGGCTCACCCACCACGTTCACATCCTGGAGATGAACGGCGAGAGCTACCGCCTCAAACAGAGCAGTCTAGATGCTGTGGCGGCGACTCCAGACCTACACTCGTCCTCCAGCCAATAGCCGCTGCAGAGGACATTTTCGCTTGACATTTAACTGATGACATTTTGCTGACCAATAGCCCCCAAGTGGTACACTTTTACTCCGCCCCGCTGGTACATTTTTGCTCCGCCCTTGACAGCGGTTGACGCCGGAAAAAATTGAATAATGCCGTACGTTGCTGATTCTGGTGTTGCGTCCCATAAGCCAGTCCAGCAATAGCTCGCCGTTGTATTCACCGCTTATATATTCCAGCCGACAGAGTTGGGTCATACAAACCCGGAAGTCCCTAGCCATTGAGGGGTTTCGGAAAACGGCATTTTCAATTTCGGGTCTGATTTCCTGGATAACGGATTGAGGTGCCACGCTGTTTGCAGCGGCAATTCTGTCGAAGATGCCCTCATCTGTTGCGTCTACTCCTTCAACATTAAATCCCCGCTGGGCGGCGAGCTTGAGGATGAATCGCCGCGCCAGGCGCCGCCAATCCAACTGCCGCGCGAGCCCGAAGAAGATGTCCTGCGGCATGTAGGCGCGCATGTCCTTATATTTGGCGTCCAGCTTGATTACTTCGTAGTCAAGAACCCTGCATCGGGCCGATACGGTGTCGTAGAGGGTTGGCTTCAATTCTTCCGGCGTGACAGCGAACTTTACGGAGGAGCCTCCCATCTTGATGTAGGACGACAGGTATTCGTCATCGATGTAACTAAACCAGACATTGAGAGGGATGTCGTTTTTCATTCGTCTAACTCTCTGTGAAGCGTATGCCGTAGTACTTGACTTCATAGCCGTCCGGCCCGACGAAGGTATACAGGTTTCGAGTGCTACGGGCTCCGGTGGATGCGGGCAAGGAGAGGGTGGCACCTGATCTAGTTATTGTTACTCCACTACGATCAAGTTCATAGAGATCCCTGGCGAAGTCGGTCTTTGAATAGTCACTGCTGCTACCGGGAAGAGAAGTAAAGAGCCGGTAGATTTCGTCAAGGAGAATCACGGGGTCACCGGCACCGCCAATGGGACGTCCTGAAGATTCTTTCGTCAGGGCCAGATATACCTTGTAAAGCGCCTCGAGGAATCTTTGGGGACGGAAGCGCGCCGGAGCGTTTTGGGCCTTGGCGAGAACCTCCGTCAGGTGCGACGGTCGAATAGCGGAAACCTTCTTCCTGTCGATGCGGACTGCCCTCTCTCCAGCCACGACCCGAAGGACGAAAGGATGACATATCAGCTGCCCATCTCGCTCCCGTATGACCAACCCCTTCTCGCCAGCCACTCGCCGCAGCTCCGCTGCATACCCCTCCAGAGACTGTAAGTACTCCAGCTCTACCTCTTCTGGGTAATCCCACGCCTCGCTCGCCTCGTTCACCGTCTCTTCCACCTTGTTTAGGGCCTCGGAGAGCCTCCTCTGCTCTCTCTTGACCGCCGCCACATTGCCCTGCAGCGATGCCCTCTTCAGCCGTCGTAACTGTGTAGTCAGATTCTGGTTGGCCTTTAGCGCCGCGTCCGCGATACTTGTCGCGTTCGCAAAAGCTCTTTCAAAGCTCTCCATGTTTCCCCCATGAGGTGAACAAATCGCCGCATGAAATAGCTCATACGCGGTTGAGAAATTCTATCACAACTTCTTGCTAAGGTGGTCCCCATTATGTGCACAGAAATGGGGCCAGGTAAGTGAGGCTCTCGTCGCATCTTCACCGGTGACCGGGCAGGGCCGTAGATCTCCGACTCTCCCACCCGTGGTTCCATGGGGACCACCGACGGGTCGGTTCTCCTGAATTCCTGCCGGGGTTGGGACCTGCGGGGCCACGTCCTATCTATTGTCACTCTTTCCAGTTCATTCAACCGTTCCACCAGAGCCTTCACAGATTCCCTAACCTCCTCCAGGGCCACCAACTCCCTGATCATGAGCAGATGCTCAAGGGCATCGCATAGCCTGAGCGTCAGCTTGCCGGATTGCAGGGCCGCCGCCAGGGTCTTGTAGTTGACCCTCAGGGTCCTGGCAGCTTCCATCCGGCCCTTCTGCTTCAACATGTCCCTGAGGAGGTCCGTCAGGGCTGTCCAGTCACGGGGTCTCGTCCTCCACAAACAGCTGCTCCTCCATTCAACTTCCCCTTCCACTTCCGAAAACGGAACTATTAAGACTGGCCGTTGGAAGTTTGGCCTTGGTCCAGTCACTACCTAAAAAGGAACTCTCACGCCTGGAGGTGGGAACACGTGGCCGGAACCTGGTGTGGACTGCAATTGATTCCCACAGTAGGCCTGTAGTGGGCCAATAGCACTGATTCAGCCTTGGAACAGAGGCAGTTCCCTCCGAGGGAATTATTTGCTTTTCCTGTACACGGCTAGGACGTCACGGGACACGGAATAAATTCCATGTCTCAAAAGGGGGGCGAGCACGCCCCCCGCTATGGTTGACGCCTATCACCAACTCGACCGTGTTCCCCCTTGCTGGGCGACAACACAACAACAATAGACGCCGAGTTGAAACCGACCCCTTTGGCCCTATTGCACCGTGCCGTCGCAGAGTTGGGGTGCCCAGCTCAGCAGATGCTGTGAGGAAAGCAGCTCGGACCGACTCGATGCCTCCCGAAAAGGTCCTGAAACTCACACCCTACAACCGGGCGATCTTCACCGGTCCGGTGGCCGCTACAGTTCCTTCAGTTGCTCCACCAATTGCGCTTCTTGCATGTCGCTGGGGACACTCCCAACTTCACCGGCTGCTTTCCAGACCCGAAGAGATTCCCCCGTTAGAATCACCCCCCTAAACCTGCAATTTCTGCAATACAATAGGTGCCATACGCGTGACACCAAGCCTATAAGTGGGAAAGACGAAATTGCTTGCGGCCCTGCAGCCAATTCACGCCTGGCTGACCCTTAGGATTGCACGTATTGTACTTAGAAACTATCTCAAGATGGCCAGGCGCCACTGGCGACGGAACCAGAGAAGGGCAGATGCGAGTTGTAGCATTCCAAGGCAGTTAGAGGCTTTCTTGTCGTAGCGGACCAGCAAGGCACGGCACTTGGAGAGCCATGCCAGGGTACGTTCCACAACCCACCGTCGCGCCGGATACCGCTTGTTGCCAGAGCCATCCAGCTTCTACTCGCCGATGCGTCTGATGTGCTCCCTATAGCCGTGTCTGGCGGCAGTCCCACGGCCTGAAGGATTGTCATACCCTTTGTCCAGACACAGGTGTTGGCACTCCTTCTCCTCCGTGGACTGTGGTCGGTCTACCACGATGGAGTCCAGGGTCGCCTAAAACAGCTTGGCGTCGTGCACATTCGCTCCGACAACCACAATGCTCAATGGACCGCCTTCTCCGTCCACAAGGAGGATTCGCTTGGCGCCGGCCTTGCCACGGTCCGTCGGGTTGGGGCCAATCAGGTCCCCCCAAAACGCGCCTTGCCCATGGCTGCGTCCGCCGACTGCCATTCCCAGTCCACGTGGCCCAACTCTTCGCATCCCTCCACCAGGACTCCCCACATTCGGTGCAACACCCCCAGATCCACCCACCGTTGAAAGGTGCGATGGATGGTGCTGTCGTCCCCAAGCTCCTTGGGCAACCGGTTCCATTGACACCCGCTGCGCAGCCGGAAGATGATGCCGTTGAGCATCCGTCGAGGACAGGCGCGCTTGCGGCCCCTGGTCTTCGGCGGGTCCTCCTTCAGGATGATAGGCTCGATGATTTCCCAAAGCTCGTCCGGTACCTTCCAGATGGTTCCTAACGTCTCTTGAACAGCTGCTGTTGTCGTCGCCGGGTTTAACGACCTGTTGAAAAAGTCTAACCGAGCTGGATTCAGGGGGTATGGAATTGACCTCCTCAACGATAGCGTCAGAATATGAGCTCCAAATGATTGAAAGCGCTCGTGCAATTCCACAATCGCAAAGTTTACGTTAGCGTAGTTCGTGCTCTGCGACCAAGGGAAACTCTTTCAACAGGCCGTAGAAGATGACCCAGTAGCGCTGTCGAAGCCCAGGGAATCTGTCCGCCTAAGTGTCAAGCGAAAATGTCCTTAGAGTAGGTTTTCATACTATCAGATTACGCTACCTTCGAGGGTGTGCGGGCGAGAGACACGGGCGGACTTTTCGCTTCCATGTACTCTCTCAAGGTGGTCCTGTGGATGCCCAGCTTCCGGGAAATGCCACGGATGGACAGGCCCTGTTGCTTCGCCCTCTAAACAGCTCTCCATCTCGCCGTTTGCCATGGAGTCGGCTTTCTGCGGCGAGGCGTCGTTGCCCTGCGAACTCTTCCGGAGCTGTTCTTGTCGTTCTTGCCGTGGGAGGCCTTGACTTCAAGCTCAGCAAACTTCCCCTTCCAGATTAATTTAGTACCGCTGAGAGGGAATGCGGTAGTGTGCACGGTTCTCCGGTTGAAGCTACGCAGGATGTTGGGGCGCTGAGGCGCCTCCTGTGAGGGAATGACGTGTCCCTCGTGCTGCACCGCGAGCTGTCCGTCCAATCCCTCCAGTACGTCTACCGCTGCTCCGGCATAGCTGGGTCGATCCTTACCAGGAAGCAGCTGTAGAGTGTGCCACCGGTACTTCACCGTGTTGTCCCTGGCAACTCTACGTCTGAACTTCAGGCAAAGGATAGTGTCGAGGCATACCTGGGGTTCGAGGACCCGATAGGCAGGCTCAGAGGGTGTGCCGGCACCCGAAAGCGTTGATTGAAGCGAGGGAGGAAGTCGGTCAGCACAAGATTGGCTTCGTCGATGGTGGTGGCCCTCGCGAGCCTAAGCTCGGTCACAAGTCTGTCCTGGAGGGTTCCCGCGGCGCCTTCCACACATCCTTTGGCCTGGGGCGAGCGAGCGAATATCAGCTGAACGCCAAGCTCGTCCATAGCACCGCTGAACTGGGTTGGTGCAGAGGTAGCTTCTGAGGGCGGAGTGTGCTTGAAGACGGCATGCCGGTCCGCATAGAGGGCGATGGGCACGCCGCGGCGCCGGATCAGACTCCGCATCAGAAAAAATTAGCTGCGCGTGTTCTCAAGTTCACAGAATAGGGCGTTGGCGACACAACCGATTGCGTCGTCCACCGCCAGCAGGAGAGTGAAATGGGGTCCATCTTTTCCCAGCCACCTATGGTAGCTGCCGTCTATCTGGATCAGCAACCCTTCACGAGCCATTCGCCGCCGACGAGTGCGATGCTTCGGGGGTCGGCGACGACGTGGACTGTTCACACCTGCGTCAATCAATATCTTTCGTAGGGTGTTGCGAGCCACATCTATGCCTTGGTACTCTCTCAGCAACTCGCTGAGGTGCGCATGGTTCACTCCTGCATACCGGGTGCGTGCCAGAAGGACCACATCCTTCGCCAATGCCTCCGGCGTAGCGTTTGAGGGTTTGCGACCTCGATTTCCGTGAGCCAGAGCGGATGCTCCTTCCTTCCTGTATACCGCCAGGATTCGCCTGGTGTGGCGTTCGCTCAGTCCCATCAGTGTCGCTGCCTGCTCCGTAGTCATGTGCTCTGCCAATAGGCTGTTCAGTACCTGGAGTCTTGTCTGTTCTTTCTGCGTCAATGTCACATGTTCTTTCATCTGGACATTTTCGCCTGACAATTAGCACGGACGGAATCGCTGAGCAACAACAGGAGTGGAGAACCAGGCCTGACCCGTTCGCGGAAGTATGGAAGAAGGAAGTGGAGCCACTGCTCCAGTCGGATCCAGAGGGCAGGCTGAGTGCGACAACTATCCTGGAGTGGCTGGAGGAGAAGCATCCCGGCCGGTATGGAATGTCACAGCTGAGGACGTTGCAGAGGCGCGTCAGAGACTACAGGGCCCTCCATGGACCCGACAGGGAGGTGTACTTCCAGCAGGAGCATCCGCCGGGTCGGGAGGCCCAGATGGACTTCACTCACTGCACGGGGTTGGGAGTGACCATAGGTGGCGAGGGCTTCAGGCACCTGGTGTTCCACTTCGTGCTGAGCCACTCGGGATGGAGCTACGCGGAGGTGTGCTTTGGAGAGACCTTCGTGGCATTGGTGAAGGGACTCCAGGGAGCATTGTGGGAGCTGGGAGGGGTGCCCCAGTTGGTGCGCACCGACAATCTATCAGCTGCCACTCACGAGTTGAGGGACAGTAGGGGTAGAGCCATGAACGCCCGGTATGAGGCTGTCCTGGTTCCCTACGGGCTGGAGGCCACAAGGACCAACCCACACTCCTCTCACGAGAACGGAGTGGTGGAGCAGGGACATCGCCGTCTGAAGCATGCTATGGAGAAGGCGCTGATCCTGAGGGGAATTCGCGACTTCGTGTCCCAGGAAGAGTACGAGGAACTACTTAGGAGGGTCATGGAGCGACGCAACAGACTGGTGCGGGCCAGGATGGAACAAGAACGTCTTTACCTGCGACCGCTGCCGCCGGCTCCCATTCCCGAATACGTCAACTACCGGGTGCGAGTGCGGAAGTGGAGCACCATCAGCGTGAGCAACAGGAGATACTCGGTGCCGTCCAGGCTTATAGGCATGTTGGTGGAGGTCAGGCTGTATGCAGATCACCTGGAGGTCTACTACAAGGGGCAACTGGTGGAACGGATGGAGCGAATACACGGTCGGGCTGAGGCGCGCATAGACTACCGCCACATCATCGGGTCCCTGGTACGCAAACCCGGCGCCTTCGGCAGATATCGCTACAGGGAGCAGATGTTTCCGACACGAACCTTCAGGCTGACCTACGACGCGCTGCGCCGATGGCGTGGAGAGCGCGCAGACTTGGAGTACGTCCGTATTCTGCATCTGTCGGCGACAACTATGGAATCGGATGTGGACAGGGTGTTGAGAGGGCTTCTGCAGTCGGGTGAGAGCTTTGACTACGCCACTGTACGCCGGCTGTCTGCCCCGGCTCCGCCGGCGATTCCTAGCCTGAGACTGAGGGGTGAGGTGGATCTGAGCGTATACGACCGCCTGCTGGTGGGAGGTGTGAGGTGACCATGGATACACAAGCATCGAGCGTGGTGGAAGAACGGATCAAGGAGCTGTGCAGGAAATTCAAGCTGCCCACTCTAGCATCTGAGACGGTTGAAAGGTTCCGGGAGGCCGGACACGACGACGCTCTACCAACCCTGGTGGAGGTGATGGAGCAGGAAGCGGAGGATCGACGGATCAGAAGGGTGAACCGGCTGAGAAGGGAGTCGAAGCTGCCGGCGGGCAAGATATGGGACACCTTCGAGCATGAACGGGCGCCGGTAAAGCTGAGGCAGCAGCTTCGGCGTCTTGCCGAAGGAGACTTCGTGGATGACGGCGTCAATGTGCTGGCCTTCGGCATGCCCGGCACCGGGAAGACCCATGCCATTTGCGCCATAGGCCACCATTTGGTGGAGTCCGGACGTTCCGTCCTCTTCATCCCCGCCTATCGCCTGGTACAGGACATGCTTGCAGCCAAGCGGGACCTGGAGTTGCCTCGGATCCTTAGAAAGCTGGACAACTTCGACCTGCTGATCATCGACGATCTCGGCTATCTGCCCCAGGGAGCCGAAGAGTCAGAGGTGTTGTTCACCCTCATTGCCGAACGCTACGAGCGAAGGTCACTGGGGATTACATCGAATCTTGTGTTCAGCCAGTGGGAGAAGGTGTTCGCCAACCCCATGGCTACAGCCGCCGCCATCGACAGGATCGTACATCACTCGGCCATACTGGAATTCGACATGCCCAGCTACCGGACCGGCGTAGCCAAATACCGACAAGAAGAGGAGATTTCAGACCGGCAATAATAATGGTCGCACCGGCAAGAATAGTTGACGCCAATCACGAGATGTGGCTGGGCAGCCCATCCGTCCCTGCGAGTCCATAGTATAACCATGAGATCGTCAGGCTGTCCGCTCCGATGTGCAGCCATTCTTCGTTGTTCCAAGCCCCCTCAAGATAGTAGAATAGGGTGGAAGCACATTCTGAAAGGAGGCGCATGAGAGACGCAGATATGTCAGCTCCCACGCAATCATCCAGGCCGACAGCGCCAACCCGCCCGTTGGAAGCGATTGCCCGCTTGGGCGACGAAATATACGAGCGGGACATCAGAGCACAGGTCGAAGCTGCCCATCACGGGCGGATCATCGCCATCGACGTTGACAGCGAGAGTTGGGCCATCGCCGACAGTGAGCTTGCCGCAGCGGAGCGTCTGCGATTGCAGCGGTCGGGCGCTGCCAATGTCTGGCTGCTGCGTGTCGGCTATCGTGCAATAGCCAGCATTGGGGGTGGGTGTCTGCGGAGGACCGGGTGATCGAAGGGGTTGTGAACGCCGCTCGTGAAGCCATCGTGTCCCTTCCCCTACAAGGGCTGGCGGGGCAAACGCTGGAAATAGATGCCGTGGTGGACACTGGGTTCAACCGATTCCTAACCTTGCCCCCAACTATGGTGGCTGAGTTGGGACTGGTCCTCACGGGCGTCAACCGTGTAGTCTTGGCAGACGGCAGCGAGGTAACTGTTCCTTCCTACGCCGTCACCGTGCTGTGGGACGGCCAGACGAGGGATATTGTTGCCCTTGCCGCCGACACCATCCCCCTCATTGGTATGGCCTTGCTCGACAGCCATAGCCTGTACGTAGAAATAAAGGATGGGGGCCGCGTCGCCATTCAGGCCATAGAGTAGCCGAGCGCACCGCATCCCCTCATTCCGTCCTATTTCAACCGAGCCTCATACGACAGACACAATAGTAACGGAAAACTCAGGTACTCCTGGACAGTGGGCTTGGGAAACTTCAAGCCTTACAGGAGGTCATGAAATCCTATCCCCCGCAACTGGGCAAGAGCCTACCGAACTGTGAACATTCCGGTGGGATGTCAGGCTGTGAGGAGGGAGTCTCAACACTCCGGGGACGCCTCCCGCGTTCTTCCAAATCCTATTGGGATGGGGCGACGCCGTCCAATCCACATGCTTTGAACGCCTCAGTCAGTTCTTCAGGCGCTTCGCCCAAACTGGCTGACTGCATAGCTTCCACCACCTGTGCCGGACCACCCAACTCCTCGAACAAACAGGCCGCACCTTCCCTGTCCTCCAGCTGCATTCCCAGCCTCGGAGCGTAGGTTGCCCATTCTTCATCGTTCATGCAGACCACGGAGACGTTGAGCGCGGCCATGCTCAGCGCCAGAGAATTCGCAGGAGCGCCTCCCACGATGGCTGGAGCCAACAGACCCCGCAGATCAATCGGCACAAATCCTTCCCGTATGCACGATGAGGTCTCTTCACTGAAGGGTTCAACCTGTCCGACGAGGGAGGTCAGGAACAGTCTCAGAACCGTATCGTCTTGCAAGCAGTTGACGATGTCCGCAGTGGTTTCCGGTGAGCCGCCGGGAGCACGCCCCGTCATCTGCAACAGTTCCTGGGGACCGATGTCGTTGTCGCCGAGGGGCAGGACTGTTCCCTGGGCGACAGTCCTGACAGGAACGCTTGAGGGTCGTCAACAGCCACGGGATGCAGCGTGTCCGGCGGCAGCCCCATGCCCTCCGTGGAACTGTCACTACCGATGTCGCCTGAGCCGGGGTCCTCAGGGATGGTCTCTGACATTCCGGCAAAGCCCACGCCGCACTTCGCCGCCGCTTCTATGAATGCCTGGGGTATGCCCGATTCGTCAGTTCGGAGCAGGGCTTCTGCAACTCCCGTCGGTCCTCCAAGTTCCGCCAGCAGGCAATCCGTAGCGGATTCGTCGCGAGGCCCTAACCCCAGTGCGGGGGCAGCCGCCTGCCACTCCTCATCGTTCAAGCAGGCGGTGAACGTCAAGAAGCCGGCCATCCCGGCTATCTGGGCATCCATCGTTCCAGCATCTGGACCGGTCGATTGCATCATTGGGCGCAGGTCCATGCCGCCGAGTCCGTCGCGGATGCACGAGGCTGTTTCCTCGGTCAACTCGCCGGTTGCCGTCAGGGGCTCGCTCAGGAAGAGGCGCAGCGCCGTCTCGTCTTCCAGGCAGTCGAGGATGGCGTCACCCTCTTGGGACGAATCGGTGGATGTCATGGCGGCCATCACCTTAGCGACGGCGATGTCGTTGTCGGAAAGGCAGGATTGTTCACCAGCCGATAGGCTGGACAGAAACGCCTGAGGATCGACCATATTGAGGGCGGTAAGGCCCTGTGTGGTCTCCGAACTGTCCCCCGGAGGAGTTTCCGTTGCCGTAGGTTGCGGGGTGGCCGTTGCCGTGGCGGTGGCCTCCGGCGCACGCGTGACTGTTGGCTCAGCCGTGGGCTGCGCTGCCGGGGTTGAGTCATCCCTGGAGCAGGCCAGGATTGCGAACAACGACACGAGGATGACCAGGACGATCAGCTTCGACATGTTCAGCCTCCTTAGGTGAGAAGTGAGGCCGTTCTCCAGCCGCCTCAAATCAGCGTCCACCCTTCAGATAGAACTTCGCCGCCACCCATTGCACGTCTCAATTGGGACTCAGGCCCCCGGAGGGAGGTAGTTCACCGTCTTCTGTGTAGCTGAGTCGATCTCCTCTGGCGTGAGCAACTGCACGGTGCTGATGCTGAGTGCGCCTCCCGCCGTGATGGCAAGGGAGATCCCGGCTGCCGTCGCCGCATCGGGCAGGTCAAAGATGATGTACAAGTCCGCACCGCCGAAGGCGTAGTAGAACGCCTCCAGATGTCCGCCTTGCTCCCTGCCCATCTCTTCGAAGACCTTCCGTCGCGAACTGCCGCCTTCCCGCAGCAGGCCCCGTATCCCCGTCGGTGTGTAATTTGCCTGATATAGGTACTTGGCCATAATCGTTCCTCCTATTCCAGTATGGTCGTGTCCTTGGTGCCTAGATTTTGTCCCCAATTGGATACCCTCTAATGCCAGTTTGCCGGCGGACGGGGGTAGTAGGAATTGGCTGTTAGCGGCTGGCGCGCCTTCTGACTCGGATGTAGGCGATGGCCAGTGCCATGATAAAGGCGACAATCAGCGGTACGAGCAAGACCATCCATATTTGGGAAGTATCGCTGCCTGCATCATCATCGGCATCGTTCTCCGCCGCCACCTCCACCGTGGCCGTCGGCGTAGCTGTGCTCGCGGGCATAGATGTGGTCGGCTCTACCGTGGGCGTCGACGTAGGTGTGCTCGTGGGCGTAGATGTGGTCGGCTCTACCGTGGGCGTCGACGTAGCTGTGCTCGTGGGCCTAGATGTGGTCGGCTCCACCGTGGGCGTCGGCGTAGTTGTGCTCGTGGGCCTAGATGTGGTCGGCTCTACCGTGGGCGTCGACGTAGCTGTGCTCGTGGGCGTAGCTGTGGTCGGCTCCACCGTGGGCGTCGGCGTAGGTGTGCTCGTGGGCGTAGCTGTGGTCGGCTCCACCGTGGGCGTCGGCGTAGGTGTGCTCGTGGGCGTAGCTGTGGTCGGCTCCACCGTGGGCGTCGGCGTAGGTGTGCTCGTGGGCTCCACCGTTGGCGTCGGCGTAGGTGTGCTCGTGGGCGTAGCTGCGGTCGGCTCCACCGTGGGCGTCGGCGTAGGTGTGCTCGTGGGCTCCACCGTTGGCGTGGCCGTTCTCGTTGGACGCGGCGTTGTTGTCGGCGTAGCTGTGCTCGTGGGCTCCACCGTTGGTGTGGGCGGAGTTGAAGCGTCGTTGTCCCGGACCGCGACCGTCGCGAAGCTGGGCGATCCGACTGTGTAGCCGGTGCCGCCGGTCAAGGTCACCCGCACCGAGCCATTCGACTCATCGATGTTGTCATTTTGCGTCGCAACGGTAATCGCCTGGCTGGTTCCCGAGAAACTGAGTAACTTCCCGCCGAGCAAGCTTTGTTGCACGAAATTGCCGCTCTGCGTCACCGCATAGTGCACATCGATGCTCCCGCTTGGCGCCGGGCTGGACGAGATGGTGAATGACGCGGCGGCACCCTCCGTCACTGTGCTGCCGCCGGAGATCGCCAGGACCGGTATCGTCCCGGTATTGTCGTCGGTCAGCGTGATGAGGGCAGAGTTGACGGTCACGCCGATCAGCGTGCCGGACACCGTGACCTCCTCGCTCTCCTCTTCCACGCTGTCATCCGTTGGTGTGAGGGCGAACGACCCCGTCCCTGTCTGCTCCCCGGCGGTTATGGTGATGTTGAAGGCGGAGGGGGACGCCGTGAAGTCAACCACGTTCGATCGACCGCTGCCGTACACCGTTACCGCCACCGACTTTGCCACGCCGAACCGCGTTGCGCCCTGCACCGTGGCCGTCACCGTGATAGTCTGTGCCCCATCCCCTTCATCAACGGTGGCGTCGCTCACGCTCAGGTCGATCATCGATGGCGCGGCATCGTTGTCATTCACCGTGGCTGTCAGATCCGAACCAAAAAGATTGTTGTAGTTGGTGTCCGTGGAGGATACGGAGTGCCTGATGGTGACGGAGCGGCTGTTCCCGGGGTTGTCGATGTTGTCGTCAACGCCGGTGACGGTGATGGTCTGCGGCGTTTCCCAATTTATCGGGGTGAAGGTCAGTGTCTGGGTGTGGCCGGCGGTACCGCCCTGCTTGTTCACCGTCGCCGGGCCACGGGTCGCTGTTGTAATGGAGACTGTGATGGTGACGTCATGCGTGGGCGCGCCGTCCAACACGACCGTGTAGGCATCCGTGCCGCCGTTCTCCGCCACGGTCGTGTCTCCCCCGGATTCCGTGACGGTCACGCCGGCTTGGCTTCCGACCGTGAATTCCGGGGAGATGCCGTAGTAATATCCCTTTACATCCTGGGTGTCAGAAGGATTATGAGGAATGGTAGCCGTTTGGGTGCCAGAACTGAGCGGGTTTGATCCGGTGGTGCCAAGGTAACCCCGTGTCACGTAGTGAACCACCGCGCCGGTATAGCGGTCCGTGCCAAGGGGAAAGTTGCTCTTCGTGCCATTATCGGCCGTGCCTGTCCAGATAATCTGATTCGATTCGTCCTGCTTTTCTCCCTTTTCATTCCTGGCGCCCTCCCTGTTGAAAAGCTCATTCCAATGGGTATTGCTCCAGCTCCCGTCATAGAAGTCGAAGTAATTGTTGGCGACCTTTTTGCCGTTGAGCCAGTAGATTGGTGTTCCCGAGGAGCTGGCAGATGTAGAGCCGTCCGACCGGGTTGAGCTGCACCCCATGCCGGTGTTGCTGCACGCATCGACGCTCGGTGTGGAGCCGACGACTTTGAAGAGACCCAGGCGGGACTGGATAGCCGCATGCCCGGTCCTGGTGTTCGAATCCTCGCCTTGAATGAACTGGTCGTAGATGTTGATATTGGTGGATGTGACCTTGTGCGTATCAGAGGTCACAAACAGCAGCCGAAACTTGTCACCCTCGCCGAGCCCGTCCGGCTTCAGCGGCCAATCGAAGGGCACCATGGCCAGCGGCGTCGTCTGGGCCTGAGCCTCCTGGGGCGACCCGGAGAGAACCAGAGCCGCGGCCAGCAGCAGCATCAATGCGAGGAAGGTCGTAGCCGGGCGTCGCATCAGAGCACCTACGCTGGAAAATCGGGGGGGGGAATATCCTCGGCAGGTTAGTCACGTCGTAGAACCTCCCTGTCGCCCGACTTCTGCCACGACGTCGTGCGGGCGCTGGATCGCTATGTTTTCCAGCGCGAATCAATACAGGTCATTTGAAGCCAGCGTGTAGTGTCCACCTATCTGCACGGAGTTGTCAAGATGTACGGCGGCCAAGTGTTGTTTGGATGACAACATGCGACCAGGCAAATGGCAACAAAAAAGACGGGCATACATAGTCAGACTGTGGATTCTACCGACTGGCTTCGCTCGTTCGGTCCCCTACGGACTGCACGGACGCGACTTAGTAGATGACTCCGAGGGACGACGTGGCGCTTGAGCCTAACGACCGGCGCAGGGGTGCACGAATCGGGAGCTTGGACCGATTAGAAGGTCGAGGCGTCCTCGCCAACCCACTTGCGGATGAGGTCGTTCAAAGTACCGTCGGACTTCATCGACGCCAGAGCCGAGTTCAGCTTCGCCAGCAGGTCGTTGTTGTTGCGCACGCCTATCCCTATACCCCGGTCCAGCAGCACCGAGGGGCCGACGACGGCCAGACGCCCCTCGTACTCCGAGAGCTTGTCCGTGGCGTAGGCATGGTCCACCAGCATCGCGTCGATGTCACCGTTCAGCAGCGCCGCCAACCGGTCGTCCTCGTCGCTGAACTCCGTGTACGCAATGCCCTGTTCGGTGAAGTAGTCCGAGTAGATGGTGTTGGCGTAGGCTCCGAGCCGACCCTCAACGGCCTCATCTCCAGTGCTAGCCACCGCCAAGTAGACCGACGGAGTGGGAGGGTAGTATGGCTCGGTGAAGTCGATGGTCATGTCCCGCTTGCCGGTGATACTCATACCGGCCATGATGGCGTCGAACTCCCCCGCCACCAGGTCCGGAATCATGCTCTCCCAGTCGTTCAGCACCCACTCGCACTCAAGCTCGGCCCGGCGGCAGAGCTCGTCCCCGAGCTCGCGCTCCAAACCGTCGATCTCGCCATCGTCGTTGATGAAGTTGAAGGGGTGGTAGTCGCCCTCCGTGGCCAACAGCACGGGCTCCGTGGCGTCATTGCACGCGAGCGCCAGCCCACCGACCGCGACGATCATGATCGCCAGGAGTAGATTCCACAGAGACCACCTGAAAATCCTCAACAGTTCGAACCTCGCCATAGTGATTTCTCGCCGTAATTTTACCCTGTTTAGACTGCCCGAAACAGGGGCGCGTAGCTTGACGGAGACACCTCGATTCGTTCGTGATAAGAGTAAGACTGAGCGATACCTAGACAGGCAAAAAGAGAGAGACCATGCCCAGGACCCCCGACACTATCACGTTCTCCCTACCGCCGGAGTTGGCCCAACAGGTCCGGCAGGTGGTAGAGGATGAGCGGCGCACCGTCAGTGAACTCCTGCGGGAGGCCATCCGTCTCTACATGGAGGAGCGCTAGTGGGGCATCAAGGAACGGATGGAACGTCGGACTTTGGGTCAGGTCCAACAGGATTGAACATGGAGGACACACAGATGAACGAACGAGCCGACTACAACCCCGTGGCCCTCTACGCCAGGGTCTCCAGCGACCGCCAGGACGTGGACCTGTCCGTGGCCGCCCAGCTTAGAAAGTGTCTAAAAACTGTGCTCAGTAGTAGTTGGAGTGCATGCATGGGAGCGGCTAAAGTGGTGTTCCATGAGCAGAGAGAGATATCCAAGCGACCTGAGCGACCGAGAATGGAAACTGCTGGAACCGTTGATGCCTCCTCCCAATGGAGCAGGCCGGCCAATCAAGTACCCGGGCAGAGAGGTGGTGAACGGTATTCGTTACGTGTTGCGCACCGGGTGTTCATGGCGGATGCTCCCACACGACCTGCCCCCGTGGCGGATCACTTTCCACTACTTCCGCACGTGGCGTCGGGACGGGACCATGGAGCGGATTCATGAAGCCCTGCGTGACCAGTTACAGCTGGCTGAGGGGAGAGCTGCCAGTCCCAGCGGGGCCATCATGGACAGCCAATCGGTGAAGACCACGGAAAAAGGGGGCCTCGTGGCTATGATGCTGGTAAGAAGGTCTGTGGAAGGAAACGACACATCGTGGTAGACACCACGGGATTGCTGTTGACGGTGGTGGTGCATCCGGCCAATATCCAGGATCGAGACGGGGCTAAATTGGCACTGATGCGTTTGGTGGGCCGGTTTCCCCGGTTGGTGCGGGTCTGGGCTGATGGGGCCTACGCTGGCAAGCTGGTGGAGTGGGTGCGAAAGGTATGTGGATGGGACTTGGAACCGGTGCGGCGTCCAACCCGTCGACACACCTTCGAGGTGCTTCCACGCCGTTGGGTTGTAGAGCGCACTTTTGCCTGGCTGGGTCGATATCGTTGGCTGAGCAAGGACTATGAGGAATTGCCCCAGACCACGGAAGCGTGGGTCTACGCCGCCATGTCTGGCCTAATGCTACGACGATTGGCACACTTCAACGCTTTTAGACACCCTATAAGAGCCTCGACTATCAGAATCATTCCGAAATAGAGGCGATGTTCAGGTTTGTTCAACCAGCAGACCATGTTGAAATCCAGTGGCACAAAGTGTATGTTACTCGTTGGACGTCACAGCGAGTCCGTCCAGTGGGTGAAGGATACAGGTATGTTTATATCGAAGCTAGCGGACAAGCTGTTTGCCGCGCTCCGGGAGCAGAGCCCATCCGACACTCTTGGGTCGGTCGCGGCGGCGATCGGAATCATCCTGGTCGTGGCAGGGATCGTTCTACAGGACAATTACGGCGTGGGCTTCGGCGCGACGATCAGGTCAATGGGTGGGGTGCTGCTTCTGGGCGGGCTCGGAGCAGTACTGTTTGTGAAATCGCGCCGACGTGCTGCGATTATTGGCGCGGCACGGCGCGTTGTCGAAAGGTACATGGTCGCGACCGTCACCTGGCATTGGCCGAACAGGATGGGACTGGCCGGGGTGGCTATTGGGCTGGTCCTGCTTGCTCCCGCCCTGGTGCTGCAGATTATCTTTGGGTCCTCTTTCGGAGCCATAGTGATGGCGCCGGGCATCGTGCTCTTCTGGTTCGGCGTAGCCCTTCTGATATATGGGTGGCTCCACCGCCGCAACGCGGCCCAGAAGCCGAAGCGGTCCCCAGAAGTGTCGCCTTCACGGAGAAGAGGCCGCGACAACCGGCGATGACCGCTCTCACGAACTGGGATGTGGCCTACAAGGTGGCGCTGGGCGTGATGGCGGTCGGTGTCATTCTGATTGTGTTGGGTCCGATGGTCGGGGGCATACTGCACACTCAGGCAATAACCCCACTCGTTGAGCTGCTGGGAGCGCCGGGAGATCGGCAGTTTCTTCCCTCGGATGAACCCCGAACGAGCATCGAGCTCCTCGCGGTGCTTGGCGGCTGCAACCTTGTCGTCGGCATCAGCATTTTCTGCGTGCGCCTCGTGCTTGAACTGCTGGGACTGGCCGGCGCTCCGATACTGACCCGCAGGATGAGGCCGCCGGGAAAGCTTGCGCTGGGCACGGCGGCGGCCGGGTTGGTCGTGTTCGCCGCCGGCGCGTTTCCCCGTATTCTTGTCTCCCTGCTCTTCGTCGACCACGAGTCCGAAGTTCAGGGTATATCGTCGGCGCTGGACGAAGTAGCGAAGATTGGCGTTCTACTCTTGGTGGTCTCCCTTACCACACTCTTGCTCCAGGGGCGTGGGATCCGCGGCACATTGTTCGGTTGGGCCGACCGGGTGGGGTGGGGCAAGCCGGGCTATGGTTGGATTAACTGGCTCTCGTTGGCGTCTGTCGTAGTTGGGATAATCGGCTCGTTCCTCTTTCTTGGTGACGTGGCCAGCGTCTTCTCCGGTACAGGCGTCATCATCCTGGTCATGGGGATCGTGCCTCATCTCCTAGCTGGCGGAAGTCCCTAGTCCTACCATCCTCGCACCGAGATAGCCCAGACTATAGTCGCCGCGAGAGCCATGGTGACCGCCGCAACGGTGACCATCACTCCCAGCAGCACCTTCCTGAACTCTCCGGAAGCGGCCCTGCGTGAGACCCCCGGGGCGGGTGTAGCGGCGGCTTGAGTCGTCGGCACCGCAGCGGGTTGCGCCGCCAGTACAGGACTGGTGGCTTTCGGCGGGGAAGGGTGGGATTGTGTCCCCGTTGAGTGGGGCTGCACCGGCTGTCGAGCCCAGAGCGCCTGCCGGAATCCCTGTGGGGCCGCGCTCGGCGGCACTGAGGACGAAGGAACTGCGGGTGCTGCTGATGGCGAAAGAGTTGACGACGACGCTGAGGGCGAGGACGCAGGTGCGGGCGGGATGCCGTGCAGGATGGTCTCCAGGTCCGGCACCTTCTCCACGGGAAGCGTACAGCACTCCTCCAGGCGCTCCGCCAGTTTCGCCACGGTCTGGTCGGTGGACTTCTTAAGTAGGTCGAAGAGCGAGGACTTCCCGGGGTCGGCGTAGTCGTTTCTAGTGAATATCAGGTTGTCCTCGTTGTAGAAGGACCACAGGCCGGAGTCGTAGGCTATGGCGAGCAGACTTAGGTAGACCACTAGGGAGGGGAAGTTGTCCACGTAAGCATCGTAATCTTCCGCCGTCCTGAGAGGGTGTTGGAAGTTCTTGTGCCCCAGTTCAGGGCTGCGCTCCCCGCGAAATCTGGGCAGGAACATGCCGTCGTAGTCCACCAGGCGGATTCTGCCGTCTGCCTGCACCATCACGTTTCCGTGCTGCAAGTCGTTGTGGGCGATGCCCAGCCCGCGCAGACTGGCGGCCGGCCCCCCGCGCCACTGGGCCGCGACTCGTCGCAGGGCATCCGGGTCGTTGAGATGGGAGCCTACGAAGCTGCTCAACGACTCTCCTTCCACCCACTCCATCCTGACGACCGGATACCAGAGACCCTTCAGGGTGATTCCCTGCTCCACGTATTCGAAGTGCACGAAGGACGGGGGAAGGACGTTGATGAGATATTCGCTCAGTTGGTTGTAGCGGGTCTGCTGGTCCTTCACCTCGCGGGTGAAGCAGCGCACCGCGAACTTGCGCCCTACAACCGATACCGGATAGACGCAGGCGAAAGCGCCGGAGAAGACCATTGGCATGCCTCGCTGATTGGCAAACACCATCCCTGCCTCGAGCTCAGTGCCCTTGAAGCACAGCTGAGGATTCTGGATAGCCTCGCTAAAGTCGGTTATCCCAGGCCAGGGCATGGCTCTCGTTTCGCCTCGCTGTCCTGGACTACCTCGACGATCACCAACGTGGTATCGTCGTTCCGCATCAGCCCCTGGCGCCGTTGCTCTTCGATCCAAGCGTCCCATTCCGCCGCGTCCAACGCCAGCAGGGTTTCCCATGGCTTCTCTCCGTCGGCGTCCAGGGCGAGGAGCCAGCAGGCCAGAGCGTCGGTAGCGAGAATGATGAGGTCGCCCGCCGCGCACTCACCGCTGCGCACGCGCGCTCCTTCCCACATATCCCCGGCGTTATCGGGGTTGCTGCAGACCAGGGCGGGGTTGTTGTCGAACTCGTCGGCGCCTTCCAGGGGGAAGGATAGCCATAACTGGTCGTCTCGGACGATGAAGAGGCAGCTATCTCCTACGGCCACTGCCTGCCATGAGAGCCGTCCGGGGTCGTCCGGCTCAGCCCCGACTGCCAGCCCCAACAGGGTGGCGAAAGCCCCTGCACGCGCCTTGGCCTCTCCGTGCCAGGGCAGGCGGTCCCAAGGTACTCCCGAGTGCCATGCCGCCTGTGCCGGCCTCAGCCACGCGTTCAGCGAGTCCTCCGTCAGGCCACATAGCTCCGGGGGCCGTGTCACGAACTCATCGGCCAGGGCATTCGCCCACTCCCGGGCAAAGGCAGACTCGCTGGCGCCGTCGGAAACGGCTATCCGCGCGACATCACTGCCAGACTCTCCGTCTCGCCGGGGATATGCGACGCGAAAAGCGTCCTCATACTCATCCGGGTCGTTGCCCGCCTTGGGCAACCAGAACTCTGTGGGAAGTTGAAGAGCCACCTCACCATCCAACCCGTCAGTGCAGGTCCGAAGCGGCGCGCGTACCAATGTCCAGGAATTGCACCAGAGTTACCATGTCGGCGTTGTACACGTAACCCCGCGAGCCCTTGGTCACCGGCAGGCCCATGCCGACGGCGAGATCCACGACCGTGTCGGGAAACTTCGAGGACATTCGGAACATCTGCACCGCGTACTCGTCGGGAGGCACTTCGCTCTCGTCGGACGGGTACTGGACCGGCATCGCGGACATCTCCGAAAGATGGGCGTTGTAGATCAGCACATTGCCGTCGTTGGTCTCCTTCGCCATGATCTCTTCGGCCAGGGGCACCGGATTCCCGTCCGTGGCGGCGCCGTCGGTGACGCTGATCACCATAGGGGGATAGGAGCTTGGGTGATTGACTATCCAGTCGTGGAGCGCCTGGGAAGCTGTGGACAATGCCGCGCACATTGGTGTACCCCACTTGGCTTCGGGGTTCAGCCACACAGGGAACTTTCGGGTTACCTCCACGAGACCGCCTGCGCCGTCCGGCTCCTTCACCTGCCTGCCCTTCACGGTGGCGGCGTCGACAACCTCGCTGATGGTGAGGAAGGGTTCCTTCGGAGAGGTCCCTGGAAGGGCGGTCTGCACGTCCGGACTCCCCGAGGCGTCCGAGGTGTATGTGATTACGCCGATATGGAAGTAGTCGCGAACGTCCATGCCCTGTGAGCAGCGTTGGGAGATGGCGTCGAGGATGCGGTTCACGGCATCGGCCGCCCCGTCCTTTTTGCGCAACTCCGGCTGACCACCCAGCGCACCCTCCATCGAACCCGACTGATCAATCAGAAAGAGGAAACAACCGGGGTTGTTTCTGCTGATATCCGCCGTATACGGCATGCTGTATTCCTCCCAGGCCAATAGATATTCTGAGTGAACTCCATGTTCAGTATAGCAGCCCAACAGCCCAATGGTCTATGCCTCTGAGAGGTAGAACTCCAAAGGCGGGGCTTGATGCAAAGAGGGCTCTGTCCCTACAGGTCCAGAACGACGGTCAACGTAAAGGTTCTAGATTTTGTCCAGTCTGGTGGGACTACGTCACTCGAGAGGGTGACAACCCCTGGCTCAGGGCCAGGCTTTCCCCAAGGGCACGCTGCCCCTCAAGGAGCGGCGGGATACAAGCTTGCCGGGTCTCCAAGGCATGCCCAGGGTCGCCACCACCTCAAGGGTCCCGCCGGGACCTGCAGGCACCAAGGCAGCGGCACGACCCGTGTCCTGGCTGTAGACCAAGGGGGCCAGTTGGCCAAATCTCCTTTTCACCAAGTGTTTCCACTCGGTGAAGGCCCACCGCGCAAGGCTGGGAGAGGCGGACGTCGGGACCGCTCCGGCCAGGGTCTCAAGTGCCCCGTCCAGGTCGCCCTCCTGCCGGTGTCGCCGGGCCTGGTGGATTTCCCGAACCAAGTCCGTTGACGCTGCGACCGGCGCCGGTTCAGGGTCCACCCTGAAGGTCAGCGTCGCGATGAGCCGGTCTACCAGTTCCTCCAGGCTGCGCCGGGGTTGCCGGGCCGGGTCTTGATGGGACTCAGCCGCCACATTGGGTTTCGGGTCATCCGGGAAAATCAGCGCTGCGAAGAGCCGATCCACAAGCTCCTCAAGACTGCGTCGAGGCCTCGCAGGCCCGGTTGTTGGGTTGCCAATTGCCATAGTTACCGTACTCATCGTGTACCTCCTAAGTTGTTGTGTTGTTGCTGCTGGATGGGGTCCGCGCCCACGATAGGCAAAGAAAGAGGGGCCGCCCGCGAGAGGCGACCCCAGATGGTTGAAGTTGGGTTGTTTGGTTGGGTAAGCAGTGGTCAGCGCCGGGACCTATACCCTTCACGACGCACCATGAACTTCCCGACCAGGAGAACTGGAATGCAGAGGCTCAGGGGGATCAGGACTGCGCCGCGAACGATACCCGCCAGGGCTGGGCCGAACGCCAGCAGCGCCGCCACGATGACGACGGTCGTCAGTCGCCCGGCGCCGGGGGATCGACATCATGGGATGGGACCCCTGCCCGGTGACGCACCACCTCCAAGGTCGGATGCGTGAAGAAGGGGAAACGGGGGTTGAGAAAGACGCAGCTTCGCCAGGGGCGAAGAGTGCCAGCAGGGAATTAGCCAGCGCCTACGCTGAATTTTCAGCAGCCGCCACGGGCGTTACCGCCGGGGAGACATCGTCAGAACGGCAGGCGCACTCTTGCCTGAGACACGTTGGACGTGGCGTTTGAGCACACTCCAACCCGGGAACCTCCGCCTGCGAACCGGCAACTTGGGAACAGTGCTTGATTCCATGTCCGGCCTGCTTAGGCGAGTTCGCGTTTGGTCCCTCTGAGGCTGCTGTCGGGAGAGCAAGGCTCGATCCCTGGACATCAACCTCGCGGGAGACTGTTCGGAGAGCAGCGCTCGATCCTCTTCAGCCTGTCCCGGATTCTGGGGACTGGAATCCTCCAGGTTTCTAGGCGGGAAACGCTGGAAAAGCCAGAAACAGGAATTATTGATATCACCGCAATCCGGCCCTTGTCAACGATTTGAGCGCGCAACACGGAAAACAATTCCCGCAATATGCCTCAACTTGGCCTGGCGTTGCTCAAAAGCGTACTCGTGGGTCAGTAGCTCGTCGCAGCACCAGGCATACAAACAGGTGAAATTCGGAACCGTCACACCAGGTCGGGGAGTCGAACCGCAACGGAAGGCAGGATTTAGCCCAGAGGCCCCCTGAGCTCAGTAACGCTGCGGACGACGGAGCATGGACTGTCACGCCAAAGCCGGCGTGATCGGGTCCCCAGTGGAGTCAGTGAACACTACTCCCTCCAACGATTCAGGGTGAGAAGCCGGCGTAACCGCCGCTTGATTCCGGCCCTGAAGCGCTCCTTCCCGAGTCTCGCCAGGGTCCGCCTGCGCCACTCCACCTGGGTCTTCCTCCCCAGGCTGTCCCACGGATACGTTTCGGGAGGAAGGGTGAGTTCGTGCTCTCCGATGAGGACAATCTCCAGCCTTCTGAGGTGTATCTCCTCCTCCAGCCAGTCCACGCCAACGCCCTTGAAGGGGTGGCTGGCCCGCAACCGGCGCCATTCCTTCACCGAGGGCCAGGCATCACCAAAGACGGCCTCATCTGAAGGCTGCTGTTCCAGGGTGACCAGCGTCGGAGCGGTATCCCTGAACGATTCCCTCTGATGCGACCCGCGAGGCCAGGTCCTGTCGGTCCCTTTCAGAACTGGTGCGGGCCCGGGCCCAGGGTCTCGTGGCACCTCCAACCGGGAAAGCCTCGTCGACAGCCTCTCGAACTCCAGGGCCTGCTTCTTCGTCACTGAGCCGATCTCATAACCAATCTCCTGCCGCAACTCCTTCACCACGCTCTGAAGGTCCAATTCCAGCCTCTCCACCTCCTTCACCTGCCTCGATAATCCCCTCACAGATTCCCTGACCTCCTCCAGGGCCGCCAGCTCCCTGATCATGAGCAGGCGCTCCAGAGCATCGCACAGCCTGGGCGTCAGCTTCCCGGATTGCAGGGCAGCCGCCAGGGTCTTGTAGTTGACCCTCAGAGTCCTGGCGGCTTCCATCCTTCCCTTCCGCTTCACCACGTCCCGGAGCAGGACCGTCAGGGGGAGTTCATGCAGGCACTCCAGTCCGGGGGTCTCGCCTCCTGCCAACAACCATCTATTCATCGAAGTCCTCCTTTCACTTCCGAAAATGGAACCGTTTGGATGGGCGATTGGAGGTCCTGCCCCCAAATGCACATGTCCGAAAAGGGAACTCTCGTGCCTGAGGGACGGAACCAGTGGCCGGAACATGCTGTGGACTGCAATTGATTCCCCCAGTGGGCCTGTAGAGAGCCATTCACCTTGATTCAGGCATAGGATAGAAGCAGTTCCCTCCGAGGGAACTCTTTGCTTTTCCTGTACACGGCTATGACACCACGGGACACGGGTTGAACCCCATGCCCCAAAAGGGGAGGTGAGCACGCCCCCCCCCGCTATGGTTGACGCCAATCATCAACTCAGTTCCCCCCCGCTGAGCAACAACACAACAACCAAAGACGCCGGGTTGAAACTGACCCACCTGGTCCTATTGAACCAAGGCGTCCCTGCGTTGGGATGCCCCGCTCATCAGATGCTGCGTGGCAAGCAGTCCGGCCCGGCTTGACTTTTCCGCCATGTACCGGAAACTCACACCCAACAGCCGGGCGATCTTCACCAGTCCGGTGGCCCCTGCAGTTCCATCAGTTTCACCTCCAATTGCGCTTCTCGCATGGCGCAGGAGATTCCCCCAACTTCACCGACTGCCTTCCCAACCTCCAGAGATTCATCCGCCGGAATCACCCCCTGAAACTACAATTACTGCAATACAATAAGTGCAATAAACGTGACACCGGTCCTTTAGAGGGAAATCATGAAATTGCTTACTCCCATGCATCCCGTTCACGCCTGACTTGGCCTTGAAATTGCACTTATTGCACTACTGCACTAAGTTCCGTTCTCCTGTACACCCCGTTGACGTACAAAACGGCCTCTTGTGATTGCACTTCTGCAATTTCGGACGGTGATCCAAATGAGGGATTGACCCCATGCGGTCACACCACACTTCTGTTGTGATGCTTGCTCCTATGCACCGGAAACACACCCCCAGTGTGCCAAAATGCCACTTGCATTAATACAATTTCACCCGCAAACGGGGGAACGGGCCCTTACCATAAAGTGCTTACAACAACCCCTTCTGGTTGCGCTGAATCGGCGCCGTCCAGGCACGAATACATCCCCCGACTTGTATTTCTACAACTTTCGCAATTCCTGTACACGGGTATGACATCGTTGCTGGCTACAATTTGGCACTTGTCCGTGAGGGGGCCCACCCGCAAGAGTCCCCCTCACTCACCATGATATTTCGGTCCACCCTGTCCAGACTTTGCGGCAACCAATGCGGACTACATCACGCCCCTATTAGGATGCTTTTCCTTTGGGGGAAACCCTGCAGGATTTCTGAGTCCTGCAGGTGCACAGAGTCCACCCCCTAATGAGGCAACGGAAACCGGCAAGAATGGTTGAGGCTGTTCACCTCCTGTAAACTGAACCATTCCAGCTCGTGGCGTCCCGGCTCTCCGTCGACCTCCCTGTAAATCGCATGGCCACAGTAAGTAGATTACGGATGAATGGCCCAGGATAAACTCTAAGCTCACCATTAGCGGGATGCGCCTTCTTCTCGATGCCCGTTTTGGTTCTGCTTTGCTAGCGGCCCAAGGGCAGCATGTCCGCGTATTGCGCTAAACACTGGGGAACGTCCGCCGGAGGCGAGGCGCTGGAACCGGAGAAGAAGGCGTCCAGTTCCCGCATCGAGGCGGCTTCCAGCGAGCAGTCAATGAGACCCTGCAGGGCGGGGTCGTGCATAAGCCACAGCAGGCTGACCTGGTTGAACGCCCCTTCTCCCCCTTCGCCGGGAGAGGGGATCGGGAAGGACTCCAGGCCGCATGATTGGAGGACTTGAACGGTCTCCCCCGGCGGCATCTGGGACGATTCTCCCCAAATGGCCTCTACGAATCGCTCAATGCCGACCTGTTCATCCACGCATCCGAGCGCGGGAAAACTGAATTCTGGTATTGCATAATCACCGGTCAGCGAGAGAAGTCCTTGCCATTCATCATCAGTCAGGCAGAGCAGGAAGCGAAAGACCAGGAGGGTAGCTTCGAGTTCTCCCCTTGAGCCCGGTTGGAGTCTAGCCATATCCGTACCAGCCATGTCCGTAGTGCCGTACAAGGTTCTCAGGCAAGCCTCGCTATCCATCGACAAACCGCCGGCAGCAGCGGACACCTCGACAATGGCAAGGTCAACGGGATGAGGAGTTAGCGTGGGTGTAGGACTCTGCGAGGGAGTCGGCGGCAGCGATGTTGGCGTCTGCTCAGAGTCGCTGCACGCTCCGGTCAGCGCAAGGTATAGAAGGGCCACGGCCAGCAGTGACAGGATGCGTATCCGAGAAGCAACTGGCTGGATTGCGGTCATCTTACGGTGGCCCCAGAGGAGTCCTCGGGAATCAGCGGCCAGTCCTCCCTCGGTGTTGGAACGTCTACGGCATGGAGAAACTATATTGCTATTGAAGTGTACTCTGCAATATATAGCTCCCTAACTTGTCCCGTGATCCCTCCGGGAAAGTAGATGTCCTGGCAAGGTCTGCCGCGCCGGTCCGCCGGGGGTTGGGGGCGGCTGGACGAAAAGGGTAACGAGGCCTGCGTGCGCGGGCCGAAGATGGCAGAATCCATCCACGGACTGGGCCGCCTACGTCATCCACCCCCAAGCTTCATTCACCCACGAGCTCGAGCGGAGGGCCACGGAGCCGACGCGCGCCCAATCCACCCACTCTTATCGCCGCCACTTCGACATCGGCTGGGCGTAGTTTGATCACGAGGGACGACTTCCTGACGTGCTCTTCGTATTCGAGCCTTCCGACAACGAGACCGCCCTCCTGCGCGTCGTCGCCGGAATAGTCACTTCGCCCCTGCTAACTTCCAAAAACGCACACATCAACCAACGTGGGGTGTTGGGTGACGTGTGACGCACTTCAGCAGCCGAGCCCCAGAGCCGGCTGGCGCCGCGTGCTTACTTCCCAGTTGCAAAGTGCAATTGGCTGACCTCAGGGATAGGACAGAACACCAAGCGATCAGGGTTTCGTTCAACTTTGCACCTCCGTGGCTTGCGTTGGGTGGATAGCCCCCTGAGGTTGGTCGTCACTTCCAACGTTGCTGTCATCATTGTGGTAGGCATCGTCAATTTCCAACTGATTTGCGACTTCCCTTTTGGGAACTTTCGCCCAATTTCGGAGGAACCAGCCCTTACCACAAATTGCTTACAAATAGGGCTCAAACTTCCCGCATTTTCGGCCAATTCACGACTGGAGTAGTCCTATATTTCCCTTTCGGGAAATGATGCCAGTTCCTGTACACGGGTATGACATCATATTTCGCTCCTCGACATGAAGGCCCCGTGAAGGGAACTCTCGCACGAGGCCCCCCAGAGACCATGATATCTCGCACCCCGATTCCGTAGACCTCTTGGCAGTCGAAGACGACGAAATCAACGACGCGGAGGCATCGAGGTGTCATCTCAACGGACCAATTGTGAATCTGACCGGGTCGGGAGAGTTTATCAGCTTGCGGCGATCCTGCTTATGACAATCCTGTCTTCGTTCCTTCGCCGGTTTGCCGGGGTCGGCGCCGTTGGTCGGCCACAGTCGGCAGCATCTACCCATTCACCAACTCAATGTTCCCCGACATCGTCGCCTCCCGGCTCAGCCTCTACGGTGACCACCGAGGGGTTCCTGTTCCTGAGTGGACGGCAGGGTTGAGACCCGCGGAGCCACGTCCTTTTCGTGCCTGACAGACGGACCCTCGACCCGGTGAACGGGTCCCCTTCCGTCGTCGGAGGCCACATTGCCAGCCTCTCCATCGCCCGGGCCTGCCGGTTTCCCAGAGAGTTGAACCCGGTCTTCACCACCCGGCGGAGGTCTCCGAAGGCGTTGCGCATCTCCACCGCCAGCTGTTCCACCGTTTCCGCCAGGTTCCCCGACTCCTCCCTTCGCGGCGCCGTCTGAAAACCCCCCTGGAGAGCAGCCATACCGTCAGGACCTGTCTGAGATGCACGGAGAGCTTCCCCGACTCCGCGCTCCTGGCCACGGTCTTGTAGTTGACGCCCAGCCTCTTCGCCGTCTCCACGGGCCCATGCTGGGTGACCAGGTCGTGGAGCAGCACCTCCAGCTTCACGTCGAGCATACTCTCCAGGCTGGGGGCGTCGTTGTCCTTCATGTCGTCCAATCCGTCCCGTTGCATCGAACCTCTCCTTCCATCTCCCTCTGAGGGAGTTTTCACGCCTGAGGGTGGGAACTGCTGCCCCGTGCCGCCACGTCCCTCCGAGGGAACTTTCACGCCTGAGGGTGGGAACCCCGGGCCGGAACCTGCTGTGGAATGCAATTGATTCCCCCAGTGGGCCTGCAGGGAGCCAATAGGGTGTGATTCAGCCTTGGAACACAGCGAGTTCCCTCGGAGGGAATTCTTTGCTTTTCCTGTACACGGCTATGCCATCACGGGACACGGGTTGAATGTCTTGCCCCAAAAGGGGGGGGTGAATGCCCCCGCGGGCATTCACCCCCCCCCCGCTATGGTTGACGCCGATCATCGACTCCAGCCTACGCCTTTTCGCTGAGCAACTACACAAACGCCGAATCAGAACCGACCCCTCTGGTCCTATATGCACCGAGCCGTCTCTGAGTTGGGATGCCCTGCTCAGCAGATGCTATGAGGAAAGCAGTCTCTACCGACTGGATGTTTCCCGCCATGTACCCGAAACTCACACCCGATAGCTGGGGGATCTGCACCAGTCCGGTCGCCTCTGCAGTTCCTTCAGTTGCGCCATCAATTGCGCTTCTTGCACGGCGCGGGAATTTCCCTCAAACTTCACCGGCTGCCTTCACGATCTGCAGAGATTCACCCGCCAGAACCACCCCCTGAAACTGCAATTTCTGCAATACAATAAGTGCAATAAACGTGACACCAGTCCTATAAAGAGAAATCATGAAATTGCTTACTGTGGTCAGACAATTCCTTCCTGGATTAGCCTTGAACTTGCACTTATTGCACTAAGGTACAAAGTTCCGTTTTCCTGTACAGCCCGTTTACATTCAAAACGCCAATTTGGAGTTGCACTTTTCCTCCCTGGGTCGGTTTCGTGAAGGATGGCCATGCCAGCCTTGGTGTAAGGTCCCGTTCCCCCAGGTGCTCGCTCCTATGCGCCGGAAGTACACCTTCAGTGCGTCAAAATGCCACTTGTATTTGTACAATTTTCACCCCCAAACGGGGGACCGGGCCCTTACCACAAAGTGCTTACAAATACCCCCTCCACTTGCGCTGAATCGGCCCCTCTCAGGCACGAATACTCCCTCCCACTTGTATTTCTACAACTTTCGCAATTCCTGTACACGGGTTTGACATCAAATACGGCCTCCGAACACGAGGGCCTGTGAAGGGACCTCTTACGTGAGGCCCCTTCAGGGACCACGATGTTTGCACCCCGATTCCGTAGACTGCGCAGCGCCCAATTCGGACTCATCACGCCTCTCTCGGAGGCCTTTCTATTGAGAGGAACTCTGCAGGATTTCTCCCTCCGGCTGGTACACGAAGTCCAGCTCCTTATGAGACTGCGGGTGCCGGCAAGAATGGTTGACGCCAATCAACGGCCGGATCCGCTCTTCCAACTTCTCCCATGGGATCAGTCGGTCCATACGTTCAAGGAACTTCTCCAGGCGAGTCTTTCGCTTCTTCCTCTCGTATTCCAAGTCCGCAAATGTCGGTTGTTCCATCGCGTTCATCCAATCTCTCCCCAGACCACTGTGAACTGCCGGGGGCACGGGCGCGTCCCCTGGCCCGGACCATGGGTCACAGCCAGGCTGTGCACCGGTTCATGGCGGCGCTGGTGCGACAGGTGGAGGGGGTGAAAGACTACCGAGTCGTTCTGGTTTCGCCACCACATCACGCCACCCGATACTTCCGGTACGGAGGCAACCTGCGCTCCATCCACCCCGACGGATTCGGCGTGGTGCAGACCGGCCGCCGGACTTTGCCATTCTTCCTGGAGTACGAGCGCAGAGCGGTGAATTCTTCCACCATGGCCGCCCGGCTTGCCCCCTACCTGCGCTACTATTCCCCCAATCGGGCCCTGGAAGACCACAGGGAACGCCCCCTGGTGCTCATCGTCTTCGAAGACTCGTTGGCAGAGGCCAACTTCCTGGGTGTTGCTCAAAGGGAGGCGGAGCGCGCCAGGGTCAAGGTGCCCCTGTGGGTATCCCATAGGGAGGTGCTGGAGCGGGTCGGGCCGCTGGGCAAGGTTTGGCGCAGCCCCGATGTGCTGTAGCCGGTGCGCGTCTTCGAGTGATTCACCTACGCACCCGGAGACGGACTGGCCTAGCCGGTCGCTTGCGAAAGTGTCACTAACTCACTAAAATGAAGATGTTTCAGATGGATGCCCCTACGAATTGGAGGCCATGACATGGAGATAGATCGAGATGAACAGCATCGGCAAATGGCGGACCGGGGCAAGTATCGGAGGCTGTACCGACACCTGAGTGCTCTTGAGGCCCAGGAGTGGAGGACCACCTTTGGAGACATCGAGACGGTCATAGGCTTTCCGCTTCCTCCCTCCGCACGACTGCACCGGCCCTGGTGGGGAAATCAAAGGGGCGGAAACGGCCACAGCCACGCCCTTGCTTGGAGCATCGCCGGATGGGAGACGGCTGAGGTCGATATGGAGCCGGAGACGCTGCTGTTCCGGCGTGCAAACCCTATACCCGTCAAAAGGCTTCCTCTCGACGAGATTTGGCCTGTCCACGCCACGGCAAGGTGGCCTGAAGGCCTGAGCCTGAGGAGAGCGGAAATCTACGAGGACAGGGTATAACCCCGATGTTCATCGACACCAACGTATTCGTAAACTCCCGCGTCCCCGATGCTCCAGCCCACGCGGTCGCAAGAGACAGACTGGAGCAATCCTTCGAAGGAGATGAGCCCCTGCGTATCAGTCGCCAGATTGTCCGTAAGTATCTGTCTGTCGTCACGAGGCCGCAGACGTGGCCGGTCGCCATCTCGCGTGAGGAGGCGTTGGATGACGCGAATACACTCATGAGGAACTTCGAGATACTTGAAGACGGTCCCGTGGTCGCCGAGCTGTTGATCACTCTGTGCCGCGACGTGCTGGTAGGAGGCAGCCAGATTCACGATGCCAACATCGTCGCCACCATGCTCGCCCACGGGGAGCATAGGTTGCTGACTTTCAATGTTGCCGATTTCCGACGATTTGAAGGCAGAATCGAGTTGGTGGAGGTTTAGGGGCGGCAAGTGGTTTATCTGAGCATGAGAGGTTTAGGCTCTATGCCAACAACTCGCAGACGCGGCACCTGCCTCATGGCTGACGGGGAGGGTCTATGAAGTATCACCTGGACCTCTTCACTCCCGAAACATGGGCGGCTTTCCGCGATGCCGGGGCTACCGTCACTGGCTTCCGGGAGCGGCACCGGCGCTTGGCTGAGGAGCAAGTGAGCTTGCGTTCAACTAGGCACAGTTTCCAGATGAGCTGCCAGGTGTGTCAGCCCATTGACTAAGGGACTTTCGTAAGACTGAGATGGCACGACTCTGCTTCCTTGTGCGCTGGGAAGCGAAGCAAGGAAGTGGCGCCGCCTGAAGCAGTCGGCTATCGTCGCCCCGACTCGACATCCTACTTCGTGAGGCGCCCGCTTCTCCTATACACTCTAACCCTCTTGACTGCGGGTAGGGAACCCAGCCGCGTCAAGCAACGTGCTCTCTCCGTAGGCCGCTTCCATTTCCTGGAAGAACTCTCCCAGATTCATTACGAGGGTTTCAGACTCATCGTTGACGAACAAAGAAACCAGGATCCGCTTCTCGTCCAAGTCAGGCTCCCATGAGAACCTTGGGGTTGTGACCTTCATAATAGCGCCTTGACGGCCCTCACCCTCTGGGGGGCCATTGGGGTACTTGCGCTCCAGGTACTTGACTGCCGCCCGGTTAAGAATAGTTTGCAGCGGGTCAGGAATAGTGGAATCAAGTTGACGGCATACGAGGCCGCCCAACGTGTAGAGGTTTTGACGAAGGTCGACCATCTCCTTGTTCCCCGAAGCTGACGAAAGCCGCTCCAGTCTACAACGCAAGTACTTCAACAGGTCCTTGACCTTAATACCACATACGGCCCTTTCGACTTCAGCGACATATTCAAAGAAATTCAGCTTCATCCCTATATGGCCTAGGGCAAATAGACAATTAGGCGCTCCATGTGACGGCGGCAGTCAAGTGCAGCGCTGCGAGGAAGTAGAGGCTTCTGCGGTCATATCGGGTGGCGATTCTGCGCCACTGCTTGAGTCTGTTGAACGCTCGCTCGATCAGGTTCCGCTCCCGATACAGTTCCCGGCTGTACTCTCTTTGTGTCTTGCGGTGTGACCTTGGCGGTATGACTGCCGCTGCTCCTTTACCCTATATGAGCTCCAAAGGATTGAAAGCGCTCGTGCAATTCCACAATCGCAAAGTTTGCGTTATCGGAGTTCGTGCTCTGCGACCAAGGGAAACTTTTTCAACAGGCCGTTGCTATTGGGTGGTCAATCTCTACCTTCATCTAGGACTTGGGCCACCTTGACAAAGGAAGCGCAGTGACTCGACGTCGATGTCCAGGTTCTTTGGACCCGCGCGAGCCCGGGCCGGTGCGCGAACCGGTTGACAGGGAGCCGCAGATAGCGCAGTATCTAGGTAAGACTCACTAACAAGAGGTAGGGCATGTCACGAACGACCAAGACCATCACCTTCTCCCTGCCGCCGGATATGGCGGACCGTGTGGACGCGGTGATGAAGCAGCAGGGCAGGTCCAGGAGCGAGTTCCTTCGGGAGGCGCTCCTCCGTTACATTGAGGAGTTGGAGTGGCGACAGCTGCTCCGGTACGGCGAGGAGCGGGCCAGGGAGAAGGGCATCGGCCCCGAGGACGTGGCCGATCTGGTGGAAGAGTACCGGGCCGAGGTCGGCTCGGCCCGTGCATGAGAGTCGTCCTCGACACCAACGTCATCGTCTCCGGTTTGAACTTCCCTGGCAACGAGCGATTGGTGCTCGAACTGGCCGTCAGAGGACGGTTCGAGTTGTATCTGTCCACCTTCATCTTGGAGGAGGCCGACGGGGTGCTTGAGCGCAAGTTCGGTTGGGACGATGAACGCTCGTCCGAGGCTCTCAGGGCGCTGGGGAACGCCGCCACCGTCATCTACCCCCGACGGCTCCCTGAAGTGATTGGGGGAGGTCACGCCGACAACCGCATAATGGAGTGCGCGGTGGAGGCTTTCGCCGACTACCTGGTGACCGGGGATCGGCGGCATCTGCTGCCGCTTGGGGAACACCGGGGCACGAGAATCCTCAACGCTCCCCGGTTCCTATCGGCGCTGGAGGGGTGACTCAGCGGCTGGTAGTGCACTGGTTACGTCGCTGCACACAACATCCCCGAACATGTGGCAGGACACTCAATTCACAGTGATAAACTATCAGAGCCTTTAGCACGGGCGATATTATCGATGTTGGTGCTCAGGACGAGAATAGAACAATATGGACACGAACGCAAACAGAGAAATGGCTATGAAGCTGTTGTTCTTTGTGCTCATCGCAATAAAGAGTCCGCTAGCGTTGAAGACTCTTCTGGTCTTGCTCACATTCACATTTCTTCTGTTGATCATTACATTTGACTTTACCTGTCATTGCCCAGACCAAAGGAAGGTCATTGCCCCCTTGTATGCAGTCGTTGCAGCAACGAGCTTTTGTGTCAACCTGATTCCAGTAGTACGCCGAAGACTTCCTCAGTCCATTCAGATGGACTTTCTCAAGTGGCATTTGATCCTTATCACTGAAGCCAGTGAAGTTCTCAAAGCAGTACAGAATATGCGTAATGAAGCCGTATTTTTCATAAACATTCTGGCTGGAATCGTCGCTGGGGTTGCGACCTTCCTTGCAGGTGCAAGTTGGCTAAGAATTGAAAGTAATGCCAGCGAATACACTTGGATACTAATCAGTCTCTGGGTGATTGCAGTGGTCAGTCTTCTCTTGACAGCGTTTGTTCGATATGCGGAAGAAAGACAACAACAAGAGGAAACGCATTCAAGAGATAAAGATCCATAGAGCGCGTTTGGAACTCGCCCTATGGCAGCCGCAGGAGCAAGGGGTTCAAGAGTTTCGCGACAATGACAACAGGGAATTAGCCACAGTATCCGTACGGTTGGAGGACCCTTAAGTGGGTGAACCACCGAGTTTGACCTGAGAGCAACTTCTGAGAGGGCTTTCTTGACAGCAGCTTACCGGAAGGTACATGATACTGAGTAAGACTTAGTATGCCATGCCAGAGGAGGACGGCATGAAGAAGAAGCACCTACAACCCCTCACCCCGGCTGCGCTCTACGCCAGGGTGTCCAGTGACCGCCAAGACGTGGACCTGTCCGTCGCCGCCCAGATGCGGGCGCTCAAGGAGTACGCCAAGGCCAACGGCTACTCCGTGGCACGGGAGTACGTGGACGAGGCCGAGAGCGGCCGCGTCGCCGACCGGCCCCAGTTCCGGGAGATGATCGAGGAGGGCTCCAAGCCCAAGGCTCCCTTTGACGTGATCTTGGTCTGGAAGTTTTCGAGATTCACCCGAAAGCGGGAGCACGCCGTAGCGTTCAAGTCCCAGCTGCGGCGCAAAGGCATCAGAGTGGTGTCCATCACCGAGCAAGCCGAGGACAACGCCACCGGCAGGCTGCTTGAGGGAATCATCGAGTCCGTGGACGAATATTACAGCGAGAATCTTGCCCAGGAGGTCGTCCGGGGAATGAGGGAGGCGGCTTCGAGGGGCTTCTTCCTCGGCTCCAAGGCCCCCTTCGGCTACAGGAAGATCAAGGTCAACGATGGGGCGAAGGAGCGCCCCACCCTGGAGGTTGACCCGTCCGCCGCTCCTGTTGTGAAGGAGATATTCAAGAAGTCCCTGCGGGGCAGCGGCCTCAAGGAGCTATGCAAGGAGTTGAACGACCGGGGCGTCACCAACCGGGGCAAGCGCTGGTACAAGGGAGGACTCCACTACGTGCTGCGCAACGAGGCCTACACCGGCACCGCAGTGTGGGGGCTCAAGAGTAAGGGAGAGAAGGCTCAAGACCCTGTAAGGGTGGAGGGAGCCTGGCCCGCACTGATATCGAAGGATCTGTTCGAGGATGTGCAGCAGGCGATGCGGGAGCGCGCTCCCAAGGTGCAGAGACCCGCGAGGGTGGGGAGTCCATATCTCTTGAGTGGCTTGCTCAAGTGCGGCGTCTGCGGCAGGCCCTACTCGGTTCAGGGAGCCAAGAGCGGACAGTTCGCCTACTACATCTGCGGCACCCCGTTCCGGGAGGGCGCGGGAACGTGCAGCGCCCGCTACCTGAACGCTCCCAGGGTCGAGGACTTCGTGGTGGAGAAGATACGGGAGCGGATACTGACCGAGAAGACCATCGTGGAGTTGGTGCAGTTGCTGGCCGAGGAGATCGACGCCATGGCCGGGGAGCTTGCCAACAGGCTGGAGGTCGTAAAGGCGGAGCTTGAGGACGTGAAGAGGCGTCTGGGGAGGCTCTACGAGGCCATCGAGACCAGCGAACTGACCCTTGAGGTGCTGTCGCCCCGCATCATTTCTCTGAGGCACCGTGAGGAGCAGCTGGCGGCTGCACGGGAGGACGCCGAGACTCAGCTGGAGCAGCGCAGGGTTGCCCTTCCCGACGCCGAGGAGATAGTGGAGTACGTCGCGGACTTCCGGGCGTTCCTGAAGGAGGGGACGATCCCCGAACGCAAGGCGCTGATCCGCAACTTCGTTGAGGGCATCGAGGTCAACGGAGACGAAGCCGTTTTGACGTACACGGTGCCCATGCCGAGGGACGGAGTGAGGCGGGAATCGACCTCGGTTCTTGATTTCGTCCAGTCAGGCCCACCATTTTTGACGGTAGACAGAACCGAGCCGTTCAGGGCCATCTCCTCGGCGTCCTTCCCTCCTACGGGACCATCCTGAGGCATGGGGATGGTGTACCGCAGGAGGGCGTTGTCGGGCATCACGACGATCTCCTTGACAAAGGACTCGATGAAGGCCCTGCGCTCGGTCAACTCGCTCTCGTTGAGGAACTGGCTCATGTCCTGGGCGTAGGCCGCGATGGTTTCCACGTCGTCCAGCACCTCCCTGCGCTGGGAGAGGATGGCCCTGGCTTCGGCCGCCGAGTCTTCGAGCCGCTGCTGCCGCTCCCGGTGCTCCCTGATGCGGTCCGAGGCGTCGGCCATGTCCAGGTCGGTGTTCTCCACCAGGTGCCAGACGCGGCCCAGCTTGCGCTTGACCTCCTCAAGCTCCGTCTCGATGGTCTCCAGTTTCTGGCGCTGCTCACTCGCCACGCCGTCCATCTCCTCGTCCACGATCTTGACCAGTTCGGTGATGTTGGACTCGGTGAGCACGTTCTCCCGTATCTTCCCCACCACCATCTCCTCAAAGCGTCGGGCGTTGAGCCTGGGGGTTTCGCAGGCGTCCCTGCCCCGCTTCATGATGGACTGGCAGACGTAGTAGGCGAACTGTCCGCTCTTGGCGTCCTGGCCGGAGAGCGCCCTGTTGCAGGCCTTGCAGCGGACCAGGCCGCTTAGCAGGTAGGTGCTCCCCACTCTGCGGGGATGTGTCCTCTTCGGGGCGCGGGAGCGCATCAGCCTGTTGACACGCTTGAACTGGGCCTTTGAAACGATGGGCGGGAAAGCCTTCTCGATCCGCACCGGATCGGCCTTGCTCTTGCCGGTAGCGCCCCAGAGAAGAGTCCCCGTGTAGACCTCGTTCTTGAGGATGAAGTGGACGCCGTTCTTGGACCAGAGCTTGCCGGTGGCGCTGGCGATGCCCTCGCTGTTGAGTGTTCGAGTGATCTCGGTCATCCCCGTGGCTGCCTCGGCCATGTCGAAGATGCGCTTGACGACGGGGGAGGTGTCCGGGTCGATTTCGAGTGTGGGTCTCTTCTTGGCCCCATCCTGCACCATGACGCGGTTGTAGCCGTAGGGCGTCCTGCTGGCGACCCAGAAGCCGCGTGAGGCCGCCTCGCGCATTCCACGCCGAACCTCTTCGGCAAGATTTTCCGAGTAGAATTCGTCCACGCTCTCGATGATTCCCTCAAGCAGCCTGCCGGTGGCGGTGTCCTCGGCCTGCTCGGTGATGGAGACGACGCGAACGCCCTTGCGCCTGAGCATGGACTTGAAGGCGACGGCGTGCTCCCGCTTGCGGGTGAATCTACTAAATTTCCAGACGAGAATCTCTCTAAACGGAGCCTGGGGCTTGGCGGCCTCGTCGATCATCTTGCGGAACTCCGGGCGGTCGGCGACGCGGCCGCTCTCGGCCTCGTCCACGTACTCGCGGACGACGGAGTAGTCGTTCTTATTTGCGTAGTCCCTGAGCGCCCTTAGCTGGGCGGCCACGGACAGGTCCACGTCCTGGCGGTCGCTGGAGACCCTGGCGTAGAGGGCCACGGGGTTGTAGTCGGCTCGTTCGTTCATCTGTGTGTCCTCCATGTTCAATCCTGTTGGACCTGACCCAAAGTCCGACGTTCCATCCGTTCCTTGATGCCCCACTAGCGCTCCTCCATGTAGAGACGGATGGCCTCCCGGAGCAGCTCGCTCACGGTGCGCTGCTCATCCTCTACCACCTGCCGGACCTGTTGGGCCAACTCCGGCGGTAGGGAGAACGTGATAGTGTCGGTGGTCCTGGGCATGGTCTCTCTCTTTTTGCCTGCCTGGGTAGCGCTCAGTCTTACTCTTATCATGAACGGTTCGGGGTGTCCCCGTCAAGCTACGCGCCCCTGTTTCGGGCAGTCTAAACAGGGTAAAATTACGGCGAGACATTACTACGGCGAGGTTCGTACTGTTGAGGACTCTCAAGCTGTCTCTCTGGAAGCTGCTACTGGCGATCATGGTCGCTGCGCTGGCGGCTACGTCGCTCGCGTGCAGTGACGACGCGGAGCCGGTGCGACTGGCCACGGAGGGCGACTACCACCCCTTCAACTTCATCAACGACGACGGCGAGATCGACGGCCTTGAGCGCGACCTCGGCGACGAGCTGTGCCGCAGGGCCGAGCTTGCGTGCGAGTGGGTGCTGAACGACTGGGAGAGCATGATCCCGGACCTGGTGGCGGGGGAGTTCGACGTAATCATTGCCGGCATGAGCATCACTGACAAGCGCGACATGACCATCGACTTCACCGAGCCATACTACCCTCCCACTCCGTCCGTCTACCTCGCCGTGGCGGGCGCGGGCGACGAGGCCGTTGAGGGTCGGCTCGGAGCCTACGCCAACACCATCTACTCGGACTACTTCACGGAACGGGGCGTTGCGTACACGGAGTTCAGCGACGAGGACGACCGGTTGGCCGCGCTGCTGAGCGGCGACATCGACGCGATGCTGGTGGACCACGCCTACGCCACGGAGAAGCTCTCGGAGTATGAGGGGCGGCTGGCCGTCGTCGGCCCCTCGGTGCTGCTGGACCGGGGCATAGGGATAGGCGTGCGCAACAACAACGACCTGCTGGCGAAGCTGAACTCTGCCCTGGCCGAGATGAAGGCCGACGGCACTCTGAACGAGCTCATCCGCAAGTGGGTTGGCGAGGACGCCTCGACCTTCTAATCGGTCTAAGCTCCCGATTCGCGCACCCCTGCGCCGGTCGTTAGGCTCAAACTCCACGTCGTCCCTCGGAGTCGTCTGCTAAGCCGCCTCGCCGTCCGTCGCAGTCCCCCTCCGAATCGAGGCGGCCTGCACTCCTTCGCAGGTGTGCTCGTATGGCGACCTTGGCCAGGATGCGCAGCCCGTTGCGGACCATCCTCTGCTGCGCCGGGGTGTAGGACTCCATCGGCCTGTCGGAGGAAGGTCCGGGTGCTTCCCGTTCGCGTCTCTTCTTTTGCCTGTTCCTTGCATTCTGTCTACTGGTGTCTTTCATGTTGCACAGTCGCAGCGGCGGTTCGGGTTATGCCGCTGGCCTCTCGTTACAGTGTTTGTGTGGGCCGCCGGGCACGGACGGATCGGTGCGAGCGCCCGGCGGCGTTTTTGTTTCCTACCCCGCCTTGCCGCCGATGCGCCGATGCCGACGCCGGCGGGGTGTGTCCGCTAGTCCTTGAAGAAGGTCATCTGTAGCCCCTCCCCCAGGAGGATGTGAAGGCATCCGATGCGGTTGGCGAACAGGAACAGGGAGAGCATCGAGCCTCCGCTGGGCACAGCGCCCTTGCGCCACCTGAGCAGCAACTTGTAGTCGATGCCGATGGCCCTGGCCATGCCGCGCCAGCTGAAGCCGCTGACCTTCTTGAGGAGCTCCAGCCTCAGAGGGAAGTCCTCGGGCAGGACGGCGCCCTGAAGGGGCTCCATCCCGCTCAATTCGTAGATGTGGTCGGTGTTGTTCATTGCATACCTCCATGTCGCAAAGCTCTTGGTGTTTGGTTCCAAGGCCTTGTGCATCCGGCGGCGGATGCGACCGGAGGGCGGTCGCTCCTCGCTGTCCTGCATCGACATGGGTCCGGGTCTGTCTGTATCGACCCCGGCGGGCCGGTTCCGGGAGGGGCTCAGCGGAGCGAGCCGTCTCCCAGGGCCGCCGCGTCGAGCCGGACGATGGTCCGTCCTCCGCTCCTCCGGGGGCCTCTCCACATAGGGTTATTTCGTGAGCACATTGACATTCCATCTCCTATTGGGGCTTGTGCGAATGTTTTTGTGTACCTCCCCACGTCGCTCATTGCTCTCCCGTCGGCAGTGCTTGAGGCGGCTCCCAGGCGGTGGCCGGGGTGCGCCAGGCGCGTCCCAACGGCCCCAAGGCGTCGATTGCCTCTTTGTGGGAGACCCACAGGGGGACCGCGACCCCGCTGGCCTGCATCCGCTCCCGCGCCACGCGCAGGAAGTGGTTGGCGGCGATGTCGTCGTCGAAGACGATGAGAACATCGGGTTTAGCGCCGTGGTCGTCGATGGGCCTGTGAGATGAGTAGTAGCGCAGATATGGGGCGAGACGTGTGGCCATGGTGGAGGGCCGTACGGCCCTCCGTTCCCACTCCAGGAAGAAGTGCCAGGTCGTCCCGTCCTTTCGCAGGACGCCGAAACCGTCGGGATAGACGGCCCGCATCCGGTCGTCGTGGCGGAAGTGACGGGACGCCCTCCTGGGCGGGTCGAGATGCACGACCTCCCAGCCCAGGTGCCGGGCCTGGCCCGTGAGCGCGGCGAGGAAGCCGTGAACGGCGGAGGTGTGCTCGATGTTCCTGAGAAGCTGTCTGCTCCGGCTGCCGGAGAGATTGCGCCAGCCGTAGGGGGCGGTGGCGTCCTCTGGGGAGACGCTCCACCGTCTCCGGCCAACGGCTACGGAGGTCCTGTCCCTGCGGGCGAGGAGAGCCAGCCCCCGGTCGGTGAGGGCCAGCCGTCCACCCGCCTCGCGGTGCCGGACGACGAGCCTGAAGCCCTCTAGCGGGTTGACCAACTGGGAAGCCCGCTGGGGCGAGACGCCCATCAGCCCGGCGAGTTCCGAGAGGGCGATCCAGGGCCAGTCGAAAACCAGGTCGAGGGCGCACTTCTCGGCGGATTTGAGCATAAGGGGCAGCATGTAGTCGGCCATGTCCGATGCCGCGCCCGTGACGGGCAGGTCGGCGGGGACCGACGCCAGGGCGGGCTGCGGCTCCTGTGGCAACGCGCCGCCGGGTTCCATCTTGTCGAGGGCATAGCGCAGGCTCACGGCGGCGACGACCTGGGCCGGAGTCCATATCGGGTCGTCGGCTCCGGCCACGACCGCCTCGCGCTCCAGGGCGAGCAGGGCTGGGACGTCGGTGGTCGAGAGCATCCTGCGGGCGTGCATGAGCCGCACTCCGTCCGTCGTGAGGATGAGGACGATCCCCGGCATGGGCTCGTCCTTCAGCCGCCAGAGACGCTGGGCGAAGACCGATCGGTCGGCGGTGAGCCCCTGCCTGACGATGCCGATTGTCTTCCCATCCGGAAGCTCAACGGCCGCGTCCAGCTTTGAGGAGCGGTACCAGCGAAAGCGCATGGGGTATGCGTAGTCGGAGAGGTGGGAGGCCAGTCGGTAGATAACGCCGAGGGCGTCCATGCGTTCCATCAGATTGCGCCACCACTGGGCAGAGACGGGGTGCGTGCGCACCAGTTCGTCGGGAGTCATGCGCTTCTCGCGGGTGAGCCTGTGCAGCCCCGCAGCCGTGAGGTGGAATCTCCGGGACGGCGGGAAGGGGTCCACGGCGTGGAGCACGGAGGCGCAGATTCCGCCTTCCTGAAGCCCATCGACGGCCTCGTGGACCGCGCCCTTCGACCGGCCTGTGACTGCGACCATCTCCGGGCGGTTGAGGAAGGGCATGTCGGTCAGGACTCGGAGGATCTGGTCGTCGAGTTTTTCGGACCTCATCCTTCGGCCTCCTCTTGCTCCGCCTGCTGTCCCTCCTGCTCGGCCTTCTCCAACTCCTCGACACCCTTGCGGAAGTCATCCACCTTCCTGATACCCTCGGCGTCGGTGTAGTCCGCCTGCCGGGAAGAGACCGTGTACGCGGTTGCCGCCTCGCGGATGCGGTTTGCCACGGCGGGGTCTCCCTCCTCCGGCTTGCGCACCTCCATCGAGAAGGCGGGCATCCGCTCCGTTCCCACGGTGGCGCGGACGTAGCAGTGGTGGACGGGCAGCGACACGATGTCGTCCTCGGTCACCCGCTCCTTGCCCAGCTCCCAGACCAGCGTTCTGGCGTCGTTGCCCGCCACTTGGAAGACGGCCAGGCACCCCACGTTGGCCAGGATGGTGTCCCGCATGGTGCGGGAGAGGTCGTCCAGCTTGGCCAGGCTCTGGGTGGCTAGCACAAACGACGCTCCGAACTTCCCCAGCTCTGAGAGCATCGACTCGTAGTCCACGCCGGGCATGGACTGCATCTCGTCCACCACCACCAGCGCGCCCCGGCGCTGGTCCAGCCGCAGGCTTCCCTGCTCCCGTATCACGGCGTCCACCAGGTTGAGGAGGGACGCTCCCACCAGGGCGGCCACGTCCCTGCCGACCATCCCCTGGGAGGTGGAGACGAGCAGGATTCCACCGCCGTGTATCGTGCGGCGCAGGTCGATGGTGGAGCGGCGCTGGCCCAGGATGGCCCGCGCCCGCTTCGAAGAGGCGTAGTAGGAGAGCCGGGTCTGCACCGGGGCGAGCGCCTCCGCCTTGTACTGATGACCCCACTTGCCGAAGTCCCTGGCCCACCACTCCAGCAGGTACGGGTCCGAGACCCTCTTGCGTACCTCCTTGCCGAACGCCTCGTCCGACAGCAGCTTCAGGCCGTCCAGGATGGTGTACTGCTGCTCCGCCTCCATCTGCTCGTTGGCCTCGTGCAGCGTCTTGACGGTCTGTTCCAGGATCGACTGCATCCGCGGCCCCCACTGCTCCCACAGGCCCTTCGCCACCCTGACCACCGAGTCGGCGGTGCGGTCGCGGTCGGAGAAGACGCGGGTGTCCAGCAGGTTGATGCCGGGGGAACGGGACGCGTCGGACAGGTCGATGAGCTTCACCATGTCGGCGAGGGATTCGGGGACGTGTTCGAGGATGCCCGCCACCAGGTCGGTGTGGGGATCGATGACGACGATGGCGTCGGGGTCCCTGCCCGCCGCCTTCTCCCGCATCTTGTGAACGACCACGTGGTGCATCAGCGTTGACTTGCCCATGCGGGTGCGGGCCACGTAGAGGTGGTGCCTCCTCAGCAGGTCGTCGGGGAATCTGATCTCCCTCTTGGTTCCCGCGGTGGTGTCACCCACCAGCGCGCCGCCCCTGGTTCCCTTGGCCGATGGGCTGAGCGCCCTGGCGCCGGAGCGCTCCACCATGGGCGTCTCGTCGCCGGCTCCTGGCGGGTGCCACAATGCGGCAACCTCGCGGACGCCCAGGACGCTGCGCCTTCCGAACAGGCCGGGGCCTGCCGGTTGAAGCAGGTCGGGGTCTGGCGCAACGGGCCTTACCTTCCCGACCTTGAATCTCGCTCCGGCGGGGTTGTCGAAGTGGCGGTAGGCGGCGGCCACTCTCTTCAGGAGCTCCTCCGATCGCTCGCGTCCCGTGCCGGCAGACATGAGCGCCGTGACCTGTATCTCGGCGTCGAACGCGATCCGGGAGACTTTTTCGCGTATGAGCAATGGGTCTTCGACCCGGTTCCTGGACTTCTTCCAGCGCCACCACGCCCAGCCGCCTGCGGTCAGCCCTAGAGCCGTTCCCATCCCCAGCAGGACGGCCTTCCATACATCCCCGTCCTGCACCCACAGGTATCCCTGGAGGGAGGCCAACGCGCCGATGCCCAGCACGGCCATCGTCACGCCGTCCATCTGCAATGGCTTGGTCTGGTAGGTGTAGGATGGCTCCCGCTGCTCCATGCCGGGCCGCTTGTGCGCCTTTTCGAGATGGTGCTGCGACCAGTCGGGGCCGAGGGAGCGAAGCAGGAGGCGGGCCACCACCCGCTCCCCTTCGTACAGGTTCGACAGCGCGCCCATCAGGGCGATGAGCGGGTCGGAGCCCGGGTCGAGCAGGTCGTCATCGCGGAAGGTGCGCAACGGCACGTACTCGGGGCCGTCGGCCCGCAGCGTCATGGACCATGCCTGCTCGCCGTCTCTGAGCCACAGCGGGTCCTCGCCGGGGTGCACCTTCTCTATCCTTGCCTGGGGGTAGTGAGCCGAGATCTGGCCGCGCACCACCCGGTCGTCCTGGCAGCGTGCCATCAGCGTCACGCCGTCCATGTCCCCGGCAAGCTCCAACGAGAAGGGCTCAGGCACGGCGATGGACTGGAGCAGGTTCTCCACGCCCAGCAGGGGGCGCTCTCCTGTCCTCGGCGGCGTCACCGCAAGCAGGACTGGCTTCTTCTCCTTGTCGTCGCCAAACAGGATTTCTTTAGGGTTCAGTTTCATTGGAATGGCTCCTTCCGATATGTGGGTCTCTTTGGCGTTCTCGCCCTTCTATCGGTGCCCGCCCGGTCTCCACTCAATGACTGCCGTCTCCTCCGGCGTGGCTTCGATGCGGACGGGGAATCGCTGTCCCTTCGCCAGCAGCAGCCCGTCCCCGCGAGGGCACGACAGCAGCCATCTCTGGAGGTCTTCTGGCAGGTCGAAGGCGTCGCCCACGGTGCCGATGGCCGCCGCGTCCTGCTGAAGCAGCAGCTTGAAGGCGGCGTTCTGGAGGAGGGCGCGTCCCGAATGGCCAGTGATCGTTCTCGACGAATCCTCCGAGAGGAGGTCCTGGACGTCCTGGGTGATGAACTGCAACCCCAGCCGGTGCTTCCTCGCCCGCTTGGCCATCGAAACCATAAAGGCGGCGCCCTCGGGGTGCTGCATGATCGACCACACCTCGTCCACGACCAGCAGGCGGGGCTTGGGGTTCTGCGCCGCGGCCGCCCATACCGTCTCGGTGCAGACCATCGCGGCGGCGGGCCTCAGCTCCGGTTCCAGCAATCGAAGATCAAAGACGGTGACCAGGGCTTCGCTCCCCAGCAGGTCGTCCCCTTCGTCGGAGAGGAGGTTGCGCAGGCTGCCGGTGGCGAAGGGCCGCAACAGGTGGGCTATGTCCGGTGCTTCGCCTTCGAGATAGGCGTAGAAGTCGCGGAATCCCGTTCGTTCCCTGTGTTGGGCGTAGTAGCCCGCCAGGGCGTGGTCGAGGGAGGCCCTGCGCTCCGCTCCAAGACCCTCGCCCACCATCACCTCGATGAGACGTCTGAGGCTGCCAATGCGTTGCAGCAGTTCCTCGTCGTCTCCCCGGTCGATGACGAAGGGGTTCATGCCCTGGCCGGGCACGCCGGGTGAGAGCACTCGTCCACCCGCAGCCCTCGCCATGTCGGCGTACTCGCCCTCCGGGTCGATGACGTACGCGGTGACGCCGCGCGTCAGGCCCCGGAGCACGCCGAGCTTGGTTGCGAAGGATTTTCCTGAGCCGGAGCGGGCCAGCACCGCCGTGTTCGCGTTGAGGTGCGTTCCGTCCCAGGGGTCGTAGACGACGGGGGAGCAGGCCCTCATGTCGATGCCGTACAGGGTGCCGCTCCGGGTGTCCAGGTCCGGCGGGGAGAAGGGGAACAGCCTCGCCAAAGACGACGTGTCCAGCGTCCGCCACTCGGCCACGGCGTTCAGTGCCAGGGGCAGCGTCGAGAGCAGTCCTTCCCTCTGCCTGAACGCGAGGTTGTCCAGCTTGCCCAGGGTGGCGGCAAAGTGGGCCTTCGCCCGCTGGGTCATCTCCTTGAGCGACGCCTCGTCCTTCGCGTGAAGTGTCACCGACAACGATGAGTGGAAGAGACGCTCCCTGCCGCGCTGCACCTCGTCCCTGAGCCGGGTCACGTCCTCCAGGGCGATCTCCGCCTCGGGGGACATGGTCCTGCCCCGCTTGAAGGACAGGGACTGCGCCGACTCGAATCTCACCTTCTGCCATTCAAGGGTGCGAGCCGCCTGCTCGGCGGGTATAGGCCCCAAGTGGATGGACAGGTCCATTGGCGCTCCCGCTGCCATCAGCCCTTGTAGGAAGCCAGGGGCCAGGGAGCGGGGCCACTTGCCCAGGTGGAGGGAGCGCACGAGACTCTCACCGACGCGCATGTCCCTGCGGTTGAGCTGCACCTCTACCTCCTCGTTGTCGTCCATATCGGAGGGCGAACCGCCGAGAGCTGCGGAGACGAAAAACATCCGAAGCTGGCGGCCTCTGAGGGGATGGACGGAGAGTCCGGCCCGCGCCAGCAGGCCCCGCAGTTCGTCGATGCGGGCGTGCTCGCACACCGCGTAGAAGCGCCGGTCGAGGATTCCGTCTCGGGACTCAAGGTCTGTGAGCAGGCGGTTCAGTGACTCGGCGGCGGCCTTTGTCTGGGGTGGAAGGTTCTGCGGTTGGGCCTCTTGCAACTTCTGACGCAGTCCGCCAAGACGCGGCGGGTGATGGCGGACCAGAAGCTGTACGGGGAAGTCGAGGGCGTTGAGCGCACCGGCGAAGGCCCCCAGCTTCGGCTCGTCGAGCTCCAGCCCCATCACCTCGCACACGCCCAGTTTCACGCCGTCCAGGCGCACCGGCCCGTCCTCTTCCAGGTGCGAGAGCATGAAGAAGAGGGGCAGCTCGGGCGGGAGGAGCTTGCGCTCGGCATCCCTGGGAGCGCCGGTCTCCCCCGGTGGGGCCTGCGCTCCTCGTCCTATAATTCGTTCAAACAGCTTCTTCAATTCGTTTGCTTCCTTTTTCATTAGGGGACTGGCATGGGGATGACGCCGTGCTTCAACAGCGCGGCGACGCCCTTGGCCGACAGCACCAGCACCAGGCCAACGACGGCCATTACCACGGCGGTCCTGGCTCTGCCTCCACCCCGCTCCTCTGCGCCCTCGGCCATCAGGACGAAACCCGCCCAGACGATGGCGAACAGACAGACGCCCGACGCGGCGTAGGCCATCGCGGTCAAGACCGCGTCGAAGGCTGCAAGCATCGCCCACTTCTCCGCCGGGGCCGCGCCGGTGGTAGCCAGCGCAACCCCGGCCAGGAGGATTGCCGTCCATGCGCGCCTCACCAGGGCCACTCCCATCCCAATAGGTCGAACCAGTTGCTGAGACCACTTGCGGGTGTCTGCTCGGCGGGCGGGTCTTTCGGCTCCGGTTGAGGCAGCGCCAGTACCTTGAATGGGTCGTCCGAACCAACGGCGGACGCCAGGCTTACCATCTCTTGGCGGGTGCGGGTGAGCGGTTCTCTGTCGGTCGTCTCGGCTTTCACGTGCTCGGGATGGACGATGGTGAGCGTCACGTTCTTCTGGACCGTCTCGCCGGGGATTGACAGGGTGGCCGATATGGTGTGCTCGGTCGTGGTGCCGTCGTCGTTGGTCACGGTGACCGTTTCGCTGACTGTCCGAGTCGTTCCCGGTCTCCACAGGCTCACCGTCTCGGTGCGCTCTTCCGTCCGCTCCGGGTGGTGGGTGAGTGTTGTCAGCGGAGGAATGGGTATCCGCAGCGAAGCTTCAAGGCTCACGTCCACGCTCACGGTGTGAATCGCCTCGCCCGTGGGCACGTCTAGCCTGAAGCTGGTCTCCCCGTCGGGGACGAAGGCGACGCTCGCAGTCGATGATCCCGTGGCGACTGAGAGCGTCCCGGCGATGGCCGTCACCTCGGCATCCATGAGGGCCGTCTCGATCACGCTCTCGTGCCCGGCGACGGACCGAAGCTCGACCGGCTCCTCGACGGTGACAACGCAATCAGATTCGACAACGCCGGTGACGGCTCCCGGCGTCCAGCCGAGAGAGGTCATGCGCAGGTCGCAGACCTCGCCCTCGACTTGGGGGAGCGGGTATGGGATGCGGTCATGTTCGGTGGTGACCGCACCAACCTGCCCCAGCGTGTCCTCCCACGAGACGGTGAAGGACGGCATTGGCCCATTGAGGGGAAGTGAGTAGTCGATGGTCTCCCCCTCAGTGAGACTCGCCGAACCCCAGAAGCGCAGCGACGTTCCCTGGCTGCCGCCGAAGGCCCGCACCCGGATGTCCAGGTCTGTCGCCGCCCTCAGCGTCACTGCGGCGCGGTCGCCGTTTACAAAGAATCCCTCGACGAATATCCGCCGCCCCTCCACGGGCTCTGTCACCTCAAAGTCGATCTCATCCCGCCAGGGCTCGTGGTCGTCGGCGAGAGCAGCCTGGGGGACGGTGGCCACCGCCGCCATTGCGACAACGGCCACCACCGCCATCCAACCCTTTGGACCGTGGCCCTGGCTGTCCCTCCCCGCCTTCCGACGGCGCTTGCCGAACCAGCAGTGTGGACGGAAGGGTTTTCTTTCCCCGTTGCGCTTCTGCTTCTTGCGGCGACGCAGCCTCTTGAGGGTCTTTCCTGCCCTCCGAGCCATCAGACGCAAAGGGCCGGGACCGTCCTTCACCGGCTGCGTCGGCGCGAGCGGCACAGGGCGTACCAGCTGGGACACCGCCCCTGCGTAGACCCGCGCGCCCAGCCGGTACTTCAGCAGGTCGGCGGCCACCAGCGGCAGCCGCCGACCGCCTATCTTCCCCACGACAACGGCGATGCCCGTCAGCCCGAACAGGACGGCGATTCCCATCCGCACCTCGGACGGCCCGACCGGGGCGTAGCGGTATGCGCCATAGGAAAGAGCGCACACCGCCACGACAGCCACGATCTGCGGGAAGGTGAACCACAGCAGCACCCTGTCCTCGGCCTGCACGTGGGTCGGTACCTCGTGTTCTCTCATTGTTTTTCTCCTTCCGACTACGTGCTCGGTGTGGGTGGAGGCGTGGGCTTGGGCACGCTGTCGATCTCCACGCCGGGGTTGACCACGGCGTTCATCACCAGTTCGACAACGCCGTAGGCGACAAGGGCCAGGACGATGCCCGCCAGGGCGGTTATCATTGCGCTCTTGCCCCGCTCCATCTGGTGAGGCGCTCCTGATGCCGTCAGGTACAGGTAGGCCCCATAGATGAAGAAGCCCACGCCAACCGCTCCCACGATCCCCAGCAGGATGCCCACCAGGTTTGAAATCGTCTGTGTAAGGTCTTCCATTTGTTTTTCTCCTTTCGTATTCCGAGCCTTCCGCTCGTCTCTATCAGTCTCGTTCTCTCTGCCTGTCTAGCTGCACATCTATCCGCCTCCGTAGTCGTGTTGGTCGGCGCGTGTCTTGCCTGCACCTCAGTGATTTCGTTGTCGTTGTGTTTGGAGCTATTCGTTGGCGCTCCTAGGGGCATCGCCGCCCATGTCTCCGCCGCCCGATGGGGTCGCCATCGAAGCCGCTGAACTCAGACCGCTTGACGCAGCAGACAACCCCGCGCTGGCCGCCACTGCTCCGACCGCAACACCCCCCGGCCCTCCGGCGGCTCCGCCCGCCACAAGGCCGATGGTCTTCGCCGACCGCACCATCGACGCGGGCAGGTTCATGCCGAAATAGAGCATCGAAAGCCAGCTATCGAAGGTCCCGGCGTTGCCAAGCAGCGACGGCACCCTCGTCGCCATGTAGACGAAGGCCAACGACATGAGCAGCTTCCAAATGAGGTCCTGCACCGGCTCGAAGGCCGCTATCGCCGCCACCTCGTTCAGGAACCCGAACCCCAGCGCCAGGGCGATGAGCTGGATGGCCTGTTGGAACACCGTCGTCATGAAGAGACGGAGCCAATGGCGGCCCCACCCTGCCGTGTGCGGCAGAATCCACAGCCCCAACGCGATGGGAGCCAGTGCCAAGAGGATGTCGATGAGGGCAAGCCTCAGGATCATCTGCACGATGACGTAGAGGACGAAGAAGCCGTAGACGAGGTAGAGGATGGCCAACAGCAGGGCCATGCCCACGCTCCCGGCCTGCACAGCGGTCAGCAGGGTCTTGAGGGTTGAGCGCAGCATGTCCCCGGCGGTGACGTCGAGGGATGCGGCGACGAAGCCCGACACGGCGTCGGCAACGTCGATGACCAGGGCGCACCACCACAGGGAGGACGCGGCGGCCACCAACCCCAGCACGAGGCGCGGGACCATCTCCCGCCATCCCGTCTGGGACCTGCCCAGGTGCTCGGAAACGATGAGCGAGAGGCCCATCCAGCCCAGGATCACCACCAGTGCTCCCGACGTGACGGCCCAGACGACCATCCACGCCTGTTGCACAAGGTCGTGGGCGTAGGTGAGGTTTGGGGGAGTCCCGGTGAGGATGTCGCTCATGGGCTAGCTCCCGCCCCGGCAGTTGGCGGCGTCCTCGCCCGAGGTCCGCTCCACGACGCCGCACAGCGTTCCGTGGACTCCCTCGATCATCCAACCGGCGAAGGCCCTGGCCCAGCGAGAGGGGTTCAGGGCCGAAAGAATCTTGTCCCAGATGCGTCCCGGCTCATGGATGGGGACGACGGCGTAGAAGTCGCCTCGGTTGCCGTCCTCCGCGACTGCCAGCATGACCAGCAGGTAGGCCCGGTCGGGGTCGAGGTCGGGCTGCTCATCGAGCTTGGGATACTCCCACGAGTACTCCCAGCCGTCTGAGCGCTTCTTCTCTCCCCCCCTGACCCGGTACATGGCGGATATCCAATCGCCGGTGTCGGCGTCGCGGACGGCGTAGAAGAGGTTTTCTATCTCGCGGTCGAAGACGGGCCGTGCGACGAACTCGCCGCTGCCCTTGCGCTCCACGAACTCCCGGTCTGCGTTGACGAGAAAAAGCTCGTTGCCGGACGGCTCCTGGGCCAGGGCGATGTTGCTCGCGGAGATGGCTACCAGCGCCACCAGCAGCAGCGCAGCGGCCAGGGGAATAAACCGTCTTGCGGATCGGAGTTTCGATTTCAGCGCCAACTTGTTCACCTCCTTGCGGTTCGCCGCGGTTACCGGACCGCGGCGGTCGCAAAGAGTGTGGACAAATCAAACGAGAAAAAAGACCCCTCGCAGGGTGGCACCTTGCAAGGTCTCTTATCGGAGGCCCGTCTCGTGCAGTATTGGGGGTGTACAGGAAATGCAGTTTGGTGGCGAAGGGTCCGAAGTCGGGATTTCGTAGCTAAAACAGGGGTAAATGCCCCTCTACAGGACGTAACCAGTGAGCAATCTATTGAAAGTCCCCAGTTCGGTTGGCAATGACAAGAACGGGCTTGAGGTGGGGGTGTCTACACCGGGGAAAATCGACGACCCGATGACAAAACTCGCCCGAAAACCCGCTTGAGGTGGGGGTGCGCTACGCCGGACGGGAACTCTGAAGAGACCGGAGATGTCGGCAATTCATAGCTGAGAGGAGTTTTTGGAAAAGGAGGTAATTGCCATGAAGACCACAGAACACGGCATCGAGGAGAGCAGGGACGTGGAGAACATGTACCACATGCGGCTCATGACCCTCCTGCAAGAGCTGGTGCGGGAGCGGGGCCACAAGGGAGCGGCGCGGGTACTGGAGATCGACCAGCGCACCGTGGCCGAGTGCGCCAGGACGGGAAGGCTGTCGCGGCGGGTGCGAGAGGCGCTGGAGCGAGCGTTGCAGGAGGGTGTCGGTTCGGCGGCCGCCCGCCAGCGGGAGCGCAACGACAGGCTGGAAGAACGGTTGCAGCAGTTGGAGAGCGAGGTGGAGTCCATGGGCAAGGAGGCGCGCAGGCGTCTGTCCAAGGTCGAAGGCAGTGTCGAGGCGCTGGGGCGGGACGACACCGTGAGGGCGAAGACGACCGGGGCCGATCATGCCGGCGCCGGTCCCTCCCGGCGAGGCGATGATGAAGGTGAAAGCGGTACGTCAGGCCGGGACAGAAATCCTCCGCCAAAGTCCCCGATGTGGCGCGAGCACCCAGACCTGGTGACCCTTGAGCCTGCCGATGACGACAAGGAGGTCTTCGGCGAAGCCTGGCCTGTGGTCGTCCAGTGGCGGGAGCTGAAGGAATCTCACCCCAATGACGGGAAGGGCCTTGAGTGGCTCGTCCAGCGGGAGCGCCTGCTGGAGGTGGAGCTTGCGTTGCTTGAAGAGCACGGGATGACGCTTCCCCCAGAGAAGCAGCCTCTGCACGGCCTCGACCGCAGCGGCCAGGTCAGCTGGCGCAGGACGGCGCTCTTCGACACGCGGAGAGCGCGGGCCAGGAGCGAGCTAGTGTCCAAAGTGTGGCGGGCGCTCACGCTGCGGTGGTGGCTGCCCTCGCGGTCATGACTCGCGCTGCCAGGGTGAAAACTGAAGCAATTTGCCGGGTGGTGGCACGCAGGGGGTCTTTTGGGGGTCGCGGATCGCCGATAATGACCTCACTGTTTGGCTTTTTCCAAGGTTTCCGACCACAGAAACCTGGGTGCGTGATCCCTGTTGCACGGGCTTTGCCCAAGAGGGAATGCTGGCAATGCGGAGTTTGACGTTGGTCCTTCGCAACCAGCGTGGGCCGATGCGACGGAGTTGACGCAAGGGCCTCTGTCCTCGGTTCCAGTCCGGCGGTGGAAGTTTGACGTTGGTCCTTCACCCGCGGGGCACCCGTCCGACGATTCGGAGTTGATCGCTTCGGTCGCTGGACACCCGTCTGACGGCTGGGGTAGATCGCCTCATCCGTCGGACATGGGAACGACGTGCTCAAAGCGCATCGTTCTCGGCAACCCCGTATCGAGTACGGGTCAGGCTCTGGTCGAAGTGCACCTGTCGCTTCGACCAGTTCAACACGTCTGCGGTCAGGCTGGCACACAGCTAGACCACAGCTCCGACACGCGCCGGTCTGCGAAGGCTGGCCGCTTCACGTCACGCAGCTCCCCCCACGGACGATTTGCGCCCTGGGCGAGCTGCGTCTCATTCACCCCGGTCTCCCCTGCGTTCGCATCGCTGGCGGGCCGGGTGCGTCTTCGGAACGGAGTCCAGGCCACAAACATACGAAGGAGGTATGCAATTGGACGACACACGGATAAGGACGGAACGGTACACGGGACCCAGCGCAAGGCGGATCGCCGACCTGCTGCCGCACAGAGTCAGCTTCGAGCGGGGCTGGTTCTGGACGGCGACCTTCTGTCACGGAGGGCAGTCGGACGGGCTGGCGTTCCGGCAGCGGCCTGACGGGAACGGCATCGAGATCAGGTGCCACACCGGGGGCTGCGGTCCCGGCGTGGTGATAACCGAGATGGAGGCGCTCGTCGGGCTGGATATCTGGACGGCCTACGAGCCGGTCTCCGACGCGGCGGCCAAGGCTGCTGAGAAGCGGCCCTGGTGGAAGCGGCCGAAGGTCATTGGGGCTGGGGTCATAGCCCTGGTCGTGGCGGCGCCGCTGCTGACCCTCGACCTGGAGGTCTTCTTCCTGAACCTGTTCGGGCTGGGCGTCCTGGCGCTGCTGCTCAGGCGGTTTATACCCCGGCGGTCGGGTCGCAGGTTCCGCCGCTGACGGCTTCGGGCCGCTCACAACTCAATCCAATCACAAGGGTCGTCTCCATCCGGGGACGGCCCTTCTTCTTTGCCCGCAAGCGGGCGCAATCGGCAAGGCAACAAGACAAAGGCACTTAGGAGGTGCGAAATGACGACGGCGACACTGGTAGCTGGCAATCGGACGACGGACACGATGGACAGGCCCCGGCGCAGCCTGGAGGAGCTGGTCGACCAGCTCTTCGCGGCAATGGGGTTCAGGGACGAGACGGAGACGACGGCAGAGACGGCGGAGCCGAGCGCGACGCGGAGCATCCACGAGGCGCGGCGGCTCAGGCAGGCGGGGGACGTCGACACCGCGCTGGCGGTGCTGGGCGGCGTGAACGTGGCGAAGGCCACGCAGAGAGAGGTCCGGTGGGCCTTCTCGGAGTGGAAGGACCTCGTGAAGCGGCGGTTCGGAGACCGGGCCTCGGCGCTCTACACCCAGGGCGCGGGGCGGGCCGCCGCGCTGGCGCCCCACGGGGACGGGACGCTGGAGGTGGTCGCGGCGCTGGGGATGCGCTGGCGGCCGGGCAAGTTGATCTCGGAGCGCAGCCTCCGGGGGCTGCGGCCCCTGGGAGCCTGCCCTGAGCCTGCCGAACGGGGAGGCGCGTGATGGTGACGGCCAACGTGGACATCCCCGCGCTGAAGGCCCGCCACGACCTGGGCGACACGGTGGAGGCCACCGGGATGCGTCTCAGGGGAAGGGGCAGGGTCCGCCAAGGCGTCTGCCCCTTCCACGACGAGGCGGAGGGCAGCTTCACGGTGTACGCCGACACGGAGCGGTTCTACTGCTTCGGGTGCGGCGAGGGCGGCGACGTGCTGGACTTCATCCGGCGGTCGGAGAACCTGAGCCTGCCGGAGGCCATCGCGCGGCTGGACGGCAGCCCAGGGCCTGCGCCCAGGGCCGCTCATCGTCCAGCCCGAACGCGGCGTCTTGCGTCCGCTGCGCCTGCTCCCCGCGACCCCGCCCTGATGACGGCGGCGGTGCGCTTCTACGCCGGATGGCTCCGGCGTTCCTCAGAAGCGCGGGAATACCTGGCCTCGCGGGGCGTCGGCCCGGTCGCCTCAGCCCGCCTGGGCCTCGGCTATGCGCCGGGCAGCGGGCTGCGGCAGGCCCTTGAGTCGGCTGGATTCACTGCCGACAGGCTCAGGCACTGCGGCCTGTTCACCGAGCGAGGCTCGGAGCGGTTCGCCGGGATGGTCGTCGTCCCCGACCCCGTATCGAGTACGGGGCAGGCGCCATCCGGCGGCCTCCTCCGCTGGCTCGTGGGCCGGGCGGTCGACCCCGACCGGACTCCCCGGTTCCAGGCCCTTCCCGGCCCCAAGCCGGTGCTTGGACTCGGCAGGCTCGGCCCCGTGCCGCCTTGGTTGGTAGTTACGGAGGGGGTCTTCGACTGGCTCGCCCTTGCAGCCTGGGGCATCCCCACCGTAGCTGCCCTGGGAACCCAGGGCGTCGAGCGCATCGCTTCCGCCCTGCGGGGCTGCCCCAGGGTCTTCCTCGCCTTCGACAACGACGGCGCGGGCCTTGAGGCGACGGAGCGGCTTCTGACCCTGCTTGGTCGCAGTACCGCCGCCGTCACCCTTCCCCAAGGTGTCGGCGACGTGGCCGAGCTTGCTTCCCTTCCCCAGGGCCGCACCGACTTCCTCCGTCTGCTCTCGCAGGCTGCCCGCTCCACCCGCTAGCTCCCCGCCGCCTTTCCTTCCCGCTTTCTCCCTACCGGGCTTCCCCGGCCCGCCTACTAGCGGAAATCGCTCCCGCTTGATCCCATTCCCACTCTCACCAATGAGGAGGACCTATGCCTGATTCACGACGGGCCTTTGCCCGCTCACGGGTTCCCACGGGCAACCCGCATCGGTCATTCGCTACAGGAAAACAACACCACGCAAGGAGATACGACATGACTAACGGCAACAACAACGGACACCACGGGAACGGCCTCGTCCACGTAAACGGCGCGGCTAAGAACGGAAACGGGCACAAGCCCGATGCCGCAATCGTAACCGAGCACGAGTTGCTCTGGGACGGGCTCACGCCCGCCGTCACCAACGCCCTCTCGCAGCCCCTCGACCCCACTCTGGTCTCCCAGCGCAAAGGGCGCGGCGGCAGGGTCTTCGACTACCTCGAAGGCCACGCCGTCATCGACCAGGCCAACAAGATATTCGGGTTCGGCGGCTGGGGAATGGAGCTTGTCGGCGACGTGACTCTGCGCCGCATCGAGACCGTCGATGCCCAGACCGGAGAGGTGAAGGTCTCACAGGTCTACAGCGCTCCCGTCCGGGTCACGGTGGCAGGCGCGCTGCCCCGCACCGACATCGGCGTCCACCCCGTGACGGAGGACACCCCAGACGGCCATGACACCGCAATAAAGGGCTGCGTCACGGACGGGATGAAGCGGGCCTTCCGCAGCTTCGGAAGCCAGTTTGGGAATGACTTCTACGGCGACCAGTCCTCGACGAACGTTTCGCCGCAGCCGCAGCGCGTCCCCGCCCAGGCAAGGGTCAACGGCAAGCCTGCTCAGGCTCAGCCCAAGGGCCGCAACGATGCCCAGGCGCAGACCCTGCGGAAGCGGCTTGTTGAGATCGCCACAGAGCAGGGCTTCGACGAGGACGGGCTTCACACCGCCGTTGCCAACCGGACGGGCAAGAGCATCGACAACCTGACAGCGGAGGAGCTTGGACCGCTGGTCGAAGCCGCCGCCAACAAGCTCCGGCAGATGCGGCAGGCCGAGGCCGCCCAGGCTGCCTAATCCGCCGGTCAATCGGATTCCGAAGAGGGTGGGGCCGCTCCACGGGGCGGTCTCACTCTCTCACCTACACGAAGGAGAAGATCAATGACAACGGCAACAGTGACGTACACACCCTGGGGCTGGACCCAGGACATCGAGGATATGGGCGAGGGCGTCTGGCGAGTCACGACGCCCTCACACGGCGGGCTGAAGCTCAGCCGCGAGCGGTGGGAATCCCTTCCCGTCGAAATCCGGGACGCGATGCTCACCCCCACCTTTGCAGAGGAGGACTGCGAGGAGCCCATCGTCAGGACGCTCCTGGGCCTCGGCGACGATCGGGACCGGGAGATGGCGCTCACGGTGGCGGGCTACTTCGACCGCTACTCTCCGGCGCTTCCCTTCATTCGCAACTGCTCGCCGGAAATCCACTACCACGCCACCTGCTATCGGAACGGACACGGGGCAGAGCCCTTCGGTCACTTCGACACCCGCGTCGAGGCTGAGTCCTTCGCCAACGACCCTGACACGGTGAGCAGGTTCGGGCGGATGGAGGCCGTCGGGTGCAGCGGGACGCACCCACTCTGCCAGACAGCCGGGGTGAAGCCATGACCCTAGCAACACGGCCCAGACCCCGCAGCCTGCCAAGTACGACCACCAAAATCCAGACCGAAATGGGTTCCCTGTTCGTCACCGTCTCCGTGGACGAGGACGGCGAGCCCTTCGAGGTCTTCGGCCACTTGGGAAAGGGGGGCAGCTTTCAGCACGGGGTGACGGAGCTTGCCTGCCGGTTGATCTCCCTGCACCTGCGCCGGGGAACTCCGTTGGCCGAGATCATCGACCAGATTCAGGGCATCTCCGAGATGCAACCCTTCTGGAACCAGTTGGGGGACGGCAGGAGCGTTGCTGTCCTCGGCCTCGGCGACGGCATCGCCCACGTCCTCAAGTCCCACTTGAACGGGAAGGAAGAAAGGAAGACGGCACTGACGGTCGAGGCGAAGGCCGCATGAACAGCACGGACGACATTCCATCTACAGGAAAAGACAGGAGGCAAGACGATGACAACGACTGACACAGACAGGGCGGAGGTCTTCTCCCGCCCCGCTGCACGATTCGACGACGACGGCGAGCTTGTGGTGCGGGCCTCGTCGGCCCTGGGCTGCCGCCGCGCCCTCTGGTATGCCGCAACTGGGTACGCTGCGACGAATCCCCCCAGCGAGGAGTCGCTGACGGCGATGGAGGCGGGCAACGCCCTTGAGCCGGTGGTGGTGCGGGCTATGGAGCGGGCTGGCTGGCATGTGGACTCCGCCGACCCCCAGGACCCACGGCAGGTGGCGGTCAGGGTAGGCCCCAACCTCGTGGTGACGGGACACCCGGACGGCACGGGACGGATGCCCCTGCCTGAAGACGAGGCAGCGGACCAGGTTCAGACGCTGCTGTTCGGGGACGCAGTTCCGGCATACGGCGACGAGATGATCGTCGAGGTCAAGACGCGGGGGCCGGAGGCGTTCAAGCGATGGCGGACGCTGGGAGCGGAACGCAGCCATCCGGCGTCGGTGGCCCAGGCAGCCTTTTACACCCTGGGAACCTACGACGACCTGCGGGATGCGGTGATTTCCACGATGGACACCGGCAGCCGCACCTGGGACTACGAGGTCATCCCCGCCGAGCGGCTGGAGAAGGCCCTCCAGGACGCCTGCGAGTGGCTCGGCGAGCTGGCGGCGCACCACGTCCAGAACGGGCCTGACCCCGACGTTCTGCCGGAAAGGGACTTCTCGTCCGCAAGCTGGCAGTGCAGGTCGTGTCCCTTCCTGGACATCTGCCTGCCGGGGATGGCGGAAGCTGACGGGCCGGGCGAAGACCCTGAGACCGAGGAGGTAACGGACGAAGAGGCAAATGACGCGGTGGCGGCCTACGCGGAGGCTCAGGACGCAATGAGAGAGCCGGAAAAGGCCAAACGCACCGCGCTGGACACCTTGAAGGTGTGGATGCGCAGGCAGGGCGACGCCAAGGCCACCGTGAACGGACGAACGGTGAGCCTGGTGCAATCGACACGCTACTCCACAAACTACCGCAGGCTCAACGAACTCCTCGACCCTGAGACCAGGGCGGAGGTGGTGACCGAGATCGAGTCGGAGTACGTGCGGGTCAGCTAGACGCTCCCAAGCCGGAGCGCACACACGGGGCCTGTTCCTCATCTACCGGGACGGCCCCGCCCAGTCACATCAAACCAAGATACAAGGAGACACCATGACCAACGCAACCGGAACCGCCAGGGCCACGACCACGTGGCAGGACAAGCACAGCGGACTGCGCGGACACGAACTGATGACGAAGGAGCAGGGCGAAAACATCCCCGCCCTCTACGCAAACGAGAACGTCAGGGACTACGACGACGTGCTCGCCGTCGCAAAGCTCTTCTCTCCCTACGGCAACTGGACCTGGTACGTGACCGAGTGGGACGCCGAGACTGGAACCTGCTTCGGCCTCGTCGAAGGGTTCGAGAGCGAAATCGGTTACTTCTCTCTCGACGAGCTGGCGGAGGCGACGGTGTTCGGCGGCGTCCCCGCCGTCGAGCGCGACCTGTACTGGCAGCCGAAGACCCTCGGCGAGATCAGGAGCCGGTCTCGCTGAGCCGAGTTCAGCTAGACGCTCCCCTGACGGAAAAGCGCAGGACGGGGCCGGTGTTCCCTTCTTCGGGAAACCGGCCCCGCTTCATTTCAAACGGGCGCGATAAGTCCGCGCCACACCACACACATAGGAGGAAATCGAAATGGCACGCACGATTAACAAGGTCGAACTGTTGGGCAGAGTGGGCACCGAGCCGGAGATGAAGTACACGCCGGGAGGCACTGCGATCACCACGCTCCGGCTGGCGACGGATCGCCGCCGCCAGGACGGACAGGTCGAGGCCGATTGGCACGATGTCGTCTGCTGGAGCAAGACCGCCGAAGCGGTGAACGAGTACGTGAGCAAGGGCAACCGGGTCTACGTGGCGGGGCGGCTCGTCCAGAACTCGTGGCAGAACGAGGACGGCCAGAACCGCCACCGCACCGAGGTTCACGCCTCCGAGGTCGTCTTCCTCGACTCCAACGACAACGGGGGCGGCGACACGGGTCACTCCGAGGAGGACTCCCCCTTCGCCTAGCCCGTAGCCTCACCAGCTCACAGCGACGCCCGCATCAGCCGGGCGCACCAAACACGGGGCCGTTCTCCATCTACCGGAGGACGGCCCCGCTCTTTGTTCCAACCTAACGCAGAAGGAGGCCCACATGACCAGGAAGAAGAACGCCACCGAGGACCTTTCCGCAAGCTCCGAGCAGGCTCTGGTACTCGAAGCCCTGCGCAGCAATCTGAGCCTCTTGGGAGAGCTGGCGATGCGCTACGAGGTCGAGACCCTGCCGGAGCGTTCAACGGAAGACCTGCCGCCGATCAACACCCCTCACGATGTGTACGACCTCCTGGAGAAGGAGATGTCCGCCCTCGCCCAGGAGCAGCTCAGGGTTCTGCTGCTTGACCGCAGGAACCGGGTGCTGGGCCAGCGGGTGGTCTACCAAGGAAACACCTACTCGTCGATTGTGCGGCCCGCCGAGGTGTTCCGCGCCGTCGTGGTCGAGTCCATGCCCGCCGTGGTTGTGATCCACAACCATCATTCCAGCGATGCCTATCCCAGCCCAGAGGACGTGTCCATCACCAGGGACCTGGCCAAGGCGGGCAAGCTACTGGGCATCGAGCTTCTCGACCACGTAATCATCGGAGGAAAGACCTTCGTCAGCCTCAAGGAACGGGGGCTCATGCCCTGACCGGCGGCCCAGTGTCGTCCGGCTTCTCACGCGGGACACCCCGCGCATCGCTCACAACCCAAGCACCGAAAGGAGATTCGTCATGCTCGCAACCAACACCGTAGACTCCGACGACCTGTTCACAATTTCGGCAGGAGGATTTTCGGCCACCGCCGACGCCTTCGCCCGCGACGACCGCACCGACGGCCTCTGGTTCGTCTCGATGGTCGGCTCTCAGACCGCGCTCAAGGCGATCTGGGCCTCCCTCCTCAAGCAGCCCCCCGACGTAGCCCACCTGATCAGGGGCGCAGACGGCATGGCGCTGACCGGCGGGTACGAACGCTGCGTAATCCCATACGAGAGCGTCGGCACTTGGACGACCAAGATAGCCCGGCTGCCCGGTTCGGGAGGATGGCACGCATTGGTGTATTCGAAGATGGCCGAGTTCGGCTTCGAGCGGGACTCCTTCCTGCTGCTGGCGCAGTCGGAAGAGGAGACCCCGGCGCTGCACCACCGCTTTCTCGACCGGCGCAGCCCGCTGCCCCTGCACGGCACCTGGGCCAGCTGGCTCTGGGAGCGGGGCATCGACAACGGCGAGATTGTCCCACTCCAGAGCGTCGGAGTCTCGGCCTACAGGTGCTCCCCCAAGGCGGACAAGCTCAGGGATGACCTCTCCGACGCTGTGTCGTCGGGAAGGCTCGTCCTGCCGGAGGGAGAGTAGAGAGATGGACAGGACGCTCAGGAAGGCCAAGCGCAACAGCAAGAGGAGAGGCCAGCGCAACCACGGGGCCTGGGAGCGGTTCTGCTCCGACGGGAAGACTTGCCGGTACTGCGGTCACGACGGCTCGCAGCACCTGGTCAGTTCGGGGCAACCGCACTTCTTCAGGCCCGCAACGGAGACCGAACGGCGCGACCCCTCGGTCACGCTCTACCGGCACACCCTCCCAGACGGAGGCTCGGTGCTGGTGCGGCGCATCACCGTCGCCAACCGAGCCGAGCTGATAACAGCCTACTGCGTGACCTGCGCCGAGAGCATCGGCACAGCTCAGGTTCTGTGCTACCAGAGGAACCTGGGAATAGGAGAGGTAGTTGGCATATACAAGAACGCTCACAAGGACATCGGAATCGCCGCTTGAGGGCGGCCACACAGAGAGATGAAAGGAGAAACGACATGAGACTAGCTGCACTCGCCAAGGGCGGCTACTACCCCACGCCCGACAGGGTGGTAGACCTGGTGGCCGACCTGATTCACACCCCCACGGGCTACTACTACAGGGACAGAGAGATCCTGCGCATCCTCGACCCCTGCTGCGGGGCCGGGGACGCCCTCCAGAGGCTGGCCGAGCGCCTCGACCGGCCCAACGCCATCCCCATCGAGACCTACGGCGTGGAGCTTCACCGGGACCGGGCCGAGGAGGCCGAGAAGCGGCTCCACCGAACCCTGGCTTCCGACCTGTTCGCCACGTCGATAGCCAACGGGGCCTTCGGCCTGCTGGTCTTAAATCCGCCATACGATTGGGATGCGGAAGATAAGCGGGTTGAGCACAGCTTCCTCACCCACTGCACCAGGTACCTGGCGGAGAACGGCCTGCTGGTCTTCATCGTGCCCCGGCAGCGGCTCTCGTACTCGGCCCGCTACCTGTCCACCCACTACGGCAGGATGCGATGCTGGGCGTTCCCCGTCCCTGAACGGGAGCTGTTCGACCAGGTGGTGCTCATGGCCTACCGGAAGGCAGACCCCGTACCCGACGCTGCCGCAGAGAGCATGGTGATGGAGTGGTCGCTGGGGGAGCCGGAGCCGCTGTGCTCCTACCCCTACCCGGAGTACACCCCCGCCACCTCGCCCAGCGGCGACATTCTGTTCGCCACCCGGACCGTCGATCCCATAGCGGCCGCGACGGAAGCGCGGCGGTCGGGTCTGTGGGCCAGCACGGAGATAACGGACAGCCTGTGGCCCGCGAAGGACAACCGCACCCGCCCGCTGATGCCCCTGCGTCGCGGCCACATGGCGATGTTGGTGGCGGCGGGCTTCCTCGACAACCTCGTCCTCGAATCCGAGGGCAAGCGCATCCTGGTCAAGGGACGCACCTCGAAAGAAATGATCATGGTCGAGGACTCCCCGGAGAAGGAGGTTTACCGCGAGCGGCTCAAGACCACCGTGGTGGCCCTCGACCTGGAGGACGGCGAGATCACCGACATCGCCGCATAGACGGCTCAGCATGAGCCGTACCCACGAGGCCCCGTTGCTCCCTCTACAGGGAACCGGCAGGGCCTCGCTTCGTTTCGGACGCACCACCCTATGTATGGAAAGGAAGGTAGAGACATGCAGACCACCATGAACTTGGAGACATGCTGCCGGTGCTGTCAGCCCATCGCACCCGGAGAACCCGCCAAGCAGACCGCATCGGTGGACATCGACGACCACGGCACGGTGGTGTCCTCGCTGGTGAGGGCGTACCACCTGACGGGAGAGTGCTACGACGACTACAGGCGAAGGGATACTCTCCCGGACGCCGCATAGACGGCTCCCACAGAGCCGCACACAGCGAGGCCCGCCACAGGACGGTGCCTCGCACATCCAAGCAGACGCCTGGGGGCGTTGCCGGGACCCGAGCGCCCCCACGGGGGACGCACTTTCGGGGTTCCGGCGTCGTCCTCCGGCCACTACGCACAGGAGGACGACACCATGAACCTCGGAGACTTCATTGACACCTACAAGGACGCCATCGCCCAGCGGGTGGTGGAGTCCTACCCGCCGCTCTACCGCCCCTCGGAGAACGGCGGCGAGCTGCCCCGCCTGCTCAGGACTCCCCTGGGAGCGCAGGCCGACGCCATCAGGGGCGCCGCCCTCTCCCTCGGAACCCACCGGGGCACGACTGTGGTGGGCGAAATGGGCACCGGAAAAACGTTTATTGGCGCAGCCGCCGCGTACATGGCGGGCTTCGAGCGGGTGCTCATCATCTGCCCACCGCACCTGACCGGCAAGTGGAAGCGGGAGGTGGAGCAGACGGTGCCCCTGGCACGGGCCGCCGTCGTCACCTCCATCACAGACCTGGAGAAGCTCAGGCTCTCCATCGGCTCAGGCCCTTTGTTCGCCATGATGAGCAGGGAACGCGCCAAGCTGTCCTACCGCTGGACTGCCGCCGTCATCTACCGGTGGGCCACCTCCAGGGGCAGACTGGTCAGGGACGAGGAGACGGGCGAGCCCTTCCGGGTGCCCTGCTGCCCCGACTGCACGACCCAGGTGGTGGACAAGGACGGTGTGCCCCTGACCGATGCCGACCTGAACCGAAGGAAGCGCACCTGCCCAGACTGCGGCGCTCCCCTCTGGCAGGCCGACAACTCCGGCCCCAAGCGCTATCCATTGGCCGATTACATCAAGCACAGGATGAATGGGTTCTTCGACCTCTGCGTCTTCGACGAGTGCCACGAGTTCAAGGGGCGAGGCTCCGCCCAGGGAATCACCGCCGGCATTCTCGCCGACGTCTGCGGCAAGTCCCTCAGCCTTACCGGCACGATGATGGGAGGGTATGCAAGTACATTGTTCCACCTGCTCTACCGGTTCTCGCCGGAGATCAGGACGGAGTTCGAGAGGTCGGACGAGCACCGCTGGATACAGCGCTACGGCTTCGAGGAGCACTCCATCGGCAAGCCCGACGACGATGCGGTGGAGGACGGCAGAAGCAGCAGACGCCGCAAGTACCGCAAGGTGACCAGGGAGAGGCCGGGCCTCGTTCCCTCGGCGCTCTTCCACCTCATCCACAACACGGTGTTCCTCAGACTCTCCGACGTGGCGTCGGGGCTGCCTCCGTACGAGGAGCAGATACTCCTGTCCAGCATGGACCCGGAGGAGGACGCGACGGGCTATTCCCAGCGCTCAGCCTACGACACCGTGTTCGAGGAGCTTCGCAAGGAGCTGGCCGAGGCCCTCAAGTCCGGCTCCAAGAGGCTGCTCGCCACATACCTGCAGACCCTCCTCGCGTTCCCCGACGGGTGCACCAGGGGGGAGACGGTGTTCGACCCCAGGTCTGGCGACGTCATCGTCCAGGTGCCGCCCCTTTCCGAGGGCAAACTCTACCCCAAGGAGAAGGCGCTCATCGATCTGGTGGCCGCCGAGCGCATGCAGGGACGCAGGGTGCTGGTCTACGTGACCCACACGGGGACCAGGGACGTGACGGAGCGGATGGACGACATCCTCACCCGGCACGGCTTCAGGGTGGCGGTGATGAAGGCCGACGCCGTGGCCCCCGACAAGCGGGAGGCGTGGGTCGCCGACAGGGTGAAACAGGGCATCGATGTCTTGATCTGCCACCCCCGGCTCGTGCAGACCGGCCTCGACCTGATCGACTTCCAAACGATCGTCTGGCAAGAGGTCGAATACAGCATATACGTCACCCGGCAGGCTTCCCGCCGGTCGTGGCGCATCGGGCAGACCCGCCCGGTGAAGGTGGTGTACATGTCCTACCGCAACACCCTCCAAGCGGACGCCCTGAAGCTGGTGGCCAAGAAGCTGCAAAGCTCCCTCGCCGTCGAGGGCGAGCTGCCGGAGGACGGCCTCGCCGCATTCGGGGACGACGGCGACGACCTGATGATGGCCCTGGCCCGCAGGATCGTCAGCGGCGACGAGAAAGAGAACGAAGCCGAGACAGTGGAGGCGGTCTTCGCCCAGGCGCGGAACGCCGAGTCCGCTGCCGAGGAACTGCTGGTGGACGACGGCTGGAAGGTCGTCGAAGTGGAGCCGGAGACGGTCGGGGTGAACGGAAACGGACACCACGCCAACAGCCTGCCCCGTAATGGATACGGGGGCCATGACGACCTCTTCGGCATCGGGCCGAGGGTCGAACTGACGCCGGTCAACGGCAACGGCAACGGTCACAGCCACAAGGCGAATACCGTGAACGGAAACGGCCACCACGTCGAGGCCGACGAGCCGCAGCAGTCTCTGTTCTCTTGGGCCGAGTTCATGGCCGAGGAGCCGGTGAAGCCGAAGCGCAAGAACGGTAAGCCGCAGCCCGCCTCCATGTCCATGTTCGAGTGGGCGATGGAGCTGGAACAGGCGCGGGAGAATGAGCCAGTCGGCGCTGGACGCTAGACCGCCAATACAGGGAGACATCGACGACCTAGCGTCGGTGTCTCCCTGCCTACCAATGTGTGTGGTTTCTTGCGTTTAATGGGGAATTGACTATGAAGCGCGATCCATCATTGCCAAATCAGTGGACCTCAGATTGGGTGTCGAGCACGAGTAGCGACCTGAATACCCACGAATATGTGGAGCCCTTTTTCATTTCCAAATGGGGAGGCAGCGATGAATCCCAACAGATAAGCAACCTCTACTGGCATAGGGACATATTTTGGTTGCGCTGCACCTAGCTTTCGCTGAGATCATTAACGACGACCCAACTCTGCAAAGTCTGCTGGGCAGGGTTCGTTGACTGACATAGAGCTAGAAGCGTATTCTAGGCTCACAGGCAAGGGTTTTTCGAGATAAGTATTTTGGGAGGCGAACTGGATATGGCATCAATCAAACGGCTGCTCCCGACGGGCGAATGCTGGTGCGGGTGCGGCGCGGAGACGGCCATCGGGTCGTTCTTCCTGCCCGGCCACGACAAGGCCGCCGGATCGGCAGTGATCTCCGTCGAGTATGGGGGCGTGCCAGGGTTCCTGGTTCGACACGGCTATGGACCGGAGGGCAAGAACCCCAGACGGGAAGCAGACCGTTATCGTTCAGAGAGTAAGCGCAGCAGAGCGGCGCGATGACGACGGCACGGAGAAGACGGAACGACTCAGGGGCGAACGGCGATGGCTCCGCGCGGGACTACGGTTCCGAGCTGTGGCGGATGGCCGATGCCTTGCGGGGCAGCATGGACGCCGCCGAGTACAAGCACGTCGTCCTGGGCCTGATCTTCCTGAAGTACATCTCCGACGCCTTCGAGGAGGCCCATGCCAAGCTGGAGGTCGAAGTCGCCGACGGCGCTGACCCCGAAGACCCGGACGAGTACCGTGCCCAGAGCATCTTCTGGGTTCCTCCAGAGGCCCGCTGGCCCAAGCTGCAAGCCCAAGCCCGTCAGCCCTCCATAGGTCAGGCCGTGGACGAAGCCATGACCGCCATCGAACGGGACAACCCTGCCCTCAAGGACGTGCTGCCCAAGGATTATGCACGCCCTGCCCTGGACAAGACACGTCTGGGACAGGTGGTTGATATGGTGAGCAACATCAAGGTGGGCGGAGCCGAGGCATGCGCCACGGACGTTCTGGGCGAGGTCTACGAGTACTTCCTGGAACAGTTCGCCTTGGCCGAGGGACGCAAGGGCGGCGAGTTCTACACCCCGCGCAGCGTCGTTCGGCTGCTGGTGGAGATGTTGGAGCCATACCAGGGCCGGGTCTACGACCCGTGCTGCGGCTCCTCCGGCATGTTCGTCCAGTCGGTGGAGTTCATCCGCGCCCACGCCTCAGGCAACGGCAATGCGGGCAAGGCCAGGGGAGACATATCCATCTATGGGCAGGAGTCCAACTACACCACCTGGCGCATGGCCAGGATGAACTTGGCGATACGGGGCATCGAGGGCCGTATCGAGCACGGCGACAGCTTCCACAACGACCGCCACCCGGACCTGCGGGCCGACTACATCCTCGCCAATCCTCCCTTCAACGTCTCCGACTGGGGCGGTGAGCGGCTGCGTGACGATAAGCGGTGGGAGTACGGCGCACCGCCGGTGGGCAACGCCAACTTCGCATGGGTGCAGCATTTCCTGCATCACCTTGCGCCCCGGGGCATCGCCGGCTTCGTGCTGGCCAACGGCTCCATGTCGTCGAACCAGTCTGGCGAGGGTGAGATACGCAAGAGCATCGTCGAGGCGAGCCTCGTGGACTGCATCATCGCCCTACCGGGCCAGCTCTTCCGCTCGACCCAGATACCAGCTTGCCTCTGGTTCCTGCGGCGAGGCCGCAGTGGGGAGGCGCGAACCGGTGAAACGCTGTTCATCGACGCCCGCAAGCTGGGGTACATGATCGACCGCACTCGGCGGGACCTCTCGTCGGAGGACATCGCCCGCATCGCCGACACCTACCACGCGTGGCGCGGCACGCGAGAGGACGACTATGCCGACGAACCCGGCTTCTGCAAGAGCGCGTCGCTGGACGAGATACGGAAACATGGGCATGTCCTGACGCCTGGCCGATACGTGGGCGCCGCGCCGCAGGAGGACGACGGCGAGCCCTTCGCCGAGAAGATGGCCCGTCTCTCGGCCCAATGGCGCGAGCAGCAGGCCGAGGCGCAGAGGTTAGATGCGGCTATCGAGGAGAACCTGGCCAAGCTGGGATTTGGGCGATAGAGGAAGCTCATCTCTTGCCGGTGGGCGCGTAGAACTCATATAATCTAGCTATCCTATCTAGCTAGGAGGTAATTATGGCGCAATGGGCTCTCCAAGATGCCAAGAACCGGTTCAGCGCTGTGGTGGACGCCGCCCTTGCCGGAGAACCCCAACAGGTGACCCGTCGAGGCAAGCCCGCCGTGGTGGTGATGTCGGTGAACGAGTACGACCGGCTGCGCAAGCTCCCGTCTGAGAACGCTTCCTCCTTCATCGAGCACCTGTTGGCCATCCCAGGCGGTGACGACGAGTTCGAGTTCGAACGAATCCCGTTGGCTCCCCGTCCTCTGGAGTTGTAATGTTCCTTCTGGACACCGATGTGGTATCGCTGTTGCGCAGACCCGACCGCCACCCGCTCCCGGCCAGGTGGCTACAGGGCCAGCGACCGAGCGACGTGTTCATCAGCGTCGTAACCCTTGCCGAGATGGAACGCGGCTTGGCGCAGCAGAGACGGCGAGACCCAGCCTTTGCGCATGACCTCGCCGCTTGGATGGAACAGACGACGGTCTCCTTCGCAGACCGAATCATTGGGGTGGACCCGGCCGCCGCCAGGCTTTGGGGACGAATGTCCGGGGACATCGGGCACTTCAACGTTGACCTGCTCATTGCAGCTACGGCCCTTGTCCATGGCCTGACCGTGGTCACCCGCAACGTGCGCCATTTCGAGCCGACGGGTGTCCGTGTGGTCAACCCCTTTGAGGACTCTGAGAACTCGGGGGAATCCCCAGGGGGCGCGTGACCCCATGCCGATCAACACCGATTTCCTCACCCGCTGCATCGATACGTTGGAGTCGGCCTCCGACGAACTGCAGCGACGCGGGCCGGGCGACGCCTTCTACGACATCTTCCGAGCGGCCGCGGTGAAGGAGTTCGAGATCATCCTGGAGCAGTGCGGGAGCTTACTCAAGAAGCGGCTCCGGCCCTTCTTCGCCAGCAACAGGCAGGCGGACAGGCTGACCTTCAAGGACGCCTTCCGGCACGCCGCCAAGCATGGCCTCATCACTGTGGAAGCCAGCGAGCGTTGGTTCCTCTACAGGGACAACCGGAACGATACGGCGCACAACTACGGCGAAGGGTTCGCGGAGACCACGTTGAAGCTGCTTCCGGAGTTCATCGGCGATGCGAAACAACTTGCTCGCGTGCTTGGGGAGGCCGCCGATGACTGACCGGCTGTCGCTCCCGCCCCACTACCTTCGCATAGTGGAAGACTTACTCCGAGAACACGTGCCCGACGCCGAGGTCTGGGCCTACGGCAGTCGCGTCAACGGCGAGAGCCATGAGGGGAGCGACCTGGACCTTGTGGTGCGCGGCCCCGACCTGAATCCACTCGGCGTGGAGTTCATCGACCTGATCGAGGCGCTCCAAGAATCCAACATCCCCATCCTGGTGCAGGCCCACGACTGGGCGAATCTGCCGGAGAGTTTTCACCGGGAGATTGAACGAGAGTACGTGGTGGTTCAAGTTGGTACCACCCTGGAGGCGCAAAACGGGTGGCGTGAGGTGACGCTGGGAGAGGCTTGCACTAAGATTGGCAGTGGCGCGACTCCTCGCGGGGGCAGAGATGTCTACTTGGAACAAGGAAGCTATGCCCTGATCCGTAGCCAGAACGTGCACAACGATGGCTTCCACCGAGACGGCTTGGCGTTCATCGGAGAACACCATGCCGCCGAACTGGAAGGGGTGGAAGTCTTTGAAGGGGATGTCCTACTCAATATCACCGGAGACTCGGTAGCGCGTGTGTGCCAGGTTGCCCGCGATGTGTTGCCTGCCCGCGTCAATCAGCATGTGGCGATCATCCGACCAAGCTCTGACTATCTGGATGCGGGCTATCTTCGCTTTCACTTGGTTTCTCCAGAGACGCAAGCCTTGTTCCTTTCATGGGCAGGTTCAGGAGGCACTCGCAACGCCCTCACGAAGGGGATGCTTGAGTCCCTGGAGGTTCCCCTTCCGCCTCTACCGGAACAACGGGCCATCGCCAATGTGCTGGGCACGCTGGACGACAAGATCGAGTTGAACCGGCGAATGAACGAGACACTGGAGGCGATGGCGCGGGCGCTCTTCAAGTCGTGGTTCGTGGACTTCGAGCCGGTGCGGGCCAAGATGGAGGGCCGCTGGCGTCGGGGGGAGTCGCTGCCGGGCCTACCCGCGGACTTGTACGACCTGTTCCCGGAGCGGCTGGTGGATTCGGAGTTGGGGGAGGTGCCGGAGGGGTGGGAGGTGAAGACGCTATCAGATTGCATTGATCTGGCTAGAGGATTGTCATACAAGGGGTCAGGTCTAGCATCAACCGGGATACCGATGCACAACCTGAACTCAATCTACGAAGGTGGCGGTTATAAGGAAGACGGCATCAAATACTACACCGGCAATTTCCAGGATCGCCACGTCACACAGCCCGGTGATGTTCTGGTCGCCAATACGGAGCAAGGTCACGACAGGTTGCTGATCGGGTTCGCAGCGATAGTGCCAAGGCACCTCGGTGATAAGGGGTTGTTCAGCCACCACTTATATCGGATACAGACCAACAGGTCCTCCGCTCTTTCGGCTGACTATGTCTGCAAACTTCTCAACACTCGCTCCATGCACGGCGTAGTTAGCGGCTACGCGACTGGCACGACAGTCAACATGTTGCCCGTCGACGCTTTGCGAATCCCATCCATAGTCGTACCGCCAAGCCAGCTCGTTACGGCGTTCAGTAGAGTAGCTGAAGCAGCACGCGAGAGGCAGTATTCGCTACTCACTGAATGCGAGAACTTGGCTGCTCAGCGGGATGCTTTACTGCCGAAACTAATGTCCGGGGAGATAGTGGTGAATGAATACAACGGGCCAACAGGGAAGTAGGCAGATGAAAATACTTCAAGCCACTCTCAACCGTGCATTGGCAGAAATGAGCCAGAGTGAAGCGTTTAGCAGTAGACCCGAAGAACTTGCAGATGCGGTGTCCAAAATGGTCCCTGAGCTTGTCGATTCGATGGCTGAATCAATGCTGGCAACCGTCAGGAGAAACGCGCCGCTTGACCTGCAAGAGAACCGGCAGTTCCGCCGTGGGTTCGAAGAGAGACTCTACCAGCGCTGGCAAGAGCCACTAGATCTCCTCGACCTGTTTATCTCCATTGCCATTGAGACAGGAGGTGATTTCAACAGTAGAGTCCGGGAATCTGGAGAGGTTTTGGGTAATGCAGTCTTTGAGTCACTCAGCAGATTGCACGCTAGGGCTTGCCAGACATCATCGGCAATTCTTGTCTTGCTCAAGTCAGGATATGCGGACGATGCACACGCCCGCTGGCGGTCTCTTCATGAAATCGCAGTAGTCAGCCAGTTCATCAGTGTAAAGGGCCAGTGTGTGGCCCAAAAGTATCTGCTCCATGGTGCCATACAGCGGTACAAGCTGGCTAAGTTGCTACGGGACAATGCAGGACGAATCAACGAAGAACCTCTACCAAATCAGGAATTTGCTGAGCTCAAAGCATGCCATGATGGCCTTGTGACCCGATTCGGAAACCCGTTCAAAGGGGATTATGGCTGGGCCGCGTCGACACTAAATGACAAGAGACCGGGCATCATCGATATTGAACAAGAAATTGACCAGGCACATTGGAGGACTTATTACAGGATGGCCAGCGACAATGTGCACGCGAATTCGCACGGTGTGTATTGGCGACTGGGGTTGATTGGAGTCAATGAAAGAGCGCTCTTGGCTGGACCAAGCCACATGGGATTGACAGATCCCAGTCACGCTACGGCAATTTCCCTGAACCTCATAACTACACTTTTACTTGCCGTTAGACCCAACTTTGATGACGTTGTTGCCACGAAGATACTCGGAGCATTGGTGCATGAGGTGGGTGAAGCCTTCCTTAGAGTGCACAGGGAAATTGAAGGTTCGGAAACGGTGATTACCAAGAAGCTGCCATGACCACTGTCACGGGGACCGAAGTTGAACAGGTTGCCCTTGCTTGTCTTTCCGGCCTTGGCTGGACAATCAGCCGCATGCCGAACAATGCCGGGGACAGCGTTGTGCTCGTGAGTGAATTGGAATGAGGGGACGTGGAAGCGACCTCCGGCAGAGGATCTTGAGCGGCCAGTCGGACGCAAACATACGCTTCGACGACCTTCGCACGTTCCTGTTTCGCTTGGGGTTCGTTGAGCGAGTCCGGGGTAGTCATCACACCTTCAGGAAAGAGGGCGTCCGTGAGCGGATCAACATCCAACGTGACGGAAGCCATGCCAAGCCATACCAGGTGCGCCAAGTCAGGCAGGCAGTCCTGAAAAATCGACTGTAAGGGGAGGACGATGCACAAGTACGAGGTCATCATCTACTGGAGCAACGAGGATGAGGCATTCGTGGCCGAGGTTCCCGAGCTTCCGGGATGCGCGGCGCACGGAGATACCCAGCAGGCGGCCTTGGAGGAGGTCGGCCAGGCCATAGACCTGTGGCTTGAAACGGCGCGGGAGTTCGGCGACCCGATTCCTGAGCCGAAGGGCGAACGCCTGATGCTGGCATAGGAATGCGATGACAACCATCACCGAAGCCGATGTTGAACGGGCTGCACTCGACTGGCTGGCCGCCCTGGGCTGGCAGGAAGCGCACGGCGCGGACATCGCTCCAGGCACGCCCGACGCCGAGCGTAGCGACTACGGGCAGGTGGTCTTGGAGCGCCGCTTGCGGGACGCCCTTGCTCGGCTCAACCCCGCCATGCCCGCATCGGCGTTGGAAGACGCTTTCCGCAAGATCACTCGCCCCGATGGGTCGAGCCTGGAGGCCCGCAACCGCGCCTTCCACCGGATGATGGTAGGGGGCGTGGAGGTCGAATACCGAGAGGACGGCGGCAGAGTGCGCGGCGGCCAAATGCGGGTCATCGACTTTGACAACCCCGCCAACAACGACTGGCTGGCCGTCAACCAGTTCGCCGTCAGTGAGAACAGGAACAACCGCAGAGCGGACATCGTACTGTTCGTCAACGGGCTGCCCTTGGTCGTCGTAGAACTCAAGAACCCCGCCGACGAGGACGCCACCATCTGGACGGCGTGGCGGCAACTCCAGACCTACAAGGCCGAGTTGCCCACCATGTTCTCCATGAACGAGGCGCTGGTGGTTTCGGACGGGACCGAGGCCCGCATCGGGACCCTGACCGCCGGACAGGAGTGGTTCAAGCCCTGGCGCACCATCGGCGGCGAAGCCCTAGCCGACTCGCACATGACCGAGCTCCAGGTGATGCTGGAAGGCGTCTTTGAGCCGAGCCGGTTCTTATCCCTGCTCCGCGACTTCATCGTGTTCGAGGACGATGGCGGCGCGCTGGTCAAGAAGATGGCGGGATACCACCAGCTTCACGCCGTGCGCGTCGCTGTGTATGAAACCCTGCGGGCGGCTAGGATGCAGCGGGCCGAGAAGGGGATAGAAGACGGCCGGGGCCAGTACGAGACTGGCCGGAAGCCTGGCGGAGAGATGGGTGACCGACGCATCGGCGTGGTGTGGCACACCCAGGGGTCGGGCAAGAGCCTCACGATGGCCTTCTACGCCGGGGCAATCGTTCGGGAGCCAGCGATGGAGAATCCGACCGTCGTGGTACTCACCGACCGCAACGACCTGGACGACCAGCTCTTCGGCACCTTCTCCCGCTGCCAGGACCTGCTGCGCCAGCCGCCGATGCAGGCGGAGAGCCGGGCAGACCTCCGCCTCAAGCTGTCGGTGAACGCCGGAGGCGTCGTCTTCACCACCATCCAGAAGTTCTTTCCTGAAGAGAAGGGCGACACTCACCCGACCCTATCGGACAGGCGCAACATCGTGGTCATCGCAGACGAGGCGCATCGGAGCCAGTACGACTTCGTGGACGGCTACGCCCGGCACATGCGGGACGCGCTGCCCAACGCCTCGTTCGTGGGCTTCACGGGGACGCCCATCGAGCTTCAGGACGCCAACACGCGGGCCGTGTTCGGCGACTACATCAGCGTCTACGACATTCGCCGTTCCGTCGAGGACGGGGCCACCGTGCCCATCTACTACGAGAGCCGCCTTGCTAAGCTCATCCTGGAAGAGGGCGAAAGGCCGCACATCGACGAGGACTTTGAGGAGGCCACCGAGGGAGAGGAGGTGGAGCGCAGGGAGAAGCTCAAGACCAGGTGGGCGCAGCTGGAGGCGGTGGTCGGGTCGGAGAATCGGGTGAAACAGATCGCCGAGGACATCGTTGCCCACTTTGATCAACGGTTGGAGGCCCTGGAAGGCAAGGCGATGGTCGTTTGCATGAGCCGTCGCATCTGCATCGACCTCTACCGGGAGCTGGTGCGTCTGCGCCCCGACTGGCACGACGACGATGACGGGAATGGTGCCATGAAGGTGGTGATGACTGGCTCAGCCTCCGATCCCGTGGAGTGGCAGCCCCACATCCGAAACAAGGCGCGGCGAGAGGCGCTGGCCCAACGCTTCCGGGACCCGGACGACCCACTCAGGGTCACACTGGTGCGGGACATGTGGCTGACGGGGTTCGATGCGCCGAGCCTGCACACCATGTACGTGGACAAGCCGATGCGCGGGCATGGGTTGTTCCAGGCCATTACTCGCGTGAACCGAGTGTTCAAGGACAAGCCTGGCGGGCTGGTGGTGGACTACCTTGGCTTGGCCCATGACATCCGCTTAGCCACCAACACCTACAGCGAGAGCGGTGGGACCGGACAAACCGCCGTTGACAAAGAGGAAGCCGTGGCCGTCATGTTGGAGAAACACGAAGTATGCTGCGCCCTGTTCCACGGCTTCGACTGGTCGAAGTGGACGGAGGGCGCTCCCCAGGAGCGGCTGGGGCTGCTGCCCGCCGCCCAGGAACACATCCTGGCCCAAGAGGACGGTAAGGAGCGCTGTCTGAACGCGGTGCGGGAATTGTCGCAGGCGTTTGCTCTTGCTGTGCCACACGATGAGACGCACCGCATTCGCGACGACGTCGGATTCTTCCAAGCGGTGCGTGCTGCGCTGTCAAAGCGGACGGTGCCCGACGCCCAGTCGGAAGAGGAGTTGGAACTCGCTGTGCGGCAGATCATTTCCCGTGCGGTGTCTTCCGAGGGCGTCTTGGACATCTTCGCCGCTGCGGGGCTGGACAAGCCGGACATCTCCGTGTTGTCGGACGAGTTCCTAGCCGAGGTCCAGGGGATGCCGCATCGCAACCTTGCCGTGGAGCTGCTTCAGAAGCTGCTCAGGGGTGAGGTGTCCACTCGTCGGCGCAAGAACGTGGTGCAGGCCCGCTCCTTTGCCGAAATGCTGGAGCAGACCCTGCGCCGCTACCAGAACCGGGCGATTGAGACGGCGCAGGTCATCGAGGAACTTATTGAGCTTGCACGGGAGATGCGAGAGGCCGGCGCACGGGGGGAGCGGCTGGGGCTGTCAGATGAGGAGTTGGCCTTCTACGACGCGCTGGAGACCAACGACAGTGCGGTGCAGGTGCTGGGCGACGAGACGCTCCGCGGCATTGCCCGCCAGCTCGTCGAGACCGTTCGCAACAACGTGACCATCGATTGGACATTGCGCGAGAATGTACGTGCCCATCTCAGAGTCCTGGTGCGCCGCATCCTACGCAGGCACGGCTACCCGCCGGACAAGCAGGAGAAGGCGACGCAAACGGTATTGGAACAGGCGGAAACCCTCTCCGAAGGGTGGGCAATCTCTTGAAACCATTTACCCATGTCGGCTTGGCAGCCATGGCGGTTGTGAACCTGTTCCCTCCGCCGAGAGGCGCGTCCCAATATCGATATTCCGGAAGAAACATCCGTAGGATGCCTTCACGACTATTGCAGACGGCAGCTCCACCTTAAGGATGGATGAAATCTTGGACCCATTGACGCTGGACTACACAAGGCACGTCGCAGAAGTAATGCGCGAACGTCTGATCCTCAGGGAGTGGATAGAGTCGGCGGTAAAGGAACCGGCCCTCCGCTCTCCCGATCCAAACGATCCTGAGGTCGAGCGTTTCTACCGTCGCATCCCTGAGCGCGGTGGCCGAGTGCTGCGAGTAGCCGTCAACACCAAGGTCGCCCAGTGGCGTGTGGTGAGCGTATTCTTTGACAGAGGCATGAGAGGAGAGATATGAAACTGAACGTGGACAAGGAAGCGGATGCCCTTTACCTCCGTCTCGACGACTCCCCTATTGTCGAGTCCGAGGAGGTTTCGCCGGGAGTGGTTCTCGACTACAACGAGTCGAACGAGGTGGTTGGGGTCGAGATGCTCCACCTCTCGAAGCGTTCTTCAGCTTTGAATCTTTCGACGTTGCAGTTCGAGACCGTTTGAGGCTCGCGGGAATCCGACAGTGGGACCGCGGTACAGCGTTTCAAATGACCTTATACCCCCACCGGGGACCTTGGTTGCTAACTGCTCAGCGAATTGGGAATGTGCCAACTGTGTGGGAAGACCTCGCGGTCTGTACCGAGAACATCGTCGTTTGTAGAATCTTAGAATGCCGACATCATACGAACGGAGACAATCACCCTACGGTTCGGCGAGTGACTTGCCGTCCTACCAGGAGATAGCCCGCCAGATTCAGGGTGGCAAGCTGCTGACCCGATTCATAGCACGGAATCAGCGCTCCGAGCTTCTCCAGATCGAAGACGATCTGAATCACCTCGTGGCCGTTGTCGATCGCTTCTACGACCGGCTTGGACCGAGAAACTGGATATTCCACGAGTCGCTCAACGTCTCAGCGATTGAGACTATTCTTAACCAGACTGCCAACTGCAAAGAGGCTGAACAGAGACTAATTGGGATTTATCGAGATGAGGACTATTTGTCCTCTTGGACTCGCCGCCTGTACAACATCGACGGTCTCCAGCAACGTGCCCACCAGATCGAGCGAGCTCGCGAGCACTATTGTGCCGATCAGTTCGATAGCGCCGCCCTACACCTGATCACAGTGATGGACGGTTACGTCAACGATTTTGAACCTGATCGCCGTCGCGGTCTTGCGTCCCGAGAAGCGGATGCAATGGTTGCCTGGGACAGCGTAGTTGGTCATCACTTGGGGCTAACGAATGCTCTCAAAGCGTATGGCAAGACGATCAAGAAAAGGGTCGATGAGGAAGTCTATGAGTTGCACCGCCACGGGATTGTTCACGGCGCAATCACGAAATTCGATAATGTGGTCGTCGCCACAAAAGCCTGGAACATGCTGTTCGCAGTTGTGGACTGGGCGACGGCAACCAAGAAGGCCGGCCAACCGGAGCCTCCTAAGCCAACGTTCAGAGGAATTCTTCGACAGATGGCCACAACCGCGAGAACGAAGAAGATGTTAGAGGCTTGGAAACCGAGTCGCCTTTCAGTTTCTGATGCGCACTTCGAAAATCACGAGATTCGCGCACTCACCGTTGACTTCTTGACCGGCTGGCGTGAGCGCAACTTCGGTGCCCTAGTGCGTTTCCCAAGTAGGCAGTTCGGAAAACGGCAGATGCCGCCGGGACAAGTGGCGGGGCAACTGCGTGAGGCGTTTGAAGGGTTCATCCTATCGGGATTTCGCGTAACCGAGCTAGAAAACATCGCGCCGGCCACCTGGCTGTCGAGGGGTGTGGCGACCGTTAACGACTTGCCAGGAGCCTTTGAGTGCCGCTGGACCGTGGAGGAGTCTGACGGCAGCTTCGGGTATGGCTCAGATTCTGCGCTGTGGCGCCTCGTGTTCTGCGACCCCACCATATGGCGGCAAGGCGAATAGACGAAAGGGCTGGGCTAGACGAGATGGATTATGGTGGCACCGCCGAGAGTTGATTCAGAACTAAACGAGCCTCCAACCTGATGGGCCGGAAGCTCGCAATGGGTTATCCAAGGCTGACTGGCCCCTTCCTTGGATCAGGCCCCCCCAGCGAAAAGTTCGCAGTTCGGTAAGCTCTAACCCACCAACGTGTACGGTAGACAGAACCGTCTTCGAATTGTGGCTGGGAGGTCTATAAGCCTCCGCAAGTTCGTGGTCGGTGGACTCAGGAGCGTAGCATAACTCATAGCTGGTCGGCCTGTCTGTCCCTGTGTTCGAGATTTGTCGTCCCGAACTGCCTGCGAAGTGGTAGAATGTGAATTGTAGAAGTGTGCCTTGCAAAGGGGGAAGCATGAGAGACGCAGACACGTCCGCTCTCACGCAATCACATCGACCAGCCACGCCAACCCGCCCGAAACTAGAGATCGCCCGCCTAGGCAAGGAGGTCTACGAGCGGGACATCCGCCCCCAAGTCGAAGCCCACCATCGTGGAGAGGTCGTCGCCATCGACATAGAGAGCGGCAGTTGGGCCATTGACGGCGAGGTGCTTGAAGCAATAGACCGTCTGAGAGGGGAGTGCCTCCAAGCTATCGATGTCTTCTGCGAACGGGTCGGGTACCGGGCCTTGGACAGTTTTGGAGGCGGGTCCCTGCGGAGAACCGGGTGATCGAGGGGGTAGTGAACGCCGCCTATGAAGCCGTCATAACCCTGACAGTGCAAGGTCCGGCAGGGCAGACGCAAGACATTGACGCTGTGGTAGACACCGGCTTTACCGGATTCCTGACCCTGCCGTCTGGAGTGGTGATGGAGTTGGGCCTTCCCTTTATCAACGTAAGCCAGGCCACTCTGGCCGATGGCAGTGAGGTAACCCTTGATGTCTTCAGAGCTACCGTGCTCTGGGACGGAGAGCCAAGATACGTCAGAGCCTACGCCGCCGACGCCACTCCTCTCACGGGGATGCGTCTGCTGGACCGCCACAACCTGAACATCGACGTTGAGGACGGCGGCAAAGTCGTCATACAAGCCGGGGGGTAGCTGAGACCCAATCGCCCCGTTCGTCCTCATCCGCCCCTCTTTCGCAAATCCCGCCGTGTGCGCGGGCGCGTACACTGGACACCATGCCATGTTTAATGTATGGTATAGTTGCTCCAGTGGTACTTCTTGCAGTACTGATATTCAGAGCGAGGGACGAACGTCTTGGTGAGGGTGATGTGAGCATGGTAACCGTTCAGAGGAGAACTCCCCGAATGGCAGCGTCGCCGATGGGCTGCCAAGCCTTTAGCGGGGCTGCGTCCCGCCACGCCGCCGACCCTCGCCCCTTTGCCTCTCGACAGCCGCACGGTGTGCGAACGCACGCACTACTCCCCCCCCCCCCCCCCCCCGATTCTCTCTCTCATCTAGCCCTCACCCCTCCTCCAGCCCTACCCCCGCCTCAGACCCTTCTCTCTCCGCCTGTCTCCGGGCGACGTATCCGGGCGTCTTGTCACTAGACCACCTGCGCCCAACTTCCCCTCCGAACGCCCCCTCCGGGGACAGCGCCATGAGGAAGCGGGCTGGGAGGAAGATGTGAGAATCAAGGAAGAGTACATCGTTCCCGCCCTGGGAGCCATCGCCCTGCTGTCCGTCTTCGGCTTTGCGACCAGCGGCCTCTCCCTGATCTACCCCGTGCTCCTGGGGATTCTCGGACTGGCGGCGGTAGGGACCTTCTTTCTGCCCCCGGCCGTCCAGGTGGAGGTGCGGATAGCGATAGCCGCACTTGGCTTGATCGTCCTCGTCTTCTACTTCAGCTCCGTGTCCTTCTGGCTGGCGCTGCTGGCCTTTGGGGCGATAGGGGCGTCGCAGATTCGTCACGGCTCTGTGCTGACCATGCCGCCGCACACCGTGGCCTATGTGAAGGCGCTGCTGGAGAAACAGGGCGCGTCGGGTGCGGAGGTAGCCGGGTCCGGCGAGGCGGCCCAAACAGGCGCAGCGGCCCCCGCCGCCGCATTGCAGGGACTTGGGGCGCTACAACGGATGCTGCGGGTGAACGTCGGCGGCATCGGCGGTGCAGTCCTGGGCGCGTTCATCCTGCTCAGCATCTTCACCATGCCCTACGTCGCCCTGGTAGCAGACAACGGGTGGTCTGAGCCAGAAATACTGAGCGTTACCTTCCGGGAGGTGACTCAGGAATTTAATAGAGAGGCGGAGGACGGCGTTCCCGGAATGCTCTTCATCGTCCTGGCGGTCTTGGCGGCTGTGAGCACGGCATCGGTGATTCTGCCCCGGTGGGCGGTCATAATCACCGGCATTGCGGGGATGGCGGTGACGCTGCTCTCGTACGGCTACATCTTCGTCGAGTTCAGCGAAGCCGCCCAAGGCGCCAACGTCTCCATAATCACGATCCCCCACATAGGCTGGTTCGTGGCGGGAGGGTGCTTCCTGGTGATGACCGTGTTGCAGCTCATCCCAGCCTTCAACCGGGCCAGAGGGTAGATGCAAGACCGGCAGCGGAGACGCGGGCACATTCTCCCACCGCGCGACACCCCAGCCAGCCATCTAGGGAGGACGCCTGTATCGGATTTGAACGACATGAAGGGATAAGAAAATGACCGGTAAACGAGCGAGAAAATACGGGACCCTTAGCGCAACACAAGTGCGGCAGGTTGCGAGGCTGCTGCTAGGAGGAATCGGGGCGCTATCGCTCCTGCTTGCCGCCGTTGCGTGCCTTGGGGGAGGCGGCTCAGGCGCCGAAAGGGGCGCGGAGGACCTCATGCAAATGCTCTCGGGCGACGCCGAGAGTGTGGCCTACCTCGATGTCGCCGCGCTTGAAGATGATGACGATTTCAGTAACCTGCGGAGAAGCGTGGAATCCGACTGGGATTTCGACTCCTACGACATTGACCTCTGGGACCTGGACTACATGGCACTCGCCGTAGAAGACGGCGGGGGCGACGTCTTCCTCCTGGCTGGAGCAGACGACCGTGACCTGAGGGACGAACTGGACGACAGAGGCTACGACGACGACGAGGTCGACGGAGTGGAAGTATGGACAGACTCATCGAGTACGTGGGTAGCGTTTGCCTTCCTGTCCGGCGGCGATGTCCTCATCGCCGAATACGAGGACGATATGGAGGACATGCTCCGGCGACGCGACAGGGGCGGATCGTCGCTCGATGATGAGATAGGTGATGTATGGAGAGACCTCCCTTCCGGGTACTTGCGTATGGGCACCGCTAATTGCGACGACTTAGCGGACGGCTGCGAGGTCTTCGGGGCGTCGATGGAAAAGAGAACTCAACGGGAGGGCAAGCTCGTGATCTTGATTGAATTCGATTCCGAGCGGAACGCCGAGCGAGCCGAGGACGACATTGAGGACAACTGGGACAACGACGACTGCGACGACCCCGCCGTGAGGCAGAACGGCAGCAGGCTCAGGGCTGAAGTTGTCTGTGACCTGGACGAGTTTACGTCGTTCGGCGCATTCTAGGGATGGTCAGAACAACCCGGTATCAATGGAAGTATGGAAGTAATGGAGGGTGTAAGAATAGAAATGACGCGTAACCGAGGAACAAGTAAATGGACACTCTTTGAGTCTTATCCTTGCGCTGGTCGTTACGGCGGCCTTCGCGGCCTGCACCGGTGGAGAGGAGGCAGGCGACTCCGACCCGCTCCCTGAGCGGGCGACGGGATCATCGGGGTCCCAACTATTGCCCGGCCCGGCCACGCGCGGCCCCACCGAAGAGGGCGAATCCTCCGAAACCGACTCAACCCAGGCAACAGGAACATCCTTACTCCCGACATCGGAAACCGACCCAACACCAACGGCGGAGTGGACCGCCGCCCTCGACCGCTCCGCTCTGGTCGCCCTTTACCGTGCCACCGGCGGCGATGACTGGACCGATAACGACGGATGGCTGAGCGACGACCCCGTCGACCAGTGGCACGGCGTCACCACCGACGCCGACGGTCGCGTCATCGCCCTGGACCTCAACGACAACAACCTCATCGGAACCATTCGCCAGGAGTCCCGCTTCCTGACCGGCCTGACCCAACTGGACCTGGGCTACAACGAACTGGGCGGTTGCCTGCCGACCACTCTGGAAGAGCAACTGGACATCGCCGATTCCGATCTGGGCGGCCTGCCCTTCTGCGTTGACGAGCGCTCCGCCCTGGTCGCCCTCTACCGTGCCACCGGCGGCGATGACTGGACCGATAACGACGGATGGCTGAGCGACGACCCCGTCGACCAGTGGCACGGCGTCACCACCGACGCCGACGGTCGCGTCATCGCCCTGGACCTCAACGACAACAACCTCGCCGGGACCGTGCCCTCGGACCTCCACGTCCTGACCCAACTGACCCAACTGGACCTGGGCGGCAACCGACTAGACGGCTGCTTGCCGGTCAACCTTCAAGGCGAACTGGACATGGCCGAGTCCGACCTGGCCGGCCTGCCCTTCTGCTGCGGCGACCACGGGAACCCGCCCGGCTCGGCCCCCGCGCCCACGCGGGCGTTGGACCCGCCCCCGGCGCAGACCTCGGCAGAGACTGACAAGGACGCGCTTCTGGCCATCTTCGACGCCACCGACGGCGCCAACTGGGACTACAGCGACACCTGGGCCAGTCATGCGCCCATCGACGAGTGGGAGGGCGTCACCACCGACAAAGACGGCCGCGTCGTTGGACTCGACGTCAACCTGGACGGAGCGGAGATTGCGCCGGAGGTGGGCCACCTCACCGCCCTGACGATCCTGACACTGACAGAGGTGAGCGGCGAGATCCCGCCGGAGCTCGGTTACCTTGTCAACCTGAAACAGCTGTACCTTAGCGATAACAGGTTGTGCGGAAAGATCCCAACCGAACTGGGCCGCCTTGCCAGTCTGCAAGAGATGCACCTAGAAGACAATAATCTGAGTGGGTCGATTCCCCCTGAGTTGAGCAGCCTCGGGAGCCTGCACTCGCTGTACCTCACCCGCAACCAGTTGAGCGGAAAGATCCCGACCGAACTGGGCCGCCTTGCCAGTCTGGAAGCGCTGGGCCTGAACGAAAATGAGCTGAGCGGGGAGATTCCCCGGGAACTGGGCAGCCTCGACAGTTTGCGGAATCTGTATCTCAACAACAACTATCTGACGGGGGATATTCCGCCGGAGTGGGAGAACCGCGCCTTCACCTTGGAGGAAATCCAGTTCGGATGGAACCAGCTTGGCGGATGTGTATCCGATCTCCTGAGAGATTATGTCCAAGTCTCCAGCGGCGAGATTCCGGTATGTGCCCCCGAAGACCACCCGGGCGACACCGACGCGCTGATAGCCCTGTACAACGCCTGGGGGAAGCCGGACTACCTCGAAAATTGGCTGAGCCGGGATCCCATCGCCGAGTGGGTAGGCGTTTCCGTGGACGCCACTGGCCGGGTCGCAGCCCTGACAGTGGAAGGAGAAGTACGGGGCTCTAGCACATATAGAAGGTTGAGTGGGGAGATTCCCCCGGAGTTGGGCAGCCTCACCAGCTTGCGGTATCTGAACCTTCGCATCAACGGGTTGACCGGGGAGCTGCCCGCGGAGCTGGGCAAATTGCGTAACCTGCAAGTCTTGAACCTGGCCAAGAACGAGTTGACCGGAGAGCTGCCGGCGGAGTTGGGCAATCTGTCTAACCTGCAAGTCTTGAACCTGGCCAAGAACGAGTTGACCGGAGAGCTGCCGGCGGAGTTGGGCAATCTGTCTAACCTGCAAGTCTTGAACCTGGCCAAGAACGAGTTGACCGGAGAGCTGCCGGCGGAGTTGGGCAATCTGTCTAACCTGCAAGTCTTGAACCTGGCCAAGAACGAGTTGACCGGAGAGCTGCCGGCGGAGTTGGGCAATCTGTCTAACCTGCAAGTCTTGAACCTGGCCAAGAACGAGTTGACCGGAGAGCTGCCGGCGGAGTTGGGCAATCTGTCTAACCTGCAAGTCTTGAACCTGGCCAAGAACGAGTTGACCGGAGAGCTGCCGGCGGAGTTGGGCAATCTGTCTAACCTGCAAGTCTTGAACCTGGCCAAGAACGAGTTGACCTACGGCGGAAAGTGTCTTCCCCGCCTGAACACGACTCTATCCTTTTCGTTGTCAATGCTGGGGCCACATGGGGAGTTGTGCCTAACGGACGGGGAGTTCGTCTCCGTCAGCGCCGGGTCGACTCATGCGTGCGGGGTGACGAGCGACAGCTCCCTCGTCTGCTGGGGCAACTTATACTTCGATAATGCCTCGCCGCCGTCCGGGAAGTTCGCCACCGTCGGTGCCGGCTATATCCAAACCTGTGGGGTGGAAGCCGATGGCTCCGTCGCCTGCTGGGGCAATCGCTGGGACTGGGGCGATCATAGTAGGAATAGGGCGGCGGTGGACGGGGAGTTCGTCTCCGTCAGCGTCGGCACCCCCAATAGTTGGGATGGCACTACGCACGCCTGCGGTGTGAAAGCCAACGGCTCCGTCGCCTGCTGGGGCCGTAACCGTCGTGACCAGGCCGACCCACCGCCCGGAGAGTTCGCATCGGTCAGCGCCGGGAGGGAACACACCTGCGGGGTGAGGACCGACGGCTCCGTGGCCTGCTGGGGCTATGACCGTAGTGGCCAAGCCACGCCGCCGGAGGGGACGTTCGCATCGGTCAGCGCCGGGAATAGTTATACCTGCGGGGTGAAAACCGACGGCTCCGTGGCCTGCTGGGGCTATAACGAATATGGCCAAGCCACGCCGCCGGAGGGGGAGTTCGTGTCCGTAAGCGCCGGGTATACGCACAGCTGCGGGGTGAAAACCAACGGTTCCGTCGACTGCTGGGGCGATAACGAATATGGCCAAGCCTCACCGCCGGATGGGGAGTTCGTGTCTGTCAGTTCCGGGGTCTCCGTCAGCGGCGGGGGAACCATCGGCCACGGGGCGGGGCTGGGTTACACCTGCGGGGTGAAGACCAACGGCTCCATTGCCTGCTGGGGCGTGGGGTTTCAATAATTTGCCTCACAGACTGACGCAAGGTAGGCTGGGGGAGCCAGGGCAGCGTCCCGGGATCCACCCGCCTTCAGCGGGGACTGGAGGGCACTAGGGTGACGAGTCGAGGACCTACGAGACGGCTTGCCTTGCCGGGAATTGTCCTTGCCCCGGTGTTGCCAACAGTCCTCATGGCATGCGGCGATTCGCCGGACCCCGACAGGGAATAGGCCGCAACGACGCCCCGGACGGTTGAAGAGTATGTCCAACCGGTATGTGCGGAGCCAGTCGCTTCTTGAGCCTTGCCAAGGTCACCTACATACGGGAGAAGAGAAAGTGGTCGCGTGTGGTGGAGGCGACTCTCGAATGAATGTAGGCCATTCCAGGTATGTGGAAGCAGGCCGCTGTATCTCGGGCTACAAGAAGGGCGGCATACACGCGAAGCAGGGAGAGACCGTCGCCGCATCGACGGCGGCCTCTCCCTGAGTGACGGCTCGGCGCAGCACCGCACCGGGCCGCCTGCCATGCCTCACCGGGCGGCTCCCGCCTCCGGTTGCTTCAACAGTGCGGAGTAACCTGGCCCAACCACGTACTCCACCGACACCTTCCCGCTGCCGTCGTACCCGGCGCGGAAGGCGCACTCCACCTTCACTCCCCAGGGCACACGACCGCCGATGCGCGCCGTGCAGTTTTCTGAGTACCGTAGCCGACGGGATGCTTCTGCCGTCCATGATCTGGGAGAGGTGGGCCGATCTGATGCCCACCCGCCGCGCCACCTTGTTCTGGCTGACTTTGAGGACCCTCATCTGATCCCAGACGGCCTACTGATCAAGGCCAGCCCACTGGGCGGCCGCTACCTTGGCTTGTTCCCCAAGCACAGCCTCGACCCTGGTCTGGAGCTTCACGCCCATGCAATCCTTCCCCCTGGTACCAGGGACAGGTAGCTGGCGGACACGCCGATCTTCTCGGCAAGCTCCCGCATGGTGTCGGGTATGCCGCCGGCGAGTTACCCAGTGTTACCGGGGCACTTTTCCGTCGGCCCCCCTCCGACCCGGACGTGCGACTTTCGCGGCATCCGGCTCGCCGGTGTCGTTACAATTGGTAGCGTCTGTGGTGAGGTGCCTGTGGCACCACCCGCGTAGTGAGGAACAGTCAGGCTGCGATTAGCCTGTTAACGAGGTGAGTAAGCGTTGGCAGTGACCATGTACTCGTCGTTGATCGCGTTGATGTTGCAGTCAATTGCGATGTTCGTTGGGTACCCGAATTCACCGTTGTGGCTCACTGTGAGTTGGGGTTACCTCGTCAGTGATAGCGTCCTGGATCACCTCGAACAAGCTGTTGATGGTGTGGTAGTGTGGTAAGCCGGAGACTACGGGTAGACCACCCGGTTGGCCCATCTCACCAGACTCAGCTTAGACGATTGACTCGATTAGTCCGTTGGTGACAGTGACCTTGACGGGCTGTCCGAATTTTTTCCGCGCACTCGCAGAGTACGGTGTACTCATACGTGTAGTCGCTTGAGCGAGTTTGCTCCCACAGGGTATGGTGCTTATCCAATTCGACCTGTGCCCGAGGAAGAATAGGGTTTGGTTCTGCATTGTTGCGGGCCAAGACTGAGGCTAGGGGAATCCCGACGAAGGTCGGAATCACGAAGGCAGGCTAAGAGCCTATCCTAATGACCTGGCGGCTCTGAGGGCGACGAGGGCGCAGGCGAACTGAAGGAAGGCGATGTAATTTTCCGGGTGTTTGTCCCAGCGGATCAGGATGCGCCAGGAACGGTTCAGTCAGCCGTGGGTGCGCTCCACCACCCATGGGCGCGCCTTGAATCCTGCCTGCTCCTTGATGAATTTCGCCTCTTCGCCACGGCTGCGGATGTGGGCGGTGAAGCCGAACTCTTCCAGGGTACGTCGCACCTCATCGAAGTCGTAGCCTTTGTCCAGACACATGCCCTGGGGTTGGTCCGGACTGGGCTCCGGTCGTGGCGCCACCACCCTGTCCACCGTAGCCCGCACCAGTTTCATGTCATGGCGGTTGGCCCCGTCCACCGCCATGCCTACCGGAATACCTTGGGCTTCCGTAAGCAGGCTGCGTTTGACGCCCCGCTTGCCTCGGTCGGTAGGGTTGGCGCCGGTTTTTCCCCCTGCCCAGGGGTGACTTGGTCATGGCCCCGTCCATGCTCAGCCAACTCCAGTCCAGACCTTTCAGTTCGTCGTAGCGCTCCACTCCTATCCGCCACAGCTCCAGGAACACCCCAGCGGCTACCCACTCCTGAAAGCGCAGGTGGGCAGTGGACCCGGAGCAGATGCTCGTAGCGTCCAGGGCTTTCCACTGGCAGCCGGTGCGCAGCACGTAGAAGATGCCATTGGCGCAGGTACGGTCGGAGACTCTGGGCCGGCCCCACCGAACCGATGGGTGTTCACATATTCTGGGATCAAGGCCTCCAACACCTCCCAGAGTTCATCGGAGACTTGGAACCCGCCGGTGGTGGGATTGGTCTTGGTGGCCGGCCCTGCCCGCTTGGGACGGGGTGATTTGGAAGATCGTGCTTCAGTCATTGCCCCAGTATACTTATGATCCCAGCCGTCACCCTTTCAGGACTCAAACTACTTTCCAGCAACTCTTAGGATAGGCTCTAAGCGCGCAGCGCCACGTAATTGGTATAGATTACTTAGCGGCTAGAATCTTGGAGCTATAATGGGCACCCATCCCCGAAACCGGCTAACAGAAGGGCAGGATGACTTTGAGCAAAGTCATCTGATTCGCCTCTTGGGTCTTCTACGGTCTTGGCATAGCTGGGTATTGGGCTGGACTAGAGATTCATGAACTGACGGACAGAGAGACCTTCTTGTTTCTCACAGGCAGCAATGAACGGGGCGGCTGGGGCTTCAGTTACGCGATGACAATTGCGTTTGGCTTGACCGTGTCCGCATTCCTGGTGTCGAAACTGGAGGAACGGGGATGACGACTATTAATGGAAGACTCAGGCTCTCAGGATATCCGGCATTTGCGATGCTTCGACGATCTCCATACCGCGAAGGCCTGCTGAACGAATCCCTGGCTCACAACGCCACCTGCACACGACGGGGCAATGCCCTTACGTCATCCTATTGCTCGTACACGGCATCGTAGGTATCTGGAGGATCTACCTGGTAGAACATGGAATGCTCAGAAACTGGGACATCCTCGCCATCGATCTCTCCCCATAGCAGCATCGTATAGACGCCGGGGCCGTGCTTGGCTAGCAAGTCGCTAATATCAACAACAACTGCAAACTCATCTCCCCGCGCCGTCCACTCCGAGGCCGTAATCCAGGGGCCCGTGATGCGTTGCGGGATTCTAATCTGGCTTGCTGAATATGCCTCGAACCAGAATTGATGAGCTTCGCTAGCCGAACGCGGCCCTGGCGACTCTGGCGATATGTCGTAAGGGTCGCTACACCGCGAGTGCGTTGTGGTGAATTCGTCCTCCGACCAGTATGACCTCCCGGTCAATGGGTATCTGAAAGCAGCAACCTTAAACCCCGAATCGTAGCAATAGGTCCGTGAAACCTGACCCCTGGTCAGCGCATGTGGCGGCGGGTCGAAGTAAAGCTGCAATCCCATCTCTTCCTTATCAGAGAACTCCAACTCGTTCAGGGTGTGTCCCCGGAACGCAAGCGTGCCGTTGGCGATCTGGGGCAACTGCTCGTATTCCACATACTCACCCTCGAAGTGTTGGACAGCCGCAATGTTGTATGTGTTCCAAGCCAGGCCGATGTTCACCTTCTTATGCCACGGATTGAGGAGATTGCGCCGGTGCCCCGGACTGCCCATCCAGCCAACGATAGCCTCTTCAATCTCTTCAGTGATGCCACCGAGGGGACGATAGCCATCAGAAGCCGTAATACAATAATCGGAACCGCGTACATTCTCGCCGTTGGACTGATAGCCTCCAGCAAGGCTGTATCGCATATATGGCTTAAGGCCATCCATTCCCCAGTGACTACTGAAGCAGTTCTCAAGTGCTGATTCAGCGTGCATTTGCGCCGCATCGTTGTCTCCCAGCACAACTGGATCGAGACCCGCCCCGGTGCGCTCAGCGTTAATCAATTCCAGCATGTATTGTTTTTCGTCAAGGTGACGGAGATGTGGTATTTCGGGCTTCGGCTCCGGCGTGGGTTCCGGCATTGGCTCAGGCGTAGAAGTGAAAAATGGAGCCGGTGTCGATGTAGGAATCGGAAATGGCGTCGCAATAACCGTCGGTGGCGGCATCGCCGCTGGAGGCAATGTTGGCCTCGGCACAGGCGTTCGCGTTGCAATTATCGTTCGCGGAGTCGGCGCCGTTAGTGGTAAAGTTGGCGTTGGCAGAGGAGTAGAACCTCGTGTAGGCATTGGAGATGGCTGTGCCGTTGGGTTCGGCGCAGTTGTAGGTGTAGCAAATGGCGTGAACGGTGTTGACGTAGCCGTTGGTGCGGAATTAACGGAGAGCGTCGGAGTTGGCTCAAATGGGGGAGGGATACTACTTCCGTCGTCAAGAAAGCGGTCCAGCATCCCGAAATTGTTGGCCCCTACGAAGCCGACTATAGCAGCAAGAATTAGGAGTCCTATTATGAGACCGAAACTTAATCTCCAACGCCTCTTACCGCGTTCGGTCTTGGCGTAGCTATCCCTTAAAGCCCGGCAAGCCTTACAGTTGCATTTCGAACCATGAATTTCTCGCTCAGATTTGGCTCTCTCGCGGGAACCCGCTTGTCGGCGCATCCGCCCTAGCTTTTTACTTCTCTCTTCGCCTTTCCGAGGCTCTTTCGGCGGTTTCGCATCGTAGGACACTTCCTTCTCTGGAGGGGGTTCGGGTGGTCCCTCCAGTTTCTCCGCGATGTTGATATCTTCTAACCAGTCCCAAATCGGGTCAGATAATGGTGATTCCTTACCCTCAACCGGCCTTTTGGGCCCCGCCGACCGTCTCGGCATCTACACCCACCCCGCTCTGAAACAACTGGGACAGCGAGTCCTCTTGCCGCCTAATTCCGACCTCCATCTGCCGATGATTGCTCCTGTGCCATTACATGTGGTACAAAGCTCCCATCGGTAACCTGGTCGGGGGTTTCTTCTCGGACGTGGTTTACGTCCAGTACGCCTTCGCTCAGTACAATCGGCGCACGTGCACGCCGGCGGGTGTCCCCCGTACCAATTCGGTCTATCCGCCACGTGCCCTCCATCCTGTCGCAACAGTTAATCCATTATGATTCCCGAATAATGATAGGGTTAGTCCTTCCGGTAGTGTAGTAAGGGTTGAAGGTCGTAGAAGGGTGCGACAGTCTGAGATAGGTCGATTTTTGTCGCGAGCAGGTAAGAGGCGGCGATTAACGTTCCAGTTATAGCCGCCCGCCTGCTTGCCAGGGAGGCGATGGATAAGTAGTCGTTTTGCGATTACACTAGCTTGACCAATTGGACAGCACCAACTACAATGCCTCATGTAGAACTAATAGATGCTTCGTAGGCGAGGTGCATACATGGATCAACTTACAGTCAGAGGCTTCGATGTCAAACTCAGTGCCAGCATCAGACGCCTAGCACGACAAGAAAGCATCTCTCTCAACAAGGCCGCGCTGAAGCTCCTAAGAAAAGGTGCAGGACTAACGGACGGCAACAACGGGGCGAATACCGTAGGTTCCTCCCTTGATCATCTCATCGGGTCCTGGACTCCGGAGGAAGCTGACGCCATAGATTCCGCTCTGCAGGAGTTTGAGTCCATAGATGAGTCGGCTTGGAAATGAGGATTCTTCTAGACTCCAATGCCTACTCACTCTTGATGAGAGGAAATGAACAGGTTACAGACCTGGTGCGAAGGGCCGAAGAAGTCCTGTTCTCTGCGGTTGTTATTGGAGAGCTCATGTACGGCTTCCGCTGTGGCGTGCATTTTGAGCGTAATGTTGCCGACCTTGGCGCATTCCTAGAAAGCCCCCACGCATCCTTTGTTGGTGTGGGTCTAATAACTGCCGACCGGTACTCCAGGATAGCCACAGCCTTGCGAGAAAAGGGGCGTCCCATTCCAACGAATGATGTCTGGATTGCCGCCCATGCAATGGAGACGGGCGCAGACCTTATATCCGCAGACAGACACTTTGAACACGTTGACGGAATCGTATGGGTTCGAATAGGGACAGACTAATTTCGCCCAGAAACAAGAAAATGAGGACAACAGGATGAGGAATCATCTACACCCGCCAACACCAGCGGCCCTATACGCCAGGGTATCCAGCGACAGGCAGGACATCGACCTGTCCGTATCAGCCCAACTTAGGGCGTTGAACGACTTCGCCAAGAAGAACGGCTACACAGTCGCGCGCCAGTACGTGGACGAGGCGGAGAGCGGCCGCGTCGCAGACAGGCCCCAATTCCGCAAGATGATCGAGGAGGGATCACAACCCAATTCTCCCTTCCAGGTCATCCTGGTCTGGAAGTTTTCGAGGTTCACCCGCAAACGCGAGCACGCCGTCGCTTTCAAATCCATGCTCCGGCGTAAGGGTATAAGGGTCGTCTCCATCACCGAGCAGGCCGACGACACTCCCACAGGTAGGCTCCTGGAGGCCATCATCGAGAGCGTCGACGAATTCTACAGTGAGAATCTAGCTCAGGAAGTCACAAGAGGGATGAGAGAGGCGGCATCGAGGGGCTTCTTCCTAGCCTCCAGGGCTCCCTTTGGCTACAAACGGGTCAAGGTCAAGGACGGAGCCAAGGAGCGTCCCACCCTGGCAGTGGACCCCGCCACAGCTCCCGTGGTGAAGGAGATCTTCCAGAGTTCCCTCATGGGCGCTGGCTTGAAGGAGATATGCAAACAGCTGAATGAGAGAGGCATCACGAACAGGGGAAGACGTTGGTACAAGAGCGGTCTTGCCTACCTCCTCAGGAATGAGGCCTACACAGGCACGGCGGTGTGGGGCCGTACCGTAAAGAGAAAGAAAGCTTCAGATCCCGTACGGGTGGAGGATGCCTGGCCCTCCCTGGTATCCAGAGAGGTGTTCGACGCTGTGCAGCAGGCCATGAGAAGTCGTGCGCCAAACGTGCAGAGGCCCGGCAGGGTGGGAAGCACCTACCTACTGAGCGGACTGCTGAAGTGTGGGCTGTGCGGCAGAGCCTACATAGGCCAGAAGGCCAAGGGTGGGCAGTTTGCCTACTACATCTGCGGGACCCTCTATCAGGACGGTGCAGGCACCTGCGAGGCCCGCTACCTGAACGCCACCAGGGTTGAAGACTTCATAGTGGAGAAGATCAGGGAGAGAATCCTCACCGAAGAAACTATCGTTGAGCTGATCACCCTCGTGGCAGAGGAGATGGACGCCCTGGCCGGGGAGTTGGCTGGTAGGGTTGAGGTGGTAGAGGGAGAACTCGCCGACGTCAGGAAGCGTCTTGGGAGGCTCTACGAAGCGCTTGAGACCAGTGACCTGACCCTAGAGGTTCTTTCCCCTCGTATCTTCTCTCTACGGCACCGTGAGGAGCAGCTGGAGGCTGCGCTGGACGACGCTGTACGCCAACTGGAGCAGAGAAGGATTGAACTGCCCTCCACCGAGGAGATGAAGGTGTACGTGGCGGACTTGAGGGAATTCCTGAAGGAAGGGACGATACCCGAGCGGAAGGCTCTCATACGCAACTTCGTGGAGGACATCAAGGTGAAGGGAGATGAGGCCACTTTGACCTACACGATCCCCATGCCCAAGGGTGGAATAAGCCAGGAATCGGCCCCGGTTCTAGATTTCGTGCAGTCAGGCCCACCAGACTGGACTCGAACTCGTCAGAAGATAGTCGACACAGAAAGGCGGCTTTTGTTTGAATATGCTAGAACCGCAGTAACTAATATTGAAACTAACGGCCAGCCACGCCCTCCTATTATCCCATGACTGCTCCCCACTGCTCTAAGCCACCCGCACCAAAGACTTTCTTGCCCTCCATTCAGGTTCCAACTCTCGTCGGAGTAACACATCAGGTGGCACACCCATAGAGGGTAGATCAGCATATGGGAGGCAGCCCGAACAGAATCAAACAACCATTATTCCAAACAGATCCTTTTGAAGCTACTTTTGTGGTACCGAATGTGGTACCTGGACCCAAATTACACTGACTTTTAGCTGAGTAATAATCCAGGCTCGGCAGCCAATCACCTCCCCGAATAAGGCCGTCCGAAAAGGCTCCATCGATCCCCTTATCATTGCCAATTCAGACGCCTGCTGCCTCAGTGCCGCTCCCTCACAACCCCACACACAAACCCACACCTAATGGTGGGGATAGCCGAAGAGGAACATAGCGAAACGGTTCGCTGGCATGCTTTCCCCATCATTCCTCACCTTCCACTTGCTGGCAGCGTGTATGCGTGGTATCGCACCGGCCCGAACGTCTTCTGGTTCACCTCATATCCATCCACCACGTCGGGGTAATAGCCCGCTTTGCCGAAGGCCCAGAACAACGGTATGCCCAGGTGCTCCGAACGCAGAAAATCTCCCAGATTGTGCGCCAACTGTTCCCGCTCTACGGGATCAGCAGAACCGTCGTAATCTTCCTTCCAATCGACAATAAAGGAATGCTCATAAAATGGAGAATTAGAACCGGGCAAGAGCGCCTCAAAGCTCCATGAGAGCGGCAGAAGACTGGCTCGAATCATGAAAGCTGAGCCACTCATTTCCCGAGTCGCCAGCCTCGATTGAATCGTGGAGAAATTCACGGTATGAATATTCACGTTGACGCCTACGTCTCCCCAATTTAAGGCTATGACTTCTGCAATTTCAACGAGTTCCGGTATAATCGGCAGATCGGCGGCTGCAAAGAGATCAATTTCTTGCTTGCTGGAATAGCCGGCCTCAGCCAGTAGACCCTGGGCCCGTTCGGGTTCATATGGATAGGGCCAACCGCCGTCGGAACCCGTCTTGCCCGTAGGACCGGGTATGGGCGCCCACTCGTCCTTGAAGGAGCTCCACCATTCGGCAAAGTGGGGAACCGCGCTTGGCAGACCCTCCCCTCCCAGAAACACCTCGTTCAATTCGTTCCGGTCTATTGCCAGGTTGAGCGCCTCCCTGACCTTAATATTCCGTAAGGGTGCAGACTCATCGAAGTTGGGGGTGGGAGTTCCGTCCGACCCCTCAGACAGGTACCAGGGAATAACCGCCATGATCTGAAAACTAGGCAGTGTGCTTCTGGCAACTGGTATTCCCGCACTTTCCAAATATTCCTGCCAAAAGTAATCCAAGCTGGGAATCTCACCCACGTGAGCCTCCCCGGCAAATAGCATTGCGACTCTTGTGCTATTCTCTACGACCCATTGAATGAAAAGCTCCGCGAAGTGTGGCTCATGGCGATAGTGGTCGGCGTTCCTCTCCAGCAACATGCCGTAGTCTATCTCCTGGAATACAAAGCTGAAGGCCCCTGTACCAATGGGAGCTTCTTCGTAGCCCGCCTCACCCCCAATATTATCCCAGTACTCTTTGCTGACTATGCCGAATGACCAGTCCTCGGAGAGGTATTCCCCTAGATCCGGGTTAATGGTGTCCAAGGCCCAGACAGCAGTGTTTCCGTCAACAATCACGTCCTGGACGCCCTTCAGAAGCGGGCCTGTACTGTACGAGTTAAACGCCTTGTCCGACAGTTGGCCCGACTGCAACAACCAGGTATGCTTAACGTCCTCACCGCTGAAGAAATATCTCCTGCTCGCCCTCCCCATCTCATAAAATGGTATGCCTTCCTTCAGCGCGAACCGCCATTCCCTTCCATCGGGAGCCATGGCCCAACTGCTGGCAAGACTTGTCGGCTCTTCTTCCCCTGTAATACGGTTTTTCCCGATGAGATGGTCATACAAATTGTGCAGATAACCGCTGGAATGCGCATATGTCTGGTATTGCAGAGTTACCTGTTGGTTGGGAGGAGTCGTGACAACTATAAGCCTGGAGTCTACGGATATCTTTATCGGCACTTCCTCCGTTGGCGAAGGGCTGGCCGTAGGCTGAACTGTTTCTGTCGGAGGAGGAGTTTCAGTTGGCGTGGCCGTAACCACCGGCACTATCGGCACGACAATCGTTCCAGATGGAGTAGAGGTATCGTCCGGCGAAGGTGTGCTGATTGAAACCGGCGTGGGCGGTGGAGAACTCCCTGGCGTCGGCGGGCTGGTGGGTGTTGGCGGGCTGGTGGGCGTTGGCGAAGGCGTCGGGCTGACCGAAGGTGTGCTGGTGGAAGTGGGCGTAGGCGTCCCCGTAGAAATCGGACCCTCATCAGGCCTTTCAGTCGGCGTTGGCAATGGCGTCGAAACCCGTGTAACGCCCTCCGTAGGCGGGCCCTCTCTGGTTGGAACATGGGTAGGCGTGGGCGGCCTGTCAAAGCCAAAGGTGCAAGCGACCAATAGGACAGGCACAACCAGAATCACCAATCCAACCGTCCAATAGGCATGGAAGTAGATTACCCCCGTCGTCGTCCACCTTAGCCCTCGCATGTTGCGCACCACCGGCCGACTCGCACACGTTGCTTAACAGACGTCATTCAAACATACCAACCCAATAATCATCGTCTCGTCAACCATACAAAGAGAGCGCAAACATATAGCACGGCTGCACTCGCGCCTACGGTCATCACCGACCATGGTGAATGAGCCAGTAGGCCCTGATGCCTGCCCAGTGACGAGGCCGTCAACACCATCAGCAACGCGAGTATTCCCCCGCATATCATCAGCCCCACGAGTACGATTCCCTCACCGACCAAAACGCTGTTTCTATCATCGGCGCCCACCTGCCTCGCAAGCAGCAGGTCATCCAGCCGGCGCAGCCCCATCGTCCGATAGAGGGACATCAAACCCACCAGCGATACCAGGAACCAGATGGTATCCCGAACCAGGGAGCGGACGTTCTCACTGTCCGTTTCCAGCCCGAAAAACTGGGTCCACTCCAGGGCATTGTGAGTCCATATAGCAGGCCCCTGCGCCAAGACAACAATCAAAGCCATAACCCAGAATCCCACCTGATTGCGACCCAAAACCTGCATCGCCCAGTAGACCGCGAAAATCGCAAGTATCACACCTGCCGTATCCCATCCACCAAATCCCGCAATTGCCTCGCTTGAGAATGAACTCCTGAGCACAAGCGCCGCCAGCAAAAGCAGGGCAATGAGCAGCACGGACTCTGCCGCAGCAAAAGACAGCGATCGTCGGCTACCCATCATCATCTGAAAGCGTCCATATGCCGCACAAGCGCGACGATGAATTCTTCCTGTTCCGGCTGCCACTCTATGACGGCGGCCCCTCCCTTCCTCAGGTCCTCCGACACCCGCACCGTCTCCCAGTCGATGAGGCTCAAGTCCCCGTCCTCGTTGTCAGGCGACTGAGGGTCTACGTGGACCACCCTCACCTTGCTCAGCCGATGGGATCGACTTCTCAGAGAAGTCAATCTGTCTACCGCAGCCTTGAACCTCCCGAGGGACGGCATTGACTGTCCCGGCCTGGCATAGAGAACGTCCAGCCGTGTGATGACGAATACCTCCGGCCGCAGGCGAAACAGCATGCTCTTGCACCACTCCACGGCCTGAAGCAGGTCCTGCTGCGGCGGTCCGGGCTTCAGCCGAGACAACATCCGCACCAGCCGCTGGAATTGCTTCCGTCCCGAATCCGGCGACAGGAGCTCCCCGCTTCCGGTTAAACTGTTGTATGCAAAAGCGCCAAGCGTAGCCCCTCGCGTGAGATAGTACTGCGCCAGACTGCCGGATGCCTCCAGTGTATGCTCCAGCGGGTTGGAAAGTGGCGTTCCCACATCCATGTAGTCCGCCACGTCCAGGAATATCCACACCGATTTCTGCGCCTCCGGGTCCAGTTCATTCACCAGCGGCAGATTGTCGCTCCTGTTGCCCCTGGCAGTTGCCTTCCAATTGATCCTGTTCAGGGGGTCCCCCGACGTATAGGGCCGGAGTTCCCGAAACTCGTTCGTGCCCCCGCCCATCTGCGCCATGTGGTCCTGATACCTCGATATCTTGGTGGCCACCCTTGCATGGTTCAGCCTCATTATGCTGCGAATTCTGGGCACCACCGTCACTTCCGCCAGACCCCCGCCCACACCGGATGCCCTGCGATTGTTGCCGAAGGGCGCCAGCGATTCCCAACTGGTTTCGGGCAGCTGGAATTGGTCCCTCCTCGGAAACTGCACGCTGTAGGCAACGTCTGCACGGGTGGTCCCGGGCCACTTCCACACCGCTCTCAGGTTGCTGCCTTCCACAACTCGCGCCTCCGTTGGAAGTTCATCATGCACGAAAACAAGACCGATCCCCTCCCTTACGATAATCCGGCGGCGGACCGTGATGGAATCTCCCGCCCAGCAGGAAACCCGGGATAGCAGTCTCTCCACAGTTACGCCCGAAGGCGGCGGCAAGGCTGCCGCAAGGAGCACCGACAGCATGGCGAAAACAGAGCCGGTCAGAAGCAGCACGTTCCCAAACACGAGCCCAACTATGAGAAACACCAGCGAGACCCCTATCCAGAGTGAAATTGATCGCCGAAACATGACTATGCCGTCGTGCGACCTATTTCGCTGGGCACCGGGACCTGCTCAACCACTTCTTCGATGATGGACTCGCTCCGAATGCCTTCCAGCGTGTCTTCGATGTTGAGGATGATTCTGTGGGCCAGAACGTCGGATATCATCATCTTCACGTCGTCCGGCACCACAAAGTCCCTCCCGTGAATCAGCGCAATGCTTCTGGACACCCTGAGCAGCGCCAGTCCCCCTCTCGGACTAACCCCAACCGCGACGCGAGGATGCTCTCGAGAAAGGCGAACCACCTGCGTTATATAGTCGACAATCACGTCGTCAACGTACACCTCGGTTTCCACAAAGCGTTGCAACTCAACGAATCGGCGGATCTCCACCGCCGGTTCTATCTCCATAGTCGGATCATCCCTCTGCCACCGTATCCGCCTTGCCAGAATCTCATTCTCTGACTGGCGATTTCGGGGGTATCCCGTGTTGAGCTTCAGCAGGAACCGGTCCAGTTGCGCCTCCGGCAACGGATAGGTTCCCTCCTGCTCTATTGGATTCTGGGTTGCAATCACCACGAACGGCCTGCCCAGATCGAGCGTCTTGCCGTCGATTGTGACGTGACGCTCCTCCATAGCCTCAAGAAGCGCCGACTGCGTCTTCGGCGGCGCTCGGTTTATCTCGTCGGCCAGCAGCACGTTCGTAAATACAGGCCCTCTCACCATCTGAAAGGTCCCGGTATTCTGCCGCCAGACGTTTACTCCCAAAATGTCTGTAGGCAAAAGGTCCGGGGTGAATTGCACTCTCTTGGTTTCACTTCCAATCGCCCTTGCGAATACCTTAGCCAGAAGCGTTTTCCCAAGCCCCGGATAATCCTCGAACAGCATGTGCCCGTTGGCAAGGGCCGTCGCCAGCACCTTCCGCAACGTCAGGCGATTTCCCACAAACACCTGCCCAACCCGGTCGATTATCTCCTCGCAGGAGAGGCGTGCCCCCTCAAGTTCTGCTTCATTCATATGCTTAACCCCCTCTTGTCGGTGGGCAATATCGGCTCTCGCACAATCGCCTCCTTGCTTGCAAATCCTTCTACACCTCTGGAATTCCGCACCAGGCAGGTCGTTTCGTTTTCACTGATTACTTCCAGTCCTTCACCAGGCTCCAGCAGACCCACGGGCGTTCCCGAATCACTGGAGACATTCGAATCTCGAAAGATTGGCGTCTCTAGCGCGGAAATCGCTACAGGCAGAGAACCTTGGCCGCCACTCCCGTTCAAATGGGAAACTGCGCCCTCTAACAGGCTTCGACGCCGACGCTGGTTCCACAGTCTGATGCGGCTGCGGGTTGCGGGAAAATCCGACCATTTCGGCCTGCGGTCCTGCAGGGCCACCACGGGAAACCATAGCTCCAATACCTGGTCAAGGTCGGCGCCCTTCTGCCAGTACGCAGCTACAAGAGCCACCACCAGCGCCTCCCGGTTGGTCCCGTTTTCAATGAATGGCGCTCCAATCTCCCGCAATTCCTCCTCCTGAATCGGTCTCGTTAGCTTAGAAGGCACTTCCATCGCGCCCTTGGCGCTCCTCAGCGCCTCAGCCAGCGCGGTCTTCCTGATCTGCTGGCTCCTGTTACGGGTAGTTGGCAGAAATTCCCAAATTGGAGAGATGATCGTTCCCCTCCGCAACGTGCCGCCGATTGATGCCATAGATTCTCTGGCAGCCTCACTCCGATGCAACAGCCCGAACAGGTACTTCCACAATGGACGCAGCTCCCCTTCTTCCAGGTACAGTCGGTATATGCTTGAAGTGGTTTGTGCCCTCGGGTCCGCCTTCGTCTGCAGGACCTGCTGGTGGTGGGACCAGGTCGTCCAGTCCGGCGCCATCCCGGCGGGGGCGACGACGCTCAACCTGGTCCGGTTGACGCTCACCAGCAGCAGCATCAGCAACAGCACCAGAATGACCATATATTCATAGAGGGCGGCAAACCAGAGCACCTCATACACCACCGGCCTCAGCAGCAGTCCGTAGAAAGCGATAGACGCCCCGAGGAGAAAACCGCGCACCTTCGATTGCGACAACCAGACTCCCGCTTCCGCCAGGATTTCGTTGCGGGAGGAAACAGCGTACCTCGCCAGTTCGCCCAGTGCCAGCGTGAAGATCCCCGACGCCATAATCGCTCCAAACAGCACAAATCCGTGCCCCAGGGTTGAAAGGCTGGAGCCGCAAACCCAGACCAGGCACGCCACCACGCTATAACCCAAGGCCGCCGTCAAGGGTTTGTGGCTGATCCCCTCCGAAGCCTTCAACACGTTTGGCAGGGTCAATGAAAGACCGACTGCAAAGACAAGAACGGCGAGGGGATATCTCAAGTCATACACCGCGCCGAAATGGGGCAGGTGCGTCTCCCCGAACGCCTTCGTCAGGCTCTGGTCCATGAGAAACGCGTTTACCAGGGGAAGGTGATTTAGCGCCACCCATATGACCATGGAAGGAATAGCTGCGATCACCACCGCCGTCACAGGCTCAATCGCCATTCTGGCCGCAGCGCCGTATTTCTTGCCCTCAAGTACATCAACAACGCTCTTCATCACTGACGACAAATAGGACAGGACCAACGCCATCGTCAGTACCAGAGAAACCTGCGATGTGTTGAATCCGAACAACACGCCCGCAACGCCCTTGTCCGCAAACAACGCGTAAGTAATTCCAAGCAGCAGCAGTCGGCGAATCGGGAAACCGAATATCTTCCCAATCACCGGCCACACTTCACCCGCAGCCCGGGCCGCTGCCAGTGGCGTCAGCAATACCACCGCCCACCCCGTAAGCGATGCCAGATTCTCCAGATGCAGGTCGAGCGATTCCGCCGTGCTGCCATACTCCTCCACCGGAAGCGCCGATGCTGCCGTCAACAGCGCCCGCAGTCCCCCGATCAGTGCGAATACCCATAAGGCCTCCAACAGAAAGAAAAAACCTAACGCAGAATTTCGCAGCCTGCCTCTGGACGTCACTCTGGCCGCGCCGGCAAGGACCTTCGCCCCATAAGAAAAGACCAATGTCAACGTCATCCAGGGCAGCATCCCAGAGCCATCAACCTCAAACGCCTCCAGGAACACTCCCCTCTCCGACAACGCCACGTAGCTTACTGCCAGGACCAACAGTCGAACCCACGGGAGCCTGACCACCTGCCCGACTGCAGGCCAGATTACCGAGGCGGTCCTGGCGGCAACCAAGGGCGCAAGGAATATCAGCGCCCACCTGGACAAGGGACTGAATACTTCCAGGTAATGTCCAAAGCTGCTGAACTCCAACCCATCGACTCGGTCCGCCACGGCGCCCCCGGCGCTTGGGATTGATCCAATCATCCCCACCACCAGCACCATCCAACCCAGATCAGTCAGCAGCCTTTTCGCGACAGGAAATGCAAGCGGCGGCCAGCGCAATTTGTCCAGCCGCCGACTCCCACCAATTCGGGATGCGAAGCGCAAGAGCCTCGGCCCCAGCTTTCTCCGCTGAGCCGGCCCCGCCAGCGTGCCAAGCAGCGTCAGAAGTCCGAACCCTGTGAATATACCAACCAGGAAGCTGAGGTCCACGCCAGTCGATTGATGCACCGGCCCATCGGCGCCCAGAAGCAGCGCCGATGCAGCGACAATTCCCGTCGAAGCCAGGCCGGCGGCAAATAGTCTAAGGTTCGCGGCGGCGATATTCATCACCCTTGCGACTCCTCAACCGTCCGCCATGCCCGGTACATCGCCTCGTAATGGCGCCGCGCAATCGGGTGCTCGCTGTAGTCCGCCTCTTCGAACCTTGAGATAAGTTGATCCAGAGCCTTTTCGTCCACCGGCAGCCCCTCACCAATGATCCTCGATTCAATCTCTCTGGGAGTCAACTGCTTGGAATAGTCGGATATCCGAGTTTCCACCCATCCGGTGAACACGTTATACAAGCGGACTATCTCTTCTCTGAAGTCCACAATCCTCAGTTCCCTCGTTGCTACCGAAGGCAGCCGCTCATGATCTCCGGCAAATTCCGCCTTCACCACGCAGTCCAGCAATCTGTCTCCAACCCATATGAACTGCGCCTGCCCGTTACCGTCCGTGGTGAATGCCGGAAGCTGCTCCTCCCCCACCTGCACCTGAATGAACTCCCCAACTAGACCGCCGCCGTCCTCGTCGGTCAATCGGAACTTCATGACCACCGCCTCGCCAACACCCCAAACGTCCGCCAGATCCTGAGACTCCTTCTGGAAGGCGATAGCCAGCCGCGTTGGTTGGGGTTCCGGCAGCGGCTCCTCATCCACCTCCAGGTCCTCCACAACCGCCACAGGCACAGGCTCCGGCTGTGGCTCCACGGTTGGCGCCACCCGACGCGCAAGCTGTTCCATCAAGACCGGACGGTACCTCCGTCCCGCGTATACCCCGACTGCAACCACCAAAACCAGCCCTGGCAGTCCGACCCAGAGGAGCCAGTTGAATCCCACGGGCGTAACCGGAATGCCTATGTAGTACGAAAGCGGCATATTGGAGCCGTCCCCGTCGAATTCGAACGTCACCGGGAGGGAAAGCAATTCCTCCGAATCCGGCACCGTAAACTCGAACAGCGCCACTCCCTCCTCGTCCGTAACGGCCTCCACGCCCAAACTGGATCGAATAGTCTCGAGCGGCATAACGGAACCCGTGTCATCCAGAAGCGTTGCGTGCACTCTCACCTGCTTGCCGGGCCTCACCTTATCCAGTGCGTCGACAATCAAGCTGGTGGCAGACTTTATGTTAACCGGCACGCTGGTGCTCACCGCAAGGCTGGCTTCTGAAATTTCCACTTCCCTGCCCCCCAGCGGTGCCCCGGCCGGTATCGAGTAGTCGTAGGCAAACTCCCCCGCCTCATTTGTCCTTGACGTCCCACTCTCTCCGATCTGTACATCCAGACCCGGCATAGCGCGCATTCCCAGAAGCACCGTTCCGTTCACCTCCAACGCATCGCCCCTGGCCACGGAATCCTCCGCTTCTATCACGATCCTGGGAATGCCAACAGCCACCTCGAGCTCACCGAACGCTGCGCCCAGGCTGTCAGTCCCGTCAAATGCCACCCGGATTTCCAACTCCGATTCCACCGAGCCGTCGTCTACGTTCTCATCTGCAACGGTCCTAACCTCGAATTGGAACCTTCCCTCATCGTCGGTCCGCAGGATCGGCTGGGAGGAGACGTTTGTCGTCACTTCGGCATTCGCCACCGGCTGCCCTTCCTCCGTCAAGAGGGTGGCGCTTACATCAAACGACTCTCCGCCTCTCACCAGCAACGGGCCTTCGACGCTAAGGGACGTCGGCGTCTGGACTACAAAAGCAATGCTCGCTTCTGCCGGTGCAATGTGGTTGTCACCAACAAACCTGGCCGCAATGGTCGCCGGCCCTGCATCGTCGAAAGCAGGATGTCGATACTCAAACGCGCCGTCTTCTTCGGTGGTCACCATCTCCAGTAGTTGGCCGGTTGTGTTTTCCAGCACAATCTCCCGTACACCAATCGGCGAAAGTGTTTCGGAAGTAATGCTTCCCCGGAATGTGCCTCCCTCGCCCTCCTCTATCTGCGAAGGCCCGTTGATAACCAGGGACGTTGGAGCCTGAACAATAAATGAAAAACTGGTTTCGGCTGGCGCTATGAAGTCGTCCCCCGCAAACCTGGCCGTGATAGATTCCGGCCCCGTCTCTCCAAACGAAGGATGATGGTACCCAAAGTTCCCCTCCTCGTCCGTTGTCACCTTTACGATCTCGTTCCCCACCGAGTCTTCCACCACAAGTTCCAGTACGCCGATGGGAGAAAGCATCTCGGACCTGATGCTCCCCTCAAATGAGCCTCCCATACCCTGTTCAATCCGCGCAGGCCCGTTGATCATCATCGAAGTGGGCGCAAGCACCAGGAAGGAATAGCTCGTCTCAGCCGCCGAGATAAATTTGTCACCCACGAATCTCGCAGTTATAGACTCCGGCCCCGCCTCGTCAAACAACTCGTGGTCATACTCAAAAGCCCCGTCCGCGTCCGTGGTGACTGTCGTTATCTGCTCCCCTGCGGAATCAACCAACACAAGCTCCCGTTGACCAATGGGGGAGCGTGTGTGGGAGCTGATCACTCCCCTGAATATTCCTCCCGTTCCCTGCTCAATCTGTGATGGCCCTTCCAACGCAATCGCCGAAGGCGCCAGTACCGCAAAGGCGATGCTTGCCTCCGCCGGAAGAATGTTGTTGTCCCCCACAAATCTTGCCTTAATAGATTGCGGCCCGGCTTCATCAAAAGAAAGGCGATTGTACCTGAATGTCCCACCCCCAGCCGTGACGACCGTCAGAATCTCCTGACCCGCAGCGTCTTCAAGAACAATATCCAGCTGTCCGAGTTCCAACAGCGTGTCGGACGTTACATCCCCCGCGAAAATGGCCCCGTCGCCCAGGTCCACCCGTGATGGCCCCGCAATTGTTATGTCAATGCTGTGCTTCACGTCCACGCGCGTCGTCCCACTGGACGACAAAGTAATTCCGTCTCCCTGAAATTCCGCCACAATCTCCACCGGGCCCCCATACATCACCGTCGCTGTCGTTTCAAACTCCCCGGTAGGGCTGGTTCGCACCGTTTGCACCGGCCCCTCGCCAATGGTCACGCTCACCGTCCTTCCACCGAGCGCATTCATCCGCACGTCGTCCAGTTTCCCGACTACGACAAACTCCTCGCCTACTGCTACCTGCACCGGCGCGGAGACCATGAGACTCGTCGGCAGCGTCACCTTGAAATCCAATCTGACCGAAGTTTCCAGGAAGAAATCCTTCCCCTCAAACGATACTTCAACCCAGTGGTTGCCGGGATCCGTGAACATGCTAATGAATGAGAATTCGCCATCATCTCCGGTCACGACAGTTAAGTTCGGCTGGCCGTCTATGGACAGTGACAGTTCTTGACCTGCTATCCCCTCGCCCCTATCCTCCGTCAGCCTCCCCTCGAATGTTGTCTGCACGTCCACCGGCACTTCCTTCAATCCGGTCAAGGACAGCCCGCTTGTCGAGAAAACTCCCACGTCCGGATCGCTCCATGACTCAAGAAAGCGTTCGTTGCCGACGGTGCGCGCCAGAATCTGGTAGGAACCCGGCTCGAATCGAGCAGGCACCCGAACCTCTGCCTCGAATATCCCCTGCCTGACCTCAGTTTCGCCCACCTTCGCCCCGCCATGTTCCTTTGTCTCATTCACAAATATCTGGACGGTCAGCCCACTGATAGTCCGGCCTGAACGAGTCCTGACGGTGCCTCCGACAACGAAAGGCGCCTCCCTTTGCACACTTGACGGCCACTCGGTAATGTTCGTCACCGTCGCTTGAGGCGGAGGAACCCTGGGCCCCGTCCCAAATCCGAAGCCGGTCCCACCCGAACCACCTACAACACCAGAACCACCTCCACCACCAGATCCTCCTCCTGAACCTCCACCCGAACCGCTGCCCCGTTGCGAAGTTGGATCCTGTCCCGAAACCCGGGTGGGAGGCCCGCCCGATCCCGTGGGTTCAAAGGTCACCCAGCCGATTCCCTCCAGGGCAATCTCAGCCCATTGGTGGGCCTGGTTCATGCCGACAGTCTGTTGCCGTGCCGTCGGCGAAATCATCCAGCCCGAGACCACTCTGGCTGGAATTCCAATGGATCGGGCCAGCACCACAAATGCGCTGCTGAAGACCCCGCAGGTGCCTTCCTTGTGCTCGAACAGGAACCAGTCCACAGGGTCTCTTCCGGGAGGCACCGAGTCCTCCGGCCCGTCGACAAAACGATATTCATACCGTGAACTCACATAGTCCGCCAACGCTTCCGCCTTCGAAAACGCCGATCTGTGCCCCTCCGTTATCTGCCGCGCCAGTCTATGAACGCGGTCCGGCAAATCGTCGGGCAGCTGAGTATAGGTCGGATCGTCCACCGCATCCGCTGCGTTCAACTGCCCAAGCGAGTACACCGGGATTCGCGATCGCCAGGTAAAGGATGACGTGGGCTCCGCAGAATAGAACGTGGCGCTGAACGGGAAGAATGTGCCCTCCCGGTCAATCTGCTCAATTGTCAGAGAAGAGAATGTAGTTCCTCCGGGAATGGGTAGACTGCTGTCAAATGGCGTGACCTTAATCCGGTCGGTCAATACCCTGGAGGGTGAGGTCCGATAACGATGCAGCAGCTCAAGATTGCGCCTCGACTCAGGCAGGAAGGCGAATTGTCCCGACTCACTGGAGAATTCACTGAGCACTTTGGAGGCAACACTCCCGTCGCCCGGATGCGAAATCGAAACGGGGTCCAGCTGGCGCCAGCCGCCGTTCTCGTACACGTCCCCGACGGCGCTCCTGAGATATCCCGTATTCCGCGCTCCCGTAACGTTGAATACCGGGTCCTTCGAAAGTCCCGGAGACTGGCTCGTCGTCGTGCCCGCAATCCAGCTCACTCCTCCGCTTGTCTCAATGACGGCTCCCCCGTTCTCCAACTGGGTCACGTCTCCCAATTCTCGGAGGGCGTCCAACGCCTCCTCCCGCTTCTCGGAATCGGGACTGGAAAGGGACGCCACCAGCTCGCTCAGATCGTCCAATCCCCCTCCGGCGCCCTCGCCGCCGCCGGTCCCGTCGGCCAGAAGCTCCAGCGCCCCAATCGCCTTCTCCCTCACCGAAGGGTCTGCATCGGAAAGAGCCTGCAACAGAGTCTGTAGCTCGCTCCACTCCAACGCCACACCCCCGGCTCCCCCACCTCTGCCCCCTAACGACACCTTGCCCAACATCTCATTCAAAGCATCGGCCGCCCGACGCCGCAATGAATCATCCGCGGCGTTCAGCAATTCGACCGCCTGCTGAAGCTGCTCCCGGATACCTGCTGCGTCGCCTTCGTCGGAGCCGTCGCCCAAAAGCTCTGCCAAAGCGTTGACGGCCCACTCCCTCACCGCCGGAGCGGTGCCTTCAGCCAGCGATAGGCCGGAAGCATGCACGCGGGACGGCGCCCCTCCCGGCGGTTGGGTCAAAGGCAACCCATCCAAGCCCGTCAAGCGCAATCTCCGCCCATTGGTGGGCCTGATTTGCATAGACCGTTTGGCTGTCTCTTGTCGGCGCTATCGCCCAGCCGGCCACAACCCTGGCAGGAATGCCTATCGAACGCGCCAGCATCACGAAGGCGCTGCTGAAGCTCCCACACGTGCCCTCCCGACTCTCGAACAGGAACCATTCCACAGGATCCCACCCTTCCGGTGTCGCAGTTTCCTGCTGAGATTCGGCAAACCGGTACGTGTACTCAGCCTTCAAGTATTCCTCGATCGCCTGCGCCTTGCTGTAAGCGCTCGAACGACCCAATGTGATAGATTCGGCCAATTCCCGTATACGGCCCGCAAGTGCTACCGGAACTTCAACGTAAGCATAGTCGCCGTACACCTCCGCATCCTCCAACTGCTCCCTGGTGTAGTTCGGGACCGTCGCATCCCACTCGTATCCCCAATTCAATCTGTGGCTGATGAATATGTGACTCTCAGGCCAAAACTCCCCCAGCACGTTTATCCTGTGCATCCGCGGTGAGGTCGGCAATACGCCGGGTAACATTCGAGCATATTCTCCCGCCGGACTGACGTACACCGTTTCCCTGAGAGGCCGGTCTTCCGTGACATCAACTTCAATTGCTCCTTCGTGAGAAATCGATTCTCCACCCCTCGGATAGGACAGCATTATGGAATCTCTCGGAGCCCACTTCCCTTCGTGGTAGTAGTCCCCCACCGATGTCCGTAGCAGCGTTGTGTGCTTCGGCCCCGACACTTTGAAAACCGGCTCCTGCGAAGATCTGGTGGTAGCTGATGCCGTCATTGAAGGAATGAAAGCCAGATCGCCGGCCTCGCCTTCCAACAGTCCTCCCCCGTTCTCCAACCATGTGATTTCTCCCATCTTCTTCAGGGCCTCCTGGGCCGCCTCCTGCACCTCAATGTCAGGGTCTGCCAGGGCATAGCTCAAGGCCGGAACGGCGAGATTGTCTCCATACTCACCAAGAATCCAGGCCGCAATTATCCGCGAGGGAACGTCGTAGTCTCCTCTAAGGATCGGCTCCAGGTCAGCACGTGTCCACAGGCCGAGAGCCACCTCCGCCTCTTCCCGGACCTCGCTGGCAACATCGTCGTTTCGCGCATCAAAAAGCGGCGGTAGCGCCCTGTTGTCCTTGATTAACCCCAGAGTCAGAGCGGCTCCTGCACGAACATCGGCCACGGGATCGTTTCGCAAGACCTCTATCAACGCCTCCACAGCCTCCACAGACCGAAGAACGCGCAGAACATTTACTATTTCCGACCTCACCGAGGCATCCCCGTCCGACAACAGAGCTTGCAAGAATATCCCCACCGCATCCTCGCCCGCCAGGTCCTCCAATGCCTTGAGAGCCGCAATCCTTACTTCCGGAACCCCATCGCTTAGAAACGCTTGGGCAATTGCAGGCACGCCATCCTCGCCTGCCAGCGCCACCAACGCGTCGATGACGGCTATCTTCACTTCCGCGCCCCCATCCGAGACCAGCGCCCGCTCCAGCGCCGCTATCGCCTCCGGCCCTCCCAGGGTCTCCAGGCCCTTGGCAGCGGTAGTCCTGACCGTCGAATCAACATCGGTAAGAAGGGCTTCCGCTAGGGGCTCCACGGCTGAAAGATCCCCCAATTTCGCCAATGCTTCCGCGGCGGACCTCCGCACGGAAGCGTCCTCGTCAGATCCCAGCGCCTCCGCCAATGGCTCAACCGCCTTCAGGTCTTGAAGATCCCCCAGAGCATCTGCCGCCAGCGCTCTTATCGGGGCCTCCCAGTACTCTTGGAGAATCTGAATCCACAGATCCACGGTCCATTCGATTTCCAATGCCTCAGCGGCAGCCTCCCTAACCCGTTCGTCCTCGTCCTGAAGGGCCGCGAAAATGAGCGCCTCCCATACTATCTCGTCATCAATCTTGGCCAATTCAGCCACTGCGTCCAGCCGGACCTCCAGGTCCTCGCTTTCAAGAAGGTCCTCCAGCGCCCGCTCCAACTTCTGGTCGTCTACCGTCGAATCTTCCCCCGGCTCAACTTCGGTTGGTTCTTCGGGCGGAAGAATTGGTTGGGGCGGCTCCAATCCCTCCCCGGGCGTCGGGTCAATGGTCGTCCACGTTGCCCCTTCTAATACCACTTCCGCCCACTGATGACGTTGACTGAGGTATACAATTTGCGGTTCGGCGGTCTGCTGAATGGACCACCCGGATACAACCCTTGCCGGTACGCCGGCGGCTCTGGCCAACACCACAAAGGCGCTGCTGAAGTTCCGACTGTCGCCCGTGCGGCTGTCGAAGAGGAACCAGTCGACGGGATCCCTTCCCACGGGAACCCTCCGCGGGTCTGCTTCGTCCATGTCTATGCCGTACGTATATTCCTTTGTCAGGTACTGCACTATCGATCCAACCTTTTCTAATGCCGTCTCTCCCTCAGCAATCTCAATTGCCAGAGCTGTCACCCTGTCCGGCATGTCGCCCGGCAATGCAAGATGCACCGCATCTGCGGTCGATCGCGCCGCTGGCGCAGTTTGCAATTGAGAGTCCTGCCTGAAGGAATATGCGAATCTGTATCCGTATATGGAATCAGACGAAGCAAAAGTAAGACTCCCCGGAGAATAAGCGCCCCGGGTGTTGATCCGCTCCAGCTGAGGCGCGGTAGGCAGCACACCCGCGTCGATGGCAATGTATTCTCCGGCCGGGTAAACTAACACACGTTCGAGAAGCTCCAGGTCCGGTTCGATGCCCGGGATTCCAATTAGTACACGGTTAACTCTTTCGCCTTCCGCGCTCGCCTCCTGGTCTCGAACGTGACCAAGAATGCCTCCCGCCTTCTTGTCCACGAAATCGGTATCGATGTCCAGATAAAGGCTCAATAGATCAACCTGGCTCCAAACTCCCCCTCCATAGGCGTCGCCCGTACCCGTGCGCAAATAACGCGTGTTCGCGGCGCCCATTACCTGAAACACTGCAACGTCCTCAGGTTCATGAATCTGTTCGGCAGATGTGGGTGCATCCAGAGACACGACGCTCCCAAATGGCAAAGGCGTCACGATAATTGGTTCAACAGGGTCCCTCAGGTTTTCGGGAACCACCGCCTGCCCGCCGGTTTGGTCAGTCGGGTCTCCCTCCAATTCCTCCTCAGACGGGGTTTCCACTTGCCGGTACTCTTCCACCGTAACCGCATACGCCAGCGGCTTCTCAAGTTCGTTCGGACGATTGAAGAGGTGCAGCCCGTCCAGGTCCTTGGGGTTCAGCAACCCAATTCCGAAGCCGCCCAACAACAAGACCGCCAACAGCGGCAGCAATAGCCGGGGCATGATGATCCCCACAAACACAACCGAAAGAAACACCAGTCCCAGAACGGCAAGCCCGACTGGTTCCAGGAAGGTCCTCTGGGCTTGGTGCTGTTCGTATGTAACCCCACCGCTCAGCGCCCCGGAAAACGACAGGTACAGACCCGCTCCCACAATTAGGCCCGCAATTACGCCACCAAGCACAATACTCCAGGGCAACCCGATGGAGGAGCGAGACGGCCTCCACCCTCGCAGAACCGAGAAGATCGCCACTCCTAGAATCACCGAAATCGTCGCCACCGCAAAGACAACAACCTCGACTCCACTCGGAAGGCTTACGTTTTCTTCCTCCGACGGGTTGACGGCAGCAAGATCGCGGGGACCCAGCGAGACCAGCTCCACCAAGAAGTTGATGAGAAGAAAGAACCCGGTCAGCGACGCTGCCAGGAGCAGCAGAATGCCCCCGTAGAGGGCAATCCTTCCCAATTGAGCGCGAGCAAATCCCATCTCCGACAGCTTCATCGACTAACTACCCTGCCCATCGTCCTGAAAATTGGTGAAAGCGCCAATCAAGTCAAAACTCTCTAACAAATGGTGTCATTCATCCCGTATCGTACCGCCGCCGATAGTATGCGCCCGCGAAGATTTTCATCTGCCAGTCCCAAACATCACAATCCATGAGAGGCATCCCTCAGAACCTCTTCCTCCCTCATCGTGCTGATTGGCTAACGCAGCATTAACAAAACAACTTCGAAAGGAATCTCCGTTCACGATAGCTCGACATCACCGGACGAACTCTCAGGCGTAGTTGTACCACGGCTAACAGCACGCTGACAAACCTGCTTCATGAAGCATAGTCCCAAATGTCCACCCTTCACATCACCAAGATAATGCGAAGCGAAAAGAGAGCCTTGTCGCAATCGTAAGAAATATCGAAATACCGGGCGGAGGGCATTAGGTCGACTAGGCTCATTTTCCTGTCCCGCCTGGAGGTGGAAGCCAAGCCGCAAATCACGTACCCTATGTCAAAATGTACATAGCCCATGGATCAGAGTTGGAGCTTGCATTCAATCCGAGTAGCAGAATATCTTTGGTAGGCGCAACCTTTGCTTCTATCTACGTCTGTATAGTACAATAGCTGCTGTGAGCTACGTTTGTGTCACGAAGTTTCTATCATCTGTCCATAGTCGTCAATTGCATGTTTAGCAAATTCAAAAACTCCGCAAAAGAACCACCTCAGCCGCACGCATTTCTTATGGATTCCGGGGGATTTGCTTGCTATACTGTGAGCAGGGAATTTGCAGCGTGATAAATCCTCACCATCAATCTCAGCATAATCCTCAAAGCGTGGCGGAGATGCCGTCCATCGATTTGGGAAAATCTGTATCCAGCCTGATGAACGTAATTGCCAAGGGGATGGAGGAGGAGTTGGATCCTTACGGACTCAGCCCCTTGGAGTTCAATCTTCTCAGGACCTGCATCGAACGCGGCGAGTGCACCGCCACCGAACTGGCGGAAGAACTGCCCGTGGACGCATCACGCATAAGCCGCATTGTAACTATCCTGGTCGACAAGGGCCTCCTGGTAAGGAGGCGCTTGCGCAGCGATCGGCGCATTGTGATGCTGAGTCTGTCGGACGAGGGCAACGAACAAATTGCCACGCTGGTTGATCAAATGCGCGCCTACGAGGCCCAACTCTTACAAAATGTCAGCGAGAGGGATGTAAGGGTCTTTGCCACCACCGTCTCAAAGATCCTCGCTAACCACGAGTCCCTCAAATCCTCTTAGTCGGCACGAGTACCGTACTTCCGGTGTTCCTTCGGTTGGACACCCCCTTTAACAAAGTGGCTTATTCGCTATCGCTTCCCCAAACGCGACGCAGCAGATCGCGCCGGGATGTTCCCGCCACCTCTCATAGGCAACTGCAATGTCGTTGCACAGCTTCTTAGTCGCCGCCCCGTATTTGATGGCCGCTTCCGTAATCTCCGGCGACAAGAACCATACATTGGCGATACCGTGTATGAACTCAACTTTATCAGGAGTGCTGAACGTGTCGAAAGAGGCTCTCATTCGGAGGTTCTCGTAACCGGCCTCCAAAATGTGGTTCTTCATGTCTTTGCCCATCTCCGCATGCCCTTCGTCCGCCTCCAGCAGGTCCGCGAACATCCCCCACGCCTTACCCAGTACCCCGAAATCGGGATGGCTGAAGCTCGACTCGCATATCATTTCCCGACACGACAGGATGCCGCCGGGCTTCAGCACGCGTCTCACCTCGGAAAGCACTGCCTGGGTGTCGGGCACGTGCATGAGAACATTGTGACAGTGGGCTACGTCAAAGTATCCGTCCTCAAAGGGGAGCGCCGTCACGTCGCCAACGTGGAATATCGCGTTGTCTTGCCCGTAGGCCTCGGCAACGTTCCTTGCCAGCTCAATCTGAGATTCCTCCATGTCCACCCCGTGCAACTCCCCGGGGGCTATTGCCCTGGCCAAACCCGCGGATATCGTGCCCGGTCCACACCCAAAATCAAGAACGCGCAAGCCCGGTCTCAGGTAGGGCAGCAGATGGCCGGCGCTGGCCTGGGCCGTGTACCTCCTGAGGGATTGAAGAATTCCTTCACTGAAACCCATGGTGTAGTCGGGTGTGCCAAATGATTCAATAGCCATGATCTGTTCACTTCACGTAGACGCTGGTTGTCGCAATCTCCTTGGAGGCAACCTTCCCCTTTTCGATGATATAATGCCCTATGATACAGCATTGGCAAGGAATATATGTGAGCTTTGCATAAGTTTCCCTTTGTTAATGTGTAATATAATGTTAGCTTCCCTGGGAATTCCGATTAGCCTCGTGTATTCGCGATGAAGCTGTGAGATCCCAATCTAACGGGTCCCGCGCGAGGTAGTTGGCTTCGACAAACCAAGTGAGAAGTCCGCAGGGTTCTAACGAGTCCCTGAATCAAGCCGGAGACGTCTTGTCAATAAGATGCAATTGGTCCTGCAGTCGTCGGAATCTGCCACACCGTAGGGCCATTTCCACCCGGAAAACCACTATAGGTTCGTTCCATCGACGCAGATCCAACAACTCGTGCTGCAACCCAATTAGAAAAAATAGGCTTGAGAGAATCATCGACCAGAGGATTGCTGATCCAAACCGCTTAATTGAAAGTGTGGTGGCACTCTCAAAGGGCGCAACCTCGCGGCAAACAAAGAAACTCGATCTACAGCTGAATCTGCGGGAGGAAAATTCGACCGCATACAATCGGCGCCGGGCCGCAATGAGTCTGTGCTAAGGTCGTGGCATCCGGTAGCCGATCCGTGGCTCCGTGATGATATAGGAAGGTTTTGTCCCTATCGTCTCCTAGCTTGCTCCTGATGTTGCTTACTACGGTCCTCATTGGTCGCAGGTCTGCTGGTCCTTTCATGTCCCAAACCTCCCGCAGGAGATGGCTGTACGTAGTCACCTTCCCTGCGTTGGCAGAAAGAACCACCAGCATCCTGTATTCCATTGGGGTAACCTGAATCTCATTGCCGGCAATCGTCACTCTTCGCGCAGCATAGTCAATCGCGAGATCTCCCAGAAAGAAGGGTGAAAGTGGCTTCGTAATGGCCCGGTTGCGAAGTGCGACACCAATCCTGGCAACCAATTCCGTAGGAGAGAATGGTTTGACCAGAAAGTCCACTGCTCCCATTTCCAGCGCCTTGGCGACAATTTCGTCTCTGCCATAGGCGGACAAGAAAATCACTGGCAAGTCATCCATTTCCAGGATCTTCTCCATCAATTCAATACCGTCCACTCCGGGAAGAACCAGATCAAGCAGGACCAGTTTGGGACTATTCTCCTTCAGAAGCTGAATCGCCTCCTGCGGCTTTCCAGTCAACACAGGAATGTAACCGGCTTTCGAAAGAACGTCGCGCACGTACCTCAGATCGTGAGGACTATCCTCCACCGCAAGGATGCGTATCTGTTCCTGACCAAACATTCGCGACGACGAAGGGACAATCGCAGACTTCCCTGCATCCAGGCCCAACACATTTTCGTCGGCGACCGGGATAGTAAAAACGAAACGGGACCCAAGGCCCGGGCCATCGCTCTCGGCCCATATTCGACCGCCGTGGGCCTCAACGATTCCCTTGCATATCGCGAGGCCAAGACCGGTGCCCTCGGCGTCATTGATCGATCCGGGACCTTTCACGCGTGCATACTTGCCAAACAGGTGCGTCAGACTTTCCGCCGTAAAGCCCTTGCCCTCATCGACGACGGAGACCGCCACATGAGATTGCTCCTGTCCCACGTTCACCCTGATAGTTGAAGAATCAACCGAGTTCTTCGCAGCGTTTGATAGCAGGTTGTTAAATACCTGAAGGATGCGAAGTCTATCGGCGATCACCCATGGCAACCCCGATTCGATCTCAATCTGCAGGTTCTGGCTGAATCTTCCGCTCAGAAACGAGTTTCGCGCCTCTTCTATTAGAAGAATAATGTCTGTAGGTTCTGGGGAAACTGATAGCGTTCCACTGTCAATCTTGGCTACGTCCAAAAGGTCGCTTATCAAAGCGCGCATTTGGTCGGCTTGTTTGTTTATGATCTCGTGAAATTGAATTGTCTCCGCAGGATTAAGTGCGGCGGAGGCATCCAGGAGACTGGCGACGGACCCCTTAATCGAAGAAAGTGGGGTTCGTAGTTCGTGGCTTACCATGGCTAGGAACTCGGCTCGCAGCCGCTCCAACTCCTCTAGCTGGGTCATGTCTTGAACCGTCACCACCAACGAAAGGACTTGTTTCTCGTCTGAAAAAATGGGCGTTGCATTTACCAGAACGTTGACGCTCCGACCATCTGGTACCTTGATGACTATTTCTTCGCCCCTGACCATTTCCCCGGTACCCAGGGCCTCCGTGAGGGGAAACTCCTGAAGCGACACCTCACGGCCGTCTTCTCGCCTGAATGTCAAAGTATCCACCCATTGCGCCGAAGACTGCCCCGGGATCCTCAGGGATTCCACTATTCTCCTCGCCTCTCGGTTGACCGACAATAGCGATCCTGTTTTGGCATTGAAGACAACCACTCCAACAGGTGAGGTATCTATCAATGTTTCCAGATCGATTCTGGCTTGCCTTTCCTCCCTGTATCTTCTGGCGTTTGAAACAACCAATGCCGCATCGGACGCAAACATGGTCAGGCTTTGTTCATCTTCAATGGTGAATTCCGGGCCTGTTTCTTTCCAAGCCAGAAAAAAGTTGCCAACACGCTTATCTCCATGTATGAGCGGCGCCGCCAGGAAGGATAATCCCGGCCCATCAGGGTCGGAAAGAGGAATGTCTGGAAGGCCCCTCGCCCTTGTGTGCCTAAAGAAATCAGTAACCCTTAGCCGCTGCGCATCCTCCTTAAGGTATTGTAACAGTCTCATCCCGTCGGGCAGGGTAAAAACCTCACTCTTCTCCTCCTTTGTCATGCCGGAGGCGAGGAAGTTCTACACCAGTCCCTCATCGTTAAATATGGTAATCACGCCATAACGCGCGTTCGTCAGCGTCCGGGCGGCGTCAAGAATCTCTTGCAGCATGGTTTCGAATTCAAGGCTCTCGTTAATTCGCAGATTGGCTTCGATCAGTCTAGACAACCTGAAGCGCAGGATTTCGTTCTCTCGAATTAGTTCGTCTACTTGGTTCATGCAATTCCTCGATCTTACTTAAGAACGCAATTGGTCAACTTGCGTTGGCGAATCCTCTTGGCATGCCACGGCATAAAGATGTTCGACAGCACCTTTGCATTGGCAATCAAAGTATTATAACAAATGACGTTAGTCCACCAGTAAACTCATACTTATCTAATAGTCCCGTAACTAAATATCAGCGTACCTTGGTTCAAGTCATTTGTACAAGGGACAACAGGAGCCGCTGCCACAAATGCAATTACATCTTCAACTGCCGGGGGGGCCACCCTGCCCATCGGGCCGTGGGCGCAGCGCTTCCACCGACCTCGTCGATTTGGAAAGAAACTGTCCATCTCGGTGCCCGCCCTTGTCGGAGTGACAAAGCAAGTGGTACAACTATCGGCGACAGTTCACTCCGTCACCCCGTTCCCCAAATCAACATCCAGGTGTATTCCATGAAAATCGGATTCATCGGCGCCGGACACATCGGCAACCCCATGGCTCGGCATATCCTCGAAGCCGGGCATAAGTTGACTGTCCACGATCTCAACCGGGAATCGACCATCAACCTTGAGGAAATGGGCGCAACCCTCGCACCCTCCCCCCAGGCCTCCGCCGAAGGCAGCGACGTTATCTTCACCTCCCTTCCTGGCCCGCGCGAGGTCGAAGCCGTTGCCCTCGGCCCCCAGTCCATCCTGGAAGGAGCGCGTCAAGGCGCAGTTTACGTTGACCTATCCACCAGCTCCCCCAGTCTCGCTCGGCGAATCCACCAGGAGTACGAGGCCCGCGGCGTCGCCGCCCTCGACGCTCCAGTTAGCGGCGGCGTTCCCGGCGCCGAGGCCGCCACCCTCTCCATCATGGTCGGTGGCGACCGCGACGTTTTCGAAGAAGTGTCGCCACTCCTCAGCGCCATCGGCGACAAGCTCATCTACTGCGGTCCCCCAGGCAGCGGGATGGTCTGTAAAATCTGCAACAACATGGTCACCATGGGCCTCGCCGCATTCCTCCCGGAAGTCCTAACCCTTGGCGTTGAGTCCGGCGTCGACCTCCAAACCGTCGCCAGGTCCATAACCAGCGGCTCCGGCAACAACTGGGTGCTGGAGGGCAAGTTCCCAACCACCCTATTCCAGGGCAACTTCGAACCCGGATTCACCCTCAATCTGGCCGCAAAGGACGTCCACCTCGCCACTGAGCTGGGCCGGGAATTGGGCCTGCCCATGGAGGCTTCAAACCTCTTTGCCCAAATCTACCGCGCCGCATTGCGAAAGGGTCTGGGCAACCTCGACGCCGACGCCGTAGCCCTCCTCCATGAAGGACGCACCGGCACAAAGCTCCGCTTCACCGAAGACTAACCGTCGTCTTTCTTCAGTTCTCCCCCGTCCAGCCGGAAAACAGTCGCCCTCGACAGATACTCGTCGCTGAACGGCTCCAGGTCCGTCCCTGTAATTAACGACTGACCATATCCCAGCACCCGCTCGAGCACCTGCCCTCGCCGTCCTTCGTCCAGCTCCGAGAGAATATCATCCAGCAGCACCAGGGGCTCCCCCTTGTACGCCGAAAGGTACTGTGCCTCGGAAAGCCGGAGCGTCAACGCAAGCGTGCGAGCCTGTCCCCTGGAAGAATAGACCCCCATGTCCACGCCGTTCACCAATAGCTGAAAGTCGTCCCGGTGCGGCCCAAGCGCCGTTGACCCTAACCGGACCTCCCTCTGCCTTAAGGCCTCCAGCCCCTCCCGAAATTCCGCCATGCAGTCCCCACCGCCCTCGGTAGGAGCAACGCTGGGCAGGTACTCCAACCGCAGCTCCTCTGCCCCGTCCGTCAATTCCTGCTGGGTGGTCCTTGCCGACCGCGCCAGCTCCCGCATAGTTTGCGCCCTCTGCTGTACTATGAATGATCCCGACTGCACCAGCTGCTCGTCCCAGAACCCCAACTCGCTTCCCCGCGCTCGCCCGTCACGGATAAGCTTCAACAGCTGGTTACGCTGGTGAAGCACCTTCTGATAGCGTTGCAACGCTCGCAAATAAGCGGCGCTTGACTGCGAAATCAAAATATCCAGGTATCGCCGCCGCACCGAAGGAGAACCCTGAACAAGCCGAATGTCTTCCGCCGAAAACAGCACCACATTGAGCAACCCCACCAGCTCCGCAGCCGTCCTTCGCACCCCGTCGACCCGCACCTCCTTCCGGACGGAGTGGATCGGCGCGCCGTCTGAATCCGCGCTGCGCGCCCTGAAGTGCGTCTGATACCCGACGATAATCCTGGTGCGGGTTCCCTCCATCTGCACCGTCCCATCCACCGCCGCCTGCTCCAGCGCCGACGCCGCCTCCCAATTCACCACCTCCCGCTCCGCCTCCGCTCTAAAGGACTTGGCAATGGCCAGCAGATAGATGGCTTCGAGTATGGTTGTCTTCCCTTGGGCATTCGCGCCAATGAGTAGGCTGGGGCCTTCGGGCACGTCCAGTTCCAGCCTTCTGAAAGACCGGAAGTTCACCAGATTGAGACGTGCCAGGTGCATATGAGACCGCCTTCGCCGTGGAGGTCAGGCGATGACGTCGAGCAATTTGGAAGCTATTCCGCGTCTTCCATCGACCGAATCTCTCGCTCCAGGTCCTCCACCTTGGCCGCATCTTCATCTGAAAGACCGTAGCAACGCTCCAGATACAGCTGAGCCAGGCGTGTCCCCCGGCTGGAGTCGTCTTCTGCAGCGTCGATCAACTTGCCAACGTGGAAACGTTCAGGGAGAAATCGGGCCAGCGTCCGAAGCTCGCTGCTCACTTCCTCCCTCATCTCCCGGTCTCGGCCCTCCACGGCATATCGGAACTTTACCACAAGCTTGGAAAGCTCGTTCAACCGGTCTTTCTCCCCCAGCAGGCTGTACATCACCTCGTTTACGTTTAGCCCCACGTCTTCCGGCTCTTCCAAGACCGGGGCCTTCTGGGCATCATCGAACTTCGACCAGATCTCCGAGTATTCGTGGGCTATCTCTCCCACCGTCTGCATCCCGCCCGCAACGTCCTGCGGCGAATGCAGACCGCCGTAAATCAGGTCGTCGCCCCTCGCTTCAGCCAGCTGAATCAGCCGCTCATAGCCATCCACGTCTTCCGGTACAGGGGGCATTGGAAAAGAGGAAATCTCCGCCGCCGATGCCGCTCCAAGGGACGAAGCGAGGAATGGCGGCACGTACTTGGCAATATTCACCGGCAATGGAAAAACCACCACGTAGGTGGCATAAAGCTTCGCCGAGTCCATCCTGTCGCGGAAATAGACCAAGGCATGGCCACGGGGGCTCATCGGATTTCCAATTTCGAATTCTAAGGCCATCAGAACTTCAAAAGAGTCTCTGGTTTGCGTCGGCAGTCAACGCCGGAACGGAGAAAGTATAACCTATCCCGGCCTGCTAAATGACCGCCGTCGCCTCCACTTCGACACGAAATTCCGGCTCCGCCAGTCCGCTGATGAGCACCAGGGTGCTCGCCGGGGGATTCCCACCCGTCAGGTGCCTGTCCCTTGCCGTACGAAAGCCGGGAATATCTTCCCGGTGAGTAAGATAAACGGTGATCTTCGTCACGTTATCAAATCCCGCTCCCACCGACGCCAACGCGGCTTTGAGATTCAGGAAGACCTGGTCCGTCTGGGATTCGATGCCGCTCCCCGCCAGCGTCCCATCGGGACGCCTCCCTACCTGCCCTGAGATATAAGCAACGTCGCCAGCCTTTACTACGTGAGTAAATCCCCGCGGCGGGGCCACGTCGGCCGGATTGATGTGTTCGAGTGTCACTATACGCCTCCTCGATGAAATGGACGGTCAACCGGCTTGAAGTAAAGGATGTCCTCAATGCTGCCCGTCCGCACCTCTCGCCACTGCGGCTCTACAACCAGGCCCGTCCGTATCCTGGACGACTCCATCCCACCCAGCCGGTGGACAATTCCTCCCCGCACGCCCTCCCATCCAATTACCGCCGCCGCCACGGGCGCATCGAGAGCCTCCTCGTCCAGATTCCTATGCACCAGCGTAAACGTCTTCACGTAGCCGGGCCCATTCACCGGACTCCACTCCGGTGTGTCCACAAAACAGCGCTCACAGTAGATCTTGGGAAGAAGAAATCTGTCTCCGCATGATCCGCAATCCGAAGCCAGGATGACTTTCTCGTCCCTCATCGCGGCGAAGAGTCGCTGACCCGCAACGCCCACCGTGTATCGATGATGGATGGGAATGTTCCCTCTCCACTGGGCAATGCGCTTCTGCTCCTGAATTTCTCCGGTCATTTCCTGCGTCATCTGCTATTGCGCCTTCGAATTATCAGTCGATCAGCTTGAAATAACGAATGTCGGTAATGGAACCTTCCCGTTCCTCCGCCGGCTTCCATACCGCCTGCACCCTCTTGCCTATGGCCACCCTGGACCTCACAGTCTCCAGATCCTCTCCCACCTCTCCCAGCACGTGGAGAATCCCCATGCCAGCGCTCGCCCCGTCAATCTCAATAACGGCGGGCACCTCGGGCGTATCCCGACGGGTGGCGTCCCAGTTGACGAAGCTCACGGAGAAGGTGTTGATAACCCCAGTGTCCTCCAGCTTCGTCCAACGGTCCATAGGCACGTAGCACAGCTCGCAGAAGGCCCTCGGTGGAATCACAGTGCGCTTGCACTGGGAGCAGCGTACTCCCAGAATCTCCCCGTCCCTCAACCCCGCCATAAACCGGCCCACGGCAGCCCCAGTGTCCCATTCGTACTCCATTTTTCCCCGCCATCGCGTGGCGAAGACTTCGCCTTGCGTCAAGGCCTGGTCGGTCAAAGACGTTCCTGCAAAGGGTTCCAAGTTCTCTAGCTCTGCTTTCCTAGAATTACGACCGTCCCCACCTGCATCAGGTCTCCCCACGCCTGCGCCAGCCCCCTCTGCACCGACCGCTTCACCTGCCGCTTGCCCGCTCGCCCCTCCAACTGCCAGAAGATCTCCGCCACCTTCATCACTCCCGCCGCAGATATCGGGTTCCCGACCCCAATTAGTCCGCCCGAAGGCGTCGATGGTATTCCCGTCTCCGTGTCCCTGTCCCAGAACCCCTCCTCCACAAGCCTCGGCGCCTCTCCCTTGTCCGCCAGCTGTAACCCTTCCAGGTGATGCAGCTCTTTGTATGCGAAGGGGTCGTAAGGCTCCACCACGTGGATGTCCTTCCGAGGGTCGGTTACCCCCGCCATCTCGTAGGCCATGCGGGCCGCCTTTTCCACGTACCTTGGATAGTACAGGTCCCGGTTGGTCCAGTAGGACGTGTCAAGGTTCCAACCCACCCCCTCAATCCACACCGGATCAAGCCCTCGCTTCTTCACGAATTCCTCCGAGGCGAGAACCATCGCCCCCGCGCCGTCGCTAACGGGCGACACCATCAGCCTCTGCACCGGCCATGCCATCACCTCGGAGTCCATTATCTGCTCTAGGGAATAATCCCCCGAAATGCCAGACTGCGACGAAGGATGGTCCATCCCGTTGCGCTTATTCTTCTGCGCCACTTTGGCAAAGGTCTCCATCGGTACATTGTGGGTGGTCATGTAGCGGTTCATCTCCAACGAGAAGATCCACAACAGATTCACCCCAAGAGGGCGTTCCAGGAACTGGTCATAAATGGCATTGAAGCAGCCCTGCGGATGCGGCAACGCGGACGACATCTTCTCCTCGCCCACCACCAGGCATGTGTCGAAGTGGCCGCTGGCAATGTGGTACCAGCCGTTGATAACGCCAAACACGCCCGAACCCCCACCCACGTAGCTTCGCATGAACGGCTTCCCCCGGGCGCCGGACCCGTCGGCCAGGTATTCCCCGTTCATGTGCACTCCGTCGAAGGCGTCCGGGGCAGTCACCGAAACCACCGCGTCCATGTCGTCTATCTGCAGAGAGGCGTCGTCCAGCGCGGCCCGCGAAGCTTCATAAGCCAACTCCTTGGGTGTTTCCAAAGCACGACGCATGAACCGGGTCAACCCGGCTCCCAGCACCGCCACCCGATTCCTATAGGCCACGGTTCCTCCTCACTCTGGCGCCTCCAGAATGGCCACGCCGCCGCTGGCAGTGGGCACGCCCCGCCACGACTGCGCCAATCCAACACGGACAGAGGCCAGTTGACGCCAACGCGCCTCACCACGAAGTTGCTGCACCAGCTCCAACACGCTTCGAATGCCGGATAGATCGTGGGTGTACCCGCAGCCCAGGCTCCCCCCCGAAACGTTCACCGGCAAACGCCCATCGAACCCGAACTCACCGGCCTCCAGCATCGCCCCGGAACGACCCGTGGCCGCCAGACCAAGCGCCTCCAGGTGCTGCAATTCCTTGTAGGCGAAGGTGTCGTCCACCTCCGCCAGCTGAATCTCTCGCGCCGGGTCGACTATACCAGCCATCCGGTATGCGCGACGTGCGGCGCTTTCTGCATAACCTGCACGTCCCCAATCCCTCTCCTCCAAATTCGGCGTATCCTGTCCCCACCCAATCCCTCTTATGTAAACCGGCGTGCCCTTCATCTTCTCCGCCGCGGCCTCCGTCGCGAGCACCATGACGATAGACCCATCGGCAGTCCTGGCGCATTGCCCCTCCCTCAACGGGTCAGCAACGATCCTAGAATTCATTACGTCGTTCACAGAAAGGCTGCCACCGTACGCCGCCATCTCGTTCCGTTGACCATTGCCCCGGTTCTTCACCGCTACCGACGCTGTCTGCTCCGCCGTATTCCCGGAAGCATCCAGAAACGCCCGCATCTCCATCCCCGCGACAAACCTCGGATGAAAGTCGAATGGCCGCACGTACACCGGGTCAAGCGCCATCGCATCGATATAGGCGGGATAAAGAACGTTGGAAGCCTTGGAACGGCCCTCCAACACGGCGATGTCAAACTCCCCCGTCTGCAGCTGAAGAAATATCGCCCCAAGGGCCGTAATCCCGTCGGCGGCGATTGTATGCACCGGCTTCAATACTGCGCCCAGCTGGTCCGGCACGTACTCATCGACGATTGCCGTGCCTTCATGGTAGTCCTCACTCACCGAGACGAAGGTATCCACCTGTCCAGGTTCGATACCGGCGTCCTCGTAGGCCCTGACCGCCGCTTCGAATATCATCTCACGAAATGAAGCCTCCGGAGAGGAGGCGCGGAAGGGGGTGTAGCCAACCCCGACTATCGCAACCCTGCCGGGCATCAGCTAACCACCGTTAATGACGGACCAATCATGGCCCAAGAATTGTAGCCGCCGAACCCCCACCTTTCAACCTCACCCCAATCTCCATCCCACTCCACGACTCCGAGGGAAGCGCAGTTGATCACCTTAATTCGTCCTCTACATTTCTATGCAATTGGATTACGCCACCTCAGCCCCGGGAACCGCCCAAAATCCCGGTCATTGGAATACACCACCGCCCCATGCTCCATAGCGATGGCGGCAATGTGGCAATCCGTCACCAGGTTCCCGCCCGTGCCCACAGCCTCAATGCATCGCCGGAATAGCATCAAGTGCTCCGAACCGGGGTTCAATGGATAAACGTGCCGCCACTCAAACCACTGGTCCACGATATCCATCGCCGCCCTTGTGGTCAGTGGCTTGGCTACAATGCTAGGGTGCGTGATCTGCCTCAAGAAGCCTGTTACTACAACCCATGTCAAGCCAATGTTCTCTTCCCCGTTCAACATTCCCTCCCACCACTTTCGCGCGGCCGCATGTTCGGAGGCCCCATCATTAAAGGCATAGAGCAGGAGGTTCAAATCTGGAACAATCACTCGTTCCTATCCCGGATCTTTTTTTCCTTCTCCAGGAATTCCTCAACCATTAGCTCGTCGTTCAGTTGGTTGAGCCTCATCGGATCGACGCCCGGCGCAAAGCCGCTGTGATTAGGCTTTACCCGATAAACCGGCCGCTGCTTCTCACCAACGCTGCCATTCAACACATCCCGCCGCAGCGCTTCGTTCACCACCTGCTCGAACGACTTCTCTTGGACGCTGGCTCGCTCCTTTAGAACATCCGCCACGTCAGCATCTATTGTCAATGTTGTTTTCATAATTTCACCTTTTCGACTCTCGCGCCACGCCTCCATCATAACATCAAATGTTCCGCAGCGTCTAATCCCCCTCCTCCCCCATCGACTCCAACACTACGTGAATGTCCTTGTCTCCCCGACCGCTCAGGCACACTAGCACAATCTCTTCCGTAGAAAGCGTGGGCGCCAACTGCGATGCGTAGTAGATGGCATGAGATGGCTCCAAAGCCGGAATAATCCCCTCCGTCTTGCACAACAGGTGAAATCCCTCCAAAGCCTGCCCGTCGTCAACCGACGTATACTCCGCCCTTCCGCTGTCCTTCATGTAGCTGTGCTCCGGCCCCACGCTGGGATAGTCCAGTCCCGCCGAAATGCTGTGAGTCTCCACAACCTGCCCGTTCTCGTCCTGCAGCAAATATGACATCGACCCGTGCAGCACCCCCGGCCGACCGGCAACCAGCGTTGCCGCGTGCCTGTTCGATCCAACCCCGTCCCCACCGGCCTCCACCCCCACCAGCCGCGTATTCTCGTCATCCACAAAGGGATGAAACGCTCCGATGGAGTTGCTCCCCCCGCCGACGCACGCAATCACGTAGTCCGGCAGACGCCCCTCCGCCTCCAACAACTGCTGGCGCGCCTCCCGGCCGATCACTGACTGGTAGTCCCGCACCATCAGCGGGTACGGATGCGGCCCCACCGCGCTCCCCAACAGGTAATGCGTCGTCTCCACGTTGGTCACCCAGTCCCGAATCGCCTCGTTGATGGCGTCCTTCAGCGTCTGGCTTCCCGTGTCCACCGGCCTTACTTCCGCCCCCAGCAGCCTCATGCGAAAGACGTTCAACGCCTGCCTCCGCATGTCTTCCACCCCCATGTAGACAATGCAGTCAAGCCCAAGCATCGCACAGGCGGTGGCCGACGCCACCCCGTGCTGCCCCGCCCCCGTCTCCGCAATTATCCTCTGCTTTCCCAGACGCTTGGCCAGCAGCCCCTGACCGAGGGCATTGTTGATCTTGTGCGCACCCGTGTGGGCCAGGTCCTCCCGCTTCAGGTAGATCCTCGCTCCCCCCAGTTGGCGCGAAAGGTTCGCCGCGAAATACAGCGGCGTGGGCCGCCCAACGTAGGTCTTAAGCAGATGTCCCATCTCACGCTGGAACTCCTCGTCCTGGCGATACTCCAGGTACGCCGCCTCAAGCTCCTCCAACGCCACCATCAACGTCTCCGGAACAAACTTCCCGCCGTAGTCGCCGTATCTTCCTTGCCTGTCGGGAACTTCGGTTAGAATTCTCGCCACCATGTCATCTCCTTCTTTGACGACTCATCTGCTAGCCCTTTTAGCCTCGGCTACAAATCGACGTATCTTCTCCGGGTCCTGCTTGCCATCCGTCTCGACGCCGCTGGAAACGTCCACCCCCCACGGTCTCACCTCCCTCACCGCCTCAGCCACGTTGTCCGGCGTCAGACCTCCCGCCAGCATGAACTCGTGCCCCGCCTCCGAAAGCTGCGCTGCCACGCCCCAATTAAAGGACTGTCCGGTTCCCCCCTGCAGCCCTTCAACCAACCGGTCCAAGGTCGCCACGTGTCCTCGCTCACGCAGCATCGAAAGCCTCTGCTCCAGCTCTTGCAACTCCTCATCGTCCAAGAGACCCCCCGGCACGTGAGTAATCCTGATGACCGGGACGGGCGCTGCGTCACAGAACTCCATCGTCTCTTTTCCACATAGCTGCACCATGTCCACCCCGGAGGCGCGCACCTTCTCCCTCAATTCCTCCATTGGCTGATCGGCGAAGAGCCCGGCCAGCTTGGGCGGATTCGCGCTCGACGCCTTGACCGCATCAACGATCCTCTTCGCCTGCTCCACCGAAATCCGACGTCGACGACTAGGCACAAACACCAGGCCCATGAAGTCGACTCCAGCCTCCGCAGCCGCAAGCGCGTCTTCGACCCGACGTACTCCGCAAATCTTCACTTTCGGCACTTGCTGTCCCTCCTTCTGCCGCGTTCGAGTGAATCTGCACCAGGCCGTCCATCCGATTTCGCTGACAAAGCTAGAGTCGGAAACTTCACCTGACTTCCCCCACCGCCAGCTCCCTCACCTTAGCCGCCGTATCCTCGGCGGTCACCAGCGCTTCCCCCACCAGCACGGCGTTAACACCCAAACCCTGCAGCATCGAAACGTGCTCGACGGTGAAGATGCCGCTCTCACTCACTACAATCTTCCCCCGAGGCATCCGACCGGCCAAATTCTCCGTCACCGACAAGTGCGTCTCGAAGGTGTGCAGGTTCCTGTTATTGATGCCAATTATCTCCGCACCCGCATCCACCGCCGCCTCCAGTTCTTCTTCGTCGTGCACCTCCACCAGCGCCTGAATCCAAAGCTCACGGCACACTGCCAGCATCTCACCAAGCTGCGCAGGCGATAGAATCCCCACTATGAGCAGCAGCCCGTCTGCCCCACTGCTTCTAGCCTCATACACCTGGTACGGATCGAAAATGAAGTCCTTGCGAATCGCTGGTGTCCGATTCGGAGCAGCCACTCCCGAAACAGTCTCAAGGTCCCCCAGCGTCCCTTGAAATCGAGGGTCTGTGAGCACTGAAATAGCTGCGGCCCCGTTGTCCACATAAGTCTGCGCCAACCCCTCCGGGTCGAAATTCTCCGCCAGCAACCCCCGCGAGGGCGACGCTTTCTTCACCTCCGCAATCAGCCGCACCCTGTCCCCCAGCAGTGCGCCGGAGAGGTTCAGCGGAATCCCCATCCCCTTCACGCGCCCCTCCAACTCCGATTGCGAGACCCGCCGCTTCTGCTCCTCCACCTCCCCCTTCTTCGCCTCTACTATCTTTTCAAGAATCGTCGCCAAATCAACTGCTCCTCATCGTTAAACCTCGGCTTCCATCGCCAGTTCCTGGCTCAAGTCCACCAACGCTTCCAGCTTCGCGAGCGCGTGACCGTCATCAATCACCTGTCCCGCCATTTCCCACACCGCTCTCCAGGCTCTTCGCCACCCCGCCTATCATCAGCACCGCGCCGCTGTTCAACAGCACCACGTCCCTGTGCGCCCCCCTCTCTCCCGTCAGTATTCGACGCATCAGGAAAGCGTTGTCTGCCGCAGTCCCTCCGCGAATGGCCTGCCACGGCGCTTGAACCAGTCCCAAACCCTTCGAGTTGACGACGCTGTACGAGACCTCTCCGTCCTTCAGCTCCCAAACGTGGTTGTCCCCGCCCAAGGTAAGCTCGTCTGCCCCCTCCGCACTGTGCACCACCAGGCAATGTTCCGACCCCATCAGCCCCAGCACTTCAGCCATCGTTGACCCCAAAGAATGCTCCGCCACCCCCAACAGTTGACGCTTCACCCTCGCCGGACTCGTCAACGGGCCCAGTACGTTGAATACCGTGCGAATCCCCATGTCGCTGCGCACCGGCGCCGCATACCTCATTGCAGGATGAAAAGTACGCGCAAACATGAACCCCATCCCCACCTCGTTGATGCAACGCTCTACCGCCTTGGGCCCCAGCTCCAGGTGGACTCCCAGCGCCTCCAATACGTCCGCGCTGCCGCACGTCCCCGATGCAGACCGATTTCCGTGCTTGGCCACTTTCAGCCCGGCTCCCGCCGCCACGAAGGCCGTCGCCGTGGAAATGTTGAACGTCTTGGCCGTAGCTCCCCCCGTCCCGCACGTATCCACCACCACCCCCTCCGTCGCGACCGACAACGACTTCTCCCGCATCACGGAAGCCATCCCCGCAATCTCCTCCGCCGCCTCTCCCTTCATGCGCAGCGCCGTCAGAAACGACGCTAGCTGAACCGGCGTCGCCTCTCCTTCCATAATCTGCGTCATCACCCCAGCCGCCTCCTCCATGGAAAGCGACCTCCCCCCAATCAACTTCTCCGTAGCTTCCCTAATCATTGCTAGCCCCTTTCTCTTCACCCCACCGCTCCACCCACTTCAAATAATTCCGCAGCAGATCGTGCCCAACTTTCGTCATTATCGACTCCGGATGAAACTGCACCCCCTCCACCGGCAGACTCTTGTGACGCAGCCCCATAACAATCCCGTCTTCCGTACGCGACGTCACCTCCAGAGACTCCGGCAGCGTATCCGGGTCAACCATCAATGAATGATACCGGATAGCCTCGAAGGGATTGGGCAACCCCTCGTACAGCCCCTTCCCGTCGTGGTAAACCATGGATGTCTTCCCGTGCATGATCTCCTGCGCCTGCCCCACTGCCCCTCCGTAGGCATAGCCGATGGTCTGATGCCCAAGGCACACCCCAAGCACCGGCAGTCTCTCGCCGAATTCCGCCACCACCTCCCCGGAGATCCCCGCCTCCTTCGGCGTGCACGGCCCCGGCGAAATGACTATCCCGTCCGGCGCCATCGCCTCAATCTCCGCGACGCTGATCTTGTCGTTCCGCACCACCTCCACCTCAGCTCCCAACTCGCACAGATACTGGTACAGGTTGTACGTAAAGCTGTCGTAGTTGTCTATCAAGAGAATCATCTCAGCCCGTCCGTCCTTCGGCCCGGTCAATCGCCCTGAATAGGGCGCTCGCCTTATGTAAAGTCTCCTCATATTCGTCCCGCGGGTTGCTGTCAGACACTACCCCGCCTCCCGCCTGGATATACATCGTCCCATCCTTGTAGATCCCCGTCCGAAGCACCAGCGCCGTGTCCATGTTCCCCGAATAGCTGAAATAGCCCACGGCGCCCCCGTAAGGCCCCCGCATCTCCCCCTCCACTTCGGCGATTATCTCCATCGCCCGAATCTTCGGCGCCCCGGAAACCGTCCCAGCAGGAAAACAGGATCTCAGGGCGTCGTACACTGTCATCTCCGGCCGCAAATGCCCCTCCACGTGGGAAACCAGGTGCATCACGTGGGAGAACCGCTCCACGTCCATCAGCTGCGTCACCTTCACCGTTCCCGGCACGCTCACCCGCCCGATGTCGTTCCGACCCAGGTCCACCAGCATGATGTGTTCCGCCCGCTGCTTGATGCTGCTCCGAAGCTCCTCCTCCCACGCCGCGTCCTCCTCAGGCGTATCCCCCCGGGGTCGGGTCCCCGCAATGGGATGCGTCGCAACGACGCCGTCCTCCACCTGGGCCACGGTCTCTATCGCCGCCCCGACGATGTGAAAGTCGTCCATCTGCAGAAAGTACATATACGGCGAAGGGTTCACGCTCCTCAAAGCCCGGTAGATCTCGAAGGGCGGCGCCTCCGTCCTACGACTGAATCTCTGGGAATTCACCACCTGTATGCAGTCGCCGGCATAGATGTATTCGATGCATTTGTTGATGACTTCTTCGTACTCATCCAACGTGAAGTTGGATTCGAAGTCAGACGTTCCCTTTCCATCAGACGGTGCGTCCAGCAACAACCTCGGCCCCGACAACGGCTCAGCCAGCCGCTCCACCAGTCTGTCGATCTTCCCCGTGGCCTCTGCGTAAGCAGACTCCACGTCGCCGTCCAGACGAACGTGGCTCACCACCTTGATGTCGTGTCGAAGGTGGTCGAATACCAGCAGCGTGTCCGCAAACATGAACACCGATTCCGGCAGCCCCTGAGGGTCCTTCGGCATCATCGGTACCCGCGGCTCAAAGTAGCTGATGGTGTCGTAGGCCAGGTAGCCCACTCCACCACCATGAAAACGCGGCAGTTCCGGCACCGGCACCAGCTTGTGACGGGCCATCTCCTCCTCCACCGGAATCAGCGGGTCCACCTGGCCCTCCGGCTGCCCCGGCCCCGTCTTCACCACCTTGTAGGGCTCCGTGCCGATGAAGCTGTACCTGGCCAGCCGCTCTCCCCCTTCCACACTCTCCAGCAGGAAGGAATAAGGTGGCCGCGCCACCTTCAGGTACGCCGAAACCGGCGTCTCCAGGTCCGCTTGAACGGCCCGGTAGATCGGAACCAGGTTGCCCTGGCCCACCATACCCTTTACCTCTTCCAACGAGGGATAGTACATCACTCTATCCTTTCATTCCCTTTCTATGCCCCCCATCCCCATCCGTCATTCCGGTGAAAACCGGAATCCATCTTCTCCCTTCCCCCTTGATTGGGGAAGATTAGAGCCTGACCCGTACTTGATACGGGTATGGGGGTGAATCTCTCCACGACCCTACTCCCCCGCAATCACCAACCCCATCCGACGCTTGATCTCTTCAACCTTCGGCTCCGACACCGACGCCGCCTGCTCCGCCCCCCTCGCCAGCATCCTCTCCAATTCCCCAACGTCGTCCATCAGCTCGTAGTACCGCTCCCGAATCGGCTGCAGTGCTTCCACCACCACCTCTGCCACCCGCGACTTCAGATCGCCATACCCCCGCGCCGACGCGAAGTCCGCCTCGCACTCCTCGACCGTCCTGTCCGTGATCGCCTTGTATATCCCTAACAGATTATTCACACCCGCCTTGGCCGGGTCCTCAGAGAATCGGATCTCGTTGCCCGAATCCGTCACCGCCCGTCTAATCGATCTCACCATCTCTTTTGGATCGTCCAGAAGATTCACCGCATGCCCCCGGATGTGCGCCGAACTCTTCGACATCTTCACCGTCGGCTCGTCCAGCCCCATCACCCGGGCCCCCACCTCAGGAATCATCGCCTCAGGCACCACGAAAGTCTCCCCGTACAGGTGGTTGAACCGCTGCGCGATGTCCCGCGTCATCTCCACGTGCTGCCTCTGGTCGTCCCCCACTGGCACCTCGTGGGCGTCATACAGCAGAATGTCCGCCGCCATCAACACCGGATAGTCCAGCAGCCCCGTCGACACACTTTCCTGACGCTGCACCTTGTCCTTGTACTGCGTCATCCGCTCCAGCCAGCCCAGGGGCGTCACGCAGTTCAGCAGCCAGCACCCCTCGGCGTGCGCCGTGACGTGACTCTGCACGAAAACGGTGCACTGGTCCGGGTCCAGCCCCGCTGCGAACAGCATCGCCGCCAGCGACCGCGTCTCTCGCCGAAGCTCCTCCGGGTCCTGCTGGACGGTGATAGCATGAAGGTCCACGATACAGAAAAAATTCTCCTTCTCCGACTGACGCTCCACCCAACCCTTGATAGCACCCAGATAGTTGCCCAGCTGCACACTGCCCGAAGGCTGTATCCCGCTGAACACCCGACGCTTGACCTCCGTCATGTCCCCTGATGCCTCCATTTCTCCAAAACTTCTCTATTCTTGTTCCTGCGAAGGCAGGAACCCATTCTCAAACCAAGGACGCCGTCTTTTCACAACGCCCACCTCCGTCCCTCCCTCTCGAACCCACCCCTCCGCGCTCTCGTAGGGGCGGTTCGCGAACCGCCTTCCCCCTCTACCCTCGTGTCATTCCGAGGAGGCCCCGCGACGAAGAATCTCGCCTCCCTCGACACCCCAACTCCCCCAAAATAAGAAAACCCCGCCTCAAGGGACGGGGCAAAGCCGCGGTGCCACCCTAGTTTCCCGACGATGCGGGACTCTCTGGACGCCCCAACATTCTGGGACGCAAGGGCTGTAACGGGCCCACCCGATGGCCGGTGGGAGCGTCAGCCCATCATCAATCGACGGACAATCTCACGCTCCGATGAGGTCCATTCACTCCTCTGCCCCTGGCGCCGGCTTCCACCTTCCCCGGCTCTCTAGGCCCGGCCTGAGGGTTACTACTCCCCAACCAACCTTATGCTATTTTGTTCACCCAAAATTCTAGGCCCACCCCTCCCCCACTGTCAACCACCCGAAGGTGTTGGAGTGTTCAAGCTCATCATGTCTACGACAATCTCCTCGCCAGCAACCCATTTGAATGATCTTATTATCGAGTTCTTGGGAACGTCGAAAATCAACCAACCATGCAGTTCGAATCCCCTCTCTACACTCGGAGCACCACGGATGAACGGAATATGCACGTTCTTGTCGGGGTGATAGTTCTCCGTAGGCACGCCCTCTTCGTATGTATTGACGCCGAAGTAACTCCCAGCGTTTGTGCGAAGTTCCGGCGGTTCGGCCTCCATGTCCATCCGGACTATCGGAGCCTCTTCATTCCCCACCCTGGCTCGTATCAGCACCAATTCATTCTCCTCATGTGAAGGCTTGATCACGTAATCTTGTACCACCGCAGGAATAGCCAACCTTAGAATATCGCCGTACGCCTCATAATGTTCGGCCTCACCCAAAAGACTCAGAAAGCGTGCTTCTTGTTCCATGACCCCCACCGGTTCTGGACAGAACATCTTCGTTGATCCAATAGCTTCGACAGCAAATGCTATATCCGGCTCAGACCTATATCCGGCAAAATAGCTGTTGCACCCTGCATTCCCGCTCAACTCTTCCAGATTCGTTATTTCCAGAGTCACATCCACCCCGGCAAGAGGAGTGGCAAGATTAGCTGACACACCCAATCCAATAAGGGTCCAAGAAGTGCCCACCAAGGTTGACTCATCCTTGCTCCCGTTGTCATCACGCTGGAATACCAACTCTCTCAAGAGCTCGGGGTCCTCCGTAAAGGCCACCTCTTCAACACTAATTATCTCTTCTATGGTCAGTTGCAGCTTGGACCCTCGGTAAGTGCGCCCAAGCGCAAGGGAAGGCGTGGGGATGGGCGTAGGTGTGGGTATGGGAGTTGCAGATGCAGTGGGAGTAGGCGTCGGCGCGGGCGTCATAGTCGGTGATTGATCCACATCAGGCGTGGATTGCGGCGTTACAACTAAAGCTGGAGTGGCTGAGGGAGTCGGAGTCGGTATCGGCGCGGTTGTCGGCCACGGTTTTGCTGTTGGCGGTGGCGTGGCCACTGCTGAAAATGATGGCGTAGGTGTAGGCGGCTCGCGCGTTTCCTCCCGCTCTGCATTGGGTATCCCGGCTTGTAGAGCCTTTGTCCCGTCCTCAGCAGTGCACGCTGCTATGCTAACCAGAACCACGACACAGAGTCCTACCCATTTGACTGTTGAGCGTACCAACCTGAAGAACACGCTCTTCCTACCTAGCCAGGCCGATTCTTGGCAAACAATTCAATGACCATTGTGGCGCCTCCCGCCTTCCACTTGAGCGACTGTGACCTTGAAGCCTTAGGAGATCGCCAAAGATCAACCAGCCCTCCACCTCTCCCTCCTTTACCGGCTCCGAGTGATATTCGAAGAAGGGGGTGACCAAATTCATCTCTCTATGATGACATTCTGCGGTCACTATCTAACCCCTGCCCCACTGGCAACCGCCCGAAAACACTTCCGTCGGAGGTGAAGATTCTGAATCTGGGAAACTCAATTAACCTCGGCCAGTCGTATCGCCTCAAGAGCTCAAGTTTTTGCATACTCCAGCGTTTTGAGATGGTCCCTTAATTGATTAGCCATTGGCTTCATGGTGAAATATGTTACAGACCCAGATATCACACCCCCAACGACGGGAATAGCTTTCCCTAGACTCTTTGCAAATCCTTGCTTTGTGACCGATATTCCTATCCACTTTCCAACTTGTTTTACTATCGGGTAGTAGGCAGTTTTTGTGAGGGCATACCGTGGCAATCGTACTGCTATCTGCCGACCAAAACGGCTTGCTACCTCGGCCAGGGTCCTGGTGGCTACTGTGTTACCCATCATCACGCCAATGAATAGCGTCATTCTCATCTCTGTTTCTTCGTCTAGCTCTTCCTCTTCCAACAATTGCGGCCAGCCGTAAAGATATGCCAGCTTTTGGGGGATTACTAACACATGCCAGAAGTACTGGGCCATATCGGCAGGGACCGTTGCCAACATTGCAGGTCCACCCGGTAATCCTGTCGCAAAGGAAGCTCCTGATGCCATTCGAATGTGGTTCGTGATACACCCGTCCGCTAACTTCTTGATTACATCGGGGGACACTCCTGCCTTTGCAGGGCTGGTTTCAATGGCTTTGTTGACCTGTTCAGACGGACAATAGCTGCTAAGCTGTGCCCTGAGATAACCTGCCCGATCGATTCTAACGCCAGGAATCCTAAAAGAGGCTGCAAGAATCTTGCTCCAAGCACCGCCCCCATCGCCATCTGGCGCAGAGTTGACGTCCGCTGAATTGGAAGTAGAAACCCTCTTTTCCACTATGAGCTCCCTTCGTTCGGTGGTGACTCGCCCTCCGCCTTTCAGCCGAAAATGCAATGCTCACAAATCCTTGTAAGATATCGTGCGCAGATTCAATCCTAAGTAGTTCGCATCGCGAGTCGGCTGATCAACCGGCTAGGAATTCTAGCCAACACCCTGACAAATTCTAGACACTGGAATTTCGGACCGCGCAACCACACATACAACGGAATGTTGTTTCCTCGTGGTGCTCTGCGCCATGGTTAAGCACGATGAATCCTTTTGGAACTCTATCGACTCGACGGCCCCTACGACCAAAAGCGTATGATGCCCCATCGTTCTCGGACACTTTCGCCGTGCCCGACCTGCCACAACCAGAACATTTCATGTCTATCGTAAATCTATCTCTAGCTGTCATTTGAATCCGTACTTGAAGATTTCTTAATACTTAATTGCTTCCCACCCCGCGCCATCGATTTTTCCGATGGCTCCATTCTAGGCAATCTCAACTTTTCTTGGGGTGAACCTTGCTATTCAATGGGGCGGCCTGTTAGAACCCCCTACCGCCGCCAATACCGATAGTAATCCGCGTCAGGATTCGGCGGCCCATCCACATCCCCATCTCCACCACCCAGGTCCCCGCAGGTAGCGCACCTCATGTCCGTCACGTTCGGATGCCCGAAGAACCTGTGCCACATTCGCTTCAGCATACCCTAACCCCCCGACGGACCCCCTCCCAACCCCGGCTCCGTCATCTTCTCCGGGTTCAGCAGCGCGTCCAACTCCTCCCCCGTTAGCTCCGTCCGCTCCAGCGCCGTCTCCCGAATCGTCGCCCCCGAGGCCGCCGCTTCCTTCGCGATCGCCGCCGCCGCGTCGTACCCGATCGCCGGAGCCAGCGCCGTCCCCAGCATCAGTCCCCGCTCCACCATCTGCGGCCCCGTCTCCGTCGCCTGCAAGCCCTTCACGCACTGCTCCGCGAAGTTGTCCGCCGACGCTGCCAGCAAGTCAATCGACTCCAGCAGGTTATGCGCCGCCACCGGCATCATCATGTTCAATTCGAAATAGCTGCCCTGCGCCGACTGCGCGATAGCCAGGTCGTTCCCCACAACCTGCGCCGCCGCCTGTATCACCGACTCCGATATCACCGGATTCACCTTACCCGGCATAATCGAGCTCCCCGGCTGCACCTCCGGCAGCGCTAGCTCGCCCAGCCCCGCCCTCGGCCCAGACCCCAGCCACCGCACGTCGTTCGCGATCTTATTCAAACTCAACGCTATCGTCCTCAGAGACCCACTAGTCTCCAACACCGAATCCAGCGTGTTTTGCGCCTGGAAGTGGTTGTCCGTCTCCCGCACCGATACCCCCATCTTCTCCGACAGGCTGCTGCACACCCTAGAAGCGAACTCCGGGTGCGCGTTGACACCAGTCCCCACCGCCGTGCCCCCCAGCGCCACCTCCCCCAACTCCTCCTGCGCGTGTCTCAATCGACGTATCCCCCGCTCCACCTGCCCCGCGTAGCCCAGGAATTCCTGCCCCAACCGGATAGGCGTCGCGTCCTGCAGGTGCGTTCGGCCCGTCTTCACCAGCGGCCAAAACTCCCGGCTCTTCTCTTCCAACGCCCCCTGCAGATTCTCCATCGCCGGTATCAACCGCTCCTTTATCTGCACTAAAGCCGCCAGGTGTATCGCCGTCGGTATCACGTCGTTCGACGACTGGCAGATGTTCACGTGATCGTTCGGATGCACCCGCCTTGACCCCGCTTCCGCTCCCAGCATCTCCGACGCCCTGGTCGCGATGACTTCGTTGGCGTTCATGTTCGTCGAGGTTCCAGACCCCGTCTGAAAAATATCAATGACGAAGTGATCGTCGAATCCCCCGTCCGCCACTTCCTGCGCTGCCCGCGCCATCGACCCTCCCGTCTCTCCGTCCAACAGGCCCAACTCTACGTTCACCTCCGCCGCGGTCCCCTTTATCAATGCCAGTGCCTGGATGAAGCTGCGCGAAAACCTCAGGTTGCTGATGGGAAAGTTCAAAACCGCGCGCATGGTGGAAGCCCCGTAGTACGCATCCACCGGCACCTCCATCGGCCCCATGGAATCCCGCTCTACGCGCATCTTTGGCTGGTTGCTGGACATGACGACTCCTTATTGTTGGACTAAAATTGCCGGAAAAGCATACCCCTTTTGCCCCAACCCGCCAACCCACCGACTCCACATTTCCCTGCCCCGAATCTTGTTACTGCGAAGGCAGGAACCCACACCCTACCCACACCAAATTGACCCTCCTACGCCGAACCCTCCTCCGATTCTTTAACACCCTCCAGCTCACCCGTCACCACCAGCCGGTGGTCGTACAAGAATCGCGGCACGCACGTAACCAGGCTGATGCCCGCCGCCCCCTCGTCGAAAACAATCAGATCGTCCTCATGCAATACCCTGGACGCCGTCAGCCTGTACAAATACGTCGACTCTCCGTTGTCCACCGTCGCGAACACCGGCCCCTGTCGAAGCAGCTCCGGAATCTCTGGCAGCCGTCCAAAAACATTTCCCTCCCCCTGAATCGGACTCTCCAGGTGGCCGAAAAACCACGCCGTCCCTTCCTCCCCGGGGTTGAACGTCTCAGGAATGTGCCCCACCAGGTTCTTCGGCGTCTCATACTCCAGGCTGTTGCCCAGATCGAGGATCTGCAGCGAGGTGACTTCGGAGTCCACGCTTATGGCGGGGATGGTAATCTTCACCGGAACAGGCAGCGAATGCCACGGAGTATTCTGCGCCGTACGCACAGGGTCAAACTCTCCCAATAGCGGGTTCTTCGGCGCGTAACCCAATTCAGCTTCCATCGGGTTGCGCCAGTTCACGGGTGGCAACGCGTCCCCCGGAAACATCCTCTGCGCCGCTATCACCTCCGGCGAAAACCCGATGGACGTCTCCCCCGAAAACGGCGTTGGCGCCACCGGCGGCGGCGTGGCCGTTGGAGCGGGAACAACCAGATTCTCCAGGTCGGAGCTGGCCCGCCACGAATAGATGAAGAAAGCCCCGACGCCCAGAACCAGCAAAAGGCCCAGGCCCAAAAGGCCCAGTCCCGCAACAGGTCCTATTCGACCTCGAAAGCTCCCTCCACCATCCTTCAATTGCACGGGCTGACTCCCACTCTTACGTTGAGTCTATAATATCAGAGGCGTCCATATGAGGAATCGCCAAGCCAGGCCGGTGGATTAACATCCCTATAACCAGCCGCGCGGGCAATACAAGGCGAAGCAACGACGATTCGCGTCGCGACTGGTTCGCCTCAATCAACCCGCGGTCTACCGCATGCGCGGTACGTGTGATGCGCCGCTGGCTATCGGTTCGTTGAAGTAGATGTCACCATTGCGGATCTTCATGTTGAATCCGCAGGTCGGATTGGTGCATACCCATGCCTTGTAGTGCACCGCAGCCCCCTGGCTGCCATAGTCCGATAGCGGACACAACTGGCCTACGTTGCACTTCAGACACGTTGGAAATACGTTTCCTTCCACAACTCCTCCTCCCAATCCAAACTTGTGAGAAAACTCACCATAGTATTCTCCTCACTACCCTCCCCTGTCAACAACCATACGGCTGGCGAGTATTGGCGGATTTACTCAATTCTTCCACTCCCCAATCCCAGCCCCTTGATGTTTAGGGTATAATAGTATTAGCCGCAATACGAACAGGCGGCAGTCACATCCCGACGAGGTCCGACGGAACATGAACGCAATCAAGACCGGCTTCCTCATGATGGTCATGGGTGCCCTCCTCCTTCTCGTTGGCACCCTTTTGGGAGGCTACACCGGCCTCATCATCGCCCTTGTATTTGCCATTGGCCTCAACTTCTTCTCCTACTGGTTCAGCGACAAGCTGGCCCTCCGCATGGCCGGCGCAAAAGAAGTCTCCCCCGAAGACGCCCCCGACCTGCACATCATAGTGGACGAACAGGTCATGCGCGCCCAAATCCCCAAACCCAAGGTCTACATCATCCAGAACGATTCGCCAAACGCCTTCGCCACCGGCAGAAGCCCCAAGAACGCCAGCATCGCAGCCACCACCGGCATCATCCAACTGCTGAACCGCGAGGAGTTGGGCGGCGTCATCGCCCATGAACTCGCCCACGTCGGCAACCGCGACACCCTGATAATGACCATGGTTGCCACCGTCGCCTCCGCCATCGGCATGATGGCCTGGATGGCCCAGTTCGCCCTCATCTTTGGCGGCTTCGGCGGTCGCGACCGTGGCGGCGGCGGCGGCTCCATGATTGGAATCGGCGCTCTCCTGCTCATCGCAATCCTCGTTCCCCTTCTCGCCACCATCGTCCGGCTGGCCATCTCCCGCACCCGCGAATTTCAGGCCGACGCCACGGGCGCCAAGACCTCCGGCAATCCCTGGGCCCTCGCCAGCGGCCTCGAAAAGCTGGAGACCTGGTCCAAGCGCGTCCCCATGGAGGCCAACCAGGCCGTCGCCCATCTGTACATCGTTGAACCCCTCCACGGGAAGTCCATGAGCTTCCTCAACGGTAAAGGCATGATGCGCCTCTTCTCCACCCACCCGCCCGTTGCCGACCGCGTAAAAAGACTGAGGAGCATGCACGAGGGTTGGTAGAAGGCAAGACGGTCCTTATCACTGGCGGAGCCGGATTCATCGGCTCCCACCTCGTCGACAGGCTCCTCGAGCTTGGTAACCGCGTCGTCGTCCTCGACGACCTCAGTTCCGGCAGGCTAGCAAACCTCCCCAACCGCATTAATTTCCACCATTCCGACATCAACGAAGCCAATCTGGACGAGACCTTCAGCCGGGAAAACCCCCAGCTCGTTTTCCACCTCGCCGCCCAGGTGAGCGTTTCTACCTCCATGCGAAACCCCCTGTTGGACGCCGAAGCCAACATCCTCGGCACCCTCAAACTCCTGGAGGCCTCCCGCCGCCACGGGGTCGAGAAGTTCATCTTCTCCTCCACCGGCGGCGCTCTCTATGGAGACCCCCAATACATCCCCTGCGACGAAGACCATCCCATCCACCCTTTGTCGCCCTACGGCCTCGCCAAGTCCGTCTGCGAAAAGTATCTCGAGCTCTACAACAAGATGTTCATCCTCAACTACGTCTCCCTACGCTATGGAAACGTATACGGCCCCCGGCAGGACCCCAACGGTGAAGCAGGCGTCATTGCCATATTCTCCCAGGCCATGCTGGAAGGACAGCAGCCCGTCATCTTCGGCTCCGGCGAGCAGGAACGCGACTTCGTCTATATCGACGACGTTGTCGACGCGAATCTCCTGGCCATCGATGAAAACGTCACGGGCTCATACAACATCGGCACCGGCGAAGGCACCTCCGTTAACCTCATCTTCCAGATGCTCAGGGACCTTTACCGATTCCGCAAGTCACCTCTCAAATCCCCCGCAAGGCTTGGCGACGTATTAAAGATAAGCCTTAATTCGGAAAAATCCCTCAGAGAAATGGGATGGCAGCCCAAGACCAGCCTCGAGGAAGGGCTCCGGCTCACCGCCGACTTTTTCAAGCTCTCCCAGACTAGAAGCTGGGTCTAAACTACAACATAGAGGTCAGAAATCATGGAGCAGTTCGACGTTATTATCCTCGGAGGCGGCGCCGCGGGCCTTAGCGCCGGCCTATATTCCACCAGGGCCATGCTGAAAACACTGATTCTGGAGAAACTCGGCTATGGCGGCCAGATTCTGGTCACCGACGAAATTGAAAACTACCCCGGCTTCCCGGAAGGCATAAAGGGGCCGGAACTCTCCGTCATGATGGAGCAGCAGACCCGAAGATTCGGCGCAGACATGCGCTTCGAAGAAGTGGAGGGCGTCGAAGACCTCGATCAACCCCTCAAGCTTGTCCACACCTCAGAAGGCACCTACGCCGGCCGCACCATCATCATCGCCGCCGGCGGCTCCCACAAGAAGCTCGGCGTCCCCGGCGAGGACGAACTCTCCGGCCGTGGCGTCTCCTACTGCGCAGTCTGCGACGCCAATTTCTTCCGCGGCCAGGACGTCGTAGTTGTCGGCGGCGGCGATGCTGCCCTCGACGAGGGCGGTTACCTCTCCGGCATCGTAAACAAGGTCACCGTCATTCATCGCCGCGACGAACTTCGCGCCAGCAAGATCCTCCAGGAGCGCGCCCTCGCCAACCCCAAGATGGACTTCCTCTGGAGCCACGTCGTTGAGGAGTTTCAGGGAGAGCCGGACCTCGATAACGCCCTCGTCCGCAACCTGAAGACCCAGGAAGTCTACAAGTACCCCACCGCCGGCGCATTTATCTACATCGGCTTTGAATCCAACAGCGACTTCCTCAAAGGCCAGGTCCCCATGGACGAGTTCGGTCACATCAAGACCGATATCTCCATGGCCACCGACCTCCCCGGCGTCTACGCCTGCGGCGACATCCGAGTCAATTCCGACCGGCAGCTCGGAAACGCCGTCGGCGACGGCATAACCGCAGCCCTCTCCGCCTACCACTACCTAACCGAGAGCGAATAACCCCCAACCACCCCTCCCCCTCTCTACCCCCATGTCATTCTGAGGAGGCCCCGCGACGAAGAATCTCGCAACCGGGGCTTCCCTCCGCATTCCCTCCCTTCTCCCGTCCTGGGAGAAGGTTAGGTTGAGGGTCTCCCCCGTTCCCCCTCTTCCCCCTTGATGGAGACCCTCGCACAACCGTCATTTCGGCGAAAGCCGGAATCCAGAAGTCCCATTGCTCGAAGAGGTCGGACTTCTGAAACGGGCTGGCTTGAAACCAGCCCTTCCCCTCTCTCCCTCATGTCATCCCGCGCGCAGCGAAGCAGAGTCGAGGAATCTCGTTGCCGTAGGATCCCCCCGCCTCTACCCCCACCAAACAAAAAGGGCGGCCACAATGGCCGCCCTTCAAAATCGAAATTAGCGTCCGAGCCTAGTGGCTGCCGCACCCGCCGGAGCCGCACCCACAGCCGCCACCGCCTCCGCTGCCGCAACCCCCGGCCCCACATCCGCACCCGCCGGAACCACAGCCTTCCGAGGCCGGAAAGTCCGGGTTAGTAATCAGAAACCCCACCCTTGTGAAGTCCTCCACAAAGTCAATTGTGGCCTTCTCCAGGAAGGGCGCGCTGTCCGAGTCCACCAGGAATCGGATGCCGCTCCTGTCCAACTCCCTGTCGTCAGGCTGATTGTCTTCCTCCAGGGTCAGCATATACTGTACGCCGCCTTGTCCGTTCGGCAGTGCAATCACCCTCAGTGGTGCGTCACCTTTCCCCTCCTCCTCCAATACCTCCCTGATCTTCTCTGCCGCAACATCCGTAATCTCAAGCATTATGAACTCTCCTGCTATGCTCCGATAGAACTGTCGAATCACCGTATCAGGAACACAGCCAACTTGTCAACGATTTCGCTCCCAATTCACCATTTTCTCCCACGCCTGACAACCCGTAAACCGCCAATCCTCCGTCCCCCACCAATAATCCCCCACACCGCAAGTTGACACTAGCTTCAAATAGCTGTAAAATTCCGCACTGTCCAAAGGGATTGCGAGGTATATCTGTGCCCACTATTAACCAACTTGTAAGAAAGGGCCGCGTGAAGGCCCGAAAGAAGTCTAAGTCGCCTGCCATGCATTGGATCCATAATGCCTTGAAAAACAAGGTTATCTGGAGCAAAGGCGCCCCTCAGAGAAGGGGCGTATGTGTGCAGGTCAGGACCATGACGCCCAAGAAGCCGAACTCCGCACTGCGCAAGATTGCCCGCGTGCGACTCACCAATGGCTTCGAAGTCACCGCTTACATCCCGGGTGAAGGGCACAACCTTCAGGAGCACTCCGTCGTCATGATCCGTGGCGGTCGCGTGAAGGACCTCCCCGGCGTTCGCTACCACGTCGTCCGCGGCACCCTCGACTGCGAGGGCGTCGAAGGTCGCATGCGCGGCCGCAGCAAGTACGGTTCCGCCAGGCCGCGGAGAAGGTAGCCGACTATGTCTCGCAGAAGAAGGGCCGTACGTAGGCCCTGCCCTCCCGACGCCCGCTTTAACAGCGTGGAGCTTGCCCGCTTCATTAACCGGGTTATGACCCGCGGCAAGAAGTCCCTCGCTCAGCGCATCGTCTACGGCGCCCTCGATACCGTCGCGCAGGAGACCAGGCGCGAACCGATGGAGGTCTTCACAAAGGCCTTGGAAAACACCAAGCCTCTCCTTGAGGTCAAGCCCCGCCGCGTCGGCGGCGCTACTTACCAGGTCCCCATCGAGGTTCCCTCCAATCGCAGCGAGGCCCTCGCCATGCGATGGCTCATCACCGCCGCCCGCGCCCGACGCAACATACCCATGCGCCGAAGGCTCGCTCTGGAACTCATGGACGCCGCCCGCTCAGAGGGCCCCGCCGTCAAACGTAAAGAAGACCTGCACAGAATGGCAGAGGCCAACCGCGCCTTCGTCCACTACAGGTGGTAGGGGGAAGTCGAAAGCACCCAGGCCCCGAGCCTCACGCCATGTCTAAGCCCCTCCCTATAAGCAGGGTCCGTAACATCGGATTCATCGCACACATTGACGCCGGAAAGACTACCGTCACCGAGCGTGTTCTGTACGTCACGGGCCGCACCTACAAGATCGGCCAGGTGGACCTCGGCACCGCCGTCATGGACTGGATGCCCCAGGAACGAGAGCGCGGCATTACCATCACCGCCGCCGCCACTACTACTCTCTGGAAGGACTACCAGATTAACGTTATCGACACTCCGGGCCACGTCGATTTCACCGCCGAGGTGGAGCGAAGCCTCCGCGTCCTCGATGGTGGCGTCGTTGTCCTCGACTCCGTCGCTGGCGTCCAGCCTCAGTCCGAGACGGTATGGCGTCAGGCCGACAAGTATCACGTGCCCCGCATCTGCTTCGTTAATAAGATGGACCGTGTGGGCGCAGACTTCGAGCGCACCATCCACTCCATGCGCCACCGTCTCAACGCCAACCCCCTCGCCGTACAGATGCCCATGGGCCAGGAAGCCGAGTTCGAAGGCGTCCTCGACCTCATGGGCGAACGCGCCTTTTACTATAGGAATGGCGGCCCCAGTTTCGAAGAAGGCCCCATCCCCTCCGAGCACGTGGATGACTTCAGAAGGTACCGCGACGCCATGATTGAGCGTATCGTGGAAACCGAAGAAAGCCTCATGATCCGCTATCTCGAGGGCGAAGATATCCCCGTCGACGACCTTAAGAACGCCCTCCGCAAGGCAACCATCGCCCAGCAACTCATCCCCGTCCTCTGCGGCAGCGCCCTCAGGTCCTACGGCATCCAGCCCCTCCTCGACGCTGTCCTGGATTATCTTCCCTCACCATCGGACGTTCCACCTGTAGAGGGCGAAAACCCCGACTCCGACGAGATTGAAGTCCGTCCCGCCCATCCCAACGCCCCCTTCTCCGCCCTCGCCATGAAGGTCACTACAGACCCCTACGTGGGCCGTATCGTCTATCTCCGTATCTACTCCGGCGCCGTCAAGTCCGGCGCAATGGTATATAACGCCACCAAGGGTCGACGCGAGCGTCTCGGCCGCATCCTTCAGATGCACGCCAATCACCGCAGCGAGGTCGATGAAATCGGCGCTGGCCACATCGCCGCCGCCATCGGGCTAAAGAATACTTTCACCGGCGACACTATCTGCGACCAGGACTATCCAGTTATCCTCGAACCCCCGACCTTCCCCGCCCCCGTCATCTCCCTCGCCATCGAGCCCATTTCCCAGGCCGACCGCGACAAGCTTATGGAGTCCATCGGCAAGCTCGTGGAGGAAGACCCCACTTTCATCGTCCGTCACGACGAAGAAACTGGACAGACTGTTATTTCAGGAATGGGCGAGCTCCATCTGGAAGTATTTGTAGACCGGCTCCGACGGGAATTCGGCGTCGCTGCCAACGTTGGCCAGCCCCGCGTTTCCTACCGCGAGACCATCACGACCCCAACCCGCGCCCAGGGCCGCTTCGTTCGCCAGACCGGCGGTCGCGGACAGTTCGGCGACGTCGCAATCGAAGTCGAACCGCTGGAGCGTGGCGAAGGGCTCATTTTTGAAGACAAGATCAGAGGCGGCGCCATTCCCCAGCAGTTCATCAGGCCCGTGGAGCAGGGCATAAGGCAGGCCGCCGAAAACGGATCCGTCGCCGGTTACCAGGTCGTAGACATGAAGGTCTCCCTCGTCGATGGCAGTTTCCACCCCGTGGACTCCTCGGAGGTCGCCTTCCGAGCCGCCGGTTCCATCGCCTTCCGCGAGGCCTTCAGAAAGGGCAAGCCCATCCTCCTCGAGCCGATTATGGAGATGGAGGTGGTCACCCCCGCCGAGTTCCTCGGTTCCGTCCTCGGCGACCTGAATTCGCGCCGCGCCCAGATCCAGACCATCGAAGGCGGCGACACCATCCAGCAAATCCGCGTCCTCGTGCCCCTGGCCGAATCATTCAGATACGCCGGCGTCCTGCGCTCCATTACTCAGGGCCGCGCCAGCCACTCCATGGAGTTCAAGTACTACCAGCCCGTCCCCAGCGGACAAATTCAGGACATCATTAGCCGTTAGCAGAGCGTTATATGGTAAGACAGTCACCCCAGAGCACAACCTCTCAAAAAATTCGAATAGTCCTCAAGGCCTTCGACCACAAGACCTTGGATCTCTCGGCCACCCAGATTGTGGAAACGGCGGAGCAGACCGGCGCGAACGTCGCCGGCCCTGTCCCCCTTCCCACCCACATCCGACGCTTCTGCGTCATCCGTTCCCCCCACATAGACAAGGACTCCCGCGAGCATTTCGAAATACGCACCCATAAGCGGCTCATAGACATCCTCGAACCCACCTCCAAGACCATCGACGCCCTCACCCGCCTCAATCTCCCCGCGGGCGTGGACATCTCGATAAAGCTGTAGAATGAGAAAATCCAACCGTGATTAAGGCAATTTTAGGCAAGAAACTGGGCATGACCCAGTATATTTATGAAGATGGGCGCATGGTGCCCGTGACCGTCATTGAAGCCGGTCCCTGCACCGTCACCCAGCTCCGCACTATGGACAAGGACGGCTACGAAAGCGCTCAGATTGGCTTCGGACACGCCCGAAAGCTGAACCGTCCCACCCGGGGACACCTGAAGAACAACGGCTCTTTCCGATTCCTCCGCGAAGTCCCCGTCCAGTCTCTGGACGGTCTGGAAGTCGGACAGCAGGTGGGCACCGACATGTTTGAGGCTGGTGAAAAGGTAACCGTCGTCGGTTCCTCCCGCGGACGGGGCTTCCAGGGCACCGTCAAGCGACACGGCTTTGCCGGCGGGCCCCGCACCCACGGTCAGTCGGACCGTCTTCGCGCCCCCGGTTCCATCGGCATGGGTACAACCCCCGGCCGGGTGTTCAAGGGCAAGAAGATGTCCGGTCACATGGGCAACGTCAGGATCACCGTCAAGAATCTGGAAGTGGTCCACGTAAACCCGGACCGCAATCTAATCATGGTCAAGGGTGGCGTCCCAGGCGCTCCCCAGGGCCTTCTAATGGTCAAGAAATTGGAGAAAGGCGATTAGCTCGCCCAAGGCATAGAAATGGAGCTTCAACTACAAAATATCAAAGGTCGTGTCGTCGGGGAGGTGCCTGTGAGCGCCACACTCTTCGGCGCGCCCTTCAACCAGAGCATTGTCCATCAAGCCATGGTCATGTACCAGCTTAATCGACGACAGGGCACCCACAAGGTCAAGGTGCGAAGCGAGGTTTCCGGCGGCGGCGCCAAACCTTGGCGCCAGAAACACACCGGTCGCGCCCGCCACGGCAGTATCCGATCGCCAATCTGGCGCGGCGGCGGCGTCACATTCGGTCCCCACCCCCGCAGCTACCGGCGCGAAATGCCCAAGCGTATGCGACATCTCGCCTTACGCTGCGTCCTCTCCCAGAAGCTGGAGGCCGGACGCGTCATCCTCGTCGAGGACTTTAACGAAATCACCGGGCGCACCAGGGATATGATCCGCGCGCTCCAGAACCTGAACACCTCCGGCTCCACCCTCATAGTCACCGCGGCGTCGGAAAGCAACGTGGTCCGCTCCGCCCGCAACATCCCCCGGGTCTGGACCCTCCCCGCCAACCTCCTCAACGCCGGCGAGTTGCTCAAGCGCAACAACGTTATACTGACCCTCGGCGCCCTCAGGCGTGCCGAAGACCTCTGGGGCGAAGGCGCCGACGCAGTGGAAGTTCTCCCCGTCAATGCCGGTGCTGTCGAAATGGAAGAGGCCGAAGAAGTGGTTGAGCCTGAAGTCGCTGAGGCGACGGTTCCTGAAGAAACGCCCGAAGCTGAGGCGGCTGTCCCTGACGAAGAGCCTGTCGATGAGGTCGCAGCCGAACCAGTCGATGAAGTAGCAGACGAACCTGCGGAAGCTGCCCTGGAGGATGAAACTTCAGTGGACGCCGAAGGCCCCACCGAAGCAAAAGACGAATCAGGCAAGCGCGAAGGGGAGGCCTAGCAGATAAAGATGGAACTACAACAAGTGCTGGTCAAACCCCTCATTACTGAAAAGAGCACCCTCCTCCAGGAAGTTGGCAAGTACGTCTTCCACGTCGCCCCCAGGGCCAACAAGGTGCAAGTCAAAGAAGCCGTGCAAAAGTCCTTTGGCGTCGTCGTCATTGATGTTAATATATGCAGAGTCCGCGGGAAGCTGAAGCGCTACGGCCCCAGGCTCTCCCGCACCCCGGATATGAAGAAAGCTATCGTCACGCTGCGCCCCGGCGACAGGATCCAGCTGATAGAGGGACTGTAAAGATGCCTCTTAGAATTCCAAATCCAAGGACCCCCGGCACCCGCAATGCGGCACTGCCGACCTTTACCGAAATTACCCGGAATAAGCCGGAGAAGTCCCTCCTGCGCCCGCTCAAGAAGCACGCCGGACGCAATAACACCAACCGCATCACCATGCGAAGGCGAGGCGGAGGCAGCAAACGCCACTACCGCCTCATCGATTTCAAGCGAACCAAGGACGGCATCCCCGGCAAGGTCGTTTCCGTGGAGTACGACCCCAACCGCACTGCCCGCATCGCCCTCATCGCCTATGCCGATGGAGAGAAGCGTTACATCCTCTCGCCCCTCGGCCTCACCCCCGGCGCGAAGGTGGAGTCAGGCCCCAACGCCGGCATCAGTCCCGGCAACTGCCTCCCCATCCGCCTCATCCCCACCGGCACCCTCGTACATAACCTGGAACTGGAAGTGGGACGCGGCGCAAAGCTGGTTCGCAGCGCCGGTACAGCCGCCCAGATCCTCTCCCGCGAGGATGTCTACGTCCTTATCCGCCTGCCCTCCGGGGAAATCCGGCGGGTTCCCGCCAACTGCCGCGCCACCATAGGACAGTTGAGCAACGTCGATCACAAGAACATCATCTGGGGCAAGGCCGGCAAGACCCGCCACCGCGGCCGCAGGCCAAAGGTGCGCGGTTCCGCCATGAACCCCAATGACCATCCCCACGGCGGCGGCGAAGGCAAAGCCGGAATCGGCATGCCCGGTCCCAAGACCCCTTGGGGCAAGCCCGCCCTCGGATACCGCACCCGCAAAAAGCGCAAGCCCACAAACCTTGTCGTCCGCGGTCGGCGCAGGGGAAGGAGAAGATAGTCTATGTCCCGTTCAACCAAGAAGGGGCCATACGTGCATCCCAAGCTCCAGAAGAAGGTGCTCAACGCCCAGCGTGCAGGCTCCAAGACCATTATCCGCACCTGGTCCAGAGCCTCCACCATCATGCCGGAGATGATTAATCTCACCATCGCCGTCCACGACGGCCGAAGGCACGTGCCCATCTTCATCACGGAGAATATGGTCGGCCACAAACTCGGCGAGTTCGCCCCCACCCGCACCCTCCGCGGCGCCGGAAGGGGTCCACGCTAGCCATGGTTGCAGTTCAAGCAGTAGCCAAGCAGGTCGGCGTCTCCCAGAAGCGCCTCATGCCCATCCTTGCCCTCGTGCGGGGCAAGCGGGTCGACGAAGCCGTGAATATCCTGGAGCTTTCGTCTTCCCCCTGGGCCAAGGTCGTCGCCAAGACGGTCAAGTCCGCCGCCGCCAATGCAGAAAATAACCTGCTGGCTGATAGAGACAGCCTGCGTATCGTTAGAATATCCGCCGACGTTGCTCCCTCCGCGCGCCGCTTCAAACCCCACGCCCGCGGTCGTGTCGGTCGAATGCACCGAAGATCATGCCACATCACTGTAGTGGTGGACGAGGAGGCGCCCAATGGGCCATAAAACTCACCCAATAGGCTTCCGCCTGGGTATCAACAAGACCTGGCTCGCAAACTGGTTCGTGCCCAAGGCTAGCCAGTATCGCGAAATGGTCCTCGGAGACCTCACCATCCGCGACGAAGTGAAAAAGGCCTACAGCGGCTTCTCAGACGCCGGCATCGCCTCCGTGGAGATTGCCCGCCACAGCCAGAATCTCGTCATCAATATCCACTCCGCGCGCCCGGGCATCCTCATCGGACGCGATGGCGAACGCGTCAAGCGACTCCGCGCCAATCTGGAGAGGATTACCGGCAAGCGCATACAGTTGAATATCCTGGAAATTCAGCAGCCGGAGTTGAACGCCTATCTCGTAGCCAAGAATATCGCAGACCAGCTCACTCGCCGTGTCGCCTACCGCCGCGCCCTCAGGCAGGCCCTCCAGCGCACCATGCAGGGCGGCGCCCAGGGTATCAAGATCGTCGTCAAGGGTCGCATTATGGGGTCGGAAATCGCCCGCACCGAGCGAGTCATGGAAGGCCGCGTGCCTCTCCATACCCTCGGCGCAGATATAGACTACAACTACGCCGAAGCCTCCACCGTTATGGGTCAAATCGGCGTGAAGGTCTGGATCTACAAGGGCGATATCGAACCCGAACCCGCCCCTGAGCAGATGGAGGAGATGGACACTATCGAGGTCACCGTCCACGCCGACGACCCTCAGGAAGAGGAGACCGCCGAATTGGAGACGCAAAATGCTTCAGCCTAAGCGTGTCAAGTTCCGCAAGGTCATGCGGGGCCGCCGCAAGGGTAAGGCCACCACCGGTAATGCCGTCAGCTTCGGCGACTACGGCCTCAAGGCCCTGGAGTCCTGCTGGCTTACCGCCCGCCAGATAGAAGCCGGACGCGTCACCATCACCCGCCACCTCAGACGTGGAGGAAAGGTCTGGGTCCGCGTCTTCCCGGATAAGTCCGTCACCAAGAAGCCCGCCGAAACCCGCATGGGCGGCGGCAAGGCCAACGTCGACTACTGGGTTGCCGTCGTCAAGCCCGGCAAGATCCTCTTCGAGGTCATGGGCGCGGAGCGCAGCCTCGTCCAAGAGGCCATGCGGCTCGCATCCCACAAGCTGCCTATCGCCACCAAGATGGTCACCCGCGACAATCTCGCATCCCTCATAGGCTCGGAGTAGAATCCCATGCGAATCGATGAAATCAGAGAACTTGCCGACGAGGATATTCGGAAGCAGTTGGACAACACCCTCCGGGAACTTATGAATCTGCGATTCCGCAACGCCAGCCGCCAGCTGGCCAATAACGCACAGATCAGCCAGGCCAAGAAGACTATCGCCCGACTCCGCACCGTTGTGAGAGAACGGGAGATTCAGGGGATTACCCTATGAGTAAGGACCGAAGAAAAGTCAGGACCGGACGCGTCGTGTCCGACAAGATGGATAAGACTGTCGTCGTCGCCGTCCAGTGGAGTCAGCGTAACCGTCTCTATGGCAAGCCCATGCGACGCATCACCAAGTTCTACGCCCACGATGCTACCAACGATAGTTCCCTCGGCGATCTGGTCCGCATCGAGGAGACGCGGCCGATCTCCCGCCTGAAGAAGTGGCGCGTTATTGATGTCCTGGAACGCCGTGAAGTTGCCGAAGTCCGTCCCATGGAACTCGACAGAGAATTCATGGAGTCTCAGATGCGCGGTCAGGATACCGAGGCCGAAGCCCAGGAAGAAGCTGTCGTCGCCGTTGCAGACGAGCAGGAAGACATGGACGACGCTTCTCTCGCGGAAGCCGAAGCCCTCGCCCTCGAACAGGCCCTCGCCGAAATGGTCGGCCCCGAAGACTTCGAAGAATCTGCAACCCCCGACGCCGACGACGATACGCCGGCAGGAACCGAAGAACTTACGGCCATGGCAGCCGATGTGGACTCCACCGAAGAAGAGGAGCCAACTGCTCTTGACGCGGAAATAGAAGCCGCCTCAGAAACCGAAGAACCGACGGCTATGGAGACGGAAGACGCCGCCCCGGCAGAAACCGAGGAACCTGCGGCCCTGGAGTCAGAAGACGACACCGCCTCCGCTGAAGCCGAAGTTCCCGCGGCTATGCAGTCAGAAGACGACACCTCCGCTGAAGCCGAGGAACCCGCAGCCCTGGAACCCGAAGACGACGCACCCGCCGCAACTTCAGAAGAGACGGCCGCTCAAGCCGAGACGGTGGAGCCGGACGAAACCGAAGAACCCACCGCCCTCGCCGCCGCCGAAGAGGCTCCCCCCGCACAAGATGAAGAAGAGCGCGGTTCCCCGCAGGAAGAAAAACAGTCATGATACAGCCCTACACCCGACTCACCGTCGCCGACAATAGCGGCGCCCGCAAGGTTATGTGCATCAACATCCCCGGCAGCAGCCGGCGCAGGTACGCCCACGTCGGCGATATCATCGTCTGCTCCGTCAAGGAAGCCATGCCCGCCGCTGCCGTCAAGAAGGGCGAAGTCGTCCGCGCCGTCATAGTTCGCACCGCTAAGCCATATATCCGGCCCGACGGCTCCCATATCCGATTCGACGACAACGCCGCAGTAATCGTCGCCGACCGCCAGAACAACCCCAGGGGTACCCGCATCTTCGGCCCCGTAGCCCGGGAACTCCGCGAAAAAGGCTACATGAAAATTATCTCCCTGGCCCCGGAGGTCGTATAATGAAGATCCGCAGGGGCGATACCGTCAAGGTCATTGCCGGCAAGGACCAGACCAAGCAGGGTCGCGTGGAACGCGTCCTCCCCAAGAGCAACCGCGTCCTCGTAGAAGGCATAAACGTCATTACACGTCACGTCAAGGCTACCCCCGGACTGAGGCAGGGCGGACGCATCACCCAGGAGGCGCCAATCAATATCTCGAACGTCATGCTGGTCTGCAACCGCTGCGGTCAGCCCGTGCGCGTCGGATACCGTAGGCTCGACGACGGTACGAAGGTGCGCGTCTGCCAACTGTGCAAGGAGACCATAACCTAGGATGACCACCCAGAAAGCAAAAAAACAAAGTAAGTCCGGAAACAACGCCGGAGCGGCCCCTGCCGCCTCCCAGAAGAAGGCGAAGCAGCCCGACGCCAACGGCAACGGGTCCGTCGAGCCGCAAATCCTGAAGTCCTATCGCGATCAGGTCACTCCTACTATGATGCAGGAGTTTAAATACAAGAACGTAATGCAGGTCCCCCGCATTAACAAGATCGTCCTCAACATCGGGTTGGGCGAAGCCAAGGACAACGCCCGCTCCCTCGAGGGCGCCCTCCGGGATCTCACTACCATCGCCGGTCAGAAGCCCGTCATCACCCGCGCCCGCAAGGCCATCGCCGGATTCAAAATCCGCGAAGGCATGCCCGTCGGCGTCTCTGTCACCCTCCGCGGTGAGCGAATGAATTATTTCCTCGAACGCCTCCTCAACACAGCCCTCCCGAGAATCCGCGACTTCCGCGGCGTGCCCAAGTCCAGCTTCGATGGACGCGGCAACTTCTCTATGGGCATACGTGAGCAGGTCATTTTCCCCGAAATCGACTATAACCAGATAGACAAGATCCGCGGCTTCCAGGTCACTATCACCACCTCAGCTAATACCGACGCCGAAGCCGCCCGGCTCCTTGAGCTTCTGGGCATGCCCTTCGTTCGACAACAGTAAAGTAAGGACCAAATGGCAAAAAAGTCTAAAATCGAAAAATGGAAGCGAACCCCAAAGTATAAGGTTCAGTTCAGCAACCGGTGCAACAAGTGCGGCAGACCTCGCGCCTATATGAGGTTCTTCGGTCTCTGCCGCATCTGCTTCCGGGAAATGGCCCTCAGGGGCGAACTTCCCGGCGTCCGTAAAGCCAGCTGGTAAAACGTTTAAGAGGCCAATCTTGTCCAACATTAGCGATCCCATCGCAGACATGCTCACCCGAATCCGAAACGCCCTGGCGGTGCGCCACAACTCCGTGGCAATGCCCACCTCCAAGGTGAAGGTCGCCGTGTGCCAGATCCTCAAGCGGGAAGGCTACATCCGCGACTTCGAAGTCGCAGGCGGCAGACCCCAACGAACCCTCCGCATCCACCTCCTCTATCGCGAAGGACGCGAGTCCGCAATCCGAGGTCTCAAACGCGTCAGCAAGCCCGGCCTGAGAATCTACGTCGGCAAGGGTGAAATCCCCCGCGTCCTTGGAGGCATCGGTACAGCTATAGTTTCAACCTCCAAGGGCCTGCTCACCGACCGGGAAGCCTGGTACAGCGGCACCGGAGGGGAGGTCCTCTGCTATGTCTGGTAATCCAGCCGTGAAGACCGCGGAACGCACCCTCTCCCGGGTTGGCCGAAGGCCCATCTCCATCCCGGACAGTGTCCAGGTCAACCTGGAATATTCGCAGATAACCGTGAAGGGTCCCAAGGGCGAGCTCGTCCAACCCCTCCATCCCGAGGTCAGCGTAAAGCTGGAGAACGGTGCTATCCTCGTCGAACGCACCTCCTCCAGAAAGTTCCACCGCTCCCTCCACGGCCTCACACGTACCCTCATCGCCAACGCCATCCAGGGGGTCTCCCAGGGCTACCAGAAGACCCTCCAGCTTATGGGCGTCGGCTACCGCGTTCAGCAGCGAGGGGCCGGCATCACCCTTAACGTCGGCCACAGCCACCCCATAGAAGTCGATCCGCCGGAAGGCATCGTCCTCACCGTGGAAGGCAACAACCGCGTCCACGTCTCCGGCTTCGATAAGCAGAAGGTCGGCGAAGTAGCCGCTAACATCCGCAAAGCCAGGCCCCCGAACGCCTATAAGGAAAAGGGCATCCGTTATTCGGACGAAGTCCTTCACCTCAAGCCCGGCAAGGCCGCCGGACGAAAGGCGTAGTCTCCACATGTATATCCTCCAAAACACCAAATTGGATGCAGCCGTAATCTCCAGTGATCTCGGCGTGTCACCTATGAACAAGGGAAAGAGAAATGGGTAAGGAAAGAAGTAGCCGCAGGCTGAGAATCGCCCGCCATAAAAGGCTGCGACAGCGAGTCAAGGGGACCACTGAAAGGCCCCGCCTCTCCGTCTTCCGCAGTTTGCGTAACATCTCCGCCCAGATAATCGACGACTCGCAGCACCACACCCTGGCGTCCGCTTCCAGCCTCGACAAGGACCTGCGCCCCAACGACGGGAAGCTCACTAAAATTGAGATTTCTCGACTGGTCGGCGCCTCTATCGCCAGGAAGGCCTCAGAGCAGGGAATCTCCCGCGTAGTCTTCGATCGGGGCGGATACAAATACCACGGCCGGGTGAAGACCCTGGCAGATGCCGCACGCAAGGAGGGCTTAATCATCTAGATGATGTATCGCAGCCAGAACCCTGGGCCTACCACCGACGGCGGGCCCGTCATAACCGAAAAGGTCGTCTATACCCGCCGTATCTCCAAGGTGGTCAAGGGCGGCAGGCACCTGCGCTTCAACGCCCTCGTCGTCATCGGCGACGGTGAAGGCATGGTCGGCGCCGGTCTCGGCAAGGCCAGCGCCATCCCCGACGCCGTCCGAAAGGGCGGAGCCACCGCCCGCAAGCAGTCTATGACAATTCCCCTCAAGGGCAGCACCATCCCCCATCGGACTACCGCCACCTTCGGCGCTTCCCTCGTCCTCATCAAGCCCGCTCCCCAGGGCACCGGGCTTATCGCCTCCGGTCCCGTCCGTGCAGTTCTGGACGCCGCCGGCGTCAAGGACGCTGTCGCTAAGTCCCTCCGTTCCCGCAATCCCATCAATGTCATATACGCTAGCCTGAAGGCCCTTGGCGAACTCAAGGACCCCGCAGTGGAACTCGCCAAGCGCAAGGGACATCTCAATCCAAAGGAAGAATCAGCCGTCGGCTAGAAGAAGGAAGCAGCCTGCAATATCCTGATAGCGGGCGACTAATGATATGTCATATCTAAAAATAACCTGGAAGAAGAGCTTCATCGGCAGAAATCAGAAGCAGCGTCGCATCATCCAGTCCCTGGGCCTGCGGAGGCTCAACCATTCCGTAATCCACCGCAGCACCCCCTCCATCCGCGGCATGGTCAATAAGACCATCCACATGCTGCAGGTGGAGGAACTGGATAGCGCACCCGCCGACTCTTCCCCAACGGAGTCTGAAGACTAACCATGATGCAGCACCTCATACGCTCCAACAAGAAGGCCCGGCGCCAGCGTCGGAGAATCGGTCGCGGCGACGGCAGCGGTCGCGGGACTTATTCCGGCAAGGGTATCAAGGGACAGAAGTCACGCTCTGGCAAGGGCCCCAGGCCCGGCTTCGAGGGCGGACAGCTCCCCCTCATCAAGCGACTCCCAGAACGCCGCGGTTTCACCAATATCTTCAAGACGTACTATTCCCTCGTCAAAGTCAGCGATCTGCAGAATCTCGAGATTGAAGGGCAAATAACGCCCGAAATCATGCTCGAGATGAGACTCCTGAAAAACCTGAACCTGCCCGTCAAGGTGCTGGGCAACGGAGAACTCACCAGAAACGTGAATGTCCTCGCCCACAAATACACCGGCTCAGCCAGGCAGAAGATCGAAAGCGCAGGGGGCGTCGCAGAGGTGATCCCCTCATGATGACGCAAGAGGGCCGAGGTCGCCCTGCATTACTTCAGGCGGCCCTGGACTCCCTGCGTGTCCCAGACCTTCGCAATAAGATTATCTTTACCTTCGCCATGCTGGCCATCTACCGGCTCGTGGCCCAGGTGCCCCTCCCCGGCGTAGACCAGGGGTCCCTGGACAACCTTTTCGACCGCATACAACTCCTCGGCTTTCTGGACCTCTTCAGCGGCGGCGCTCTCAGAAACATGAGCATCGCCGCCCTCGGCGTCTTCCCATACATCACGTCCTCCATCGTCATGCAGCTGCTCGTGCCCATCATCCCGCGCCTGCAGCAGCTCTCCAAGGAGGGCGAACGGGGCCGGCAGCAGATCAACCGCATCGTCCATTGGGCCACCGTTCCTATCGCCATGGCCCAGGGCTACGGACAGCTCCTCCTCCTCCGCAACGCCGGCGTCCTCGACAACATCGGCCTCTCCGGCGATGCCTTCCTCCCCACTGTGGCCGCGGTGCTCTCCATGACCGCAGGCGTCATGTTCCTCGTCTGGCTCGGCGAGCTCATCACGGAACGCGGCATAGGCAACGGTATTTCCCTCATCATTTTTGCCGGTATCGTTGCCGGGTTCCCAAATCTCATACAGCAAGGCTTTCTCTCCAACAATGACCAGGGCGGACTTATCATCTTTGCCATCATCGGCGTCCTCATCATCGCCCTGATAGTTGTCTTTAACGAGGCCCATAGACGCATCCCCGTTCAATATGGGCGCAGCATCTTCCGCTCAGGCAGAATGTATAGACAAACGGGCAGTTCCTATCTACCCCTGCGCGTAAATATGGCGGGGGTCATCCCCCTCATTTTCGCCTTCTCCGTCGTCATCCTGCCCGGCACCATCGCCACCTTCCTCGCCGACAATCCCGGCCTGATAGGCGATGTCGCCAGCTGGTTCTCCACCGCCTTCAGTCCCAACAACGGCCTGTACTGGGCCCTCACCTTCGTTCTGGTCGTCATCTTTACCTTCTTTTATACCCTCATTACCTTCCAACAGCAGGACCTCGCGGGCAATCTCCAGAAGAGTGGCGGTTTCGTTACGGGCATCCGGCCCGGCAAACCCACCCAGGACTATCTGAATCAGGTCATCTTCCGCCTCACTTTCGGCGGCGCCATGTTCCTGGGCTTCGTCGCCATCGTGCCCTTCCTCGCCTCAACCATCACCGACATTCAGGCCCTCCAGCTGAGCAGCACCAGCCTGCTCATTCTGGTTTCCGTTGCCCTGGACACCCTCCGACAACTGGAGGCACAGTTGCAGATGCGCAACTATGAAGGGTTCCTCAGGTGAACGAAATCAGTAGCAACAGGCTCATCATCCTCGGCCCTCCCGGGGCAGGCAAAGGCACCCAGGGTAAGCTTCTTGCCGAAGCCATCGGATTGCGTCACATCGCCTCCGGCGACCTCGTTCGACAGCATCAAGCCGACAACACGCCCCTCGGAGTCGCCTCGCAGACCTACTATTCCATGGGCCTCCTGGTCCCCGACGTGATAACCTTCCAGATTGTCCTTCCTGAAGTCCTGAAAGCAGCCGATGGCTTCCTCCTGGATGGCTTCCCCCGCAATATCCACCAGGCGGAAAGGCTTGACCGGGAGATCCGCCTCAAGAACCTCCAGGTCGACCGCTCACTTCTCATCACCGCGCCCGAAGAAGAGATCATGCACCGTTTGGCCAACCGAAGAGTGTGCCCCACGTGCAAGCGCGTCTATCACAAACAGTCCGCCGCCCCGGTGGTTGACAACGTCTGCGACAACTGCCAGGTCCCTCTCCTCCAACGTAAGGACGACACCCTGGACGCCATCAAAATCCGCATGGAGGAGTACCACGCCCAGACCCTCCCCCTGGCCCAGTATTACCGCAGCCAGAATAAGCTCATTGAGGTTTCTGGCCTCGGCGAGGTTCAGGACGTCCTCCACCGCATCCTCGGTTGCCTCCAGGAGTATCAACCGTCGGAGACTTTCGCCAACGGCCCCGGGCCCCAACAGCCGAATCCAAGCTTGAGCTTCAAAAAACGACCCGTTTAGCGTACAATAAAGCTTCATGAACCAGAATTTTCAGCAGAAAACCGCATCCAACTCCCCGCCCGTCTACAACGGCGGTATAACTATCAAGTCGGAACGCGAGCTTCAGGCCATGCGACGCGCCGGAGCCATCGTTGCGGAGACCATCGCCGCCTTAAAGAAAGCCGCCAGTCCCGGCACCACCACCGCGCACCTCGACCAGATTGCCACCCGGGAGATCCGCAAGCGTGGCGCAGTCCCCACCTTCAAGGGATACCGCGGCTTCCCCGGCAGCATCTGCGCCTCCGTAAATGAGGAAATCGTCCACGGCATCCCCGGCGGCCGCGTCCTCGAAGATGGCGACCTGCTCAAAGTGGATGTCGGCGCAACTATCGACGGCTTCATCGGCGATTCCGCCGTAACCATAGGCGTCGGCAATATTTCGGAAGAAGCAGCGGAACTCATCGAAGTCACCGAGCAGGCTCTCCACGAGGGCATCGCCGCCGCCGTTGACGGCGCGCGCACCGGCGACATCGGCTACGCCGTCGAAGAGTTCGCCGTCTCCCGCGGCTACAGTATCGTCACCGAATACGTCGGACACGGCATTGGACGTTTCCTCCACGAGGACCCTCAGATCCCGAACTACGGCCCCCCGGGTCGAGGCGCCAAACTCAAGAAGAATATGACAATCGCCATCGAGCCCATGGTCAACATCGGCGGCTGGAAGACCCGTCTCCTCCCCGACATGTGGACCGTCGTAACCGCCGATGGCTCGCTCTCCTCCCATTTTGAACACACTATAGCCATCACAAACGGTGAGGCAGAGATATTAACCAAAATCAAAGAGTAGAGGTACTATGGCAAAAAAGCAGGGCATAGAGGTAGAGGGTATAATTACGGAGGCGCTCCCAAACGGCATGTTTCGGGTGGAACTCCCAAACAAGCATAAGGTTCTCGCCCACGTCTCGGGCAAGATCCGGTTGCACTTCATCCGCGTCCTCAATGGCGACCGCGTATTGGTGGAACTCTCACCCTATGACCTCAGCCAGGGCCGTATCACCTACAGGTTCAAGTAGCCAACCGCAAGTACATGTCCGGTGTCCAGGAAAATTCACCCGACGCTTACAATCAAGGTTAAAAGAGAATGAAAGTCAAAGCTTCAGTTAAAGTCCGCTGCGATAAGTGTCGCATCATCCGCCGCAAGCGCGTTGTCCGCGTCATCTGCAGCAACCCAAGACACGCCCAGAGGCAGGGCTAAGGAGGTCCCATGGTACGAATAGTTGGAGTCGACGTTCCCGATGGTAAAAGGGTGGACGTAGCCCTCACCCGCATCTATGGCGTGGGTCTTTTCACCTCGCAGCAAGTCGTAGAAAGGGCCGGCATCACGGGCGAACCCCTTCCGAAGATGTACGAGCTTTCTGAGGCACAGATCGACCGCCTCCGAGAGATAATAGACAAGGAATTCCGCGTCGAAGGCGATCTCCGTCGCGGCAACGTCATGAACATCCGTCGCCTCATCGATATCGGTTCCTACCGCGGCCTGCGCCACCGACGTGGACTCCCCGTCCGCGGCCAGCGCACCCGCACCAACGCACGCACCCGCAAAGGCCCCCGCAAGACCGTCGCCGGTCGCGGTCGCCGCACCGGAATGAAGAAGTAGTCAGAGGTTATCGCTAAATGCCCAGACAGAGAAGCCGCAGGCGCGACAAGCGCGTTCCTCCCAACGGACGTGCCTACATCCGCGCTACCTTCAATAACACCCAGGTCACCCTGACCGACGTTCAGGGCAACACCATCGGCTGGTCCACCGCCGGCACCAGCGGTTTCAAGGGGTCCCGCAAGGGCACCGCCTTCGCCGCCCAGCGCGCCGCCGAACAGGCAGCCAAGAAGGCCCTCGACCAGGGCCTCCAGCGCGTCGACGTCTTCGTTAAAGGCCCCGGCGCCGGCAGAGAAGCGGCCATCCGCTCCCTCCAGGCCGCCGGCCTCGTCATCACCAGCATACGGGACGTTACCCCCATCCCCCACAACGGCTGCAGACCCCCCAAGAAGCGAAGAGTCTGAGCGGAATTTCCCAACTCACAAATGGCCACCGGTATGGGAGGGTTTGAGACCCGCCCGAACCCAGGCCAAGGCAAACTCCCAACCCAATAGAAAAACTGGAGCGAACGAAAATTGGCAAGATACACAGGCCCGGCCTGCAGGCTATGCCGCAGAGTGGGCGAAAAGCTATTCCTGAAGGGTGAGCGCTGCTATACCCCCAAGTGTGCCGCCGACAGGCGCCGCACCCTCCCCGGCGACCGCTCCATGCGACGTCGCCGCATCTCCGACCACGGCATTAAGCTTCGCGAAAAGCAGAAGGCCCGTTACATGTATGGCGTCATGGAATCCCAATTCAGAAAGTACGTTGACAAGGCCTTCAAGCAGTCTGAACCCACAGGCCAGAGCCTCATTCGGCAGCTTGAGACCCGCCTGGACAACGTCGCCTACCGCCTCGGCTTCGCCGACTCCCGACGTCAGGCCCGTCAGCTCGTCCTTCACGGCCACTTCACCGTGAACGAACGCAAGACGGACATCCCCTCTTACTCTGTCCGGCCCGGGGAGATCATCGAGTGGAAAGAATCTCGCAAAGATAGCGAGTACGCCAAGCTCATGTCCGCAGACCTCCCCAAGCGTCCCGTCCCCGCCTGGCTGGAACTGGACGTCCAGAATCTGAAGGCCACCGTCCGACGGCTTCCCAGCGACGAGGAATTGGACACCGCCATCGATACCCGTCTTATCGTTGAGTACTATTCGAGGTAGCGACCCCATGCTGGACATCAATAGCCTCGTGGAAGAATCTCCTATCGCCCCGGAAAAACCGATTACCCCGGGCATCAATATCATCGAGACCACAGACACCTACGGCAAGTTTCATATCGAACCCCTGGAGCGCGGCTACGGCGCCACCCTCGGCAACCCCATGCGCCGCACCCTCCTAAGCTCCATATCCGGCGCCGCCGTAACCTGGGTCAAGATGGAGGAAGTCCTCCACGAATATAGCGTCATCCCCAACGTAAAAGAAGACGTCCTGGAAATCCTTTACAACATCGGCCAGGTCCGTATCCGTTCCGTCACCGGCCGCCCCGGCAAGATGCGCCTGGAAATCACCGGCGAGGGCATGATCTCCGCTGGAGACATCGCCACCTCCTCCGACTTTGAAATCGTCAACCCGGAGCAGCATCTCGCCACCATCGACGCCCCGGACGGCACCCTCGCTGTCGAGCTGAATGTGGAACCCGGCAAGGGCTATCAGCCCGCCTCCACCGGCGAAAGCATGCCCCGCGGGGTGCTCCCCCTCGACGCCATCTTCAATCCCGTCCGCAAGGTCAACTACACCGTTGAGAAGACCCGTGTCGGCCAAATAACCGACTTCGAGCGGCTCATCCTGGAAGTGTGGACCAACGCCACCATAACCCCCTCCGAAGCCCTCAAGAAGGCCTCCGAGGTCCTTGTCGATCACTTCTTCATGTTCAACAGCCTCGACAAGGACGGCGCCATCAGCCCCGAGGACCTGATGCGCACACGCACAGTCCCCGTCGAGGTCTATCAGACTCCCCTCGAGCGGCTGGACCTCTCCCCCCGCACCCTGAATTCCCTCAAGAATCACGGTCTCCAGCGCGTCGGCCAGGTCCTGGAAATGTCCGACGAAGAACTCAAGGAAATCCGTAACTTCGGCGTCAAGTCCCTCGATGAGCTCAAGGAACGACTCGGTGACATAGGCTACGGCACGCAGGAACTAACTGACGAATCCACGTCCACCGAGGAAGAACCTCAGGACGCCGCAGCCGAGGCTCCCGCCGAAGAGGAGGTAACCACCAATGGTTAGACACAGAGTCGCCGGCAGAAAGCTCGGCCGGCCCACCGCCCAGCGGGTCGCCCTCCTCCGCGCCCTCGCCTCCCAACTCATCATCCACGAGCGCATCGTCACCACCGAGGCCAAGGCCAAGGAAGCCCGCATCTTCACGGAAAAGATGATCACCTACGGCAAGAAGGGCTCCCTCCACCACCGCAGGCTCGCCACGGCCAAAATCCCCAACAAGACCGTCGTAAAGAAGATCTTCGACGACCTCGCTCCCCGCTATTCCAACCGCGCCGGAGGCTATACCCGCATCATCAAGCGTGGCCGCCGAAAGGGCGACGCCGCCCCTCTCGCTCAGTTGGAACTCGTCTAAGTCCTGCCCCAGGGTCATGCCTTGCCCCAGGAGCTTCAGCCAACCCGAATGTTGGCCCTCATCGTCGAATACCACGGCGGTAACTACCACGGCTTCCAATTCCAGCCAAATCTCCCCACCATCCAGCACGAACTGGAAAAGGCCGTCGCCAGAATCACAGGCCGGGAGGTACGCATAAGAGGGGCCAGCCGCACAGACGCAGGGGTCCATGCCCTCGGACAGGTGGTCACGTTCGACACCCACACCGAATTGCCGGAAGAGACTTGGACTAAGGCTCTCAACCACCATCTCCCCTCGGACATCAAGGTCCAACAGACCCACTACGCGCCTCCGGACTTCAATCCCCGCCGTCACGCCATGGCCCGCACCTACAGATACACCATTTTGAATCGAAGCACTCCCTCCCCACTCCTCCACGACCGAAGCGCCTGGATCCGCTCCCCCCTGGACGTCGACGCCATGCAGGAAAGCGCGAACCACCTTGTCGGCATCCACGACTTCGCCCCCTTCACCGTCACCATGCCCCCGGACAAGTCCACCGTCAGGCACGTTAAGCGTTGGGAAGTCTGGAAAAGCGGCGACCAGGTACTCATCGAAGCAGAAGCCAACGCCTTCATGATGCATCAGATCCTCAGGACCAACGGCCTGCTTGTGGAAGTTGGAAGAGGAAAGGTCCCCGCATCTGTAGTCAAAAAGTCCCTGGAAAATGGTATAATGTACGCCAATTCCGTCACTGGGCTTCCCGCTCGGGGGCTCTGCTTGATGAAAGTGGAGTACGAAGGATTCCCGCCAAACTGAAAGAACTGAAGAGATGAAGCGAAACAAGACCTACTCAGCCAAAACCAGGGAGGTTCCCGCCGACTGGCACGTCATAGACGCCACCGGTCAGGTGCTGGGACGCCTCTCCAGCCAGATTGCCAAGACTCTGCAGGGCAAGCACAAGGCCGCCTACACCCCCCACGTGCTCACCGGCGACTACGTTGTAGTCATCAACGCCTCCAAGATTCGCGTCACGGGGAAAAAGCTCCTGCAGAAGACCTACTACCGCCACAGCGGCTACACCGGCAATCTCAAGTCCACCATCCTGCGCGACATGCTTGACAACCACCCAGACCGCGTCATCAAGCTCGCCGTCAAGGGCATGCTCCCCACCACCAAGCGGGGCCGCGAGATGCTCGGTCGCCTCAAGGTCTACCCGAACCAGACCCATCCCCACGAGGCCCAGGTAGGCTCGGCAAACTAAAGAAAGGTAATCAGCCAATTGGTCCAGACACCCACTGAACAGGAATATTACTACGGAACCGGGAAGCGCAAGACCTCCATCGCCAAGGTGCGCCTGTACCTCGGCAACGGTAACATCATCCGCGTAAACGACCAGCCCCTGGAGGAAGCTTTCCCCTGGTTCATCTGGCAGATTACCGTCAAGGAACCCCTCGAAGTCACCAACAGCATCGGCCGGTTCCACGTCATGGCTCAGGTCAAAGGCGGCGGCACCTCCTCCCAGAGCCAGGCGGTCCGACACGGCATCGCCCGCGCCCTCGTTGCCTTCGACGAAAATCTGAGGAAACCCCTCCGGCGGCACGGCCTTCTGACCCGCGACTCACGCATCAAAGAAAGCAAGAAGTACGGCCTCAAGCGCGCCCGCCGCGCCCCCCAATACACCAAGCGTTAATCCTCCCAACCCACTTGTCAATGTGGGGAGGCCCCGCGACGAAGAATCTTGCCTACGTGCGGTCCTCTTACCCCCATCTACCGTAGGGGCGGTTTGCGAACCGCCCGCCTACTCTCAACTCACATGTCATTCTGAGGAGGCCCCGCGACGAAGAATCTCGCCGCCGAAGCACCCAAACCCTCCCGCTACCTCGCGCGTGCGGGGTCCACTCCCCCTCCCGCAACTCCCCCGTGACCCTACAACCCCAGCATCTCCCCCGCCCCGTCCAGCATCGCCTCCACGTCCTTCTCCGATCCCCCCTCCGCATAAATCCGCACCAACGGCTCCGTACCCGACAACCTCACCATCACCCACCCCCGCTCGAACCGAAACCTCATCCCATCGGCAGCGTCCGTCGACACAACCCTCATTCCCCCAATCTCGGACACCTCTCCGCTCTTCGCCAGCGCCTCCTGAAACTCCCCCCGCTTCCCCACGTCGAACGGAACGTCCCTCCGGCCGTACTGCCACTCCCCAACCCTCTCGTACAACATCGACAATAACTCCGAAGGTCGCTTTCCCGTCCTAGCCATGAATTCCAGAAATAGCAGGCTGCTCAGAATCCCGTCCCGCTCCGGTATATGCCCCCGAAACCCGTATCCCCCGCTCTCCTCTCCCCCCATCAGCGCATCCTCTTTCATCATCAACGGCCCCGCATACTTGAACCCCACTCCCGTCTCCAGAATCGGCACGTCATAAATCTCTCCCAATCGGAACAACATGTCCGACGACGTTATCGACTTGACGATTGGCCCCCGCTCCCCCTTCACCTCCAACAAATACAGCGCCAGCAGCGCAAACACCTCCAACGTGTTGAAGTATCGACCGTTCTCGTCCAACACCCCCAGCCGGTCCGCATCCCCGTCGTACGCAATTCCCACGTCGAATCCCCCACTCCCCACCAACGCCGACGAATGGGTTAGATTCTCCGCAATCGGCTCCGGCTGGTGCATCCCCGGATATGCCGGGTTCACCTCCCCCCGGATCTCCTCCACCCTGCCCGTCGATCCCTCCAGCAGTCGCGGCAGGTACCCCGCCCCCGCCCCGTGCATCGCGTCCACCAAAACATCCATCCCCGCTCCTCTCACCACACCCAAATCCACCATCCGCCCCATCTGATCCATATACTCCGGTGTGGCATCAACCTCCCTCGCCCACCCTCTCTCAAACGCCTCCTCCAACCCCATCCGTCTCGCTCCCACGGCCTCCGCCTCCGCCACGTGTTCCTCCAGCCGCGCCACAATCTCCGTTGACGCGCTCCCCCCGTAGTGAGGCTTGAACTTCACCCCGTTCCACTCCGGCGGATTATGGCTCGCCGTTATCATCACTGCCCCCGCCGCCCCCCACTTGGGCACGCTGTAGCTCACCACCGGCGTCGGACTCACCCCCCTGCACAGCAGCGCCCGAACCCCGTTCGCAGCCAGCGTCTCCGCGGCGCACCTGGCAAAGTCCTTCGACCCGAACCGCGTGTCATACCCAACTACAACCCCTCTGTCCGCCCATCCCAACTCCTTCACGTAGCTCGCCACCCCCTGCACACACAGCGCCACGTTCTCGAAAGTGAACTCATCCGCGATGATCGCCCGCCAGCCGTCCGTCCCAAACTTAATCGCCAAGACTTACCTCCAAATCATCCATCTACCTCATTCTGCCCGAAAATTCTACCATCCCTCCCCCTCTCCCCACATTTCTTTCCAAGCGCAGCTGCGGAATCTCCTGGCCGTAGCAGACGTCCTCCTCTGGACACCATCCCTCCCGCGTACTAGGATGAGACCCACCAAATCCAGCCATTACAACCAAATTCGAGGAGGGACCATGAAGGGAGCCGACGCAGTCGCAAATATCCTGAAGAAAGAGGGTGTGGACTTTATCGGCTGCATCCCCTACAACTCCCTCGAGGAGGCCGCCGCCGTCGCTGGAATCCGCCCCCTCATCTTCCGCCAGGAGCGCGTCGGCGTGAACCTCGCCGACGGTTTCAGCCGCGTCACAAACGGCAGAGGCGCCGGCGTATTCACCATGCAGGCAGGCCCCGGCGCCGAAAACGCCTACGCAGGCGTCGCCCAGGCCTACGCCGACTCCGTCCCCATCCTCCTGCTGCCCGCGTCCGCCCCCCTCGACAGGGCCGGCGTCCGCCCCACCTTCACCCCCTCCCAGAGCTACGCCTCCGTCACCAAGTGGTCGGACCGCGTCAACATCCCCACCCAGATCCCCAATCTCATGCGTAGGGCCTTCAGCCAGCTCCGTTCCGGACGACCCAGCCCCGTCCTCCTCGAGCTCCCCTCCGACATCCTTTCAGCAGACGTGGACGACTCCACAATCGAATCCTATCGCTCAGTCCAGAAATTCCGCAGCGGCTGCGACCCCCAGGAAATCCGCGAAGCAGCAAAGGCCCTCCTCGCCGCCAAGCGGCCCGTCATCCACGCCGGCCAGGGCGTCCTCTACGCCGAGGGTTGGGACGAGCTCAAGCAGCTCGCAGAACTCCTACAGGCCCCCGTCATGACCACCCTATCCGGCAAGAGCGCCTTCCCCGAAAACCACCCCCTCGCCCTCGGCACGGGCTCCGCCACCACCACCGGCCCCGTCATCCACTTCATCAATAACTCCGACCTCGTCTTCGGCATCGGTTGCAGCTTCACCCGCACCGGCTTCGGCATCGAAATCCCCCCCGGCAAGGTCATGCTCCACTCCACCAACGACGACTCCGACATCAATAAGGACTACTCCATCGACGTCGCCCTCTGGGGCGATACCAAGCTCGTCCTCTCCCAACTCATTGACGAAGTGAAGTCCCTTTCCGGCCCCAACGGCAATCGCAATAACGGCCAGATGGCCGACGAAGTTCGCGCCGTCCGAAGCGCTTGGCTGGATCAGTGGATTCCCAAGCTCACCTCCGACGAAGTCCCCATTAACCCCTACCGCGTCATCTGGGACCTCATGCACACCATCGACCGCAAGAACTCCGTCGTCACCCACGATTCCGGTAGCCCCCGCGACCAGATGGTCCCCTTCTTCGAGACTATCTCCCCCCGCGGCTTCATCGGCTGGGGCAAGTCCACCCAGCTGGGCTACGGCCTCGGCCTCGCCCTCGGCGCAAAGATGGCCGCCCCCGAAAAGCTCGCCGTCAACGTCATGGGCGACTACGCCTTCGGCATGGTCGGCCTCGATGTCGAAACCGCCGTCCGCGAGCGCATCCCCATCCTCACCATCATCCTCAACAACTCGGCAATGGGCATCTACGATTCCGACCGCTTCCCCACCGCCAACCGGCGCTACGGCACCAAGTTCCTCACCGGAAATTACGCCCAGGTCGCGGAAGCCCTAGGCGGCTACAACGAGCTTGTGAAGACCCCTGACGAGATAGTCCCCGCCATAAAGAGGTCCCTACAGGTCATCGGCGAAGGCCGCCCCGCCCTCCTCGAAATCATCACCCGCGAAGAACGCGCCTTCTCCCACAAGGACCGCTAGCCACCACCATCGAAAGGCAGCTTATGTCAACCAAAGTCATCGCGAATACCACAATCGTCACCTGCGACGCTGCTCATACCGTCCTACACGACGCCGCCATCGCCATTAAGGACAACCGAATCGCAACCCTCGGCGCAACCCCTCAGATACTCGCGGTATACCCCGACGCCGAGGTCATCGACGGGCGAGGCAAGGCTGTCTTCCCCGGCCTCATCAACTGCCACGCCCACCTCACTGCCAACCTCTTCCGCGGCATCTCCGAAGACTTCGGTTTCCCCTCCAGCTTCGCCTTCCCTGAAGATGTCCGCGATATGATCTCCGATGAAGAAACAACCGTCATGGCAGCCCTCGGCGCCATCGAAGCCGCCCGCACCGGCTCTACGACCACCGTCGAAATTGCTGGCGGCATCCACCGCTACGCCGATATGCTCGACAAGACCGGCATGCGTTGGGTTCTCGCCGAAAACACCGCCGACGGCATAGTCCCCCCCACCTTCCGCGCCGGCGAACCCGTCCACGCATACTCCTTCCAACTGCGCGACAAGAGCCTGGAACATGCCACTCGCCTATTCGAAAAATGGCACCACGGCAACGAAACGGATCGCATCACCTGCATGGGTTCCACCGGCCTCGTGGAGACCAGCTCCCCCGACCTCCTCAGGTCAGTTCACGAAATAGCCGAGAAATACGACAGCCACTACACCATCCACCTCAACCAGAGCCGCCTCGAAGTGGAGTCCCTCATACTCATGCGCGGCGTCCGCCCCACCGAGAGCCTCTTCCACAACGACTATCTGGGCCCTCGCATGCTGGGGGCCCACGTCCGCTATCTGAGCCCCTCAGAAATCTCGCTCCTCGGCACAACCCGCTCCAACGTCTCCCATCAGCCCGCCATGGCTGCCCGACGCGCCGTCATCCCCCCAATCCCCGCCCTCCGCCACGCCGGCTGCACCATCGGCATGGGCACCGACAACAACACCCAGGATATGGTCGAAGTTATGCGCACCGGCCTTTTCACCGAGCGCATCATTCGCGACGACGGCATGAACCCTCAGCCCGAAGACATCCTGGCGATGACCACCATGGGAAGCGCCACGGCCATCGGTATGGAGGACGAAGTAGGCTCCCTGGAAGTGGGCAAGAAAGCCGACCTCTTCATCATCAACACCCAGCGCGTCACTCTCGTCCCCACCAACCGCATCGTGTCCGCCTTCATCCACAACGGCCAGCCCAGCGATATCGAGTCCGTCATGGTAGACGGCGAATTCGTCCTGAGAGATGGGAAATTCCTGAACCTCGACGAAGACACCATCATCCGGGAAGCCGACAACATCGGCAAATCCGTCTGGCGTCGCCTCCTCAATAAATACCCCAACGTCCCCTTCCCCCCAACCCTGGCCCCTTAACCCCCCCTCTTCCCTCCTCTCCCGTCCTGGGAGAGGATTGAGGTGAGGGTAATCTGGGTGGCGGCGAGGCTGAACGGCAGGTTATGCAAAGCTCCCCCTTGACGGGGGAAGGTTTGGATGGGGGTGATTTCCCGTCTACCTACTCTCCCCCCACCCAAATGTCATTCTGAGGAGGCCCCGCGACGAAGAATCTCACGGGACAGGGCCTCCCTCCCCGTCCCCTCCCTTCTCCCGTCCTGGGAGAAGGTTAGGTTGAGGGTCTCCCCCGTTCCCCCTCTTCCCCCTCGACGGAGACCCTTGCAAAACCGTCATTCCGGCGAAAGCCGGAATCCAGAATCCCTTGATTCAGCTACGGATAGCGCGATCACATGCCGCAGCATGAGTCCGTCTTGGTAGTTATGCAAAGCTCTTCTTGACAGGGGAAGGTTTGGATGGGGGTGATTCCCCGTCTACCCACTCTCCCCCACCCAAATGTCATTCTGAGGAGGCCCCGCGACGAAGAATCTCGTCGCCGGAAATCACCTCACTCCCCTGGCTCCTCTCCCCACCCTTGTTCCTGCGAAGGCAGGAACCTATATCCCACCTAAAAACCACTCCAACCGTAGATACCAACCCCTCCCATTCCCTCCCGAACGCGGGGGCCCACTCTTCCACTCCTACCCTCTCAAACAAATCCAGGAGCGCAGCCCAGCGAAGCCAAGGAGCCTCCCGGCCTACGCCATCCCGCTCTCCAGACGCTGTTCCCGCAAACTTGCCGTCACACAGTGACCCCTACCTCTTTCGCGCCGAAACCGCTGCGCTGAACCAGAACTCCCCCTCCTGCACCGGCGCCTCCACCTCGTACCCCACCTCTGCGAATCCAGCCGCCCGTATCTTCCCCAGATACTCCTCCACCGGCAGAGACCCCGAAATGCACCCAGCATACAATGCCAGGTCCGCCATCTCCTCCGAAGTCGCCGCCCTCTCCAGCAGAATATCCGACACCATCAGCCGTCCTCCCGTCCGCAGCACCCGAAACGCCTCCCGGAACACTGCGTCCTTGTCCGGCGCCAGGTTGACCACGCAGTTGGAGATAATCACGTCCACGCTCGCGTCCTCCAGCGGCAGCGCCTCGATATCTCCCTGTCGAAAGCTCACATTCTCGATTCCCAACTTGGCCTGATTCTCCCGTGCCTGTTCCAGCATCGCCGGTGTGAAGTCCACCCCAATGACGTGACCCTTCGGCCCAACAGCCTTCGACGCCAGGAAGCAGTCCAGCCCCGCGCCGCTTCCCAAATCCACCACAACCTGCCCCGGCTTCAAACTCGCCAACGCCACCGGATTCCCGCACCCGAACGAAGCCACTCCATCCGGCAACCCTCAAGCGCATCTGCCGAGTATATCTCCACCGCCACCCCATCATCACAGCAGGAAGACGCCCCCTGAATCCTCTCGGCGTAAACTTCCGATACCCGTTCCTTCAACTCTTTGGACGAGACCATCAAAACTTACTCCAGTCCTTCCTCATGATCAAATTTCAATCGAAGCTACATGCTCAGCAGCTTTTCTACTTCTTCCCGCAATTCCCGCGCATGCTCCGGAGCCGGAGGATACAGCGGCGGGCGCGTCGGCCCCAAAGGCCGTCCCACCACCTTCATCGCCTCCTTCACTAGCACCGGCATCGGCTCCTTTGCCACCACGTTCATCACCGGAATGATCGACATCTGTCTCTCCAAAGCCCGCTCGTTGTCTCCCCGGTTCCAGCTGTCATACAAGTCCACGAAAATCTCCGGCATCGGAGTAGCGAACGCCAGAAGGCCACCCGTAGCGCCGGAAGCCAGCGCGGGCAGCAACCCGTCGTCCAACCCCTGAAGCAGCCCCGCCGTGGGTGCCATCGCGTGCGCCATCCCGATCACCTCGCGGATGCTCCCCGTCGCGTCCTTGACTCCCACCACGTTCGGGAACCTGTGCGTATACTCCCCAATCGCTGCCACTCCCATATTCACCGCCACCCTGCCCGGCGCGTTGTAGATCACCAGTGGCAGGCTGGTCTTGTTGCCCACATTCTCCAGCAACTGACCGAACTGCGGCGGCGTTAGCTTGAAGAACGGTGGCGGGGTCAACATTAACGCCGATGCCCCCAGGTCTTGAATGTTGTCGCCAAAGGTCGCGATTTCATCTTCTCCGGGAATGAAACAACCCACCACCAGCGGCACCCGACCCCTGATAACATTCGCCGAAACCCTGACCATCCGCAGCCGCTCTTCGTTGGTCAAACTTAGCGACTCTCCCGTTCCTCCAAGGATGCAGATTCCGTGCACCCCTTTGGAAATCTGGTATTCCAACTCCTGTGCCAGCGTCTCCTCGTCCAGTTTGAAACTGTCCGTGAATGGGGTCAGCATTGAAGTGATGATGCCGCTTAGTGGCTGCATTTTCCGTGTCCTATAACGCCTGAATTGCCGAAATTATATCCGTCTCGCCCGAAACTCACAACGATGCCCCAACCTACCCAGCTGAATTCCGCGCCGCCTCCAAAAGCCCCCGGACCGCCTCCTGGTCAACCGGATTCTCCGTAACCCCGCCGACCTTCAACCCCGTACCGACGATTGCCCCGTCCGCCCAACGCAGCGTCTCCGCAACCGTTGAGCGCGTCACCCCGCTCCCTACCAACACCGGCACGTCCCCCGCAGCCTCCTTCGCTCGCCTCAGGTCTTCAAGCCCGGTCGCCGAACCCGTAGCCTTCCCTGAAACGATGACAGCGTCCGCTCTCCCTCTCAGAATCGTCTCTGTCACCTCGTCCGCCAGCCCAACCTCCCCTAGTCCCGTCGAGTGCTTAACGTCCACGTCGGCGAGAATCTTCACGTCCACTCCCAACTCTCGACGGTATCGCTGAATCTCGTGGGCGTTCCCCTGAATCAACCCTTCTCCCGAAACCCTGACGCCCGTATACACGTTAACCCGAACGAACTCCGCCCCCACCGCCGCAGCCACCGCCAGCGCCCCGATTCCGTCGCTCCGCAGCACGTTGATCCCCAAAGGACGCGAGGTCTTCTCCCTCACTTCCATCGCCAGCCGCGTCAGGCAGGAAATCGTATGAGCAGGCACTCGCCCCGGGAAGTATGGAGCGTCGCCATAGTTCTCCAAAATCACCCCGTCCACACCTCCCCGAATCAACGCGTCCAGATCCTCAAGCATCCGCTCCCTGGTGTTGGCCATTGGTTCCGCCCTCGGCGAGCCGGGCAGCGGCCTCAGATGTAACATCCCGATTACGGGCTTCGTCGTACCGAAGAGTTCTTGCAGCTCGTCTACCGTCACAACAGCCGACTCAGTTGGCTTCCACCACCATTGCGATCCCCATGCCCCCACCGATGCAGAGCGTTGCCAAGCCGTGACGCGAGCCCCGACGCCCCATCTCGTGCAGCAGCGTCGTCAGAATACGCGCCCCACTCGCCCCGATGGGATGCCCCAGGGCAATCGCCCCGCCGTTGACGTTCGTCCGGTCCCAGTCCAAGTCAATCTCCCGCCCCACGGAGAGCACCTGCGCCGCGAATGCCTCGTTGATCTCCACCAGGTCCATGTCTTCCAATTCAAGCCCCGCCCTGTCCAGTGCCTTGTTGACCGCTCCGGCCGGCGCAACCCCCATCATCCGCGGCTCCAGCGCCGCCGCCGCGCAGCTGCGGATGGTCGCCATCGGCTCGAGTCCATTCCGCTCCGCCCACGTCTGTGAAGTCACCAACAACGCCGACGCTCCGTCGTTAATCCCCGCCGCATTTCCTGCCGTTACGATCCCACCCTTTCGGAACGGCGCGGGTAGCTGTCCCAACCGCTCCATCGTCACCTCCGGGCGCGGATGCTCGTCTGCTTCCACAATCACATCCCCACGCCGTCCCGAAACCGTCACCGGAACAATCTCGTCATCGAAAAGCCCCAACTCCACCGCCCGATTCGTCCGCGCCTGGCTCTCCATGGAGTACAGGTCCACGTCCTCCCGGTTGATGCCGTATATGTCGGAAAGCTCCTCCGCCGTCACCCCCATGTGGCAGTCAATCATGCAGTCGTGCAGACCGTCATTTATCATCGAATCAAGAAGTTCCCCGTGACCCATCCGATAGCCGTATCGGCCCCGCGGAATAATGTAGGGCGCGCCGCTCATGCTCTCCATCCCTCCTGCCACGACAACCTTCGCCTCCCCCAACCGGATGGACTGGGCCGCCAGCGCCACCGATTTAAGCCCTGAGCCGCAGACTTTATTGATGGTCATTGCCGGCACCTGAACGGGCAGCCCGGCCTTCACCAGGCTCTGTCGCGCCGGGTTCATACCCTGCCCCGCCATCAGCACGTTCCCCATGATGACTTCGTCCACCCGCTCCGGCCCAACTCCCGCCCGACGTACCGCCTCCCCCACCACTACCGCGCCCAAATCCACCGCGCTAACCTCGGAAAACCCTCCCCCAAACCTCCCAATCGGCGTCCTGACCGCGCTGACGATTACTGCCTCTTCCATGGCTCTCTCCTCCACGAATCTCTCAGGCTCCAGTATAACCCCCCGCAGCCCCTTCTGGATACTTTCGCCGAGTTGTAGAATGTATTGCGGAGGCCTTAATCGGCTTCCCACTATTCCCTGGAGGTGCAACCGGAATGATTACCGGCGTGGTGGGCGTTATTCTCTGGACGTCTAACCTGGATGCAATGCGTATTTTCTACCGGGACACTCTCCGCCTCCCCTTGCATTCGGACCACGGCGACTTCGTCGCCTTCCGATTCGGCGATATGCGCCTGAGTCTCGGCCTCCACGCCGCCGTCGAGGGCGCCGCCAGGGACCCCTACCGCATAATGGTCAATCTGGGCGTTGACGACATCCACGCCGAGCACCGCCGCCTTTTAAACGAAGGGGTTTGAGTTCCTACGTCCCCCGGAGCAGGAGTCCTGGGGCGGCTGGGTGGCCACCTTCAAAGACCCCGACGGTAACCTCGTACAGCTACTCCAGATCCCACCGCAAAACTAGCTCGGAAACATCTCCATCGGATCGAACCTCGTAACCCCGCGAATAACATCGAACCCTCTGTCCGCACTGACCACTCCCTCCAGCCCATGCAGCTGCACCACCGCGGCATGAATCGCGTCCCTCACGTCGATCTGAGGATATTCCCTCAATAGCCCCATTGCAGCATTTATCTCAGCCGAACCAATGGGAATCACTGACCTTAATGACCACGAGAGTCCCGATACCAGCCCAAAGCCTACGGAACTACGGTTTCTTCTGTGCATTACGTGCAGGATTTCTTGAAACACTTCCGAGTCCGTCAAATAGTCGTGGACCTCTTCATCCACAACTTGCAGAATTCTCCGGCACGGTTCTCTATAGGGATGAAACGAACCTACGGCATAGATGGCCACATTTGCATCAAGCAGCTTCACTGCAGCGAGTCTTGATCCACTGATTTCAGGGTCTGTCGGTACCGTTCCTCCGCCATCTCTTCCTTAAGCTCCTCCCAAGACGCCCCAAGATCGTGCTCCGCCGACAGAAGACGCCGAACAGCTTCTTTCCTTTTTTCTAACCCCATTCTGTATCTCCCATTGTGTCCCGGTACCGCTCCTCCGCCATTTCCTCTTTGAATTCTTCCCAGGCTGTTTCCGCCCAGTCAGGCCCAAAGTCCACCGGCTCCGAATCAAGCACTCGCTGCAGGGCCCCTCGCCCTTTGTCCAATTCCCTTGTCATGTAAGCTATTTCCACGGCCTCCCTGACCAGATGCCCCACGGAAGTCTTTTTTTCCTTCGCTTTCTGTTGCAGATAGGTGAATTTCTCTTTTTCAAATAGCACTTCCACCCGCTTTTCCAGCGCCATATGTTCCTCCTCTCCCACATTCCTGCGCAATTCTCAGTTCTTCCGCATACCTACGTATCCGTATATCCCCGTAGGTTAACACACTTCCCCATTCCTTACAAGCCCACCATCACTTGCTCTCACAGTATCAGCATAGCATCCCCGAAGCTATAAAACCTGTACCCTTCCTCAATCGCCTCCCGGTAGGCCTCCATCAGCAGTTCTTTCCCGGCGAACGCCGCTGTCATCATCAGCGTTGTAGACCGAGGTAGGTGAAAGTTGGTCAACATCACCTCCACCATCCTGAAGCGGTATCCCGGCAGTATCAGCAGCTCCGCCCACCCGGAGTCCGGCGCAACGTCCGCCCCTCCCTTCCCCCTCGACCAGATCCCCGTCTGCTCCAGCGTGCGCACGCACGTCGTCCCCACCGCCACCACCCGTCCTCCGCCCCGTCGGCATCCGTTGATCTCCTCCGCCGCCGCCTCATCCAACCGGCAGAACTCTTTGTGAATCTGATGCCGTCTAGGGTCCTCTTCCGTGACGGGCCGGAATGTGTCTAACCCTACGTGCAGCGTAAGGTTCGCCCTCCTCACACCCTGCGAGGCCAACCCCTCCATCAGCTCTCTGGTAAAGTGCAGCCCAGCCGTGGGCGCCGCCGCACTCCCTGGGTCCCTCGCGTAAACCGTCTGGTACCGCTCCGGGTCGTCCAGCGTCTTCCGAATGTACGGCGGCAGTGGCGTCTCCCCCCACTCTTCCATCCCCTCCTCCGTCGAGAGAACCAAAGTCAGCGTCCCGTCCTCCCTCCTCTCCCGCACCTCCACCTCCACGTCCGCCTCCTCCACGTCGTACCGCTCCCCCGGTCGCATCCGCCGTCCCGGCCGGCCCACCCCCTCCCACACCCCTTGCGAATCCCTCCGCAGCAGCAGAAACTCCACCCTTCCTCCCGTACCCTTCCGCCTCGCCCTCACCCTCCCTTGAATGACCCGCGTGTCGTTTACCACCAGCAAATCCCCCGCCCGCAGAAACTCCCCCAACCTGCGAAACACCGTGTGCCTAATCCTCCCGGAATCCCGGTCCACTACCATCAAACGGCTCGAATCCCTCGGCTCAACCGGCCGCTGCGCTATCATTTCGGCGGGCAAGTGATAGTCGAAATCCGACGTCTTCATGGGCCATGAATTATAGCACCGCCCAGCTTGCCCCTCCTTTGACCCCGTGCTAGCATAGGGCAACCCTATTTGGAGGACGGCACATGACCACCAAACGCGCAGATCTCCTCATTCGAGGCGGCCTTCTGGTCTCCGGCGACGGTATCTCCCGCTCCGATCTTCTGGTCAACGACGGCAAGGTTACGGAACTGGCTTCCGACCTCTCAGACCGTGAAGTTAGTCGCACCATCGACGCCTCCGGCAAGTACATTCTGCCAGGCGGCATAGACTCCCACTCCCACCCAATCTTCGGCGACAAGATGGACACGTACTCCATGTGCGCCGCCTACGGTGGCGTCACCACCGTTGCCGCCTTCATCGGGTCCGAGACCCACCGCCACGAGCATTTCAATAACCAGTGGGGCATCCGCAAGTACAACCCGGACATCGTCAAGGGCTTCATCGAGTTCGCCGAGCAGACTTCCTACACGGACTTCACCTGCCACGGCCTAATCACCATGCGCGACAAGGATGAACTCCACAAGGTCATCCCGGAACTGGTCAAGCTCGGCGCCTGCTCCTTCAAGCTCTTCATGACCTGGAACCCCTTCGTCCTCCCAACCGAAAACGACTATTCCAACCTCATGGCCCTCCCTGACGATCAGGTGATGATGGTGATGCACCACGCCGCCCACAACGGCGGGATGGTCATGGTCCACGCAGAAAACGGAACCTGCAAGGCCTATCTTGAAGACCACTTCAAAGGCCAGGGCCTCACTTCCCCAGAGTACTACCACAAGGCCGCGCCCTCTATCGTTGAGGCGGAGGCGGTCAACCGCGCAGCCACCATGGCCCTCGTCACTGGCTCTCCCCTCTACCCCGTCCACCTCAGCTCCGCCGAAGTGGTGCCGGTGCTCGACCACTACAAGCAGAAGGGCCTGCAGCTCTACGGCGAGACCTGCCCCCACTACCTGACCCTTACCGACGACATGATGATTGAGCACGGCTACAAGTACAAGGTGGCGCCGCCTCTGCGTAACGACCCGGATGTCGACGCAATGTGGCAGGGCGTCGCCAGCGGCAGCCTCAGCACCATCGCCAGCGACTTCACCGGCTACACCAAGAATCTCAAGATTACCGGCAGCCTCTCCGGCAGCGTAATAGGCGACGCCCCCGAGCCCGACTCCGACGAAATCGACATCTTCAACGTCGCCGCCGGCCTCAGCACTCTGGAATTCATGATGCCCGTCGTCTGGACCCACGGCGTCAACACCGGCAAGATAACCCTCCCCCGTTTCGTCCAGCTTTTCTGCGAAAACCCCGCCAAGATTTTCGGCATCTGGCCAAAGAAGGGCGCCCTCCAAGTCGGCTCCGACGCCGACGTCGTCCTATGGGACCCCGCTCGAATGGAGACCGTTGGCAAGGAGCACGGAATCAGCGACCTCAACACCTTCGAGGGCATGGAGCTCGTCGGCTTCCCCGTCATGACCATGGTCCGCGGCGAAGTCGTCATCAACGACGGAATCGTTGTGGGCAAACAGGGCCGCGCCAAGTTCGCCCCCAGAGACCCCAACGCCGCCGCCTACGCCCCCCACGGCCCCACCGCCGACTAACCCCCAACCGAACAAGCTAGGAAAGACAACTTATGGACGCCATGGAGACTCGAGTTGAAAACGTGGAGAACAAGGTCAGAAGCTTGGAATTGATCTTGGATGGAATCCACGATCAAAATGAACGCCTTACTCAAATGCACCAGGATTTGCTACAAAGTATGCTGAACCACACCGAGCACCTGAATAACCATGAACGGCATCTCCGCAACCACGACGAGCATCTCCGCAACCATGAGGAACACCTCCGCAACAATGATCGACGAATCCGCGAGCATGCCGAGCACATGAAGGACCATGACATTCTGATAGCAAAACAGGAGAATCAACTTGAGGAAGGCAAACAGCGGCTAGCCTCAATGGAAAGATTCAACCTCCAGACCCGCCGAATGTGGGTCTCTATGGCCCGCAAGATGGACCTCGACTACGACGACCCCGACCTGGACTCCTAACAGGTAATGCAGCGCCTCCCTTACCCAAACTCCCCGCTCTTCTCAATGGCGAATGTTGGAGCCTACCTTGAGCCTGTTCAAGGTATGGGAATCAGATCCCGCCAACGCAATTCACCGTAGGGGCGGTTCGCGAACCGCCCCTGCCCACTACCCAAGTGTCATTCTGAGGAGGCCCCGCGACGAAGAATCTCGCACCCATTCACGCCCAACTCTCCCTCTGCTCTTCACCCATCGCAGGAATCCTTTAAGGTGAGACCATTCGGCATAGCAAGAGCACCCCATGGGAAGAGTGCCTGTCGTCGAAGTCGTCACTCTAAGCGCCTGCTGAAGTAATTCGCAAAATGCCCAAACTCCAAGTCCGCCACTACCACGAATCCGACGAACACGCCGTAGTCGCCCTCTGGCGTAAGTGCGGCCTCGTCGTCCCCTGGAACGATCCCGGGAAAGACATCCGCCGCAAACTCACCGTCCAGCGAGACATGTTCCTGGTCGGCTTGGTCGAAAACAACGTCGTAGCAGCAGTCATGGCCGGCTACGAAGGTCATCGAGGATGGATCAACTACCTCGCCGTCGACCCATCCTGCCAGAAGGAAGGCTTCGGGCGCCTGATGATGGACGCAGCAGAAGCCCGGCTGAGAAAGTTGGGTTGCCCCAAAATCAACCTCCAAATCAGGACCTCGAACACCGGCGTCATAGCATTCTACAAAACCCTCGGCTACGCCGTTGACGACGTGGTCAGCATGGGCAAACGCCTTGACCCGGACACATAGAGTGCCCTCAACGATCCTTCCATGACAGACATCCAAAACAGCCACGCGCTGAAATACATCAAGACAATCTCCTTTGATGTTGACGACACACTATGGGATTTCGAATCCGCCATGACAAACGCTCTTGCCCTCACCCTGCAGCGCATAAGGCAGACCGTTCCCATCAAATCAGCCCTGCAATTGTCAGTGGGCAAAATGGCCCAAATCAGGGATGAAGTTTCTCATCAGATGGGAGGCGATGCCACCGGACTCGAAAGAATCCGCCACGCTGCCTTCGTCAAGACCCTCGAAAGCATCGGACACCCAGACCGAGAACTAGCAACCGAGCTGTACCATATCTACATGGATGCTCGATTCTCAAACCCTGAACCCTACGCTGAAGTGCCAACCGCCCTGACCCAATTGGCATCGCGATTTCAGCTCGGCGTCATCTCCAACGGCAACACCCACCCGGACACGTTTGGCTTGCCCAGCGTATTCGACTTCGTCGTCTTCGCCACCGATTGCGGAGTTTCCAAGCCCGACCCCCGCATCTTCAAGTTCGCCCTTACCAAAATCAATCGCGACCCGGAAGAGGTCCTCCACGTCGGCGACTCCCTGGAAAACGATGTGGCAGGAGCAAACAACTCCGGCCTCCGCAGCGCCTGGCTAAACAGACACAACACAGCCAACACCACCTCAATCACCCCAGACCTCGAAGTAACGGATCTGGAAGAACTGGCCGAAATTCTCCTGCCCACACGCCCCGACGACTAGCCTCCATCCTTCGTAGGGGCGGTTCGCGAACCGCCCTACCCCGCTACCCACGCCCAACCTCCTGCGAGACACTCAACTTCAACCGCCCCCTGTTAACGCGGAGCGCCATCAGCCTCTTCCCCCTCAATGGGGGAAGATTGAGATGGGGGTGATTCGGGTGGGGTGGACGAGGCATTTGGCAGTTGCATAAAGCTCTCCATCTTGGGAGAAGATTAGGATGAGGGCGAATTCGCAGTTATGCAAAGGTCTCAAGAGGCGGCTACAGCAACCCTCTCCCTTCCTACATTACCCCCCGACCAAGACACCCTCATCACTCTCCGTAGGTGCGAACCCCGTGGCCTCCCCCTCCCCCTCGCCATCCCCGCCCCCGACGCGCTATAATGCCTCCACCCCCACATTCAGGAGGCGCCCCCATGCCCAACCGCACCATCTTCGGCACCACCGACCGCTGGGAAGTCAGCTACCCCTTCGGCAATCTCCCCGAAGGCTGGTCCTACGGCAACGTCAGCCACGTCGCCACCGACTCCCAAAACCGCGTCTACGTCTACCAGCGCAAAGACCCCCCAATGCTCATCTTCGACACCGATGGCAACCTCCTCAACACCTGGGGCGACGGCCTCCTCATGGACGCCCACGGCATATTCATCGACAACAACGACGACGTTTTCCTCATCGACCGCAACGCCCACGAGGTCTTCAAATTCTCCAACGACGGCAAAATCCTCCTCCGCATGGGCAACCGCGAACGCGCCTCCCTCCAGGCCCCCTTCAACTCCCCTGCCGACGTTTGCATCTCCGGCAACGGCGATATCTACATCGCCGACGGCTACGGCAACTCCATCGTCCACCGCTTCTCCGCCGAAGGCAAGCACCTCGGCTCCTGGGGCGAACGCGGCAGCGGCCCCGGCCAGTTCACCACTCCCCACGGCATCTGGGCCGACAAGAACGACAAGATCTACGTCTGCGACCGCGAAAATAACCGCGTCCAGATTTTCAGCCCCGAGGGCGACTATTTCACCGAGTGGGGCGACCTCTACCACCCCATGGACATCTTCATCGACTCCAAAGACCGCGTCTTCGTCACCGACCAGACCCCCCGCTTCTCGGTCTTCGACCTCAACGGCAAGCTCATCGACCGCAGCATGTCCCCCGACGTCGGCCACGGTGCCTGCATCGACAACCTCGGCAACCTCTATATGTCCGGCAACGTCCGCAGTGTCGCCAAATTCACCAAGCAATAACCTCCCTCTCCTCCCTTCCCCCTCGATGGGGGAAGGGAGGAGCCTGCCCTGAGTCTGTCGAAGGGATGGGGGTGACTCCCCTTCCCGACATATCCGCAAGAGCCGGAATCCAGAAATCCCGCCTCCCCACACCCAACCGGAGCGTGAACGCCATGACCACCCAGGACCTCACCGCACTAACCCTCGCCGAAGCCTCGAATCTCATAAAATCCAAAAAACTCTCCCCCGTCGAACTCACCCAGGCCTGCCTCGATCGCATCGACGCCGTCGATGGTAAGCTCAACTCCTTCCTCACTCTCTGCCGGAACGAGGCCCTAGCCGCCGCCCACTACGCCGAAAGGGAAATCTCCAACGGACGGCGTCTCGGCGATTTCCACGGCATCCCCTACGCCGTCAAGGACATCTACAACACCGCCGGCATCCGCACCACCAACGGCTCCAAGGTCTTCAAGGACAACGTCCCTGAAGCCGACTGCACCGCCGTCGCGAACCTCAACAACGCTGGCGGCGTCCTCGTCGGCAAGAATCACTGCCTCGAGTTCGCCTGCGGCAATCACCACGAAATTCACGGCGAAGTCCACAACCCCTGGAACCTCGACCACTCCCCCGGCGGTTCCTCCAGCGGCTCCGGCGCCGCCGTCGCCGCCAGCCTCATCTTCGGCTCCATGGGCTCCTGCACCGGCGGCTCCATCCGCGGCCCCGCCTCAAATTGCAGCATCGTCGGCCACAAGCCCACATATGGCCTCGTCAGCCGCCACGGCGTCTTCGCCCTCAGCTGGTCCCTCGACCACGCAGGCCCCATGACCCGCACCGTCGAGGACTGCGCCATCATGCTTCAGGCCGTCGCGGGCTACGACCCCAAGGACCCCTCCTCCGTCGCCAACCCCGGCGTCGACTACCGCGCCGCCCTCACCGGCAATATCCGCGGTCTCCGCATCGGCGTCCCCAAGGAACTCAACGAAGGCTGCGACGAAGCAATCGCCTCCCTCATTCAGGACGCCATCGCCGTCCTCATGGATCTCGGCGCCGAAATTCGCGAGGTCTCCCTCCCCATCACCGGCGCCTACTCCACCGCCGCGGGCAGCGTCATCACCTGGAGCGAGGAAGCCCAGGTCCACGCCCCCTGGTTCGACCAGATCCAGGACTACACGGAAGGCGCCCGGCAGAAGGTCCTTGCTGGCGCCGTCCTCACCGGCATGCAGTACCACAAGGCCCAGCAGATCCGCCGCATGGTCATCGACGAAACGAACGCCGTCCTCCGCAAGGTGGACCTCCTCGTAAGCCCCGTCGCCGCCTCTGCCCCCGGTCGTCTGCCCACCGGCCCAGCCGCCGGGAGGGACGCCGCCCCCTCCGTCGCCAGTGAGCGCAGCTTCACCCGCTCCTTCAACATGACAGGCATGCCCGCCGTCAGCGTCCCCGCGGGCTTCACCCCGGAGGGCCTTCCCATCGGCCTCCAGATCGCCGGTCGGCTCCTAGACGACGCCACAGTCCTCCGGGCCGCCCACGCCTACGAACAGGCAACCCCCTGGCACTCCATGCACCCCGACCTCTAAGCCCCCACGATTTCTTGAGACGAAAGGAGGACTTCCAATGGCAGTCACCCAACGAACTATCAGGCAGAGATTCTACGAAGCAGGAATAAACGCCCACGAAAAGCAGGTGGAACCCACCACCGAAATCTACAACGTCATCGAAGAGAAATTCGCCAACCTACCCGCCGAAGACCTCACCACCGTCGAACCCGCCTTCATCCAACCCACCCGCCTGGACCTCTAACCCCACCGTTCCTCACCCTTCCCCCTCGACGGGGGAAGGCTTGGATGGGGGTGACTCCCCCCACTCCTGTTCCAGAGAAGGCAGGAGCCAATACCCTACCCACGTTCCCCCATCCTACGTAGGGGCGGTTCGCGAACCGCCCTCCTCCTATGCCTGCAATCCACACCAGCTTCAGACACCCAACCCTACCCGTGCCCCCGCGCACGCGGGGGCCCACTCTTCCCCCAATCCACCCACATGTCATTCTGAGGAGGCCCCGCGACGAAGAATCTCGCCCTCGGTCACCTCCCTCCACTCCTCCCTAAACCCTTCCCCCTCGATGGCGGGAGGTTTGGATGGAGGTGACTCCCCCCACTCTTGTTCCTGCGGAGTCATAAACCTAGTGCGCGGATCGGCTGGGACGGCCTCTCCCCCAACATTTTGTTGTGTCTGCGGAATGACGGCTTCTGACACCCCAAATGCTTGAAAATCTTAGACGGTGGCACTGACTCCGACGTGCCCAAAAAGGGGATTCCAAATCAACACTGCGCGACGGTACGCAATTTTCAAGTTCCCGCCTTCCAGCGTCAGTTGTAAGAACACAATCCCTGTAGCAGGGTCACACAGAACAATGCTCCCAGCGTAGTCGCCAGAAGCAAGTTAAGGCTCACATTTACGTGTACTGTGAATCTCTTGTCCGTGGTTTATTTCCTATAAGCTGAGTAATTCCCGTTTAAGTCTTTCAAACTCGTCCTCGGTTACCAGCCCCTTCTCCAGTAGGCCTGCCAGCTGGGCCAATTGACCCACGGTTGACACGCCGCCCAAGTCATCCCTCTGCTTGACCCGCAGTTCGTCAAGGTGCCTTTGAACGCAAGCCACAAACTCTATGACAGCTTCCTTGTCTCCAATATCCTCGATTCTGTAGCTGGAAGCCCCTTGGCCAACCACTTGCACACCAGCGCGAAATATCCCAGTGCTGTGGGTGATTGACTCAATGTTAGGATAGGCAATCGCCATCACCTCTGAATTGCCAAATAGCCCTTTGTCCAAGAATAGTATCCTCTTCGTCGTCGCCACTGCTACCCCTCCGTGGCGATGCAGCCGGTCGGTGTCTTGCCGGAAAGTGCCGCCGATTACGGACTCGATCCCTTCGTTGCCATCGAGCAACTTGAACAGCATCTCGCGCTCGCCGGGATAATTGTCCATGGCTTCAAACCACTGTTGGTTTATGCTTGCTTGCTCCAAGAGAATGCCCCCCTTGTAGGTATGAGAAAGCAATGGCGGGTAATGGGGGTGACTCTCCTCTTACCGCAAGTCCTCCTGGTGCGTCCGGCAAAAATCGCTGATTATGTCAATAGTCCGGTCGATCTCCTCGTCCGAATGCGCCCCGGATATGAACCCGCGCGGACTCCGCGTCACAAACACCCCGTTGTTCATCAAGTGGTTCTTCATCGCGTACCCCTTCGGATTGTCCCGATTCAGCAGCGACATATTCGCAATATCCCGGTAATTCTCCAGAGGCTTGCGCGTGAAGTACATCCCCCAGATCGATCCGAAGTTGTAGCACCGCGCGTCAATCTCCAACTCGTCCGCCATCGCGTTCAACTCGTCCGTAATCTTGTCCCCCAGACGCCACAACTTCTTGTGGATCTCCCCGTCCCGCAGTAGCTCGATGGTCTTCAACGCCGCCGCCACGCCTATCACCTGACCGTTGTAAGTCCCTTGGAAGAACACCGGCCCCTCCGGCTGCAACAGCGACAAAATCTCCCGCTTACCCGTCAGCGCCGCGATGGGGAATCCGTTCGCCATCGCCTTCCCGAACACCCCCAGGTCCGGCGTCACGCCCAACAGCGCCCCCGCCCCTCCCAGATGCGTCCGAAACCCTGTCACCACCTCGTCAAACAGCAGCACAATCCCGTGCTTGTCGCACAGGTCCCGCAACAGCTGAAGAAAGTCCACCCGCATCACCGGGCAGCCGCCGCTGTACCCCGGCTCCACCACAATCGCCGCCAACTCGTCCTTCTCCCGCTCCACAATCCGCTCCACCGCCTCGTTGTCGTTGAACGGCGCTACCACAACCTGGTCCGCCGTCGACTGCAGCATCCCCGGCGATGTCGCCACCGGCGTCGGATTGTCCGCCGGCCCAGCGTCCTCCAGATTGGGCCTCACGCTGACTATCAAGTAATCGTGCCAACCGTGATACCCCCCCTCAAACTTCAACACCTTGGTCTTCCCAGTGTACGCCCGCGCCACCCGCACTGCGTTATACATCGGGTCCGAACCGCCTCCCCCGCACAGAATGCTCATCTCCCCGCACGGAATTATCTCCGAAAGCAGACGCGTCAGCTCCAGCTCCTTCGGATGCGGCGTCGCCGAAAGTATCCCCTCCTCCTCCATCACCTCAATCACCGCCTCCCGAACCTGCGGGTCGTTGTACCCCAGCACCGCCGGCCCGAACGACCCGTGATAGTCGATGAACTCGTTGTCGTCCACGTCCCAAATCCGCGAACCCAGCGTCTTCTTGATGAACAACGGGTACGGTTCGTACCAGCGTCCGTCCCCGATGACCCCCGCCGGCGAGTACTTCCGCGCCTCCTCGAACATCTTCAGCGTGTTTTCCGTCTTGATAGTCAGTTCAACGTCTAGCACGTTCTCATCCTCCGTCGGCTTATTTCTTCCAACCCGCGTCTCTCTCCAACTACTTCCCCATGCGATAACGCTGAACGGCGTTGTCGCACACAATCTTCCGCTTCACCCTCTCGTCCAGCTGTCCCATGGTTCTCTCGATGACGTCTCCCGAGTCCGGCCACACTCCGTCCGGATGCGGATAGTCCGACCCCCACATCAGGTTGTTCTCGCCGATGAACTCGGCGATGTATCCCACCGTCGGGTCGTCCTGGAACGTCGTAGCCCCCTGCCGGAACCAGTACTCGCTCGGCATCAGACTCAATGGCGGGTCAAATTTCTTGTCGATAAGGTTGTCCTTGTACTGCACGTCCAGACGCTCCGTAATGAAGGGCACCCACCCCGCGCCGCACTCCCCAAGCACAAACTGGAACCCGGGGAACTTCTCGCACGTCCCGCTCATGATGATGCTGGCCAGCCATTCGGAACCCGCCAGCTGGCTCAACGTCAAATACGTCCCCTTCTGCGCCAGCTCGTTCTGCTCCGCCTCTTCCGGGCTGAAGGCCTCCCCGGTTCTGCGGTCCGTTGGCGGCTGCGGCACCCGAATCCCGCCCCCGCCGATGTGGAACGAAAGCGGCAGTCCCGTCTCTTCCGCCGCCTCCCATAGCGGGTCCCAATACCCGTCCCGCATGTAAATCGGCCACGTGAACGACGTGTATAAGTCAGCGCCCCTCAGACCCAGCTTGGCCGCCCGACGAAGCTCCGCCGCTGCGGTAATCGGGTCGCTTATCGGAATGCACGCCAGCGCGTACCAACGCCCGGGCCGGGTGTTGCAGAAGTCCACCACCCACTCGTTGTAGATTCGATAGGTCGTCGTCAGCAGGTCCACGTCCTTAATCCGCATCCCCGCATTCGTCATCCCGTAGAGCACCTCTGCATCGACCCCGTCCATCTCCATGTCCTTCATCCGCAACTCCGGCGTCGACGGATGCGGCCCCCCCTCGTAGTACCCCACGTCATACATCCTGTCTATCCGATACCGCAGGTTCCGCCGGGGCGCCACAAAGGCGAAACCCAAACCGCCTGCCACTCCCAACTCCGTTCCTTCCGCCACCCAACGAGGCCCCTCCTCCGTGTCGATGACCCGCGGCACCTCATCCTTCAGATGCGACGGCGCATTGTCCACAAACAGGTCCCCAGGCAGCCAGCTGAGATCAATATGAGAATCGCCGGAAACTCGGTTGTATTCCATCAGACTCCCCCTTCCACATGTTGCTGCGACTATACAAGACCTACAACGTTTGGGCAACAAACTCCTCCCCCGTCCCGCGTAGACTGGAACCCATTCCCTCTCTCCCCCTCCATGATGGAGAGCTTTGCATAACCTCTCCAAGGGCGCTCTTAGCCTCTTCCCCCTCGATGGGGGAAGATTGAGATGGGGGTGATTCGGGTGGAGTGGATGGGGCATAGGCAGTTGCGCAAAGCTCTCCCATGATGCGGGTGATTCGGCTGGAACCGACAACGCATCTCATAGCTACCCAAAGGACTCCTCGACGGCGCAGATCTCCCTGCTCTGGGCCTGCCGAAGCGATGGAAGCGACTCCCGAGTCCCCTCCCAAACGCATAACCTCGCATGTCCGTCATTCCGGCGAAAGCCGGAATCCAGAATCCCCAGGCTTGGCCTTGGCAATCATTGTCCAGGGCCACAATCTGAATCCGCCCCCGTAGGGGCGGCTCGCGAACCGCCCTCCCCCTCAACCCACATACCAACTCAACCGCAGCGCCAAACCCTTCCCGTCCCCCCGCAAAGGCGAGGACCCGCTCTTCTACAAATACGCCTCTCCCTCGCCTCCCTAAACTGACAACTTTTCCTTGCCGCAATTCCCCCTCCCCTGCTAACCTTCCCACATGAACTCACCAGCCACCATCTCCCACCCCCTCTTAGCCTCAACCCGCCACCTACTCTTGATATCTTGTCTCTTTCTTCCCTCCCGAAATCCCCCCATTTCCCCAAGAATTTTTCGAAACAATTCAAACATCCCAAATCGCCATTTTCACGCCTGTAAAACCCGGATATCCCTCAACTTCAATCCCATAAACAATCCCCGTCCACGTCTGACCCCACAAAAACAACCCGGTTGTTTCCCCGTTTGCTTTAGCGACTCTTTCTCATCACTATCCCCTCCCTCTCCCGCGGAGGCGCACCCACATTCCCCCTCACCCAGTCCTCCTCCCCACCGCCGCGGTTGACCCTACATTGAGGGACGGATACAATCGCGCCATCCCCAGCACATATCTCTCCTTTGGAGGCCCGATACCGACATGAACCTCATCATCCGCAACGTTAACCTCATCGACGGCACCGGCGCAGACCCCATTCCCTCCGCCAGCGTCGTCGTCGAAAACGGCGTCATCACCTGGATCGGCGAAGGCGATGTCTCTTCCCTTAACCGCTCCCACTACGAAGAAATCTACGGCCAGGACCTCACCCTCATGCCCGGCACCCTCGACTGCCACGAGCACTTCTGCGGCGACGGCGGCAAGGATGGCGTCCGCATCATGAGCCAGCAGTCCGACGACCGCGATGTCCTCTTCGAACGCGCCGTCAATAACGCCCGTCGTGCCCTCATGGCCGGTCAGACTTCCGCCCGCGACGTCGGCTCCCCCCACGGCATCAGCATCACCCTCGCCCGGGCCGTCGCCGCCGGCGCCATCCCCGGCCCCCGCATCACCGCCTCCGGCCAGTGGATCCAGTTCCCCACCACCTGGCCCGGCGCCAACATGCGCACCGTCAATTCCGCCGACCAGATGCGCGAGACCATCACCGCACAGATAGCCCAGGGCGCCGGTCTCATCAAGGTCGGCGCCACCGGCGAGCACGAAGACGGCTCCGGCTACGGCACTCTCGGCTACGATGTCGCCAAGATTGTAGCCGACATGGCCCACGCCGCCGGACTCAAGGCCGCCGCCCACTGCTGGTACGCCCGGCCCGAAGACACCCCCGGCGTCTTCGAAGGCGCCCGTCAGGCCGTCGCCGCAGGCATCGACTCCATCGAGCACGGCACCCACATCGACGAAGAAACCGCCAAGCTCATGGCCGAAATGGGCACCTACCACGTCCCCACCCAGTCCACCTGGGACTACCCAGTCCGCGCCGCCAAGCGTTGGGGCATGCCCAGCGCCGAACTCGAACGCTACGAGCACCAGCGCGACTCCTCCATCGCCAGCCTCCGACGCTGCATGAAGTACGGCGTCAAGATCGTCGCTGGTACCGACGCCGGCGGCGCCCCTGTCCGTCATGGCACCCTCGTCCGCGAAATGGAACTCCTTGTCCAGTCTGGCATGTCCCCCATGGACTCAATCCGTGCCGCCACCGGCCTCGCCGCCGAACTCACCGGCACCCTCGACCACGTCGGCACCGTCGAGGTTGGCAAGCTCGCCGACCTGATTCTCGTCGACGGCGACCCCCTCTACGACATGCAGGCCCTCCGCAACATCTGGGCCATCTTCCAGGGCGGCCGCCGCATCCGCTAAACCCGTCCCCCTCCCTCTTCTCCCTTACCCCTGCACCCAAATGTCATTCTGAGGAGGCCCCGCGACGAAGAATCTCGTCGCCGTAGCAACCGTCCGTCCCTCCCTAACACCCCACAGAAAGGACCCCCACCAAACCCACCATGACCACAGACAAAATCAGAATCGGCGTCATCGGCGCCAACCCCAACGTCGGCTGGGCCGGACGCGCCCACTTCCCCGCCCTTCTAAACCTTCCCGAATTCGAAATCGCCGCCCTCTGCACCAGCAGGCCCGAAAGCGCCAAATCAGCCGCCGAATACTACGGAGTCCCCAACTACTTCCACGACTACCGCGAGATGATCAACCGGCCGGATCTCGACGTCATCTCCGTGTCCGTCAGAGTCACCCTCCACCATGAAATGGTCCTCGCCGCCCTCGCCGCCGGCAAGCACGTCTTCTCCGAATGGCCCCTCGGCAGAAACCTCGCCGAAGCCGAAGACATGGCCTCAGCCGCCCGCGGCAAGAACCTCCGCACCATGATCGGCCTCCAGGCCCAGGGCGAACCCGTCCTCCTCCGCTTGAAGGAACTTCTCCGAGAAGGCTACGTCGGCCAGGTCCTCAGCTGCAACATGTTCCTCTTCACCGAAGGCCGCATCCACCTCGAATCCGCCGATATCTGGGAGGCCGAATACGCCAACGGTGCCTCCGCCCTCACCATCGGCGGCGGCCACACCCTCGACGCTCTCGCCTTCTGCGTCGCCGACTTCGACGAAATCTCCGCCCAGGTCACCACGGAGCTCAAGCATCGCTATGTCTCCGACACCAAGACCTACGTCCCCGTCACCTCACCCGACCACATCATCATCGGCGGAAAGCTCGCCAACGGAGCCGCCGTCTCCGCCACCATCGCCTACGTTCCCTGGCATACCAGCGGCTGGAAGTTGGAAATCTACGGCTCCGAGGGCACCCTCGTCTCCACCTCAGATAGCTACCCCCAGATCTTCAAACCCCGCCTCTTTGGCGCCCGCAAGGACGAAACCGCCCTCCAGGAACTCCCCATCCCAGACAGGCTCGTCCGAATTCCCGCCGAAGTCCCCGACGGCCCCGGCTACAACGTCGCCCAGCTCTTCCGCCAAATGGGAGAAGGCATCCGCAACGGCGCCGAAGTCCAGCCCGACTTTGAACGAGCCCTCAAGATCCACCGCCTCCTCCACACCATCGAAGAGTCCTCCCGCACCGGCCAACGCCTCAAAGTAACCTGATCCCGCACAGTCCACCCAGCCTGTAGGGGCTGGTTTAAGACCAGCCCACTTCACACCTTCCTTCGGCATGTCATCCTGAGGAGGCCCCGCGACGAAGGATCTCGAATCCAGAAACCGCCACCCATATCCGCAAACCACCTTCTCCCGTAGGCGCTACCCTCCTGATCGCCCGTCCCCCTCCCCTGCAGAAAACCCTCGCCCTCTTCCAACACGCCCCAGCCCAACAGCAACACCGTCCCCCTCCCCTCTTCACCCTTCCCCCTCGACGGGGGAAGGTTTGGATGGGGGTGATTTCCCCCCATGTGCACTTGCGGACACACGGGCCCACCCTTCCAACTCCCAACCACCACCCGCACCACCTCAGCAACTGCCCAACTCCCCCTCAATCTCGCTCCTGCGAAGGCAGGAGCCCATACGATATCCACAACCACCACCCCCTATCCACAAACCTCTTTCTTCCGTTCGCGCGGCTCGCAAGCCGCCCGCCCCCACTACCCACCTCCTAACCAAGAAGGCGCCCGGCCCCTCAACGAGGCCGGGCGCCCTTCATTCCCTATTCATCTACTGTTGCGGGATTGCCCCTACCTTAACGTGGCATACTCCCACTTCACTGTCGCCGACCGCAGCCCAAGGTACTCCTCAATCACCTCAGGGTCGTACCCATAAGTCTGGAAGTACCAGAACAGCGGCACCGTCGCGTAGTTGCTGTACAGGTACTCTCCCAGCGCCTCCATCTGCTGTATCCGCCTCACCTTGTCGATGGTCACCTCAAACTCCCTTATCATCCGATCCAGGTCCGGGTGATCGAAGGTGTGGGAAGTGAAGTTCTGGTCGACGTGTTCAGGAATCTTCAGGTTCAGCACCATCTGCAGCTCGTGCGATACCCGGCCAAATGGCATCATGCCGGCTCCAACGTCCAGGCCAAACTCCTTCATCTGTCCCCAGAGATTGTCCGTCTGGTCGACTGATCCAATCTTAATGCCCACGGACTTCCAGTAGTTGGCCACCGTCTCCGTCAGGTCCCCAACCTCGGGAATCACGCTGGAAGCGCCAAACTTGACCTCCATCGCAAAGCCGTCGGGGTAACCTGCTTCAGTCAGAAGCCGCTTCGCCTCCTCCGGGTCGTACGGATACGGCACAAAGCTGTCCTTGAAACCGTAGTCCGAAGGCGGGAAGATGTGCGTCACGGGCATGAACGCCATCTCGCCACCGTAGAAGACCTCGTTCATCTCCTCCCGGTTGATGGCAATGTTCAGCGCCTTCCTGACGTTGATGTCGAGCAACGGGTTGTTCTCGTTCAAGGTAACGCCGAACTCCTCCGTCGCTCCCACCGGCAGCTGGTAGAACTGGCCGCCCCAGTGGAGCTCAACCATGTTGGAAGGCTGGGTGCTTCGGACTACCGCAAAGCCCCTGTCCCGAATCCGCTGTACGCCTTCCACCGTGTTAGAGATGATGGACATCTGCACCTCTTTAGTCAGAAGCACCGCCTCACGGGTGGCTTGCTCGCGGATCAGCCGGAACTCCAGCTCGTCCATCTCCGCAGTCTGACGCCAGTGATTGTCGACCTTCTCATACAGGAAATGGTCGTTAATCTCATGGCTCACAAAGCTGAACGCGCCCGTCCCAACAGGATGGGCCGAGTATCCCTCGTCGCCCACCTCGTTATAGTAGTCTTCGCTCTGCATCACAAACGTGAGCTCAGACGCCCAGAAGTCCAGGATAGGCTCGGGCTTTGAGATGTTCATGTCCAGCTCGTAGGGTCCCTTGATGTCGAAGTGGCTCTCGTCAGGTAGCCACGCATCCCAGAAAACCGCCCCAGTCAGCGCGGCGTCATCCTTGGTCACCTCGCGCCACGTATGCACCACGTCGTCGGCGTTAAACTCGACGCCCTGCCAGCCCGGAGCGTCGTTGAACATCACCCCATCCTGCAGCAGAAAAGACCATGTCGTGCCGTCCGGGCTGATTGAATACTCCTTCGCTAGCTGCGGCTCGAATTCGTAAGTCACCCGGTGATTCCCAATCAAGAAGTCAAACGCCGGGCGAATGTGTATGACGCCCCCAAATCCGGCCTTCCTCGGCAATGTATCCTGAATCACCATAGGAGGCATCGCTACCGCAACCCTCGAAACCACCGGCTCCGGCGCCATCGTCGACGCGGCCATAGCCGTAGGAGCCGCCGTCGGCGCTGGGGTCGGCACCGCCGCACGCACAATCCTCTCAATGTCTGCCTGCGACAATGGCTCCGGCTGCTCGCCTGCCGCTTCGGCCAGCGCAGCGCCAATGGAGGTCGTAACTTCCATCATAGTCTGTTCTAGCCGGGCGGCCACCTGGTCCGCTATCTCTGCTGCATCAACCGCCGCAGCCGTCGGCGCCGGCGTCGCCTCCTCGTCCCCTCCACATGCCACAATCACCAGCAGCAGCCCTCCAATCAGGGCCAACATCGCCATTACTTTCCAACTCGCGTGTCGCCAACCATCCATCACAATACCCCCTTCTATTCGAAATACGCCGAGGCCTCGCCAACGAGCGTCCTCAGCATCTTAAGGAAACGTTAAGTGAGTGTCAACTTAGTCACTTGCCACGACGTCTCCTCCGAACCTCAATCAGGACATTCCAGCCTGCTCGCCCGAGGGCAATTCGATTACGAAAGTCGTAATCGCCTTCCCCAACCTATCCCCAACCCCCGCAACACAAACAATCGCCCTCCGGTTGGAGGGCGATTGTTTGTCAGTCATCTAGCTATGCGGGTTGGTCCTACTGATACACGGGCACCGTGTATTCGTGATGTCTGGACGGACCCATGTGCAGGTGCCGCCCCTCGTAGGATCCCACAACCTCAGGGTTGACCACAACCTGTCCGTACACCCAGAAGAGCGGAATGATCAGGTGGTTCTCGCGTGCCCACTCCGTCGCCTCTACCTCAATGGCGCGGAGAGTGTCCCAATCGGATACGGACTCCAACCGGTCGACGAAGTCGTAAATCTCGTCATGCTGCTGCCACTCCTGCCGCCACCGGACGTTGTTCCTGAAGTGGTTCACCAGGCCGCCCGTGGTCGGTGGCCCAAACCGCGTCTGGTGGACGCCTCTGGCGTGCTCCCTGTTTCTGGCCTTCGATGTCATCTGCGCCGTGTTGATGGGAATCAGGTTCACGTCGATGCCGACTTGTTCGAAGTATTGGGAAATGACCTCCGCCGTTTCGCCTATCTCGGGGAGGCCCGTCAATGGCGGCGTAACGTGGAGTTCAATTTCGAAGCCGTTGGGATAGCCCGCATTAACAATCAGTTCCCGGGCCCTGTCCGGGTCGTAAGGATAGGGAGTCCATTCGGGCTTGGCGTGAGGCCACCACGGCGGGAAGGCCCAGTGGGTGGTGACGATGCCCTGGTTGCCAAAGAACGACTTGTTCAATTCGTCCCGGTTAATGGCCAGGTTGAGCGCCTCTCGAACGTCCTTCACCCGTAGCGGGCTCTCCTCGTCTATCTCATAGCGCCCCGGGGGACACATCCTGTTCTCGTCAGGCTTCACGTCGTTTCCAGGCGGGCAATTGCCGTAACCGTCAGGACGGGTGGCAGAGAACATGCCGCCGATGAACATGAACGTATAGAAAGCTGGCACTGTGCTGTTCTGTACCTGGAACCCTCTGGATATGGCCTGCTCGTGAAGGCTCCTGGCAATGCTTACGATGTCCGCCTCTTTGGTGTAAAGCATCGCGGTTCGTGTGGCTTCTTCCGTTACGTAGAAGAACTGGAGCTCATGGAACTCCGGAGTCTTCCTGTAGTGGTCCTCCACCCTTTCCAGCGTCAGCCCCTGGTTTATGGCAAAGTCGACGTAAGTGAAGGGGCCGGTGCCGATGGGATCAGCTATGTAGGCATCTTCGCCAACGTCATTGTAATAGTCTTCGCTGGCCACGCCGCGCCGGTCGTCCGTGCTCCAGTAGCCCCAAGTCAGGTTGGGTGAGTTGAGCTTCCACACAAACTCGTAGTCGCTGATCTTCTCAAAGTGTTCGTCGTCAAACGTGGAAAACGGCCCAACCGCGCCTGGGAACGCAGCTTGCCACGGCGGGAAGTTGTTCACCATGTACGAAAACTGAACGTCATCCACGGTGAAGACATAGTCCGTCGCTTCCTTATTCTGGTAGAACGGAACGCCCTCGTGCAGCTTGAATCGCCAGTCCTGGGCGTTGTTGCTTACTTCCCAACTTTCAGCCAGGTAGCCTACCCACTGCTCAGAGAAACGATCAATGTGCAGCATACCCTCATAGATGTTGCAGAGTGGTCCCTGTGCGCTCTGCCAGCCGGCCAACTGCCACTTTGTGGATGCCTGCACCCCGGGAGGCGCCATCGACACCCTTAGTCGCTGCTGCACCAGTTCTCGGTCCATCATTGACGGATCTGCCGTCGCCGTCGGAGTCGCCGTTACCTCAGGGATGAACCTTTGGCGCGTCGGCGTAGCCATCGCCGTCGGAGCCATCGTTGCCGGGGCTGCCGTCGCGGGTGCGACCGTTGCTGGAGCCGCGGTTGCGGGCGCCGCCGTGGCCGCCATTGTTGGAGCCGCCGTTGCTGCCGTCGGCTGAGCCGCCTGCGTGGGAGCAGGTGCCGGTGCCGCGGTCGCTGCCGGTGTCGAAACTTCATCCTCCTCTTCCCCACCGCACGCCACAATCACCAGCATCAACCCTCCAATCAAGGCTAACATCGCCATTACTTTCCAACTTGCGTGTCGCCAAACATCCATCACGCACCCCCTTCTTTGTAGATTACGCCGGGCGAAAGACCACGTGCGTTCCCAGCATCTTAAAGAAACGCTAGGTGACTGTCAAATTCAACTTTCGGCTCTGGGAATTACTCACCACTGCGCTTGAACATCATAATCCCCTGTTCGTCGATACTCCGCCTACGACTTTCGTAATCCCTCGCATACCACCGTAATCCCAACGCCTGTATTCCTCCAACCGGCCCAATCTCCTTAACAAAGACAATCGCCCTCCGGTCGGAGGGCGATTGCTTATCAGTTAGCTAACTTGCTGTGAAGCGTCTATCTGTAGACTGGTACCGTGAACTCGTGGTGCCGCGTCGGTCCCATGTGAATGTGTCTGGACTCGTAGGACTCAACCGTCTCCGGGTTGAACACCACCTGACCAGTCAGCCAGAACAGCGGAATCATCAATTGCTGCTCGTACGTCCAATTCACCGCTTCAACTTCGAGCTGCTGCAGGTGCTCCCAACTGGTGGCCGCCTCCATCTTGTCGATGAATTCGTACACCTCAGGATGTCCCTGCCACTCTTGCCGCCAGTTCACGTTGTTTCGGAAGTCCCCAACAACGTCACCCGGCACGGGTGCTCCCCAACGGGAGGGAATGATTCCCCTGGAGTGCTGCCGCTCCCTTAGATATGGAGCAAGCTGCGCCCAGTCCATTGGGTTCAATTCCGCGCTGATGCCTATCGCATCAAAGTAGGACACTAGCGCCTCCATGATGTCTCCGATCTCCGGCAAGCTGGGAGATGCAGGGGGCAGGAGGATTTCCATATCGAATCCATCGGGATAGCCCGCCTCAATCACAAGTTGGCGCGCCCTTTCTGGGTCAAAATCATAAGGGACCCAGTTTTCCTGATGAAGGGGCCATGCTTGGGGATAATTGAACAGAGTCTGCTTTACAGCCGTGCCCTTAAAGAAGACGTCATTCAACTCATCCCGGTCGATCGCCAGGTTAAGAGCTTCCCTTACCCGGATGTCGCGCATCGGGCTGTTTTCGTCAATCTGGTACCTTCCAGGCGGGCACTGGTAGTCCACAGCCTTTATCGGCTGCCCATCGTCACCGGCGGGAGGACAATTCCCGTATCCGTCCTGCAGATTCGGGTCGAACATGCCGCCAATGAACATGAAGAAGCGGGCGCTGGGCGTCGTGCTGTAGGCAATCTCGAAGCCCCTGCTTATCGCCTGCTCATGAAGCACCTGGGAGATCTCCGAAATGTCCGCTTCATTCGTGTAGAGCATTGCCGACCGCGTAACCTCTTCAGTTACGTAGAAGAACTCAAGCTCGTGGAACAGCGGTGTCTGTCGGTAATGGTCCTCCACCCGCTCCATCGAAATGCCCTGGTTGACCTCGAAGTCCAGGAAGGTGAACGGTCCGGTCCCTATCGGGTCCGCAACGTACCCGTCCCAACCAACGGCCTCGAAGTGCTCCTTGCTGATAACGCCACGCCTGTCGTCGGAGTTAATATCCTGACCCCAGGTCCAGCTGGGCTGGTCCAGCTTCCAGATGAACTCGTGGTCGCTGATGACATCGAAGTACTTATCATCTGGGAAGCTGAAGGGCGTCAGCTGACCGGAGTTACCGTCCTGCCAAGGAGTAAAGTAATTGACGTTGTAGGAATGTTGCACGTCCGCAACTGTCATCGTCATTCCGGTTGGCTCCCCTCCTCTGTAGAAGGGTACATTCTGATGTAGTACAAACCGCCAGTCTCGTGCGTCAGCGCTGATTTCCCAGGTGTCCACGAGGTAACCTTCCAACGCTTCCGTATAGCGATCGTTATGCAGGAGAGTGTCGAACATGCCCGTCATCGGACCCTGTGCACTCTGAACTGACCCAATACCGAACTGAACGGTGGTCTGAGCAATCGGCGGCGCAATCGCCACCCTCAGCCTGGGCTGCACAGGCACCCCTTCCATCATCGGCGCCTCTGTCGCAGGAGCAGGCGTCGCCGTTACCGCAGGTATGAACCTCTGCCTCGTCGGTGTCGGAGCCATCGTAGCGGCCGGAGCTGGCGCTGCCGTAGCCGCCGGGGCTGGCCGTGCCGTCGCGGCCGGGGCCGGCGCTGCTGTCGGCGCCATCGTCGGCGCTGCAGTTGGTGCCATAGTCGGTGCCATTGTCGGCGCCATCGTCGGCGCCGCCGTGGCTGCCGGTGTTGCTGTTTCATCCTCATCATCCCCACCGCACGCCACAATCACCAACAGCAAACTGCCAACTAGGGCCAGCGCCGCAAGTATTTTCCAGGTTTTGGCGATAGAACGATCCATCGATCGGACCTCCTTCAAGTTAGTCTCGCATGCTTTTTGGCAAAACCTATCGCATACTAAATGAACAAACCACGCCTGTCAATGCCGACTGCAGGCATTTCAGCACGCCCCAGCGATTTGCTGCCTCACAAATCCTGTTTACCACCATGAACAGCTCCCTGCCAAACTTGCACCAACGGCAGCCACACTTTCGTCACCCTGAACAAAAAGCAGCCGCCCTCCACGTGGAGGGCGGCTGCTAACCAATGCAATGGTTTGCTATGAAGACTTACTTGTACACGGGCATCGTGTACTCATGGTGCCTCGAAGGCCCCATGTGCAAGTGTCGCGACTCGTAGGACGCAACAATGTCGGGATTGATTACAACCTGACCTACCAGCCACCACAGCGGGATCATCAGGTGGTTGTCGCGTGCCCACTCGGCCGCCTCAATCTCAATCGCCCTGAGGCTGTCCCAGTCGCTGGAAGCCTCCAGCCTACTCACGAACTCGTAGATCTCGTCGTGCTGCTGCCATTCCTGGCGCCAGTTGATGTTGTTCTTGAAGTGACGTACCAACTGGCCGCTGGATGGAGGACCGAACCGCGTCTGCATTACACCTCTGGTGTGCTCCCGATTCCTCGGAATGGAAGTCTGCTCCGCCGAGTTGATCGGTCGCAGTTTCACGTCCAGGCCGACCTGCTCGAAGTACTGAGCAATGACCTCGGACATCTCGCCGATCTCCGGCAAGCCTGTTACCGATTCCGGCACAAAGACCTCCATCGAAAACCCATCCGGGTAACCCGCCGCTGTAATCAGCTCACGGGCGCGCGCCGGATCGTAGGGATAAGGCGCCCACTCAGCCTTCGCGTGGGGCCACCACGGCGGGAAAGCCCAGTGACTCGTCGGAACGCCCTGTCCGTCGAAGAACACTTCGTTCATCTCTTCCCGGTTGATTGCCAGGTTCAGCGCCTCGCGGACTTCCTTGATCCGCATCGGGCTTTCTTCGTCTATCTCGTACCTGCCCGGAGGACACATGTTGTTCTCGTCGGGCTTGACATCGTCTCCGGGCGGGCAGTTGTTGTACCCGTCGGACCGTGTTGCGGAGAACATGCCGCCGATGAACAGGAAGGTGTAGGAGCTTGGAGTCGTGCTGTTCACGACTGAATAGCCCCTCTCTACCGCCTGCGGCAGCAGCGCCCTCGCTATGCTGACGATCTCTGCCTCGTTGGTGAAGAGCATTGCCTGGCGAGTGGCTTCCTCGCTGACATAGAAGAACTGGAGCTCGTGGAACTCCGGCGTCTTCCTATAGTGGTCTTCCACCCTTTCAACTATCAGTCCCTGGTTCAGTCCGAACCACTGGAACGTGAAAGGACCGGCTCCAATGGGATCTGCGGAGTAGGCATCTTCGCCCACTTCGTCCCAATAAGCCTTGCTGATTACGCCACGTCGGTCGTCCGAACTCCAGTAACCCCAGGTCAGGTCCGGCGTGTCCAGCTTCCATACAAATTCGTGGTCGCTGACAACGTCGAAGTGCCTGTCTTCAGTGCCGGACTGCGCTGCAATTCCGGGTATGCCCTGCTGGTAAGGCGGGAAGTTGTTGACTCGGTACGAGTGAATGACGTCCTCAACCGTCACCGTGTACATCGTGGGCTGCTTGTTCTTGTAGAAGGGAATGCCTTGCTTCAGCCTGAAGGTCCACTCCCTCGCGTCGGCGCTGATATCCCAACTGTCCGCAAGGTAAGGAACGTATTCCTCGGTGTACCTGTCCAGGTGGATCAGGGTCTCATAGATCGTATAAAGGGGACCCTGAGCGCTCTGCCAACCGCCCAACTCCCAGTGGGTCCGTGCCTGCACACCGGGCGGCGACATCGATACCCTCAGCCGCGGCTGCACCGGTTCCATCATGGTGTCAACCGGCGTCGCCTCCGGGGTTGCCGTCACCTCGGGAATAAACCTCTGCCTCGTCGGCGTCGGTGCCATCGTCGGCGCTGGTGCAGCTGTCGCGGCCGGAGCCGCGGTTGCCGGAGCTGCTGTAGCCGGTGCCGCCGTCGGTGCCATCGTCGGCGCCGCTGTTGGAGCCATCGTGGGCGCCGCTGTCGGTGCGGGCGCCGGAGGGGCGGTGGCCGCCGCAGGTGTTGCTGTTTCTTCCTCTTCGTCGCCGCCGCACGCAACTATTACCGTTGCCATCAGCGCGACCATGGACAGCAGGACCAGCGTTTGCCATCTCTTGAGCCACATTAGGGACTTCACGTTTTGACCTCCTCTTTCCTCACGAATTTTCCACTTCCAACGCGCAAGCATAGCCGCCCACTGGGAAGCGGTAAGTGCGTTGCATCCTAAACTAGCCTTCCTGAGATTGTCAATAGCATTGGAAAGCGAGGCCTGAATAGCCCCGCTTCCGCCCCTTTTCTAGTCCAAAAACCCCTTAGACCGAGCCACCGCCCTTCCACCCTCCAGAAAAACTCCCGCAGCCGACTGAAGCGCCGCCCGCGGCGAAAACGCGAAGGCCCGAAATCCCTTCTCCAACCCCTGTGGCATGTCCTCCACCGACGCGGGAATAAACACAGTCTTTCCCGCCGCCACCGACGCCTCCCGGATCTTCTCAGTCATAGCATCAACTTCTTCCTGCGGCGGCCATCCTAACGAGTGCGCCAGGTCCCCCGGCCCGATGCCAATGAAGTCCAACGTCGGAATCGCCAGAATCGCCTCCAGTTCCCTGACGGCTCTGATGTCCTCGATGGTGCAGCCAACGATTGTCTCCTCGTTGATCCGGTGCGTCCATCCAATCATCTCCGGGTTGGAACCCTCCGGCGCGTTTACGTCCGTTCCGTAATTTCCCGCCCGACCCCCGTGATACACCGTTCGATTCCCCTCCGGGTGAAACTTGGCCGCGTCCAGCACCGCCTGCACCTCCGCCAACGAAGTCACCCGCGTTGCCAATATTCCTCCCGCCCCTGCGTTGAGCGCCCGCAATATCAGCTGCGGGTCATACGGCGTCCTCAAAATCGTATCCATTCCGCCCAGGTTCGCCGCCCGTATGACGTCCTCCAGACGCGCCGGATCAAACAGGTCGTTTTCCAGCACCACGTCCAGGTAGTCGAACCCCAGCAGCCCCAGCATCTCCGCCATGGACGGGGTAACCTCCGGCGCGCCCACCGTTGCGCCAAAAACCACCTGCCCCGCCTTCATCTTCCTCTTTGTCTCATTTATGCGGACCACTTAATTCTCCCCTATTCTATGTTGCAACTGTGACGACGGCAGCCTATACCCTTCTCGTTACCCCTTCCTTCTCTAGCAGACATCGAATGTCCGTCATTCCGGTGAAAGCCGGAATCCAGTCTCCTCCCTTCCACGTCCACCCGAATGTCATTCTGAGGAGGTCCCGCGACGAAGAATCTCGCCACCGGGCCACGCACACCGCCATAGGGGCGACCCTTGTGACCGCCCGCCCTTTACTCCGTGCCTCAATCCAGCTCGTACAGCTTGATGGCGTTCGTCCGGGTGACCTTCAGCGCCACCTCCTCCGAAACCCCATCAAAATTCTTGTCCACAATCTCATGGGAGTTCGGGAACGTCGAAGCCCCGTGGGGATAGTCGCTCGCCCACGCGAAGTTGTCCTCGCCAAAATAGTCCGTCAGCATCAGGCCCACCGCGTCGTCCATGAACGTGCCATAAATCTGCCGCTTGGCGTACTCGCTCGGCGCCATCTCCAGGTCCGTCATCGTCTTCCATCCCTGCTGGTGGTACCACACGTCGGAGCGGTACACATAGTGGGGCATCCAGCCAATGTCATTCTCAGCCGAAACTATCCTCAGGTTCGGATGACGCGCCAGCACCCCCGAAAATAGGATCTCCGAAATCGACCGCTTCACCTCGTCAATCATGCTCATCACGCCCAAATAATGGTTGCTCTTGAATTTCCCCACCTTCTGAGTTTCGGGTCCATGTCCCGAATTGACGTGCAGGCTGATGGGCATGTTCATCTCCGCGGCCGTCGCCCAGAACGGCTCGTACACCGGATCGCCGTAGCTCATCTCATCCGGCGGTGAGGTCATGATGACGCCGCTCCTCAGCCCTATCTCCGCGCATCTACGCAGCTCCTTCGCCCCTTCGGCAGGGTCCAGCAACGGAATAAGCCCCAACCCGATAAATCGCTTCGGGTCGTAGCTGCAGAATTCGGATAGCCAGTTGTTGTATCCCCGGAAAAGCGCCGCCTGCAGCGCCGCATCTCGCGTGAACGCCAGCATCCGAAAGCCCTGCGTCGTATAAATCACCTCCGCCTCAATACCGTCCAACTCCATGTCGGGGATCCGCTCCGCCGGCAGGTACGCTCCAGGCCGGCAGTCATCCAGAGTCTCGCCGTGCGTCTCTCGGTTCTCCTCCGCCGTCCTGCCGGCATTGAAAGACCCCTCGATGCCCTTGGGCGCCATATTCTCAAAAAACATGTACTCCCCCGGCGGCAAACCAGGAGGATTCACCACGTTCCGCGGCGCCCTGTCTCTAAATTCGGGGGCCACGTAGTCCGACCACATCGTCCGCGGCTCCACCTCGTGAGAATCCGCTGAAATCAACTTGTAATCCGCCATTTCTGTCTCCTTTCACCCAAAGACGCTACGAACCCAGCATCTATCACCAAACTTAGAGCCATTCTAGCAGAATCTGCCCTGCAAATGCGCCGGCGCCAAACACCCCGGCATACTCACCGTATTTCTAAACCCCCTGCTCTTATATATAATGGAAAGAGACCGCAAGGCCCTTAAACTCCTGGAGAGGTGGCCGAGTGGACGAAGGCGCCGCTCTCGAAAAGCGGTATACGTTTGCGCGTATCGCGGGTTCGAATCCCGCCCTCTCCGCCATTCCTTCCAAATCGCTACCCCTCTGTTGACACCAAATTCCCCATCCCTTCATACTTTACTGTCGGTGCTTTGTTTGGGCATCGCAAAATTTCCCCAATCACGGAGAGGTGCCAGAGTGGACGAATGGGCGCGCCTGGAGAGCGCGTAGGCTGGGCAACCGGCCTCGCGGGTTCGAATCCCGCCCTCTCCGCCATCCACCCTCCGTTGTAGCCCCCGATTTCCGTATGCTATGCTAACCTCACCGCCATGAGCGACCTCAAGTACTGGATTGCCTTCGACAAGGTGCGTCAATTGGGCACCGTGCGCTTTCGCCTGCTTGAAGGCTTTTTCGGTTCCCTCAAAGACGCCTGGTTCGCTCCCATCCCCCACATCAGGACCGCCGGGCTGGACCGCCGCACCGTTGGGTTCGTCGAAGAAGGCCGCAAAACCATCGACCCCGACGCCGAACTCGAACGACTCGAAAAGGCCGGCGTGTCCGCCTTCACCTGGAACGACGACGGTTACCCATCCCTACTTAAGCAGATCCCTGACCCTCCGCCAGTGCTCTACGTCAAGGGCAAAATCGAACCCGAAGATCAGCGTTCCATCGCCCTTGTCGGCACCCGCAGGGCCACTCCCTACGGTCGCGAAGCCGCCGAAACCCTCGCCTCCGACCTCACACGCAGCGGCATTACCGTTGTCAGCGGCCTCGCTCGCGGCATCGACACCGTCGCCCACCGCGCCGCCCTCAACGCCAACGGACGCACTCTCGCCGTCCTGGCCAGCGGCGTCGACTACATCTATCCCAGGGAAAATAAGCAGCTTGCCCAGCAGATCACTGAGAACGGCGCCCTCATCAGCGAACATCCCCTCGGAGTCCGACCCGACCCCCGCCAGTTCCCTCGCCGCAACCGCCTCATGAGCGGCATGACCCTCGGCACCCTCGTCATCGAGGCCGGAAAGGGCAGCGGCGCCATCTGGACCGTCCGACACGCCCTCGAGCAGGACCGGGATGTCTTCTGCATCCCCGGCAGCATCTTCTCCCCCGCCAGCTTCGGCCCCAACCAGCTAATCCAGGAAGGCGCCAAGCTCGTAATGGACTATCAGGACATACTCCAGGAGATGAACCTGAACACCATCTACAATCTCCCCTTCCAGGCCAAGCCTGCCCCCAGGCGAAAGCAACCGGTCGTCGCAAGCGCTCCCGTCGAGCAAATGCCCCTGAAATCCGCCGCACCGCAGCTGGAAGGTGATGAAAAAACCCTCCTCGACCAGATATCCTATGAACCTATCCACATTGACCAGATCTCCAGGGGCGCGGGACTGCCCGCCCACGTGGTCAGCAGCACTCTCACCATCATGGAACTGAATGGCCTCGTCAAACAGGTCCCCGGAATGCAATACGTCCTCACCAGAGAGGCGACCAAAGCATATGGGTAACCATACGGACCCCTCTAACCTACAATCAAAAGAAACTCAGGAGGCTCAAGCCGTACATGGCTGTTAAATCTCCCAAAAGGGCCCGCTCCCGCAAGGCGTCCAGCAAGCTGGTGGTCGTCGAATCTCCCACCAAGGCCAGAACCATCGGAAAGATTCTCGGCAGCGGCTACAAGATTACCGCATCCATGGGTCACGTCCGGGATCTGCCCAAGGGCAAGCTCGGCATCGACGTCGACCACGAATTCGCCCCAACATACTCCGTCCCTCGTGACAAGTCCTCCACCCTCAAGGAAATTCGCCAGCTTGGAAAGAACGCTACTTCAATCTACCTCGCCACCGACCCCGACCGGGAGGGCGAGGCCATCTCCTGGCATCTAGCCAAGGCCCTCAAGTGGGACCTGGATTCCCCCGACCTCCAACGCATCGTCTTCCACGAGATAACCCCGGGAGCAATCCAGGAGGCCTTCGAGCACACCCGCCCCCTGGACCTGGACCTCGTCAACGCCCAGCAGGCCCGCCGCATCCTGGACCGTCTCGTCGGCTACCAGCTCAGCCCCCTCCTCTGGTCCAAGGTCCAGCGCGGCCTCTCCGCCGGACGCGTCCAGTCCGTCGCCCTCCGACAGATTGTCGACCGCGAGAAGGAAATCCAAGCCTTCGACCCCAAGGAATACTGGACCGTGGACGCCAACCTTGCCAAGGACGCCCGTACCTTCTCCGCTTCCCTCCACTCCGTGGAAGGTGAACGCCGCAAGATACAGCTCCCCAACGAACCCAAAGTCCGCGAAATCGAAGCTAACCTGAAGGGCGCCGCCTACGTCGTAACCTCCGTCAAGACCAAAGAACGGCGTCGTCGCCCCTCGCCCCCCTTCACCACCAGCACTCTCCAGCAGGAAGCCGGACGCAAACTCCGCTTCTCCGCCCGGCGCACAATGCGTGTTGCCCAGCAGCTCTACGAAGGCGTCTCCCTCGGCAGGGAAGGCTCCGCCGGACTGATCACCTACATGAGGACCGACTCTACCAGCCTGGCCTCCTCTGCCATCGGTGAAGCCCGAAAGTACATCGCCGAAGAGTACGGCGAACGATTCCTCCCCAAGGGCGCCCGAATCTACAAGACCCGCTCCAAGGGCGCTCAGGAAGCCCACGAGGCCATCCGACCTACCTCAATCTTCCGCACCCCTGAATCCCTCAAGAGTCGGCTCAAACCGGAACAACTCCGCCTCTATACCCTCATCTGGCGTCGCACCCTCGCCTGCCAGATGGCCGACACAATCTACGACGCCACCTCCGCCAACGTCCGCGCCTCCTCACCTAATTCCGCTACGAACTACGTCTTCCGCGCCACCGGCACACGGACTAAATTCCTCGGCTTCGCCACCCTATATAAGGAAGGCAAGGACGACGATCCCCAAGAAGACGGCAAGCCTTTGCCCAAGCTTGAAAAAGATGACCTGCTCGACTTCAAGAAACTCGATACCAAGCAGCACTTCACCCAGTCCCCGCCCCGCTACACCGAAGCCACCCTCGTCAAGCTCCTTGAAGAGAAGGGAATCGGCCGTCCCAGCACCTACGCCCCCATCCTCTCCACCCTCACCGACCGCAACTACGTCACCAAGGATAAGAACCGCCTCGTCCCAACCACCCTCGGCATCAACGTCAGCGATCTTCTCACCCAGTTCTTCCCCGACGTCATGGACGTCGCCTTCACCGCCAACATGGAAGACTCCCTCGACGAAATAGCCCGCGGAGAACGCCAGTGGGTGCCCATGCTGGAGAACTTCTACACCCCCTTCAAGAAGACCCTCCAGGAAGCCAAGGACAAAATGCCCAGGGTGAAGGTGGAGGAACCCACCGATGAGGTCTGTGAAAAGTGCGGACAGCCCATGGTGATCAAGACCGGTCGCTTCGGTCGCTTCATGGCCTGCTCCGGCTTCCCTGAATGTCGCAACACCAGGGAACTCGGCGCCGACGGTGCCACTCCCGCCCAGGAAGAGACCACCGACGAGAAATGCGAGAAATGCGACAGCCCCATGGTCATCAAGACCGGTCGTTTCGGTCGCTTTATGGGCTGCTCCAACTATCCCAAGTGCCGCAACATCAAGCCCATGAAGACCGGCGCCCGCTGCCCCAAGTGCGACGATGGCGACCTTCTCGAGCGTCGCTCCCGCCGCGGGGTCTTCTATGGCTGCTCCAACTACCCCGAGTGCAAGTTCCTCGTCAACAAGCGCCCACTCCCCGAACCCTGCCCCGAATGCGAGGGCCTCATGGTCGTCGGCAAAGACAACGTCCATACCTGCACCAGGTGCGCCTGGAAGGGCGAACCCGCCAAGACCGCCGCCAAGGTTTAGGAGACAATGCCCCTCCCACAAGAAGTCCTCGAAAGGTATCGCGCCTTCCTCATCGGCACTAAGGGCCGGTCCGAAAACACCGTCCGCGTCTACCTCGACGACCTCTCAACCTTCGACCGATACCTGCAACAACAGGACGCCGACTACGCACGACTGGACAGACGCTTCCTACGCGGATACCTCGCCTGGCTCGCCACTCGCGCCCGCGGCAAACGCGGCGGCTACGCCCGCGTCAGCGTTGCCCGCAAGCTCGTTTCCCTCCGCGCTTTCTACCGCTTCCTCCAGCAGGAAGGGATCGTCAAGACCAACCCCGTCCCCAAGGGCAGCGCCTTCCGCGTCAAGACCGAAAAGCGCCTCCCGGACTTCCTCACCGAGAATGAAATGGAACGCATGCTGGAAGCCCCCGATCCCGACACCGAGCTTGGCATCCGCGACCAGGCCATCCTGGAACTACTCTACTCCTCAGGCGTCAGACTCTCCGAATTGGCGTCCCTGAACCTGGAAGACCTCAATCTGGAAGCCCGCGAAGCGAAGGTATTCGGCAAGGGCTCCAAGGAACGCATGGTCCTCCTCGGCGGCCCCGCCGTTCAGGCCCTTCACCACTACATGACCGCCTCCAGGCCCCTGCTGCTCGACAATTTCACCAACGCCCTCTTCCTCAACAAGTACGGCGGTCGACTGTCCCCCCGCAGCATCCAGAAGATTGTCAAGAAAAGCGCTCGCCAGGCCACCATCAACCCCAGGACCCACACCCACAGCATGCGCCACACCTTCGCCACCCACATGCTGGAAGGTGGCGCAGACCTCCGCGTCGTCCAGGAGTTCCTCGGCCACTCCAGCCCCGCCACCACCCAAATTTACACCCACGTCACCCAGCGGCAGGCTAGAAAAGTATACATGGCCAGCCATCCCAGGGCTGGTGGTCTCCCCAACCCTGTGGACGAAGAATGACCACATTCCTCGTCGTAAACGGCCCCAACCTCAACATGCTCGGTCGCAGAGACCCGAGTCATTACGGCACGACAACTCTCGCCGACATACAAGACCGCCTCAACCAACGCGCAGCCCGGCTTGGCGTAGACCTCGAATTCTGCCAGTCCGACAGCGAAGCGGACCTCGTCGGCTTCATCAACGATAACGCCAAACGCGCCGACGGCATCATCATCAACCCCGCCGGTTTCACCACCGTCGGCTACCCCCTCCTCGACGCCTGCATCGACTCCGGCGTCCCCGTCGTGGAAGTCCACCTCAGCAACATCTACGCCCGGGAGGCATGGCGCAGCCCTTCAATCTTTGCCCGCGCCGTCTCCGCTACCATCGCAGGAATGCGTTGGATGGGCTACCTCGCCGCCCTCGACTATCTTCACGCCCTTACACAACAGGAGGTTTGATTTGACAGCCCACCGTTTAAAGAGACTCCGCTCCGCCCTCACAGAAAAGGAACTCGACGCAATCCTGATCTCCACCCCGGAAAACCGCCAGTATCTCTCCGGTTTCGTCGGCACCGCCGGCTGGCTTTTTATCTCCCACGAACGCGCCATCCTCGCCACAGACTTCCGCTACACCGAGCAGGCAACCCATCAGGCCCCAGACTTCGAAGTCCTCCAGGTTGCCGGCTGGAAATGGCTCGTAGAGCAACTCGAGAAGATTGGCCCTGCCAAGGTCGGCTTCGAGTCCCAACACGTCACCATGGCCGCATACCGCCGCATCGTCTCCGCCATCAAGGACATGGCAGACGACAAGCGTCCCACCTTCGTAGCCACCAGCAACCTCATCGAAAACATCCGCGCCGTAAAGGACGCCCATGAACTCACCCTCCTTCAGAATGTCATAGACATTTCGGACAAGGCTATGGAGACCATCACCCCCAATCTCCAGGCTGGCCAGACCGAACGCGAAATCGCCTGGCTTCTCGAAAAAGCCATGCGCGAATTCGGCGCCGACAGCCTCAGCTTCGATACCATCGTCGCCGGCGGGCCCAACGGCGCCATGCCCCACCACCGCGCCGGCGACCGCCCCGTCCAGGAGGGCGAACCCATCGTCATCGACATGGGCGCCAAGCTCGACGGCTATTGCAGCGACATTACGCGCACCGTCTGCATCGGCCAGCCCGACGACCAGTTCAGGAAGATCTACAACCTCGTCCTCGGTGCCCAGCTTGCCGCCATCTCAACCCTCAAGCCCAGCCTCAACGGCGAAGAGGCCGACAACCTCGCTCGCAACGTGCTGGATGATGCCGGCTACAAGAAGAACTTCGGCCACAGCCTCGGCCACGGCATCGGCCTCGCCGTCCACGAATTCCCCCGCGTCGGCCCCACATCTCCCGACATCCTGGAAGAGTCAATGGTCTTCAGCGTCGAGCCAGGCATCTATCTCAGCGGCTGGGGCGGAGTCCGAATCGAAGACCTCGTCGTCCTGGAAGAATCGGGCGCACGACCCCTCAGCAAGGCCAGAAAATAGATCACCTACACTTCCCTAACCCTCAACAGGAGACCCCTCAATGGCAACCCTGAACTTTGGAGACCTCCGAAAAGGCCTGGCTATCGAAATAGACGGTCAGCCCTTCGAGGTAGTCGATTACACCCGCCACAAAATGCAGCAGCGCGCGCCCGTAACTCGCGTCAAGGTCAGAAATCTCCTCAGCGGCAGCGTCACTGAAAAGACCTTCCAGGCCTATGAGACTTCCTTCACCCCCGCCGACGTCTCCAGCGCCGAGGCCCAGTACCTCTACTACGACGGCGAATTCTATACCTTCATGGACATGGACACCTACGACCAGCACCACTTAACCCAGGATCAGCTGGGCGACAGTCTCAACTACCTGAAAGAAGAGATAACCCTGGAAATCTCCTTCTACAAGGGCGCCATCATCGGCGTCAAGCTCCCCACCTTTGTCGATCTCGAAGTCACCTACAGCCCCCCCGGCCTCCGCGGCGACACCGCCCAGGGAGGCACCAAGCCCGCTACCCTCGAGACCGGCCACAACCTCAACGTCCCCCTCTTCATCGACGAGGGCGAGACCATCAAAGTCGACACCCGAAACGGCCAATACGTTGAACGCGTGACTTAGTTGCAAGTCTTCACAGTATCGCAAATTGCCCACCACCTGAAGGGACTTCTCGCCCAGGACCCCGTCCTTCAGGACGCGTGGGTTACCGGCGAGGTCTCAAACCTGCGCGTTTCCCAGGCCGGTCACGCCTACTTCACCCTTAAGGACCCCGACAGCCAGCTAAACTGCGTTATGTTCAGAAGGGGCGCCGGCATCAAGCTCCTCGCCGATGGTGCCGCGGTAACTGCCCACGGCAACATGTCCCTCTACGAAGTCCGCGGCACCCTCGATTTCATTACCGACATTGTAGTCTCCGAAGGCATCGGCCCTCTGGCCTTGGAGTTCGAACGCCTCAAACAGTCCCTCGAACGCGAGGGCCTCTTCGATCCCTCCCGCAAGCGACCTCTCCCAGAATTCCCCAAGCACATCGGCCTCGTCACCTCTCCTGCTGGCGCCGTCCTCCACGACGTTGTCCAAGTTCTCTCCCGCCGTTACCCTTTGGCCGAAATCCTCATTGCCCCCACCCCCGTCCAGGGCCCCGATGCCGCCCCAGCCATCGTCGACGCCCTGACCAAGCTCTTCCTCGATGGACGCTCGGAAGTCATCATCGTAGCCCGCGGCGGCGGTTCCATGGAAGAACTCTGGCCCTTCAACGAAGAAGCCGTCGCCCGCGCAATCTACGCCAGCCCCGTCCCCATCATCAGCGCCGTCGGCCACGAGACTGACTTCACCATCGCAGATTTCGTCGCCGACCATCGCGCCCCCACCCCCTCCGCCGCAGCAGAGCTCGTCGCCCCCCACAAGTCCGCGCTGATGCAGGAAGTCGATGCCAACCTGCAACGCCTTCACGCCGCCATCGCCGACCAGAACTCCCAAAGGCGCTACTCCCTCTCCCGCCTCGTCTCCAACCTCGACTACCGCATCCCCGACTTCCCCACTCTCCGACGCCGCGTCGACGACCTCTCCCAGCGTTCTGGCACCGCCACCGCCTCGTTCCTGACACTGCGAAACCGCGAATCCGCCTCCTTCCTCGCTCGCCTCCAGACCCTCAACCCAACCGCCACCCTCTCGCGTGGCTACGCCGTCGTCCACAAGCAAACCGACGGTCAGCCCATCTACACCCGTGACGCCGTCAAGACCGGCGACAGCCTCAACGTAACCGTCAGCGACGGGTCCTTCCCCGCAACCGTCCAAGGCCCTCAACCGGCCAGAAGACGACGCAAGAAGTCTACCCCGAAAGCCTCCGCCCGCCTCTTTTAGAAGAATTGCCATGCCCAATGACGAACAACAGATAACCTTCGAAGAAGCCTTCCGTCGCCTGGAGGAGCTGGTCCAAACCCTGGAGGAGGGAAAGCTCTCTCTGGAAGAAACAGGCCGCCTCTACGAAGAAGGTATGAATCTTGCCAAACTCTGCAACCGGATGCTCAACGCCACCGAACTCCGCATAACCGAGTTACGAGACTCCTTCACGGAGGAGATGTCCGAAACCGAGCCGGAGAACGATGAACAGCTTCCTTAGGGCAGACCTCCACGTTCACACCTGCTACTCCCACGATTCCACCGCCCCACTCCAGTCCATAGTCAATCGCTGCATCAAGACCGGCATCGACTGCCTGGCCATCACCGACCACAACACCGCCGAAGGAGCACTCCTGCTCCACGGAGACGCTCCCATACACATCATCGTCGGCGAGGAAATAAAATCCTCGGAGGGAGATATCATCGGCCTCTTCCTCAAAGAGACCATTCCCCAGGGCCTTACCCCCCAGCAGACCGTCCGGGAAATCAGGTCCCAGGGTGGCCTTGTCATGGTCCCCCACCCCTTCGACCGCGTTCGTCCTTCCGCCCTCGGCCTCGAAGCCTTCCAGTCCATAGCCCACGACGTCGACGTCGTCGAGACATTCAACGCCCGCAACTTCTTCAACGCCGACGACGCCCAAGCCGACGAAATCGCACGCAAATTTCGCCTCGTCCCAGCCGCCGCAAGCGACGGCCACGCCTCCGTCGAGCTGGGTAGTACCTACAACGTCATCCCCCCCTCCATAGACACCCCCCAGGAATTCCTGCGAAGTCTCTCCCAGGCCAAACTCGTAACCAGGCGCACCCACATGCTCCACCGCATAGTCCCCACAATCGCCAAGGCCCGGAAACTCCTCTCCCGCCGGTGACCCGATGTCACCACACCTCAACCTCGGCATCCTGGCCTCCCACACCGGCACCACCCTCCAGGCCATCATTGACGCCTGCGAAAACGGCAGCCTCAACGCCCGCTGCCGCGTCGTAATCAGCAACAACTCAACCTCCATCGCCCTCGAAAGAGCCCAACTTCACGCCATCCCCTACTGCCATCTGAGTTCCAGTACGCATCCAACCGCCGAAGCCCTCGACTCCGCCATTGAGCATACTCTTTTGGACCACGAGGTCGACCTCGTAGTCCTCGCGGGATACATGAAGCTCTTGGGCACCAAAACCCTCCGCCGATTTCACAACCGCGTCGTCAACACCCACCCCGCTCTGCTCCCGAAATTCGGCGGCCGGGGCATGTACGGCGACAACGTCCACCGCGCCGTCCTGAAAGCCGGGCTCCGCACCACCGGCGTCACCGTGCACCTCGTCGACGAAATCTACGACCACGGCCCCATTCTCGCCCAGACTCAGGTCCCCATCCGCCCCGACGATACCCTCGAAACCCTCCGAGATCGCGTCCAGACCGCCGAGCGCCGCTTCTACGTAGAAACCCTCCAGAAAATCGCCACCAACCAAATTGCCCTCCCCTCTAAGCCCCACATGTAGGGGCGATTCGCGAATCGCCCTCCCCCTCTTCCCACATGCCATCCCCAACCGCAGCATCCCAAACTTCCCTCCTCTCCCTCCTCCCCCACAATGTCATCCTGAGGAGGCCCCGCGACGAAGAATCTCGCCCCCGGCTGACGCCAAACCCTCCCCTCTTAAGCCTTCCCCCCGACGAGGGAATGTTTGGATGGGGGTGATTCCCCCCGCATATCCTACCCGAAGGCGGGATTAGCGAACCGCCCTCTTCCGCCTTAAATCAAAGGACCCGCTTCTTCAAGCGGGTCCTTTGTATTCATCTAAATGTCGACGCGAAAACTAGTCGCCTGAGTCCTCCCCCTCCTCCGCATCTTCCGCCTTCCCCAGAATCTCGTCGATGATCCCGTAGTCCAGCGCCTGCTCCGGCGTCAGGTAATAGTCCCGGTCCGTATCCTGGGCAATCTTGTCATATGGCTGCCCCGTGTTGTCCGAAAGGATGGTCCGCAGCTTGTCCTGCAACCGCAGAATCTCCCGCGCCGCAATCTCCACGTCGCTGGCCTGACCCTGCGCCCCTCCCATCGGCTGGTGCATGTGAATCGTCGAGTTCGGCAGCGCATACCGCTTCCCCCTCGTTCCGGCCGTCAGCAGCACCGTCCCCATGCTCGCCGTCATCCCCACGCTTATGGTCGAAACGTCGCACCGTATCAACTGCATCGTGTCGTGGATCGCCAGCCCCGCCGAAATCACTCCGCCAGGACTGTGAATGTAAAGGTGAATGTCCTTGTCCGGGTCTTCCCGCTCAAGAAACAGCAGCTGCGCGATGATCAGATTTGCCGTCTGGTCCATGATGGGCGTGCCCAGAAACACAATCCGCTCCCTGAGCAGCAGCGAGTAGATGTCGAAGGCCCGTTCGCCTCTCGGCCCGGTCTCCACCACCATGGGTATGATATTGCTTGGGTTGAATGTCACTCTATTCTCCTCCTTGTTCTTCGTCTGTCGTTGTTTCGGCTTCAGACGAAGATTCCTGTTCTTCCTCTTTGCCCTGTACAATCAATGCGAGACGCTCCAGCGTCTTCTTGGTCTTCATGTTCGATGCGATCGAATTCCTGAACTCCTCCGACGATACCGCCTCCCTCACCGAAGGGTCCCCCGCTCCGCCGGAATCCACTACCAGCTGGTCTATCGCCTCGTCCAACTCCTCATCGCTCACCTCAATTCCCTCTTCTTCCGCCAGCTTCCTCAGAATCATCGAACGCACTATCCCCTCCCTCGTGCCGGGCTTCATCTCCTCCCGGATCTCCTCCTCCGTCTTCCCAACCTGCTGCAGATAGGCGTCCATATCCATCCGCTGCGCCTGCAGCGCCTGCGTTCTTTCGTGCCACATGTGGTCCAACTGACGCTCCAGCAGCACGTCGGCAAACTCCACCGTCGCGTCCGCAATCACCTGCTCCATCGCCTTGTCATATAACTCCTGGTCCGCTTCCCTGTCGGCCGTGGTTACCAGGTTCTCCATCACCGACTCTCGAAGCGCCTCCAGCGTGTCGAAGCCCGGCCCGATCCCCTTGGCAAACTCATCGTCCAGCTCCGGCAACGCCCTCCGCTTCACCTCGTTGATCACCACGTGGAAGCGGCACTCCTTCCCGTCATACTCCTCGTTTCCGAAGTCCTCCGGCACGGGAAGCGTGAACGTCTTGTCGTCACCCTTCTTGGAACCCTCCAGCATCACCGAGAATCCCGGCAGAGGCGTTCTGTTCTCCATGGATGGAATGAACTCTATCCCCTTGTCGTCCACTATCGTCAGCCCCTCCACCGTTCCGGTCACGTCCAGCGTTAGCTGGTCCCCGAACTGCACCGGCTCGTCCACTGGCTCCCAGGGCGCCGTCTCCGTGCGAAGACGTTCCAACACGTCGTCCACCTGCTCATCTCTCACGTCCACGTCCTCACGCTTGATCCGAAGACTCTGGTACTCTCCCAACTGCACATTCGGCTCAAGTGGCACCGTAGCCTTTATCTGAAGCGGATCCACACTGGTAATGTCCAGGTTGGGCGGGATGTACGGCTCCAGGTTCTCCTCCCTAACCGCTTGCTCCACCAGGCCCGTCACCGCCCGCTCCAGCGCTTCGCTCAGGAGTTGCTCACGCCCGACAACCTGCTCTAGGATCCCCCGGGGCGCTTTGCCTTTCCGGAATCCGGGAATCCTGACCCTATTGACCAGACGCCGATAGGCCCAGTCCAGATAAGGGTCTACGTCCTGCTCGTCGCATTCAATGTTGAGGACTACCTCCGTCGGGAGGTCCGCCTCGCGCGTTATCTTCAACTAATTCACTTCCCCAAAACCCTGCATGAATTATATCACAGGGCGTATTTTCTGGAATATTCCGAACGTACCCATTTCAGCCATTCTACTGCGCAAGCCTGATACCCAACTCCGCCATATGCTCCTCCCCAACGGGCGAAGGCGCACCAAAAAGCAAGTCCGAAGCGCTCTGCGTCTTCGGAAACGCAATAACGTCCCGAATGTTGTCCGCGTTGGCCAGCAGCATAATCAGCCGGTCAATCCCCATCGCTATTCCTCCGTGGGGTGGCGCGCCGTACTCCAACGCGTCCAGAAGCTGCCCGAACTGCTGCTGCATCCCCTCGTCCGAATGCCCCATCAGCCTGAGTATCTTCTCCTGCTGTGCGCGTCTGTGATTGCGGATGCTCCCGCCCCCTACCTCGTATCCGTTGCACACCATGTCGTACTGCTGCGCCTTCGCCGACCCAGGCTCCGAGTCCAACAGTCCCGCGTCCTCCTCCACCGGCGCAGAAAACGGATTGTGCGGCGCGTCCCACCGTTCCTCCTCCGGCCGCCACTCCAGCAGCGGAAAGTTCACTATCCAGGCGAACGCCATCTCATCAACGTCCGCCAGCTCCAGGCGCTCTCCCATCAATTCGCGTAAGTGGCTCAGGCTGTTGTTTACCACCTCCAACGGCCCCGCTACGATAAGCAGAAGGTCTCCCCTCGAAGCCCCCATAGCCTCCGCCATGCCGCGAACTTCCTCCAACGTCAGATGTCGGGCAGCGGCAGACCGCACCTGCTCCATCGTCAGGCTCTCCAGCCCCCCCTCACCCTCTCCAAGCGCCACCGTCACCAGCCCCCGCGCCCCCCTGCTCCGTGCCTCCTCCGTCAGCTGGTCAAGCTGCCGACGAGAATACCCAGCACAGCCTAGCGCCGCCAACCCCTTCACCACACCTCCACCCGACGCCACCGACCGAAACACCTGGAACCCGCTCTCGCCCGCCATTTCCGTCACGTCCGCCAACTCCATCCCAAACCGCAAATCCGGCTTGTCGCTTCCGAACCTGCTCATGGCATCGCGGTAGTCCAGCCTGGGAAACGGCCTGGAGACCCGCTTCTCCGGTGTAATCGTCTCAACTATCTCGACATACAATTCCTCTATAAGCGACAAAATATCGTCCTGCTTCACGAAGCTCATCTCCAGATCCAGCTGCGTGAATTCCGGCTGGCGGTCCGCCCGCAGGTCCTCGTCCCGGAAGCACCGCGCCATCTGGAAATACCGCTCGAACCCCGAAACCATCAGCAGCTGCTTCAACTGTTGCGGCGACTGTGGAAGCGCGTAGAAGCTTCCGTGGTGCAGCCGGCTGGGCACTAGGTAGTCCCTGGCCCCCTCCGGCGTACTCTTAATGAGTATCGGCGTCTCAATCTCAAGAAAGCCCCGCTCGTCCAAAAAGTCCCGGATGAACTTCACCACCCTATGACGCAGCACCATGTTCCGGTGCATCCCCTCCCTTCTCAGGTCCAGGTACCGGTGACTTAACCGCAGCGCCTCGTCCACCTCCTGCTCCTCGTTCACGTAGAAGGGCGGCGTCTTCGATGGATTCAACACCTCCGTCCCGCTGGCGTGCACCTCCACGTCCCCCGTGGCCAGATGCGGATTCACCGTCCCCTCAGGCCGCTCCTCCACCATACCGGTGATGCTTACCACCCACTCCGACCGCACCTGCTCGGCTACCGAGTGGGCCTCCGGCGCCGTGGCCGGATTCACCACCACCTGGGCGATCCCGGACCTGTCCCGCAGGTCTATGAAGATGAGCCCTCCGTGGTCCCGCCGCCGGTGCACCCAACCGGAAAGGGTCACTTCGCTTCCCACGCTCCCGAGTCTTAGCTCGCCGCAATCCGTTCTGTCGCCCACGCACTCCTCCATTCCTGATTCTGCTTCCGCAACACAAACGCCCCCTTGGGCGCAACTATCTATTCTAGACTACGCCGTCATCCCCATCAATGAATTAGCCCTACCTCCTATCCCGGTTCCCACCCAAATCGCATCAACAAACAACCAGATTCACCCCAGTGCCATTCCCCCGGTAGCCCGTTCCGCTTCCTTGGTGTTAAACTGGTGAACAAACAATCCCGGAGGAGGTCCCCACGTGTCCCTTTCCATTGGCGACAGAGCCCCCGACTTCACTCTCACTGCCACCGATGGGCAGGACGTTTCCCTCAGCGGCTTCCAGGGCAAACAAAACGTACTGCTCGTTTTCTACTGTCGAAACAACACCGCCGGTTGAAACCGCCAGCTCCAGGCCCTGCGGGACGACAGGGCCGAATTCGAAGCAGCCAACGCCGCAATCCTGGCTGTCAACCCCGCCTCCGTAAAGTCGCACCAGAACTACAAGGCAAAGTTCGACCTCCCCTTCCCCCTCCTCTCCGATGCTGACCGCTCCGTTTCCAACTCCTACGACGCCGTCAAAGCCAACGGCAAGAGCATCCAACGCTCCGTCCTCATCATCGACCGGGAAGGCGTCATCCGATACCTCAAGCGCGGCATGCCCAGTGATGCCGAGTTGCTCGAAGTCCTGAATGGCTTGGATTCCTAGTCCCCTCCGCGTCACCAATCCCCCCGTAGGGGCGGTTCGCGAACCGCCCTTCTTCCGTCGCAACCACCACACCTCTTCCGTAAGGCGGTAAACCTTGCTTCCCGTAGGCGACATTGGCATACAGCGCAGCACTTTTCCCTTTGTCACCTATGCCCTAATCGGCGTCAATGCCCTCGTTTTCCTCTACGAGCTCTACCTCGGTGGCTCCCTCTTCTTCACCGACAACATAGACGTCACTGTCTTCTTCCTTCAATGGGGCCTCATCCCTAGTGAGCTTGCCGGCGGCCCGGAGGTCACCGAATGGCGATTCCTCGTCAGGGAAGGCCAAAACGTCGGCATTCTCAGCGCCGATGTCACCTCTCCCATCTCCACCTGGGGCACCGTTTTTTCCTCCATGTTCCTCCACGGCGGCTGGATTCACCTCCTGAGCAACATGCTCTACCTCTGGGTTTTCGGACGCAACATTGAAGACCGATTTGGCCACCTTGTCTTCCTGCTCTTCTACCTTGGCGCGGGCGTTGCCGCCGTCTGGACCCACGTCGCGCTCAACATGGATTCAACCGCCCCCCTGGTTGGAGCCAGCGGCGCCATTGCCGGAGTCACCGGCGCGTATATCGTCCTCTTCCCCTTCAGCCGCATCCGCACCCTCGTCATTTTCCTATTCATCATGGCCGTCGACATGCCTGCCATCCTCGTCCTCGGCTTCTGGTTCATACTTCAGCTCTTCCAGGGCCTCGGCCAGTTCGGCGCCTGGGACGCTGGCGTAGCCTACTGGGCCCACGTCGGAGGTTTCGTCGCCGGCATTCTAGCCGGCCTTATCTACAAGCTCATCCGACGCGAACCCATCATGCCCAAACGAAGCAGCCCCTGGGATAGGCGCAACCCCTGGGACCGCTTCCCTCCCAACTACCGCTAACCCTACCCACTCCCCTCTTTTTTTCTGAGGAGTCCCCCCGACGAAGAATCTGGTGGCGCGGGGTCCCTCCCCGTTCCCTCCCTATCTCCCGTCCTGGGAGAAGGTTAGGCCTGTCCTGAGCCTGTCGAAGGGTTGAGGGTCTCCCCACTCCCACCCTACCCGCAAACCACTCCAACCTCAGACGCCCAATCTCACCCGTTCCCCCGCGAACGCGGGGGCCCACTCTTCCCTCTTCTACCCACATGTCATCCTGAGCGCAGCGCAGCGAAGTCGAAGGATCTCGCCACCGGAAATCAACCCTCTAATCCCCCTTGTTCCTGCGAAGGCAGGAACCCATTCTCCACCCACGCCAATCTTCCCCGTGAACACGATCCTCCCCGTCATCCCTCACCTGCACCTTCTATACCTACCGTAGGGACGGCTCGATAGCCGTTCTCCCCCTCTGCCCACCAACCCCCAACCACCCTTTCCCAAGCTCTCACAATTGACACCCCAACAAACCCCATACTAGAATCGCCCTAGCCAGATGCCCGGTTTAACACCCACATCCCGCGATAGTCCCTCAGGAAGGTTCGGCAGCTCTATCAGGCAAGGAAATTAGTTGGCCTCCCAACCAGACAACACCTCATCCCCCAACTCCAGGGTCCCGGACGTAGTCATCGACCGCCTGCCCCAATACGTTCGTATCCTGCACACTCTCATGGAGTCCGGCGTCGAAGTGGTTAGCTCCCAGCAGCTGGGCCGGCGCCTTCAGGTAACCCCCGCCCAAATCCGCAAAGACCTCAGCTATCTCGGACGATTCGGCAAGCAGGGCCGAGGCTACGACGTCCGCTACCTCGCCTCCGAACTCAAGCAGATCCTTGGCCTCAACCGCCGTTGGAACGTTTGCCTCGTAGGCGTCGGCCGTCTCGGTAGGGCCATCCTCAGCTACCCCGGCTTCGCCCCTGAAGGCTTCGAAATCGTCGCCGCTTTCGACACCGACAGCCGGGTCGTGGGCACAAATCTGGGAGACCTCAAGGTCCAGCCCATGGACGAGTTGGGAGAAACCGTCAATCAACTGCACATCAGTATAGGGGTTATCGCAGTCCCCAGCTCAGTGGCTCAGGAAGTGATGAAGCTGCTGACCGAATGCGGCGTCGAAGCAATCCTCAACTACGCTCCAGTCTACCCCCACGTGCCGGAGCGGGTGCGCGTCCGAAACGTCGACCCCGTCCTCTCCCTACAGTCGATGACATACTATCTGACCCGCAACAACGACGACTAACCAGCCCTCGGCGAATCCCCCCGCTGCGCTCCCGCCCGTCTCCGCCGCCGTGCCACCCGCAGCCGCACCGAAGCCCGTCTCAGCTGCGAAAGCGCCTGCTCCAGGTCCACGTCCGCCGACCTCATAGCAATCCGCTCCTCCGCCAGTTTCATTGCCTCCTGCGCTCGTTCCTCGTCAATCTCATCCGATCGTTCCGCCGCGTCCGCCAGGATGCTGATACGGTTATCCATCACCTCCAGAAAACCACCCGTCACCGCCAGGTAGGTCTCCTCCCCGTCCTTCCTAACCATCAATTCTCCTGGTTGCAGCATCGACATCAGCGCAGCGTGATGCGGCAGAATCCCCAGGTCCCCCTCCGTTCCCGGGGCAACCAGAGCCTCAACGTCGTCCGAATAGACAACCCGCTCGGCGGTGATTATCTCCAATCGCATCGTAACCATAACTGCTGGCCGACCTCCTAGCTTGACCCACCCACACTGGCTAGCACTTCGTCGATAGTGCCCTTCATGTAGAATGCTTGCGTAGGCACGTCGTCGTGCTTGCCTTCTAGGATCTCCTTAAAGCCCCTCACCGTCTCCCGCACCGGCACATACTTGCCCGGGATGCCTGTGAAGGTCTCACCAACGAAGAACGGCTGCGTTAGGAAGCGTTGAATCCTCCGCGCCCGCTCCACCGTCAGCTTGTCCTCCTCCGAAAGCTCCTCCACGCCCAGAATCGCGATGATGTCCTGCAGGTCGCGATACCTCTGCAGCACCTCAATGACTCCCCGCGCCACTCCGTAATGCTCCTCGCCTACAATGTCAGGCTCAAGCACGCGAGAGAACGACGCCAGCGGATCAACCGCCGGATACAGCGCCTGCGCCGCCAGCGCTCGCTCCAGGGCAACCACAGCGTCCAGGTGTCCAAACGTCGTCACAATTCCTGGGTCCGTGTAGTCGTCCGCAGGCACATATATGGCTTGGAACGATGTAATGGATCCCTTGTTGGTCGAAGTGATCCGCTCCTGCAGCGCGCCCATCTCCGTCGCCAGGGTTGGCTGGTACCCAACCGCTGATGGCATCCGCCCCAACAGTGCGGACACCTCCATCCCGGCAAGAATGTACCTGTATATGTTGTCGATGAATAGGAGAACGTCCCTGTTCTCCTCGTCCCTGAAATACTCGGCCATCGTCAGACCCGTCAGCCCTATTCGAGCCCGCACTCCCGGCGGCTCGTTCATCTGGCCGAAGACCATCACGGTCTTGTCCATCACGTTGGCTTCCTGCATCTCCTTCCACAGGTCGTTCCCCTCGCGCGACCGCTCGCCTACGCCGGAGAACACCGACACTCCGCTATGCTCCGCCGCGATGTTCCGGATTAGTTCCTGAATAATCACCGTCTTCCCCACACCCGCGCCACCGTAAGCGCCAATCTTCCCGCCTTTGATAAACGGCGTCACCAGGTCGAAGACCTTAATCCCGGTCTCCAATACCTCTTGGGTGCTCAATTGCTCAGTGAATGACGGCGGCGCACGGTGTATTGGCCATCGGTCTCGCGGTTCCACAGGCCCCAGGTTGTCCAACGGGTCTCCCGTGACGTTGAATAGCCGTCCCAGCGTCTCCGGCCCTACCGGCACCGGAATCGAACTGCCGCTGTCCTCCGCCTCCACTCCTCGTGCCAGACCTTCCGTAGGTCCCAGCGCCAGACACCGCACCCAGTTGTTCCCCACGTGCTGCTCCACCTCCAACACCAGCTTTTCGCCGTTGTTGTCGATGGTCAATGCGTTATACACGGCGGGAAGCTCGTCCGGAGGAAACTCCACGTCAACCACCGTGCCTATTACCTGTACTACTTTACCGTTAGCCACCTTGGGCCTCTCTTTCCGGCTGTATCAAAAAACTAGCCGCGGTTACGTTAGCCTTCCAGGCTGACCGCACCGCCAACAATGTCAAGAAGTTCCGCGGTTATACTGTCCTGCCGCGCCTTGTTCAATTCCAGTGTCAGGTCCTCCACCATCTCGTTGGCGCTGTCCGTCGCATTCCTCATCGCCACCATCCGCGCCGACTGCTCGCTGGCGTTCAACTCCAACATGGAGTGGTACACCTCCATCTCCACGAATCTCGGGAGAAGCAGTTCCAGCACCGCCAGCGGGTTCGGCTCGTAGATGTACCCAACCCTGGACTCCGCCGGCAAGTCCGAAGGCTCTATCGGCAGCAGACGCTCAATCTTCGGACGCTGAGACGTCAACGTCACGAATTCCGGATACGCCAGGTAGACCTCGTCAATCTCGCCTTCGTTATAGTCGTTCAAAATAATCTGCGCAATCGGAAGAATCTCGGACATTGGCGGCCTGTCCCCAAGGTTCACGAACACCGCCTGCACGTCCTGCCCCGTCCTCACCACAAAGTCCCGGCCCTTCCTCCCGACCGCCACAATCCGAACCGGCGTCGGTCGCTTCTCAACGATGAACTGCGCCACCGCCCTGTTTAAGTTCCCGTGCAGCCCGCCGCACAATCCCCTGTCCGGCGACATGTGCAGCAACGTAATTCGCTTCACCGGCCTCTGCGTCAGCAGCGGGTGAATCTCCTCCGTGTCCTGCCTCTGCGCCTTAAGGTCGGAAATCACCTGCTGAATCTTCTCCGCGTACGGACGTCCCGCGAGCACCGCGCTCTGCGCGCGCCTCATCTTCGAGGCCGCAATCATCTCCATCGCGTGGGTGACCTTCGCGGTATTTTCAATGCTGCGAATTCGCCTTCGCAGCAGTCTTAAGCTTGGCATTTCAGTCTCTCGCCGGCTTCCTCATTAACCTCTATGATGCTGCGAAGGTCGCCTTGAACTCGTCCAGCGCCTTCTTCAGCACCACCTCCAACTCATCCGTGATGTCCCCGGCCTCCATGATTTGACCCTCAAGCTCCGGGGCCGCCGTCTCAATATACCGACGCAGCTGCTCCTCGAAGGCCCGGCACTGCGGAATCGGCACCTCGTCCAGGTAGCCGTTGTTCAGCGCATAGAAGATTACCGCCTGCTTTCCCATCGAAAGCGGCTCATACTGGGGCTGCTTCAGCACCTCGATGCTCCGCTGACCCCGCTCCAACTGCGCCCGCGTCTCCGCGTCCAGGTCCGCCGTGCCGAATTGCGCGAAAGTCGCCAACTCGCTGTACTGCGCCAGGTCCAGCCTCAGCCTTCCCGCCACGCTTCGTATGGCACGCGTCTGCGCCGCTCCCCCCACTCGCGAAACCGAAAGTCCCACGTTCACCGCCGGGCGTATCCCCGCGTTGAAGGTCTCCGGTTCCAGGTAAATCTGGCCGTCTGTAATCGAAATCACGTTGGTCGGCACATACGCCGAAACGTCCCCCGCCTGCGTCTCAATAACCGGCAGCGCCGTCAGCGATCCGCCGCCAAACTCGTCGGCCAGCTTCGCCGCCCGCTCCAGCAACCGGCTGTGCAGGTAGAATACGTCTCCCGGATAAGCCTCGCGCCCCGGCGGCCGCCTCAACAGCAGCGACATCTGGCGGTACGCCCAGGCGTGCTTCGTCAGGTCGTCATATATAATCAGCGCTTCCCGACCCGTCTCCATGAACTCCTCGCCGATGGCGCATCCGGCATACGGTGCGATGTACTGCAACGGCGCCGGGTCGGAAGCGTTCGCCGCCACAACCACCGTATGCTCCATAGCCCCGTGCTCCTCCAGCGTCGAAACCACCTGCGCCACCTTGCCCTGTTTCTGCCCGATGGCCACGTAGATGCACAGCAGGTTCTCGCCCTTCTGGTTGATTATCGTATCCAATGCGATAGCCGACTTCCCCGTCGACCGGTCCCCGATGATCAGCTCCCGCTGTCCTCTTCCAATCGGGATCATCGAGTCGATGGCCTTGATGCCCGTCTGTACCGGGGTATCCACCGATTGCCTGATGACCACATTAGGCGCAATTCGCTCGATAGGTCGGACCTTTGTCGTCCTGATGGGCCCTTTCCCGTCCAACGGCCGTCCCAGCGCGTCCACCACCCGCCCCACAAGCTCGTCCCCCACCGGCACCTCGATGATGCGGCCTGTTGAGCGGACCGTGTCCCCTTCCTTGACCGCATCGTCCGCGCCCATGACTGCCGCGCCCACAGTGTCCTCCTCCAGGTTCAGCGCCAGCCCCAACACCCCCTCCGGGAACTCAAGCAGCTCGCTGTACTGCGCGCCCTGCAGGCCCTGAATCCGGGCAATCCCGTCCCCCGCTTCAACCACAGTACCCACGTCCACCATACGGAGTTCGCCCTGGAACTCCTCAATCTGGCGTCTGATTACCGAAACAATGTCTGAACCGCGCGTGGTCATCTATATGCCTCCTCCCGCGTCATTGCGTTCACACAACGGCGCGGGTTCCTTATCTTCCTTATATATCTCTATGCCGGCCCCGAAAGCGAGGCCTCTTCCAACTCTTCCCTCAGACCCTCCAGCTTCGTGCGGGTACTCCCATCCAGCAGCTTGTCTCCGATGCGAAGCACAAGCCCACCGATGATGCCCTCGTCCACGTGGGTCTCCAGCACAACCTTCTTGTTCGTCATCTCTTCAACGAAGCGGGCAATTCTCTTCTTCTCCCGGCTACGCAGCGCAATCGCCGAATACACAGCCACCCGCTCAACGCCTCTGCGCGCGTCCAGCAGTCCCTGGAACTCTGACTCTACCTCCGGCGCCAGGTCAGAAAGCCTCTGGGACACCATGACGCAGAGCATGTTCCGCACCAGCGGATTCACCCGTTTCCCCAGCGTCTCGTGTATCGCTTCCACCTTCCGGTCGAAGGGCACCTTGGCATGCTTCAGAAACACCCTGAACTCCTCAACGGAAACAGCCTCGCTGATGCGACGCAAGTCCTTGGCCCAGCTGTCCAGCGTCTTCTCCACCTGCCGCGGTTCCGACGTCGTGGCCATCTCGTAGATCGCCTGCGCGTACCTCTTTGCCCTGAGACTGCTCGCCATAGGTCAGATGCCTAGCCTTTCCCGACTTCCTGGCCTTCTTCGAGCACCTGCACAATTAGCTCCCTGTGCGCGCTCACATCCAACGACTGTCCGATTACCCGTTCAGCCGCCTGAATCGCCAGAATGGCAAAGTGCCGCTTCACCTCTTCCACGGCGCTGTCTCGTTCCTGCTGAATCTCCTCCCGAGCGCGCGCCACAAAGGCTTCCGCCTCCGCTCGCGCCTTGGCCATCTCGTCTTCCCTATACTTGTCAGCCAACGCACGGGCCTGCTCCAGCAGCTGCTGCCCCTGCCTGCGGGCCTCCTGCAGCTGCTCCTGCGTCCGGGCCTCAGACTCCGCCGCCTCCTGCCTTGCCTGCTCCGCCGCCTCCAGACTCTCCCGAATCCGCTCCGACCTCTGGTCCAGCATCTTCAGGATCGGCTTGTAGGCGAAGAAGTACAGGATCACCAACAGAATGGCGAAGTTCACCAGAAAGACTATTAGGCTCGGTATATTTAGACCTAATTCTTCCAAGGGTTACCTCTCTTCCCGTCCAACCTTCGTCCGCCCGGGTTCTAGGCTACGAAAATTATGATGACAGAAACGATGAGAGCGTAAATGCCCAACGCCTCGGCGAATGCGATTGCCAGAATCATATTCTGCAAAATCGCTCCCCGTGCCTCCGGGTTCCGTCCGATGGCGCTCATGGCCGACGCTCCGAGAATTCCTATGCCAATTCCGGGCCCCAGCAACCCCAAGCCGATGGCCAGTCCGGTGGCAATCGCCTTGGCTCCGGCGTCACTCAACGCCTCCTGGGCCCCTACCGACATCAAGAGCTCTAATCCAAGCATGGGTCCTCCTCAACCAATTTTATTGAATCCAAGATTTTTCTGTGCTTAGTCCTGACGGCTGGCGTAGATGGCAAACACCCCGGCCAGCGTCCCCAGCGTGGCAACGCTGGTCACTATTACAAAAAGCAGTATCAATACATCCATCTCTCTCCTCCGTTCACTTCGTTCCTACTCATCATGATGCGAGATTGCCAGCGTGGCAAACGTCAGCGTCAGACCCGCAAAAATCATCGCCTGAATGAATCCAACCAGAATCTCCAGCCCGTAGAACGGTATGCTGAAAACGAACGGCACCAGGAACGCCGACACTAATATCAGAAGTTTCCCCGCCAGCATGTTCCCGAACAACCTGAAGGTGAAGCTCACCACCCGGATGAATTCGCTCAACCCCTCCAGAATCCCCACGAACAGGTCGATCGGCCCGTTGAAGAACCGGCTCGGCCCCTTGATTAGCGTCTTGAACCTGAAGAATTTCGCCAGATACCCGAATCCCAGCCTCCTCAGTCCCCAGATCTCCACGAACAGGAACGCCACCACCGCCAGCGCCAGCGGCATGTTCACGTCCGTGCCCGCCGGCCTCAGCAGGTCAATCCGCGGCGTCTTCCCCTTCTCCGCATGCTCAACAGTCAACATCCCGCCGGCCTTGACCGCGTCAAATTTCACTATCTTCCCCACCGCGCTTTCGGATACACACGGCGCCGGTGAGCACCCCTTGGCAAGCTCCTCCCCAATCTCCGTATCCGGTTCGAGATGGAAGACCGTCCCGTCCTTCAACGTAAACTGATCATTTCCCACGCTGGCGATGGTCCCATGAAGGTGCATCGCCTTCCCTTCCTTCGACTTTGCGATGTATTCGGCGTTGGCTTCTTCAGATGAATTGAACCCCAGCGAAGGATAGATGGGCAGCAGGCCCATCCAAGCGTTGAAGAGCACAAACAGGAAGATCGTCGCAATTATCGGGAAGAACGCCCGCGCCACCCCCTTCCCCGAAACCCCCTCCACAAAGTTCAGCAGCCCCTCCACAATCACCTCGCCGAAACTCTGTAACCGGCCCGGCACCAGCTTCTTCCGTGACGCCGCCAGCACCAGAATCACAATCAGGACGATGGTCGTCAGCCACGAAGAAACCATGGAGTTGGTGATGGCGAATCCCATGAACCCCAGGTTGCCGCCCCTCGCCGCTATCTCCCGCTCCTCCGCGGGGAACACCGCAGAGGCGGGCAGATGCACTTCCGGCTCTTTGACTATGGTGCTGGTCCCGAAGAGCTCCGACCCGACCGCGCCCACCACAAACCCGAATATCAGCAATGCCACGAGGCTCAATCCGGCCCCGATGATTAGCGGCTTAGCCAAGGCTGACTTGGCCATTAACGCCCCTTCTGCTCCCCATTTGTACCATTCTGAGACGAGTCCTTTAGAAATGGGGCCATCAACTTATACATGCCGTAAAAAGCTGTTACCACTCCCAGCAATGTCCCAGCGAGCAAGAATATGGGTGAGGTTTCAAACTTACTATCCAGCCACAACCCGGCGATTATCCCTATAACGATGCAAACCGCTACGTACCACCCCAACCCCACCATCTGCATAGCCAGGCGCCAACCGGACATATACTGCCTTCAAAACTTGGAGAACTCTATCATTAGCATTTTTCAAAGTCAACAAGAACGCCATGGCCGGGGCCTTTGCCGGATTCCCTCCGATACCTCTACTCCTTGGGCTGCTCTTTCGACTCACCCTGCCCAATGTCTTCCAGGTCCAGGGTGTTGATGAAGTCCGTAAACGCGGACATCCTCTGGAGCTCCTCTTCCCGCACCTTCGTCGGCTTGTCTTCGTCCACCGAGGACATGTCCTCCTTGGTGATGGGACGCCCCGTATCTGCGTCAAGCTGTATCCCCGCCTTGTCCAGTACGTTGTCCTCGGCGTAAATCGGCACCTGCGCCCTCACCGCCAGCGCAATCGCGTCGCTCGGACGCGAGTCCACCTCCACCTTCTTCCCATCCATCGAAACACCAATCTTCGCGAAGAACGTATCGTTCTTCAAATCGTTGATCCGAATGTAGCTGATCTCGGCGCCCAGGTTGTCGATGACAGATTGCAGCAGGTCGTGGGTCAGGGGCCGAGGCACGGATATCCCCTGCAGTTTGACCGCAATGGCGTCAGCCTCCGCAGGCCCAATCCAGATCGGCAGGTGCCTGTCCGATTCCATCTCTTTCAGGATGACTACCCTCTGGTAGTTCATCAGGCTGACCCGAATGCTATCGACGGTCATCTCCTGCATATACCCAACCTCCTGCCTCGACTGCTGCTAATTCTAGTTTTCAGCTTCAATAAGTGTCAAGCTGACCCACTCCTCCTCCCCCATCGTGGAAACCCTTGCATATCCCCCTCTCCGCCCCCTCTTTCCTCCTCTCCCGTCGTGGGAGAGGATTGAGGTGAGGGTAATCTGGGTGGCGGTGGGGTTGAATAGAGGGTAACTCAAAGCTCTCCATCGTAGGACAGGACTAACGTGAAGACGATTCCCCTAGAAGCCCCGCATCTCCGGGAACGCCCCCGCCTTCGCCAGCCACCCCGTCCGCTGCGCCAACGCCTCGAATTCCTCAGCACGCAGTAGCTCAGCTAGCTCCTTCGTCAGACCCTCCGGCGACGAAACCCCCTCCAGGAATCCCTCCATGTCCGCAACCATCTCCCCCTCAAGTTCCTCCCCCCAAAAGTCCCAGATCACCGTCCGCAGCGTAAACGCCTCGTTAAACGTCAGCCCGTGGTCAATCCCCCATACCAGGCCGTCCAGCCCCATAATGCAATGCGCCGCCTTCCGGTCTGCGTTATTGGCTATGATGTCGAAGCAGGCAATCTGCTTCAACTCCTTCCGGTGGGACTCTCGAAGCTCCCGGTACGTCACACCCGGCTCGTGTTCCACGAACCGCTGCATAGAGCCAACGCCGTAAGGCCCTTCGCGGATCACCGTCTCGGGAACAAACTCCCAGCCCAGAATCTGGCTGAACAGGTAAGCGGCGCACTCCCGCTTGTACAAAGTCCCCGATTCGAAGTCCCACAATGGAATCTCGCCCTTCATCGGCTTGTATATCGCCCGCATCTCCCCTCCGTCCCCGTCCTGCAGCTTCGCCATGAACGTGTAGTTGGAACCCACCGGCGTCAGGATGCAGGACACCACCTCCCCCTCTCTCAACAGCCTCGACTGTCGAGCCTCCTCCCCCAGAGTCAGCGACGACTCCCCAGGCTGTTCAGGGGTGCAGCGACTGGTGGCCATTCGAGCGAACACACATGTGACCTTCAGGATCAATCGCCGAACCACAAAGCACGCACCGCGGCCTTCCGGCGGCGCAAACCTCCAACGCCTCCTTGGATAGCTTCAACGCCATCTCCTGCGGCACCCAGAAGCAGAGGTCCGGCGTATCCTCACCCACCGCCTCCCGGTCATGCACCAGAAACAGGAATGAATTCACGTCGGCGTCGTGACCCATGGAAAGACTGCCAACCTTGAATTCCAGCCTCACGTAGCCGCCGTCATACTGCGGTTCCGGCTCCCGCCTTCCTCCCGTTCTCCTACCCTGCCTCGGCCCCTCCTGGTCAATCTCTTCGATATAGACGGCCAGCTGCTGCAACTGCTCCTTCTCAAGCCAGAGCTGCGCAAACGCCGCCCCCGATTCTATCAACAGCCGGAAAGTTCGCTTTCCCGGCTCCCCCAGCGCCTCCGCGCTGACTCGGGTTACGGTGCCAAAGTTATTATTCGCTTCAAAGGGCGGCATTCCCTACTTCCCCTCTATTCTTCAGCCCCAAAACATGAAACTGAAAATCTTCGTCCTGGGCACAGCGCCTACTACGGACGCCAATTCCCGCCTATCTTAAATGCTAACCCCAACCCTGACAAGAACTATTCCCCCTCCCTTGTTCCTGAGAAGGCAGGAGCCAATGCTCAACCCACGCGAATCCCCAACCCCTCCGCCATATCCCCCCGTTCCCTCGCGAATGCGAGGGCCCACTCTTCCTCCTTCTCTCCCGACCCAAATGTCATTCTGAGGAGGCCCCGCGACGAAGAATCTAGCCCTCTCCTTGTTCCAGCCAAAGCAAGAGCCAATATTCCACCCACACATCCGTTATAATAAAGAACACCCCACAATCCGAATCCCCACCCGGAGGCTCACCCCATGCCCAAAGTCAGATTCGGCGTCCAAACCGGCCAGCAGGAGGCCACCTGGCCCCAACTGAAACAATCCTGGCTCGAACTGGAACAACTCGGCTTCGACGACCTCTGGGTCTACGACCACTACCTCCCAACAGGCACCACCATCGAAGACGGCCACGTCACCGACTCCTGGAGCCTCCTCGCCGCCCTCTCCCAGGTCGTCCACCGCCCCCGCATCGGCACCCTCGTCACCAGCGCCACCTTCCGCCACCCCGTCGCCCTCGCCAAGGCCGTCACCACCGTCGACCACACCAGCAACGGACGCGTCATCCTCGGCATCGGCGCAGGCTGGCACCGACCCGAGCACCACGCCTACGACATCTACTTCCCCGGCAACGCCGAACGCATCCGACGACTCGAAGAGACCATCCGCGTAATCCGCCTCCTCTGGACGGAAGACCGCGCCAACTTCGACGGCCGTTACTACAAACTCCGCGACGCCCCCTTTCAACCCAAACCCCTCCAGAAACCCCACCCGCCCATCCTCGTCGGCGGCGCCGGCGAACAGCTCACCCTACCCCTCGTCGCCCGCGTCGCCGACGACTGGAACTGGAACATCACCGGCACCCCCGCAGACTACAAACGCAAGCTCCAGCTTCTCCACAATCACTGCGAGAAGGCAGGACGAGACCCCTCAGAAATCTCCCTCTCCCTCAACATGGACTTCCTCATCAGCGAAGACCCCCGCCGCATCGCCTCCGCCCTCAGGGTAAACGCCCACGATGCTGGCGTCTCTATCAAAGAAGCACAGAAAACAACCCTCGTCGGCAACCCCGACCAGGTCCGCCACCGCCTCCAAGCCTTCATTGACCTCGGCGTCACCACCTTCATGTTCAGCCTCCGCGCCCCCTTCGACGAAGCCGGAACCGCCCCCCTCCCCGACATCAACCAACGCGCCCTCCGCTACCACACCACAATGGACGACGTTCGACGCATGGCCAACGAAGTCCTCCCACCCCTCCGCGAAAAACTTGCGTAACCCCCATCCCCGCGTAGGCGGGAATCCATCCCCTCCCCCTATTTTTTCTGAGGAGGCCCCGCGACGAAGAATCTGGTCCGGGGGGCGCTCCCCCCGAAAGCCGGAATCCTTCTTCTCCCTTCCCCCTCGATGGGGGAGGGTTAGAGCCTGTCCTGAGTCTATCGAAGGGATGGGGGTGATGCAGCGGAATTGGATGGCACATTTGGCAGTCACACAATGACTTCCTCCTCAAGATAACCTCTCATGATCAACAAAGGAGCCTCCAAATGACTCAAAACCAAAACCTACTCCCCCTACCCGAAGACTGGCAGCGCTGCCTAGCCGTAGCCGCCCACCCCGACGACCTCGAATACGGCGCCGCCAGCGCCATCGCCCGCTGGACCGCCCAAGGCAAAAGCGTCGTCTACCTCCTCATTACCAGCGGTGAAGCAGGCATCAGCTCGATGCACCCGGACAAGGTCGGCCCTCTCCGTGAAGGGGAAGAAATACACAGCGCCGCCGCCGTTGGCGTCGATACCGTCGAGTTCCTGAACCACAAGGACGGCGTCGTCGAATACGGCCCCGCCCTCCGACGCGACATCGCCCGCGCCATCCGCAAACACCGACCCGAAGTCATCCTCGCCCCCAACTACCACCTCAGCTGGGGCGGCTCCAGCTTCAACTTCGCCGACCACCGAGCCGCCGGCCTCGCCACCCTCGACGCCGCCCAGGACGCCGGCAACCCCTGGATCTTCCCCGAACTCACCGAAGAAGGCCTCGACCCCTGGAACGGCGTGAAGATGGTCTGCATCTGCGGCTCCCCCCAACCCACCCACGCCGTCGACGTCACCCACTGCTTCGACAAGGGTGTCGCCTCCCTGGAAGAGCACCGCGTCTACCTCGAAAACCTCCCCTTCGAAGTCAACCCGGACGAAATGCTCCGCTCCCACGCCGAATCCGTCGGCAAACAATTCGGCTCCCCCCTAGCCGTCTCCTTCCAACTCTTCACCCTCTAACCAATCACCCGGTAGGGAACGAATCACCAGCAATTTGCATACTATCCAACAGAGGCAGCAACCCAAAGTGGCTCGATTCACCAAACACGCTCTAACCAAAGGCCCCCTGGTGGGCCTAATCGTCGTCGCCGTCCTTCTAACCCTCTTCATCACCTCCTGCACCGCCGAGAAAGAGACGCAACTCCCTCCCATATCCACCAGTCCTACCCCCATATCATCCCCCATCCCAACACCAACAGAACCTCCAACTCCAACCTCAACTCCCGAACCAACGCTCCCGGTGACTCCCCCGCCTTCACCAACACCGACGCCTACACCAACGCCCACACCCACCCCTCAGCAATTGGACCGCGATGCCCTCATCGCCCTCTACGAGGCAACCGACGGCCCCAACTGGATCAACAACACCAACTGGCTCACCGACAAACACCTCGACGAGTGGCACGGCGTCACCACCAACTCCGATGGTTTAGTGATAGAGTTGCGACTCGGCGAAAACGGATTGAGCGGTACAATCCCTCCACAACTCGACGCCCTGACCTCTCTGGATACCCTATACCTTGGTGGCAATGCATTGACTGGCTGCGTACCTGCAGGTCTGAAAAACGTTCCAACCGGTGACGTATCCGCTCTGAGCCTCCCCTTCTGCCAACCCGCTGATTCGGCAGCAACAGACAGAGAAATCCTGATAGCCCTCTACCATGCCACCAACGGTCCAAACTGGACCAACAACACCAACTGGCTCACAAACATACCCCCTGGCGAGTGGTTCGGCGTCACAACCAACACTCAAGGCCGCATCTCAGGGCTGGCTCTCAACAGAAATCAGCTAAGTGGAGAACTCCCAGCAGAACTAGGGAACCTCTCCCATCTAAGATCACTACACCTGGCTGACAACAATCTGACTGGTGAGATCCCCTCGGTACTGGGCAATCTCAACGCTGTGACCTTGCTTAGGTTAGACGACAACAATCTCACAGGAGTAATTCCACCAGAACTAGGCAATCTCTCCCATCTAAGATCGCTACGCCTGGCTGACAACAATCTGACTGGAGTGATTCCACCAGAACTAGGCAATCTCGCAAATTTGGAATCTCTTGACCTCGGCGAAAACGCACTCAGCGGCTCAATTCCACCGGAATTCGGGAATCTGCACTCACTCCAACACCTGGATCTCTTCGCAAATCAGTTAACTGGCGTAATTCCACCAGAACTAGGCAATCTTTCCAATTTGGAATCTCTGGCCCTCCGTGAAAATATGTTGAGCGGGGAAATTCCCCGGGAATTAACGGAACTGGGCTGGCTTGCTTCATTGCACCTGGAATCCAACCTGTTAGAAGGGAACATCCCACCGGAACTCGGTAATCTTTCCGGCCTCTTGACCCTGGGCTTAAGTGATAACAGACTTACAGGTACAATCCCTCCGGAACTATATAAACTCTCCGCCTTGCGTTGGCTGGACCTTACCGACAACCGATTAAGCGGCGAAATACCATCGGAACTGGGAAATATGCCTAATCTGACTTCGCTCTTGCTTGGAAATAATCAACTAAGCGGGCAGATTCCTCCGGCGTTAGGTAACCTTTCCAACCTGGAACTTCTCTCCTTGGATCAAAACCGGCTGCGCGGAGGAATTCCCGAAGAGTTCCGCCAACTCTCCTACTTGAGGACGCTGAACGTCAACCGCAACCTGCTGTCTGAGCCAATTCCGTCTGAACTTGCAGAACTTGCTAACCTTGAATCACTATTCCTGGACAGAAACGACCTGTCCGGCGAAATACCGCCCGAATTTGGCAGGCTTGCACGTCTGGAGGAGTTGTCCCTATATAGCAACCAACTGACCGGAGTAATTCCACCGGAACTCGCTGCGCTCGAAATGCTGGAATATCTTGTTCTCTGGCGAAACCGGCTGACCGGCGAGATTCCGCCAGAACTTGGCAGGCTTTCCAACCTGGAAGGTCTGGGCCTTAATCAGAATCAACTAACCGGTCGGATTCCGACAGAGCTCGGCAACCTCCTTTCCCTCAGATTCCTTGAGCTTAACGACAACCAATTGACCGGCGAGATCCCGGTTGCGCTTGCCGACATGCCCAATCTGCAGGGTTTGAGCCTATCAGACAACCCCCTGACCGGCTGCATCCCCGCGGCCCTCCTCAACATCCAAACCAACGACCTCTCCGAACTCAACCTCCCCCCCTGCGAACCCACTGACGCGGTTCAATTGAATGACAGAGATGCCCTCATCGCCCTCTACCATGCCACCGACGGCCCAAACTGGACCAACAACACCAACTGGCTCACCGACAAGCCCCTCAACGAGTGGTTCGGCGTCACCACAAACGCCGATGGTCTGGTTGTAGAGTTGCGACTCGGCGAAAATACATTAAGTGGAGACCTACCTTCGGAACTCAACGCCCTAACCTCTCTGGATACCCTATACCTTGGTGGCAATGTATTGAGTGGCTGCGTACCTGCAGGTCTGAACAACGTTCCAACCGGTGACGTATTCGCTCTGAGCCTCCCCTTCTGCGAACTCCCTGATCCAGAAATAGCATCGGATAGAGAAGCCCTCGTAGCCCTCTACGAAGCCACCGACGGCCCCAATTGGAAGAACAACACCAATTGGCTCAGCAACAATCCCCTTGACCAGTGGTACGGCGTAATCACAAGTTCCAGCGGAAGAGTCACAGAATTGACCTTCTATGACAACAATCTGAGGGGGGCAATTCCTGCGGCTCTCGGCAACCTCTCCCACCTAAGATCATTGGTGATGGATGAAGACAAGCTGCGCGGAGAAATTCCCCGAGAATTCGGCAACTTGTCGAACTTGGAGGTTGTGTTATTGCGAGGCAACCAGCTAACCGGAGCTATCCCAACTGAATTATCCAACCTTTCCAACTTGCGAGCACTATGTCTCGATAGAAACAGATTGACTGGTGAGATTCCTCCGGAGCTATCCACATTGACCAATCTGCAGTTCCTTACGATGGATCTAAACCGCCTGGTAGGAAGGATTCCCCCAGAACTGGCTAACCTCTCAAACTTAACCGAACTCCACCTGCGTGAGAACCGATTATCTGGCAAGGTTCCACCGGTCTTGGGCGGCCTCTCAAACCTGTCTTCTTTGTCACTCGGCTATAACCAATTGACAGGCGAAATCCCTTCAGAATTGGGCAACCTAAGAGAGTTAGAATCTTTGTCCCTTGGCGGCAACCAACTTAAAGGCCACATTCCGCCTCAACTGGGCAACCTGTCCAGCTTGGAATCGCTGTCCCTTATCGACAACCAGCTAACCGGCCGCATTCCACCTGAACTCCGTGACCTGTCGAACCTGGAGAGGATGTCACTCAAACACAATAACTTAACTGGGCAAATTCCCGCCGAATTGGGTAATTTGTCAAATTTGGTATGGCTGAACCTTGAAGACAACATGTTGAGCGGCAACATTCCGCCGGAACTTGGCAACCTCAACAACCTTGAATGGTTGATCCTTCAACACAACCGGTTGAGTGGCAGCATTCCCCCGGAATTGGGCAACCTTCCCAACTTAGAGTACCTGAGTCTTGCCGACAATCAAATTGCCGGCGAAATTCCATCACATATCAGCAGCCTTTCCAACCTGGAGTCTTTGTCCCTCGACGAAAACCAACTTGTAGGAGGGATTCCACCCGAATTAGGCAATCTCTCAAACCTCGAATCGCTTTCCCTTTCCATAAACCAACTTACTGGCCAAATTCCGCCTGAGCTTGGCAATTTAGCTTACCTACAATCCCTACATCTCGAAATCAACCAGTTGACCGGTGGCATTCCTCCACAACTGGGCAGCCTCACCAACTTGACAGACTTGAATCTCAGTTTCAACCAGTTGACAGGAGAGATCCCGCCGGAACTGGGCAATCTTTCTGATCTACTGATACTATCGCTCTTCGAAAACCAGCTAACCGGACAGATACCTAACCAGTTGGCTAATCTCACTAATTTGGAACACCTGGATCTCAACAACAATCAACTCACTGGCGACATACCGCTCATTTTGACCGACATGCCTAACCTATGGGCATTGTCCATACGAGGAAACCCCCTCACCGGCTGCATTCCAAGAAGCCTTTTCAAATTGGAATCTAACGACCTCCCCTCCCTCAACCTCCCCACCTGCCCCTGACCCCACCCCCGCTTGCCGCATCAACTCCCACCCCCTACAATAAACCCAACCCCAATAGACGAAATTCCGCGAAGGGAGCGGCAATCATGAACACAAACATCACCGTCCTCGTAGCTACAGCAGGCCAAGGCGTCATGCGGTCATCAAACGGCGGCCAATCCTGGTCACGCGCCGGCATCGACCAGGGCATGCACTCCGACGCCATCGTTCGCTGCCTCTCCAACGATCCCGACACCCCTCAAACTCTCCTCGCCGGTACAGACAAAGGCCTCTACCGCACCCCCGACGCGGGACGCAGCTGGCAGCTCATAGACACCCCCCTCTCTGACTACAGCGTCTGGAACCTCACCCGCAACCCCCGAAACCCCAACGTCATCTACGCGGGCACCGGCACCCCAACCCCCGCCGCCCTCTTCAAGTCCATCGACCGCGGCGAGTCCTGGGAAAAACTCCCCGTCCAGGTCGCTGAGACCTGCCCGAACGTCGGCATCCCCCGCTTCACCGGCCTCGCCGTCGACCCCCACGACCAGGACCGAATCTGGGCCGGCATCGAGGTCGATGGCGTCCGCTCCAGCGAAGATGGCGGCCAGACCTGGCGCGACGTCAACGGCGCTATCTCCAACAAGGACGTTCACAGCCTCGCCATCACCGCCGGTCCCCCCAAATCCGTCATCGTCATCGTCAACAACGGCTCCTTCACCTCCCAGGACGACGGCCATTCCTGGAACCGCGCCCTCGCCAAGGACGTCTTCCCCCTCAACTACCCCCGATGCATCACAGTCAAGCCCGGCAACCCGAACACCGTTTTTCTCGGCCTCGGCGACTTCACCCCCGGACGCACCGGCGCCATTCTCCGCTCCCGCGACGGCGGCGAAACCTGGGACAACCTCCCCCTCCCCGTCGAGCCGAACTCCGCCATCTGGGCCTTCGGCACCAACCCCTCCAACCCCCAGCTCATCTTCGCCGGCAGCCGCTACGGCTACCTCTACTCCAGCGAAGACGGCGGCGACTCCTGGTCCAAGGAATGGCGCGAATTCTCGGAAATCGCCGCCATCGCCTGGCTCCCCTCCTAACCCCCAACCCCACGCACCATCCACCCACCTCGGTAGGGACAGGTTTAGAACCTGCCCTCCCTCCATTCTGGCGAAAAGCCTGGCGCCTTCCCAAAAGCAGCGCAGCACAATGCCGTTCCCATTAATTGGCCAAAGACTTGGCTTCTTGCAGATTGCAAATTGAAGCCTTTTGACACTTCATATCGCTTGTTGGACTCAATGCAACCAATTATTATTGGTCCTATGGACCTCCCAGTCTCCAAGAGCTCATCTCCAGAGCTACAAATTCAAGCGTGCCTATGATTAACTGCAAGCTTACTCTGGTCGCATTCGCGGCGTTGGCCCTGTTGCTTCCCACACTCCTGACTTCGTGCGGAGATGAAGACACAGTCGCAGTCTCGGAACTAACCCGTACCGACGTTGAAGAAATAGTGCGCTCCGAGGTCGCCAGAGCCACTCCAGCTTCCGATCTCTCTGGCGCTGAAGTGGAACGGATAGTCAATGAGGCCGTCGCTGACCTTCCCCAGCCGGAGCTGACTCGCCTTGACGTAGAACAGATCGTGCAGTCCGCCATAGATGCGGCCATGATCCAAATGTCAGCGCAGCAATCGGTGGATACTCCTTTAACGCCCACCGATGTGGAGCAAATAGTACAGGCGGCTATTGCAGACCTTCCGGAGTCCCAGCCCAGCCTGACCGCTGGCGAGATACAGGCAATCATCCAGGCGTCAATGCCGGAACCCGGCCCCACCCTTGCTGAGGTGGAGGAATTACTGCGTCAAGCCATCTCCAAGGCTGTTGAACCCGGCCTTACCCTCGAAGAGGTAAGACGCCTGGCCCGCAACGCCGTCGCCTCCATTCCCCCTAGGTCCTCACCCGCCGAATTCACCAAGTTCTTCGTGCAAAACGCCATCAGCAGGTACAACGAAGAAGGCCTTCCCTCCACCATCGCCCACTACAGCAGCCGCCCAAGCGTGGACGGCCAGTGGTTCGTCTTCATTGTCGACGAAAACGACAAGGTCATCGCCCACCACAATCCCGGCCTCATCGGCGAAGATCTTAACGGCCCCTTTGGTGTCGACGCTAACGGCTACAGCTTCGGCCGCGATTTCCTCTCCGCCACCGAACAAGGCAAGTGGGTCTCCTACGTCTCTCGCAACCCGGAGACCGGCGGCGTCGGCGATTTCGAAATCAAGAATGTCTGGGTGGTCAAGCAAGACGATCTGCTCTTCGCATCAGGCTGGCACATCAACGCCAACGATTTCACAACGCAGCTGGTGTCCGTCGCCATAGACGCGTTCCGCTATGGCGGACTGCAGGCTACCCTCGATCATTTCGCCAGCCCGGATAGCGCCCTCGCAGGTCTGGAAACTGCCATCGCATACTATAATCAGGCCGAATCTGTAGACGGTCAGTGGTCCGTTTTTATTGCAAACGAAAGTGGTCGCTTCGTGGCCCATTCCAACCCGGAACTGATCGGGACCGGCGCAGAGGAACTATTCGGGCCAGAGATATTCAACGCGCCCGAAAGCGGGACCTGGATTACCACTGCCTCATCCCACGTCTATGTGGCGTCTTACGGCGGCCTCATCTTCGGCTCCGGCTGGCGCCAGGGCGAGCTGGAAAAAGCAAGCTTGGTCGACAGGCTCAAAAGGAACGCTAATGAGTTCGATTACGCCATTGGCAATTTCGGGGGAACCCTTACCTTCGCAACTATCTCCGAGCCTCTGACCCTCAACCTCGCCATCGCCTCGGATGCTTCGTCTTCGGGTGTTTTGGGTTACCTTTTCGAGGGCCTGACCACGACCTCCTGGCTCACCAACAAGGTTGAGCCGTCCCTCGCAAAATCCTGGCAGCACTCTCAGGACGGCTTGACGTGGACATTCCATCTGAGAGATGACGTCAGATGGCACGACGGAGAACCCTTCACCGCTCACGACGTGGCCTTCACCTTCAACAGGATTATCTACAACCCGGATATCCCCGCCAGCAGCCGTCCCACCTTCCACTTCCGCACCCTCAACCAGGAAACAGGCGCTTGGGAGGAGTCGCCCATGACCGTCCGCGCCTTAGACGACTACACCGTCGAGTGCGTCCTCCCCGTGCCATTCGCTCCCTTCTTGCGCTCAATGGGTACGGCCATATATCCCAGGCACATCCTTGAGACCCACGTGGACGACGGTTCCTTCACCACGACTTGGGACATCGAAACGGACCCCGCGGAAATCATCGGCACAGGCGCCTTCACCATCGATAGCTACTCTCCGGGCGAGCATGTAATTATGAAACGCAACCCGGACTACTGGCTCAAGGACGCCGAGGGCAACACCCTTCCATACCTGGACAGAATAATTCACGACATCGTCTCAGACCTGGAAGAAGAGATAGACAAGTTCCTAGACGGTGACGCAGACGTCCATGGCGTCCTCGGAGAGGAAATTCCCATCCTCGCGCCCCTTCAGAAAGAGCAAAACTTCACCATACACAGAAGGGGCCCCGCCTTCGGAACTGCCTTCATGTCATTCAATATGAACCCCGGTCTGAACCCGGACACCGGCGTACCCTATCTCTCGCCCGAGAAACTGGAGTGGTTCCGAAATCGGCAGTTCAGGCAGGCTGTCGCCCACGTCATCGACAAAAACAAAATCATCCATCAGGCGCAGCACGGCGCCGGATACCTCCAATGGTCTTCCGTTAGCCCGGCAGCCGGAGACTTCCACAACCCGAACGTTACCCAGTACGAATACGACATCGACAAGGCCAACCAGATACTGGACGACCTCGGCTGGGTCGACACCAACGGCAATGGCATTCGGGAAGACCAGAACGGCAATGAAATCAAGTTCTCTATGGTCACCAACATGGGCAACAGCGTGAGAGAACAAGTAGGCACGATCATCCACGAGGGTATGACTGAGATAGGCCTCAATGTGGACTACAAAACGATTGAATTCGGCGACTTGGTCTCACGGTTGCTCAGGACCTACGAGTGGGAGGCGATCGTCATCGGCTTCACAGGCGGGTCGGATCCCCACAGCGGCATCACCCTGTGGCACAGCGGCGAGGGTCTGCATCTCTGGTACCCGAATCAGCCTGAACCCGCAACGGATTGGGAAGCCGAAATCGACGAGCTATACATCATGGCCAGCCAGGAACTGGACCGCGACAGACGCATCGAACTCTACCACCGCGCACAAGAAATCGCCGCCAACTATTTGCCTCTAATCTACACCACCCTCTCCGAGCGGTTGACCGCCGTGCGCAACGTCTTCGGCAACACCACCCCTACCCTCTATGGACTCTGGGACGTTCGTTACCTCTTCAAAACGGACGAGTAACGGGATCCGGTTCAAAACAGCATCCCCCCTTCACTCATCCTCCTGATCCCATCGCAGCACTGCCCACCTTCCCCCCGTGGGGGCGGATCGCGATCCGCCCGCCATCCCCCTCGGTAGCCCCACTATTGTTCCTGCGTAGGCAGGAACCCACTCGCTCCCCACCAGCGTCCCTCCTGGTGAAGCAGCCCCTCTCGACCTGTCTCACCGCCCCAAGACTCTTCCTAAAACTCCCTCCCCCCCGTTGACTCCCTCCCCCCACAACGCTAGCATTGCCCCTACAACCAAACCCCAATCACCACCCTCCCCGCCACTCCTTCCCCGGCGGTAATCCAAAACCCAGGAGGACCCCATGGAAATCAAATTCGGTCTCATCAGCTGCGACAGCCACGCCCAGGAAAACCCCCACACCTGGACTTCTCGCATGTCCAAGTCCAAATGGGGTGACCGCATCCCCCGCGTCGTCGAGACCACCGACCCCGCAGCCTCCGTCGCCCCCTTCGAAGGCTCAATCGAGCGCTGGTACATCGACGGCCAATTCACCGAGACCCGCGGCACCGTCAACTGCCCCACCGCCATGGGCGACCCCCTCCGCAAGACCTACCCCCAGCGCTGGGAAGAAGTCCCACGCTTCGTCTACGACCCCAAGACCCGCCTCGAAGCCCAGGACAGAGACGGCATCGACGCTGAAGTCCTATTCCCCAACATCGGCGGCCAGTCCGGCGAACTCTTCGTCCGCTACGACAAAGACTTCGAGCTCGCCTGCGTCCAGGCCTACAACGACCACATCAGCGAAGAGTGGATCGCCGCCAGCGACCGCTACGCAGGCCTCGCCATCATCCCCTACAAGTCCGGCATCAAAGCCACCGTCGCCGAAATCCGCCGCAGTGTCAATAACGGCCACAAGGGCATCGTCATGCTCGCCGAACCAAGCCAGAACGACGACGGCCTCCCCCACGTCAACGACCGCTACTGGGATCCCGTCTGGGACGCCTGCCAGGATCTCGACGTCCCCGTCCACTTCCACGCAGGCGCCGGCATGAGCAAGCTCGCCCTCGACCGCTGGGACGGCTACACCCGCAACCAGCTCCAGGCCATGGGCCCCGCCGCCGGATTCAGCCTCCAGGCCCAGTCCATCCCGAACATGCTCCTCTCCGGCACCCTCGAACGCTTCCCGGAACTCAAAATCGTCTGCGCCGAAACCGGCCTCGGCTGGGTCAACTACATCATCGAAGCCTGCGACCACGAATGGGAACGCCGCCACCTCTGGACCGAAGGCCTCGTCAATCGCCCCAGCGACGTTTTTCACCGCCAGATCTTCGTCGACTTCTGGTACGAGTCTGCCGGCGTCGAGCAACGACACAGCATCGGCATGGAAAACATCATGTGGGAGTCCGACTTCCCCCACTCCACCTCCACCTGGCCAGACTCCTGGACCTTCATCGAACGCACCCTCAAGAACGTCCCTCAGGAAGAACGCTTCCCCCTCATGGCCGGCAACGCCATCCGCATCTACAAAATGTCCTAGCGAATGAAATCGTGCCCCACCTTGCCCACCATCATTCCCTCCTCTCCCTTCGTGGGAGAGGATTGAGGTGAGGGTAATCCTCCCACCCACCTTCCTCCCGTAGGGGGGTTCGCGAAACGCCCTCCCTCCCACCAACCCCACCCAAAGGAGAGCCCCTTGAACCTGACCCACGGCCTCATCAGCGCCGCCGACCGCGTCCAGGAAACCCCCGAAACCTGGACCGCCTACATCTCCCCCCAAGAATGGGGCGACAGAGTCCCCCACCTCGAACAGCGTGACGACGGGTCTCAATTCTGGGTCGTCGCGGGCCAACCCCTCCGCAACCGCCCCCTTGCCGAGACCGGCGCCCTCATGCCCGACCGCAACCAGCTCCCCCAACGCTGGACCGACGTTCCCCCCGCCGCCTACGACCCCGCCCAACGGCTCCGCGCGATGGACGCCGACGGTATCGACGCCCAGGTCCTATACCCCACACTCTCCGGCGGCTCAGGCGAAGTCCTCGGCGCAATCGAAGACCCAGCCCTACAGCTAGCCTGCGTCCAGGCCTATAACAACTGGCTCATCGACGCATGGGCGAACCACAGCCCCCGTTTCATCCCCCAATGCCTCGTCCCCATTAACGATCCCAATGATGCCGCCACCGAAGCCGCCCGCGCCATCGAACTCGGCCACCGCGGCGTCATCCTCCCCGGCACCCCTTGGGACCTCCAGGACGTCCCCCACATCAACGATCCCGCCTGGGACCCTCTCTGGACCGTCTGCCAGAACGCCAACGTCCCCGTCTGCTTCAACTCCGGTGCCACCGAAAAGCTCCGACTCCAGGCTTGGGAAAATTTCTCCCCCGTCCTCACCGACGCCATCAACGCCATCACCGGCCCCGTCAGCAGCGTCCCCATCCTCGCCAACCTCCTCTTCTCCCGCATCCTCACCCGCTTTCCTACCCTCAAGTTCGTGCTTTCCGACACCTCCCTCGCCTGGGGCGCCTACCTCGTCGAGACCGCCGACCACCAGTTTGAACGACAGCGACTCCACCTCGAAGGCTACGAACTCCGCCCCTCCGAACTCTTCCGACGCCAGTGCTACATGACCGGCTGGTACGACCGCGCCGGACTCCAGGTCCGAAGCTACCTCGGCGTCGAAAACATCCTCTGGCAGACAAACTTCCCGCGCGCCACATCCACCTGGCCCAACACCCGCCAATTCATCCAACGCTCCTTCGCCAACATCCCCGAATCCGAACGCCAACAAATCCTCACCACCAACCCAACCACCCTCTACCACCCCTAACCCCCCCTTGTTCCTGCGAAGGCAGGAACCCACTCATTCCCCCCTCTTTTTTCTGCGAAGGCCCCGCAATGAAGAATCTGGCGGCGGGGTGGCCTCTCCCCCCAACAGAAACAACGCCACCCACACTTCTACCCAAGCCTCTCCATCCCATTCTTTTTTCTGAGGAGGCCCCGCGACGAAGAATCTGGCGGGGGGCTCCCTCGTCCCCCAACAGTAACAACGCCAAGCACACATCTACCCAAGACAGTCATACCACCCGGCAGACAAATCCCTCCAACTCGGATTGGAACTCTCCACCAACGCCACCTTCTTCCGCCTAACCCAGCCCTTTATCTGCATCTCCCTCTCCCTGGCCGCCCAAACGTCGGAACTCTCCTCGTAATACACCAGCAAGTCCAGGTTGTATCTCTTCGAAAAACCCTCATACAGCTTCATCTTATGTTCATAGACCCTCCGAACAATGTCGCCCGTGTATCCCACATAGAGAGTTCCCCTTCTGTTCGTGAGTATATAGACGTAGTGCTTGTGGTCTCGGATCCTCGCCATCGAGTTGATCTCCATTACGCTGCAAGATAAGCAAACAGTACCAATTTCGCAGCCTGCCCTGAAGTGAACCCGCCAAACCATACCAACTCCCACCTCCACCAACCAGACCCCTTCACCCCTACACCATCCCCCCCTTTTTCTGAGGAGGCCCCGCGACGAAGAATCTGGCGGCGGGGGGCTTCCCTCCCCCCAGTAGGAACGACGACATTATCTACCCGCCGGTCTCTTCGCAAATCGTGTAGAATCGACCTATCTAACCTTCTCAGACCTCAGAAAGGCGACACTATACTAGGGCAAGCCGCCGCAAAAGAGGCGGCAGAAATGAGGAGCGAATGGCAGTAGAAGCCAACGCAGTCAAGTGCACCCACTGTGGCACTCAGACCTCTAACACTCCGGTCTACACCGGATATGGTTACCCTGTGGAACATAACGAAATGCGTTTCGTTGAATGCCTGGCATGTGGCATGGTAATCGTGGTGGATATGTCCTCCGAGAGAGTTGTCTGGCCCTTGGCTGCTGACTGCGCTCCAGAGGATGTGCCTCCAGCGGTTGCAGAGGCTTATCGTGATGCAACGTTGGCACTTGCCGCCGGCTCAAAGATAGGCGCGCTGATGGCCATGCGAACGATGGGAGTTCGCATGCTCCGTGACAAGGGTATAAGTAAATTCTCCGAGCTTGCATCCAAGGGAATAATCACACAGGCTCATTATGATGTGCTCAACCAAAACCGTCTTTGGGCCAATGTCTTTGGTCACAAGGATATCAGCACGGAACGACTCGATGTAGGTCAAATTGCGGAAATGTTCAAGTTGGTGGGCCTTATTCTAGAAACAATCTATACGCAACCCAAGGCTGTTGAACGGTTTATTGAACGAACCAAGGAGTTTCAGCAAGAAACTAGTCGTTAACGCTCGTAGGACCTGGCGTCAAACTAGACCTCCCCCATTCCCCCCAAAATTCCTCTATAATCTCCCCACATCCTAAACCGCAGGAGCCTGCCATGCCCCTCATGACCGGCGGCAAAGCCGTTGTCGAATGCCTCAAGGCCCACAACGTCGACACAATCTTCGGCATCATCTCCACCCACACCATGTACATCTACGACGCTCTTTACCATGAGCAGGCCAACATCCGCTTCATCGGCGGCCGACACGAACACGCCCTCGGTTTCATGGCAGACGGCTACTCCCGCGTCACCGGCAAGCCCGGCATTATGTTCACCAGCGGCGGTCCCGGCGCCGCCGACAGCATGGGCTCCATGGGCGAGGCCTACCACGCGTCCTCCAAGGTCCTCCAGGTCACCGCCAACGCCGAACAGGGCCTTATCGACTCCGGCAAAGGCGCAATCCACGAGGCAAAAGACCAGCTCGGCATGTTCCGCTCCGTCACCGGCTGGAACGCCCTCATCAACGACCTCGAAGCCATGCCCGACTATTTCATCGAAGCCTTCCAACGCTTCGAATCCGGTCGCCCCCGTCCCGTCGAGCTCGAAGTCCCCACAGACCTCTTCGCGAAGGAAGCCGACGTCGAAGTTATCCCGCCCCGCGACACATCCGTCCCCGCCCCGGACCCCGTCGCCATCGAAAACGCCGTCATCGCCCTCAAGAACGCCCGGCGCCCCATCATCTGGGTCGGTCGCGGCGTCATGCTCTCCGACGCCACCGCAGAACTCCTAAAGCTCGCCGAGACCCTCCGCGCACCCGTCACCTCCGCCACCACCGGCAAGGGCGCCTTCCCCGACGACCACCCCCTCGGCCTCGGCGTCGGCGAATTCGGCGGCATCCGCGGCGACAGCCCCCTCGGCGACTTCCTCGACAAGGCCGACCTGCTCCTCATCATCGGCTCCACCATGGCCTACCACCGCACCATCCAGCAGGGCCTCAAACTCCCCTCCAACATCGTCCAGATAGATGTCGACCCCGCCGAAATCGGCAAGAACTACCCCGCCTCCATCAGCATCGCCGCCGACGCAAAGGACGCCCTCCAACAGATAATCTCCCGGCTGGAAACCAAGTCCATCTCTACCCAACCGGGCTACTCCAGGGAAATTGCAGATCTGAAGAAAGAAATACACCGCAGCTTAGTTGAACAATACCCCAACGAAACAAGGACCCTCGAAGGCATCCGCAGCGTTCTCGACCGCGACGCCATAGTCGTCGGCGACGCTACCGTTCCCAACTACCGCGCCTCCCGCTGCATGCCCTTCTACGAACCCAACACCTACATCGGCCCCAACTCCTGGGCCGGCCTGGGCTTCGGCTTCCCCGCCGGCCTCGGCGCAAAAGTCGGCGCCCCCGATAAGCAGGTCGTCGTAATAACCGGCGACGGCGGCTTCCAGTACAACATCCAGGAAATCGGCACCGCCCTCCAGTACGGCATCAGCCCCGTCGTCCTAATCTTCAACGACAACGCCTGGGGCGTCCTCAAGGGCGTTCAGAAAGAGACCTTCAACGGACGCTACATCGGCACAGACCTCCGCAACCCCGACTTCATCAAGCTCGCCGAAGCCTACGGAGCCCCCGCCACCCGCGTCCACAACCTGGACGAACTCACCAGCACCCTCGCCGACGCCCTCACCTCCGACACCATCCACCTCATCGAAGTATCCACCCCCAACGGCTTCCCCGCCTTCCGCTAACCCCCCAACTACGGCGCACTCGTGTAGGAGCGGTTCGCGAACCGCCCCCTAAACCCACCTGCCATTCCGAGCGCAGCGAAGCGTAGCCAAGGAATCTCGTCGCCCGTAACCGCTCAATCCTACCCGTGTCCTAGCGGACGCGGGGGCCCACTCTTACTTCCCTCTCCACCCACATGTCACCCTGAGCGCAGCGCAGCGCAGCCGAAGGGTCTCGCCACCGGACCACGCCCTCCCCCTCCCACTCTTGTTCCTGCGAAGGCAGGAATCCACTAGCCACCCACCCTTGTCCCCTCCATGCCCCCCCAAATCACCCCACTCTTCTCCCAAGCCTCATCCGAATGAGCGGTACGCGTATCGCCGGCTCCTCTCTCACATACCACCCCACCCGCAGCAGCCTCCCTCAAATGCTTCTCCCGACTCCCGTAGGGGCAGGCTTGAAACCTGCTCCCTTACTCCCTCATGTTCCATCCTAGACTCAGCGAAAGCGTCTCGCCACCCCATCTCACGCCCCACTGCCCTGCGCCCCACTTCACAGATCTTCCGTAGGGACGACCCCCACCCCCCTACAACGGCAACCCCACCGCCCGTCCTCCCTGCGCGCTCCGCGACACCGCCTCCGTGAACTCCATATACCGCACCCCGTCTTCGAACGACGTGTGCGTAACCTTCTCCAGCCCCAGAATCGCGTTCACAAACTCCTCCTCCACCCTCCATCCCCCTTCCTTCTCCGGCGCAATCTCAATCTCCCGCACCGCCTCGTCGACCCGACGTCCCCCTATCAGCTTCCCCGCCCCCATGTCCAGGTGCAGCGTCCCCTCGCTCCCGAACAGCCACACCTGCGAAGGCGGCGCATGCCCCGTCACCGCGCTGAATCGCAGCCGAGCCTGCGCCCCGCCCGCCATCCGGCACAAGACCTCCAAGTGGTCCGGCACCGTCACCCCCCGCAGCCACCCGTTCTCGCCCCGACGCTGCCTAACGTTCACCGTCGACATCGCCTGTACAGACACCGCTGGCCCGATCCACCGCATCAACGTCTCGTACCAGATGCCCATGTTCATGATGTTGTAACCGCTCAGGTCCCTGTCCTGCCTCCAGTGAAGCGGCCCGTCCCATTCGATGAACGCCCCGCCATGCCCCAGCAGGTCCACCGCCAGCAGCTCCCCCAGGAACCCGCTGGCGATCATGTCCAGAATCGTGTTGTCGAACTTCAACGTCATCGGCGCAGGCACAATCTGAGTCACCAACTGCGGGTTCGCCCGAGACGCCGAAAGCATGTCGTGGGCCTCCTCCGCGTTCAACGCCATCCGCGCCTCCGTCAGCACGTGCTTCCCCTCGTCCAGCGCCGCCAGCGTCACCGGGCAGTGCAGGTACGGCCACGTCCCGATACAGATGGCGTCCGTGTCGTCCGCCTCCACCAGCTCGGCCCAGTCGTCGTACACCGTCGGAATGTCAAACTCCTCCGCCACCCGCTCGCTCGACTCACGACTCCGGTTGACCACGCTCACCACCTCCACCCCCGGCAGCGCCTTGAACCCCGGAATGTGGTGCAGCCTCGTGTTCGCCCCCGCGCCTACAATGCCTATCCGAATCGGTTCATTCATCAGTAGCCAAGCTCCTTTTCGATGTAGCTGATTCCGTCCTTCACAATGTCCGCAATCTCGTCAACCTCCGACGCCGTAAGCGTCAACGCCGGCGTCAGGTTCAGATACGGCACCGTCCGCGTCAGCAGACCGTTCTTCGCCAGCCTCGCCGACAGCTTGTCGCCCGCCCCCGGCACGGACGAAAGCGACTCCTTCGTAGCCTTGTCCTTCACCAGCTCAATCGCGCACATCAGCCCCAGCCCCCGCACGTCCCCAACAATCGGCGACTCCTTTAACGGCGTCAACCGGTCCAGCAACCTCTGTCCCATCACCGCCGAATTCTCCACCAGTCCTTCCCGCTCGATGATCTCCATGTTGACCAGCGCCGCCGCCGCTCCCGCCGGGTGCCCGCTGTACGTGTAACCGTGTCTGAACGTCACATCTCCCTCTCCCACAAACGCGTCCGCCACGTGGTCCCTCGCGATGCACGCCCCCACCGCCTGGTACCCACTCGTAATCCCCTTCGCCAGCGTCATGATGTCCGGCTGCACCCCAAAGTGCTCGATGGCGAACATCTTTCCCGTCCGACCGAACCCGTTGATTACCTCGTCCGCAATCAGCAGCACCCCGTGACGGTCGCAAATCTCCCGCAGCATCGGCCAGTACTCCGGCCCCGGAATTGCCACCCCGGACGAAACCGAAACAGGCTCGGCAATCACCGCCGCCACCGTCTCCGCCCCCTCCTCCAGGATGATATCCTCCACCGCCTGTGCGCACCTGATGTTGCATTCCGACGCTGTCTCTCCTTCCAACGCGCACCGATACGGATACGGCTGCGGCGCAACTCTCACTATCGGCAGCATCGGCTGGAAGATGTCTCGATTCACCCATGGCGCCTGGTTAACCGCCAGCGCCCCCAAACTCACCCCGTGGTACGACCCTTGACGCGAAATGAACTTGATCCGCTCCTTGTCTCCCCGGTTGAAGTGGTACTGACGCGCCATCTTCATCGCCGTTTCCACCGAGTCCGACCCTCCGCTCGTGAAAAACACCCGGTTCAGGTCCCCCGGCGCCAGCGACGCCAGCTTCTCCGCCGCCTTGATGGCCGGAATCGTCCCGTACGAGAAAGTGTTTGCATAGTGCAGCGTAGCCAGCTGGTCGCGAACTGCGTCGGCAATCTCCTCCCGCCCGTACCCCACGTTCACCAGCGCCAGCCCCGCGAACCCATCGTAATACTCCCGCCCCTCAAAATCGGTGATCTTCGCCCCCCGGGCCGACCTCATAATCTTCAGCCCGTCCTCTTTTGCCACGTCATTCAACTGCTGCATCGGGAACCAAACGTGCGAAAGCGCCGCCTCCCGCAACCCGTCAAAAGTCTCCGTCTCCAACCATCCTTCCAACCCCTTATAACTCATTCCAACCCTCCACAATGTGTCGACTTTCCATGTTCCATAGAATACACCCCATCCGTCCCATCGTGAAGTGGCGCCCTGCTAGGGCGAAAACGCCATCTTGTCGACCTTCATACCCCATGCTAGAGTCAACCCATGCCAAACCCAACGGAATCGTCGACTGAACCTCCCCAAATCACCCCACACCACCCCACCCCTTGGAGAACTTTGACCCAGTGATACCCGCAATCACCCACAAACCCGACTGCTCCCCCCATCCCTTTGACATCCTGGCGATCTATGCTCTCTACCAGACGGTTCCAAAATGAAGATGGCGAATGAAGACGGCCGACTGACATCGAATATTCCCTGTGCGCTTGCAATCGGCTTGGGCCTGTTGGTTTCGATGGTCTTAGCGGGAGGCATCATCTTTTATTTACTCGGACTTATGAATGTCCTGAATGGTGGATTCTCTTCAGAAGACGACTATTACGAATCCGAGGACTGGGAGGAGGCACTTTCATATGCTCCCCTGTCGCTTGCAGCTCAGTGGACGCCTGACGGGAACTACATATTGTTGCCATCGGAGCGCGGAATTTACAGCATAACGTCGGCGGACAGCTCTCGCCAGCGACGAGTGGCTCAGCTTGCTGGTGGCGCAGGTTGGCTCGGCATCTCCCCTAGTGGTTACGCATCGCCTACGTAACCACGCGGGATTACCAACGGCTTCCCTACTATATCGAATCCTCCAATTTGGACGGTACAGACCAGCACCAAATCACGGACAAGGCATTGGAGGAATTCCCCCCGGGATTGAATGAAGCTGCTCCGTCTTGGTCGCCGGATGGTCAACACATAGCTTTCGCGAGATTCAGGCGCGGCGCTTTAGAAGGCAGAGGCATCTACATTATGGATGCGGACGGCTCGAATCAACGTCGAGTCTATAGTTTCCGTCCCGACTTGCCGGACCGTGCCTCTGATGAAGGATACCGGTGGGGTCCCGTGTGGTCGCCCGATGGGGAAGAATTGGCTTTCGTGGTTTGGGAATTCGACTCTTCCCGTGAAAGAAGAGATGTGTTGTATAGAGTCAGGGTAAACAACCTCGCCGCGACCCAAGTATACGTCACAAGGCCCGGCACTATTGTTCACTCCGATACGCTATTTAGGACGGATAGCATCATCAGTCCACCGGCATGGTCGCCAAACGGCAAGAGGTTGGCATTCATTCGTCGTAGTCTTGATTCTATTGGAGAGAAAGGACTAAAGGCGGGCACAGAGATTAAGTTGCACACGATAAGCCCCGATGGCTCAGACTTGCGCACGGTGGCCGAAGGTTCCGCCTTTGACTTTGATCTTAGCTTTGGCCTCAACCATGGCTTCGTCAGAAGCTTGTTTTGGTCGCCAAATGGAACAGAGCTATTATTCGCATCAAGCTCAGGAGTATACATTGCCAGCGCAGATGTCGGTGGCTATAGAAAGATTGGGGAAGGAGGCTACGCCTCCTGGTCCCCGGACGGGTCAAGGATTGCGGTGGCCCACCACGAATACAACGGCGCCATCCACGACCTGTCCACCATGGCTCCCGACGGCTCAGACGTGCAGATTCTGCTGGAGGGAACGTCCAAGTAAGACGGGAGCAACCGTGAACCTAGAAAAGGGATGTAACCTGGATTAGGCTGCGTTTGCGCGTTCTACCGGCTCTCTTGAGAACGAGGCTAACCTCACCGACGACGATCCCGTCCACCCATCCCCACGGAACACCTACCCCAACCCCTACAAATCCGGCCTCCGCCGATGCCACGGCGTCGCCTGCTCATACGCATGCGCGGTCGCCAGAATCACGTCCTCCCGGAACGGACGCCCAATAAGCTGCATCCCAATCGGCATCCCGCCATTCTCCGGCCCCGCGAAACCGCACGGCACGTTCATCGCCGTCACGTTGGAAAGCGGCACTGTCGGCGTCTGGTCCGGCCCCCGCACCAGCAGGTCCGCCGCGTCCTGCTTGCTGGCGGGCATCACGTTCGGCTTGATCCGAGGCGCCGTCACCCGCATCGTCGGCGACGTCAATACGTCGAACCGACCCAGCGCAGCGTGCACCTGTCGACGCAACATCGTCCGCAGCCGTTGCACCTTAACGTACAACTCCCCCGGCACCAGGCTCCCCGTCAGAAACTTCACCTGCTGGTCGTAGTCGAACTCCGTCAGCCGCTCGTCCATCCACTCCTTGTATCGCGCCGGCATCTCCACATACATGTGCGTATAGAAGATGAGACGCGCCCACGGTGCCAGAGGCACCGACACCTCCTCCACGTCCGCCCCCAGGTCCGACAGCATCTCCACCGCCCGCAAGAACGCCCGGCGCACCTCCGGCGTCACCTGCTCGTCCTCCGTCAGTTCCTTGACGACCCCCACCTTCAGCGCCCTCCCTGGCCTCGCCGAAGGCAGCCTTCCCGTCAGCGCCTTCCGAAAGTCCGGCACCGGCACATCCGCCGTATTCGGGTCCTTCGGGTCGTGACCGCAGATGGGTTGAAGCGTAATCGCCGCGTCCTCCACCGACCTCGACATCGGTCCCGCCTGGTCCATCGACCAGATTATCGGCATCAGTCCGTACCTGCTTACCCGTCCCCACGTGGGCCGCAGCCCCACCACCCCGCACCACGACGATGGATGCCGAATCGACCCCGAAGTATCCTCACCCAACGATGTCGCGCACATGCCCGCAGCCACCGCCGCCCCCGAACCCGAACTCGAAGCGCCCGGTTCGTAGTCCGTATTCCAAGGATTCCGCGTCCGACCATACGGAAACATGAACCGCCCGCCAGATGCGAACTCGCTCATGTTCAGCTTCCCAAGAAGCACCACCCCCGCCTCCTTGATCCGCGAAATTACCGTCGCGTCCTCGTCCGGCACGAAGTCCCGCAGCAGCGCAGACGCATTCGTCGTCCGAATCCCCTCCGTCCACATCTGGTCCTTCACGGCAATCGGTATCCCGTGCAGCGGCCCTCGATACTCCCCACGCCCAATCTCCTCCTCCGCCCGGCGCGCCTGCTCCAGCGCCCTCTCCGCCGTCACCGTTATGTAAGCAAACAAACGCGAATTCAGCCGTTCAGTCCGCTCCAGGTACGCCTCCGTCAGTTCCACCGGAGAAAGCTCCCGGTCGCGCAGCAATCTCCCCTGCTCCACCACGGAAAGGAAATGTAGGTCCTTCTTATTCACACATACCTCCAACAAAACCCTTCAGTATCTTCCCTCCCCTCTTCACCCTTCCCCCTCGACGGGGGAAGGTTTGGATGGGGGTGATCCCCCCTTTGCAACAACCCTGAACGCAAAGAAATTGTGCCCACACCCACACAGGGTGTCAACCGCAAAAGTTACTTCGGCGGTAGCGTCAACGCGAACCCTACCCCTCTATCCACCCAATCACTCAATTCGCCATCAGAAGCAATCCCCTCAGCCTCCACTACCACGAACCCCCGCATCGGTCGACCCGTAAAGTCCATCGGCCCACAGTGCGGCTCCGACAACGCTTCTTCGTAACCATCAGCCCCCACCCTCACCATCAGCCGATCGCCCAGAATCCCCGCCGCCATGTTCCCCTTCACCATGAACGCCATTCCGCCAAACATCTTCTTCTCCACCACTCCCTCCACCCCCGCTAAAGCCTCAGCAACCCGACAGGCCAGCCCCTCGTCGTACGCCATCAGCCCGCTACTCCGCGGCCCTGAACAATCCGAATGAGCTCGTATACCCATGCAAGTAAGTAGTCCCCTGCACCGGCCCAATCTCTCCGTTGCAGAAGAAACCCCCCATCGGAATATCCCCCATAACGTCCCTGAATATCCCCGTATCGTGGTCCGGCTGGCCGTACAAATACTGCCCGCGCCCGAGACACGAAAACAGCAGCGCCCCCTCCACCCCCGTCTCCCGAAACCTGTCCTTGTACTGGTACATCATCGCCGTCAGATCTTCAGTGGAAGTCTGCGCGTCCCTCAGGTGAAACTGCACAATCTGTCCCTCTCGCAGCCGCTCCCCAATCGCCAATGCCCCGTGCCGGGGGTCCATCCCCACAATGTTCCGAATCAAAAAGTCCCCCAGCTGCGGGTACTCTTGAAACTCGTCCATCACCACCCCCAGAAACAGCGAATGCCGCGCCAGCTCCTTGTCCCTTTCGCTCAGCACCCCGAACAGCTCCCGCAGCACCTCCAGCGCCGTCGATCCGTCCAACCCCAGAAGAATGTTGTTGTCGCACCGCGTCACGTTCATGGGTTTGCCGATGGGCCGGCACCCCTGCGCCACAATAGTGTCGATAACCACGTCCCCGTGAAACGCCAGGCCCACCGCCCCGGACCGATGCACCTTTCCGTCCAGCATCAGCGCGTTCGCCCCCGGATGCTGTCCGCCGCTCGCCATCCCGCCAACCTTCACGCTATACCGAAAAGCATAGTCCAACCCCAGCAGCAGGTTGTCGCTCCGAATTGTGAAAGGGTCCGTTATCAATAGAAACTGCGGCCTCTCCTCCGCCGACGTTCCCACCATCGACTCCCACGCGCTCGGCGAGGCGTCCAGGTCCGGCAGTTCCTCGTTAGAAACGTGAAACGGCGTCACAGTCACCCCGGGCAGCGACGCCGCGGTCAACGAAAAGCCCGCCCGCTGCTCAATCTCGTGCCCTCCCCCAATCACCCCTCCCGCCGAGCAGCCCAGCAGGTGCCTCGCCCCAAGCCGCTTCGCCACCATCCCCGGTATCCGCCCGAACGACTCCCCGTGGTGCGGCGAAGCAAACACCACCGCCAGGTCCACCTCCTCCGATCCCAACTCTTCCCGAATAGACTCAGCGCACTGGTCCAGGGCCTCCTCAAGCGAGGAACTCTCCGATGCGGCAGATGCCCACTTCATCACATCCTCCAACAATCCGAACTCCCGTGAGTATACCAAATCCACCCCCAACCCACACCCGCCCCCATCTTACCCTCTCCCCCGCAGGAGAGTCCCCCATCTTACCCTCTCCCGTCCTGGGAGAGGGCTGGGTGAGGGCATCCCCACACGCGTCTACCCTTCCAGTATCAGAAGAATGGAGCTAAGAACCGAGTCTATATCTTCAAATACCTCGTGGTTCCAGAATCGCAAGACTGTGTATCCTTCCGACTCTAGCCATCGGGTCCTCCGTCCGTCGCACTCAATTCGTTGCTGGTGTTGACCGCCGTCGGGTTCGATGACGAGTTTGCGATCTACACAGAGAAAATCGAGGATGTAAGGGCCCACCGGACGTTGACGTCTGAACTTCAGCCCCATCAACCTGCGATCGCGAAGCTCAGACCAAAGAAGTCTCTCTGCGTTCGTTGAGTCGCTTCGCAATTGCCGTGCTCTGCGAATTCTCCCCATGGAATTTTCACCCCCAACTTTTTCCATCCCCCCATCTTACCCTCTCCCGTCCTGGGAGAGGGCTGGGTGTAGGGTATCCGCCCACGCCTCAAGCCATTCCCTACCAGTCCACACCCACCATCCCCCCAACCCCCCCTCCCCCCTAGCCCCCACCCACCTCCATGATGCACAATAGGACGAAAACACCCACGGAGGCCCCATGCCCAACCGACTCGCCAACGAGACCAGCCCCTATCTCCTCCAGCACGCCAACAACCCCGTCGACTGGTTCCCCTGGGGCCCTGAAGCCCTCGAAAAGGCCCGCGACGAAGACAAGCCCATCCTCCTCAGCGTCGGATACTCCGCCTGCCACTGGTGCCACGTCATGGAGCGCGAGTCCTTCGAAAATCAGGCCATCGCCCGCATCATGAACCGCAGCTTCGTCAACATTAAGGTCGATCGCGAAGAGCGCCCCGACATCGACGCCATCTACATGCAGGCCGTACAGGCCATCACCGGCCAGGGCGGCTGGCCCATGACCGTCTTCCTCACCCCCGCAGGCGAACCCTTCTACGGCGGCACCTACTTCCCCCCGGAAGACCGCGGCCCCATGCCCGGCTTCCCCCGCATCCTTCTCACCATGGACCAGATCTACCGCACCCGCCGCGGCGAGATAACCAACGCCTCCACCGAAATCGTCAACCGCCTCAAGCAGACCACCCAGATGAAATCCGAAACCGATCTCCTCTCCCGCGACATCCTCAACGAAGCATTCCTCCACATGGCCTCCGGCTTCGACGGCCAGAACGGCGGCTTCGGCGGCGCCCCCAAGTTCCCACAACCCATGAACTACGACTTCCTCCTCCGCTTCCACCACGCCACCCAAGACGCCCAGGCCCTCCAGATTATCAACCTCTCCCTCGAAAAAATGGCCCTCGGCGGCATGTACGACCAGCTCGGCGGCGGCTTCCATCGCTACTCCACCGACAGCTACTGGCTCGTCCCCCACTTCGAGAAGATGCTCTACGATAACGCCCTCCTCAGCCGCCTCTACCTCCACGCCTACCTCGCCACCGGCCACGACCTCTACCTCCGCATCGTCCAGGAAACCCTCGACTACGTCCTCCGCGAAATGACCTCCCCCGAAGGCGGCTTCTACTCCAGCCAGGACGCCGACAGCGAAGGCGTAGAAGGCAAGTTCTTCCTCTGGTCTCCCGAGCAAATTCGACGCGCCCTCGGCGACCGCGACGCCGACATCTTCTGCGCCTACTACGATGTTTCCGACCAGGGCAACTTCGAAGGCAAGACCATCCTGAACGTCCCAATCGCCGCCGAAGAAGTCATCGACCGCCTCGACATCGAACCCCGGGAACTCGAAGACGCCCTCCAGCGCGGCAAGGCCGCCCTCCTCCCCATCCGAAACGCCCGCATCGCCCCCGCCCGCGACGATAAAATCCTCACCGCCTGGAACGGCCTCATGCTCCGCAGTTTCGCCGAGGCCGCCGCATCCCTCCAGCGCGACGCCTACTACGACGCCGCCGTCAAAAGCGCCCGCTTCATCACCGAAAACCTACAGTCCAACGGGCGCCTCCTCCGCAGCTACAAAGATGGCGATGCCCGCCTCAACGGCTACCTCGAAGACTACAGCTTCCTCGCAGACGGCCTCCTCGCCCTCTACGAGCTCACGTTCGACGACCACTGGCTCACAGAGGCCCACCGCCTCGCCGACGCTATGCTAGATCTCTTCTGGGACCCCGACGACCAACTCTTCTACGACACTGGCAAAGACCACGAGGCCCTCCTCATCCGTCCCCGCGACATCTTCGACAACGCCACCCCCTGCGGCTCCTCCGTTGCCGCCGACGTTCTCCTCCGCATGGCCCTCCTCACCGGCGAAGACCGCTACCGCACCGTCGCCGCCGCCGCCCTCCGCGGCCTCGGCCCCATGCTCTCCCAGTACGCCAACGGCATGGGACGCTGGCTCGCCGCCCTCGGTTTCTACACCAGCGAACCCCGCGAAATCGCCATCGTCGGCGACCTCGGCAGCGACGCCACCCTCGACCTCCTCGACGAAGTCCACCTCCGCTACATCCCCAACCGCGTCCTCGCCTCCTCCGAGCACGGCGACCCCGCCGGCTCCCACCCCCTCCCCCTCCTCCGCAACAAGACCCTCATCGAAGGTCAACCCGCCGCCTACGTCTGCCGCAACTACGCCTGCAACCTCCCCGTCACCACCCCCGCCGACCTGGCCGATCAGCTGAAATCCTAACGTGCCTACCAAGAAAACAGAATCCCACACCTATTTCGTAGGGGCGGTTCGAGAACCGCCCTCCCCCTCTTCGTCCCCACCCCCTCAACCCACGTGTCATTCTGAGGAGGCCCCGCGACGAAGAATCTCGACCCCGCAATCCCTTCCCGTCATTCCGGCGCAAGCCGGAATCCAGCTCCCGTTTGTTCCTTCCCCCGCGATGGGGGAAGGCTAGAGCCTGCCCCGTACTGGAGACGGAAATGGGGGTGATTCCCTGCACTTGTTCCTGCGAAGGCAAGCACCCACTCCCCATCCACGACCCACCCACCCAGAATGCCCCCTAACCCCTTCCAATGAATACGAACTCAGTCAGAAGGCAGTGTAATAGCTTGTCAATTCGTTCCTTTCTAATCTCGTCGGCCTCCCTCACCTGCCTGCTCCTTCTGGTTGCATTGTCCGCTTGCACCCTCAGCGACCTCCCCCCAACCGCACAACCCCGGGCAAACTCGGAAACTCCCACACACACTCCAACAGCGTCGCCTCAAACAATTCCTGACCCTCCTCCCGCACCCACACTCGCAACCCCACCACCAGCGCCCTCTCCAACCGCCGCCCCCTCTCCACCGCCCAAACCTTCGCCCGACCCTTCTCCCACTCCTCCTCCCAGTCCCAGTCCCGCTACCACACCCTCCCCAGAACAAACTCTCATTCCAAACACCACCCCTGCACCTGAGATCACCGCCACACCTACCATCCCTGCCCCCCTCTCGCCGACCCTGGTCTTCGCTCCGATTATCACGCCAAAGCCTCCCCCCTCACCCGAAGAAATTGCGACGGCCACCGGAGCCATTCGCTCCCTGCCATGGGTGGCGGACGGATATCAGGGAAATGACAGAAGGTTCGTAAATATCTTGCGAAAACTTCCGGAATTGTCGTTGGACTTTTTCTGGAAACTCATGGATAAAGCCTGGATTGCCAACCCGGAAGAGCACGAACCCTGGGAATTAGCGGTGCAACATCTTTCCCAGCTTGCAACCGTCGATGAAGAAGCAGCCTTAACAATTCTGGACATGAACTTCCTTGATTCAATCGAAAAGCGAGATCCTGCGTCAGTTGAATTCCTGCTCTACCTCGCCATCTCTGACAGGGACGAACTCTGGCGCCTCCTGACTAGCCCCGAATTGAACGCCCTCACCCAAAGCGGCCAGGAAGAAGTCCCAGCACTTCTGTATCTGAATATGAAGGACCCCCAGTCCGCAGCCATCATAAGAACTCTACCCTGGGTCCAGGACGGAATTCATGGCTTCGAATTGTGGTCGATTGGCCACCTCACGCACTTGTCCCTCCAGTCTCAGCCGGTCTTCCATGCCCTGCTCGCGAAACAAAACAACTGGCTGCCTCCGGATCCTTGGGCTGACGTTGGTTCACTCGGTCTCCTCGTCTCCATGAGTTCAATTGACGGGAACGCAACGTTGAAAATCCTGGATTTGCCCTTCCTCAGATCCAACGATTACGCCGATTTCGGGTCCCTAGAATCATTAGCTGAATTGGCCCAGCTGAATCCATCCTACCTGGCAGACCTTGCCTCTCATCCCCTCCTGGTTGACGGTTCGAACGAAAACATAAGACTCCTGATATCTCTCTTTCGACTCAGGGATGATTCCCCTGAAGCGGCAGTCGCCATTGAATCTCTACCCTGGGTGCTGGATGGAATAAGCGATCCCCCAAGTGAAGACCAAACCGACCAGCAGGCTCCAATCGCCTATGAGTACAACACCGTCTTGGCCCTTCTTGAATTAGCCGGTCGTTCCCCCGAGTTGATGGTGAAACTTCTCGCCAGACCTTGGATGCGCGAACCGACAGACCATCTGAAGTGGAGTATGGTCACGCATTTCTCTGCATTAGCAAAACAGGACGCAGAAACTGCCCTCCAGGTTGCGGAGATGCCCTTCCTGAGCGATCTACAAGAAGACGATGAAGCGTCTCTGGCGATGATAAATCTTCTCGGCCGGTCAGAGCTGTGGCGGTCTGGTAGCTATGATCGGGAAAGCCTCAAGAAAATGTTTCTACATCCGGGTTTCATCAAGCTGACTTCCGATCCAGAGTCCGAGGAAATATCTGGGATCTTGGCCATGATCATCATGGAGGTAAAGTTTCCTCAAGAGACGAAGGTGCCAAGTTCCTATACTTGGATTGAGGATGGTATCGATGCCTCTGAATACCCCGCTATACGTGGCCTTGCGAAGTACATGCTCGCATATTCTCCCACACGTTACTCCAATAGAGTGGTATGGGTTCTGACTAGCAGGCGCTGGGTAGAGGACGGTCTCACGGACATCGAACTGGCAGCCATCCATTCGCTTGAAGTATTAGCACAACATCAAGAGTCTATTACAATGAATCTCTTCAGAATGCCATTCCTCGAATCTGTAGATGCCATCGATGCCGAAGCATTGTCAACTCTGTCTGATCTTGCTGACCAACGTGACCCCGACTATGTGTGGGATTTGCTGGACCATCCTGCCGTTGAAGGCGGTATCACGGACAGTCAGGCAGCCATCATCGCCACGTCCTACTCGCAACTACATGAAAGCCTCGAAAACCTGTACACCCTCCTGGACGTCCAAGACCCTTAGCCGCCCCTCTTCCCAACAATCACCTGCACTTTCCATTGCCCTCCATGAATCCTTGCCGATGGCGACCTAACAGCGAAAACGCCCCTTGACTCTCCCCTATTTCCCCCTAAACTTCACATCAGCCACCCCCCAAAGGAGCCTGCCCCATGCCCAACCCCAAAAAGCACGCCATCGAAATCGAATACTGCCACGACTGAGGCCACGCCCTCCGCGCCGCCTGGATGGCCGGCGACACCCTCAACCGCATCGGCGACCGCATCAGCTCCTTCACCCTCATCCCCGGCGGCCACGGCAAATTCGACGTACGCATTGACGGCGAACTCGTCGCCGAGCACCGCCACGAACCAAACGCCCACATCTTCCCCGACCTCCAGGACCTCCTCCAGGCCTTCGACCAACGCGCCACCTGATCCCAATTCCCCTCACGGAAAGGCCCAACCACCATGAACACTCAAGACAACGCGCAATCCGCCATTGCAGCCCCACCCCAGGACTACCCCCGCGGGCAAATCCTCACCTCTTCAACCGACGAAGCCCGCAAGTCCACCCAGGGCCGCCGACTCGTCCGCGACCGCGTCCTCTCCCTCGGCAAAGACTCCATCTACAACATGACCGGCCTCGTCCGCGCCTTCCCCCTCGACCCCGAAGACCTCCCCACCCTGGAGAACCAGTTTACCTACTACACCCACTTCCTCGGTCGCGCCGAAGCCATGGCCGTCGAGTTCACCGGCGCCAACCCCCGCGACCACGACGCCGTCATGTGCAACCGCGTTACCTCCGCCATGCTAGCCATCATGCTCGGCACCCTACAGCCCACCGACTCCGTCATCTCCCTCGTCGGCAAGGGCCGCTCCCACCCCTCCGTCCAGCAGGCCGTCGAACTCGTCGGCGCAGACTTCATAGAGGTCGAAAGCGTCGAAGCCCTCGAAGAAATCATCACCCAACGATCTTGGAAGATGCTCGTCGTCACCCCCCTTACTCCCTCCAAGCACCACGTCCCCGCCGACCAGGTCGCACGTGCCATCCAACTGGCCAAAGAGCGAGACATGCTCGTCTTCCTCGATGACGCCCACATGATGTCCCGCACAATCTTCTTCGACGAACCCCCCACCTTCCAGCTCGGCGACGTTGATCTCTCCGTCTGGTCCCTCGACAAGCACGTCCCCGGCCCTCGCGGCGCCGCCATCGTCGGACGCAAAGACCTCATGGAACAGGTCTCCGCCCAAGCCTTCCAGTTCGGCCTCGAAGCCCAGTCAGGACACTACGTCGCAATGGTCCGCGGCATGGAAGCCTTCGATCCCGAACCCATCAAGCGCGCCTCCACCCTCGCCCGTACCCTCTACAGGAAGTTCCAGTCCCGCTTCGGCCCCACGGTCTATCAGGCCGGTCCCGGCGTCGCCCTCACCGCCGAAGACTTCACCGAAGTCGTCTTCCACCACGCCGGCAACCGCGAAACCACCCTCGCCCCCTCGGAAGTCTCCGTAACCGCCAGCTTCCTCCTCCTCAAGAACTACGGCGTCATCACCATCCCCATCACCGGCTACCCCGGCGCCGCCCCCACCTTCCGCCTCATGATGCACCCGGACGGCGAACGATTCGGCGTAGACCCTCTGGTAAAAGCTGTCGAAAACACCATCGGAAACACCGCCTCCCTCCTCCAACACCCCGACGAAGTCCGCACCCTCCTCCTTGGCTAACCCCTTCCACCCTTACCCTTCCCCCTCGACGGGGGAAGGTTTGGATGGGGGTGACTCCTCGATACCCACCACCTGACCTACCCCGTAGGGGCGGATCGAGAGCCGCCCTCCCCCTCTACCCACAAACCTCCACCCAGTTGACGTCCACCCCTACCCTCCTCCCCCTCCACACACATGTCACCCTGAGCGCAGCGCAGCGAAGTCGAAGGGTCTCGCCACCTGTTGACGCCCACCCCTACCCGTTCCCCCTCACCCACATGTCATCTTGAGGAGGCCCCGCGACGAAGGATCTCGCCCCGGTCGACGCGCCCACCCCACCCGTGGCCTCGCGAAGGCAGACTTTTCCATAACCTCCTCTCCCTTGACGGAGAGGACAAAGCCTGCCCTGAGTCTATCGAAGGGGTCAGGGTGATAGCAGTCCCAACGCAATCAATTGAACACCACCAGACCCCTCTGAAATCCCGTTTTCTTAGGAATAACGAATCTGCGCAAAGCTCTCCGTGCGCTCGGGGCCACTCTTCGCTCCCATACCCAACCCCTAACTCCCCCCTCTTGTTCCTGCAATCGAAGGCTTGTGCCGGCGGAGGCGGGTACAGGAACCAATACCTTACCGGCATCCCCCTCACAAAACCCCTCTCCTCCCCCGCAGACGCGACCGTCGCCACCGCCCCCCAACTCAAAGAATCCCTACGAAAGCGGCAACGCGCTCTTCACAGTCCCTGCCCCTTTCGCAATCACCCCATAAGCGCCTAGTCCTCCAATGGAGATCACCCTCACCGAATTGATACCCCGAATTGCCACAACGCCCACCGCATTCACCCCACCCACAGCAATAAACCCAACTGAATTCACGGGGCTGTATGACACTAAGCACATGGCGTTCAAAAAGCTGATTGCAACAAGGCCAATTGCGTTGATCCCCTACGCCGCAACCGCCTCCGGCATCAACGGCCTCGAAACCCCCACCATCGAGTCCCGCGTCACCAGCCGCGCCAGCTCCTCCTCGCTCCAACCCTCCGTCCCCGCCGGACGCTGCGGCAGCACCAGGTAACGCACGTCGGCGGTGCTGTCCAATACCCGCACCTCCACCCCGGGTTCCAACTCCAACCCGAACTCCCGCATAACCCTCCGCGGGTCCGAGACCGCCCGAGACCGGTACGTCAAGCTCTTGTACCAGTCCGGCGGACGACCCAACAGCCACGTCGGGTAGCACGAGCACAGCGTGCACACCACCAGGTGATGCACCCCATCATCGTTCTCCGCCACCACCACGTCCGGCAGATTCTCCGACTCCGTATAGCCCAACTCCTCCACCGCCCTCTTGGCGTCCTTCAGCAAAGAGTCCTTGAATTCCGGGTCCGTCCACGCCCTCGCCACAATCCTCGCCCCGTCCGCCGGCGTTCGTGCCTCGCCCTCATTCACAAGCCGCTCAACCTCATCCCTGCTGACGATCCCCTTCGCAATCAGCACCGCCTCCATCGCCTGAACCCTCCGGGCGTAGTACCCCAACTCCTCGTCGTGCGCCATCCCTGGATGTTCATGTCCGTGCGATTCGCTCATCAAATTCTCCTCTCCTATCGCGCTGGCTCCAGCCAGTGTTCGAAAACGTCAGCTAACAAAGTGTCCGACTCCGACCCCTGGTAGTCTTCCCACAGATCCACCTGACGGAAACTCACCAGGTAAAGCGGCACTCCGGGCTCCCCGGACCCTCCGTAAGCCAACGACTCCGGGTTCAAATACGACCCGTGACACCTTTCCACCGTGCCTACCTTACCCCGCAGGTACCACGGCGTCCGATTGTGCCCCTCCACCGGCAGATCCACCACCCGCACCCTGCCTCCGTCTCCATACTCAGGCGTCTTCTGAAATATACCCATCAATCCGCACCCCCGGAAAGCTCCGCCATCTCCCGGTCGATCTCTTCCCGCGTGAAAATCCCCTTCTCCGCGAGAATAGACTCCACAGACTCCGCCCACCGTTCGTAATATCCCATCGACTCGTACTTGCTCGGCTCAATGCTCTCGATTCCCCGGCGCATCTCGTCCGTCCGCATCAGCCCCTTTCCCCTCAGCGCCCCCAGCAGCGCGCTCATCCGCACCTCCCAGTCCATCGTCGGATGCTCATCCTGGTCAATGGATTCGTCCGTGGGCCAACCCCCCCGGTCATGCACTCCCGGCATCTCTAAACCTCCGCTTCAACCAGTCTCGCCCCACTATAGCACACCCCCACAACCCCCTCACAATCCCCCATAGGGACAACCCGCGGACCGTTCCTCCCCCCACCTCAAATGTCATTCTTAGGAGGCCCCGCGACGAAGAATCTCCCCCCCTTAACCGCCCCACTTTCCGGCAAATCCCCTCTCCCTAATGGTGAGGATTAAAGCCTGCCCTGAGCCTGCCGAAGGGGTGAGGGTGAAAGCACTCCCAACACAATCTATTGGACACCACCAGACCCCTCTGAAATCCCGTTTTCATAGGAATCCCCAAGTTTCGAAAAGGTCTCCGGAGGAGGGTGCAGGAACCAATACCCCAGCCGTATCGCCCAACCATCCCGTTCCCTCGCGCACGCGGGGGCCCACTCTTCCCCTCTAAACCCAAGTGTCATCCCGAGCGAAGCCAAAGGATCTCGTAGACGGAACCTGCCGACTCCTCCCCCATCTTCCGTAGGGGCGGCTCGCGAACCGCCCTACCCCTCTACCCCTCAACTCCAACTCCACCAATCCCGTCCCCTCTTGAGCCTTCCCCCTCGATGGGGGAAGGTTTGGATGGGGGTGATTCCCATGGGATGGGTGGTCTCCCCTAAGGATCAAGTCATGCCCTGAGCCCGCCGAATGGAAGCGGGTGACTCCCATAAAACCACCCAACTCCCCCCAAAAAGGACGCGCAAAAGCCCCCTAACTCCCGGCCTTCACCCCAAACGCCTCCTCCCGAAGCGCCGCAGCCTTGTCCGTCCGTTCCCACGGCACGTTCAGCTCGTCCCGACCGAAGTGCCCATACGCCGCCAGCTCCCCATACATCGGCCTCTGTAGGTCTAAGTCCCTGATAATCGCCGCTGGACGCAAGTCGAAGTGCTTGTCCACCAGCTCCTGAATCAAATCGTCCGACACCTTCGCCGTCCCGAACGTCTCTACGCTGACAGAAATGGGACGCGCCACCCCAATCGCGTACGAGACCTGCACCTCCGCCCGGTCCGCCAGCCCCGCCGCCACGATGTTCTTCGCGACGTACCGCGCCGCGTACGCCCCCGACCGATCCACCTTCGTCGGGTCCTTGCCGGAAAACGCCCCGCCCCCGTGCCGCGCCAGTCCGCCGTACGTGTCCACCAGAATCTTCCGACCCGTCAACCCCGTGTCCGCCGCCGGCCCTCCGTTCACAAATCTCCCGCTGGGATTCACGTAGATCTTCGTCTCATCATCCATCAGGTGCGCTGGCGCCACCGCGTTCACCACCAACTCCTTAACGTCCCGCTCCAGAGTATCCTGCTCCGTCTCCGGCGTATGCTGCGCGCTCACCACAATCGTGTCTATCCGCTTAGGTTCCCCGTAGGCATACTCAACCGTCACCTGCGATTTCCCGTCCGGCCACAAGTAGGGAATCATCCCCTCCTTGCGCACCATTGCCAGACGCCTGCACAGCCGGTGCGAAAGTGAATGCGGAAGCGGCATCTTCTCCGGCGTCTCGTTGCACGCGAACCCTACCATCATCCCCTGGTCCCCTGCCCCGATCAGGTCCAGGTTGGCGTCGTCTTGCGCCGACCGACCGTCTCCGCGAACTTCCAGCGCCGTGCTGACGGCCTGGCTGATGTCAGAAGACTGCTCCTGAATCGAAACCATCACCCCGCAGCTCTTCGAATCGATTCCCATATCTGCGCTGGTATACCCCGCCCGCTCCAACGCTCCCCTCGCCAGCGACTGCACGTCTATCGTCGCGCTCGTCGTTATCTCCCCCATCACCACTACCAGTCCGTTGGTGGTGCCCGCTTCGCACGCAATTCGCGCTTTCGGGTCCTGGGCCAGAATTGCGTCCACCACCGCGTCGGAAATCTGGTCGCATAGCTTGTCGGGATGCCCCTCCGTCACCGACTCTGAGGTGAGGAGGTATTTCGATGAATTCATGAAAGCGTTAGACAATTGATGATTCTCCTTGAAAATATTGGGTTCCTTCTTCTAGGTTCCCTCTTCCCAGCTGTTCAGGTACTTCCACTGGGCCTGGGACAGTTTGTCAATGGTGATGCCCATGGAAAGGAGCTTCAGCCGCCCCACCTCCATGTCCATCTCTTTAGGCACCGGGTACACGTCCGGCTCCAGCCCTTCCTTCCGGCCGGCCAGGTACTCCACGCTCAGGGCCTGGTTCGCGAAGCTCATATCCATCACGCTGGAAGGATGCCCCTCCGCCGCCGCCAGATTCACCAGCCGGCCTTCCGCCAGCAGGTTCAGCCGCCGCCCGTCCTTCATAGTGTATTCCTGGACGAATGGCCTCACTTCGGCGATGGATTCCGCCATGTCTTCCAGCGCCGGGATGTCGATCTCCACGTTGAAGTGCCCGCTGTTCGCCAGCAGCGCCCCGTCCTTCATCTGCGCCAGCTGCTCCGACCCCATAGCGTGAAGCCCACCCGTCGCCGAGATGAACACGTCTCCCACCTGCGCTGCCTCCTGGCTATGCACAACGGTGAACCCGTCCATCACCGCCTCCAACGCCCGCACCGGGTCGACCTCGGTGACAATCACGTTCGAACCCATCCCCCTCGCTCGCTGGGCGATTCCCCGTCCACACCACCCGTACCCCATCACCACAACCTTCTTCCCCGCCCACAGCAGGTTCGTCGCCCGCGTAATCCCGTCCAGTGTGCTCTGCCCCGTGCCGTATCGGTTGTCGAAGAAGTGCTTCGTGTCTGCCTCATTCACCGCAATTATCGGATACCTCAGCATCCCCTCGTTGGCCATCGCCCTCAGCCGGACCACCCCCGTCGTCGTCTCCTCCGTGCCCCCGATGACCCCATTAATGAGGCCTTTCCTTTCCTGGTGAATCGTCGCCACCAAGTCCGCACCGTCGTCCATCGTCACATTCGGCTCCATGTCCAGCGCAGACCTTATGTGACCGTAATAGGTGTCGTCGTCCTCTCCTTTTATAGCGAAGGTCGCGACCCCATACTCGCTCACCAGCGCCGCCGCAACGTCGTCCTGCGTGCTCAACGGATTGCTGGCGCACAACGCCACGTCGGCGCCTCCAGCCTGCAATGTAATCGCCAGGTTCGCCGTCTCGGAGGTCACGTGCAGGCAGCCGGAAACCCGAATCCCCACCAGCGGCTTCTCCTTCTCGAACCGCTCCCGAATGAGCGACAGCACCGGCATGTCCCGGCCCGCCCACTCGATGTGCTCTACTCCCTCCCGCGCCAGCGAGAGGTCCTTAATGTCTGATTCTGAAATACTCAAATCTTTCTCCTAAATTCGTCAGATAACCCTGGCCTTCTCGCGCCAGGGCAGGTTTTCACTCGACTCTAATCCCCTGAAACTCGTCAACTTCACGTATCCCCGCAGCCGCTCCTCCACCTCCTCGCGCGTCAACGATGCTAGTCTCTCAACGCTCAACGCCTGCACAGTGAACGATCCCATCACCGTCCCCACCACCGCCGCCCTCCGCAGGTTCTCGCTGCTCAGATCTCCCGTCAACGCCAGGTATCCCATGAACCCGCCGGCGAATGAGTCCCCCGCGCCCGTTGGGTCAACCACGCCGTCCAGCGGGAATGCGGGCGCTGCGAATACGGAATCCCTTTGAAGCATCAGCACCCCGTGCTCTCCCCGCTTGGCCACCACAGCCGTCGGCCCCAAGTCTAAAATCGACCCCGCAGCTCGCACCAGGTTAAACTCCCCCGCAAAGTCCCTCACCTCTCCCTCGTCCATGAACACCACGTCCACAGACTTCAACACTTCCGTCAGCCCTTCCCGCCGGTGCTCTATCCACTGACTGATGGTATCCGCCGCCACCAGCTTGGGCCGCGACTCCATCTGCGCCAGCGTCTGAAGCTGCTGCTCCGGGTCGATGTTCGCCAGAAATAGATAATCAGACCGCCTCTGTTCACGAGTTAATTCCGGACTGAAATCGTCGAACACGTTCAACTGCAGGTCCAGCGTATCCCGAAGGTTAACGTCCTCGCTCCTGTACTGTCCTGTCCAGCGGAACGTCCTCCCCGACACCCTCTCCAGGCCGCTTATGTCAACCCCTCGCTTGACCAGCAGCGCCTCGTGCTCTTCCCGAAAATCCTCCCCCACTACTCCAATCAACGTCACCGGCGAATAATACCCCGCCGAAATCGCGAAATATGTCGCCGACCCCCCAAGCATGTCCTTGCCCGAAGTCTGAGGGGTAATAATCGTGTCATACCCCACCGATCCAACTACTAGAAGAGACATATAATCCAGCCCTACGGATATTCCGTGGGCAGCCCGGCCTCAATCCAGGCGGGCGTCCCGTCTTCTATGTTATAAAGCGTCTCCGGGTCAACTCCCATCGAAGCCATGTACTCGCAGGCCAGTCCGCTGCGTACCCCCGCGGCGCAGATGAACAGCAGCTTCTTCCCCTCCGGCACCTCGTCCATCCGGTCCAGCAGATCGTCGATGGGGATGTGAATGGCCCCGGCAGCGTGGCCCGTCACCCACTCGTCGTCCCGACGCACGTCCAATAACGCCGCTGCATCTCCCTCGGCGTCCAGAATCTCCTTCGCCTCTGGCGAATCTACCCTCAGAAAAGGCTCTCCAGGCTCCTGTCTAGGCATTGCTAGACCTCCTAATATCTCTAAACATACTTCCCGATAATCGGCGCTAGCTGCGCCTTGTACTCCTCCGAAACCAGCTCCGTCGAAGTCAGAATCGCGTTCTCCAACGCAGAACCGCAGGAGCAGTTCCTCCCCATCGGCACTGCCGGAATCAGGTTCTTCAGAATGCTCTTCGACGTATCCACGTTCCGCATTAGGTTCGCCACCACCATCTCCACCGTCACCACCTCAGTCTCCTCCCGCCAGCAGTCGTAGTCCGTCACGCAAGCCAGCGTCGAATAGCACATCTCCGCCTCCCGCGCCAGCTTCGCCTCCGGCAGCGCCGTCATCCCGATAATGTCCGCCCCCCACTGACGGTACATGTGTGACTCTGCCCGCGTCGAAAACGCCGGCCCCTCCATCACCAGGTACGTGCCGCCCTCGTGCATCGATGCCCCCGCCTTAACCCCCGAGTCATAAACCAGCTGACTCAGCTGCGGACAGAACGGGTCGGAAAACGCCACGTGCACCACCAAGTTCCCATCAAAGAAAGTGTTGCCGCGCAACCTCGTCCGGTCGATTATCTGGTGCGGCACCACCATGTCCAGCGGCTTCATCTCCTCCCTCAGACTCCCCACCGCGCTCACCGACACAACCCTCTCCACCCCCAGGGTTTTCAGCGCAAAGATATTCGCCCTCACCGGCAAATTCGTAGGCGAAATCCGATGCCCCCGCCCGTGCCTCGGCAAGAATGCCACCCTCACACCGTCCAACGTCCCCACCACAATCGCGTCGCTCGGACTTCCGAAGGGTGTCGAAACCTCCACCTCCTCCACGTCCTCAAGCCCCTCCATGGAGTACAGCCCGCTCCCGCCTATAACCGCCAGCCGAGGCCTATCCATCAGGCTCCTCCCCCAGCGCGAGTCCCGCCGTCGCAAATAAACCTGCAAATTAGCATCCATCCCCACCATTCCTTGTTCCTGCGAAGGCAGGAACCCACTCCCTACCCAAGCACAACTCCCTCCCTTCCCAATCTATCCCACATGTCATTCCGAGCGCAGCGAAGCGAAGCCGAGGAATCTCGCCCCTGTTACAACCCAACTCCCCCACATCCGTCATTCCGGCGAAAGCCGGAATCCATCTTCGCTCTTCCCCCTTGATGAGGGAAGGTTTAGATAGCTGTCCCCCCACCCGCCATGTCATTCTGAGGAGGCCCCGCGACGAAGATTCTCGCTCCATCAAAAACTCACTCAACCTGACCCTCCCCCTGCCCACGCGCAACCGCAGCCCTCAAATTCTCAACATAAGGCGGACGCACCACCCCCACCTCCGTAACAATCGCGTCCACATACTCATTCGGCGTCACGTCGAAAGCCGGATTCCGAATCCCGATTCCCTCCGCCGCCGTCCGCACGCCCCCCAACTCCGACACCTCCGCCGCGTCCCGCTCCTCTATAGGTATCTCCTCCCCCGACCCAACCCGCAGGTCAACCGTGCTCGTCGGCGCCGCCACGTAGAAGGGCGCGCCGTTCTCCCGAGCCAGCACCGCCAGTCCGTAGGTCCCAATCTTGTTAGCCGTGTCCCCGTTCGCCGCAATCCGGTCCGCTCCCACCACCACGCACCCCACCGCCCCCTGACGCAGAATCAGCCCGGCCGCCGAGTCCACCACCATCGTCGCAGGTATCCCCAGCTTCACCAACTCCCACGCCGTCAATCGCGCCCCCTGCAGGAAGGGCCGCGTCTCCGTATGAAATACGTCAAACCTGTCGCCCGACTCCCACGCCGCCCGAATCACCCCCAGCGCCGTTCCGTACCCCGCTGTCGCCAGCGCACCCGTGTTGCAGTGCGTCAACACCCCCTGCCTCCCCCTCAACAGCGAAGCCCCATGACGCCCGATCTGCCGGTTTGCCTCCACGTCCCGACGCTGTATCTCCTTCGCCTCTGCCAACAATCGCTCACAAGCCGCCGCTGGTTCAACTGCATCCTCTGCCACCCCCATCAACCTCTCCACCGCCCACGGCAGATTAATTGCCGTTGGACGTGCCGCCTTGATCTCCTCCGCCGCCTCCCTCAAGCCGGACAAGAACTCTCCATCGCCACCCTCCGCAATTTCCCTCGCAGCCAACACCATCGCGTACGCTCCGGTAACGCCGATGGCCGGCGCCCCCCGGACTCGCATCTCCCGAATCGAAGCAATCACCTCCCGGTAGTCCGAAGACTCCACCACCACCTCTTCTGTCGGCAACCGCGTCTGGTCCAGCAGCCCAAGCTTGCCCGACCCCCACACGATAGGTTGAATCTCACCCTGCAACCTGCAATCTCCTCCACTCAACGATTTACTATTCAGATGACCTCTTCCTCTCTCACCCATATGTCATTCTGAGGAGGCCCCGCGACGAAGAATCTCGTCCCCGAAGCAGACCCCCCGTTTCTCGTCATTCCCGCGCAAGCCGGAATCCAGACTTCCCCATGGGTAGAGTATCCCGACGGCATAAAAAAAGCCTCCCGCAAAGAGAAGCTCAAATTATTACCTTTGAGCCTCCCTCATCTTTCACCCCAAATCGGGGCGCCGGAATTGGCACCTTCCCAGGCCGTTTTACAACGCCGGTAGGTTGCCAGGCTTCACAGGGCCGTTCCCTCTGCCTATCTGGATAAGAGAGGACAATCTATCCAATTTTCACAACAAATCCTATTCCCCTTCACCCCCCATGTCAACCAACCCCCTCAAACTCTTTCTTCTGAGGAGGCCCCGCGACGAAGAATCTGGCAGTGCGGAGCCCTCCCCTCTTTTCCAATGAAAATCTCCATCTCCCCTCTATTTCCTGCGAAGGCAGGAACCCACCCTCAACCCACGCCCAACCCCAAACTCGCCGTCATGCAATGTCCCCAAAACTTGCCGTCATGCAATGACCCGTTAGGCAATGACCCGTCACGCAGTGACCCCCTTTCTCCCCCAATGCAAATGCACCGCTCCAAACCCCATTGACTCCCTCCCAACATCCTCCAACCCCACCCGCGCGAACACCCCCTCCAACTCCTCCGGCGACACAAATCCCTCCACCGACTTCGGCAGGTACGTATACGCCGACATGTCCAGCGCCACCAGCGCCCCCACCAGCGGGACCACCCGCCGAAAGTAGAACTTCACGAACGGACGCAGCACCCCCCTCTCCACCGGCATCGTCTCCAGCGATAGCACCCTCCCCCCCGGCCTCACCACCCGCGCCATCTCCTGCAGAGACTGCTCCAAATCTGGAATATTTCGCAGGCTGAACGCCGAAGTCACACACGCAAAGCTGTTGTCTTGAAACGGCAACGATAGCGCGTCCCCCATCGCGAAACTCACCCGCCGACGCTTCCTTCCCCGACTCCCCTTCACCGACGCCCGGCTCACCATCGGCTCCAGCAGGTCCATCCCCACCACCTCCTCCGCCCCCGGCGTCCGCTCCAGCTCAAGCGCCAGATCCCCCGTCCCCGTCGCCACGTCCAACACCGGCCCCTCCAACCCCTCCAACGCCAGCCTCGCCGCCTTCCGACGCCACCGGCTGTCCATACCGAACGTCATCAGCCCGTTCATTAGGTCGTACCGGCTCGAAATGCGAGAAAACATCGCGGCAACGTACCGCCGCTTCTCCTGCCCCCGCAGCCCCACCATCGTCAGTAGCGCGATTCCTGGTCCGAAGTCCCCCGGTACACGTGCCGCTCCGAAAGCCCCGACTCCACCCCCAGCGACACCAGAATCCGCTCCACAAAGTAGTCCACCACCTCGTCGATCCCCTCAGGCTTCAAATAAAACGGCGGCTCCGGCGGCATCACCTGCACCCCCATCCGCGCCAGCCTCGCCATGTTCTCCAGGTGGATGGCGTGAAGCGGCGTCTCCCTCGGCACTATCACCAGGTTCCGACGCTCCTTCAGGCACACGTCCGCCGCCCTAAGCAGCAGGTTGTTCGCCATCCCGTTGGCCAGGGAAGCCACACTCGCCATGCTGCACGGCACAATAACCATCCCGGCCGTCGGATACGTCCCGCTCGCTATTGGCGCGTTCATCTCGTTAATCCCGTACGATGTGAAAAAGGGACTCTCCCGCCACGCCGAAAGATAGCTCCCGAACGACTCCGGCATCTCCTCCTGCCACACCATCTTGGCTGCGTTCGTGCACACCAGCGACGTCGGAATCTCCCGCGTCAGCAGCGCCTCCACCAGCTGTTCGGCGATTACCGACCCACTCGCCCCGGATATGCCCACCACCACCGGATTCACGCGAACACCGCCAGAGACACCGCCAGCAGCAACACCAGCCCAACGTAGCTGTTGAACTTGAGTGCCGCCACCGGAACTTTAGACAAGTCCGAAGGCTTCACCAGCGAATTCTGGTACACCAGCACCGCCGATGCGATCCCCCAACCCACGAAGTAGTACACTCCCAAGTCCATCCAGATCCCCAGCGCCAGCAGGCACCCCGACGTCACAACGTGCATCAGCCTCGCCGTCCACAATGCCCCCGAAATCCCGAACCGCCCTGGTATCGAATGAATCCCATATTCCTTGTCAAACTTGAAGTCCATGCAAGCGTAAATTATGTCGAATCCCCCCACCCAGAATGCCACCGCCCCCGCCAGCAGCACCGCCTGAGGCTCCAACGTCCCCGTCACCCCGACCCACGCGCCCGCCGGCGCAATGGCGTCCGCCCATCCCAATATGAGATGACTCCCCCACGTGAAATACTTGGCATACGTATAGAGGAAGAGCACCGCGATAACCAACGGCGAAAGCGCAAACGCCAGCGTGTTCAACTGCGACGCCGCAAACACGAACACTCCCATCGAAACCAGCATCATCAACAGCATGTCCCGACGCTTCAGCAACCCCACCGGAATATGCCTGTTCCTGGTCCGCGGATTCGCCGCATCCTCTTTGGCGTGGACCAGCCGATTCGCCGTCATCGCCACCGTACGCGCCCCCACCATCGCCACCGTTATCCAGATGAACTGCGATAGCGTGGGCAGCCCGTCCGCTGCCAGAAACATCCCGATATACGCAAAAGGCAGCGCAAACAAACTGTGCTCGAACCGAATCGAAGCCAGCACCAGCCGCACCTTCAACATCATTCCCCCCTTCCCCCTCGACGGGGGAGGGTTAGGATGGGGGTGATAGTCCCTCCCTCCCTCATATCCCGTAACTCTCCCACTTCGAGTCCACCATCTCCTTCACCTCCGCGCTCATCACTATGTCCGGCGGCCACTCTCGGTGAAACCCCTCGTCCGGCCCCTTCGTCGTTGCGTCAATCCCCACCTTGCTCCCGAACTTTGGTGCCGTCGATGCGTGGTCCAGGTCGTCAACCGGCCCCGTCGCGAAGAAAATGTCCCGCTCCGCGTCCAGGTTGTTCGTCACCCGCCACGCCACCTCTGAAACGTCGTGCACGTTTACGTTGTCGTCCACCACAATTATCGCCTTCGCCAGCGCCATCAACCCCATCCCCCACAGCCCGTACACCACCTTCCGCGCCTGCCCCGGATAGTCCTTCTTCACCGAAACAATTACCAGGTTGTGGAACACCCCCTCCGCCGGCATGTTCATGTCCACCACTTCCGGCAGGACCAGCTGAATGATCGGCAGGAAGAACCGCTCCGTCACCTTCCCCATGTAGTAGTCCTCCATCGGCGGACGACCTACAATCGTCGTCGGATATATCGGCTCCCGACGATGCGTGATGCACGTTATGTGAAATACCGGATACGTGTCCGCCAGCGAATAGTACCCTGTGTGGTCCCCGAACGGCCCCTCCACCCGCTCGTCCCCCGGCGTAACGTACCCCTCCAGAATTATCTCCGCCTGCGCAGGCACCTCCAGGTCCACCGTTTTCGCCCGCACCATCTCCACCGCCTCCCCCCGGATGAACCCCGCCGCCATCATCTCGTCCACGTTCGGAGGAAGCGGCGCCGTCCCCGACCAGATTGTCGCCGGGTCCCCACCCAGAGCCACCGCCACGTCCAGCCGCGGGATGGAACGTTCCCCCGCCATCCTGTAGTGCGCCGTCCCCACCTTCTGCGTCTGCCAGTGCATCCCGCACGTCCGCTTGTCAAAGACCTGCATCCGGTACGTCCCCACGTTCCGCACCCCCGATTCCGGGTCCTTTGTGATGACAAGCGGCAACGTGATGTACCTACCCCCGTCCTCCGGCCAGCACTTCAGAATCGGAAACCGCGTCACATCCACGTCGTCCCCCTCCAGCACCACCTCCTGACACGGCGCGCTCCGAACAATCTTCGGACGAATCGACGCCATCTTCATCAGTTGTCCCAGCGCCCGCACCTTCTCCATCACACCCTTCGGAGGCCCCTGCGCCAATCCCAGCAGCCCCCGCACCCGATCCGCCAACTCCTCCAGGCCCTCAGCACCCAGTCCCCACGCCATCCGACGCTCCGACCCGAACGTGTTGATCAGCACCGGAACGTCGTAACCTTCCACATTCTCGAACAGCAGCGCCGGCCCCCCGCTCTTCGTCACCCTGTCGCAGATCTCCGTAATCTCCAGGTCCCACGTCACGGGCGTGCTTATGCGACGAAGCTCACCCCTGCTCTCCAGAAAATCGATAAAATCCCTGAGGTTCTTATACTTCAATGAAACTCCCGCCGCCCCATTCAAACGCCCGGCGACTCCCCGAATTATACCCCAAACCCCAAGGCGAAACCGAAAACCCACAGCCTCCGTTCCCCCACGAACGCGGGGGGCACACCCTTCCTCCCCGCTTCTCCGTACCCATTCAACCCAAATGTCATTCCGAGCACAGCGAAGCGGAGCCGAGGAATCTCGCCGCAAGGAATCAGCATTCTCCCCCACCATGCCCTCGCGTTCGCGGGGCCCCACTCTTCCTCCTCGCCCACACCCATCTCAGGAGGGGCTGGTTTCAAGCCAGTCCTCCTCCTTCACCAACAGACACAATTCTCACATATACCAAAATCCCCAATGCTCCACCTCGTAGGGCCGGTTCGCGAAACACCCTACCCAAAGACGCCTCCCATCCCTGTTCCTGCTGGGGGAGACCTTTGCACAACCGTCATTCCGGCGAAAGCTGGAATCCAGAATCCACTGAACTAGCTACGATAGCAGCTGTCTAAGGCCACCTTATTGGAGCGTCTTGGCAATTGTGCAAGGGTCTTCGACAAGGAAGGTTTGGATGGGGTGGCTCCGGTCGCGTGGGTGTCAAGTTTGGCAGCTATGCAAACGTCGACGGATGCAAGCATCCCACACTCAAACCGCAACCAAATGACAACCGCAAAGCCACACCCCACGCGTTCCACCGCGGACGCGGGGGCCCAAACTCTTCCACCCCAAATTCCCTCCCATCCCACGTAGGCACGACCCTTGTCGCAACACGCACCCCGTCCCAACACCCACTATCTATGGGCAAAAATGGGCGAATGCGGATGGTAGCGATGACTACCCCAGCCGCCGGACGCACCCCAACCAGGGCACGTGCGTCCCTCGACGCAAAAGCTAGCTGTTAGGGGGTTCTAGTAGCCGGCAGATCGTTGGCGGGTAAAGCAGTCCTGACAGTAGACAGGACGTATGCCCCGTGGCTGGAAGGGGACCGTGGTCTCCACTCCACACTCAGCGCAAATGGCGTCGTACCGCTCTCGCTGGAATCCGCCGTCTCCGCGCTGGGATCGCCGCGACGATCGGCAGCTCGCGCACCGCTTCGGCTCGTTAGTGAAGCCTCTCGACGCAAAAAATTCTTGCTCTCCGACAGTGAAGACAAAGGGTGTTCCACAGTCCACACAGTTGATGGTCTTGTCCGCTAGTTCCACAGGGCTATTCCTCAATTTTTGGCCGCAAGGCCAGTATCAGTGCGTCCCTCGACGCAACCACAACATTATACACACTTTTTCCCACTTCACAACCACCCAAATTCCCCTTGTGTCACCTTTCCCTTGCCACCATCTCCCACCTTCCGTTACCCTTCTCGTTATGAAAACCAGAACCCATATCACATTGCCTGAAGGCTGCCGCCGTCTCCAGGTTGTGTCTCTGAAACACCCCCTCGTTTCCTCTAATCCCACGCAATGCTCGCCCGCATTCGGCGCTCCAACCAATGCCTTCTACGATACTCCATATCATTATAATCCTCTAAAACCCTCAGAGTTTTTCGGAAACAAATTCAATCCGGGAATCAGCCAATTGCACGCCTGCAGCCACCGGCAAACCTCACTTATTGTTTTGGAAACAATTCTTTCCCACGCCTGGCAATCCTGGAACAAGTCAGTTGTTTCCCCACTTGTTCAAGATATGTATTCTCACTAATGTGGTCTCCCCAAGAACTCACGAAATCCCACTACCCAGCCACACCCCGTTCCCCCTATAATATTCTCCAACTTAGTCCTTAGGAGTATAAGTATGCGACTCGAAAACAAGGTCGCCCTCATCTCAGGTGGCGCCCGCGGCATGGGCGCGGTCGAAGCAAAACTCTTCGCCTCAGAGGGCGCAAGTGTCGTCATCGGCGACATCTTAGAGGATGAAGGCCGTCAGATCGCGGCCGATATCAACGCCGAAGGCGGCAATGCCCGCTTCGTCAAGCTCGACGTTACCCGCGAAGACAATTGGCAGACAGCCGTCGACCTCGCTGTCTCCGCCTTTGGCAAGCTCGACGTCCTCGTCAACAACGCCGGCATCGGCGGCACCCACTTCCTCGGCGATATGTCAAAGAAGGCCTGGGACGCCATCATGGACGTCAACTCCACCGGCGTTTACCTCGGCACCGTCGCCGCCATCCCCGCCATGCGCAATGCCGGCGGCGGATCCATCATCAACATCTCCTCCCAGCTCGGCATCGTCGGCGCAGATACCGGCCACCCCGCCTACCAGGCCTCTAAGGGCTCCGTCCGAATCTTCACCAAGTCCATCGCAATCCACCACGCCGGCGACAATATCCGCTGCAATTCCGTCCACCCCGGCCCCATTGCGACTCCCATGACTCAGAACATGAACGACAACGTAGAGTTCGGACGGCGCATGCTCTCCAAGATCCCCATGGGCCGCGTCGGCCAGCCCGAGGAGGTCGCCTACGGTGTCCTCTACCTCGCCTCCGACGAGTCCTCCTACGTCACCGGCTCCGAACTTGTCATCGACGGCGGCTGGGTCGCCCAATAGCCCCAATGCCATCCCAACCTATCTTCTCCCTTCACTTACATGTCATCCTGAGGAGGCTCCGCGACGAAGGATCTCGCCCCCGTGACTACCCCCTCTCCTCATTACACCCTTCCTTCCATTCTGGTAGGGGAGATTCGAGAACCGTCCGACCTCCCACACCAAATTACCGCCCCTCTCTTGTTCCTGCGAAGGCAGGAACCCACTCCCAGCCTGAGCCCCACTGTTCCGACTACCACCCAACCACCATTCCCCTACGACCCTAAAACAGTTGATTGAATCTCCATCCCTTCCTATAATTTCTCCAACCTGCTGAGCGTGAATTCATTGACCTCCGTCGCAAGACCAAAATCCCTCTCCCTCGGAAGTTGGACAGCCACCCCCGAATTCGTGGCTGAATATCTCGACGCCCTCGAATCCGACATCACCCTCTATACCGAGCTCAACATCGTTCCCCCAATGGCCCTCGCCGCCCGCACCCTCGGCCTTCTCATCGAAAGGCTCGGCCTCGCCCCCGGCACCGTCCACACCTCCCAGGAGGTGACCGCCCTCAAACCCGTCCCCATAGGCCAGCCAATCTCCGCCCAGGCGAAACCCTCCCGCCCCCTCCGACGCGGCCAGTGGGAGTTCCTCTCCGTCGCATTCACCCTCTACGAAGTAGACGCCAATGGCCCAGGAGAAAAAATTCTCACCGGCAAGACCACCGTTATGTCACCCGTGGAGGGCTAGCCTTGGTGTCCTCCGATAATTCCAACGATGCCCTCCCCGTCATCGATAAGACCATCAGCCGTGAGCAGATTCGCCGCTACTCCCATGCCTCCGGCGACTTCAACCCCGTCCACCTCGACGAAGATTTCGCCGCCCAAAGCTCATTCGGACGCATCGTCGCCCACGGCATGATGACCCTCGCCTTCATCTCGGAGATGCTCACCGCCCGCTTCGGCGTAAACTGGCTATCCTCCGGCAGCCTCAAGGTCCGATTCAAGCGACCCGCCTACCCCGGTGACACCCTCCGGACATGGGGCCAGGTCACAGACCATAAGGAAGAGACGGGCCATACTCTGGTAAAATGCGACGTGGCTCTCCGAAACGCTGACAATAATGAAGATCTCATAACCGGCGCCGCAACCCTGCGACTGCCAAATATCCGGGAGAATCAATGACCGGCTCGAACAACCACGCTTCCGACCGTCCCTGCCGCGTCGCCGTCGACGCCATGGGAGGCGATTTCGCCCCCGCGGAAATTGTCGAAGGGGCGCTCCTCGCCGCCCGCCTCCACAATGTCGATGTTATCCTCGTCGGCGATCCCCCCGCCCTCCAGGCCGAATTCGCCAGACTGGGCGCGTTCCCGGACTCCCTCCCTATCGTCCCATCCAAAGGCAGCATCACCGAGGGCGAACATCCCGCCCGCGCCCTCCGCAAGAACCCCCGCGCCTCCGTCGCCGTAGCCACCGGCCTAATCAAGGCCGGCAAGGCCGACGCCATGGTCTCCCTCGGTTCCACCGGCGGCGCAATGGCCAGCGCCGCCCTCGGCCTCGGCCTCCTCCCCGGCGTCGAGCGGCCCTGCGTTGGCGGCCCCTTCATCTCCCTCGCTCCCCACACCGCCATCCTGGACGTCGGCAGCAACATCGATTGCCGCCCCCAGCAGCTCATGAGCTTTGCCGTCATGGGATGCGTCTTTGTCCGCAAATTCCTCGGCATCCCCAACCCCACCGTGGGCCTCCTCAGCGTTGGCCAGGAAGAGGGCAAGGGCAACCGCCAGGTACAGGAAGCCTATCCAATCTTCAAAAAGAGCGGCCTGAATTTCGTCGGCAACGTGGAGGGGTCAGACATCCTCTCCAACAAGATCAACGTCGTCGTCTGCGACGGCTTTGTCGGCAATGTGCTCCTGAAGTTCGCTGAGTCCCTTGGAGGCTCCGCCGCCTCCTTCCTCCACCAGCAGCTGCGCGGCAAGCTTCCCGACGCCGAGCTCCAACGTCTCTCCGAAAGCCTCTACGACCTAACCAATCGCTCCCGAAAGACCAGCGGCCCCCTCTTCGGCGTCAACGGCAACGTCATCGTCGGCCACGGCGCATCGAAACGCCGCGAAGTCGCCGGCGCTATCGAGACCGCCAAGCTCTGCGTCCGCATGGACCTCGCCAACAGCATCAAGCAGGAACTCGCCAAATTTGAAGAGTTCATCGGAGCGCGACACGATGCCCCCTGACCTCGAAGGCCACGTGGCCCTCGTCACCGGAGCCTCCCGCGGCATCGGTCGCGCCATCGCCCTCCGCCTCGCCGCCGATGGCGTCAGAATCGCCGTCAACTACAACTCCGGCGAATCCCCCGCCCAGAAGCTGGTCGAAGAAATCTCCTCCCGGGGCGGTGAGGCTGTCCCCATCCAGGCCGATGTCGCCGACGAAGACCAGGTCAAGTCCATGGTCGCCCAAATCCGCAAGGAGTGGAAGCGACTCGACATCCTCGTCAACAACGCAGGCATCCGCAAGGATCGCCTCCTCATGCGCATGACAACCCGGGAATGGGACGACGCCCTCAACGTGAATCTTCGCGGAGCATTCTTCTGCACCAGGGCCGTCCTGCCCCTTATGGTCCGTCAGCGACGTGGCCGCATAATCAACATGTCATCCGTCGTCGGTGTCGCCGGCAATCCCGGTCAGGCCAACTACGCTGCATCCAAGGCCGCCCTAATCGGACTCACCAAGTCCGTCGCCAAGGAAGTCGCCCGTCGTAACATCACCGCCAATGCCCTCGCCCCCGGCTACATCCTCACCGGCATGGTGGAAGAACTATCGGATGAATTGAAGACCCAGGTCCTGTCCCGCGTCCCGATGAACCGCCTCGGCGTCCCGGAAGATGTCGCAGGCATCGTCGCCTTCCTCTGCACCGACGAAGCCAGCTACATCACCGGACAGGTCATCCGCGTCGACGGCGGCCTCGCCATCTAACCCCCATCCATCCCACCTTGACGGTAGTGGCGGGTTTCAGAGCCTGTTTTAGAAGTCCCCATCAATGATTCATGCTAAGAATTGCTAGACGATCTTGCGCGACTTTCTCAGTTGGAGTGCGGAATATCGCGTCAGAATTCGTCATTCCGGTGAAAACCGGAATCCAGAATCCCCTAGTTTAGCTGTGGTAACCATTGTAAAAGGCCGCAATCTGAATCCGGTTTGGTGGTTATGCAAAGGTCTCCTTGATGGGGGAAGATTGAGATGAGGGTGATTCAGTTGGGAAGGACGGCGCATTCCGCAGTTATACAAAGCTCCCCTCTATGGAGAAATGTTTGGCCGCTCCTGACCTTGTCGAAGGAGTGAGGGCGACTCGCCCTACCCCCTCCTGCTCATGCGTATGCAGAAACCCACGGCGAGATCCTCAAGGAGCGTCAGACCGAACCAAGCCAGCTACATCAACGGAAAATGCGCCCGCGTCGATGGCGGCCTCGCCATCTAACCCCCAAACAGCTTCGGGACCCCCACAATCTCCGCCCATCTATCCTCCGATCCCTCACCCTCGAAACGCCTTCCCACAGTAGCCTCCGCCAGCCGCACATACCCCAGCCCCACCAACTCCCCCGAATCCGACACCCTCGCCATCGAAGTGATCTCCCCCATCCGCCTACCCTCCAGCGTCAACGCATCTCCTTCCTCCCAGGTGCCCCCCATCCTCAACCCCACCAGCGCACGCTGAACCTTCTGGTAAGTGTCCAGCCGCGCAATGACCTCCTGCCCGATGTAGCACCCCTTCGCAAAGTCAATCGCTCCAATCAACCCCGCATCCAGCGGATTTCGGCCCTCGCCCAGCTCTCTCCCGTACACCGGCACGCCCGCCCCAATCCGAAACGCCTCCCAAGCTTCCGTCCCCGCGACGACGGCGCCTTGGCCCTCAAGAGCCTCAACCATCTCATGCCTCCCGCCGTCCCTCACCAACACCTGGTATCCGGCAGCCTCCCCCACGTCCATCCGCACTACCCAACCCTTCATTCCGTCCTTCTCAAACCCCACCGACTGGTAGTCCTTGAGGTCTCCCAGGTCCGACCCCGTCGCCTCCTCCAACACCCCGCACGCCCTCGGCCCCACCACCGTCAGCATCGACATCGAGTCCGTCACGTCCTCCAGGGTCGAGTCTTCCATGAACGTGTACCTGTCAAGCCACTCAATCACCCGCTTCTGCGCCCCTCCGCCCGTAAGCACAAGCACCGACGTACCCAGGTTAAGAACGTACACTAGATCAATGATCCGACCCTTCTCGCTGGTGAAAATAGTCGGCGCTCCCTCGCCCTCCCTCAAACGGTCCACCTTGTTTGTCGAAAGCCGGTTCACCAGGTCAAGCACGTCGGCCCCAACCGCCTGTACCTTACCCCTCCCAACGTCGTCGTAGACCGCCGCTCCCTCGCTGAACGCCCGATACTCGCGAACGAATTCCTCTATGGAAATAACTGCCCCGGAAGACTTAACTGAAATGGTCATACCTCACCTGCCGCCCGAAAGCGAAATGCCCATATCGGAACCGGGAAAGATCGGCAGCAGCCACCCTCGAATGCCTGCTAAACGGCGAACGAATTACCGCAGCCGCACGCCCTCGAAGCATTCGGATTCTGAAACACAAAACCCTTCCCGTTCAACCCGTCGGAAAAATCAAGCTCAGTCCCCGCCAGATACACGTAACTTCGCTTATCGATGAAAATCCGCAGACCGTTGTGATCCACCACCCGGTCCGTTTCCAGCGGATCATCCTCCACGATGGAGAGCACGTACACCAACCCGGAACAGCCACCACCCTTCACCCCAACCCTCAGTCCGAAGTCGTCGCCTTCTCGCCCCTCCTTAACCGCAATCCTCCGCACCGCCATCGACGCCTTGTCCGTCACCTGAATGCCTATTGACTTCTGCTCCGTTAAAGTGGTCATCTAACCCCCAAAAAGAACGATACTGCAAACCGTGCTGATTCCCAATCTTATCTCCCAAACCACTCCCCCGTCAATCACGCCCGAACCCGTTAAACCCCTTATCCCAAAACCCCCACCCTGACAACAATCCCTTGTCTACCCCCGCACACAAGCGGTATAATTCCGAAGCTGTGGGCCCGTAGCTCAGGTGGTTAGAGCGCGGTCCTGATAAGACCGAGGTCGATAGTTCGAGTCTATCCGGGCCCACCAGACTTGATAAAATCAAGAACCTTTGCAGTTAGGTTCAAGCTAGAGGTCTAGGTTATGGAGACGGTCGGAGGTGTTTGTGAACAAGCGACGCCACAGCAAGCCAAAGGTTCGAATCTTTGCGACTGCCGCGGTTATCCTACTGGTGGCGGCAATCGCTGCTTGTGACACTTCCGAAAATCCAACTTCCACTCCGCAACCGACGGCAGCTGCTCCGACTGAAACTCCCGGCACAGCAGCATCCCCGACTTCCCCATGGGCCACTGCGCCTGCAACGTCTAGCGGCGCCTCGACAACGATTCCCGATTGGGACCTCGATGAAACATCCAATGGGCAAGACCTCATCGACCTTCTTGATCCAGAGGAAATTTCCTGCGTAGAAGCCAAGCTCGGTTCAGGCTTTCAGACCTTTCTAAGAGCGTCTTTAGTAGATCAGGGGTCAGAAGGCAGCGAGGACGGGCTATCCTCAGCCACCGAGTGCTTTACAGAGAAACATCAAGCTGCTGCCAGCGTTGCGATGCTGAACATCGCGGCCGGAGGATTGAGCGTCGAGACGCGAAGGTGCGTATCGGATGTTCTGGTAGACAACCCGACCGCCGGGCTGTTCCCTTCGTCTGACGAGGATGGAGGCGGCCCTGGAATGCTACAGGTCATGGCCTGCCTAACCCCGGAGGAGGCCGCAGCGCTGACGCCGCCCGGTGAAGGCCCTCCTCCAGATACAGCCGGACTCGCGTGTCTGATGGAGGAAGTCGAAGGGACATCCTCGGGGGAGCGCATCATTGCCGTCCTCTCGGGCGCAGATGCGTCTGGGAAAGGGCTGACGATGGAGGAGAGTGCGGTGCTTGGTCAGGCTGTGGAAGCCTGCGGTATCGAAACCGATTTCGGCTTTCCCGACCCGGCGGAGACCGGAGCCTCTGATGACGTGACGCGGCCCTCGGACCCGGGGGGTGTCGGCGGAGGCTCCGGCCAGTGCACGGTCGGCTTAATCCTGTATCCGGGAGACGAATGCTCCATAGGGGATTTCACCATGAAGATTCGAGAGGACGGCGCGGCGGTACTTGACGGCAACATCGGCGGCATAAGCATGGGCAACACCGTGATGGAAGCCCAGAGCATAAATCTGAACCGGTTCAGTGCCAGCAGGAGCGGTTCTACTTGGACTATCGAGAGCCTGCCGTAACCGCAACGGCCAGTTGCATAAAGATGTAGGGGGGAGGGTGACATGCAGAGGTGGCTGCAAATTGGGGATTGCGCTAACTGCCCTGCTAACCACCCTGCTGTTGGCCTGTACGCCAGATGCGGCGACGCTTGAGCCAGGCCCCACCTCGACACCAGAACCAACCACTACAGTACCAGCACCTACTCTGAGAGTGACTCCTACCGCTACCTCTGATTCTCCTTCACAGAGGACAGTGAGCATGGACGTTTGGCGTGGTCTTGTGGTCGCCCCAGAAGAGCGCTGCTCGCCGTACGACTCTGACGATTATCCTTATTCTCAGTCTGTCGAGCGACACATCGTCGCCAGCATGGACGGCAGCGTCTACAGCCCATACACGGGAAGGTGGTTCGATAGCTCGTCTGAAACCGACATTGAGCACATCGTGGCACGCTCCGAGGCTCACGACAGCGGTCTCTGCGCAGCGGATGATGCAACGAGACGACGGTTTGCCTCCGACCTGATCAATCTCACCTTGGCTAGTCCTTCGGTGAATCGGTCTCAGAAGAGCGGCAAGGATGCTGCCGAATGGCTCCCCGACCTGAATCGGTGTTGGTTCGCAAACCGCGTGGTCGAGGTTTGGAACAAGTATGACCTGACTATCGACAAACGCGAGAGTGACGCACTGGAGAGCATCTTGGCGGGTTGCACGTTCACGGACATGATTGTGCAAGAAGCTCCCGCCCAGACTGCCACTCAGGTTCCTACTCCAGAAGAAGGCGGTAGCAATAACGCACTCGAAAGGTACGACGACAACGGGAATGGCCGCATCACCTGCGCAGAGGCGCGCAACCACTGCATAGCCCCGGTGCGCCGAGGGCATCCTGCGTATGAGTACATGAACGACGCCGACAACGACGGTGTCGTCTGCGAATGATTAGGCAGGCTCCCGGACCGTTGATCGCAATGCCAGGTGTGTTAGACAGACACCACAGGCGGCCTCAGCAAGATCGAGCGAGTTGTTGAAAAGCACGTATGGTAGTATACTACCACCACATTGTAATCCGTTAGGATAGGTGGAGTGCGTTTGAAAGAAGAACTCTCGGTCCCCGAAGTCGCCGTCTACCTCAAAGTGAATGAAGAGACTGTTCGGCGGAATATCCGCTCGAAGCGCCTTCCAGCGATTCGCCACGGTACCCAATGGTTCGTCAGTCGCGACGACCTCTTGGTCTTTGCCTCCAGCTACGACCCCAAATCTGGCCAAGTCAAGCAAATGATCTAGTGGTGAGGACTCCTATGCAACAGAAGGAGACACGACGCCCTGCCACGCTAGCCGTGACCGGAGCGGCTAAGTCTGTTTCGTTGGAACGGCCAGATAAGCCAGCGGCCAATAGAGGTGAGATAGTTCTGGCTTGCGAAGACAACCTTGCTTTCATGCAGAAGTTTCACGACGGCCAAATGAAGCTGGTCGTCACGTCACCCCCCTACAATCTGGGCAAAGACTACGAGGACAAAACATCCCTTGACGACTACCTTGAGGCTCAGGAGCGGGTAATACGCGAGTGTGTCCGAGTCTTACACCCTCAGGGTTCGATCTGCTGGCAGATAGGGAACTACGTCAACAACGGTGAGATCGTCCCTCTCGACGCTGTCCTCTTTCCCATATTCCGCAATCACGGGCTCAAGCTTCGTAACCGGATTGTCTGGCACTTTGGACACGGTCTACATTCAACGAGGCGGTTGTCAGGGCGCTATGAGACCATCAACTGGTGGACGAAGGGCGACGACTACACTTGGAACCTCGACCCGATCAGAGTCCCGGCGAAGTACCCAGGCAAGCGCCATTTCAAGGGTCCGAACATTGGCAAATTGTCGGGAAACCCCAAGGGAAAGAACCCGAGTGACGTGTGGGAGTTCCCGAATGTCAAGAGCAACCACCCGGAGAAGACGCTACACCCTTGCCAGTTCCCGGTTGAACTCGTGGAACGGCTCGTCCTTTCAATGACCAATGCAGAAGATGCAGTATTCGACCCCTATATGGGAGTCGGATCGTCGATAATTGCCGCCCTCATGCATGGTCGCGCTGCCTACGGGTGCGACATCGTCCCGGAGTACGTGGACATTGCCCGCCAGCGAGTCCAACAGCTCTACGATGGCAGTCTCCGCACCCGTCCTATGGGTAAACCTATATACGACCCGTCCAAGCCAAATGGGGGCCATTGATGCAGATCAAGGCTCGTTACTCGCATCTGAACGGCGAGGAGTATCTGCTCGTGCACCGTAAGCACCTGTGGGAAGAGGTTCAGAGCGTTATATCAAGGGTAGATGCCTTCGCCTGCCGAACCAAGGTCTCAAGGGAAAAGACCATGCGAGGGAAGTTGCTGTTCTCTCCAGCCGACATGAACCGTGCCTTCAGTGAAGGTCTTGGTCGACTCGGATGGAGCGAGCGACGGAACACATTCTGGGTAACTGACGACGAGAAGATACTTCGCGGTACCTATGCCCTGCCGGAGAGCGAGCAGAGGCGCATCATCGAAGAAGCTGGTCTGACACCCATCATGTCCTACAACCAAACTGACTTCGTGAAGGACAGGGTTGCGGTAGAGGTCCAATTTGGCAAGTACGCATTTGTGGCCCATGACCTGTTTGTGAAACACCTCAGCTTCTATGTCTCCGACATCATCGACGTTGGAATCGAGATACTCCCCATGAAGGAGTTGGAACGAGAGATGTCCTCAGGTGTCCCCTACTATGAGCGCGACCTCTTGAACGTGCTGAGGCAAGGGCGAGGCGTCCCAGCTGTTCCCCTCGTACTCGTCGGCATTGCGCCGTAAGAGCAAGCGCTTGTAGAGCTTTCTCTCTCTTGGCCACGTTGAATGTGGCCTGTGTCGGTGCTGACACTTGTTGGTTGCCCACGTGGACACTCAATGGTTACGCTCGACACATGGCCATTACCGACCGACAGTTGCTCGACGCCCTCAGCCGGATGCCATTCGTCGAATCGACGGAGTTGGCGCTTATCCTGGGCGAGCCGCACGCGACAGTCCACCGCCATCTGACTGACCTACTCACTGACGGCATCGTCGGGCGCGTCAACCACGGAACCGTCCACCTGCCGTCCAGCCAGAGGTGCCACCTGACGGCCAACGGCATCAGAGAGGCCGCCGGGGTGCTCGACTTCGACACGCCCTCGGACTTCGTGCGGGCCTACCCCATGTCCAGGGAGTGGCTGACGCTGCTTGTTCGCAGGATGGACGCCGTGGCCGCCATCTACCGTCTCGCCGCCACCATGTCCCCCGGCACGGACGGACGCAGGTCCCGCGTGGAGTTCCACCGCAGGGGCCGGTTCGACGCCACCATCACCCTGCACGACGGCCGGGACTTCGGCGTGGTCCGCCAGGGTCTGGCCCTGCGGCGTCGGTCGCTCCACGACCGGCTGCGAGCCTTGGCGGAGTACGACTCCAGCCGGCGCCCGGACATCGTGCTGATCCTGGTTCCCAGCGTGTGGGAGAGAAGGCTGACGGGGAGGTTCTGCGACCGCGTCTATCTCAGGGACTTCTTCATCGCCGTGGAGTCCAGGTGGGCGCTGGAACGACGGGATCGCCGTGTCTGGCAGGAGACCACCGGGTTGATCGGGAACACGTACCACACCCTGGAGCACGTGATCTCGCAGGGCAGGCCCGGCAGGAGACCCTCCACCGCGTCGCCGGAGCGCAAACGCGCCTCCATACCCCAGCCTGAGAGCATGACGCAGGCCGCGCCGGCCTTCGGCGTCAGCCCCTCCGAGAAGCGAACGCTGGACCTCATCACCGACCACCCGATGATCCCCCGCGAGCATCTGGCCGCCTGGCTCGGCGTCTCCGAGGGACGGGTCAGCCAGATGATGCACGGCTTGGTGAAGACCTGGGGTCTCATTGAGCGTCACGGCAAACGGGGCGAGGTTCGATACACCCTGTCCGCCGAGGGCATTCGCTACGTCACCCACCGGGACCGGGCCGAACTGCCCACCACGCGGGGCATCTGGAGCACGGAGCTCACCACCGACAAACAGGGACGCCTACGGCACGTGGGCCACCGGATCGAGACGTGGGCGCGGCAGACGAAGCACGCCGACGGCATCACGTGGTTCCTCTCGAAGCTTGCTGCTGAGACCCGTGCCGACCCCGACAGCGAGCTGGTCTGGTCCGTCCCCACCGCCAGGTCCGACCGTGCCTACAACTGGGGTCGTTCCGCCATCGCCCCCGACGCCGTGGGTCAGATGACGGCCCAGGGACTTCGGATACCGTTCTACCTTGAGCACGAGCTGCGCGCCCGGCATCCGCAGGGAGTCAGTGCCCGCCTCGCCCCCTATGAAGACTACTACTGGTCCAATGAGCATAAGGAAGACCAAGCGCCGTACCCCGTCACGCTGTTCGTTGTGGACAGTGAAGAGGTCGAGGACACCTACGTCAGCACCGCCGCCCAGATGAACCGGATGTCGCTGCCCATCCTGGTCTCCTGCATCCCTGTGCTGTCCACCAAGGGGATACTGGGGGAGTCCTGGCGTCCCTTGTGGGAGCCGGCCTCCCCTCGACTGGCGCTGTCAGGGCTGGGCTCCTACACCTACGACTCGCTATACCATCGGATGCAGCGTCACTCTCCTGTAGGGGGGAGCTAGGGCCGATGCGTCCCTATCTCCCCATCCTGTAAGGGGTGATACATAGATAGCGCTGATGCATCGCTATCTGCCCTCCCTGCCGTCTGGGGGGCCAAGATTGTTGTAAAAAGGCAATTCTCGGCGGTCCGGCGACGCGGGGAGATGGGCCAACGAGGGCCGATGCCAGCTACAAAACGTGGGCATTGCAGTCTGACGTGTCAGCAATGCAACTTGCAGGTCACTGAGAAGCTACGCTAAACTATAAGAGCCGTCCGATGACAGTTCAATTGCACTTTTACAACCGTGGCGTGTCAGCCAAAAACGGGTGAGTTAGCTAAGGATGAGGGCGTCCGGTGGTCTCGGATGGGGAATCTGCCACATCTGAGGGCGCCAGAGGGTGCTGGCGGCCCAGGTTGGCCCATCGGTTTTGGCGGGAAAGGAGGTCGGGGTGAGTGACATGAATTCGGGGCATGGGTAGGAACGGACATTATGGGCCAGCCAGCTAGGGTTTTACGCCACAGATGGAGTGGATTGGCCGGAACCGGTGACCGGTCGCTGTCAGGGGCTGATTCCACCGAGAATTGCAAAAGTGGGCCACCCCCTGTAGAGGCGAAAATGGCTGCCGAGAGCACGAATCGAAGGCCGGAGACCGCCGGGCGGAACTCAAGCGGGTCGTGGCATGGCTGGTCAAGACGGAGGACGCAGGACCGACAGCGAACTGCTCACGGTGAGTTGGCAAACAGTGTCAGCCGATGACGAGGCACGGCTATGAATGAAGATCCTCACTGGGTTACGAAGGCGGATGCGATGCAGGCGCTGGAGGTGTCCCTGTCCACCCTGGACCGGATGATCCGAAAGGGAGAGGTCGAGGTCCGCAGGGAGGGACGCAGGGTCTACGTGCGGATGCGGGGGCGGGAGTACCTGAGCGACGCAGAGCTGCTGCGCCGCGCTACAGCCAGGCTCGACGAGAGCCATCAGGAGGCGCTCAGACTGAAGCGGACCGTATCGGCGTTGGAGCGGGAGCGGGACGAGGCCAGGGACGCCTACGGGAAGCGGGAGGACACCTGGCTCAAGGAGACCGCCGCGCACGACAGGATGAGACGAGTGGCCTTCATCCTCGGTCTCGTCGCCGTCGTTCTGCTCGGTCTGCTAATCATCAGCGTGTTTGTGCTGGACTGAGGGGAAGACGAGAGAATGGCTGCCGACGATACGAACAGGAGTGGTGAGGAGGCGTCGAAGGCCGAGGACGGCCAGCCCGACCTCAAGTGGGTCGTGGAGTGGCTGGTCAAGCGGGAGGGACAGCGCAAGACGGCCTCGCTGCTTGGGGTGAACCGGAAGACGGTGGCGCTGGCCCTGCGCCGGGAGCGGTTGACGAGGGGGATGACCCTCGCCGTCCAGCGGTTCATGGCCAACCTGGACGATCCCGGCTGGGAGCAAACGACGCCGCTGGACAGGTTGGAGGCGAGGATCAGGGTGGCGATTGACGGCGTGGACGATCTCGCAAGGCTGGTGGGGGAGCTGACCCGCAGGGTTGCGGCATTGGAGGCGGCGCAGGAGGCGGAAGACGAATCCGAGGGCAAACCGGCGGATGAGCCTGAGGACGATGGGCGGAGATGGCGTCTGTTCAAGCGGGGGCGGCGTTATCCGCGGAGCGACGGGATGAGCGATGGCTGAGCGTGTCCGGTGGGTGACGAAAGCGGAGGCTGCCCGGGAGCTGGCGGTCTCCATCTCAACCCTCGACCGGAAGATCAGGACGGGAGAGGTCGAGGTTCGCCGGGAGGGACGCCGGGTCTACGTGCGGATGGTGGGGGAGTACATTCCCGACGAGGAGCTTCTGCGCCGGGCCATCGTCAGGGAGAAGGAGCTTGAGCGGAGCGTGCGGGAGTTGGAGCGGAAGCTGTTTGTGTCAGTGGACAGGGCGTCCGAGTTGGAGCGGGAGCGGGATGAGGCCAGGGAGTCCGCGGCCACTGCCAGAGGGCCGTATGTGAAGCTTGAGATGGAGCACCGCCAGGAGGTCGCCGACCACAAAGCGACGAAATACGTGCTCAACGTCATCAGCCTGATCGCCTTCGTGTTGCTCGTGCTGCTGATCGGCTGCATCTTCCTGTGGTGGTTCGTGCTGAGGTAGGATGAAACAGGTTTCGGATTTAGGATTCTGATGAAGAGGTAGGATGCATGGAACGAACATTGACCAACCTAATCGAACGCGCACCATGGCAGGAAGCAGTCACTTACCGGGATACCTGGCCTCACGAATACGTCCTCAGCGAGAAGGATGGTCAGCAGGAACTGCTAAACGCGATCTACGCCCGCTTCCAAGACGGTGAGGGCGTAACCTGCCGCTTCTTCCACGTGAGCAACAAGTACCTCTTCATCGGTGACTTCAAATACTGGTTCAACAGCCAGTGGGATGGTTTCGATCCAGAGGATGGCGAGAACGTCATTAACCGCGCCCGTCTGTATAGAGACCGCCGCGACTTTGTGATTCAGTCAGGAGACTCAGGCAAGCCCGAAGATTATCCAACTAATCCACCGAGCCAATCCTCATCTTGATTGGGTGAGGTAGTGAGGACGAGCAACCCTAAAGCTATACGGCCCACCTTTGCAACGAGAAGGCCACTATATCAGCCTCCCGGTCGTTGATCGTGCCGACATCCCAAGTGGGAAGGTCGGAAAGCTCCTTCTGTACCAACAGATTGGAGTTCGAGTAACTGGGCGCATCGCCAGGTTGCCACCGCTTGTCATGGAATGTCCTGTTTCCCATGCTCTTGTTCCATGATTGGGAAGCTATGGTCAGATTGCCAAGACGATGGACGTTCTGCCTGTGTTCCGCTGCTTCCTCTGCGTCCATTTCATAAGACGGATGCTGAGCCCAGATATGCTCTACCTCGTAGTCGGACGATAGGATTTTCTCCTGTGTCGCGACAGCCAATGGGACATCAACCTTCTTTCTGAGTCGAATCTCGTATTCGCTAAGCAGGTATCTTATAGTTCTTGAGCTTAGGCGCTCATAGAGGTCGCCCCAACCTAGGGAACGCTTGAATTGTTCGTCGTTCTGGTAGTATTGATTCATCCCCTTCAACTCATCAATTAGGCTCTCGTAGTCCAGTCTCTTGCGATGCACTCTGTGAGCCATCCCATAGAGCGTGGACCCTCCGGTATTACTCCGGTGTCCACTCACCAGGTATACGCGAACGATGAATGCCTCCAGAAGGCTCAGGATCCTCTTCAGACGTGGGCCATCGTCTCCGAACCTCAGCCAGGAGGCTATCAAGAGTGGAAATATGTTCCCCATCCTCTCCAGCATGAATATTTTGCTAAGCGTCCCGCCTTCTTCATCTTCTTTGAAGGCTTTCGTGATTTGCTTCACCGCGAGGAAAGTCATCTCCAAGTCTCTAGCGTAGGTGATCGCGTACTTGACACACTTTTCAGGGTCATCCCTCAGCTTGTCTCTAACGCGGTCCTTGAGGCTATCGGTGGGACGCGACGAAGTATCTCCGGGCGAGATGTAGTTTATGAAGTGGTAACGGTGAACGTCATTCTCGTCCATGCGCAAGCGTTCCATGTGCTTGGTTCCGCTCACGTCTTCAAAGTGACGATATATTCTGGAAAAGTGGCCATTCAGTTCTTCGAGCCTCCCGGCTACCGCGTCATCGTCTTCTATCCCGAGGTACGAAGTGTGCATGAGAAAGCTCTTGGTCTTCTCAAGATTGCTCAGTGGGCGGCCTCTGTCGTTGACGGTCTCAAAGATGCGAATGGCGTCCGCATCCGAGTTGACCTGGTACTGTATGAGCTGAAGATCGTCGATCTTCTGCTTGAATTGCACCAGAAAGTTCTGGTATTCGGAAGGCTGGCGTTCCTTCTCGCCGACAAGTCGTTCTCTGAAGAAGGCTCTGGCCCCCGTCAGGCGGCGCTGGGAGTGAGTAGTAGTGTCTCCAGCTAGAAAGTCATTGCCGTCAATGACGACATGGTGGAAGAAGTCACCATCGTCACCCAAAGGGTTCAGCTTGTAATGACCGCCGTCTTTCAGATAGCTCCTCTCCAGAGCGTCCACATCTCCGCGCAACTCACTCGTACTTACCTCCTTCAACTGCGAGATGATCTCTCGCAACAGTATCAGGACAGTAGTAAGCCTCTGCTGTCCGTCTATCAGATCGAACCGCTTCAAAGCAGCTAACGAGGTTCTAGCGGTCTTCCCCGAGTCTTTGAGAAGCACCGTGCCGAAGTAGTGCTTCTTGGAAGCGTCGAGGTAATAGAGGTCCTCCCACAGGTCCTCCAGATTCTTCCTCTCCCAGGCATAGCCCCTCTGATAAACGGGAATATCGAACACTTGGTTGCCGGTGAGTAATCCATTGAGACTGACAAGGCTTCCGTCCATAGACCAAGGCTCCTAACATAGACTCGGTGTCTCCAATCATTTTATCTCATATCCCGGTTGCACGTATCAACTCATACCGCTCAAGGTATGCTTGACAGTGGACGGCCAGTCCTTGCTTGTCAATCGCATAAAAAGGTGCGATAATCAACTTATGACCAGTCGTGAGTTCATCGGGCGAGCCAGGGAGTATGCTCGGAGAACAGGGCAAGCCTTCCGTTTCGACCCTACTCACGGCAAGGGCAGTCACGGCAGAGTCTACGTAGGTTCCCGTTTCACCACGGTGCAGCGAGGCGAACTGAAGAAGGGCATGCTAGCCGCGATGTTGCGTCAGTTGAACATCGACCGAAGGGAGTTCTGAGCCATGCTTTACGCATATCCATGTCAACTGACCCACGATGAAGAAGATGGAGGACTGGTAGTCACCTTCCCGGACGTGCCGGAGGCCATCACCGGCGGAAGGGACCGTTCCGAGGCTCTGGCAATGGCGGAGGACGCCTTGGCTACGGCCCTGGCCGGGTATGTCCACGAAAAATGGGACATCCCTACTCCCAGCGAGGTTGTTGACGGGCAAGTGTCAGTGCCCGTGCCAACCGTCGTTGCCGCCAAGCTCGCCCTTTACTCGGCTATGAAGACGCAGCGTATCACGAAGGTGGACCTTGCCGACCGGCTGGGCGTCAGCGAGTCCGCTGTACGTAAGCTGACGAACCCGGACCACCGCTCGCATGTGAGCCAGGTACAGAAGGCGCTCCGAGCAGTGGGGCGCAGCCTCAAGGTTGAGGTTACAGCCGCCTGAGATGGTGTGACGATGCGCAATGAGAAGAATCAACACACCAGCGACTTCTTTCAGGAGTTCGTCGGTAGACTGTTCGATGAATTGGGATGCCAGCCGGAAGAACAGCCTGCGATCGGCAACCGAAAGTCAGACTACCTTGCGGCGACTCCTGACGGTGAGAGCTTCTACATTGAAGCTACCGCTGTAACGCCCGAGCAGTTCTCGAAACCAAGACCCACCGAGGACGATGTATGTAGGAAACTGGACGAAATCTGTCAGGTACCCCACATCTACTCGTTTTGGGCGACGGCATCTGGAGAGCTCTACCAGAATCTCGCCAAGAGAGACCTAGATTCCATCAAGGGATGGATGGAGGGACTGAGCACCGAATGTCTCAAGTCCCAATCGGCAGTCTTCTCATTTCCAAGCGGGAAGCCTCCACATGATGCACAGGCTCCATCGGAGGAATGGAAGATAGAGATTGTCGCCAGCCCACGTTCGGAAGAGCACAAGGGGATTCCTGCCCCGCTACTGGCGAGCTTTGGTCGTGGTGGAGGAATCGATAGCGTTTCACCCCTCATCCGGGCGGCAAGAGCCAAAGTGAAACAACACAAGCATGTTTCGGGTCCACTATTGCTAGCAATGAATGATCTGGCTGACTTCCCGAGCGATCGCATTGATATATCAGTGGCACTATTTGGATGGGAGCAGTCTGCGGAAACAGGCGTAAGCCGAATTACGCCTCCCAAGGGATACTCCAAACGGCGGAGCATTTGGGGTAGACAGGAGAACACGACCATAAGTGCTACCTTGTTATTTCACGGATTGTTGCCGCACACAATCCCGTACGCGGAAGTCTGTCTCTACGAGAATCCGTGGGCACGCCATCCTGTTCCTACATGGCTCAGGGATTCCTTTCCCCACGCTGAGGTCGAAAGAGAAGGAGACGTGATGTACTTGCGGTGGCCGGCGCAACAGAGCCTGAGCAAGGTCCTTGGCATTTCTTCAGAGCCAAAGCCTTACGCAGACTTAGAGCGACAGCTAAACGAATCTAGTCGAGGCATCTTCCGTCAGTCACGTGTCTAGCTTAGAATCCTGCCAAATCTACCCTGCACAGGAGGAGTATTCTATGAAGAAGCAGAAGCACCTACAGCCCCTGACCCCTGCGGCCCTGTACGCCAGGGTGTCCAGCGACAGGCAGGACGTGGACCTGTCCGTGGCCGCCCAGCTTCGGGCGCTGAAGGAGTACGCCAAGGCCAACGGCTACTCCGTCGCCCGCGAGTACATCGACGAGGCCGAGAGCGGCCGCGTGGCCGACCGGCCCCAGTTCAGAGAGATGATCGAGGAGGGCAGCAAGCCGAAGGCTCCTTTTGACGTCATTCTCGTCTGGAAATTTAGTCGCTTCACCCGCAAGCGGGAGCACGCCGTGGCTTTCAAGTCCCAGTTGCGGCGCAAGGGCATCCGCGTGGTGTCCATCACCGAGCAGGCCGAGGACAACGCCACCGGCAGGCTGCTGGAGGGGATCATCGAGTCTGTGGACGAATATTACAGCGAAAATCTTGCCCAAGAGGTCGTCCGGGGGATGAGGGAAGCGGCTTCAAGAGGCTTCTTCCTGGGCTCGAAGGCCCCCTTCGGCTACAGGAAGGTGAAGGTCAGCGACGGGGCGAAGGAACGCCCCACCCTGGAAGTTGACCCGGCCACGGCTCCCGTAGTGAAGGAAATATTCGAGAAGTCGCTCCAGGGTTACGGCCTCAAGGAGATATGCAAGGAGCTGAACGACCGGGGCGTCACCAACCGGGGCAAGCGCTGGTACAAGGGCGGTCTCCACTACGTGCTGAAAAACGAAGCCTACACCGGCACCGCAGTGTGGGGCAGAAAGGGCAAGGGAGAGAAGGCCCAGGAGCCGGTGAGGGTGGAAGGAGCCTGGCCCGCGCTGGTGTCCAGGGAACTGTTCGACGACGTTCAGCAGGCAATGAGTGAGCGCGCTCCCAAGGTGCAGAGGCCCGCGAGGGTGGGGAGTCCGTATCTCCTGAGCGGATTGCTCAAGTGCGGCGTCTGCGGCAGGCCCTATCGCGCCCAGGGAGCCAAGAGTGGGCAGTTCGCCTACTACATCTGCGGGACCCTGTTCACCGAAGGAGCGGGGACGTGCACCGCCCGCTACCTGAACGCCCCCAGGGTTGAGGAGTTCATCGTAGAGAAGATACGGGAGCGAATACTGACCGAGGAGACCATCGTGGAGCTGGTGCAGCTAGTGGCCGAGGAGATAGACGCGATGGCAGGTGAACTGTCCGGCAGGCTGGAGGTGGTAGAGGCGGAGCTAGAGGACGTGAGGAGGCGACTAGGCAAGCTCTACGAGGCCATTGAGACGAGCGAGTTGACTCTTGAGGTCCTGTCACCCCGCATCATGTCTCTGCGGCACCGTGAGGAGCAGCTGGAGGCTGCGCGGGAGGACGCCGAGACCCAGCTTGAGCAGCGCAGGGTTGCCCTTCCCGACGCCGAGGAGATAGTGGAGTATGTGGCGGACTTCCGAAACTTCCTGAAGGAGGGGACGATTCCTGAGCGCAAGGCGCTCATCCGCAACTTCGTGGAGGGCATTGAGGTCAATGGAGACGAAGCCGTTCTGACGTACACGGTGCCCATGCCGAGGGACGGGGTGACCCGAGAATCGGCGTCGGTTCTTGATTTCGTCCAGTCCGGCCCACCAAGTGCCTCAATGGGCTGGAAAACCCACGCGTCCCGAACAGGGTAGTCTGGTCGAGACTTGTTAAGTCTGCATTAACTGGATCAGGTTGCCGCAGGTGTCGTCAAAGACCGCAATAGTGACGTTGGGCAATTCTGTAGGCTCCATCGTAAAAGCTACGCCCAGTGACTTCAGCTTCTCATACTCTGCGCGGATGTCCGCAACGCTAAAGGACGCCGCCGGGATTCCTTGGTCAAATATCCCCTTCTGATATTCTTTTGCTACCGGGTTTTCATTTGGTTCAAGCAGAAACTCGGTCCCATCTGGATCTTCGGGCGAGACGACGGTGAGCCACTTGAATTCCCCCACGGGGACATCATGCTTCTTCACAAAGCCGAGGGTCTCCATGTAGAACCGCAGAGCTTCGTTCTGGTCTCTTACGAAAACGCCGCTGAGTGTAATGCGCATATCTGGCCTCCTTTTCTCTTCATAGTGTCACTTGAGCCATCGGTTCACGACAGTCCTGAGGGGTTCATCGTTGAAAACAAGCATCCGATACCTGCCGCGCTTCTCTGAACTTACTAGCCCCGCTTTTTCTAAGACATCAATGTGCTTGGCTAAGGCCTGTCGGGAGATGGTGACTTTGTGTCGCATGATCAAGCGCGCCGTGAGCTCGTAGAGCGTCTGCTCCTTGCGCTCAGAGAACTCGTCCAACATCAACCTCCGTGTTGGGTCCGCGAGTGCCCTGAAGACTAGGTCTTTGTTCATGCACGCATACGATACGCAACCACAAGTTTGCATGTCAAGGGGCGGTTCCCCAGGCTGTCAGGAACTACATCCCCAGTCATTTGCAGGAGTGCATATAGCGAACTCCCAGCCAAGAGATTGCGGTGCAGGACACGTTGGCCCACCCGAAGAGAGGCTCGGACTTTCGGTCATGGCGGTGGTCCCGAGGCTCACAGTTCGCCGAGCCAAAGCTCAAAGACGGTTCTGTCTATCGTCAGAATAGGCCCACCATCTCCGCCCTATCAGGACTGAATTCAAAACTCCCTCACCGCTGCCGACGCTACTTTCTATTGGTGAGAATCCTGAAACACAAGCAGGATGTCGAGCTATTCGGTGCAAGGGCACTTGGCCGAAAGCAAATGGGCAGCCGCCGGACTTCAATGTTGGCTGCCCCATATCTGTTCACGTATGGGGCCTCTTTTCCGCTTCAGACGCCGTTAGTAGATGTAAATGACCATCTATGTAGACCGAAAATCTAGAGACCTTGCCCTCCGCCCAGCATCCCGCTTCGACGTGGTGCCAGCCGAGGCCGAACATTCCCCGTCATTCTTGCCCGGCCGGAAGTGGTTACACTCCACCTGGATAGTGGCGGAGCGGTTCATCCTCCGTCCGCCTCCCGGGGGTCCGGCATACGATACCCCATGCCGGGGTGGGTAAAGATGTACCTGGGGTTCTTCGCGTCGTCGCCAAGTTTGTTGCGCAGCTTTCTTACGAAGGAGCGCAGCGAATGTGCCTCCCCAGAGTGACCCGGCCCCCAGACGCGCCGAAACAGTTCGTCGTGACTCACCACGCGCCCCGCGTTCACCGAAAGCTCCAGCAGCAGCCGGAACTCTATGGGCGTCAACTCCATCGGCCTACCGGCTACCGTCACCCGGCGCTGGGCATAGTGGACCGCCAGGTCTCCCAGAACGAATGGCTCCGCTCGCCCTGTCCAACCCGAAGTCCCCTTGCGCAGGGCCGCCCGTATCCTGGCTGCAAGCTCGGCGGGGGAGAAGCGCTTGACTATGTAGTCCGACGCTCCCATGTCAAAAGCCCGAGTGATATTCTCCTCCTGGCCATAGGCCGATGCGAAGATCACGGGCACCTCCACCATTCTGGTGATGTCCCGCATCAGCTCGATTCCGTCGGTGCCGGGCAATCTCAGGTCCATCAGGATCAGGTGGGGCTCATTCTCCTCCACCAGGGTGGCCGCCTCCGCGGGATCGCCTGTGAGGATAGGCGCATAGCCCTCCTTGGTGAGGGCGCTCCTGATGTAGCGCAGCGCCTGGGGGTCGTCATCAATCGCAAGGACGCGCAGCTGCTCGCTCTTGGCCCTGCGTGAACCGGCGGACCGCCGGTAGGGGCCGATGGCCAGGCCGCTGCTGTTCTCATCCACTATAGGGAGTGTGAAGCTGAAACGGGTACCCATGCCCGGGCCTTCGCTGTCCACCCAGATCCGCCCTCCATGCGCCTCCACTATCCCCTTTGATATGGCGAGTCCCAGTCCCGACGCTGCCAGACCGCCTCCCTGCTCCGCGTGGTCGAGCCGGAAGAATTTCCTGAACAGATGGGGCAGCTGCTCGTCGGGCACCCCTCTTCCCTGGTCGATTACGGAGACCGTCACATGGAGGTCACGTCGTTCAGCATAGACTCCTATGGGAGTCGAGGCGGACGAGTATCTGGAAGCATTTGATAGCAGGTTGCCCAACACCTGTAGGATACGCATGCGATCGGCCATCACCAGCGGCAGTTCGTCGGCCAGGTCAATGTGTATGTCGTTTCTGCCCCCACCGCTCACGAATGTCTTCCTCGCCTCGTCAACGAGGTCTGCCACGCTGGCCGGCGCCGGCTCAACCGGCAGTGTCCCAGTCTCGATTCGGGCCACGTCAAGCAGGTTGCTTATCAGCCCGCGCATCCGGTCGGCCTGTTCGACTATTATCCGGAAGAATTGCCGCATCTCGGCGGGGTGCAGGGATGTCCCGTCGTCGATCAGCGTGGTCGCCGATCCCCGAATGGATGTCAGAGGCGTCCTCAGCTCGTGGCTCACCGTGCCCAGGAACTCGGACCGCAACCGCTCCAACTCCTCCATGGGCGACATGTCCTGAACTATGACGATAATCGACTCCAACTCCCCGTCATCGGTGTACGGAGGCATTCCGCCTGACGGGGACGTCCGACGCAGGGGCCCCGGCAGTAGTGAGTTTGTCCTATACCGCCGACGGCGCCGGGGTGACGCTCACGCTCGGGCGCGCGCTGGCCGCCGGCGAGGCAGTCACGCTGGGCTACGCCCGCCCGGCGGGTGAACCCGGCCTATGGGACTCCGAGGGCAAGCGGTTTGCCGATTTCTCCGGCGTTCCGGTGCCGAAAACCCTGGGGGTGACCGGGGTTGAAGTGGTTTCGGACGCGGGCGACGACGACGCCTACCGCCTCGGCGAGACGATCCGCATCCGGCTGTCCTTCAGCGAGGCGGTGGAGATCGAAGGCGCGCCGCAGCTGAGAATCGACATGGACCCGGGGCACTGGGGCCAGAAGTGGGTGGTGTACGAGAGCGGGAGCGGCACAACGGATCTGGTCTTCGCCTATGAGGTGGTGCAGCCGAACGAGTCGACACGAGGCATCGCGGTTCAGGCCAACACCCTGGAACTCAACGGCGGCGCGATCCGGTCGGCGGCGACCCAGAGTGACGCGGACCTGGCCCACGAGGGGCTCGGCCACGATCCGGCGCACAAGGTGGACTGGCGGTGAGTGGAAGGAGAATACCACGGCGTCCGTGGCCAGCATCACCATGGTGGACCGCGGCACGGTGACAGTGGCCTTCGAGGAATATCTCTCTCCATGTTGGCTGCGCCCAGACCTTCAGCAAAGGCCCGGAATTCGAGAACCCGCCAGATTCCAACCAGCACAACTACTACCAGGTAACCTCAATTTGTAGAATTTCAGCGAAAAATGAGAGAATGCCGATAACTACTACGCTGGGAAAGCCTCCCCGTATGAGCAAGCCCACTCATCAGGAGAAATGGGGAGGTCCCAGATTGGAAGGGACGATACCCAGATTGCGAAACCAGAACGAGGATGACCGAGTCAATCATCAAGTGAGTATGATGACACTGAAATGCAGTCTGGCGGCAACAAATAATGAGGCGCAACCATGCATAGCCCTGAGTTGACACGCTAGCAGAATGCCCCTGCCCCTCGTCCAGATTCTTCGACGGAGAAATTTCAGAAGCTTCTGGCTGGCAAACATCTTTGCCGCCACAGGCAATCAGGCAAAGACATTCGGAATTGCATGGGTAGCTTTGGAATTGTCCAATTCCCAGCTTTGGGTAGGCCTTTCCCTCGGCGCTGCCGCACTTCCGATAGTCATTCTGTCTCTCCTGAGTGGGGCCATTGTCGACCGCCTGCCAAGACGGCGGATCATACTGCTCTCCTACCTGGCCCTGTCAGGATTGCTATTTTTCACCGTATACTTGGCAGTCTCAGACAGTCTGCGCATCTGGCATCTCCCTCTGATTACCCTTGGCGCTGGGACTGTTTTCGCATTCATGAGACCTGCAAAGGAAGTGTACATTGCTGAATCGGTGGAACGAAATCAGCTCCTGACCGCAAACTCCCTGAAGGCGCTCGCCGACGATGTGGGAGAAATGGTAGCTCCCGCCTTGGCTGGATTGATGATCATTCGGTATGGAGCGGAGTCCCCCTTCGCATTGGCTGTAGTCGGGTACTTATTTGCAACGGCCCTTATTCTCACCACAAGACCCGGACCGCCGCCGAGTGACCCGGACGCAAAGACCTCCCTGATGAAGGAGATCCGCGAAGGCGTAGCGTATGCCCTCTCCAACAGACTCGTCCTGGCCCTGCTCGTAATCGCGGCAACTGCAGTCTTCGGCACAGCAGTAATTCCCCTCTTGCCCGTATACGGCCGCGACGTGCTTGGCGCCGGCCCCTCTGGCTATGGCCTGCTGGCCGCATCCCTCGCCGCGGGTTTTCTCGCAGGATCCATCCTCATGACAGCGTTGGGAGACCTGAAAAGGAAGGCGCTGTGGTTCCTGGTCACTGCCGTAATATGGGACGTTTGCGCCGTCGCCTTCGGTTTCTCCAGGATTTTTCCGCTCTCCGTCATCATCCTGTTCATCATGGGAGTTGGTGGCTCCATGTTTGTAACGCTGTTGATAACCTTGGTTCAGCAGCTTACGGCCCACGAAATGCGGGGGCGAGTATTGGGCCTGTATCAGATAGCGTTTTCCGCCATGCCCATCGGCTTCATTGTTGGTGGGGCGCTTGCCCAGGCAGTCAGTAACGAATTCGCCCTCATTTTTGGGGCACTCATGGGCACGCCGATTATCCTCCTTCTCTTCATCAGAATGCCCTCCCTGCGCTCTCTATAGCATCGGAGCAAACAGCAACCGGAATTGGCCATCACATCCAATCCAGTTCGCCGGTTTCCTCGGTCCAACGTTCCCGCTACTGTACCTGCACACAACTCGCAATTCAGTCATCCTGGGCTTGAAGGAATTCGTCATCCTCGGGTATGCCGTCCGGCGTTGGCGCCCTCCCGTTGCCCACTACAGTGTCCGATAGATCCGCGCGCTCGCGGGGGCACCAAGCCGATGGCAGCGGGCCCGTGGGCCAACCAAAGTCCACGATTGCCGCTGCCCAAGCCGGTCGGCTGCGCCTCGGCTTCTTTAAGGCAGTTCGACGACGACTACGCGCAGTTGCGTCGGTAACGTTGCTTGGGTATGTTAAGGACGAAGTGCCCGACTACCACCACATAGAAACCTACTACGCCAGGCGGAAGGAACTGGTCGAGTTCGGCGGATCAGACAACGAGCTGAACATCCGCCCCGCCTTCCAGAACTGCCTCGACGCCTACTGCCGGGAGCACCGGGAGCGGCTCGCCTGGTAGATATTACCTGCATGTAGACCGCGTCATACTGCATGAATTCGGGCATACCCTGGGGCTTCCAGACTTCTACAGCGACAGCTACCCAGATTTGCAGGTACTGGTCGCCGTCATGAATATCAGCAAGGGGATAACCGAAGAGGACATAGCCCAGCTGCGGGCTATCTACGCTATCCACGAGCCGACCGACCATCCCGGCCCGTGATAGGTGCAAGAATTAGAGCTCAATGCATGCCAAAAGGACCACCATGACGAGAACGTTCAGCTTCATCCTGCTGGTAGGAGTAACAATTCTGCTGTTGGGCTGTGGCTCCTCAGGTATTGCGGAGGAGGTCAAAGGGGGAGATCGGATAGAGCCGCCGGTAGCGTCGGGGTCGACTTCCGACACTGCGCATTCGGGGAATTCTCGAACCCCCGCAAACGCAGTGGCGCCACAATCGCAAGCTCCTGTTGCATATGACGGTCCCGCATCCCTCGAAGAGAGGATCTTGGCGTCTCCGGTGATTGCCCGTGTGCAGCTCGACTCTGTGTCTTCAACGACAGAACTAGGCACAACGTACCAAGGGATGAAGTACTTGGCACTCTTGGAGTTCAGCTTGAGTGTGCAAGAGTACCTGAAGGGCAGCGGGGCCGACAACATCGTGGCCGTGTGGGCCGCAGCCCCACTCTTTGACACAGCCGAGGAGGCCCAGGACGCGCTGCCAGCCATAGTCAATGCCCGGAACCCCCAGTGGGATGATCACGAAGCCATTGTCTTTCTACAAACTTCCGAGGCATCCCTCCCTACCACACAGCAGGCTAATCGGTACTACCTGGCATGGGGTGGAAGTAGACCCATGTATTCTCCCGACGACGGATACAGCATAGCCAGCATACATGAAAAGCTGTGGTTGCCGACCGTGGCAGCAGTGGGCGCAACGTCGCAGTCAACTGGGGACCGGCAACAGTTTCTGACGGACGTGCCGCCGGCCACGGGGACGGCGCCGACGATTACCCTGGGTGAGATCAAGGCCCGAATTGCTGCGGTCACGGCAAAGCTCAACGCCGATGACGGTTCCGAGGAGTACACGGAATGCGTTCAGCGCACATATCGATATGAGAAGATAAATCGCCATAGGAACCAGACGGAGGGAAAGGGATATTTTCGTAGAATCCCTGACCAACAGGTAGGCTCCGGGATAGCTGCCTCAAGTGTAGTGCATGAAGATTTAGATTACGGGGATCTTCCTAACACCAGGGCAGAGACATGGTTTGACGGCGGCGATGCCAACTTGTTTAGCGTCGAGTTGGGCGACGCAGTTCCTTGGGACTCCTCGGGGGACGGTGAGAACGACGCCATTCAATATGCTCGTCGAGTGGTGGTGGAGCGACCCCTTCCTGCAGGGATATACGAGCTCTACTTCAACCACAGAGCATATTATTTCGTTCTCTGCCAAGGGTACAGTTCCCGCTACGAATGGACGGTGAAGGTGAATGCCCCCGGGGGCACGTTGCACGAAGCCTTCTTCGACCCGGAAACTATCGGCGAGGCAGTGGGCGCCGACGACACCAACGGCGTGCTGAAGCCCGCGTCCTTCACCGACGCCAACGACGCGTCAGCTACCCTGCAGCGGATAGCGTGGGAGCCGGGCACTGGAGACTCCGGCACGGTGAAGGTGGAAGTGAATCCGAACAACGTCCTTACGGGCCAGCTTCTAGACTTCATAGAATTGGACGGGACGGTTTCGCTGTCATTGAATGCTGCGGACGCGACACTGGACAGCATGAACGACAGCCTGAACTGGGCAGTGGAATCGCAACCTTGGCACGATGGTGACCTGCTAATGGTAAGAATTCGCAGAGCGCCATCATCCTCGACGACATGACCACGCTGAGCGACGTGCCGCCGGAAGCGTGGGAGTACCAACTGGGCAACCGCTCGGCCTTGGAGTGGGTGCTGGATCAACACAAAGAACGGAAACCCCGGCACCCCACCATTGCTGAGCGATTCAACACCTACCAATCTGCCGACCACAAGGAGCGAGTGATAGACCTGCTGAGGCGGGTGTGCGCCGTCAGCGTGAGGACGGGGTGGAGATTGTGGGGCGCATGGTCCATTAGGCCATGGTGTCTCTGGTGGTGGCCGGGGACCGGGGCAAGCGGGCCCCGCACAGGTTAGATTCGGATTTGAGTCCAAACCCTGGATTCTGAAGTCCCCATCCCGACATTCTCTAGAAGGAGCATTCCCATGAACGGACCGAAGGGCGCAGGCCCACAATCGGCGTACGAGCGAAAACCGGATGCACCCTTGAACTTCGCGGGTCGCACAGCGGGGCTGCTGCTGATCGCGACGGCCTTAGTTTCCGTTGTGATGGTATTCGCACGAGTATCCGCCGATGCAGACCAACCAACGCTCGTGGAGTCCCTGAGAGCTATCGCGGAAAACAGGACCATGTACGTGTCCAGCGCAACAGCCCGAATAATCTCCGGAATTACGCTGGCAGCAGCCGGTCTAATCCTGCTAAGGACATGGAACATCCGCCAATGGCTGGCAACGTCCACGGTTCCCTATCTGTTGGGCGTGTCCGGTGCAGTGACAGCCGCCTCCGGAATTTGCGCATTGATTCTGGCCTTCTCGGCTTCGGCCGGTTCCGACGTGACTGTCTCCGGTTCCATTGAGACCATAGACCTATTTCGGTGGCTGACAGGAAAGTTGGGCTTTGCTGTCGCAGGTTTGGCCATCCTCGTGGCTGCGCGCTATCAATGGAAGGTTGGGGGCGCCCTCAGGAAGATCGCCCCGGCTTCGGCGGTAATCGGGCTGGTGATGCAGCTAATCTGGATAGATGCGGCAACAATAATGCACCCCATTGTCGGGGCCGCCTTCATGATTTGGTTGCTGGCAGTTGGCGGAATGCTGGCATCAGGTCCAACGGAACGGCTATTCCGGTCCATGCCAGGCTAGGATTCATCCCAAATGGTCACAACTTCCGAATCGTCGAAGGTCTCGCCAACTGCTCAACGAAGGCTTTCGCAGTGAGATTGCATTCCCCTTCAGTTCACCCGGCCTTCAACCCTATTTTGGAGCCATCCCGCGTTCGACGTTGCCGCCACGGGCCGGCTTGCTGAATCTAGATGTCTCGGCCCATCTTCCGCATCCAGAATGCGCAGTGCTTGAGCCCGTTGTTATTGACGAAATACATCAACCCCCCAAGTGACCCGCGATTCGTGGCCGGAACCAGTTCCATGTCATGTCCGCGTAATGCCCCGACAATCCTGCGCTCGTCGAATAGTTGGAAGGACCTGACCTCATCATAGTCTGGATCATGTATGGTGACCCTGCCGTCTCCGCACTTGAAGACCATCTGGAGCACGCCTCCCGTCCTGACGACCCTGGAAAGCTCGGGAAGAGTGGTCTCATACACCCGATCTTCGCTAAGGTGTTGGATTACTGCGTTGCACATCGCAAAGTCGAAGCAGTTGGTCGAGAAGGCCAACCTTTTCGATAGATCCCCTACCCTCACCCTTCCCTCGAGGAAGGGATGCAGGCGAAGGGCTGCCTCTACGTTGTCCTCGACGGCGTCGATTCCCATTACGTCCATTCCTCGACCCACCAGGTCCGCCACGTCGATAGCCCCCGCGCCGCATCCGGCATCCAGTCCCTTCGGTCCGGGAGCCAAATTCAACAGACCATTCATCAAGGAGTGATTGCCTTCAAGCATGGAATGAGAAGATTGGGTCCAGATACGTTGCACTCGTGCTATCTGGTTAAAGGCGTATCGGTTGGCGTGCCGACTATAGAATGCACCATAGTCATCGGTGGGTCGCAGTTTGGGGCCAGCAAGTCTTCGGGTTGTCATAGGCTACCTCCAGTTTCAAAATCGTCCCTTGAACAGGCAACAAGAAACTGGGGCAGTCGAAGGGTTCACAGTTCCACTGCAACTGCTTCCAAACAGCAGCTTAGGATGCTGAAACCCTTGTCCAACGTGCTGGTGTTACGCCGCAGCGTCCACGGATGAAGCCCGCGATGGGGCCTGAACCGCCGCTGGTTTACGAGAAGCGGATTCTATATCCGCCGGGACTACCGGAACTACAGCCCGGGCCTACTCGTCAACACTCCCACACTTGCCCATAACATGCCACCCCGCCGACCGCGGTCTTCTCTCAAATGGAATGCGGTGTCCGCTGGTGTGGCTTTGCCCTTAAGGCCTGTCCGAGAAGGTTCGTATTGCTACGATAATCGCTTCAAAACCCTAATCTGTCAAGTGCGCCACCCTCACAGCAGCAAACCCTTAGCCAAAACTACACTAACCCTCTCCTCGTTTGACAACACATCTCCCTTTCCCCTACCATCAACCCATCCCCCGCCTTTCGGCAACAACAACCCCTTTTGCCGACGGGAAAAGGAGACTATTGCCCATGCTGCACAGCAAAACCAGCCGACATCTGCCAATATACGCCCTGATTGGAACACTCCTCATAACCCTCCTCTTCATCATCGCTTGCGGCAGCGACGAAGCACCCTCCCCGGCCCCCAACGCTCCTCCCACCGCCGCCCCAATCCCCGCAGCCCCGCCGCCCACCCAACCCCCGGCCCCCACGGCAATGCCCGCGCCGGCTACCGCCACGCCGGCAACCCCCGCCGCAAGACCCTCAACCCCAACAGCGATGCCGGCCACCGCGACGGCAATGCCTTCCACCCCCACACGCGTCCCCTTCCGCCCAACCGCGGCGCCCACCGCGGCCCCCGCCACAGAACCCTCCATGATGGCCAAGGTCCCTGCTTCCCCTCGGCTCAAAGTAGCCATAGTTCCCCCGGGCCATCAGGTCACCATGGTTCACCAGACCTTCCACTCCTCCTCCGGCCCCATCAAGACCATGTATGAGGAAATGGTCTACATAGATCCCCACTCCGGCGACTACACCAACGATCATGTAGTCCAGGAATGGTCCATGTCCGAAGACGCTACCAGTTGGTCCTTCACCCTCAAACAGGGTATCCCCTTCCACTCCACCGACACCTGGACCGGCACCGAACTCACCGTGGTCGACACCATCCACTCCATCCGGACATCCGCCGGCGAGACGTCCTACAACCCAGGCCGCTGGAACATCTACGGCGTCGCCGACTCCAACTTCGACGTCCACGACCAATACTCCTTCACCTACAACATGGACGTCCCCGAACCCCTCCTCCTGGGCCACATTTCAGAAGGCGCCCTCGTCCCCATGATCAGTAAGGAATACTGGGACGCCATCGGTGGCGAAGACGCCTACGCCGCCCATCCCATCGGCACGGGACCCTTCAAGTTCATCCACCTCAACATCGGGGAAGGCCTCCTCGTCGAACGCGTAGAAGACCACTGGCGCAAGACCCCCGAATTCCACGAACTCCAGATCTTCTACACCCCCGAAGACGCCACACGCCTCGCCATGCTCCTCACCTCGGAATCCCACCTTTCCGATATCCCCCGAACCCTCCTTCCCCAGGCCAACGAGCGCGGCTACCAGACCGTAATCGCCACCCTCCCCGGCATATTCATGTTCGCTTACTTCGGCGGCCTCTACTACGACGAACCGAAGGAGATCCTTGCGGGCTCCCGCAAAGGCGAAGTCGAACCCCTCGCCGGTGGCTACATTCCCGACAACCCTCTCAGAAATGCCACCGTCCGAAAGGCCATGAACCTCGCCATAGACCGGGACCTCATCATCCAGACCTTCTGGGGCGACGCCGCTGTACCTGCGAGCACCTACGGCATCCCACCCTACCGTTACGACTTCAAGGAAGAATGGGAGGCCTACCCCTACAGTCCTGACGAAGCCCGTAGCCTCCTCGCCGAGGCCGGCTACCCCGAAGGCTTTCAGCTTACCGTCACCACCGCCAAGTGGGGCGGCGTCCCCGAAGCCCCCGACGTCGGCGAAGTTCTCGCCTCCATGTGGACCGAGGTCGGCATTAACACCGGCATAGAGTCCGTAGAATCCGCCGAAATCCTCAAGCGCGCCCGCGAACGCACCTGGGGCCAGAACGTCTACACCATACGCTACGGCGCTGGCAACCCGTTCCCCAGCGACCCTTGCTACCCCATGAGCACAGTCGCCGGTGGCTGCGGCAACCCCACCTGGGAATACGACGAGCTCGACCAGCTCTACATTAACTTCAAGGCCGCCGTAAGCCCCGACGACATCCTGGAGTGGGAACAGGCCATTGGCGACTTCCTCTACGACAACTACCTCCTCATCCCCCTCGCCTTCCTCTTCCCCGTCTCCGCCTACGACCCCGGCGTCATAGATACCTACACCGCCAACTGGCAACACTGGGGCCCCGTACGCCACCATGAATACACCATCCCCGTCTACCAGTAGCCCCCACACCCACGGACCCTCAAGATAGGGCGGCTCCCCTCCGGAGCCGCCCGCACTATCTTCACCCTTCCCCCTCGACGACGACGGGGGAAGGTTTGGATTTGGGTGATGCCCCTCCTCATTCTTGTTCCTGCGAAGGCAGGAACCGAAACCCTGCCCACATACCACCCCTACTGTCCGGCTACCACCCTCTCCAACCCCCACTGCGCCAGGCGCAACCCTATAACCACCGCCGCCAACCCTGTCCCAACCTGCAACAAAACGTTGAATACCCCGCCCAGGTAGTCCCCTCCTCTAATCAGGTTGATCGTGTCGATGCCAAATGCGGAAAAAGTGGTGAATCCGCCCAGTACTCCAATAACCAGAAACGCCTGCAATTCCATGTTCAACGGCCGTCGCACCTCCGCGTATCCCGCAACCAACCCAATCGCCAGACAACCCACTATGTTCACCGCTAGGGTTCCGAATGGAAACCCACCACCTCCAACAGATCCCTGCACCCACGTCGCCGCCGTGTAGCGCAGAACTGCCCCAAGAAGCCCCCCTAGTCCCACCATTAGCACAATCAATTTACCCCTCCTAAGCAGACTCGGCCTGGCGAATAATCAAAAGGTTCCGCCCATCCCTGCGTCGCTCCCCTCCAATTCCCTTGAGTCGTCATTTCACGCACGCCAAAGGCTACCGGAATTGGCCCGAACAATACCAACTGCCAGCCCAACAACACAATCTCCCATCCCGGTCCAGGCCGTCCAGCCTTGGACTAAATGCGCATTCCCAAGATATAGTTGATCGAGCAAGAAATACCTGAGTCTTGCCCGCAAGACCGGCGTTGGAGAGTCAACCATTGAAATGACGTCAACCATCGGTCCATGAGCCAGACCCCATCGGAAGTGCTCGGCTCCCTCCTGGAGAAGTATTCAGGCTGGATTATCCTGGCAGTGGCAATTGTCACCCTGCTCCTCGTATTTCCCCTCATTGCCTTGGCCCCGGACGAGCAGGCTTCCACGGAACCCGGTGGTCCCGTCTTCGATCTGCGAGACCTGGTCAACGAGCGCTTCCCCGAAAACCTCTACGTGCTCACCTACCTCCTCGAATCCCGCGATGGACCGGACGGCGACGTTCTCACCCAATCCGCCATGTGGGAACTCTATCAGAACCAGGAAACGCTGCGCCGTTTGGACGAACAAGGCCGGCTCCACCCTCCCAACCTGCCAGCCCAGTCCTACCTCTTCAAAGGCAACGATCCCGAAACTCAGCTTCCCATTGACGGCATCGCTTCTATCGTCGACGCTGTTCAAGCCGCCCTTGCGCTGATGGGCACCGACCTTGAACGTGCAACCGACGAACAGGTGAAAGTCGCCCTGCACTTCGTGCTCGAGCAGGGTTCACCCACGGCCAGCCTGCGTGAATATCTGTCGGAGAACTCCACTTTCACTCCTACGAACTCCGCAACCTTTGGCGAGTACAGACGCTGGCGTTCCCCCGCCCTGATCAACTTCGTAATTGCCGAGAACGACAAGCTCGGCGGCGGTCCCCAGACCATCATTGTTGGCGGCGATGAGACCGCTCTGCAAAAGGAACACCTCGGCCGAAAGGTCCAGGATATCCTCAGAGGCGAGGAGCGAAACTACAGACTCTGGGGCGTTGCCATCGACCCCAATCTGGAATCTCTGGATGAGGGACGCACTACCATCCCATTTATCATCGCCACGGTCCTCGCTGTGCTGGTCGTAGTCGGGATCAGCCTCCGTTCCTGGCGCGCCGTACTCCTCTCCGCCCTCGGCCTTGGCATGCTCATCCTCTGGCTCAAGGGCATCTCAAACCTCGTGGGCCTGAAGTCAGGACTGGTCGTCGAGCTCATTGTACCCATAGCCATGATCTCCCTGGGAGTCGACTTCGCCATACACGCCCTCCACAGATACGGAGAAGAGCGAGGCAAGAGCCTGGGCCCCCGCCCCGCCCTCCGGGTGGGATTCGCCGGCGTAATGGGTGCACTCGTCCTAGCCATGCTGACGGACGGCGTAGCCTTCTTCTCCAACACCGTGTCCGGTATAGAGTCAATCATTGGCTTCGGTATCGCAGCCGGCATAGCCGTAATCTCCTCCTTCATCATCATGGGGATTTTCGTTCCCCTGGTCTTCATGCGTCTCGACGCCCGAAGAGAGCCCATCAAAACCCCAAGCCAGCCAGCGGCTGGGTCTGCCACCCTTCCCATCAACAACCTACTCCGTATTCCCATCAAACCGGAGTGGCTTGTCGTGAGACTGGCTAAGGCTCGCCTCCTTGTCCTGCCCGTCGTTGCGATCATAACCGTCGTGGCCCTCGCATTTGCCTTTCGGTTGCAGGCTCAACTCGACGTAAAAGACTTCTTCGACAGCAGTTCAGACTTCGTAGTAGGCCTGGATAAGTTCGACCTACACGCCGGAAGCACCCAGGGCGAGCCCGGCATCATCTACATTGAAGGCGATCTGACGACAACCGATTCCCACCAGGCCCTCAGAGCACTGGAAACCAAACTGAAGGCTAACCCTAACGTCGCCAAAGACGCAGACGGCGAGCCTAACCTCTACAGCTGGACAATCTTCCATCTGATGGAGCGACTCGTCACCAACGACTACGCCCGTTCCCACATGGAGACCGTCACCGGCCAAGCCATCACAGACACCAACGGCGACAATATGCCTGACACACCCGAACAGGTAGAAGCCGCCTTCGACTATATATCGCAGTACGGCATTCCGCTGGACGCGTCCACTCAGGATTTCACGCCTATACAGGTGCAGAATAGTCTCTTCCACGACCCTGTCGGAATGCTCCCTAACGCCCTCCTGATCCGTGTTGGACTGCCCGGCACCAGGGAACAATCTGTCGTGAATGCGGCGCGCCGGTCCATCGAAGCCGATCTGAGATTCCTCGAAGATGTGCCCACCATCTCCACCGCCGGACTAACCGGCTCCCCCTTCACCAGGGCCGCATCCCTTGATGCTGCCGTACGTTCCCTCCTCATTTCCCTCCCCGTCGCCGTAGTTGCCTGCTTCCTTGTAGCCGCAGTCTTCATGCGTTCCGTGCGGTACGCCTTCGTCACCATCATTCCCATCGGACTCGTCGTCGCCTGGCTGTACGCCGTCATGTACCTGCTTGGTTTCGACCTGAATTTTGTCACTGCCACCATCGGCGCCATTTCAATCGGGGTTGGGGTGGACTTCTCAATTCACCTGACCCAACGGTTCCGAGAAGAGATCTCTAAAGACGGAAACGGAATCCAGGCAGTTGAACGCGCCGCCAAGAGCACGGGAATGGCCCTCATCGCTTCGGCCTCCTCCAGCATAGCGGGCTTCGCTATCATGGGTTTCGCCCCCATGCCAATGTTCTCCGCCTACGGCACCCTAACGGCCATCATGGTATTCATGGCCGCCGCCGCCGCCCTGCTCGTCCTCCCCTCCTTACTCCTCCTCGTCACGCCCAAGCGCCGGCCAGTCGATTGACAATCACTCCCAACTAACCCTCGCCCAACCTATCGAAAGATCTCCTCGCCCCGCTGCAAGCGCACCGCGATCTGATACGTCTGCCCCTCCGCCCTCGGAGTGGGCGAATGCGCCGCCAGAAACCGGGCGAGGCCTATCATCACGTGCCGTCCCGACTCCGTGCCCCTCCGCGACGCAAACTGCTTGAATGCGGCATCCGCAATCTGGAACGAGTGAAAGTCCGCGTCCTCCCTCAACATCAACTGTCCCATGGTGGACATCAGCTCTTCCTCCCGCCCGTCGCCGCATAGGTAGTCGGAAACGGACTTGGCTGATTCCTCAACCTGATGTCTCACGTTCACCATCCGCAGCAACTCATCGAGCTGTTCCGCCGGCTCCTCCTGCCCACGCGGCGTAGTTGGAAGCGGCATTGCGGGCACATTGAGAAAGCGGTCCAGGTAGATGCTCATCGCCACGTCATACACACCCCTCAATAGCTCTGGCGTGGGACTTCGCTTCAACGCCTGGTGCAGTCCATTCGCTGCGGTCAGCGTATTGTGCACCGTGTCCCAGTCCCGAAACTCATTCGATGTGTGGAAATGCGCCATCCGCAAAAACGCCGCATGCGCCGTCGCAGCCCCAAGCTCCTCTGCCGTGGCCCCGGCCCGGATGCTCTCGTTAATCGCAGAGATTGTCTCCGCCGGACAGTCTCCCAACATCACCTCAGCCAACCGGTCGGACCCGTCCCAGCTGCCCAGTTTCCCCTGTCCTTCCGCCAGGAGGTCGCCCATTCCTGCCCTTGCCTCCCATACCATCGACGAAATATCAATCGGACTTCGCCACTGGCTGAGCTCCTCGCTGCGCCGTGCGCCGGCCATGCCATGCACCAGGCTGGGCAGCACCTGACCCGCCATCTCCCAGCCCAGGTGGTCCAACAATTCGAAGGCCTTGTTTGCAAAATCAACTACGTGACCGCCATCAAGATAGATGTGGTCGGTGGCAGCCGCGAAAATCATTCCGGCAATGTCATCTCTGGAAACGCCCACGTCAATCGCCGTCGCCAAACACCGCTCCGCCCCCTCCTCATCCCTCACCTCAATAAAGTTTCGGAACCACGAAGCAAACAATGCAGGGTTCCTCTCTTGCGTCGGCAGCGGATCAATAGCGAATCGAGGGGCCTGCCCCGCACACTCTCTCGCAACATGTAATAGCCCCTGGTACAGCGCCCTCGGCCGGTCCTCCTCCCGCAGCTCTGGAAGGATGTTGGCCGTGCAAGTCAAGATGCTCATCGCGGCATCCCATCCACGTGACGAGTAAGTAGTGCCGAAATGAGCGCCCAGACGCAAGGGCTCCCTGTAGTCCACCCCAGCGGCCTGCAACCCAAGCACAGCCTTGGCAATCACCAGCCGGATGTTGTGTTCCATCCCGTCTTCAAGCCGGCGCTGCCAGTGCTGAACTTCGTCCCTGGCCGGCGGGAATGGGTCCACCCACACCTCGCCGTCAGCCACGATGGCTGGGAAAGTTCGTACATCGTCGGCGAAGGGATTGAACGTCCCGCCTCCCGCCAGGTCGAAGCGGGCGTGATGCCAGTGACAGGTGAGAATTCCATCCTTCACGCTGCCCCGGTCCAACGGAAAACCCATGTGGGGACACCGGTTGTCCACTGCATAAACTTTCCCGTTGTGATAGAACACCGCTATAGTCTGTCCCGCGCCCGTCACCACCGTGCACCCCTGCTCCTTCACATGCTCCAGGAGGCCTACCCTTAAGTATTGTTTGACTGTTGTCGACATTCTTCCACCCCCTTCAAGATGTTCTCGCCATCACTCTCCCTCTATCCTATCAGAAGCGGGCAATTGCCTATCCGCCCACCACCCACTCCACCACCCGCTCGCCGATCATTATCGCCGTCGGATGAAGACCCCCAGACCTGGGAATCCGTGGCGCTATCGAGGCATCAGCCACCCACAGTTTCTCCACCCCCTTCACACGGCAATACTGGTCCACTACCGCCATCGGATCTGTGTCCGGCCCCATCCTGCACGTGCCGGATACGTGCCTCGCCGTGCCCACCGTCTCCCGTATCCACACATCCAGCGCCCCGTCGTCGGCCAGGATTTCGTCCGTTGGACTGATTCGGAAGTCTACGACGTCCCTATAGGCGTCGGACTCCAGAAGTCCCGCGCAGAACCGCAGCCCCTCCCTCACCCTCCGCGCGTCGTTGGCATTCTGCAAGTAGCAATAGTTGAAGGTGGGTTGCACCCCCGGATCTGCAGACGCCAGCCTCACGTATCCCGACCCTTCCGGTAGCCCGAGCGTACAGGAAATTCGCGCCGCCCGGTCCGGCGGAACATCTCCCGTCAGGTACTTCGAACGCAACCCCGGCACTCGTTCCCGACGCTCATCCACCACGGTGCTGGTCTTCAACGCCATATCGTTCTCCTCAATGGAACCCCCGGAAGTGTAATGGAGAACGTAATGCGGCGAGTCCAGCCCATTGGTCAGTGACTTCCCATCCTTTACCTTGAACGTCACATGTGCGCTCAGGTGGTTCCACAGGCTCCGACCCACCCCCGGCAACTCCTGAATCATAGGCACCCCAAATCTCTCCAGCTGCTCTCTGGGGCCAATCCCCGAAAGCATCAGCAGTTGGGGCGACCGGATAGCCCCGGCACACAGGACCACCCTGTCCGCCTTAACTGTGAACACTTCCCCACCACTTTCAACTTCCACTCCCACCGCACTCGCACCTTCGAACAAGACCCTCCGCACCTGTACCCCGCCACGCACTGTAAGGTTCAGGTTGCGCCGCACGGGATTCAGGTAGGTGACAGCCGAACTCATCCTAACCCCGTCCAGGTTGTTCGTTGGCGTTATCCCCAAGCCGGACGGATTCGGCCCGTTCGTATCTTCCGTGACTCCAAACCCCGCCGCAAGGCAAGCGGCATGGAATGCCCTCTGGATGTCCGGGCATGCCGCCGACCGTCTACGCCTCACCGGCATCGGCCCGTCACTCCCGTGATAGTCGTCCTGAATGTCCAGGTCGCTCTCCATCTTCCTGAAATACGGCAGCACCTTTGCGTAGGACCATTCATCGTTGCCGAGAAACGCCCATGAGTCGAAGTCCTCGGGGAACCCCCTCTGCATCGCCTGCCCGTTTATGGAAGATCCACCCCCAATCACCTTCCCCTGCGCCACGTGAATCTCCCCCTGCTCCTCGGTGATAGTCCCCCTTAGCGCCCAATTGTGTTCAGAGTCCGGCGACTCAGCAAATCGGGTATGCCCGAACTTGACCTCGTCCGGAAGGTTGTCGAATTCGGGATAGTCCTTTCCCGCCTCAAGCAACAGCACCGAAATATCCCTGCTCTCAGCCAATCGACCCGCCATTACCGATCCCGCCGCCCCGCCGCCAACTACGATTACGTCGTACCTCATCGGACTCTCTCCAATTTCCTCTTATTGCTCTGCCAATCCACAACCAACATTATAGCCTCAGAAATCCAGATGCTTTTTCACAGACCTCCATCTGAGAACCCACTCCTCCGGGAACCCCGTTCTGACTGAAGAAGAGACGCACGAGCCACCTGTCGCCCATACCATCTCTCCCAAAACCCAAAACGCCCGCGGGAATTCCCGCGGGCGTCTCATCGTTGTTTCCCTACTTTCCCGTCGAACGGCTTACGCTGGTCTTGGCAATCCTACCATCCCCTGGTAACGATCCCGTAAACCAGTCCACCCGCTGCCAGCACAACTATCACGCCCACTGCCACCAGAATAATCAGCCAGAAGGGCGCCGAGGCCAACACCAACGCCAGCCCTACCAGCCCGCCAATTATCACCAGGTTCACTATCCAAACAGGCAGCGAAGCCAGCACGAACAGGCCCAGGATGATCAACAGGGCAATCAGCCACAGCGGCAGGCCGGTCCCGTCATCGTCTTCCGACTCGGCGGCCTGCGGATCCGGTACGGGTACCGCTGTAGCCGTTGGCGCTACTGGCGCTACCGCTGGCCGTTGCGATTCCGGCGTAGAAGGTCGCTGGGCGGGAATCTGCGTCGGCTGACGTTCCACCGTCCCACCGGTTTCAGACGTCTTGATCGGTACCGGCGTAGCCGTGGGCGCTCGCGGTACCACAACTACAGCGGCAACCGTCGGCGCTGGCGTTGCCGTAGGCGCTGGTGGCGCCTCAGCCGCAGCCGGCATAGTCGGCAAGGGCGTAACCTCCGGCACAAACCGGAAGGAAACTGACTGAATCGGTCCACGCGGTTGTTCCTCAACTAGGTCCGCAGCCTGTTCCATCCAGAGCACCGGCTCCAGTTTGGGCACCTCGCCCACCCCAAGGTAGGAGGCCGGGTCCGCGAATCCCTCATAGAAGGGCCTCACTACCTCATCGTGTATCGGCGAAATTCTCGGCCTCGTTACCGGTGCTGCTTCAACCGTAACCGTCACGGCAGCGCTCGCAGACAGTCCTCCGGCGTCGGAGCCCGTAACTTCGAGCGAAGCCGACCCAACCTCAACCGGCGTTATAGACAATTCACTCCCACTCAACGCCGTCGTAACCACGTCGGAGCCGGCCGAGCTTGTCACCGAATAGCTCAGAGTATCTCCATCCGGATCAGTGAAGTATCCGCTCAGATCCACCGACGCCCCTCCTCCCCCAACCATCAACGCAACTCCGGGTATCGCAGTGCTCTCCGGGGCCTCGTTCACGTTGGTAACGCTCAACGCTACCGAAAGCTGGGAAGTCATCTGCGGACTTCCGTCGTCATCCGCCTTGACAGTCACCGAATAGACGTCCGTCCCCGCTGCACTGGCTCCCTCGAAGTCCAATTCCGTCGTTAGCGACAGATTCCCTTCCTGGTCAATCTCGAAGTTGGCGGCATCGGCCCCGGTCAACGACCAGCTTATCTCGTCGCCCTCCGGATCATCCACCTCGTATTGACCCAATACTCCGGTCTGTCCCTCGGTGACGGACACCTCCGCATCCCCACTGATGGCGCTCAGTTCGTTTTCATTCGTTACACGTACGCTCACGTCCTCATTGTCGGAGCGACTGGGCCTTCCGTCGTCCTCAACCCTCACCGTAATTTCGTATTCATTGTCGCCGTCGCGATCGCCGGGATTCTCGAAGTCCGGCGGGTCCCTGAATGTCAACACACCCTCGTCCGATATCTCGAATGCCTTCCTGTCAGGCCCCTCCAGCTCCCAACGAAGCTCGTCGTCATCCGGGTCGTCGGCATCAAACTCCGCGACCGGCTCCGTTGCGTTCTCCTTGTACTGTAGCGTGTCGTCTACGTCCAGGGTCGGACGCAGGTTTGAACTGGGGCTGGTTGACCCGCCACCGCTGCCCCTGTTCCTAGTCGTAGGTGTCTGCGAGATGGGCTGGTCAACAACGGTTTCCGGCGCGAGGATGCTTGATGTGAAGTCGCTGAAGCTGGATATGTTCCTGACCTCTATGCGCCCGGCGCTCCCATCCGGAACCAGGTCGAAACACAGGCTCGTGTCTGTTGGACCAGAACACTCCATGATCTCGTCCCAGTCGCCCGTCTGCCCCTTGTACAGGTTGAAGTTGTTGTTGGTGAGTTCGGTGTTCACTGTGGAATACTGCGTCGAGTCCAATTCAAGCACCATCTCGGCTTCGGCATTCAGAGAACCTGAAACAGAATTGCCCGCCAGGTCGAAGAGGTCCACCGAGAGACACAGATACTCGCTGTTTTGCGGCGCCTCCGTTCCGCAGTCATCGCTTTCCGGATCAACCCTTGCCTGATAGTACGTGCTCATCGTCCCGCTGGGGAACGTGACTGTCAGATTACCGTCTTTGGACACCACCTCCGAATCTTCATCCGGCGCCACTATCCCGGAGTCTTCCGTGGTTGTACGTAGTGGGGGCGCATCGTAGACCACCACTGTGAAACTCGCGTCCGCCGAGTCGCTGCTATCGGAGGCGGTCACCGTAACATCCGTCACTCCGGTCGCTTTTGGAGTTAGACTCAACACACTTCCCGATACTGTTACCGCGACCTTGCTGGTATCGCCCGGAGTCCCCGTGTAAGTCAGGTTGTCATTGTCCGGGTCCGTGAAGTAACTACCAACGTCGTAATTCTTGGACCCGCCATCTATCTCCAGGTCCAGTCTCGGCATCGGCAGATTCTGCGTCTCGGGCGCCGAGTTGCTGTTGCCAATCGGATTACCTTCAGCGTCCACCGAAATCGGCCACCACAGCCCCAGTTGGTCCTCATAACATATTTTTACTACGGCGTCAGCTTGGCTGGTAGTGAACGAAATCTCAAATGTGTATGTTCCGTCCGTTATCTCTACAGGCGTTCCAAGGTAGTTGAAGCTACTGGTAGTTCTCCTCTCGACTGTAACGTCGGAAACTCCGGTGCCGGCCTTCACAATGAGATGATCGTGAGGACTTGATGCGTACGTCATGAAATGTCCAGGCGGGTTAGCAACGATGTCTTCGATGTAATGGGTGTCCTCACCCAGATCGTCGCAATAGGCTTGGTCATGCGCTTCTGAAACCCCTGTCGCCACCACGAACGCGGCAACAACCAACCCGATCACCAACACAAGCCACCCTAACCCCCGACCCACGTCCTTGAAGGCTCCTCGCCCCACAACCCCATTTGCAAAACCAGAAATAGTCGGCTTGAATCGAGTCTCCAAGAGGTACTGCATCGCTTAAATCACCAAGTGACAGAAGGACCAACCAAGCTTCTCTGAGGGCCCAACTGCTTGTTATCGAAAATCCCGTTTATGTTAAAGTGCCGACTTGAAACCCTTCTAGTGGTTTGTGGTTCTCATTTTGCGGATTTTCTCTTTAACTAACCAATAATTGCTCGAAATTCTCCACCCCCAAGAAACCCCTCATATATGCCCAATCAACCGCATATGCAATACCCATTCAGACATTCGTAAAACTTCGGCTGCTTTTGTATGCCTTTCGAAACCGCGGGGAAAGTGCACCGGCACGGAGGTTTTCGAGCCGCGGTACCCCCAATTTGCGCCGTACAAAGCTCTTTTAACACAATCGCAATATATTGCAACCATTGCCATATGTAAACAATGCGACCAATTCCGAGCCGACGATCTGACCCTTCGAATTGGATGTGAAAATGCCGCCGGATAAGAGTCCCGCAGAGGGCACGAAAAGGACTGCGCAGTCCGACCTCAAATGAACTATCGAATGGTGCGGAGCCTCGCCGGGTCACCTACCTTCAAACGCCTCGACTCGGATTCGCCGCCGGGCGTATTCATTCCTACAAGATCAATGAAGACGTGCTCATGCATAGACGTCATTCCCAGCGTCGAAGGATCTACCGTTCCCAGCACCGCCTGCACCTTGCCCGATTGTTGCGACTTAACCAAGTCTCACCTCAACAATCCAATTCGTCGAATTCCCCTGACATCTACGAACTCGGCGACCAATTGTAAATCCTGGTCAGCGTCCCTCCCATCAGCGTCTCCCGGTCCGAGTCCGATAGGCTGTCAGTAACACGGAACGCGTCCACGCCCTCCTTGTAGGTCAACACCTTCGTGGCCCGCGTCCAGTCCGTCCCCCACATGCATCGCTCCAGCCCAAACGCATCGAAAACCAGGCTCAATGGCTCCCAGATATCGGCGTACGGGAACGGCTCGTGGGACAGCGTGCAGGCGCCGGAAATCTTAATTGCCACGTTCTCCAACTCCGCCGCAGCCAGTACCTCAGGCAGGTCCGCGAAGGGTTCCGGCGCCGCCGGCGGCACAAAAGGCTGCGGCAACCCCACGTGGTCAATGATCATCTGCGTGTCGGGGTTGCGACGGGCCAACTCCACAAACAACGGCATATTCCCCGAAGACATGAGGTTCACCGGGATCCCCGCCTTCCCGCCCGCCGCCAGTATCGCGTTCAGCCCCGGATGGTCCGCCTCGAATTCGTACGACGTCAGCACAATCCGGGCGCCGACCACACCAAGCGTCGCTGCCCACTCTACCACGTCCTCCTCAATCGACTCAGAAGCCGGGTCCATCGGGCGCACCAAGCCAAACTTCCCGGGATGCCTTGAATAGACCTCTAAAGCGTAGCTCGCGTCGTACCCATACATCGCGAAGGGCGAAATGAGAATCGCCCCGTCGACTCCAACCGACTCCATCGCCGCAACCATGTCGTCTCCCGTCACCTCATCCGGCCCTTCCAAATGTCCGCGCCACGGCCGCTCCGGCCTATTCCGCTCATAACAGTGAACCTGGCTGTCAATGGTAAGAGTTTCTGTCGGCATGGTTTTCCTCCTCATCAATCTCCGGGGAACCTCGAATGGCTCGCCCTCCTTGCCTCATGACCTACCGCATAATACAACCAAACCGGCGCCCGCGCGCAAGCCACGTCTGGCCACAAAGAGAAATCCTTCCCCTACGGCCGCGAAGGCTGCCCCAGAATCCGATATCCCAGGTTCTCCTCCGTCCGCTCCACTAGCGGAAGCACTTCGATGATCACGTGCGAAACCCCGACTACGTCGCCATTCTCGTCAAAGCTGTATCCGTCCCCGATGGCCCCGCTCCAGGTTAGCCCATACAGACAGTCCCGGAATCCCTCAGAGTCCTGGTCGTCGTCGGTCTGCCTCAGGCATTCCGCGGTAATGTACACGTCGTCATAGGCGGAACCCTGAAACCAGGGCCATGGCGCAACAACCCCAAATCTGGCCCGGTAATTCTCCAACAATTCTTTCCCGGCCGTGGTCGTGAGATCCGGGTTTGGCACAACCGCCTTGAGTCCCGTTGCTGCCGCGCCGGAAATGCTGAGCGCCCCTGGGCCTGTGGTCACAACATCCGCATACAACGGCCCGTCATAACCGAGTTCCCGCAGCTGTTTGACTATAGTCCCAGCGGAAGCCTCGCTCTGAGGGCTTATCATCACTGCGTCCGGATTCTCATTCTTGATCTTGGTCAACAGTGTACGAAAGTCAGTCTGCTCAGAAGGATAACTTTCCTCCGCTGCCACGGTGCCGCCCAACTTCTCAAACACTGCAACAGCTGTCCGCCGGACCCCCTCAGCGTAGTCGGTGGCTTCAGTGATGGTCCCGATCCGTCGAATTCCATCCGTCCAAAGCGTATTACCAATGTCACCGCCCACTTTCGAGGCGCTGATTGCGGTACGGAAAATGAAGTCCCCCGCGTGGGTAATGTCGGGACTGGTCGAAGCAGGCGACAAAAGCACCACGCCGTCCTCCTCAGCCAACGGCGCCACCCCCAACGTAGCCCCGCTGCAGGTTGCTCCCAAAACTATCTTCACTCCTTCCACATCTGTCAGTCGACGGTAGGACGAAATCGCCCCCCTTGCCGTGCACTTCGAGTCCTCCACCACCAGCTTCAGCGTACGGCCGTTGATCCCGCCTGCTGCATTGATCTCTTCCACCGCCAGAAGCTTCGACTGCGAAAGCGGGACGCCGTATGACTCGCCGAGTCCTGTCAGAGAATCAAGCGCCCCTATCACGAAGGACTCGCCCGTCCCCGAGTCACCTGGCGTAGTTTCGGTAGCCGAATCCCCGGTAGTACCCTGCTCCGAACTGCACCCAACTATTAGCCCCATCGCCAAACTGCAAAAGATGACCACATTCCAAAAGGTAGACTTCATCTCTTCTCCTTGCATGAAAATCCAGCCGAATGCTACACAATCCCATCTTCCATCGTCCACCATATGAGCGAAAATAACCAATCGCCGGACTGGATTCACGCAAGAACCCCCTACATCGCATTCCACAAGACCCAAGAACACCTTCCTTGCCTGGCCGATTTCCAAATCGCGAAGCATCAGACGCTAACATTTCCACCCACCGGCTCCACTATAATCAACCCATGCCAGCCTTAGCCGTGACGTTGGTCCTGCTTTCTGCAATTCTTCATGCGGTTTGGAATCTGCTGCTTAAGCGTTCAGACGATCAGGATATCTTTGTCTGGATGCTTCTGGTTGTCGGAGCAACCGTACTGCTTCCCCTCGGAATAGTCCTCTTCTGGCTATATCCAGGGTCATCGCAAGGCTTGTGGCTGGTCCTGGCTTCCTCAGTCACGCATGGCTTCTACTTCATGTTCCTGGGGAGGGCATATTCCAAGGATGACCTCTCCCTCGTCTATCCCATCGCCCGGGGAATCGGGCCCATGCTCGTCCCTGTAGCTGCGGTACTTGCCCTCGGAGAAGAAATGAGCCTCTCCGCCGCTTTAGGCATCGTCCTCATCGTGATGGGCATATTCCTCGTTTCGTGGTGGGGCCGTCTGCGGACGATCCTTGCCCGTCCGTCATTTCTGGTGCGAGACCCGGGAATCCGCTACGCGGTCCTCACCGGGATCTCAACTACCATCTACACCCTGGTCGACAAACAGGGAGTCGCCCACGTCCAGCCGTTTTTATACATGTATCTGCTCACTCTCGGATCTGCCATCGGCATCGCACCAATCATTTTGCTCAAGCACAACGTGGCAACAATTCGAAAAGAGACGCTAGTCCACGCCCGTCCCATCTTGGTAGCATCCCTTCTGCTGTTTCTCGCTTACGGAATGGTTCTTACCGCCTTTTCCCTCGCCCAAGTCAGCTACGTCGCCCCAGCTCGTGAGGTTGGCATCGTTGTGGGCGTCCTCATGGGCGTGTTCTTCCTCAAGGAGCAATTCGGCCGGGGTCGGCTGCTGGGGTCCTCCCTTATCGTCGTTGGGCTGGCCCTAATTGCTTCATCCCCCGTGGATGCTTCCGGCCCCTGACAGCGTCGCCAAACATGAATGCCAAATCTCGGTCCAACAACGTCATGGATCATTGCGGAGAAATACAACAGCTCCTCCGCCACCGCCACTCCCCGACCAATACAGCCCACCCCTCAGCCTCCGCCCAATATCACCCCATCCTGCATCTGGAGCACGCGGTCGCACGCCTCGCTGACTCTGGAGTCATGTGTTACAAGCACTAGCGTCTGTCCCAACTCCCGGTTGCACCTATGCAATAGCTCCAGCACCTCCTCCGTATTCTCAGAGTCCAGGTTGCCGGTAGGTTCGTCCGCCAGCAACAGCGCCGGTTTCGTAACCAACGCCCTCGCAATCGCAACTCTCTGCTGCTGCCCGCCGGAGAGCTCCATCGGCTTGTGGTCCATCCTTTCCGCCAGCCCCACCACTTCCAGCGCCTCCCCAGCCGCATTCCTGGCATCGGCCTTGAGCCACCCCGCATACTCTGCCGGAAGCGAAACGTTCTCTAACGCCGACAGCGTAGAAAGCAGGTTGAATGATTGAAATACAAACCCCATCCGGTTGGCGCGCATCTGCGTCAGCCCCCTGTCCGAAAGCCCCGCAACGTCCACTCCGTCGATAAGAAGACTCGGCGGCGGATTCGTCCCCTTATCCGGAGAGTGCAGCAGGCCCAAAATATGCATCAACGTGCTCTTGCCGCATCCGGATGGTCCCATGATCCCTACCATCTCGCCGGATTCCACCGAAACGTCCACCCCACGGAGCGCCCGCACCACGTTGTGTCTGCTTAGCCTGTAAGTCTTGTGCAGGTTCCTAGCTTCAAGAAATGCCATGACTCCCCCTAACCCTGGCGCAACGCGTCCACTGGGTCCAGCCGAGCGGCGCTCCATGCGGGCAGCACGCCTGCAATTGCTCCCAACACCGTAGAGAAGGTTACACCCAGAACTGCAATCCAAGGCGTCAGGTGAAATAGCACCGTTCCCGTTGATTGTCCCGCTGCATTGGAGAAATACACCACCAGCAATGCGAGCCCCAGACCCGTCATCCCCCCGATGAACCCCATCAGACCCGCTTCCCATACCAACTCTCCCATTATCATCCCCTGCGTCGCCCCGATGGCCCGCTTGATGCCAATCTCCCGCCTCCGCTCCGTAACGCTTATCGTCATCGTGTTGATAACCGTAAGTCCTCCCACCACAATGCTGATAAGCGCCACGCTCAGAATAATCGCGTTGAAAATAGCAATGGTTGAACCAAACTGCTCGTCGAAGTCTTCCCCGGATACCGCCCTTAGCTGCGGGAAGCTCTCTTCGATGTCCTGCACCAGCAGAGTTTTGTTCGCCCCCTCCTCTGGATAGATGATCACCATCGAGGTAAGCCCAGCCGCGCCATCTCCTCCCACGGGAGTCAAACGCGTCAGCTTCAGCAACTCCTGCCCTGCAGCCCATGGGATAATTGCAGTGGTGTCAAAAAAAGTGAGGGAAGGCTCCAACACCCCGATGACTTCAAAGCCCGTCCCCCGGATGTCAAAACTGTCCCCCAGGCCAATTTCAAACTTTCTGGCCAAATCCGTCCCAAGCACCACTACGTTTCGTCCCTCATCCGACAACGTAGTTTCCCGCCCCTGAGAAATCGATGGCCGGAAGGTTTCGTAACCCTGGTCGAACCCCGCCTCAAAGGCAACTACGAAATCCGGTGAGTTAAACCCTGTGCCGCTATCGTCGGGGTCGAGAAGGAACTGCACCCGTGGCGCCGCAACCGCTACTCCGGAAATCTGAGCGACTTGATCTACTAGCTCCAGCGGGATCGGCGACAGCCCAAAAGCGAATGCGGGATTCGACGCGTCGCTGACTACCACCTTGTTCTCGAAATAGGTGGAGCCCCCCTCAACTATCGCCGTCAGCTTGTTCGCCATGGCGCTCATCACCAGAAGCGCCCAAATGCCAACTGTGATGCCCAGGATGGTCAGCGCGGTGCGTAACTTCCTGCGTGCCAGATTGCGAAACAAGACCTATCCGCTCCTCAGTCTAGGGAACGAAGCAATCTGCGGCAGCTGTTCCCAAGTGATGCTTGTCGCCAACTGTCATTTGAAGCGGGCTTCCAGCCGCAACTCTACCCAAATAGGATAGCACCGCTAATCATTGGAGGATGACCTGAAATTGTCCCTGTCAGTACCACGAGCCGCCCAACCCCATACCAAGAAAGCGCGAGGAAGAACAATCAGTCATTGGCAATGTTCAGCATAGACAACATCCCACCGGGCAGCCCCGGCAGCCTCGGTCTTGGCTAACCCCGTCCTGGCCTGCCCCCGGCAAATTCAAGGGCCGAATCCACGTCCGAAAAGATGTCAATTACCTTATGAAATCCCAGTAGTTCAAATATCTGGCTGATATAAGGCCTGAGATTGCAGATCAGAAGGGTGCGCCCCTTCTTTTTGAGCTCCCTCCACAAGCGCAGGAAAACACGCAATCCCGCAGTGCTCAAGTATGTGACTTCTGACGCCTCGATCACCACGTGGGATCCGCCATCCCCGATTCTAGTCCTGGCATCTGCTTCGAATAGAGCCGCGCTATTCGTGTGGATGCGTCCTCGTGCACTCAGTAGCAGCACGGATTCCTTTGAACGTATGACGCTTATCTGGGTCATGTGGGAATTCCTCTGTAATACGATGTCTCTACTTGTTAGATTATGTCAAAACCACCCATTGCGCAACTCCATATCATTCATTGTCTGTCCAATTCATCAGTTGCAATCTTGAAATTTCCCCGCACTGTGGTTTATTGTTTGCCCGCGACAAACTCTTTCAAGGAAACAACAGGGTTTCGATGCCACATTCAAGAGCTCGGGTCCTACCACAACGGAATAGAAAGGAAATAGCGTGCGCGCCCTTATAGCATCAGTCTTGGTCATCGGTCTTCTCTTATCTCTGATAGCATGTACCGGAGATGTCGGCCCCGCCGGGGAGTCCGGTCCGGCTGGACCCCAGGGCCCAACAGGCGCCGCAGGTCCTCAAGGTCAAACTGGAGAAACCGGGCCCGCCGGCCCTCAAGGCCCGGCAGGGGATCCCGGTCCTCCGGCCCCTCCTCTTCCTCCAAGTATCCCCATCACAGCTCCAGCTCCGGCTCCGGCCCCCCTGGACGACGCTACCATCGCTTCGTTGGTTGAGGATCTGGAGGACCTGCTCCAAAACGACCTCTCCGATACCCGTAGCAACGACTCCGAGCGGCTGGACAATCTGATACACGGCATAATCCAGGCCACCAGAAATCCGGCCCTTAAGGAACGTCTCACTAACCTGGACAGTGAGATGCACACTGTTTTCGCGCGGGCAATCGCTGCCGCCGCAGGAAATCAGGAAGCCGTAGCTTCCTTCGAGTTGACCGAAGGCCTCACCGTCGTCGCCAGCATCATGAACGCCATTGCGGAAGCAAGAATCGCGGCTGCCGCGCCCCCTCCCCCTCCTCCCCCTCCTCCCCCAAAGTGGGAACCCGCTGAATACACCCAGCACTTTGTTAGAGAAGCCCTCAATATGTACCAATCGGACGGCCTCGATGCCACCGTCGCCTACTACAACACCCCGGAAAGCACTGACGGCCAGTGGTACGTGTTCATCTTCGACCAGGACGACACAATGCTGGCCCATGCCGCCAATCCCAACAACGTTGGCCTGCCCGCCTCCGCCGTAGTCGGTCCCAACAACTACCCCGCCGGCGAAGCTGTCGTCGCCGTTGCCGACGAAGATGGCGAGTGGTTCAGCTACTCCTTCGTCAACCCGGAAACGGGTCAGGCCGAGGCAAAGCACTCTTGGATGGTGGAACTGGATGGCCTTACCTTCGGCTCCGGGTGGTACGAACGAGGTGTCAGCAAGGCGGACGTTCAGGCTTACACCAGGGACTTCGTAAGGGGATCCATCGACCTGTATAACGCTGTAGGCCTCGACGCCACCGTCGCCTACTACAACACCCCGGAAAGCACTGACGACCAGTGGTACGTGTTCATCTTCGACCAGGACGACACAATGCTGGCCCATGCCGCCAATCCCAACAACGTTGGCCTGCCCGCCTCCGCCGTAGTCGGTCCCAACAACTACCCCGCCGGCGAAGCTGTCGTCGCCGTTGCCGACGAAGATGGCGAGTGGTTCAGCTACTCCTTCGTCAACCCGGAAACGGGTCAGGCCGAGGCAAAGCACTCTTGGATGGTGGAACTGGATGGCCTTACCTTCGGCTCCGGGTGGTACGAACGAGGTGTCAGCAAGGCGGACGTTCAGGCTTACACCAGGGACTTCGTAAGGGGATCCATCGACCTGTATAACGCCGTAGGCCGGGACGCCACCATCGCTTACTACAACATGCCGGAAAGCGTAGACGGCCAGTGGTACGTTTTCATCATTGACGAAGACGGCTACACCATCGGCCACCAAAACCCAATGTTTATTGGCCGCGACCCAAGCCACCGCGTAGACTCCACAGGTTACTTCTACGGCGACGACTTGCTCGGCGCTACCGAGTCTGGACGTTGGGTGGACTACGTCCTCCTCAATCCCGAAACCGGCGACGAACGGCAGAAGCACACCTGGGCCGTACGCCACGACGGTTTGATATTCGCCTCCGGTTGGTACGAATAAACCTGTCCACCGGCCAGCTTCAATTGCTGTTACAAAAGGGCCGCGACGTTTGAGCGTCGCGGCCCTTCGATTCTCTTCCCTGCTGATGGCCGCCACCCCCGAACCCCTCGCAAGACATGCTGAACCTCCGAGGATATTCCGACCGAAAGACCCTTTAGAAGTTCCCCGCTCGAACCGTCACGGTGAAGCTTCTGCGCTGAATCTCATCTCAAAGTAGCCCACCACCCTCCGAATGTACTCGTCCCCAAACTGATCAAACGCTTCGCCGTGATCGGCCCCCGGCACAATCCACATCTCGCTTCCAACATGCGCCGCCTGATGCACCCTTAGCCCGTGATCAAGCGGAATGCGCGTATCCGCATCGCCGTGCATCACCAGGATCGGCAAATCAACCTCCCTTATCACCTCCTCAGGCGCCAGCTTGCTGAGGTCGATCCCATAGAGCACGTTGGCAAACACAGACGCCCCGGGAATGAAGATCGGCGCCGCCCACTCGGGGACCGGAGTCTTTCTGCCAATCTCAAAGGAAATCAGATCGTGCACCCTCGCGTAGGTGCTATCAAGGACCACGGCCCTGATTGCTGGTTCAGCCGCCCCCGCCAGTACCGCCGCACCGGCCCCCATCGACCTTCCGAGCACCCCAATCTCGCCCGAATCAATCCCGCGAGATTGCAGGTAGTCGAATGCCCCCAGAACGTCCTCAGCCTCGTCTATGCCCCCCGTTATCCTCTCCCCTTCCGACGTCCCATGTGCCCTCAGATCAAAGAGCAGCACGTTGAAGCAAGCCTTAACCAGGCGCGACCCGATGATCGTAGCCTCACGGCTGGTCCGATTCGAGCTGATTCCGTGGACCAGAATCAGGCTGGCCTCGCAGCCCCCGGAGGGGAGATACCAGCCCTTCAGCGTCACGTCCCCCTTCCGCGAAACGAACTCCACGTCCTCGTACTCAAGCCCGTAGTCCGCCGGATTGTCTTCAAAGTCTCCGCGTTCAGCCTCGGATACCCCTGAAGCGATTATGTAGGAGACGCCCACGTAGCCTGCCAGGAGCACTATCGCCAAACCAATGGCAATCCCCCAGTACACCTTGGTCCAACGACCACTTGGGCCGCTGGGCCACTGCCACTTACCCCGTTCCCGAGTCAATCCAATGCTCCGGCCGTCCATATCACAGCGTCTAACAATGCTGCGTCGAATGAAATAAACCCTATAACCTTGGCTTCGTCAACCGCAGCAGTAAGACTTCAAAGAAACGCAACCACATTATTCGCGGGCACGCCAAACCCAGTGGATTAACGCACCCACGCTTCTGCCAGGATTCCTATTCCCGGGAAAGGGAACTTCGAAAGGCTATCCTCCGTTAGGTACGGGCGTATAACGCCCCTCGGTCCGCCTCTCGATGTGACTCTAAGGCGACCAATACCTGGTGCAATTGCGCATTCTTCTCTTCCGTCGCCATTGCCTTGGACTCTTCCCGTATTGACCGGAGAAGGCTGATGACCTCCGGCCCGTCAATTATTGCAAGTTCAACATCTCGATGCTTGATGCGCAACTGGGGCGCAGTCTTGTCCTCCTGTAAAACGGTGAATTCGTAGGAACCCACTTCCACCGACCAATCGCCATTCCCGGAATCCACTGGCATTTCCCACTGTAGCTTGTGCTGCCTCGTTGATGTCTTTAGTTCGCCTAGGACATTCAGTTCAATCTGTGCCATCCATTACCTCCAATAATACGAAAAACGGAATAATGCTCAAAGACCACATAACAAGGAGTCTCATCCATGGAATCACCCTGCTGACCGTCCATATCGATTAACGGCACCCATTCGTCAGCAGTTTTTTCATGACGGACTCGCCTGTTTCTGGTCAATCGGTATAGTCAATATCTCTATTCTTGCCCGCAGTTCGTAAACATACACAGCCCCAAACTAGCAAGCAAAATAGGCTCGAAGTGTACTCCATCTCATTGCCAGTCGCCTACGTAAAGCCATGCAGAAAACGCCAAATTCGGGGCCAACTAAGGAGGAGTCGGACGGATTTCCGGCAGTCATCCTCCAACGTCAATTCGCCGTTTTCCAGTCAGTCCGCCCAAGCACGTCGGCAACGGAAACCTGGCGGGCCGCCATGTAGACAAACCTCTAACCTTTCTCATTCCCAGGTGAACAATCCCCAGCTGCGGAAATACACGGCAATTTGGTGGTAAACTATCAAGCCGCAGCCATGAGCAAGAGGAAATACAGCAAAGGCGCCCCAATCCGAGTATCGGCCAGAATCGCCCCCCCTGGGCAAACCAGGTCTCCATCGAATGCTTGATGCCCTGGCTGTAGTTGGCATGGCCGCCGTACCCGTCGGCGAGCTCCGGTTTGCCGTACCATGGGCCATGGTCCACTTCGGCTTCCCCTGGTACCAGGCCTTCATCTTGGCACTGGTCGGCAACCTGATTCCGGTGCTCATCTTGCCTATTCTGCTTCGTCGCATCGGTCATCTGCTTCTGCAGGCCCCTAGGCCCGTCGGACCCATCCTTCAGTGGCGCATCAATAGGCTCAAGGGCGGCGCAGGCGCCCGTGTGGAGAAGTACGGCAGGTGGGCGCTGGTCCCCTTCGTGGCAACGCCCCTGCCCCTCACCGGCGCTTGGACGGGCTGCCTGCTGGCTTGGGCCATGGACATCCATCCCAGAAGGTCCATCCCCGTGATGGCCCTGGGAGTGCTCGTTGCGGCCATTCTCGTCACAACCCTCACGGAACTGGGCGTCTCCATCAGCCTGTTCCTGGCAGACCAAACAGAATAGAGTAAACAGAGTTACACTTAGGAGGATCAATCAAGTATGAACTTCGCTTCCTTCGTCAAGCGACACAGACTCTCAGCAGCCGCAAACGGGGTGCTGATTGGAATGGGAATCTTCTTCGGGGTCTTCTTCGGTTTCAGCGGGCTGATAGGGTTGGTGGGCATCATCGCTGGGGTGGCGTTGGAGATTTGGCAGCGAAGCCGGGTGCCCAAGGATCTGGCAGATGACGCCACGCTCACCAAGCGTCACAGACTCTCCGCCCTCGCCAACGGAGTTCTGTTCGGCATGGGTATCCTGATGGTGCTCTACGGCGGGTTGATAGGAATCGTCGGAATCGTCGCCGGCGTTGGACTGGAAATCTGGCAGCGAAACCGGGTCTCTAAGGAACTCGGCTAGGAAAAACTAACGGTGAACGCCTACTGCCCGGAAGCCTGCCGCAGTATGTCCTCGATCTCGTCAATACGATCGTCAACGTTCTGCAACACTTCCCGCAGCTGATCAATCTCGTCCTGCGATAGCGTCAACCCATCTGTCGGCGTCGTGAAGGTTGGCGCCCTCGTTGGTGTGGGCGGCCTATCTGACTCCGAAGGCTGCGTCGGTGCGACCAACGTCTCCTCCGCCACCGCCGGCGCGACGGCCGGAATCTCCCCCTTCAGCGCTCGCACGGCGTCATCCAACGTTGGTTGCATAACCACCCGCTTGCCGTCCGCGAGGATTATCCGACGCAGTTCGGGGAACTCCAGCGCCGAAGGCTTTAGGAAAATCGGCTCCGCGTACAATATGGAGTCCCCGACAGGAATCACCAGCATGTTCCCCCGCTGGACTTCAGAACCCACCTGCCCCCACAGCGTGAACTGCTGCGATATCGCGGCATCATTATCGATACGCGCCTCAATCTGGTTCGGCCCCAGAATGCTCGTTCCTTCTGGGAAACTGAACAGGACCATCTCACCATAATTCGGCTCGTCGTTCCTCACCGCGATCCACGCCTTCAGCGGGTCGCGTCTGTCGGGCGTGAACGGCTGAATCAGCAGGAATTCCTCCTTCTCCTCGCCGGGCAGCCGCGCCAGAATATAGTAGGGGTCCAACGATCCCTCACGTCCAAAGGAACTCTGTACGGGTATCGACCACTGGTCGCCCTTTTGGAAGAATGTCTCCGGGTTCGTCATGTGGTACTGAAGCAACATCCGTGTCTGTACGGTGAACATGTCACGCGGATACCGAACGTGACCTTGCAGGTACTCCGGCATCTCCCCCATGTCCTTGAACAACTCAGGGAAGATCTTCCGATAACTGTGAATGAGCGGGTCGTCCGGATCGGACACGTAGTAGTCCACTGTGCCGTTATAGGTGTCGGCAACGGCCTTCACGCTGTTCCTGATATAGTTGAATTCTGTGCCCTCCCAGGGCGTGGAATACGGGTACTGTGGAGTGGTCGTGTAACCGTCCTGAATGAAGAAGATCCGCCCGTCCGCCACCACCTGGTAGGGATCGCTGTCCGGCGTTAGGAATGGCGTAATCGTCTGGAATCGCTCCGGCACCGTTCGCCGGTACTGAATCCGGCTCTTCGAATTATCCACCTGCCCCGAAATAAAGATGTTTATGTCCCGGAACTGCCATGCGTAGGCCCCCCTGCGCACGATTGAACTCAGCCCCACTCCACCCGTACCAGCATACTCTCGGAAGACCGGTTCCGACCCCTCGCCCTGGTAGTCCAACTCAGGCTGTTTGGACTGGACTATTACGAACGGCAAACTCTTCAACCCGTAGTACACCCCCGCCTCCGTAAGGGCAAGCTCCTCATAGCCCTCGGCAGGAGTGGCTGGCACGTCCTTCAGCAGCATCTCCGGCTGACCGTTGGCGTTGACTTCGTTCACTCCGCTGAGCGCCACACCGTGTCCATGCGTGTACACCAGGTGCCGGTTCACCCAATTCTGGGCTTCTTCCGGCAGCTTCTCCGCGGAAATTTCCCGGCTGGACAGCATCACCTGCTGCACCTCGTCGCCGAATGTGTACCGGTCGACGCCCACGCTGGCGAAATCATAGAAGAACTGCACGAACTCAACCTGGTTGTAAATCTCTCCAAGCGGCCGTTCGTCCCAGAGCCTGATGTTGTCTATCGTCCCCCGGTTTGCGTCAATGGCCTCCGGAGTAATAGTGTCTAGGCCCAAATGGTTCCTCTCCGTCTGCTCGTCTATTCCGTACGCCTGACGGGTGAAGGCGATATTGTTGACCAGATACTGCTCTTCCTTGTCGAATTCGTTGGGTTCCACCTGGAAGCGCTGCACCACGTTGGGGAAGACGCCGCCCACGAGAATCGCCATGCCGAGCCACAGTCCAATGGCGCTGACGATCATCCGATAGCCGGGGCGGAATGCCCCCACAACCATCAGGACCCCGCTGACTACCGCCACGAACGTGAGAATGGTACGCACCGTAATCCGGGCGTTGTCATCCGTGAACCCCACTCCATACACTGCCCCCGCATCGGAGTACAGAAGCTCCCACCGCCCGATCCAGTGCCCGGCTGCGATGATGAGGAACAGCACAGCACCGATGGCCGCTACGTGCATCTTCACGTTGAACGGGATCTCTACGTTCCGTTCCCTAAGTCCGAATAGGACTAGATAAAGGCCCAGAACAATTATGAGAATGACAACGGCGGCCCCGAGGAACCAGCCTCGAATGAATCCCAGGAAGGGAAGCGTAAAGACGTAAAAGTCCACGCCCTTGTTGAAAATCGGCTCCAACAGGGGAGACGCGACACCCGTCGCCTCGTCCACCTGCATGAACGGCGTGGAGTTCAGGTACTTCAGCACCGTTTCCCACCGGCCCGCTGCCGCTGCCCCTACCGCCGCCGACGCCACTATCGCCGCAACCGCCGCGGCCAGCGCCAGCGCCCTTCGGATGGCGTCGTAAGCTGCCCGTGTTAGCGTGGTCGGTGTGTCGCTCCGGGTAAGCCGGAACACCAGATATATGTTGGGCACCAGCAGAACCGCAAATATGGCCGCGCTTGCGAAGAAAAGCCAGATCCGCGTCGTCAGAATCTTCTGGAAGACGCTGACGTATCCAAGGCTGTCGAACCACAGCCAGTCCGTGTAGACGCTCTTGCCCCAGGAAAGCCCGATAATCAGGAATAGGACCAAGGTCCCCGCCGCCACCCAGCGCACGGAGCGGCTGCTCCACATGGGCAGGTTCAGGTCCCCTACGTCTATTGGGCCGCGCCGGCCCGCGTTGCCGTTACCTCCGTACTGGCTGCTCATTCATCCTTTCGCGTAGAAGCGTTGTGTCCGACGAATATCTCGCCGTGGCTGCTGAATTGTAAATTGCCCTTCCTCCCTAGTCAATGGGAAGGAAGCGAGATTAAAGCTGATGTAGGCCAATCGTCATCGCCTATGCCCACATATTCGCCACGTCGATTGCCCGCATGAACGCCACGTTTGGGAAGCTCCGAATGTAGTTGATCAGCTTCTCCAACATCAGCAGCCGTCCGGGCCGGCCGATCACCTGCGGGTGCATGGTCAGGTGAAATGAGCGCCCATACCGGTACAGCCCGTCGAATTCCGCCTTCCAGCTGAGGAATACCTCATCAGGACTCTTCATCGGCCCGGCCCTGCCCATCGCTGGGGAGTAGGTGAAGTGGGGTGCGTCATCCAGCAGCCAGTGAATCGGAAGCTCCACCAGTCTCCCTTTGGAGGTGTCTACAACGTAGGGTGCGTCATCGCCCATCAAGCTGGTGTCATATCGAAAGTCCATCGAAGCCAGATATTCAAGCGAATGCTGGCTCAGCTCCCACGCCGGCGAACGATACCCAAGCGGCCGGGACCCAGTCGTCTCCTCCAGAATCCCTATCCCCTTCTCCAGCACCTGCCACTCCTGCTCGGCGGTCAGCGTTGCGGGCGGTTCGTGCATATAGCCATGGTGCCCCACCTCGTGCCCTCTGTCCACAATGTCCACCATCAGGTCCGCGTTGTTCTCTGCAATGTATCCCGGCACAAAGAACGTACTCTTGATGTCATATTCATCCAACATGTCGAGTATTCTCGGCATCGCTACCTTGGGCCCATACTCACCCATCGAAAGCGCCGTCGGCATGTTCACCGCCTTGGGATTGCGATTGATAGTCCCGCTCGCCCCGTCTACGTCAAAGGTAAGCAGCGCCACGCATTGAATGTCGCCGGGCCATATTCCTGCCATCTTTCCCCCTTCTGTATCTATCGAATTCCCAAGATTGAAATTGCCGTTCAGCTGCCGCTCAGCATCTCCTTCACTGTCGCACCCGCCTCCTCCAACGGCGCGAGCACCGCTCCTCCATCCCCGGACCGACGCCGAATCTCCACCGCTCCGTTCCTCAACGAGCGTTGGCTGACGACAAGCCGAATCGGCATCCCCAGCAGATCCGCGTCGTTGAACTTCACCCCCGCCGACTCGTCAACCCTGTCATCATACAGACACTCAATACCTGCATCCCACAGCCGCTGATATAGTGCATCCGCTTCGCCGGATACATCCTCGTTTGCCAGGTTGAGTCCTACCAAATGCACCTCATAAGGAGCAATGGGCGAAGGAAAGATAATCCCTCGCTCATCGTGGTTCTGCTCGATGGCCGCAGCCAGCAGCCGTCCAACGCCGATCCCGTAACAACCCATGATTACCGGACGGCGATTCCCTTCCCGATCCAGGTAGAACACCCCAAGCGTTTCGCTGTAGAATGTACCCAGCTTGAATATGTGCCCCACCTCTATTCCCCGTAGAGCTTCGAGAGGCTCGCCGCAATCCACGCAGGGCTGTCCCTCCTCCGCCAGGGCGATGTCCGCCACTTCATCCACCTCGAAGTCCCGCGGACTGTTGGCGTTCTGCAGATGCTTGTCCGGCTTGTTCGCACCCACCACGAAATTGGAACCCAGCAGCACCGAGTCGTCCATAACTCTCCGAATACCCGAAAGCCCAACCGCCGACGCGGATCCCGCCACTAGGCCAGCCGCCAAAGTCTCCTCCTCCGTGGCCAGCCGCAAGTCCTTCGCCTTCAAGTAGGTCGTCAGCTTCACCTCGTTCACCTCCAGGTCCCCCCGTATGGTAACGAATACTGTCTCCCCGTCTGCGCTGTAAAACACAGCCTTCAGCGTCCGACTCTCGGGCACTCCCAGAAACTCACAAAGCTCCGCAATCGTCTTGATTCCGGGAGTGTCCACTTCCTTCAAGGGCAGAGGCTCATCAATAGGATGAGGTGGCTTCACCCCTTGAGCCTTCTCCAGGTTGGCCGCATAGCCGCATCCGGCGCACCGCAGAATCGTATCCTCCCCTGTCGAAGTAGGCAGGATGAATTCGTGAGAGTCCCGCCCGCCAATGGCCCCGCTGTCCGCCTCCACCATCACCGCCGGCAGTCCGCACCGGCGATAGATGTTGCGATACGCCTGCGCCATAGCCTCGTAACTCGCGTCCAGTCCCTCCGCGTCGGCGTCCATGCTGTAGGCGTCCTTCATATCAAATTCACGAACACGAATCAGCCCGCCCCTGGAGCGGGGTTCATCCCGGAACTTGGTCTGTATCTGATAGGGTATTAGCGGCAGGTCGCGATAGCTCTGCACGTGACTCTTCGCTATCAGGCTCACCACCTCCTCATGGGTCGGCGCCATTACCATTGGACGTCGACGTCTGTCGAAAAGGGTAAAGAGGTTCTCCCCAAACGCCTTCTTTCTCCCCGACTCCTCCCACAGCTCCATCGGCTGTAGCACCGGCATCCGCACCTCCTGCCCTCCCGCGGCGTCCATCTCCTCCCGGATAATCGCCTCTATCTTCCGCAGCGAACGCCACGCCAACGGCAGGTACGAATAGACGCCGGACGCCACCTGAAAAACCATTCCCGCCTTCAGCATGTACCGGTGGCTGGGCGTTTCCGCCTCCGCTGGGTCCCTTCTCATTGTCTTCGTTATCAGGCGGCTGAACCTCATGCATGTCCTTTCGTTCTTGCCGGGATTTTCGCCGCGTATTATACCCCATACCCCCACACCAAAACGGCCACGAGACAATAACCCTCTTCTCGATTCATTGGTCGAAACCCAAATTGTCGGCTTCGAACCCTAATCACCGCTTAGGCTACGAAATAGTGTCGTCAACCACCACTCTGGTATGCTTCCCATAGCTTGACACCCTTTGGAGCGGAAAGTAAGCTGTAGTGGGATAAAATAGCTTTCCCTTACTATTTGGGAGCATTGCATCCCGAGACATCATCAATACGGAAAACACGTAATATATTCCGATTTGGAGGAGGGAAAATGGCAAATAAAGACATTGCTCTAATGGCCCACCTGATGAGGCGAGCCGGCTTCGGCGCCTCCTACGAAGAGTTGGAGGAGAGAGTCGCCAAGGGCTACGAGGCCACCGTCGAGGAGCTTCTGGATCCCGAAGCCCACGACGTTGCTCCCGTGGACGGTTTCCTGATGTGGCGCTACCACCCCATGAATGAGCTGCCCCAGGCCCCGCCCTACGGCACCATGAACTTTCTCTACTACATGCTCACCACAAAGAGGCCGCTGGAAGAGAAGATGACCCTCTTCTGGCACATGGTCTTCGCAACGGGCAACTCCAAGATAGACAACCCAACGGAAATGAACCGGCAGATCAACATGTTCCGGGAGCACGGCCTCGGCAACTACCGGGACCTGCTCGTCCGCTTGGCCAAGGACCCGGCGATGATCTTCTGGCTCGACAACAATATGAGCCACAAGCACGCCCCCAACGAGAACTGGGGCCGCGAGCTCCTTGAACTCTTTTCCATGGGACAGGGCAACTACTCCGAGGACGACGTCAAGATGGCCTCCCGAGCCTTCACCGGCTGGACCATCAAGGCCAAGCTCCCCCGCGCCCCCTACGGCCGGTACCTCTGGGAATTCGAGTACAAGCCCGAGGACCACGACGACGGTGAGAAGGAGTTCCTTGGCAGAAAGGGCAACTTCAACGGCGAGGACATCATCGACATCATACTCGAGGATCCCGCCACCGCCAGGTTCATCGCCCGCCACCTGTATAGCTTCTTCGTCGCGGACGAAGTTCAGGTTCCCAGTTGGAAAGACATCCCCCCAAGGGACCCCGAGGCGGTTCAGGCCATTGCCGACACTTTCTCCGGCTCCAACTACGACATCAAGGCCACCATCCGCTTCATCCTCAACTCCGATTTCTTCAAGGATGAAAGCGTCCGATTCGCCAAGGTCAAGAACCCGGCGGAAGTAATCGCTGGCACTATTCGCCTCATTGGCGACTACCAGGAGCCAAAGCCCGGCGTCATGATGCTCGCTTTGGAGACCGGCTACCAGGGCCAGGAACTCATCAATCCTCCCAGCGTGGAGGGCTGGCACACCGGCTCCGAGTGGATCGACACCGGCGCCCTCGTCCGAAGAGTCAACTTCGTTGCCTCCCTCCTCGGTGACGCCTCCAAGCCCGGCGTCCAGACCATCATCGACAGTCTCGGCACCCGAGAGTCCATGACTGCCGACGAGCTTGTCGACGGCTGCCTCGAGCTCCTTGGCGCCATCCAACTCGAAGATGGCACCCGCCACCAGATCGTCACCCACGTAGAGTCCGGCGGCCAGGTAACGCGAGGCTCGACCGAAGAAGAGGTGGCGGCCTTTGGTCGCCGCGTCACTGAGGTTCTCCAGCTTATCGCGGCCGCCAGGGAGTACCAATTCGCATAACCTGAACGCCGCCGGACCTCTAAGTCCGGCGGCGTTACCAAAACTCAACCCAAGCTTACATGAAAAGGGAGGTTGTTATGGCGCTAATCACCACCATTGGAGACCGTACCTACACATACAGCCACTGTATCGGTAGTCTCTTCGCCTTCACCGCCCCGTCGGACATGGTCCTGGGCCCGAACGGCGTGGCCTACGTCCTCAGCCGCGGCGGCGACCCGGGCTACCCCCTCGGCGGAAGGCAGAAGTGGTCCAAGTGGGACCTGGAAGAAGACGTGAAGATTATCGAAGCCGCTGGCCAGGGCACCGCCGAGGGCGACCTGATGTGGCCCTCCGGCATCGACCGTGGTCCCGACGGCAACGTTTACATCACCGACGAATACATGAACCACGTTAACGTCTTCTCCGACGACGGCGACTTCATGGGTACATGGGGCACAGCAGGCTCAGGCGAAGGCCAGCTTGGCGGCCCCACCGGTATCCGATTCGACTCCGACGGCAATGTGCTCGTCGCCGAAAGCAGGAACAACCGCGTTCAGAAATTCACCGCCGAAGGCGAGTACCTCGGCGGCTGGGGCCAGGCCGGAGACGGGGCCGGGCAGCTCAACATGCCCTACGGCCTGCACATCGATTGTGCCGGGAACGTTTTCGTCGCCGATTGGGGCAACGATCGTGTCCAGAAGTTCACCCCCGACGGCGAACTCCTGCTGCAAATCGGCAGTTCCGGCACGGAAATCGGCCAGCTTCAGCGTCCTACAAGCATCGCCACCGACTCCGACGGCGACGTCTACGTGGCCGACTGGGGCAATAACCGAGTCCAGGCCTACGACGAAACCGGCGACATCATCACCGCTCTCTACGGCGATGCTCGCGAACTTTCCAAGTCCGCCACCATCTTCGTCAGCGCCAACTCCGACTTCGTCAAGGCCCGACGCCGCGCAGACACCTCAAAGGAGTGGGCCTTCCGTCGGCCTTCCGCCGTTGCGGTCAACGACCAGAATCAGATCCTGATTATCGAGTCCATCAGCGGCCGCATTCAGGTCTACCAGAAGGAAGAAGATTACCTGGACCCGCAGTTTAACCTGTAGCGAACCGCCTGTCTCGATTCAAACGGCAAAACCAAATGGAGGGCTGCAAAGTTGCAGCCCTCCTTCTTTGCCCGAGGCCCTCGCATAAACCTCCCGCTGGCGTCTCTTAGCCTCTTCCCCCTCGATGGGGGAAGATTGAGCCTGTCCTGAGCGTGTCGAAGGGATGGGGGCGATTCCCGTCATGTCGATGGCGAACTTGGCGGTTATGCAAGGGTCCCTATTACGGAATAAATCAGTCCCGTCTCCTCAACGCAGCAGGGAAATACTAGGGTGAGCCGGCGCGGGGAATGCCCGGATACAGCGGGTTCGCCAAGTGAATGTCTCCCCACAACACCAGTGTCCCCTGTCGCCCCTGGTCGGCGGAGCCCTCCATCGATTCCACCGTCAGCCCCACCCAATGGTATTCCGCCATGGTCATCTCCGGCGCTATCAACACCTGCCCCCATCCCATCTCGTCTATCGCCAATTCAGCCACCGGGTGCTCATGTTCGTCCCTTCGCAGCCAGACGCGATACTGATGCGTGTGTGGCAGCGGGGTGAGTCCCGTGGCCACAAATACGCACCATCTCTGGTCGAGATTCATCATAAGATTGCCCTGAACCGCCCCCGCCTCCGACTCCAGGTTCAGCACCCTGGTATCAGGCAGCGTAAGCATGTAGACGATCGATTGCTGCGTCCGCAGCACGTTCATCATCTCCTTGCCGCTCACCGCCAGCGCGTCCATCTGCTCATTTAGTTCCGAGCTGCCCGAGACCAGCTCGTTCATATCCGCGGTAACCCCGGAACTTTCCTCATGCAGCCTCGTAACCCTCTCGCCCATTTCGCTGTTGTGGTCCATCAGACGGTCCAGTTCTCCCGAAAGTGCCGTGTTGTGTGTCTGCAAGTCCGAAACCTGCTGCGTCAGCGCCGCATTCGCATCCTGCAAATTGTCCATCTGCCCCGAGGTTCGAAGCGTAAACGCCAGCACTCCCCCCAGTAGCAGCAACGCCATCAACGCCCCGGCATAAACGAAAGCGCCAATTATCGACAGAGGACGCCTGCGGAAACGGCTTGGAGGCCCTTCTGGTGTCGGTTCCGCTTTCCTTTCGGCGGAGGCAATCCGCCTGTTCAGCCCCGCCAGCACTCTACGTGGTGCCGGCGTCTGTTCCACCGCCAGCGACAGGCCGGCGGACACGTCCCTATGGATCCGTGCCTGTCCGGAGCACCAGGCGCACTCATCCAAATGCCCCTCAACGGCCTCTTCTTCCTCCGGGCTCAGGGCGTCCAGGGCGTAGGCGGGTATCAGCGCTTCAAAGTCCTTGCAGTTCATTAGCTAGGCCACCGCCCCATTCTTGAAAATTGCCCTTAGCTTCTGCATTCCAAGCCGAATCCGGGTTTTTACCGTGCCCAGGGGCTGGTCGAGAATCTCAGCAATCTCTGACTGTGAATACCCCTGGAAGTAGGACATGAGAATAACCGTCCGCTGTGCCTCGGGTATGTTCTCTAGCGCCTTGGCAATCTCCTGTCGCTCAATGCTCCTGAAAGCCTCGTCCTCCGTGCGCACCTGGTACAGCTTCTCCATGCTGGCCATCTCCTGGGCCATCCTGTCCATGGAAGCTCGGGCCCGCTTTGCCGAGCGCACGTGGTCAATCACGCGATGGTGGGTGATGCTCATGAGCCAGCCTTTGGGCGAGCCTCTATTTGCCTTGAAGGTGGATGCTTTCTGCCACACGGCAAGAAATACATCCTGCGTAATCTCCTCGGCAATTGCTTCGTCCTTAAGCATATACCTGGCCAGAGAGAAAACCTGCGTTGAAAACCTTTCGTAAAAGCACTCCAAGGCGTCCTTGTCACCATGGGCGATAAGGGTTAGGAGATTCTCGTCTCCCAGGCTCTCATACTGTCCCATCATCTCCGCCTTCCCGGGAGATGGCAACCGCCTTTCCATCTCCTAGTACGCAGAACTTCCCCCTTTCGGATTCAAGGAAGCCCGTTAGTTCATCGAAGCGAGGTTGTCCCACAAGCTCTTAATCTGGGCGCGCACCGAGTCTGCATCGTCGGCCACAGGATTCATGTCCAGGTAGGTCTCCAGGTCCTCAATGGCCCTGCTGTAGCTATGAGTCCTGTAAAACATCCAGGCCCGCTCCTTCAAATTGCTCCCCATGTACGGGTCCAGCAATGCAACCCTGTCCGCCGCTGCGATGGCCTGTTCATAGTCCTGCCTCCTCACGTGCATCATTTTCAGGTTGGATAGCAGGTTGACCAGTAACTGCCTCTTGGTGCAAGGCTTGAAGAACTCCTCCGAAAGATGTACCACCTGACCGAAGGTCTCTGCTGTTAGCTTACCACACTCTTCCCTGGTTATGATTTCTCCGTGCTCGTGAGGGTCCAGGTAGATGTCCTCCCCCTGGTTCGGTGTTCGCATCACCAGCCGGTTGGGAAGATTGATTATCTCGAATAGCAGGCCAATCCTTGCCCCCACCTCCATGTAAACAAGTGACAATGCAATCGGCATTCCCCTCCTTCTGGAAAGCACCTGGTCAAGGTAAAGGTTGCTGGGATTGAAATAGTCTTCTACGTCGTCCGAATACCCCTGAGTCTCCCCCAGGTAGGAACTCAAGGCCCTCAGCTTGGCCGGTAGGTCCATGAAAGGTTTCAGATGCTCGCGGACCTCCTCCGCCAGATCATCCAGCATAGTGGTCGATTCCTCCACGTTCACCGCTGGAGAGTCTTCGGCGGCAATGTACAGCGCCCCTTTGGCCAAATCGAAGTCGCCCTGGGAGGACTGCACCAAGCTTGCAAAGAGTTCACGATATATCTGCTTCGTATTCATTCTACTCCTCAGTTTCTTAGAAATGCCAAATGAAAGATCATTCAAATCGAAATCTGGAGTGAAGCGATCAACCCGCCACGTTTGGGCGGATAGCAATGGCGATGGCCTTCCTCACGGAAAGCCGTCGACGGTTAAAATTGAAGCTTAAACGCCCCGGATGCCGGAAGCCATTCCCCCGGCTGCTCGTACAGCTTTGGCCTCCCGGCAAGCCACCAGATAGTCCCGTAGGAATCGAGGCAGAAGAAAGCGCCGCCGCACGCTGCTTCGCGCCGCCTCCCCCATCGATTCCCGCAATCCCCGCTCATTCAACAGACGAAGAATTCCCTGGGCGCACTGGGCCACGTCGTCCACAAGAAACCCATTTTCCCCATCGCTGATCTGCAGACGGATCCCCCCCACGTTGCCTCCGATGACCGGTTGACCCTTCCACATCGCCTCCGTCACTGTTAGCCCAAACCCTTCCCTCACCGACTTCTGCAGCACCACGTCGGATCCCGTCTGAAACGCGCTGACCGTCAAATCCACCGACTCTAGTGGAATGTCCGCGTCCCCATAGAGGTGAATGTCCGGATCATCCTCGGTTTGGGCCATCATCTCCTCGAAGATTCCCTTCCCCTCCGGATCGTCCGCGGCGTGGGATGCGCCCAAATACGCCAGTTGTACTTCCGGTTTTTCCGCCTTCACCATCCTGTAAGCCTCAACAACCCCCCATGGGTCCTTCCACGGATCGAACCGCGAGACCTGGGTGACCAGCGGCCGCTCCAAGTCTATCCCCATTGCCCCCATCCGAATTCTGGCTTCATCCACAGTCATGGCCCGATTCTTCAAACTCAGCGGATCGATGGCCGGCGGTATGATCTCTACCGAGGCGTCTTCCAACCCTGACGGCACGTACTGCTCCAGCGAAAAGACCTTCACCTCGGCTCGGTTGATGTTGTCGAAGACGCTGGCCAGCATCCCCTCGTTTGGAGCCGACAGGTCTATGTGGCAAACCCATACAATCGGCGGATGCTCCCGCTCGGGGAGTAGCGCCATCATGGGGAGCAGCTGCGGGTCGTGCAGAATCCAGACGTCCCCTTCAATGGCATCAAAGTCCAGGTTCCCGCCCTGCCCCGCATAAGTGTTGTAGGTCTCCCTCTCCTCAGCCGATAACGCCCCCTCCGCCCCCTGCATCAGGTTGTGGATCTTCTTCGTTACGTCGAAAAACTCCGTGGGAGGACTCACCACGTACCAGTCCGTGTCCAGCCCCAACCCTTTGCTCATCGGAATCAGTGACCGCAGAATCTCCGCAACGCCTCCCCCTACCGCGGTGCTGTTCACGTGAACAATGCGGTTCCCCTCCATGAGGTCAACCAGGTCTCGCAATTCGTCCACGAGGCTAGGTTCAAGCAGTCCCGTATAAGGCTCGAAGGGAACGGGATCGAAGTCTATACGATGAAACATTTTCCACTCCTGAGGCTCAATGATCCTGGGTATGGCGAAATTCATCGGTAGAGAATACTAATGGGCTTCCGAAAGCCAATTCAATGCCAGAATTTGCGGCTTTCCGCGGATATTCTTCCTACACTTTTCGCAAGCGTGAGACGACTTTTCTTTCATAATTCCGGCTTATGTGAAGCCTTTAGCTAGCAATTGGCCCAATCGGATTCCTTGATTACGTTGACAGGACATGCACCGCTGGATATTCTGGAAGAAGCCAGCGAAGACCGTCCAACGGAAGGAGTATGAAGTGAAAAAGAGGGTAAGTCACATACTCAAGCGACCAGGACTGCGAAACGGCGATCCATCTGTTGAAATTCCGGTGGCCGAGGATCTCGTCACCACCCCCGGCATCCGCCAGGTGCCGAAGGACGTGGATTTCTACTCCAGGTCCTACCCCCTGGAAAGCCAGAGCATCACCAACACCGCAGACTCCGAATGGGCGTGGACCGTCTACCCGGAAGAAGAGCAGGAAGGCCATCGGGAGCATGTGCGCCTCTCCGAGGACGTCGTTAGAATCTCCGGCGACTACGGAGAAATCCAGCCGGCAGTTGAACCCGTCCCCGGCAAGGACGTCACCGAGCAAATCAAGGCCAAGGCCCGGGATCTCGGCTTCGGCGAGGTGGGTATCACTCGTTACGACCGCCGCTACACATTCAAATACAAGAAGCGCTGGATCAAGTTCGAGCACGCCATCTGCATCGCCTTTGAGCAGGACTACGAAAGGACCCAGGCCATCCCCAGCATGTTCGCCGAGACCACCCACTTCGGCACCTATCGCACCATGAGCCAGGCAGGCCTGCTCCTGGCCGATTACATCCGCACCCTCGGCTACCACGCCCAGGTCCACAGCCCTGCCGACAACAGCGCCGTCTACATCCCCATGTTCGTTCAGGCGGGCCTCGGCCAACTCGGCGCCAACGGCCAGCTCCTGTCTCCCCACTTCGGCTCCCGTGCCCGTCTGATGATAATCACCACCGATGCAAAAGTGACCTACGACCAGCCTCTCGATTACGGCATCCACAAATTCTGCGAAATCTGTCAAGTTTGCGTGGGCCGCTGCCCCGGGCGCGCCCTCATCAGGGACAAGGTCTGGTGGCGCGGTGTCCAGAAGCACAAGCTGGTCTACGATAGGTGCCGCCCGGTCATGGCCCGCTACACCGGCTGCGGCGTGTGCATGAAGGTCTGCCCAGTCCAGAAGTACGGTATGAAGTCCGTCATGGAGCACTACGTTGAGACCGGCGAGGTCCTCGGTAAGGGCACCCACGAATTGGAGGGTTACAGCATCGAGGGGAAGGGCTACTTCGGCCCCGGAGAGCTCCCCCACTTCAGCCACGACTTCTTCGACATCCCCCATGGTCGCTCGGAAGACATGCTCTTCGAGGAATTCAAAGCCAAACTGAACAACCACGAAGTCCCGGACGGCCCAGCGGGCGACGAAGTGCTTCGAAAGTTCAAGCAGGAAGTGGAAGAGATAGTCGCAAAGCCCGTCGACGACGCCATGTCCCTCCTGCCCCAGAAGGAACAAACGGCGATGTAGCGGCGCCCTCCGGCCGCACTACCAGCCGGGCGGCAGAGCGTCCCAGCTGTCCCTCAGCCACGCCCACGCCGGTGAATACCGGATGGAGTCCATCTCTTCGTCGCTGAACCCCCAGGTCGCCAGCACCCCCTCCGGGTCGGCGGCCAACTCCTCGCGAAGCTGTTCGTCGTTCGAAATCCGGTCGATGAACTTGTTGAAGGCCCCTTCCAGGTTCTCCCGGGATATTCCCTGACCAACAATCTCAGACACTTCAACCCTCCTTGAGACCACGCCGGAGCATACCAGGCGCGGATTCATCCTGAATCGCATGGTAGCAATGCGCTTGACCGTCGTCAACGATCAAACAGACCCTGAGGTGATTTGAAGTTGACACCCCATCCCCACCCTATATCATGTCTAGGGTACAGCCAAACTAACCCGAGAGGTGAAGGATGCCCAAGATGACGACGGCGCAAGCGTTGGTGCGCTCCCTTGTACGTGAGGGCGTAGAGGTGGTCTTCGGATTGCCCGGCGTCCAGATTATGGACGTTTACGACGCTTTCTACCACGAACCGGGCATCCGCCTCATAACCACCCGCCACGAGCAGACCGCCGCATACATGGCCGACGGCTACTCCCGCTCCACCGGCAAGATCGGCGCCGCCCTTGTCGTCCCTGGCCCCGGCCTCCTAAACGCCTCCGCCGGCATCGGCACCGCCTACGCCTCCTCCTCCCCCGTCCTCCTCCTCGCAGGCCAGGTCGAAAGCTACAACATCGGCAAGGGCGCCGGCGCCGTCCACGAAGTTGTGGACCAGCTCGACGTCGTAAAGAACATCACCAAGTGGCGCTCCACCATCATGCAAGCCGACGAGGCCCCCGAGGCCGTCCATGAGGCCATGAGGCAGCTGAAGACCGGCAGGCCTCGCCCCGTCGCCCTAGAAGTCCCCTCCGACGTCCTGTCACAGTCCTCCGACGTCGACCTGCTGGAGCCCGAAGTGTTCCCCAAGCAAGCCCCTTCTGGCGACGACATCGAAAGCGCTCTGAAAATCCTCACCCAGGCTGAACGCCCCATCATCTGGGCCGGCGGTGGCATCAATCTCGCCGGCGCAAACGAAGAACTCACCAACCTCGCGGAAGCCCTCAACGCCGCCGTAATCGTCACCGCCGAGGGCAAAGGCGCCATCCCCGAAAACCACCCCAACTACGTTGGCCCCTACTACTACAGCCACGGCCCGGGCCACAGGGTCGTCCCCCAGAGCGACGCTATTCTCGCCGTGGGCACCCGCCTCCACTTCTTCAATCCCGTCTCATGGGGTTTCAAGCCCGACCAGCCCATCATCCACGTTGACGCCGACCCCGAAGAACTGGGTCGAAACTGGCCTGAGCAGATAAGCATCTGCGCCGACGCCAAGCTTACCCTCGAAGCCCTCCTTAACGGCTTGTCTGGTAGAAGAAGCAGCAGCCAATGGACGACGGAAGAAATCGCCAATCAGCGGGCCTTGGACTACGAGGACACCAAAGCAAAAGCCCCCGACCAGGTCAGAATAATCGAGTCCATCAGGGCAGAATTGGACGACGATGCCGTACTCATAAGCGGCATCTCCAGCATCGGCTACTGGTCCCACCTCGCCTTCCCCGTGCTGGCCCCCCGCTCCTACCTGAACACCTCGTATTTCGCCACCCTTGGCTACGCCTTCCCCACCGGACTCGGCGCCAAAGTCGGAAATCCCCACCGGCAGGTGGTGACCGTAACCGGAGACGGCGGATTCATGTACGCGCTACCCGACCTCGCCACCGCAGTGCAGGAAGGCATCAACGCCGTGACGGTCGTGTTCAACGATGGCGCCCTCGGCGCGTCCCTGCGTGACCAGCAGGTGCGCTACAAGGGACGCGTCATCGGCACACAAATGCAGAACCCCGACTTCGCCGACACCGCCCAGGCCTTTGGAGCCGAAGGCGTCCGTCTGGACCATTACGAACAACTCGGCCCTGCCCTCGCCGACGCGCTGAAACTGGACAAGCCCGTCATCATCGACTGCCCCATCGAAAGCTGGACGCCACCCTTCCAGATTGCACCGCCGGGGAGCATGTAATCGCAGCCTGCATCCCAAGCTGCCTGAATCGACATTAACTAGCCATGTCTAAACTATAGGAGGATTCATGCTGCCCTTTACCTCGAGAAGGAACGGAGTCGGTGTTGTCGAGTTCTATGGCGCCATCGGCAGCGGTACCCAGGTCGCCGAACAGCTCAAGCTCCTGAGCACCGCGCTGATGAACAAGCGCGTGCGTGCCGTGCTGCTGGACATCGACTCCCCCGGCGGCACCGTCGGCGGCTCCGAAGCCCTCTATTTCCTGCTCCAAAGGGTGGCAAAGCGCAAGCCCGTCGTTGCCTATATCCGCGGCGTCGGTGCCTCCGGCGCCTACCTCATCAGCTGCCCCGCCGCCCGCATAATCAGCCTACCCTCCGCCCTAGTGGGTTCCATTGGCGTCTTATACCTTCGTCCGGCCCTTCAGGACTTGCTGGAGCGGTTCGGCATCGGCCTTTCCGTATACAAGGGCGGTCGACTCAGGGACATGTCGGGGTTCTGGCGGTCACCCACCGACGAGGAAGACGAAAAGTTTGAGTCCCTCATTGCGGAAGTCCACGAGTCCTTCATCCGATGCGTGGCCAAGGGCAGAAATCTTGAAGTCGAAAAGGTCACCGAATTAGCAACGGGCGAGGTCTTCACCGGTCTCCGGGCGGAAAAGCTCGGACTCGTCGACGAGCTGGGGGACTTTCATCACGCCCTCCAGGTGGCAGCCGACTTGGGAGGAGTACGTCCCAATCCCCTCTGGATCCGCCCCCGTCGCGGCCTGCTGGAGAGATTCGCTGGCCGGTTCGGCCGGGGCATGGCCGCCGGGCTCGCCTCCGGCATCAGGCAGGAACTCCCGGCTGGCCTGTATTACGGCAATCCCGGGTTGTTTGGAGGTCGCTGGGGAGACTAGATGCCCTGTCAGCCTACTAGCGACTTGGCCTCCTGCCACAACCGTTCCTTGCCCTCCATCGTCAGTTCGTCGAAGTTCACGCCGCGCTCCTTCGACAGCCGCTCCATCGCCAGGTATCGCTCTTTGAACTTCCTGTTGGCCTGTCTCAGCGCGTCCTCCGCATGGATGCCCTGCCACCGCGCCAGATTCACAATCGCGAATAGCAGGTCCCCGAATTCGGCTGTCTTCTCTTCCGGGCTTTCGGCGTCAACAATTTCGCGGGCCTCCTCAGCTATCTTGTCGATTACCCCGTCCACGTCGTCCCAGTCAAAGCCCACCCGGGATGCTCGCTCCCCCATCAACTGAGTATACGCCAGGGCCGGGGTCTCGGAAGGAATTCCTTCAACTGCGGAGCGCTTCTTACCCTCTGCCTGCTTCAACATCTCCCAGTTACGCTCAACCTCCCGAGCGTCGGCAACCTTCGTGTCCCCAAACACATGAGGATGCCGCCGCACCAGCTTTTCGGCGCTCCGATCCATCACCTCTGCCAGCGTGAAATCGCCCGCCTTCCGCGCAATGTCGGCATGAAACAACACCTGCATCAACACGTCCCCCATCTCCTCGGAAAGCCCCCGCGGATCTTGGGAGTCGATCGCCTCCAGCGCCTCATAGCACTCCTCCAGCAGGTTTCGCTTCAGGCTGAGATGCGTCTGCTCCAGGTCCCACGGACACCCACCGGGAGACCGCAGACGATCGACGATGCGAATAAGGTCTTCGAAGGAGGAGATTTCGTCCTTGAAATCAGGCGTGCCGGAGTGATTGTCCATGCGCCGATTATAGGCAGCGGCTGCATTGAATGACAAGATGGGGGATGTTACCGTACCTGCCATGAAGCCCCGCATCCTCCGCGCAGCAGTCACCCTCCTTTTCGTCGTCGCGGTGCCCGTCTTTCTAATTGCCGCCAGCGTCGCTTGGGCCTTCAACGACCTCGACCTCTACACCCGCGGCTTCGACAAGTACAACATTCCGGCAGTCACCGGAATCGAGCGCGAGGACCTCATTCAGGTGGGAAGGGAAATTCGCACCTATCTCCATTCAACCAGGGAACCCTTGGACGTCCGCACCACCATTTACGGCAGAGAGCAACAGCTTTTCAACTACCGCGAGGTCATCCACATGGCCGACGTTAAGGACCTGCTATGGGTCGTCTACGGCGCAGGCGCCCTCGCACTCCTATTGATGGCCGGGTTAGCCGCAGCGGGCTTTGCGCGAAAGGGACGAGCCTACGCTCCCACCCTTGCCCGTCGCATTCTATTAGGCGCCGAAGCCACGGTCGGGCTGGTCCTATTCGTGGGACTGCTTTCCCTCATAGCCTTCGACCAGCTATTCCTGCTCTTCCACCAGATAAGCTTCGCCAACGACTTCTGGCAGCTCGACCCACAGAGGGACTTCCTCATAATGATGTTCCCCCAAGGATTCTGGCTCGATGCGACGTTCTTCGTGGCCTTCCTGACCCTTGGAGGCGCCGCGTTCCTCGCCGTCCTAACCGGGAGTTACCTGGTTTTGCGAAGACCGTCCATGCGAGAGAAACTCGCAGGTCTCCTAAAAGGGCTGAAGGACTAACTCTGCGCTTGGGCGCGAACGCCGCTACTGCCTAATGCCCCGCGCTGCAAGCACATCCCCCACCTGCACAGCCCCCACAGCCACCCATCCCCGCAACGGGTTCCGCGAATCCCCCATCGGAAGATACGACCGCCGAAAATAGCGAAAGCGCCTTCTTGGATGGCATACCGCAATCCGGGCACTCCGCATAGGAAGTCCCCGAAGGCTGCAACCGGTCGAACCGCACCTTGCACTCCGGGCATACGTATTCATAAATCGGCATCAGCTATTCCTCCCGGTCTGACGGAAATTTACTCCGTAGCTTACGCATCTCGGCTGCTGGAGCAAAGAAAATCATCCCTTATCCCTGGCACTTGGCGCAGAAATAAGCCCCCCGACCCCTCACAATTATACGTTGGATGGGTTCCCTGCACCTCGTGCACGGAGCCTTCGCCTTTCTCGGCACCTTCAGCGTCCCCAACCCCTCCGCCGACTCCGTTGGCGGTCCCCCTTTCGACACCAGGTCAGCCAGCTTGTCGACGGCTTCGGTCAATATCCCAACGGTGGCCGAGTGCATCAATTCCCCCTGTTCCGGCGTCAGACCTCCCCCCGGCGTCAGGGGATGCACCCCGGCTGCAAACAAAATCTCGTCCGCGTAGATATTCCCGATTCCGGCAACCACGTTCTGGTCGCACAGCAGCGCCTTTATGGGCGCTTTACGCCGTTCCAGCCGCGCCATCAGTACCTCAGGGGTAAAGGATTCATCCAGAGGCTCCGGGCCCAGGTTTCCAACAACGGCGGTTTCGTCCCCAACCAACTGTACCGTCCCCAGCTTCCGAGGATCGACGAATAGAATTTGCCAGTCGTCGTCCAACGGAAAGTAGTTTCGCGTCATCGGATGTCGCGGCGTGGACGACTGTTCCATTAGCAGCGACCCCGTCATCCGCATGTGAAAGACCAGGCTCTGCCCGTCGTCAAGTCTCAGCATGAGGTACTTCCCCCGCCGGCCAACCTCCCGCACCCGTTTATGCAATATTCCCAACACCAGGTCTTCCAGGGACGAACCCCGGACCGCCCTCGGCCAGTCCAGAACCGCCCCGGTGAACTTCCGTCCCACCAGTCCCCGTCCGGCTAGATATCGCCGCATAGCCTCTACGTCAGGCAGTTCAGGCATAAGCCAACTCTACTCCATGTCTCCCCAGGTGACCCCCACCTTGGTGTCCACCTTTAGCGGTACGCACATCTCCGCGTACCCGTCCAACGCGTTCGGCATCTCCTCGTAGACGATATCCTCAATCCTCTGTAAATCGTCTTCCGACGTCTCGAATACCAACTCGTCGTGCACCTGCAACAGCATCTTCGCCTGCAGGTCAGACTCCTCCATTCGGCGGTGCACCCGAATCATAGCCAGCTTCATAATGTCCGCCGCCGTGCCCTGCACCGGCATGTTGATTGCCATCCGCTCGCCCTGCTGCCGCACCGCACGATTGGAGGCCCGCACCTCCGGTATATACCGCCGATGCCCCAACAGCGTCTCAACGTAGCCAACCTCTTTCACCCGTTCCTTCACGCCGTCAAGGTAGCCCTGTATCCCCGGATATTTTTCGAAATAGGTCTGTATGAACCTTCGGCCCTCGTCCGGCGAAAACTCCGTTTGCTGCGAAATCCCGAACGCCGACAAGCCATAGATGACCCCAAAGTTCAGCACCTTCGCGATGCGACGATGGTCCGAAGTCACCTCATCCATCGGTACCTCGAACATCATTGAGGCCGTGGCCGTGTGAATATCCTCTCCCCGCTGAAACGCCTCTATCAGCGCCGCATCCTGCGACAGATGCGCCAGAACCCGAAGCTCAATCTGGGAGTAGTCCGCGGCAAACAGCACCCACGGGTCTCCGTTCGACCGCCCCGCCCGGAACGCCTTCCGCACCTGTCGACCCAATTCCGTCCGAATCGGTATATTCTGCAAATTGGGATCGTTGCTGGAAATTCGACCTGTCGCCGAACCCGCCTGGTTGTAGCTCGTGTGTATCCGGTTTGTCCTCGGATTTATCAGCGTCGGCAGCGAGTCCACGTACGTTGACTTTAGCTTCGTCACCTGCCGGTAGTCCAGCACCTTTTGCACCAGCGGATAGGCCCCCCTGAGCGACTCCAGGGAGTTCGCATCCGTCGAATACCCCGTCTTCGTGCGCTTGGTCTTCGGCAGCCCCTGCTCCTCGAAAAGCACCTGGCTCAACTGCTTCGGCGAGTTAATCTTGAAGATATGCCCCACGTCCTCGTAGATGGCCGTCTCCAACTCGCCAATCTTCATCCGCAGGTCCTCGGACATCTCCCGAAGACTGCCTCCATCCAGCGTAATCCCGTTACGCTGCATCTTCACCAGCACGTCGATTAGCGGCATCTCCATCTTCTCGAATAAGTCCCAGAATCCGCTGTCCTTCACCCGCTTCTCCAGAATAGGACGAAGCCTTCCCGAATAGTCAGCGTCCGCGCATGCGTAAGGCGCCGCGTCCTCAATCGGGACCTGGTCCATCGACTTCTGCTTCCTGCCCGTGCCGATTAGCGCCTTGATCGGGGTCATTTCAAAGTTGAATATATCCAGAGCGAGATTCTTCAATCCAATGGCCTTGATGCCCAACAAATGCGCCGCCATCATCGTGTCGCACGCCATCCCCTGCACCCGAATGCCATAGTTGCCCAGCACCGTCACGTCATAGTTCAAATTGTGTCCGCACTTGGCCAACCCCGGGTCCTCCAGCAAGGGCTTCACCGCTGCCAGCACCTCTTCCAACTCCAGCTGTTCTCCCTCCCGGTGTCCGACTGGCACGTACCACGCCTTTCCCGGGTTTGTGGAAAAACTGAGCCCTACCAGTTCCGACGCCATCGCGTTAAGGCTGGTCGTTTCCGTATCAAACGCAAACTGCCCCGCCTCGTGCAGCGACTCAATCATCCCGTCCAGGGCTTCTTTCGTATCCACGCACTCGTACTCGACTTTCGGCCCTTCCGCCTTTGCAGGCTCGGATTCCGCGTCTGGCGCCTCGCCGTTGGCGTGGGGCACGCGGGAAACGACGCTTGCAAACTCCAACTCCCGCAACAGATTCACCACGTCGTCCCGCTCGTAATTCCAGAAGCGGCACTCCTCCAGGTCAAGCTCAACAGGAGCATCCTTCCGAATTGTGGTCAGCACCTTCCCGCGTAGCGCCTCCTCCTTATTCTCCATCAGGATCTTCTTGGCCCTCGGCGGCGTTACCTCCTCAATCTGTTCATAGATGCCCTCAATCGTCCCGAACTTCAAAAGCAGCTTGGTTGCGGCCACCTTCCCAAGCCCGGGCAGCCCCGGAATGTTGTCGGATGAGTCCCCCACAATGGCCTTGAAGTCCGGTTGAACGTCCGGCTCCAACCCTCCAAAACGCTTCCTAGTCTCCGTCTCGTCATATATCTTCGGCCCGCGGAAGCCGCTGAGAATCTGAACACGCACGTGAGGAGACACCAGCTGGAGAATGTCCGTGTCCCCCGTCAATATCACCGTTTCGACGCCCTCCTGCTCAGCCTGCTGTGCAAGGGCCCCCAATATGTCGTCCGCCTCAAAGCCGGGGACTTCCATCCGTGGGACGTTGAACGCCGCCATCAGCTGTTTCACCCGATCAAACTGGTGTCGAAGTTCGGGCGGCGTCGGAGGTCGTTGAGCCTTGTACTCCTTGAACATCTCGTGCCTGAAGGTAGGCGTGGGAGTATCGAAGGCTATGATGCAGTGGGTGGGCTCAAAGTCGGCAATCGCCCTGAGAAACGAGTTGGAGAATCCATAGACCGCCGTGGTGTCCTCTCCATCCCTGGTAGTGAGATTCTGCCCCGGCGAAATGGCGTGAAACGCCCGGTGCACCATGGCGTGGCCGTCCATAATCATCAGCAACGGTTTGTCCCGCTTCATCGGCAGGCTCATCATCGTTCCCTGTTCAGCGGCCATGGTTCACCACCTTGTGGTCAGTAGTCAATTGCGGCGTTACCGCTGATTATACACCAAGACCTTCAGGCATGAGATTTAGCTCTCAGATGCGGCTCTTTTAGAAGCTGGACCGATCCGCCCCCGGTGCAGGCGTTGAAAAATGGGAAAAGAAAACTCCACCGGCCCCGATGCCAGGGACCGATGGAGTTGATGAGGAAGAGTCCGGGAGTTAGCTGTCGTGTCTGCTGCCGTTTTCCGCCAGGACCTCGAAGGTCTCTACACCGGTGAGAAGAGCAAGACCGTTGCGAACGCTGGTCAGGTTGGCCGTCAGCTGGCGCTCCAGGTTCCGGAGTGCCTTGGCCGCGTAAGCGTCCACCTCAGCCCTGCTGGTCTTCAATTCGGTCTCCGCCTGCGACATCATGCGGTTCGACTTCCGCTCTGCATCTTCCACAATCTGCCGGGCCCTGCGCTGGGCCTCTTTGAGGACCTCAGACTGGTTGATCCTGTTCTGGAATTCCTCCTCAGCCTGTGCCTTGGTGCGGCGGCGCTCGGCCTCCGCCAGGTTGAGTATGTCATCCTTGTTGACCAGGATCTCTTTGGCCGCCCTGACGTCCTGCGGTACTGCGAGTCGAAGCTGGTCCATTAGCTCTTGAACTTTGTTGACGTCCAGAAGAGTGCGTTGTGTTGCGGGTACCTTGGTACTTGTTGTGATTAGTGCTTCCAGCCTATCAATGATATTTATAATATCCATATTTCCTCCTTCCATATTTTAGGATTTTCCGGGCAGAGCTAACTTCTCCAAGACTGCTTTGGCTACATGCGGCGGCACCATGACTCCAATGTCGCCTCCCAGACTGGCCACCTCCTTTAATCGACTTGAACTTACAAATTGATACTCCAGGCTCGTTATCAAACAAACCGTTTCAATGTCTGGCGCTAGCTTCTTGTTAACGAACGCCATCTCGTATTCATATTCGAAATCGGATCCTCCCCTTAGACCGCGTACTATCGCCTGTGATCCAGACTGCCTCGCGTAGTTCACCACCAGGCCGCTGAAGCTCCGAACGTTCACGTTGTCCAGGTGCTTCACCGCCTCCGAAAACAACGCCACACGTTCCTCGGCGCTGAAGAGACAGGGCCGCGACGATCCTTCATACACGGCAACCACCAGGCGGGAAAATAGGCTCGACGCCCGTGTAGCCACGTCCACGTGTCCGCGGGTCGCCGGGTCGAACGTCCCAGGATAGAGAGCCACGGTCATCCCTCATCTCTCCATCGAAAGAAATCGACCACGCTGTCGCCGTGTCGCCTGCTGCGCTCCAGCGAAAGCCTCCCATATCCCTCCTTTAATGTCAGACGCTTTGAGTGTCCTACGACTAGCATCCCTTCATTCTCAATGATTTCTGCTCGGTCTATTGCTTCCAGGTTCTGGTCCAGGCTTTCCATTCGGTACGGTGGATCCATCAGAATCACCCCGTAAGGCCCTTCCAACATCGTTAGCGCCTTCAGCGCCTCCATCCGGTGTACCTGCGCCTTTCGCTCAAGTCCCGTAGTCTTTAGATTCCTCCTGATTACGGCACACTGCCGTGAGTCCTTCTCCACAAAATCGGCGTGGGCGGCGCCGCGGCTCAAGCTCTCAATTCCCAGTGAGCCGACACCTGCGTATAAGTCTGCTACTCTCGCCTCAATCAGTATCTCAGGACCCAGGCTGTTGAAGATGACTCCTCTGATTAACTCCGAGGTCGGCCTTGCGCCCCTGATAGCGGGGGATGCCAGCCTTCTCCCTTTGGCTATTCCTCCTACTATCCGCATCTTCAATCCGTGACGTGAGTCTACTTTGGCAAGGAGATTACAGTAAAGAATAATGGCTGCAAATTTAGACAAATTTTAGTTAAATTTCAGTAAATCGTTCAATATGTCACGTTCCCGGCCACCAATCGGACAGAGCCTTCTTCCTTTTTCCAGGCTCCTCGACTCCCCCTCCGAGCCGCCAAACTCGACTCAATACACCCACTCGTTGTTGTATAATTTCGAAGTAAGCATAAACCACCGATGTACCGCACCGAGCTCAGACTCGGCCTGCATCGGCGTCATTGCTGACCATGGGCGGTTAGCTCAGATGGTTAGAGCACCTGCTTTACACGCAGGGGGTCACAGGTTCGAGTCCTGTATCGCCCATTTCCCACCCACCAATTCCCACAACCTCCACGTCACACTGAATCAGCTGCGGCAGATCGCCCTGCCATTACAATCCACCCGCGCCTTCATTACGAAAAATCGTCCTCTTGTCGCAACCAGCCCTCAATTTGTCCCCGTTTCCCATTGCAGGATATAATCTCTGATACCTAATCTGCACACACCTTCTTGTACGCTCCATTGAAGGCTGAAAGGCTGAATCCATGGCGCAAAGCCCCCACTCCAACTCTCCCACGCCCCGGTTGGGTGCCCACGCTGAACCCATCGCCGTCGTAGGTATGGCCTGCCGCTTCCCCCACGCCAGCAACGTGTCGGCATTCTGGCGTCTCCTGGAAAACGGAGAGAACGCAGTCAGCGAAGGAGATCCCGGGTCCGGCGTAGGCCGTATTGGAGACCTCTTTAAGGACGTGTCGGTCCAGAATGAAGCCTGCCGCTTCGCCGCATTCATCGACGATATCGACATGTTCGACGCCCCCTTCTTCCGAATCTCCCCTGTGGAGGCGCAACACCTGGACCCCCAACAGCGGCTCATGCTTGAAACCAGTTGGCAAGCACTGGAAGATGCCGGAATCAACCCCGGAAAACTCGTCGGCAGCCGCACGGGAGTGTATGCCGGCATCAGCAACAACGAATATCGCGGCATGATTATGGATGCCAGCGACACCTCGGATCCCGCCTCCAGCCTCTACACCGTGAGCGGAACTTCCTACAACACCGCCATTGGTCGCGTTTCTTTCGCCCTCGGCCTGCAGGGCCCCGCCATTGCCCTGGACACCGCCTGCTCCTCCTCCCTCGTCGCAATCCACCTCGCAGTTTCAGGATTGCAGCACGGCGAGTCCGACCTCGCCCTCGCCGGTGGGGTGCATACCATCCTGTCAGGCAGGCTGCTCGAACTGCGAGGAAATGCGGGCATGCTCGCCCCAGACGGTCGCTGCAAGACTTTCGACGCCTCCGCCAACGGCTACGTCCGAGGCGAAGGCTGCGGAATCCTCGTCCTGAAGCGTCTCAGCGATGCTGAGGCGGACGGCGATAGAATCTGGGGTGTCATCCGTGGTTCCGCCATGAACCAGGACGGCGCCACCCAAGGGCTCACCGTTCCCAGCAGAGACGCCCAGGTAAAGGTCATCCACGATGCCTTGCGAAAATCGGGAATCCCCGCAACCCAGGTGGACTACGTCGAAGCCCACGGCACAGGCACCCCCGTCGGCGATCCCATAGAACTGGAGGCTATGGGCGCCGCCTATGGCAAAGACCGCCCACCGGACCGCCCCCTCTTGATCGGCTCCGTCAAAACCAACTTCGGGCACCTGGAATCGGCGGCGGGCGTTGCCGGTGTAATGAAAACCCTGCTGGCCATGAACAAGGGCATCATCCCCAAGCACCTCAACTTCCGCTCTCCCACCCCTGTGGTCGACTGGACCAAGCTGTCGTTGAAGGTAACGTCTGCGCCAACGGAATGGCCAAACGCCAACGACCATAGCCCACTGGCTGGAGTCAGCGGGTTCGGCTGGTCCGGCACAAACGCCCACCTCATAGTAGAGGGCTACCCATCCTCCACGAGGATTCCCAACGAAGCGTGGCCCGCGGGCCCCTCCAAGTCGATTGCCCTTACCTCTCCGGAAGACACATCGTCCCCGACCGAAAAAGCCCCAACCCCTCGCCCCAATCGACTGTTTCCCCTTTCGGCGAAGACCGATAATGCCATGCGAGAACTGGCCAAACGCTACATCTCATGGCTCGATAACCTCCCGACCGGGTCCCATGACCTGGCCGATGCGGCGTGGACGGCCAGCGTCGGACGCAGCCACTTCCGCCGCCGGGCGAGCATACCATTCTCCGATGCGGCATCGCTGCGCTCCGGTCTTCTGGCGGTCGCTAACGACGATCTAGGTCCCGCTCCGCAAGAAACAAAGCCTGCTCGCAAGGTTGCCTTCGCCTACACCGGCCAGGGCGGTCAATGGCCGGGCATGGGCAAGTTTCTCTATGACAGCGAACCCGTCTTCCGCGCAATCCTGGACAGGTGTGAGCAAGCCATGCTCCAGGAACGCGGAGCCTCCCTGCTGGCCGTGATGTTTGGCAACGAACGAGCAGTTAGCGACGTCTACGATACCGCTTGGGCCCAGCCCGCCCTCTACGCCCTCGAATGCGCCTTCACCGCCCTGTGGCGCAGCATCGGCGTGGAGCCCGACGTCGTCATCGGACACAGCCTTGGAGAATTCGCCGCTGCACAGGCCGCGGGCGTCTTCTCCCTCGAGGACGGGTTGCGATTCGTGGCCAGGCGGGGGGAACTCCTCTCCTCCGTTCCCGAGCCGGGCGCAATGGCGGCGGTCTTCGCACCCAGGCAGGAAGTCGCGGCCGCCGTCGAAGAGTGCAACAAAGCCTCAGGAAGCACAGCCCTTTGCATAGCGGTGGATAACGGTGTACACCAGGTCATCAGCGGCACGGACGCCGCCGTGAAGGCAGTGTCGGAAACCTTCGAGGCCCGAGAGGTCATGGTACGTCCCCTCAGAAACCAGGCTTTCCACAGCCACCTGCTCGAACCCGCCATTGACGACTTGGAGGAAGCGTACAAGGACATAGTAGTCTCTCCCCCAACTGTACCCCTCATCAGCAATTCAACCGGCAGCCTCGTCTCCTCCACAGATACTCTCGCTGGCAAATACTGGCGGCGTCATTCCCGTGAACCGGTTCAATTCCGCAAAGGCGTAGACACCATGACGGCAATGGGCGTCGATCTCGTCATAGAAATCGGCCCCCATGCAATCCTCGGCCCCCTTGTATCCCTCATCTGGCCGGACTCGGCAGGCAGCGCGGACGCCCCTCCGACTCTCCAGAGCATGATCCGTCCCTCCAGGGACATCCCCCCGTCGGAATATCGAGACGCCTTCATGGATGCCGTAGCTGGCGCGTACAACGTCGGCCTCACACTCAACTTTGAAGGTCTTTTCGCCGGTGAGGAGAGGCGCCGCGTCGAACTCCCTGGCTACCCCTTTGCACGCCAACGCCACTGGATAGAACCTCCCCGTCGCCGCCACTCCGCTGCAGGCCACCCCCTGCTGGGCACTCGCCACGAGTCTCCCCGTGGCGATGTGATGTTCCAGACCGAGATGTTCCCTTCCGATCCCCACTGGTTGAACCATCATCAAGTCTACGGAAGGGTCATAATGCCCGGTGCGCTTTACGGCTCCATGGCCGCTGCAGCCGCCCTATCCGAAGGCGCTCAGACCGTGGAAGTGGAAGACCTGCAATTGCGGGCCGCCATGATATTCGCCGAAGAAGACGCCGAAGAAACCGGTTGGGAAAACGGACGCCGAATTCAGGCCGTGCTCGCCGCGCCTGAAAACGGGGGCAGCCGCAGAATCGAGATTTTCAGCAAAGCCGACTCAGAAGAAGCCTGGACGCTTCACGCGGAAGGCAGAATTTCTATTGGAGGAAAGCAGTCAGCCCCTCCGGACCGCATTGATGTCAATCTGCTGAAAGAAGGCATGACTCTCATGGACGTGCCCACTTTCTACCGCGCCAGAGCCCAATCGAACATCGACCTCGGCCCCTCCTTCCAAACCCTCCAGGCCATCTGGGCCGGTAACAACCAGGCCTTCGCCGAAATCGCCTTGCCGGAAACTGTCGATGGCGCTGGCATCAACTCACACCCCATTCTGCTAGACGGCTGCTTCCAAGCCTTCTCCGCCGCTCGTAGCTCCGCCGCAGGAGACGACAACGTGACCTACCTGCCCTTCGGCTGGGAGAAGTTGTCGCTCAGGCAGCAGATCCCTGAGCGGCTGATTTGCCACGCCCGCATGAACAGAACCGTCAGCGGATCGGAAACCGAAGACGCTCCCACCAATGCCCCTGAAGTCCTCAGCGCCGACCTGCTCTTCTACACCCTGGACGGCCAGGAAGTCGGGGGATTGACCGGGTACGCCGTCAAGCGGACTACCCGCGCTGCCCTCCTCTCCGCCGCCGAAGGCATCCAAGACCTGCTCTACGAGGTCATCTGGCGTGACCGCGTGCTTGAAGAAGGTATGCCCTCGGCGGACTTCCTTACGTCTCCCTCAGAGATATTTGCCGCCTCAGCGCCCTTCACCGAGTATCTAGCCGACGAAAGCATCCAGGCCCACGAACGCATCAGCCTCCTCCACGACCTTGAGCGCATGTCCTGGTATTTCGCCCTCACAGCCTTGGAAAAGCTGGGCTGGAAGCGCGAAGTCGGAGACCTGATCGAGCCGGAAGCCCTTCGACAGGAAATGAACGTCCACCCCCAGCACGAACGTGTCTTACGTCGCATGTTCGAACTCCTCGACAGGGCCGGCGTCGTGCAAAAAAAGGGCGCAGACTTCGTAGTCAAGGTTGACCGGGAAGACCCCTTGCCGGATAGCATGCCGCGGGACATAGACCAATTTGCCGACTGGATGATCTCCAAATACTGGCACGGCACAACGGAGGTTGGGCTGTTTAGGCGGTGCGGCGCCGCCCTGGCAGACGTGCTCGTCGGAAAGGCCGACCCCCTTACCATTCTATTCAGCAGCGGCCAACCGACCCCGGCAGACTTGTATCTGAACGCCCCGGTCGCCCGTGCAGGTAATCGCATGCTGGGCGACGCAATGGCAAAGCTGCTCCAAAACGTGCCGGAAGGTCGCCGGTTGCGAATAATTGAGGTTGGAGCCGGCACCGGCGCATCCACCAGCGCCGTGCTCCCGGAACTCCCTCCCGGACGCTTCCTTTACACCTACACGGACATTTCGGCCGGCTTTTTCTCCGAAGCTGAATCGCGATTTGGTGGGGACGACGGTTCAATCGAATATCGCGTACTGGATATCGAAAAAGACCCCATTAGCCAGGGCTTCGACCTTCACGGCTACGACCTGGTCATCGCCGCCAACGTCCTCCACGCCACCCGATTCCTGAACGAGACCCTCGATAACTGCCTCAAACTCCTCGCTCCATCCGGTGTCCTCATCGCCGCCGAGAACCTTCACGGCCAGGGATGGCAGGACCTGACCTTTGGCCAGCTCGACGGTTGGTGGAGATTCGCCGACCGCTATCGCCCCCGTCACGCCCTCGCCAGCCCTGCCGTTTGGCAGCAAGCGCTCCAAGACTCCGGCTTCGTGGACACCGCGGTTGTCGGCACGTCGAAGAACGGCTCCGGCGCCGAACCCGATAGGGGCGTAATCATGGCCCAGGGCCCCGCCAGAATAGAAGAATCCGCAGGTCTTTGGCTCCTCGCCGGGGATAACAGCGGCGTTTCTGAAGCCATCGCCGGGAGTCTTGCGGTACGGAATCAGACCGTTATATTAGCAACGGACAAGTCTACCTCGGCAGCCAATGGAGTCAGTGTCAATCACTCGGTAGATGCCCAAAGCCGAGACTCCTGGCAATCCTTGCTGGAACAACTGCCCCCGGACGTCCCGTTCAGCGGTGTTATTCACTGCACCGCCCTGGACGGCAACAGCGCTGATTCCGACACCGACGAATTTCAGGCAGACGCCAAGAACGTCGTCTCAAGCGCCCTGTCTCTCGTCCAAGGCTTGGCTGATGCGGACGCCACTCCCACCAACGGGGTCTGGTTCCTCACCAGCGGAGGACAGGTCCTGGAGAAGGAACGCGCCGGTCAACTCCCCGGGGCCATGTTGTGGGGGTTCGGAAAAGTTGTCGCGCGGGAAGCCCCCCACCTCCAGCCAAAGATGATTGACCTCGACCCGGATTCTCCCCTCCCGGTCTCGGACCTGGCAAACGAGTTCCTCTACCCGGACTCCCATACCCATATCGCGTACAGGACTGGACTCCGGCAGGTCGGACAATTGGTACGATTCGGAACGGACACTGAGCGGTTGACCCAGCCGGAGAGCGGAGGCTGGTTCGTAGAACCCGACCCCGGCGGTTCCCTTGATGGCATCCAGCTCCTAGATGCCCCGGAACGTGCCTTGGAACCTTGGGAAGTGCGCGTGGCCGTGGAAGCCTCAGGCCTGAACTTCTGGGACGTCTTTCGCTCTCTCGCCCTCATCGACGAGGGTATCCTCGGCGGAGAGATGTGCGGCCACGTCTTCGAAGTCGGTTCCGAAGTTGCCAGCGTCTCCGTCGGCGACCGAGTCGTCGCCCTCGCCTTCGGCACCTTCAGTTCGGAAGCAATAATGCACGAAGCCATGGTCGCCCCCGCCCCGCCCGGCGTGCCCACCATGCAGCTCGCCACCATGCCCACCGTGTTCGTCTCCGCCGCCCTCTCCTACGACCTTGCCAGGCTGAAGGCCGGCGATCGCGTCCTCATCCACGCCGGTGCGGGCGGCGTCGGCTTGGCGGCAATCCAGCTTGCCCACGCTGCGGGAGCGGAGGTCTACGCCACCGCAAGCGCGCCAAAGCAGCCCTATCTGCGCTCCATGGGCGTCAACCACGTTTACGACAGCAGGCAGACGATCTTCGGCAAACAAATTCTGGAGGACACGGCTGGCGAAGGCGTCAACGTCGTCCTGAACAGCCTCACCAGCGAAGGCTTCATCGAATCCAGCCTCTCCTGCCTGGCCCAGGGGGGCCGCTTCATAGAACTGGCAAGAGTGGGCACCTACACCCACGAAGAGATGGCCGCCGCCCGCCCCGACGTGGACTATCACATCCTGGAGCTGGACACCCTCAAGGAGCACGACCCATCTACCCCCGGAAAAGCCCTGCGGGCAGTCATGAAACAGGTCGAATCAGGAGTGCTCACCCCCCTCGTCCACAGCAGGTGGTCAATGGGCGAAGCCGGCCCCGCCATGAAGTTCATGCGCAGCGCCCGCCACATCGGCAAAATCGTGCTCGCCAACTCAGCGTTGGAGACCGGACGGCTGCGCGACGACAGAACGTACCTGGTGACCGGCGGTCTCGGCGGCATCGGCTGCGCCCTAGCCGCCTGGCTGGCCGACAAGGGGGCGGGCGCAATTGTCCTCAACGGTCGCCGGGACCCCGACCCGTCAGCGATGCAGGCTATCGAGGCCCTCCGTAGCCAGGGCGTCAACGTCGAGGTGGAATTGGCAGACGTCACGGACGCGGACGCCGTTAACGCCATGTTGATGCGCATACACCGCTCCATGCCCCCCCTGGCCGGCGTCATTCACAGCGTCGGCGTTCTCTCCGATGCCGCCCTCGTCAACCAGACCTGGGACAGCATGAAGACGGTCATATGGCCCAAAGCCCTCGGCGCGTGGCATCTCCATCGCGCAACCCTGGACGAAAACTTGGACATGTTCATCGTCTTCTCCAGCATCGCAGGCGTCATGGGCAATGCCGGTCAAGCCAACCACGCCGCGGCCAACGCCTTCCTCGACCAGCTCGCCGCCCATCGACGTTCCATGGGCTTGCCGGGACAGTCCATCGCCTGGGGTGCCTGGTCGGAATTGGGTGAAGCCGAGGAGCAGCGCGAACGCATCGAGCGTCAGCTTGAAGCCGCGGGCACCGGCTGGATCACGCCCCAGCAAGGACTTAAAGCCCTCGAATACCTCATCCAGCAGGATGCCTCATTCGGCATGGTGGGAGAAGTCGATTGGAATACAATTGCCCAGAACCGCGACGAGTCGTCCCTATTCATTGAAGACCTGCTGAACGCCACCACCAGCACCGAAACCGAGCCCGACGACGAATCGGAAGACCTCCTCACCCGACTCCGTGCCTCCCAGGCAACTGATTCAGAGGAATTAGTCGCCTCCTTCCTCCAGGGAGAGTTGCAGGCAGTCATGCGGCTGCCAACTCCCCCGTCTCGCTCCGTCGGCTTCTTCGACCTCGGCATGGATTCCCTCATGGCCGTCGAGCTTAGAAACCGCCTCAACCGCGCTTTCGATGGCGAATACGTGGTCTCCAACACCGCCGTTTTCGACTATCCCGACGTTTCGTCCCTGGCCAGGCACTTGGCCGAAGAATTGGGACAGCTGAATCCGGCTCCCCCAGCAGCCGCGGTCGCATCGCCCAAGCCGGTGGTGACCGCCTCTAATGCCGTCGAAACCCAGGACATCGCCGTGATTGGCATGTCGTGCCGATTCCCGCAGGCCAACAGCCTGGCAGAGTATTGGCGCCTGCTCGAGTCCGGCGTAGACGCCGTGACCGATGGTCGCCGCGACGTGGAAGACCTCCCCAACATTCGCGGCGCCTTCGTCGACGGCATCCAATGGTTCGACTCCCGCTTCTTCCGCATCGCCCCCATAGAGGCCCGCATGATGGATCCCCGGCAGCGTATGATGCTGGAAACCAGCTGGGAAGCCCTCGAAGACGCAGGAATCTCCCCGGAATCTCTCAGAGGCAGCTCCACAGGCGTATACGCCGGAGTGGGCGGCAGCGAATACCGGGACCTCATCGAGTCCAGCGGCAAGGCCGATAGCTACCTCGGAACCACCGCCAGCGTAACCGCCGGCAGGGTGGCCTTTGCCCTGGGACTGGAAGGCCCCGCCATGGCCATTGACATGGCATGCGCCTCCGCATTGGCCGCTATCCACCAGGCAGTCACCGCTCTCCAGCGTCGAGAGATAGACCTGGCCCTCGCCGGAGGCGTCCACGTAGTCTTGTCTCACGCCGTCACCGAATTCATGACGGAAGTGGGCATGCTGTCCAAGAGCGGTCAATGCAGCCCCTTCGACGCAGCAGCCGATGGCTACGTCCGCGGCGAAGGCTGCGGCATGTTCGCCCTGAAGCGGCTGAGCGACGCGGAATCCGACGGCGATAGGATTTGGGGCGTCATCAAGGGTTCCGCCGTTAACCAGAACGGCGCCAGCGCCGGCTTGATTGTCCCCAACGGCCCCGCTCAGGAGCGGGTCATGGAAGCCGCCCTCGCCAATGCGGGCCTCTCCGGTGCAGACGTGGACTACCTGGAAGCCCACGCCACAGGCTCTCAACTCGGCGACGCTATCGAGGCAAACGCCGTCGGCGCCGTCTACGGCACAAACCGGGATCCCGACAACCCGCTATTGATCGGCACCGTCAAGTCCAACATCGGCCATCTGGAGGCGGCAGCGGGCGCCGCGGGACTGATGAAAGCCCTGATGGCAATGAAACAGGGCGTCATTCCTAAACACCTGCATTTCACCAATCCCAACCCGCAGATAGAGTGGGAAAGACTGCCCCTCAGCGTAATGGCCGAAGTAACCCCGTGGCCCGCCCAACAGCACAGGCCGCCAAGAGCAGCGGTGAGCGCTTTTGGCATCTCCGGCGCCAACGCTCACCTCGTAGTGGAAGGGTATGGAGACGCCATGGACCCGACGATCGAACCGGATCGACTACGACCCTTCCAGGGCAAGGCGCAACCTGTTTCCATATCCGCGACACAGCCAACCGATGCCCCACCATCGACACTCGAACAACTCCGGGAGCGCAAGACCCGCTTCCTACCCCTCTCCGCCAAGTCCCGGGACGGCCTCCGCGCTATGGCGGATCGATACCTGATCACCCTGGACAGCCTCACTTCCAACGGAGCTGATCTCGACGATTTGACTTGGACGGCTGGAGTCGGCAGAAGCCATTTCGACCATCGGGCGACCGTGGTCTTTCGGGATGTCTCGTCCCTTAGGCAGGGACTCGAAAGGGTTTCCAAGGCCGATGACCTTGCCAGTGACGAAACCGAAAAGGTCGCGAACCGCATCGCATTCCTGTACCCGGACGACACCGCCCAGCTGGTCAATGTCGCCAAATCATTGTACGAAACAGAACCGGCGGTACGCGCAACCCTCGACAGGCTTGAGCAGATAGCCCTTGAAGAGCGCGGCGCTTCCTTGCTGAACGTCATGCTCGAACGCGATGAAGCCGCCGGAGACCTGAAAGATCCCGCGTGGGCGCAGCCTGCCCTCTTCGCCCTTCAGTGCGCTCTGACCGCTCTCTGGGCCGGGGTGGGCATTTCCCCCAACGTTGTCCTCGGCAAGGGAACGGGAGAACTTGCCGCCGCCCAGGCAGCAGGCGTGTTCAGCCTTGAAGACAGCATGCGCTTCACCCTCGCCCGCGGCGCCCTGATGGCAGCCCTGCCCGGTCTAGACCCGAACCAATCTATGCGCGGCCTGGACACGGCATACGCCAACGTCAACGTCATGCCTCCGTCCCTGACCCTCGTCAGCGGCCTCGCCGGTAGGCCCGTCAGCGAGACCGGCCTGATGGATGCCACCTATTGGAGCCGGCAGATGCGGGCTGCCTCGCCTCCTGATTCCCTGGCTTCCTCCCTTGCGCAACTGGGCGTAAATGTAATCGTCGAAGTCGGCCCCCGTGCAAATTTGGGTGAGCAGATAGTCCAGGAATGGCCGCCGCCCACCGACCCCAAGTCTTCCCAACAACCCATCCTGGTTCAAACCTGTACAGACTCTCAATTTGAAGCCGGTTCTGACGATTTCGGGGCCTTCGCCGAAGCTGCTGCTAACGCATATCAGGCAGGTCTGAATCTGAGGTTTGAGGGCCTCTTTGCCGGTGAAACACGACGGCGCGTTTCCCTCCCGACCTACCCCTTCCAGCGAAGACGTCACTGGATATAATCGGTGCGAAGTTGCTCACTTGCATTGACGAAAGTACACCTATTCCGCTATTGTCCTATGCGGAAAACAATATGAACTGTTTCTTAGGAGGAATCTTCTATGGCATCCACCGAACAGCGAGTTAGAACCCTGATTGCCGATAACCTGGAAGTTGATGGAAAGCCCGTCGACTCCAATATGCCCCTGAGTTCCAACCTAGGTGAACATGGAGTGTCTTCCATGGACCTGCTCTCGTTCGCCCGCCTGATTCAGTCAGAGTTCGGCATCAAATTTGCTGCGGAACAGTGCTCCGATCTTCAGACCCTCGGACAGCTGGTAGAGTTTATCGACTCAAAATCCTCCTAGCTGTTAGCTAGCGGGCCTTATGGATTGCCATGTCCCTCCCCACAGCCAGGCAGTGGTGGGAACCCTTCTTCAGCAGCCACGATTCAGTAGTCTTTCATCTCGATTTAACTCCTGACGTCCATCGCGAGGCCTACGCCTTCGCGCTGCTGGACAAAGCTGAGCAGGCGCGTTGGCGCAGGTTCGTCCATGAAGGCGCGCAGCGGCGATTCGCTCTCTGCCGCGCCGCCCTGCGTATCAACCTCAGCCACCGTCTCCGATGTGACAACAAAGGACTGTCCTTCGGATACTCTCGTCACGACAAACCCTTCGCAATCGTGAGCGGAGCCCCGGCGGCGATCAGCTTCAACGTAAGTCACTCCGGCAGCCACGGCCTGATAGCCCTGGCCCCAAGCGGTCGCATTGGCGTCGACATAGAAGAACGCGCAATGCGCCGCGACTTCCCTCGTCTAATCGAGGCGGCTTTTGGCGCCAATGAGCAAGCCTCCCTCGCGCAGGCTTCCGGCAACGTTAGAACCGAACTCTTCTACAAACTCTGGACAATCAAAGAGTCCCTCATCAAAGCCCTCGGCACCGGCATGTCCTACGATCCCGCCGACTTTGAAGCCCCCGAATCCATGCGAACTGGATCAACTACCGGTACATTCAGGTTCCCCCGCATCCCCGCCATCGAATGGCAGGTGGACGATCTTGGCAACGAGCACTTTGCCGCCGCACTGGCCCGCGAAGCCAGCCCTAATGCCCATTCCATTACCGACTCCCAAATCTTCGAGAGACTGGCCGGCTTGGGAAGCCACTCACATTGAACGCTCGCTCAACGCCAACTTGGGTGGTGCCTGAACCTCTCTCTACCCACCGGGTTACGATGGACGACGGTACAATCGTAATCTTGCGACGGCACGGCAACCCCGAAGGCATGCGCCTGGTCTTGTCTCACGGCAACGGTATGGCCATCGACCTGTACTACCCCTTCTGGTCTCTCCTGGCCCATGACTACGACCTGATAGTCTATGACCTCCGTAACCACGGATGGAATCCCACAGGTTCCATCGAACGCCATACCGTCCCTTCCCTCATTGAGGACCATGACCGCATCATGGAAGCAATCGACGAAAGTTTCGGAGAAAAGCCGAAAATCGGCGTTTTTCACTCCGTCTCGGCCCTTGCAAGCCTGCTATCTCCCACCAGGGGCAGCCCATTCAAGGCCCGCGTTCTCTACGACCCCCCCTTCTGGAAGCCTGGCCGCACCCACGAAGAATACGAGGGCGAAGCTACCCGCATCGCCCAGATGACCAGGCGTCGCACCGTTAGGTTCAACCGCAAGGAAGACTTCGCGGAACTCCTCTCCTACATTCCCACCTTCCGGCACATGCGGCCCGAGGTATACGACCTCTTTGCACGAACAACCCTCCGCGAGTCCCCTTCAGGCAACGGCTTCGAGCTCTGCTGCCCGAGAGAATACGAGGCCCAGATGATCCAGTTTGCCCGCACCTTTGCCGTACTCGTGGATTTTGACGACCTCGCTTGCCCCACCAAGGTCATCGGCGCAGACCCCACCCTCCCCTACTCCTACCTCCCCACCCTTGACCCCGGCGACGTCTTCACCGTCGACTACGACTTCCTTCCCGACGCAACTCACTTCCTGCAGTTGGAGCAACCGAAGCAGTGCGTCGCCCTCTTGAAAGACTTTTTGCACAAACTTGCGCTTGACTAGAATCAACTCCCCTGCCGTCAGCATAGCCGACGTCCTCCAATACCGGCGCGTTTAGCCCTCCACCCGCACCGTAACAATATCCATGCCATGGTATTTCTGATGGTTGACCGAGGACGCATAGTGGCGCAATAGCCGGAAGGAAATCTCCCTCACGTCCGGTAGTTCCTCCTCATCATTCAAGTACGCCAACCTGTCCTCCATATTCTCCTCCTCCACCACGGAAACGAATTCCAATTCAACCGCGCCGCTTCCAGGTCGCGCCTCTATCACCAACCTGGGCGCCTTGCCCCCGCGTCCCTCCTCCCCGTACCCGTCGTCCGTGTGCAAAAGGCTGGAAATGGTTTCCTCCCCTGCCGAACGCAACCGCTCCGTCGATGCTTCCTCCCACCCCATCCCAGCGGCTACCTCCTTCATGTAGGCGTCAATTTTCGGCAGCTCCCCCAGGTCCAGCTTTGTCCTCAGCCGCTTGGGACGCGGGCTGGTCAAGTTCAAGAACGTCGTAACCGCGAGAGCCGTTATGGCCCCCGCCGTCACTCCATTGCCAAAGAGCGCATCCCAGGGACTCGCCAATATCCCCTCGAACACATTCTGGCTCTGCAGTCCCATCCCCACCGCAAAGGACAGCCCAACAATAAAGGCCTTTGAGGCGTCAATGCCGGATCGAATTATGCTTACAATCCCCTCGAAGAACAGCATCCCAAGCGCAATCAGTAGAAAGGCGCCCATCACCGGGCCTGGAATGGTCAAGAGCGCCCCTGTCAGCTTTGGAAAGAAGGCCAGCGCAATCAGAATCCCCGCCATTGCATACCCCACACTGCGGGCTGCCACTCCCGTGAGGTTCACCAGCGACGCCGTTAGGGACGAATACAGCGTCGGCGGCGGCGACCCGGTAACCCCCGCGAGCAGCGTCCCAGCCCCACTTGCATACATGGAACCCTGCAGCCGTCGAAAGTCCGTGGCCCGGGGCCTCCGACGTGACGTCTGTTGGATCGCTACGTTGTCCCCAATCCACTTGATGGCCTGCACCAACGTCACTATCAGGAACATTGGCAGTAGCGCCCAGAATCCCACGCTGGGAGTCAGATCCAGCCCGGGAAATCCCCCAACGGGAACCCCCACCAAGGGTGCGTCTCGAAGCCGGTCAAGTTCGTACAAACCAAAAGCCGCGGCCGCCACGCATCCCACCACAATCCCAAGTATCAACGACCACGGCCGCCAGGTGCGAGGGGCACGCAGCGCAAGTGCCACGGTTGCAAGCATCGTTATCCCGGCAACGGCCACGCCCGCCCCCGCCGAGTCCCCTTCGGGGACCTCCCTCAACATTTCCACGGCGATGGGCATAATCGTCGCCGCAATCAGCATTAACACCGTGCCGGAAACCACCGGCGTTATCACCCGCCGCAAATACGGCAGCCAGGCAGTCACGACAAAGAAGAAGATCGCAGACAGCACAATCAGGCTCGCCAGCATCGCCGGCCCTCCCTCCGCCAGGGCCAGAATGGACACGGCGATGTAGTTAGGTGTTACCCCCGTAATCACCACGTGTCCGGCGCCCAGCCGCCACATTCGCGAAGCCTGCAGCGCCGTGACAATGCCCACAATGATCAATGCGGCAAAGACTGACCACGTCAGATATTCCTCGCCCTGTCCCGACGCCAACACCGTGATCGCCACAACCAGCACCGTGGGAGCGAGAACCAGCAATATCCCCTGTCCCCCCACCAGGAAGGACAACCACAGCGAGCATCTCTCGTCCGGCTCGAAGCGAATGTGCTCGTTAATCCGGGATGACGCCAAGAGATGCCCTCCTAACCCTGCCAAGCATCAAAGGACCGCGGCAACCACTCCTCTGCACCATCCCTCCGCCGCTCAGCAGAAGGATGGAATCGCATCCCTGCTCCCGTCACCGCCGCTCGATTATGCAATCATCCAATCTCAACCGCAACCCGCCAGGAATACATGCCCTCAACATTCCCGATTTCTATTCGAATGGGTGAGAAAACTTGTTGGGGTGTAGGTCTTGGGCGGGCACTGGGGGTGGATGGTCTACCGGCTCCCTACTGGCTCCGTCCCATCATGCAATACCTGCCGGCAGGGCGGGTGGTCCTTCACAGCCGGCGGCCCCGAAAGCTGGTGCTTGACCACCAGTCCTAATCCCGGCCCAACTCCTCTACGACCAGGGAGAAAACTCCACAAACTCGTCGTCCAGCACCATGGGATTCTGGTCCAACTGCTCCTCGTCCTGCGCCATCCCGATATGAAAGAGCGCGTCCCCTTCATGCGCAAGCGGCAAGTTGGTCCGCCCCAATATCACGCCATCCATGGGAGACTCGATATCCGTGTCCGCCTCCCCCAATGGATCGGAAACAACGGCAAGCACCTGTCCCTCTTCAATCGGCACGCCAACCCGTTTCTGTGCCCTGACTACCCCGCTGAACGGCGCCCTGACCCACCTGCTTGATCGAAGTATCATCGGCGATCGCGAACGTCCTAGGCTCCCTCTGGCGGGCAGCATCCCCAGGTCTTCCATCACCCCCAGCACCCCTCTAACTCCGGCCCGGATCGCAAACTCATCAAAGCGGAGCGCTTCCCCTGCTTCGTAGACAATTACGGGAACATCAACCTTGGCTGCGGTAGCTCGCAGGCTTCCCTCCCTGTATGCGGAATGCACCACAAGTGGAACGCCGAATACCCGCGCCATCGCCTCGGCTGCCGAATCTTCCAGGTCAACCCGAATCTGCGGGAAGTTCTCCCTGTGGACCGCGCCGGTGTGCAGGTCGATTCCGTGGGTAGAATTCTCAAGCACCTGCTCCCGAAACATGTACGCCAGCCGCGCAGCCAGAGAACCTCTCGCATACCCAGGGAAAGACCGGTTCAGGTCTCGCCGGTCCGGCAGGTATCGGCTCAGGTTCAAAAAGCCGGGCACGTTCACAATCGGCACGGCTATCAGCGCCCCGTTCAGGCGGTCCAATTCGGCAAGCTGCATTATTCGCCGTATCACCTCCACCCCGTTTATCTCGTCTCCGTGAATCGCAGCAGAAACGAACAACACCGGCCCATCTTCTGCGCCGTTGATCACGTGTACCGGCATAGTCAACGGCACGTGTATCGAAAGGTCTGCTATCGGCAGGTCCACCTGGGTCCGTTGCCCGGGGGCGACCTCCTCCTCCCCTATCCTAATGGCTCCGGAACACTCCGCTGCGAGGTCGCTCATAAGTCAGCCGTCCGGGCCGTCCCGCGGACGGGCCTGGGTTTGGCATTATCTTCCATGAAAGTGATTATCTGCTCTGCAATGTCGTTCCCCGTCGACCGTTCGATTCCCTCTAGCCCCGGGGTTGAGTTCACCTCAATCAGCACCGGTCCTCGGCTGGATCTAAGCATGTCAACCCCGGCCACGTTTAGCCCCAACACCTCGCATGCCCGAACCGCAGCCGAATGCTCCTCTTCCGTAATATCAATCTTCTCCGACGTGCCTCCTCGATGGAGATTGGACCGGAATTCCCCCGGTCCGCTCTGACGCTTCATCGTTCCCACCACCCTGTCTCCGATAACGAAAGCGCGTATGTCCGCTCCCTCCGCCTCCTTCACAAACTCTTGCACCAGAATATTGATCTTCGCCCCTCTGAAAGCCTCGAATGTGCTCTTCGCCGACGGCATTGTTTCCCCGAGCACAACCCCCAGCCCCTGCGTCCCCTGCACCAGCTTGATTACCACCGGCGGCCCGCCGACCATTCGGATCAGCTCCTCGGCCCGCCGCGCGGAATTCGCGAAACTGGTAACCGGCAGCCCAATCCCCAGGCGAGACATTATCTGCAGCGCCCAAAGCTTGTCACGCGCCCTGCCGATCGCCTCCGATTCGTTCAGCGGCCACACTCCCATCATCTCAAACTGCCTCAGAACCGCCAGTCCGTAGAAGGTAATCGATGCCCCAATCCGCGGAATCACGGCGTCGTACCCCGTCAGAGTGGCGCCCCTGTACAACAGCTCCGGACGGTCAGAAGTAATGTTGGCGTAGCACTGGATGGTGTTGATGACGTCAATCTCATGGCCCCTGGCTTCCGCAGCCCCTACTAGCCGCCTGTGGCTATATAGATTGGGATTCCGCGCTAGCATTGCAATTTTCAATTGTCCACCCCGTCCCGGTCCGATTCATCCGGCTCGTCGGAGAGATCGTCAACCACCCCAACCGGTCTTCCCCCCGCGCGGTACGAAGCCCTTGGGTCCACTATCAGGCGGTTCCGCATCGCCTCCCGTCCGATGATCATTGGAAACTCCAGTCCCTCACGATTTGTGAGACTCAATTCTATGGGCCAACTTTTGGGTCCAACTTGAAGCGTAGTCTCGATTATATACCGAAGTTCCCGCGTGCCGCTTGAGCTTGTCACCCACCTTCGGTCACTTAACGGAGCTTCGCACAAGACAGGAGTCACACCTTCGCTCTGCATGGGAAGGACCCGAAAGCGTATCCATTTCTGACCCTTCACCTCACGGACGCTGATGTCCCAGGCGTGCAGCGCGGACGTCTTCGCTCCCGTATCGAGCTTGGCCCTGATGGCGACAATTCTGAGGGAGGGTAAGGATACCCATTCCCGCCATCCTAGAATCTGCTTCTTCCTGGCGCGCGGACTCAACGAGACGCCTGGCGAGAGTTTTGTGCCCTCAGCTCCCCGCCTCTAACTCCAATAGAGCGCGGTGTGAACACCCGACCTCTTCCGCATTGTCGTCCCTCGAAACAAAGCCAACTGGGTCCACCGTCCCCCTCAAATCCAAAAATAACCATATTTCGAGAACTGTCCCTCGTCAAATTCTTTCCCTGCAGGATTCAATCTCCGGTCCGAGACTCGAACACCACCGATCAAGGTGGCCCCATGTTAACCACATCCAATATTATTGGCAATCATTCCACTGGAAAGCACTCCGTCCCCACTATCCGATTTGCACCCACGTGACGGCCTCACTTTCTACCATTATCTCTGCGCCAATAACCATGTCAACACCGCATCCACAAACTCCTCCCCAATTCCGGGAGCGTGTCCACTTCCCTCCCCCACCCAAAGCTCCACGCTGATCCCATCGGCGCACCCCGATTCCGCGCGGAATGCCTTGGTCTCCAAACCATCCACCAACTGGTCCACATCTAGAGTAGTATAGGGCTGCATGTCCTCTGGCCACTCACATCCAGCCCGTCGACTCCACCGTTTCGCCATCTCTTCTGCCCCAACATAGAACGCCGACTCATCCTTACCTCCGGGCGTCGCCACGGCTTCAATTCCCTCATACAGGATCACCCCATCGTCTGTGCCGTGTATGTGCAGCGCCGATACCGGGGGTGCTCCTTCGCAGCTTGCTTCTTCCACGTAACTCGTTCCAGCCAAGCTCACCACCGCCCGAAGCCCCCGCAGCCCCTTGCAGGCTATGTGATGAGCCATGAACCCTCCGTTGGAGTATCCGAAGAAATACACCTGGCCGAAGTCCCTGTCTCTTCGCGCCTCTTCCACCAATTCCGTCAAATATGCCACGTCATCCTCACCGCTCTTGCCCCCATCACAGCATTCGTCCGTGGGATTCCAGAACCGGTTTCCATCGCCGTCGACTGTCCCGTTAGGAATCAAGAGTGCGAACCCGCCCAGATTCACCCTCTCGTGCAACGGCACATAAGCGCTCATGTCGGCCGAATTCCCTCCAAAGCCGTGCAGCGACACAATCAAGGGAGTCTCGCCATCAACAAACTCCAGGGGCGTCACCAATACGGTTCGGTCTCCACGTCCGGCATGGTCGACGTGGTGAATCTCTCCCCCCGAACCCTCCACCATCGCAACGGTCCGTTCCAGCACCGTATCGCCCGACACCGGCAGTCCCTTCTCCTTCGTCCATTCCTCCTTCGTCCACTCCTCCTTGTCCGGAAAATCCGCCCCTGTCTTGGTCAAAGCTTCCTCTGCCCCAAGTGTTTCCTCCTCGCCCGTGAGGTCATCCTCCCCACCGGAACACCCCACCAGCACGGCAGCCACCAATAGACACGTCGTCATCACGCAAAATCGCCGCCATGTACCTTCCCGAATGAAGGCCGCTTCCCCGATTGTCCTTACCAACTGCAGCAGACTCCTCCTAATGTCCATCCCCAATGACAGCCCCTGGCCCAAAGCAATTTGATACCCCGCAAAGGTCAATGCTATCATGGCTTTTCCCATCCCGTACCCACCCCATCCAATGAGGTCGCCTGATGGAAGCCATCAATCCCCTCGTCGACAAGTGGCTCAAAGACGCAGCCCGCGACCCTGACGCATTCTGGGAGCGCGCCGCCCGGACCCTTCCCTGGTTCCGCGGCTGGGATTCCGTCTTCCAGTGGGACTTCCCCAACTTCAAGTGGTTCGAAGGTGCCGAGACCAACCTCGCCTACAACTGCGTAGACCGCCACGCCCAGGGGCCCGAAAGAGGACGCGCCGCAGTCGTTTATATCAACGAAAGGGACGAAAAAGTAGTCCTCACCTACGCCCAGCTTCTCCATCAGGTCCGCAAAGTCGCGGCAGCCCTGCGGGGAATGGGCATCCAAAAGGGCGACCGCCTCACCATCTATATGCCCCTCTGCCCCGAGTCTATAGTCCTCATGCTCGCCACCCTCCGCATCGGCGCCATCCACTCCGTCGTATTCGCTGGTTTTGGCGCCACCGCCCTGCGAGATCGAATTCAGGCCAGCGGCTCCAAGCTCCTCTTCACCTCGGACGTCACATACCGCAAGGGCAGCGACATCCCCCTGAAACACATCGTCGACGACGCCCTCATTGGCGAAGACTCCCCTGTCAATAACGTCATCATCCACCAGCGCGGCGACCAGCCCGTTGCCACCACTCCGGGCAGAGATCTTTCCTGGGACGATTTCCTCTCCCGCGGCGAAGGCCACAGCAGTGACTTTGTCCGAATGGAGGCCAACGAACCCGCCTTCATCCTCGCCACCTCCGGCACCACCGCCAAACCCAAGCTCGTCGTCCACACCCACGGCGGCTACCAGGTCGGCATCAACAGCATGTCCCACTGGTGCTTTGGCATGAAACCCACCGACGTTTGGTGGTCCACCTCGGACATCGGATGGATTGTCGGCCACAGCTACATCGTCTACGCTCCCCTCCTCGTCGGCTGCACCACCATCGCCTACGAAGGCGCCTTCGACTATCCGACCCCCGACGCCGTATGGAATATCGTCGAAGAGTTCGGCGTGACCGGCATCTTCACCTCACGCACCGCCGTCCGGCTCCTGACCCGGTACGGCAAAGACGCCATGCCCAAGTCAGACCTCGACTCCCTCGAGCGCGTTTTCTGCGCCGGAGAAGTCCTCAACCCTCCCGCCTGGGAATGGCTCCAGAAAGAAGCCCTCGAAAACCGCATCCCCGTCATCGACCACTACTGGCAGACGGAAACCGGCGGCCCCATCATCGGCAACCCCTACGGCATCTCCCTCCTTCCTATCAAGCCCGGTTCCGCCTCTATCCCCCTGCCCGGAATCGACGTAGCCGTTATGACCCCCGAAGGCGACATCTGCGGCCCGGGCGAAAAGGGAATCCTCGTTGTCCGACGTCCCTTCCCCAGTCTGACCCCCGCGCTCTGGGGCGAGACCGACCGCTACGCCTCCGACTACTGGGATCGCGTCCCCGGTAAGCAGGTCTACTTCGCCGGGGACTCCGTCCACGTCGACGATGACGGCTACGTCTGGTTCGCCGGACGCGCCGACGAGGTCATCAAAATCGCCGCCCACCGCATCGGCACCGTCGAGGTGGAGTCCGCCCTCCTCACCCATCCCGGCGTCGCCGAAGCCGGCGTAACCGCGCGCCCCGACGAACTAAGAGGCGAGGTCATCTCCGCCTTCGCCGTTCTCAAGGACGGCTACCAACCCTCCGACGACCTCCGCCGCGAGCTCGTCCAGACGGTTCGCCGAAATCTCGGCCCCATCGCCGTAATCGGCGAACTGAACTTCGTCGATATGCTCCCCAAGACCCGAAGCGGCAAAATCATGCGCCGAGTCCTCAAAGCAGTAGTCCTGGACCAGGACCCCGGCGACATCACCACAATCGAAGAAGAAGGTTCCGTGGAAGACGCCCGCCAGGCTTGGCAGCAAATGAAGGCCTCCACAGCCACCCAGGGCTAACCTTACCTATCCGGAATGAACCCTTGGGAAGGAGCATCAACCCCGTTGCTTCGAATCCGCCTCCCTTAGAAGAACCGCCCTCTTTCTGGTCCCCCTCTTCATCAAGGAGGGCGTGGAAAACCTGATGACCCACGACGACGAACAGGAAGGTTCCACCCCACGAGTCTGCTTCGGCCCCGAATATTTATACGGATTGCGCCGCTGCCGTTCAGCCTGCTGCCAGCCTTCCACCTGACCTCACCCAAGGCAACCCGGGATGGCCCAGCTACATGGAGACCCCATCCCTGTTATACAATGTAGTGACTCCCACCCAGGAGAATGCGATATGACTACTACTAACGCCCTTGACGATCAATTCGACGACGCTGAAAGGGGCCTGCAATGGCTGGAAAAGCTAGAAGCGCTGCAAGTCCGTTCCGCATCCGAGCAAGCTGCCCTCGAAGTCGCTGAATACGTCATGAAGCTTCGGTCCGCTGTCACCGAACTCGCCGGAGACCGCAGCCCTTCCGAACTCAGCGAGTCCCTTGGTGCGGAAACCGCCCAGTTGGTAGACGATCTGCGACAGGCGGAAGCCGACGACTACTGGAACAAAAGAATACAGCCCGCCCTGTTGAAACTGGGCCTCTAACCTCTGGTACGGCCCGCCCCGGCCACCGCCAGAGTTCCCTTCCTCAGTCAGCCTCGGTCTCTTCTCCGGTGTAAGACGCCGTCGTACGTGCCGCAGCCGCCCTTGCCGACTCTCGGTCTGCCCCTGCCGCCATCCAAGCCTCTCCCCACGCCTCACTGCTGCCCGAAACGAAAGCCTTGCCGTCTGGAGAAGCCGCAAACGCAGCCTCGTCGATCTTCGGCTCATCCGGCAACTCCAGGTACATCGCCAGCCCCAACAGACCCAGCTCCCAGCCAACCCCCGCCGCCCCCGGCCCAAACGTGTCCCAGTGGCCCGACAGAATCGACGTATGCGTCAGTTCAATCCGAGCCCTCCCGTCACCGGCCTCCAAGACCCTCACCCCAACCCAACTCACGTCACCCGCAAATTCCCACGTCAACTCAAGATGCGATAGCCTCTCGCACGCCGTTATCGTACCGCTGGCATTCCCCTCCAGCGCATAGCTGCCCCCCTCCGCAAGTTCCCCGCTCACGGGCAGAAACCACTCCGATATCCGCTCCGGGACGGTAACCGCATCCCACAAGTCCTCCACCGTCGTCCCAAAGCTCCGACGGAGGACAACCGCCCCTGCCGGCTTCCCCTTAATCACCGGCAGTGCTACCTTGCGCTCCACCGCCCGCAAATGACCTTCCACATCCAGCTCCATCCTGATCCTCCCCTTACATCCTTCAGCACACCGAAACTACCACTTTAGGGAACGATGCACCAAAATACTCCTTCACCTTCCTGTACTGCAACTATTGGCCCGGACCGAGGTCAAGTCCGCAAGCGAATACCGCCTCTAACAGCTTCAACGGAGGTCCGGCTTCGGGCGACATGAGCGCCGCCATCTCTTGGGGCCCGCCCAGATAATCTAGCGCACATTGGAATCCCTCCCGCTCCTCTTCGTTAAGGTCAAAGGCCGGCGCGACCTTCGCAAACTCCTCATCATCCAGACACGACAAAGTAACAATGAAGGCCGTCATGCCCGCCATCATCGCAGTCTCGTCGGCAGGTTGCCCCCCCGGCCCGGCGGCGGCAGTCCTGACTAGCTCTCCATAGTCCGTCTCCCCGAAACCGGTGCGAATGCAGTCAGACGACGCAGGACTCAATGGTCCCGTCTGCATCAGGAAGGCCGTGAGGAAAAGACGTAACAGGCTTTCGTTCTCCAAACACCCCAAGGCAGACTCCGACACCTCTTCGCTAACGGTTTCCGGTGCGGCCAGAACCTCGGCAAAGTCCACCCCAAGAGACACGATCAGACATGCCTGCTCACTCTCGGACACGTCAATCATCGGCGGATCAGCATTCAGGTTCACCAAGGGAGCAAGCACGTTGTCCCCGGAAACCTCAGTCTGTCCACCCTCCGCCGTCGCATCGGGCGTCGGCTCAGGCGTCGCCACCGGTGTCGGCTCGGGTGTTGCCGCCGGTGTCGGTCTCGGCGTTGACGTCGGCGTGGGTTCCGGCGTGGGCCTGGGCGTTGGTTCCGGCGTAGCAACCGGCGTCGGTTCAGGAGTCGGAGCCGCCGTGGGTTCAGGCGTCGCCGCGGGAGTCGCCGCGGCCTGCGTAGCCGCCGGAACGGGCGTCGCCTCCGGCGCAGGTGTGCCCGCGGGCTCTTCATCCGATCCACCGCACGCCGCCAGGAACACCGTTAGAGACAAGACTAGCACCATCAGAAATCTCAACATTTTTCCTCGACCCCCATTCCGAAATTGTCCAGCAGCTGACACCAGGCGGCTGGGTACAAAAGGATAGCGAATGCCTCACCTTTCCACTGTGCAAAACCGAAACACGTTTCAGGCATTTCACTCTACCCCACGTATCTCAATTACGTTTGGAAGCCCTTCCCGGATCGCCACCCCTCGCCGCAAGCGTCCGGCCTTGCCCTCCAATACCTTGGGCAGAGCTGCCGCAACTTTTGCTATAATCAACTGAGCCTCTGCCCTTGAAAGTGACTCTCACCGGCTCTGAAGGTCTTCATTCTTGAGAGCATCCCAGCCGACGAATGGTCGCTACTCCCAGGGAAAATTCACGCTTGGAGGAAGCTGCAAATGGGATTCTTGCCTTGGACTAGACTTGCTGTGCTGGGACTTCTTCTCACCCTGATTCTCGCCTCTATCGCCTGCAGCGATGATTCACCCGATTCGGAACCCTTCAGAATCGGCGTCATGGAATCCGTCACCGGCCCCGGCGAGACCTACGGCAACGTCGCCGTTCGTTCCAAGCAGATCGCGGCCGACGAAATCAACGCCGCGGGCGGTATCAACGGCAGGCGCCTTGAGCTCGTCGTCGAAGACTCCAAGTGCTCCGCCCAGGACGCCATCGTCGCCTTCAACAAGCTGACCAGCGTGGACGACGTCAAAATCATCCTCGGCACCTCCTGCAGCGGCGCCATGCTCGGCGTCGCCCCCCTCGCCGAAGCCGCGGGCGTCATCCTCTTCTCCGGCCTGGCCAGCAACGCCGATATCGCCAACGCCGGCGACTACATCTTCCGCACCCAGATCAGCGATCTCGAAGTAGGCTTCAACACCGGCAACGTCCTCTGGGCCGACGGCATCCGCAAGCTCGCCACCATTACTGAGGAGACCGACTACGCCGAGGGTGTGCGCCGCACCTCCGTCGCCCGTTTCGAAGAAAACGGCGGCGAAATAGCAGCCGCAGAGCGCTTCTCCTCCGATATCACCGATTTCAGGACCCAACTGACCAAACTCTTCGCCGCAAATCCCGACGCCCTTCACGTATCACCCCAGTCGGAATTCGCTGCGGGCACCATCATCAAGCAGGCCCGCGAACTGGGCTACGACGGTCCCATCTACGGCGAGACCATCAGCGTCGGCACCACCGCCCTCGAAATCGCCGGCGAAACGGCCACCGGCATGAAGGCCATTACCGCTGCCCTCGACCCCAACAACCCGAAGGCCCAAGAGGTCCTCGCCAATTTCCGCGACCGTTACGACTACGTTACACTCCCCTGGCACCTCGGCTCCGCCTACGACGACGTCTATATCACCGCCGAGTGCCTCAAGAAGACGGACGACGACCAGGACGCCGACGGCTTCCGCGACTGCCTGTACGGCATCACCTGGAGCGGCGCCATCGGCTACGAATACAGCTTCGACGAAAATGGCGAAGTTGTTGGCCTATCCCGCGCCGTTGTACAAGTCCTCCCCGTCAGCGAAAGGACCGAGGCAAACTACGGCTACCGCGTCCTAACCCCGTAGGCCCCGACTAACGACTAAACACCTCCGCAGCGACCCCAAAGTGGTCCGACAACTTCCGCCCGTCGTGCAGGTTGCTTACCACGTTATGCGACTGCGCCAATAGGCCCTCGCTCAACGCGATGTGGTCGATGCTTCTGCCCCCCTGAAATTCAACCTCAGCCGTGGCAATCCTCAATTCCGGCGGGAACGCCTTCATCAGAGCCTTTTGCAACCTCTTAGGTGCCCGGCTCCCTGCGCCAATAACCTGGTTGAAGTCCCCCATCACGATCAAACGCTGACCAGAATCACTCCCCAGAATCGTGGCCAGACCCGCAAGATACTCTTCATGGTCTTCCCATCGCTTCTTCCTCCCCAACCCCCTCCGTGCCTCCGAACGCGACCCAAACCAGGGAATGCAGACCCCCACAACCCGAACGTCTCCCATGGACGTCCCCGTCACCCCGGACACAAACCTCCCGGGCGGCATCGAATCAACCCCCACCCGGTCCACTTCCCGCCACGGCTCCCTCGACCACATTATCACCCTCCGCTGGTCCCCTCGGTTTCCGTATCCGTAGTCAGCCTGCGCGTAAACAGCATGCCCCTCCCCATCCAGAAACCCAACCACAGTCTCGGTCAGGCACACAATCTCCGGAGCAGCATCCCCAATTCGCCTCAGAATCTCAGCAGTCCGCCGCGACCTCCACGTAGCCCACTCAATGTTCCACGTCAAAACCCGCATGCCGATGTGCCCTACTACCCCGCATCCTCCCCCTGCACAGGATTCACCCTCCCCAGGAACACGTCCGTCAATATATTGCTCTCCTGCACAGATTGCGGCGTCCCGTCGTGCACAACTCTCCCCTTGTCCAACACGTAAGCCCTGTCCGCAATGTCCAACACCCCCTTGATGTTGTGCTCCACCACAATAATCGTCGTCGCCAGCTTCTTATTGATCTCCGAAACCTTCTCAAAGACCTCCGTCACGATTATCGGCGCCAGCCCCAACGTCGGCTCGTCCAGCAGCAGCACCTCCGGCGACGCCATCAGCCCCCGGCCCAACGCCAGCATCTGCTGCTGCCCTCCGGACATCTGGCTCGCCATGTCCCGTCGCTTCTCATACAAAATGGGGAACAGCTCCATCACCGCCTCCATTCGCCTCGCCTGCTCCGCCCCGTTGTTCAGGTACAGACACCCCATTTCCAGGTTCTCCTGAATCGTAAGGTGCGTGAAAACCCTACGACCCTGCGGCACAAACGATACCCCCTCCTTCACAATCTCATGCGTCGCCGCGGCCAGCGGTTCGCTGCGAAGGTACACGGTCCCCTCCACCACCGGCGCAAGCCCCATAATCGCCTTCAACACCGTCGACTTTCCCGCCCCGTTCGGCCCCATCACAGCCACGAGCTCCCCCTTCCGCGCCCCCACCGTGACCCGGTCCAACGCAACCACCGCCCTGAAATGCACGGACACGCCCACAAGCTCGAGAATCATGGAATCCATCAGTCCCCCGTTTGAACCGCCCTGAACATTCTCTGTCACCGTTTCCATCAACCTGTCTCCATTCCTCTGCCCGCCTTTCCCCTATGCGCCCAGGTAAGCCCTGATGACCTCTTCCTGGCCCAACACCTCGTTCACCTCCCCGTGCATCAGCAGCTTCCCTCCGTCCAGCACGATTATGCGGTCAGCCAACTCTCGCACGATGTCCATGTTGTGCGAAATGAATATCAACGAATTCCCCTCCTCCCTCAAGTCCTTCATTATCGCCTTCACCCTCTCCAGCATCTGCGGGAAGAGCCCTGCGAACGGCTCATCGAACAGGTACGTATGCACCTCCATCGCCATCGCTCGGCCTATCTCCATCAGCTTCCTCTGTCCGTAGGAAAGGTCCATCGCCATCGCGTCCCGCTTCTCCCACATCCCCACCGCCTTGAGTATCTCCTCCGCCTTCTCCTTGTATTCCGACTTCGCCCGCTCGACCATCGAAAGCAATAGCTTCCGCTGCGTAAGCACAACCAGAATATTGTCCCAAACGCTTATCTGGTCGAACAACCGCACTTCCTGGAAACTCCGGGTGACCCCGCGTTCCGGCGACTCGTGCGATTTGACGACCTTCAGCGCCACCCCGTCTATCACCACAATTCCGCCATCCAGCGGCAGCACCCCGCTCAGCAAATTGATAAGCGTCGACTTCCCCGATCCGTTGGGCCCGACTATGCTCGTAATCCCGAATCGCGGTACCGATATTGAAAGCTCGTCAACAGCCTTCACTGCCCCAAAATGCTTCGAGATCCCCAGCGTCTCCAGGGCATAGTATTCGCTGTGTTCTGAAGGGAACGACGTCATAGCTTGTACCTCCCGAGCAGTCCCTGCGGCCTGAACAACATCAATACCACCAACAAGATACCCAGCACCGCCTGTCGCGCCTGTCCTATGTACTCCGTGGGTATGAACGGCAGGAACCGCATCCCCTCCTCCAGCAGCACAAACGCCATCGCCCCAAGTATGGATCCCCAAATCGACGCAAGCCCCCCAAGAATCACCACCGACACCAGCAGAATCGACTCTAACAAAATGAACGAGTTCGGGTCGACAAACGTCGTCCAGCTCGCGAATAATCCTCCCGCCAGTCCCGCCATCATCGCAGAAATCACCCACACGGAGAGCTTGTAGTGCGTCGCCCGATACCCGAACACCTCCACCGCCTGCTCATCCTCCCTGATCGCCGTCAACACCCTCCCGAACGACGAAGTCACGAAGAACCACGAAATCAAAACTATAATCGCCAGAAACACAAGCACGAAGGCAAGAAACTCCAACTCCCCGTCCAGCGTCCACCCGAAGATTTCCGGTTTCGCAATATCGTGGATCCCGAAGGCCCCCCTCGTCACCCCTCGCCAGTTCAGAAACACGTTAAATGAAATAATCGCGAATCCAAAAGACACCAACACGTATATGTCGTCCCGGAACCTGTTGAATACCACCCCTACCAGGATCGCCACCAGCCCCGCCAGAATCACGCTTACCGGCAGCGCCGCGAAGAACGGCAGCGCCAGCGTCGGGATAGCCTCTGTCCGAAGCTGCTCGTAGGGCGCGTTGGACGTAAGTATCGCCATCGCATAGGCCCCAATCCCGAAAAACCCGATGTGCCCCACCGAAAGCAGCCCCGCATACCCCACCACCAGGTTCAAACTAACGGACAGGATCGCCCATATCCCGAATACCGTCCCCAGCGTAACCGCAAACCCCGTCCCCTTCCAGATGATGAAGGCCACGGCCCACGCGATGATAAGCAGACTCGCCCACACCTCCAGATTGGCTCGGTCCGGCCTGAACGTCTGGCCAGGATTTCTCGCCAACTCCAGAATGGGACCGGTGAATCGACTCCGCTGAAGCACCGCTCTATCTCCTCGGCAGCAGGCCGTTTGGCCAGAAGGATAGGAACAAAATCAGCACCACGAAGGAAATCGCGTCCTTCCACTCCCCAGCTAGGTCCCAGATCCCGAACTGCTCGATCATCCCCAGCGCGAACCCCCCGACGATCGCCCCGTAAAGGTTCCCGATGCCCCCGACAACCGACGCCACCCACCCCTTCAGTAGCAGCAACAGCCCCATCCTCGGCTGAATCGACGTATCATGCCCGCTCAGAATCCCTGCCATCGCGGCAAACGCCGCTCCAATGAAAAACACCGCCGCAATTATCACCGTGGTGTTTATCCCCACCACCTTCGACACCTCTTCGTCGTCCCCAATCGCCCGCACCGCCCTGCCGAATGATGTCCTCTGCAGCAACAGCCACAGTCCCGCAAATCCGGCCACCGCCACTCCAATGGTGAACACGTTGAACGGCTTGATGTTCGCTCCACCAACCGTCCACGGGATCACCCCAAAGGGGTCCGGAAGCGGCCGCGCCGTGCTCTGGAATACGATGATGACGAAGGCGCTGATAGCCAGCAGAATCCCCAGCGATGCCACCAGCATAATCAGCGGCGATCTCGCCCTTTGCCTCATGTACACATAAAGCCCTCTGTACAACGCAAGCCCCACCGTCCCCGCCATCAGCACCGAGACCCCCCAGCTCAGATAGAGCCTGGCCGCCGGCGTTCCCGCCAGTAAAAACCCGAACCACGCCCCCAACGCCCCTCCCACCACCAAAGCCACCAGCCAGAACGGCACAGTTCCCGCTTCACTGAATACGAATCGCCACACCCACCGAAGCGCCAGCATCGTCCCATATAGCGTCAGCGCCCCCACCGCCGGAGCCAGCAGCAAGTGCATGTGCGCCGGGTACGCCAGCACGAACCCCGTATACACCCCCGCCCCCACCGCGAGGCTGATGAGTCCCCCGCGCACCAGGTTCCGATGGCGCATGTTCCGCGTTCGGTAGTTAAAGGCGGTGTGCAGCGCCCACGCCACAACTCCCGCTACCACCAGCGCAAACAGCACGTTGAGCTGGATGAGGTTGACCTGGTATATCCCCCCCAGCGTGTACTCCGACATCAGGTAGAAGACCCCGTACGCCCCCAGCGCCGCGGCGGCTCCGTAATATAGATCAAAGAACCAGACCGTGCTGTAGACGATAGTGAATCCCATCGCCAGAAGGGCGTACACCGCCCCCACGGAGAGCCCGTTAAACGTGAACTGCAGCGCCTGGTTCGGCGATTGCGTAATCTTCCAGACCAGGTAAGCAGCCGCAAACAGCACCAGCGCAATGGCAAACAATCGAAGCTTGTCGCCGCTGTAGCTAATCGAAGGAAGCGTCAATTTCTCGTTCCTTGTCCACAAGTATCGGTGATTAGAAACGGAGGCGCGGCATTCCTAGGGTCTTCCCCAAGGCCGCCGCGCCCATTTGCCCGGTAATCCGCAGAGATGTCAACCACGCCGCTCCTCCGCAATACCAACTTAGTCCTCTCGAATCGATCGCGTCTACTGCGTCGGTGCGCCTCCCAATACCCTGTACCCTTGGTTCTCCGCCGTCCTCTCCGCCACGGGTAGCACCTCCACGACTACGTTGGACAACCCCACAACCTCTCCGTTGCTGTCGAAGCTGTAGTTTTCCCCGATAGCTCCACTATGTGTTATCCCGTACAGGCAGTCCCGGAATCCGTCCGCGTCCTGGTCGTCGTCCGTCACCTCCAGGCACTTGGCCGTAATGTGAACGTCGTCGTAGACAGAGCCAATATACCAGGGCAACGTGACGTAGTCGTAACGCTGTCGGAAGTTGGCAATTACCTCCCTGCCTGTGGCGTTGGCCGGGTCCAGGTCGGCAATAATCGCCTTCAACCCGGTAGCCGCTTCCCCCGCCACCTCAAGGGCAGTCGTTCCCGCCGCAACTATGTCGGAATAAATCGGACCCTCGTAACCCAACTCCCTCACCTGTTTAACGATTGTCCCGCCGCTCGCCTCCGACTGGGAAGCAACGAAAAGCGCGTCCGGATTTCCGTTGATCAGCTTCGTAATCGAAGTTCGGAAGTCAGTGGCGTCGGACACGTAACGCTCTTCCCCGGTGACCTGTCCTCCCCTCTTCACAAACTGGTCCACGGATGTGCGCCGCACTCCCTCCGCATAGTCCGTCTCTTCATTGATTGTCGCCAGCGTACGGATGCCGTCGGCCCACAGCACGTTCCCTGCGTCTATGCCCAGCTGGGCGTCGCTCATGGATGTGCGGAATATATAGTCTCCCGCATTGGCAATGTCCGGGTTAGTCGCCAGACCGGAGAAGAGCACCACCCCATCGGCCTCCGCCAGCGGCGCAGCCCCAAGCATCGCCCCACTGCAGGACGTCCCCAGAATAATCTTCACGCCGTCCACGTCCGTAAGCTTGTTATAAGCGACAATTGCGTCCTGCGCCGAGCACTTGGAGTCCTCGATTACCAACTCCAGCATCTTGCCGTTTACGCCGCCGGCATCGTTGATCTCATCCACCGCCATCTGCTTCGCCTGAACCGCCACGTTGCCGTAAGTATCCCCGGGGCCCGTCACCGATTCCATTACCCCAATTTTGAACGTCTCACCCGAATCATCACCACACGCGGCAGTCACCAAAAGCAGGACGAAAAGAGCCCCCACAGCAATCATCAGAGTCTTATTCATCATTCTCATAACGCACTGCTCCTCTCTGATACATCCTATCAGCCACATTCCTACTCAGCTTTATATCATCGTACAAGTTGTTCCGCAAGTAGGAATATTTCAATTCAGTCCCGTCGGATTATCTCGAAGGCCGAATCAGTCCCCGCGCACAAGAAATTCAGGCTGAAATGTTCTCCAACTACGCACTCCGACCCCACCAATTGAACCCCCGGACACCCCAGCGACACACCCGCCGTCTATCCCAACCCCTATTCGGACAGAAGCTGCCCTGCCATCGCCTTCGCTTCTTCCCACGTACGCACAATCCGGTCTTCCGGCACGCCCTTCAACACATCCAGCGCGGCAACCGTCCGCCTTGGCATCCCCGAAAGTCCCATCACAATGCATTGCGTGTCCTGCAAAACAGCCGTCTCCACCAACTGTTCCACCACCAGGGCCGCGCTGTCATCCAGGTAGACCGTGTCCGAGAAGTCTAAAATCACAACCTCATGGTCTCGAATGTCCGCGCCAATAGTGTCTATCAGCTTGCTCGAAGACGCCACCGTAAAGGTCCCCTTCAGCGCCACCAGGCCCACCCTGGCGGAAAACAGATCTCCCTCGTCATCCTCGTCGTCTCTATCAAAGAATGCCTGGTCCAGGATCGGCACGGAAACCACGCTGTCCATCTCCAACCGCTCAAACTGCCGCGCGCTGGTCACTGCGGCGGCTATCATCCCCACCGCTACCGCCGCAACCAGGTCCAGAAACACCGTCAACCCCAGCGTCAGCAGCATCACCACCATGTGCTCCCGTTGCACCCGGTGCACCCGCATCACAAATCGCCAGTCTATGGTGTCAAGCGCAACCTTCACCAGAATCCCCGCCAGCACCGCATTTGGTATCAAAGCCACGTATTCCCCCATCACCAACACCATCACGACCAGAATTCCGACCGATACCACCCCCGCCACCAGGGTCTTTCCGCCTGCCCGAATGTTCGCCACCGTGCTCGGCGTCGCGCCGGACCCCGGCAACCCCCGTATAAAGCCGGTGAACACATTCCCAATCCCCTGCGCCAGCAGCTCCCTGCTGGGGTCGTGGCGTGTCCGCGTCATCGAGTCGCCCACCAGCGCCGTCAACAGCGTATCCACCGACCCTACAAGCGCGATAACCAACGCCGGTTCAATGGAGCCTGCCAGCACCCCCGGCGAGAAGTCCGGCAGTTGGAAGCTGGGAATCATCGTCGGAATCGCCCCAATCGTAGGCGCATCCGTAAGCCAGAAAACCCCCAAGAGCGTCCCCACGACCAGTGCTGCCAGCGTCGACGGCAAGAATCGGTCTAATCTCATGGGCCAGAATAACGATATGCCCAACGCTACCGCCGCGATCACAAGCGCGCTGCCGTCGAAGTGCCCCACCACGTCCGTTATATTCTGCAGCGTCCCAATGGGCCCGCCCTCCGCAGCGGGCGCTCCCAGGAAAGGCAGAATCTGCACCAGGATGATGATCACACCCACCCCGGTCATAAACCCGGATATCACCGAATAGGGAGTGTATGTGACGTATCGTCCAATCCTTAGCAGCCCGAACATTATCTGAATCAGGCCCGCCATGATCACAATCGTGAACGCTTCCGCGATGTTGTCCGCGTGGGCCGTTACGATGACGGCCATCGCCACCGTCATAGATCCCGTAGGCCCGGATATCAGTGATCGAGTCCTCCCGAACAACGCCGCAATGAACCCTACCGAAATGGCTCCGTATATCCCTGCGGCCGGCCCCAGACCCGCCGCCAGCCCAAACGCCAGCGCCACGGGAAGCCCCACCACCGCCGCGGTCACGCCGCCGAGAACATCCCCCCGCAGTGTTTCAAGGTCGTACCGAAATATAGGAATAGAGATGCGCTTCAGCAATGGGGACTCCGGCCATGGCCAAAGGCCGCTTCTCCGCAGTTCCCTGACCGCACCTCATTCATTCCTTCGAGAATACTCTTCGAAACCAACGTCACAATTGGCCCGCGAGAGAATTGGCAAACGTCTGAGAACCGTCTGCCCGCTGATTCGACTTGCACCTTCACTTCACCTGATCCCATTCACTAAATCGTCGCGTGCAGCGCTCCCCCGTCCAGGCTCACATTCTGCCCCGTGATATACCCCGCCCTCTCCGACGCCAGGAATGCAATCAAGTCCCCCATCTCCTCCGGCCTTCCCAATCGCCTCATCGGAATCTGGTGCGCCGCCTCCCGCATCATCTCTTCCGCGCTCTTGCCCGTTCCCTCGGCCATCGCTCCATACAGCGAAGTCATCCGACCCGTCATCACCTGGCCCGGATGCACGTTGTTCACGGTTATGTTGAAACTCGCCAGCTCGTTGGACAGCATTTTCGAATAACCCACCACCGCCAGCCGGCTCGACGTTGAAAGCACCAGATTCAACACCGGCTCCCTAACCGCGTTGGACAGCAGATTGATGATTCGCCCCCAGCGCTGCTGTTTCATGTACGGAATCACCTCCCGGCTCATCCTCATCGCGCTCATGAAATTCTGCTCCAGCGCCTCATACCAGGCATCATCCCTGATCTCCGACGGCCTCCCCGGCGGCGGTCCTCCAATGTTGTTCACCACAATGTCGATCCGCTCAAATCGGTTGAACGTATCCCGCACCACCATCTTGATATTCTCGGGCTTGGAAAGGTCCGCAGGAATCGCCATCACGTGCCGCTGCGAAGCAAGCCGGGCGATCTCCATCTCCACCTTCCGCAGCTCCGACTCCGTCCGGGAGCAGATTGTAACCAACGCTCCCTCCCTCGCCAGCGCCACGGCCGTCGCTTTGCCCATTCCCTTGCTGGATCCCCCGACTATTGCCACCCGGTCTCTCAAACCTAAGTCCACTTCCTGATCCTCCCCGCTTGATTTTTCAAATCATAGCCAAACCAGTCTACCAACACAAGACAACTCTTTCTTCAAATAATATCTGCGTCCCTCAACTTTCCAATCGCCTCCGAAGAATACCCAAGCACGCTCAGAATCTCCTCCGAATGCTCCCCCAATACCGGCGGCGCCATGTCGATGCCTCCCGGCGTGTCCGAAAACTTTATCGGTATCCCCGTCTGTTGAATCTCCCCCGCGGCAGGATGCTCCACCGTCAGCCGCATCCCCCGCTCCTGCACCTGCGGGTCCCCGAATACGTCCTCCAGGTCGTTGATCGGCCCGCACGGCACCCCCGCCGTCTCCAACACCCCCACCCAATGCTGCGCCTCACCCTTTCCGAATTCCTCCTGCAGCAGGTCAATCAACTCTTTCCGGTTATCCACCCGGTCCCGGTTCAACGCGAATTTCGGGTGCTCCTTCAAGTCCGCCCGCCCCATCGCCTCACAAAACCGGCCCCAAAACCGCTCGTTCCCCACCGCAACATTCACAAACTTCCCATCGGCGCACATAAACGCCTGGTATGGCGCCAGGTTCGGATGCGCCGCCCCCACCCGCGCAGGCGGCGCCCCCGTCGCGAAATACGTCCCCGCCTGGTAAGTCAGCCACGAAACCTGCAGGTCCAGCATAGAAACGTCGATGTACTGTCCTTCCCCCGTCCTCTCCCGATGAAACAGCGCCACCATCACCGCGTAGGCAGCCAGCATCCCCGCCCCTATGTCCGTCAACGCAATCCCCATCTTCTGCGGCTCCCCGTCCGGCTCCCCCGTCAAGCTCATAATCCCACCCAACCCCTGCATCATCTGGTCATACGCCGGTTTCTTCCGGTATGGTCCCGTCTGCCCAAATCCCGATATCGACGCATATACAATCTTGGAATTCACTCCCCTCACCGACTCATAGTCTATCCCCAGCCTGTCCACCACCCCCGGAGTGAAATTCTCCACAACCACGTCCGCGTCCGACGCCAGCTTCATGAACACCTCCCGTCCGGCGGGTTCCTTCAGATTCAGCGTCAGGCTCCTCTTATTCCGATTGATCGACAAAAAATACGCGCTCTCCCCGTTCACAAACGGCGGCCCCCAATGCCTCGTGTCATCCCCTCTTCCGGGAATCTCAATCTTGATGACGTCCGCGCCGTAGTCCCCCAGCATCAACGTGCAGTAGGGACCGGCAAGTGCTCGGGTGAGGTCCAAAACTCGAATGCCGCTCAGGGCTTTCATACCTACTCCTTCAACAATTTGCCCACCATACTATCACAGCCCCCTCCACAGCTTGACACGCCCTTCCCGCAATTCCATAATTCCACTGGACTTGACAGGCCCAATTCGGTAATATCAGTCCAACTAAACTACCGCAAATCGTAGGAGGGGAAGATGTCAGACTATAAGCTAGTCTCTTCAGACTCGCACATCATGGAGCCGCCCGACCTTTGGCTCAAGCATATCGACCCGGAGTATAAGCATCGAGCGCCCCGCGTGGTACGTGAAGGCGACTTCGACCAGTGGTACGCCGACGGCGATATCAAGTTCGGCGTCGTGGGTTCCAACACTCAGGCAGGCCGCCGTTTCGAAGCCCCTGAGACCATCCAGACCCAGGGCACCTACGAGGAAGTCCGCCTCGGCGGCATGGACCCCCATGCCCACGTCGCAGACATGGACCTAGACACCGTAGCAGGCGGCGTCATCTTCCCGTCCATGGGTTTGACCACCTGGGTCATCCCCTCCCCCGACCTCCTCTCCGCCGTCTTCCGCGCCTACAACGACTGGCTTGCCATCTTCTGCGAGCCCTATCCCAACCGGCTCAAGGGTCTGGCCATGCTCAACGTCGACAGCGTAGAGGAAGGCGTCAAGGAGCTGCGACGCTCCCACAAGATCGGCCTCGCAGGCGCCATGATTCCCCAGCGACCCGTTTTCGGCCGCTACGACAGCCCAATGTACGTGCCCCTCTGGGAGGCCGCCCAGGAACTCAACATGCCCCTCGCCATTCACATCGGCACCTCCCGCTGGACGCCGCAAGACGACCCCGCCCACGGGTCTAAGAAGAGTCTGATTGATTTCACCAACCAGGAATACGACATGAAGGATAACGTCACCGCCATCCTCTATTCCTGCATCTTCGAAGACTACCCGGACCTCCGCATCGGCGTCGCCGAGTACGAAATCTCCTGGGCGCCCTACCTGCTGAACCGCATGGACAGGGTCTACGAAGAGCGTCCCAACATGTTCTCCCGCCGCTACAAGAACGGCGCTGTCCCCAGCGACTACTTCAAGAGCAACATGTTCCTCAGCTTCCAGGAAGACGACCTCGGCGTCCAGCTTCGCGACTACGTGGGAGTGCAGACCCTCCAGTGGGGCTCCGACTACCCCCACGCAGAGTCCACCTTCCCCAAGTCCCGCGAAATCGTCGACCGCATCCTCGAGGGCGTGCCCGAAGACGAAAAGGCCCTCATCGCCGGCGAAAACTGCGCCAAGATGTTCAACATCAGCGACTAGACCCAAACCCTCCCCAAACCTGAAATCAGAAGCCCCGATGCAACTGCATCGGGGCTTCTCTGTGACACCCAAATTTGACAAACACCTAAGGACTATTTAAATTCGAGACGGTGCCGGGGATGGTTCCTTGCAGGAATCGTTCCGGGCGCTTCTCTTTTTGTTGTGCTGCCCACATTCGATTGCTGAGAAAGGAACAATTGCCAATGGCTGGTTTTACAGATTCCTTGCGAGGATATGGATATCCTGTTATGAAGCGGGATGGGTTCGTCTGTAACTATTGCGGCCTTGATGGAAAGGAATCATTCTCCAAATGGCTGTCACTATCCATAGATCACCTTCTACCCAAGGGCCATCCGAAGCGCAATGACTCCAACTTCATAACCACGGCATGCATGTTTTGCAATACGGCCGACAACCAGTACTTCTCGAAGTCGGAAGAGAGGGATCTCAGGTTTGATGGACTATCGCGACAACAGCTGATTGAACAACGGAGACCTTACGTCAAAAACGTGCGCCGGGGCTATCGAGATTTCTGGGAAAAGTGTGTCCCTAAGAATGAAATACCCATTTGCTAAGAACTCTGGTAGGGGCGGTTCGCGAACCGCCCTCCCCCGCTACCCACGCACCAACTCTACCCAGACATCCAACCCTCCCGTTCCCCCGCGGACGTGGGGGCCCACTCTTCCTCCACCAACCCAATCGTCATTCCGTGGAAGCCCCGCTAGGAAGAATCTCACCACCTGTCCACACCAAGCCCTATCCCCAACCGTCATTCCGGCGAAAGCCGGAATCCAGATTTTCCCTTCCCCCTCGATGGGGGAAGGTTAGGATGGGGGTGATCCGCGTGGGCTAGGTGCAGTTTGCCTCTTATCTCTTCCCCTCGACGGAGGAAGGCTAGGCTTATCCTGAGACTGTCGAAGGGAACGGGGGAACGCCCCCTACCCGCCAACCATCTCCACTATCGAAAAATACCCACCCTGCGGATCCATCAACGGATATATCCTCCCCACTCCCTCAACGTCAATCGGCCCCATTATAGGATTCGCCCCCATCTCCTTGGCCCGCTCCATCGTCCCGTCCGCGTCATCCACCACAAAATACACCCCCCAGTTCGGCGGCACCTCTCCCCATTCCGGCTGTATCTGCAACATCCCCGCCACCGGCTGACCTCCGTTGACAAACTCGATGTAGTCTCCGCCGGATCCCGCCGATCCCAACTTCGTCCCCCACCCCAGCAGACCCCCATAGAACTTTGAAGCCGCGTCCGTGTCTCCCGTCAGAAGCTCGAACCACCCCAGCGTCCCCGCTTCCCCAAACACCTGCGCCCCAATGTGCACCTTCGGCTGCCACAGCCCAAGGGCCGCTCCTGTCGAATCCTGGACAAATCCCGCCCGTCCGGCTTCGAAAACGTCCATCGCTTCCATCAACACGTTACCGCCCAGTTCAGCCGCCTTCCTGACCACCGCATCGGCGTCTTCCACACTCACGTAGGTCCGCCAGTGGGTAAACGGAGTCATTTCTTGCATGTCCGGCGGCATCTGGAACAGCGCGCATACGGCCTTGCCTTCCTTCTGCAGCATCACATAAGCCCCTCCCATATCCCCCATAGGCATATCCACCGACGTCAACCCCAGAATCGACGTGTAGAACTTCTTGGCGCCCTCGCCGTCCGTTGTTGCCAGTTCCGCCCAGCAGAAACAGCCAGGTTCGTACTTCTCAATTTCCAATCTGATATACCTCTGCGATTAACGTATTAAATCCCGCCACCGGAAATGGCAGGAATGAAATGCACTTCCGAATCGGGCTTCACCTTCGCCAGCAGTCCCATACTGGTAGTCTCCCCGTCGATGGCCACCGCCAGGTTCGGCTTAATCCGACCGTCTTCCGTCAGCCATTGGCCGATGCCGGGAAACCGCTCCTCCAACCCCTGCACCACCTGCCGCACGTTGGCGGCCTCGAAATCCACCTCCTTCACACCCTTCGTCAGAGGCTGGAGCATCGTAGGAATGAATACCCTGGGCATAACCCTTACTCCGAGTTCTTGTCTTCCTCGGCATCCCAGAGCGCCTTCAGTATCTCACCCGGACTCATCGGCAGGTTCGTCATTCGGACGCCCGTGGCGTTCTTGATGGCGTTGGCCATCGCCGCCATCGGCGGCACTATCGGCACTTCCCCAACTCCCCTCACTCCGAAGGGGTGTCCCGGGTTCGGCACCTCCACCATCACCGTATCAATCATCGGCAGGTCCAGCGAAGTTGGCATCCGGTAGTCCAGGAAGCTGGAATTCGTCATCCGTCCATCGTCGTCAAAGAAATACTCCTCGTTCAACGCCCAGCCTATCCCCTGCACGGCGCCGCCCTGAATCTGACCTTCCACGTAGCTCGGATGCACAGCCTTCCCCACGTCCTGAAGCGCCGTATACCGCAGCACCTCCGTCTTCCCCGTCTCCGGGTCGACCTCAACGTCCGCTATGTGTATCGCAAACGCCCCGCCGACGCCTCCGGGATTGACGGCAGCCCTCCCCACAATCGGCCCGCCCGTTTCCAGCAGCAGTCCGGCAAGCTCCTTGAACGTAAACCGAAGCTCAGGGTCCGACTTGTGGTGGAACACTCCGTCCGTCAGGTCCACGTCTTCAGCGGATACGTCCCAGATGAACGCTGCCCGCTCAATCATCTGACGCTTGATATCCTGCGCCGCCTCGTAGCTCGCCCAGCCCGTCTTGAAGGCCACGCTGCTGCCACCAGTTGTCGACGTAAATCCGATGGAGTCCGTGTCTCCCACGGAAGGATGCACGTCCTCGGCGGCAATCCCCAACACCTCCGCCATCTGCATCGCCACCGCCGCCCTCGTCCCGCCAATATCCGGTGATCCCTCAACAAGTATCACCGTCCCGTCCTGGCTCACGCTCGCCGTCGCGCTCGATGGCCCGGATCCGTTGAACCAGAATCCCGTCGCTATCCCGCGTCCTCGGTTCGGCCCTTCCAGCGGCGCGTTCCAGTGGGGGTGGTTCTTCGCCGCCTCCAGCGTCTCCAGATACCCGATGCGCGGGAACACGGGCCCCGTTAGCCGCCGAGTTCCCTCTTTGGCCGCATTCCGGACGCGGAAGTCTATCGGGTCGATGTTCAGCTTCTCCGCCAGTTCGTCGATGACGCTTTCGGCCGCATAAGCCGCAGCCGGCGCCCCCGGCGCCCGGTAGGCAGCCGTCTTCTGCGTGTTGATGACTACGTCGTACCCCTCAACCCGCCCGTTGGCGATGTCATAGGGTCCAAACATGCACTGTACGCCGGGATTGATCGGCGATCCCGGAAACGCCCCCGCCTCGTAAATCAGTGTGGCGTTGGTCGCCGTTATCCGCCCGTCCTTCGTCGCCCCCATCTTCACTTTCATGAACGAGCCGGACGTCGGCCCCGTCCCTTCAAATACCTCCTGGCGGCTCATGGACACTTTCACCGGACGTCCCGTCTTCTTCGAAAGCAGCGCCGACAGCGGTTCCAGATATACCAGCGTCTTGCCGCCAAAGCCCCCGCCTATCTCCAGCGGTATAACCTTGATCTGCGACAAGGGGATCCCCAATACCAACGCCGATTGGTCCCTCATGGCAAACTGCCCCTGGGAGCTGCACCAGATGGTGATGTGCCCATCCCTGTTCCACGTCGCCGTCGCCGAGTGAGGCTCGATGTAGCCCTGATGCACCGCCTTAGTCCTGAATTCTCGCTCCACAATCAGGTCCGCTTCCGCAAAACCCTTCTCCAGGTCGCCCAGTTCGAACACGAAGTGACTCGCCACGTTGGAGCCGCCCTCCGGGTCCGAATCGTCCCGCAAACCGCCGGGACGCACAAAGGGATTCTCCGCCGTAAACAACCGCTCGTGCAGTATAGGAGCTCCCTCCTTCATCGCATCCACCGCGTTCAATACCGGCGTCAGCTCCTCGTATTCCACGTCAATGAGGCCAAGCGCCTCCTCCGCCACGTGCTGATTAGCCGCCGCCACCGCCGCAACGGCGTGACCCTTGTACAGCACCTTGTTCGACGCCAGCACGTTGTTGCTCAGGAACTTGGGGTTCATCATAGCCCCCTCGCCCAGGTCCGCGACCTTGCCCGATGGCTGCGGCAGATCTGCCGACGTAATCACCGACTCAACACCCGGCAGCGCAAGCGCTCGGCTGACGTCGATGGACTTGATGATGGCGTGGGCGTGAGGACTCCGCAGCACCTTCCCGTGAAGCATACCGGGCAGACTTATATCCGCCCCATAGCGCGCCTGTCCCGTCACCTTCTCCAATCCGTCGTGACGGATCGGACGCGTGCCGACTACCTTGAATTCAGTCTTGTTCTCAGCGGTGGAAACCATGTTAACTCTCCGACTTGGATTGGGCCGCCATCTTGTCGCCCGCGTCCAGAACCGCGCGGACTATCTTGTCGTAGCCGGTGCAGCGACACAGATTTCCGGCCAGCCAGTGACGGACACGGCCTTCGTCCGCCTCCGGCTCATTCTCCAGCAGTGCCTTGGCAGCAACAATGAATCCCGGCGTGCAGATTCCGCACTGCAATGCCGCATTCTCCAGGAACGACTGCTGAATCGGGTGCAGCCCGTGCGTGTAAGCCACCCCTTCAATCGTGGTGATCTCCTTACCCTCGGCCTCCACGCCCAGCATCAGGCAGGAATCTATCAGACGCCCATCCACAATTACGCTGCAAGCCCCGCAATTGCCGTCGTTGCAGCCCTCCTTCGTGCCCGTCATGTTCAGCACGTCCCGCAGGACCTCAAGGAGGCTCTGACGACTCTCACACAGAAAGTCGACGTCGGTGCCGTTGATGTTCGCCTGAACGTGAATCTTCTTGCTCATTTACGCTCCCTCACTATTCAATTCCAAACTCTTATCCCTTCCCCCTCGATGGGGGAAGGCTAGGATGAGGGTGAATCCCCCCAATCCACTGAAACCCCTACCCCTGCGCCCTCGCCACCGATTCCCTCAGCGCTCTCTTCGTCAGTACCCCGGAAAGATGCACCCGCTGTTTCGCTGTGCCCCGCATGTCGCTGATGGGGCTCGCGGCAGCCTTCGCTGCCTCCGCCGCCGCCTCGTACGACTCCTCATTGGCGGACTTCCCTGCCAGCAAATCGCTCGCCTCTTTGGCGAATATCGGCGTCGGCCCAACCGCTGCCAGCGCAATCCTAGCCGACTTTATCGTCGACCCATCGTCCTCCAGCACAACGCTCGCCCCAGCGCCCGCTACTGCTATGTCCATCTCGTTCCGCGGTATGAAACGCAGATAGTGCGCCCCGGAGTTCGCCGCGGGCGGCGGAAACTTCAACGCCACCAGCAGTTCGCCGTCCTCCAGGACATTCTGTCCGGGCCCGGTGCAGAAGTCCTCCACCGCGACGCTCCGGCTCCCGTTCGGCCCCTCGATGACGCACGTCGCCCCGAGAGCAATCAAAATCGGAATCGTGTCGCCGCTCGGCGAAGCGTTGCACAGGTTCCCCCCAACGCTCGCCCGACCCTGTATCTGAATGCCGCCAATCAGAAACGCCGAGTCCACCAGCCCCGAATACAGACTCTGGATCTCTTCGTCCTCATAGATGCGATAGCAGGGAACGGCGGCTCCAAGCGTGAGGCCCCCATCCGCCGAGTATGAAAGCTCGTTCATCTCGGGGATGCCCTTCACGTCCACCAATCTGTCGATGGAGAATCGGCGTCCCCGGAGCTGCACCAGTATGTCGGTGCCCCCGGCCAGCGCCTTCGCTTTTGCGCCTTTTTCCGCCATCAATGCGACGGCTTCTTTGAGTTTTGTGGGTGCTACATATTCAAAATCTTGCAGGGTAATGCCTCCTGAATGAAGGGTGTCGTCAACAAGGGAAATTGGCTAGATTATAAGCATAGCCTCTATACTTGGCAATGCCGCGTACGGCTACCTTTTTTCCCGCGGCCACATCCCTCCCCGTTCCCCCGCGAACGCGGGGGCCCACTCTTCATCCCTCCACCTCAACCCACATGTCTTTCTGAGGAGCCCCCGCGACGAAGAATTTGGCGGCGGGGCCTCTCCCTCCCCGCCCCCTCCCTTCTCCCGTCCTGGAGAGCTTTGCATAACCGTCATCTCTTCCCCCTCTTCCCCCTCTTCCCTCCTCTCCCGTCCTGGGAGAGGTTTGAGGTGAGGGTATCTTGGGTGGCGCTGAGGCTGAACGGCGGGTTACGCAAAGGTCTCCGTCCTGGGAGAAGGTTAGAGCCTGCCCTGAGTCTTCCGAAGGGTTGAGGGTCTCCCCCGTTCCCCCTTCCCCCTCTATGGGGTAATTCTCAATGTGGGTGATCCCGGCAGGGTGCATGGCGCAGCGGAAGTTGCGCGAACCTCCCCCTAATCCTCAAAATACCAGTCCCACGTATTCCGGCTCTCATCCCTCGACAACGACTCGTGGTAGTGGATGATCTTCCACTCCCCCTCGTTCTTCCTCAATACAAAGGTGTTCCGACCAGGAAACACCATCGTCCGCCCAAAATTCGTAAGGTGCGCCTCCACAACATACGTCAAATACACCCACGCCATCTCGCCCATCACGTCAATCTTCACGTTATCTATCTCCCAGTTCGCCTCGCTCACTTCCTTCAACCCGTTGTAGTAGCCCTCCACTCCTTCCCACCCATACAACGCGTCGTTATTCTCCTCCGCAATGTAGATAAGATCGTGGTACGACTCGTCCCAAACCTTCTTCACCGCCTCCGTGTCACAGTCATTCAGCGCCGCCATCCACTGATCAATAACCTCTCGCACCTGTCGAACGTCCTGGTCTGCCATCTTCTCCTCCTATATCCTTTTCTCGTACTTATAGAGAGACTTGCACAATTGTAATGCCGCCCACCACTCTTGTTCCTTGCGAAGGCAGGAACCCACCCCCTGCCCCGTTCCCCCGCGAACGCGGGGGCCCACTCTTCTCCTTATAACTACAACTGCATGCCTTCCGAAACTCATCACCGTCCTATTGTAGGGGCGGTTCGCGAACCGTCTGCCTGCTACCCACACTCAACCCCAACCGCGACACCCAATCCTCCCGTTCCCCCGCGAACGCGGGGGCCCACTCTTCTTCCCTCACCCCTCGACGAAGACTCCTGCATAACCCTCATTCCGGCGAAAGCCGGAATCCAGAATCCCCTGATTTAGCTACGGATGCTACCGCCTAACCCCCAATTCCCCCTCCCTCTCCACCCACATGTCATTTGTATGATTGCAAAAGCCCCCCAGATAGGCCAATCTGGAGGGCGGGCGAGAGGGGCGCGTCGACTGTCATTGGGCGAGGGAACTGCAAGTAAGGTCCCTGCGCCGTTCAGAGTTGGACACCCCTCACGCCGCTATGTCGCTCCGAACGGATGCCTGGGCATAATGGCCCGTATCGCAAGTGTGGAGGACAAGAAGCATTATAGATGAGGAGGTGCACAAAGTGAAAGTAGTAGCGGGAGTGGACGTGGGTAAGAGAAGCCTGGACGTGTCAGTGTCAGGAGGTTCACCCCAGCGCTTTGACAACAACCAAAAGGAGATAGCCCGGCTGCTGGGCTGGTTGCGAAGCTGCAGCGTCACCCACCTGGTATACGAAACCACCGGCGGCTATGAGAGACCCCTCGTCAAAGCCGTCAGGGACTCGGAGATCAATGAGCACCCAATCCACCCCAACCGGGTACGCAACTTCGCCCGTATAGTGGGTAACCAGGCCAAGACCGACCGCCTAGACGCCCAAATGCTCTCCCGCTACGGAGAGACCTTTGAGTTGTCCAACACCATCTCTCCGAACACCGAGGAGGAGGAACTCAGAGACCTGCTAAGCCGTCGTCGACAGCTGGTACAGGAGCGAACCCGGGAGAAGAACCGGCTCGACAAAGGCGTTGCCAAAGACGCTCGCTCCTCTATGCAGCGCCACATCAAATGGCTCGATAACGAGATCCAGCGCCTCGACAAGGAGTGCCACAAGAGATTGCACCAGTGCCAACTCTTGACCCGCAAGACCGATCTCTACCAGAGTGTCCCAGGCGTGGGCCAGCAGACCAGCGCCATACTGGCCGTCTACCTCCCAGAGTTGGGCCTCTACAACGGCAGACAGCTCTCCTCCCTCGTAGGCCTCGCCCCCTGGTCCAAGGACAGCGGCGCCCGAAGGGGCTATCGCTCCATCCGCGGTGGACGCGCCAAGGTGCGCAGCGCCCTCTACATGGCTGCCCTCTCCGCCGTTCGACATAACTACGACCTCAAAAACTTCTATCAAGGACTCCGTCGTCGCGGCAAGTCCGGCAAACTCGCCCTCACCGCCGTCATGCGTAAGCTCCTGTTGCTCCTCAGCGCCGTTGCCCAACGCGGCACTCCCTGGGTCCCCAATCCCTCCTCTTCTACCTGAATACCCTTGATTCTCAACACAGATACTCTGAGGAGGCCCCGCGACGAAGAATCTCGCGGGGCAGGGCGTCCCTCCCCATTCCCTCCCTTCTCCCGTCCTGGG
>CBDBNU010000002.1:0-917054 GCA_965207845.1 Dehalococcoidia bacterium
TGGACACCGTGGCGTTGGTGGCCCCGCTCAGGGTCACCGTCACCGTCTCGTTCAGCTCGTCCACCACGTCGCCCTTCACCGGTATCAGGATGTTGGCCGTCCGCGTCCCCGCCGCGATGGTCACGCTCTTGGTCGCCGGGTCCGTGTAGTCGTCGTCCGCCGTGGCCGTCCCGCCCAGGGTGTAGGTCACCGTCACCTGCTGCCCGCTCACCGCCGACAGCGTCACCGGGAAGCTCAGGTTCACCGTGGTCTTGGGGTCGTCGCCCTCCACCACCGCCGCCGCGTCCCCCACCGACACCGTCGGCGCCCCGTCGTTGTCGGTGATGGTGCCGGTGGCCTCGTCCTTCCCGGTGGCCAGCGCCGCGTTGGTGGGACTGGACAGCTCCAGAAGGAAGGTCTCGTCGGGCTCGTCCAGGCTGTCCTGGGTCGTCTGCACCGTCACCACGACGCTGGAGGCCCCCGCCGCGATGGTCGCCGTCCGCGCCGGGCTCACCGCCGTGTAGTCTGCCCCCGCCGTGGCCGGATGGGTCCCGCCCGCATCGTTGGCCGTGCTCCACTTCACCGTCACCGTCCGGTCCGACACCGGGTCCAGGCCGATGGTGAAGCTCACCAGGCCGCCCTCGGCGACGCTCCCGTCGGCCACCGACAGCTCCGCCGCGTCGTCGTCGGTGATCGTCCCCTCGCCCTCGTCGGCCCCCTCCACGCTGGACACCGTGGCGTTGGTGGCCCCGCTCAGGGTCACCGTCACCGTCTCGTTCAGCTCGTCCACCACGTCGCCCTTCACCGGTATCAGGATGTTGGCCGTCCGCGTCCCCGCCGCGATGGTCACGCTCTTGGTCGCCGGGTCCGTGTAGTCGTCGTCCGCCGTGGCCGTCCCGCCCAGGGTGTAGGTCACCGTCACCTGCTGCCCGCTCACCGCCGACAGCGTCACCGGGAAGCTCAGGTTCACCGTGGTCTTGGGGTCGTCGCCCTCCACCACCGCCGCCGCGTCCCCCACCGACACCGTCGGCGCCCCGTCGTTGTCGGTGATGGTGCCGGTGGCCTCGTCCTTCCCGGTGGCCAGCGCCGCGTTGGTGGGACTGGACAGCTCCAGAAGGAAGGTCTCGTCGGGCTCGTCCAGGCTGTCCTGGGTCGTCTGCACCGTCACCACGACGCTGGAGGCCCCCGCCGCGATGGTCGCCGTCCGCGCCGGGCTCACCGCCGTGTAGTCTGCCCCCGCCGTGGCCGGATGGGTCCCGCCCGCGTCGTTGGCCGTGCTCCACTTCACCGTCACCGTCCGGTCCGACACCGGGTCCAGGCCGATGGTGAAGCTCACCAGGCCGCCCTCGGCGACGCTCCCGTCGGCCACCGACAGCTCCGCCGCGTCGTCGTCGGTGATCGTCCCCTCGCCCTCGTCGGCCCCCTCCACGCTGGACACCGTGGCGTTGGTGGCCCCGCTCAGGGTCACCGTCACCGTCTCGTTCAGCTCGTCCACCACGTCGCCCTTCACCGGTATCAGGATGTTGGCCGTCCGCGTCCCCGCCGCGATGGTCACGCTCTTGGTCGCCGGGTCCGTGTAGTCGTCGTCCGCCGTGGCCGTCCCGCCCAGGGTGTAGGTCACCGTCACCTGCTGCCCGCTCACCGCCGACAGCGTCACCGGGAAGCTCAGGTTCACCGTGGTCTTGGGGTCGTCGCCCTCCACCACCGCCGCCGCGTCCCCCACCGACACCGTCGGCGCCCCGTCGTTGTCGGTGATGGTGCCGGTGGCCTCGTCCTTCCCGGTGGCCAGCGCCGCGTTGGTGGGACTGGACAGCTCCAGAAGGAAGGTCTCGTCGGGCTCGTCCAGGCTGTCCTGGGTCGTCTGCACCGTCACCACGACGCTGGAGGCCCCCGCCGCGATGGTCGCCGTCCGCGCCGGGCTCACCGCCGTGTAGTCTGCCCCCGCCGTGGCCGGATGGGTCCCGCCCGCGTCGTTGGCCGTGCTCCACTTCACCGTCACCGTCCGGTCCGACACCGGGTCCAGGCCGATGGTGAAGCTCACCAGGCCGCCCTCGGCGACGCTCCCGTCGGCCACCGACAGCTCCGCCGCGTCGTCGTCGGTGATCGTCCCCTCGCCCTCGTCGGCCCCCTCCACGCTGGACACCGTGGCGTTGGTGGCCCCGCTCAGGGTCACCGTCACCGTCTCGTTCAGCTCGTCCACCACGTCGCCCTTCACCGGTATCAGGATGTTGGCCGTCCGCGTCCCCGCCGCGATGGTCACGCTCTTGGTCGCCGGGTCCGTGTAGTCGTCGTCCGCCGTGGCCGTCCCGCCCAGGGTGTAGGTCACCGTCACCTGCTGCCCGCTCACCGCCGACAGCGTCACCGGGAAGCTCAGGTTCACCGTGGTCTTGGGGTCGTCGCCCTCCACCACCGCCGCCGCGTCCCCCACCGACACCGTCGGCGCCCCGTCGTTGTCGGTGATGGTGCCGGTGGCCTCGTCCTTCCCGGTGGCCAGCGCCGCGTTGGTGGGACTGGACAGCTCCAGAAGGAAGGTCTCGTCGGGCTCGTCCAGGCTGTCCTGGGTCGTCTGCACCGTCACCACGACGCTGGAGGCCCCCGCCGCGATGGTCGCCGTCCGCGCCGGGCTCACCGCCGTGTAGTCTGCCCCCGCCGTGGCCGGATGGGTCCCGCCCGCGTCGTTGGCCGTGCTCCACTTCACCGTCACCGTCCGGTCCGACACCGGGTCCAGGCCGATGGTGAAGCTCACCAGGCCGCCCTCGGCGACGCTCCCGTCGGCCACCGACAGCTCCGCCGCGTCGTCGTCGGTGATCGTCCCCTCGCCCTCGTCGGCCCCCTCCACGCTGGACACCGTGGCGTTGGTGGCCCCGCTCAGGGTCACCGTCACCGTCTCGTTCAGCTCGTCCACCACGTCGCCCTTCACCGGTATCAGGATGTTGGCCGTCCGCGTCCCCGCCGCGATGGTCACGCTCTTGGTCGCCGGGTCCGTGTAGTCGTCGTCCGCCGTGGCCGTCCCGCCCAGGGTGTAGGTCACCGTCACCTGCTGCCCGCTCACCGCCGACAGCGTCACCGGGAAGCTCAGGTTCACCGTGGTCTTGGGGTCGTCGCCCTCCACCACCGCCGCCGCGTCCCCCACCGACACCGTCGGCGCCCCGTCGTTGTCGGTGATGGTGCCGGTGGCCTCGTCCTTCCCGGTGGCCAGCGCCGCGTTGGTGGGACTGGACAGCTCCAGAAGGAAGGTCTCGTCGGGCTCGTCCAGGCTGTCCTGGGTCGTCTGCACCGTCACCACGACGCTGGAGGCCCCCGCCGCGATGGTCGCCGTCCGCGCCGGGCTCACCGCCGTGTAGTCTGCCCCCGCCGTGGCCGGATGGGTCCCGCCCGCGTCGTTGGCCGTGCTCCACTTCACCGTCACCGTCCGGTCCGACACCGGGTCCAGGCCGATGGTGAAGCTCACCAGGCCGCCCTCGGCGACGCTCCCGTCGGCCACCGACAGCTCCGCCGCGTCGTCGTCGGTGATCGTCCCCTCGCCCTCGTCGGCCCCCTCCACGCTGGACACCGTGGCGTTGGTGGCCCCGCTCAGGGTCACCGTCACCGTCTCGTTCAGCTCGTCCACCACGTCGCCCTTCACCGGTATCAGGATGTTGGCCGTCCGCGTCCCCGCCGCGATGGTCACGCTCTTGGTCGCCGGGTCCGTGTAGTCGTCGTCCGCCGTGGCCGTCCCGCCCAGGGTGTAGGTCACCGTCACCTGCTGCCCGCTCACCGCCGACAGCGTCACCGGGAAGCTCAGGTTCACCGTGGTCTTGGGGTCGTCGCCCTCCACCACCGCCGCCGCGTCCCCCACCGACACCGTCGGCGCCCCGTCGTTGTCGGTGATGGTGCCGGTGGCCTCGTCCTTCCCGGTGGCCAGCGCCGCGTTGGTGGGACTGGACAGCTCCAGAAGGAAGGTCTCGTCGGGCTCGTCCAGGCTGTCCTGGGTCGTCTGCACCGTCACCACGACGCTGGAGGCCCCCGCCGCGATGGTCGCCGTCCGCGCCGGGCTCACCGCCGTGTAGTCTGCCCCCGCCGTGGCCGGATGGGTCCCGCCCGCGTCGTTGGCCGTGCTCCACTTCACCGTCACCGTCCGGTCCGACACCGGGTCCAGGCCGATGGTGAAGCTCACCAGGCCGCCCTCGGCGACGCTCCCGTCGGCCACCGACAGCTCCGCCGCGTCGTCGTCGGTGATCGTCCCCTCGCCCTCGTCGGCCCCCTCCACGCTGGACACCGTGGCGTTGGTGGCCCCGCTCAGGGTCACCGTCACCGTCTCGTTCAGCTCGTCCACCACGTCGCCCTTCACCGGTATCAGGATGTTGGCCGTCCGCGTCCCCGCCGCGATGGTCACGCTCTTGGTCGCCGGGTCCGTGTAGTCGTCGTCCGCCGTGGCCGTCCCGCCCAGGGTGTAGGTCACCGTCACCTGCTGCCCGCTCACCGCCGACAGCGTCACCGGGAAGCTCAGGTTCACCGTGGTCTTGGGGTCGTCGCCCTCCACCACCGCCGCCGCGTCCCCCACCGACACCGTCGGCGCCCCGTCGTTGTCGGTGATGGTGCCGGTGGCCTCGTCCTTCCCGGTGGCCAGCGCCGCGTTGGTGGGACTGGACAGCTCCAGAAGGAAGGTCTCGTCGGGCTCGTCCAGGCTGTCCTGGGTCGTCTGCACCGTCACCACGACGCTGGAGGCCCCCGCCGCGATGGTCGCCGTCCGCGCCGGGCTCACCGCCGTGTAGTCTGCCCCCGCCGTGGCCGGATGGGTCCCGCCCGCGTCGTTGGCCGTGCTCCACTTCACCGTCACCGTCCGGTCCGACACCGGGTCCAGGCCGATGGTGAAGCTCACCAGGCCGCCCTCGGCGACGCTCCCGTCGGCCACCGACAGCTCCGCCGCGTCGTCGTCGGTGATCGTCCCCTCGCCCTCGTCGGCCCCCTCCACGCTGGACACCGTGGCGTTGGTGGCCCCGCTCAGGGTCACCGTCACCGTCTCGTTCAGCTCGTCCACCACGTCGCCCTTCACCGGTATCAGGATGTTGGCCGTCCGCGTCCCCGCCGCGATGGTCACGCTCTTGGTCGCCGGGTCCGTGTAGTCGTCGTCCGCCGTGGCCGTCCCGCCCAGGGTGTAGGTCACCGTCACCTGCTGCCCGCTCACCGCCGACAGCGTCACCGGGAAGCTCAGGTTCACCGTGGTCTTGGGGTCGTCGCCCTCCACCACCGCCGCCGCGTCCCCCACCGACACCGTCGGCGCCCCGTCGTTGTCGGTGATGGTGCCGGTGGCCTCGTCCTTCCCGGTGGCCAGCGCCGCGTTGGTGGGACTGGACAGCTCCAGAAGGAAGGTCTCGTCGGGCTCGTCCAGGCTGTCCTGGGTCGTCTGCACCGTCACCACGACGCTGGAGGCCCCCGCCGCGATGGTCGCCGTCCGCGCCGGGCTCACCGCCGTGTAGTCTGCCCCCGCCGTGGCCGGATGGGTCCCGCCCGCATCGTTGGCCGTGCTCCACTTCACCGTCACCGTCCGGTCCGACACCGGGTCCAGGCCGATGGTGAAGCTCACCAGGCCGCCCTCGGCGACGCTCCCGTCGGCCACCGACAGCTCCGCCGCGTCGTCGTCGGTGATCGTCCCCTCGCCCTCGTCGGCCCCCTCCACGCTGGACACCGTGGCGTTGGTGGCCCCGCTCAGGGTCACCGTCACCGTCTCGTTCAGCTCGTCCACCACGTCGCCCTTCACCGGTATCAGGATGTTGGCCGTCCGCGTCCCCGCCGCGATGGTCACGCTCTTGGTCGCCGGGTCCGTGTAGTCGTCGTCCGCCGTGGCCGTCCCGCCCAGGGTGTAGGTCACCGTCACCTGCTGCCCGCTCACCGCCGACAGCGTCACCGGGAAGCTCAGGTTCACCGTGGTCTTGGGGTCGTCGCCCTCCACCACCGCCGCCGCGTCCCCCACCGACACCGTCGGCGCCCCGTCGTTGTCGGTGATGGTGCCGGTGGCCTCGTCCTTCCCGGTGGCCAGCGCCGCGTTGGTGGGACTGGACAGCTCCAGAAGGAAGGTCTCGTCGGGCTCGTCCAGGCTGTCCTGGGTCGTCTGCACCGTCACCACGACGCTGGAGGCCCCCGCCGCGATGGTCGCCGTCCGCGCCGGGCTCACCGCCGTGTAGTCTGCCCCCGCCGTGGCCGGATGGGTCCCGCCCGCATCGTTGGCCGTGCTCCACTTCACCGTCACCGTCCGGTCCGACACCGGGTCCAGGCCGATGGTGAAGCTCACCAGGCCGCCCTCGGCGACGCTCCCGTCGGCCACCGACAGCTCCGCCGCGTCGTCGTCGGTGATCGTCCCCTCGCCCTCGTCGGCCCCCTCCACGCTGGACACCGTGGCGTTGGTGGCCCCGCTCAGGGTCACCGTCACCGTCTCGTTCAGCTCGTCCACCACGTCGCCCTTCACCGGTATCAGGATGTTGGCCGTCCGCGTCCCCGCCGCGATGGTCACGCTCTTGGTCGCCGGGTCCGTGTAGTCGTCGTCCGCCGTGGCCGTCCCGCCCAGGGTGTAGGTCACCGTCACCTGCTGCCCGCTCACCGCCGACAGCGTCACCGGGAAGCTCAGGTTCACCGTGGTCTTGGGGTCGTCGCCCTCCACCACCGCCGCCGCGTCCCCCACCGACACCGTCGGCGCCCCGTCGTTGTCGGTGATGGTGCCGGTGGCCTCGTCCTTCCCGGTGGCCAGCGCCGCGTTGGTGGGACTGGACAGCTCCAGAAGGAAGGTCTCGTCGGGCTCGTCCAGGCTGTCCTGGGTCGTCTGCACCGTCACCACGACGCTGGAGGCCCCCGCCGCGATGGTCGCCGTCCGCGCCGGGCTCACCGCCGTGTAGTCTGCCCCCGCCGTGGCCGGATGGGTCCCGCCCGCGTCGTTGGCCGTGTTCCACTTCACCGTCACCGTCCGGTCCGACACCGGGTCCAGGCCGATGGTGAAGCTCACCAGGCCGCCCTCGGCGACGCTCCCGTCGGCCACCGACAGCTCCGCCGCGTCGTCGTCGGTGATCGTCCCCTCGCCCTCGTCGGCCCCCTCCACGCTGGACACCGTGGCGTTGGTGGCCCCGCTCAGGGTCACCGTCACCGTCTCGTTCAGCTCGTCCACCACGTCGCCCTTCACCGGTATCAGGATGTTGGCCGTCCGCGTCCCCGCCGCGATGGTCACGCTCTTGGTCGCCGGGTCCGTGTAGTCGTCGTCCGCCGTGGCCGTCCCGCCCAGGGTGTAGGTCACCGTCACCTGCTGCCCGCTCACCGCCGACAGCGTCACCGGGAAGCTCAGGTTCACCGTGGTCTTGGGATCGTCACCCTCCACCACCGCCGCCGCGTCCCCCACCGACACCGTCGGCGTCGGGTCATCATCGATAATCGTGAATGTTAAATCAGGGATGTCAACTCCGGGCAGCGTAGCCGTGAGAGTCAGCGTCTCATTCGCCTCATCCAAGGCATCATCGATGGGATCCAGCGTGAAGCTTCCTTGGACGCTCCCGGTTCCCGCCGGAATGGTCAGCGTCCAGTCAGATACCGCAGTGTAATCCACGCCCGACGTGGCCGGGTCGCCGGCCTTGCCCACACTCACCGTTACCGTTTGGTCTGTGTTGAAAGTGGTTCCGCTCAAACTGACTATGAAAGTCATGGTAGGCGCGTTTGCAACATTCTCTACTACTTCGCGCAATGAACCCGGTGAGGGTGCAATTATCGCTTTCTTGGGCGTCGGCGCCCCGTCGTTGTCGGTGATGGTTACCACGGCGGTGGCAGCCGTTTCGGGCAGCGCCGCGTTGGTGGGACTGGACAGCTCCAGAAGGAAGGTCTCGTCCCCTTCCGGGGCGGAGTCCTCCGTGGTTTGAACCTCCACGACGGCGCTGGTGGCTCCCGCCGCGATGGTCGCCGTCCGCGCCGGGCTCACTGCCGTGTAGTCCGTGCCCGCCGTGGCTGGGCTGGCGTCGTCGCGCGTGTCGTCGGCGGTGTTCCACTTGACGGTCACGTCATTGATGGAGAGGTTTGAAAGGGAGATGGTGACCTGCGCCTTTTCGCCCTCGTCCACCGCCGGGGCGGCGACGGACAGCGCCGCCGAGTCATTGTCGATGATGGTCCCTATGACAGCATAGCGGTGATTGAACGTTTGAGACCCAGTATATGAAATTATGCCCACCGTGAACACTTCGTTTACCTCGTCGAGGTTATCGTCGGTGGTTGGGACCGAAAAGGTAACAGTGTCCTTCCCCCCGAACCGTACGATATTCCCGCTCCGGGAGTTGGGGGTGTAGTCGCTATCGTCGTCGGCGGCGGTGAGCGGGGGCAATATAAGGCTATCATAGCTCCCGGTACGCCAATTGAAGGACGGGACGGCATCATCCCTGCGGGTGACGGTGAAAACAACGGCGTGGCCCTCGGTGGCGGAACTGCTTTTGACGGTCAGGTCATCGCCCGTTGCGACGTGATCTTCGTCCCGGTTGACCACTTGAACAGTGCCGGCCTTGACGCCGGTGTAATCGGCTCCACTGACCTGATGCGTGATTTCATACAAGAAGGCGAGGTTACTGGGTTTAGCGCCGGTAATCGTCACCGTCTGGGGTGTATTCCAGTTGCCGCTATCAAAGGTAAGGGTGGTTGGTGAGATAAATTGGGAATCAGTGGCACCTCTGGCTTTCGGGTTTACCTGGAGTTGGATCGTCACAACGCCGTCACCGGTGTGGGGTTGACTGTTCAGGACCACGGTGTATTCGGCGGTGTCGCCTGCGTTTACCTCCACGGCATCCTTCGAGATGGTGACGCCCCTGACGTCGTCATCGGTAACGGTAACGGTAACGGAACCCGCCGCGAACCCCTCGTAGTCGGCGTGTTGTGCGCGATGGGTAATGACGTAGCGCGGGTTCTTCAAATTGTCCAGGTCGTCGTTCCCGCCGGTGAAAGTGACCGTCTGGGGCTGGTCCCAGTCGTCGGGGCCGAAAACAAGCGTGGCGGTATCCACGCTGAGTAAGGGGGCGGTGTTCACGCCCCGGACGGTTACAGTTACGTCGCCGGTCGGCTGGGTATCCAAGACGATGGTATAGCTGTCCGTTCCGCCATTTTCCGCCACGGTCAGGGCCTTCTTGGAAAAAGTGATGCCTCTATCGTCGTCGTCGGTGACGGTGGCGGCGACGGTGTACTCGACGGTAGCCGAGAAACCTCTGCCGCTGGCCACCAGCGTGATCGAGGCCTCGCGCTTGTCGTCCGCGTTGTCCACCTTGTCGTCCACGCCGGTGACGGTGACCGTCTGCGCCTGGTTCCAGTCGCCGGGCTTGAAGGTGAGCTCGGTCTGGTCCAGGGTAAGGGCGCCGGTCTCCCCGGTAGTGGTGAGAGCGACGGTGACGTCGCCCGTCGGCTGGGAATCGAGCGCGACCGTAAAACTGTCCGTCCCCGCCTTCTCCGCCACGGTTACGGAGTTCTTGGACAGGACCAGGATGCGGCCGCCCGCCGTCACCTGCACGGCCGCGGTGTCCGTGTTGCCGTCTTCGTCTGTGGCTCGCACGGTGGCGCTGTAGATATTGTTCTTGTCTTTGTCCGTCGGCTTTTCGAAGTCCCGATCCGACAGCGTCACCTCGCCGGTATCCGGGTCGATGCTGAAGTCGTCGGCGTCATCGCCCTCCAGCGTCCAGGTTACGTGGCCCAGCGGCGTGCCGGTGACCCTGGGGATTGGCCCGGTCCAGACCTGGCCGGCCTTCACCGTAACGTCGCCCGCGCTGTCAAGGCCGGCGATCATCAGCGAGGCATGGTCGTCGTCCCGAATGGTGATCCGGGATGTCCTGGAACTGTCGTACACCAGGCCTTGTGAGATTGGAATCGAAAATCTTGCGTAAACACCTATGTCCTCGTCGGTTTCGATCGCGCTGTCTTCGTTTGTGGTCAAGGTTTTTGCTACGCGGTTATCGCCGTCCCGTAGGTAAATCAACTCGCTTACAAGATTCCCGTCAAATTTTACGTAGTCATCGTTTTCAGTTGCCGGGTGGCTCAATCCGTCGCCCCTGAAAAATATCGCGATCCGGTTGAACCAACCGACGCCGAACGCAATGGGGTCGGAGATTTTCATCAGGATCTCCACCTCCTCGCCCTCGTCCACGACCCGGTCGGGGATGGTCAACGTTCGCTCGGTGGAGTCGGTGATGGTTACGGTGGCCTCGCCGCCCACCGGGTGAACGTTCAGTCCCTCCGAGGGATCCTTTAGGGCAACGGTGAACGTCTCCGGTAGTGGCTCCACCAGGTGGTCAGCGTTTATCGGTATGCTGATTGTTTTCTCAGTCTCACCCGGGCTGAAGGTGACCGTACCACCTTGGTTCGCGTAGTCCTGGCCGGCAATGGCGGTGCCGTTCCGGGTTTCGTAGGATACCTTCACCTCTTTTGCGCTCGCCTGGGAGAGGCTGATGGTGAGGATTGCGTTGCCCGCGTCCTCACCGACGCGGACGTCCCTGACGGACGCCTGGGGGCGGTCGTTGTCCACGATGATGGTGGTAAGCGCAAAGCCATTCCAAAGAAGATGCGGAGACATTGTTGACCAGAATTCGCCGCCATGCCCAATCAGCCACATCGACGCGATTTCGTTGTCTTCAGCTATGGAGTCGTCATCAATTCTTACAAAAACCGCGAAGTTATGCTCCTCAAGAGTTTGAACATTCTCGGCGAAGATGTGCGCGGTAACGCCCTCTTGCTTTGCCACTCCACTGCACGGGTAATTGATATAGTAACCGGCGTTAGCGGGGTCCAGCTTGCCCTCGCCGCTAACGCCATCCTTCGAATGAGCTAATGCGAAATCCCGGACATTGGCCTCGCTCAACAAAGTGCCTGGATGTGGAAATCCAAGGAAGGAGTAGTCATCGAGGTAGCAATTGATGAAACCTAACCTTCCTATAGTCCAGAAATCGTCCTCAGTTCGCGGGGGGAGCTTGAATTTCACGACGTAGGTCTCCCCCTCCTCAACCACTGCGGGCAGCGGTTGGTGCATAATCAGGTTAACGGCGTCGTCGTCCTGGATTTCCCCGTAGGCGGTGGCGTTGCGGATGACCATGGCGGTCTCATCCCCGCTCACCAAAACCCCAAACCGCTCAATGCTTTCGTACGCAGTGTCGTCCAGGATCGTCACCGACACCGTTTTTTCCGTCTCGCCTGCGGCGAAAGTAAGGCTGCCGGATTGGACCGCCGTGAAGTCATTCAGCCCTTGCGCGGCATCTCCGCCGCTCTTGGCGACATAGAACCCGCCGCCGAGACCGTCCTCGGTCCGCCACTGGATGGTGACCGGCGACGCCTGCTCCGGGGTCAGGGTCACGGTGAACTCGGCCGCGGCGCCGGACCCCTCGGTAACGGGCGCGGCGTCGGCGATGGAGATTTCCATCAGGTCGTTGTCCGTGATCGTGCCGACGGCAGTGGGGTCCCGGTACTTGGCATGGCGCGCGTGGGCCAACTGCACTTTGAACCGCTCGGCGGTTTCCGGCGCCCGGTCCTCCAGGGTTTGCACCGTGATGGTCTTTGTCTGTTCCCCGGGGGCGAAGGTGACGGTCCGGCGCCGCTCCACCCCGACATAGTCATGGTCAAGGGTGGTTGCGGTATCGTCTTCGGTCACCCACAGGACGGATACCTCATTCTCGGAGGTTCCCTCCAGCGTGATGGTGAAGCTCAGTTCGCCGCCCTCTTCAACCGTCGCGTCGGCTATGGAAATCCAGGGCCGCGAGTCGTCGTCGCGGATGGTCACCACCCCCCGCTTCTCGTCGGCCACGGCGCCGGTGATGGACTCCAGCACCACCATGAACTGCTGGTCCATCTCGTCCACCGTGTCCTGCAGCGTCGGGATCTCCGGCAGGGATACGCTGGTTTCCCCGGCAGGGATGGTGACCGACGTGGCGATGGTACGGGTGTAATCCTTGCCGGCCTTGGCCTTGTGGGCGTCGCTGCCGCCGTCGTCAAGGCCGCCGTTCCCGGTCTTCCAGGTGAAAGTGACGTCGGTGGTGGCCGGCGGGTCCAGGGTTACCTCGAATTGGGCGGGCCAGCCCTCCGTAACCGTATCCTTGACCGCAGCCACCGACAGCGCCGGCCCGTCCACGATGCTCGCAGTGGGCATGGGAGAGTTAGTGCGGATATCTGCGACGGCGAAGCCGCTGCCAAAGATTTCCTTCAGCTTCTGCTGATCAGCGACCGCGGGCGGGGTCTCCTCGAGCGGGGTCCCCTCTGGGAAAAGCAACAAAGTGTCCAACTTGAAAGAGAACTTCTCTATGCCCTCTTCGCTGACGGAATCGGCGAGGACCGGCACGGACTGCGTGGCCTCAGTAGCTCCCTTGGGGACACGCACCGAATAACCCATTCTGCTCGCTGCTTGGAAGTCGCTGCCCGCGGTGGCCGTGCCGTCCACCGTGCTGACTCCCGCCATCACGTCGTACCCGATAGGGTGGGATATAGTGAGGCGCAGCACCGCGTCTTCTCCCTCCACTATGGTGGGGTCGTCCAGGGTGAAGGAAAGCTTCAGGTTTTGGTCGTCGTTGTGGATAATGCCGGTTGACGTGATGGGGCCGCTGGGGCAGTTGCCGGCGCCCGGAAAGCAGGCGTTCACCGGGTCGGAGAACTGCAGGGTCACCGTCTCTTCGGGCTCCTCGTCGTAATCGCCCGTCACCTCGATGTCAACGGTCTTTCTGAACTCGCCGGGCAGGAAGGTGAGGGTTCCGGCCGTGAGGGCCGTGTAGTCGGTGCCCGAGGTGGCCGGATCCTTCTGCCCGCTCCGCGAATCTTCGGCGTAGTCCACCGTTATCGTCCGGGCGCTGGGATTGCTCAACTGCACGCGGTACCGGAGGGTGGCCGTCTCGCCGTCGTCTGGCTCGTCCACCTCGCCCGGTGATACGAACAGGGCAGGCGGATCGTCGTTGTCTGCAATGAATGCACTGGCCCAAATGCCGAAGCCGCCAAGTTCCAGGGTTTGTCCACCCTTCTGTGGAGTCGGATTGCTCACGCTTTTTATCCCCCGGAAGTTGCCGAATTCCACGCCTAGGCACTCTTCGGGTTCATCCAGGAAATCATCAAAGGTTGGTATGGCGAAGGTCTTCGCCTGGTCCCCTGCTCCGAAGATGATCTGTGTGGGTTCCACTTCCCGATAGTCAAGGACCGGGGTTGGCTGGGGATAAGTCGTTCGCCTCCGGCAACCGGCGTCCGACACCATGGCCTGAGCTCTCGCTGATTCACCCTCGGCCAGGGCCCGGTCCAGGGTGGCGACCAATTTCGCCGTTTTGCCCTCGGTTACGGTCACGTTGTCAACGTGCATTTCAACCACGTCGTCGTGGCTGTAGATGGTGCCCACGACCTCGATGGTGGCATCCGCGGCGCCGTCGCCGTCGAGGTCCGGGAATTCCACCCCGTGTTGGGGATTGCTGAGCGTCAGGGTAAAGGTCTCCGGCAGTTCCACCAGGAGATCGTCAACCGGGGTTACCCAAATCACCTGCTCGGTGGTGTTTGGAGGAAACTCCAGGCTTCCGCTGGCGGGCAGGGCGGCACCGTCTTTATCAGTTATGGTGTAGTCGGCTGCGCTGGCTTTGCCCGGGTCCGTACTGGCGGATATTTCGTAAGACATCAGGCTTCGCGCCGATGTAGAGACCGCCTCGGCAGGCGCATTGATCCGAAACGAGACTTTGTCCCGGTCCTTTTTGGCCTGCGTATCCCCGTCGTCCCACAGTTCCAAACCGTAGTCGCCGTTGGCGAGTCCCGTTTCTGCGTTGTAATTGACGGTTATGGGCGCGGGCCGATGCGTGATTTTTATGATATTGGACTTCAGATCCTGAGGGAGTTCCAATTCGCCCTCAACACCGAAAAATTCGAGAATAAAAACTTCCGGTGTAGTGCTTGGTTCCTGCACGAGATCCCATATCGTCTGAATTGTGAAGTTATGGGAGAGCGCTCTAGCATTCCCTTCTCCGTCTGCGCCCGTGCCGAGATACAACGTTCCCTGAATAGATTCGTAGTCTTCGCCGGCTGTAGCCGTATCCTCTCCCTTTGTCCTGTAGCTGACAGACCCGTTTGTTCCCGCCGGTACGGAGACGGTTACAGTTATAGAATTACCTTCTCTGACAGTTAAGTTCGCGGGGCTAAATGCGATGTCAATAGGGGTCTTGTCGGCGTCTTGGGCTGCGACGGGATCGGCGATTGGCGGTATCAAGACCGCGACGCCAATGAGCACAGCGAGAGCCCATGCGGGCCGAAGAAGTCGGCGGGCGGTCAAGCCTAAGAAAGCGGCCCTGACCGGTCCGCCGATGAGTGAGTAGAAAACGCATGCGTAATGGACTAGCATATAGTTGTACACCAATATCGATCTGCCATCGATTGCAACGGCGATTTACTGGAACCGGACATTGGGGCGATTCCTTGCTCGGGATCGCCATTCCACATCGCACACCCCTCTGGTGCGAGAACCGCTGATACGATGATTACGCTGTACCCATAGAACCACCTACTGTTCCGGTCTGTGCCTTGCCCTCCCTTAAGGCGATGACGCCACGAACTGGAGACGGACGATCTCCCCGTTGTCCGGGCCTCGGCGCCAGAGCCAGGGGAGCGCCTACGCTTTGTCGGGAAGCGGGGTGCAGCGGGGGGGGGGGGGGGGGGGGGGACTGCTTGAACAGCGAGGCCCAGATCGCCTTAAGCGGATACATCGCGGCATCCAGCTCCCCACCGGGACCTTGCTCTTTGCCTTCGGCGAGGCTATGATGATCAGGCACCCCGTTTCCAAATATCCTATACTAAAAGGTTGCTAATGAAACTATTGGCAGGTAGAATATACGAGATGCAACCGGTAAGTCAATAGGTGGTTGCGGGGACAGAGATTGGGAAGCTGGCAACCATCACTTGCCCACAGAAGCAACTGGAGGTCAGGGAATTAGTTGAAGGCCGTTATGCAGAACTTAACCGCACTCATCTGGGCCGAGATGCTGGCAGAGCGAGAGGATGTCCATATGTTCCCTCCCACCACAAGGCGGGTGCTTATGGCTGGGAGCGTCAGGAGAGTCACCCCGCCCCCCCCCCCCCCCCCGCCAAACCCCTAGGCCAAAGACCGCATGGAGCGTATCTGGGTGTGTCCCAAGGCAGGGTTGCGAGGCGACTCTCCCTCACCGGTTCGCGCTCGACAGTTGCCAGGAGTTGGTGCAGTTCATCCCGCAGGGCAGGGAACGGTGGCCCTGTGGATGTGTGGACGCCACGGGTCAGGAAGCGAAATCCGAACTGGCAGCGCCGCGAAAAAGGCAGCGGACTTCCCGCCGGCGTCGAGCGACTTAGTAGGGGGTCTGGCACTTGAACGCCCCGGAATCCACGGAAACCAGAGAGCCCACCCCAGAAGAGTTCCTGAGTCTTTCGCTGCTGAAACTCATGGACCTGAGGCAGGTGCTGGAAAGCCTAGTTGAAGCAGAACTGGCAGATTGGGAAATCTTGATCGTCGAATTGCGAGTCCTGGCCGTCTGCGCGGCGCATCCCGGAATCACCGCCGCTGGAATCTCCGGCACCATCCCGGTGGATCCCCCCGCCCTCAGCCGGCTGGTGCACCGACTGGTTCAGAAAGGGCTGTTGTACAGGAACCGGTCCCGAATCGACCGGCGAGAGGTGAGGCTACGCGCGACTAGCGATGGGCTGGCATTGCTCAAGGAATGCCAAATTCACGTTGCTCAGTCCGAGTTCGAGTTCCTGCGACCCTTGAGCAAGGCTCAACAGGCCTCCTTAGTATCCGCCGTAGAAACCTTGCTTTCTAGAAACTATCCGGGCCGGGAGAGCTGAGGATGGGGATATCGGGTGCCGAAGGGATCAGCCCTTGCCCTAACGAGGCAACCCTGTCTGAAATACTGTTTCGGGACGTTGTAGCTACAAGGTGGCCACGTTTGTTGAAACGGGCGAACCGAATTACCGAACATGGCGTAGACTTAACCCAGCGCCACCTTCTGCGCGATTTGGATGCAGGGAGGGGCGCAGGACGCGTGTGGCCACAGTGCCCGAACTAGGGAAGTACAGCCAGCGCTTCCCCAAAGGCGAACGCGCCCATGGCTTGGGGGGCATTGTACCAGCTTTCTCTTGACTGCCTGATTTCTTCCAACATGCGTTGAGTCGCTGCCCCGTACTGGGTAGCGGGAGATTGAATGTCAACCGTGAAAAACCACTGATCGCCGAGTTCATAGAGCAGTTTCAGCCGTTCGGGACCCGTGAACATTTCGAACGAGGCAGACATTTGGATGTCGACAAATCCCGCCTGCTCAAGATGCCCGGCCAATTCCTTGCCCATCTGCGGGTGCCCATCGTCGGCCTCGAGAGTGTCGGCAAAGACGGCATATGCCTGTGACGCAGGCCTTGGGTCCGAGTCTGGATGAGTCATGAACAAGTCCATGATGATCTCCCGGCAGGCCACAATGCCTCCGGATTTGAGCACCCGTTTCATTTCGTTCAGAGCGGCCCCGGTGTCTGGAACATAGGCCAGGGTGTCATTGCAATGGACGACGTCGAACGAGTCATCCTCAAAGGGCAGAGCTTTCACATCAGCAACGCTGAACTTCGCGTTGCTCAGCCGCCGCTCCGCAGCCGCCTGCGCTGCCATCTCCACCTGCGACGGCTCGATGTCGATGCCGCGCAGTTCGCCCGGCGCTATCGCCTCAGCGAGTCCGGCCGATATTGAGCCCGGCCCGCAACCTACGTCGAGCACATGAAGACCGGGCTTCAGGTGCGGCAACAGATAGGCGCATGTGTCTGCGGCGCACCGCGAAGCAAGAATTCGCAAGTAGGCCTCAGAATACCCCATTATGTACAGATCGGTCATTATGGCAGATCCCTTCAGTCGTATTTCAGTGCCCGGTGTCCAACCCGGACCTGCCACACGTCAATAGCGCCCGAGCGCTGTGGCAGTAGACGCTTCGCTGCCGCCCGAAGATCGTCGGAGATAGCCTATTCCCACTGTCAACATCATTGGCCATATATTCCCCGTGGTGGTCCACTTCGACCTGCTGACGGATGTCCCGCTCATGTATCTCATCGCCCAAGCGGGCCGTCTCTTCGCGAGGTCAGCGTATCTTCGGAGAGGTTACAGCTTTAGTCATCCTCGATCCTTACCGACGCACTTCCTGTTCCGTATTCTACCGCGATAGGAGATGTCAAACAACCCAAAAGGGCTGTACACACAGGGGTGGGACTAAGGCGCGTCCATCGCTGAAACGCAAAGGGGCTTCATACATGGCAACCAGGGGAGGGCGCCGCTGACGAAGCGGCGCCCTCCCTCTCTTGCGCGGCGGTCTAACGCCCTGCGCCAACTAATTTCGCCTCCCGTTACTGCTCCAGACTGTGCGCCCACTCGAACATGGACATACTCACGGGCTGAGGCTTGCTACCGCGGCGCTTCGGCTTCACCGGCTCCTAGGCCTCGACGTGGTGACCGTTGCCATTGCCGTTGACCGGCGTCAGTTCGACCGTCGGCCCGATGCCGAAGAGGTCGTCATGGCCCCCGTATCCAGTACGGGGCAGGCTGTTGGCGTGGTGTCCCTTTCCGTTCACCTCGACCGTCTTCTGCTCGATCTCGACGACCTTCCAGCCGTCGTCCACCAGCAGCTCCTTGGCGGTGGACTCGGCGTTCCGCGCCTGGGCGAACACCTCCTCCACCGTCTCGGCGTCGTTCTCTTCCTCGTCTCCACCGACGATTCCCCGATCGTGGTCGAGGACGATCTTGCGGGCCAGGGCCATCATCATGTCGTCCCCGTCGTCCCCGAATGCGGCAAGCCCGTCCTCCGGCAGCTCGCCCTCGACGGCGAGGGAGCTTTGCAGCTTCTTCGCCACCAGCTTCAAGGCGTCGGCCTGTAGGGCATTGCGGTAGGACATGAACACGACCTTGACCGGGCGGGTCTGCCCGATGCGCCACGACCGACGGGACGCCTGCCTCATCACGTACACGCTGTAATCTATCTCATCCCAAACTATTGTCGGGAAGTCGATGAGGTCGAGGCCGGTTTGTACAAGCCTGGGGTGGCAGATGAGGACGTCGATGCCCTGCTTCACCCTGTCGGCGACCCACGCCTCCCGCTTGTCGGGGGCCACGGCGTCGGCCTTCATGACCGCCACCCTGAAGCCGTGGCGGGTGAGGATGTCGTCCATCCGTTCCGTCACGTCTCTGGTGCCCGTGTGGGTCACGTAGACCAGCCCCCGCCTTCCCTGCATGCGTTCCGCCGCCACCAGGTCGATGAGCGCCTTCTCCTTCGGGTAGAGTTTGTCCTCGGACAGGTATGAAGGGCGGAGAGATAAAGTACCTCTAGGGCGGGGGCGACGGCCGGAAGAAGGGCGGTTGCAAAATGGACCACCCGCCGCCATCCATAGTGTTTTATGGAACACGATGGAAGGTAAGAGAGGATGTACAGAGTGGAGATATACGCGCGGGTGAGACGGGCATGCATGGTAGAGGGGATGGGGATCAGGGAGGCGGCGCGGGAGTATGGGCTGCACCGGGACACGGTGAGGAAGATGCTTGCGTATTCGATACCGCCTGGGTACCGACGAAGCAAGCCGGTGAAGAGACCCAAGCTGGATCCGTACGTGGGGGTGATAGAGGGGATGCTGGAGGGGGACAGGGTAGCGCCGAAGAAGCAGCGGCACACGGTGAAGCGTATCTTCGAGAGGTTGAGGGAAGAGCACGGGTTCACAGGCGGCTACACCATAGTTAAGGACTACGTGCGGGAGAGGAGGCGGAGGTTGAGGGAGATGTATGTGCCCCTGAGCCATCCGCCGGGGCATGCCCAGTGCGATTTTGGCCAGGCTAAGGTGATGATAGGAGGGGTGGAGCGGAAGGCCCACTACTTCGTGCTGGACCTGCCCCACAGCGACGGATGCTTTGTGAAGGCGTACCCGGCGGAGACCACGGAGGCCTTCTGCGACGGCCACGTGTCCGCCTTCACGTTCCTGGGAGGTGTACCCCAGAGCATCCTGTACGACAACACCCGGCTGGCAGTGGCGAAGATCCTGGGGGACGGTCGGAGGAAGCGGACGCGGGTGTTCAGTGAGCTGGTGTCCCACTATCTGTTTGAGGACCGGTTTGGTCGTCCTGGCAAGGGCAATGACAAGGGGAAGGTGGAGGGACTGGTGGGCTATGCCCGTAGGAACTTCCTGGTGCCCATCCCGAGCTATAGGAGCTTCGATGAACTGAACGCCCATTTGGAGGAGAAGTGCCTGGAACGGATGGAGAGACGGCTGAGGGGACACAAGGAGAGCATAGGGGAGCGGATGAAGCGGGACATAGACGCCCTGCTGCCCCTGCCAACCGTACCCTACGAGGCCTGTGACTAGCGCGCTACCCGGGTCAGCTCGTTGTCCCTGGTGAGGTGCCGCACCAACGACTACTCGGTGCCCGTGGCCTACGGACACAGGGAGGTGCTGGTGCGAGGATACGTGGACCGGGTGGTGATCAGCTGCGGGGCCGGGGTGATAGCCCGGCACAACCGCTCCTATCAGCGGGACGACTACGTCTTTGATCCCATCCACTACCTGCCGCTGTTGGAGCAGAAGACGGGAGCGTTGGACCAGGCTGCGCCCCTGGTCGGATGGGAGTTGCCCAAGGAGTTCGACATTCTGCGCCGGCTGTTGGAGTCCCGTATGGGCAAGCGTCGCAAGAGGGAGTACGTGCAGGTGCTACGGCTGATGGAGAACTTCCGCAGGGAGGAGGTACACAGGGCTGTGAAGGAGGCCCTGGATCTGGGAGCCATCAGCTTCGACGCCATCAAGCACCTGCTCCTTTCCAGGATTGAGAACAGGCCGGCCATGTTGGACCTGAGCCTCTATCCCCACCTGCCCAGGGTGGAGGTGACCAAGACCTCTCCCAGGGACTACATGGCTCTGTTGGTGGGAGGCAGATCATGAGCGACAGGTCCACGGTGCTGCTACAGCACCACCTGAAGGAGTTGAAGCTGCCCACCTTCCTCAGGGAGTACGACAAGATGGCGGCCCTGTGCGCCTCAGAAGGTGCGGACCACCCCGACTACCTCCTGAGACTGGCGGAGTTGGAACCCATAAACCGCCACCACCGCATGGTGGAGCGGAGAATCAGGGCAGCCCGCTTCCCCGCAGTAAAGAGCCTCGACACCTTTGACTTCCTAGCCATCCCCTCGCTGAACAAGCATCTGGTCATGCAACTCGCTCGCTGCGAGTACGTGCAACGACACGAGAACGTCATCGCCATGGGCAACAGCGGCACGGGGAGGACTCACGTGGCCGTGGGGCTGGGCCTGGCCGCCTGCCAGAGAGGAATCTCCGTGGGCTTCGCCACCGCCTCCTCCCTGGTACATCAGCTCATGGAGGCCAGCGACGAACGGCGCCTCCTCAACCTACAGAAGAAGCTCGCACCCTTCAAACTCCTCATCATCGACGAACTCGGCTTCGTTCCTCTCTCCAAGACCGGCGCTGAGCTCCTCTTTGAGATCATCAGCCAACGCTACGAGAGAGGGTCCATCCTCATCACCACCAATCTCCCCTTCGACGAATGGACGGAGGTCTTCGGCTCCGAGAGACTCACCGGCGCTCTACTGGACCGGCTCATTCACCACGTTCACATCCTGGAGATGAACGGCGAGAGCTACCGCCTCAAACAGAGTAGACACGCTAAAGCCTGAAATCTCACCGGCCCACCTGTCCATCATTCTCGTCTCGAACACTCCCCTATCCTCTTCCCTTCCCAATCATTGACCAACTGACATTTTCCCTGACCACTTACACCTTGGTGGTCCATTTTCCACCGCCCTCTGTCCTAATCTCTCCCTGCCCTTGACACCGGTCGGGTCTGCCATATTCGCCAGCACCGCCGGGACGCCTGCCGCATAACGTAGATGCTGTAGTCGAACTCCGTTCTGTCATCGACATGACATCCTCAGTCGGGATGGCCAGGGTCAGGTTGACCTTGTTGTGCCGGTCGATGGAAGTACCATCCAGAATTAGCTCAAGCACCTCTCTGCGTCCCTTGTCCGACAGGCTGGATAGCCTGTCTTCGGCCTGCTGCATCCACCCGACGATGTGCTCCGTCAGATTCCTCTCCTCCGCCTGCGCCGATGCGCGGGCGCGATGGTCGTTCAGCTTGGCCCGGAGCGTCTCCAGGCGCTCGGTGATGATCCTTCGCTGATGGTCGAGTTGCTTCTCGGTGATCTTCCCCGAAACGAAGAGCCTGATGGCGCGGTCCTCCTCCATCTGAACCTTTTGCAGGTCGCGCTCAGCCCTGGCGGTCTCCCCTGCCAGCCCTCCGCCTGGGAGTCCATGGCCTCGATGCTGGCGACGATCAGGTCCGGGTTCTCCAGCACCTTCTTGACCTCACTCCACACCACTGGCGCAAGCCGTTCCGCCCTTATATAGGGACACTCCCGGTACTTGACGCCCTCGTTCAGCATTCCGTAGCAGTTGTATTAGCGGTGGGGAGGGTCGAGCCCGTACCGGAAGACCTTGCCGTTACGCGTGGAGGTCTGGCGTCTGTTGGCCCGGCAGCCCATGAGGAGCCTTCACTCGGCACACCTGACCTGGCGCTGCAAGAGATAGAAGAGTTTGGTGTTGCGCCCAGAGCGGATCAGCCGCCGCTTCTGCTCTTGCTATAGCTGGAGGCAAGTCGACGCGAGGTTGTTGCGACAGGTCCGCCGGCGGTCTGGTGTCATCCGCTCGGGCTCCGGCGTCACATGGTGCCAGGGGGTAGTTTGGGTACTGGAATAGAAGCCTGAACTTGTTGAAGGCTTGGATAGGAGCGATAGTGAAACGGTTTCCATCAACCCTTCTGTCCGACCCGGACGTGGTTCGGTAGGCTGCGGGAGTCTCGGTCTGGGGTTGCTGGTTCATCTGGCTCGTCTGCGCTGTTCGTCGTGGTCTTCCCGTCATTGCGGCTCGGGTTGGCCTGGACGACGATGACCGCCGTCGTCTATGCCTTCGTATGCTAGGGGGTCGGCCTCGGACTCGACCGTGTAGCTGGGGATGAGAAAGTGCTGCTGGCCAGGTTCGCGGCGATGTACGCGCTTGTGTTGTGCGTCAGTCAGGTCGTCCGATTCGAACGCACCAGGCGGCAGGCAGCGGTAGAGCGGGAAGACGAACTGCAACGGGAACGAATCGAGCTCTCCCAGACGATTCACGATACGGCCACCCAGACCGCCTTCATGATCGGCCTGGGGATAGACGCGGCCAAACAGGTTGTCGGAGACTCGAACGAGGAGATCGCCGCCAGGCTCGATGTGACCTCACAGCTTTCCAAGACCGCAGTCTGGCAGCTGAGACACCCGATAGACATGGGCCGCATCTTCGAGGGCAGCGAGTTGGGCTGGACCCTAAATTCGCACGTTGCGACCTTCAGAACCATAACGTCGGTGTCGGACGACGGGGTGGGCCTTCCCGACCGCTACGAGGGGCGGGGCCACGGCTTCGCAAACATGCGGGCGTACGCCAGGCGTCTGGGCGGACGCCTTATCATCGAACCCAAGCGCGGTAGGGTGCGCCTGCGTCACCTGCGTGATACCATTGGGTCGGGCAGAACAGGAGGGATAGATTGTCTACGGAGTCTCGTAGCATAAGGGTGATGCTCGCCGCCGACCATGCGGTCACTGGGGAAGGTCTTCAGGTGATTCTGGAGCGGTCTGAGGAGTTTGACGTGGTGGGCCTCGCCAGGGACAGAGTGGAGGCGGTGAAGGCAGCCTCCGGGTTGTCGCCCGACTTGATCGTCATGGACGTCATGATGCACAAGATGGACGGGGTGGAAGCGTGCCGGGAGATCATGGAGTCTCTGCCCAAGACACGGGTGATCATGCTGACCGCCTCGGCGGAGGAGAACGTCGTGATAGAGGCGGTGGCCGCCGGTACGGCCGGCTATCTTCAGAAGGTGGCCGGGGTGGAACAGGTCCTCGGCATGATGAAGAGCGCGGCAGCGAGAGAGGGGCATTTGCCTACTGTAGTGGTGAGGCGGGTCTTCGACAGGATGCGGAGCGGGGCGAGAGCGAAGGACTTCAACCTGACCCAGAGGGAGAAGGAGATACTTGTGTCTTTCTGCCGGGGCATGTCGCACGTTGCGATTGCGGAGGCAAGGGAAGTCAAGGAGGTCAACATACGAAACGCCATTTGCACCACTTAAGTGAAGCTGGGCGTTGGCTCGAAGCAGGAGGTCGTGGTGCAGGCTGCGCAGAACGGTCTGCTGGATGACTGACTGCATAACGCTAACGCACACTAACAGGCTGCGGAAGAATAGATTCATACTGTAGGATACCACCAGTAGATATAATGGAGGTATCCGACTGAAACGTGGCAGACATAAGGAGCCGGCGACCATGCTGAGGAGGGCATAGACAAGTGCAGCTACCCGCATTCCTCCGAAACGCCGTACAGCGCTGGGGCATAATGTTGCTCGTCGTGGCCCCGCTCGTTCTTTTTGGTCTGAGCCTAGCCGTTTTAAGTGTCGTCCGTACATTTGGGAGGCACTCCCTAACGGAGATAGTGGGTGTCTCCATAGTGGGGATCGTCGTTCTGTCAGTATTGTCATTGTGGGAGCGATGGGCATCCAGCCTACGGGCATTCATCGAAAAGCGGTGGCGTTCTTCCCAAGGAGGAGTGAGAATAATTTGCTTGTTCACTTTCTTCCCCGTGTTCTCCATCTATTTTCTGACGGGGGGTGAGGTAAGGTCTGTCCCTGCGACACTGGAAGTGGGAGTTATCGCGGTAGCCGCCGCACTTGGGGGACTCGTACTTAACGCCGGGCTGAATCTTGGTGGCGACAAAGGAAGAGAGTTCATTCTCGTCGCGCAAAAGTTCATCGCCGTAGTCATCCTGATGCTCATATTCTTGCCTACATCGCACCTCGTCGACCTAGCGGGAAACATTGACATCGCCTCATTTGAGCCAGGCAATCCGACAGCTTGGGGTCGAGGAGTGATGTTCTGGATATCCGTGGCGTCGTTCTACGCAGGCGCGGGCCTCTTCGTTATTGCCCTCGTCGATCTGGCATATGCGGTGTTCGGTTTAGGCGGGACAGGAATCGCATCCCGTCGGAAATGTGAATTGCCGGATAGGAACAACCAATGCGACGGATGCGGAGACACCGGCGATTCTGGACCCCGGCAGCCGTAGGAGAGAGTCGAGACTTAGGGCAAGTGTGTTGACAAGTACCAGATAGAGAAGATTCGAAATGTGGCTGTCTCGGATGGAGACCTACAGCGAATGGATTTCACGAAAGACGTCGGGCTGCCGTATAGGTGTTGTGTTCTGGATCAACAGGATATCTATTAGCCAATCGAGACCAAAAAATCGGAAACACCTGGGCCGTGACTCGTAAGAAGGGAGGCAGGCCGCTAAATTTGTGAGGAAGACTGTCTGGGCTTGTTTTCGAAGGGGTGCCAGACTGATAATAAGAATACCGGCTATTCTCGCTTCCGCTAATAAGGACCAACATGGCATCTAAGTCTGAGCTAACACGCCGTCCTCATGGTCGTCTGGTGAACTGTCCCGGAGGGTATCGGGCCTATGTGCCGGCCTCGCTTCCGCCACCGCTGACGTGGGACGAGGGGCTGACAGTCAACCTTTCTTACGCCGACCGGGCTATCGGCAGGCTTGCGGGCGAAGGGCGGCGCTTGCCCAATCCCCACCTCTTAATCCGGCCCTTCGTCCGTAAGGAGGCGGTACTGTCCAGCCGCATCGAGGGGACCCAGGCGACTCTGGGCGAATTGCTGGCTGCTGAAGCTGGCGTAGCAGTGGAACGAAGCCCTGCCGACCTACGTGAGGTGGGCAACTACGTAGCTGCCTTGGAGTACGCCCTGGAACGCTTGGACGCGCTGCCCATGTCGCTGCGCCTGGTGCGCGAGATGCACGAATATCTGATGCGGGGCGTTCGGGGCGACACGGCTACGCCCGGGGAGTTCAAGCGCAGTCAGAACTGGATCGGGCCGCCTGGGTGCACGCTGAACGACGCCACCTATGTACCTCCGCCGCCTTCGGAGTTGATGGCGTGCCTGGATGCCTGGGAGCGGTTTCTGCATGACGACGCCCTGCCGCCGCTGATGCACGCAGCCTTGGCACATGTCCAATTCGAGGCGATTCACCCGTTCCTCGACGGGAATGGCCGGGTTGGACGCCTCCTCATCACGCTGCTACTGGTCAAGCGGGGGGTAATTCCTTCTCCCCTGCTCTATCTGAGCGCCTACTTCGAAGCAACGAGACAGGAATACTACACGCGCCTGCTTGGGGTGTCGGAGCGGGGAGAATGGGAAGAGTGGCTGATCTATTTCCTTAAAGGGGTTGCCTTACAGTCTGAAGACGCCGTGGACCGGATTCAGCGCATCGACGGCATGTTCTTCCACTGGAGGCAAGGGTTGGCCCATGGACAGTCCCGGCTCCCGGAGAGGGCACTAGACCTCTTCGCCGAGAATCCCTTTTGGACGGTCGGCGGTGTAGCCGCCAGGTTGGAAGTGGCGTTCACCACGGCCCAACGAGCCATCGACCGGCTGGAGACTGAAGGCGTAGTAACCCAGGTGGGAACGGCGCGTCGTAATCGCGTGTATTGCGCTGGAGCTATCCTTGATGTGCTGGAGGAACCACTGCGCCTTACAGGTTAGAGATTTCATTTGGAGGGGTGCCTTGTAGGCTTCCAATGGTGGAATAGACTGGGCAATTCCACCCATATCTTGTCGGCGACACACGCATGAAGGACATCGATGACATGTTGAGTCTGAAACATATGAGACAGCACCTCTCTCAGGCACACAATCTCAACTACATCCAAAAGACCTTTGATCTATTGGAAATGGTACCTGTGTGCCATCATGACAGTAGCGGCCTGATCCTAGCCTCCTTGGTGCCAACTAGTAGTAAAGACGAAGTCGTTAAGGGCTTTGCTGCCAACCGTTCTTGGCCTGGTCAGATCGGCATGTCAGGCTTCTTCCGTCTCTATGATGGAGTTGAACCATTAGTACTCTACCGTGAATTTCACGGGGTCAAGCCCAGCTATCAAGAAATCTGCGAAGAATTTCGCATTTTTCACAACCTCTATCACGACAGAGACTCCAATTCCTACATCAAGTTCGACGATGCCGGAAACGAAACTGTCGTTGCGGTTGTCCTTCCCGATGAGATTCACATCAGAATGATGGAACTGACAGAGTTTCTTGTCGATAAGGGCATGTATCTTTGCTTGGGCTTTGACTACACCGAAGAATCAGATGTGACTTTGAATGACCTCGGCATTCAAGAACATGTCTGTACTGGAAGCGAAGACCTCTTGCATTGGGTGTTGGGCTATAGCGACAATTCTATGAATGCTTCACGCTCCAAGGCATCGAGTCTTCTTCGCGGGATTAGATTCATTCGACCCCACGACAACGAAGGCTCCAAGGCAGACCCCGATATCAAGAATTACCAAGACTTTATCGTTGGCCTCAACGAAGCTGGAGAGGAAGTAACACGTAGTTGTGACCCAGCGACCATTTATGATTCTCATGGAGTGGAAGGTTACCTGACTCCGGTGGTGTTTGATCAGGCTGTGCTTGATAAATATCTCAATCAGCCAAGCAAATACTCCGCCAATGCATCTTCAGTCAGATGTGCAGACCTGTGGTATCTTCGTATTGACAACGATAGGGACGACGGAAAGGTGGTTGTACACCTCGGGGACCTTGCTAACTTACCGACATACGAAGAACAATCGCATTGGCGCTCGCACAATATCGCATCTGCTGCCGGATTGAGTGAGACCGCGTTCAGAAACCAAGTGTTAGCTGAACCCGCTAATCCTAGTCGTATTGAGTAACAGTTTCGAGCCTGTTATTCGATGCTAGGACGGTTAAGCGACCAGTATCTCGATTGGCAATTGCTACGGCCTTTGCACCAGGACGACGCGTACCGTCTTTCTGGCGTCCGAGTCCCCATATATAACGAACAGAAGGCTTTTGATGATTTTGTAGGGAATCTCCACAATGTCCTGATCGACTCGCTTAATTCGAAGCAATCAGCAGAGCTGGTGCCAAGTGAGATCAGGAAGCAGAAGGACATCGCCGGGAAGAGTATTGGATTGCTCGATGAGATATTCAATAATCGAGGCATAGAAGCGACGGAGCACGTTCAATTCTTGCGGGACCTGAATCATTTGCGCAACAAGGCTGATGGGCATCGCAAGGGCGGCGATTATGTTGAAGCCCTCCATAGATTTGGGACAGAAGTGGATCTCAGATTATTATCCCACCGCATAATGAAAGAAGCTGTGAGCCTGTTGGAATTCTTGTGTGCGGTCGTGCCTGCGCTCCAAGGTGCACAGGACTTAGATGGTCCTTGGCCTGGCAACCTCATGCATTACGACTGTACGGATAAGAGTCTATGATTACATTTGCTCCGCCCTTGTATATTGGAAACGTTACCCAATAATGACTTCACATACGTTGAGTGGGGTGCGGCAGACCGATACGCCCCTGGTCGTCAAAGACCGTTGTCAAGCAAGGGTCGCCGCACCATCCCGAAGCAGTGTGTGTAGGGATCGATGTGTCCAAGAGCTATGTGGATGTCGCAGTTCGCCCTGCTGGCGTCGTGTGGACCATCTCAAATGACGAGGCTGGGATACGGGAACTGGTCTCACGGCTCAAGGCCCTTGGCGTTTTACATTAGGTGGACAGATTCCCTGGGCTTCGACACGCAATGTGAGTGTCTTTAGATGAGGAAGTGGGCCTGGTGGAGGCGCCCGCCTACAGAATCAGATCCGCGTGGCTACACTGGGCTAGACCATCACCCTATGCAGGTTCGCCTATCCGGAACATTTCTGTGCGGCAGACTGGGCAGGCACCCCGAGAGGCAGGCCTCCCGCCCTTCATCTAGCCAAAGGTGGGTCACCGGCGTCCCGTCCTCAGGCGGAAATTGACGGGAGCAGCTCTCCGTTGTACGATACCTGGCATGGCAGAGTTGACATTGCAACGAGGCCCTCTTAGCCTCCTGGTGCCTACTGAGGGCATCCCTGAGGAAGTTCTGCGCAAGGTAGAGAACTCCCCTCGCGGCGAGGTCATCAGCGACTCCTATCCCTATCCCACCAAGCTACCGCGGGCCACGTACGAGCGCCAGAAGGCCGAGTTACAGGTCGAGCTGCTGAAGATGCAGAGGTGGGTACAGGAGACTGGGGAGCGTATCGTTCTGCTGTTCGAGGGGCGAGATGCCGCCGGCAAGGGCGGCACGATAAAGCGCTTCATGGAGCACTTGAATCCGCGCGGCACTACGCTGGTCGCGCTGCCTGCCCCATCCGAGAGAGAGCGCGGGCAGTGGTACTTCCAGCGTTACGTGCAGCACTTGCCGACCAAGGGAGAGATCGTCTTCTTCGACCGCTCCTGGTACAACAGGTCGGTGATCGAGCCGGTGATGGGCTTCTGCACACCGGCTGAGACGGAGCGCTTTCTTCGCGACGCCGTTCTCTTCGAGCAGATGCTAATTGACGAAGGCATGCGGCTGTACAAGTTCTGGTTCTCGGTGAGCCGGGAGGAACAGCTTAGGCGTGTAATGTCCCGCGCAATCGATGACCTCAAGCAGTGGAAATTGAGTGACGTAGACATCAGGTCGTTGCCTCTGTGGGACAAGTACACAGAGGCGCGAAATCTGATGTTCGCGGCCACCGATACGAAGGCCTCGCCCTGGATTGTCGTGAAGTCGGACGACAAGAGGCGCGCCCGATTAAACTCCATGCGCTACGTGCTGCGCAGCCTGGAGTACGACCCCGGGGTAGCGGAGCGCATTGCAAAGACTGACCCGAAACTGATCGGGCCCGCGAAGAATGTATACGCCAAGGGAGAAGTCTGGTAGCTCCCTGAGGGCGTCACGTCCCCCAATGCCTCTTGATGGCATAAAGCTGAAGCTATCACCCCAAATCGCAATTGCGGGTCCCCCCGAAGACTTCATCCCCCTGGAAGGCTTGGTGCCGTTATCCCCGGAAGTTGCATGTGCGACGGTGGATAGGACGACTGGACATTAAGTTGGACGGTGACGTCGCAGTTGTGGCATAGTGGTGACAAGCTGATGCTACGAGTTCGCGAGGAGTGACGAGGGCGGAGTCGTTGAGAAGACTAGGGCTTGTGACCCATCGCGGCCAGAACCACGACTGCACACCTTGTCCTCTAGCAGACCGTCTGTCAATCCTCAGACGGGCTGCTAGCGACGGTGTGGCCGTTCTTCTCGGCATACTCCCTGAGCGCCCGCAGCTGGGCGGCAACGGATAGGCCCACGTCCTAGCGGTCGCTGGACACCCTAGCGTATAGGGCCACGGGCGTGTAGTCATTCGTCTGATTCATGGGTGCGTCCTCCAACTAGTTCAGGTTCCCCTGTTCAATGTCAATCCATTCAGAACCTGATAGACATACTTCGTGTTCCGCAACTTCAGTCACTTTTCCTTCGATTATGCTGATCATACCTGCTAGTTCCCCACACCGTACTTCGACTCTTACTTTCGCGTTCACATTAATTCCGTGGTTCCTATCCCAGAATGCAATCTTGTGCGTCCATATGTCTCCGTTGCCTTCCCCTCTAAATCTCCTGTCGTACTCGTCGTAGTTCTCCTTGTAGAAGCTTCCGCCTTCTCCCACTATTTGGAGAGATCGGCCTTCGCCATCCACAGTGACCAAGGAAGGTCTGGTGAGCAAAGTGGCGAGGTAGCATCGGGCATCCGTCTGGCTTCTGGCCTTGGCAGAGACTGATACTAGTCCCTCTCGGAGCGGTGTGATGTACCATAGCCCATCTGGAGCACGATCTATGAATCCGAGGGGCGTACCGCCTGGAGTTTCGACGACGCCTCTTCGTTCTTTCTCTGGACCCAACCACTTCACGCATGGTATTACGTCCCGGGGCTGACTGGGCAGTACGTCCAGGGTATTGGCAAAATATCTGACTGCTGGGTCTGTGGCCTTTAGGAGAGTCCTATATGCGTTGCCTGCGACATTTGCCATGAAGTCATCGCCAATGTTAAAGCCCTTTTGGACGGCGTCAGCGAGAGCATCTCTCGATGTCCTATATCCCCGCCGCCACTCAATATAAGAGTGGACGGATTGCTCTTTGGGCGTCCCTTGGCCGTAGGCCATATCTGCCGTGGGCCACATCGCGGCTATGACCGCTCGTTCCACTCTGTTCGCAACGGTGCCCATTGGCAGCCTGTCAATGGCCAGGAGTGCTTCACTGAGTCCGTGCAGGAGCTCCATGTGTATCGACAGGTATATTTGACTGAGTAGGAGCTCATCCATTGACTGGGTCAGTTCCCAGTAGCGTATATCCTGGAATGCGTTGTCTGACCCGACGGCTTCAAGGTATCTTTCCAGGGTCTGGAGATGTGTCATGTAGGCCGCGTTGGAGTTGTACCTGTAGTGCCGAACGGCGGCCTTGAATACTTCTCCCAAGTATTTTCCCTGCACGGGGTCATGCTGAAGCAACTCTTGGTATAGCTGTCTAAGTTTGTGTGTCTCGACCAGTGGTCCCCCCGCTCTGGTTATGAGAAACTTAAGCGCTCTCTCGATAGAGAGATGCGCAATGGATACCCGATTCATGACCTGTACAACAGTTATTTCGGGGAAAATGTCGCGACTGACTGGTTCATTCTCTAGAATGCGGATCACGTCCCTAACGGAGTGTCCTATTATGGCCCGTTGCCCATCTGCCATCCTGCGCCCTCTTTCTGGTTTAACCTCTTGACCTGATCGCGAGTGGGACAGCCTGAATATGGTAGTTGAGCCTCCAAGGGTGAATTTCGCCGTCTACCAGTCGGCTGTCTACGCCGCGATTAGACAAACCAATTTGGGACGCCACAGAGTTGGCTGATCTGCCTGCATTCAACTTACAGGAGAATCGCCTGTCGGCGATCCTGCCACTCTCAGCCTCGTCAATGTATTCCCTTGCCACGACGTAGCCGTTCTTGTCGGCATAGTCCCTGAGCGCCCTAAGCTGAGCGGCCACGGACAGGTTCACGTCCTGCCGGCCGCTGGACAACCTGGCGTACAGGGCAACGGGGTGTTGTCATTCGTCTGATTCATGAGTGCGTCCTCCTCTCGGTTAATTGCCGTTAGTTCGGCGTGAGCGCCGCCGCTGCATCCGTTCCTCGATGCGCCACTCCCGCTCCTCCATATAGAGGCGGATGGCCTCCCGGAGCAACTCTCTGACGGTGCGTTGCTCCTCTGTCGCTACCTGCCGCGGATATGCGGCCATCTCCGGCGGGAGAGAGAAAGTGATGGTGTCGGTGGTTCTGGATTTTGTAGGCATGGCATCTATCGTCTGCCTCTACCGTACTGAGTCTTACTCTACATCACCGGACACTCAATCTTCAACCCTGCCCTGCCGGGTATACCGCGCAGGCCATACCTCGCAAGCTTTTCCGAAACGGAGGTTTTTTTACCATGTCCAGGGGGTGTACAGCAGTCTGGATTTTGGAGTGAAGCGTTGGAAGGAGCGCTCTCGTAGCTGGTACAGGCGTGAATGACCCTTCCTATGGGACGCTTCCTGTGAACACTTGGGTGAAACAGCGAAGTTCGGTCTGAAATGACAAAACGCGATTGACGCGGGGTGCATGACGCGGCCCAAAATCGAGGCATGGTTGGAAAACGGGACGAAAGGTGCGATTGGTATAGGGGTGCATCACGTCCCGGCACGGGACTGCTGGCGACCCTTCTCCACCTCCTCTAGGACGTTGGTGCATCCCTTGATCGAGGTCGTGAAGCGATGACACGTCAACCCGCCGGAATCGACGAACAGGTCGAGAAGGACGTGGTCGGCGAAGTCTCCGGTTCTGCAACAAATTGTACTCTTGGGAGCTATAGGGGGCTGATGATTGGCGTCAACTATTCTTGCGGATGCGACAATTATTTTGCCGGTCTGAAAACTCCTTTTCTTGTCGGTGTTTTGCCACGCCGGTCCGGTAGTTGGGCATGTCGAATTCCAGTGTGGCCGAGTGATGTACGATCCAGTCGATGGCGGCCGCGGTGGCCATAGGATTGGCGAACACCTTCTCCCACTGACTGAACACGAGGTTAGATGTAATCTCCAGCGACCTTCGCTCGTAGCGTTCGGCAATGAGGGTAAAGAGCACCTCGGACTCCTCGGCTCCCTGGGGCAGATAGCCGAGGTCATCGATGATGAGCAGGTCTGGGGAGAGGAATGAACGGAAGGTGAGGTTCACGGAGTTGTCGACCCTAGCCTGAGCAATGGCCCTGAAGAAGATATCGGCGTGGAGGAATCGGGTGGTGTACCTGGCCAAGATGGCGGTGTAGCCCAGGGATTGAGCCAGGAAGCTCTTGGCCCTCTACCACCAAACAAACCAGCAGGACATACCAATGCAAGAATGCCAATTGATGTCAACGTCTATATCTTGATTGTGAACCTAACCGAAAAGGTTCTAGATTTTGTCCAGTCTAGTGGGGAGTCTGCGAAAGTTATCTCCAAATTAACGGGAGTAGATGTCCAGGGCAGCATGTAAGGTAGCAAGTGTAGGGCAACGCCAAGAGCTCCGGGATGACGCACTTCGCGTCCATCTGCAGGTACAACAACCCGGGACGGTTGCTGGGCCTCATGACCTGTCCATTCTGGCGTTGGGGCGAATCAAACCCTTCCGGAGCAGATACGGATGAATGGTGGGTGCCGATACCTCTATGCCCGCTGCTTGCGCCAGGACCGCCTACCTTGCTCTACAGAAACCCGCCTGAACAGCGACAATCATTCTTGCCGGCCTGTTGCCTCATTCAGAAATGTTACCGAAGAAATTTCAGCTTTAATTGACGCCCACAGGTCCGATGACACTCTAGTCAGCCTCTAATTTTCACTCTGTTCTGCTGAAGCATACACCAACTGTCTGGCTACCACCCGTCGCCACTGACGGACTCTGCGCTGTAAGGTCCGCAGTTGACGTCTGCTATAGCGATCTGGGTACCGGCGCATCAATCGATCATGAAGAGCGGAGGCCGTAATGTCCGGATGCTTCTGAAGCCATTCTAAGATCTCACACCACACTCCCTCGAAGGGATCCGGGCGAGAGCGCCAGGTGCGCGGAGCGCTGCGACCGTCACTTGAAGTGTGAGTAGGACGCACTTCTCCCTCTCACCACAGCTCAGGCAGCCTGGAAAGGAAGTGTTCCAGACTCTCACTGTTTGGTATCCTGGCGGAATCATTGGTGTTTAAGGCGGCAAGCGCCGATTGAGCCTCACGGATCGTATGCAACAGAGATATTGGGTCCAGTCTCTCACGGCTGTTCTCCAGTCCACGCTTTACTTCCTCGCTCACATCATCCCTCTCCAGCAGGCGGTCGCACGGCGTGGCTGGTTTCCTGTACCGCTTCTTTATGCTGCCTCCATCTCTACTCCGTTCCAGCAGTTGGAACGAAGGCTGAAAATGGTTCACATACAGACGCATCGCTCCGTAGAGGTGAGCTAGAATCTGACCGGCCATGGATCCCGAATATCGCTCGTGTCCCACAAAGCGGCGGATCACCGAGCCGTTCTTCTGCTCTATCCAAGCCTGGTCGTTCTTGCGGTATGCCCGTGAACGAGTGAACTCTATGCCCCTATCGGCGCAATACCCAAACAGGGTCTCGTTGATGAATACACTGTCGTTGTCCGAGTCTATTCCACGAAGCGTAACAGGGAAGACGCGGTAGATGGCTTCCAGTCCCTCTACCACCAGGGACTGCTCTCGCGCCAATAGCGGAATCGCCTCCGTCCATCCGGTGCACACGTCGGTCGCCACCAGGGAGTTGATGAACGATCCGGTGACCATACCCCCGCCGTGGGCCACCAGGTCTATCTCCAGGTATCCGGGCTCGGGATCCTTCCAGTCCATGAAGGTGCGAACGGGAACTCGGCTTCCCAGCTTCCTCTTCCTTCTTCGCTTTCTGCGACTTCCTGCCCTCTCCCTCACAGGTCTCAGCAGACGGTCTATCGTGGCCGCGTTTGCTGTGAGAAGACGCTCCCGTACGTCACGGGCGAGAGCGAGGTGTCCATGTCTCTCCAGCGAGTCCACCATGCTCGGCAGAGCCGCCTTGAGCCTCTTACCGCATATCCTGTCCGACGCCTCCCATACCACAATCAACGCTTGTCTGACCGTCTCGTCGTAGATGCGTTGGCCATTGGGAACGGTCTTCTCTCTTATCTCATTACACCGACCGAGCAACCTGACAGCGTGCTTTCTGTGACAGCCAGCAATTGCCACAAACTCATCGAGCATCCGGCTCTTGTCCTTCCTGGACGCCTCTCTGTACCGACTGCGAATGGCGCCAAGCACCTCTGCCCTCGTCACTGCGCTGATGTCTGCTACCATGTCATGCCTCCTGGATTTGGGTAACCCTTATTGTGAGGCAATGACCTGGTTTCGGTAACATCTTCCGTGAGGCAATAGCTTCGCTTCGGTAACAAATACCGTGAGGCAACGCGCCGGCAAAAATGATTGTCGCCAAACCGGCAAGAATGGTTGACGCCAATCACCAGCCACGATGCCGGTAGCATCATCCACGGCCAACAGCAGTGTGAGCTGCGGTCTGTCGTCTCCTAGCCACCTATGATGGCTGCCGTCTATCTGAATCAGCATACCCTCACGAGGCATCCGCTGACGGCGACTTCGATGCTTTGGTGGTCGTCTCCCACGTGGGCTGTTCTCACCGGCGCTCACCAACAGTCGCCGCAGTGTGCTCCGAGGGATGTCTATGCCTTCGTGTTCTCTCAACAACTCGCTCATGTGCGTGTGATTGGTTCCGACGTACCGGGTGCGTGCCAGGTGAAGCACTGCAGCCTTCGTATCCTCCGATATCGCGTTGGGCGCCCTACGACCTCGATGACCGTGAGCCACAGCGGCTGCTCCCTCCTCCTTGTAAGCCGCCAGAATGCGCCAGGTATGGCGTATGCTCACCCCCATCAGTGTGGATGCCTGCTCTATCGTCATGTGCTTCGCCAGCAAGCTGTTGAGTACCTGTAGTCTCCCTTGTTCCTTTTGGTTCAAGGTCACATTATCCATAATGTGACTGCGATGATGTATCTGGGCCATCTCAGGTCGGGTTTGACCCCTAATGTGACTGGCTGAGATGCCTTCAGAATGATCTGTCGATCCGATCTGGAGATGGCCCACAAGGTGCTGGCGGCTTTGGAGAGCCGTGACCTGATAAGAGCTTGACCTTAGAGGTCCCATCGCAGTCTTGTCCGCTCACCTGCTCGACGCGCCATCCCAGTGGAGGTGGTAGATATGACAAGAGTCGCTGACCAGGAAGTTGTCAGATCGGATCAGGTGATAGTGGGCGTGGACACTCACCAGAATGAGCATGTGGCTGTGGCCGTTGATGGTCACGGCGTCCGGCTGGCGGAGATTCAGACACCGGCAACCAGCTGTGGATATGCGAATCTCGAGTTATGGTCTCGGAACCTGGGAGAGATCAAGGCCTTCGGTATTGAGGGAACCGGTTCCTACGGTGCCGGCGTCACCCGCTTCCTGACTTGTAAGGGCTATACCGTAATGGAGGTGAATCGGCCCGACAGGGCAATCCGCTACAGGAAGGGAAAGAGCGATCCCACCGATGCGGAGATGGCGGCTCGCGCCGTGCTGGCAGGTGTGGCTGATGGCACACCCAAGTCAGGAGAAGGTGAGGTGGAGATGATCCGCATGCTCCAGAGCGCGAAGCATTCGGCTGTCAAGGCTCGTACCCAGGCCCTCAACCAGATCAAGGCTCTGATCGTCACGGTTCCATCAGAGCTTCGAGAGAACATTGGCGGCCTCCCCACCAGTGCCCTCCTCATCCGATGCAGCGGCTTCAGGCCTGGCAGGATGGAGGGTCCCACCGCAGCGGCCAAGTATGCTCTCCGCTCCCTCGCCCGTCGCTGCCGTCACCTCAGTGAGGAGATACAGGAGCTGAGGAAGAAGCTGGATCGACTCACCCGCGCTATTGCCCCGGTCCTGGTAGACAGCTTCGGCGTTGGACCTGACACGGCGGCAACCCTCCTGGTGGCTGCAGGGGATAATGCTGATCGTTTGCGTTCGGAGGCTGCCTTCGCCTCCCTCTGCGGCGTCAACCCCATCCCTGCTTCTTCAGGTAAGACCAATAGACATCGACTCAACCGCGGTGGCCATCGTCAGGCCAACGCCGCTCTCTATCGCATCGTCCTGGTCAGACTTCGGTATGATCCCCGAACCAGGGCCTACATGCGACGCCGCACCATGGAGGGATTGAGCAAAACCGAGGTGATTCGTTGCCTTAAACGCTATGTCGCTCGCGAGGTATTCTCCTCATTAAAGCCTCCAATCTCCACTCCCAATCATCTCCCTTGACTTCTATAAGAGCATCATTATTCTTGCTGAACAGTTAACTACTGACACTTATGCTGAGCAACAACATAAAGGGCGGACGAAAACTGTACCACCCCTGACCTTCCGATAGAGTCAAAGGAGACCTGCCCCTCGACGAGTAGGCCGAGATGTTCGGCTCCGAAAGTCCGACCGGGGCCCTACTGGACAGGCTCCCTCACCATGTTCACATCCTGGAGATTAACGGCGAGAACTATCGCCTCAAACAGAGCAGTCGGGCTGCTATATTATCAACTTCAGACCCACACCACCCCTCCAGGCCATAGCAGCTGTAGTGGACATTTCCCCTAGACAATAACCTACTGACATTTTCGCTGACCAATAGCGCCCAAGTTGTATACTCTTACTCCGCTCCGAATGTTGTTGCTCAGCGATTCACATTGAGAGGACGACCAGCCGGAATCTCCAGGGATTCGCCATAGAGAACCTTCAACTCGAAGCTACGATCTACACCGGCGACAACCAGGCATATTCGGGCCTACCTTTACCTGATAAGGCAGTGAAGCACAGCGTCAGCGAGAATGTGAACGGGCAGACCCATACGAACGGCATTGAGTCATTCTGGACAACGCCCAAGCGTGGCTACCACGGAGTTTACCACCAGATGAGACTCCAGCACCTCGACCGCTACGTGGTGGAGTTTGAGGACCGACGTAGTGCCGTTCTCTAGACACCGAGGACCAAGTAGTCCTTATGGTCAAGACGGTCGTGGGGAGGAAGCTACGCTTCGAGGACTTTGTAGCCAAGCAGAAGGCAATGCCTTCAGAGCATGCGAGTTTGAGGAGCGTTTGGCCGGCAGATAACGTAGCCAGTTTTCGGGGAGTATCGCAGTAACTTATCATCATAAGTGTGAAACTCAATCGACTCACCGGTAGCTTGGTGCAACACTTGGGCCGTTGCAAGATGAATAGCATCCATCGGCTTCAACTTCCAGCCTTGGGGTAAACCATCTCGAATTAGCTTTCTGGCCATTGTTGCTATCCTGCGATTGAATTCCAAGGTCTTGATATTTGGATCAGTCCAGAGAGAGTCAATTTGTTCCTCGGTCGTACTATCGAGAGAATGGCCCGTTTGTTCCTCCATGCCGAATCCTACTTCAACACGAGAAAGGTCAGATGTATATATAATAACAGTCTCATCCGCCAACAGTGCCTCAAGCGTAGCTACCCGGTCTGGATGTTCGTTGATATAGGAAACAAAGGCACACGAGTCCCAATAGATGGTGCGAGAGGGACTAGCCATCTCGTAGTGCTCGAATTGCATCCTCTGGCAGCATGTCACCCTCTTTCCACGGGATAGCGCCCCTAGCTTTCCGATAAGCACCGGAAATCGGGGATTCAAGGACTTCAATATCCTTGATGTCTCTAATGGATACCGGGCGACCCAGTGGTCCTATTCTAGTGATGTTGCCGAAAACGACTACTTGCCTGTCCCACGCCTTCCTCATCATGGCTTCCTGCCCTGCCCTCAAATAGCAAGTAATTGCCTTGTTAAAGAGGGCGTCGTATAGACTGAAGCGGAGATTGCCCCTATTGGTGATCAATTGAACCTGACCGGTTATTTCCCCTAGGCTGGTCCATGAATCGGTCGGCTTATCAATGGAGGCCCCGTTCCCGGAAATTGTGTGACTAGCGCTGATGGTCTCCAGCAGCACGTAGTCAACTGTTCCTGCAAACCTTTGGATATGTGAGGCTGCCTCTTGTACCCTATATGGGAACTCAATAAGAGACCCATGCCCCTCCAATGCGTTTCCAACCTGATTGTATTGGTCCACGACCCTTTCCACTTGTGATTGGTCTTGGGCCTTGCCTCGCAAGGTGGCCCTCGCGCTTCCTGCTTGTAGATCTTCAACAAGCCACTCTACATTGGCATTCTCTGTTATGGCCTCAACGAGACTCTTGAAATGTTTGATTCCATCAAATAGCTTCGCGAGATCCACTTCGCTTCCTAGTTCAAAAGTAATCGTATCGCGAACCATTAACCCTCTCCCATTGATGTTAGAACAAGGTTAACACATGCTTGACAAAATTCAAATTTGCTGGTACCGCCTCGTTTCTATGGAACGGTGACATTTCTCGAATTCACCCCGACGCCATCGACAATTTCCTTAGTGAAGAAGCTGCATTCCAAGGATCCGGTAGACTAGTTTTCATTACACAGATTTCTAAGCACCAGACCTAATTTTGCTGGTTGCTTGGAGGGGTCTTCAAACGCTGACTTGGTGGTCTAGCGCTCGAACTTTATTGGCGGAGCATGGCTCTTGTCAGGCACTATCTTTTCCAGTAGCAGTTCAATTCGCTCCAGGGCGTCGGCCTGAGCCGCTTGGTATCTCGCAGAGGCTTTAATGAACCTGTCCATTCTCACTGTTGCGGACCATCCAGTGTCGAGTCTTTGAGGCTTCAACTCCAGGAAATTCTTGTCCCACCTATGTCCACGGTTCTTAGGCTTCTCCATTGTTTCTTCCTTTCACTATTGGCATTCCTGACAAAAAAACTGTTTCCAATCCTGTCGTTCATAGTCGATTTACCCTTGAGCATGTCGCCTCGAAACGAACGATTCGCTCCACCAGACTGGACAAAATCAAGAACCTTCATTCCTTAGACACAATAGCAACGGAAAACTCAGGTACTCGTGGGTGGTCGATCTGGGTCCATTCAAACGAGGTCGGTAAAGCGGACTCACAAATGGGTGTGTCCCCGTAGTTCCCGATGACCTGTTCGGTTCTTATCTGGTGGGCCAGAGCCTACCGAACGGCGAACTTTCCGCTGGGAAGTCATTATCCGATGACGGGGCAGACCATTCCGTACAGGCCCTCACGAGCCTCTGGCCCACACTAGTGTAAGCATCATCCACCCGACAAGGGTATGCAGTGACGGGTTGCAGCGTGGCCTGGTCGCGTGGGCGGGCAGGAGCGTAGAAGAAGAGACTCAGGGGGCAGGGAAGATGCCGACTATTCTCTGGGCTGTATGATGACTCGTCCGCCAGCCCTAACCTGGATGCTCAGGTCATGGTCGTCGAGAAGAGACATCCCCACAAGGGGAGTGCTCCCTACGACCATCGGCCTCGACATCCCGTAGTCTACTGTCCCAGAGGATGCTAACGCGGTGCACGCTGAAGCTAACTTCCGTATCGTCAGCCAAGGTCGCTCTGCTGTTAAGCACGTAGGGCAACTCTAACTCCGCGACCAGTAACGGCGGCAGGGTCAGAGAACCGCCATAGCCGGTGTCTATTACGGCATTCACTTCCCTTGTCTATCCCTGCGAGCCACGGGGTGAGAGGAGCACCGCAGCTTCGAGATTGGCATTGACGAAACCCTCTATCACCCGGCTCTCCGTGGGGAACTGCCCCCGAAGGTGCGCAACGTCGGGTATCCAACTCTCACTGCCCAAACATTCAGCGCAGTACGCCGGTCTCGTAGGGCATCCGCTGCGGCTAAGCCGGTGTCTCCAATGGCATAGTCGCCACTGTCCACGTCGATGGCGACGATCTTCCCGTGGTTGGTCTATTCGACTTGGAGCCGGATGTCCCTCTCGTATATCTGGTCGCCGAGGCGACCCGTTTCCTCAGCAGTCCGGGTTGGCATAGGCATCTCTCACTCTCTCTACCTAGGCATTCCTCTACACCCCATATTCTAGGTCACCCCGCGACTTCCGAGCAATAAGATAGGTAGAGTAGAGGCGGTCCGGCAAACGCCTCGACAATGTAGTCGTTCGGATAGATGAGAGACAGATAGGGCGGCAAGGAGACAGGGAAAGAGACCATCCTTTGGGTGAACTAAAACCAAGAGATGCCTTCCATCTGGGTTGTAGGTGTTCTACCCAAGTCCATTGTATCAACCGCGCTGGGTCGTCAACGAAAGCAATGGAGGCGACGCCCACGCCATCCGCTATCGGCGCGCCCAGTGCCCAGGTGAGCACCATCTCCATCGTCTCCTCACCGCACAAGCCGTGAAATCTTTGATGGTTTTTTGATGGAAATGGGATTGTTCTTGATGGCCGTTTGATACGTGCCTCCTAGAATATGAAGTATCACAGGTTACATGGAGGTGCGAAATGATCAGGTCACATCAGAACGTAGTGCGAGTCTTGGTTGGTGTCATTGCTGTGGCTTTGGCACTGATGGTTCCCTTTGGCGCAGGGCCTGTATCTGCGCAAGAACCGGAGGACAAGGGTTCATTTGCCTACGCTCCGTTGTCAGGAGCTGAAATGCCTAGGGATGAAAGTGATGGGAGTGGCGGGGGTGTGGACGAGGAAGCATGGTGGCCTTGTGACTACGAGACGAGGGGCGATTACGTCCATCTGTCAAGCACTGGCTTTGCTGCCTCGGCGCATGGTTGGTGGCTGGACAATTCCGATGGGGATTGCCCGGTGTATGCTGACGTAGAAGTTACGCTTCAGGCACTTGTCTGCTACTATGATCCAGACCCAGGGCCGCCTTGCTATTGGGACACCCTTGGTACTCCGGCGAAGGAGCGCATTAAAGCTAGGAACCTCTCAGGCCAAAGGACGACTGCCCGCCACAACTGCGCATCGAGTCAAACAGTTGCGTATCGGTCCATCGTTGATGTCGACCTTGTCGGCCAATGGGATGGACCATTCAAGCTATACACGCCAACTTTGGAGCTCTCCTGTTACCCTGCTCAAGCTCCTTAATCGGCTCCGTCGAGACAGTATTTCTGGGTTGAAGGAGTGAAGTTGTCATGTCGTCGTTGCTCTTCGTCGAGGCTTTCGGGCAGTTTTTCCGGGACGAGAACCTAGAAGGCATCGTGTCGGAGGATGCGGGCGACCTCTATAGCGTTTTCGACGCGCGCGCTGAATTGATGGGATGGTCCACTACATCGGCTCGCCGCCGCCCACTGCTTTGGCACATGAACGAGGCGGAACTGACCGCTGGGATTGACGGATCCCGGATCGGATATGTGCAAGTCGGACTGGGAGTTGGTTACGGCGAGCCGATCAGGGTACCAGTATCATCCGGGCCTGCTCCAGGTTATCGCTATGCACCGCTCGGTGTTGACCGACGCGCCATCGAGCCGGCCGTTGTGCTGCCAGCGTTGATTCAATGTTTTGATGATTCACTCCGTCGCTTTGGAGTCGTCGAAGTGTCAGGGCTCCAGGTAACGGCAAATTTCCTGGAGCCCTGGGCGCAATCTTATGCTGGCGATCTCGTCTCTGGGCTCAACTGGTTTAACACTACCTTGAAGGGACAGGCGGACGCCCTCATCGCCTTCGACCAGGAGTTCCTCGGAGGGCATACCGAGGCAGAGTTGGTCTCTAGCCTTGGGCGGAGGAACACCGGATCGTTCGAGTTCGGACCGTTAGTAACCGTGCCTGAGCAGCACTCGGTCAAAGCGGGAGTTGAGGCACCAATCCGTTCGATCTCTCCTGGACGCTCGGGCCTCGGCTTGTCGGTTTCGCTGCCTGAATGGTCAGCGAGCACTGCGGCGTGGGTACTTGCAATGGTCATCGACACAGCGCGAGTCAGCGCACCAGATGTCAGCAATTTCGCAGTTCGAGTGACACGAGTTAGGTGACGGCATGTGCGATCTGCCATAGGAAAGCGTACGCCCGCTTCCTACCCGCCCGCCCCTATCTCTATCTTTGCAGGTCACCCTTCGGCATACGGTATCCCACCCGGGGCTCGGTGAAAATATACCTTGGTATTTTGGCGTCGTCTCCCAGCTTGTGGCGTAAATTTCTCATTGTAGCCCGTAGATTTTGAACATCGCCAAAGTACACAGGTCCCCAGACCCGTTGCATTATCTGGTCGTGGGTCATCACGCGTCCGGCATTTGTTGAAAGCTCAAAAAGTAGCTTGTATTCGGTCGCCGACAACTTCACCGGGCGGGCGGACGCGGTTACCGCTCGGTCTGCATAGTTGATTGACAAATCCCCCAGACGATACGGCTCACGCGGCATAGACGTACCGGTCGTCCTCCGCTTACGTAGGGACACTTCGACTCTTGCAATCAATTCGGTGGAGGAGAAGGGCTTGACGATGTAGTCGTCGGCTCCCATGTCTAGAGCCTTGACCACGTTCTCCCCCTGATCGTTCGCAGACAGGAATATGATCGGCACGTCGGACACCTCGCGCACGCGAGTCATTAAATCGAACCCGCTGGTTCCAGGCATCATCAAGTCCATCAGGACAAGGTCAGGCTGCTCCAACTCCAGCAGATGCATCACTTCGTCTGAGTTGCCCGTCCCGAACGTCGTGTAACCGTGGTCGTCGAGTAAACTCCGAAGTAGTCGGAGTACCTGGATCTCGTCGTCAACCGCGAGAAGCTTGATTGCATCCCCCGACCTAACGACTCTAGCGTCGCCGGTATGCTCTTCATCGGCGTCGGCGACGCAGGGAATTGTGAAGGTGATTCGCGTTCCTCGTTCCTCGTCACTGCTCTCAGCCCTGATGCGCCCTCCGTGTGCCTCCACTATGCCCTTGCAGATCGCCAGTCCCAAACCTTCACCCGCGATCTTCCGATCATGCTCCCTGTCCGCTAATCGAGTAAACTTCCTGAAAAGGTCGGGGAGTTGGTCGGCAGAAATCCCCCTTCCTTCATCCGTTACGGAGAAGGCAACATAGATATCGTCCCGCGATGCCGATACCCTGATTGTAGAGTTCTCCCCCGAATATTTCGATGCGTTGGACAGAAGATTGTTCAGCACCTGGACTATGCGCTTCCCGTCGCCGGCGATACGAGGCAGGTTCGGCTCAAGTTCCACCTCTACGGGATTCCGTGCTCCTTGGCGAATGAACGCCATCCTCGCGTCGTCAACCAGCTTCGCTATATCCGTAGGTTCAACAGATACCGACAGCGCACCGGCTTCTATCTGCGTCATGTCGAGGAGGTTGTTCACGAGGTCGCGCAGGTTATCTGACTGCTCATCTATCATCCGAAAGTATTGGAGCATCTCGGAATCGGTGGGAGGACTGGAGCTGTTCAGCACTACACCGGTGCAGCCCTTGATCGTGGTAAGCGGCGTTCGAAGTTCGTGGCTCACCATGGCGAGGAAATCACGTCGTAACCGTTCAACCTCCTCCATGGGCGTCATGTCCTGCACCACCGCAACGGCGGACACTATCTCACCATCGTCCGAGTAGATCGGCGTCGCATTGACGAGGGTGTTCACCTTCCGACCGTCCGGGAGATCGAACAGTATCTCTTCCGCCCGCACGACTTCGCCGTGGTCGAGCACCCTCGCAAGGGGACGTTCGTGGCCTTCGTACTTCTTCCCGTCCGTCCGGCGGTAGATCGCCACCTCGTGATACCGCACGAGCGTGGATCCCGGCTCCGGCGACATGCCCAGGATGCGCTCTGCCTCCTGATTGACCGAAGCGAACGTCCTAGTCTTGGCGTCAACCACTAGAACTCCTACCGGTGAAGACCCCACCAATGCCGCCTCTCGGTCTCCACCTGATCCTTGGCATGCTCTTCATCCCCATGCCTAAGGGCGTTATGGATGGCGATGGCGGCTTGGGAAGCAAAGATCATCAGGGTCTCTTCGTCTTCGCCCGTGAACTCGTGGTCCTCTTCCTTCTCCATGACATAGATGTTGCCTATGGACTTATCGAGATGACGGAGCGGCACTCCGAGCAGGGTCTTCACTGGGGAATGGTTTTCAGGGAATCCGATAGACGGGGAGTGGTTGGGGAAGTCTGCGAGTCGCAGCGGCTCTTGAGTCTCATTCGGATATCCAAAGAGGTCCAGCCGCGTGCGTAGGCTCTCCAACAGCTCATCTTGTTCAGGAGCGAAGCCGGACGTGACAAATTGCTTTACTTGCCCTAAGTGATCGAACACGCAAACTGCGGCGTACCGAGCACCGGTAAGTGAGCAGGCGCCGTGCGCAACTTCTTGGAGCGCAGTGTCGAGGTCCCAACTCTGAGCGACCCGGCCGATGGCATCGATCACCCCGGCGAAGTGAGTTCGCAGGGATTCGCCCTCTCGGCCAAGAGTGCCGGCCACCTTCGAAGATTCCTTTCGTGCCATGCCAGCGCCTCTCGGTCACTCTGTCCAGTGATGGGGTGGGAATATGGCGAATCATACCACAAACGCAGCCCCTATAGCTGACTGTCCAAAAACCTTGATGGTTCTTTGATGGAAACGGGGTTGCTTTTGATGGGTGTTTGATATGGCTCGTCTATATTGGACAGCAACACGAGCCACAGGAGGTGACACATGAGACAACACATCCTCGTTCGAAGCCTCAGCGCAATAGTCGGATTGATTCGGACTGGCGGTCCCGGACACTCCAGAGTGCTGAGGCTATCTGTACGGGCCGTCCTTGCTGAGGGAGACCAAATGCTCCTATACAGCTGTAACTAGCACCAGCGAAACGTCCATGACAACCAAAGGAGGCTAAGAGAAATGATGAACACAACACAAATGACACTCGGAAGGGGATTCCTAGTCGCTATCGTGTCTTCGGCATTGACTCTCGCGGCCCTGTTGATCACAGTTGGTTCGGCCAGCGCCTATTCGCTACATGGATGCGAATACGACAATGACTCAATCAACCCAATCTCCTACCGGTTCTTCTCGGTAAACAGTGCCTATGTGACTGCATTTAAGGATGCAGAGGCCGCTTGGGATGCAACGTCTGCACCTGGGTACTTCAAGGAACAGTCTTGGTCCATCGATCCTGAAATCAATGTCGTAGACGGTGAGTTCTCAGGTTCTTGGTGGGCTCAGGTAGTTTGGCGATGCGATGGGGATGGAACGTACGACGGAAATGAGGTTGAACTACAATTTGATACTGGTGGTATGGCTGGTCTGAGCACCAGCGAAAAGAAACTGGTTGCCGAACATGAGCTCGGCCACGTCTATGGGCTAGGCCATGTATACAGCGGTTGCCATGTCATGCGGCAAGGAGAGCATAAATTCACATGCAGCGGTCCGTTGCCTTCCAGCGACGACGTTTCAGGAGTTGACGCAATTTACTAGGGAGTTTATGAGCGGCTTCGTAACGCATTTGTCTGAACCACCATAAGAGAAGAAAGGAGAACTGTAATGCAGGCACTGATTGCAAAACACAAGGAATTGGGATTCATGGTCACGGTCGCGGTGTTGGCCTCTATAGTAGCTGCAACAACGTGGTTCCTCATGGGAGGAGGCGAGGAAGGTGGTCCTATTCTTGGTGCCACACCAGACATGCCAGTGTACTCCTCCATAGAGGAATTGTCGGCAGAATCCGACCTAGCGGTCGTTGGCAAGATCAAACGGGTTTCGGCTCGTGAGGTTGATTACGGAACGTCGGATCTAGACGAAAGAACTGACCGGATCGGAATTCCTACCGTGTTCTATGAGGTTGAGGTGGTAGAAACCATACTTGGCCGCGAACCGGGAGATACAATTGTTGTTGGCACGCCAGACATGGATGCAATTTCCATAAGGGAGTCGACTGCCCTACAACCCGGTCAGCAAGTTGTTCTCTTTCTCAAGAGGCGGACGCGCGTAGACGCTCCCGGTATTACCTCATACGATGAGTTCTACGTGACTGTGAGCATGGATAACGGTGTGTTCGATGTCCCAACTGGAGTGGTTGGGCCTGTGGGAAGGGTCAACGACGATGCTGTTGCCGTGCCACGAGGTAGGAATGCCGACATGTTTGGAGGAAGTGTGTTCACAATGTCCGAGATCAGGGAAGGCATCGAACCGGACTCAGGTGAAGCAGGACCAGTTGGCAACACTCACTAACTAGTTGCGATTACAGGGGATCGTAAAATACAGACGGGATCCGCTTCATTCCCAGTCTATAGAGAGGAGGCCGTCGCTGGCGACGGCCTCCTCTCTTTCTCGATAGTCGTAAGCGGCGTCGTGCCTTCCATGAGACACAAAGACCTACGCGACTCCAGCCTCCGGCTGCTTGAGCAGTGCGGAATAGCCCGGCGCGACCACGTGGTCTACCGACACCTTCCCCCTGCCGTCGTACCCGGCGCGAAAGGCGTACTCCACCTCCGCGCCCCAGGGCACGCGACCACCGACCCGCACAGCGCCGCCCCTGGCCGTGCCGTCTCTCCCGCGAGCCCCGTGCACCACCATGCCGCTGCGCTCACCCTTCTTCCAGCCCAGCACCTTCATCGCAACAGGCATCACCCGCTCATCGGCCTGCCTCTGCTGGAACAGCGCCCCGTGCAGCTTCCTCAGAACCACGGCGGACGGGTTGCTCCTGCCGTTCATGATCTGGGAGAGGTGGGCCGAGCTGATGCCCGCCCGCCTAGCCACCTCGTTCTGGCTGATGTCGAGTACCTTCATCTGATCCCAAACGGCCTGCTGGTCGAGGACCGGAGACATGGCGGACTCGACTTTGACACGCCCCCCAAGCACAGCCTCCACCCGCGCCTGGAGCTTCACCCCCATGCTACGCTTCCCCCTAGTCACCAGGGACAGGTAGCTGGCGGACACGCCGACCTTCTCGGCAAGCTCCCGCATGGTGATGCCGAGGGCGCGGGCACGCTCCCTGATGAAGCTGCTGCTCTCGCCATCGACCACCTCTCCCTGGCGGTTGGCGCACCGTGCGGGGGCGACCCTGGCCGCCGTGCCCAGGACCGACTCGATGCTGGCCTGCACCTTCACGCCCATGTCCCTGCGTCCACGGGCCACCTGGGTCAAGTAGCTGTAGGAGACTCCCGACCGGTCGGACAACTCCAGCATGGTCATTCCCATGCTGCGTGCGGTCTCCCGGATGAAATTGCTTTCGCTGTCTACCGCGTCGCTTTGGCGGTAGACGATGCCCTGGCCTGGGACCTCTCCCAGCACGGCTATGGCCTTCTCCCGCAGGTTGGGGGTCCAGGGCTTCTTGCCCGTGCCGACCTGGGACAGGTGGCTTGCGCTGACGCCCATCAGGGCCGCCAGCTCCTTCATGGTGAGTCCCTTCCTCCTAGCCGCCGCCCTGAGCTCGCTCTCCGGCCTGCCCCTGTGCTCTGAGGGCGTTGCCGCATCCGTCGTTATCCCTGTCGTGTTCGTCTGATTAGTCGTTGCAGTGGTTGCCGTTGTCATGTCGCTTCCTCCTGTGAATGAAAGAAGCGGGACGGCCGCCCCCCACGTGGGGTGGAGACAGTCCCGCTCGAATTTGGTGTCCCGTTGTCAGGGACTGTCTCCGTGGGTGTTGGTGTTGGCCTTGCGTTCGCCCTAGTACGGGCAAAGAGAAGGGCCGCCCTTCCTCTTGAGAGGAGTGGCGGCCCTTTGCTCGCCAACTGCTATGAGTCTTTGTGTGCGAGAAACCGGAAGCCCCGTCGTCAGCGACGCGGGGCTTCCAAACCAGATGCCGGGGCGTCAAGCCGCCGAAGCGGGCTGCGACGCCCTTGACCTCGCCTATGAGTTACTCAACGTGCATATGCACCTCCTTGACGTTGTTGACCCGCACGGCATCCACGGCGCAGGTTGTGTGTGATGGGTTCCGTTGACGAAAGACGCACTCCGCCCACGGTCGGATGCCGGACGCAGGGACGAAGTGGAATGTAAAAGACGCAACTCGGCCCAAGGTCTAGTCGGGAGACTCGACACAGGGGAACCGAGGTGAGGGGAGACGCAGCTCGCCCAGGACGCAAATCGTCCGTGGGGTGAAGCTGCGAGACGAGAAGCGGCCAGCCTGCTTATCAGTTGCAGACCGGCGCGTGTCGAAGCCTACGGCCTAGCTGCGTGCCAGCCATCCCGCAGACGTGTTGAGTCGGTCGAAGCGACAGACGCAACTTCGACCGACCGGGTGAGGACGAGGCGCAGAACGCGCTATGTCCTCTGGGTCCAACGGTGAGGCGATCTACCCCAACCGTCAGACCTGTGCCCGACGGAAGGAGCGATCAACTCCGACCGTCAGGCGGATGTCCAGCGACCGAGGCGATCAACCCCAGCCGCTGAACGGTGTCCGGCGGGAGAAGGACTTATTCACTCCAACCCACCGGACGGAGCCGAGGACGAAGGGCTTGTTCACTCCGTCTATTCGGCCATCGCTGCCTGCAAAGGGCTTTGTCACTCCGCATTGGCAGCATCCCTCGTGGGCGACCTATCGTCTAGCCCGGGCTTGAGGGAACGCCCCCAGGTTTCTAGGGCGGGAAACCTTGGTGAAAGCCTGAAACTGACTAAATTATTGCGTACCCAACACCCCCATGAAAGGGCGTGTGCGCCCACTTTCAAAAAGTGTTCACGTTGCTCCCAAGAGACGCTGGCAAAACTCGTTGTCGCAACCATGGGGAGCTACCCCCGCCAAAGCCCCAGGGTGAATACCCGTCGCAGAAGCTCACGCCTGGCCCGCGCTCTCCGCGTGTCGTAGAGCGCTGTCCTGCGCCAGTTGACCTGACCCTTCCGGGCAAACCCCCACAGGGGCTGCTTCTCCGGCGGCAGGGTCATGCCATGCTCTTCAAGAAGCGCCAACTCCAGGATCAGCACCTTCTCCTCGGTCGCCAGCCAGGCAAGACTCTTGCCTTGGCCGGGATGCGCCGCCCTCAACTCCCGCCACTCGGCTATCAGCGGCCACGCCTCGCCGAACGCCTCCTCATCGTCCTCGGCAGGCTCGATGGTCACCAGGTCGGGATACTCCCGGCGCGACGGAGGGCCGCCGTCCGTCCCGCCTCTGGAGCTTGCCTCTTCGTGAACGCCCCTGCCCGACTCCAACCGCGCCAGCCGACGATTCATCTGGTCAAGCTCGCCCCTGAACGCCTTCACATCGCCGCGGACGGCTGCCAACCCCTTGGACAGGTCCTTGCCCAACGCCTCGACGCCCTTCTCCACAGTCTCCAACCGACCCTCCAGCGCGTCGTTGCGCTCCCGCTGCTCGACGGCGGGGGAGCCTCCACCCTCCAGCAACGCCTTCTCCATGGTGACGCGCATCCGCCTGGACAGCCTCCCTCGCTCCAGACTCAGGGTCAGCGTCCTGTGGTCCACGTCCAACGCCTCAGCGGCCTCTCTGAGGCCCTTGTCCCGCACCAGCTCTTGCAGCAGCACCATGAGGCGCATGTGGTCAAGGTCCTCGATGCTCCGGCTCTTCTCGAAGACGGGCTCTCTCGTACTCATCGGTCACGCCTCCCCAAACAAACTTGTCGGCTTCATCTACGGATTCGCTGGCGTCTTGCTCAATTGCCCACCCTTTCCGGTGTACAGAAATGTCTGTTACAGCTATGGATTCACCGGAGTCTTGCACTCAACAAATGGAAGGAGCCCTTCCAGCGAAGTGTTCACTTTTCACATCCGATAGGGGGCCGTTTTCCCCTGCATCAGCTACGAAATCACCACCGCTGCAAAACTGTCACAAACCTCGATTTCTTGTACACCCCAATGACATCACTCAGGGGGGCGCTTTCGTAAGGGCGTAAACGCCATAACAACCTTGTGCGGACCTATAGCAGGTTACCTGGGGGAATCCGATTGTTCACACTCTTTTGCGATGGCTGCGACCCCATGAGTCGCAGCAAACCGCAAGGAGGTGAACGAGTTGGCGCTGAAATCGAAGCTCCGGTCCGTTAGGCCGCTCATTCCGCTGGCAATCGCGCTGCTGTTGGCGGCGCTGGTTGCCATTCCCAACGGCAACCTCGCCCTGGCCCAGGAACCGCCCGCTGACGAGATCACTCTGGTCAACGCAGACCGGGAGTTCGTCGAGCGCAAGAAGGGCGGAGAGTTCGTCGCAAGACCAATCTTCGACCGCGAGCTCAAGGACATCTTCTACGCCGTCCGGGACGCCGACACCGGCGACTGGATCAGCGCCATGTACCGGGTCAGGGGCGGTGAGAAGAAGCGCTCCGACGGCTGGGAGTACTCGTGGGAGTACCCCAAGCTCGACGAGCAGCCCGACCTCGACCCCGACCGGGCCTACCTGCTGGTGATGCTGGCCGTGGCGGAGGACGGCAACAGGGGAGACTTCTACGCCGTCGTACCCATCCATGAGCCGGGACGCATCTGGGACAAGATTCTGTCCGCCCTCAACCCTGCGAGATGGGCCAGGGCTTTTGCAGGCTGGATGATCGAGGGAGTCCACGGGACGCTGTGCGGCGTGGTGGAGCGGGCGGCGGGCGAGGACGCCGACAACTGCGAGGGCGGGTAGCCGATGAGCGACATCCTCACCGGGACCCCTCCCGACCTCACCTACGCCCACGACCTGGTGCAGCAGGCGTGGATGGTCGTCTGGGCCATCACGTCCGGCGCTCTCGTGGTCATCCTCGGCTGGATGGGCCTCTCGCTCATCGTGTCCGAGCACCTGGGCCGCCAGCAGGCTGGGTGGCGGGAGATGGTGCCCCGTCTGGTGCTGGGTCTGGTGGCCGCCGCGTCGTCCCTGTGGTGGTGCGCACTGGTCATCGACGTTGCCGACGCCGTGTCGGGCTTCGTCGCCGCATCCCTGGACGTCACCGCAGGCGACATGCTTCGGTCCACGCTGAAGACCCTGCTCACGGCGGTACAGGCCGGGAGCGTGGGCATGGCCCTGCTGCTGGCCGTCCTCTATCTCGTCTACGGCTTCTTCGTCCTCTACGTCATCGTCCAGATGGTCTTGCGTCTCGCCCTCATCGACATCCTGCTTGCGCTCGCCCCCATTGCATTGGGGCTGTGGATTCTGCCGCACACGGCGGGTTGGGGAAGGCACTGGCTCAGGCTGTTCATGACGACGGTGTTCCAGCAGGCCATCCAGCTCATCGCCCTTGCCCTTGGCTTCGGCTTTCTGGACGAGGTTGCGGCGATAGCGGCCTTCGAGCCGGTGCAGGACCTTATCTGGAAGCTGCTGATGTCGCTGGCCTTCGTCTACATGGCGACGAGGGTCCCATCCCTCTTGGGCAACGCCGGGACCTTCGATAGCTGGCTCTCGATGCTCTATTTCGGCATGAACCTACCCGCGTCGATGGTCCGCTCTGCGAAGACCATCGGGCTGTTGGCGGGCGGAGCAGCAGGAGGGCCGGGAGGCGCTGCTGTGGGAGCGGTTGCGGCCAGCGCTGGGTTGTCGGCTGCGTCAAGCGGCCTCAGCTCGGCGGCTTCCATGGCGACCCCGTCGGGCGGCGGGGACATGGGAGGCGACTCGCCCAGGAGCGCCAGCGAGTGATTCCAAACACAACGGCCACCAGATCACGGAGGCGCGGCTCAGTTCGCGCCGACCAACACCGTAACGGAGGCTGAACTATGTGCAGCTAGAGGGAACCCATAGAGGCGGGAAGACAAAGAGTTGAGCGCCGGGTCTACCAAGCGCCCGGCGCAAGAGAGGAGAGAAAACAAATGGATGACCTTACACAGACGATTTCGAACCTTGTGGGGATTCTGCTGGGCGTCGTGGGCACCGTGGGCGTGGGCTTCTTCATCTACGGGGCGTACCTGTACCTGACGGCATCGGGCGCGCCCCACCAGATGGAGCGGGGCAAGAGCGCCATGATGACCGCCCTGGCGGGCATCGTCCTGGCGATGGTGGCCTACGGCGTAGTCGAACTGGTGATGGACGCCGTGGTGGGCTCCCCAGTCGATATCGACGTTCCTGAACCGGACGAAGCCAGCTAGCCGGACGCGAGGAAGGAGAAAAAGAATGAGAGAACACGAGGTGCCGACCCACGTGCAGGCCGAGGACAGGGTGCTGCTGTGGTTCACCTTCCCACAGATCGTGGCCGTCGTGGCGGTGTGCGCTCTGTCCTATGGCGCATACCGCTACGCCCCGGTGGGGCCGTCCGAGGTGAGGATGGGCATCGCCGTCCTGTTCGGGCTGATGGGTATCGCCGTTGTCGTGGGGAAGATAGGGGGTCGGCGGCTGCCGCTGGTGGCCGCCGACCTGCTCAAGTACCGGCTGGGGGCGCGGGTCTACGCCGGGCCGGTGTCCCAGCTGGTACGCCCTGAGCCGCCTGCGCCGGTTCAGCCGGTGAAGGGCGGCCCCGGCCCCATTCGCCTGATGGCGAAGAAGTCAAAGCGCGTCCTCCGCAGACTCCGCAAGCTGCGGAACAGGCGTAAGGACCGCCGCAACGGTCGGATGCCGTTTCGTCCGCATGGCTGGTTCGGCAAGCGCCGCCGCAAGGCGGGGAGGGACAGCCAGGGTCACGGTTTCAAGAGTTGGATGGCGGTCGTTGCCGTCGCCGCAGTGGCGGCGGTGGCCACCGTCCCTGACGTTGCCTTGGCCGACGGCCACGAGCCCTGGCGCGACGAGATCGACTTCGAACTGACGGAGCCGGTCGAGGGACGCCGGATATATGTCGAGGGACTGGCCGTCTCCGGAGACCGGGCCGCCGTGACCCTGAGAGCAGCCACCGACATCGAACTGCGAGCGAGGGCATACGGCGGTCAGGAGGGAACTGCCCTCCGTTTCTGGGGCTCGGCCATCCTCTCGGAGGGGGAGCGGGTCATCTACTCGCTCCCCCTCCACGGACCCGTGCCGTCCTTCACCTTCTCGTGGGAGGACGGCACGGGCCAGGCCGGAGCGTTCACCGTCGAGCACGAGTGGCTACCGCACCCGCTCCCGGTCATCGACGGGGAACTGTGCGACCTGAGCATGACCTCCCTCGGCTGGACGCCGGGAGCTGTGACCGGCGTTGTCGAGTCCGAGTGCGTGTCAACCGTCGAGGAGCCGGTGGAGCTACAGACGGTGGCGGGGCACCAGAGCGTCACCGAGACGGCCCTCATGGATGCCGAGGTGACTTCCGTCGCCGGGACGCTCTCAGCCGCAACGGGAGCATCGACCGCGAGCGTCGCCTTCGTCCCCGACGGCGAGACGAGCTTCCGGCTCAGCGTCCCCACCGGCGAGGCGATTCACGCCGTGAGCGTGGACATGAGCCTTGAGGCCAGCCTCAGCATCCCCATTCCTCCGCTGACGACGCTGACCCACCACCCGGAGCGGATGGAAAAGCGCACCGAGACGGTGACTCTGTACAGGCCGGGGACGATCCAGACGGTCACGGTGACCAACGACGACGGTACCACGACCGAGCACACCATATCGGCCACCCTGTCGGTGCCCGGCGAGACGGTCCAGAAGGACGTGACCATCACCATCGTCCATCCCGAGCACGTGAAAGCCGAGACGACCGACAGAGAACCGCTCACTCGCAACCGCGAAGAGCTGGTGAGCCTGGCGTCCGCCGTTGGTTCGGACGACCCATTCAAGGTACTGACCCTGCCTCAGCCGGAGCCGGAAGACCCGCCCGCCGAGCAGACGCCCGGCGGAGATCTGAGCGAATGGTTCCGCAGGCTGGGATGGGAGTGGCCGTGGTGAGGCGCGTCGCGACCCTGGCGCTATTCGCCGTGTCAGCCCTCGTATTCATGGGAGCTACGCCGGAGGAGGAAGCAATGCTTCACGCCTTCGACCGGGTGTTGACCGCGATGGCCTATGCCGCATCGGGCCTGTGCCTATTCGCCATCGTCTGGGCGGGCTTCGTCCTGATGGCCGAGGGAGGCGAGGAGCGAGGCGGAGGCAGGGCCAGGACCGCAGTGGTGATGGCGGTAGTCGGCCTCGTGCTGGCGCTGTCGGCCAAGGGCGTCGCCGCGCTGCTGAAGCACGGCGTCATCCCCATTCCAGTCCCATAGAAAAGGAAGCGAGCGAAGTGAGACAGCTAATTCAACGACTGACGAGACGCAGGACGCAAGAGCCCTCGGAGTATGACGTTCAGTTGGGCAGTATGCGCAACGAACAGGAGACCGATTCCCCACAGGAACAGCCTGCGCCAAAGCTCCCGCCCGACCTACCGCTCTTCTTCATGCTGTCGCACCTCGAAGAGGACGGTCCGTTACGACTGGACGGGGTGAAGCTGGGCGTGTGTGAGGTGATGGGGCTGGAGATCGACGAGCCGAAGCTGGGGGCCTTTGCCGGGGCGCTCAACGCCCTGGACTTCCCCGTCCAGCTTCTCATCCGCCAGCACCCGCCGCGACTGAGCGGTCTGCGCGAGAAGCTGACGGAGGCGCAGCCGGAGAACCTGCCGCCGCAGACCAAGGCGGCTGCCGAGTCGCTGAACCGACTGCTAACCGACCTTGAGACGCGGGACGGCATCCTCGACCGGCGCTTCTACGCCGTCTGCGAGCACGCCCGTGTGGACGAACTGCGGGGCCTGCTGGCGCGGGCCGGGCTGTCCGTCCACCCGCTCAGGGGCCGCCAGCTTCGCATGTTCCTCATAGCGTCCGCCCTGGGCGGGTCTCCCTCCGACGTGGACGAGAGCGAGGAGGTCAAAGTGCACGTCAACCGGCGTGACATGCGCGTCGGCGAGAGTCTCGTCCGCTCCCTACACCTGGGCAAGTGGCCGAGGTCGTTGGCGCCAGGGTTTCTGCAAGGACTGATGGCGGCGGGAGCGCCGATGGACCTGTCCATCCACCTGGGTCCGATCCCTGCGGAGCAGGCGGCTAGGACCTTGGAGTGGCAGAAGGTGCGCTTCGAGTCGGCTCAGTCCCTGTCCTTCAAGCGGGGCAGAACCATGTCCCCGGAGGCGGAGATCGCCCTGGAGGACGTGACCCGTCTCAGAGACGAGGTGCAACGGGGACGGGAGCGTCTCTTCCATTCTTCGCTGTCAGTGACACTTCATGCCAAAGACGAGGCGTCCCTCAAAGAGATGACCCAGCGGGCGAAGGCCCACTTCGCCGCAACGCTGGGCAAGCTGGACAACCTGGCCTTCCGCCAGCGCGAGGGGCTGCTTTCGACCTTGCCCCTGGCACTGAACGCCGTGGCCGAGTGGCGGACGCTGGACACGTCGTCCCTGGCGCGGCTCTTCCCCTTCTCGCCGCCGGACCTGGACACGCGGAGCGGCACCCTCTACGGCATCGACATGCGGGCCTGCTCACCCGTGGTCTACGACCCCTGGGACGGGACGCACCTCAACGCCAACACGGCGGTGCTGGCACGCTCCGGCTCAGGCAAATCCTTCGCCACCAAGCTCGGTGTGCTCAGGGGATTGACCAGGGGTGTGACTGCCTACGTCATCGACCCGGAGGGGGAGTACGCGGACATGGCCCGCGCTGCGGGCGGCAGGGTGCTCTCCCCCGGAGTGCCCGGCCAGGGCATGAACCCCTTCGTCATCGACAAGGGAGACTCCGAAGAGCTGCTGCAACGCATCGGCAGCCTGCGCCGCCTGATTGAAGTCATGGTGGGCGAGAGCCTCGGCGCAGAGCGACGGGCATCCCTCGACCACGCCCTGGCGGGCTACTACGCCCAGCACAGGGAGCGCACCGGCTTCCGCGATTTCTACGCCTACATGGAAGGGCAAGCCCCGGACATAGCGCACCTACTGAGGCCCTTTGCCACCGGCAGCCTGCGCAACCTCCTCTCCGACGAGGGCGACGACCTGCTGGGGAGCGAAGCTCTCGTAACGGTCTTCGACCTGCACCTGCTTGAACCGGAGTTACGGCCCGCAGCCGCAATGGTCTGCACCGAGACGGTGTGGGCGGCGGCGGCGCAGAACCCCAAGCCGAGGCTTCTGGTCGTGGACGAGGTGTGGAGCATCATGCAGCACCCCGAGGGGGCGGCGTTCATGGTCAGCATGGCAAAGCGGGCCAGGAAGCACCGGCTGGGGTTGCAGTTCATCACCCAGGACGTGCAGGACCTTCTCTCCGAGGACTCTTCGAGAACCATCACCGGCCATTCGGGGAGGGCGCTGCTCCAGAACGCCGCCTTCAAGCTGCTGTTGCAGCAGGACGCGGCGGCCATACGCACCGTGGGCGACGCCTTCGACCTGCCGGAAGACCTCCAACGCTGGCTGCTGTCGTGCCCCCGTGGTGACGGGCTGTTGCTGGCGAAGGGACACCGCTTCCCCGTGCGCATCGAGGCCACGCCGGAGGAGACAGCGGTAATTGAGTGGAGACCGGGCAGCCACCGATAGAAGGCCGAGAACGCCAAAGAGACCCCCATATAGGAAGGAGCAATAACAATGAAACTGAATCCTAGAGACATCCTGTTTGGCAATGACAAGGGGAAGAAGAACCCTGTCCTTCTTGCGGTGACGCCGCCGAGGACGGGTGAGAGAACCCTGCTTGGCGTGGAGAACCTTCTCCAGTCCATCGCGGTGCCGGAACCCTTCTCCCTGGAGCTTGCCGGGGACATGGACGGCGTGACACTGATGGCCCGCTGCCTGGACGACCGTGTGGTCCGGGGCCAGCTCTCGGCTCACTATCCCCAGGCGCAGATACATGAGGTGCACCCTGGCGAAGACCCTCTGTGGCTGCGAGATGGAGAGCAGGCGTGGTCGATGACCCTGCGGGCCGACGGCCCCGAGTACGTCCCACTGCGCACCTTCCGCGACGACGACCTCCTCGACCCCGGCTCGGACCCCCTCATCGCCCTCATGGGCGCGCTGACCGCCCTGAACGAGGGGGAGCGGGTGGTGGCGCAGCTGATGCTGCGCTCCCTCGGACCCGACTGGTCGCAGCATCACATGGAGAAGGCCCACAAGCGTCCCGGCATGGAGCAGCGGGAGCCCTCCTACACCTACCAGACCAAGCCGTTGCAGATGGACGGCGTGACCATGGCCGTGCTTGGCATCGGCGCTCTCGCCGCGTTGCAGGGCTACCTGTGGGTGCAGGACGGCGATGTATGGAAGGCCGTGCTGTTGGGGATGGGAACGGCGTTGGGGCTGACCGCAGGCGGCTGGGCCTGGTGGCGCTGGAAGAAGTCCAGGAACCGGGTCGAAGACCCCTTGCTCATACGCGAAAAAGTCTCGCGCATCGCGTTCGACGCCGAGCTTCAGGTGACGGCGATCATGCCCGCAGGCACGGGGCATCAGCGGGCTGAGGAGATTCTGGAGCCGGTGGCCGCCGCCTACCGCCACTTCGACAACCCTGCTGGAGCCAGATTCAAGGTCGGCAAGATCAAGCCGACTGTTCCCGACTCCGACGCGCTCCACCCGGTAGGCCCCGGCCTGTTCGGGAGGCGCAGCGTCCTGGGAGTGCGGGAGGCGGCCTGCCTGTGGCACCCGCCCGGAGCGGGCGACGAGACCCCGTTGGTGGAGCGTTCGGGCGCGAGGGCGCTGCTGCCTTCGGCCAGGAGAATCAGGGGAGGGGCGGCGGTGGGCCACTCAACCGCCGGAGCCCGCCGGTCCATCCGCTTTGCCGACGACCTGCTTCGCCGTCACCACCTCTACGTCGCCCGCACCCGCATGGGCAAGTCTACCCTCATGCACCACGTGGTCGCCCACAAGATGCAACAGAAGGCCGAGGGCAGGGACTCGGACGCCATAGTGGTCATAGACCCCCACACCGACCTGGTGGAGGGGCTTCTGCACCAGGTGCCGGAGTCCCTCATCGACAGAGTCAAGGTCATCGACCTGTCGGATGCGACCCGCTCCCCCGGCGTCAACCTGCTGGATACCCGCGTCTTCGCCGACCGGGATCGCACCGCCGACTCTGTGGTGCGGGTCGCGAAAGGCCTCTGGGAGCAGTGGGGGCCGAGGATGCAGTCCATCCTCGAACAGACCGTCAAGACGCTGCACGAGGCCAACGAACACCCCACCACCGAGGAGCACGAGCAGTACACCATCCTGGACGGACTCAAGCTCCTCTCGGACGAGACGTTCCGCAGGGGTGTGCTCAAGAAAGTCTCCGACCCGTTCCTGCTGGAGTGGTGGGCCAGGGACTTCGGAAGCTGGCACCGCCAGTACCGGGCCGAAGCCCTGGCTCCGGTGCAAACACGGTTGACCTACTACGCATCGTCCAAGAGGGCGAGGGCCATCCTGGGCCAGCGCCGCTCCACCATCGACCTGCGCAAGACCATCCTCGAAGGCGGAATCATCCTTGTATCCACCTCCCAGGGCACCGTCGGCAGGGACGTGGCCGCCCTGGTGGGCGCGTCCCTGCTCAACCTGGTAGACGCCGTGATACGAGAGCAGGGAAGCGTGACGCTCCGGGAACGTCGCGGCGCGCTGGTCGTCGTGGACGAGATGCAGTCCATGCCCGGCGTGGACTACGAGTCGATGCTCTCAGAGCTTGGCAAGTTCGGGGCCAGCTTCATCCTTGCCACCCAGAGCCTGGCCAAGCTGGACGACCTCTCCCGCACCATGCGGGACACCATCCTGGCCAACGTGGGCTGCCTGGCCGTCTTCCAGGTGGCCGGTTCCGACGCCCGCCACCTGGTGTGGGAGCTGGGCAAGGACCGGGTGAACGAGGAGGACATCGTGTCTCTTCCCGTCCACCACTGCTACGTCCGCGCCACCGTGGGGACGGAGCGGATGCCCGCCTTCTCGATGGAGGTGAACAAGCCGGAGGAGGGAGACGCCGCCGTGGCCGCCCGCATCCGTGGCCACGTTGCCTCGTACACCCTGTCGGCCCAGGAGGTCGCCCACGGCGAGGCGGCGGGAGAGAAGAAGGTCGAGGAGTTCCGCAGGACCGTGGAGAAGATGAAGCAGGGCGAAGACACGCCGCCAAAGAAGGGGAGCGGGTCCTCAGGGGACCGGGAGCGATGGAGGCCCCTCAGCAAGCGCAAGACAGGGAACGAGGAGAGACGGGAATGAGACTCACCGGATGCGAGGAACATCTGCTCCGCTCCCTCGCCCTCATGCCCTTCATCGACAGGCTGGAACTGTCCGCCATATCGGGCTGGTCCAGGGGCGCGGTGTACGGGGGCGTTCGCAGGCTGGAGGACGCAGGGCTGGCGGCCTCCGTCCCCCACGCGGCGGACCTGACGCCGCCCACCCGCCGCTACTTCCCGACCCCAACGGGATTGGATCGGCTGGCCGAGGCGGAGAACGTGACGACGGACGAGCTGCTGCGCAACCGTCCCGTCTCCTCCCGGTGGCGGCGCATCCTTCTTGACCGGCTCGACGCCGTGGCTGTCGTCTATCGCCTCGCCGCCGTCGTGTCCAACGTCGCCCATCCAATCAACCTGCGGCTGTACCGGGCCATGCCCCTCGACACCGCCATGACCCTCCCCGGCGGGAGGACCGTCGGCATCATGCGGCAGGGACTCCTTGCCGACCGCACCGGCTTCGCCAAGAGGGTATGGAATCTGGGCAGGCATCCGCTTCCCGGAACCCTACTCGTGCTCGTTCCCGATGAGGTGAGGCTAAGGCACACCCGCAGGCTGCTCGCGGCAGCATCGCTCCCGGCGTTCGTCGCCCTTGAGCGAGACGCCGCCCTGGCAGGACCCGGCGACGAGATATGGCGTCCCGCCAAGACAGGCCAGGCCCTGGACCTGAGCTATCTGCTCAGGCGCGTGAGCCAGCGGGGCGGGCTACCCGCGGAAGCCCCGTTGTCGCGGGCCGCTGCTCCCGGACCCATCGACGCAGACGTCGATCACACCCTCGCCGTCGCCCTCAAACCCGCAGAGAAGCGCGCCCTGGACCTGATCTTCGACTGGCCCTGGATATCGCAGGAGCACCTGGAGGCTTTGATGAACGTATCCCACCGGCGGGCGGCGCAGATAGTGACGCCCCTTGAGGGATTCGGCCTCGTGGACCGGCCCATTCCTGAGAGCGGACATCTGGCCCTCACCGACCGGGGTCTGACGCTCCTGGCCCGCAGGGACCGCGTCTCTGTGAGCCTCGCCAGGAAGCGATGGAGCGTCGCGCCCGTGGACGCGGACGCCTCCTACGAATGGCGCAACGTGTCGGGCCGCAGGAGCCGCCAGCTTCTCAGGAACATCGAGCACACGGCGGCGGTCCACGCCTTCGCCGCCGCCCTCGCGAGGCAGTCCCTCTCCCTGGGCTGGGAGATAGTCCAGCTCGACCCGCCCCACAGGGCGTCCAGACACTTCCGGCACGGCGGCGCTCTTCGCTCCGTCCACCCCGACGCCTTCGGCATCCTCCACAGAGGCCCCGCTACCTGGGCCTTCTTCCTGGAGTGGGAGCGCCGGGCGGTGCGTCCCTCCACCATGTCGGACCGGCTCGCCCCATATCTTCGCTACTTCTCGTCTCACAGGCCCACCGACGACCACGGAGTCCCGCCCGCCGTCCTCATCGTCTTCGACAACGACATCGCCGCCACGAACTTCCTCAGGGTTGCCTCGGAGGAGATGGACGTGGCGAGGGTGGACGTGCCCCTGTGGGTCTCCCATAGAGAGGCCATGGAGAAGCTGGGTCCGCTGGGGCGGGCATGGCGCGTCCCCGGCGAATGGGAACCCTCCCAACTCCTCATGAGCCCGACGCCCCGGCAGGCGCGCAACTTCAGCGCCCCACGCGGGCAACGGCTGAATCCCGGTACGGGACGGGAGTGGAGCGGCGGCTCCCGCCCCGCCCTGAAAGGAGGTCTCACAACAACATGATTTCGGAACGATTACACCAACCGAGAGGCCCCCGGAGGCTCCGGCGACGCAACGTCGTCCGGCTCGACAGAGCGGCCCTCTGGAAGCGGCTGGCGCTGCTGAACCGCTCCCAGAACTGGCTGGCGGGAAGGGCCGGGATCAGTCCCGGATACCTGTCCATGCCGGTCAACGAGGGGCGGGCGCCCTCGGGACGCATCCGACAGAGGATGCTCAAGGCCCTCGACGTGGAGAACAGTGGCAAACTGTTCAGATTCGAGGAGGACAACGATGAAAACCGATAGAACCCCAAGGCACAACTCCAACGAGCAGGTCGGCATAGAGATCGCCGGCCGCCCCGTGCCCTACCAGACCGGCGTGCTGTCCAAGGACTTCCCCAAGCGCCTCATCAGGCTCAAGGAGGCCAGCGGCCTCACCTGGAACGCCTTCGCCGACGCCGTCGGCTCCGACAAGAAGCAGCTGTACCGGTGGCGCGAGGAGAACTCCGAGCCCTGCGGAGGGGCCTACCACTCCCTCGTCCTGCTCGCCTCCATGATCCCCGGAGGCATGGACATCCTCATGGGCGACGGCTTCCTGCGATCCCTCTGGAAGAGCTGGCAGGAGTGGCTGGAGCAGCAGGACTCCCAGGACTAGGACCACACCGATGCCCCGCCAGCGCATCAATCACAGGAGCGGAACCTACTACGTCTACCCCAACGACTTCCCGCAGGCCCTTGAGAGCTTCAAGAAGGCGTCCGGCATGTCGTGGGCTGAGATGGCCAGGAGGCTGGGCACAAGCACCATGACCATCTGGCGGTGGAGGTACGACGGCATCCGTCCCAACGCCCGCCATCTGCTGGCCCTCCAGGAGTTGGCCAAGAGCATGGGCCTGGGACACCTGCTGCCCACCGTCGAAATGTGGGGCGTGCCCCTCAGGCCCGGGGGACCCTTTCCCGACTGATTGGGGATGGGGGTCGTAACGGCGACCCCCGGGAACCGCTCGCATCTTCAGCGAACGCTCGCACCAATGGCGAAGGGGGTAGGGCCGGGTGACCACAGAGGAGACGAGGCGAGAGGGAGGCCCGGCGGCCTTTCAAAAAAAGCCGGATGGGGTGAGCGCAGGGGCAACGTGTGCCCCGCGACAGGGCCGAGTGAATAGACAGAAATGAATGATAGGAACGGACAGAACAGACGGGGTACACCCAAGAACGACCCCTCGGATATAGGCGTGGTCAGGGTCTTCTCAAAGCCCGGACCCGACGCCGAGGACCGGCTGCGTCGCCTCATGTCCCTGATGATCAGATACGCCACTCAGGACGGGCAGGACTCGGAATCGACTTCGGACGACCGGCCAGTTGATGACTCCGCGGACGTGGAGGCGTAATGGCGGTCTCGTCCGGCAATTGGGAGTACAATGTGTCCATGCCGTATGACACCGTCACCGCATTCTTCGACGACAGCGGCGGAGCCGATCCCAACTCGTCAAGAGCATTCTGCTTTGGAGCCGTTGTCTTGCCCACACCCCTAGTGCGAGAGTGTTCAGCCGCATGGAATGAGGTCGTCGGAAAACATCTCGACGTCGATGGCGACCAGTTGGGATACTACAACTGCGAGGTCAAGAGTTCCGATCTCTACGACCTGCGCCGGAAGCTCAGGCGGGGTCCTGGTCTGCGGGAGTCCCAAAAGGCCCTGTTCTCACACGGCCTCAATTCAATTGACCGCGTCGATCAGTTGATCGAGGACATCTGGGAGTTTCTGGCAGACCCGCCATTCCCAGTAAAGTACCTTGCCGCATGTGTACACAAGGAAAGCGCATGGAACACTTTCCACCAGCGCCGGTTCGCCAGGTGGGAATCGATGCAGAGCCTGCCCAAGCCTGAGAGGATTGGAGAAAAGTCCCTGCGGGCCGAGCTGTCCAACTTCATCCTGGGACGAGCCTTTGAGCACCTGCTTCGGGAAATTGACGACCTTGGCGGCGATCTCGACTTCGAGTACCACGACGCCATGGTCATAGGGGATCAGAGCGCGGTGAGCCAACTCATGCACGAGTCCCAGGCCGGCATTCAGGCCGGAAGAGGCTACTTCACCAACGCCCCCAGGCTGGTGAACAATGTCTGGTTCGGATCGAGTCGATTCAGCCCTCAGCTTCAGATGGCCGACTGGATAGCCTACGCGATGCGGACGTGGGCGGAAGGGAGGCGCGAGGGGTTAGACAGGTTGGGGCAGGTGCAGCACCGGTTCCGAGGGCATCCCGACCGCGTGAGCGTCAGTGGAATATCTCTTGTGCCCAACAACGACGGGTTCCCGGAACTCCCGCCGCCATAGACAGCCATAGACAAAAGAGGAGACCAAGCCAGTCGCTACGAGTAGCTTAGGGTACGAGTACCCCCGGCTCGGCCTCTTCAAAATGAATATTACCACAGCCGGAGAACTCGGTCTATGGCGGGACTGGCGAGCTTTGACCCCAACGGGCCAATCGCGGTATCATGAGGACAGCAAGTTGGCCCGGCGATGCTGCAAACACCCCGGGCCGTGGCGCCACCTGACGAAACAGGTGATGCGAATGGATTGTACTACTCGCAGACCCGCTCTCGACAGGAGGCGGGTCTTTTTGATTTTGGGAGAGGCAAGGAGGTAGCAATGGCGAAAACCACCAAGAGGAACCCAAATCCGAATCGGGCGGCCATCTACGCCCGCGTTTCGGACCAGAGCCAGGATACCGAGGACAAGACCTCCATCTCAGAGCAGATGGGAGAGATGGAAGCCTACTGCGAGAGCAGAGGACTGACCATCGTCGCTCGATACCACGAGGTGGGCAGGGGGTGGTCGAAGAAGCGACCGGAGTTCCAGAGAATGCTGGCCGACGCCAGAAATGGACGCTTCGACGCCATCGTCTGCTGGAAGTCCGACCGCCTCAGCAGGGGTATGTATCCCGCCGCCGCCCTCATGGAGGTCGTCGAGGCCCACCAGATTCGGCTCGAAGCCGTCATGGACGCCATCGACATGAAGACCTTCGGGCTCATGGCTGCCATCGGCAAGATAGAACTCGACAACTTCAGGGAACGCTCGACCCTGGGCAAGCGCGGGACAGCCAAGCAGGGCCGGGTGCCAACGGGCAACCTTCCATACGGATACCGCATTGGAGACGACGGCAGGCCCGAGGTGGTAGAAGAGCAGGCGGAGGTCGTCCGGCGCATCTTCGACATGTACCTCGATGAGGGTATGGGAGCCCATTCGATTGCCGTGCGACTGACCGACGAGGGCATCCCCACCCATGCCGGCAAGTTGCTGTGGCTCCAGTCACGCGTGCACCATATTCTTGGGAATGCCACCTACACGGGCACCTGGGTCTACGGCAAGTACCGACACGTCTCCACTGAGGACGGCATGAAGGTCTACGACCAGCCCAGAGACACATGGATTGAGATTCCGGTGCCGCAAGTCATCGACAATGAGACCTGGGAACGGGCGCAGGCACGGAAGAAACAGCGGAGCAGGAAGGCCAAGAGGAATACGGACGTCCTCTACCTGTTGCAGCACCTTCTCAGATGCGGCGAATGCGGCCACAACTTCCATGCGAGGTGCGCCCGAACTACCACCAATGTCCGCAACGGCAAGAAGTACCGCTACGTTCTTCCCAGTCCCAGCCGGTACTACAAGTGCAATGGGATGCAGAGCATGCGCCTGAACTGCCGTGAGCGTCCCTACATCAGGGCCGAACGGTTGGAAGAGCCGATATGGAGCGAGGTCAAACGGGTGCTTCAGAACCCCGACCTGATACTCGCAGGTATCAGCGCCTTTGATGCTCAGGGGGACAGTGGACTGGAGGAGGAGATAGCCCAGGCCGAGCGAGATATGCGGAGCATCCAGATAGAAGAGGACCGCGCCATCAGGCTGTTCGTGTCAGGGAAGATCACGGAGGCCCAGCTCGACGTTCAACGCAAGTTCATCACCGAGCGACTGGAGAGCGCTAGGGCCAAACTGGACGATTACCGGACCCGAGAGGCGAGTGGAGCCGAGAAGCGGCGGCTTATGGAGACTGTCCTATCCTGGGCAAGGAACGTTGGGCAGGGGCTTGATGATCTGACCGATGAGCAACGCAAGGAGATTCTCCAGATGGTAGTGGAGCAGGTCGTTATCGACAGGGACAACAACGTGGACATCACTCTGGCCATTCCCATCGACGATGACTCCTCAGAACCCTATTCTCCTACCCCTGATTCCCCTGAGCCTGTTTCCGTTGCAGTTGCGTCTAAAGAATCTTTTCCATTGAGTTCACGCTCAGTATATAGGCGTTGCTATCGTTCTTCTAATTGCAGCATGGCATGGGCTATCAGTGGGTCCGAAGGGACAGGCAAGGTTCTTATAGCCCAGCACCTTGACTACTCCGCCATCATGGCCGAGTACGCAATCCGTTTACTGCACACAGACAGCTTCTTCAGGGCCATGGTCCAACCCTGAGTGGACAACTTCGTAAACCGCTCAGTTGTTGTTCACTATCCCCGCACCTACTCATCATCTATGACCTGGTGTAGATCGCCAGGAATGCCGCCCGAAAGGCCACCACCACCGCCGGTGTCGTGCTTGCCAGAGCTGCCCTGAACTCGGGATGCCCAGGTAGGCGTCACTCAGGTGGTGGACCAGTTCGCCCGTGCCGAGGCTCTCCGGCGAGGGCGGCATCGGGTCGCCGGCGCGCAGGAAGCTACCCTGAAGCCACATAGTACTCTCCGTATCCCACGACCACATCATCGTACGCCCCGCATCGGACACGTGCTCCACGAACGGAACCGTAAGCAGCCCGGCGAGGGTCAGGTGCACGCCGTCCAGGTCCGCTGCGAGTGCCCCCCGGTCCGGCACCAGCATCCCAGCGCGGTCAGGTCCTTCCTGCTGGTGCAGGTCCAGAGAGGCATAGCACCACGCCCATCGGGTAGGCGGGCTCGGTTCCGGGTTCGACCTCACACGGGGGTGTGACGCGCATAGAGCGTGCCAGTCGGCGGGCGTGACGATCTCCCGGACACGCGCCGCCGCATCCACCTTTGCCGTGCGGCGCACCGACGGACCGTCTCCCCAGTCGCCGACGCCCGACGCGATGACCACGTCCCCGCTGGAGATGCATCCGTCCAGCGTAGACGTCATCCGCCAGTCGATGGGTCGCTCAGCGTAGTCCTCCCAGTTCCATCCCGAGGCCAGAGTCGTTCTGCTAGCGGGCTCCTCGTCAACCAGCAGCACCTGCCGCTCCCTGGCGACGGGGGCTGCCCACCAGCCGGTGCCCGGTTGCTCCACTACTTCGTGCGCCAGCCGCTCCAGCTGTGGGCGCGCGAAAGCACTGCGGCAGTGGCCTCATGGAAGTTCGTTGTCCACGGGTTGAGTGCGTTGAGCGCCACCGTTGCCCGCGCGTACGCCTGCTTCGGCGCGACGGCGAGGGCGGCCGGCACGCTGTCGCGCACCACGGTCAGCAGGCAAGCACAACCGATGGGGCACCGCAGCAGGGCTGCGGCGAGGGCGTCGGGCGTGATTGTCACGAGTGCTCCTTTGCCGTTACCGTCTCGAGGCGCATATGTCCAGTGTACACGCCCAGCGAGCCAAGTTCCACGAGGCCACCGTCCCACTAGACTGATTTCCCGCAGCCCCAGCGGGATTCGGACGGTTCTGTGGTTTACCCGTGTGGCGAGGACGTCGGCGAGAAGGCCGGTCAGCGCGCGGTGTACCGTCGCGTACATCTCGCCCATTCCAGTCGGTCCAGCGAGGCGTATTCGGATTCCAGTTTTCGATTAAATTGCGTCGGTACTGTGCCTTAGGGATAAGCATGCTCCTGATGTGCGCTGCCTCTGGTCTAGGAGCAGGTCTCTCACTTAGCTTCCTGTCCAGTTTCTAGGGCCCGCCTCAATCTCCACACCCAATCATCTCCCCTGACTTCAATAAGAGCATCATTGTCATTGAACTATTACGCCCTGACATAATTATTGACCATCTACAAACGGCAAATTACCAAGTTGACATACTGATTTTGGTTTACCTAAAATAGTCTTGAGCACCTCACGAGAGGATTTAGGCGTCTTTGGCACCTTAATAGTTGGATGGGAGAAGGAAGGTGGGGGCGACGTTAAGCCAGCATAGCCCCCCCTGGCTACACGCGCTACAATGGCCGGTACAAGAGGAAGGAGCCAAGAGTGGAGCTGGTGACTGAGACTAAAGTGGTAATAGGGTAGACGTGCTGGAAGGTGCGGCTGGGTCACCTCCTTTCTGCGGGGTGATTCCCCGCTCACCAGCGGGGCCTCTCCTAGGTCGATCCAGGCTCCCGAAGCAGCAAGCCGGCCCTGTGAATACCCACCTTTTTAATCTGTAACATCACAACTTCTTGCCTCCTTCCAATATACAAGGCTAAGGAAGCTGTTGTGGGTCAAGACTCATCCGGCGTTGACAGTTGGCAGGATTTTCAGAGTCCTGGTTCTCATCTATGACGACTGGGGGGCGGACAAATCGCACATTTCCTACACGCAAACGGCTCCTTGATCGCCTTGTTCCAAGCAGGGGTGGACAACTCCGTGAACCGCACCACTAGATCTTTCCCTTCTCGAGAGCTGCTCATTCCAGATGACTTGGAACCCTTCCGGCTCGCATCCAGGGAGTTAGGTGACCTCTTTTAGCTAATTGTCAGCCGTCTCCGGGCCTACAACTTCGTCATCACATCCAACAGGGCCGTGGAGAAGCTGATAAGCCCTCCCACCATCCGGGATTCGGCAAGTGTATCCTTGAATGTAGCGCCTACTCCGACAATCAGATCGTTATCGAGGGAAACGGCTAGCGCAAAGAGCCCTGTGCCCGCCAAAGGATGATGGCACGAATCGAGGTGATTGACCGGCTAGGAGACAGATCGGCAAAGAATTGTGGCCCGGCTGTGTATCCTGCTTTCGGTATGTCTAGCCCTCATTGACCAAGATGGCAATTTGTCAGATAATAGACTATATTTCTGACAATTTGCGGAGTCACGCGCAGTGCCAAGCCTTCCCCGTCACATTATGAACCAAGCTGTGGAATTGCCAGAAGGTGCCCTTCTGTGCCCGAGTGCTCTGCTTCACCTTGGAAGTAGGGCGGCAGTCGACCAAGCGTTGTCGCGACTGGCCCGCAGTGGACAGCTGATGAGAGTCTGCCAGGGCATATACGTGCGGCCCATCGAAACTCGTTTTGGACCTCGTCCTCCAGCCATCGAGAAGGTAATCGAATCCTTATCCAAACTCTGGGGCGAAACGATCGTCCCCTGCGGCGGAGCGGCGGCGAATTCACTTGGACTTACGACCCAGGTTCCGGTTCGGACGGTCTTTCTGACCCATCGGCGCAATCGCAAGTTGAGACTCGGTAAGTTGACCGTGGAGTTGCGCCAAGCCCCCCGTTGGCAGCTGGCGGCGCACGGACCCGCAGGCGAGGTGATTCGGGCACTGTCGTGGCTGGGCCCCGACGAGGTTGATCTCGGACTCCAGTCCATCGGTGACGCGCTCTCCGACGACGACTTTCGAGATCTGGCCGCATCCCGCGCCCTGATGCCTGCGTGGATGGCGGAAACCGTGAGCGCGATGGTTGCCGGTGCCTGACACACCCTTTGAATCACTATCCCTCAGGGACCGTCGGGATGCCCTCAACGTAGCTGCCGGCGTAGGTGGACGGCGTGCCCACCTCCTTGAGAAGGACGTGTGGGTTGTGCATACCCTGAGGGCTCTTATGAAGAGTCCCTTCGGTTGTGTTCTGACCTTCAAGGGTGGAACTTCCCTATCCAAGGCATATCACTCAATCCGTCGATTTTCGGAAGACCTTGACATCACCCATGATATCCGGACCATTGCCCCCGACCTGGTGAAAGGTAATGGGATTGACCCGCTTCCCCGCTCTCCCAGCCAGGCAAAGAAATGGACGGGAGCCATAAGGAAGCGCCTGTCCGAGTGGGTGGAGAACCGGGCATTGCCTGCCGTGGAAGCCAACCTGTCGCACTTGGGCCTATCGGCAAGGGTCCGGGCCGTCGGAGACAGACTATTCGTCGGCTACACCCCGCTCTTTTCCGATTACGGCTTCGTGAGGCCGGTGGTTATGGTGGAGTTCGGGGCCCGTTCGTCCGGGGATCCCCGCGATGAACGCCTCATAGAGTGCGATGCGGCGTCTCTCATATCCGGGGTCAGGTTTCCCTCGGCCCGTGCTCATGTCATGTTGGCGGAGCGCACCTTCTGGGAGAAGGCAACTGCCATTCACGTCTTCTGTCGCCAACGCCAAAGCAAGGGAGAGCGGCTCTCCAGACACTGGCATGATCTGGTGCGCCTGAACGACGCAGGCTTCGCCGTAAAGGCGGCCACCAACCAACCGTTGGCCCTTGCGGTGGCAAATCACAAGTCTATGTTTTTTCGAGAGAAGGATGCCGAGGGCAATTGGATAGACTACGAAGCTGCGGTGTCCGGCGCGCTTCAATTGGTGCCGCGCGGCAAGTCGTACGAGGCTTTGGCCGACGACTATGGGAGGATGCTGAGCGACGGCATGCTGCTTGACGACGAGGAGCAGTTCGACGACCTGATGAAGAGATGCGGCGAAATCGAGACTATGGTGAATAAAGAGACGACAACACGGGGGTAAGAGGTCCTAATGCCCCATGTGTTCATGGCAGCAACCGATTTTCTAGGAAAAGACTCATGCTTCAAATAGCTTCGGGCAAGCTCTTCGCCAAGGAGCCGGCACAGCGCAACAAGCTCCGGGGCGTCCTGTATACGAATCTCCAGCTCTATGACAGAGAGCCCATAGAGACGGTCGCGGGCCGGCTGTTGCCAACGAGCAGCTTGGGTATGCAAAACAGCGCAGTCTATGAAATTACGGAGCTCATAGAAGACCCGCCCGTTCCAGGCGCGGTGGCATCCCATGGCGTCGACCCCTACATGACTGACTTTGCAGACATCGTCTCTTTCGTCTTGAACGTTACATGCACCCCGGATGCCGAGGTCACTAGACGGCTAACGGACGGACGACACAGTTCCCAGGCCACAGTTCCACCGGGCAGCCTGGTACGCAGGGTGTTCGATGAACAGGTCCAGTGCCAGGACGAGGACGCGGCACGCCTGGTGGAAGTTGTAGGGAATCTGATTGGGCTCAAGCGCAAGAACTACCTGGCAGCCATGCGAGCGATACGCACCTATGCCCGGGGTCTACGCCGTCTCGGCGATGACCCTGAACTGACATACACTCTGCTGGTCGCATCCGTCGAGTCGTTGATGCAGGGATTCCGAAGTGGCCGTCCCAAATGGGTAGACTATCCAGAGGACAAGCGTCGCAGAATCGACACTGCGTTGGAAGGAGCGAACGTTTAGACAATGGGTCGGGTCAGGAACGCCCTTCTAGAGATCGAGCACGTGGCGGCAAAACGTCGCTTCATCGATTTCGCCATAGCCCATCTGAAGCCTTCATTCTTCCGAGAAGAGGCATCAGGCCAGGACAATCCAATTGGACGTTCGGACGTTCCCGGAGTTCTGAATGAAGCCTATAACCTCCGTTCCAGACACATCCACCAGTTGAAGGAGTTGCCAAGGCTCCTCACGGCGCCCTTTCACAACGGCGATACCTTCATAGTGAACAGGGCTAGGATGCTGACGATCCAAGGCTTGGCCCGGCTTGTCCGTCACGTGATCAACTAGTACATCGAGCGGCAGCCAAAGGTGAAGACCGAATTCCATGACTACAGGCCGGAACGTGCCGGGATGGTTGCAGTCACCTTTGCACCCAAGTACTGGATCGGCGGGGTTGAAGACTTGAGCGTCGCGTCCGGACGCGACCGTCTGGAGGGTTTGCTGATCCAAATAGCTGCCTGCCTTCGGGATGGAGCCGATGCCGAGGTTACAGACCTTCGAAATGTGCTGGAGGAAGTTGAGAAGCTCTTGCCGAAAGCAAGCAAGGCCCAACGCCGGTCCTTCTTGGCCCTTTACGTTCTATTCAATGGCCTGTTGAGCCAGGAATCGAGGATGCCTAGTCTTGAGAAGGTGTTAAGTACCTATGGTTCCGAACTGGACTGCCCATCCGTTGAGGCCATGATAGTGCATTTGCTGTGTGGAAGAATGCCGGACTGGCCCTTGGAGAAGCATCGGACACTGCACGACGCGTATCTCCGAAACCAGGACAGGCCTGCCTCCCTGCGGATACCTCCAATACTCAGGTCAAGCCTGTCCTTAGCCCTCGCGGAGCGCTATCGGGCTCGTGGAGAAGAGACGAAGGCCCGTGAGCTGATCACGACTGCCGTTGAGAATTGCCCCGGCCGCGCCCACCTGGGCGGAATAGAGGAGACATTCGACCCCAAGGTGACAATCCCTTGGAAGGTTCAGGTTCCCGAATGAAGATCGGTTCCCGACTCGGTCAATAGAGAATTGGAAGTAGGGCACTTGATTCTCGCTTCGGATGTTTCAGGCCATGTGTGATTTCCAGGTGTCGGCCCAACTTCATAGTGCCAACAGCCTGAACAGAATCATGGTGCTGATCCACCTGCCCATGATCAACATTTCGACGTTGCTATCGCTCGACCAGTTACAGTGTGACACGACCACGGAGGGCTCCGAAGAGGAGAGAATGAGTTCTCATAGACCAGGACCTCGGCAATGCCGCCACAAGCGCATGGCACAACGTTCGCTGCCTTCTCGCTGACTGTTGCTTCATGGCCGAGGCTTGGGCCAGGGTGGACGATTTCTTGAACCGTGCTTTCCGCGGCTTCATCTCCACAGAAGCGGCAAATCACGCACCACCACGGACTTGACCGCCCTGCACCCCGCCGGCCCGCTGTCTTGAATCAGTTCACAACTTGTTGTCATCAAATTCCAGATTCGTCATCGCCTCCAACTGGCCCTAGAGCCATCGCTTAGCTCCTTGGCCGTCCCCATCACAGGAAACAGACCTCGGATTCGGCCGGCCAGTGCCATACGCCAAATCGGAATCGAGGAACCAGCTTTCTTTCACCTCGTCACAGGCTCAAAGCCCCTATAGGGTGATTGAACCCGTGCTTAGACCGTCACCTTAGTTCCCATCGGTCACGTTCAGGATGAACCACCGAGTGTTACGAAGACCGGCCAAGTGATTTCGGCAGTCCACACACTATCGTAGGCTAAATCAGAATGCACCATGCAATACGTTCCAAGATAGGGGGGTAGAACGGCCATGCCCTTCGACTCCATATTGCGGTCACAAACCGGCCACGGATACAATTGAGGAAACTATGCGGCGGTGAGGTGTGTTGCAAGAGGCTTCAAACAATATGTGGATCCATGGTCCAAGATGAACACTTCCTTCGGTTTGTCAGATATCGCCCCTCTGGGAGCGGGTATTGAGCTGGTAGACGAAAGCGATCCGGCTGTAACTCCTCGGTGCCTCGCTATCGAGGCTGCCAGCATGGGGGAAGCAACCATGATCATCAAGAAGTACCAAGATTACCGACTGTGGCACCAGCTACGATCAATTGGTTCGCACCCCGACGTGTTGCCCCCGGATGGAGGTGGTGATCTGGCCGCCAGGATTCAGAAACTCTATTGGTATAACGAGGACGAGTCCGAGTATAGTGATGGTGCGCAATCCGTCACCCTGATCTTTGCAAAGGCCATAAATCCCCAGGTTACCGCGAAATTATCCGAGTTTCCTGCCAGCTTGCCCTATGTGGCCGGAACAACCGCGAGCGGTACCGGCAAATCGATTCATGTCAGAACTCGAACGGGGACTAAATCCCTTCCTATTCTCGAACAGCCCCTTGATATTGAGGTGTCTGACAAAAGCATATTTCTTTGCCTGAACAACCCAACGAATCCGGCGTGGGCGATCGTTGCTCCCAAAAATAAACCTCCAATGGCCTTCACACACAATCTACGGGCCGTGGACACGCATGATATATCCGAAAAAGCGGCCTGGGACAAGGTGAAGTCCTGGCTCGACTGTCGAGGATTCGTCGTATCCGGCAAGCCTTATCCGGAAGGCAAGAACAGTTTCCCAGACTACAGGACGTGGATAGACGGTAAGGAATTCGATGTGGAAATGACGTCGGTACCCGACATGTCAAACTGGACATTGAAGGGTACATTTCGCAACCTAGAAAAGCGAATCTGCGAGATAGCCGAGCAACCTGGACAGACCAAAGGGGAGGTCATAGAAGTGTTCCTTGGCAAATGTTCAGACTAGAGCGAGCGTGTGGAAAGCGCGGCGAGCGGAGAGAAGCGGAATCCGTGCATACTTGTCATGTCCAACTGGTCTGCCCATGCTATATCCGAGGAGCCCAAGACCTTTGCGACCAATCTAGCTAGCTTCGCCGCCGTAATGCTGATTGAATTCGACGAAGTCTACTGCATCTACCAAGGTGAATCCGGTTTCGGTTTCTAGGCCCAGTGGGGGCCATATGCCTCCGGTAGACAAAACAAACCTTTGTCCACGGCTGGAAGTCTTGCCGCGACAAAGAACAGAGTCCATCTCAGAGAGCATCCGAGGAGAAAATGAGAAGTGACCAACCACGAAGGCGATCCGCAATAAGAGGCTTTTGAAATCATCGCTATTGAGGTCCTACGGATCACAGTGGGTTCTGGTGGTCGGACTGAAGTGATTCGCAAAGCGATGCTCGACCTGAAGATCACGATGGACGGATGCTTGGGCAAGTCAGCTAGTGAGGTGGACCCCATTAGTTGGACAGGATAGGGGTGGAGTTAAGTGAGGAACCCGCCGCTCCTGCACATGATACCAAGATCGGTCGTGTGGAGGACCTGCTCTCTTCAGATTCCTTCTGTGGTACTGTCCGGTCTGTGTGGAACAGACTCGCCGGAGTCCGATAGCCCAAGGCCTGATGGGGCCTCTGGTTGTTGTAGAACCGGAAGTAGGCTCGGAGTTCCCTCCTGGCGATGGCGGATTTGTCGTAGGCTTTCAGGTGCACCTCTTCGTACTTCACCGTCCTCCATAGCCGCTCCGCCAGGATGTTGTCCTGGTACCTGCCCTTCCCGTCCATGCTGATCTTCACTCCACGCTGCTGCAAGGTGAGGGTGAACTCCTGGCTGGTGAACTGGCTCCCCTGGTCGGTGTTGAAGATCTGTGGCCTCCCCTGACTGGAGACAATCATTCTTGCCGGCCTGTTGCTTCATTCAGAATTGCTGCCGACGAAATTTCAACTCTGGTTGACGCAATTCATCTCACTTAGCCACCTCTCCAGTTTCCCGGGTCCACCTCAGTTCACTAACCGGAACAACGACCATATCTTCCCTGACACCCCCCACAGTATCGTCAAGACTAACCATCTGACTTTTCAAGAGTTGACTGCTTAGCGCCATGCTCAGCCTTTAGGTAGGCTCCCAAACTAATGGGCTGCAGTCGCTGTGCCCCGTCCAAATCCTCATGCCTAACCACAACTTCGAGCTCTGCCAAATACGTACTCCATATACGAAATCTTATGTGAATGTCTTTATCGGGTTCACCTGTTGACCCATAGATATCTGGATGCGGAATTCCCAAAGGAGTTAAGAGTTTTGCCAAATAACTCAACTCATAGATCAATTCGAGGACTCTATCGCCGCCTTCAATTGCACCTTGCCAACCAATCTGGAGTCCACCCAAGAGTCCCGAATAAGACCGAAGTCGCATTCGACACCTTTGAATATGCGGAAGCATTGCCGCAAGTTGTCCAGAGTTTTTCAATCTGGGCGATGACTGTTTCACTTGCGACAGAGCCAATCGCTTGCCAGGACCCCGCCGCGCTAATGTCATTAAGCGCGGCAACCACCATTCCGACGTAAAGAGTAATGTGCCTAAGACTAATCCCGCAGGGTAAATTATTTGGGAAGGATTCAATGCCCAGATCCATTTCGAAATTGCGACACTGTCATCAATGCGTCCAGGCAAGCCCCAAATGAGGTCAATGATCTTCCAGACTGACAAGCCCGAAATGATTGCTCCTGCAATACGCTTTGGCCACTTCCACATTGACCCATACTATGCCACCGTCTAACTTGTGTAAAATAGATAGTCACCATTCATACAGATACTTTTCAATGCGCCGACTTTGGGGCCGATGGCGCCGGGGCTGTAACCGGCCGGAATGCAGCCCAATTGGGGTAATTCACCAAGCCCGATATGTAACCCTTGCAATTTACCTTAGATGGAGGGTCAGCAGTCTCTCAGTGCCGGTTGCCTCCAAGTCGGCCGTCCATGAGAACCGTACCTTGTGCTGTCGATTGACAGACAAGGAAGGATTACAGCGTTTACGTCATGCGACAGGCTTCCCGCCGCACCTGTCAGCCTGACGCTGACCATCGCTGACGACGACGACACGCCCACGCTGACACTCTCCCTGACCCCGTCGTCCATCGGCGAGAACGGGGGTGATTGGCGTCAACCATTCTTGCCGGTTTGGCGACAATCATTTTTGCCGGCGCGTTGCCTCACGGTATTTGTTACCGAAGCGAAGCTATTGCCTCACGGAAGATGTTACCGAAACCAGGTCATTGCCTCACAATAAGGGTTACCCAAATCCAGGAGGCATGACATGGTAGCAGACATCAGCGCAGTGACGAGGGCAGAGGTGCTTGGCGCCATTCGCAGTCGGTACAGAGAGGCGTCCAGGAAGGACAAGAGCCGGATGCTCGATGAGTTTGTGGCAATTGCTGGCTGTCACAGAAAGCACGCTGTCAGGTTGCTCGGTCGGTGTAATGAGATAAGAGAGAAGACCGTTCCCAATGGCCAACGCATCTACGACGAGACGGTCAGACAAGCGTTGATTGTGGTATGGGAGGCGTCGGACAGGATATGCGGTAAGAGGCTCAAGGCGGCTCTGCCGAGCATGGTGGACTCGCTGGAGAGACATGGACACCTCGCTCTCGCCCGTGACGTACGGGAGCGTCTTCTCACAGCAAACGCGGCCACGATAGACCGTCTGCTGAGACCTGTGAGGGAGAGGGCAGGAAGTCGCAGAAAGCGAAGAAGGAAGAGGAAGCTGGGAAGCCGAGTTCCCGTTCGCACCTTCATGGACTGGAAGGATCCCGAGCCCGGATACCTGGAGATAGACCTGGTGGCCCACGGCGGGGGTATGGTCACCGGATCGTTCATCAACTCCCTGGTGGCGACCGACGTGTGCACCGGATGGACGGAGGCGATTCCGCTATTGGCGCGAGAGCAGTCCCTGGTGGTAGAGGGACTGGAAGCCATCTACCGCGTCTTCCCTGTTACGCTTCGTGGAATAGACTCGGACAACGACAGTGTATTCATCAACGAGACCCTGTTTGGGTATTGCGCCGATAGGGGCATAGAGTTCACTCGTTCACGGGCATACCGCAAGAACGACCAGGCTTGGATAGAGCAGAAGAACGGCTCGGTGATCCGCCGCTTTGTGGGACACGAGCGATATTCGGGATCCATGGCCGGTCAGATTCTAGCTCACCTCTACGGAGCGATGCGTCTGTATGTGAACCATTTTCAGCCTTCGTTCCAACTGCTGGAACGGAGTAGAGATGGAGGCAGCATAAAGAAGCGGTACAGGAAACCAGCCACGCCGTGCGACCGCCTGCTGGAGAGGGATGATGTGAGCGAGGAAGTAAAGCGTGGACTGGAGAACAGCCGTGAGAGACTGGACCCAATATCTCTGTTGCATACGATCCGTGAGGCTCAATCGGCGCTTGCCGCCTTAAACACCAATGATTCCGCCAGGATACCAAACAGTGAGAGTCTGGAACACTTCCTTTCCAGGCTGCCTGAGCTGTGGTGAGAGGGAGAAGTGCGTCCTACTCACACTTCAAGTGACGGTCGCAGCGCTCCGCGCACCTGGCGCTCTCGCCCGGATCCCTTCGAGGGAGTGTGGTGTGAGATCTTAGAATGGCTTCAGAAGCATCCGGACATTACGGCCTCCGCTCTTCATGATCGATTGATGCGCCGGTACCCAGATCGCTATAGCAGACGTCAACTGCGGACCTTACAGCGCAGAGTCCGTCAGTGGCGACGGGTGGTAGCCAGACAGTTGGTGTATGCTTCAGCAGAACAGAGTGAAAATTAGAGGCTGACTAGAGTGTCATCGGACCTGTGGGCGTCAATTAAAGCTGAAATTTCTTCGGTAACATTTCTGAATGAGGCAACAGGCCGGCAAGAATAGTTGACGCCAATCATGGCACCCTGTTCTGTGAACTGGAGAAGACGCGAAGCTACTTCCAGTTGCTTGAGACCCTGATACGGCGTTGCGGGTTGCCCCTCGCCCTCTATACGGACCGGCATGCCGTCTTCAAGTACACGCCTTCATCAGATAGTGCTGCCGCACCCACTCAGTTCAGTCGAGCTATGGATGAGCTTGGCATACAGCTGATATTCGCTCGATCGCCACAGGCCAAGGGGCGAGTGGAGCGCACCGCAGGCACCTTCCAGGACAGACTGGTTACGGAGCTGCGGCTTGCAGGGGCGATCACCATCGATGATGCAAATCGTGTGCCGAAGGACTTTCTTCCACGCTTCAACAGCCGCTTCAAGGTGCCTGCCCAGGAGTCTGAAGCCGCCTATCGACCAGTGGATGATGGAATCCATCTGGGGAAGGCGCTGTGCCTTAAATACCGCCGCAGAGTCGCCAGGGACAACACTGTCAGATATCGCCGGCGTACTCTGCAACTGCTGCCCGGTACTGACAGGACCAGCTACGCCGGTATAGTCGTAGATGTACTTGAGAGATTGGACGGGCGCCTGGAAGTGCAGCACCAAGGACGGGACATCCCCTCCCAGGAGGCGCCGCCAGGTCCCAGCATCCTTCGCGACCTCGCCGGGAGGACCGGACACACAGTTGCCCTGTCAAGGGCGGGGAGAGATTAGGACAGAGGGCGGTGGAAAAATGGACCACCAAGGTGTAAGTGGTCAGGGAAAATGTCAGTTGGTCAATGATTGGGAAGGGAAGAGGATAGGGGAGTGTTCGAGACGAGAATGATGGACAGGTGGGCCGGTGAGATTTCAGGCTTTAGCGTGTCTACTCTGTTTGAGGCGGTAGCTCTCGCCGTTCATCTCCAGGATGTGAACGTGGTGAATGAGCCGGTCCAGTAGAGCGCCGGTGAGTCTCTCGGAGCCGAAGACCTCCGTCCATTCGTCGAAGGGGAGATTGGTGGTGATGAGGATGGACCCTCTCTCGTAGCGTTGGCTGATGATCTCAAAGAGGAGCTCAGCGCCGGTCTTGGAGAGAGGAACGAAGCCGAGTTCGTCGATGATGAGGAGTTTGAAGGGTGCGAGCTTCTTCTGTAGGTTGAGGAGGCGCCGTTCGTCGCTGGCCTCCATGAGCTGATGTACCAGGGAGGAGGCGGTGGCGAAGCCCACGGAGATTCCTCTCTGGCAGGCGGCCAGGCCCAGCCCCACGGCCACGTGAGTCCTCCCCGTGCCGCTGTTGCCCATGGCGATGACGTTCTCGTGTCGTTGCACGTACTCGCAGCGAGCGAGTTGCATGACCAGATGCTTGTTCAGCGAGGGGATGGCTAGGAAGTCAAAGGTGTCGAGGCTCTTTACTGCGGGGAAGCGGGCTGCCCTGATTCTCCGCTCCACCATGCGGTGGTGGCGGTTTATGGGTTCCAACTCCGCCAGTCTCAGGAGGTAGTCGGGGTGGTCCGCACCTTCTGAGGCGCACAGGGCCGCCATCTTGTCGTACTCCCTGAGGAAGGTGGGCAGCTTCAACTCCTTCAGGTGGTGCTGTAGCAGCACCGTGGACCTGTCGCTCATGATCTGCCTCCCACCAACAGAGCCATGTAGTCCCTGGGAGAGGTCTTGGTCACCTCCACCCTGGGCAGGTGGGGATAGAGGCTCAGGTCCAACATGGCCGGCCTGTTCTCAATCCTGGAAAGGAGCAGGTGCTTGATGGCGTCGAAGCTGATGGCTCCCAGATCCAGGGCCTCCTTCACAGCCCTGTGTACCTCCTCCCTGCGGAAGTTCTCCATCAGCCGTAGCACCTGCACGTACTCCCTCTTGCGACGCTTGCCCATACGGGACTCCAACAGCCGGCGCAGAATGTCGAACTCCTTGGGCAACTCCCATCCGACCAGGGGCGCAGCCTGGTCCAACGCTCCCGTCTTCTGCTCCAACAGCGGCAGGTAGTGGATGGGATCAAAGACGTAGTCGTCCCGCTGATAGGAGCGGTTGTGCCGGGCTATCACCCCGGCCCCGCAGCTGATCACCACCCGGTCCACGTATCCTCGCACCAGCACCTCCCTGTGTCCGTAGGCCACGGGCACCGAGTAGTCGTTGGTGCGGCACCTCACCAGGGACAACGAGCTGACCCGGGTAGCGCGCTAGTCACAGGCCTTGTAGGGTACGGTTGGCAGGGGCAGCAGGGCGTCTATGTCCCGCTTCATCCGCTCCCCTATGCTCTCCTTGTGTCCCCTCAGCCGTCTCTCCATCCGTTCCAGGCACTTCTCCTCCAAATGGGCGTTCAGTTCATCGAAGCTCCTATAGCTCGGGATGGGCACCAGGAAGTTCCTACGGGCATAGCCCACCAGTCCCTCCACCTTCCCCTTGTCATTGCCCTTGCCAGGACGACCAAACCGGTCCTCAAACAGATAGTGGGACACCAGCTCACTGAACACCCGCGTCCGCTTCCTCCGACCGTCCCCCAGGATCTTCGCCACTGCCAGCCGGGTGTTGTCGTACAGGATGCTCTGGGGTACACCTCCCAGGAACGTGAAGGCGGACACGTGGCCGTCGCAGAAGGCCTCCGTGGTCTCCGCCGGGTACGCCTTCACAAAGCATCCGTCGCTGTGGGGCAGGTCCAGCACGAAGTAGTGGGCCTTCCGCTCCACCCCTCCTATCATCACCTTAGCCTGGCCAAAATCGCACTGGGCATGCCCCGGCGGATGGCTCAGGGGCACATACATCTCCCTCAACCTCCGCCTCCTCTCCCGCACGTAGTCCTTCACTATGGTGTAGCCGCCCCTGAACCCGTGCTCTTCCCTCAACCTCTCAAAGATCCGCTTCGCCGTGTGCCGCTGCTTCTTCGGCGCTACCCTGTCCCTCTCCAGCATCCCCTCTATCACCCCCACGTACGGATCCAGCTTAGGTCTCTTCACCGGCTTGCTTCGCCGGTACCCAGGCGGTATCGAATACGCAAGCATCTTCCTCACCGTGTCCCGGTGCAGTCCAAACCTCTTAGCCGCCTCCCTGATCCCCATCCCTTCTACCATGCATGCCCGTCTCACCCGCGCGTACATCTCCACTCTGTACATCCTCTCTTACCTTCCATCGTGTTCCTTCAAACACTATGGATGGCGGCGGGTGGTCCATTTTGCAACCGCCCTTCTTCGGCCCGTCGCCCCCGCCCTAGAGGTGCATTATCTCTCCGCCCTTTATACGTTGGGGCTGATTCACAAATATATTGATAGCTGTACCGGCACACGGTATAATCAGTTCATGATCCGTTCCTTTCGCCATAGAGGGTTAAAGCGGCTATATGAACGAGACGACCCCAGGAGGATAGCCGCCGACCAATTGGACCGAATTACTCTCGCCCTGGCAGACCTGGATGCTGCCGGCAGGCCCAGAGATCTTGACGTGCCAGGATACAGACTGCATCCACTCAGAGGGGACCGAAGAGGATTGTGGAGTATTTCGATTACTGGCAACTGGCGGATCACCTTCAGGTTTGAAGCTGGCGACGTGTATGACGTTGACCTCGTCGATTACCACTAGTGAGGAGGAAGACCATGCCTATGAAGAATCCGCCCCATCCAGGCCGCAGCGTCAGGGAGAACTGCTTGGACCCTCTGGGCCTAAGCGTTACAGAGGCAGCGGAGGTACTGGGGGTTGCTCGTCATACCCTTTCGCGGGTGTTGAACGGTCACGCGGGCATCTCGCCCGACATGGCCATCCGCCTGGAGAAGGCCGGGTGGTCCAGCGCAGAATTCTGGTTGAGCCGCCAAACTGCATACGACTTGGCACAAGCGCGCAAGGGTGAAGACAGAATCCGCGTCGAGCGTTATCAGCCCCAGCCTACTTCGTAGGGAATCCCAATAGATTTTACATTAGCCCATGCCCAAAACCACAACCAAACTGACAACGGCAGTCGAGAAGTTTTTCTCAGACCGGCAAGAATACTTGACGCCAATCACCTAAACACTACCTTTCCCGACCGGACCAAGGATTCAACGTCATCCGCGTAGTCTGATCCTTGTGGCGCTTGCTTGGCGAAATTATAACGTCCCTGAAGGACCGATGCGCTGGCAAGTCGACTCGCCCATGCCTGGAGGCTCCTGGTGGTTGCTAATATAGGCCACTTCCTGAGATAGCTTGGCAACTCCACCTTGTTCCGGCTGTACCTGTTAACTTCAAGAAATGTTGCAATCTGAGAATTAGTCTCTCTTGCTACTCCGATCTCAAATGGAACCCACCAAGACAAGGGGGTATTCTCTGTGACAATCGCAAGGATGGTGTTTGTCTCTCTGATGACGCGCCGTAGGTAGTTTTCCAACTCAGGAGAATCGCCCTCAACCTCTGGATCCCACCTATCAAGATATCCGCTTAGACCACTCTGTTGCAGTGCATCTCCTACTGATTCAGCTATACGAGTATCTTCTTCCTTATGAGAAATGAATACATCGTACTTGGAGTACGTGATGCTAGTGGTCTCCATAGGACCGGGTTCTCCTACAAAGTGACGAGATTCTTGTCGTCCACTGTATTGCTCCCATGTGATGATGTCTCTTCGCATATGGATCCTCCGCTCACCTCTCTATCCAACACTAACGGGCATCAATTGGAGTGTCAATTGTCGAAGAGGACATACCAAATTTCACACATGTACTAGGTTCTCACAGGAGTACACTCTTCAACATTGCGGCCTGCTCAGAGCGGCACTTCCAGATTCAGGAGCTATCGTCTTCAGGAATTCGGCGTGCCCTCAGGTACTGGTCAAACAGGTGGTTCTTGACCACTTCTCCGAAGTCAGGATCATCTGTGATTCGTTTGTACAGGTCAAAGTTGAGGTCGACGATTTCCTGGATGACTTGCTCTACCTTGTGGTCAAAGGCAATGCGCACGTTCTCAAGGGTGTTGACCCTGGTAGCGACCTCCAAGGCCGTGTCTTCTCCCAACCGATCTAGCATCCTCCCCAGCGTGACTCGATGTTCCGGTCCCAGATCAATACCGAACCGGTCGTTGAGGTCGGCGATGATGCGCGAAAGGGCCTCTAGCTCCTCCGGCGTGCTCTCGTGAGTCTCCTTTGTCTCGACGGGACCGAGAGTGGTTCCCTTGCGTTCCAGTGTGACCTTTCCGCTGCCGGTCTGCTGGATGCGGTACGATTCCATGTCGATGTTTTGCTGAATCTCTCGAGGCAGCTCTTCACGTTCAACGATAAGCAGCCTGCGCAGATGTCGAGCGAAGACATAGAGTTTCTCCAAGTCGGCGTCCAAGAAAGTCAGCACCTGGGCCAGAAACGAGTACATCCGCACATAGTCGGTCACTTGGCCCCGAAAGTCCTGCTGTTCGTTTTCCTGAAGTTCATTGAATCGCTCTACCACGGGAGCAAGATGGGCGTATAGCTGATCCAACGAAGCTTCCTTGCCGAAGTAAACTTGTCCGAAGCTCGCAACATCATCGTCCACAAAAACAGGGAAGGTCTTCAGCCGTGTCTGAATTTCGTAGAGCAGGTTCGGGTCAGTAGCCTCTGAGAGGACAGTCGTTTCGTAGTACGGCTGAAAGGCGCCTTGAATGTCGTCGGACTCATTGGCAAAGTCCAAGACCATCGTAGTGCCCTTGTCCGGGTGCGTTCGGTTTAGTCGCGAGAGGGTCTGCACCGCGTTCACTCCACCCAGTTTCTTGTCCACATACATAGTTTGAAGCAAGGGCTGATCGAATCCGGTCTGGAACTTGTTGGCGACAATCAACATGCGGTATTCGGGAGACTCGAAGGTCCTGGCAGTCTGGGATTCAGGGAAGTTGTTCATTGACGGCTCGGAATAGGATTTTCCTCCGTCTTGGACAGTCCCTGAGAATGCAACCAGCGTCTGGAATGGGTTTCCTAGCTCTTCGAGATAGCGGTCAACGGCCAGTTTGTACCTCACGGCGTGCAGGCGTGAACGGGTTGCAATCATTGCCTTCGCCTTGCCGCCTATTTCACTCTGAGATTTCGCGGTGAAGTGTTCGACCATAATCCGCACTTTCTCGTCGATGGCGTGCGGATGGAGGTCCACGAAGGATCTGAGCAAGTAAAATGCCTTGCTCTTGTCGTAGCGGGGGTCGTCCTCAATCTTCTTGAAGAGCCGCCAGTAGGCTTGGTAAGTGGTGTAGCTCTCCAAAACGTCCAGAATGAACCCTTCCTCGATGGCCTGTCGCATGCTATAGAGGTGGAAGGGCCCGAATGTCCCGTCCGGTCGGCGCACCCCAAACAATTCCAAGGTCTTAGGTTTTGGGGTGGCGGTGAAGGCAAAGGTCGATATGTTGGTGGGCTGTCGCCGACGCGCCATTTGCGTTAAGGCGGCATTGTCCAACTCTTCCCCTTCCAAGGCTTGATTGACAGCCTCATTCGCTTCCGCATCCTCAAGCGAGGAAACGGCCAGCACGTTCTTGGGGCCTTGGGATCCCTCACCGGCCTGGGAGGAGTGAGCTTCGTCCACGATAAGTGCGAATCGCTGGCCTGGCAGGTCGCTAATCTGCTTAGCAATCACAGGGAACTTCTGGAGCGTGGTGACGATAATGGTCTTGCCGGACTCCAGCGCTTCCTTGAGCTGCCGAGAGGTTGTGTCGATGTTCTCCACGACGCCCAGTGTCTGCTCGAATTGTCGCATTGCGGTCTGGAGCTGGCGGTCCAGCACCCGCCGGTCGGAAATCACCACGATGGAGTCGAAGACGCGCCGGTCTTCCGCGTCATGGAGCGTGGACAGCTGATGCGCCAGCCATGCAATGGTGAAGGTCTCTCCGCTACCTGCCGAGTGCTGGATCAGGTAACGCTGTCCCGTGCCTATTGACCGGGCGTTGACGACCAGTCGTCGAACGCAGTCAAGCTGCTGGTATCGGGGAAAGATAAGGAATCGTTTACCCGTCTTTCTACCGCGCTCATCTTCCTCATGAACCTCGTGGATGAACTGGCGTACCAGATCCAAAACGCTGTCCCGCGCCCAGGTTTCCTCCCACAGGTATGATGTGGAGTAGCCTCTCCTGGTAGGAGGAACAGGCGGATTGCCGGCGCCTCCGAATTTCCCTTGATTGAAGGGAAGAAAGTAAGTTTGCGGGCCAGCCAATTGAGTAGTGACGTAGACCAGATCGGGGTCGACGGCGAAGTGGGCCAGGCACCGCCCATAGGCGAACAACGGCTCCCGAGGGTCGCGGTCCTTTCGGTACTGCCGAATGGCATCCTGCACATTTTGGCCTGTAAGCGGGTTCTTTAACTCCGCCGTGAAGATGGGGATGCCATTCAGGAATAGCGTTAGGTCGAGACTCTTGTTGTTTCTCTCGCTGTAGTGCAACTGCCGCGCGACTGAGAAGAGGTTGCCCTGGTAGAGCCACCTGGTTTCTTCGTTCAGTCCGCTGGATGGACGGAAATAGGCAAGTCGAAAGCGGCAACCCATATCATTGATTCCGCTGCGAAGCACTTCCAGGGATCCCCTGCGCCTGATCTCAGAGGACAGTCTCTTTAGGAACTCCTCCTCGACTGCCTCACCACGATGCTCGGAAAGTCTCTTCCACTCCTTAGGCTGCGTTGCCAGGACGAAGTCCAGCACATCGCGCGGGACGAGGCAAAGCGCCCGGTCATAGTCTTCATCCCGCCGTCTCTGATAGCCCCCAGAAGGCATATCCGTGTAGGAGGCGCGCTCCTCGGCAATTATACCGTCGCCGTGGTGAAGTAGGCTTGCCTCGATTGCATTCTCGAAAGCTCGCTCGGAAATATCTACGTTCATACCACCTCTTGCCTCACGTCAATCTGGCCGGTGACGGCGGCGGATATGAGGGCGGTGCGAAGTTCTCTCAGCCGGTCGATGGCATCTTGAACCCTGTCAATCAGGGCATCCAGTTTAGCCTTATCTCGGTCGAGGAGTGCAGCGATGGCGCGCTGTTCAGGCAGGGGTGGGAGGGGTATTCGTAGCGCAGCAAATTTCGAGCCAGTAAAGTGTGCAATTGTGGCTTTCTCATTGAGCGCGTCAAACCAACCCACCGCCGTTATAGCACTCAAGATGTACTGCAGATAATCGTTGCGACTGTCTCTAATGGGACGGACTCTATGCAAGGCATTCTGGATTATGTATCCGCTCACATCAACTCCAATTATACCGCTACGGCCGCCCGCCCCACCCTCACAAACAAGCAGGTCACCCTTCCTTATGCCGAACAGGTTAACTTCCTGTTGACTTGCCCACATTGTCGGAGGATCTGCCGTTTGAACATCAAACCACTGAACATTTAGTGCCTTCAGGTATGGCACTTCTACATCATCGGCACCGATTGGATTGTTTTGAAGCATTTTGCCAAGTTGGACGGCATATTTATGCTTAACGGCAGCTACCTCCCAATGCGCCGGAATCTTGCCCAGCCATTCTACGCCGGAGTCCTTCATCTTTACGCTGGGGTCAAGGCCGCGGGTAACGGCGCTGGTGATAAGGGCGGTGCGCTTTTCTTGCAGCAGCTCTATCAGCTGCTCTTTCTTGGCAACCAGGGCGTCAATCCTGGCGGTCTCCCGGTCCAAGAAGTCGGCGATGGCTTGTTGTTCGGGCAGGGGTGGGAAGGCAATATCCAGGCAAGCGAGTTCGCCCGCATTGATAGCCGGATAACTCACTCCCACCGAATGAGCAACGACCCGTTCAACAAAGTATGGAGAACCCAGGGCGTAGGCAACAAACCCATCGTGCAAGTGGTTCGGACGTATCACCGCAAAGCCGGTAGACACGATGAGGTTGGTGTCGGTTGACTCAATGCGGGCTATTGCTTTCAAATAGGTCCGAACCGTCGAGATTACGATGTCACCCTGGCGCACGATGCGCCGTGCCCTAGAAGGGGCATCCTCAAACGTCATGTCCTCAGTGCCAGTAATCCCCCTAACTAAGTCCACGTTTCCGATGTCCACATAGGTCATCTCCATGTCGGGGTCCGTAGTTGCGGGGAGTGCCTCATCGTTCACGGTCGCAAGATACTTCAGCCGCCTCACCTCCCAATGAGCCGGAATATCTCCCAGCCATTCAACGCCGGAGGGCCTGTAGGCAGGATAGGGTTTGTATTTTGTAATCAACTTCTGCATGTTAACTTGGGGCATCATACTCAAAACTAGCCATGATTCCTTTGTGAGACGCCTAGCAGATTTCGGCGCGTCTCATCGTCCTCAGCAAATCCCGCTAGACTCTCGAAAATGATCTGGAAGCAGCGGTGCGCGTCCACAGCATTGCTGTAATAGGCCCCATCGCCACTCTCAGAGAAAACATGAGCAGCAAAATCAGCGAATGCGGGCAACGCTTGATATACACGAGCTAACCCTTTGCTACGGTCAACAAATTCACCGTCTCTAGGCCCAGACACATACTCTCCACTTGATTGACTACCAATCATCCATGACAGGGTGTTCAAAAAACCGAGCGCACCGGTGTGTAGCTCCTCATGTTCTCCGGCGGCACACATATCGCATTGTTGGTCAAGAGTCAGTGCATCCATCAGCGCAGAGTATAATTCTCCAATGTTGTCGGGCAGTTCTACTGTCATGCCGCCGATTCTCTGCGCAATCTGCTTGGCGGACATATCTTCCAATCCAAACATTTCGGGATTTTGTTCTTGCATTGGGTATGACCTCGGCTAGTTTTGTATACAATCCCCTGACTTCCTCTGGCTCTAGTTCTGCCAACCACTCCGGAAATCACCACTTCGGTTGTTCACATTTAGGGATAGGCTGTCGTCCGGCCACGGGGTCTGATTTCTCCTCAGGAATGCCTGATTTATTTTTGGCAGGACCTTCTTGGAGAGTCCGTTCTTGGGCCACTTATAGATAACGGCAAAAGGGTCATTGCCATCGTTGTTGAGGGCAAGTCTCTGCGGGATCAGATGGGGATTCCAATCTGCCGGCCTTTTGTGAAAGTCCGTGTGTGTAGGGAGCAGTAGACCCAGCATCCCGCATCTGGGATTGTTGCGTCTGTGAATGAGGCTGGCAGATATCTCCCAGTCCACGTGCTTGCGCTGCCACGTGCATGGGCCAATCAGTACGATGGTCACGGTGGCGTCCGCTATGTGGTTGTCCCGTATTCTCCGGCGAATCTCGTCCAGCGGGAGATTCTCGTCGTGAATATCCCCAGGGCTAACCGACTTGTCGATAGCCTTGCTGTCCAACGCCTGCACTAGACGGTTCTTGTACTCCTGGTCGTCCTCGTGGTAGTAGCTGATGAAGACCTTGGGGATGTTTGCCTGATTCATGGCATAGCCTCAACGGATGTAGTAGATGGGAGGATTAGTTGCCAAGCGAGAACCACTGTCATCACCACCAAAGGGTAGAACAGCCAAATTGATACCGACGCCAGGCACCGCCCGACTGAGAATATACCCATTCCAGTTGGGACCACCCTGTACACGTCGGCAAATTCCAGTTTGCGCTGGTGTAGCTTCTTCACAAATGCGTTCTGGGACCTGATGAATGCTCGCTCAAGCGCCAAGTAGTAGGCGTCCAGAAAGAGGAAGAGCAGAGTTGGAACCAAGGCTATCAGGGCGTGTTGTGGTGCTCCGGTCCTGGCAACCAGCACCAGGACGGCAGCCACCAAAGTGACGCACCACACCTTGCAGGAGCGGCTGTTCTCCGCCATCCGATTGATCACACCCTGCATCATGGTCAGGTGCGCCTGGACTGCAGGAGAATCTTGGTTTAGTAGTTGGTTATCGGTCATAGCGATTACCTTACTCAATACCTGCTTCTGATGCGAATGGCATCCTCAATCCAATTGGCGATGTTGTCCTGAATGTATGCATAGACGTTCCTACTGAGCTTATACGGGGGATTGTAGGTGTGCACGATGTTTGAGAGCCTTGAACCGTCTACGGTGAATCTATAAAAGGGATTTGAGCCTTTTGCCGACTGATTTCCGTTCACGTCTCTGAGATTGTGAATGTGAATCCCCAATAGCCCTCTCCCATCATTCCAGGCCTTCTCTATCTCATATTTGATCCACTTGCGTCTTGACGTGTACCTGCCGATCAAGACAACTGCACAAGACCTCCCATACATCTGACCATTTATCCACCATTTGATGGCCAAGTCTCCACCACGAGTGACGGTTTCCCAATCATTGTCGGTAGCAGGTGAGTTACCTTCAACCATACCCATGTTTCTAACTTGGGCCGCTCGCCAATTATCCGGCTTGTAGTGGAAGCTAAAGAAAACTCTTCGTTTTACCATCAGTATTGCTATCCTTCCTCTTCAATGGTACTGCGCCTCCAAGGACCGCCGGCAGACCAAAGAAACCTAAATTGTTCGCCGGTCAAGATACTGGCACGCGCAGGGCCAAGAAAAGCTAGAATCCTTTCTCCAACCGCTTCAAACGCGACCGGCGGCAATGCCAGAAGGCTACCCTGGTTTCTGTAAGCCATCCAATAGCCCTGCATCTGCGGTTCCGAGTAGAACCCTGGGGTAAGGATCTCTGGCATCTCGGAGAGGAGGTCGGTGCCACGCCGTTCAAAGCAGCGGGCGACCGCCTCTTGCAACTCAGCGCCGTCAAAAGCGAAGGTCTCGGACAACGCCCAAATGTCGTAGAAGTCTTTCATGCGGCTATTCCTGGTACCAAGCTGCACCATGGCCTCGAACTTCTCGGCAATGGTGCTCACCCGTGGATAGGTGTGGAGAACCGGGGCGGGAACACCGCCAATGAGAGTGTGCATTTGAGCCTCTATCGGCCCTGGCACCACCACATCGCCAAAGCCAAAGTCCACCTGCAAGGAGATCCGGGCTCTACCAAGAAAAGCTAACAGCTTGGCCCGTTGGCCGTCGTACCTCTGGTTGTCTTTTATCGGAGAGACCTGGAGGGCTTGAACGTCGAAGATCATTCCATCTTCGGGACATGGGACGTTGCAGATAGTTGCCATCACCTCACGAACAGCCCTTTCGTCGCTTTCTCCGTAAGTCAACAGGTCAATGTCCCGTGTGGCTCGAAAGGGTGCTTCCATCCATAAGGCCAGAAGGTTAGCGCCCTTCAGGATGCACCTTTCCCGCACTGAGGACTCCCCCAAGCGATAGAGGAACCGCTCACAGGCGTAACGGACGAGGAACAACTCAAACTCAGCCCCTACACTTTTCGCCTTGTTGAGTAGACGTTCCCTGATTGAAACTGCTACGTTAAGCGTCATAGCACTCCAGCCTCAAGTATGGCACTCAGACGCCGTGAGGGTAGGACTTCAAGCGTCCGTCTAAGGGCGGCTGTGGTTACCTTTCGCTCTCTAAGGCCTTCTTGCAGAGCTTCAAGGGTGGCCTCTCTTCCGACTAGGCGCTCAAATCTAAAGCAGTCTACTATGGTGCGAGCGGGAGAAGTAATGCGGGCAGGCACGTCCTCGAATCTCGTATCTTGGACGCCGTAGGTCCAGGCCGCGCCGCTGAATCGGATCAGACGAACGCTTACGTCATCCATTCTAGGAGGCCTTGCCTTGTGTGGAATGGCGATCCACACTTGGCGCGGGAGTTGGGTGCCAATCTCATGTATCTGGAGGGCCGATAGAAGGCAGACGATAGAGTTGGGGACCCGGGCACAGACGGAGGCTACCGAATAGCGTTCCGTCGGCTCGGCCTCAGCGAGCCGATAGAGACCCCAGCTAACACGCTCGACTTTCTCATCAGACTCAAGCTGTCGAAGTCTGTGATAAGGTATTCCAAGTTCCGTCAGCTGGCTTGGACGAAAGAAGTTGCCTATCCCGGCCCTGTGAAGAGTGTCCTGATTGAGTTCAGAGGTCATGGTCTTTAATTTATGTCGGCATTCTTAAACACTATGCCGACATTTTACAATAAACCGGCGACCAGCGTCAACTCAAAACCATAACGCTCACCGCTGGTATAGCATCCAGAGACAAGAGGTGTGGGCGTCGCTACGTTCGGACCGAACCTGTGACCTCCGCCAGCATCCGAATGATGTTCGTTTCGATACCCTGAATATCAGAATCTATTTCCTCCAGAGGTCGGGGAGGGGAGTATTGATAGAAGTACCTGTTAAAGTTGATTTCGTAGCCGACAATGCCAACTTTGCCATCCCTAACATCGCGCTTGGATTCGTCTACCCAAGCATCTGGGACATGAGGCCTGACTTCCCTTTCGAAGAAGGCGTTTACGTCCATTGTCATGGGTACCCGCTCAGCATCCCGCAGTTTAGGATCTGGTTCGGGTTTGCCGTCCCGTTTCCGGCAGATATCTGCCGTCTCATCCCGCTCAGCAAGAGCGTTCAAAACCGCCTTTCGCGCCGGTGCACGCAACTTCAGTCCCGCCTTGTTCAAGGCTGCATCTAGCATTTCTTCAAACGCTGTCCTATCGGTAACTTTGGCCTTGGGTAGGCAATGCAGCAAGTCAAGAAGCGCTTCCTGTAGTCTTATGCCTTGGGCTTCTTCTTGAGTTGCCGCGTAACCGCGCTTACGTGAGGTGGCTAGACCCTGAAACCCCTTCTCCTCTTTCAGCCGCTCGATGCGCTCCGAACTTGCTTCTAAATTGAGCCGCAGTGGACGCTCCACATTGACCTTGCGGAATCCAAAGTGGGTTGTGGGGAATATGCGGCTTACTACTATTTCTCCTTGATGGCCGTCCTTGACTACCATGCGGGTATCGCCATCCTGAAAGTCATTCAGGATCTTGAGGATGTCCTTCGCCTTGTCCAGTGGTATCTGTCGACGCTTATCGCCCAAGCTCCGGGGCATCGGCACCCAGAAGGAGGAAGCGTCGATGAGTTGCACCTTGCCCTGACGCTCCGGAGCCTTGCGGTTGGTAAGGAGCCAAACATAGGTGGCAATGCCGGTGTTGTAGAAGAGTTGCTCAGGCAGGGCAATTAGCGCCTCCAGCAAGTCGTTCTCGAGAATGTAGCGACGTATCTCGCTCTCGCCACTGCCCGCGTCACCGGTGAACAGAGGGGAGCCGTTCATAATGATGGCAATGCGTGAGCCTCCCTCGTTCGGAGCCTTGGCTCGGGCGATCATATGCAATAGGAACAGGAGTTGCCCGTCACTGATGCGCGGAAGCCCCGGGCTGAACCTGCCTGCACTGCCGCGTGCGTGCTCGTCACGGACTTCGTTTTCGTCCCTCTTCCAATTCTTGCCATAGGGCGGGTTCGCAATAAGGTAATCGAAAGTGCGGGTCGCGTGCCGGTCGTTGGAGAGCGTAGTGCCGAAGACGACGTTATCGGCGTCTCTTCCCGTGGGGTCCTTCATGAACAGGTCAGACTTGGAGACCGCCCAGGTCTCCGGATTCACTTCCTGCCCATAGAGGTGAATCTCGGCCATGGGATTAACGGCTCTAGTCAACAGTCTGCCGTTCTCCCGATGGCCGATGGTGACATGCTCTTTGGCGATGGTCAGCATCCCACCCGACCCACAGCATGGATCATAGACCGTGCGCACGACCCCCTCACCGCTGATGTTGTGTTTGTCTCCAGCTAGCATTAGGTCCACCATTAGATGAACCACATCTCGGGGCGTGAAATGCTCACCGGGATTCTCGTTCAACGCTTCGTTAAATCTGCGTATTGACTCCTCAAAGACAGTACCCATTGTGGCGTTATCGATAACGTCGGGATGAAGATCTACGCCCCCGAAGCGCTCCAACACCTGAAACAGAAGGCCCGACTCGTCGAGTTTACTGATGGTGTTATCGAAGTCGAACCTCTCCAAGACCTCGCGCATATTCTGGCTAAATCCCGCAATGTAATTCCTGAGGTTTGGAGCTACGTTTGGCGCGTCTGCCAACAGCCTATCAAAGTCATAGCGGGAGGTGTTGTAAAATTCAAACCCTGAAGCATCGCAGAGTTGCCTATGGAGGTTCTCAAGTCCCCGGCCTCTCAATTCAGCTTGCCGCTGAAGCACGTTCTCCTTTGTGGGTTCCAGCACACAGTCAAGCCGCCGCAACACTGTTAGGGGCAGAATGACGTCCTGATATTTACCTCTCTTGAAGGTGTCCCGGATCAGGTCAGCGACTCCCCAAATGAGACCAACTATCTGGCCATAATTCATGGCTTCGCCACCCTCATCTCTCTTCGGGTATGTTATCGGTTTGAGTCATATGAATTAGTCCTCCCGTGGCATTTGCCTTGATTTTCGATTGTCCTTCCCAATGGTAGGTGAAGGTCTCAAACTAACGCAATAGATAGGTTATTCACTCGCCTAACCACTCAGGCCTCTCGGCCGTGACTGTCGCCCCTTTACACCCACCACATGGTTTCTCGGCGCTACGATAGGTGGGAATTTCTGTCAGATGTATTCGGCGAATCAAGTCCATGAGGCAACGTCAATCCAATCTCCTAAATCGGGCCAATCTCTGGCTTCTATGCCTCGGCCCATTCCACTTGGCTCCCAGCAGCTTGCCCCCAGTCCTGAGCATTCGCCATTCTTTCACAAGTGCCATGGCGGTACTCATGGTCTGTGCCTCATTACTCTGAGGTTCCAGAGATACCACTTCCTCGCTCTTTAGTCGATTCCCCGAGTTCGCCGGTCCATATGCGTTGGGCGCAAAGCGAGGCCTTCGACGGAACTCGTTCCATTGTCCTCATGCTGTCTTGCTTCCAACTTTAGCAGTCGTTCAAACAGTTCCCTCATTCCTTCTGTACCTGTCCCCTTTACTTTATCAATTGCGCTTCTTGCATGTTCGCGAGAACAACTCCCAATGCCACAGACGGCCCTCCACCCCCCACGCCCAGGTCCCGTCTCGAACCTCACCGTCGCCTTCGGTTGTCTGGGCCTGCGCCGGGGCTGGACGTAGTCCTTCAATATGGTGTAGCCCCGGTCGTACCTCAATTACCTGATCTCCCTCATCAGCGCCACGCAGTTCTACCCTTCCCTCAGTTGCTCGTCTATATGCTACTTTAGGGAATTATAAAGAATAGTTGACAGCGGGGGCTATTTCTGCTAGACTTTTACCCAGGTTAGAGAGGTGAAATATGGCAACGACAAAGGCCCCCGGCAAGTCCCACCGCAAGGGTATCACCATCCTTGAGTTCTCCGAGATGGTCCCCGATGAGAACAAGGCCCAGCAGCTGCTCGAATCCTGGTTCTGGCCCAATGGCCGCCATTGCCCCCGCTGCCAAGGCAGCCAGACCGTAGAATCCTCTCACTCCAATATGCCCTACTGGTGCAGCGCATGCCGCGCCTACTTCTCCGTGCGGACGGGAACCCTCCTCGAATCATCGAAGGTTCCCCTCCGAAAGTGGGCATGGGCGATCTACCTTCACCTCACCAGTTTGAAGGGCGTTAGCTCAATGAAGCTGCATCGCGATATTGGCGTCTCCCAGCCCACGGCCTGGTTCATGCTTCAGCGTATCCGCAAGGCCTTTGACGGCGACGATGAGCCGCCCTTCACCGGCCCGGTAGAGCTGGATGAGGCCTATTTCGGCGGCAAGGAACGCAACAAGCACGAATCCAAGAAGCTGAAGGCCGGACGCGGACCCGTGGGCAAGACTGCGGTAGTCGGCGCAAAGGACAGGAAGACGAACAAGGTCAAGGCGATGGTGGTTGAATCGCCCGATAGGGCTGCTCTATGGGCCTTCGTGAACGATAACGTCGCCCCTGGGGCGACTGTTTACACTGACGGCGCATCCGCATATAGTGGCGTCGGCGATATGTTCAACCGAATTCACCATGAAGCAGTCCATCATTCCGTCGGCGAGTACGTCCGTGGGATGGCTCACACCAACGGGGTGGAATCGTTCTGGGCCATGCTCAAGCGCGGGTACCAGGGAACCTATCACCGCATTTCACCGAAGCACCTTCACCGCTACATCTCAGAATTTGCAGGCCGGCATAGCATCAGGGCATTGGACACACTGGATCAGATGGCCAGCGTCGCCCAGGGGATGGTGGGGAAGCGGCTCAGGTATAGGGAGTTGACAGCATGAAGCGCGATAAGGATTTGCTGAAGAGTATCCTCGAACACCTCGAGGAACACCATGAGATTTTCAGGAACGTTGAGATTGGGGCTAGCACCTTCACGGCACCCCTCGAGACGGTCAAATATCACCTTCGCCTGCTAGAACAAGCCGGGTTCATTAGAGTAGACTCTGAGTCCCTAGAGGGGGTGAGCGTGCGGGAGATCACATGGAATGGCCATGAATATCTCGATGAATTGCGGAAGGACTGACTAATGGACACAAGATATTATCACATTCAGGTTGCATCTCAGACGAAGGACGGACCACTCCCGCCGGTTATCGTAGTGAGGGCGGATTGCATTAAGAAAATCAGCGCTTTGGTGCATGAGTGTAAGGTCGAAGACCTTGTAGTTGCGCGAATCAACGGCAAGATTCTGGCCTGGTGGATTGTCGACAGAGAAGATTAAGCTAGCCGAGTTGCAGCTTCGCCCGTAGATACTCCATTCCTCGATTCCCCTTGATGCGGTTGCATGAACCGCATAGGAGCTGAAGGTTGTCTATATGGTCCGTCCCGCCCTTGCTCCTGGGGATGATGTGGTCAACCTCAAGATGTCTCAACTCAAAATGAGTACCACAGCCCCCACATTCCCCGGCCTGTAAGCCGTACAGGCTGTTTCTGTGCGAGCGGTAGGGGCGAAGGTCTCCTAAGTCCGTCCGGTGGGGTATGTCCGTGCGGTGGATGCAGTGCCATAACCTTGGAGCCGTGTCATTCCCTACAGCGACTTCCCTGGCGAGCCTCTCTTGGACTAACTCATAGGCCTTGGGAGCTATATCTATCCCGGCCCATTGTCTCCCCAGCCGTTCGGCAGCAACGCAAGCCGTCGCACAACCGGCGAAAGGGTCTAGCACCATGTCACCCTCATTACTGGACGCCTGGATCACCCGCTCGACAAGGGCGAGGGGCTTCTGCGTGGGGTAGCCGGTGCGTTCCTTAGAGCCTCGATTGGTAACCGACGATTGCCCGATGGTCCAAACGTTGTCAACTTTCTTCGTCGTGTAGATGCGATAGACCGGTTTCCCGTCCGGCCCCCGTTCAGGTACAACTCGCCCCAGTTCTTTACTCCAAACCCTCCCCCCCCCCTCTTTTTCGGCTTGTCCAGGGGTATCCGCACCTGGTTGAAGACATATCCAGGGGCAGCGTAGAAGAGCAGTACATTGGAGTTGGCGGCGAACCGCTTGACATTGCCCTGGAAATTGTCCGGGAAGTGCCAGACAATCTCATTCCTGAAATTGCGCCGTCCGAAAATCGCGTCCATGACCAACTTCAGATAGTGGCTCATCGTAGAATCGCAATGAAGGTAGACGCTGCCAGTCGGCTTGAGAATTCGATGAATGTCCAACAAACGGATTGCCATATAGACCAGGTAAGACTTGTCGGAGTCCGTGAGAGCGGCCAGCAGCACCCGGCGAAGGGCCGGATGCTTGGCCTCGATAAGGTTCACCCATTCGGTGTCGACGTCGCTGAGTGTCCAGGTATCCTTGAAGGCGGCTCCGGCTGCCTGGGAGCCTACCGGGGCGGCGTAGTTGGCGTTCGAATTGAAAGGAGGGTCTAGATATATTAAATCAATGCAATCGGAGTTGAGGCCACGGAGAATTTCGAGGTTGTCACCGGTCCATAGGGTGCGGTTGGCAAAGTTGGCTGGCATGGTGCAGAATTATAGGCATCACCAAAACCAGTGTCAACTATTCTTTATAATTCCCCATCCAAACCTTCCCCCGTTGAGGGGGAAGGGTGAATAGGGAAGGGGGGAGTCGTTGTTTGGGTAGAGCATTTGTGGCATAGTTTGATGGGCCGCAAAGGAAGTTTGCGTTGGAGGCGTACTTGAAAATCGTATCAGATTGGGTGCTTGGAATTCTGAGTCTCAGCCGTTGGGAGTGGTTCAAGTTGCGGCGGCGGTGGATGCCGTGGGCCCTGCTGGCCATTCTCATCCTGTTCCCGCAAATCGGCCTGGTCAGCAGCTACTTCATCTACCGGGGAGATTTATCCGGTAACGCCTTGGAATTCGAAGCGGAGTATGGGTTTGAAAGGACGGACTCCGAGGGTCGTACGACTATGGTGACATTTACCTGCGCCGAGATTCGAGATGGTGCGATGCCCGCATCGGTGGCGAACCTACCGCCGGAGGAGCAGGAGAGCCTTGCGCCTCTCATTGAAGACTATCGGTCAGTATGCGAGGACGATGACCGAGAGGACGTGTTGACGAGCGACAGCCGCGACTTCTTCGTGATGCCGGCGAGCCTCACCAACGGACTATCGGCGGCTTCCTTCATTGGCATCGTCGTGGCGATGGTGCTGGCCACCTCGTTGATAGGCACGGAGTATGCCTGGGGGACGCTGCGCACCAATCTTGTGAGCAGCGTGGCGCGGAGGAAATTCCTGGCTTCCAAGATCGCGACGCTGATGGGAGTGGCGGCGGGGGGTCTGTTGGTGACAACCGTGATGATGGCGCTGACAAGCCTGCTGTTCACGGTGCTGGTGCGGCACGTGGGAGGCGGTTGGGCGGACACTGGAGACTGGAGCACGGTGTTCATCATGTTCGGCAAGGTGCTTTACGCGCTGGTGCCGTACCTGATGTTAGCGGTGTTCTTTGCAGTTTTGACGTCGTCGACGGGGGTGGGGATTGCCCTGGCGATGGGGTATTACATGGTGGAGGCGATTGCTGTCGGCATCATGTCCGGGTTGTTCGCCTGGTTCGAGACGCTGGCGAATTTCATCCTGGGACCGAACGTGTCGGCCTGGCTGGCCCACGACGACGTTGTGCAGGTGACGTTTGGGATACGGGCTGACGGGGACCTGGGGGCGTTTCATTTCTTCCTGGTGATTGCGGCTTACACGGTAGCGCTGGGGGCGGCGGCGTTCTGGCGGTTTGAGAGTCGGGACGTGGCGGGGGCGAAGGGGGACTGAGGGGTTTGCTTCGGGGTGCCGTGGGTGTCGGTAGAGTATTGGTTCCTGCCTTCGCAGGAACAAGGATTGGCTAGGGTTGGGCGTGGCCCGGTGGCGAGACCCTTCGGCTCCGCTGCGCTGCGCTCAGGGTGACATGTTGGGAGAGGGGGAAGGGTGAAGAGGGTAGGGAGTTAGCGGCCGCGGCTTGCTCCTCCCTGGCCTCTGTTCTGTAGGCCTCCGAGGCCGGGGAAGGCTCCAGCACTCTCCGGCGCGCCGATTATGGTTAGGGCGTCCAGCCTACCGGTTTCGGAATGTAGCTGGCCCATGACGGTGACAGACATTCCTTCGGTCAGGTCGGCGAGTTCCCCGTTTGTGAAGACCTGGATAGCGGTATCCGGGCCTATGGCGGCTTCCACCGGGCCCTCGGGGGTGTTTATGACGACGATGTCATCGGCTATAGAATCGATGGTTCCGAAGGTTGCGCCGCCGCCGAATAGGCCCAATCCGCGACCTCCGATGCCGGGGATTACGGGCTGAGTGTCTGCACTCTCGGAAGAGTCGGTGTCGGAATCTGTTGAAGCGGTGGTTGCCCCATCTGCACCATCGGAAATTGTGTCGGTGGAGTCGGTTGTTGGTTGGCCCTGGGGCGCGGGAAGGCCGCGGCCCTGGGTCTGGGCCAGCTGCTGAATGGCGGCGAAGTCGGGGTTGCCGTCCTCGTCACGAGGGACCTGATTTGCGAACTGCTGAAGGGCGGCGGACTGTCCGGCTTGTCCGGCCTGTGTATATTGAGCCGTGGCGAGAGCATCTTCCTCCCATCGGTTTTCGCCGACAATCATGCCACCTACGAAGGCCCCGCCGATGCTTCCTCCAACCAGGACAAAGATGGCTGCTATAACCAGGAAGGACTTATTCATGATTTTCTATTCTCCTTGGGAGGTCTATTCGTAGCGGAGGGCGTCGATGGGGTGCTGGCGGGCGGCGCGGACGGCAGGGTAGATGCCGAAGAAGAGGCCGATGGCGGCGGAGACGAACAGGACGAGGACGACGATATCTCCGCTGAAGACGGTCTCAAAGTTCTGGCCCAGGAGGGTGCGTCCATCGATGAGGCGGGAGAGGGTTATACCTGCGAGGACTCCAAGGCCGCCACCGCCGATACTGAGGACGATTGCCTCCGACATAAACTGGACGAGGATGTCGCGGCGGGTGGCGCCCATGGCCTTGCGGATGCCGATTTCGCGGGTGCGCTCGGTTACGGAGACCAGCATTATGTTCATTATCCCTATGCCGCCCACCAGCAGGGAGATTCCGGCGATGGCGCCGAGGAACATGACGAAGGTGTCGGTAGTCTCCTCCAGGGTCTCAAGGGTGTCCTGCTGGTTGTTGATGGTGAAGTCGTCCTCACTCGTCAGGCGGTGGCGGAGGCGGAGGAGGGTGGCGATTTCGGCTTCGGCCTCGTCCATGAGCTCCTCGTCCTTCGCCTGAACGCTGATCAGATTGACGGTCACTTCGCCCTGGGTGGTGCGCTCGGAGGCGAGGCGATAGTAGGCGGTGGTGATGGGCACGAGGGCCTGGTCGTCGAAAAGACCGAAGGGGCCGCCGCCCATGGAATCCAGAACTCCGATAACGGTGAAGGGACGTCCGTTGAGGCGGACGGATTGACCCACGGGATCGCGGAAGCCGAAGAGGTTTTCCGACACGAGGGAACCGAGGACGACGACGTCCGAGCGGCTGTTGACGTGGCCTTCGGATATGAAGGAGCCGGTGGCCATTTCCAGGTTGCGGACTCCCAAGTATTCGGGGGTGACGCCAAGGACCTGGGTGGAGGTGTTTTCGCGTCCGAATACGATATCGCCAAAGGTGTTCAACTCCGGGGCCACTGCGGCCACGGAGGGTAGCGCTGCGGGGTCGGCGATGGCCTCGGCGTCGTTAAGGGTGAGGGTGGAAGCGGAACCCTGCCCGAAGAAGATTCCGCCAAAGCTGGCCGCGCCGGGCTGGACGAAGAGGAGGTTGGTGCCGAGGGACTGAATTCTCTCCGTGATGGAGGCCTGGGCGCCCCGACCGATGGACATGAGGGAGATGACGGCGGCGACGCCGATGACGATGCCAAGCACGGTGAGGCCGGAACGCAGCTTGTTGGCCCAGAGGGAGGTGAGGGCGGAAAGGGCGATGTCGAGGGGGTTCATCTAACGGTCCCGGCCCACGGGAGTGTCGTCGACGATGCGCCCGTCGAGCATGGAGATGACGCGGTCGGTGCGGGCGGCTATCTCCGGGGAGTGGGTGACGATGACGACGGTCAGATGCTCCTGCCGATTGAGCCCGACGAGGATATCGAGGATTTCCTGCCTGGATCGGCTGTCGAGGTTGCCGGTGGGTTCGTCGGCGAGAAGGATGGCGGGTTCCTTGACGAGGGCGCGGGCGATGCCGACGCGCTGCTGCTGGCCCCCGGAGAGCTCCGTCGGCTTGTGGGTGGTGCGGTCGGAGAGGCCAACGCGTTCCAGGGCTTGCAGGGCGCGGCGGCGCCTGTGTCGGCGGTCTCGGCCGTAGAGAAGGGGGAGTTCGACGTTGGCGAGGGCGCTGAGTCGGGGCAGCAGGTTGTAGGTCTGGAAGACGAACCCGACCTTGCGGTTGCGGATATAGGCCAGGCGGTCGTCGTCGAGGGAGCCGACGTCCTCGCCGTCGAGGGAGTAGGAACCGGAGGTGGGGACGTCGAGGCATCCGAGGATATTCATGAGGGTGGACTTGCCGGAGCCGGAGACGCCCATGATAGCGACCATCTCGCCGCTGGCGATGGAGAGGTCCACGCCGTCGAGTGCTCTGACGTAAACGCTGCCCAGGGTGTAGACCTTGGTTACAGCTTCGAGGACTATCATTGGCTGCGACTCGCCAGCTAGCGGCCGGGGCCGCCGCGGATGATGAAGCCGCCGCTCCCGCCGCCCCTGCCGAAACCGGGGAACTGGAAGCCGGAGGAGTCGGGGGCCTGGAAGACCACCTGCTCGCCTTCGACGAGGCCGGAGGTGACGATGACCCAGAAGTCGTCGCTGATGCCGAGGGTGACGGCCCTTTCCTGGATCTGGCCGTCTTCCATGACCTGGACCACGGGGGCGTCGAAGCGGCCCATGACGGCCTGGGCGGGGATTAGGAGGCCGACTTCCTGCTGGATGACGACTTCCGCGACGCCGCTGAGGCCCTCGATGAGGTTGAGCTCTGCGGGGACGGTCATGCGGACGCGGACAGGGTATGTGACGACGCCCTGCTGGTTGGTGGCGCCGGCGTCGATGCGGGAGACGGTGCCGGTGAGGCTCTGGCCGGGGAGGGCGTCCATGCTGACGACGGCCTGATCGCCGACTCTGACGGAGAGGACGTCTATTTCGTCGACGATGCCGTCCAGCTCAACGTCGAGGGAATCGACTATCTCGACGATGTCGGCGTTGCGGTTGACTTCGTCGCCCTGTTCAACGGAGACGCCAGCGACGAGGCCGCTCCAGGGGGCAACGACGACGGCGGCTTCGAGCCGGGTTTCGGCGGCTTCCAAGGCCAGCTGGGCGGAAACGAGCTGGCTACGCAGGAGGGCCATCTGGAGGGGGTCCGGCGGGTCGAAGAGAGACGCGAGGTCTTCTTCGGCCTGGGTGAGAGCGGCCTGGGCGGTCTCGATGGTCTTGGATTGGGCCTCCAGGTCGAGGGGGTCCGGGCGCTCCAGGAGGTCTTCGTGCAAGTCGGCCAGCTTCGCTTCCGCGTCGGCAATGGCGAGGTGGGCCTGTAAGATGTCGAACTGAGCGTTTTCCACGTCCAGCGGGTCGGGGGCTTCGAAGAGGTCGGAGAGGGCTATCTGAGCGTCCTGCAATGACTGCTGGATATCGCTGACGTTGGCTTCCGATTTGGAGCGGGCGGCGTCGTACTGCTTCTGGAGGTTGTCCAAGGGCTCGCGGGCTTCGTCCAGCTTGTCCCAGGAGGTCTCAAGTTCCCGGCTAACGCAGATTTGCCAGGCGGGCAGTACCGCATCTTCCTCGCAGGCGGCGATGGTGGCGCCGAAGGAGAAGAGGGTCCAGCCCTGGACAGTAGCTTCGTTCCAGGGTGTGTCGGGATCGTCCACCAACTGCAGGTGCTCGGCGAGGGTGAAGGAGTCCACCGGCGGGGAGGTGAACAGGCCTTCCAATAGGATTCCCCAGCCAAAGATCATTCCCCGGGGCGAGAGGAGGGAATCTTCCTCGCTCACTTCCGCGCCGAGGTAGCGGTAGACCACCTCCCGGTAGTCTGAAAGAGCATCGGTTATGACCTCGGAAGCGTTGTCCAGCTTTGTTTGCCATTCTTCGTCCAGGAGATCAAGGTCTTGCTGGGCGTTCGCGAGGGAGACTTCGAAGGAGTCAATCTTCACCTGGGCCTGCCGTACGTCGTCCGGGTCCACATTATCGGTGAGCTTGGCCAGGGCGTCCTCGGCATTGGTCAGGTCCAACCTTGCCTTTGCCACGTCGGCTTCGGCGGCGATGATCTCATCTTCGAGGTCCGGGAGGGTGAGAAGGTCCTCCAGCGCCTCTTCGGCATCCCGGAGAGCAACCCTGGCGGTGACGACCTTCTCTTCGGCGGTCACCACGTCGAGGGAGGTATAGGGGTTGTTGAGGTCTTCGATGGCGTCTTCGGCGTCCTGAATCTTGACGCGGGAGTCTTCTATCTCCTCGCGGAGGCTGGCGATGGTCTCAACATCGAGGGCGGCGATGACCTGGCCGGCCTCGACGTAGTCGCCCTCTTCGACGCGGAGCTCCTCGACAACGCCTGCGGCGCCGAACTTGAGGGTCTCGCGGGTGGGGAACTGGAGGCTGCCGCTGATGACGACCTGGTTGACGAGATTGCCCTGGGCGACGGTGACTATCTGCTGGTCCTCCTCGAGGGTATCGGAGTCGTCCTGGCCAACCCAGAGATAGATGCCGTAGACAGCGCCCCCGGATGCCGCAAGCAGGAGCACGAGCAAGCTGATTCGCCAGAAACCGAGGCCCTTGAAGGTGTTGATTATTGCGTCTCCCAAACCGTTACTCCTGTTGTGCTTTCCGCGAGGGTGGACTGCCGGGTTATTTTGACCATTGGGATGGTTGCGTCAATAGATAATACGACAAAAGGTAAGGCTTCGTTCCATGATCGTCGCGGATACTATGAATGAGAAAGTCTAAGGAAATGTGAAGATGGGAAGAGTAGGCTAGTCTGCATCGTCGCGAATCCAGCCGTAGAAGAGGGCCGCAAGGGCGGCTCCGATGAGGGGGGCGACGACGTAGATCCACTGGGCCGCCCAGGTCCAGCCGATGAAGGCGGGGCTGAGGGAGCGGGCGGGGTTCATGGAGGCGCCGGAGAGGTGGCCGGCGAAGATGATTTCCAGGCCCACGGTGGCGCCGATGGCGATGGCGGCCAGGTTGCCCCGGGCCTTGGAGTCGGTGGCCACGGCGACGATGACGAGCATGAGCAGGAAGGTGAGCATAACTTCGAAGCCGAGGGCCTGGAACGTGCCCACGCCGGGGAGGTTTACGCCCTGGTTGGCGACGTTGCCAAGGAGAGCAAGAAGGACGGCGCTGGCGAGGATACCGCCGGCCAGCTGGGCGGCGACGTAGGCGGGGACGGTGCGCCAGGGGAAATGGCCGCCGAGGGCAAAGCCGATGGTGACGGCGGGGTTTATGTGGGCGCCCGAGACGTGGCCGAGGGCGAAGATGATGACGGAGACGGCGAGGCCGGTTGCGATGCCGATGCCGAGGTGGGTGACCTGGCCGCCAGACAGTTCGTCTGCCATGATGACGCCGGTGGCGACCAGTACCAGCAGGAAGGTGCCGACAAACTCGGCGGCGAGGGGTCTTATGGGGAGGGCTTTTGGCATTTTAGTGTTGAAGGAGTATCCTCACACCGTTCCCCACCGTGGGGAAGTACGAGGCTGCTTTTATGTAATGAGAGGTGTTGCATGCAGAAGGTCCAGGGATTCGGCGGGTTCTTCTTTCGGGCGAAGGACCCGGAGGGGCTTACGAAATGGTACCAGGAGCATCTTGGGATCAACCCTGCTCCGACGAGCATGGAGATGGAGCCGTGGGTGACGGAGTCCGGGGTCACGGTTTTCTCGCCCTTCGATGCCGACACGGACTATTTCGCGGCTGACAAGGCTTTCATGCTGAACTTTCGCGTGGCCGATCTGGACGGGATGGTCGCGCAGCTGAGGTCCGCGGACATCGAGGTCAGCCACGAGAGCGAGATGGAGGGCATAGGCCGCTTCACCCGCATCCACGACCCTGAAGGGAACGCGATCGAGCTTTGGGAACCCGCGTCGTGAGCTTCGATTTTTCAAGTCTAGAGGGTGTCTGACTCCGGCCAAGGGATAGTGGTGAGGGTAGGATAACGTGCGGGGGAAGAGGAGCGTTAAGAGAAGGTTAAGAGAAAGCTGCCCGGCCTGGATTCGAAGTCGTAGCTAAATCAGGGGCATTGTTCAAGTTTCCCCACATATTTCCCCACAATTGCCAATAACTTCTTAGAAGACTGCTTATGAGTGATCTGATCTCTATAGTCGTACGCCTATGGATGTTATACTGACAAAGGTTGCAATTGGAAGGGAAGTCAATAACGTCGCCGAGACGAAAGGCATGGAGTTGGGGTGAGTCATGTCTGGCCTTCAAACGGGCGAGATAGAGCAATTTTCTCCACGCCAGCTTCCGAAGTTCCAGCCTGCTTATGTGGATGCTGCCTTACTGAATCAGCCATTCTCTGATGAGTTCGAGTCCAGTCGGGCGGGCCTGACTGCACAAAATCTAGAACCGGGGCCGATTCCTGGCTTATTCCGCCCTTGGGCATGGGGATCGTGTAGGTCAACGTAGCTTCATCTTCCACCACCTTGATGTCCTCTACGAAGTTGCGTATGAGGGCTTTGCGCTCAGGTATAGTCCCCTCCTTCAGGAACTCCCTCAAGTCCGCCACGTATTCCTTCATCTCCTCGGTGGTGGGAAGTTCAATCCTTCGCTGCTCCAACTGACGTAAGGCGTCGTCCAGCGCAGCCTCCAGCTGCTCCTCACGGTGTCTCAGAGAGAAGATACGAGGGGAGAGAACCTCCAAGGTCAAGTCACTGTTTTCCAGTGCCTCGTAGAGCCTCCCAAGCCGCTTCCTCACGTCCGCTAGCTCTCCCTCTATCACCTCCACTCTACCGGCCAACTCTCCGGCCATGGCGTCAATCTCCTCTGCCACCAGGGTGACAAGCTCAACGATAGTTTCTTCGGTGAGAATTCTTTCCCTGATCTTCTCAACGATGAAGTCTTCCACCCTGGTGGCGTTTAGGTAGCGGGCCTCGCAGGTTCCTGCTCCATCCCGGTAGAGGGTCCCGCAGATGTAGTAGGCAAACTGGCCTCCCTTGGCTTTCTGGCCTATGTAGGCTCTGCCGCACAATCCGCACTTCAGTAATCCGCTCAGCAGGTAGGTGCTTCCCACCCTGCCCGGCCTCTGCACCTTCGGTGCCCGACTTCGCATGCCCTGCTGCACGGCGTCGAACACCTCCCTAGATACCAAAGCGGGCCAGGCATCTTCCACCCGTACAGGATTGTCGGCTTTCTTTCCCTTGACGGTCCTACCCCACACTGCCGCGCCGGTGTAGGCCTCATTGCGGAGGAGATATGCAAGGCCGCTCTTGTACCAGCGCCTGCCCCTGTTGGTAATGCCCCTGTCGTTCAGCTGTTTGCAGATTTCCTTCAAGCCAGCGCCCATGAGAGAACTCTGGAAGATCTCCTTCACCACGGGGGCTGTGGCGGGATCCACCTCCAGCGTGGGACGCTCCTTGGCTCCGTCCTTGACCTTGATGCGTTTGTATCCGAAGGGAGCCCTTGAGGCTAGGAAGAAACCCCTCGAGGCTGCTTCCCTCATTCCCCTTGTAACTTCTTGGGCCAGATTCTCACTGTAGAATTCGTCGACGCTCTCGATGATGGCTTCCAGGAGCCTACCCGTGGGGGTGTCGTCAGCCTGCTCGGTGATGGAGACTACCCTGATGCCCTTGCGCCTGAGCATAGACTTGAAAGCCACGGCGTGTTCTCGCTTTCTGGTGAACCTGGAGAATTTCCAGACCAGGATGACTTGGAAGGGAGAATTGGGCTCCGACCCCTCCTCGATCATCTTGCGGAACTCGGGCCTGTCTGCGACGCGTCCGCTCTCGGCCTCGTCCACGTACTGTCGAGCGACGAAGTAGTTGTTTTTCTTGGCGAATTCGTTCAACGCCCTCAACTGGGCGGCGACGGACAAATCGACATCCTGTCTGTCGCTGGACACTCTGGCGTAGAGGGCCGCGGGTGTGAGTGGTTGTAGATGTTTCATGATTCTATTCTCCCTAGCTCGATTCTTTGGCGAATATGAGTACGTTTGTGGATCGACTACTGCCCTATTTTGGTCGGGCTTGGCGTCTGCGGCACTGCCTTAAACTTGGACGAAGCAGTTACACTACCCTTCAACCTGTTCATGAACTGCCCCGAAAAGCCCGACATCCGAAGGAGCAGCAATTCAATGTAATGTAATCCCAAGCTCTGGGCCTCGTGCATAGCTAAAGCATGAAAGGGGCCACTTCTGTTATCGGGATGTACCAGGTCGTTTCTAAAAACAGTTAACACGTGCGGGCCATGGCTCCAATGGCGCGTTTTGTCTAAGTTTGTCAATTCGCTGCATTCAGCGGGCAAGTTGGGGCTTATGCCGTTGCGTCGTAATGCATCGGCCATCCAATCACCTTCACGCTGCTGCCGGCCCTTTGGCCCATTGACTAAGAAAGAAAGGCGCTCGAGTGCAGCATGAGCGAACACGACACCCACCTCTGGCTCGTTGCTCTCATTGCCTCTCAGGTACCATTGAATTACCTTGGATATTCCGTCGCCTCTTGCTGCATCGTTTAGCAGCTTTAGGAAACCATCGAAGATTGAAGAAAGGTGATGACTTCCTACTGGGTCAAGCCAACTTGGAAGCACGCGTCGCCAGGGTTCAACTCTGTAGGTGCCCCACTGCTCCCAAATCCGGTTCCGGGCCGAATCATGACCGGACAGTAAGGTTAATCCGCAGTGGGACCCTCTGGCAAAGGAAAGAAATAGGTGAAGTACCTCCAGAAAACCTTTGAGCTCGTCTGAAGAGAACTGCTTTCCATCCGTTCTGACAACTGTTCCAGTGTGAGTAAGGGCTGACCCGCCACGCTGAAGTAAGCCAAAGTGTACATCCATGACGGTGTCAACCCCAATAATATCTACTAACCATGGGCCGGCTCGAAGTTGAAACCGCTGATAAATCAGACCTGTTCCCGGCTTGGAAGGATTAGGGCGGTCGACGTCGTTTTCTCCCCAGATACTGGGAAAGTTGATCAAGGCAAACTTGCATCTAGTGAAGCTGGCTTTTTCGTCCCTTACCGTAACCAAGTCGGACTTCGGAATCATTGTGAGTCTGATCTTGCCGCCGCCTAAGGTGGTGGGGAAGCCTTGCACAGTGGGGACACTTATTCCGTTGTTTAGCAGGATTTCTACTTCCCGTTTGTCCACTATCTCGTTCGCAGCCTTGACATCGGCCCGTGTAAACGCCAGGTCAAACACAACTTTCGGGCGTGGCGATAGCTCCAAAGTGACCTTTGCAGGAACACAAACGGTCCCGCTATCAACAACAACCTCCACCGTGGCTTCTGCCAAAGTATAAGAGCGGTTCAATCTTTCTGAAGGCTTCATAGACTATCGACAGATCTAGTGTTCCTATAGGTCTTCAGGATGACCATTCTGACACTCATGCGCACTTTACTCCACGCTTGGAGTACGAAGTATCGACATTCCAGGATCGTTCACACTGCGCTCCTGTCTGCGCATTCTCTTGAGGCCCATTTGGGCTTCAACGGACAGGTCCACATCTCGGTTATCACTGCACACCTGGGCGGGTGGTGCTGCAGGTGTGGGTGGTTCCAATTGCTTTCTCTTCATGCTGTCCTTCTACAGGTTGAATGTCCGGCTCAATTCTCTAGCCGTTAACCAGCTCTATGCGGTCGCCGTACCGGCGAAAGTCTGTACCGTTGAACGTCAGCAGCCGACGCTCACCGTGGGACAGCATGGTCGCAACGATGTTGGCGTCGTGAATCTGCCGGCCGCCGACGAGGACATCTCGGCACAGGGACAACAGTACCTCGGTGACGTGAGGGCCGTCCTCAAGTATCTCGAAGATGCCAATCAGCTTGCTCACGTCGGTGAGAGCTTCCTTTCGAGTGATGGCCTCCGGCCAAGTCTGAGGACGTGTAACAACCGACAGATACTCGCGAATTACCTGTCGACTGATCCTGAGGGGTTCGGGGTCTTCAAGTGCGCGTTCCAGACTCGACCGGGCAGCCTCGTGGTCTGGTGCACCGGGAATACGGGACATTACCAGCACGTTGGTATCTATGAACATGCCAGGGCTAGACCCTCTCCTCGTAGAGGTCCTCTCTTCTCAGACTAAGGCCCTCGGGCCAAACTGCTGTGGGGTGGACAGGCCACACCTCGTCTAGAGGGAGCCTGGGTATGGGTTTGGACTGCCTTCGGCGGAACAGCAACGTCTCTGCTTCCATGTCTACTTCCCCCGTCTCCCATCCGGCAACATTCCAGGTAAGAGAGTGACTGTGGCCGTTGCCGCGCCGCTGATTTCCCCACCAGGGTCGGTGCACCCGTGCAGAAGCAGGGAGTTCAAATCCGACAATTGCTTCAACCTCTCGGAATGAAGTCCTCCACTCCTGAATTTGAAGGCTGTGCAGATAGGTGTACAGTCTGTGGTACTTGCCCCTGAGCACCATCCGTTGATACTTGTCCTTTTGGTCTACGGTCAATGCGTGCCTCCCTTGTCTTGAAATGTCTCCCGATCATGCGGTAACTGAGGAGAAGTATAAATAGTTAGTTACTGAATTGCAACTGGCCATCGGGGCGTATCACGTTCTCCCCTTCGTTTCCCATCACCGTGGTGAATCCCAAAATCGCCACCAGGGACGTGATCGACTCCGGGACGGCGGGTGCGCTGCTGTTGCTTTCAACTCTTCGAACAACAGCGAGTTACGTTGCTGTTCTTCTCTCAGCTGCTTCTCTACATCTGTCCCCTTTGTCTCCAAGCCCAGGATTCTCTCCAGTGCCACCGTCAAAGCCAACACGATCAAAGAGTCATCGTGTTTGCTTTTGGTTGTGGACCCCTCCATCACAACAAACACACGATGTCTTTGCCTCATCGGCTTCTTGCGAGTCTGAATTGCACCAGAGGCTATCCGCCGATCCAAGGTAGAAAGTGAGATCCCCAACTCCCTGCACACCTCCAACTTGGTCAGCAATCGAATGTTGTTCCTCTGCTCGCTGCTGGATGGAGCCATCCCGTCACTATGCGTCAGGCCTGACATGTCAATCACCTCACGTCCCTTGTGCTTGCTGGAATGGGACTTTTCACTGGCGGCGAGGAATCGCCGGAAGCTGCTACAAAGTTCCCTCCGAGTCCTGTCAGGGATCAGACAACGTGAGTGGAGGGAACTCTAGGCTTGTCAGCATCTTCCCTACAGGAATCCCCGGGGTCAGCCAGTTGCAATTTTGCAACTGGTAAGTATGTACGCAGCGCCACCCTATTCTCCGTTGGGGCCGTGGAGGTGCACCACACGTCACCCAACACCCCACGTTCGTTGATGTGTGCGTTGTTGGACCTTTGCAGCGGTGAAATAACTATTCCGGCGACGACGCGCAGGAAGGCGGTCTCGTTGTCGGAAGGCTCGAATACGAAGGGCACGTTGGGAAGTCGTCTCTCGTGGTCTCGCTTCACCCAGCCGCTGTTGAAGTGGCGGCGATGGGAGCGGATGGACCGGGCGCGCGCCGGCGTCGTGGCGCGGTGCTCGAACTCCAGGGTGAATGAAGCTTGGGGGTGGATGACGTAGGCGGCCCAGTCCGTGGATGGATTCTGCCATCTTCGGCCCGCGCACGCAGGCCTCGTTACCCTTTTCGTCCAGCCGCCCCCAACCCCCGGCGGACCGGCGCGGCAGACCTTGCCAGGACATCTACTTTCCCGGAGGGATCACGGGACAAGTTAGGGAGCTATATATTGCAGAGTACACTTCAATAGCAATATAGTTTCTCCATGCCGTAGACGTTCCAACACCGAGGGAGGACTGGCCGCTGATTCCCGAGGACTCCTCTGGGGCCACCGTAAGATGACCGCAATCCAGCCAGTTGCTTCTCGGATACGCATCCTGTCACTGCTGGCCGTGGCCCTTCTATACCTTGCGCTGACCGGAGCGTGCAGCGACTCTGAGCAGACGCCAACATCGCTGCCGCCGACTCCCTCGCAGAGTCCTACACCCACGCTAACTCCTCATCCCGTTGACCTTGCCATTGTCGAGGTGTCCGCTGCTGCCGGCGGTTTGTCGATGGATAGCGAGGCTTGCCTGAGAACCTTGTACGGCACTACGGACATGGCTGGTACGGATATGGCTAGACTCCAACCGGGCTCAAGGGGAGAACTCGAAGCTACCCTCCTGGTCTTTCGCTTCCTGCTCTGCCTGACTGATGATGAATGGCAAGGACTTCTCTCGCTGACCGGTGATTATGCAATACCAGAATTCAGTTTTCCCGCGCTCGGATGCGTGGATGAACAGGTCGGCATTGAGCGATTCGTAGAGGCCATTTGGGGAGAATCGTCCCAGATGCCGCCGGGGGAGACCGTTCAAGTCCTCCAATCATGCGGCCTGGAGTCCTTCCCGATCCCCTCTCCCGGCGAAGGGGGAGAAGGGGCGTTCAACCAGGTCAGCCTGCTGTGGCTTATGCACGACCCCGCCCTGCAGGGTCTCATTGACTGCTCGCTGGAAGCCGCCTCGATGCGGGAACTGGACGCCTTCTTCTCCGGTTCCAGCGCCTCGCCTCCGGCGGACGTTCCCCAGTGTTTAGCGCAATACGCGGACATGCTGCCCTTGGGCCGCTAGCAAAGCAGAACCAAAACGGGCATCGAGAAGAAGGCGCATCCCGCTAATGGTGAGCTTAGAGTTTATCCTGGGCCATTCATCCGTAATCTACTTACTGTGGCCATGCGATTTACAGGGAGGTCGACGGAGAGCCGGGACGCCACGAGCTGGAATGGTTCAGTTTACAGGAGGTGAACAGCCTCAACCATTCTTGCCGGTTTCCGTTGCCTCATTAGGGGGTGGACTCTGTGCACCTGCAGGACTCAGAAATCCTGCAGGGTTTCCCCCAAAGGAAAAGCATCCTAATAGGGGCGTGATGTAGTCCGCATTGGTTGCCGCAAAGTCTGGACAGGGTGGACCGAAATATCATGGTGAGTGAGGGGGACTCTTGCGGGTGGGCCCCCTCACGGACAAGTGCCAAATTGTAGCCAGCAACGATGTCATACCCGTGTACAGGAATTGCGAAAGTTGTAGAAATACAAGTCGGGGGATGTATTCGTGCCTGGACGGCGCCGATTCAGCGCAACCAGAAGGGGTTGTTGTAAGCACTTTATGGTAAGGGCCCGTTCCCCCGTTTGCGGGTGAAATTGTATTAATGCAAGTGGCATTTTGGCACACTGGGGGTGTGTTTCCGGTGCATAGGAGCAAGCATCACAACAGAAGTGTGGTGTGACCGCATGGGGTCAATCCCTCATTTGGATCACCGTCCGAAATTGCAGAAGTGCAATCACAAGAGGCCGTTTTGTACGTCAACGGGGTGTACAGGAGAACGGAACTTAGTGCAGTAGTGCAATAAGTGCAATTTCAAGGCCAAGTCAGGCGTGAACGGGATGCATGGGAGTAAGCAATTTCATGATTTCCCTCTAAAGGACCGGTGTCACGTTTATTGCACTTATTGTATTGCAGTAATTGTAGTTTCAGGGGGTGATTCCGGCGGATGAATCTCTGGAGGTTGGGAAGGCAGTCGGTGAAGTTGGGGGAATCTCCTGCGCCATGCGAGAAGCGCAATTGGAGGTGAAACTGATGGAACTGCAGGGGCCACCGGACTGGTGAAGATCGCCCGGCTGTTGGGTGTGAGTTTCCGGTACATGGCGGAAAAGTCAAGCCGGGCCGGACTGCTTGCCACGCAGCATCTGATGAGCGGGGCATCCCAACGCAGGGACGCCTTGGTTCAATAGGACCAGGTGGGTCAGTTTCAACCCGGCGTCTTTGGTTGTTGTGTTGTTGCTCAGCGGGGGGGAACTGAGTTGATGATTGGCGTCAACCATAGCGGGGGGGGGCGTGCTCACCTCCCCTTTTGGGGCATGGGGTTCAACCCGTGTCCCGTGGTGTCATAGCCGTGTACAGGAAAAGCAAAGAGTTCCCTCGGAGGGAACTGCTTCTATCCTATGCCTGAATCAAGGTGAATGGCTCTCTACAGGCCCACTGGGGGAATCAATTGCAGTCCACAGCATGTTCCGGCCACTGGTTCCGTCCCTCAGGCACGAGAGTTCCCTTTTCGGACATGTGCATTTGGGGGCAGGACCTCCAATCGCCCATCCAAACGGTTCCATTTTCGGAAGTGAAAGGAGGACTTCGATGAATAGATGGTTGTTGGCAGGAGGCGAGACCCCCGGACTGGAGTGCCTGCATGAACTCCCCCTGACGGTCCTGCTCCGGGACGTGGTGAAGCGGAAGGGAAGGATGGAAGCCGCCAGGACTCTGAGGGTCAACTACAAGACCCTGGCGGCTGCCCTGCAATCCGGGAAGCTGACGCCCAGGCTGTGCGATGCTCTGGAGCGCCTGCTCATGATCAGGGAGCTGGCGGCCCTGGAGGAGGTCAGGGAATCTGTGAGGGGATTATCGAGGCAGGTGAAGGAGGTGGAGAGGCTGGAATTGGACCTTCAGAGCGTGGTGAAGGAGTTGCGGCAGGAGATTGGTTATGAGATCGGCTCAGTGACGAAGAAGCAGGCCCTGGAGTTCGAGAGGCTGTCGACGAGGCTTTCCCGGTTGGAGGTGCCACGAGACCCTGGGCCCGGGCCCGCACCAGTTCTGAAAGGGACCGACAGGACCTGGCCTCGCGGGTCGCATCAGAGGGAATCGTTCAGGGATACCGCTCCGACGCTGGTCACCCTGGAACAGCAGCCTTCAGATGAGGCCGTCTTTGGTGATGCCTGGCCCTCGGTGAAGGAATGGCGCCGGTTGCGGGCCAGCCACCCCTTCAAGGGCGTTGGCGTGGACTGGCTGGAGGAGGAGATACACCTCAGAAGGCTGGAGATTGTCCTCATCGGAGAGCACGAACTCACCCTTCCTCCCGAAACGTATCCGTGGGACAGCCTGGGGAGGAAGACCCAGGTGGAGTGGCGCAGGCGGACCCTGGCGAGACTCGGGAAGGAGCGCTTCAGGGCCGGAATCAAGCGGCGGTTACGCCGGCTTCTCACCCTGAATCGTTGGAGGGAGTAGTGTTCACTGACTCCACTGGGGACCCGATCACGCCGGCTTTGGCGTGACAGTCCATGCTCCGTCGTCCGCAGCGTTACTGAGCTCAGGGGGCCTCTGGGCTAAATCCTGCCTTCCGTTGCGGTTCGACTCCCCGACCTGGTGTGACGGTTCCGAATTTCACCTGTTTGTATGCCTGGTGCTGCGACGAGCTACTGACCCACGAGTACGCTTTTGAGCAACGCCAGGCCAAGTTGAGGCATATTGCGGGAATTGTTTTCCGTGTTGCGCGCTCAAATCGTTGACAAGGGCCGGATTGCGGTGATATCAATAATTCCTGTTTCTGGCTTTTCCAGCGTTTCCCGCCTAGAAACCTGGAGGATTCCAGTCCCCAGAATCCGGGACAGGCTGAAGAGGATCGAGCGCTGCTCTCCGAACAGTCTCCCGCGAGGTGATGTCCAGGGATCGAGCCTTGCTCTCCCGACAGCAGCCTCAGAGGGACCAAACGCGAACTCGCCGAATTAGGCCGGATATGGAGTTCGACACCGCTCCCAGGTTGCCGGTTCTCAGGCGGAGGTTCCCGAGTTGGAGTGTGCTCAGACGCCACGTCCAACAGGCCTAGGCAAGAGTGCGCCAGCCGTTCTGACGATGTCTCCCCGGCGGTATCGTCCGTGGCGGGAGTAGCCTTTCCATGCAGCGAAAGATCCCCATTTGCGGGTAGTCCGACGTTGTTCCATGGCAGTTTCATGGTAGTAAGTGATTCGACCCGAAATGCCCCGAAATCGTTGACAGGGCTGAAATTCGGTGATAACACTGAATACTGTTTCTGGCTTTTTCCAGCGTTTTGTGCCGAGAAACCTGGAGGATTCCAGTCCCCCGGATCCGGGATGGGCTGCATAGGATCGAGCCTCGCTCTCCGAACAGCTCCCCACGTGGTATCCACCGGAGGGATCGAGCCCTGCTCTCCCAACGGCGGCCACAGGAGGGACAAGCGCATTTCCGCCGCGTGAAGCCGGTCGAGGGGTCGAGCCGAGCTCCCCCGAGGCCGTTTCGAAGGCGGCGACCACCGGGCGTGGACCTTTCGATTCATCGCCCACGCCAACCCTGGAGCCTATGCGCCTTTGGCACAGCGGCCTCCGAAGCACCCTGCTGGGAGTGCGCCCAATGGCCCGGCGGGTTCACTGCGGCTGTGGCATCGGCTGCTAGGCTGACATTACCGTGGTTGGACCGTAGACCCACGACGTGCACGCCCGCCGTCAAGCTCGGATGGCGTCGCCGGCGGGTCGCTGCAGTGGTGCGCGCCGCTTCCCCAACGATGCTTCTTCCCCTGGGCGTAGCGCGTTCCCTTCACCCCTCTCCCTTTCACCGTACGGCATCCGACCATGGAGAGAGTGCGTCTTCGGCCAGAGGTCCCACCCCATGCTGTCAAGCGCCCCGGAGTTCGGTCATTGACGACAGTCGTCATCGTGGCCGCGGTGCTGCTTCCATACGGCCCAGCCCTGGCGGGTATCGTTCGCGGCGCAGTTCTGATCTCCCTGAGCCTCTGCATTCCAGTTCTCCTGGTCGGGAAGTTCATGGTGCGGCGTGAAGGGCATAGTTCCGGGCGCTGACCCTCGGCTTATTCAACTCAACAACCCAACTTCAACCATCAGGGGTCGCCTCTCGCGGGCGGCCCCTCTTTCCTTGCCCATGGTGGGCGCGGACCCCCATGCAGTAACACACAAACTCAGGAGGTACACGATGACTACGACAACAATGGCAACTGGAACCAGGACCATGGAGACCACTGCCAAGCCCCGCAGCAGCCTGGAGGAGCTTGTGGACCGGCTCATGGCCACTCTGACCTTCAGAGTGGCATCTGAACCGGCGCCGGTCGCAGCGTCAACGGACCTAGTTCGGGAAATTCACCAGGTCAGGCGACACCGCCAGCAGGGCAACCTGGACGGGGCACTTGAGACCCTGGCTGGCGCGGTCCCGACATCCGCCTCTCCCAGCCTTGCGCGGTGGGCCTTCACCGAGTGGAAGCACTTGGTGAAAAGGAGATTTGGCCAACTGGGCCCCTTGGTCTACAGCCAGGCAACGGGTCGTGCCGCTGCCCTGGTGCCCGAGGGTCCCGGCGGAACCCTTGAGGTGGTCGCCGTGCTGGGCATGCCTTGGAGACCCGGCAAGCTTGTATCCCGGCGCGCCTTGAGGGGCATCAGGCCCTTGGGGGAGGCCCGGCCCTGACCCAAGGGTTGTCACCCTCTCGGGTGACGTAGCCCGGCGCGACTGACTCTACAACCCATTGGGGACGCACCTCTCCTTGACCCCCGTCCACGGGCGGGCCTAGTCGACAAGCGGCGTTCCCCCACACCTCGGCTCTACGCACCCCTCATCACGGCGGGGCTTGCAAGCTCCGCATATGACTTGCGGGGCCTTGACCCATCCACTCCCTACGCGCACAGCACATCTCCCTTCCCTATCGGAGGGACTGCTGTGCCCAGTTCATGACGGAGCCGGTTCCCGCCTGATGCGGAGGCTTGTTCCGCACTACGGCTTCCCCCCATAGGGGGCGTCGCACCAACAACCAGACACACCGGAACCCCAACACAAAGGCAATACCATCACCCAAGGAGACGGCCCCGGCTTTCGGGGCACGGCAACAGGCGGGGCTGTCTCCCACAAAGGGGGCCGTCCCGCTTCTTCATTACAGGAGGAAGTGACATGACGGCTATAAGCGCTACAACCAGAGGTACGGAGACCAAGCTCAGGGCTGCGGCAAGGCGGCGCAGGCTTACCATGACCGAGCTTGCAGGTAAAATGGGCGTAACCGCGGGATACCTGTCCAGGATCGCCATGGGAGGCAGACCCTGTCGATCGCCAGGAACTATATACCAGTCATCGCCACATACATTAGTCCACCCCGGGCGTGACTGGTTAAGACTATAATCAGGTCTTGGTTTTGAGGTCAACCACCTCCTTTGGGGCCGCAAGCCTTTGATGGGGAGAGAGCCTTTCGCGATAGCTGGTTCCCTCGATGACGATCTGGTAGCTGGCGTTGGCCAGCCGGTCGAGGGCACTGTTGCCGAGGATGGGGTCGTCAAAGAGACTGAGCCATTCCTCCACGGCCCTATTGGATGTGATGACGAAGCTGGAGACCCGGTGACGGCTGATTATGAGCTGATAGAGGTCAGCCGACTGCTGGGGTGTAAGGCGATGGAGACCCAGGTCATCGAGGATGAGCAGGTCCGGGGAGAGGAATGAACGGAATGTACGGTCCACGGAGTTGTCCACTCTGGCTTGGGCCATGACCCTGAAGAAGTTGTCGGCATGGAGGAAACGGGCGGTGTATCCGGCCATGATGGCGGCGTAGCCCAGGGCTTGAGCCAGGAAGCTCTTGCCCACCCCCGCGGGACCCACCAGCATCACGTGTTCACGCTTGTGCAGGAACTCGAGGGAGAACACGGCATCCAGCAGCCGGCGGTCCAGAGTGATGGAGGCAGACCAATCGAAGTCCTCCAGTCGGCAGGTCTCCTCGAAGCCGGCGGCTCTTAGACGCAGTTCTATGCGCCGGTTCTCCCTACGGCTGACCTCGTCGGTGAGGATGATCTCCAGGAAGGAGGAGTAGTCCAGCTGCTCCCTACGGGCGAGGGCGATGCGCTGGGGCAGGGTATCCATCATGGGGCTGAGCTTGAGGCGCTTGAGCAGCGGGGTAAGTTCAGTATTGCGGGTCATAGCAGACCTCCTTGTGTTGATTGGTGGCCGTTGCCTGCAGCAAAAGCGAAGACGGCGCCCGGCCTGGCAAAGCGTCCTGCCGGAAGGGGTTGGAGATGTTCCGGAGTCTCCTGCTGCTCCAGGGCCTGGAGTAGGATGCGTTCCACCCTCCTCACGTCTATGAGGTCCACGGCAAGGGCTCGCTGACAGGCGGCTTGAAGCCGTTCAGGCGTATAGCGCTGTCCCAGCCGTAGGAGCTTGTGGCCCTGGCGAATCTTGGCCCAGGGCAGGGGACCGTCGAAGAGACGGTCGGCGAACTCGGCCACCGCCGGTCCCTGCTCGGCGGCGCGGCGCTTTATCCCCTCCGGGGTTCTCATGGTGTAGGCGCTCAGCTCCTCCGGGTAGTCGGAGATGTCCGTGGAGCGCCCTCCCCTGGGCTGTCGGGGATGGACCTTGATCAGCTGGCCCCGGTGGAAGATGCGGACAAGCTTGCTTCCCAACCCGATCTCCACCTTCTGGCCAGGAGGACACAGGGACGACGGCACGGAGTAGAGGGCGTACTGGCAGGCCACGTGGTGATCCGGGTGGACCTTGGCCATGCGCCAATGGGTGACCTCGTAGGGCTCGCCGTCCCAGGGGGCGAGAGTCTCACGCTCTTCATCCAAGAACACCTGCAGGGGCTTCCGCCTGGTGGTGCCATGGGTCCGCTGTCCCGCCACATCGCGACACCACCGGGCCGATTCTTCCCTGAGGTGGGCCAAGTCCCTGAACTCCGCTCCTTTGAAGAAGCGCTCCCTCACGTATAGGATGCCCCTCTCCACGTGGGGCTTGTCCCTGGGATGACGCACCCGTGCCGGATCGGTGATGAAGCCCCGGTGCTGGGAGTACTCCAGGAATCCCCGGGTGAGTCTGGGATGCAGGGAGTCTGCGCCCGCCACCGCGGCGGGGAAGTTGTCCACCACCAGGTACTTGGGGATGCCGCCGAAGAAAGCCCAAGCCTCTTCCAATCCGGCTATCACCTCCTCCAACTTCTGACTGTGGGTGGGCCAGAGGAAGCTGTGCCTGGAGTAGGCCAAAACCACCATCAACGCCCACACCGTGCGGCGGCGTCCACTATCCGGATCATGGATGTAGCCCATCCGCCCAAAGTCCATCTCGGCTACTTCACCCGGCGGACTCTCTCCCATCCGTATCGTCCGAGGGTTGCGTCTCAGCCAGTTGCGCCTCAGGATGAACCGGCGCAGTGAGGTGTATGACACCCGGCATTCCCGCTCACACAGCAACTCCTGTATGCGGGTCATCTGCAGACGATCCACGTTGAGCCAGTGGTAGATCTGGTCTCCCCATGGAGCCAACAGGTCCTCAGTTGGCGTATCTATCTGTCGCGGGCCGCCGCGGCTCACCGCCGCCAACACGCTCAACTGCTCCTCCGTGGGACCCCGTCCATCCCGGGCTACTCCCGCCTTCTGTGCCGCCGACAGATACTTGCGTACGGTGTCTCTCGACAGCCCCGTCCCCGCCGCTATGTGTCGCTGACTGTTCCCTCTCTGCCAGCGACGGATCACTTCTGCTATGTCCACTCTGGACACCTCCTTGTAGGCCATCGCCGCTCCTCCATGTGAAGTGCGACTATGGCCTTTGATTTCGGTGCCCAGGGTGGACTAATACCCCTGGCGAAGTGGCCTAATGTTCCTGGCGATCTCGCGATTTACTGGTATATAGTTCTTGGCGTTTTACAGACCCTGGACTCCCACCATGAGGAAGAAGGCGATGGCCGTGCTGGGAGAGGTCCCCGCACAGGGCATCGTCTACAGGTCTGGAAGTGTGGTGGATGGGGAGAGCAGCTACATCAGGGAGCGGGCCCGCGAGTTGGGCATGAGCATGCAGGCCCTGGCCGACCGGGTGGGGGTGTCCTACGGATACATGGTACGAGCGTCCCGGGGACGCAGGACCATGAGCGTGAAGGTCCAGGCCAGGGTGGAGTCGGCGTTGAAGGCTCCGGTCAGGGTCGCTCCCGAACAGTGCGCGGGAATCGACAGGGAGGCCGTGCGGGAGCGGATGAGAGCTCACGGGATCAGCCAGAATGAGGTGGCCCGGCGAACTGGCATCAGCACCGGCCACCTCTCCCAGATCATGAACGGCAATCGCATCCCTTCGCCGGGGGTGCTGAAGAAGCTGCACGGGGTGCTCTTCCAGCGAATGCAGGGAGAGCGGGTGATGCCCGTCGAGCTCAAGGTACTGGGTTGGCGCAAGGGCGAGCGGAGGGGGATGGTCGTCCGAGGCGCAGGCGGTCCCGGGCTTGGTGCAAAGTCCGATAGCGGCACCGTTCGGACTGGCGGAAGGGTGCCCTGGGGCGCCAGGGTGGAGTACGCCTTCCGCACTGGCTACGACGGCATGGGCCGGGTGTCGGTGACCCACTTAGTCCAGCGGGGCTGCTCCGCCATGTTGACAAAAGAGGAGGCGATCGCTGTTTAGCTGTCATCTATTGGACACTCAGCCCGGAACAGCAGCGTGAATCAGGGCTGGTCGGCGCTGGGCGCTAGGCAGGAACTGTAAGGGGGAGGGCATAAGTAATGCCCTCCCCTAGCTGGTCATGTATGCAGCCTTTCTTTCGTTTTCGACGCAGCCCGTCCTCGCTGGGTGATATATGCGGGCCTTTCTTGTAGTCCACCGCGCCCTTACCGGCGGGCAGAGTCGCTGGCACTGCTCTCGGCCGCGGTCACTCGTCGCCATTCATCAGTTCCGCGACCTTCGCCTTGAGCCACCGTGCAGGCCACTGTTGTTCACTTTTGACTGCAATGTCCAGCCGTCGTCGGTCGGATTGCCCAGGAAGAACCGCGGAATGACCGAGTTGGTCATCCCGGCCGGCCGGTCCACATCGTCCAAGACGTCGCCCCGCTTTGCACAGCCGCTCAGGAAACGTCGTAATCCACAGATAGTTGAACTGGCCAGCCCTCCCTCCATCTCCGATCTCCGTCAGACGGCTGTGCCTCCTGGACTCCAACTCTTCCTTGAAAGACTTGAGGTACCCGCCCGGTTGCATATTGGTGGAAGTTCTCCCCAACCCCCCCTAGCTCGTCGGTGAGAGCGTGGATGAACGAACTGACAACCCCCCGCAGTTCATCGGGGTCGGTGACTGGCCTGTCCTCATTGTAAAACGTTTCCTTCAAATTGTCGCACACTATCATGAGGGCCTTGTTCTTCTTGTATTCGATGAACGCCCAGTAATACCCACCCCCACGGGAAGCCCCGATTTCTGGCAAGAGTGAGATTCGATGTAGCAGCCAACGTATTCTGGCTCGGAATACCAAGGCAGGAAGCACAATACTCACCGAGGCGGACATGGAAACGGAGGATACGTAGCCGGATCGGCGGGTGGAAGATGATGAACAGATAGCCGGTGTGCTAGATTGGTTAGATGGCAATCGCAAGCGGAGTGCCCGGAGCATTCGCCGAACCCAAAACACTAGGGAGGGACCGAATATGGACATTCATCGGGATGTCTCGGACATTGTTAACGATGTAGTCCTGCGCGATGTCATCCAAATCCATGGGATGGACTGCGATGATAGATACCGGGCCTCCCAGGCCCGGGTCTGACCCCATTCAGTACTGGTGTGATGCCTTCTAAGTGATCTGTCGACTCGGGCCGAGGTGGCACCAGCAATGCCCTAGGCACGGCGAGCAGTGACCTGATAGGAGCCTGGCTCTAAGTCCCATCGCAGTACTGTCCGCTCGCTCAGCTGGAAGGCAACTGTAGAGGAGGCAGTGGAAATGACGACAGCTGTTGATGGACAAGGTGGTAATGCGATTCAGGTGGTCATCGGTGTGGACACTCGCGAGGAGAAGCATGTGGCCGTGGCCATTGATCGCCGGGGTGCCCGGCTTGGCGAGCTTCACGCGGTTGCAACCACCCATGGGTATGCGAAGCTGGAACGGTGGTCACGGAAGTTGGGAGAGATACAGGCTTTTGGTATTGAGGGAACGGGCTCCTATGGCGCCGGAATCACTCGTTATATGACCCGTAGGGGCTATAGAGTGATCGCAGTTAACAGACCCGACCGGTCTACACGGTATTGGAAAGGAAAGAGCGACCCCATCGATGCCGAGATGGCTGCCCGATCTGTGCTGGCGGGAGTGGCTACGGCAACTCCCAAGTCGGGAGAGGGAGAGGTCGAGATGATGCGTATGCTGAAGTCCACCAAGGACTCCGCCATCAAGGCTCGCACCCAGGCTATCCATCAGATGAAGGCTCTAATCGTCACTGCACCCTCTAAGCTGAGGGAATCGTTCGACGCTCTCACCACACGCGCAATGATCGAACGTTGCAAGAGTTTCCGCACCGGTCCCCTTAAGAGTCCCACGGCCGCGGCGAAACTCGCTCTCCGCTCCCTGGCCCGACGCTATTATCGTCTGGATAAGGAGGTACAGGACCTCCATGCCAACTTGGAGCACCTCACACGTGTAGTAGCGCCTGCTCTCGTAGACAGCTACGGCATAGGGCCAGACACGGCGGCGACGCTCCTGGTGGCCGCGGGCAGCAACCCTGAGCGCCTATACTCCGAGGCCGCCTTTGCCTCTCTCTGCGGCGTCAACCCCATTCCTGCTTCTTCCGGTAAAACCAACCGTCACCGGCTCAATCGTGGCGGCCATCGTCAGGCCAATGCCGCCCTCTACCGGATCGTCATCGTCAGAATTCGACATGATCCCCGAACTCAGGCTTACATGCACCGTCGCACCACTGAGGGTATGAGTAAGAAGGAGATAATTCGTTGCCTCAAACGATACGTTGCTCGCGAGGTCTACTCCATCCTCAAGACTTCGGCTCAACCTACCCAAGTGTCAACTTGATTTCTATAGGAGCATCATTCCTTACCCGGCCGAGTTGTGGGTGGGCAGGAAGTGTGAACATAAACACGGCACTGCGATGTTCAACATCGGCGACAGAGGGTACTTGACTGCGGAATACTTCGGCTACGATAACGCCTGGGATCCACTGAAGTCGCTCGGGATGGGATTCAATCAACTTGACGCGAAGCTGATTATGAAAGATACGCGGGTCGAAATACCAATTTGGTGGCTCAGCGGTAGTCCGAAAGCCCTCACATGGCACAGCGTCCCAATGCCCGAGATAATAGCTTACAAATGTGAAATACAGGGGCGGTTGGGCGATCCGAATAGCGAAATGACATCAGTTTCCATGACCATTGATGGTCTGCCAGACATCCATTTGGGCCAAATGACGACCCGTATCCCCGAAGAGAGCACAGCCGAAAAGAGTCTAAAACTCCGAGGGTTCAAGAGACAAACCAGACTGTTGAAACTCGAGGCCGGTGAGTGGCATGTTGAATTGACGGCATCGCATACGGACGATAGCAAAGACAGCCGACCGCTACACCACATCAATCTATCGTGTGAAGACGGTACACCGTTCAATTTGCCTAGCGATATAGACAATAGCGTCCTTAACGCTCTCAGGCGATTTCTCTCCTTTCAATGTGGAGGATGGGTTGATATACCAACAATTGTATGTAACCCCGTGATAAGCAGGACTGAAAAGCACTTGGTTTTGCGGGAAGCAGAAACAAGCGAAGATGTTCTCAGAGCAATAGGTAAATTTAGAACGTCTCAAGACATGACCCCTGAGGCCCTTAATGAACTTTGTAGCTCACTTAAGGACTCTCGAAGTTTTGAGGACGTCTCTGGCGCAGATATATCAGGGCTTGCCATAAACGGCGACCAGGCAACCATTATCCTCAGTAAAGGAGACGCCGCTGTAATGTTTGCGTGGGTAGGCCCAATTACCTCCCGCAACGCAGAGCGTAGAAACACTCCGACCGCCACAGGAATACGAGTATGGCCCAGTCTATTTAAGGAGTTTTGGAATCGGTACACTGCGCCTGACAGCCACGAACATCTCACGAACACGTTGTACCACTACCTAGAGGCGCAGCGAGTCCTTGACTACGGGGCCATTGGTCAAGCCTTAGTCGCGGCACAGTCAACCTTGCAAGCGTTGACTCGTTGGTGGAATGGCTTGGACGCATCACACCGATTCGGACTCCCAGGTCCAACATTCGAACAGCTGCTGATCAAGGCGGTGCAAAAGGCAAAGTTAGGTCAAGATAGTGGCGTAGTCACAGACGAAAAGGCGTTGAGAGCTACGATCAAATTAGCCGAGGACTACCGTAACGACATTGACCACGGCAGAGGCAGAAACATTGAAGGGAGCGAGCAAAGCGTCGTTTCATGCCGAATGCACCATCACAATCTTGCCCGATTGCTCATACTGGCCAAACTTGGTAGCTGCGATCGGGACGCTAGAGGCTGCATGGCTGGACCTTGGTTCTCGGAGAATCCAGAATGACCATTCTCCACTCCCAGACGTACAACTCCAACCCCACTGACCCTCGCGGCAGACGATGGCTCAATCTTGACGATTAAACAAAGCTATGTTCGAGCTGTGACTAGGAGCATTGTAGCGGCATTCGTCATTCCGCGCACCGGACGCCCACTAAGGCTTAGCAGGCGTGTTGAGAGGCAGTGCAGAAGGCCAGGAGAAAAGCAGCATCCGGGTGCAACACGTAGTTGATGTAGTTGTACTTGTAGCCGATAGTGGAACGTGATGTGGGCTGCAGGTCGAAGACTTCCTAGGCCTTCGAGCGGGCAAGCCTCTGCGGTGATTGTCGCGAAGAAGCCGGTGACTGCGTCGTGGTGGCGCATCTGGGATGCAATGGTGCGAAGGGAAGACCCGTGGTAGGTCGCAGCGTCTCCATTTTCTCTTTCGTCGCGGTGACGGGCACTCCACCGGCCAAGATCATGCTCACAGAGGCCCGGTCACGACGGGCCTGGCATCTCAATCCGTCGTCCGTCAGGCCGTGGCGTTTCAGCTCCGACGTCACCAGGGACCGTTTTCTGAGGGAGAGCAGCATCTGGCTGGCGCGGCGGAAGGTGACGCCTCCCATGAGATCAGCAAGCTGTTCTGTGGAGCACAGGGGCCACGAGGCCAATAGGTCCAGAGCCTGCTTCTCGGTCGCCGTCAGTTGAACGGAGAGAGGGGAGGCGAGCTTCTCCGACGGATCGGGCATGCTGGCACGTCTGAATGTGGAGTACAGACCGTCCGGGTTCAAAGGCACGTGCCCTGTGGCCCTTTGGTGGATCTCGGAAGCTTCCAGCACCACCCCCTGCAGGGGCGGCTGATGCAGGGGCGCGGGTGACGGCGGCCATGAGCGCGGCCTCGACACCGTCACCACGTCGAGGGAGCCGCTGCTGGGGCGCGGCCTAGACGTGGGCGCGTGGGGATGAGTCCCACCACCAGGGCGCGGCCTAGACGCCGTCCTGGAGCTGCTGCAGGGGCGCGGATGAGTTCCCCCCCACCAGGGGCGGCTGATGCAGCCCACCCCCTGCAGGGACGACTGATGCAGGGGCACGCCCTCGAAGCCGTCACCGCCTGCAGGGTCCGCCTGATGCAGCCCACCACGTCGAGGGAGACGGTCCAAACTTGGGCTCAAAACGCAGTTTGAACAACGCACGTGAAGCCCAAAACTATTAGCGTGCGGATGCAGGCTTACACCGTCACCAGGTCGAGGGTGACGTCCATGACGCGCGGGGATGGTGTCGGAGCTGCTGGGGCGGCCTCGACACCGTCACCAGGGGCGGCGGATGCAGCCCACCACGTCGAGGGAGCGGCTGCTGGGGCGGCCATGCCGTCGAGGGAGTGCGCCGGTGGTCGCGGGGATGGTGTCGCCGTCCTGGATCTGCAGGGTGTCGCCGCCCATGGACGCGGGATGGTGTCGGCTGCTATCCGTAACGCGGCCAGGCGTCACAGTCGTATTATCCGTAACGCGGCCTTTTCGCCTTAACTACGTCCAGGGAGTGCATGGGCGCGAGGATGGTGTCGGCTACCAGGGACGCGGCCTAGACGCCTTCACCACGTCGAGGGCGGCCATGAGTGCGGGGATGGTGTCGGCGGCCAGGATGACGCCTCTGTTGACTATTTCGGGTCATTCAGCCTATCGCGCCACTCTTCCAACTGGCTCCTGATGGCCCAGACCGGCACAGCATAATTTGCCATCTCCAAAAGACCTCCTCGCAAGGTATTGACACCCAATATCTTGCCATGCGGCATTGAAAATAGTGGCCCTCCGCTATTGCCGGGATTGAGTGACGCTGAATGGCTGATGGTGGCATACAGGGAACTAGAGGAATCAGCCATTGTTATTTCTCCGATAGTCACCACCGCGTCACCCCAACCTCCGGAGGTCGGATACCCTATTGCCACAACTTGGTCACCAACCTTTGGGGCAGTAGTTTCCCACGATATTGCCTTGAAGTAGTCACTACAGCATATCGAGATTAAAGCCACATCCTTAACACTATCCCAGCCAAGTATCAGTGCCTCATAAGGGACAATCCCTCCCAAGTCCACAAGCACGGGATTATCTAGTCCGTTCTTTATGACATGATAATTCGTCACCACGAAGGCCGTATTATCTATAACATCGAAGATGAATCCAGACCCTGCGCTGGATCCAACGTAGATTTTCGGTATGGAAAAGGTGTGATCCATTCTCAAGTGATCCGGTTTGCCGTAAGGCCCTCCCGGAGTAAAATAAACCGAGGTAGGCTCTGGCGAGGCATCCGGTAGACGCTTCCAGTTCCCACAATTGGAGGTTATAAAAACCTTGTCCGAAGCCAATATCTCGACAACAGGGTTTATGTCTCCTCTGCCGCCCCTGGCAATTGTTGGGCTCCCCCACTGCCAATGGCACGGGTAACCTTCTGGCGTAGTGCCTCCTGGCGCCGTGTATAGTCCAGGAGATAAGGAAACCCAATACCTGTCTTCTCCTGTTGCTATCCTCCTGGGTCCCTCAGGATCATTTGTGACGTATAATCCATCGCCATTGGAACTCACCAGCGAGGGTCCTATCGTGTTTTTTAAGACATTGATTACACCACCTTCCTCGTAAGGCCTAGGGGTTGCCGTAGAACCACCTTCCGACACTAATTCGCCCTCCCCGCTCGACGAGCATACGACGGCCAAACCGACCAATATAAACATTGCTAATACAACCCAAACCACCCCTGAAAAAGGGCTTTGTCTACGCTCAGAACGTTTGGGTTCAGCCGGTTCACTTGCACCCTCCAAATGGCTTGGCTGCGGTCGTGCCTTGTACTGGTCAAGATGGTCAAACTTGTTTCCTTCATTCACAATTCGTTCCGTGCTTAGATTCGAGCCAGCCGCCTGTCTATGGTCTCGGAAAGGTCGGCCTTACGCCGTCCAGGAGCGCGGGGATGGTAGCGGATGCAATCTTATCATGTCGAGGGAGTCCATGCCGTCGAGGGAGTGCACCGGTGAAGTCCATGAGCGGTCTATCCCCGCGGGTGCGGGGCAGCCAATCGGAGCTGCTGGGGCGCGCCCTCGACACCGTCACCAGGGGCGGCTGATGCGGCCCACCCTGTAAAACGCCAAGAACTATATACCAGTAAATCGCGAGATCTGTTGTTGTCCAGCGATTATGTCCCCTCAAGTGAAAAGCGAATTTGTCACCCTCGCTGGTCTGAATTGGTCGATGATGTGGCCAGGGTCTGAGCCTTGGCACGCTCTTCGGTGCTGAAGCGTCTGGTGGGAGGGCTCTCTGCCCGAGCGTATTTTGTGACGGTCATGCGGGCCATTCCCAGTTTCCGGGCGATGGCGCGGAGGGAGAGACCCTGCTTCTTGGCTTTCTGCACCGCCTTCCAACGGGCCTTCTGGGCCTGAGTGGGCGTCCGATGCAACGAGTGACGAACCCGCTTACCGATGCCACGCCCACCCTTGCCGTTTACCCTCTTGGCGCCAAGGTCTTCCTCTTCAGTTGATTCCAGAGAGTCCAGGAGTGTCCTCTGAGCCTGGTTAAGGTGACCGTTGGTATGATCGTTAGCGATGGGTTGGAGTTCCGGCCCGAGTGGGCCAGGACTGGTCGCTCCCCACAGGGAGGACGGGGGCTGGGGCGATTCCTGAAACTCCACGATCTCTCCCCGATACCTGATCATCAGCTGACCGTCGGCTCGCTCCAGGACCTCCACTTTCAGACCGGCATAGCTGGGCCGGTCCGTCCCCGGCAGCAGTTGCAGCACCCGCCACCGATACTTGATAGTGTTGTCTCGGGCCACCTTGCGGGTGTGCCTTAAGCTGATGGTCTCTGTGAGGGACAGTTCGGCAGACACCAGGCGGTAAGCTTTCTCGGGCTGGTCGGCGGCAACGGCGAACCGGGTGTTGAACCGGGGCAGGAACTCTTTCAGCACCAGGTTGGCCTGCTCGATGGTGCTGGCGCCGGCCAGGCGCAGCTCGGTGACCAGCCGGTCCTGGAAGGTTGACGCCATCCGTTCCACCCTTCCCTTGGCCTGTGGAGAGAGGGCGAAAATCTGACGAATGCCCAACTCCCGCATCACCGAAGCGAACTGGGTGGTTTCGACCAGTACCGGCACTCGGCGAGCATTGTACATGAAGGCCGAATGCCTGTCGCTGTACAGGGCCAGGGGTATCCCCCACTGTCGTATCAAACCCTCCAGTAGCAGCAGATAGCCCCGGGTGTCTTCGCTGGGTCGGAACACCGCCTGGGCCACGACGCCGGTGGCATCGTCCACCGCCAGCAGCAGCACCAGCTTGGGACCCCGCTCCTCCAGCCAGGGGTGGTGACTCCCATCCACCTGGACCAGCATTCCCTCCCGGGGCATGCGTCGTCGCCGGAACCGGTGCTGCGGAGAGCGACGACTGCGTGGGCTGCCCATGCCGGCCCTGGTCAGGATGCGACGCACCGTGGGGCGGCTCAGGTCGATGCCCTCCCGTTCCCGCAGCAATTCAGTGAGGTGAGTATGGTTGGCACCGGCGTATTGATTGGCGGCCAACTCCACCACGGCTGCCACAGCAGCCTTGGGAAGGGCGTTGTGGGGCCTCCGTCCCCGGTTGCCGTGGGCCAGTGCGGCGGGGCCGCCTCTGCGGTAGGCCGAAAGGAGGCGTTTGGTGTGGCGTTCGCTTAGTCCCATTATCTCCGCTGCCTGGGCGATGGGCAGCTGGTATTCCAATACGCTGTTGAGTATCTGGATCCTGGTTTGTTCTTGCTGAGTCAATGTCAATTCCTTCATAGGGTGACTGCGATGATGTGTATGGGCCATCTCAGGTCGGGTTTGACCCCTAGGGTGACTGGCTGAAATGCCTTCAAAGTGATCTGTCGATCCGATCTTGAGATGGCCGATAAGGCGCTGACGCCTTTGGGGAGCAGTGACCTGATAAGAGCTTGACCTTAGAGGTCCCATCGCAGTCCTGTCCGCTCACCTGCTCGACGCGCCATCCCAGCGGAGGTGATAGATATGGCGAAAGTCGCCGACCAGGAAGTTGTCAGATCGGATCAGGTGATAGTGGGCGTGGACACTCACCAGAATGAGCATGTGGCTGTGGCCGTTGATGGTCACGGCGTCCGGCTGGCGGAGATTCAGACACCGGCAACCAGCTGCGGATATGCTGAGCTCGAGGGTTGGTCTCGGAACCTGGGAGAGATTCAGGCCTTCGGTATTCAGGGAACCGGTTCCTACGGCGCCGGCGTCACTCGCTTCCTGACGTGTATGGGCTATGCGGTGATGGAGGTGAATCGGCCCGACAGAGCAACCCGCTATAGAAAGGGAAAGAGCGATCCCACCGATGCGGAGATGGCAGCTAGCGCGTTGCTAGCAGGTGTGGCGGATGCCACACCCAAGTCAGGTGAGGGAGAGGTGGAGATGATCCGAATGCTTCAGAGCGCGAAGGATTCAGCTGTCAAGGCTCGTACCCAGGCTCTCAATCAGATGAAGGCTCGGATCGTCACGGCCCCATCAGAGCTTCGAGAGGCCATTGGTGGACTCCCCACCAGAGCCCTGGTGACCCGATGCAAGAGCTTCAGGCTTGGCAGTATGGAGGGTCCCACCGCAGCGGCCAAGTACGCTCTACGCTCCCTTGCCCGTCGCTATCGTCAACTTAGTGAGGAGATACGGGACCTGAGGAAAGAACTGGAACGACTCACCCGCGCGGTAGCTCCTGTCCTCGTAGACACCTTCGGCGTTGGTCACGACACGGCAGCAATCCTCCTGGTGGCTGCAGGGGACAACGCTGAGCGGTTGCATTCCGAGGCTGCCTTCGCTTCACTGTGCGGGGTCAACCCCATCCCCGCCTCTTCAGGTAAGACCAATAGGCATCGACTCAACCGCGGCGGCCACCGCCAGGCCAACGCCGCTCTCTATCGCATCGTCGTGGTAAGACTTCGGTATGATCCCCGGACCAGAGGCTACATGCGACGCCGCACCATGGAGGGATTGAGCAAGTCCGAGGTCATCCGTTACCTTATACGCTATGTCGCTCGCGAGGTCTTCTCCGCCATCAAGCTTTCTACCTCCACAGCCCAATCTCTCCCTTGACTTCTATAAGAGCATCATTTTCGCTGAACAGTTAACAGGGGACATAATCGTAGACCATCAACAGGCTGTGGTAACCTAGGGACAGCTACGGGGGAGGAGATTGTGTGACTATGGCACGACGAAAAAGAAACAAGAAGCAACCGGCCGAAACCGACAACAGGTCCGAACTCTGGAAAATGGCCGACGTGCTGCGGGGCAGCATGGACGCCGCCGAGTACAAGCACGTGGTCCTTGGGCTGATCTTCCTGAAGTACATCTCCGACGCCTTCGAGGAGGCCCACGCCAAGCTGGAGGCTGAGGTCGCCGACGGCGCTGATCCTGAGGACCCGGACGAGTACCGCGCCCAGAGCATCTTCTGGATGCCGCCGGAGGCCCGTTGGCCGAAGCTGCAAGCCCAAGCCCGTCAGCCCTCCATAGGTCAGGCCGTGGACGAAGCCATGACTGCCATTGAGCGGGACAACCCGGCCCTCAAGGACGTGCTGCCCAAGGACTACGCCCGCCCTGCCCTGGACAAGACGCGTCTGGGGCAGGTGGTGGACATGGTGAGCAACATCAAGGTTGGCGGAGCCGAGGCACGCGCCACGGACGTTCTTGGCGAGGTCTACGAGTATTTCCTGGAACAGTTCGCCATAGCGGAGGGACGCAAGGGCGGCGAGTTCTACACCCCGCGCAGCGTGGTGCGGCTCCTGGTGGAGATATTGGAGCCATACCAGGGGCGGGTCTACGACCCCTGCTGCGGCTCCTCCGGCATGTTCGTCCAGTCGGTGGAGTTCATCCGCGCCCACGCCTCAGGCAACGGCAACGCGGGCAAGGCCAGGCGCGACATATCCATCTACGGGCAGGAGTCCAACTACACCACCTGGCGCATGGCCAGGATGAACCTGGCGATCCGGGGCATAGAGGGGCGTATCGAGCACGGCGACAGCTTCCACAACGACCGTCATCCGGACCTGCGGGCCGACTACATCCTGGCCAATCCTCCCTTCAACGTCTCCGACTGGGGCGGTGAGCGGCTCCGGGACGACAAACGGTGGGAGTACGGCGTCCCGCCAGCAGGCAACGCCAACTTCGCCTGGGTGCAGCATTTCCTGCATCACCTCGCGCCCCGGGGAACGGCGGGATTCGTGCTGGCCAACGGCTCCATGTCGTCGAACCAGTCAGGCGAGGGGCAGATACGCAAGAACATCATTGAGGCCGGGCTGGTGGACTGCATCATCGCTCTGCCTGGCCAGCTGTTCCGGTCGACCCAGATTCCGGCCTGCCTCTGGTTCCTGTCGAAGTCTCGTGGAAGTGGCAATCGAAGGGATGAGACCCTGTTTATCGACGCCCGCAAGTTGGGGCACATGTTGGACAGGACCCGGCGGGACCTCTCGGCGGAGGATATCGCAAGAGTTGCGGACACTTATCACGCCTGGTTGGGCAGAGATGAGAATGGCAACTACGAAGATGTGCCCGGCTTCTGCAGGAGCGCGCCGCTGGAGGAGATTCGGAAACATGGGCACGTGCTCACGCCGGGTAGGTATGTTGGGGTGGAGCCTCAGCCCGATGACGGGATCCCCTTCGCTGAGAAGATGGCGAAACTGTCGGCGCAGTGGCGGGAGCAGCAGGCGGAGGCCCGTCAGCTGGACGTGGCGATTGAGGAGAACCTGGCGCGGCTTGGGTTTGGCGGTCGCGAGGCTAGTGACAAGGGAGGAGATCATGCCGCTCGAACTGGATAGCCTGCGAAACTCCATAAAGGTACTCACAGACTTGCTGGCGGTCAGCGAGAACGACGCTCGCATGGGGCAGTTGAGCGATGTCGAGCGGAACGGAATCCGCTCAGGGGTCATCCAACATTTCGAGGTCACCTACGAACTTTGCTGGAAGCTGATTGCTCGCTGGCTGAGCACCTACGTCAACTCTGAAGTTGCAGACGGCGTAACTAGGCGTCAACTGTTTCGCCTTGCCGCCGAAAACCGCCTCATTCCCGACGTGGACCTGTGGATGCAGCACCATGAAGCGAGGAACGCCACCGCCCACATCTACGACGAAGAGAGGGTCATGATGGTCTACAGGGCCACCAGGGAGTTTGCGCACGACGCGCGAAGGCTTCTAAAGGCATTGGAAGCGCGCAATGATTGACCTCAACCCTAATCACCTCGATACCGTTGGGCGCATCCTCACCGAGCACGTGCCGGAATGCGAGGTGCGGGTCTTCGGTTCCCGCGCGACGTGGACCTCCAAGGATTACTCCGACCTCGACCTCGCCGTCGTCGGCAAAGGGCCGTTGGACTGGAGGACGCTCGGGCGTCTGAAGGAATCCTTCGAAGACTCCGACCTGCCCATACGCGTGGACGTGCTCGACTGGCACTGCATATCCGAGAGCTTCCGAAAGGTGATAGAGCGAGACTACACGGTCGTGCAAGAGGGGGCCAAGCCAACGCCATCCAACGGCTGGCGTGAGATGACGCTGGGTGAATGCGCTGAATTCAACGACTCTACGTACTCACCAAAGGAGGCTTGGCCTGTCATCAACTATCTCGATACGGGCAGTATCTCTGAGAATAGAATCTCTGAGATTCAGGTGCTTAAACCTGGCAAGGATAAGATACCCACTCGCGCACGTCGGAAAGTGCAGCCAGGGGACATTGTGTATTCCACAGTGCGCCCCAATCAAAAGCACTTCGGACTGCTCAAGAGCGTTCCTGAGAGCTTCCTCGCCTCAACAGGGTTTGCGGTCCTGAGGGGGAAGGTCGGCATTGCAGACACGGGATTCCTCTATTGGTTCTTGGCCCAGAAATACATCGTCAACTATCTGCATTCCATTGCGGAGAACAGCACGTCCGCCTATCCATCCATCAGACCGAGCGATCTTGAGCATCTAACGTTGTCCCTCCCACCCCTGTCCGAACAACGGGTCATTTCCCACATCCTCGGCACGCTGGACGACAAGATTGAGTTGAACCGGCGCATGAACGAGACGTTGGAGGGGATGGCGCGGGCGCTGTTCAAGTCGTGGTTCGTGGACTTTGAGCCGGTGCGGGCCAAGATGGAGGGACGCTGGCGTCGGGGGGAGTCGCTGCCGGGCCTACCCGCGGACTTGTACGACCTGTTCCCGGAGCGGCTGGTGGATTCGGAGTTGGGGGAGGTGCCGGAGGGGTGGGAGGTGAAGACGCTATCAGATTGCATTGATCTGGCTAGAGGATTGTCATACAAGGGGTCAGGTCTAGCATCAACCGGGATACCGATGCACAACCTGAACTCAATCTACGAAGGTGGCGGTTATAAGGAAGACGGCATCAAATACTACACCGGCAATTTCCAGGATCGCCACGTCACACAGCCCGGTGATGTTCTGGTCGCCAATACGGAGCAAGGTCACGACAGGTTGCTGATCGGGTTCGCAGCGATAGTGCCAAGGCACCTCGGTGATAAGGGGTTGTTCAGCCACCACTTATATCGGATACAGACCAACAGGTCCTCCGCTCTTTCGGCTGACTATGTCTGCAAACTTCTCAACACTCGCTCCATGCACGGCGTAGTTAGCGGCTACGCGACTGGCACGACAGTCAACATGTTGCCCGTCGACGCTTTGCGAATCCCATCCATAGTCGTACCGCCAAGCCAGCTCGTTACGGCGTTCAGTAGAGTAGCTGAAGCAGCACGCGAGAGGCAGTATTCGCTACTCACTGAATGCGAGAACTTGGCTGCTCAGCGGGATGCTTTACTGCCGAAACTAATGTCCGGGGAGATAGTGGTGAATGAATACAACGGGCCAACAGGGAAGTAGGCAGATGAAAATACTTCAAGCCACTCTCAACCGTGCATTGGCAGAAATGAGCCAGAGTGAAGCGTTTAGCAGTAGACCCGAAGAACTTGCAGATGCGGTGTCCAAAATGGTCCCTGAGCTTGTCGATTCGATGGCTGAATCAATGCTGGCAACCGTCAGGAGAAACGCGCCGCTTGACCTGCAAGAGAACCGGCAGTTCCGCCGTGGGTTCGAAGAGAGACTCTACCAGCGCTGGCAAGAGCCACTAGATCTCCTCGACCTGTTTATCTCCATTGCCATTGAGACAGGAGGTGATTTCAACAGTAGAGTCCGGGAATCTGGAGAGGTTTTGGGTAATGCAGTCTTTGAGTCACTCAGCAGATTGCACGCTAGGGCTTGCCAGACATCATCGGCAATTCTTGTCTTGCTCAAGTCAGGATATGCGGACGATGCACACGCCCGCTGGCGGTCTCTTCATGAAATCGCAGTAGTCAGCCAGTTCATCAGTGTAAAGGGCCAGTGTGTGGCCCAAAAGTATCTGCTCCATGGTGCCATACAGCGGTACAAGCTGGCTAAGTTGCTACGGGACAATGCAGGACGAATCAACGAAGAACCTCTACCAAATCAGGAATTTGCTGAGCTCAAAGCATGCCATGATGGCCTTGTGACCCGATTCGGAAACCCGTTCAAAGGGGATTATGGCTGGGCCGCGTCGACACTAAATGACAAGAGACCGGGCATCATCGATATTGAACAAGAAATTGACCAGGCACATTGGAGGACTTATTACAGGATGGCCAGCGACAATGTGCACGCGAATTCGCACGGTGTGTATTGGCGACTGGGGTTGATTGGAGTCAATGAAAGAGCGCTCTTGGCTGGACCAAGCCACATGGGATTGACAGATCCCAGTCACGCTACGGCAATTTCCCTGAACCTCATAACTACACTTTTACTTGCCGTTAGACCCAACTTTGATGACGTTGTTGCCACGAAGATACTCGGAGCATTGGTGCATGAGGTGGGTGAAGCCTTCCTTAGAGTGCACAGGGAAATTGAAGGTTCGGAAACGGTGATTACCAAGAAGCTGCCATGACCACTGTCACGGGGACCGAAGTTGAACAGGTTGCCCTTGCTTGTCTTTCCGGCCTTGGCTGGACAATCAGCCGCATGCCGAACAATGCCGGGGACAGCGTTGTGCTCGTGAGTGAATTGGAATGAGGGGACGTGGAAGCGACCTCCGGCAGAGGATCTTGAGCGGCCAGTCGGACGCAAACATACGCTTCGACGACCTTCGCACGTTCCTGTTTCGCTTGGGGTTCGTTGAGCGAGTCCGGGGTAGTCATCACACCTTCAGGAAAGAGGGCGTCCGTGAGCGGATCAACATCCAACGTGACGGAAGCCATGCCAAGCCATACCAGGTGCGCCAAGTCAGGCAGGCAGTCCTGAAAAATCGACTGTAAGGGGAGGACGATGCACAAGTACGAGGTCATCATCTACTGGAGCAACGAGGATGAGGCATTCGTGGCCGAGGTTCCCGAGCTTCCGGGATGCGCGGCGCACGGAGATACCCAGCAGGCGGCCTTGGAGGAGGTCGGCCAGGCCATAGACCTGTGGCTTGAAACGGCGCGGGAGTTCGGCGACCCGATTCCTGAGCCGAAGGGCGAACGCCTGATGCTGGCATAGGAATGCGATGACAACCATCACCGAAGCCGATGTTGAACGGGCTGCACTCGACTGGCTGGCCGCCCTGGGCTGGCAGGAAGCGCACGGCGCGGACATCGCTCCAGGCACGCCCGACGCCGAGCGTAGCGACTACGGGCAGGTGGTCTTGGAGCGCCGCTTGCGGGACGCCCTTGCTCGGCTCAACCCCGCCATGCCCGCATCGGCGTTGGAAGACGCTTTCCGCAAGATCACTCGCCCCGATGGGTCGAGCCTGGAGGCCCGCAACCGCGCCTTCCACCGGATGATGGTAGGGGGCGTGGAGGTCGAATACCGAGAGGACGGCGGCAGAGTGCGCGGCGGCCAAATGCGGGTCATCGACTTTGACAACCCCGCCAACAACGACTGGCTGGCCGTCAACCAGTTCGCCGTCAGTGAGAACAGGAACAACCGCAGAGCGGACATCGTACTGTTCGTCAACGGGCTGCCCTTGGTCGTCGTAGAACTCAAGAACCCCGCCGACGAGGACGCCACCATCTGGACGGCGTGGCGGCAACTCCAGACCTACAAGGCCGAGTTGCCCACCATGTTCTCCATGAACGAGGCGCTGGTGGTTTCGGACGGGACCGAGGCCCGCATCGGGACCCTGACCGCCGGACAGGAGTGGTTCAAGCCCTGGCGCACCATCGGCGGCGAAGCCCTAGCCGACTCGCACATGACCGAGCTCCAGGTGATGCTGGAAGGCGTCTTTGAGCCGAGCCGGTTCTTATCCCTGCTCCGCGACTTCATCGTGTTCGAGGACGATGGCGGCGCGCTGGTCAAGAAGATGGCGGGATACCACCAGCTTCACGCCGTGCGCGTCGCTGTGTATGAAACCCTGCGGGCGGCTAGGATGCAGCGGGCCGAGAAGGGGATAGAAGACGGCCGGGGCCGTACGAGACTGGCCGGAAGCCTGGCGGAGAGATGGGTGACCGACGCATCGGCGTGGTGTGGCACACCCAGGGGTCGGGCAAGAGCCTCACGATGGCCTTCTACGCCGGGGCAATCGTTCGGGAGCCAGCGATGGAGAATCCGACCGTCGTGGTACTCACCGACCGCAACGACCTGGACGACCAGCTCTTCGGCACCTTCTCCCGCTGCCAGGACCTGCTGCGCCAGCCGCCGATGCAGGCGGAGAGCCGGGCAGACCTCCGCCTCAAGCTGTCGGTGAACGCCGGAGGCGTCGTCTTCACCACCATCCAGAAGTTCTTTCCTGAAGAGAAGGGCGACACTCACCCGACCCTATCGGACAGGCGCAACATCGTGGTCATCGCAGACGAGGCGCATCGGAGCCAGTACGACTTCGTGGACGGCTACGCCCGGCACATGCGGGACGCGCTGCCCAACGCCTCGTTCGTGGGCTTCACGGGGACGCCCATCGAGCTTCAGGACGCCAACACGCGGGCCGTGTTCGGCGACTACATCAGCGTCTACGACATTCGCCGTTCCGTCGAGGACGGGGCCACCGTGCCCATCTACTACGAGAGCCGCCTTGCTAAGCTCATCCTGGAAGAGGGCGAAAGGCCGCACATCGACGAGGACTTTGAGGAGGCCACCGAGGGAGAGGAGGTGGAGCGCAGGGAGAAGCTCAAGACCAGGTGGGCGCAGCTGGAGGCGGTGGTCGGGTCGGAGAATCGGGTGAAACAGATCGCCGAGGACATCGTTGCCCACTTTGATCAACGGTTGGAGGCCCTGGAAGGCAAGGCGATGGTCGTTTGCATGAGCCGTCGCATCTGCATCGACCTCTACCGGGAGCTGGTGCGTCTGCGCCCCGACTGGCACGACGACGATGACGGGAATGGTGCCATGAAGGTGGTGATGACTGGCTCAGCCTCCGATCCCGTGGAGTGGCAGCCCCACATCCGAAACAAGGCGCGGCGAGAGGCGCTGGCCCAACGCTTCCGGGACCCGGACGACCCACTCAGGGTCACACTGGTGCGGGACATGTGGCTGACGGGGTTCGATGCGCCGAGCCTGCACACCATGTACGTGGACAAGCCGATGCGCGGGCATGGGTTGTTCCAGGCCATTACTCGCGTGAACCGAGTGTTCAAGGACAAGCCTGGCGGGCTGGTGGTGGACTACCTTGGCTTGGCCCATGACATCCGCTTAGCCACCAACACCTACAGCGAGAGCGGCGGGGAAGGCAAGGCGACGCTCGACCAAAGCGAGGCAGTGGCCGTCATGTTGGAGAAGCACGAAGTGTGCTGCGCCCTGTTCCACGGCTTCGACTGGTCGAAGTGGACGGAGGGCACTTCCCAGGAACGGCTGGGACTGCTGCCCGCTGCCCAGGAACACATCCTGGCCCAAGAGGACGGTAAGGAGCGCTGTCTGAACGCGGTGCGGGAATTGTCGCAGGCGTTTGCTCTTGCTGTGCCACACGATGAGACGCACCGCATTCGCGACGACGTCGGATTCTTCCAAGCGGTGCGTGCTGCGCTGTCAAAGCGGACGGTGCCCGACGCCCAGTCGGAAGAGGAGTTGGAACTCGCTGTGCGGCAGATCATTTCCCGTGCGGTGTCTTCCGAGGGCGTCTTGGACATCTTCGCCGCTGCGGGGCTGGACAAGCCGGACATCTCCGTGTTGTCGGACGAGTTCCTAGCCGAGGTCCAGGGGATGCCGCATCGCAACCTTGCCGTGGAGCTGCTTCAGAAGCTGCTCAGGGGTGAGGTGTCCACTCGTCGGCGCAAGAACGTGGTGCAGGCCCGCTCCTTTGCCGAAATGCTGGAGCAGACCCTGCGCCGCTACCAGAACCGGGCGATTGAGACGGCGCAGGTCATCGAGGAACTTATTGAGCTTGCACGGGAGATGCGAGAGGCCGGCGCACGGGGGGAGCGGCTGGGGCTGTCAGATGAGGAGTTGGCCTTCTACGACGCGCTGGAGACCAACGACAGTGCGGTGCAGGTGCTGGGCGACGAGACGCTCCGCGGCATTGCCCGCCAGCTCGTCGAGACCGTTCGCAACAACGTGACCATCGATTGGACGTTGCGCGAGAATGTACGTGCTCATCTCAGGGTCCTTGTCCGTCGCATTCTTCGCAGGCACGGCTACCCTCCCGACAAGCAGGAGAAGGCGACGCAAACGGTGCTGGAACAGGCGGAGGCCCTCTCGGAAGGGTGGGCGCTGGCTTGAAGTGGCGTGAGGGCGTTCTCCTTTGCCGGGCTTGGAGGCAGAACATGCCGAAGGTGATGGTCTTGGCTGCCATTATGCTCCTGATCACGATGACGGCTTGCCAGGATGACGCTCCTGCGTCTCCCTCGCCGACTGCGGCTCCCAGTCCCATCGGCTCACCCCAGACCACTCCGCTTCCCACTCCGACGGCGACAGCGACGGCCACAGCTATCGCAGTTCCCACCGCAACAGCAACCCCGGAGGTAGTGGATTCAAGGCCCGCCCAGGCCATAGCGCCGCTCAAGGTAGACGACCCGCAGGCGTTCCTGTCCGAGCTGTCTCCTGGGGAGCGCTCCTGTCTCGACGACAACGACATTGGTCACGAGGAGATTGGGCAGATTACGCGCCTCACCCCCGGCGGCTCTCCTGACGCCACCGCCGTCATCATCGGCTGCCTGCAAGACGAAACCGTCCTGCGGCTGTTCTTGACCTCCCTCGTAGGGCTGGTTGAGCCGTTCAGCCCAGAGACCTCCATGTGCATCGAGAGGGGACTCGTGCCCCTGGACCTGCGCCGTATATTGGCGCCCACGGAGGCGGGAGGCACTCCCGTCAATTCCCTGGCACTGGGTATGGCCGCGCTGAACGTCTCTGTGGTTTGCATGAATGATGACGAATGGGAAACCTATGCCCCAAGGCTTGGTATGCAGCCCGAAGACAGGGAGATAGGCTCCTGCTTGTTTGAGGAACTGGGCGGGCCAGCGAAGCTGGCAGAGGCCATGCAGGCATCCAGCTCGGGCGAGATGGCGGAGAACTTCATCAAGGCGCTGGAAGCCTGCGGGGTGGAAACCTCGTTGTACACAGATCCACCCACATATGAGGGTCACGATGCATCTCCGAATTGGACATTCAAGACCGACGGCTGGGTGCTCACCGCGCCAGTCGTCGCGGACGGTGTGGTGTACGTCGGCTCCGATGACGGCAACCTCTACGCTTTGGCTGCGGAAAATGGAGAGCAACTTTTGAGTTTTGCCACCGGCGATGTGATTCGCTCCCTGCCCTCCGTGGTTGACGGAACGGTTTACTTCGGCTCCAACGACAACCACCTCTATGCCTTGGACGCCGCCACAGGAGTGGAGCTGTGGCGCTACGACACGGGGGACTGGGTCCAGTACCGCCCCATAGTTGGCAATGGCAGAATCTACTTCCCCGCCCGTGGCGAGTATGACCGAACGGTCCACGCCGTGGACGCCACCACGGGGGAAATCGTCTGGGTGGCGGAACCCCCGTATCCAATCGATGAACGATTTGCCCCCACGTTCCATGGCGACCGTTTGTATACCCAGGGAGCCAAATATGGCGCTTTCTACGGCTTGGACGCCGCCAGCGGGGAGATCGCCTGGCAAGCGGAGGTGGGAGGCTACGTGGAATCGGCTCCTACCGTGCTGGATGGAGTGGTCTACCTGACGGTGATCAACCAAGCCTACGCTTTCGATGAGGCTACGGGAGAGCTTCTCTGGAGCGTGAACACCGAGGAGTTCCCGGCCCGTGACTTTCCGGCTTTGGTGGTTGACGGCGTCTACTATCTGATCCCCGGCGACTACGTGTATGCGCTGGACGCCGCTACAGGAGAAGAGCTATGGACGTACGAGGCGCATGAACTCGGCACCTCCCCAGTGGTAGCCGATGGCGTGTTCTACGGCGCTTCGGAATTGGCTGAGTATCTCTTTGCCCTGGATGCCTTTACCGGTGAGGTCCTGTGGAGCAGGCGCTAGACGTGACTGGGTCAAGGGACGGCAACTACAAAGACATTGTCGGGAATTTCGTCGCCGATGAGCGTGTTCCGTTGGATGACCTCGGCCAAAGTGGTCTCCCGAATGTCTCCGAGCAATTCGGGATGGGCTAGGAAAAACGGATCGCCCTCGAACCAGAAGCGGTCGCCATCACGCAGCCGCCGGAACTGGTCAGTGATGATTGCATGGAAGGTCTCACCGACCATCGCCCCTGGCACGTGATCCTCGGCAAGACCGCCTATCCAGAGATCCACGTCACTCACGTCGCTGTAGACTTCTCCCAGAGATTGCACAACCGTGGGATCTTCTGACACGTCGGAAAAAGCCACGGCCAGGTGCAGGCCATACGCTTTCCGCACAGCGTTGTAGCTGGCGATGCCATGATCGCGGCCTCTTTGGATATTCAGAGCCGCCAGGTCTATACCGGCAGCGCCCGCTTCGGCAAAGAGCAAGTTGCGCACTTCGCTTATGACCATGAGATCAATTTCCTCGGCGGGCCGTACCATCAAACCGCGCAGGAACTCGGGAATGCCGACTTCAGCCAAGAGTGCCGGATTGAAAAAGGCGGTGGTCAGGGGAACCTCAATCCGGTTTCCGTCCGAGTCCATACGCAACAAGGATGCAGGCAGCATGGTGTGGCCCACGCGGAACGCCGCCGTGGAAAACTCGTTCGCGATGCGAGGGTCCACCGACGCGTCGTAGCCTCTGTATGAACCGATCGCATTCTGCCCCAACAGCTGAGGCAAAAACTCGTTGTAGGTGATCGCCTGCATCTGGGCACCGACTATTTTGCGGGCCATCTCGTAAATCTCGTTGCCCGTCAGATCGGGATACCGGGCCCCTATTTCCGCCGAGAGACGGTTGTGCTCCCTGACGAAAAGGGTGTGCATCACCAGCAATCCCACCTGCTCATTGGATCTCACGTCGCCGGACAGGAACAGGTCTGCGCGGCCGCTGCCCCCGTCGTTTTCCAGCCCCGGTGTGTTGTACATCAATAGCCTGCCCTCAGCGGAAGTGCGTAGCTGTCCGGTCCCGTCATTGGTTCTCAGGGCGAGCGATCTGTCTACATCTGAACCATACACCTGCGACGCGTCGATGAAGGCGGTTATGGCATTGACCTGCTCCCTGGGGTTGTCAGGGCCCGTCCCCGTGGCGGGGTCGAATAAGGATCTTGTGAACGCAATGGAGAGCAGACCAATTCCCCCTTCGGGATCGAAGACGGTATCGCCGGCGGGGACCGCTATATCCAGCCTTTCGTTGGGGTCTCCCGGTGGCGTGTGGCTGATGTCGTGGTCCAGAAACTGACCCCACTGCCACATCATGTCGCTGGCTAACGCGGTGTTGGCAGTGGGCGCATCCTGCTGCTGTAGGATGTTGCTGATCAGACGCGGGTTGGGCAACCAGGTCGGGGCTTCCGCCACGCGATCCATATAGGATACAGTCGCGAACCTGCGGAGCGGCTGATCGGTCTGACCCCAGTCGGCATGGTCATGGTTATTCCCCCGGCCATCAAGCGAGCGCGCCGGAAACCACGGGGAAAATTGTCGCAGCCCCACATCGATCGCGTCTCCTTCGGTCCACTCGAGATCCTCAGCGCGCCAGAAAAACTGCCGCTCGTTGATATATCCATCCGCAAGGTTCAGTTCGACGTCGCCCAGGGCGATGTAGAGACAGTCTGCGTCTTTCGCGATCCCGGGGGAAACTTCCAGGCTCACGATATTCGGACCCGAGCCGCCGTTCTCGTCGAGGAGTAGGTTGGTGACCGTGTGCGTCATTCCGTGCCAAGTGAATTCACTTCCGGTCAAAGAGCCCGCATCGGTTTCGGCAAAGGTACCGTATCCGAGGTAGCCCTCACTGGTTCCGACGGTCATCTCCGCCGACCAAATCTCCCGGTCGTGCAGCGATACGCCAACGCTGGTACGGTCACCGGCGCGGGTTCCGTCAGGCAGTTCTCCGAAGCTGATCACAATGGATTTGCCGTTGGCGTCAATGGCCCCGTCAGCCAAGGCAACCTGGAAAACTTGGAGCGTTTCGCCGAGCCCAAAGACGATATTGTCGGGAATCCCGATAACATCAGGAGGCCGCACTCCGTCTCCATACGTAATGAGAAGCGGTACAACCACGGAGCGCCCCGGGTCGAAACTGAGCGACACTGCAACGTCGCCGGGTATTGAATCTGCGGCCACATAGTTGGCGTCGTCGAATGACACTGCCACCGATCCCGGAATCGCGTGCGACTCGGGCACTTCGGTCAACGGCGTTCCATCGGTCGCGCAGATTCCCCCTTTGCCACAGGGTTGACCTGGGAGCAGGCTGAAGGTCATCGTGCCCGCACCTGATGCACGCAGGAAGAAAAAAAGGATTTCCTGCGCGCCGCCGTCCGGATGGGTAACGTCGAAATTGTAAACCCTGAATAACTCGCCGCCATTCACCAGAGCAGACGGCGTATCGACGTCAAAATGCGCAACATCTTGGCTGAACACAACCGCCAACCTTACCTCGGAGTTCGCGCCGGAATGAAACGAGGGCACCCAATATTCCTCAGCGTAACGTGCCGTCAGTGCAACTCCGGACTGCGCCAGGGTGGTCGGTCCCAAAAGAGGAGCGGCCGCGGATAGCGCAAGCAGCAATACGACCAGGATGGGTAAACGCCGACATGCGAAGGGAACCATGTCCTCAATCTCCTAATAGGTTCAAGCTTAGTAAGTTACCGGATTGCGGTTGCGATGGGTGTGCTGATGATAATCTCATGAGAAACTTACGGAACGCCGACTTGGTTCAGAACCCGGGGGGCCATATCAGGGGAAGTCGCCCGCCAGCCCAGGCAACGGCCGACAATCGCAATCATGCGGCACCGGTTCGGGCCGTGCTCCGGCTGGTTCCCACGGCAGGCAGCGGGACCGCCTGCCTCCGGCTCGACGCCACGTAAATGGTCGCGCAACCACGTAACTGCTGACACCCGCTGCTGAAGCAGCGAGGGGCTGACGTCCCGGGAATTTACATCCCTGAATCTTGGGGGCGGGGGGGGGTGAAAGGGGTAGGCAGCGGCGAACGCCCCGGGAGGCGAAGCAGCCAGCCGCTGTCGCTGGACGAGTCGATCATGTTGGTTTGTCCCTTTCGGCCGACGTCGGACTCCCGGATAACCCAGCGGCGTTCATTTGCCCACGGCGTCACTGCCCTTGTGGAAGAATCTGTTCTTCTATATCCCGGGCGCGTTCATAAACTGAAGGGGACCACGCGCCGCCCAGCAAAGGCGCCGGGTATGGTTCTTGATCCCACCTGCGCAGGCCCGCCCGGTTCGGGAGGCTTCCTTTCGCCGCACGAACGCGGCCCATAGCGAAGCCATAGGCTGCATCTTGTTGGATGATAGTTGAATTCACCCAACCTTTCTCCAGGATGGTGTCCTGTGCCTTCTTATCATAAGAGTAGGCTGTAACGGCGGCGCTGATAAAGGCATTCGGCTACGGGCTTACACCAATTCAGGACCGCAGGAGGGGTTGAGAGCCGGCCCTCCGGCCGGTATCCCTCGCGCTGAACTTCAGCGGAGGCTCCAGGCAAAGCCGCAGGCCCACCTTGGGGCAGCAAGGGCCCCCCTCGCACATCCACCTGCCTAACTCCTGCAATGGCCTTCGTCGCCAAGCGTTGCCGCGAAAGGGCAAGCTTACGGTGCTAACTCGAACCTGATTTGGAAGGTTCTTGATTTTGCTCAGTGTGGTGGCCCGTCTCAAACGCATCAAGCCCGGCTACTACCACCCACCGGGAGGGCCGCCGGTGTTCGTCCCAGGCCTGCAGTGGCTCACCGTCATGCTGGCCGGTATGCAGGGCCCTCCGGTCCTGGCCGCCATGCGCTGGTGGACCAGCCGGGGCAAGCTGGCCAGCCACCGGCGGGATGAGACCGCATCCCTGCTCTCTCAGTGTGCCCAAAGGTGGTAAAGACGGGTGATCCACGTCTTCGACCGGGGATTCGCCGGCGCGCCCTGGCTGGAGGAACTCGGCAAACATCAGGCGCGGTTCATCCTGCGCTGGCCCACCCGCTACCGGCTGGCTGACAGCAAGGGTCAGCGTCCCGCCTGGCAGATCACCCGTGGCAAACGCTCCCAGGGCCACCGCCAGATCTGGGACCTGCACCGCCGGCAGTACCGCAAGACCGGAATCGTGGCAGCAACGGTGCGTCATCCCAAGGTGGAGGGTGAGCTGTGGCTGGTGGTCTCCCGTCCCGGCAAGGGACGCACCCCCTGGTACCTACTGACCAGCGAGCCCGTCGAAATCCCCGACGACGCCTGGCGCTGGCCTACGCGCGGCGCTGGCAGGTGGAAATGTGCTACCGAACCTGTAAGACCGACTTGGCTATGGAGAGTCCCCAACTCTGGTTCTGGGAAAATCGCCTCAAGCTGCTGCTGATGGTCAGCCTGGTCTACGCCTTCCTGCTCTCCTTGCTGACCCCAAATCTCGCTCCCTTGGTACAGGAACTGCTCAGAAACTGGTGCCACAGAACAGGAGAGAGGTACCGCCAAGCTGCGATACCTCTCTCCAGATTACGCGCCGCCCTTTCCTCCTTCTGGCTAACCTATCCACCATCCCAAAAATCGGGATGACTCATCTTCCGGCTCCCGTTTCCTCCGGTTGCGCCGGATTAGCCGTCGTCCATTAGTCGTCGTCGATGATGGTCATGGTCCCTTCCTCGCGTTCCAGCGTCGCGCCTTTCGGGGAGGAGAGCATCACCGTGAAGACCTCGTCCGGCTCGTCCTTGGAGTCCTGATTCAGCCACACGGCTCCCGTTCCGCTGGTCTCGCCGGCGCGAATCACTATCTTTCCTCTCGCATGCCAGAAGTCGTAGTCGTAGCCCTGCCCACCGCGCGCCCGGTCGAGGCTTTGCGAATGACTGGTAGCCCACTGCACCGTGACGTCCTCATTCGACGCCTCGGAGAGGGTCACCCGGAACACCAGGTCCGAAACGCTTTCCGATGCGGAAGCGTCCTCTATGGAAATGGTTATCGCGGTCTCCACCGGCGGCGCATCGTCGTCGTCGGCCACGCTGACCGTGGCGGCCTGGTTCGTGCCCAGGTCGTAATCGGCGCCGTCCACCAGGGTGGCCGTGACCGAACCGTCGGCTTCGTCCGATGAGTCGTCGGTGGTGGCGACGGTGAACGTCGCACTGCCGCCCGTCGGGATGGTGACCGTCCGCGAGCCGGTGGTTGCGCCGTAGTCGCCGCTGGCGGAGACGGTCACGCTGACCGACAGGTCGGCGGCGGGAACCGGGCTGGCGGTGATGGTGAAGCTGGCGTCTCCGCCCTCGGTCACGCCGCTGCCGCCGGTGATGGAGACCGCCGGGACGTCGTCGTCGGCCACGCTGACCGTGGCCGTGCCCTGCGATGAGGACACCGTGTAGCCGTTGCCGGCGTTCACGGTTGCGGTGACGGAGCCGTCGGCCTCGTCGTTCCCGTCGTTAGTCGTGCCGACGGTGAACGTCGCACTGCCGGCTGTTGGGATGGTCACCGTCCGCGCGCCGGTGGTTGCGCCGTAGTCGCCGCTGGCCGAAACCGTTACGCTGACCGACAGCGCGCTCGTCGGCGCCGGGTTCGCCGTGACCGTGAAGCTGGCGTTGCCACCCTCGGTCACGCCGCTGCCGCCGGTGACGCTCACCACCGGGATGACCACCGGCTGCTGTTGCTGCTGCGGTGGCGGGTCGTCGTCGTCCTGCACCTGCACGGTCTCCGACGACACCTGCCCGACGGTGTAGCCGCTGCCGCCGTTCAGCGTCAGGGTCACCGAGCCGTCGGCCTCGTCCGTGGAGTCGTCCGTCGTCGGCAACGTCAGCGTCTTGCTGCTCGTGCCGCCGGCGATGGTCACCGTGCGGGAGCCGGCAGTTACGCCGTAGTCGCCCGAGGTGGCAACCGTCGCGCTCACCGCCAGGTTGGCCGTGGGCGCGGGGTTCGCGCTCACGGTGAACGTCACGTTGGAGCCTTCGGTTCCGCCGGCGGCGGACGTGATGTTCACCTCCGGCGTGGGCGGCGGCGTCTGCTGGGTCTGCTGCGCCGCCATTGCCGCCAATGCCGCCTGCACTTTGGGTAGCGTGACGATGCCGTCCTGCCAGCCATGGCGTTTCGAGTCCGCGAGCCAGGCGGCGATTTTCGCATCGCTCATGCCGGTCCGGCCTTCCAGACGGTCGAGGATCAGGTTCCAGTCGCGGATGCCGGCCGCGTGGTTCCGAGCGGTGAAGGCGTCGATGTGCGCCTGGACTTCCGCGATCAGCGCCGGGTCCACCGTGTAGGTCGCCGGCTGCTGCTGTGGCTGCAGCGGCGGGTCGTCATCATCCTGGACTTGCGCCGTCTCCGACGACACCTGCCCCACCGTATAGCCGCTGCCGCCGTTCAGCGTCAGCGTCACCGAGCCGTCGGCCTCGTCCGTGGAGTCGTCCGTCGTCGGCAACGTCAGCGTCTTGCTGCTCGTGCCGCCGGCGATGGTCACCGTGCGGGAGCCGGCAGTTACGCCGTAGTCGCCCGAGGTGGCAACCGTCGCGCTCACCGCCAGGTTGGCCGTGGGCGCGGGGTTCGCGCTCACGGTGAACGTCACGTTGGAGCCTTCGGTTCCGCCGGCGGCGGACGTGATGTTCACCTCCGGCGTGGGCGGCGGCGTCTGCTGGGTCTGCTGCGCGGCCTCGAAAGCCTCCTTGGCCTCCAGCTCGGCGACCACCTGGTCCCACACCGGACTGCTGTAGGTGTTGGCCATCTGCCGCGCCTCGGCCAGCGTCAGGGCGCCGCCCGTGACACCGGCCGGGTCCAGCGCGCCCAGGGCTACCAGCGCCCGCTGCCAGCGGTTGACGTGGGCCGTCCCGTGATGCGTCTGCGACGCCAGGTACTCCACCGCCGCGATCACCTGCGGGTCCGCCGTGTAGGTCGGCGGCGGCGGATCTTCCGGCGCGCCGCCGACGATGCCGTCGGCAACGACCGGATCGTCGTCAACCAGCGTCAGGGTGACGCTGGACGGCGCGCCTACCGTGTACCCTTCGCCGGGCATGATCCGCCCGACCACCGTGCCGTCGGCCCGGTTCACCTCGTCGGAGTAGGTTGTGATCGTCCACGTCGTCGAGGACTCCCAAGCCGGGATGATGATCGTGGTCAGCTGGGAGCTGGCGACGAGGTCCACGCCCGAGCCCATCTCCTCATCCGCGGCTAGGTCGACCGTGACGTCGAACTGCGGCGCCGGGTCGACGCTGATGGTGAAGGTCACGTCGTCGCCCTCGGTGACCGACGTCGCCGCGCTGGCGATGGTCAGCGTCGGCGGCAGCGCCACGACCTGTTCCGAACCCTTGGGTACGACCTCGACCACGCGGGTCTCCTCGTAGAGCAAGTTGCTGATATAGCGACTGGCCGTGTTCTGGTTGGGGCCGGGTTGACGCAGGCTGGGGTCGGGCAGGTCGGTGTCGGTCCGCCTCAACCAGTCGTAGTTCCAGAAGGTGATCGCCTTCCTGGTTCCCGGCGCCGCGCCCTCCCTGACGTGCAGTCTCAGCCTGACCGTGCCGTTGGCCGCCGCGTTGACATCAGGGCCTGTGCCCCAGTCGAAATCGGTAGAGGCGGATGGATTGGGATTACCGTAACTGTTCGGCGACACCCCGATGTCGCAAACCGGGTCAATAAACCGGTCGCCGCAGCCGCTGACCTTGACGTAGATGTAATCCCGGCCCCGACCGTTAGCCAGCGACGGGTTCAACAGCTTGATCAGCACGTCGTGGGTAGCGCCCGCCTCCAGTTCGTCCGGGATGGCCTTCTGCAGGCCGCCGTCGCTCGCCTTGGTCCAGGTGGCCCCGTTGTCGCCGGAGTACAGGAACTCCTGATCCCAAGTGTCGTCGTCAACGATGCGGAGATCCACGTATCCCGATCCGTACGCCGGCGGCGTAACTTTTCGTTGCTGGGTCTGACCAATCCCCTCCTCGCCGGGCGGGCCGTCGTACACGTAGCCGCTGCCTGGCACGGTCGTGCGCACCCAGTGCTCCAGCACGATGGCTTCATCGTAGGCGTCGGCGTCGTGACCGGCGGAATAGATGACCGTCTGCCAGCCGTCGCGCTCCGCCCATGACACGTGGTTCATGTGGTGCCAGCAGCCGCCGGTCAGGTCATGCCACTGCGTGCGGAACGTGAACGCATGGTCAGTTACCGTGTCATAGCTGCTCACGCCAATCGGACTACTTGACGGATGGTCATCGGTCCTGTGGCACTGGATCCGGTCCCAATCCGCCAGACCGGCACCGATGTTGTGAGGGGCGCCTTGCTCTCGCGTGTCCTTGATGCGGACGGAGGCTTCTCCAAACTCCTGGTCCGTGTGTCCGATCAGCTTGTACTGGTACGTGACCGTGCCGCCGCCCTCCACCAACTGGACCAGCGGGCGGTCCGACTCCACCCAGCCGACGTCAGTCTCGGGCACGCAGCCGCCGTTGGGGCAGGTGCGGAAGAGGATCGAGCCCCCGCGGCTGCCGTCGCGAATCTGTATCACCGCTTTCCCTACCCGTTCCCCCGACTGGGTGAATTCGAGCTCCAGATCCATATCATCCGCTACGGTGTCCTCGATGACTTGGATGTCGAACCGCGCGATGCGGTTGTGGACCGCGGCGTCAAAGGACGCGCTGCTGACGGCGGCGCTGCCGCCGGCCGGGTAGTAGATCTTGTACTCGCTGTCGGAGGGGGCCGGGTCGACGCTCACCGATACCATGCCCTCGGTCAGTCCGAGTCCGCTGACGACGATGGTCTTGCGCTCGCCTTCGTGCAACCGCTTGTAGTTGACGTCGAACGGCGTACCGGTGTCCACCTGGAACACCGGGGAGATGCCGTACAGGGTATGCGACTGGCTGACGGGGGCGTTGTTGTCGCTGATCGGCCCGGTTGTACTCTCGCCGACGGAGAATCGTCCCCGCCGGGCATGGGTGGCGTGGCCCAGATGGTTGGCGTGACTGGAGCCGCCGGTGGCGGTGCCGGTCCAGGGCCAGTCGGAGTGACTCTCCGGGGCGCCCCACTGGGTTCTGCGGTCCGGCTGGAGCCAGTTCTGCCACCGGTCGCTCCAGAAGCCGGCGTAGTTCGGCGCCACCTGCGGGCCGTTCAGCCAGTAGATGGGCACGCCGCCGCCGGTCAACCCGGCGTGGTTGCGGGCGCTCACGGACGCGGTCGAGCCGACCACCCGGAACTTTTGGGCGTAGGGCCGGATCGCGGTGTGTCCGGCGGCGGCCCGCGCTCGGACGTGGGCGTCGTAGGTGGCGATGTCGCCGGAGGTCGCGGGGAGGAAGCTGGTGGTGATGAACAGCAGCCGGAACTTGCCGCCGGGCTGGACCCCGCTGGGGATCAGAGCCCAGTCATCAGGGACGACGACCACGTTCTCGACGTTGCGGATGGGAATTATAAAGAATAGTTGACACTGGTTTTGGTGATGCCTATAATTCTGCACCATGCCAGCCAACTTTGCCAACCGCACCCTATGGACCGGTGACAACCTCGAAATTCTCCGTGGCCTCAACTCCGATTGCATTGATTTAATATATCTAGACCCTCCTTTCAATTCGAACGCCAACTACGCCGCCCCGGTAGGCTCCCAGGCAGCCGGAGCCGCCTTCAAGGATACCTGGACACTCAGCGACGTCGACACCGAATGGGTGAACCTTATCGAGGCCAAGCATCCGGCCCTTCGCCGGGTGCTGCTGGCCGCTCTCACGGACTCCGACAAGTCTTACCTGGTCTATATGGCAATCCGTTTGTTGGACATTCATCGAATTCTCAAGCCGACTGGCAGCGTCTACCTTCATTGCGATTCTACGATGAGCCACTATCTGAAGTTGGTCATGGACGCGATTTTCGGACGGCGCAATTTCAGGAATGAGATTGTCTGGCACTTCCCGGACAATTTCCAGGGCAATGTCAAGCGGTTCGCCGCCAACTCCAATGTACTGCTCTTCTACGCTGCCCCTGGATATGTCTTCAACCAGGTGCGGATACCCCTGGACAAGCCGAAAAAGAGGGGGGGGGAGGGTTTGGAGTAAAGAACTGGGGCGAGTTGTACCTGAACGGGGGCCGGACGGGAAACCGGTCTATCGCATCTACACGACGAAGAAAGTTGACAACGTTTGGACCATCGGGCAATCGTCGGTTACCAATCGAGGCTCTAAGGAACGCACCGGCTACCCCACGCAGAAGCCCCTCGCCCTTGTCGAGCGGGTGATCCAGGCGTCCAGTAATGAGGGTGACATGGTGCTAGACCCTTTCGCCGGTTGTGCGACGGCTTGCGTTGCTGCCGAACGGCTGGGGAGACAATGGGCCGGGATAGATATAGCTCCCAAGGCCTATGAGTTAGTCCAAGAGAGGCTCGCCAGGGAAGTCGCTGTAGGGAATGACACGGCTCCAAGGTTATGGCACTGCATCCACCGCACGGACATACCCCACCGGACGGACTTAGGAGACCTTCGCCCCTACCGCTCGCACAGAAACAGCCTGTACGGCTTACAGGCCGGGGAATGTGGGGGCTGTGGTACTCATTTTGAGTTGAGACATCTTGAGGTTGACCACATCATCCCCAGGAGCAAGGGCGGGACGGACCATATAGACAACCTTCAGCTCCTATGCGGTTCATGCAACCGCATCAAGGGGAATCGAGGAATGGAGTATCTACGGGCGAAGCTGCAACTCGGCTAGCTTAATCTTCTCTGTCGACAATCCACCAGGCCAGAATCTTGCCGTTGATTCGCGCAACTACAAGGTCTTCGACCTTACACTCATGCACCAAAGCGCTGATTTTCTTAATGCAATCCGCCCTCACTACGATAACCGGCGGGAGTGGTCCGTCCTTCGTCTGAGATGCAACCTGAATGTGATAATATCTTGTGTCCATTAGTCAGTCCTTCCGCAATTCATCGAGATATTCATGGCCATTCCATGTGATCTCCCGCACGCTCACCCCCTCTAGGGACTCAGAGTCTACTCTAATGAACCCGGCTTGTTCTAGCAGGCGAAGGTGATATTTGACCGTCTCGAGGGGTGCCGTGAAGGTGCTAGCCCCAATCTCAACGTTCCTGAAAATCTCATGGTGTTCCTCGAGGTGTTCGAGGATACTCTTCAGCAAATCCTTATCGCGCTTCATGCTGTCAACTCCCTATACCTGAGCCGCTTCCCCACCATCCCCTGGGCGACGCTGGCCATCTGATCCAGTGTGTCCAATGCCCTGATGCTATGCCGGCCTGCAAATTCTGAGATGTAGCGGTGAAGGTGCTTCGGTGAAATGCGGTGATAGGTTCCCTGGTACCCGCGCTTGAGCATGGCCCAGAACGATTCCACCCCGTTGGTGTGAGCCATCCCACGGACGTACTCGCCGACGGAATGATGGACTGCTTCATGGTGAATTCGGTTGAACATATCGCCGACGCCACTATATGCGGATGCGCCGTCAGTGTAAACAGTCGCCCCAGGGGCGACGTTATCGTTCACGAAGGCCCATAGAGCAGCCCTATCGGGCGATTCAACCACCATCGCCTTGACCTTGTTCGTCTTCCTGTCCTTTGCGCCGACTACCGCAGTCTTGCCCACGGGTCCGCGTCCGGCCTTCAGCTTCTTGGATTCGTGCTTGTTGCGTTCCTTGCCGCCGAAATAGGCCTCATCCAGCTCTACCGGGCCGGTGAAGGGCGGCTCATCGTCGCCGTCAAAGGCCTTGCGGATACGCTGAAGCATGAACCAGGCCGTGGGCTGGGAGACGCCAATATCGCGATGCAGCTTCATTGAGCTAACGCCCTTCAAACTGGTGAGGTGAAGGTAGATCGCCCATGCCCACTTTCGGAGGGGAACCTTCGATGATTCGAGGAGGGTTCCCGTCCGCACGGAGAAGTAGGCGCGGCATGCGCTGCACCAGTAGGGCATATTGGAGTGAGAGGATTCTACGGTCTGGCTGCCTTGGCAGCGGGGGCAATGGCGGCCATTGGGCCAGAACCAGGATTCGAGCAGCTGCTGGGCCTTGTTCTCATCGGGGACCATCTCGGAGAACTCAAGGATGGTGATACCCTTGCGGTGGGACTTGCCGGGGGCCTTTGTCGTTGCCATATTTCACCTCTCTAACCTGGGTAAAAGTCTAGCAGAAATAGCCCCCGCTGTCAACTATTCTTTATAATTCCCTTTGGATGGGGGTGACTCCCCCTTTTATCCTCAAGCCACCACCACCTCCTCAAACCCCACACCCCAAACCCGAGTGACAACTTTCCCTTGCTTCAACTCTCCCTCCCTTGCTACCATCCTTCCATGAAGAACGCTCCTATCAGCAACCAGTCCCATCCCCACCGGGCATCCGCTTGCGAAACTCCCATCAAACGAATCCTCAACACCCTGTTAGAATAGAATTGCACGAAACAACCTTGCCATGAACGACCAAGAATCCCCTATGAAAATAACCCCTCTCGGCGAACTCCAGTGGTGGTCGCTGGAGGTCATCAGCGGCACCATCCTCGCCGTCGGCGTGGGCATCTACGCCGGCCAGCAGGCTCTCGGGCTGCTCATAACTTTCCTTGGCGCCGCTGGCGTCCTCCTTGGCGTCTTCCTCATCGGCGCTCTGCTGCGAAGGGTGGGCCATCGACGCTCCATCACCCTGAACGCTCCGCCGGAGCAGGTCTTCGACGCCGTCCTGACCCTCGCCGGACGCGGCGCTTTTCTCCGCTCCCTCTGGGGCATCGCCCTGACCGTCGAACGTCCCGCCAGCGCCATCTCCCCCGACACCACCCTGTCGTCCACATACTCCGTCGGCGCCGACCCCATCAGCCTCGCCTCATCCCGCCATGGGGAGATTTCCCTGACCGTCGACGAAGTCGATCCTCCCCACAAGCTCGTCCAGCACGCCGTCAACAAGTTCCGCGGCAGGACCACCCGCAGCGTCGGCGTCATTAGGCTGGAACCCCACGAGGGCGGCACCCGGGTCACCGAGCGGACGCGGCTGATTCTCCCATTGAACGCGTCCCACTTCATCGGCGCCGTCTACTCCCGCCTCGTCCTCCGCCGCGCCTCCGCCAACTTCCTCAAAGAACTCCGCCGCCAGGTGGAACGCGGCCGCTAGTCCTTAGACCCCTTCCCCCTTGCTGGAGACCCTTGCATAACCCCCCGTAGACGTCTCTTAGCCTCTTCCCCCTCGATGGGGGAAGATTGAGATGGGGGTGATTCGGGTGGTGTGGATGGGGTATTCAGCAGTTACGCAAAGCCCCTTCTTGCTGGGAGAAAGTCAGAGCCTGCCCTCAACCCGTTTAAGGAGTTGGGAGCGCCCCCGCTTCCCGCCACCGCCGCAACGCCGCCAGCCCCAGCTGACGCACGTCTTCCGGCAGCGTTACCTCCACCCCGCCGCCCAGAGAAACGGCGTCCCCGTTGACGAACGTCTCCTCCCCCACCCACTGCCACCCCTCCCGAAGCCCCTCCACCCCGTCCCCCTGTCCCTCCCGAAGCTGGCAATAATAGATCAAGTCCACGTGCTCGTGAGGCCCCGCAACCGGGTCGTCGATATCCTCCACCATGATCGTCTCCGGCGGAGAAATTTGACGGGTATAGTCAACTTCTACAGGCAACTCGCGCGGCATCACCTCGGCCTCAACCCCTGTCTCCTCCCGGATCTCCCGCAGCACGGCGGTAACCGGGTCCTCACCCGCCTCGATGTGCCCTCCCGGAGGCAGCATTGCCTTCACCTTCGGATGCCAGTGAAGCAGCACCCGACCCGCATGGACCACGTATCCCGTAGCGGTGAAGTGGCGTTCCTCCGAACCCTCGCCCGCTGGTACGCTACACAATCCCGTCTTCCCGCAGCTCCCGCAGCGAGTCTTCGAAGGCCTGAATAGTCCTGTCGATGTGGTCCTCCGTGTGCGCCGCCGACACCATGAATACCTGTCCGCCCATCACGTGCACACCGTGCGTCAGCATCGCCTTGGTCAGGAACCCCTTGCGCTTGCCGGTCATGTGGGCCCGCCGGTCTTCGTAGCTGATCACGGGGGCCTCGTAGTCGCCCGTGGGCTCCATGCCAATCATCGGGTTGACCATTGACGCAATGCCGTAGGCAAAGCCGGGCACTTCCGCCCGCACGAACGCCTTGTTGAGTCCTGCCTTCAGCCGGGACGCCAGCGCGTCCGCACGCTCGTTCACGGGCCGCTCCGCAATCATTTTCAGTCCTACAATGCCGGCAATGGCCGTCGGCGGGTTGGCGTTGAACGTTCCACCCTGCCCGATTCGACGGTGGTTGTCCCAGTCCGGCTCCCCTCGGAAGGACATCATCTCCATAATCTCCGCTTTGCCCGCGATGGCCGCGCCGGGCATCCCTCCCGCAACTATCTTTCCGAAGGTGGTCAGGTCCGGCTCCACGTTGTAACGCACCTGCGCTCCGCCCTTCGACACCCGGAACCCCGTGATGGTCTCGTCGAATAGCAGTACAACGCCGTACCGGGCCGTAACCTCGCGAAGCTGCTGCAGGAAGGGGTCCGGCTGGAGCGGGAAGCAGCTGTAGTGCGCCCCTGTCGGCTCCAGAATCACCACCCCCACCTCCGGGTCGTTCGCCAGCACTTCCTCCACCTCCTCGATGTTGGGCCGCACCACAATCACCATGTCCATGATCGCCTGCGGCACCGAGGCGGGCCCCGCGTTCCCCTGGGACGGCAGAGCATATTCGTGCCAGCCATGGAAGTGTTCTTCGAACTTCAGAATCTTCGGCTTGCCGTTGAAGGCCCTCGCCAGCCGTATGGCCAGGTAGGTCGACTCCGTCCCAGAGTTCGTCAGCCTTACCTGTTCGGCGGAAGGCACCAAACGCATGATGGCGTCCGCCCACTCCATCTCGAAAGGTGTGTTGCCGCCCAGGTGCGTTCCCTGCGCCACCTGCGACGAAATGGCCGCCACAATCTCCGGGTGCCCGTGGCCGTGCAGCAGCGACCCGTTCCCCATCACGTAGTCGATGACCTCGTTGTCGTCCAGGTCGTACTTTACCCCGCCGTTCGCCCTGTTGAAGTAGATGGGAAAGGGTTCGGCGAACCGGTTCTGATGGGTTATGCCGCTTGGAAAGTAACCCATGGCCTTCTCATACATTTTGGCCGAAGCGGGAAACTTCTCCACGTAACGCTGGTCAATGATGGACACGATGCACCTCTCAACCTTCAACTAGGCCAATAGCTTACACCCAACACCCCCGCAGGGAAAGTGCTCTCGTTGCGTCCAATCACTACAGGATTGACTCCCAAGGATTGACTATTTCAACATCAAGGTGGTCGAAGTCCGCAGTATTCCTGGTTGCTATCATCAGGTCGTGTGACTTGGCTATCCCTGCAATCAGGGAATCGCCCAAGTCGATGGCGCGCCCAGCGGATCGCGCCTGAGCCCTGAACTTAGCAGACCATTCTGCTCCTGCCCTATCGAGGGCCAAGATCCTATCTGAATAGGTCTCAAGGATCCCCGCATGTATTCTGAGCAAGCGGTTCCGACGTCGACCTTGGGGAAGCAGAAGCAGACCATATTCAATCTCGTGAACAAGAATCACCGAGAGCCACAGGTCTTCATTCTCCGAGAGGAAAGTGACAACCGCTGGATTTGGCCTAGATTTCGTTAACTCTGAGACTACATTTGTGTCCAGCAGAAAGCCGGTCATTCGCTCATATCGTCCAGGAAGGGAATTGGGCGGTTGGACTTCCTGTCAGGTACTTCCAGATTCGTGCCTCTGGGCATGTTCTCCACCAGCCACTGGCCCAAAGGTTTGCGGGGATTAACCTTAGACTCCCACTGTGCAGCAGGGACTACTACAAATGGTCGACGCCTTCCGATGCGTTGCGGACCAACGGTCTCCGCAAGGCGTAGGATTTCAGATAACTTCGCCTTCGCCTCGGCAACGGTCCATATACGACTAGGTTTGGAGGTGACCACAGTTCGCCTCCTGAGACTCCTAAATATAGTCTAATATAGACTATGACGCTGTATCGAACAAGATCCGTCCCTCCCCTACCGCGCGTTGTACACCGAATACGGCCGCAGATCCTCCCACACCGAACCCTCGTAGTACGCCTTCAGGTGTGGCCCCACCTCCTGCGCCATCGCCTCCAGCTCCCGCTCCTGCTCCGTGAGCGGCCTGTCAAGGTTGGCCCGAATCTCCCTGTACACCTCCGCCTTGTTCACCCTCGTCACCCGGCCTTCCCGCATCACCACCTCCCCGTCCACAATCGTCGCGTCCACGTCCACGCCCCGCGCCCGATGCACCAGCGCGTCGAGCACCGACACGTCCGGGTTCAGGTAGGGCTGGTCAAGGCGGGCCAGACGCACCAGCGTCATGTCCGCCCTCCGACCCGTCTCCAGGGTGCCGACCTGCCCGCCGAAACCGCTGGCGTCGGCCCCGTTCTCCGTCGCCATCTTGAATACCTGCGCCGGCGTTATTGGGTCGAACTCCACCGTCGGCAGCCGGTGAATCTTCAGCGCCAGCCGCATCTCCTGGAACATATCCTTGTCGTCGTTCATCCCCATGTCGTCGGTGCCGATCGCCACCGGAATCCCCTCCTCCACGAACCGGTGCACCGGCGCAATGCCGGAGAGCAGCCGGAAGTTGGAGCTGGCGTTGTGGCACACCGCAGCGCCCGATTCTTTGAAGACCTCCATGTCCTCGTCGGTGACCCAAACACTGTGCCCGCACACCACGTCCGACCCCAGAAAACCGATGTCCCGCAGGTGCTGCAACGGCGTGGTCCCGTAGATGCGCTGGCCGAAGAGCCGCTGGTAGACCGTCTCCGCCAGGTGTATGTGGCTCGTGGTCTCGTACTTCTCCGACAGCGCCTTCAGCCCCATCAGCAGATCGTCCGAGCAACGCTGCACGTTGGTGGGCGAGGTGTTGATGATGGTCCGCGCCCCAGGTCCGCCGTTGTAATTCTTGAACAGGTCCTCCGATTGCCCAACCATCTCGTCTATTGACACGTAGCTCTTCCCCATGAACGCCTCAAAGCGACGTCCCAGTTCCTCAGGCAACCTTCCGAAGAATTCCTTCTCCCCACCCCTCGGGCCCGCAATCATGGAATTCTGGTCCTGCAGGTTTGGCGCGTACGACAGTCTCACCCCCGCGTCCTGGTAGGCGCGAATTACCTTGTCCGTCGACACCTCGTCAATTGGCGCCGTGCCCCTCCCAGGCGTGTACATAATCTGCACCGTCGTCGTGCCCGTCTCCAGCATGTCGATGGCCCCGTGCAGGTGCTCCAGGTACGGGTCCAGCTGCCGCGAGCCGATGCGGCCGATGCCGGATAGCTCCAGCGGAGCGTGCGGCACCCCCAGCTGGATGGCCGAGAATCCCACGTGGTCGTGGTCGTTGACCAAGCCGGGGATGACCACGTGGTCCGAAGACCCCACTAACTCCGCCGACGGACGCTTCTCCCGTAACGCCCGGTAGTCCCCAACCTCAATGATGCACCCGTCTTCCGCGTACACCGCCCCGTCGGTGATGATCTCGGCCTCGTCCCGACCGACTACCTTCGTGATGACGTACTTGCCCCTGACCAATAGTGAATTCATGCTTTGATACCCCTCGTTGAATTGTAGCCCAGGGAGAATGCTATCTCCCCTCCCACCATCTGCCCCACGCCCCCTGAATGGCCTCCGGGTCGAAGTCGTCGTTCAGTATCGCGTCAATCAGCCGCGGCGCCCCCGAGTCCAGCGCCTCCTGCAGCGCAGGCCCCAGCTCCTTCGGCCGCTCCACCCGTACCCCCCGAACCCCAAACGCCTCCGCCATCGCCGCAAAATCCAGGGGGTTGTCGTAGAAGTCCATCCCGACGTACTTGCTGTCCCGTTCCCGTCCCGTCAGATAGCGGGCCATGTTCTCCCGCAGCACCTTGTAGCTGCCGTTGTTGCAGATCACCCACACCACCGGAATCCCGTAGTTCACCGCCGTCCACAACGCCTGGATGGTGAACATCGCCGTCCCGTCGCCGATGATACCCACAACCGGACGGTCGGGCGCCGCCAGCTTCATCCCCAGCGTCGCCCCCATGCCGAAGCCGAGGCTCCCGCCGCGCCCTCCCACGAGCGTACCGGGTTCGTCGAAGTCCAGTGCTCCCAACAGCGCGCTCCGCACCGTGATGGAGTCGTCGCACACCAACACGTCCGGCGGCAGAGCTCGACGAAGCTCCACCGCGAACCGTTCCGGCGACGTGGGCGATTCGTCCCATCGCCGGTTCACCAACGCGTCAAAAGACTCCCGTCGACGCAGTTTTTCCTTCTCCACCGCCCTCCTTCTATCGCGGGCCGCATCCAAATCCGATGCCGTCATCCTCTCCGAAACAGCCCGCGATAGCTGTTTCAGGCTTCCGGCAATGTCCCCCAACACCCCCGCCGCCACGGGATAGGACCGCTGGATATCCCAGTCGCTGCAGTCCACGTGCACCAGCTTGGGCGGCCCGCTGAACGGCGGCTCCGGGGTGGGTATGGACTGCACCATCACCTCGGTCCCAACCGCGAGAATCAGGTCTGCCGCGTCGAACCGCTCCTTCATATCCCGGTGCAGCCAGCTCGTGTCGAAGGTGCCAAGGTAGTGGGGGTGCGAGCTTGGCAGGTGCACCTCCGAAAAGCTCGTCGCGAACACCGGCGCGCCAATCTGCTCCGCCATCTGCGCCACCAGCGCCGGCGCCCCGGGCGACTGCGACACCCGGTCGCCCACCAGCATCATCGGGCGTTGGGCGCTCGAGAGCAGCGCCGCCGCCCGCTCCACGGCCCGCGGGTCCGGCAGCACCCGATAGTAGTGGTCCACCGAGGGCGCAATGTCCATCTCAGCTTCCCTGTTCATTGAGTCCCACGCGAAGGACACGAAGACCGGGCCCGTTGGCGGTGTCGCCGCGACTTTGAAGGCTCGCCGCACTATAGATGGCACGTCCTCCGGTGTGGTCACCTCTCCTGCCCACTTGGTGTACTCCCGCATCACGTTCACCATGTTGGAGTACAACGTCGGGTTGTGAAGTTGCAGGCTGGCTGCCGTCTGTCCTGCCGTTATCACCATGGGAGTGCCGCCCCGCCAGGAGTTGTACATGACGGCGATGCTGTTGGACACCCCCACGGAAATGTGAAAATTCATGAAGGAAGGACGCTGCGTTATCCGGGCGTACCCGTCGGCCATCCCTGCCGCCACCCCCTCGAACAGGCTGGTTACGTACTTAATGTCCGGCGCGTCCTGCATTGCGTCCAGAAAGGGGAGCTCCGTCGTCCCCGGATTCCCGAAGACGTACCGAACCCCCTCCGCCCGCAGCATCTCCACCAGCGCCCGCTGCCCCGTCATCCGCGCCATTGCGGCTCTAACCCCTCCCCCGCCGCAGCGCAGCCGTCCCGGCATCATCCACCACCCCCGCCTCCTCGTCAATCACCACCCCGTAGGCGTCGCGGGCGTGCTCCGCCGTCACTTTGTCGTTGCGCCAGTCCCACCACACCGCCTGCGGCTCCCGCTCCAGCGGGTTGCCGTAGCCCCCGCCCCCGGGCGACTGGTGACGAAACACGTCCCCCTGAATCAAGCTGGTGTTTATCTTCGTCGGCAGCAATTCTTCATCATCGCCGCGCCTGAGAATGTTTGACGAACCCTTTCCCGCGCCGCCTCCCTCCAGCCCGTAGGGCGGAAAAGCCCGACGGTCCGACCTCCACGTAATCGTCGCCTCCGGCGTCATCACTTCCCACTCCCGCGCAAGCGCCAGCCCGCCTCGATGCCGTCCAGGCCCACCGGAGTCGGGCACGTATCCGTAGCTCCGCAGCCGCAAGGGCACCTGCGACTCCAGTATCTCCACCGAAACGTTGGAGACGTTCGCGCCAACGCTGGCCACCCCGCCCCGGCCGTCGCCGCTGTTCCACGCACCGCGAATGCCGAATACGTTGTCGTAGAACACGCGGATAGTCCCGTCCGGCTGAATGAAACCGAACCGCCCCGTGGAAGTCCCGCCCTCCGGCGCGGCTGCGACCCGCTCCGGCACAACCTGCGCCAGCGCCCCCAGAACCGCGTCCACCAGCCGGAACGACGTCACCCCTCGGGCGGCGCACGACGCCGGATGCTGCATGTTCGTTATCGTTCCCTCCGGCGCCACCACCTCCACGGGCCGGAAGCAGCCGGAGTTGTTGGGCATGTCCTCGCCGATGGCGCAACGGATGGCGCAATACGCCATCGCCTTGCTCTGACTCAGCACGCAGTTGATGGCTCCGCGAGTCTGCGGCGACGTTCCCGTGAAGTCCACCAGCGCCGAATCGCCCTTGATGTGGAGCGCTACCTGTATGGGAATCGGGTCGTCGCTCAACCCGTCCTCGTCCAGATGGTCGGTAAAATGATAGACCCCGTCGGGCCACTCCGAAATGCCTTGGCGCGTGATCCTCTCGCTATAGTCCATCAACTGCCGCAGGTAGAACTTCAGCGTCTCCGTGCCGTACTCTGCAACCAGGTCCAGAATCCCCCGGCTTCCCATACCGTTGGCGGAAATCTGGCTGGCGAAATCCCCCATCACCACCTCCGGCGTGCGGACGTTCAGCTGAATCATCTCCGCCAGCGTCTCGTTCAGCTTTCCCCTGTCGTACAGCTTTATCGGCGGAATACGAATCCCTTCCTGGTATATCTCCGTGGAGTCGTGGGCCATGCTGCCCGCGGCCCGTCCGCCCACGTCCATGTGGTGCACCACGGTGACCGCATACCCGAAAATCTCATCCTCCACGAATATCGGCGTGACCAGGAAGATGTCCGGCAGATGCAGCCCGCCGGAGTAAGGATCGTTCAGAATTATCTCGTCGCCGGGGTGTATGTCTCCACCGAACCGCTCCAAGACTGCCTGCACCGTCTCGGGGATGCCTCCCATGTGGATCGGTATCGCCAGTCCCTGGTCCAGCACGTCCCCGTTGGTGTCGCACAGTGCCGCCGAAAAATCGAAGGCCTGCGTCGTCGTCGGCGACCGGCCCGTCCGCTGCACCGTCAGCATCATCTCGTCGGTGATCGACTGCAGCGCGTTTCGGATAACCTCGAAGGTGATGGGGTCGAAGGTGTGCTCTCTCAAGACGCTTGCCCCCAGCTCAAAATAACATTCCACGATTCGTCCCGGCTGGCGCTGTATCCTGGAGGCACGACGATTGTCGTGTCGTACTCTTCGACGATAACCGGCCCCGCCATGGGAGTGGTCGACAAATCTCCCCGGCTGATGATTTCCGTCTCCACCAACCCGCTTTCCCTTCCAAAATACGCCCGCCGCCTGCCTTTACTCCCGCCGGTGTCATACAGAGCGGTCCCCATCGCGGCCATGTCCAGGCCCGACGAAACATCAACGTCCGGCCGTCCGATCACCCGAATGTTGGTCACCTCCACCGCCTCCCCGTCGGAGCGGTAGCCGTATGTCCGGTGGTGCTCCTGCCCGAATGCGTCCTTCAATTCCTCTATCGAGCCGGAGTCCGGCACCGGCACCGTAAGCTCGTGGATCTGCGCCGCATAGTGCAGGTCCGCATACCGTTGGAAAGCCAGCTGCGCCGGGTCGTACCCCTCCTCACGCAGCGTCTCAGACGCCTCATGCTCCAACGCCCTGAACCCGTCCACCAACCCATCCACTGCTCCGTCACCCGTCACCATCATCAGGCTGCGGACGAACTCATACTCCTGCGCCGCCGCAAGCAGCCCCAGGCTGCTGAATAGCCCCGGCGCCGTGGGCACAATCACCCGGTCTATCCCCATCTGCCGCGCCAGCGCTGCCGCGTGACACGGCCCGCTGCCGCCGAAGGCCACAAGGGTGAAGTTCCGCGCGTCCCGCCCCCGTTCCGTCGTCACCGAACGCATCGCCCGCGCCATGGCCGCGTTGGCCACCACGTGCACCCCGTACGCCGCCTCCAGCATCGACAGCCCCAGCGGACGCGCCACCTTCTCTTCGAAGATGCGACGCGTCTTCTCCAGGTTCACCTTCAACGACCCGCCCAGAAGGTACTCCGGGTTCAGGTACCCCAGCAGCACGTTGGCGTCGCTCGTCGTCGGCTCCTCCCCGCCCCGGTCGTAGCAGATGGGTCCCGGCTCCGCCCCCGCGCTCTGCGGTCCCACGCGGAAGGACCCCGCAGCGTCCAGCGACACCAGGCTTCCCCCTCCGGCCCCCACCTCCGCCACATCCACCGCCCGCACCATCAGCAGGTACCCGCCGCCCTTGAGCAGCCGGCTCCCCTTGGAGATGGGTGCGCCTATCTCGTACTCCCCCGATTTGTGCGGCTCTCCACCTTCGATGACCGCCGCCTTGGTGGTCGTCCCACCCATGTCGAAGGTCAGCAGGTTTGGCGTCGACAGCTTCTTCGATAGATGCAGCGCACCCGAAACCCCGGCCACCGGCCCCGATTCCAGCGAGAAGACGGGCCGCTCTCCCGCCCGGTGCGACGTCATCATCCCCCCGCTGGACTGCATCACCAGTATCGGCGCGTCTATCCCCATCGCCGACACCCGGTCGCGCAGCGACCTCAGGTACGTGTTCATCACCGGCATCAGGTATGCGTTGGCGACGGTGGTGCTGGTGCGCTCGTACTCACGGATGGCGCTCACCACCTCGTGGGATAGGCTGACGAATAGCTCCGGGTATTCCGCCCGCACCAGCTCCCCGATGGCCTGCTCGTGCAATGGGTTCCGATAGGCGTTGAGGAGGCACACCGCCAGAGATTCCACCCCTTCCGCCAGAAGCTCCCCAACCCTCTCCCTGACCTCCTCCGAATCCAGCGGCGTCAGCACCTGCCCGGCAGCGTCCATACGCTCGTCGACCTCCAGCCGCAGGTAGCGGGGCACCAATGGGTCCGGCGGCTCGTAGAACAGGTCGTAGAGCGTCGGAGTCCGCAGCCGGCGCACCTCCAGCACGTCCCGAAACCCCTTCGTTGTGATCAGGCCGACCCTCGCCCCTTTCCGTTCAAGCACCGCGTTGGTAGCCGCCGTTGTGCTGTGACACACCTCCACTACGTCGGCAGCCGTCACCCCCGCCTCCACCAGCGCCTCCCCGATTCCACCGATTATCCCCTCGTCGTACCGCCCCGGCGTGGACGAAACCTTGCGTACCGACATACGCCCGTCGGGGCCCGTAAGCACCACGTCGGTGAAGGTTCCACCAACGTCGACGCCAAGTCGATATCTTCTATGTTCAAGCGTAGTCATAAGCCGCAAACCGCCGCCTATTATACAGCGTCAGGAGTACCACGGCGGCATTTCGGCTGAATTTGGCATTAAGCGATCATGGTATACTGTTGCCGAAGTCCATGTAGTTTTGATGATAAATAATCTGTTTTGGTGACGGTTTTGCCATGAAGAGAATCTATCTTTGGACGTTCACCGCGTTCTCCCTCGCACTGGCAGTGGCCTTCCTCTCCTACAGCGTCGTTCTCTCAATGAACGCCCGGCAGACCACGGTCGAGGAGAACGGGGCCCTTGCACCTCGCGCCGCTCCCTCTCAGAACGATGGCGAGGAAACCGATGATGATGTCGATGACGACACCCCAACCCCGACGGACAATGACGGCACGGACAGCGACGGCATCGACACTCCCACCCCCACAGACAACGACGGAACCGACAGCGACGGCATCGACACTCCCACCCCCACGGACAACGACGGCACCGACAGTGATGGCATCTACACACCTCCACCGCCGAATAACATTGGTACTGCCCTTCTTACTAGAGGCACTACGTCTCTATTGGGCCAAGAATATGCAGATGAGGAGGGCATAGCTGACGCCCCCACCCCCACGGACAACGACGGCACGGACAGCGATGGCGTCGACACCCCCACCCCAACAGACAATGACGGCCCCGACAGCGATGGTGTAGATACGCCCCCACCGCCAGATATCACTAGCATTGCCCTTCTCACTCGAGATGCTCCATCTCTGTTGGGTCAAGAAGATGTAGAGGAGCAGGGGGGTGGAGCAAATACCCTTCTACTCACGGACAACGACGGTACCGACAGCGATGGTATCGACACTCCTACGCCCACGGACAACGACGGTACCGACAGCGATGGCATCGATACGCCCACGCCCACCGACAACGACGGCACCGACAGCGATGGCATCGATACGCCCACGCCCACCGACAACGACGGCACGGACAGCGACGGCATCGACACCCCCACGCCCACCGACAACGACGGCACCGACAGCGACGGCATAGACACTCCCACCCCCACAGACAACGACGGAACCGACAGCGACGGCATAGACACTCCCACCCCCACGGACAACGACGGAACCGACAGCGACGGCGTCGATACTCCCCCGATTACAGGCAATAGCGTTGTACAAAGTAGGGGGACTGAGACCGTCCCTCCCACGGACAACGACGGCACTGACAGCGATGGCATCGACACTCCCACCCCGACGGACAACGACGGCACCGACAGCGACGGCATCGACACGCCCACCCCGACGGACAACGACGGCACCGACAGCGATGGCATCGACACCCCCACCCCGACGGACAACGACGGCACCGACAGCGATGGCATCGACACCCCCACCCCGACGGACAACGACGCACTGACAGCGATGGCATCGACACCCCAACCCCCACGGACAACGACGGCACCGACAGCGACGGCATAGACACTCCCACCCCCACAGACAACGACGGCACGGACAGCGACGGCATCGACACCCCCACGCCCACGGACAACGACGGCACGGACAGCGACGGCATCGACACCCCCACGCCCACCGATAACGACGGAACCGACAGCGACGGCATCGACACCCCAACCCCCACGGACAACGACGGCACTGACAGCGATGGCATCGACACCCCCACCCCGACGGACAACGACGATAGTGACGAAGACGACAGCGACGAAGACTCCGATGACAGCGACAATAGCTAGCAGGCTGCCCGCTCCCGCCGCCCCGCCATCGCTGTACCCCGAGATAATATTCCCTGAAGACCCGGGGTTGACCATCCTGCCGAAGTTGTTTGATCCACACTGGGTCTGGCAGGCCTACCGTTCACGCTTCGGGGCGCCGAACTCGGATCCCAGCCGCATCCGAATCCGCCAGTTCTCCCACTCCCTTGGCCGTAACGCCCTAGTCACCTACGAGGTGGAATGGCCCGTCGACGACTACATCCCCTCAGAGTGCGTGGTCGCCAAGCTCCAAAGGAAGAAGGATGTCGAAATCTTCAGATACCCGTCGGACCCTGCCCTTCCTGGCCTCGAGGCTGCGGCCCAACCCGGCTCCGTTCGTGACCTCCTCAACGAGCACGTCTTCGCCATTCCGACAAAGCGCGTCAAGGTACAGCTTGTGCGTTACAGGCCGAATAACAGGGCAGTCTTGCGCAATACCGCAGGCAGGGCCAGGTTCTACGTCAGGGTCGTGCGCCCCAGGACCATCCCGTCGCTGCTCGCCGCCTATCAGGTGGTCGCCCGCTCAAACTTCGTCATCCCCCGGATAGTCGGAAACTTGCCGGCGGATGGCGTACTCTGGCTGTCGGAGATTCCAGGCAGAAACTTGCGTCGTCTCATTCAGTCCGGCAAATTGCCCGACCCCGATGCGCTCCTCGACAACCTCGAGTCGATATGGGAGTTGCCCTTGGAGAACGTCACCACTCGCCCCTTCAATCTGTACGGGGCTTATGAGCGCGCCAGACGCAGCTTCACCCACCATGCCCGAGACGACAAAGCGGCATCCAGCCAACTTGAGGCGGCAGTCGGCGTCCTGGCCCCCTTCGCCCGTTCCTGGCGGCCAACCCACACCGCCCACAACGACTTCTACGACGATCAGATGCTCAGCCTGCCCGATGGCAAGATTGCGCTGGTGGACTTCGAGGAGGCGGGACCGGGCGATCCCATGCTCGACGTGGGCAACTGCCTCGCTCATCTCCGATGGGCGGCCCGTTTCGGTCGAAAAAGAAGGGCCGAAAACAGCGAGGAATTCTACGGCATCTTCCTGCGAGCGGCCTTGGAAAGATTCCAGTGGGATAGGAGAGAGCTTGCCCTACGGGAGGCCGTCTGCCTGTTCAGAGTCTGCACCAACGCCATAAGACGCCCGCAGGAGGACTGGCGCGACAGGTTGGAGGCGGGATTGGCCCTCGTCAACCGGACCCTTCGCGAATAACCCCAAATACCCCGGTATCGGCTCCTTCACCCCTAACCTTCTCCAATGTTTCCCGAATGCGGGGTTGCTATGCTACAGTTCGCTTTCTCCATCTCCTTCTACCTGATGGACTTGGGCAAGGAGTGAATCAATTTGGGATTCTCACACTCTACTTGGGGTACAAATTTCTCCTTCCGACGGCTATTGTCGGGTGCAGCGGCTATGCTCCTGGCCACTCTGATTGGCGCCTCCGTGGCCTTGGCGCAGGATAGCGACAGGGCGGAGTTCAACTTCACATTTGATGCTGACGATGAGGGCTGGACTGCAGGTTTCGCAGACCTGCCCGTGGACTACGAACAGTCCATCTACGAGCTTGACCACGGCCATCGTCCACTTCCCGATGGCTTGGGGGGAAACGGCTATTACCTCCGCGGGCACAACCGGAGCGATGACCTATTCATGTACCTCAAAACCCAGGTCGGCGGCCTGCGTGGGAATGCTACTTATCTGGTGGAGGTGTCGGTTGACCTGGCAACCAACGTCGCCGCCGGTTCGTTTGGCATTGGAGGCTCCCCCGGAGAGAGCGTCTTCGTAAAGGCGGGAGCGTCGGACGTGGAACCCGAAGCGGGACCGGACAGCAATCAGTATCTGAGGATGAACATTGACAAGGGTAACCAGTCCCGCGAAGGCGAGGCTATGCTGATTGTTGGCAACGTCGCCCACCCCGACGTTCTGGGAAACGAGTATCGCATCAAGTCAATGGACAACGCAGGTCTGCCTTTGTCCGTCCAAACGGACAGTGAAGGCCGCATGTGGCTCATAGTGGGCACCGATTCCGGTTTTGAGGGTCTGACCACCCTGTACTTGGACCGCATTTCCTACACGCTGCAGACCATAAAGCCTCCAAGTACGGGTGGCTTATCGCCGCCCCTTTGGGCGATGGTGCTCCTGGTGGCGTTGGGCGCGTTGATGATTGCGCTGGGGCTAATGCTCCTGCGAGGATCGGGCTTCAGGAGGCTGCGCGGTACGTAGTCGCCGACCGTTCTAATACCCCGGTATTGGCTCCTTCACCCCGAACCCGGTCAGCGGCAGCAGCACGCTGTCCGAAGGCTGAATGTCCCCGCTGGCCAACAGGTTCTCCAGCCCCCCCAGCACGATGGCCGACGTGGGTTCGACGATGATCCCCTCCATCGACGCCAACAGCCGTTGCCAATCAAGAATCTTCTCCTCCGTCACCGCCACGAACTTCCCGCCCGACTCCTCGGCCGCCTCCAGCAGGGCTTTCGGTCGCGGCGGATTCGTCACCCCGATGCCGTTCGCCCGGCTCGCGGCCTCCCCCTCGTAAGGCGTCCACACCCGCCCCTCGAACGCTGCCACCACAGGCTGCGTCTCAACCGTCTGCGCTCCGTGCAGCCTGGGCATCCGCGAAACCCGGCCGTCCTCCAGCATCTCCCGGAAGCCGCGCCACATCCCCTGGTAGATGGAGCCGTTGCCAATGGGCACAATGATGTGGTCCGGCAGCGGGTCCATCTGCTCCGCGATCTCGTAGGCCAGCGTTTTCAGGCCCTCGATGAAGTAGATATTCTGGCCGTAGTTCATGAAGAGAATCCCGGCGTCCTCCGCGAATCGCCGCGCCCCTTCGCTGCGCGCCGTCTTCCCCGCCCCCACCCAGTGAATGTCCGTCCCGTGCAGGCCGATGGCGTGCACCTTCCGACTGTCGGCGTTCGTCTCGTTGGCAATGCCGTGGAACCGTATGCCGGCCCTCGCGCAGTAGGCAGCAAACGAATGCCCTGCGTTGCCCCCCGTGGCGTCCGCAACCTCGCCGACGCCCGTGTCCTTGAGCACCGAAACCTGCACCGTATTCCCCCGGTCCTTGAAGGAACCCGTGGGGTTGAAATATTCCATCTTGGCGTTCAGGTTCGCCACACCCAGCTGTTCCCCCACCCGCGGCAGCGGCACCACCGGGGTGTTTCCCTCCCCCATCGTCACCAGGTTGGCAGCATCGTTGATGGGCAGCGTCGGCAGAAAGCGTGCGGTGCCCTGCGCCCCCGACACAACCCGCGCCTCCACCGTGGCGGGCGTGTCGTATTTGGCGTCCAGCAGCCCCCCACACAACCCGCAGTTTAGACGGTACTTGCTGCCGTCGTATTGGGCTTCACACTCTACGCAAACAAGAAAATACGCCATGGTCTCTCCTTCAATTGACACGCATTACGATCCGTTTCTCCGGCAATCGCCGAACCGGTCGCTGTGGAACTGGGCGAGGTACCGTTGTGAGATCAGACGCCTACAGGCAGGCAACCCCCGCCCGGGAGCACTCCTGGTCCTGCTCTCCGGTGCCGCCGCCCACGCCACAAGCGCCGATGGGCCGGCCGTCCCGAATAATCGGCACCGCTCCCAGGCTCATGATCATGTGGGAGCCCTCGGCCTCCCTGATTCCCGTCATGATGGGCTCGCTCGCCCTCGCCTGCAGAGTCCCGCTGGTCAGACCGAAGGCCACTGACGCCACTGCCTTCCCCTGGGAACCGTAGGCGCTGGCCCACGTCGCATCCTCCATCCGCTGGAAGGCCAGAAGCCGGCCTCCCGCGTCCACGACGGCGCAGCTGATCTTGATGTCGATCTCTTTGGCCTTTGCCATGGCTCCTTCAATCATCCGATTGGCATCCGCAAGGGTTAAAGACATGAAATAGTCCTCCTCAAAGTTCCGCAAATATAACCGCAACGATGCGCGGCTCAGGATGTCCGCAGTCTAAGCCCCGTTCAACGAAGTCGTCAACCTGGGAAAATCTAGACCGGCTCGTCGTCCGTGTCTGAAATTCCCTTCTCCCCCAGAAAGACGCACAGGTCCGCCGTGCGGCAGGAGTAGCCCCACTCGTTGTCGTACCACCCCAGCACCTTCACCATCTCCCCCGCCATAACCATGGTGGAGAGCGAATCGAAGATGCAGCTGTGGGGGTTGCCCTTGAAGTCTCCGCTCACCAGCGGCGCTTCGCAATACTCCAGCACCGGCGCCAGCACCCCGGACTCCGCCGCCTCGCGAAAGGCGTTGTTTACCTCCGTCACGCTGACCTTGCGCCTCAGCACCGCCGTGAAGTCCGTCGCCGAGACCGTGCTGGTGGGCACCCGGAACGCCACCCCGTGGAGCTTCCCCTGAAGCTCTGGGATCACCAGTCCCACGGCCCGCGCGGCCCCGGTGCTGGTGGGGATGATATTCTCCGCCGCTGCCCGCGCCCTTCGCAGGTCCCCGTGCACCTGGTCGAGAATCTTCTGATCGTTGGTGTAGGAGTGTACCGTCGACATCAACCCGTACTCGATGCCGAAAGTATCGTTCAGCACCTTGGCCATCGGCGCAAAGCAGTTGGTGGTGCAGGATGCGTTGGAGATGATCTGATGCTCCTCGGGATCGTAAGCGTCGTCATTGACCCCCAGCACCAGGGTTATATCCTCGTCCGTGGCGGGCGCCGAGATGATGACCTTCTTCGCGCCGCCCTCCAGGTGCGCCGCAGCCTTGGCCGCGTCGGTGAAGATGCCCGTGGATTCGACGACAAGTTCCGCTCCCACATCTCCCCACGGAATCTGCGACGGGTCACGCTCGGAAAAAGCCTTCACCTCATGTCCGTCGACGATCAACGACCCGTCCGAAGTCTCCACCCTACCCGGGAAGGTCCCGTAGTTGGTATCGTACTTGAAGAGATGGGCGTTGGTTTCCGCGTCGGCCAGATCGTTGACCGCTACCACTTCCAGGTCCTCCGGGTAACGTTCCAGCGCTGCCCTGAGCACCTGACGTCCAATCCTCCCGAAGCCGTTGATACCAACTCGCGTCGCCAAAGACCCACCTCCTGCTTGGCTTGACTGCCAAGATAATAGTGTTGAACTTACAACTATCTATTCTATAAAAGCGTCATCACTCTTTCCACTGCCCCCACCCCACACCTTTGCGGACGCGAGGGCCCACTCTTTACCGCTCAATCCACGACCAACCTCGCCCCGCAACCACAACGTTCCCCTGCCCCTATGGCCAGAGCGCCAACGACTCCAACCCCATCGTCTCAGGCAACCCCAGCATCAGGTTCATGTTCTGCACCGCCTGCCCTGCCGCACCCTTCACCAGGTTGTCCAGACAGCTCACCACAATCAGCCGTCCCGTCCTCGGGTCCACCGTGGGGTGTACCAGGCACAGATTGGACCCCGTCGTCTGCTTCGTACGCGGCGGCGACGCCGTCACGTGCGTAAACGGCTCGTCGGCGTAGAACTCCTGGTACGCCGCCTGCACCGCTTCCCGGCTTGTGGAGGGGTCCGTCAGCGGCGCGTAGCAAGTGGCAAAGATGCCTCTTGTCATCGGAATCAGGTGCGGCACGAAGGTTACCTTCGCGGAATCCGACCCTCCCAGCGACGCCAGTTCCTGCGCAATCTCCGGCTGGTGCCCGTGGCCCTCCAGCCCGTAGGCCAGCACGTTTTCGTTAGACTCGGCGAAGTGGTACATCGGGTTGGAAGTGATGCTTCCCCGTCCCGCACCCGAAATCCCCGACTTGGCATCGATAATCGCGTCCAGCTCTACCAGCCCCGTCTGCACCGCCGGCGCCAGCGCCAGAATCGACGCCTCCGGGTAGCAGCCGGGGTTGGCTATCAGCGATGCCCCGCCGATGCGACTCCGGTTGATCTCCGGCAGTCCGTAGACCGCCCGCTTCAGCAGATGTGGCGCTGGATGGTCAATCTTGTATGCCGCCTTGAACCCCTCCGCGCTCCGAATTCGAAAGTCGGCGGCAATGTCCACCGCCTTCACTCCTCCGTCCACCAGCGGCGCGAGCGCCTCCGCGCTTGCCCCGCTGGGCAGGCTGGAGAATACGAAGTCCACCGACTCCTCCACCGTGGCCGTAATCGGCAGGTCGATGTCCCACAGGTGGGGCACCGCCTCCGGCAGTCGCTGACCCGCGGCGCTCCGCCCCGTCACGGAGGCAATCGTCACCTCCGGGTGGTTTCGTAGAATGCGGGCCAGCTCCGAGCCGGCGTATCCGGTGACGTTGATGATTCCTATCTTAGTCACTGCAGTCACTGCTGAACCTCGTTTGGGGGTGACGCAAAGTATAAGCCGCCCCTGCCCACGGGGTAAAGCTGGGAACGGGCTGGCGGCTGGCGGTTGTTATTTCTTTGCGACGGGCAGCTGGCTGGAGGGACAGCCAAAAGCGAGAACGCACTCGTCGCACCTGGGTCGGGGGGCCTTGCAGGTCCGACGTCCGTGGGTTATCAGCGCCGTATGGAAGGCGTAGACTTGTTCTGGCTCCACCATCACCTCCAGCAGGTCGTGGGCGGCATCCGCCCCCACCTTCGGGCCTATGAGACCCAGCCGTATCGCCACCCGATGAACGTGGGTGTCCACCGCCATCGCCGGCATTCCCAGAGAAAAGCAGAGAATCACCCCCGCAGACTTCGGCCCGATGCCGGGCAGTTCCCGCAGCCACGCCTTGGCGTCGGCCAACGGCATCTCGGCCAGAAAATTCAGGTCCAGGTTGCCCCGCTTCTCCAGGATGATGTTCAGGATGGTCTTGATGCGAGGCGCCTTGATCCGCGCCAGCCCTCCGCTGCTTATGGCTTTGGAGATTCGCTCGATGCTCCCCGCCGCCACGGCCTCAAGCGTCCCGAATTCCTCTATCAGCTGACGAAAGGCCCTCCCGGAGTTGATATCCGAGGTGTGCTGCGAAAGTATCGTGAAGACCAGCTCTTCCGCGGGGTCGATCTGTCGGGCGTGCTCAAAGGGGCCGTAGTCGCCCCCCAGCCTGTCAATTATCCCTTGCGCGTCGAGATGCTTGAGTATCGACTTCCTGGGACGTCTCTTGCCCACATTGCGTCGTTTCCTGGGCTTGGGCTTGGCGTTGCTGCTTCGTGCCACAATGGCCGGATTCTAGCACCCCCCACCAAACCCCTCAAGTGGGGTGGGTTAGGTGAAGGTTATACCACGGCGAGGTGAGTGGCAGTCACGCATTCAGCAATCATTTCCCCAACCAGGGTTGCTCGGAGGGTATCGCCGGCGGGGAGCCCCGCTATCTCGCTATGCGAAGGATCGGCACTGTGTCGAGGAGTTGCCCGTCTGGGAGTATGAACGAACCGCAAATCATCCGTCACACGGGCAATATGCCTCTTAGTTGTACCTACGTTAAGTTCTGCAAAGCGCCCGTTTGGTCTTAGCGTTAACCGTACTGCCCGCCTGATAATGCGCAGTTGATTCTCTCTTGTAATTTGCGGGAAAAAGTCCAACCAATTGATCGACAGTGCAGTTTCCTGTGGGCGAAGTCGAAAATTCTCACCGTCAATGCTTCCGTCATCCCTTATGTGGGATGGTTTGACGTACCGAACAACGTTGGCATCGTTGGGAAGATCGATAGGCGTCAACCCCTCACCAATTCAATAACGCCAAATGCGGTCATTTGGCTCTTTATTCCTCGTAGGCTGTCAATCCCCACAACCCTCGAGGTTTCCGATTCTGCTGGCCGACGCTTGAATATGACGTACTCTCCTTGGTTGTTCCCAAGGAACTGAATTCCGAGGTGGCCCGTCCCGGTGTTCTTCCAGACCGCTTTCAGATTTCCGCTGTTTGTGAGTACAAGGTTGGCCCGTTTGCTGGGATGCAGTGACTCAACAAACGCCCAAAAATCCTTCTCGGACGCTAGGTTAACCTCAATCTCGTCCTCAGTGGCGTAACCCTTCAGTTCCTCGATCCGGAGGAAATAAGCCTGCCGCACCGCGTCTGATGCCTCGCTCGGCGGATCTTGCCTGGGTGCTATCTTCTCAATCATGTCGGTTGTCTTCGGTCTGGTGCCTCTGTATCTGTTCATCTAGCATACCACGATAGCCGCATCCATCAAAACTACTGTCCGCCAGCATTCAGCAACCCCGTGTGCCACAAATGCGTGTCCGTCCCTGAATCCCTTATGGTATAGTCTTACCTCAGACATCGGACTCGGTTCTCCTTATTAAGCCGGAACCAATTGACCATCGAATACGAGGCAAATGGAACAGACTAAATGGCCCCAGACAGACGAAATGTACTGCCCCTCTTGCGGCAAGGTCATCAAGAGGCTGGCGGAACTCTGCGTTCATTGCGGGGTGCGCCCGACAGTATTTGGGACCACCGCTGAATCAACTAATATCGACACCACGGAATACTCCCCCAAGTCCCGCATTGCCGCCGGAATCCTCGGGATTCTCCTCGGAGCGTTCGGGGCCCACCGCTTCTATCTCGGCAACGTGGGCATTGGAATCATTCAGATAATCGTTACCATCCTGACCGCCTTCATCGGTGGGCTCTGGGGTATCATCGAAGGCATCATCATAATCGCCGGTGGCGAGTGGAACGATTCCGATGGCAAGCCGCTGAAGAAGTATCAATAGGCCCAAATCGCACGAAACGGACACCAAACATGAATGACCATCTGCACGACCTCGTCGCCGACGCTCTCAAGGGCCACGACGCCCAATACATAGAGCTGCGCGTCGACCAGAACCAGTCCTCCCACCTCCGCTACCGCGGACGGGAGCTGGAGGAAGTCAACCGCACCACGACGGGCGGCGGCTGCGTCCGCGCCCTGGCCGGAGGCGGCTGGGGCTTCGTCTCCTTCAACAGTCTCGACGGCCTCCGCGACAAAGTCAGCTCCGCCGTCACCAACGCCCGCCTCGTCGGCGGGGAGCCCGTCTCCCTCGCCCCCGTTGACCCTGTCGTCGATTGCATCACCCCCACTGTCAAGAAAGACCCCTCCCAAATCTCCCTCCAGGACAAGAAAACCCTGCTGGACCAGTACGTGGAGGAGATTTGGCGCGCCCCCGGCATCTCCACCTCCACCGTCGGCTACGGCGACGCCAAACGCCGCCGCGTCTTCGCCACCTCCGAGGGCACCTACCTCGACCAGACGGTCCTCGACGTGGTCATGCGTCTCAACGCAGTGGCCCGTGATGGCGCGGAAGTCCAGCAGTCCGGCGTCAGCCTCGGCGCCGCCGGCGATTTCTCCGAGATCGAAGGCCTCCACGACGAAGCCGCCCAGGTGGGCCGCCGCGCCGTGGAACTGCTGAAGGCCCCCCAGGTTAAGGGTGGCGAATACACCGTTGTCCTCGAACCCGTTCTCGCCGGTGTCTTCATCCACGAAGCCTTCGGCCACCTCTCAGAGGCCGACCACGTCTACGAAGACGATCGGATGAAGGAGCTCATGGTCCTCGGCAAGCGCTTTGGTGGCCAACACCTGAACGTCGTCGATGGCGCCGCCGTCCCCAACCTTCGTGGCAGCTACGGCTACGACGACGAAGGCGTCCCCGCCACCCGCAGCTATCTGCTGCAGGAAGGTGTCCTCGTGGGACGCCTCCACTCCCGCGAGACTGCCGCCAAGATGGGCGAGACCCTCACCGGCAACGCCCGCGCCATCGGCCCCCAATTCCCCCCCATCGTCCGCATGACGAACACCTTCATCGAGGGCGGCAGCGCTTCCCCCGAGGAGGTAATCGGCGACGTTAAGGACGGCCTCTACGTCGGCAACTGGTACGGCGGCATGACCAGCATGGAGCAGTTCACCTTCTCCGCCGGCGAGGCCTGGAAAATCCGCAACGGTAAGGTAGAAGAGCTCTGCCGCCCGGTACTCCTTACCGGCAACCTGTTTACCACCCTGGAAAGCCTCGACGCCGTAGCCAACGACTTGAGCATGAACCAGGGCGGCGGTTGCGGCAAGGGCGGCCAGTCCCCCCTGCCCGTCTCCAACGGCAGCCCCCACATCCGCATTCAGAGGTGCCTCATTGGCGGAAGTTAACGATATTCTCCAGCAGGTGTTGGAGCGCGCAAAAGCCGTCTCCGACCAGGCGGAGGTCTTTCATCTCTCCGGCCGGAGCCGCCCCGTTGAATTCGAGGCCAACCGGCTCAAGTCCCTCGTGGGCCGGGACTCCTCCGGCATGGCCCTCCGCCTCATCAAGGACGGGAGAATAGGCTTCTCCTCCACTACTCATTGGGACGGCGCCGACACCCTGGTTGAAAACGCACTGGAAACGGTCCCCTTCGGTCCCAAGGCCGCCATGGACTTCCCCGGCCCCGCCGACTACGCTTCCGTCCCCCTCTACGACAACGCCGTGGAGTCCCAGTCCCTTGAGGATATGATTCAGCTTGGCCAGCGACTCATCGACGGCGTCCGCGCCGTGGAACCCGAACTCCTCTGCGACGCCAGCGTTTCCCGCAGCGTCTCCACCCTCCGGCTGCTGAACTCCAACGGCGCCTCCGCCGAATACACCCGCAGCGGCTTCTCTGCCTACGTGGGCGGCGCCCTCATCAAGGGCACCGACATGCTCTTTCTCGGCGACGGCGACCGCTCCTGCAGCCCGCTGACCGACCCGGACCCCCTTGTCGATTCCGTCCTCACCCAGCTGGAGCGTGGGCGCGACATCGCCTCCCCCGCATCAGGGGAACTCCCCGTGGTGTTCACACCCCGCGGCGTGGGTGGCGCTCTCCTCTCGCCCCTCCTGGCCGGCTTCAACGGCAAGTCCATCCTTCAGGGTTCCTCGCCCCTCGTAGACAAGCTGGGCGAGAAGCTCCTGGACGAAAGGTTCAGCCTCTGGGACGACCCGACAATGGCCATGATGCCCGGCAGCCGCGCCTTTGACGACGAAGCCGTCCCCTCCTCCAGAATGCCCCTCATCGAAAACGGCGTCATCCGCAACTTCCTCTACGACCTTCAGACCGCAGGACAGGCCGGAACCCAGAGCACCGGCAGCGCCCACCGCGGTCTCAACTCCCTCCCCTCCCCCGGCGTCAGCGTTGGCGTCGTCCCCCCCGGCAATGTCGCCTTCGACGACATGATCGCCGACGTCCAGGACGGCATCGTCGTCGAGCGTCTGCTTGGCGCGGGTCAGAGCAACATCCTCGCCGGAGAGTTCAACGCCAACGTCCTGCTCGGCTACCGCATCGAAAACGGCAAGATCACGGGAAGGCTGAAAAACACCGTTATAAACGGAAATGTGTACAGCGTCCTCAAGGAGCTGCGCGGCTTGGGAAGCGACGCCACCTGGTTGGGAGGGTCTTTCAACACTCCCAGCATCTACTGCGGCGGCGTTTCCGTCGCCACAAGGGAATAACGGGCAAGCGAGCGTCCCATGTCATTAGAAGAGTGCCTGGATACCATCCGCTCCGGGGAAGAGACCCCCGCCAACTCCCTGCTGGAGCACCTCAGCGACCTCGCAGCTGCGGGAATCGTGCAATTCGCCTCAGCATGGAAGACCGCCAAGCCGGATGGGAAGATTCCTATAATGGACAGCCTCATTGCCATGAGCCAGGACAGGACCGAGCTCGACTTCAGCGCCGTTTTCCGCCGATGCCTCCGCGACGAAGCCGAAGAGGTTCGTCAGCGGGCCATCGAAGGTCTTTGGGAGCACGAGGAGCGACGTCTCGTCGCGCCCCTCTGCGAACTTCTAGGCCAGGACCCTTCGCCGTCCGTTCGCGCCGCCGCCGCCGCGGCCCTGGACAAGTTCGCCGAACTCGCCCAGCAGGGAAAACTCCTCCGCAAGGACGGCCCCTTCATTGAGGAATGCCTGCTCGCGACCCTGCAGAACGAATTGGAGGACATGACAGTCCGTCGCCGCGCCCTGGAGTCGGTGGCCGTCCTGAACTCCCCGAAGGTGGAGGAATTCATCCGCTGGGCATACGCCAACGACGACCTCGCTTTCAAGGGCAGCGCCCTGTACGCCATGGGCCGCACCGGCGAGCCCCGCTGGCTGGAGTACCTGGTGCAAGAGACCCAAAATCCCAGCCCCATCCTGCGATTCGAGGCCGCCAACGCCTGCGCCCAGCTGGAGGAAGAAGACGCAGTCCCTCACCTCATTCCCCTGATGGATGACGACGACTTGCAGGTACAGTTATCGGCCATCCGGGCGGTGGGCGCCATCGGGGGTCCGTTGGCCAAGAAGGCCCTACGCCGTTGCATCAAGGAGGGGGACCCCGCCGTCGAGGATGCGGCCCGCGAGTCCCTGGAAATGGCCGACGCCATGGAAGACGTCTACACCTTCAACTACCTCCGCTAATAGAACAACTCCGTCAGCCCGTACAATTCCATGTCCAACTCGTGCATCTTCCCGAGAATCTCCGTCAGACGAGTCGTCTGAATTCTCCCGTCCCTCAAGCCCACCATCACGCCGAAATTCCCCGCCTGCACCTCCGTCACCGCCGCCACTCCCAGCCTCGTCGCCAGCACCCTGTCGAAAGCGGAAGGACTGCCCCCACGTTGCAGGTGACCCAGCACCACCTCCCGCGTCTCGAAACCGGTCCGAGCCTCAATCTCCACCGCCAGCCGGTGACCGATGCCCCCCAGCCTCACGTGTCCGAACTCGTCCAGCTGGGCGCTGCTGGTCACCTCCCCTCCCCAGTCAGCGCACTTTGCCCCCTCCGACGCCACAATCAGGCTGAACATCTTCCCGAGCTCTTCGTGACGCCTCTTGATCCTATGCAGCAGCTCCGTCAGCGAGAAGGGCTGCTCGGGTATCAGCACCGCGTGCGCCGCCCCTGCCAGTCCTCCCACCGTAGCCAGCCATCCCGCGTGCCGGCCCATCACCTCTACCACCATAATCCTGTCGTGGGCCTCAGCCGTCGGATGCAGCTTGTCCAGCGAGTCCCTGACCACCTCCACCGCAGTGTCGAATCCGATGGAATATTCCGTACCGTACAGGTCGTTGTCGATAGTCTTGGGCACTCCCACCAGCTTCACGCCCTCCTCCGAAAGCCGCGCCGCCACCCCCAGCGTGTCCTCGCCTCCAATGGGAATCATGGCATCCACCCCAAGCTCCGCCAGGCATTCCTTCACAGTCGCCGTCCCTCCCTCCCGTGAATACGGGTTGGTGCGAGAAGACCCCAAAATGGTGCCCGCGCGAGGGAGAATACCGGTGACTGCCTGGATGTTCAGCGGCATCCACGAGCTCGTCAAGGGGCCGAGCCACCCATGGCGAAACCCGATGACGTCGATTCCTTCCACCACGGCCTTACGTGTTATGCCGCGGATGGCCGCATTCAATCCTGGCGCGTCTCCCCCGCCCGTCAATACTCCGATTCGCATGTCAGACCTCCCCACAATCGTTAATGTTGGACCAACGAATCAGCGCCCAACACACTCGATGATAGGCGAATCCGTCCCGAAATTGCCAGAACAGCAGCGGTGCATTTAGCCCAGAGAATCCGTGAATTCTTCAGTCGGCAGTCACTTCCACCCTGAGGCTAAGGCCGACGGCCCTGAGGGCGTTCTGCACCAGGCTCATGTGGGAGCGGTGGTCTGGATTTGTGAGCTTGCGGACGGCCGATTCGCTGATGCCCAACCGTCGCGCCAGGTCTACTTTGGTGATGTGCTGCTCCCTCAAGGCGGAGTAAAGGGCGACTTTGGCAGCAATGACCGGCGGCACTGGAATCGATACCTGACCATCTGTCGCCACACCGGGAGTCGGGATGTCCCACTTCGCATGTACGTACCCGGCAAGCGCCGCAGCGAGGGCATCCTCCGCGTTGGCAAGAGCTTCGGCACGGCCTATCCCCCCGCTGATTGCCTCCGGCACGTCAGGGAAAGTCGCGACGAGCTCCCCGTCTTCATCGTGGGCCAGCTGGCAAGGATAGGCGTAAATCATCGCTCAGAACTCCCTACTGTCAATGTTCAACTGACGCAGCATCGCGACCAGTCACGGGCCAAGTATTTCACCTTTAGGTACGGCAGGCAACCTTTGCTAAGAACAACTCCCTTTCCGCCTTGCCCATCGCCAACCTTTGTTGACCCACGCCATCCCCCTTGGTAGTATGAGCAAACACCGTCCTACCCGAATTTCACCCCACAACCGCAGGAGAAGTAGCCATGGAACAGCCGGAAACTGTCCTTCATCCCCATGCCATCATCTCGGAACTCAGGAAGAACAACATCACCCACGTTGTATGGCTTCCCGACAGCGAGACGAACTTCATGTACGAGCAGCTCATGGCGGACCCGACCCTTGAGCTCGTCCCCGTATCCAGGGAGGGCGAGACCATGGCCATCGCTGCCGGACTCTGGGTCGGCGGCAAGAAGCCCGTAGCCCTCATTCAGAATACCGGCATCTTCGAATCCGGCGACTCCATCCGTGGCCTGGGCCTCGACGTCGACCAGCCCCTCGTTATGCTCATCGGCTACCGGGGCTGGGACCGCCACGGCATCGTCCGCGACTCCGCCGCCAAGTTCACCGAGCACATCATCCACGCCTGGGGCATCAACTACTACCTGGTGGAAACCGACGCCGACGCTGACCGCATCTCCCTGGCCATGAACGAGGCCGCCCGTGAATCCAAGCCCGTCGCCGTCCTCGTAGGCACCGAATTCGGCGCCTAGATCTTCTGCGTCGTAGGTAACGTCGCCATCCCGCCCGGAGCGCTGCCCAACGCCAAATTTGGCTTCCAAGGGAAAGAAAAATGATTGATAACCTAGATGCTTGCCGCGTCATCGAACAGAACAGGAACGACGCCATTGTGGTCACCACCATGGGGGCCGGAAACCCCCGCTTCGGCTGGCCCGTCGTCTCCCAAAACGAGGCTATGGACGTCCCCGTTGGCGGCGCCATGGGAAAGGCCTCGTCCTTCGCCCTTGGCATTGCCCTCGCCCAGCCGGATCGCAGCGTCCTCATCCTCGACGGCGATGGCAGCCTCGTCATGAACCTGGGCACCCTCACCACCATCAGCGAACGTGCGCCGGCCAACCTCTACCATTTCGTTTTCGACAACGGCTGCTACGCCGTCACCGGCGGCCAGCCCATCCCCGCCGACGGCAAGGTCAGCTTCAAAGAGATGGCCTCGGGCGCGGGCTACGCCGCCACCTACGAGTTCGACAACCTGGAAGACCTGGCCAGCGGCGTAGGCGATATTCTCCAGAAGCAGGGGCCGGTTCTTGTCAACCTGAAAATCACCCCTGAGATCGAAAACACCCCCATCGGCGAGCGTCCCAGGCCCAAGCGTAACACCTACTCGGCGGTCCAGGAACTCCGACAAGCCCTCTCTGACTAGAGACTCCCCCATGCTCAAGTCCGTCCTGAACGCCATCTTCGCCCCCATTCTGGGTATCCTCACCATGGGCGGCGGCTTCTATCTCCTCTACCTCGCGTTCCTCAACGGCCAGCCCCTCCCCGGTATTGGCGGCGGCATTCTCATCCTCCTCGGCGCTTGGCTCATGGTGCGGGCCCGACGTGCCGTCGAACCCCCATCCCCTTGATCCCCGCATCCGAAGCCGCCCGGCTCATTCACAGCCAACGCCGCGACGCCGTCGTCGTCTCTACCTCCACCGCCCTCCGCCACTGGAGCGCCCTCTCCGCTCGCCGCGACCTGGACGTGGACCTGACCGACTGCCAGGACAAGGCCGCCGACGTTGCTCTCGGCATCTCCCTGGCCCGGCCCGACGCCAAGGTGCTGATTCTGGACACCGACGCCGCCCTCCGAACCAACCCCGGCGCCCTTCTCACCACCGCCGCCTCTTCGCCGTCCAACCTGGTCCATTTCCTGCTCGAAGATGCAGGCCACCGCTCCACCGGCGGCTCCCCCATCCCCGGCATCAGCGACACCAACTTCGCCGCCCTCGCCGACGAGGCGGGCTATCCCTCCGTGCACCGCATCGAAGACCTGGAAGACCTCGCCCTTTCCCTGGAGGACATCCTTCGAGAAACAGGCCCCGTCTTCGTCTCCATCAAGGTCATCCACCACGCCGACCCTCCCCCCTTCCCAACGCGCACCATGGCCGAATCCCTCGCCGAAGTCCAAAAAGCCCTCGCTACCCACTGACCCCCACCCTGTTTCCGCTCACCTACATGTCATTCTGAGGAGGCTCCGCGACGAAGAATCTCGTTGCCCTTAACGCCTGATTCTGCCACGCCCTACCGCACGCGCCGCTTCACGACCCACCCTACCCCAGCATCACTGACAACATTCCCTTGTCACAAAGCCCCTACCCTGCTACCATAGCCGAACTAGCACAAATGGACGCTCCTCCCTGCCCAGGTCCAGCATTCGATTCCACAAGAAAACAATGAATCCCCCCAAAACGAATAATCCCCCTCCCCGTTCCCCCGCGAAAGCGGGGGCCCACTCTTCAATCCTTACCCAACCGCCCAACCCCCGTTACCCATCTCCTCAAGAATCTCCCGGTAGGGCGTAATTATGGTAGCATTGAACTAACCAAAACGCTTCGTCCACAGGGGGCTGTCATGGATTGTCCGCGCTGCAAGGGCCACGATCTGAATGTCCGAAACCACATGGGCATTGAGGTAGACGCCTGTCGTAACTGCCAGGGTATGTGGCTGGACTACCACGAGTTGGACGAGCTCGAAGACCGCGTCCTCGACGAAGATTCCGTCAAGGGCAGCATGGTATACGCCGAGCGCGCCAGCGACATCTCATGTCCCAAGTGCGCCAGGCAGATGACCACCTTCAACTACCGCGCCTACGACCTGCCCATCGACTTCTGCGTCGACGGCCACGGATTCTGGCTCGACGCCGGCGAAGAAAAGCGCGTCCTGGATCTCATGAAGAAGCGCATCAAGGACCTGAAGCGCGTCCACTCCGCCGAAAGCGAGTGGGCCGGGTTCCTGAAGGGCCTCGCCTCCGGCAAGTCCTCCTCCGGCGGCCTCATGGGCAAAATCAAGGGCCTGCTGGAGTAACCGCCCGTCCCCCTCCCCTCTCCACCCCCATCCCCCATGTCATCCTGAGCGAAGCTGAGCGTAGTCGAAGGATCTCGTAGCCGTAGCAACCCTACGCCCCCCCTCCTCACCCCTCTCCCAGCAACTCCCGCACCTTCCTGAACACCCCGTCGAACATCTCCTGCGTGAGTCGTCCTGTCTGCGTATTCTGCTGGCTGGGGTGATAGGAACACACCAGCAGCCGCCCGTCGGGCATTTCGTGCACCACACCGTGGCCGAACTTCGGCCTTGGCGATGGCAGCGAATGTCCCAGCTCCCTCAGCAACCGCAGGTACGCATCGAAGGCTATCCGACCCAACGCCACCACCACCCGCACGTTGACCAGAAGCTCCAGCTCCCGAATCAGGTATGGCTGGCAGTTGGCCAACTCCTCCCGGAGGGGCTTGTTCAGCGGTGGGGCGCACCGCAGCGCCGCCGTGATGTACGCTCCCTCCAACGACTGCCCGTCCCCCCGGTGCGTCGATTCCGGCTGACTTGCAAACCCGAACCGGTGCAGCGTCCCGAAGACCCAATCCCCGCTCCGGTCCCCTGTGAACATCCGCCCCGTCCGGTTGCCGCCGTGCGCCGCCGGCGCAAGCCCCAGCAGCAAAACCTGTGCCTCCGGGTCGCCGAAGGCGGGCAGCGGCCTCCCCCAATACTCCCAATCGACGTACATCCGACGCTTCTTCCGCGCCACCTCTTCCCGGTACTCCGTCAGCCGCGGGCACAGCGTGCAGCCGGTAATCTTCTCTTGAAGCTTCTCCAATTCTGTCATGACAGTCCCGATTGACTATACTTGCCGGTGTCCCCACGGACAAGCTTCGTCCGAAGCAGTTGCCTACGTATGGACGTCCTTCGTGGGCGCTCGCAGCCAGCAGCAAGACATATCAAGAAGGAGAAAATGCTCATGACAATGCAGGAGAGAAAAGAATACCTGGAGGAGATGGGACGAAAGCGCGGCTACGTCCTGGAGATGCACCGCATCATGGCGTCCGTCGACTTCGAATGGGTGAAGAAGTACGACCCCTTCCTCGAACACACCTACACCAGCCAGCGCCTCCTCGACAGGAAGACCAAGGAGCTGTTACAGATCGTCGTGGAAGCCGCCCTGCGGGCCGACGTGGAGCAGATTCAGGCCCACGTGGAGGTTGCGTTGAAAGAGGGTGCGTCCCCTCAGGAAATCCTGGAAGCCCTCCAGGTCGTCGTCATGCCCATGGGGATGCTCGCCTTCCGTCGAGGACTCCAGGCGTGGGCAGCGGCGGTCAAGCCGGAAATCGTGGAGTAAGCGCCCCTACCTTGCCCTGAGGACTCCAACCCCCGGCTGGCAGACCCCGCACCCCGCTAAATCTAGCGCTTGAGTGTCCATCGCCTGCTCGATAGCCGCGTCTACGTCACTGAAAGGGCCGTACCAGTGGCCCGACGGCGTCGCGGAACCGTGAAGCCCCTGCCCGTCCTTGCAGAATGAGCAGTCTGCCAGATGGATGCGTCCCCGCCGTCGCGGCAGATTCTCATAAACCCACCAGGCCCTCGGCGCGCCGTTCCGACGTCCGTTCAGCGCCTCCAGCACCGCGTCGCCCACCTCGCCGGTGGATGCTTCGCCTCCCAGGTCCTGCGTCAGCGCCTCCCCCGCTTGCAACGTCTGCACCACCGCTGCTTCAAGGGCGACGGCCGCCTCCTCCTGTCCCAGATGCCGCGCCATCATCGCTCCGGATAGGATCGCTGCCAGGGGGTTAGCCAGCCCCTTGCCGGTAATGTCCGGCGCGCTCCCGTGCACTGGCTCAAACATGGAAGGAAAACGGCGCTCCGGGTCTATGTTCCCGCTGGCCGCCAGCCCCATGCTCCCCGTAATCATCGCGGCGATGTCCGTCAGTATGTCGCCGAACAGGTTGCTCGCCACCACCACGTCGAAGTCCTCCGGCCGGCGTATGAAGTCCATGCATGCGGCGTCCACCAGCAGCGACTCCGTGGCCACGTCCGGGTATCCAGCCGCCACCTCCTCGAACACCCTGTCCCACAGCACCATCCCGTACCCCATCGCATTCGACTTGGTTACGGAAGTTACCTTCCCCCGCCTGTTCGGCTGCCGGGCCAGCTCGAAGGCGAACCGTATTACCCGCTCACAGCCGCGACGTGTGAAGACCGATGTCTGCGCCGCCATCTCCTGGGGCGTCCCCTCGTAGTGGAAGCCCCCCACGTTGGCGTATTCCCCCTCTGTATTCTCCCGTATGACCACCATGTCGATGTCCCGCGCCTTCTTCCCGTTGAGCGGCGACTTCACCCCCGGGTACAGCAGGCTCGGCCTCATGCACACGTACTGGTCAAAGCCGCGCCGAATGGGTAGCAGCAGGTTGTTAAGCGTCACGTGATCGTGGATATCAGGGTGGCCCACCGCGCCGAAATAGATGGCGTCAAAGGCACGCAGAGTGTCCAGCCCGTCCTCCGGCATCATCCGACCGTGCCGGAAGTAGTAGTCAGACCCCCAGGGAAGGCGCGTGAACTTCCAGCCGAAATCGAAGCGCCGACCCAGGTCTTTGAGGACGCGCAGACCCTGATCAATCACCTCAGAGCCGATGCCGTCGCCCGGAATTACTGCAACTCGATAGATAGTCAAACCACGTCCCGGATTTCACGAATAAGGATGTCTGCGGCGGCGTTCCGCCCCGGGGATTCCCGAATTGTCCTTGCGGCTAGCTTGCGCTCAGCGCCCTGCTCGCGGCGGCCACGCCGGCTCCCGCCGGGACCTCGTAGCCTTCCTTGGGTAGTATCTCCTCCAGCGCTGAGAGCAGCAGCAGCAGGTTCGCCCCGGTGCTGGCCTCTCCCATCAGGCCGACGCGCCAGACCTTGCCCGCGAACTGCCCCAGCCCGCGCGAGATTTCGATGAGATAATCGTTGGCCAGCCGCGCCCTCACATTGGCCTCGTCCACCCCTTCGGGAATCGCCACTGGCGTAATCTGCGCCAGCCGGTGATTCTCGTCGGAGACGACGCCGAGGCCCAACGCCTCCAGGCCGGCGCGGAGTGCCCCCGCGTTCCTCTGATGCCGCGCGTAACGGTCATCCAGGCCTTCGTCCAAAATCACCCGCAACCCCTCGTAAAGCGCGTACAGACTGCTGATGGGCACCGTATGGTGGTAGACGTGGTCTTTGCCCCAATAATCGGCTATCTGTGGGATGTTCAGATACCAGGTGGAAGGGGGCTTGCTCCGGCTGTTCATCGACTCCAGCGCCGCCTGGCTGACGGCCACCGGCGCGAGCCCTGGCGGACAGCTGAGACACTTCTGGGATGCGCTGGAAATGTAGTCGATGCCCCACTCGTCCACCGCCACCTCGCTGCCCCCGAACGACGTTACGGCATCAACGAATAAGAGAGCGCCGTGCTCCTTCGCCATCCGGGAGATCTCCGCCAGCGGTTGGCTGACGCCCGTTGAGGTCTCGGCGTGAACCATGCCCACCAGCTTCACCGACTTGTGCTTCTTCAGTTCCGCCTCCATGGCGGCGGGGTCCAGCGGCTTCCCCCACTCTCCATCCACCGTCACAACGTTAGCGCCCTGACGCCGTGCCATCTCTATCATCCGCTCGCAGAAGAAGCCGTAGTTCCCGATGACAGCAACGTCTCCAGGTTCCAGCAGACTGGCCATGCCGGCCTCGATCCCCGCCGACCCCGTGGCGGAGAGAGCCATCGTCAGCGATTCCCTGGTCTGAAACACCTCCGTCAGCATCGCGGCAATGCCGTCGATAACGGGAATAAATACCGCCTCGCCGTACCCGACGACGGGCGTCTGCATCGCCTTGTACACCCTCGGATGCACGTTGACTGGGCCGGTGCTGAGAAGCACCCTGGCCGGCATGTTTAACTCAGGATAACTATTCTGGACCATCTGCTCTCCCTTACGTTCAACTTCTCCATCGTTGCGAAAGACGCAACATACGCTTCCTTCACATACCAGGCAGCACGCTCTGGTCGATGGGAATTGGTGCCCCCCACGTACGCGTCACTGATGACCCAAGCAGGCGGGCGCCAGACTTGAATCAGCCTATCAGCGAGGTTTGGGGGTGTCAAGGAATGGGAACCCTAGCTTATGGGCCCGTTCAACACCGCCGAGCTCAGCTTGCGCGGTATCAGGCGTCCCTGGCTCGCATCCCCCATGAACTGCCCGTCCTTCACCATCACCTTACCCCGTAGCGTAACCACCGTCGGCCATCCCTGCACGTCCCAGCCCTCCCACGGATTGTAGTCCCCAATGTGCAGGTCCGCCATGGCAACGATTCTCTGCACGTTGGGGTCCATCACCACAATGTCCGCATCGCTGCCCGCGGCAATCGCACCCTTCTGCGGGTAGAAGCCCAGCAGCTTGGCTGGAAGGGTGGACGTTATTGCGGCGTATCTCTCCAGGGACATCCCCTGCTTCACCACACCCTCAGAGTACGCGACCCCCATCCGGATCTCGATGCCGATGTTGCCTCCCTGCACGTCCACCACCGTGCGGCCCTTGATCTTGTCGGCGTAGCTCGTGCCGATGGCGTCCGTGGCCAGGATGTTCAAATCTCCCCGATGCAGCCCGTTCCACAATCGCATCCTGTCCGTCTCCGACTTTGTCGAGGGATAGGTGTGGTACTTCATCCCGTCGTGTTCCTTGTAGTTCTCCGAGTTGAACGAGCAGTAGAGAAGAATAGTCTCTCCGTCCACCGGATTCCCCTTCGCCCTCGACTCGGCTATGGCGTCCACCCCCTCGCTGGCGCTGGTGTGCACAATGTACATTGCCGCGCCCGTATGCTCTGCGACCGTGATGGCCCTCCTGACCGCCAAATCCTCTGAGAGGTTCGACCGAATCTTCGGCAGGTAATACCAGGCCCACTCCTCCTGCTCCCGCGCCAGCTCGTAGTTCCACTGCACCACCTCGTCGTCCTCGGCGTGGATGGCCACGATGCCACCGTGCTCCGCAGCCTGCTCCATCACCGACACCAGCTGTCCCGTGCTTATCATCGTTATCGGCCGGTTGGGCCTCGGCGCGTGGTTGGTCGTGTAAACCTTGATGCTGGGGTAGCCCGCTTCAATTAGCTCCCTGATGCGCGGGATATTCCGCGTCGTCGTCGATGGACCGTGGAAGCTGCAATGGAATGAATAGTCAATGTACATCCGTCCCGGGAACAGGTCGGCGTGGGTCTCCACCGCCTCCAGAACGTCGTCGCTCCCCGGCTGCGTGGCGATGGCGAAGTCCATCATTGTCGTAGTTCCGCCCCACAACGCCGCCAGCGACAGGTCCTCGGGGCCCGCCGTGGTCGTGTTCCCCCAGATTCCGTCCCGATGGGGAAATCCCACGTGGGTGTGCGCCTCCACGCCCCCGGGGACTACAATCTTCCCCGTCGCGTCGATGACTTCAGCCGCCTCGCTGCCCAGGGAACCGGGCAGCACCACGCCGACTATCTTCTCTCCCTGAACGGCCACGTCCCACTGGCCCACGCCCGTGGGTGTTACCACCTGTCCGCCTCGAATGAGCAGGTCTAGCATTGCCTCCTCCTGGTTGTGCGCAATTTCGGCGTCGCGCAACGGGGCAATGCCGGGATTGAACTCTTAGAACTCTCTCGACATGAAGCTCGCGGCTATCTCCCGCTGCGCCTTCTCGTCGAAGCCCACCCCGTCGGCGATCCTCAAGCTAGTGTACACCATCACGTAGGTGCTGAAATGCTCTTCCCGCACCTCCGCGGAGTCCGGGAAGATCGGCATGTAGCTCCCCACCGTATCCAGCAGGTCCCGACGCAGCGCAGCGGTACGCTTTGGCGAAAGCAGCCACTCCCGCTCCTCGTAGTCCCCGTTCGTGCTTACGATGTACTCCTGCGGCTCCAGGTCTACCCGCACGTTGGCGGTCAACACCAGGGATTCGCCGGACTGCTTGATGTCCATAACCAGCCGCCGACGGTCCACCGGAACAAAGTTGGCCAGCAGCAGAATTATGTGGTTCCGCAGGTCCATCAGCGCCTCGGCGGTCATCGTCGTCCTGTCCTGAAGCATCACCGCCTTCAGCCGGCTGTGGGCGTTCTCCCTGCTGGCCTCCTTCTTCTCGAAGACCTGCTTGACCATGCCCCCCACGTTGTCCAGGGTCTTTGACTGCTTGACCTTATCCCGTATTTCTGCGATGGAAGGAGCCTTCTTGGCCATCTCCTTCAGATCGTCCATGGAGGGGGACTTCTTGACCAGATCCTTTAGAGCTTCAAGCTTTGGCGCCCACTGCTCTCTTGAACCCCACCATCTTTTTGAACCACGTGAAGATGCCATAGCTTACCTCCAGCTTAAGCATGGGAACGTCCTCTCCCTCAATCCGGGCCGCCACGCGGCGGAATGCTTCTCCCGCGCTGGACCGGCTGTCGTGCACAACTGGCACGCCCCGGTTGCCGGAGACCACTATGTTTTCGTCTTCCGGCACTATCCCCAGCAGGGGAACGGAGAGGAGGTCTAAAATGTCTTCTGTTGTCATCATGTCGCCGCGGCGCACCATGCCGGGGCGAACACGATTGATGATCAGCTCGGGCTTCGTCAGCCCCGCTGCCTCGATGAACCCGATTACCCGGTCGGCGTCGCGAATCGCCGCCACGTCCGGCGTTGTCACCACAATGGCCTTGTCTGCGGCCTCCATGGCGTTCTTGAACCCCTGCTCGATGCCCGCAGGGGAGTCAATCAGAATGTAGTCAAAGTCTTCCCTCAACTTGTCGCAGAGCTCCTTCACCTGTTCGCCCGAAACGGCTCCCTTGTCCCGCGTCTGGGCCGCGGGAATCACGTAGAGGTTCTCCGTCAGCTTGTCTCGTATCATCGCCTGCTGCACCTGGCATACGCCTTCTATCACCTGCACCAGGTCGTATACGATGCGGTTTTCCAAGCCCATGATGACGTCCAGATTCCTAAGGCCAATGTCCGCGTCAATCAGCACAACCCTCTTTCCCCGTAGGGAAAGGGCCGATCCCACGTTGGCCGTGGCTGTGGTTTTGCCTACACCGCCCTTGCCCGAATTGACAACGTATACCTCACCCTGCATGTTCATTTCTCCTTCCTCATTTGAGCCTGGTTACGGAAAGGAAGCGGCAGGTGCCCTCGTCTACCCGTCACTGGTTTCCTGCTGCGTGCGACGTTACGCACGCAGACGCCCCGAATAAATAGGACGTAAAAAGTGCATCCTTAGTAGTGTCCATCCGGCTTCCGACGATGTTTCAGGAGCTTGCAGATGGACCCGCAGGCTCTGCAACCTCCCGCTTTCTTATTCCGCACTGCTGCTTGAATTCCCCGTTTTCCCGTCTGTTATTCGTTCCAGGAGGCAGTGTCTCGGTGGACAACTCTCAACGTCCTGTCCAATCCCCGAAATCGCCATTTTCGTTGGAGTCTCTGCCTCTAAACGCTAGAATGAATTATCGTTAATCCATGCCTATTATTGTCAATAATATCCCATACGACTTGAGGCCAAATTCTGCCTCCAACGACTGGGAAAACAATCAGATTGCTCGACCGAGAGAAGCGCAAATTCGAAACTTTACAAGAAGCTAAGCAGGGCCGAATCCAAATGCTCCGTATATTACCGAAACCCTGTCAGCTAAGGATGTCTGGTGTGGCGGCCCGTCAGAACAGCCGACGCCTCAACCGCGACACCTTCAGGGACAGACGGGACCGTGGCTTCAAGTTTTCCGTAACGTATCGCGCCATTTCCCGCCCACCGAATACCCACGATGCCCTCCATCCCTTCAGCCCCTCGGCGTCCAAGGCTTGCCCCTCCGGCGTCGCGAACCTCTGGAAGTCGTCCCAGCCTCCCCCGCCCCGCTGCCGAAATAAGGCGGCTCCCCCGGCCTCCGTAACCAGTGTAAGCCCGGCGGCCACGTCCCACACCCACGGGCTTGTAAAAATGGCGTACTGGATGACCCCACTCGCCGTCATCGCGAGCTCGTAGGCCACACTGCCCGGGCTTCGCAGTTCCCCGATGCGCCCCTTCAATCCCTTCTTCTGGTTGTACAGCCCCGCGAAGGACCGCGGAAACACGGTTATCTTCCCCCGCTGAGGGCTTTCCGCCTCGTGCACCCGGATCGCCTCCCCGTCCCGGAAGGCCCCATTCCCCCGACGTGCGTGATAAACGCTGCCGTCGCTTCTGGTCGGCGAAGGGGTGAATATGCAGCCGAGCACCGGCTCTCCCCTGTGCAGCACCCCCACGGAGACGCCGAATACGGGAAGACCGTTCAGATAGTTGACGGTGCCGTCCAGGGGGTCCAGCACCCAGATGAAGCCCGACGACTTAGAGTCCACCTGAGACCCCTCCTCCGCCAGAATCCCGTGGTTGGGATACTGCCTGAGGATGGCCTCCCGCAGAAACTCCTCGCTGCGCCGGTCCGCGTCGGTGACGGGGTTGGTGTTGCCCTTGGACTTGTACTCAACGTCCAGGGGCTTGCCAAACTGTTCCAGCAGAATGCCTCCCGCCTCGCGGGTGATCCCCACGGCGAAAGCCTCAATCTCCGCCAGCTGCTGGTCGATAGCCCTGTCATTCATCGCAGCTTGGTTAGACAATCCTCTTCCCCCTGGATGGGGGAAGATTGAGATGGGGGTGATTCACGCATCCGAAGACATTCTCACCAGTCTAGTGCCAGGCCCACCCGACGAATCCGGTCCACGCCCTCTCCAACCACGGCTACCCCACCTCCCAGGGCCTCAGCTCCTCGATTAGCTGCATCAACTCGTCCCGCGTCGTCCCGTCTATCGGCCCCGCCGGATGACGCACCTTTGCCGAGGGTATGATCCCCCGATGCTTCACCGCCTCCTTGCGGATGCTCAGGTTGATCCCCTCCTGGTTCTCGAAGAGAATCAGCGGCAGGAACTTGTTGAATACTTCCATCGCCCTCTCATGGGCGCCCGAATCGTAGAGGTTGATGACCTCCACCAGCGCCTCCGGGTAGGCGAAACCCGTCATCGCTCCGATGCCTCCCCGGCGTAGCTCGTCCAGCAGCATCACGCCTCCCAGCCCCCCGAAGATCCCCAGCCTGTCCCCCGTGATGTTGCGAATGGCGGTTATCTTGTTTGGCGTCGGCGGGTCCTCCAGCTTCAGGTATTGGAAGGACGGAATCGCCTCCGCCAGTTCCCCCACGTATTGCGGCGACATGTGCACACCCGACGCCTGCGGGAAGTCCTGCACCACCAGTGGGATGTCGATGGCGTCGGCGATGCGCTGGTAGAAGGCAGTCACCGCCGCGGGGTTGGGCTTGGCCAGAGGTGGCGGCGAAACCATCACCGCGGCTGCTCCCATCCGCTCCGCTTCCCTGGCCCGCTCCACCGCCACAAAGGTGCTCGCCGCTGTAGTCCCTACCGTCACCTTCAGATCTCCGGCGGAGTCCATCACCCGCTCCAGAATCGCGGGACGCTCGCTGTCCAGCAGCCGTCGCCACTCGCCCATCTCCCCCAATACCACCACCCCCGTGCAGCCGGTTGCGGCGGCCTTCTCCACCACCGGCCCAACCGAGTCCAGGTCCAACTCTTCGTTATCGAAGAATGGGGTAACCAGCATCCAATGCATTCCGCCAAAGGGGTCAGTCATTCTTTTTCTCCATAGTCAAAACTGTGGCATTCACAAGCAGATTCTCTGAGGACGGCTCTACTTCACGGGACGGAAGGCCCGCCTTGTCTGAGGATCTGCGGCGATGGTCTAGGGCTACCCGCCCACCAGGAGCGCCGCGTTGGAGGAGGAAGATGCCCTGCCGGAAAGCAGCACCACTCCCTCCGCCACTTCCTCCGAGCTGGCGGCGCCGGCTTCCAGCTGCGCCACGACCACGCCCGAACCTTCGACTTCATCCCCCAATGCGCTTGTGAATCCCGCGAGGGCCTGCTCGGCAGCGCCTCCCGCCGTTCCCTCGACGGCGCCGGCGATAATCGAAATCACATGGCCCTGCCCCCGCTCCTTCATTCCCGGCACAACGGCCTTGCTGCAGATGAATGCGGCCCTCGCCTTGCTGATCGCCGCCTGCTCCCACTCTCCCACGCCGGCATCTTCTATAGCGGCGTCCATGGTCGTCCCGGTAGCGTTGACCAAAATGTCCACGGGCCCCAGAATCGCCTCCACGTTGGACAGCATGTGCCTCACGTCCGCTTCGTCCTGCACGTCTCCGCGCACCGGCAGGGCGTCGCCGCCAAAGGTTTCAACCGTCCTCAACACCTTCTCCTGGACTCCTGCAACCCCTTCCACCGCCACCTTCGCGCCAGCCCGCGCCAGCGCCAACGCCACCTGGCTGCCCGGGTCCTCGCTTGCTCCCGTAATCAATGCTACCTTGCCTTGTAGAGACATCTCTCCTCCTGGTTTTCTATAATTTGCGTGCTATCGAAGGTTTTTCTGCCATCTCAATATTGTAGTGTCGTTATATATATTGGAGTACCCGGCGGTTGAAATCACCACCCGACGGCGCAGCCGTCCTTTCGCGGGTCCGACCCGCCCGTCAACACTCCCGATCCGGCGTCCCGCTGGATTATCTGGCCTCCGCCGAAGAAAACTCCCGCGCCCCCGCTGTCCGGCGTTATCCCGTGCCCCATTCCCCGCAGCCCGTCCAGTACGCGTTGCGGAACGTCCTGCTCCAGCGTTGTCGTATCGTCCAGGTTAACGTTGAAGCGACGGGCGTCCAGCGCCGCCTGCGGGTCCAGCGCGAAGTCCACCATGTTTGCCATCACCTGCAGGTGTCCCTGCGCCTGGTGGAATCCCCCCATCACGCCGTAGCTGAGCCACAGCTCCCCTCCGCGTGTCGCCATGCCGGGGATGATGGTATGGAAGGGGCGCTTCCCCGGCGCGAGAGCGTTGGGATGGCCCGGCTCCAGGAAGAAGTTGCTCCCCCGGTTCTGAAGCGCGATGCCCGTGCCCGGCGCCACCAGCCCCGTGCCGAATCCGTGGAACAGGCTGTTGATCAGCGAGCAGCCATTGCCTTCACCGTCGACGCACGTAACGTAGACCGTGTCGGACCCTCCCAGGCTGGGGTCGTAGCCGACGGATGCCATTGCCCGGTCGGACGAAATCATTCCCCGCCGCATCACCGCCCGCTCCTTGGAAAGCAGGCCGTCAACCGGCACATCCACCTTGCGGGGGTCCGCCACGTACCGGAAGCCGTCCATGAAGGCCAGCCGCATGGACTCCATCAGATGATGATAGGTCGCCGTCGACTGAAACCCCATCCCCGCAATGTCGAACCCTTCCGCGATGTTCAGCGCCATCAAAGCGTTTATGCCCTGTCCGTTGGGCGGACACTCCCAGCAAGTTACCTCCCGGTAAGTCGTGCTGATAGGCTCATCCCACGTTGATGTGTGACTTGCGAAGTCCGCCTCCGTCATCCAGCCTCCCCGTTCCTGCACGTAAGCCGAAATCCGGCGAGCAGATTCGCCCATGTAAAAGGCGTCCCGCCCTCCTTGCGCAATGGCCTCCAGAGAGCGACCCAATTCCGGCAGCCGGATAACCTCCCCTGTCCGGGGTGCCCGTCCATCCAGCAGAAGCTCGTTCCCGGAGGGGTATCGAGTCAGCTTGGGCAGGCCCGCGGCGAATGCCGACGCAATTATCGGCGATACTGGATACCCACTAGTAGCGTAACCAATGGCAGGCTCCAAAACGTCCGAAAGGCCCATCGCGCCGCACTCTTCGATGAGTGTGTGCCACCCGTCCACGCACCCGGGTATAGTGACGGCGTAAGGCGAATGGCTGGGGATGTGGTCATACCCCTTCCCTCGAAGCTCCTCCAGGTCCGCCGCGGCAGGCGCCCGACCGCTGGCGTTCAGCGCCCGAATACTCTTGTCCTTGGCGTTCCACACCAGTGCGAAAAGGTCGCCGCCGATTCCAGTAGACATCGGCTCCACCACGTTCAGCGCCGCCGCCGCCGCCACCGCACCGTCCACGGCGTTCCCGCCCTTCATCAGCATCTGCAGGCCTGCCATCGCCGCCAAAGGCTGGCTTGTAGCAACCATACCGTGGGTGGCAATGACCGGTGAGCGGTGGGAGTTGAACTGCAAAGGCTCCATCCTCCAAACTGCGGGTTTGAGGCCGATGTCCTGGCTTCCGTGACTGTCGCCAGGACCATCCGCGTCGCTACAGATTATCACACAGCCCTACAGTTTGGAAAAGAGCCGCCCAGGGGCCGGACTACATCGGGGTCGTCAATAACTCTTCGGCGCTGACTACGAATTGTTCAACTCGCCGAAGCCGGCCTTCGATGACCGCTGAGGAGTATCGGTTTTCGTAGAAGTTGATGTGCAACCAGTTTGCACTGTCAAATAAGTCCGCTAACTCCGAATTGGTTGTCTCCCGGGACAGCCTATTCACAATTCGTTCAAGGCTCAAATGTGAATAATGATGCCATCTACGTTCCTGGGCGATGGCCTTGACCATCTGCGCTGCTGCGCCCCATCCTTTTTCCGAAGCCTGGGCGAGGTCACCCCTGTCCAACTCCATGAAGGCTTGCTCGAGGAATGTTCGACTTTGATTTCGGTACTTTCGAGTTAGCTGGGATCTCAACCGGCCGCCGTTACCCTAGTTCGATCCACGCAAGAGTCCTTCGGCTCGGTCAATGAACCGCTCTACACGCTCCAGGCGATGTACGACAGAATCGGCCGATACGGCACCTTCGCAGTAGCTGAATCCCAGGAAGACGGCGCTGCAAAACAGGTCCATCAACTCCGAATCTTCAGTCTCGCGGTAAATCATGTCCATGACGGTATGCAGTTCCGGGGGATCATCGTGGGGCCATCCCCGCTCATCCGCAATCGCCTTCAGCATCTGCGCCGCTGCGCCCCAACCCTTTTCGGAGGCCTGCGTCAAGTCTCCCTTCTCAAACTCCTCACGTGCCTGCGCCAGCAACGCCCGGCTCTGCTCCCTGTATGTCGTAGCTCGTTGAACCATCCAAGACTTCCGATTTATCAGGATTTGCGAATCTCTTCCAACAAATGTACGCTCACAAAGATGCTCAAGTCAACCACTCCCTTCCATCCGCACCCAGCCGCCCACCTCAAACGCCCGCCAATGCTAGAATATACTCGGCGCATCACGAAGTGTGCTGCGAAGGAGGCCCCACATAAAGATTACCGACATTCTGAAGCGGAAACGCACACTCTCCTTCGAGTTCTTCCCTCCCAGGACACGGCAGGGCATTCCCGCCGTCTTCCGGGCCATACGCAGACTCGCCCCCTTCAATCCCGATTTCATCTCCGTCACCTACGGCGCCGGCGGCGTCACCCAGGCCTTTACCGAAGAGATAGTCACCGCCGTCAAGAGAAAGACCAACCTCCTTCCCATGGCCCATCTCACCTGCGTCGGTCAGACAAAGCAGGAAATCCACGCCGTCCTCACTCGCCTCAATAATGCAGGCATCGAAAACATCATCGCCCTCCGCGGAGACCCTCCCCGCGGACAGTCGGACTTCGTCCCCGTCGAAGGGGGCTTCAGCCACGCCACGGACCTGATCCGCCACATCAGCCGCAACTTCACCTTCGACATCGCCGCTGCCTGCTATCCGGAGGGTCACCTGGAATCTACCAACCCGGAAAGCGACATGGAGTACACCAAGCTCAAGCTGGACTTGGGCGCGAATTTCCTCATTACGCAACTCTTCTTCGACAACCGCTACTTCTATTCCTTCATTGAAAGGGCCAGGAAGGCGGGCATCAACGCGCCCATCCTCGCCGGCATTCTCCCCATCCTGAACACTAACCAGATCCGCCGATTTACCGCACTTTGCGGTTCCACCATCCCTCCCCACATCGACGCAAAGCTGGAACGCCTCGTCGACGACAACGACGCCGTCCGTGAGCTGGGAATCGAAATTGCCACCGAGCAGGTGCGAGAACTCCTGGAGTGGGGCGTTGATGGCGTCCACTTCTACGTCCTCAACCGCAGCTACTCCATGTCAAAGATACTCACCAACCTGGATTTCCCCCAATCGCCAAATTCGGACGAATAGGCAACGCGCCCCCGTCCACAGTGGGATAGAAGCATTGACCAGGTCGCTAAAGGAAGAACTCGCCCACCGCGTGGAGACAAGGGGGAAAGTCACCTTCGCCGAATTCATGGACTTGGCGCTGTACTGGCCACGCGGCGGATACTACCGCGGCCCGTCCCCCACGGGAGCGGACGGCGATTTCTACACGGCCCCGGGCGCACACCCCGTCTTTGGCGCCCTCCTGTGCCTCCAGCTGTACCAGATGTGGCGTATTCTGGAGCGACCCAATCCGTTCTGGGTCGTTGAAGCTGGAGCGGGCGGCGGCCTCCTCAGCCGCGACGTCGTAGAATTCGCCCCCTCCCTTCCCGACGAGTTCCACCACTCCCTTCGCTACCTCAGCCTTGATCCCTCACCAGATCACAGAGCAACCAACGACGCTGCCCCGCCCCTCATACAGCCCCTCGCCACCGACAGCCTCCCCCTTGCCGGCATCACCGGCTGCATCCTCTCCAATGAGCTTCTGGACGCCCTCCCCGTCCACGTAGTCGAAAAACACGACGGCCGAATATTGGAGATGTACGTAACCCTTCAGGACGGCAAAATCGTCGAAGAACTGGACGAACCCTCCACCCCCGCCCTCAGTCATCGCCTGGAGAGCCTCGGCATAGACCTCGCCGAAGGACAACGCGCAGAGATAAACTTCGCCATGTCCTCCTGGCTCCGCGAAGCTTCCCAAGCTCTGACCCAAGGCTTCCTGCTCACCATCGACTACGGCCGGGAAGCCGCCGATCTCTACTCCGCCAAGCGATTCCGCGGCACCTTCACCACATTCTACCGCCACACGCAGACCGATAACCTCTACGTCCGCATCGGGCAGCAGGACATGACTGCCCAGGTGGACTTCACTACCCTGATGTCCCTCGCCGGGGAGCTGGGACTGTCAAACACGGGTTACTTGACCCAGGCCAAATTCCTCTCCAACCTCGGCCTTCGACGCTGGATTGCCCGCCTCCCCACCCTCGGGTTGACACAGCAGCCGCGCGACGCCAACCGCATGGGAATGCTCCAACTCATCCGCCCCGACGGCATGGGAGGCTTCAAAGTCCTCGTCCAGGCGAAGAACATGGACGACACTCGCTTATGGGGGCTACAACCTTCCACCGAGTCATCAGACCTCATTAACCAGCTACACCCGCCCCTGCTGACGGATCGCCACGTCCCCCTGCTCCAGGGCCGTTACCCGTCTTATGGGATGGGCCCGATGGAGTTCGGCTCCGGCTGACTCCGTCCCCATCAATCCGGTGGGCTATTCTTGTGATGCCGTGTGCAGACCCAACCGGTCCGCCACCGACTTGAGGCTTTCGATGACGAAGGCGATGTGTTCGTTCAGGTCCAACTCCATCTCCGCCGCCCCGTTGATGATGTCCTCTCGGATCACTTCCTTCGCGAACCTCTTGTCCTTGAACTTCTTCCGCACGCTTCGAGGTTTCAAGTCGTCCAGGCTCTTCCCCGGTCGCACCAGCGCCACCGCACGAATGAACCCTGAAAGCTCGTCCACCGCAAATAGCGTCTTCTCCATCAGCGAGTCCCGGGTAAGCCCCGTGTGGTCCCCGTGGGTCAAAACCGCACGTACAATGTGCTCCGGGAATCCCGCCTCCCTCAGCAGGCCCGCGCCGAACATCGGGTGCTCCTCCGGCGACGGGCAGATCTCCCAGTCGAAGTCGTGCACCAGCCCGGCAATGCCCCACTCCTCCTCGTCCTCACCATACTTTCGGGCGTAGCCGCGCATGGCCGCCTCCACACCCAACAGGTGACGCATCAACACCTCCGTCTCCACATGCTGTTCCAGAAACTTGAGGGTACTCTCTCTATCCATTTCTCCCTCCCTGTGACTTCTCGATATCATACATGACCGCTACCGTCTGCGCCCCCATGCACCGAGAAATTTGACCAATCCTAAATATAAACTAATGGCCGCAACAACAAGCCACGAGGTGATGTCCATCACAAGGACGAAAGCCGCCTTTAGTCCGTATTGCCCGGCGTAGAACCCCAATCCCAATATTGCCGCTCCCAAGAAGAGCCATATCCACCCCATCAAACCATTCCGGATGTGCAAGAAAACGACAAAAGACACACCCAATGCGGCCACAATCAGAACAATGGAGAAAATGACATTTGTCAAGAATGGGGAGTGGTGGATTCTCCTATTTATTGGACTGGCACCGTCTCTTGACGTCATCTCGAATGACAGGCTGGTCAACCTGTGACAGAGATATCTAAACCGCCAAATTGCCTCGCCGAGTCCTAACAGGCCGACATAGTACCCCGCAGCCGCTACAAACAACATCCAGGACACGGTGAAAGGAAGGCCACCTACGTGCAGGTGAAGGTGTGCTAGACCATACATCATTCCTACTAGCAGTGCTGCAAATGCCGTAAATACAATGGAATACAGTAACTGCCCTTTCACCTTGCTCTCCCTGTAAGGGTCCGCCTGATTTTGCCCTATCCCGCCTCTTAACTCGCTAGTTGCTCACCCCCGGCCTCGGTTCACACCTGCGCGCCGTCGTCAGAAACCCCGTGTGCGCCACCATCCGGTGGTCCGGCCTCATGCTCCTCTCCGACACGTGCCACGGGCGCAGCATGAGCTCCACCGTATCCACCAGCTGAAACTCCCCGTCCCGCTGGAGCTCCAACGTCAGCCGGTGCACCTGCAGCGTCGTTGGCAAGAAGCTGAGGAAAATCCCCCCCGGCGCCAACGCTTCGGCGGCGGTGGAAACCACCCGCCACGGCTCCGGCAGATCGAGCACCAGACGGTCCACCTCCCGCTCCTCGATCCCCTCGTAAACGTCCGCCTCCCGCACGTTGAAGGCCGCTCCCTCAGGCATGAGAGGCTTAATTCTCCGCATAGACTTCTCCGCCTGCCCCGGTCGGATTTCGTAGGACGTTACGCTGCCCTCCGGCCCCACGGCCCGCAATAGCGCCATCGTCAGCGCCCCGGAACCGAAGCCCCCCTCCACCACCCGTGCACCGGGGAAAATGTCGCCCAGCATCAGAATCGCCCCCACGTCCTTCGGGTAGATGACCTGCGTGGCCCGCTTCATCTCCAGGATGTAGTCGGATAGCGTCGGTTTCAGTGCCAGAAATCGGTGTCCGCTGTTGGTCTGGAACCACTCTCCGGGCTGATGCCCGATGATGGCACTGTGCTCCATAAAGCCCATGTGGGTATGAAAGGCCCCGTCCTCCCGCAGGTGCAGCAGGTACCGACGTCCCTTCCGGTCGATGAGAAGCGCCAGCCCACCGTCGCGGAACGGCCCGCGTGAGTCGTTTTCCTCCAGATGGGTGGTCATGGAATTCTCAACCATCACACACCCCCGCGGGTTTCGTCAGCTCCCCAGCTTGTCCAACTCCCCGAGGATCTCCTCCGGGGTGGGCAGGGAACCCGGCGCGTACTCCCGGCGAAACTTCACCGTTCCGCCCTTGTCCACAATGATTATCGCCCGTTTGGGCGTTCCTATAGCGTCGTTGTAAAGACCGTAGGCCCGGGACATCTCTCCGTGAGGGTGAAAATCCGCGAGCAGGGGGTACTGAACGTCCCCCATGGACTCCGACCACGCGCGGTGGGAATGCTGGCTGTCGCAGCTGACGCCCAACACCTGGGCGTCTCTCTCCTCAAACTGGGCGTTCGCCCCGTTGAATGAGGAGACCTGGGTCCCTCAACCGCCTGTGAAGTCGAAGACGTAGAAGGATAGGACTACGTTCCTGTTCCCCCTGAACTGACCCAGGGAAACCTGGTTGCCCGACTGGTCGGGCAGTGTGAAGTCCGGTGCTGATTGTCCGATTTCGGCTGTCATACTATGAAAATTCCTCCTGTCGATGTGAGGCGACGTTGCTCCGTCGCCGGTGTATAACTAATCAAATTGGGCCCGACTCCGCAGGCCCCGGGAAAAATCACTTCCGGTACGCCGCCGGAGGTTCCCCTTCCACGTAGGTCGTGTTCTGCATGCCGTCGCTGCAAGGGAAGAAAGCCAGCGCTACGGCGGTCCCTTCTCCGGATGCAGTGAACCCGTGGGCAATCCCCTTCGGAATCACCATCGTCTGGTTGGGCATAACTGTCGCCTTGTCGTCGCCGATCCGCCCTTCCACCTGCCCCTCCAGCACCGTGATCAACTCGTCCACCTCGTGGATGTGCAGCGGCGCGCCCGCCCCGGGCTCGATGGTGCTGTAGTGGAGCGTGCAGTCCACCCCCTGGTCTATCCCTGCCACGGACCAGACCCGGTAGTTAGGCCGCCACGGTATCTCCTGCGCCTCTCGGTGGTCTATTATGGACATGACGCTACTCCTTTCGCTCCCACCGCAGGTCCGGCCGCCGCGCCGCCTGCGCCTCGTTCAATCGGCGTACCGGCAGCGTGTGGGGCGCGTTCTGAACCAGTTCCGGGTTCTCCGTAGCCTCCTGGTCGATGGCGCGCATCGCCTCGATGAACTCGTCCAGCGTCTCCTTGCTCTCCGTCTCCGTCGGCTCGATGAGCAGCGCCTCGTCCACCGTCAGTGGGAAGTACATCGTCGGCGCGTGGAACCCGTAGTCCAACAGGCGCTTGGCCGTCTCCAGCCCCCGCACCCCCTTCGCCTTCTGCCAGTTCGCCGAAAGCACAACCTCGTGCATGCACGGCCTGTCGAAAGGCAGCAGGTACTTGTCCTTCAGCTTGGCGAGTATGTAATTGGCGTTCAAAACTGCGTTCTCGCTCACCAGCTTCAGCCCAGCGTCGCCCAGCGTCCTGATGTAGGTGTAGGCGCGGACGAGCACTCCGAAGTTGCCGTGGGACGCCGAGACCTTGCCGATGGTCTTCTCCGGCGTCGAAAGCACAAACCGCTCCGGCCCCTCGTCGGCGCGCTTCTCAACCACCGGCGCCGCCAGATAGGGTTGTAAGTTGGGCTGGGCGCACACCGGTCCCGCTCCTGGACCACCGCCGCCGTGAGGCGTGCTGAAGGTCTTGTGCAGGTTCAGGTGCATCACGTCGAACCCCAAATCCCCCATCTTCACCCGCCCCAGCAGCGCGTTCATGTTTGCGCCGTCGGCGTACACCAGCCCCCCCGCCTCGTGGATGAGCCGGTTGACCTCCACGATGTTCGGATCGAACAGCCCCAGCGTGCTCGGAAGCGTTATCATCATCCCTGCGAGGTCCGGCGTCGCCTCCTTCTTGAGCGCCTCCAGGTCGCAGTTGCCGTTCTCGTCCGTTGGGATCGACACCACCCGGAACCCCGCCATCGCCGCCGATGCGGGATTCGTCCCGTGGGCGCTGTCGGGCACCAGCATCTTCAGCCGGTCGCCGTCGCCCCGGTCCCGGTGGTACTTCTGGATCATCAGAATCCCGCAAAGCTCGCCCTGCGCGCCGGCCAACGACGCCAGGCTGGTTGCCGCCATCCCCGTAATCTCCGTCAGATAGTCCTGGAGGTGGTGCATCAGCTCCAGCGCACCCTGCACCTGTGCGACGGGCTGTTGCGGGTGGATGGCGGCAAATCCGGGAAGGAATGCCGCTTCGTCGTTAATCTTGGGGTTGTACTTCATCGTACAGCTCCCAAGGGGGTAGAAATGGGTGTCAATCGAGAAATTCATCCGGCTCAGGTTTGTGAAATAGCGGACTATCTCCGGCTCCGTAATCTCCGGCAGGTCCACTTCCTCCCGCAGCATTTCCTGGCTGGGCAGCGGCTGCTCCGGCACGTCCAAGTCCGGCAGCACCGTCCCGACGCGCCCCGGCACGCTGCGCTCCATAAGCAATCTGCGGTTATTCTCCATTGTATTCATCGGCTGAACTCCGAAAGCGCCCCTGCCAAAGCCTCTATCTGCCCCCGCGTGTTCATCTCTGTGACGCACAGCAGCATGCAGTTGGGCATGACGTGGCTGATGTCCAGCCCACCGATAATCCCGCTCTCCAGCAACCGCTGGTTGATCACGCTTGGACTGGCGGGACACTTCACCACGAATTCTTTGAAGAACGTCCCGCGAATCGGGAACGAATACCCCGCCACCCGTCCAATGAGCGACGCTGCATAGTGGGCCTTGTGATAGCTCAGTTCCGCCACCCTGCGCAGGCCCTGCTTCCCCAGCGCCGCCGTCGCGATGGCGCTCGCCAGCGCCAGCAGCGCCTGGCTGGTGCAAATGTTGCTCGTCGCCCGCTCCCGCCGAATGTGCTGCTCGCGCGTTTGCAGCGTCAGCACGTAACCCGTCTTCCCCTCCGAGTCCACCGTCCGCCCCACAATCCTACCGGGCATCTGCCTCAGGTACTTCTTTCTCGTTGCGAATAGTCCAACAAACGGCCCGCCGAAACTCATCGGCACGCCGATAGCCTGCCCCTCCCCGGTAACCACGTCCGCACCGAACTCCCCGGGTGGACGGAACATTCCCATCGCCACCGGGTCCGTCGAAACCACCAGCAGCGCGTCACGCTCCTGTGCCGCCACCTTGTGTGCCTCCAGGTTCTCCATGTAGCCGTAGAAGTTCGGGTACTGCGTCAGCAGGCAGGCGGCCCCCTCGGGCAGGCGCGGCCTCACGGCGTCCATAGTCGTCACCTTCAGCCCTTGCGGAAGCGCGTAGGTCTCCACCACCTCTCGATAGGTGGGAGAGACGGTATTCAGTACGCAGATCTCCTCCCGCCCGGTGACGCGGCATGCCATCAGCGCCGCTTCCGCCAGGCTGGAGGCCCCTTCGTACATCCCGTCGTTTGCCACTTCCATCCCCATCAGGCTGCACACCATCGTCTGGAACTCGTAGGCCACCTGCAGCGTACCCTGGCTCGCCTCCGCCTGGTACGGGGTGTACGACGTCAGAAACTCCCCGCGGGTGATGAGCGGCTTGACTATGCTGGGTATGAAGTGGTTGTAGACCCCAGCCCCCAGGAAGGAGGCGTGCGTCCCCGTGTGCTGGTTCGTCCCCGCCATCGCTTCCAGTTCCGCGCGAAGTTCCAACTCCGACGTGGGCGGCGGAATGTTCAGCGAAGGTTTATGATGCTCCGAAGGAATATCTTCGAAAAGCTGGTCGATGGACCCAAGCCCCAGCGACTCCAGCATCTCCCTGCGCTGGGCCGGAGTGTTGGGCATGTAGTGGGACTGGAAGGGAACGGAGCCGTTGTCGCTCACCGCTAGTGCGCCTCAGTCTCCAGGAAGGACTCGTACTCCTCCGCGGACATCAGCTTGGCCAACTCCGCGTCGGCGTTCTCCGACCGCACCTTCACCATCCAGCCTCCTCCGGTTGGGTCGTCGTTGACCAGCTCCGGCTGGCCCTCCAACTCCCCGTTGACCTCTACAATCTGGCCGCCTATGGGTGAGAAAATATCCGAAACCGCCTTCACCGATTCGATCTCCCCCATCTTCCCGAACTGCTCCACATCGGCGCCTGCGCTGGGAAGCTCCACGTATACCACGTCTCCCAGCTGGTCCTGGGCGTAGTGGGTGATGCCCACCACCACCAGGCCCGGAGCCTCCACGAAGGCCCACTCGTGCTCCTTGGAGTATCTCCTGTCCGTAGGATTCATATCCCTTCCGTCGTTGAAATATTGCGGGTTTGTCTGACGGAAACCGCGACGCTGCTTATGCTATTGGCGCTGCTCCGTCTCACTTTCGCTTGTAGAAGGGAAGGCTGGTGACAATGGCTCCCGTCGGCCTTCCCCGAATGTCAATTTGAAGGCTCTGGCCCTCCTCGGATAACCGCGTTTCAACATAGCCCATGGCTATATTCCTGTCAAGCGTTGGGGAGTAGCTTCCGCTTGTAATTCGGCCCACAACCTCCCCCTCCGCCAGGATGGAATAGTCGTGCCTCGGGATGCTGCGACCCTCCGAAAACAGGCCCACCAGGCTCCTCGCAACCCCCTCCTCCTTCTGGCGACGCAACACCTCCGCACCCGCGAACTCCTTGCCCAACCGAACGAACCGACCCAGCCCCGCCTCCAGCGGCGTTGTGGTCAGGTCAATGTCGCTCCCGTGAAGCGGCAGCCCCGCCTCCAGCCGGACCACGTCCCTCGCCCCCAAGCCGCACGGCGCCATGCCGCCTTCGTGAAGCGCACCCCACAACTCCGCCCCGTCCCGCGCGTCCGCGACGATTTCGAAGCCGTCCTCCCCCGTGTACCCCGTCCTTCCCACAAACGCGCTCCGACCCAGCACCGTCGCCTCCATGCTGCCGAAAAACCGCAGACTTGAGGGTGTCTCGGCGCTCATCCCGTCTACCAGCGACGCCGCATCCGGCCCCTGCACCGCAATCATCACCGTATCAGTCGTCACGTCCTCCAGCGTCGTCTGAGAAAATCGTTCCCTCTGCCACCGCTCCAGCCAATCGGAAACGGCGGGACGGTTTGACGCGTTGCAGATAAGCAGGTATCGGTCCTCTTCGAGCCGGTAGGAGACCGTGTCGTCCATGATCCCCCCGGCTTCGTCGCAGATGAGCGAATAACGTGCCCGCCCCAGCCGAAGATTCCCGATGCGCCCCGTCTGAATCCACTCCATCAGATCCGTAGCCTGCGCCCCGGACACATAGATGCGTCCCATGTGGGAAACGTCGAATATCCCCCCCTTGGACCGGACGGCGTTGGCCTCCGCCAGAATCCCCGCGTACTGTACCGGCATTTCCCAGCCGGCGAATGGCACCATCCGCCCCCCCTGCCCCACGTGACTCTCATACAAAGCCGTTCTCATTCCCGCTGCGCCGCCGTTCGCTTCACCCAAGTCTGTTCACCCGTCCTTACGAAATTATGCTATTAGTCACCCGCGTTGCCCCTCACGCAATCGGCCTGTTCTTGTAGTGCCCCGCGTGCTGCTGGTACGTGTACGCAGCCCGGAAAACCGTCGCGTCGTCAAAGACCTTCCCCGCCAGCTGCATGCCCACCGGCAGTCCTTCCTTGCTCAACCCGCAGGGGATGGAAATCGCCGGCATTCCCGTCTGGTTGAACGGCGCCATGAAGCTGGGCCCGTACAGCGAAGACCCCGGCTCGAAATCCTCCAGCTTTCCAGGCACCTTGTGTCCCATCGGCAGCGCCAGCAGGTCGTAATCCTTCATCACCTCGTGGAACTCCCGCCGAACCTGGCTGCGCACCCGCTGGGCCTGAATGTAGTCGGCAGCCGAAAACAGCCCGCCCATGTACAGGTGCTTGATGAAGTTCTCGCCGTACTTCTCCGGCTGCGTCCTCACGTTGGGAAGGTGGATGCTGTAAGCCTCGCTCATGATGATAACGATGTTCACAATCGGCGAGTACTCCAGACACGGAATCGTCACCGGCTCCACGTGCGCGCCCAGGCTTTCCAGGTCTTCCAGCGCTTTCTTCACCAGCGCCTCCACCTGCTCGTCCGTCCCCGATCCCTCGCCAAAGCAGTAGTGCTCCGGCACGCCGATCTTCAACCCCTTTACGTCTTCCCGCAACGACTCCGAATAGTCCGGCACCGCCACGTTGGCCGAAGCGGGGTCCTTCGGGTCGTAGCCCGCAATGGCCTGCATCATAAGCGCCGAGTCCTCCACCGTCCACGTCATCGGCCCGCAGTGGTCCAAAGACCAGCTCAGGTCCAGCACCCCGTACCTGCTCACCAGTCCGTAGGTGGGCTTGTGCCCCACGATCCCGCAGGACGAAGCCGGTCCCCGGATCGACCCCCCCGTGTCGGAACCCAGCGATCCCATCGCCGTACCCGCCGCCACCGCTGTCGCAGATCCGCTGCTCGATCCCCCCGTCGCGATTTCGGCCCCGTAGGGATGCAGCGTCTGGTCGAAGATGCTCGTCTCCGGCCCGCCCATCGCAAGCTCGAACATCGCCACCTTGCCCAGCAGAATGCTCCCGGCCTCGTTCAAACGGGCAATTGCCGTCGAATCTTCCGTCGGCACACGGTGCTCCAACAGCTTCGATTGCCCCGTCGTCAGCACACCCTTGGTGTCGTACAGGTCCTTGTGCCCCATCGGGATGCCGTGCAGCGGCCCCCGGTAGTTCCCGGCCTGAATCTCCGCCTCCGCCGCCCGCGCCTGGGCCATTGCTTCGTCCCTCAACAGGGTGATGTAGCTCTTGATGTCCCCGTCGACGGCGTCAATCCGATCCAGAAGGGCCTGCGTTAGCTCCACGGGGGACAGCTGCTTGGACTCTATCAGTCCCGCCGCCTCCCGTATCGTCAGATGGTGAAGTTCGGTGGATGGCTGCGACATACTATTCGCTCCTTAAATTGTGCTTGCTTGGGATGGAAATCCTTCTCCACGAGGCGTGGCAGTTCAACGCCTTGGCATTGACTAGGCAGTGTCGGATTTGAAATCCGCCTCTTTGTTGCCCGTCTATTCTCCCGTCCATTCCGGTTGAAATGCCCCCGCCGCTTCCACGTCGTCTACGTCCACGTCGTATAGGGAGTCCACCTTGGGCCGGTACTCCGTCATCGTCTCGGCCAGCGCTGCCAGCCGCTCCTCCGACACCGTAACCCCCGTCGCTCCCAGCAGTTTGCGTACTTCTTCGATAGTCATGGGCCGCTTGTTACCTCCCGGAATCATTTGTATCTGCTTCTTGGTCGCATGGCCAAGTATATTGACGCCCCCCATTTGGGGCAAGGACGCACCCCGGTTCAGTCCTGGCCGCCACCCTCGTCGTCCAGCACCAGCCCGATTGTGTTCCCCTCCAGGTCCGACACCATCGCGAAGGTCACCACCCCTGGAATCTCCGTTGGAGGCACAACCGTCTTGCCACCCAAGCTCTCCGCCCTGTCCAGGGAAGCCCGCAGGTCCTTAACCCCCACGTAGACCAACACCCGCGGCGCCTCCGGGTCGGCAGTCACTCCTCCGTTGATCCCTCCTGCCTTGGTGTCCACCACCCCGTAGTTCATAGGGTTGTCCGCGTTGATATCCCAGTCGAACAACTTCCGATAAAACTCCTGAGCAGTCTCCGGGTCCTTGACCTGAATCTCAAAGTGAATCACTGGATTTGGCATTCTCTGTTGCCTCCGGCTTGGATTTGTAGCATATTGTCGGGGATGATTATACGAGATTATTCGCCCGCCGTGATTCTCATTGCGGTGTAGCGAGTCTGGAGAGCAGCATGAGTGAACGGAACGATTTTGAACATCCCGAATTTCTCACCAGCACCGAATGGCTGGGAGAGCATCTCGGAGAGCCAGGGATCTGCGTCGTGGACTGCGACGTTCCCGAGCAGTACCAGCGCGCCCACATCCCCGGCGCCGTCTTTCAGCAGGACCACTACCAGAAGGACCCCGACACCAACCGTCTTCACATCTTCGGCCCCGATGGCTTCAAGCAGCTGGCCCAGTCCCTCGGCATCGGCGATGACACCCTCGTCGTGGCCTACGACAACTCCCGCGGCCTCTACGCCGCCCGCCTCTGGTGGGCGCTGCATCACTACGGCCACACCAACGTCAATGTCATGGACGGCGGTTGGCGTAAGTGGCTCTCGGAAGGACGTCCCATTTCCGATTTTCCCGCCGGAGACCCTCCCGCCGTAACTTTCACCCCCCGCCTGGACGACTCCATGATGGTAACCGCAGCCCAGCTGATGGAGGACATGAACAAGCCTGATGCCGTCGTCTGGGACGTTAGAAGCCGCGGCGAGTACGAGGGAACCACCACCCGCGGCAACCGCAGGCCCGGCCGCATCGCCGGCGCCGTTCATCTCGAATGGCTGGAGCTTGTCGATGGCAGGACCCACCTGCTCAAGCCCGCCGATGAAATCCGCCGCATCCTGGAGGACAACGGAATCACTCCCGATAAGCGCATCGACGCTCATTGACAGGCGGGAATCCGTGCGGCGCACGGCACCTTCGTCCTTAAGCTTCTCGGCTACCCGGACGCCCGCAACTACGACGGTTCATGGGCCGAATGGGGCAACCGCGACGACACTCCCATAGAAGTTTAAACAACCTGTTCCTCTTCTCCATTTCCCATAAGGTCGCTGGGAGATATATGCACTAAGGTTCAAACTTTTCTAGTGAAGTGATATACTCTTCCTCTGATTTGGTTGATGGATGCGCATCCATCGAAAAAGTGAGGATTCATGATGGAAACCACCCAGGCAGACCTTCTATTCGGCGATGCCAGAGTCCTTTACGAGGACGCGCTGGAGATGCTCGACCAGGGTCGGCTGCGCAATGCGGCTGAAAAGGCCTGGGGCGCCACCAAGCGCGCCACTGATGGTCTGATTCTGGCTCGCACGGGTGAGGAACCACGAACCTCAGGTCAAACCATGCGGATGCTCCAACGCCTCCGTAGACAGGATCCTTCCCTTGATCCTCTCCGTAAGAACTATGGCTACCGCCAGTCTTTCCTCCACGGAGCCTGTTTCTACGACGGAGTAGTGGAGCCTGCGGATGCCATCATTGCCGACGTGCGGGAAACCATAGAGTACATTGACGATGCTGAGGCAAAGGCGAGGGCGTAAGTCACCCTCTCACCCCCCATGGCATTCTGAGCAGGCCCCGCGACAATGAATCTCGTCACCGGAGCAACCTCCTCCACGTAGGGGCGATCCCCATGGTCGCGCGCTTGGGCTCACGCCCCACATCCCCTGCACCAACCTCCCCAAACTTGCCGTAACGCAGTTACCGTTGGAACTCCGCCTCCTCCAGCATCCGTGCCAGAATCGGATGCGTCTCGGGCTTCCTCAGGTCCAACGACGCGATCGAAATGGCCCGAAACAACACCCCGGTGCTCACCGCCGCCTCCACCGACTCCCCAACCTCCGGCATCTCCACCCCAAGGGCCGCTGCCACGTACCGGGCCGCCACCCTGCCCACCCGCGAGTTGTAGCACCGCGTCATCACCCGTCCTTCGTGCAGCACAACCATCCCGCTCTTCCCGTGCCGCAGCGTCACCGGCACACGCCGTTTGGGAATGTCCAGAATCTCCTCGGCGTACTCCCACGCCCTGGCCCGGCTTACCCCCACGTGTTTTTTCCCTTTTGGGGGGTATCGTGCCGCCTGTGATTGTAGAATCGTGTACGCAACTCTGCGCCTACTCCTCCGCCAAACGGTCCCGGACGAAGCCCAGCACCTCCTCCGCCAATTCCAACGCCCGTCCCGCCTCCAGATCGTCGAACACGTCGGCGGGAATCCCACCCGGCAGGTAGTTCGGATACCTCGTCAGGTTGTAGTACTTGTCCAGGTAGATTGCCCGCACCTTAAGCACGTCGAACAGCATCTCGAACATCTTCGCGTCCTCGCAAAGGTCCGCCAGTGAGTGCCCCCAAACGTCCTCCGCACCCCGGGCGTAGAGAAACCCCTTCATCGCCTTCTCCCCACACTGCTGCGCCAGGAAACATGCCAAGTTGAACCGCTCGTGCTCCTGCGCCAGACGCGCGTCCGACAAGTCCCGCTCCGCCTGCGCCAGCCACCGCTCCCCCTCCGAAATTCGGTTAGGCATCATATACCACCTCCCCCATCTGCAGGGCCTTACCCAGGCTCGAGTCCGAAGCCCCCAGTTCGTCAAACTCCTCCGGCGTGTAAGGGTAAAAATCCACCGCCACCGACGGCGACAGGTGGCTGTAGAAGAAGTCCGGTCGCCGCACGAAAGGCCGGTCGTCCTCCATAATCATCACCAGCTTCAGCGGCGTGTCCGGCTCCACCGTCCCCGGATAGAGCGGATTCAGCAGAATCGCCCGCCTCACCCCCAGCTGCGGCAGCATCGCGACAATCTTGTCCAACTCCTCCTGCAGCAGCTTCATCCTGTACTGCACAAACCCAACCCTCATCGGCATATCCAGCCCCCGAAATCCATTTTCACCCTTCCCCTTCTATGGGGGCCTTTGCATAACTCCCCCGCCGGCGTCTCGAATCCTCTTCCCCCTTGATGGGGGAAGATTGAGATGGGGGTGAATCTCCCCCACGCCGTTCTTCTAGGAATTCCACCAGCTAACTTCACCCCACTACAGCCCCCAGTCCAGAATAACCATGTGCGTCTCCCTCGGCCCGTGCGCTCCGATGACCAGCGTCTGCTCGATGTCCGCCGTTCGACTCGGCCCCGTGATGAAGTTCATGTAACTGCCAGCGTCCACGCCGTCCTGAAGGTACGCAAGCCGCCGCAGTAGATACAGGTCGTCCAGGCTCTCCAACGTCTGCGATGGCTTCACCAGCGCCACGTGCACCGGCGGCAACAACGACGTTACCCGGCTCACGCCCCGCCGTGGCAGAATCACGGCGGTGCCCGTTTCCGCAATCGCGTAGTCTACCCCCGTCACCCCAAGTTCGGCGTCTGCCGGATTGAATGTCCCCGCGCTTTCCTCACCCCGCGCCATCACCTGCACTGTCGCGCCCAACGACGAAAGCGCGTCGTCCAATGGCACGTCGTCAAACACCTCCTGCACCGACCGCACCACTCGCCTCGCTTCCATTTTCTGCGTCAACTGATATACGTAGCCGACGGCGTCCTCCACCCCCTCCGCCCGGTGCACCACCCATCCCCGCAGCGACGCCACCCGCGCCAGCTCGTCCACGTTCGTCTTCCGGTTCGCATTCAGCCGCTCCTGCGTCGCCCGCGCCCGAGCCTCCACCGAGGTTCGTTCCTCCAGCATGCGGTCGTAAGTAATCTCCGGCGGCCCCGCCTTCCGACCCAACGCCTCCCTCACCGACGCTATGAACTGCTCCGGCGGCGTTCCCAAGACCTCCTTCATCTATCCTCCTCCTCCAGCCGCTCCGACCAGATCTGTCGGAAGCTCTTGGGCGCAAGCGCAGGCATGTCCCGAGTGCGCGTCCATCGGGAGAAGGGCGGCAGCGGCATCCGGCGAATTATCCCCCGTTTCGCGAACGGCCACTGCGCCAGCAAACCCAGCCTACGAGTCAGCCCCAGCAGGCCGGGGCTGCTCATCAGCCGTCGATACCCCTTGGACATCATTCGATCGGCGAATGGAGCCTTCGTAGGACTGATCTTAGATCCCTCAGAGATGTTTGACCTCAGCTTCAACAGCATGTGGGGGATGTTGATCTTGATTGGGCAAACGTCCTTACACGCCCCGCACAGGCTGGACGCGTTGGGCAAATCCTTGCTCCGTTCCAGCCCTACCAGCACCGGCGAAACCACCGCCCCAATGGGCCCGGGGTACACCCACCCGTAGGCGTGTCCCCCCACCTTCCGGTACACCGGGCACGTGTTCAGGCACGCCCCGCACCGGATGCAGTACAGCGCCTCCCGCAGGTCCGGGTCCGCCAGCAGCTTCGACCTTCCGTTGTCGACGATTATCAGGTGGTACTCCTCCGGCCCGTCCTCGTCCTCGGGACGCTTCGGCCCGTAGACGTGCGTGACGTAGCTGCTGATGCGCTGGCCCGTTGCCGCCCGCGGCAGCAGCCGGATAAAAGTGGCCAGGTCTTCCATTGATGGCACAATTTTCTCCATCCCCGTTATCGACACCAGCACCCGCGGCACGGAAGTGCAGAACCGCCCGTTGCCCTCGTTGGTTATCAGCGTCACCGTGCCCGTCTCCGCCACCAGGAAGTTCGCCCCCGTAATCCCCATGTCGGCGCTCACCAGCTTCTCCCGCAGCACCTCCCGCGCCGCCCCCGCCATCGCCTCGATCTCCTGCAGGTTCGGTCTGCCGATCTTCTCACCGAATAGCTCCGACACTTCCTCCTTCGACTTGTGCATCGCCGGGGCGATGATGTGGAAGGGCGTTTCCTCCGCCAGCTGAATGATGTACTCCCCCAGGTCCGTTTCTACCGGCTCAACCCCAATCTTCTCCAGAAACGGGTTCAAACCCATCTCCTCCGACACCATCGACTTGCTCTTGATTGCCAGCTTCAGCCCTCGTGACTTCGCTATCTCGCCCACAATGGCCCTCGCCTCGTCGGCGTCCCTGGCGAAGTGCACGTGGCCGCCGTTCGCCGTCACCCGCTCCCGCAGCATCTCCAGGTAGTAGTCCAGGTTGTCCAGCGTATGCCGCTTGATCTCCCGCCCCTGCTGCCGGAGCTCCTCCCATCGTTGCTGCGAAATCTCCTCGATAGCCTCCGCCCTCGCCCCGTCGAACGTGCCCATGGATCGGCCAAGGTAAGACTGAAGCTTGGCGTTGGCCAACACCTTCGCCGAAGCCCGCTGAAATTCCTGCGTCTTTACCTCTGCCATTTTTCTTCCCCTTGAAGAGGATTAGGCGATTCTATCGTGGGTGGAGTCTCCGTTTGGTCTTCGACAACCTTTGTAAAGGTAGGCTGCCCTTGCAATGCTCCTTGGAAGATGGTCCCGCCGTCTACTGATGCACGGTTCCGATAATTGCGAACAAAACCGTGCTGAAAGGCCATATGTGCTTCTTCTTCAATTCCTTCTAGGTCAAAATGGCCACTATCGCCTTTGTAGTCTCTGCATACTCTGCAGTAGAAAGCCATCTGAGTTTCTCCTTCCCTTTCTGTTCAAACTGAGCCACTATCCCATCGAAGGCGTTCAAAGGCGCGGCATTCCTCCCTGCTTCTAAGACCCCTCCCAAAGAATCTGCGCCAGGTGCTTCGCCTCCACCCCCGCCTCACGACGCCTCAGCCCGCCTCGAATCTGCATCAGGCAGCTTGCGTCGCAGGCCGTCACCGTCGAAGCCCCGCTCTTCACCACGTTGTCCACCTTGTCGTCCAACATCGCCTGCGAGATTCCGGGGTACTTCACCGAAAACGTCCCACCGAAGCCGCAGCATGTATCCGCGTCTTCCAACGGAACGTGCTCCAGCCCCTCAACTCCCTCCAACAGCGACACCGGCTCTTCCTTCGCCTCCAACTCTCTTAGCAAATGACACGACGGATGGTACGTCACCTTGCCGTCGTGCTTTGACCCGACATCTGCAACTCCCAGCACCTTCACGAGAAACTGCGAAAACTCGTACACCTTCTCGCTTAACGCCTTCGCCTTCGGTCCATACACAGGGTCGTCGCGGAAGATCTCCGGGTAGAACACCTTCATCATAGAAGCACAGGACCCCGAAGGCACAATCACGTAGTCGCTCTGCTCAAACTCGTCGAGCACCCGTCGGCCTAATTCGGCCGCGTCCTTGCGAAAGCCGGAGTTGAAGAGTGGCTGTCCGCAGCATGTCTGACCCGGCGGAAAGTCCACCCTCACCCCTTGACCTCGCAGCACGCCCACCACCGCCTCGCCAACTTCCGGAAAAAGCTGGTCCACAAGGCAAGTCACAAACAGAGAAGCGCGAATTTGGGAGGAATCCGCCATCAGCCCTCCCGGCTCAAAGATTGAAGCTCAGAGTATCAGAGCAGCCAAACCACGGCAAGCAACCCTGCCGTTTTTCATGTCTGCTATGTTGACGACTCTCGTTGCTTAGAGATTGCCTCCAAAGCCGCTGTCGCAAGGAAATCCGAGCGAGTAACGCCTGCAACTTTCGCGGCCTCGTCCGTAGACGCAAGCACGTTGGCGGGGAGCGATACGTTGACACGCTTCTTCGAAACCCGCGCATGGGAAAGGTCCACATCCACGTATCCCCAACACAACCCACCTTCGTAATCCTCGTTCGACTGATGTTCCTCAAGCGGCCTACGCTGGGGTATGGGCTCTCCATCCATCAGTAGCACCTCAACATGGCCCAATATAGCCTCGACCACGTTCTCGAACACTTCATCCAGGGTATCGCCAGCAGATATACACCCCGGCAGGTCTGGCACCGCCACGCCATAGCTGCTATCGAGGTCCTTGTGGACTACTACTGCGAATCTCATTTTTCCCTCCTTGTGCTCCAGTCCCAACCGGCTTGCCGGAAAATACTCCGTAGCGTCTTGATGTTGATGTCCTTGCGAAGGTGAGGAACCGACACGCCGCCCGTCTTCAGGCCGAAGATGCCTCAGCCAGAGCCGAAGATCGCGTCCGCCAACTGGAAGAAAAACTCCGTCAGTCTACCTAAACGGCGATCACTAGGGGTTCGCCGCGCAGCATGTCTCGAAGGACTCCAGGAACTCCCTCACGTCTTCACCCTCATCGTAAATGGCGTCCTCAAGGTCATTGGCGACGTCGTGCTCATCAAAGCCGCCAATCACTGTCAAGATCCACAGCCAGAACTGTTGCCATCCAGATTCCTCGGCTAGTTTATCCGTCGCATTCTGCGCTATTAACCGCCGTACCTTGTATTCGTCCAATTGGACATCATACCGTCGTCCCAATCGCACAATGCCCGAGGAGAGAAGAGTCACATCCCGATCATCCATGAATGTGCGCCAATCTGGCGTGATGGTGGGGGTAGGCGTTGCTCTTTCGACATCTTTATTCTACTCATCGGTCAACGCGCCAACTATGATGAGCAGGACAAACATCCCTCCCACAAGGCCAAGGACAATTGGCCACGGATTCGTCCCTTTGGTTGTCTTCCGGCGACTTGGTTGGCTGTCGCTTAAGTCTGAGTCCGAACTAGATAGCTTTCTTCCGCACCTCTTGCAGAACTGGTCCTCACGGCCAACTGCAGTCCCGCAAGCAGGACAAAACTGCATCTTTGGTGGATTGACTGACTCAGCCATTACCTGCCTGCGAAGTCTTAGTCATTGTCAAAGGCGATCATTCACGAGAACTGGTTTCAATCACTGAGATTGGCGGGAGTGGGAGGGAGTCGAACCCTCCCATCCCGGTTGTGACGGGACACAACGGATTTGAAGTCCGCAGGAGCCACCGGGCCCCATCCACTCCCGAAAATATTCAATTGCCGCCCCATCTTCACCGACGGGACGCTATGTCATCCCCGCGCCGAATCCACAACCCGGCGCGGAGCGAAGTTAACTAACCGGCAAGCGCCGCCTCAATCTTCTTCCTCAACTGCCCCTTCGGCACCGCGCCCACAATCTGTTCCACCGGCTTGCCACCCTTGAAGATCAGCAGCGCCGGAATGCTGCGAATCCCGTACGTCACCGCCGTAATCGGACTGGAGTCCACGTCCACCTTTGCGAAGTCCATGACTCCGTCCATCTCCTCCGCCAGCTCGTCCACAATAGGGGAAATCATCTTGCAGGGCACGCACCACTCCGCCCAGAAATCCACCAGTACGGGGAGCTCCGCCTCCACTACCTTCTCGTTGAATTCAGCATCGTTCACCGCAAAGGGTTTCGCCATCGGTTCCTCCAGTGTAAGGTTTAATGTATACATCTTCAGCGGGGCATGCGTCCCCTCTGATATTTCAGTTTATACCCACGCCAGCCATCGGTCAACGAGACTGCTAGTGCGAAGCCATCTGAGCGAAGGTAGAATCCCCCCTTGTTGAAGAGCTTGAAAAATACGGGAAGAACAGGCCTCCTCGGCCGGAAACTCCGCCTGCGCCCCGACTCCTGGGGACGGCTGGGCGAAGCGACCTGCGTCGTCGAAGGCCATCGCGTCTTCGTCTTCGGCGCCATCCCCGGCGAGGAAGTCATCGCGGAAGTCTTCCGCGAAAGAAGACACTACGTCGCCGCCCGCGTCCTGGAAGTCATCGAACCCTCCCCCCACCGCGTCGACCCTCCCTGCCCCTACTTCGGCCCCTGCACCGGCTGTCAGTGGCAGCACGTGGACTACGACGCCCAGCTTCGAAACAAGTCCGACGCCGTGGTCGACGCCCTCCAACGCGTCGGCGGCTTCACCAACCCTCCCGTCGAGCCGATAGTCCCTTCCCCCGACCAACTCGGCTACCGCAATCACGCCCGCTTCACCATTGGTGAGCACGGTTCTCTCGGCTTCGTTAACCGCGAGACCCGCCAACACGTAACCGTCGACGAGTGCATGTTAATGGATCCCGGCGTCAACAACGTCCTGCAGCAGCTCCAGGGGCGCTGCGACGAGACCACCCAGCTCTCCGTCCGTTGGGGTGTCAACACCGCTGACTACCTTGTCCAGCCCACCTTGAAGTCCCCGGAGGTCCCCATCGTCACCGGCCAGAAGACCTACGTGGAATCCCTTCGCGGTCGCGATTTCCGCATCGCATCTCCATCCTTCTTTCAGGTCAACATAAAGCAATTGGACCGACTTGTGGACCTTGTGAAGGAAGGGTTGAAACTCTCCGGCAACGAGACCCTCGTCGACGCCTACGCCGGCGTAGGCACCTTCGCCCTCCTTCTTGCCCCCTACGCCGGGCGCGTAATCGCCATCGAAGACTCCCCCGCCGCGGTTGAGGATGCCAACGCCAACGCCGACGGTCTCCCCAACGTCGAATTTCACCTCGGCCGCACTGAAGAAGCCCTTCCCAAGCTCGAAGAAGCCCCCGACGGCGTCATCCTCGACCCTTCCCGCAAGGGATGCCATCCTTCCGCCCTCAAGGCCCTCGCCGAGCTGAAGCCCCGCCGCGTCGTCTACGTCTCCTGCGATCCCACAACCCTCGCCCGCGACCTCAAGATCCTTTGCAGGGACGTTTTCTTCCTGGAGAGCGTCACCCCCGTCGACATGTTTCCCCAGACCCACCACGTCGAATGCGTCGCCATACTAACCCTCCGCCGTCCCCTGGACGGACTGCTTCTGGCATCTTCCTCCCCCCGTCGCCGACAACTGATGTCAGACCTGGAAGTACCCTTCGAAGCCATAACACCCGACGTGGAAGAGGGTGCGGAACAGGCAGAATCCCCGGAAGACACCGTCTGCCGCCTCGCCCTCGCCAAAGCCCGGGCCGCCGCCGACCGCCACCCCGGCCGCACCGTCGTAGGCGCCGATACCCTCGTCGTCCTGGAAGGTCGCGCCCTTGGCAAGCCCATCGACCCTGGTCAGGCGCGGCAAATGCTCATGAACCTCCGTGGACGGGCCCACCGAGTCCTGACTGGCGTTGCCGTCGTTGATGGCGACACCGCCTCCTCCCGCACCGCACTGTGCGAAAGCCGTGTCCTGATGAGAAACTACTCCGCGCCGGAAATCGACCAGTACATAGCCTCAGGCAGCCCCTTCGACAAGGCCGGCGGCTACGGCGTCCAGGACCGGACCCTCAATCCCGTGGCCCACGTCGAAGGCTGCCGCTCCAACGTCATCGGACTTCCCCTCTGCACCATGACGCGCCTGCTCAAAGATATGCAGTTCAACGTGGAGTCCCTGTCCCTCCCCGCCGAGTGCCGGCGGCACCTTCGCAAACAAGGGAAAAAAGAATGAATTTCTTCGGCATCGGCGGCATGGAGCTTGTCGTCATCCTCCTCCTCGCCTTCATCATCCTCGGCCCGCGACAGCTTATCAGCGTGGCTAAGGGTCTAGGCCGGACGATTTCGGAACTGCGCAACGCCATGAACCAGTTCACCCGCCTCCTCGAAGACGATGACGACGACCGGAAGGGCCCGCCTCCCCAGGCTAAGGACCGCCCGTGAGCCAGGCCCCCTTCCAGAGCCACCTGCTCGAACTCCGCAAGAGGCTGATGATATCGGCCATTGCGATCATAGTCACCACCATCGCAGCCTTCGTCTTCCATCGCTGGATAATCGACTTCCTCCTAATCCCTGCCGATACCCTCACCGAGGAACCGGGTCGCCTCGTCTTCATCGACGTTCTCGAGCCTTTCGGCGTGGCCATGAAGGTCTCCATTGTCACGGGAATCGTACTCGCCCTCCCCATCATCCTGTCCCAGATAATCCTCTTCGTATCTCCCGGCCTCACCTCCCGCGAAAAGCGCTACCTGTACGCCTTCCTTCCCGCCGCGCTGCTGGCCTTCGCCGCCGGCGCCGCCTTCGGTTACCTCGTCCTCATCCCGCCTGCCATCAACTTCCTCATAAATTTTGGCGGCGAAATCGCCGACCCCACAGTTCGGATAAGCAGCTACGTAAACCTGATTACCATGCTCCTCTTCTGGATGGGCGTCGTCTTCGAGACTCCCATCATCATGCTTATCCTGTCCCGCTTTGGTGTCGTCTCCGCCGCCGGCTTCGCCCGCTGGCGCCGACACTGGATCGTCGTTGCATTCGTCCTCGGGGCCCTCATCACACCCACCTTCGACCCGATAAACCAGTCCCTCGTTGCCATACCCCTCATCATCCTCTACGAACTTGGCATCCTCCTCGCCAAGCTCATTGGCCGCAAGCCCGCCACTTCCCCCGAACCATAACCCATCCTAGCGATCCTCCCCGCCCATCCCCCGTAGGTGCTTCTCGCGAGCCGCCCGCTCGTACCCACGACATACGAATCAGGAAAGAGTCACTTTTCTCAAGGCGACGCTCTGACTACCATAGAATTGGCATTCACAACATTCTGGTAGGAACGGCTCTCGAGCCACCCGTTCCCCCTCATGGTCAACAGGATTCGCGTGCAAGGACAAACTCACACTCCCCAAACCAAAAAGCCCCCCGAAACGGGGGGCCTGACCAACGCAGACGAATGACGCCTACTTCTTTGTTTCCGCTTCCTCCGAGACCTCCACCGAAGCCTCCTCAACCTTCTCCTCCGGCTTGCTCTCGCCCGTCACTCCGCGCTTGAACGCCGAAATCCCCTTCCCCAGGGCAGAGCCTATCTCCGGCACTCGTCCGGCCCCGAATATCACCAACACAATGGCCAGGATGATTCCCAATTCCAACGGTCCTAGCTTAGGCATGGGGCCTCCCCATCAGAAAGATTGCTGCTCTAAAGAATACCACGCCCCGTCCAAACCGTTCAATGCAACCCAGACATCCAAGACCCCACCTCCTTCCCGTCCCCCTAAGACCGCATCGCACCCACCCAATCCACGCCAGCGCCACCGACTCCACAACCCTTTAGCCCGCCCTCCCGTTGTTAGAATATCAGGAGGCTTCAAACCGCCCCCAAAGCCCCTATCCGCCATCCCTCTCCCCTATGCTAAACTTAGAAATAACCCCAAGACGGTTGGAGAAAAATGCGCACCCTCAGAGTCGCCCTCGCCCAGATGAACTCCGTCGTGGGAGACCTTCAGGGCAACGTCCAACGCATCCTGCAATTCATGGATCGCGCCCGTGACGCGGACGCCGACGTTGTCGCCTTCCCGGAAATGGCTATCACCGGCTACCCTGCCGAGGACCTGCTCTTTCGCAAAGCCTTCCTCCGCGACAATCTGCTAGCTGTCTACAAGGCCGTTGACGAGACCCATGGCCTCGCAGCAGTCATTGGCTACGCCCACCCCATCGGCGGACGCGTCTACAACGCTGCGGCAATCGGTACCCAAGGCCGGCTGGCCGGTATGTACCGCAAGCACCACCTCCCCACCTACGGCGTCTTCGACGAAGACCGCTACTTCTATTCTGGCTCCAGCTTCCCCATCTACAACATCGCCGGCGCATACGTGGGCGTCAACATCTGCGAGGATATCTGGTTCGACGATGGCCCCACCGCCCGACAGGCCAAGGCCGGCGCCGAAGTCATCATCAACATCAGCGCCTCCCCATATCACGTGGACAAGCAGCGAGAGCGTGAAGACATCGTCCGAAACGCCGCCAGAGACAACGCCGTCTTCGTCGCCTACGTGAACACCGTAGGTGGTCAGGACGAGCTGATCTTCGACGGCGCCAGCGTGGTCTTCGACCCAACGGGACGCCTCATCGCCCGCGCCCGTGAGTTCGAGGAAGACCTCCTCGTCGTCGACCTGCCCCTCCCGGATGAGCGCCCACCCGCCCCCGTCGACCGAACCGAGTCCTCAGCCGGTTCCGTCATCCACGTTTCCAGCCCCATGGATCGGGCCCGTCACCCTCTGCAGCAAAACCACGTGGCGCCCGTGCTTGAAGGTCCCGCCGAAGTCTACAACGCCCTCGTCGTCGGCACCCGCGACTACGTCAGAAAGAGCGGATTCTCCAAGGTCCTCGTCGGACTCTCCGGCGGCATCGACTCCGCCCTCACCGCCTGCGTCGGCGCCGATGCCCTCGGCCCCGAGAACGTCAAGGTCGTCGCCATGCCCTCCCGCTTCTCCAGCGAGGGCAGTCTTCTGGATGCCGCCGCCCTCGCCGACAACTTCGGTATGGAGATGCTCACCATCCCCATCGAAGAGGGCCATCAGGCCATGTTGAACATGCTGTCGGACCCTTTCAGCGGCACCCAGCCGGGCATCGCCGAAGAAAACGTCCAGGCAAGGCTTCGCGGCAACCTCCTCATGGCCCTCTCCAACAAATTCGGCTGGCTCGTCCTCATCACCGGCAACAAGAGCGAAATGGCCATGGGTTACGCTACCCTCTACGGCGACATGGCCGGAGGGTTCGCCGTCCTCAAGGACGTGCCCAAGACCCTCGTCTACGAGCTGTGCCGGTGGCGAAACGCAAACGGCTCCCCCATGAACGTCATCCCCCGGGAGATCATCGAAAAGCCTCCCAGCGCCGAGCTGCGCCCTGACCAGAAGGACGAAGATTCCCTCCCCCCCTACGAAGTCTTGGATGGCATCCTCCAGGCCTACGTGGAAGAAGACAGGAGCTATGCTGACATAGTTGCCCAGGGTTACGCCCCTGAAATCGTCCAGCAGGTCATGTCCGCCGTCGACCGCAACGAATACAAGCGGCGCCAGTCACCGCCCGGCGTGAAAATCACCGGCAAGGCCTTCGGAAAAGACCGCCGCCTCCCCATCGTCAACGGCTACCGCCAATTCTAACCCCCCTTCCCCCTCCCCCAACCCCGTGTTAACATCCCCCTAACCCCCGGAGGTGCCCTGTGGCCGCCGTCAAGTATTCCCTGGAAGAATTCATCCAGGACATGGACGCCCTTCTCGCCAAAACCACCGACCAGCAGCGTATCTTCGACGAAGGCTCAACCTATCTGGATCGCCTAATCCGCAACCCGGAGGCCATCCCGGTGGAGTACCGCCGTCCCCTCGGCCGCGGCCCCCGCGCCCGCCACGGCAGCTACAAGCTCCACCAGGGCGAAAACGGCCTGTCCGTCTCCTCCGTCATCTGGGGCCCCGGCGACCACATCGGCCCCCACGACCACCGCACCTGGGGCATGATCGGCGTCATGGAAAACGTCCTCGCCGAGACCCGCTTCCGTCGCCTCGACGACGGTTCCAACGAGGAATACGCCGTCCTGGAGAAAGACCGCGTCGCCCTCTCCAAGCCCGGCGAAGTCTCCCTCCTCATTCCTGAAGTGGACGAAATCCACCAGATCGACAACGAGACCCACCTGCCAACCGTGGAGATACACGTCTACGGCAGGTCCCTCGAAGGCCTCCAGCGGTCCAAGTTCGACCTCAAAACCGGCCGCGTGCACTCCTACGTCTCCGGCAAAGCAAACAACGAATAATCCCCTCTTTTCCTCCCCCTCCATCCACATGTCAATCTGAGGAGGCCTCGCGACGAAGAATCTCGCCTCCGAAGCCGGCCCGCCCCCCTGTCGCCATCCCTGTACCTTTCTAAGGAGAAAAAATGCCCACCTTCACCACGGCCCACGAACTCCGCGCCCTCTTGGCCTCCCAGAAGGAATTCGCCCTCCTCGACGTTAGAGACGCCGGCAGCTACAACAGCGCCCACATCCCCGGCGCCAGCCTCCTGCCCCGTCACCGCATCGAATACGACCTCCCCACCCTCGTCCCCTACCCCGGCGCGCCCCTCATTCTCTGCGACGACGCCGGTCGGCAGGCATCCCTCGCCGCCGCTACCGCTGAGCGCATGGGATACACCCGCGTCTCAGTCCTCGAAGGCGGCGTGAACCTCTGGACCTCCTTCGATTTCCCCACCGAGTGGGGCACCAACGTCCTCAGCAAGGACTTCGGCGAGCGCATGGAGGTGGAGCACCGCGTCCCCGAAATCGACTCCATCGAACTCAAGCGACGCATCGACTCCGGCGAAAAGCTCGTCATCATGGATACCCGCACCCCGGAGGAGTTCCAGAACTTCAGCATCCCCGGCGGTCGTAGCGTCCCCAACGGGGAACTCGCCCTCCACGTCACCGACATCCTCAACGAACAAGGTCCCGACACCACCGTCATCCTCAACTGCGCCGGTCGCACCCGCAGCATCATCGGCGCCCGCGCCCTTCAGCGCATGGGCGTCCCCAAAGTCTTCGGCCTCAAGAACGGCACCGCCGGCTGGGTCCTCGCCGGCCTCGAATTGGAGACCGGCGCCGACAGGCTCGACCTGCCCCAGGTGTCCGAGGAAGGCGAAGCCCGCGCCGCCACCTACGCCGGGCAGGCGGCAATGGAAGACAGCGTCCGCTTCATGGACGTGGACGATCTCAAGCAGGCCATGTCTCGCGCCTTCCACGAGACCGTCTATCTCGTCGACGTTCGCCGCGAAGAGGAATACCGCGCCGGCCACATCCCCGGCTTCCGCTGGTTCCCCGGCGGCCAGGCCGTCCAGCGGGCAGACGACGTCGCCCCCGTCCGCAACGCCCTCATCGTCTTCACCTGCGATGGCCGTGTCCGCTCCACCCTAGTCGCCTCCTGGTTCCGCCAGTTGGGCTTCCCCAATGTCTTCGCCCTCCAGAACGGCCTCACCCGGTGGGTGGCTCAGGGCCATGAACTGGAGCAGGGCATGACGGAATCCCACCCCTTCGGCCTCGAAGCCGCCAGGGCCAGGGTACAGACCGTCTCACCCCAAGCCGCCGCATCAACCGACTTTGCGGCCGCGATCTTCGTCGGAATGAGCCCCGAATTCGCCGACGGCCACCTCCCCGGCTCCCGCTGGGCCCCCCGCGGCTGGCTGGAATTCGCCATCGCCAACGTCGCTCCCGACAAGGACGCATCCGTCCTCGTCACCTGCGCCAACGGCGTCGACTCCGCCCTCGCTGCCGCCACCCTCGCCGAACTGGGCTACACCGATGTTTCGGTACTGGAAGGCGGCACGAAAGCATGGCGAAGTGAAGGCTTGGACGTCGAAACCGGCCTCTCCGGCGTCATGACCCCTCCCACCGACGTTGTAGTCATGGGCCCCCACCGCTCCTACGCCGACACCATCCACTACCTCCGCTGGGAAACCGAACTCGGCCACAAATACACCCCCAAATCCTAACCCCCTCCCCACAGCTACACTTGCTTTGGCCTCAATGGAACGAAACAGACCGAAAGCGCATATTGTCTTGTAGGGGATGATTAGATACATAGCAACAACCATCCTGGTGCTGTTGAGCGCCCTGGCCTGCCAGTCCCAGGAGGCTACTCCGGTGACGACTATAGAGACTGTCGTCTCTGAGACGCCTACGCCTACCAGAAATGAGACCCCTTTGGAGACTGCAATAGCCACAGCACCGTCAGATGCAGGAGTCTTCCCATCCGACACGCCTGCTCGCCTCCCAACGCCGACACCGCCACCCACGCCGACACTGCCACCGGCCAACCCGACACCAGTACCAACATCTACCCCTACGCCTACACCCGCGCATATTCCGACGCTGACACCCACGCCGACACTGCCACCGGCCGACCCGACACCAGTACCAACATCTACCCCTACGCCTACACCCGCGCATATTCCGACGCTGACACCCACGCCGACACTGCCACCGGCCGACCCGGCACCAGCACCAACATCTGCCCCCACGCCTACACCCGCGCCTACTCCGACGCTGACCCCCACTGCAACATCGAAGACGAATGTAGTATTCGCCTCCATCAACGCCGGAACCGGCCATACCTGTGGAGTAAAGACAGATGGCTCCGTCGAATGCTGGGGCACTAACTTCAACGGTCAGTCTATTCCGCCAGACGGTTCCTTTAAGTCCGTCAGCGCTGGTTACATTCATACTTGTGGAGTGAGAACCGACGGATCCCTCGAATGTTGGGGGAATGATGAAGTTGGACAGGCCACGCCACCCGCTGGCTCGTTCGTCTCCGTCAGCGCCGGATACTTGCACACCTGCGGCCTGAAGTCCAACGGGTCCCTCGAATGCTGGGGCAATGATGAACTTGGACAGGCCACGCCACCTGCTGGCTCGTTCGCCTCCGTCAGCGCCGGAGCCGGCCACACCTGCGGCGTGAAAAACGATGGCTCCGTCGAATGCTGGGGTCTTAACGATGATGGGCGAGGGAAAGTAACCGGCCAGGCCACGCCGCCGTCCGGAGAATTCGCCTCCGTTAGCGCCGGAATTCTCCACACTTGTGGGCTGAGAACTGACGGCTCCGTTGAATGCTGGGGTCTGAACGATATCGGGTCTGGTCTGACTGGCCATGCCGCACCACCAGAAGGGTCATTCACCTCCGTCAGCGCCGGACGGGTCCACACTTGCGGGGTGAGAATTGACGGCTCCGCTGAATGCTGGGGCAGTAACATTGACGGAGTGATGCGAGCCCCTTCTGCGGAGTTCGTCTCCATCAGCGCCGGAGAATACCACACCTGCGGGCTGAAACCGGACGGCTCTGTTGAATGTTGGGGCAAAGATGATATGGTTGAAGTCGGCAAGATTATTCCATACTCTGGGAAGTTAGCCTCCATCAGCGTCGGGAATAGCTTCACCTGTGGGGTGGCACAGTCCGGTGCCGTCGAATGCTGGGGTTATAATTCGGCTGGGCAGACAATGCCGCCCTCCGGGGAATTCGCCTCGGTAAGTGCGGGGTTTGCCCACGCTTGCGGACTTAAGATCGACGGTGCCGTCGAATGTTGGGGCGGCGATGAATATGGAGAGGCCACACCGCCCTTCGAAGCGTTCACCTTCGTCAGTGCTGGGTCCAGCCACAATTGTGGACTTAAAACCGATGGCTCCGTTGAATGCTGGGGCAGCAACACCCGAGGTCAGTCCAGCCCACCGGATGGTTCCTTTATCTCCGTCAGCGCCGGGATCACCCATTCCTGTGGAGTGAGGACCAACGGCGCCGTCGAATGTTGGGGGGGGCGATGAATATGGTGAGGCCACGCCGCCCTCCGGAGAATTTGGCATGGTTACTGCCGGGTCAGTCCACACCTGTGCCGTGAGGACCGACGGTTTAGTTGAATGCTGGGGTCACAATTTCTATGGCCAGGCCACGGCGCCGTCCGGGGAGTTTACCTCCATCGACTCCGGGAACAGGCACACATGCGGTGTTAGGCCAGATGGCTCCGTCGAGTGCTGGGGCCAAAATAACCGTGGTCAGACCGATGCGCCGTCCGGGGAGTTCGCCTCAGTCAACGCTGGGTGGTGGCGCACCTGCGGCCTGAGGGCCGACGGTGCCGTTGAATGTTGGGGTTAATAGGCTTGGACCGACCACGCAAATCCAAAAGACCACCAACAGAATTGTCGTTCTCAAAATAATGTGGTAACATACCGCCTACTGGAGGCGAAATGGCAAAGAAAAAACAGAATGCCCTGGAAATAGCCCTTACCCAAATTGAAAGACACTATGGCCGCGGCGCCGTCATGCGCCTCGGCGAGTCCGACACCGTTCATGCCACCGAGGTCATCTCCACCGGCTCCCTCGCCCTCGATCTCGCCCTTGGCGTTGGTGGTGTCCCCAAAGGACGCGTCACCGAAATCTACGGCGCAGAGTCCGCCGGTAAGTCCACTTTGGCCATTCACATTATGGCCGAAACCCAGAAGCAGGGCGGCATCGCTGCATACATCGACGTCGAACACGCCCTGGACCCCATCTACGCCGCCAACTGCGGCGTGGACGTCGAGTCCCTCCTGGTCTCACAGCCCGACGACGCCGAGCAGGCCCTCGAAATTACCGAATATCTCGTCCGCAGCGGCGCCGTGCAGGTCGTCGTCGTCGACAGCGTGGCCGCCCTCGTTCCCCGCTCCGAAATCGAGGGCGACATGGGCGACACCCACGTCGGCCTCCAGGCCCGCCTCATGTCCCAGGCCCTCCGCAAACTCACCTCCGCCATCAACCGCTCGAACACCGCCGTCGTCTTCATCAACCAGCTCCGCGAAAAGGTCGGCGTCATGTTCGGCAGCCCGGAAGTCACCCCCGGCGGGCGCGCCCTCAAGTTCTACAGCTCCGTCCGCATCGACCTCCGCCGCGTGGAGGCCCTCAAGAAAGGCTCCGATATGGTCGGCAGCCGTGTCCGCGCCCGCGTCGTCAAGAACAAGGTCGCGCCCCCCTTCCGCGTCGCCGAGTTCGACATCATGTACAGCAAGGGAATAAGCTGGGCCGGCGATCTCCTCGAATTGGGCACCGACCAGGAACTCATCACAAAGCGTGGTTCCTTCTACTCCTACGGCGAGACTCGCCTCGGTCAGGGTCGGGAGAACGCCAAGCAGTTCCTCGAAGAAAACGACGCCATGGCTAAGGAAATTGAGGCCCTCATACGCGGAGAGAAGCCGGATCCTGTGGCCGAGGCTGAGGCCGCCGCCGTCCCCGCCGACTGATACCCATCGCCCCCCGTAGGCGTGGCAGGAAGCCCTCCAACCGCCCAAGGACGCCCCCAAGCCCCTTGGACGTAGCCCTCCGCTTCCTCTCCTACCGCGGGCGCAGTGAAGCGGAAATCCGCCGCCGCCTGAGTAAAGATTTCTCCCCCCAGCAGGTGGAAGAGACCGTCGCCCGTCTCAAGGAGTCCCGATTCTTGGACGACGCTGCCTTCGCAAAGGCCTGGCGCAGCAGCCGCGAACGCCACGCCCCCCGCTCCAGGTTCATGATCCGTCAGGAATTGGCCCAGCGCGGCGTGAAGGGCGAAGTTGCGGAAGAAGCCCTGGAGGGCCTCGACGAAGAGGAAATGGCCCAGCGAGTCGGCGCAAAGTACCTGAGAAGACTCGCCGGCCTGGACCGCCGCACCTTCTTCACCAGGATGATGGGCTACCTCCGCCGCCGCGGTTTCAACTACCGCATCTCCGCCGATACCACCCAACGCCTGTGGACGGAGTTATCTGACGAATCGGAAGTCTGACTAAACTATCTGACAGCGAGCCCCGTTCTACCTCACGCGGCTCACGGCAATGTACACCGACAGTCCCAGAAACAGCAGCGCGAACCCAATGTCCAGGAAGTCGTATCTGTAAGTCACGGGCCGCAACTGAACAACCGCCATCGCTACGGCAAATGCGACGGCTATCCCGGCCCCTGCGATGAGAGAAAGACCCAGCCCCCGCTTCCGATTCGTCACTCGACTCACGGCCTCTCCCAGCAGATAGCCAATGCCGGCTGCCAGAATCCCCGTCACAAACGGAAAATGGCCGAATTCCAACCGCAGAATAGCCCCAACCACCCCAAGAAGTCCGCCCAGCCCCACAGCCGCGACCGCCGCCAGCAAGTACTGCGTCGCGCTCACGTCGAACACCGGCGTCTTGCGCACCCGCGCACAGTCGTTGCACCGGCTCCCCACCGGCGTCTGTATCATGCACCGCGGGCAGATATATCTCCCGCACCTGCCGCACGACAGTCCCGTCTCCACGTTCGTGTGCGTTGCGCAGTAATTCACCGTTTCCTGGTACTCCATTTCTCCCTCAGCCTCCGGACTCCTTGAATGACGTTGGCGAACGGCTTACCCACTCGTCCCGGTCGTCCACGTCCCGATCCCTGATCAGTCGGTTCAACAGCACCTTGGTCGTCGAATACCCGGCCACGTTGGGCCTCCCGTTTGCCGTCAATCGCCTCAGGACTATTATCCCAATCATACCAAAGCAGTACCAGATAACCACCACAGATTGGCCCAGCAGGAACGACCACAAAGGCAGCAGCAATAGGGACACCAGCACCATCAACGCGGACCGGCGTATGAAATACCCCGGCAGACCCACGGCGATGAAAAACCAGAGCTGGTAGAACGCCATGCCCAGAAGGCCCCCCGCCGCAGTCCCTATACCCCGCCCGCCCTGGAATTTCAGGAAAATGGGCCAGTTATGGCCTACGATGGACAGAAGGCTGGCAATGGCCAGCGCGGGCGTGCTCCGGTCGAACCCCATCAGAAAGTTCGCGGTCCAAACCCCGGACGGACCGTCCACCGAAGCGTCCAGCAGCACAATTCCCACCCACACCGGAGACGCTCCCTTGACAATGATCTCGAATATACCCAGCGGTATGAGCCAGCGCTTCCCCACGTGCTCGAACACGTTGGAGCCGCCCACGTTGCCGCTCCCATACTCCCGAATGTCGATGCCGCGGACCCACCGGCCGATGATATAAGCAGTTGGAATAGAACCCACCAGGTAGGAATAGACGAATAGCAGAGCCAGTTCCACGACGCGCGGCCCCTCCCGACCCTAGTCTTCCGTCGGGCTGGCGGCCCCGCGGGCGCTCCGGGCTCGCAGCGCTTCCACCACTTCTTCCGGCGGCCCGATGTGCCCCGGCAGCCTCTCGTCGTCCTGCCCGAGGGCGTGGTAGTCGCTGCCCCCACACGGTAGCAGGTCGAACCGCTTGGCGATCTCTCGCAGCTTCCTCACCCTCTTGGGCGGATAGTGGCTGTAGAATACCTCCATGCCCGCCAGACCCGCATCCTTCATCCGCACCAGGTGGGAATCCAGGTTGTTCACGTAGGATGGATGCGCCAGCACCGCTGCGCCCCCGACTCCCCGAATGATGCCGACGGCGTCCACCGGGCTGAGTTTTTGCCGGTCAACGTAGGCGGGCCCATCCCTTCCCAGGTAGAGATCGAACGCATCCTTTACCCCGGGCACGTATCCTTTTTCCACCATCGCCAGCGCAATGTGAGGACGTCCAACGGCCCCTTCTCCGGCAAAGTGCAGTACCCGCTCCCACTCCACGGGAAGACCCAATTCTTCCAGCCTGTTGACCATAGCGCGCCCCCGGCCAACTCGTCCCTCCCGGAAGCCCGAAAGCACCCGCTGAAATTCCTCGTTTTTCCAGTCCAGAAAATACCCAAGCACGTGTATCTCCGAGTCTCCGGCCTCCGTGCTCAATTCAATACCCGGTATCAGAGTTAATTCGGGAAACTGCTCCTTTGCCGCGTAGGCCTCCGTCAGCCCTTCCGTCGAATCGTGGTCGGTGATAGACGCAATCCGAAGTCCTCGCTCCCCCAGCAGGTTCACCAGCTCCGTCGGCGACAGCCGCCCGTCGGAAGCCGTTGTGTGCAGATGCAGATCTACGGTGGCCAAATCGTTCACTCCACCAGCCGGTCTACCCGTTCCACACGGGAAGCCCGGCCCGTCTCCTCGTCAATCTCCACCATCACGGAGTTGAAGGTCACAGGTCCCTTGGCAACGGAGAACCGCTGCGGTGTCTGCGTCAGAAACTTCTCCAGCACCGCGTTCGGGTCCGTTCCGATTACGGAATTAATCGGGCCCACCATCCCCAGGTCGGAGACGAAGGCCGTACCTTCCGGCATTATGCGATGGTCAGCTGTCGGCACGTGGGTATGCGTACCCACCACGGCGCTAACACGCCCGTCCAGAAACCAACCCAGCGCCTGCTTCTCCGATGTTGCCTCGGCGTGAAAGTCCACCAGAACAATCGTCTCCGGCGGCCCTCCCACCTCCGAAAGCACCCGCTCCGCCTCCCGGAAGGGACAGTCCAGCGGCTCCATGAACACCCGTCCCATCAGGTTCAGCGTCACCACGTTGCCCACCCGAAGATGCCCTCTTCCGGGCACTCCCGGCGGAAAGTTGGAAGGCCTCACAATGGGCAGGTCTTCCTGCATGTGCGGAATAATCTCCTTCTTCTTCCAGATGTGGTTGCCCGTGGTTAGCACGTCCACGCCGGCCTGCAAAAGCTGCTGAGCAGTCTTGTAGGTTATCCCCAATCCCCCGGCGGCATTCTCTCCGTTGCACACCACCAGGTCCAGCGCGTACTCCTCGCGCAGAGAAGGCAGCAGCCTCTGGACCGCCTTTCGGCCCGGACTGCCCATCACGTCGCCAATCATCAATACGCGCAAGTCAACCTATCCTTTTCTCGCAATCAATCTTGCTGAGCGTACCCCAGGAACAGTCGCGGGCTGTCGGCCTGCAAAGGCGACAGCCCGCCTACGGATGCTGAAAAATGCGCTTGTCATTTCGGGCAACCGTCCAGCGCCTCGGGGCAGCTAGTGGGCAATCTCCACGTTTCGCGTTTCTCGTACTACGGTCACCTTGATCTGACCGGGATAGATCAGCTCGTCCTCCACCTTTTTCGCCACGTCCCTCGCAAGCACCGCTGCCTCAAAGTCGTCGATGTGCTCCGGCCGGACGATTATCCGCACTTCGCGGCCCGCCTGAATGGCGTAGGCTTTCTGCACACCGTCGAAGCTTGTCGCCACGCCCTCAAGGGCCTCCAGCCGCTGAATGTACTGCTCCAGGCTCTCCTTGCGAGCGCCGGGCCGGGCCGCGCTGATGGCGTCGGCAGCGGCTACGATGAGCGCCTCCACCGATCCCCGATCGTCCTCGTGGTGCTCCACAATCGCTCTGCGCACCTCCGCGTCAATGCCGTACTTCTCGGCAATGTCGTCGCCGATGTCTACGTGGCTGCCCTGCACTTCGTGGGTCATCGCCTTGCCGATGTCGTGCAACAGTCCCCCCGCCTTGGCGACTTCGATGTCCGCCCCCATTTCGGAGGCGATCATGCCGGCCAACAGGGACACTTCCACCGAATGCTGGAGAATGTTCTCGCCGTAACTGTACCGGTACTTCAGCCGGCCCAGCAGCTTCTTCAGCTCTGGACTCAGCCCCTTCACGTTGGCGTCGAAGGTCGCTTCCTCGCCCGATTTGTGGATGACCTCGTCCACCTCAACCTGGGCCTTGCGGACAATGTCCTCAATCCGGCTTGGGTGGATGCGACCGTCCTGAATCAGCTTTTCGAGCGCAAGCCGCGCAATCTCCCGTCGAATGGGATCAAAGCAGGATATGGTGATCATCTCCGGCGTGTCGTCTATCAGAATGTCCACGCCCATGGCCGCTTCCATCGCGCGGATGTTGCGGCCCTCCCGGCCAATCAGGCGTCCCTTCATCCCGTCGCTGGGCAGGGACACCCGAGACGTGCTCCTCTCGGAGACCACGTCCGAGGCCAGCCGTTGAATGGCCAGCGTAATCACCTTCCTGGCCTCATCGTCCACCCGCTCCCGCATCTGGCGTTCAAGCTCGTAATAACGCTTGGCCAAGTCGTGGCTCATCTCCTGCTCTGCGCGAGCCAGAACCACGCCGCGGGCCTCGTCGGATGAGAGGCCGGCAATCCTTTCCAGCTGTTCAACCTGCTCCTGTTTAAGTTCTTCCAGGCGGGTTTTGTCTTCCTCTACGCCCGCCTCCTTCGTTGCAATGGCGGTTTCCCGCTTGTCCAGGGCGTTTGCCCTGTTCTCTATATTTTCCTCTCTGCGTCGATAGCGCTTCTCCTGCGTCCGCAGGTCGCGTCGTCTCTCCTTGATTTCCTCTTCAGCGCCCGACCGGAGTTTTAAGGCAGCTTCTCGCCCTTCTAGTATGAGTTTCCTCTTCTGCTCTTCGGCCTCCTCGATTAAATGTTGAGCTTCTAGCCTGGCGGCCTTGATGCCTTTGCCTGTCAGTGCTGAGAGGAAGGCGGTAAAAAAGTTCGGCAAGATGGTCACCGTCCTTCCGAAATACTAGACCCTACTATTCAGTTGTTTGTATTTGATATGCAGGAATCCGAATTGCGTAATCATATCCCCAGCGGAAACTGGGTGTCAAGAATCCACTGCTATTATGAGTACGGGTTGCCGCCGCAGACCGGGTCTATTCTTCGTTAGGCAGCAACTCTCTTTGGCCAGAAAATAGCGCTATCCCAAGGACGAAATAGCAGACCAGCCCGAGGAATAGCGAGCTGCTGGCTATCAACAGCAAGACAGTCAAGTCCACGCCGTGAAGGTGCTGGACAATGGTTAGATTCAGGACGAGTAGCACTCCCACAAGCACCAGACCGTACGCCGCCAGCTTGAATACGTTCATCTCTGAGAACCTTGAAGCGATACCGAGTCCCAGCAAAATGGAAGCAACGCAGGAGACTGACAGGAAGCCAATATGCACCGCTCCACCGACTGCGTAAATGGCAATAGCCAGGTCCTGCAACTGGGCTTGCTGCCCGGCCCCGGTTCCTGCTCCAATTCCGTGGGTCATGATGTGTACCACCATGTGAGTCGTGCCCAGCTGAAGCACATAGATGCCCCAGCTGAACAGCATCCCAATCAGCCCCGTTCGCAACGCCATCCCCGCCAACGTCCGCTGTCCTCCCGTTAGGCGGAAGAATGGCATAACGCCGAATGCTAAGAACAAGGTCCCAAATATCGTCAGAAGGGAAGCCGTGTGGCTAAGCGGAGCGTATTTGTCCAGAGCCCCAATTGCCGCCGCAAAATCCGTCTGGTCCACGGAGCCTATGATGGCCCCACCCGGAGTGATAAGAATTCCCACCAGCAACAGAATCACCCCCAGAATAAGGGCCTTTCCCGCCAGTTTATTTGTCATCATCAAACTATTCATAATATCAACCTGAACCCCCCTCAGATTTCACAATGGATGCTATCAGTCTCCCCACAAACAAGCAACAATTCCCGCCTAGCGACTAACGGGAACGGTAAATCCAAACACAATAGAAAATCACATAAAGTGCCCCGGTGTCATGCTGAAACTCATAGTAACCTCATATTCTTCGCGGCGCACTCACGTATACTGGAGGCATGCCGAAACCCGTAACGACGAAAGGGGTGCATCAAAGGCCCTGGGCTGAATCGGAGGGACTTTGCCTCCGGAATATCGAGACTAGCGGCAGATACGGTTTCCGGAACGTCCAACTAATGGGGTACACCTCATCTTGCTGGCAAGCATGATTGGCTTTCTAAAGGAGCAAAGGAATGAAAGGTATCCGTTTTGTATCGATAGTATTCTCGATACTTGGGATATTTGTTGCATCTTTAGGCTGCTCTACGGAGGTTGAAGATCCAAGAAAGCCGATAGGTACTACAACATTCGACTCTCAACGAGGTGCCCTTGAGATTGGACATGTCGAGTTCCAATGGGATAACCCACCCTCCTTGGAGCGGCAGATACTTGATGCTGATACGATTGTGGTCGCCACCTTCGTTTCTGCCACTCCGGGGGTTAGAACCAAGTCACATACGCCTGGTGTCACTTCTTATATGCCGGTGCAAGTTTTGCAATTTCAAGGCAGTGAATACCTGAAGGGTACGGGCCCCACTGAGTTTACTGTAGAAGTGCCTACTCTGGAAGTCCAATATACAGACCTATATGAGACACGTGAAAAGGCAGTCGAAATCGCCACTCAGCAAATCTCTAACCGAGACGCCTCGTATGATAGCCGACCCGGTGTCTTGTTGCTATACGGCCCGCTATCCTCAACAACATCCGGTGGAGATTCAACCGCTGAAGGTGCCTCAATAGAGTCTAGCGGGAACGCATTCAACTTTGTCCTAGGAAATGTGAGGCAAGAATCATGGAAGTACTCTATCAATACACTAGAGCGGGGTTGGATGCCAGCCAAGGAATTGTCCTCCGACGGGTCGGACAGAGCAAGGGCAGTCTCCGAAACGTCCAGCGATTCCGAATACATCACGGAAGGCTCAAAGCAACCACCAGAGGTTATAACCCTTGCGGACCTACGCAGCAAGATTGCTGGCATGGAAGCTCGACTCACGGTCGGCGAAGGCATTGATGGCTATAGAGAGTGCATAGACTCAGAACTACGAAATGAACGCCATTTTAGAGGAAAACCTCGTACAGTAGAAACCTTCAGTCTCCCCACCGGATCTGACCCGGAAGTTCACATATTTCATAGATCTACCAAGAGGCGAGGGCACGAAGTTTACACTAACTACTCCGAGGCTGGTCCGAATGCTGAATATTTCAAGACTCTCATTATTGACGATGACGAGGAACCCTCCAACGGCTATTACTACACCATTGGTCCAAATCGACCATTACCTGCCGGTGATTTCGAGGTTATCTTCGTGAGACAACTCCCTATAGATCAACCGTGTGATTTCTTGGCCCAAACCTATCCAATCAGTCAAGTCACGGTCACGGCCCCCGCCGGCACGTTGCACGAGTCATTCTTCGACCCTGTGGCTATTGGCACAGGGGTGGGGGCCGACGGGACCAACGGCGTGCTCAGTCCCACGTCATTCACCGTAGGCGGCACGGCCACGGAGATGACGGGCCTCAATTGGGAGAACAACCAGGTGGTGCTGACGCTGAGTCCTCACGCGTCCCTGACCAACCACGTGTTGGACTTCATAGAGCTGGACGGCAGCGTATCCCTTTCCCTTCGCAGCCACGACGGAACCCAAGACAGCGCGGCCGGCACCCACACCTGGACTGTCCCCACCCAGCCCTGGCACAACGGCGACCTCCTCATGCTGCGCATCCGAAGACAATGAACCAAAGACCAGTCTGAAAGCGGTGTTGAATGCCATTGAAAGAGAGCGTGACCAGTCTCACTCTTACCGAAAACTCCTCTCAGCCCCCCACCCCCTCTCCCTTGACACCCCCTTTCGCCGTGAGATAGCATTTTCCTTTAATCCCACGCACTGGAGGGGAACAATTTCGGCCCCTTGTGGGGCCGCCACCCTCGGGGATATAGCTCAATTGGGAGAGCGCGGCGTTCGCAATGCCGAGGTTGGGGGTTCGATTCCCCCTATCTCCACCACAGGCCCCTGTAGCTCAGAGGATAGAGCGGTGGCTTCCTAAGCCGCGCGTCGGGGGTTCGAATCCCTCCAGGGGTGCCACAGGAGCGTAGCTCAGTCTGGCCAGAGCGCTGGTCTCCAAAACCAGTGGTCGGGGGTTCGAATCCTCCCGCTCCTGCCATTTAACTCCCATCACCCATCCCGCGGGAGGGCTTACCCAAAATTCACCCGCCCCTTTCAGGGCCGCCACCCTTTCTGATATAGTATTCTAGTCTGCCGTGCCGAGGTGGTGGAATTGGTAGACACGCAGTCTTGAGGGGGCTGTGGGCGAAAGCTCGTGTGGGTTCAAGTCCCGCCCTCGGCACCAAGGAGCTTCCCACATTTTACCCTCGTAATGTGGTAAACATAGGAGCCAGAAAACAGGGCGACGTAGCCAAGTGGTTAAGGCGGGGGTCTGCAAAACCCCTATTCGGCGGTTCGATTCCGCCCGTCGCCTCCAATTCAACCCCTCTTGGATTGCCGAAACCTGGCGTTACACGTCTAGCCAACTTATACGGCATCTACCAAGGAAAAAAGAGCCGGGGTGGCGGAATGGTAGACGCGGCGGACTTAAAATCCGCTACCTTCACCGGTGTGTGGGTTCGAATCCCGCCCCCGGCACCAGCCGCCGCTCTAAATCAGAAATCGAAGAATCTTCGGAGGTAGTCAATGGGCAGTCCTGTAATGGAAATGTTGAAGCGATGGCTCATCTGGATGGTGCTGCCCATCGCCTTCCTCTCCATAGTTATCGATTTCTCCCCCTGGCCCGGCGCCATGGAAACCCTCATCTTCATCTGCCTCGTCATTATCTGGGGCTTCTTCATTGCCCGTCCAAGGTTGGATAGATAATAGCGTCCAACGACTCCGCTCTCAGTCCAATGCCCGTCCCTTATCCCGCCCGCCAACTCCCCACCGTGCTATAGTATTTCCGCAATGGACAAGCGTTACTTCACTCTGGAAGAAGCCCGCAGCATGATCCCCTGGCTTGCCGAGCAGTTCGATAAGCTCCAAACCGCCCGGGAAGAAGAAAAACGCCGCCAGCAGGTCACCGTGGACGCCATCAGAATGAGCCGCAGTAACGGCAAGGGTGGTATGGAGGAGGAGATCTCCGACAGCCAGAAGGACGTAGAAGAGGCCATGACCCGGACCACCGCCCTGACCAGGGAGATTACGGATAGCGGCATCATCGTGCGTCATATCGAAGCCGGTCTGGTCGACTTTCTATCCCTTCGGGAAGGCCGTGAAGTTTTCCTCTGCTGGCTCCGGGGAGAAGAGGACATCTCCTTCTGGCACGGCGTAAACGAGGGATACGCCTCCCGCAAACCCCTCTAGCGTCCGCCGCGAGGCCCCCTTTGTCCCTCCCACTTTCAACCGATGAAAGCTCCCATCCTCCAATGGAGTTGGAGAACGCCGTCTCCCTCGAAGACCTGGTCAAGGACTACGCCCTCGAAGTCGGCTTCGACCTCGTCGGAATCTCCTCCGCCGATCCCTTCGTCGACCACAAACAGGTGACCCTCCAACGTTTGCGTGACGGCCTGATGGACGGCCTCCCCTGGTTCAACGAGTCCCGGGTGGAGCGCGGCACGGACCCCCAACAATTGCTCCCCGGCGCCCGCAGCATCATCTCCGTCGCCCTCAGCTATAACCTCCCCTCCGACGACGGCCCCCGAACCCACGAAGGTCGCGTCGCCCGTTACGCATGGGGTGACGACTACCACAAGGTGATGAAGAAACACCTCAAGCTCTACGTCCGCGGTCTCGCCGAACGTCTCGGCCGGGACGTCCAGGCCCGCTGGTACGTCGACGACGGGCCAATGCTCGATAGGGCCGCCGCCCAGCGTGCCGGCGTCGGCTGGTTCGGCAAAAACACCAACATCCTCACCTCCACCCACGGCTCCTGGGTCTTCCTCGGCCAATTAGTCACGGACCTCGAGCTGCGGCCCGACCCTCCCCTCAAGAAGAACTGCGGCTCCTGCACCCTCTGCCTCCAGGCCTGCCCCACCGGCGCCCTGCCCGCCCCCTACGTCATCGACAACGAAAAGTGCATCTCCCACCAGACCATCGAAAACCGTGGCGATATTCCCCTCGAAATTCGCCCCCTCATGTCCGACTGGGTCTTCGGCTGCGACATCTGCCAGGATGTCTGCCCCGTCAACGTCAAGTCCCTGTACACCCGAGAGCGGGCCTTCAAGAAAAAGCGCTTCACAACCCTCCAGCTACTAGAGCTTCTCGAAATGACCGAGGACGAATTCCGCCAACGCTTCTCCAACAGCCCCCTCAAGCGCGCCAAGCTGGTCGGACTCAAACGCAACGCCTGCGTCGCCCTCGGTAACTCCGCGGACCCCTCCGCAGTGCCGCCCCTCATCCGCGCCCTCACCGAAGAAGCACCCGTCGTCCGTCGCCACGCCGCGTGGGCCTTGGGCAGACTGGGCAGCGACGAAGCCCGGTCGGCCCTCCAAAACGCCCTGTCGTCAGAGCCCGACGCACCAACCCGCCGCGAAATCGAGGACGCCCTCTCCACCCTGGCAGCTACTTCTTCTCCCTTCCCCCTCGACGGGGGAAGGTTAGGATGGGGGTGAAGCATCCCTTCCCCCTTCCACATCAGAATGGCCACCCCGGAAGACGCCCCTCAGATGCTCGCCATCTACGCCCCCGTCGTCCAAAACACTGCTATATCCTTCGAACTCAAACCACCCACCGAAGAAAATTTCCGCCGCAGAATCTCCCAAACCCTCCAGCGCCTCCCATGGCTCGTATGCGAGTCCGAAAACCGCATCGCTGGCTACGCCTACGCTGCCCCCTTCCGAAGCAGGGAGGGCTACCAGTGGTCCGTGGAAGTCTCTGTCTACGTCGCCGAAGAGTTCCGGAGTCGCGGCATCGCCTCCGCCCTATACACCGTGCTGCTGGACGGACTGCGCATCCTCGGCTATTTCAACGCCCTTGCTGGAATCTCCCTCCCCAACTCCGCCAGCGTCAACCTCCACGAGCGCATGGGCTTCAGACCCGTCGGGGCTTTCCCTTCCGTGGGCTTCAAGCTGGACGAATGGCACGACGTTGGCTTCTGGCGCCTGTCCCTCCGTCCCCACACCACCAACCCGCAACCCCCCAGACCCCTCCACCACCTACAACACAACCCCGCATGGCAGAACACCCTCAAAACCGCCGCCGCGCGAATCACCACCTCGAACCTCTGACCCTCTTCGGCGCGCAGCCCAGCGGATCCCAAGAATCTCGCCCCCTAGTCGACCTCTTCCCTTCCTCTTCCCCCTCGATGGGGGAAGATTGAGATGGGGGTGATTCCTCAAACCCAACAATATTTCCCGGGTAGGGGCTGGTTTCAAACCAGCCTTCCCGCCCCACCACAACAATCCCTCGTAGGGGCGGTTCGCGAACCGCCCTCTTCCGGTGCCCTCGGAGACCCGACTCACCCCACCGGCACCCTCTTCCCTTCCTTACTCCGACGGAAGGAACCGATGCAAAACTCGTTGCCTTCCGGGTCGGCCATCGTGACCCCTCCGCCTGGGCGGGGTTCGCTTATCCTCCTGCCTCCGAGCGCCTCTATCCGGCGTACTGCTTCGTCAACATTCGGCACGACAAAGCACATGTGGCAGCGATTCTTCACAACCTTTCCTTCAGGCACCTTTTGAAGCACCAGAAACGTCGTCGAGTCGAGAGAGCCTACTGTCAGCCATCCGTCCTTGTGGCGCAAGGGCCCGGGTTCCTCGCCGAGCATTGCGCCCCAGAAGGCTCCTTCCAGCCGAATATCGTTTACATCCAGCGTTACCCCACCAAGCTCCAAAACGATCCCACCATCGGAAGGTGGTGAATTCAGTCCCTTTGACTTAGACGTGGACTCGCGCATTTTTCATCACCGGTAGCAATCAAATAGATTTCACCCCCACCCCTCACACCAGCCCCAAGACCTCTGCGATGCTGGAAATCCTCCTCCCCTCCCAACTCTCCCGACCCCCGTCCGCCTCGTCATACGGCGCCCGCATCAACACCGCCGTCATCCCCGCTCGTTCTGCCCCGCTCAATTCGCCGTCGCTCCCATCCCCCACGTACAGGCAGTCCCCAGCCTCCACTCCTAGCCTCTCCGCTGCCAGCGCGTAAATCCGCGGGTCCGGCTTGGCCAGCCCAACATCAAACGACAGAATCGCCACGTCAAACAGCGGCGCGAAGGGCGTTGATTCCCACACCAGGGAAACTTCTTCCATGCAATTGCTGATCAAGCCAACCCTGTACCCCCTGCTATTCAAGGCAGCATGAGTCTCGACCACTCCCGGACGTGGAATGATAGAGTCCCGCGAGAATTCCCGCCGTAGCCTCGCGCTGGCCCTTACTCTATCTTCGCCGGGATTCACTCCTAGCCTTCCACATATGCGTATCAGGGCTGCTTCGATGGAAGAAAATCCGCCGGTCATAAGCTCATGCATAGCGTCTGCCCATTCCCTGGCAAATTCATCCCCATCAACCCCGAGAACATCTGCCATTTCGTCCCTGTTCTCGGGATAGTCCGGCAAGTCAATCAAAGTGCCAAAAAGGTCGAAAATCACCGCTTTGTACGTCTTCACACCTGCAGCGTTCCCCCTGTCCATTCTCTTCCCGTCGCATGTCGAGCCAACTCCCTATCCCCGGCTGCAATTCCATCAACCACCCCCTCACACCAGCCCCAAGACCTCCGCCATGCTGGAAATCCTCCTCCCCTCCCAACTCTCCCGACCCCCGTCCGCCTCGTCATACGGCGCCCGCATCAACACCGCCGTCATCCCCGACCGCGTCGCACCGCTCAACTCGCCGTCGCTCCCATCCCCCACGTACAGACAGTCCCTGGCCTCCACCCCCAGTCCCTCCGCCGCCAGCGCGTAAATCCGCGGGTCCGGCTTGGCCAGTCCTACGTCAAAAGAGTGAATTGCTACGTCGAATAGAGACGCGAAGGGCGTCGAGTCCCACAAAAGCGACACCTCTTTCGTGCAATTGGTTATCAGCCCAACCTTGTATCCCCTGTTTCCAAGGTCCGAAAGGGTTTCCACGACCCCTGGGCGTGGGGTTAGAGAGCTTCGTATGTATTCTAGGCGGATATTGGCGCCGACCGTCAGCTCATTCTTGCTGGGTTCTATTCCCAAATTTCCAGATATATGAAGCAGGTATGCTTCCGTAGATGGAAAGGTGCCCGCCATACGCTGGTAGGAGGAATCTGCCCACTCCCTGGCGAACCCCTCCCTGTCCACCCCCAGCACATCAGCCATCTCGTTCTTCGTCTGCTCGTGCACAATCCGATTGGATTCCGGGTGCACCAGTTCGTCAATCAGGGTGCCGTAGAGGTCGAATATCACCGCCTCGTACGCCTTCACTCCTGTCCGCTCTCCCCTCCCCCGTACTCCTTCGACGCCTTACGTTTTTCCAACGCTTTCCCAATGTCATACTTGACGTCGCGAATCAAGAATCCCAGCCCGGTGAGGAAACTCGCTATGAACACCACAATGGCTGGAATGAATGTCGTCACGAAGATGTATAGGAGTATCCAGCCGAGATTCTCTAGTACTTCCATTTTGGCATTCTACTCCCATTGCCTGGGTCGGTAAAGGACGAATAATCGCTTCTTATTCCCGATTCCCGCCGCTCCACGCGATATCCGCGCCGCATCTCTCGCCTTGCTACGGCCTTGCCCCCAACCTATAATGGCCATGTTCCGAGGGTTACTACCCTCTATCTACGTATGGAGTGACTTAATTGGATGGGCGATAGATTAGCGGGTAAAGTTGCAATTCTGGCCGGGGGCGCAACCGGCATGGGCCGGGCTTCAGCCGTACTGTTCGCCAGGGAAGGTGCGAAGGTCATGATCGCCGACCGCAATATGCGCGGCGCTCAGGAGACCCTGGCCATGGTCAAGAAGATCACCCCCGACGCCGACGTGGTATCCGTCGACGTCTCCAAGTGGGACCAGGTCCAGAACATGGTCGACGCCACCGTCGAACGCTTCGGCCAGGTCGACGTGCTCGTCAACCTCGCCGCCATCCTAATGCTCACACCGCCCCTCGTGGATATCGAAGAGCGCCAGTGGGACCTCATCATGGATACCAACCTCAAGGGCACCTTCTTCACCTGCAAGGCCGCCATCCCCGTCATGCTCAAGAACGGCGGCGGCGCCATCGTCAACATCTCCTCTTCCGCCGGCCTCGACGCCTGGACCCGATCCCTCCCATACAACATCAGCAAGGTCGGCGTCATTCACCTCACCTCCGTCATCTCCGGCCAGTACACTTCGCAGGGCATCCGCATCAACTGCGTCGTCCCCGGCCCGGTGGACACCCCTCAGGCCCGCGGCAGCACCCAGAGCTCCCAGACCCTGGAGGAAGCGGCTCTGGAGCACCCCATGGGCCGCATCGGTCGTCCCGAGGAGATTGCCAACGCTATCCTCTTCCTGGCCTCCGACGAAGCATCATTCGTCAGCGGCGCCACCTACATCGTCGATGGCGGGGCCCGCACCGCCGGTCGCCGTCTCTAATCTCTCAACCCCCACAACACTCAGAAGGAATTGTCATGGACAAGCTCAAGGAAATAGCCAAGCGAGCCGTCGAGGACTACGGTTTCCGCCAGATTGCCCAGTGGAGCCCCGACGACCTTGTCAACCAGTGGGACCTCACTGACTCGGAAGCCAACGTGCTGAAAGGCCCGCTAAAGGATGAAATAGACCAACTCCCCGTTCCCGTGGAACCCGTCGACTACGAGGCCGTAGAAGGCCGACTCAACGCCCTCATCGAGGAATCCCTTGCCTGAACGCGAGGCCACGGCATCAAACGCGAGGGAGATTGACCATGCCCGGTAGATTGCAGGACAAAGTCGCCCTCATCACCGGCGGAGCCTCAGGCATAGGCCGAGCTGCCGCCATCCGCTTCGCCCGCGAAGGCGCGAAGGTCATGATCGCCGACCGCAACTCCGTCCTCTCCGCCCAGACCCTCGCCGAACTCCACGAAATCACCTCCCACGCCGCCTCCGTGTCCGTCGACGTCTCCAAAACAGACCAGGTCAAGCAAATGGTCGACGAAACGGCATCCCGCTTTGGCGGCCTGGATGTCCTCGTCAACGCCGCCGGAGTCCTCCTCCTCGCCCCACACCTGGCCGAAATCGACGAACGCGACTGGGATCTGATGATGAACACCAACCTGCGCGGCCTCTTCCTCTGCTGCAAGGCCGCCATCCCCGTCATGGAGAAAGGCGGTGGTGGAGCAATCGTCAACATCTCCTCCATGGCCGGCATCTCCGCCTACGCCCGTTCCCTCCCCTACGCCGTCAGCAAGGCCGGCGTCATCCACTTCACCCTCGGCGCCGCGAGCCAGTACACCTCGAAAGGCATCCGAATCAACTGCATCGCCCCCGGCACCGTTGATACCCCCCAGGCCCGCGGCAGCAGCGGCAGCGCGGATGCCCTCCAGAAGATTGCCGAAACCCACCCCATGGGCCGCATCGGCCGCCCCGAAGACATCGCCGACACCATTCTCTTCCTCTCCTCCGACGAAGCCGCCTACATCAGCGGCGAAACAATCATCGTCGACGGCGGCTCCCGCACCCTCCCCCCAAACATCTAACCCCCCATTTCTTGTCCCTGCGAAGGCAGGAACTCACTCTCTAGCCGTGTCCAACACTCCTCATCCCTACATCTCCCCTCGGGGCGGTTCGCAAGCCGCCCGTCCCCCTACCCACCCCTAACCCCGCACCAATCTACGAATAAACACACGCGTCCCGCACCGCCTCCGAAAGCGCCTTCAGCCGCTCCTCGTTCGACTCATCGCCGCGTACCCCGTTGGTGATTATCGCCACCGCCAGCCGCTCCGCCAGGTCCACCCAGCCAATGCTGCTGCCGAATCCGCTGTGCCCGATGCTGTGGTTATATCTGCCCGAAGACCTCTGACTCCCCATTCGCGGGTCGTCCACCGCAAACCCCAAGCCCAACTTCACCTCTTGGTCTGAAAGCACGTCCCTCCCCTCCTCCTGAACGGCGGCAACGTACCGAATTACCCCGGACCGAATCACCTCCACCCCGTCCAGCTCTCCCGCCATCCCCAACATCGCATAGAAGCGGGCCAGGTCCCGCGCCGTGCTGATCCCGTTGGCCGCGGGAATCACCGCCTGATGCACCGCCGGCTGGTTGAAAACAGCCACCACCTCCGGCGTCTCGATCTCCTCCGACACGTACAGCTTAGCCACCCGTTCCTCTTCCGTCGCTGGCAGCCCCAGGTACATGTCCTTCATCCCCAGCGGACCCGTCACCTCTTCCCGCAGAAACTGGCTGATAGTTCGACCGTCCACCCGACGCAGCACTTCTCCCACCACCCATCCGAAGTTCAGCGAATGGTAAGCAATAGCCTCGCCGGGCCGGAATCTCAGCGGCGCCTTGGCCACCGCCGAAACGCAGGCGTCCCAGTCGATCAGTTTGTCCGGCGTCAGCTCCGGAGGCGTGTCGGGGAAGCCCCCGGTGTGGGTGAGAATATGCTTCACCGTGACGTCTTCTTTGCCGCCCGCGCGAAATTCGGGCCACCGGTCGGCGATCCAGTCCCCCATCTCCAGCTGCCCCCGCTCCCACAGAATGTGCCAGCAGAATGCAGCCAAAGGCTTAGTCGAGGAAAAGATGACGAACATCGTATCCTCGTTCACCGGCTTTCCCGCCTCCACGTCCGCCATCCCCCCGTGCAGGTCCAACACCAACTTGCCATGCCGGTAGACGGCCATCGCCGCCCCGGGATGCAGCCCCTGCTCTATCTGCTCGTTAAACAGCGCCTCGACTCTTTCCAGCCCTTTGGAGGTCATGCCGACGGATTCCGGTGCTACAACCATTACATTCACCCGCCCTTGCGAAATTGTGTTGTGCCCTAAATCTTCAAACTTCCTTCGCCCAAAGTCAAACCGCCTTATTTGCCAGGTTCAGGCAGTCACTCGCGCTAGGTCCGTGTGTCCGTACCCTGCCCGGAGTCTCGCATACTCGATGAGTCCTCCGCGTGGCCTTCACCTCGAGACTGCGAGGATGGTAGCGGCCAGCGCTGTGCGGTGGTCCTTGGTCCACGGCGGGCCCAACCTAGTGCGAGGCCCCCGCAGCACGTTGTCGGCCCGGTCTCCAAGAAGGACCGCCGCATCCGTTTCAGCAGTCTTGGCGTCGGAGAATTCCACCGCCCAACCGCGGGCCTGGGCGACGGATGCAATCACCCTGCGATACATGATCCCATCCGCACGTGATTCATACGGCGGGCGTAACTGGATGGTGATGTCCGTGGGAAAGTCAGACGGAATGGCGCGCAGGTGGACCGACTTGACAGCACCTGGCAACGCAGCCTCCAGCGCGTCCAGCGATGCGGCAGTCGTCCGCTCGGCTGAATCGCGCGCACGGGCGACCAGCTTCTCAACCATATCGAATGACCGGTTCTGACCCGGGTGGTGAATCGGCATGTTAGGTACGCCCGGCTCCAGCAGATCGATCCTTCGCCTGTCCACCGCTTCGTGGTCGTCCGTGGCTGTAACCGCGACCGCCCAGCCAAGGTGGTCGTAAATTCCGACCCGCAGTCTCATCGCCATGTGCGACTCTTGACTTCCGGAATACCCCTGCCTACCCCTTCGAACCCAGCAGCCTGTCCGCCTTATCCACAAACTGTTCCACCAGCCGGAGCCTGAGCGCTATGGAGTCGGGCGAATACCAATTCTCGTAGAAGTTCTGATGCAAGTTCTCTCCCGCTCCGAATTGAATCTCCAGGTCTTCGTCGCCCGTTTCGCTGCGCAATGCATCAATAGCTTCTTGCAAGCTACGGTGGCTCCTGTGGAACCACCCCCGCTCCTGCGCAATCGCCTTCACCATCTGCGACGCAGCGCCCCACCCCTTCTCCGAGGCCTGCTGCAAGTCGCCCTTGGCCAGCTCTTCCCGTGCCTGCGCCAGAAATGTCCTGCTCTGTTCTCTATAGGTAGCCGTTCGCTGCACCATCAACGTCCTTTGTCAGCAAGATTAACCCCTGCCTACCCCTTCGAACCCAGCAGCTTCTCCGCCTTATCCACAAACAGCTCCACCTGAAGGAGTCGGAGCGCGATAACGTTTGCTGTCGACCAATTCTCGTAAAAGTTCATGTGGAGGCTTTCTGCAGCGGCAAAAAGAGATGCCCACTCCGAGTCTCTGGTTTCGTCGTGAAGCCTATTGATCACGTCTTGCAAGCTACGGTGGCTCCTGTGGAACCACCCCCGCTCCTGCGCGATGGCCTTCACCATCTGCGACGTGGTGCCCCACCCCTTCTCGGAAGCCTGCTGTAAGTCGCCCTTGGCCAGCTCTTCGCGTGCCTGCGCCAGGAATATTCGGCTCTGCTCTCTATATGTAGCCGTTCTCTGCACCATCAACGTCCTTCGCGGTAGAAGATATTTTGTTCACGATTGATAACTCTACGGCTTCGGTCCAGACACTGTCAATACAGCCCACTCAACCATGCGGACTTTCGGCAACCCAAACTCCTGAAACTTCCCACTGAGAAACCCAAACAGTGACCTCAGCCATTCCGACAAATATAATAGCCCCTGTAATCCCCGTTCCAATGGAGGTCCACATGAACAGCACGGCGGAAGTCGTAGTCATCGGCGGCGGCGTCATGGGCTGCAGCACCCTCTACCACCTGACCCAGATGGGCGTCCGGGACGCGCTGCTTCTGGAGCAGGGTGTCCTCGCCTCCGGCTCCACCGGCCGCTCCCAGGCCATCCTGCGCATGCACTACTCCAATCCCATAACCTCCGCCATGGCCTGGGAAAGCCTCAAACGCTACCGCGATTTTCAGGACGAAACGGGCCATCCTTCCGGTTACACCAACACTGGATACGCCGTCATCGTCGGCCCCGAAGACCGCCACGCAATGGAGGACAACGTCGCCATGCAGGGCAGCCTGGGCATCGACACCTCCGTCGTCTCCCCCGAAGACCTGCTCGAAATCGCCCCCATGCTCAACGTCCCCGACGCCGGAGGCATCGCCTTCGAACCCCAGTCCGGCTACGCCGACCCCTACCTCGTGACCACTGGTTACGCCGAAGCTGCCAGGGAGAACGGCGCTCAGGTGCGACAGCGCTCCCCTGTAGTCTCCTTGGATGTGAAGGGCGGAAAAATCCGCTCCGTCACCCTCCAGGACGGCTCCGTCATCCACTCCGAAACCGTCCTCGTCGCCGCCGGACCATGGTCCCCCCGCCTCCTCGGACCCCATGGATTCGACATCCCCCTGGATCCCATCCGACACCAGGTCATCATGGTCCGCAGGCCGGAGCGTGTCCTCCCCTCCCACCCCATCGTTGGTGACATTCTCCAGGAGCTGAGCTTCCGCCCCCACTCCACCGACCTGACAGTAATAGGCGTCGGCGAGGATGCGGTAACAATAGACGACTACAGCCAGGGCGTCGACCCTGAGACCGTCAAAGACTCCATGGCCAAGCTTGTCCACCGGATGCCGGCCATTGCGGACGGCTACTTCCGCGGCGGCTGGTCCGGCCTCTTCACCATCACCCCCGACTGGCACCCCGTCCTCGACCGCGTCCCGGGTGTGGACGGCCTCTTCTGCGCCGTCGGCTTCAGCGGCCACGGCTTCAAGCTCGGCGCTATGGTCGGACAGCTCATGGCCGAAATGGTCACCCAGGGCCAGGCTTCAACCCTCGACCTCACACCCCTGCGCGCCAGCCGGTTCGAAGAAGGCCGCCTCCTCACCTCTCGCTACCGCTACAACGTCCTCGCGTGACCAAGCGTCAAACCGCCCGCATCGCCGTTGCCGTCCAGCCCGGTGCTTCTAGCGATGCCGTAGTTGGGTTCTGGAAAGCCGGTGTCCTTCGAGTACGGGTAAAAGCGCCTCCTACCGAAGGCCGTGCCAACAGTGCGATGCTGAAGCTGTTGGCCAAACGACTTGGCGTTCCTTCCTCCAGCCTCACCATCCTGCGCGGGGCCCGCTCCCGCCGAAAACTCCTGGCAATTGACGGCCTCTCGCAAGACCAACTTGAACATCGTCTGGCCGACTTTGGCTAAAGTCTTAGTTGCTTGCGCCTTGACAGCCTCCACTCCCAAACCTATCTTGTCTCTAACGGCCCGTCACAGCTAACGGGACCCCCCTAGAACTCCCGCGAGAGGTGAGACATGTTTACCAAGAAAGAAATCGACGCCCTCTTTGGCGATCTACGCAAGGAATTCTACAGGACCCCCGACTGGGAATACCTCAATCGCCAGGCCCACCTCGGCCTCGCCTCCATCGACAGCGGCCGGGGCATCGACGACATCGACTCCCGCGTCGTGGAGCTGATCCGCAAACACCAACCCTCCGACTGACCCGCAATTCCCCTACCCTTTCTGACCCACGCTGGCCTATTCGAAAGAGCGTAGTCTCCCTCCAAGGTCAAAAAGCCTACCGCGCCCGGAACTCCTCTATGTCCGCCGGCCTCTCCCCCTCCACCGCAAAGCGCGCCAGCCTCTCCCCAAGTAGCGGCCCGAACTTGAACGCCCGCCCGCTCATTCCGCACCCGTAGATTATCCGCGCCTCCCCGTCCAGCGCGTCCAGGATGAACCGTCCGTCCTCTGACCGGTCATAGAAGCAGGTGTGAGTCCTTTCTACGACCGCCCCCGCCACCGAGGGCAAGAACTTCCCCACCGTCGATACCACCCTTTCCAGGTGCTCCCTCGGCGGATCTTCCCGCTCGTCGGGATGTCCAATGGTCCGGAAGGCATTGTCGTCCGCCACCTTCAACTCCCCACCCACAATCGGAAACCCGTAGCAGTCCGAAGTCAACGATATGTACATCGGAAGCTTCCCCGGGGCCAGCGCCGAAGAATCTTCCGGCGGCCGCAGGTATATCAGCGGCTGCTCCGTCAGCGTCAGCATCCCCCGAAGCTGCGGAAGAAGCCCCTCCGTCCAACCGTTCACTGCCACAACCACAGAGTCCGCCCGCATCTCCCGCCCGTCCGACGACAACAGTCGACACCCGTCTCCCACCGACTCCACCGAGGTTATCTCCACTCCGGGGTGGTACTCTACCCCTGCCTTCAGCCCCAAATCCAACGTTGCCGCCACTGCCCTCGACGCCTCAACGTACCCCGCCTGTGGGTCGATCACCGCCTCGTTCAGCGCGGCCCCGTCAAACTGCGGGTACCGCTCCGTCAACTCCGCCGGGCTCACCCGCTCGTACGGCGCCCCATGCTCGTCCATGCACCTAAGGGCGTCCTCAAGCCATGACGCAGCGCTGTCATACGGGTACACGTGCCCGCCCGTCGTCTCCACACCGTCCCCCCGTTCCACCAGCAGCGCCAACCCCGTTTGATGAAATACGGGACTCCCCCACTCCCGACCCAACGCCCGCCACAAGTCTCGCGCCTCTCCCGACCAACTCGTCAGCGTGGAGTCAGGCCCGCTCAGAAATCGAAACACCCTGTTGAGGTCTGTCGATGCCGCTCCGCTGTGTCCCACCTCCGACGCCTCGTACAGCGACACCCGCACCTTCCCCTGACCCCTCACCGCCGCCGCATAGGCCGTCGAAACCCCCACAATCCCACCACCCACCACCGCAACCTCCCGCCTCTCCACCCTCTTGTACGGCGCATTCAGAATTGTCCTTTGATTCATCTCTTGCTTCCTTCTGCCAGTAAGCTGTGTGACCGAACGTCTACAAGTCTTCCACGTTAAGTGGACGTGTTCTTCCCGCCTGATGCTCCGCAATCGCGTCATCCGTCATGCCTTCCAGGAAGACTTCTGATTTGGGACTGGCAAACAACTCGTCCCAGCGACGCTCCGATTGCATCTCCTCCAACAGGAACCGGGCAATTCTGTCCTGTTCCGATTCTGATAGTTCGGTAGCTATCTTGGTGGCTTTTCTCAAGAGATGGGTCATTTGCCTCCCTCCGGCGGCTGATGTTCGTGTGACTGAGGATGATTGCTGAACCAACAGTTTGAAACCAATTGGCACGCAATATCTCGCTGATGAACCAGGCTTCTTGTCCCACTGGTCCAAGAGTTCCTGCACCTTCTTGGAAACATATTCATACTCCACCGTTCCAGGCTCTGTTATCTCAAACCACTCGGTCAATCTAGGTTCAGTCTCTCGTCCGTCGAGCCGCTTGGACTTAGGCAAAGTCGCATTTGCTAATTTGCCAGAATGAGCTAGGTAAAAGTCCGCACTCATCCCCCTGTATCCGATGAATTTGCTTGGCCCTACAGCGTCAATCTCTGGGATGTAGTACCAAGCCTTAACATTGGATGTTCGCTTGGATAGACGAGGAACTTCATTAAGTCCAGCATTAAAGGATTTCGTGCTCTCTACCACATCGTCGTAGGTCTTCACTAGCTTTTCCCTGTACGGCATAGTCTCTCCTTTCCCGTCCCTCCCCCTACCGCAAATACAAACTCACCCTCGCATGCGGAAACTCCACCCGCAACGTCGCCCCCATGTCCTTCGACACTGTCTCCTCATACCCAACATAACCCTCATCTTCTGCCGAGAGCCGGTGTGGACACTCCTCCCGCCGCTGCTCCCACGGACACAGATGCATGTCCGCATGGCTGTCCCAGAACCCCACCACCTTGAAGGGGTAGTACAGCGCCTCCGCCGCCGCACGCAGGTCCGCGATTATCTCGCTCGGACGAAACACCTCGTGCTCCTCGATAATAACCTGCACCGACCACACAGCAACGCCCGCCTAACCCGCTCCGCCGCTATAGTCCACGTACGCCGTCACCACCTCGCTGAAGAAGTTCACCGCCTCCGTCCCCTGCTCTCGCGGCCCCACCCCAGACGCCTTCGACCCGCCGAAGGGCAGATGCACCTCGCCCCCCAACGTCGGCGCGTTCACGTGCACCATCCCCGCATCTACCCCCTCGATATACCGGAACGCCTTCCGCACGTCACTGGTGTAAATCGATGACGACAACCCGAACTGTACGTCGTTCGAAATCTCTATGGCGTGGGCCAAATCCCGGCACGAAAACACCGTCAGCACCGGCCCGAAAATCTCCTCCTGGGCTATCCGCATCTCCGGGTCCACTTCCGTGAATATCGTCGGCTCAATGTACAACCCCCCGCTGAACTCCGGCTCCGTCAACGCGCTCCCGCCGTGAAGCAGGTTAGCTCCTTCATCCTTCCCGACCCCGATGTATTCCAGGATCTTCTCGAACTGCCCCTCGCTCGCCACCGGCCCCACGTCGCATGAGTCCAGCCCATCCCCCACCGTCATCCGCTCCGTCCGCGCCACCAACCCCTCCAGGAAGCTGTCCATCGCCGACTCTTCCACAATCACCCGGCTGGTGGCCGTGCACCGCTGCCCCGTAGACCCGAAGGCCGCCACCGCGACCGACCCGATGGCCTGGTCCATGTCCGCGTCCGAAAGCACAATCACCGCGTTCTTGCCCCCCATCTCGCACTGCACCTTCTTCAGCGTCGCAGCGGCTTGGCTGTACAGCTTCGCCCCAACCTCCGTCGACCCCGTGAAGGATATCCCTGCAATGTCCGGGTGGTTCACCATGTAGTCTCCCACGGACCTCCCCGGCCCCGTCACCAGGTTCAACACCCCCGGCGGCAGCCCCGCCTCAACGAACGTCTCCGTCAGCTTGATCGCGCTCAACGGCGTCGAAGATGCTGGCTTGAAGACGATGGCGTTGCCGCATATCAGCGCCGGCGCCATCTTCCACGCCGGTATTGCCAGCGGGAAGTTCCACGGCGTGATGACCGCCACAACTCCCAGCGGACGCCGGATCGTATACGCTACCGTGTCCCGCGCTTCCGACGGCGTCGTGTACCCAAACATCCGCCGCCCCTCCCCCGCTGCGTACTGGATGATGTTCAACGAACGCTGCACCTCAGCCCGCGCGTCGGGCAGCGACTTCCCTTCCTCCAACGTAATCAGCCGCGCGAACTCCTCAAAACGCTCCCGCATCAACTCGTGCGTCCGGTACAGCACGTCCGCCCTCTGAGGGGCCGGCGTCGACGCCCACCCTGTAGCCGCCTCCTTCGCTGCCGCGATGGCGCTCTCCGCGTCCTCAATCCCCGCAGCCTGCACCTCCGCCAGCACCTGCTGCCGGTGTGCGGGATTCCTCACCTCGTAGCTGTCCCCGCCCGTGGAATCCACCCACTCCCCGCCAATGTGCAGGTTGTTGTTCTCTATGCCTAAGTTCTTAGCTGGCATCCTTCACCCCTTCAGCCATGATTCACCTTCCGCTTCGTTTCCGCGAAAACCCAAGTATAATGCACCCAAAATCACCGGGCAAAGGAAGCCAGGTTGAACATAGAAGTGACGCAGCCCATCCTGGAAAACACCCAATACGCCCTTGGCATCGACGTCGGCTACTCCAGGACGCGACGCTCCACCGGCCTCTGCCTCCTGAAAATCACCCCCACAACCATCGACTGGGGATGCCTCAACACCGGCACCGACGCAGCCCTGCGTCTCAAAGACCTCCGTCGCCTCGTCCCCCGAGGCACGCACCTCCTCGGCGTCGGCATCGATGGCCCCCTCACCCCCGGCCTGGGCATCGTTCCCCACTATCGCAGCTCCGATGCTCTCCTCACCCGCGGCGTCTTCTCCAGGCGAGGCAAGCCCGGCGCAACCAGCGCCCCCTCTGGCCAGCAGCTCCACTGCCACGCCACCCTCCTCGCCGAATTGGTCCTGAAGCTCCAGAAGGAAGGACACTTCACCCTCGCCCCCGCCACCCATCCCGACCCCGTCGACCCCTCCCGCATCCTGGAAGTCTTCCCCAACGCCTTTCTCTCCGTCCTCCTCCCCGATTCCGCTTTCCAAGTCCTCCGACCCAAGCGCAACGCCTCAGACCTCTTCTGGGAAGCGGCAGTGCCCGAGGCCCGTCGTCCGGCATACGTTGGCCCCTACCTCATGCGTCTGATACAGTCCCTCGCCCCCCATCGCCAGCTGGCGACTCCGCTGGAATCCGTCGTCGACCACGACCACCGCGCCGCCCTCCTCTGCGCCCTCGCCGTCCTCTGCGCCGACCAGAATCGCTACGTCCTCTCCGGCGACCCCATTGACGGCGACATCATCCTCCCGCCCCACGAATTCTGGGGCCCGGGCGAAGACGAAGCACCAGAACCCTGGGCCGAGACTGCCCTTCGAAAGAGCGTCAAAGTCGTTCGTCGCAATAGAGGAAAATTCTGCAACCACGAAAAAGCCCGCGTCCTCCGCAACGGCCGCCGCTGGCTCTGACCCCCAACCGACCCGATCCTACTCCCGTCGACGCTCCCTCAACCCGTCCATCCGCTCCAGCCTCGCCTCCAGCCGCGACAGCGACTCCCGCGTCGTCCGAATCTCCCTGAACAGCTCGTCCGCGGTAACCGGCGCCTCCAGGTCCCGCAGCCTCTCCAGCTTCGCCTCGTCCAGGTTGTTGATGATGATAGCAATCAGCAGGTTGATAACCACAAACGTCCCCACCACCACAAAACTCACAAAGTAGATCCACGCGTACCCGTTCAACTCCATCGCCGTCGCCATCACCTCAATCCACCCCTCCAGCGTGATGATGTTGAACAGCGTTAGCAGCGAAAGCCCCAGGCTGCCCCAGTTCGCCGGGTCGTGCGCGTGGAAGAAGTGGTACCCCATGATCGCGTAGATGTAGACGATGATTCCCATCAGCACCATCACGTGCCCCACGCTCGGAATCGAACGCACCAGCGCCGATATGATCAGCCGCAGTTCCTTCACCGCCGATATCAGCCGCAGCGCCCTCAGCAGCCTCGCCAGCCGCGCGATAACCGCCAGCTGCCCCGTCGCCGGAATCAGCGCCGCCACAATCACAATGAAGTCAAAGACGTTCCACCCGTCCTTGAAATACCGGTGCGAGCGCGGCGCAAGCGCCACCATCTTGAAAATGGCCTCGATGATGAAAATCGTCAGCGCCACCTGGTTCCCCAGGCGCATCTGCTCGCCGAACCGCCCCTCCAGGGTCTTGGACGTCTCCAACCCCAGCAGCAGGCTGTTCAATACGATGATGGTGATGATGATGGGTTCGAAATACTTCGACTCCACCACCCGTTGACATGCGGTAATCACATGATTCATGAACGCGCGTTTACCCAAAGGCAAGTGCGCCCCAGCATAGCACAAAACCCCCTCCCCAACCACGACACTCCCCCTCCAACCTCCAGCCAACAATTCACCCTGACCCCAGCTGAAGGGATGAGACTCCCCCAAATCTCAACACCCTCTGCTAGGGGCGATTCGCGAACCGCCCCAACCCCCACCGACCCCAAAGTGACACAACCGTTTGACGACCACGAACAAAGTTGCTACCCTCCCCCCAACGAAGAGCGACAAGAAGCTCAAACAAACCCGCCAACCAAAGGAGGTGACACCCATGAAAACAACCAACTGGCAAACAAAAGCCCTCGCGCTCTTCATAGCAGCATCAGCGCTCTGGCTGACCACCGCCTGCGCAGGCCGCGCACTCAACGGATGCACAACCGAGTCACCGGAGTTTGTAAGCAGGTTGAACACCTCCGAAGAGCAATCTGAGGACTTATTTCACCAGCAAAATATGGCTTGGGATGCGTTCACACAGCACAACTCCTTGATCTGGCGTCAGCCCAACGTCTACGAAGTCCGCAATGATTTCCTAAGGAATGGAGAGGGGAGGCGAATTGGTAAATGGGGCATCACTCTTTGGGTCACCAATAAAGTGGATCAAAGCACGTTGCCTCCTGGAGATCGTATACCGGATTACCTGGACAACGTCCCGATTCAGATAATTGAAACGGAACCACGGAATAAAGAAACTGAAGCCAGCTGTGACTATTCCAAGTGCGGAGTGATCTTGTCAGAGAAGGCTGGGCCCGAAACTACGACTGAAAATACTCGGGAACGAATGAAACGCATCCGTGAGGTTAGGTCCAAGTACGAATCATTGTTGTGGGAACAACCCAACGTCTACGAGGTTGCTGAAGGATACTTCAGAGACGGTAAAGGGGGATGGCTTAGTTCACTTGGTATCGTTGTAGTGGTCACTAAGAAAGTGGGCCGGGGAGCACTGCCGCCTGAAGAGCGGATGCCGGATTGCCTGGAGGGTATTCCGGTACAGGTCATAGAAGTGGTCCCGCCCGATTTCTTCATGAGACCGAATTCTTCACGAGATTATAGATGGCAATAAGGTCGGCCATCAAACGCAAGTCGGACCTCCCCTAAACAACACCCTCCCCCATCAGCAATACCCCCCATCATCCAGCATCACCCCCACCGTCGACCCCCTCCCCCAACCCCCCCCCCCCCCCAACCCCAAAGTGACACAACCGTTTGACAACCACGAACATACACACTATCGTCCCTCCAACAAAGAGCGACAAAAAGCTCAAACAAACCCGCCAAACAAAGGAGGTGACACCCATGAAAACAACCAACTGGCAAACAAAAGCCCTCACCCTCTTCATAGCAGCCGCAGCCCTCTGGCTATCAACCGCCTGCACAAAGGAATATCCCCTCGCATACCCAGATGGGGGGTTGCGGATAATCTCCTCGGAACCCTGCGAAGATTCTGCGCCACTGGTTCCATCTATGGAATTCGTCGAATTGGCAGAGCGAGAGACTCCTCCCACCATGAAATATCCTACTGGCGATCAGTTGAAGGAACTTCCGGGATATGCCGACGCTTTGGATGCACGGCGTAAGAGACTTGATCCAAGAATTGAGCGGGTTAGAAAAGCTCTTGATGAATACCAGGACAAGCTCCGGGAGAATGAAAACTATAGATACAGCGAGTTATATATAGAAGATGGCTTGAGTGACGTGGGCACCGACAGTCTTACAGTTCGAATATATCTCGACCGCTGGGTCGACCCGCGCACAGTCCCGCCAGAAGACCGGATACCGGGCTGCATTGGGGGAGTCCCGGTGCACATCATAGTTGATTATCGGATCTACATTACGCAAGACGTTGAGTATCGGGTTTACGTAACGCAAGACTAAGAGCCACAGAACACAACATCAAAATAAAGAGGTGAAAAAATGGGAATCCCAACTAGTAATCACAGACCCCTAAGGGCAGGCATAGCAATCATGCCGTCCGACGGAGAAGACGAGCGCGGAACATTGACCGCCGTGGCCCGACGCGATTCGGACCTCCCCGAACCAACACCCTCCCCCATCAGCAATATTCCCTAACATCCATCATCACCCCCGCCGCCGACCCCCTCACCCAACCCCACCGATCCCAAAAGTGACACAACCGTTTGACGACTACTGAACAAAGTTGCTACCCTCCCTCCAACGAAGAGCGACGAGAAGCTCAAGCAAACCCGCCAAACAAAGGAGGTGACACCCATGAAAACAACCAACTGGCAAACAAAAGCCCTCACCCTCTTCATAGCAGCCGCAGCCCTCCTGCTGACCACAGCATGCAAGCCGTGGCAGGTTGAAAGGATCATACCATCCGGGTCTTGTGTGAATGACGCGGACCTGACGCCATCGGCGGAATTCCTCGACTTATATGAGAGATGGAAGGATGAGCGAGGCTTAGATGAAAATGCCTCGATGCAAGATTTGGCTAGGCTCCCTGGCTATAGGGAAGCAAGGAATGCGAGATTCGCCAGAATAGGGCCTGAATACAGGCGCATCTCTACAGAGATTCAGGTGGAATACGCAGAACGGATCATGCGCCACCCCTTCTACCGCGGGCACGTTTATTGGTACTTGGAAGGCGAAAGAGGCTGGCTAACGGATACGGTAGTCCTTGAAATTGATGTTCACAAGGTGGTGAGTCCGTACAGATTCCCGCCGGGAGACCGAATTCTGGAATGCATAGATGGTACACCAGTGATCTATTTTCTAAACCGGACATGGGCAACTCCTAGCTGACCCCAAAGCAAGAAATCTAGAATAAGGAGACACAAGAAATGGGACATCGCAGAACCAATCACAGACCCCTACGAGCCGGAATCGGCGTTACGCCGAATCTTGGAATACCAGGTTACGGCACGTTAACCGGTATAGCAAGACGCAATTCGGACGGCGTACTAGTTGCAGTAACCAACCTGCATGTTGTTAGCGACTGCGTTGATGGCAAAGGCAAACCCAGCAGCTACTACGTAGATGAACAGGACTCACTCCACCAGTGGGACGCTGCTCAGAGCGGTAGCAGAATAGGCAATCTCTACGCCAACACTGAGAACGGACCCGTGACAAGTTTCATTCCGGTGGGTTCTGGAGATGGACCTAGCCTTGGCGACGTTGCCGCGGTGGAACTTGCGACCGGCGTCTCTGCTACCTTCGACGTTCACGTTCATGAACCCGGCACCAACAACCATAGCCAGGTCCCAATTGTTGCTGGGACGATAGACCCGGTCTACGTCCCAAAACCTGAAGAGTGGGAAAAAGAGTTCCTCACCTTATTTGCCGCCAACACTGGGGAGCATACTGTCGAGGTCACCCTTCACCACGATCCTGAGAACATTGAAATAGCAGACTTTCAGCATAGAGCAGCAGATGGCAGCCTATACTCATTCCAAAACGTCTTCCGCCTAGACCGCAGCGATCCGCCTAGCCAGCCTGGTGACTCAGGTGCACCCCTACTCAAAATGGACGAGTATGGCAACTTTCGCATGTCAGCCATATACTTTGCCTCAAAACCACCCCCTGGCCAAGCGAGTCACAAGTGGGGATATTGCTTTCCTGCATCTGTAGCTGAACGAGAGCTTGACATTACCTTCGGAACCCAGATGCCCGCTGCCGATGCTGGGGATAGTTTCAAGGTAATTGCTGGCGGCACCATCGAGCTAAACGGGTCAGGTAGCCGTAGCAACGAAACCGGCGGAGATCCGTTGAGCTATACTTGGGTGTTAGAAAACGCCACAGGCGGCGTGGACCTTACTTCATACAACCCGCTTCTTCTAAAGTCGCCGCCACACAGCGCAGAAATGATCATTCCAGCACCGGACAAACCCGCGTCTCTCACCTTCAAGCTAATGGTTACGGACCGATTTGGAGCCAAGCACACCGATAAGGTAACCGTGACCGTTGTCCCCAACACTCCCCCCACTGCCAACCCCGGCTACAACCAGGCCGTCCCCGTCAATGGCACTGTCACCCTCACCGGCGGAGTGAAAGACCCTGACGCTGGCCATGCTGACGATATGGACTATGAGTGGAGTCTGGTTGAAGGGCCAGGCGGCGCCGGTGGCAGCGGCACTCGCTCAGATAGCAGCGCTCCAGACGGTAGGGTTGTCTTGAGCGATCCCAACGTGGCGGCTCCCACCTTCACCCCCACTGCAACTGGAGACTACGTCTTCCGACTCACCGTCACGGACCCCGGCGAACTCTCTGACGAAGCCAACGTGACCATCCACTGCTGTTCCGCCACCGGCACATCCCAGTGGTACGAAACAGGCGAAAGAAGGGTTGTGGAAGGTGTGAGGCAAAGGAGACAGACCCGCGTTCACAACGGCGTCACCGAATGGAGGTGGATTGCACCCCCCGAAGCCGAGGCCGGCGCCGACCAGGTGGCGAAGCTGGGCGCAACCGTCACCCTGGACGGAAGCGGCAGCAGCGACCCGGAAGGCAACACCCTCACCTACAGCTGGAAACAGGTCCAAGGGCCGTCAGTCACCCTGACCGGAGCCGACACTGCCAGCCCCACCTTCACCGCGCCCTCCAGCCCCGCCTACCTGCGGTTCCGGCTGACCGTCACGGACAACGATGGCGACAGCGACATAGACGCAGTGATAGTGCGGGCAACCAACTCCACGGACCCCGCGGCCCTGACCAACCTTCCGCCCACGGCGGACGCCGGCGAGGCCCAGACCGTGGACGCGGGAGCGTCCGTCACCCTGGACGGTTCCGGCAGCAGCGACCCTGATACCGGAGACACCCTCACCTACGCCTGGACGCAGACCCAGGGGCCCACGGTGACCCTGAGCAGCGCCGACATCGCCAGTCCCAGCTTCACCGCCCCTTCCAGCGCAACAACGCTGCGATTCCGGCTCACGGTTACGGACACCCACGGATTCACAGCCATCAACGCGGTGGTCATCACCGTCAACGCCCCGGCTCCCACCCCCACCCCCACCCCGCCGCCAACCTGTGTATGGACGGACACCGGCGATACCCGCAATAGCTCCTTCAGCGTGTGGACAGACTCCGACGAAACTCGCAACAGGGTTGAAAGTGACTGGACAGACACGGGAAATATGCGTGAAAATCAGGTGCTCCTCGTCCTGGAGAAAGAACAGACCCGTACCATCACTTGGGAGAAAGAACAGACTCGCACCCACACCTGGCAGAAAAAGCAAGAGTGCGTCACTCACGGCTCCACAGATACCAGATGGGTGAATGCTTCCAGTTCCCAGACCAGATGGCTCGCGCAGGCCACAACTCAAACGCGGTGGGTAGTTTGCGAGTGGGTCGATGTAAGCCCGCCTGAGACACGCAACAAAGTGGAAGGGAACTGGGAAGACACCGGCAACACCAGGGAGGACGACATCAACCTGGTCTACGAGAAGGAGCAGAGACGCACCGTCACCTGGGAGAAGAAGCAGCAATGCACCGGCGGCGGCGACACCTCCTATCAGTGGGTCAAGGCCTCCACCACCCAAACCCAATGGGTGGTCATCCCCGAGGAATGCGGTAGCTGGTCGGACACCGGCCGAACCAGAGTCAAGAGCTACGGCACGTATTCCAGGACCGGCTCCATGCGAGGCTCCGGTGCGAATCGTGAATGCGAGGAATCCCGAATCAACCAACGGGAGAAGCAGCAGAGCTGCACCACCAACGCTCCCTACAACAATACCCGGTACCAGTAGATAGACACGACTTCCACCACCCAGACCCGGTGGGTCGATTGCCCCGTGGCAGACCCCGATCCTTGGGGGCCGTGGGCGGATACAGGAAGCAGGAGGGTCAAGACCTATGGTAGCTGGTCCGATACGGGCCGAACACACTATGACGATGCAGAAGGGCGCTTCTATAAGGAACAGGAACGCACAGTCAAATGGGAAAAACAGCAGGAACGCAGATCTCAGTCTGGCAACCGCAGCGAGATTCGGTGGATTAATGACGGAACTAGCACGGAAACCCGCTGGGTAGCTGCCTAACCCTCACCAACACTTCTCAGCGCCAACAAGCAGGGGCGGCTCCACCACGGAGCCGCCCCTTTCATTCATCCCAGGCGCGCCCAGGAATCTCGCTCCCTACACCCCCTCCCCTTTCAATCAGGAACCCCTTGGAGCTAACCGCACCGACCATCCCCACGCCTTACCCCAAACTTGCCGTCACGCAGCGACCCTCCTCCCCGTCACCAAGTAAACCGGGTCCGTAAACCCCCTCGGCTCGGGACTCCTGTCCTCCCCCCGAATCCCCGAAAAGCCCCCCGCCCGCTGCAGGTACATCTTCACCAGCGTCATCCTCTGCTCATCGCTGCACGCCTGCCATATCCGCACCGCCTTCGTCGGAAACATCCGGTTGGAGAACGTCACCACCACCGTCGCTCCCGGCCTCATCACCCGCCCCACCTCCCGGAAAACCTCCACCGGCCGCGTCAGATACTGCACCGACACCGTCAGAATCACCCCGTCGAAGCGGGCATCCTCGAAAGGCAGAAGCGGCTCCCTGTTCACGTCGTGCACCACAAAATCGTCCAGCTGAGGGTTCTCGCGCATCTCCACCTCGTTCAGCCCAAGTCCCACCAGCCGCCCCTTCTCGAAGCCCTCCGGCAGGTGCGACCGCCAGCTGCTCATCAGGTCCAGAACCTCTCCCCTCGCCGGCAGCAGTTCCTCGAATATCCGCCCAATCTCCCCTATCGCCCCATCATCTATGTGGACGACCAGCCGCGGCTCCCGGTAAAAGAGCGCGTCGTCGCTCTCATCCACCCGTTCAAAAAAATACTCCTGAAATCCCGTATCCACGTCGCCCATTCTACACGAAAACGACGTCCAGCCCCCTCCAATTCCCCTCTCCATTGACCCCGGCGGCGCCCTGTTGCTATAATCGCCCCATCCCACGGCGGCGTCCCTCAGCGACGTTCGCCCGTCCATCGGGGGTGTTTCTTGGCCAACTATCTTCTCATCGAGTCCCGCGACCCCTTCGAATACGGCGACACCCGTTACATGTACGACATGGCGGTGGACCTCGCCCGCAAGGGCAACAACGTCACCCTCTTCCTCATCCAGAACGGCGTCCTCGTCACCCGCCCCGGCGTCAGGAACAATCCCCTCAACCATCTCTTCCAGCAGAACCAGCCCGTTCGGGTCCTCGCAGACGAATTCTCCCTCCGTGAGCGCGGCATCGCCCCCACCCCCCTCGTCGGCGGCGTGGAAGTGGCCGATGTCGATTGCCTCGTCGACATGCTCGCCGAGGAAGACACCAAGGCCCTCTGGCACTGAGGAGACTCCCAACCACACCCAATCGCAGTTATCCGGCGCGAAGGAGCAGCTATGGCAACCATCACCATCGCCCTAATGGACCCGCCCTACGAGGCTGAGACCACCACCACGGCCATGCGCATCATGGACGCTGCCGTCCGAAAGGGCCACCAGGTCAACGTCTTCGCCTACGAAGGCGCCGTCAACCTCACTATGAGGGATCAGGAAGCCCATCCCAATCCGGTCAAGGGCACCACCGCAGAGGAAGAAGACCACCCCGCCAGCTCCCGCTTCATCGCCGGTCTCCTTGCCACCGAGCAGGTCGACTGGATCAACTGCGGTCTCTGCGTCGACGAACGCGGCGCAGGTAACTGGATCGATGGCGCCCGCCGCGGCGCCCCCGCGGACTTCTTCGCCTGGACTCAGGATAGCACCAACACCCTGGTAATCGGCACCAAGTAGGAGGGTCTCATGTCCAAAATCCTTTCCATCGTAGAGCGCGCCTACCACGGCACCCTGGAGGAGCAGGACGATACCATCCTCTGGATGTCCCACATCCTCAAGAACGCCGGTGCCGACATTTCCGTCCTTCTCCGCTCCAACGCCGTCAACTACGCCGTCCGCGGCCAGGACGCCAGCGGCATAACCATCGGCGGCGTCCCCCTATCCAACCCTCCCAAGCTCGACGAAGACGTCCAGGGCCTCGTCGGTGCCGGCGTCGATACCTACGTCGTCCGTGAAGACGTGGAAGACCGTGGCATCAACGAATCGGAACTGGTCGAAGGCATAAAACTCGTCGGCCGCGAAGGCCTCGCAGACCTCTTCGACGCCCACGACGCCATCTGGCACTGGTAACCCCCCACCCCTACTGAAACCCCAACCCCCTCCTCCCTTCTTCACCCTTTCCCCTCGACGTAGGCCTATTCATAACCCCTTAAAGAGCGCCAATTAGCCTCTTCCCCCTCGATGGGGGAAGATTGAGATGGGGGTGACTCTCCCACCCCCCAACCCCACAAACTTGCCGTCACGCAGTGACCCCACGCCCAACCCCGCAAATTTGCCGTCACGCAGTGACCTCGCTCACTCTATCGCGTGTATCCGCCCGTCCTGCGTCCTCACGAACAACTTCCCCTCCGCCAGCGACGGTGACAGCATCACCGGCGCCCCCACCGACACGTTCCACACCTCCTCACCCGTGTGCCGGTTGACCGCGTACACCAACCCCTCCAACGTCGCGAAGTACACCATGTCCCCCGCTACTATCGGCGTCCCCCGAATCGACCCCTCCGCCTGGAACGACCACTCCTCCTCCGGTGTCGTCGGCTCCATCGACCGTAATACTCCCCTCGTGTCCCCCACGTACAGCGATTCCTCCGTTATTGCCGGTGCGGCGGTTATAAACCCCTTCTCCGGCCCCCACCGCCAGCTAGTACCCTGCTGCGCCGGCGGCCTAGGAATCGGCGCCCCCCACCTCAGCCACAGTGTCCTCCATATCCTTTCCCTCGCCCATCGACCGGGCGTCTCCCGGATTCCGGCCTTGGACGTCAATATGTCGTTGGCGGACGGCATGTACGCCAGCCCGTGCGACAACACCGCAGGCTCGAACGAGGGCACGCTTCTCGTCCGGAACTGCATCCTTCCTTCTCCCGTCCGGTAATTGACCGAATACAGACTGTCATCCTGCGAAGTGAAGTAGAGCACTCCGTTGTGCAGCGTCGGCGGCGCGGTTATCAGGTTCCCCGTGCGGTACACCCACAATTTCTTCCCCGTCGCCGCGTCCATGGCGTGCATATACTTGTCGCCGGATCCGATGAACAGGAACCCGTTGTGAACCAGGGGAGAGCTGCTGTTGTAGTTGCCGGTCGTGTATGTCCATCTGGTATCCCCGGTGTCCTTGTCGAATGCCCAGATCTTGGAGTCCGTCGAACCCACGTACACGAAGTCCCCGGCCACCGCCGGCGAAGAATTTACCAGACCCGGCATGTCCAGCCGCCACCTTGTCTGCCCCGTGTTGGCGTCCAGCGCCAGAAACTCAAAGTCGCTCCCAATGTAGACCGTACTGTCCACAATTGCGGGCAGCGATTGTCCCTTGATCCTTCCCTCCTCAGACGACCACAACACCCTTCCCTGCGGCAATGAAGGCGGATTCGGAATATAGCTGGTCCTCTCGTAGTTCACCGCCGCCATCGACCACTGACCTGGCTCCGAAAGCGACGAAAGGTCCGTGCTCGGCATCGTGCGAATCAGCGTCACGGGATTGGGAATGAAGTGATAGTTGTGCCACACTAGCGCCGCTGCCGTGATGATGAACAGGACAACGAAGAGGTACTTGTTCTGGGTCATGAAAATGAGGCCCTGCCGCCCGAAAACGCCCTTGCGAGGCCCTCGCTGGGCCCAGTCAGGCACCCCCTCCGCAATCAAACGGCCGCACCCCTGGCACCGGGATCCCATTTCCTGGTCCATCGCCCCGCAATGGGGGCACGTGAACCCGGACATAATATTTGCTTCTTGGTTCATCCTTGGGTTCTCCTACCAATCCTACGAAGTTGCTGTGCGTCCAGTTTTCCTCAAAACGCCTCAGCAATAATTAACCTATCTATTGTGAAGCAACTCCACGCTCAAAGCAACTAAAACGTCCAGAACCCCCTCCCCCCTTCCCCTCCTCCGCAGGCCCTATGTCCCCCTGATTACCCCGCAGGACACCCGGATGCCGGTGTCCGACTCCTCCTCCCCGTAGGCGTCAGGCCTTTCATGCACGACTATTGCCGACCCGTCGTCGTCGAATACGGAGTTGCCTGTCCCATCATCCAGAGTCACTCCAACGCTGAAGAAGTCCGCCCGTCCCGTGCCGTCCGACGCGGCGTAGATATTCGGAAGATCTCCGCCGTGCACCTCGCTGGAGCCGCCCTTCCAGCTTGAGTGGATGAACCCGTGCTCCGCGTCAGTCGGGTTGAAGTGGTCCCCGGCGGCGCTGAAGTCCGGCGGGCACGAGCCGGATTCGTGAATAATGAAGGCATGCCCCCCTGGTGTCAGTCCCTTCAGGTCGGCCATTATCAGAACTCCTGTCCCGGTCTGTCGGAATTTCACCGTGCCCATGGCATCTCCGCCCGGAGATACCATTGTGGCCTCAGCCGTCAGCCCCACCGTAGGCCCATCCGCCTCGCTTAACCGGGACACCAGCAAGATCATGCCGACTATAAATATGACCGCAACGGGCGATAGAAATACAATCAGTACCAGCTTGCTGGTCATCGGGGGTCACCTCCCTGATTCGACTGCGTCCATTGCGGCGGGGCCCTCCATTGCTTCCCTAAATTGGGACTCTATGTCCATTTCAGACCGCAAATATGAGGGTATGCAACCGCAACTTATGATAGCACATATCACCAATGGGTATTCAATGACTCTCAGAAGTATTTTCCCGCTCCCTCATTCCCTCTCCCCTGAGCACGCCACCGCCCGCCCCCTCTACCCACATACCACCCCAACCGCTATCATTACCCCCAACAAACCAACCAGGAGAAAAGAATTTGGACGTCCAGCGACTTAGAAAACAGATCCCCGCCACCCAAAATATGGTATACCTCAACACCGGCTGGGACGGCCCCTCCCCCAAGTCCGTCGTCCAGGCCGTCCAGGACCGCGTCGAATACGAAAGTTTCAACGGCCCCACCAGCCCTCCCGTATACCAGAGTGGACGCGATATCCACCAGCAGGCAAAAGAATCGGCCGCCTCCCTCCTCAACGTTTCCCCAGAAGAAATCGTCCCTACCCAGTGCACCACCGACGGCTTGAACCTGGTACTGAACGGCCTCGATTGGAAGGAAGGCGACGAAGTCATAACTTTCGGCCTTGAGCACAGCTCGGTCCTCATCCCCGCCTACATGCTCCCCGCCCGCCACGGCGTCCGCCTGAGGGTCCTCGACCTCAACCCCACCGACACCCACGACGCCATCGTCAGCCGCGTCGCCGAAGCCATCTCCCCCCGCACGCGCCTTCTTTTCTTCAGCCATATCCAGTACACTTGCGGCCTCCGCATGCCCGCCGAAGAGCTTCGAAAGGTTACGAAGGAAGCGGGTGTCCAGATGCTCATCGACGGCGCTCAGACCGCCGGCCACATTGCCCTCAACCTCAGAGAGGCGGACTACGACTACTATTCAATCCCCGGACAGAAGTGGCTCCTCGGCCCGGACGGCACCGGCGCCCTCTACATCCGCCAGGACCTCATCCCCTCAGTGGCCGCTACCCGCGTCTCCGGTCGCGCCGCTTCATCCTACGATGAACATGGCGGCTTCGAGTCCAGCACCGACACCATCGACAAGTATCTCCTCACCACCTCCAGCGCCCCCCTCGCCGCCGGCTTTGTCGAAGCCGTCAGCTTTCATCAGCAGATGGGGTCGGAAGCGGTGGAAGCCCGCACCCGCACCTTGGCAGACCAGTTGAAGCAGGCCCTCTCGGAAGTCCCCGGCGTCACTATTCTCTCCCCCACCGACATCGCTCGCTCTTGCGGCCTCACTTCTTTCGAGATAGAAGGAATCGCCTCGACGGACGTCGTAAGCCGTCTCTGGGAAGAATTCAACATAGTCGTACGCCCCGTCTCGGAACTATCCTGCATCCGAGCCGCCACCCACGCCTTCAACAACGAAGAAGACATCCAAAACCTGGTCTCCGCCGTCACCCAACTAACCCCCTAACCCCCATCCTTGCTCCTGCATTCGAAGACCCGTACCCTCGCGAACGCGGCTGCCCACTCTTTCCCCCTCCCCCTCCACCCGCATGTCACCCTGAGCGCAGCGCAGCGAAGCCGAAGGGTCTCGTCGCAGGAACCAATACCCCACCCAAACATCACCCCAATCTCGACCGTCCATCCCCCTCCCCTCTTAAGCCTTCCCCCTCGACGGGGGAAGGTTTGGATGGGGGTGACCTCCCCCGATTCTCCTCCCGACGCGAACGCGGACTCCCCCTCTCCCCATTCCCCACAGACCCCTCCGCCTAACCCCCCGACCACAACACCCCCCGGACCCAGTCCGCAAGGTCCCCAATCTCCTCCTCGCAGATCTGGTGCGCCATCGAATACTCCCGATAGACCGGATCATACCCCGCCGCAACCAGAAACTCCCTCGACGCCCGCCCCGCCGACACGGAAATCAGCGGGTCATGCACCCCGTGGGCAACGAAAATCGACTGGTCCCGCTCCGCAGGCAGCCTCTCCAAGATCTCCTCCCCCTCGTCGATGCGAGCGCTCAGCACCGCCAACCCCGCAAACATCCCCGGACGCGGCAGTCCCACCTGGTAAGTCATCATCCCGCCCTGCGAAAATCCCCCCAACACCACCCGACCCGCCTCCACCCCGTGCATCTCCATCATTTCATCTAGGAATCCCGCCACCGCCCCCTCCGCCCGATGGACGTCCTCAATCGTCTTCTCCCCCAATAGCGGCGTCCAGGCATAACCCGTAAACCCCGGCCCAATCTGCACCTCCAACGGTGCGTTCGGACACAGATAGACATAGCTGCGCGAGTCGATATGGGAAGCCAGACCCGCCAAATCGTGCATATTCGCCCCAAAACCGTGCAGCAGCACAACAAGCGGAAAGCTCCCGTCCGGTCGATACTCCACCGGATAGACCCCCACGTACTCCAACCCTCCTGCCCGACCCTGTACCATCTTCATCCCGCCATCCTACCACCGTTACCGATGGCCAGCCAGTTCTCATGCCATTAGATCTGATGCTGATTGTATTCTCCCCCGATGCGGTGAGTGATTCATGGTGAATGGTCCGAGAAAGACTGTTCCGACTACATAAGATAACGAGCATGCTAACGTAGTCGCAACAATTCAGTATCTTGCAATTGATATTTCGTCGTGGCATATTGGCGTCGAAACTTGGTTCACCCAGTCCAACGGAAGAGATTCTGAGGCAAATTGTATGGACAGGTTCTTCTACAACAATACAGAGTTCGATAGTGAGCACGAAGCAATCTGCTGCGCACTCTTTGATAGATATGGGTGGGCTTGGGAAAGGCCAAAACGAGCCGTGGATGGATGGCGTCCTGATTTTCTACTGAAAGGGAACACCAGTGTGTACGTGGAGTGCAAAGGTGGCCTCGATTGGGACGATGTCAAGCATTTTCAGGATCTGCAAAGGTACGAAGATGCAGTGAGGGGTAAACCTTTTGAGGTGCTTCTTATCCCCAAATCTCCTAAGAATTTGAAGAATCGCAAAGGGTATGAATTCAGTGCGCTGGGATTCCTGTTTGATGGTAATTTGTGGTCTTACGCTGAGCTCGGTAGGTGGTTTGGGAAAGTGGGTTTTTGCCATAGTGCCAACTCTTGGAAGGATCGGATGTCTGGCAAGAATTTGAACTCATCGTCAGGAGACGGACAGCGGCCGGACGTGGAATTAGATTGGCTTTCAGCAAAGGGTGAATGCGAAGGCAAAAGGGTATCTTTCTTCAAAGCGTCCACAGATGCGGAAGTAGAGATCTGGGACGCTTCTTGCCGTTGATGACCATAATTAGTTAGTTGCTGGTAACATCGGGCGATTCCTCCTCTCATGGCGAATGAACACTGGTCATTGTATCTTGGTAGTTCTCCCGAGGCGCCGACCCCAACCCAACCCCACGCCTAACCCCAAACTTGCCGTAACGCAGTTACAACTTGCCGTCATGCAATGACCCCCCCAAAGTGACAACTTTCCCTTGCCACGAACCCCAACCCCCTGCTACCCTCCTCAACATGAATAATACAGAACGCATGTGGCAAGCAATGGAGAATATAGACAAAATGCTCGACAAGCTCGGTATACCCAAAGAACCCCCCAAAGGCTCCTTCTACGATTTCAGCAGCGATGAACAGCCCGCCGGCAATAATGACCAGGGCAAAAAACGCACGTCGGGCGGCCAGCCCGGCAACCAGAACGCCCGCAAGCACGGCCTCTACTCCAAGCACCTCCCCGCTGAACGACATGGCGAATACGGCAGCCTCAAGTCAATCAGAGACCTCTCCAATGAGATCACCCTCCTACGACTCAAGATCATCGAGCAGTTCGACGATCCCGACACATACCATGACCATCTGATCAAATCCCTTAACACCCTTGCCAGGCTCACCGATATCCAGGAACGCAACCTCTACATGTATAGATAAGCTGTATCAAAATGCTTCGCCAAAAACTCGCCCAAAATGCAGAAAACGAGTCCCCGGCCCTAAATCAGCGTATTCCACGCCTGCAACGGCCCAAAGATCCCACTTCTCGACTTGAAAAACGAGTCGCGCCCACGCCTGGCAATCCTGAAACGAGTGGGAAACGAGTCACCCGTTTCAGACTCGCTTTAGATAATGCGTATCATAACCGGCCCTAACCCCCATTCCTATCCCAATCCGCTATCATTTAAGGCAAAATCATCATTGATGCCCCAGGGACAAAAATATGAAAATCCGCGTCCTAGGCGCCCATAACATCGAGACTCCCCACACCCGCCACACCTGCTTCCTCGTCGATGACACCCTCGCCATCGACGCTGGTAGCCTCACGACCGGCCTCTCCGACCACGAAAAAGACGGGCTCCGGACCATCCTCCTCACCCACCGACACTTCGACCACGTCCGGGACCTCCCCAGCCTCGGCCTCCAGACCATGGACAACGGCGCAACCGTCGACGTTTTCGCCCTCCCCGACACCCTCGACGCCCTGACTACCCACCTCCTCGATGGCCTCCTCTACCCCAACTTCACCCTCCGCCCCACGCCGGAACGCCCCAAGTATCGCCTTCACCCCATCACCCCCGACCGCCCCTTCAACGTCCGCGGCCTCGAAATTCTCCCCATCCCCGTCCCCCACGGCGCCCCCGCCGTCGGCTACCTCATCCGCCGGGGTGCCGCCACCGCCGCCTTCACCGGCGACACAGGCGGCGGCCTGCTCCCCTTCCTTTCGAACACGCCCCCGCCCCAAATCCTCTTCGTCGAAGTCACCTTCTCCAACGCCGGCGAAGACCGCGCGCTCGCCAGCCAACACCTCACCCCATCCTTTCTTCAACGTGAACTTCAATCCGCCCGGCAACAAGACCTCCCCATCCCCCAAATCGTCGTCGTCCACCGCGACCCCCGCCACGAAAAAGCCATCACCCAACAACTCGCCCACCTCTCCAAAACCCTCAACATCCCCATCACCCCCGCCTCAGCAGGCCAGGAATACCGCCTCTAGCCACCCCCCTCTTGGCGAAAACCCAGGCTGATATACTGGAGTTAGAACGAAACATGGAGAGGTAGTTGACCGAGATCGCGGGAGGAAGCTAGTCATGAACGAAGAAACAAGTCCAACAGCAGACCCTAAAGATTCGTTGGTACTGAAACTCGTTGAACCCGAAGTGTCTGAACGGATTCCTTGGAAAGATGACGTGCTCGGCCGGGCACAGATTGCCGTGAGGCTGACGAACCTAATCAGCAATCAGTCATTGCCACTCACTATCAGCATTCACGGTGCATGGGGCACAGGCAAGACCTTCATGCTGAAACGCTGGCAAAAGGATTTGGAGAGCCAGAAGTTTAGAGCGATTTATTTCAATGCTTGGGAAGACGATTTTTGTGACGACCCTCTCCTCGCCATTGTCGGGCAGCTTGAGGCACATTTTGAAATGGATCACGGGTCGAAAGTCAAGAAAATTGTCGATGCTGTCACGGAAAATGCGGGTCCGTTATTCAAGGCAAACGTCGTTAGCCTCTTGGAAAAGCACACCGGCTTTACCCTGAATCTTGGTCCACTAAAGCTGTGTAACAGAAGTCCAATTAAAGAATACTTGAAGCAAGCCACGATTAAGGACGAATTAAAAGAGCAGTTGGCAGAGTTGGCTGCCGCGGTGTATAAGGAGAGCGGTCAGCCTCTAGTCTTCATCATTGACTAACTGGACCGATGCCGCCCTACTTTCGCCATAGAGCTCTTGGAGCGCATCAAGCATATTTTCGACGTTCCCAACATGGTGTTCGTCTTGGGAATAAACCGGGATGAGCTTTGCAAGGCCCTCTCGTCAGTTTATGGAGACATCGATACAGATGTGTATCTCCGCCGGTTCTTTGATTTTGAATTCAACCTACCTGAAGTTGACTCGCGGCAATTCACCATCAATTTGATAGAGCAAATGGGCTTAGCCGATGTTTTTCAAAGATTAGCCGAGTCCTCCCGTAACGAAGTCCATGTGCACGATTACGATAACTACGTGAAAGTTTTTCCTAGCTTATGGAGTGCCCTTGAATTATCTCTACGTGACATGGACTATGGCATCCGTCTGCTCGCCTTATTGGCGATGAACGTAAAGCCAAACGCGTATACTCATCCGTTCCTACTTTCTGTACTAATTGCTGTGAGATTTAAGCAGCCTGCAACCTATAAGGAGTTGGTGAAGGGTACTTTTCGAACCAGTGAGGTCATAGATTTTGTTGAAGAGGAATTAGCCCGAGGCTTGGTCGGCGAAGACCTCTCTCGCTACTTGGACAGGATTGAGGGATTCCTGCATTGTGCCGAAGATGCCGGCAATTTTCAGGACATGAAGGGCGCGGGTGCTTATGAGGAACTTCAGGAAGTCCGGCATGGCAACTTTGATGTGGAATTCAGGGTAATCTCTCGTCGTGCTCGGAGTCAGATAAAGGGGCGAGCTTTGCGAATATTGCAGGCAATAGAAGATGGGAGAAGCTTGAATGTAGAACCCAAGGTATTTTCTCACTTGGCATCTTTGATTGATATGTACCAGCCGTCAATGAGATCGTTGGAACAATAGATGCCACTCCACCCCTACCCTGCCTACAAACCCTCCGGCGTCGACTGGCTCGGCGAGGTGCCGCAGCATTGGGAGGTGCGGCGGTTGAAGACCCTAGCCTCCATTGGAACTGGCGGGCGCGACACCATCAATCGTGAAGAAGATGGAAAATATCCCTTTTTTGTTCGCTCTCAAACCGTTGAGAGAATCGAAACATGGTCTTTCGATGGTGAGGCGGTATTGACGGCTGGAGATGGTGTAGGGGTCGGTAGGGTGTTCCACTATGCCAACGGAAAGTTTGACTACCACCAGCGTGTCTACAAGTTCAGCGATTTCAAGAGCATCCAAGGGAAGTTCTTTTTCCACTACTTTCGGCCTAACCTTCGAAATGAAGTTCGCCAAGGGACTGCGAAGTCAACGGTAGACTCCCTTCGCCTACCAATGTTGCAGAACTTTCCGGTGCTAATTCCCGCAACACTTTAGCAAAGAGCCATTGCGAAGTTCGTTGAAACCACCACCACTTCCCCCTCTAACTACTCTCCGCCATCACACCTTCTGGTAGGGGCGGTTCGCGAACCGCCCTCCCCCACCCCCGTTCTCAACATCCTTTCCCGTCACGCAATGCCCCCCCACTTCCCGCACCCTTGCCTTTCCCTGTATAATCCCCTTTTCTAGGGGGTGGCTCCTTGGCCGGTCTGCTTCACAGCTTGGGCCTTCGCAACCATCAGCAGAAGCGAAGCGACTTCTGCAACCACCTCAACGCCATAGGAATCTCGGCCCACGAGGCCCAGAAAGGCCGCCCCGAAGAACTCTTCCGCGAAAATCACGAAATCTCCATCGGCCTCATCCACCTCCAGGACCCCCACCTCGATTGGGCCAACGTCGTCCAGGGCAACTACAGGGGCAGAATGCCCGGCGATCTCCTCTTCATGCGCACCCTCGGCCAGCCCTTCTACTACCGCGTCTGGTACGGCGTCCACGACCCCAACCTCAAGCTCGCCAACCCTTCCCTCATCTTCCGTTCCAAGCGCCTTCGCACCATGAAGATTTTCGGACGCGCCGTCGACGTTGCCTGGTACAACGAACTCCAGCCCGTCCTCCTCGAACCCATGACCAGCGACCCCAACCTGAAGGAGCATCTGATACAATCAGGCGTGGACGTGGAGGTAATGGCCTTCCCGGACGGCTACTGGATAATCTCCAACCGGGAGGCCGCCCGTCCCCCGTCCAGGCAAATCTGGGAGTGCTACCAGGCCGTCGCCGAGGGTCTGAAGCGCTCCAGCAAAAGGATCGATCCCGACAAATTCATGTAGCTACCGTGGACGTCGAATCTACAATCAGACAACAAGAATCTGCGTCTGCCCAAATAGTCCATAGATATAGAAAAAGGGGAAAAAGAATGATTACCCAAGCCCTTCCGAAATCTCCGCCGGACCTCTGGCAGCTCATCCGCCACGGCGAATACGACGGCGTCACCGGCAGCCTCGCCCCCGGCTACGTCCAGGCCAACCTCGTGGTACTACCCAGGGCCCAGGCCTTCGACTTCCTCCTCTTCTGCCAGCGCAACCCCAGGCCCTGCCCTCTGGTGGAAGTGATGGAGCCCGGCCGGTTCGAACCCAAACTCACCAGCGCCGGCGCCGACATCCGTACCGACGTCCCCCGCTATCGCGTCTTCCGCCACGGCGAACTCGTCGACGAAGTCACCGACATCAATAGCCTCTGGAGCGATGATCTCGTCTCCTTCCTCCTCGGTTGCAGCTTCACCTTCGAGTCCGCCCTCGTCGAAGCCGGCATCCCCCTCTGGCACTGGGAGACTGGCAACAACGTCACCATGTTCAAGACAAACATCACCACCGTCCCCGCCGGCGGCTTTTCCGGCCCCATGGTCGTCAGCATGCGCCCCATCCACCACACCAAGATAGTCCGCGCCGTCCAGGTCACCTCCCGCTTCCCCGGCGCCCACGGCGCCCCCATCCACGTCGGCAACCCCCAGGACATCGGCATCGCCGACATCCACCAACCAGACTACGGCGACGCCTCGGAGTTCAAGGAAGGACAGTCCCCCGTCTTCTGGGCTTGCGGCGTCACCCCCCAGGCCGTCGCCCTCGAGTCCAAGCCCCCCTTCATGATTACCCACGCCCCCGGCTACATGTTCATCACCAACATGCGAGACACCGACCTCGCCGCCCTCTAGAATTCCCACCGTCGAGAATAAGGAGAAAAATGTCTGACCTCACCATCGAAGATATCATCCTGCAGAAGGACCAGCGCGGCATCAACGCCCTTCGTCCCTATCTGCCCGAAGACTTCTGCACCCAGGCTGCCCAGTACGTCCTGGACCGGCCCGGCACGACCCTCATAGCCACCGGATTCTACATCCTCTACGGCGAAGCCGTTGAGACCGACGGCCCTCCCGGCGCCCTCGCCATCGGCAACGCCCTCGAGGCCCTCGGCCGCGACGTCGTCTACGTCACCGACAAGCATTGCGGAACCGTCATGCAGTCCCTCGCCGGCCCCGATGCCGCCGTTGTCGAATTCCCCATCGCCGGCCCCGAGGAAAGCCGCGATTACGCCCAGGGCCTCCTCGACAGGCTCGACCCCTCCCTCCTAATCTCCATCGAGCGATGCAGCCCCTCCCGGGACGGCATATACAGGAATATGCGCTCCGTCGACATCACCCAGCACACCGCCCGCGTCGACCTCCTCTTCGACCTCCACAAACACACCGTCGGCATCGGTGATGGTGGCAACGAAATCGGCATGGGCCTCCTCCGCGACACCATCCCCACATTCCCCCGACTCCCTCAGGAACCCGCCTGGACCGCCTGCAACGAGCTGATAATCACCAGCGTCTCCAACTGGGGCGGATGGGGCCTCGCCGCCGCCCTCTCCAGGCTCACCGGCAAGAATCTGCTGCCTTCACTTGAGGAGGAATCAGACCGAATCCAAGAGTGTGTGGATATGGGTGTCGTAGACGGCTTCACCGGCGAACTCAAAGCCTCTGTGGACGGCTTCCCCCTCGACGAATACAACCAGACCCTCGCCCAGCTCCACGAACTCCTCGCCCGCGAAGGCATCCCCAACTAACCCTTCCCCCTAAACCCACATGTCATTCTGAGGAGGCTCCGCGACGAAGAATCTCGTTACCGGTCGACGCCCTCCCCCATCCGTGCCCTCGCGGACGCGGGGGCCCACTCTTCACCATCCTAACCCGCCCGCCCCCTCCCCTCTCCACCCTTCCCCCTCGACGGGGGAAGGTTTGGATGGGGGTGATCCCCCACTCTTCCTCCCCTACAACCCCGTAATCTCCAGCGTCCTCACCTCCCCGGAGGCGATGTCCGCGACCCGGATCGCGTGATTATTCGTGTCCGCGATGTACAGCTTCCCGTGCGCCGCCGAAATCCCCCCCGGCTCGAAGAACCTCGCCGAAGACCCAACCCCGTCGTCAAACCCAGCCTTCCCCGACCCCAGGAAGCTGAACGACGCCCTGTTCTCCGGAAACACCTTCTTTATCTTGTGGTTGTAGGCGTCCGTCACGTACAACACCCCGTCCACCAGGCACAGCCCCAGCGGATGCTGCAACCGAACCTCCGGCCCCATCCCGTCAACGTCGCCGAACTCAAACAATCCCCGCCCCACTAGTGTCGTCACCCGCCCGCTCAGCGATATGTCCGCTGTTCGGACGGAACTCGTCTCGCTGTCCACGAAATACAGCTTGTCCCTGTCGTTCGTGATCCCGCTGGGCTGAGCCAGCGCCGCCGACTTCATCGGCCCGTCGTGGATGTCCTCCCTGCCGCTCCCCGCGTGCGGCGTGGCGCGAAGCGTCAACTCGTCCAGCGCCCACAGCTGATGAGACCCCGCCATCGCGGTGAAAACCGTGCCCCGATGTACCGTCAGGTCCCACGGCGAGTTCAGCCCCACCTCGCCCAGCGATCCCCCCTGGTTCCCGAACGGCCCCTGGGTCCCGTTCCCCGCCATCGTGTCCACGTACCTATCCTTCAGGTACACCCGCCGGACCGCGTGGTTTTCCGTGTCCGCCACATACAGAATGTTGTTCCTAAGCGCCATCCCCTGCGGATGGTCGAACGCCGCCACCACAAAGTCCCCGTCATCGAACCCCGGCGTCACTCCGCCGATGACCTGCGTCACCTCTCCCTCCAGCGTCGTCTGAAGAATCCGGTTGTGGTTGGAGTCGGAAATAAACAGCCGCTCCCGCGGTTCGTCCGCCAGCACCTTGCCGGGGAAGGAAAGCGCCCCCTCTGGCGGCTGCTCCAACCGGTAGTCCAGCGGCGTCCGGTCCAGCACGCCCGCCGCCTCATAGTTCAGCACCATGGACTTCAACAGGCTATCGAAGGCGTCGTAGGGTATCTCCCCCTCGTGCTTCCCGATGATGTTCCCTTTAGGGTCGACGAATATCAGCGTCGGCCACGCCCGGCACCCGTACGTCTGCCACACCCGGAACTCGCTGTCGTTGATTACCGGATGCCCAATCTCGTACCGGAGAATCGCCATCCGCACGTTCTCCGTCTCCTTCTCCGCCGGGAACTTGGCCGAATGCACCCCCACCACCGCCAGCTCGTTTTCGTACTTCTTCTCCAGTTTCCGCAACTGCGGAAAAACGTGCATGCAGTTAATTCAGCAGTAGGTCCAGAAGTCCAGAATCACTATCTTCCCCTTCAGGTCCTCCATGCTGACGGCCCGCTGCGTGTTCAGCCATGCAAGCCCCTCGGGAAAGTCCGGCGCCGCTGTTGTTCCGAAGTATGATGATCGGGACATTGAGTTCTCTCTTTCAGATGGAAATGCTGTACCCATTGTGCACCACAAACAAGACATAATCCACCCTTGGACTGTGACATTTCACCCGTGACGCACCCCGCCTTTCTGCGGTAATATCTTAGGGCCAACCGGCGTACAATCCCTGAAATCTCCCCGAGGTTCAAAGTGCGAAACAAGGTCTACAATTCCTTCGACGAAGCCGTCGCCGACGTTCCGAACGGCTCCACCATCATGGTCCCCGGATTCGCTGGGCCCGGCACCCCCCGAAATCTCATCGCAGCCCTCCACCGACAGGGCGCGACGGACCTGACCGCCATCTCCAATCACCCCGGCGCCGGCCCCTTTGACCATCGCGTCGACCTCGGCACCCTCATCGAGGCTGGCCGCGTCCGAAAGGTCGTCTGCTCCTTTACCGCGGCCCCCCATCCCTCACAGGCCACCCACTTCGAAAAGCTCTACAACAGCGGCCAGGCTGAGGGAGAGCTGGTCCCCCAGGGAACTCTGGCGGAACGAATCCGCGCCGCCGGCTCCGGCATCGGCGCCTTCTACACCCCCACCGGCGTCGGCACCGAGCTCGCCGAGGGGAAGGAGCATCGCGTCATCGACGGCAAGGAGTACATCCTGGAATACCCCCTCCACGCCGACTACGCCCTCATTCGCGCCTACCGCAGCGACACTTTCGGCAACCTCCAGTACCGCCTCTCCCAGAGGAACTTCAATCCCATTATGGCCATGGCCGCCCGCGTCACCCTGGTGGAGGTCGAACAGCAGATTATCGCCCTCGGCGAAATGGACCCCGACAACGTCCACACCCCGGGAATCTGCGTAGACCGCGTCGTCCACATCCCCAAAGACGGCATCCACGAAGAAGCCATATATCGGGACTGAGCAGGTATGTTATCGTTATGTGGCAATATCGACGGAATTATTGAATCAGGAGCCAAAGAAAATGGTGCGTTCTGTTGATCCCAACAAGAACAAGAAGCCCGAAACGACGAACGAAATCGCCGTTCCTCGGAACAACGCGCCGAAAACCAAATATGCCCCAATACCCGACGACGTCTTCGAGGCGCTCATGAAGGAGGGCATTGAGAAGTACGACCATATATGGAGGAGCTTGGCCGACAGGTAGCCATCCCTTCATCCCAACGCCAACAAGAAAACAACCTATGTCAGAGAAAAAGAGACTAAACCGCCAGCAGATGGCCAACCGCCTCGCCCAGGAATTTCAGGACGGCTGGCTCGTTAACCTCGGCATCGGCATCCCCACCCTCTGCTCCAATTACAAGCAGACGGATAAGCAGATAATCTACCACTCGGAAAACGGCGTCATCGGCTACGGCCCCATCTTCCCCAGGGGCCAGGAGGACCAGCATCTCGTCAACGCCGGCGGCCAGTACGTCAGCCTCGTCGAAGGCGCCTCCATCATCCACCACGCCGATTCCTTCGCCATCATCCGCAGCGGCATGCTGGACCTCACCGTCATGGGCGCTTACGAGGTCGCCGCAAACGGCGATTTCGCCAACTGGAAGACCCAGGGTCGACGCGGCGGCGGCATCGGTGGCGCCATGGACCTCGCCGTGGGCGCGAAGCGAGTCTTCATCGCCATGCAGCACACCCTCCGCGACGGTACCCCCCGCGTCCTGGAGCGTTGCACTCTTCCCGTAACCGCCAGGGGCGTCGTCAAGCTCCTGGCCACGGATCTCGGCCTCTTCGAAGTTACCGAAGCTGGCCTCCTCATGCGGGAAATCGCGCCGGGCTACTCTCCGGAAGAGGTGCAGGCCGTTACTGCGGCCCCTCTAACCATCGCCGATGATCTCAAGGAGATGACGGTCTAGGCTCATGCCCAACGCCGCCTCTTCGATGATGCTAGCCCGAGGCCGTTCCGGCCAGGATCTTCACCTCTTCGGGCGTGGGCTCTTCCCTCCGGGAATTCTGGAATTCCCTCGCGTAGCCGCACTGGATGCAGGCCAGGAAGAAGCCGTCGAAGTCGTTCCTCAACTGAAGGTCGCCTTTGCACTTGGGGCAGGACTTGAGTAGTAGCATCTTGCCCTCCATTCCGGGAGCTGACGTATCAGCATCCCTGCATTCATTGACGTTATTATACTTGACACGTATTATATCAAATATTAAGATATGAATACACTAATTACGACACCGGAATCCAATCGGATTTAATGAGAGAGCGACGTACCAAGCTTCAATCGGAAACACAGCAGGAGGGCCGTTCCGACCCCCTCCCCGGCTCTATTCCCATTAGACAACGGCCGGACAACCTGTCCATAGAGCCAAGACCCAGCCGCCCCCGCCGCGCCACCCGAAAGCCCAGCCGCCGCGAGGTCCAGGGCGTCTACATCATCAGCGTGGCCGCCCGGCTCCTCGAAATGCACCCCCAAACCCTCCGCAAATACGAAAGGCTGGGTCTGGTCCACCCCGGCCGCACCGTCGGCATGCTCCGCCTCTACTCGGAAAGCGACCTGAAGAAGCTCCGGTTGATCCGCTACCTGGAAACGGATATGGGCATGAATCTCGCCGGCGTTCGCTTCATCCTGAGCCTGCTGGACCAGCTCATGAAAATGCGGGAAAGATTGACCGCCAACGAAAATCATCAGAACGTCAACGACACTATAGACAGAGAGCTCACACGCCTCTTCCGCGAACTGGACCTCCCCTTGAGCCTGTGGCGATGACGGACGAAAGAATAGATATGGAACACCCTCAACATTCCTGCGAAACGCCGGAAGCAGTCACCTCCTCGGAGGAAGCCGAAAATCTCCGCATGGAGCAAGACAAGCTGGAGAACGCCCTCCGCCGCGCACAGGCGGACCTCGTCAATTACCGCAACCGCATGGAAAACGAACGCGCCGACCTGCTTAAGTACGGAAACCGGCGCCTCCTCGTCCGCCTCCTCCCCATCCTCGATGAGCTGACCCTCGCCCTGAATCAGCCCTCCGACGGAGCAGCGCAGGACACCTGGCTGCAAGGCTTCCGACTCATCAGCCGCAAGTTCCACACCCTTCTGGAACTGGAAGGCGTGGAGCCCATAGAGGCCCTCGGCAAACCCTTTGATCCCGCGGAGCACGAAGCCCTCGCCCAGCAGCAAACTGCCGAAAAAGAGGATGGGGAAGTGCTCATGGTGGTCCGCAGCGGATACAGACTTCATGACCGGGTGCTCCGCCCGGCCCAGGTGGTGGTCGCCGCAAACGGCGGCCTACCCACCAACGGCCCGGACGGTAATCCGGTTTCAGATAAATAAGGAGAAAAGAAAATGGCAAAGGTCTTGGGTATCGACCTGGGCACAACCAATTCTGTGGCAAGCGTGGTGGAGGCCGGCGAACCCGTCGTCGTCGAAAACGCCGAGGGTAACCGCGTTACCCCCTCCGTCGTCGCCGTCAACCCCCGCTCCAGCGAGCGCTACGTCGGCCAGATGGCCAAGCGTCAGGCCGTCACCAACCCCCAGAACACCGTCTTCTCCGTCAAGCGGCTCATGGGCCGCAAGCACGACGACGCGGAGACTCTGAAGGCCGCTGACACCCTCCCCTACAAGATAGCCAGGGCCAGCAACGGCGACGCCTACGTGGAAATGGGCGGTCGACAATTCGCCCCGCCCCAGGTCTCCGCCATGATCCTCCAGAAGATGAAGCAGGACGCTGAGGCCAAGCTGGGTGAAAAAATCAGCCAGGCCGTCATCACCGTCCCCGCCTATTTCAACGACGCCCAGCGTCAGGCCACCAAGGACGCCGGCCAGATCGCCGGCCTCGAAGTCCTCCGCATCATCAATGAACCCACCGCCGCCTCCATGGCCTACGGCGTCGGCAAAGAGGGTGGCGACAAGACCCTCGCAGTCTACGACCTCGGCGGCGGCACCTTCGATATCTCCATCCTGGAGATGGGCGACGGCGTCTTCGAAGTAAAGTCCACCAGCGGCGATACCTTCCTCGGCGGCGATGACTTTGACCAGCGCATCATGAACTGGCTCATCGACGAGTTCCGTGGCGAGTCCGGCATAGACCTCAGCCAGGACCGCATGGCCCTCCAGCGACTCCGCGAAGCGGCGGAAAAGGCCAAGGTCGAGCTCTCCAGCGTCATGGAAACCGAGATAAATCTTCCCTTCATCACCGCCGACGCCACCGGCCCCAAGCACATGCTCAAACCCCTCAGCCGTAGCCAGTTCCAGCAGATGGTGGCGGATCTCGTCGATCGTACCGTCGGTCCCTGCCGTCAGGCCATTCAGGACGCTGGCCTCTCCTCTTCTCAGATTGACGAGGTCATTCTCGTCGGCGGCATGACTCGCGCCCCCATCATCCAGGAGAAGGTCAAGGCCATCTTCGGCAAGGACCCCAACCGCAGCGTCAACCCCGACGAAGCTGTCGCCCTCGGTGCCGCCCTGCAGGCCGGGGTCCTCCAGGGCGACGTTCGAGACCTCCTGCTTCTCGACGTCACTCCCCTCACTCTCGGCCTCGAGACCCTCGGCGGGGTGGCCACCTCCCTCATCTCTCGCAATACCACCATCCCTACTTCCAAGAGCGAGTCCTTCACCACCGCCGCCGACAACCAGTCCCAGGTGGAGATCAACGTCTTCCAGGGCGAAAGGCCCATGGCCGTAGACAACAAGTCCCTCGGCCGCTTCATTCTGGACGGCCTTCTACCCGCCCCGCGCGGCATGCCCCAAATCGAGGTCACCTTCGACATCGACGCCAACGGCATCCTGAGCGTTTCCGCCAAGGACAAGGGCACCGGCAAGGAGCAGAAAATCGTCATCAAAGACAGTTCCGGTCTAAGCAAGGAACAGGTGGAAGACATGGTGCGGGAGGGTGAGGCCCACGCCGAGGAAGACCGCCGGAAGCGCGCTGAGGTGGAGACCCGAAACCAGGCGGACAATCTGGTCTACACCACCGAAAAGCTCCTTGCGGAAAACGCCGACAAAGCCCCCGAGGAACTTAAGCGCGAGGTCGAAGAAAAGCTGACGTCCCTGAAAGCCGCCATCGAGGCCGGCGATGTCGCCGGTATGCAGAGTGCCATGACGGCCCTGAACGAAGCCCTCCAAAGGCTGGGCCAGGCCGTCTACGCTCAGTCCGGCGACCCCGGCGCTCCCGGTGGCCCCCAGGATCCCGGCGCCCCACCACCCAACGACACCGACCCCGGCACCGTCGAAGGGGAATTCAAAGAAGTAAACTAACCCGCCTCCCCCTCTCCGCCCTTCCCCCTCGACGGGGGAAGGTTAGGATGGGGGTGATTTGGGTGGGGTGAGCGCAGATCTAACAGTTATGCAAATGTCTCCTCAATGGTGGGGGATTGAGATGGGCGTTAGAATCCCGTGTCCGAAAACACCCTACCCAGTAGAGGCAGTTCGCGATCCGCTCCTCGCCCCCCTAAACCCCGTGAACCGGAAACACCAACCGCCTCACCGTCTCAACCGACCCCTCCACGAACCGCTCCACCTGCGCCGATAGCTCCCCCTCCAACGCCGGCGGCTCCTCATCCCGCAGCCCACCCAACGCCTGCTCCCCGGCATAACCTGCCGGTATCTCCTGTCCCCACTCCCTGGAAAGCATCACCCCGTACGCCAGCGTCCAGCATCGCGCAACCGCCCCCAGGTCGTACCCCCCTCCACCCGTCGCCAGCCACGGCAGCCCCAGCCCTGCAAAGGCCTGGACCGCCCCCGTAAACGCCTTCGAAGTCAGCCGCAGGTGAGTAATTGGGTCCCGCAGATGCGTGTCAATACCCAGCTGCGTCACCAACACGTCCGGCTTGAACGCTTCAATCAACGGAATCACCACCTCGTTGAAGGCCCACAGATACGCCTCGTCCCCCGTGTACGGGAACAGCGGCACATTCACCGCATATCCCCGCCCAGCTCCCGTCCCAATCTCCTCCGCATAGCCGGTCCCCGGAAACAGAAACTGCCCCGACTCGTGGGTTGAAATAGTCAGCACCGAGTCTGTGTCGTAGAACGCGTCCTGCACCCCGTCCCCGTGGTGTGCGTCGATGTCAACATACGCTACCTTCATCCCACGCCCCAGAAAGTACTTGATGGCCACCACCGGGTCGTTGAACACGCAGAACCCCGAGGCATTCCCCGCCGCCGCATGGTGCAACCCTCCCGAAATGTTGAACGCCGCCCTCACCTTCCCCTCCGCGATCATCTCCGCCGCGACCATCGTCGCGCCCGTGCTTAGCGACGCCGCCTCGTAAATCCCCGGAAAGATGGGATTGTCCCCCATCAGGCTGAAGTTGAACCGCGCCATCTCGTGCAGCCCCTCATTCCTCCCGAACCGCTCCACCGCTTCTATGTAATCGTGTGTATGAAAGGTAGCCAACTCCGCAACCGTCGCCGGCCTTGGAGCAATCACGCCGACCTCGTCGAAGGCCCCATAGGAGTCAAGCAAGTCAAACGTGTGCTGCAGCCGTATCGGACGCATAGGATGGTCCTGCCGCAAGACATGCCCGCTCAGCGAGGGATCATATATAAAGGCTGCTGGCTCACTCACTTGGCGCCTCCTGATACAGAATTGGCTTCCTGCGATACTATCCCAGCGTCTTCAAACAGGCAAACACGTTGACATCATCCCTTCTCTCCCCCTAAAATACCGACCAGTCGGTCGGTTAGCGAAAGGAACGCCCAAACGTGCCCCCCAAACTCAAAACTCGAGACCGCATCATGGAAGCCGCCGAGGCTCTATTCGCCGAAAAGGGCTACCATGACGCCGCCATGGACGAAATCGTCCGTCGCACCAGCGTCTCCAAGGGTGGCCTGTACTTCCACTTCCCCAGCAAGGAACGCCTCTTCTTTGCCGTCATGGACCACCTCGGTAACCGCCTCGTCCGCCGCATAGAAGACAGAATCGGGCGTGAGCAGGCGGGCATAGACCGGCTGGAAGTCGCCCTTACTACCGCCCTGGAAGTCCTCGGCAAGCGACGCCGCATCGCCAAGCTCCTTCTTGTCCAGGGTTACAGCATGGGCAACTCCTTCGAAAAGAAGCGAGTGGAAATTTACTCCGGCTTCGCATCCCTCATCGAAGAAAACCTCGACAGGGCCGTCGCCGAAGGCTCCATCCGGCCCGTAAACACCCGGATCTCTTCATATCTTTGGGTTGGAGCCATCAACGAAGTCCTCATTCGCTGGCTCTACACCGGCAGCCCGGACCCCGTCGGCGAGGCCCTGCCGGAACTGAAAAGGATACTCCTGGAATCGCAACGCATCCCACAGGACTCTCTAGTTGGAGGTAGACAATCATGAGTTACGCAGAGGTCTATCAGGGCATCGGCTTCCGCGACAGGTCCCTCATCCCCCTTTGGGAGAAGGTCCAGGCAGGCGAACGCCTCTCCTTTGACGACGGCCTTCGCATCTTTCAGACCGAAGACTTCTCCGCCGTCGGCCGAATGGCCGATTACGTGAAGACCAAAATGTGGGGCGACCGCGCTTACTTCGTCCTCAACCGCCACATCAACCCCACAAACGTCTGCGTCCTCTCCTGCAGTTTCTGCGACTTCGCCCGGAAGAAGGGCGACGAAGGTGCCTACGAAATGTCCATGCAGCAGATTCTGGGCCTGCTCGACGACGAAATACGCGAAGCCCACATGGTCGGCGGCCATCACCCCGATTGGTCCTTTGAGCACTACGAAAACATCGTCAAGACCATGCGCCGGGAGTACCCCAACTGCCAGGTCAAGGCCTTCACCGCCTCGGAAATCGACTACTTCTGGCGTCGCTGGAAGATTCCCCCGGAAGAGGCCCTCACCCGTCTCAAAGCCGCGGGTCTCCAGTCCATGCCCGGCGGCGGCGCGGAGGTCTTCTCCAGCCGTATGCACAAGATGCTCTATCCTGGCAAGGCCACCCCCCAGCGCTGGCTGGAGATTCACCGCATCGCCCACGGCCTCGGCATCCCCTCCAACGCCACCCTCCTGTACGGCCACGTCGAGACCCTGGAGGAGCGCGTGCACCATCTGGAGCTGCTCCGGGAGCTTCAGGATGATACCGGCGGCTTCCTCGCCTTCATCCCCATCGAGTACCAGACGGGCGACACCCAATTGGTGGCCCGACAGGCCTCCCCCTTCGAAGACCTTAAGACCATCGCTGCCGCTCGATTGATGCTGGACAACTTCCCCCACATCAAGGCCTACTGGATTACCATCTACGAGGCCACCGCTTCCATCGCCCTTAACTTCGGCGCCGACGACACCGACGGCACCATCGGTCGGGAGCGCATCTCCCACGCCGCAAAGGCGAAGAGCCCCATCGGCATCACCCGGGAGCGAATGATCAACCTCATTTCCGATGCTGGCAAGGTGCCCGTGGAACGCGACGCCCTCTACAACGTGATTCACGTCTATGACAACTAGAATAGGCTGCATCCCCTACCTCAATTCTGAGGTCTTCTACTGCCGCATGGCCGGTGAGCCGGACATCGAGCTGTTTCCCCTCATTCCCAGTGCCCTCTCCGGGGCCGCGGTAGAAGGTGGCATAGATGCCGGCCCCGTGCCCCTCGTCACCTGCTTCGAATTGGAAGACACTTTCAAGCCCTTGGGTGCCTACTGCATCGCCACCGTTGGCAGGGCGCGCAGCATCTTCCTATATTCCAAGCGTCCCATCGAAGATCTGAACTGCGCCGTCATGGGAGTCACCGCCGAGACCACAACCTCCGTCCGCCTCATGAAAACGCTCCTTGCCATGCGATTCCACGTTACTCCCGGCAGATACGTGGACCTCGACCATAGCTCCAAGGACGCCTTCCTGCTCATAGGCGATGAAGCGCTGAGAAATCGGCGCGGCGTCCCGGGCTACCCATTCCTCTACGACCTCGGCGAAGAATGGTATGAGTGGACCGGCCTTCCCTTCGTCTTCGCCCGTTGGGTCGTGCGCCGCGACCTGGACGAAGAAAAGGTCCGGTGGCTGGAGTCTCTCCTCTCCCGCTCCATCGAGTACGGACTCGCCAACGTGGAGAAAATCGCCGCATCCCGCCAGGACCTCAACATGACCTCCGAGGAAGTAATCGAATACGTACGCAGCTTCCACTACCGCCTCGGCGACGACGAAATGAACTCCATCAACAAATTCCGTACCCTCCTCTCACAGCTGCCCCCTGACCCGCCTGATTCGGGCCGGAAAGCCAGCGCCGGGCGTCTGGTCGGAATATGAACAACCTTAAAGCCGGAGCCAAGGGGCTTCGACGCTAGGAGTCTATGAAATGCTAAACGCCATAAGAGAAAAAGTAGCCGCCGGTGAGCGCATCAATCGGGACGAGGGCCTATTCCTCCTCCGCGACGCCAACCTCCTGGACCTGGCCCCCCTTGCCCAGGAAGTCCGCTTCCGACTCAACCCCCAACCCGTCGTAACCTTTGTCGTTGACACCAACCTGAACTACACCAACGTCTGCGACGCCTACTGCACCTTCTGCGCCTTCTACCGCACCGAACGGGACGACGATGCCTATACGTATTCCGTCGACCAAGTCATGGACATGATCGGCGCCGCCGCCGATAAGGGCGTAACCACCGTCCTCATGCAGGGCGGCCTCAACCCCAAGCTCCCCCTCGACTACTACACGGACCTGCTCCGCGAATGTCGCCGCCGCCATCCCCAGGTGCACCCCCACTTCTTCTCCGCGCCGGAAGTCATGAAGATGAGCCAGGTCTCCGGCCTCTCCGTTCACGATGTCCTCGTAGAACTCAAGGAAGCGGGCCTTGAGAGCATCCCCGGCGGCGGCTCGGAAATCCTCTCCAACACCGTCAAGTACAAGATCAGCCGCCTCTTCCCCAAGGGCACCGTCGACCAGTGGACCCAGGTGCACCTGGAAGCTCACCGCGTCGGCCTCCGCACCACCGCCACCATGATGTACGGCCACCTCGAGCAGGACGAAGACATCATCGAACACCTCGAACACGTCCGCGCCATCCAGGACGAAACCGGCGGATTCACCGCCTTCATCCCCTGGAGCTTCAAGAAGTCCAACACCGCCCTCGACAAGCGTATCGGAGCCGAGGCCGGCCCCAACCGCTACCTACGCATCATCGCCCTCGCCCGCCTCTACCTCGACAACGTCCAGCACATCCAGGCCTCATGGTTCTCCGAAGGCAAGAAGACCGGCCAAGTCGCCCTCCACTTCGGAGGCGACGATTTCGGCGGCACCCTCTTCGACGAAAACGTCATGCAGGAAGCAGGCTTCTACAACCGCACCACCGTCGATGAGATCAAGACCCTCATCAGCGAGGCCGGCTTTACCCCCGCCCAGCGCACCACCATGTACGACGTGCTCGCCCACTTCGACGAATCTGTCCCCCAGCCCGCCGCTGCATCTTGACACCCAATCGCCCCGATACCGGAAAGGAAGGCCACCATGAAAACCCTTCGAGTCGGTCACAGCCCTGACGCTGACGACGCCTTCATGTTCTATCCCCTCGCCAAGGAGATAGTTACCGTCGAAGGCCACCGCATTGAGCACGTCCTCGAGGAGATTCAGGCTCTCAACGAAAGGGCCAAAGGCGGAGATCTGGAGGTCACCGCCATCTCCGCCGCCGTCTATCCGGAAGTGGCGCAGCACTACCGCATCATGCCCTGCGGCTCCTCCGTGGGTAGAAACTACGGCCCCGCCCTCGTCTCCAAAACTCCTATGACCACCGCCGACCTCGCCGGTAAGCGCATCGCGCTCCCTGGTCGCCACACCACCGCCTACATGCTCCTTCAGATATACATGGAATCACCCTTCGAACCCGTTTTCCTCAATTTCGACGCCGTCACCGATGCCGTCGAAAGCGGCGAGGTAGACGCCGGAGTCCTGATCCACGAGGGCCAGATTCGCTCGAAGGAGTTGGGCCTCCACCGCGTGCTGGATCTCGGCGAGTGGTGGTTCGAAAAGACCGGACTCCCCATCCCCCTCGGCCTCGACATGGTCCACCGCCGTCTGGGCGACGAATTGGGCTGGAAGGTGGCGAAAGCCCTCCAGGACGCCATCATCTACACCCGCGCCCACGAGGATGACGCCCTCGACTACGCCCTCCAATACGGACGCGGCATCGACCGCGAGACCGGACGCCGCTTCGTCCGCATGTACGTCAACGAAGATACCGTCGATTTCGGAGATGAGGGCCGGAAAGCTCTCGAAACCCTCTTCGCTCTTGCCGCAGAGAAGGGCATCATCGACAAAGCCCCACCCTTGGACATCGTCGACCTTTCGTAACCCCCAACCGCACTAGTCCTCCCGCAGCGTGCCCACCAGCAGAAACCCCTCCCCGTCGTCGTCATACACCGGGTAAGGCCTCGTTTCCACATCGAACCCCCCCAGCGACAGTAGCTCCTGCCACCTGGTCAGCGGAAATAGCCCCGTCACGTGCCGGTCCGTTTCCACCTCCAACCCGTCGCCCCTCTTGATGAGGTAAACGAAAACCGTCTCCACCTTTGAGTCCGATGGGTCCGGGTCCGTGCAATACTGAATATAGGTGAACTCCCCGTCGTCCAGAGTATGCGTCCGGTGTTGCACCGTCGTGCCGTCGAAGGTCTCCGTAAACCAGTCCGGCACCGTTATCAGAATCCCGCCGGGGTTCAGATGGGCCCGTGCCGTGGCGAACGCTGCCGCCAGGTCTTCTTCCGTCAGCATGTAGGAGATGGCGTCGTGGATCAGAACGGCGTCAAACTTCCGGCCCAGCCGCACCGAGCGCATGTCCCCCAGGTGGTGTTCCACGCTGGGATTCAGCGCCCGCGAATTGGCCAGCATTTGCGGCGAAATATCCACCGCCGTCGCGTCTAACTCACCCGTCAAATGGGAAAGAAGGTGTCCACCGCCGACGCCCAGCTCCAGCACCTCGTGCCTGCCCGACCCCAGCTTCTCCCGGATAGCCTGACGCCAAAAAGCCGCCTCTTCGGCATACTCTTCCGGCGGGTCAAGCAGCGGCCACAGATGCGCCAGGTCCTTGTAAAGGCGGTTCTTCATTGCGGGGTGGATTATATCACTGACATACCGTTCCCCAGTCCATGTGCTACCATTCCCTCCGGTGCCCCCGTGACGAAAATTACCGACGCATACCATTCAAACACGCGAAGCCCCTTCATTATCTGCGACTTCTCCCCTCCCCGTGGCGCGTCCCTGGACTTCCTCGAAGCCGCCCGCACCCTCGAAGCCGACTTCATCTCCGTCAACTACAACCCCGGCCGCGTCCCCCGCGCGGATTCCGCCGTCACCGCCCACCTCATCCGCCGCCACACTGGCCGCAACGTCCTTTTCACCCTTGCCGTGCGCGACATGAACCCGCTTGCCCTCCAGAGCCACCTCCTTGGCGCCGCAGCCTTGGGCCTCGAGAATCTGCTGATTCTAGGCGGCGACCCCTTCCCAACCCCAAACCGGAGCATAACCCGCGCCATCGGATCCATGCGCCCAACAGACCTTATGCGGGTGGTTCGAGGCATGAATGAGGGCGTCGACCGTCGAGGCCGTCCGTTGGATGACGCGACGAACTTTTGCATCGGAGGCGTCATCAACCTCTCCGCAGACATCGAGTCCGAAGCCCGTCTCACCCATTCCAAGGTTCAGGCAGGCGTCCGGTTCTTCCTCACCCAGTCCATCTTCGATCCTCGGCGCAAAGGACTCTTCGAACGCGCCTACCGGGCCGTTGCCGGCGCCCCTATGCCCACCCCGGTTTTCTACGGACTACAAATCCTCAGGCCGAACGGGGTTTCCTTCTCCCCCATCCCTCCCCGTTACCAGCAACAACTGAAGGACGGACGCTCCGGCGAAGATATAGCTATGGAGGTCTGGAAGGCCCTCTCTGCGGAGGGCGTTGATTCCCTCTATTTGGTGCCCCCCATAGGCCCCCGTGGAGTGCGGGACTACGATGCCGCCTCACGCTTCCTGCGCCAATTGCGCGGCTGACAAACTGCCCCCTTTTCTGACACCCCGTGATTGCTACCCCTTTCCCTTCTGTGCTACCATCGATATCCGTTAGCCATCCGCTTTCGTTGTATGAGTTCCGTAAACAGAGTAAGAACTGGAGCAGACCCACGTGTCCGTTGAGCAGCAGCTAAAGGGCGTCTGCCCCTCCAAAGGTACGGCGGTAACCATTGGCACCTTCGATGGCGTTCACAGGGGCCATCAACACCTCTTCCGAAGCCTCAAAACCGCCGCACAGGCCGACGATCTCCTGACCTGCGCCATCGTCTTCCGAAACCAGCCCCGCTCCGTCCTCGTCCGCGACGCTCAGGTGGAGTACATCACCCCCTGGGAGGAGCGAAAGACTCTCATTCAGGCCCAGGGTGTCGACCACCTCGTTCCCCTGAACTTCACCAGGGAACTGGCGTCCATTCGGGCAAAAGACTTCGTTGAGATGATGGTCGGCAGCCTGAAGATGAAGACCCTGGTTGTTGGCCCGGACTTTGCGCTCGGACATCGCCGGGAAGGCGATATCCCCGCACTCCGCGAGATGGCTCGAGATATGGGATTCCGCGTCCAGGTTCTGGAGCCCAAAGCGGTGAAGGACCAGCCCATCCGCAGCCGCGTTCTCCGCAAGATGATTAGCGAAGGCCGGGTCTCCGAGGCGTCCCAAATGCTTGGCCGACCCTTCTCGTTGCAGGGAGTTGTAGTCGAAGGCGACCGCCGTGGCCGTGAGCTCGGCTTCCCCACCGCCAATCTCCTCATCGATGAAAATCTGGCTGCCCCCAAGCACGGCATCTATGCCACTTGGGCCGGCTTCCAGGGCGAAAAAAGGCCCTCCGCCACCAGCATCGGCGTCCGTCCCACCTTTGGCGGCGGCCCCCGCTGCGTTGAAGTCTTCGTCATGGACTTCGACGGCGACCTTTACGGCGAGACCATGCAAGTGGAATTCGTCAGCCTCCTCCGAGACGAGCAGTATTTCGAGTCCGTCGATGCACTGGTACGTCAGATGGAAACTGACGTGGCGCAGTCTCGCGCCATTCTCACAACCAGAGCCGAGCAGTCATGAAGCTAGACGAAAAAACCCTTCACCGCGTGCTGCGCAGAGGTGTGGTTGAGATCATCGTGGAGGAGGAGTTCGTCAGCCTCCTTCAGAGGGACGAACCCCTCCGGCTGAAGATGGGATTCGACCCCAGCAGGCCCGACATCCACCTCGGCCACGTAGTCGGCCTCCGCAAACTGCGTCAGCTCCAGGATCTCGGCCACAAGGTGGTCCTAATCGTCGGCGACTGGACCGCCCAGATCGGCGATCCCAGCGGCGAGTCCGCCACCCGCCCTATGCTCACCCACGAGCAGGTCATGTCCAACGCCCAGTCCTACCTGGACCAGTTCTTCAGGGTGGTCGACAAAGACAGGACGGAGACCGTCCTCCAAAGCGAATGGTTCGGCAAGTTCACCCTCGCCACCGTCCTGGACCTCACTCGCCGCTTCACCCTGGCCCAATTCCTGGAGCGCGACGACTTCGCCCGTCGCTACAAGGCCAACCGCCCCATCGCCATAACCGAGTTCCTCTATCCCCTCCTCCAGGCCTACGACTCCGTGGCCATCCGCTCCGACGTGGAATTTGGCGGCACGGACCAGAAGTTCAACCTGCTGGTCGGTCGCCAGCTACAGTCCATGATGGGCCAGAAGCCACAGCAGTGCTTCCTCATGCCCCTCCTGGTGGGCACCGACGGCGTCCAGAAGATGAGCAAGTCCCTGGACAACTACGTCGGTGTCGAGGAACCTCCCCGCGAGATGTTCGGCAAGCTCATGTCCGTCTCCGACGCCCTGATGATGGACTTCTACGAATACCTGACGGACGTCGATACAAAGGAACTTGCGGATATGCGCGCTGCGCTGGACGCCGAATCCGTCAACCCTATTGACCTCAAGAAACGCCTCGCCGACGAGATAACCGGCCAGTTCTACCCCCGGCAGGACGTTATCGATGCCCGCAGCCACTTCGAACGCACTGTCCAGCGCCGGCAGCTGCCTGAGGACATGCCCCAGGTCGGCTTCCGAATCTCAGACTCTACCGTTAGCATTTGCCCCGATGGCACAACCGCTGACAGCAGGGTGATAAACCCCTCCGGCCAATGCGACCAGGTTTCCACAGCCGATCTCATCTGGGCCGCGGGCCTGGCAAAGTCCAAAGGCGAAGCCAAGCGCCTCCTCGCCCAGTCTGCCGTGGAAGTTGACCAGGTCCGCCACCGCGAGCCGTTGATACAGCTGCGACATGGAGCCGTCATCAGGGTCGGTCGCCGACGCTTCGCCCGCCTCGCCAACCTGGACCAATCCCCATGACACCCACGACCATCCATCTCCCCTCTTCCCCCTTCCCCCTTGACGGGGGAAGGTTGGGATGGGGGTGAAGACTCTCCTTCAACAACCCATTCCTCCCCTCTCATTCCCACTCCACAAACCCACCCTCCCCCCGGCAAAAAGGAGACACCGTGTACTTCCCCAAGCAGAACCTCAGAATCCCCGGCCCCACACCCTGCCCCGATGACATCATGGAGCTCATGAGCAGCCCCATGATCAACCACCGCGGCCCGGAATTCAAAGAGCTTCTGTTCAGCGTTACCGACCGGCTCAAGCGGGTCTTCCAGACCGAAAACGACCTCTACGTCCTTACCGCTTCCGGCACGGGCGCCCTGGAGGCTTCTCTCGTAAATACCCTCTCCCCCGGCGAGGAAGTCATCGCCGCCGTAACCGGCTCCTTCGGCAGCCGCTACGCTGACATGGCCGCGGCGATGGGCGCTTCCGTCACCCGCCTCGACTTTGAATGGGGGACCGACGTGGACGTGGCGACCCTCCGCCAGGCCCTCGAATCCCAGCCCGATGCTAGGGCCGTCCTCGTAACCCACAACGAGACCTCCACCGGCGTCGTTAACGATCTTGAAGCCATATCCGCCGTCGTCAAAGGCGAGTTCAACAAGCTCCTGCTCGTGGACGCCATCAGCAGCCTTGGCTGCGTGCCCCTTCCCGTAGACCGCTGGCGCTGTGACGTTGTCGCCACCGCCTCCCAGAAGGGCTTTCTCACGCCCCCCGGGCTCTCCTTTATCAGCTTCGGCCCCGAGGCTTGGGAGGCCCGCAAGAGCGCCACCGCCGCCGGTTCCTACTTTGACCTCGTCGCCGCCCAGTCCTATCTCGAAAAAGGCCAGACCCCCTTCACGCCCAACCTGCCCCTCTTCTACGCCCTCGACCGCTCCCTGGACGTCATTCTGGGCGAAGGACTGGAGGAGACCTTCACTCGCCACGCCTACTTCGCCGACATGACCCGCCGTGGCGTCAAGGACCTCGGCCTCGAACTACTCCCCGAAGACCGTTGCGCCTCCGACACCATAACCGCCGTCCGTATACCCGAAAGCGTCGACGGCAAGGCCCTGGTCGATACCCTTCGGCTGGAGCATGGCGTTGTCGTTGCTGGAGGGCTCGGCAAGCTGGAAGGCAAGATCATCCGCATCGGCCACCTGGGAGCCGTGTCGGAGTCCGACATCGTGGAATGCCTCGAAGCCCTCGGCAAGACTCTGGATGCTATGGGGTTCCAACCCTAGCAGACGATACATCTGCGCCCGCCACCCTTCCCTCACGCCCATTTCGCCTTAAGTCGCTGCGCCAATCCTAGGAAATCCACGACCCGCTTCCCTATAATGCGACTAAACATAAGTGCACACTTGAAGTCCGTGGTAACATCGGTTGAAATCGAATTCACCGTGCCACCGGAACAGGGAAGGAGGCGCCTGTCATGACACAGATGACCCGGGCCATGGCCGCCTTGAAGCTCAGTTTGGCGGAAATGCGGGCCCGCGATAATCAGTTGAAGGCCCTGATCCGCCAGTTTGAGACCCAGTTGAAGCGCATCCCCCGCCAGGCCATGTACGGTCGCGCGCCCCTCAACCTCGCCCTCGGTTCCATGGCCGAAATCGAAGAGCGTCTTCAACATTCCCAGACCCAGCGTCGCCACCTCCTCACCATCATGGAGCAGGCCAAACTGGAACTGGAAGCCCTCGTCTTGGTCCAGCGCATAGAGTCGGCCCGAAAGCAGCTTTCCCGGTTGAGGAACCAGCTTGTCAATGGGGCGAGCGAGGACGCCCAGAGCGAAATTGTCCGCCTGGAAACGTACATCGCCCAGTACAGCAAACAGGCGGAACGGGCCATAACCACCGGCTTGACCCAGCAAGCGGCATGACTCTCCACACTTCCCATACCCTCACATGTCATTCCGAGCGCAGCGAAGCGGAGTCGAGGAATCTCGTTGCCCTGACGCCGCCACTCTACCTGCGCCACTTGCTTCCGTAGGGCGGGTTTCAAACCTGCCCAATGGGACCATCGACAATGGACGCCGAAATCCAGCGACACGTAGACCAACTCCGCAGGGAGATTAACCACCACAACCATCGCTATCACGCGCTGGACGCTCCGGAAATCTCCGACGCCCAGTTCGATGAGTTGATGCGCCGGCTCCGCGAACTGGAGGAAAAACACCCGCAGCTGGTAGTCCCCGAATCCCCCACCCAGCGGGTTGGCGCACCCCCGGCGGATGGCTTCGCCCAGGTCGAACACCGTCTCCCCATGCTTAGCCTGGCAAACGCTTTCAACCCCGAAGAGCTCGCCGCCTGGCATAGACGTGTCACCAACCTCCTCGGCGTGGACACTCTCGACCTCGTCTGCGAGCTCAAGATAGACGGCCTCGCCGTCTCCCTCACGTACCAGGACGGCCGCCTGGTTCAGGGCGCCACCCGCGGCGACGGCTTCCGCGGCGAAGACGTCACCCACAATCTCCGCACTATCTCCAGCATCCCCCTGGCCCTGCTGGGCGACGCCCCCGGGCGGCTGGAAGCTCGCGGCGAAGTCTTCATGTCCAAGGAAGCCTTCGCCAGGCTCAACCACGACCGAGAAGCCGCGGGGGAACCCCTTTACGCCAATCCCCGCAACACCGCCGCCGGTTCCGTCCGGCAGCTCGACCCCTCGATGACAGCCTCCCGCAACCTGGAAATCTACGTCTACTCCCTTGGGGATCGCGACGAAGACGACCAGCAGAACGGCAACGCCCCCAACACCCACTCGGACGCACTCGAGAACCTCCGCCGTCTCGGATTCCGCATCAGCCCCCACAATAGGGTCTGCCGCACCATCGAAGAGGTGGAAAACTATTACCGACAGTGGCTTGAAGCTGTACACGACCTGCCCTTCCATGCGGACGGCGTAGTCGTCAAGATCAACTCCTTCCAGTACCAGGAGGAGCTTGGCTTCGTCGGAAGAGAACCCCGTTGGGCCATCGCCTACAAGTTCCCCGCCGAGCAGGCCGTAACCAGGCTGCGGGACATCGGCATAAACGTTGGCCGCACCGGCAGCCTCAACCCCTTCGCCATGCTGGAACCCGTCGTAGTGGGCGGAGCCACCGTCAAGATGGCCACCCTCCACAACGAGGAAGACATCCACCGCAAGGACATCCGCATCGGCGATTGGGTGACCGTCGAACGCGCCGGCGAAGTCATCCCCAAGGTGGTGGGGCCTGTGCTCTCCCAACGCACCGGCGAGGAGCGTAAATTCCAGATGCCGGCCCGGTGCCCCATCTGCGAGACCGAAGTGGTCAAGCCCGAAGACGACGCCCAGCACCGGTGCCCCAACGCCACCTGCCCCGCCCAGTTCTTCGAGCTCCTCAAGCACTTCGTCAGCAAGGGAGCCATGAACATCGACGGTCTCGGTGAGAAGTGGTGCGCCATCCTCATAGAGAAGGGTCTGGTCAAAGACCTGTCGGACCTCTATTACCTGAACTGTGAACAACTGCTGGAACTGGAGCGCATGGGCGAGATTCTCGCCACAAAGATTATGAGCAACTTCGAGGCCAGCAAGTCCCGTCCCCTCGCCCGCGTCCTCTTCGCTCTCGGCATACTCCATGTGGGATCCGAAAACGCCGACCTGCTAGTCTCCCGCTTCTCAAGCATCGACGAAATAGCTCAAGCCACCGAGGAGCAATTCACCGAAATTCAGGGCATCGGCCCCAAGATCGCCGCCAGCATCGTTGCCTACTTCGCCGTAGACTCCAACCGCGCCGTCATCGAAAAATTGCGCAATGCAGGCGTGAAGCTGGAGCGCGAACAATCTGATGAATCCCAACCGGCAGGCCCCCTCCCCCTGCAGGGTCTCACCTTCTGCATCACCGGAACCCTCTCCACTATGTCCCGATCTCGCGCCCAGGCCAGAATCAAGTTCCTTGGCGGCGCCGCCACCTCCAGCGTCACCCGCAAGACCTCCTACGTTGTGGTGGGCGAAAACCCGGGTTCCAAGGTCGCCACCGCCGAGCGTTTAGGCACCGAAATAATAGACGAAGATGCCCTCCTTCAAATTCTTGAAGCCGCTGCTCCGTAGGCTCATGTCTCTTTCCAACCGCGGTTGTGGGGATTCTCCTCCCGCCCCCAATCCCTCGGATGCGATGGGTCTCGAACCCGCCCCATCACCTGCCGACGCCCAACCTGCCCCGCCAACAGAACCCCCCCGAATCAGAATCATCGTTGGCCTCGGCAACCCCGGCCCCCGCTACGTCGGCACCCGCCACAACGTCGGTTTTGCCTGCATCGACCGCCTGGCTAAACAGTGGGACATCCCCCTTTCCGACCGCCGCCAACATGCGGCCCTGGGCCAGGGCGAAGTGGCCGGCACGCCCGTCGTCCTCGCCAAACCGCGCACCTTCATGAACAACAGCGGCGAAGCCGTACGCTACCTGCTGGCCCGGTTCCGCGCCCAACCCTCCGACCTCGTCATAATCTACGACGAAATGGATCTCCCTCTCGGCATCATCCGGCTGCGGCCCCGCGGAGGCACCGCCGGACATCAGGGCATGGCGTCTATTATCAACGTCTTGGGCACCAACAAGTTCCCCCGCGTTCGCGTGGGCATCGGCAAACCCGAGACAGCCGACGATTGGGTCCGCTACGTCCTAGAACCCTTCGCCCCGGAAGAATTGGAACTTGTCCATAACGTTGTCGACCGTGTCGCCGCCTCCGTTGACTCCCTCATCAAAGATGGCATCGACCGCGCCATGAACCGCTTCAACACCACTCCCTCTCCCCCACTTCCCGACCCCGTTCCGCCACCAACCTGCGGCAATCCATAGCCCGTTCCCACGCCCAAGCTGCGCCCACCTCCACCGCCCGATACTTCGACTGTGACACTTCACTTCTTGTGACTCCCAACGCCCTTTGCTAGACTATCTTGCGCTTCACCAATCAACACCATCCACTGAGGAATTCCCATGGCCCTGACCAAGCAAGAAGTCCTGCACATGGCCGCCCTCTGTCGTATCGCCCTTTCGGACGAAGAGGTGGAGTATCTCCGCGGCCAGCTTTCCGACATCCTGGAGCACGTGCGCACCCTTCAGGAAGTCGACACGGAAGGCGTGCTTCCCACCAGCCACTCGGCAGGCCTCACCTCCGTCATGCGAGACGACTCAGTGTCGAACGGGCTTAACTCTGAGTCCACCCTCGCCAATGCTCCTCTTAGGGAAAAAAACTACTTCCGCGTCAACGCAGTGTTGGAGGAGTAGCCCGTGACCGCCCTCCACAGCCTCTCCCTCCGGCAGGTCCACAACCTCCTTCGCAACCGCGAGGCGAGCGCCGTCGAAATCACTGAAGCTTGTCTGGAGCGCATCAGCCACGTCGAATCCAAGATCAACGCCTTCGTAACCGTCACGGGAGAGTTGGCCCTCCAGCAGGCCCGCCGCGTCGACGACAACAGGAGCTACGAACAGGGTTCACCGCTTGCGGGGGTCCCTTTCCAGGCAAAGGACGTTATCTGCACCCGCGGAATCCGCACAACCTGCTCCTCCCGGATGCTGGAGAACTTTGTCCCCCCCTATGATGCCACCGTCATGGAGAAGCTCTATGCCAACGACGGCGTGCTTCTCGGCAAGGGCAATATGGACGAATTTGCCATGGGTTCCTCCACGGAACACTCTGCCTTCTATCCCACCAGGAACCCCTGGGACACGTCCAGGGTGCCCGGAGGCAGCAGCGGGGGAAGTGCTGCGTCGGTAGCGGCGGACGAAGCCTTCTACGCCCTTGGCTCCGACACCGGCGGCAGCATCCGCCAGCCCGCCTCCCTCTGCGGAATCGTCGCCCTCAAGCCAACCTACGGCCTGGTCAGCCGTTTCGGGCTCATCGCCTTCGCATCCTCCCTGGACCAGATCGGCCCCATGACCAAGACCGTCGCCGACGCCGCCCTTGTGCTGAACGCCGTGGCGGGCTACGACCCGCGGGATTCCACATCAATAGACACCCCAATCCCGGACTACGCGGAATCCCTCACCGGTGAAGCGAAAGGCATGAGGGTAGGCGTCCCCCGGGAATTTTTCGGCGAAGGCACCCAGCCCGGTGTCATGGACGCCCTGAAGACCGCCTTGGGAGCACTGGAGGATCTCGGAGTTTCCGTTGAAGAGACTACCCTCCCCAGCACAAAGTACGCCACCGCCTGCTATCACATCATCGCCCCTTCGGAATGCTCGGCCAACCTGGCCCGTTACGATGGTGTGAAGTTCGGCCACTGCAAGGATGACGCCGACAGCATCTGGGATGCCATGGAAAGAACTCGCCAGGAGGGATTCGGCCCGGAGGTCAAGCGCCGTATTATGCTCGGCGCATACGCCCTCTCTTCCGGCTACTACGACGCCTATTACCTCAAAGCTCAGAAGGTCCGCACCCTCATCTGCCGGGAGCTTGACGAGGCTTTCGAGAAGTATGATGCCCTCGTGACCCCCACCTCGCCCACCGTCGCCTTTGGTCTGGGCGAAAGGATGGCTGACCCTCTGGAGATGTACCTGAGCGATATATGCAACATCTCGGCCAACATGGCCGGGATTCCGGCCCTCTCCGTTCCCTGCGGCTTCTCGGAAGGTCTGCCGGTGGGCATGCAGTTCATGGGGCCCGCCCTTTCGGAGCCCGCGCTTATTCGATTGGGCTACGCCTACGAACAGTCCTTTGACTGGCGGTTATCCCGCCCCAATCTCTGATTGGCTTATCGAAACTTTTTCATTCCTTGTGCCATTGATAATCGTCTCGTCAATGCAATTAAAATCTGTTTTGAAGGCTGTGGCGTAGATGAAGCAGATTGGAGCAGTTTGCCGGGGATTTGACAAAGGGGACTTTTTATAGTATTTCTACCCTTTGGGCGTTGTACCTGACGCCTTTAATGTTCTAGTTATTCTTTTGGCAAACTGATCGAGCGCCCTTCGCGCTCAAGATTCTGGCCCGGGTGAATCTGCCTGGGTCGGAAATCTGCACTCTAGTATCAAAGAGAGGCATGCGACATGCAGAGATACCTTATCTTTCGAGTTGGTCAGTCCTTCGTGGCGCTTATCGGCGTTTCTATGCTTGTCTTCTTCCTCACCCGTCTGAGCGGCAACGTACTGGACCTGATGTTGCCCATCGAAGCAACCCCTGAAGACTTCGAAAGGGTTGAGAAGGCGTGGGGACTCGACAAGCCTATGGTGGTACAGTACCTCATCTACGCTAGAAACGTGCTCCGGGGTGACTGGGGCGAATCTTGGAAATGGGGCAGCGGCGCCCTTGATATAGTCCTTGAAAAGTTCCCCGCCACCGTTCAGTTGGCGTCTTTCACCCTCGCCGTTAGCACCTTCCTTGGTATATCCATCGGTATGCTTGTGGCTACCAAGAAGGATACGCCTTTCGACTATGGCGGGAAGATTATTGCCCTCCTTGGGCAATCGCTTCCCAGCTTCTGGTTGGGCATTGTGCTCATGTGGGTGTTCGCCGTCCTTCTTGGCTGGCTGCCCACTTCCGGAAGGGGCGGCATTACTCACATGATCATGCCCGCCATCACCCTCGGCTGGTTCAACGTGGCGGCTCTCATGCGGCTGACCCGCTCCGCCATGCTGGAGGTGCTCGATAGCGAGTACGTGAAGCTGGCCCGCATCAAGGGTCTGCCGGAGTGGAAGGTCATCTGGAAACATTGCCTCCGCAACGCGGCAATCGCGCCTCTCACCTACTTCGGGCTGGTCGCTGGCTTCCTGCTGACGGGCTCGGTGGTGACGGAGACTGTGTTCGCCTGGCCCGGCACCGGCCTGCTGGCAGTTGAGGCCGTGCAGGCGCGGGACTACCAGGTGGTGCAGGCCGTGGTCCTGTTCATGGCTAGCATCTTCATCGCCTCAAACCTCGTCGTAGACATCCTCTACGCCTACCTCGACCCCCGAATCCGCTACAACTAGAAGCCTCGGAGTATAGAAGAAAATGGCAATTTCAATACCTAAGGCAAGACCTTGGTACTCTCGCCCCAGGCTGGCGAAGACCTTTCAAGATGCCAGGAGACTTCCCCTTGTTCCCATCTTCATCATCACCTTCGTGTTGGTGCTCCCGGCGGTTTTCGCCAACGTCTGGAGCAACGCCTTTGGCTTCGACCCGGAAGTGGGAACGCTGCAGGACCGGTTGGTTCCGCCCGCTTGGATCAAAGCGAAGATTCAGTCGCTGAAGGGCGGAGTAGACTTAAACGCTGTAGAAGTCTACAAGAATGGCGAATTGGTCCCGGGATCCACTCTAAACCGTGAGGGCGTGCCCTTCGATGCCGACAATGAAAAGGTCGTAGGCATCATCCAATTCCAGAGTGGTGGCGAAGTAATCAAAATTGGCCGCGCTCTCGTGTATCCGGGAGGTGTGGAAACGGAAGACCCGAAGGCCATGTCTAAACTGGCCAGCGGGTTGGTGGTGGTCAAGAACCCCGTTTCCTTTGACAGCGGAGGCTTATACGTAGCCGGTGATGAGGTTCCAAGCGGCGTGGCCTTCATGGGCACCGATAATGGCGGTGAAGTAACCTTCACTCCTCTCGGCGCCACCATACAGGGACGTCAAGCTAAGGACGCCCTGGAAGTCAGAGACGCCAACGGTAACATTGTGGAGCCATTGGTGGGTGTCGCTACCATGGAGGATGTCCGCGTTAATGGTTCGGAGGACGCGATTCTCGCTGAGTCCAACAACGTCCGCCAGTTGACTCCGGACGGTTCCTCCAAGTACTGGCTCGGCACGGACAAGCTCGGTCGAGACCTCGTCACCCGCATGATCCACGGCGCGCGCATCTCACTATCCGTTTCCCTCATCGCCATCCTGTTCGCCGGAATCGTCGGGACTACTCTGGGACTCCTGGCGGGCTACGTCGGCGGCTGGGTGGATGCCGTGATAATGCGCTTGGTAGATATCAAGCTGGCAATTCCGGCGATCCTGTTGGCCCTCGTTTTCGTGGCCGTCGTCGGTCCCAGCTTCCAAACGGTGGTAACTGTAATTGCCCTTGTGTACTGGGCCCTTTACGCCCGGCAGGCACGGGGCGAAACCCTTAGCGTCAAGAACCAGGACTTTATCCAGAGGGCAAGGGTTGCGGGCGCTTCTCACGCCAGAATCATCTTCATGCACATCTTGCCCAACGTGCTGAACACCCTCATCATCGTAGCCACCCTACAGCTGGGTACGGCCATCCTATTCGAAGCGTCCCTCAGCTTCCTCGGCGCCGGCATCCCCAGGCCCACACCGGCTTGGGGCGTCATGGTCGCCGACGGTCGCGAGCTCATCGTGGCCAACTGGTGGGTTTCCTTTTTCCCCGGCGTGGCGATTCTGGTTGCGGTGCTCTCCCTCAACTTGCTCGGTGACTGGACCCGTGACAAGTTGGACCCCAAGACTAGGCAGGTGACATAAATTGACTACTCAGATAGGGGACAAGGTTGTCCTGGAAGTCAAGGATCTCCATACCTACTTCTTCAACCGTTGGGGAACGGTTAAGGCCGTCGACGGTGTCAACTTCTCCCTCAGGCAGGGGGAGACCCTTGGCATCGTTGGAGAGTCGGGCTGTGGGAAGACCATGACCGCCCTCTCCCTCATGCGGCTCAACCCCAAGCCCGCATCCCGCATCATCGACGGGCAGATCCTGCTGGACGGCGAGGACATTCTCCAGCGTTCCGAAAGGGAAATGCGAGAGGTCAGGGGCCGGAAGATCTCCATGATCCTCCAGGACCCTCAGACCTCCCTCAACCCAGTCTACACCATCGGCAACCAGCTGGTGGAAGCCCTGGTGCACCGGGGTGAACTACAGAGAGACCTCAAGCGCGAGGCCGAACAGTCCTTGCGCAACGTCAGGGTTGCGGCCCCCCGGCGTCGGTTGGATGACTTCCCCCATCAGATGAGCGGCGGCATGAAGCAGAGGGTTGTTGGTGCCATCGCCATGGCTTGCGACCCCATGGTCATTATCGCCGACGAGCCCACGACGGCCCTGGACGTGACCATTCAGCTCCAGTACCTTCGCCTGCTGAAGGACATTCAGGCGGAGACGGGGATGAGCATCATATTCATCACCCACGACTTCGGAATTGTCGCCCGCATGTGCGACCGGGTGGTGGTGATGTACGCGGGACGCGTCGTGGAAGAAGGGCCGGTGCGCGGCATTTTCAACAACCCCTCGCACCCCTACACGGAAGCCCTCATCGGCTCCGTTCCCAAGCTCGAAGAGAGAGTGGAGCGGCTCTATCAGATTGAAGGCCAGCCTCCTGCCCTCTACGACCTGCCGGTAGGCTGTCGCTTTGCCGATCGCTGCCGCTACGTGCAAGACAGGTGTCTGGAAGCATATCCTCCCTATTACGAAGTGGGAGAAAACCAAAAAGCAGCTTGTTGGAGGCTAGACGAATCATGGCAAACGAACCCGTCCTCCTAGAGGTAAAAGACCTCAAGAAGCACTTCCCTGTTACCAAGGGACTGCTTCTAATGAAGACCATCGGCCACGTCAAGGCCGTGGACGGCATAAACTTTACAATCAGAGACGGCGAAACCCTGGGCTTGGTCGGCGAATCCGGTTGCGGCAAGACTACTACCGCCAAGACCATTCTCCGATTGGAGAACCCCACCGCCGGCAGCGTTCTCGTTTACGGCAAAAACGTCCACGAGCTCAAGGGGCAGGATGTGAAGGACTACCGGGCCACGGTGCAGGCAGTATTCCAGGACCCGTGGTCTTCCCTCAGCCCCCGGATGAGAACCAAGGACATCATCGCCGAAGCCTTGGTGGTGAACCGTCGTGTGACCCGTAAGGAAAAAACCGAAAGGGTTGAGCAGCTCCTGGACATGGTCGGGCTTCATCCCGCCCAGGGTTCTCTCTTCCCCCACGAGTTCAGCGGCGGCCAGAGGCAGAGAATTGCCGTGGCCAGCGGCTTGGCGTCATACCCCAAGCTGATTCTCCTGGACGAGCCCGTTTCCGCGTTGGATGTTTCCATTCGCGCCCAGATCATGAACCTGCTGAAGGACCTTCAGGAGCAGCAGCACGTTGCCTACCTGCTCGTGGCCCACAACCTCGCCACGGTGAGGTACATGGCCCATCAGACGGCGGTGATGTACCTGGGAAGGGTGGTTGAGTATGCCGACACCGAGGAGCTGTTCCAGAACCCGCTCCACCCGTATACCAAGGCCCTCTTCTCGGCGGCCCTCCCTTCGCACCCGGATATTGTTCGCGAAGAGATAGTGCTGCCCGGCGAAGTTCCTTCGCCCATTAACCCGCCCTCCGGCTGCAGCTTCCACCCCCGTTGTCCCGCGGCCCTCGCGGACCCCGAACTCATGAAGCGATGCCAGACGGAAGATCCCGTTCTGCAGATGGCGGCGCCGAAACACACCGTAGCCTGTCACCTGTACCACGGGCCCAGCGCCTCAAACGGCAGCAGCAACGGCGCTTCAGCCTAGACCCCCATCTATGAGGAGTCAATGAGGAGCGGCCTCCACAGGCCGCTCCTTTACTTTTGGCCGCCAGTTACTGTACTTGGTTGTAAGTCTGGAAATGCCCCGGCCCAAGGCGTCGTCCCGGATTGCCCTGGTAACACGGATTCGGAGAGCGGCTGGCCTGCCCGACGCCGATCAGTCGGCGAGGACGTTTCAGTGGATGTCGGGCACAGAGAGGAGCCTCTGCCGGCCTAGCCCGTCGCGAGGTAGGTGTGGGCCCGGTCTTTCATCCGGCAATAGGCGCACACTGTACCCGTTGTGGGTTGCCCGCACTCTTCGCACGCAGTCAAGTCCACGTCCTGCTCCCGCTGGAGCGTCGGCCTCATCCTGGAAAGGAATCCCTGGAAGAACTGCTGCTTGGTCCCGGGCGATTCCGTCTCAATCCGATTGAGGATGTCCTTGTACAGAATCGAGTGGGCGCCCTTTGCGTTCGGGCACTCCTCCACCACGTAATCGATTCCCCTCAGCAGGCAGTAGCTGGCAGTCTCCCGCTCCGTCAGCGTGTAGAGGGGCTTCACCTTCCGCACCATCTGTGGGTGGTTGCTCTCCAGAGCCGGCGACTGGCGGGCCAGCTGTTCCCGCTGCCATCGGAGCACGTTGCCCATCAGCGTCGCTGCCTCGTCGTCGAGGTTGTGCCCCGTGGCAACCACCGTGAACCCCCGCTCCAGGGCGATCTTGTTGAACAGATAGCGCTTGTTCAGACCGCATCCCGAACAGGGAGGCCGTCGGAGCACCCTCGACAATAGCGGCACACCCATCCCCAACTCGTCATCCAGGCTGAACTCGATAAGCTCGGCTCCACGACTCTGCGCAAAGTCCCGGCTGACCTCTGCCGATCTTACAGAATAATCGCCGATGCCCAGATGGATGTGTAGTCCGGCGGCGGCATAACCCGCATCCAGCAGCAGATCCCAAAGCGCGAGGCTGTCCTTCCCTCCTGAAACGGCCACGAGTATTCTGTCTTCCGGGCTGAACATCCGCAGCCGCTTCACGTTTCGCGCCAGCTGATTCCGCACGAAGTCCACGTAGTGAGGGGAGCAGAATGCGGAATTGTGGCGGCGCAGCTCCACGCTGGCCCTTCCGCGGCACTTGATGCACTTCAAGGTCAGCCTCCGGAGATGGCGGAGAGGATCTCCACGCGGTCTTCGTCGTGGAGCATCACGTCACTTGTGAGCAGGGACTCGCCCCGGATTACAATGTGCGACTCCGGGTTCAGGTCGAGTTCTTTCAGCAGCTGCTTAACTTTTCGACGACCCTGGACCTGCAGTTCACGCCTGACTGGATTTCGAATAATGACGTCCATAGCTATGAAGAACGAAAGGTAGCATGGGCTCCTGGGGGTGTCAAACGAGGACGGGGGAAGGGATTCTAGTCTACGGCTTCGTCGGTATCTTCGACTATAATCTCTCGCCGCCCCTGGTCGGTGACGGAATAGTAGCCGGAATTCCCCGGCGACCTCTCCAGCCACTGGAAGGCGGACCTGCCCGCGTTGCGGAGGGTCTGCACAAAGTCCTTCGGCCGCGGCCACTGCAGGAAATCGAAGAGGGGCCCCAACTCCTGCGCGGACACCTTGTTCATGCCCAGGAATCGCTTCGCCCCCTCCGCCGCAACCACCACCCTGCGCATATCTCCCGAAGGCGCCATTAGCTGGCAGAACTCAAGGAATTCCGGGCTGCTGGCCAGGTGCCCGTTGCCGTTGGTGTTGCCGTTGGCAGTTCCGTTGGTAGAAGGTTCTTCCTGAAGCATCGGCTTTGCCCCGTTTCCGTTGGTCGATGGAGCAATGCTGTCTGAGCCTAAGTATTCGCGGGTGGAAGCAATAACTTCTCCGTATCTCTCCGCTTCCGTGGTCTCAAGCGAGATGGTGACGCCGCTGGGAAAAGTTATTGTAACCTTGAGCATGTGAACGCGTTCCCCCCTTATCCAAAATATACGGAATGGGGGGCAAAATCAAGGTTATTGCAGGGTCAAAGTTGCCGGTTTCACGCCTGCTGGAGCCTATATCGATTGTTTCAGGCGGAGAGCGAGGCTCTGCGTTATTCCGGGGACCGCGACAATCTCGTCGAGGCTGGCCTCCCGGATGCCCTTCAGGGAGCCGAAACGGCGCATCAGCATCCGCTTTCGTTTAGGGCCTATGCCCTGCACCATGTCCAACGACGATTGGGTTGACGATTTGCTTCGCAGCTTCCGATGGTAGGTGATGGCGAACCGGTGCGCCTCATCACGCACCCGCTGCACCAGGTGAAGGGCCGGCGACCGCCGGGACAGGGCGATGGGCTCAGGCGTCTGGGGCACGAAAATCCACTCGTTCTCCTTGGCGATGGACGCAAGGGGCACGAAATCTATGCCAAGCTCCAGGAAAACCTCCAGCGCGGCGGAGAGATGCCCCTTGCCCCCGTCGATGATGACCAGGTCCGGGGCCTTGTCCCAGCCCTTGGCCGGCTTGTCAGCGTAGGAGCCGTCCACCCCATTGGGCCCGGAGACTCCCTTGCCGTGGCTCTGGGCCAACTTCTTGAAACGCCGCCGCAGCATCTCCTGCATCATGGCGTAGTCGTCGATTCCCTCAACCTTCTTAATCTTGAAGCGGCGGTATCGGGAGGTCCGAGGCGCCCCGTCTTCGAAGGTGACCATGCTGCCGACGGGGTGGCTGCCCTGGATGTTCGAGATGTCGTAGCACTCGATGGTGCGGGGCAGAGCCGGCAGGTTGAGCTCCTCCTGAAGCTCGGTCATGGCCTCCTGGAGGGCGTCTGTATTGCTCCACCACTTGATCCGCATCTGCGATAGCTGCTGCTCGGCGTTCGCCGCGGCCATCTCCACCAAGCGCCGGTTGGGACCCCGCTGCGCCATGCGAATGTTCACCGCCCCGCCCCGCCTTTCTCGCAACCACTGCCGGATCTCCTCCGCCTCTTCCACGGGATGTTGCAGCAGGATGCGCTTGGGCACGTAGGGCGTCGACTGGTAGAACTGTTTGACGAAGCCCGTCATCACCCGTTCCGGTGGGTCGTCCTGGGTGCCGTCCATCACGAAGGTGTCCCGACCGATGAGCTTCCCGTTCCGCACGAAGAAGACCTCCAGGCAGGCCTGGTCGTTCTGCGTTGCCATTCCAATGGCGTCCAGGTCGTGGCCCCTCGCCGAAGCCGTCTTGATTCGCTGCTCCTCCGACACCCGCTCGATGGCGCGGGTCTGGTCGCGAAGGACCGCGGCCCGCTCGAACTCCAGCGCGTCGGAGGCATCCAGCATCTTCTTCTTCAGGTCGGCCAGCACCGGCTCCGTCTTCCCCTCCATGAAGAGGACAACCTGGTCGATAATCTTGTGGTAGCTCTCCCGGTCAATCTCTCCCGTGCAGGGGGCGGCGCACCGGTTGATGAAGAATTCCAGGCAGGGGCGGGCGTCCTTCCCGGTTATCACCTTGGTGCAGGAGCGATACGGAAACAGCTTCTTTAGCAGCGCCAGGGTCTTGCGGATGCTGTGGGCAGTGGCGAAAGGGCCGAAGTAGACTGCGCCGTCGTTCTCCACGCGGCGGGTGATGTAGATCTGGGGGAACTCCTCGGCCCGGTCGATCTTGATGTAGGGGTAGGTCTTGTCGTCCTTGAGCCTCGCGTTGAAGAGAGGCCGGTGCTTCTTGATGAGGGTGTTTTCCAGGATGAGCGCTTCCGCCGGCGAGTCGGTGACGATGTAGTCGTAGTCGGCCACGCGAGTCAGCATCCGGCGGATCTTGGGTTCGTGGTGGGCCGCCGGAGTGAAGTAGGAGCGGAGGCGGGAGCGCAGATTGGCCGCTTTTCCGACGTACAGCACCCTGCCGTGTTCGTCCTTCATCTGGTAGACGCCGGGGCCGACGGGCGTGGCGCGAAGCCGGTTTGCCAGGGAGGGGATGGCCATGGGGCCGCCTTAGTTCAGGAAGAAGCTGAGGACTACGATGGAGGCGATGATGATGCCGCTGAGGATGAGAATGCGGCGCATCTCCTTGCCCACGTAGCTGTAGACGAGGGGTTGCCGGGGGGCAACTGCGACGACGGCTTGCGGGGCGACAGAGACCGACGCCGCGCCGGTTGCCACAGGCTGCGCGGAGGCGGCTTCAGCCCCCGCGGGCTGCGAAGCGGCAACGGGTAGTCGTCGACGTTGCGCCGCCGTCATTGTGGGTATGCCGGATGGGCCGCGGCCTCGCTTCTTGCGCTTGCTGAGCTGGGCCTGTTTTGCTGCGACTTTCTTGCCGCGTTTCTTGCGAGCCATGGGTGGGTTTACTCTCCTATAGGGTCAGTGAGTCAGGCAGGGGTCAGTGGGTCAGGTCCTGGGCGGCGTGGGCAATCATCTCCCCCGCCGTCTCCACCTTCAAGTCGGCCATGTTGATAATCATGTGATAGATGTTGGGGTCGTCCGTGTCCACGTCGAAGAACTTGGCGAAGAATGCCTTTCGCGCCCTTTCGTGCTCCTCCACGAATGTCATCGCGTCGTCATAGTCCAGGTGCTCCCGGTCCATGATGGTGTGGATGCGATGCTCCAGGGGCGCGACGGTGCCCACGTGGAGGACCCCCGGTTCGCCCTTGAGGATGAGGTTGCCGGCCCGACCGACGATGACGACGTTGCCTTCCCTGGCGAGGTCCTGGATGACGGTGGTGGTGACTTCGATGTACTTATCATCGTCCACCTCGTGGGCGAGGGTGATGGGTTCTTCGTCTCCGGAGTAGTAGTCGCGGGAGAGCAGAACGTCGACGCCGGGGCCGAAGTAGGGTTCGCCGCCCGCTCCCGACATGGCGGAGCGTTCCAGCACGTTCTGGAAGAACCGCCCGAGCCGGTCGCGCCGACGGGTCAGTTCCGACTCCTTGCCCGCCACGGCCTGGACGGTGGCGCCGATGCGCTTGGCCGCTTCCGCCAGAATCAGCCGGTCGACGTAGTCGGCATGGAGGTAGTGGGCGACCTGGAGCCCGACCTCCGGGCCGCCGGAGCCGATCTGACCGTTCAGGGTTACAACTGCCATGGGAGCCTCCCGGGAATCAGGGTATGCGGGGCCGCAAAAGCGTGGTTGACCTTAATCCAAGTCTACCAGAAACCAGCCGCGCCCGTCATTTCGGGGGCAAGGCCGGGTGTGGTGGTCGCCTGGAGGACTGGCTTAACGGGGACACGGAGGGATGGGGCCAAACCAGTGAGAATGAGTAGCAAATGCTACGGGTGAAACAACCGGTTGTTTGAGGGAAACAATGCGTGGATTCGAGGGATTTTGGGGAGAGTTATTGGGCATTTGGAGGGCTTTCAGGCGTGAGGTGGGGGAAATTGGGGAATTGAATTGTTTGGAAAAATTCTTGGGGTGAAGCGTGGATGTTGTGAGAATGCATGTCGTTGTGTGTGGCGTGTAGCAGTACGGCGGTGCGGTTCATGGGGAAATGGTAGCAGGGGAGGGAGGGTTGGGGCAATGGGGAGATTGGCAGTGGGGGGGCGGGATGCGGGTTCGGTCTGGAATCTGCCGCTTTGTTATAATCACACACGCGTCCCATGAATGCCATTTATCGAATCGGAGGGGAGTCCAGCATTTGACTTGGTCCGAATGCTTGAGGCAAATTCATCATAGACACGCCAACCGGAAAGTGACAGAGCGGGAATTGACTCCAGAGTGGGTCGGTAACGTAACGGGGAAGTGTTCTGGCTGATGGCACAGTCGAGATGGACTTGGATTGCCTCTTATTCCTCAACTGGCATTCAACGCTGGCGAGTTGTCACATTCATGCTGCAAATACTGAGTGAATGCTAGGATATGGGTTCCGGCTACGCTTCTTATGTAAGTAAATTCATTGTGGCCGACGAAAATACATTAGTCGGCCGACTAACTGCATCGGTTTCAGCTACAGGAGTATCCAGTCACAAGGACACCCAATTGGAGGCTTGGCGAAAGTCTATACGGTTGCTTAAACAGCAGCTTGCTAGTCCAGATTACGCGGACTGGTTCATTGTACTGGAGTACGAAATTCCGCGCCGGTCTAGAAGGCCTGATATGGTCTTGTTGAATTCAAACACCATATTTGTGATTGAATTTAAAATTGGCGCAACAAGTCATGATTCAGATTCTCGTTGGCAAGCGGGCTCATATGCCAGGGATCTTCGCGATTTCCATAAGGAGTCCAACGGCCGTAGAATTGTTCCAATCTTGTGTGCCACCAACGCTTCCGAGGTTCCCTTCGATGCGCCCAATGATGGCTTCGCGACCGGGGTTACTGACCTAGTCAGATCCACAGGCTCCGATCTAGGGTTTCTTTTGAGGCGATGGAACCTAGAGTCTTGCAGCGTCAAGGCCGATCCAATCAAACCCTGCAATTGGTTGGATTCTCCGTATCGGCCTACACAAACAATTATTGAGGCGGCAACGAGCCTGTATGAAGGGCATGGAGTAAGAGAAATCTCACATAGTTATGCCCACAACCTAGATCGAACTACAGAAATGCTCTTGGAGCAAATTAGGCTCGCACGGGAATGTGGACGCAGGGTTGTATGTTTCGTTACCGGCGTGCCTGGCGCAGGAAAAACACTGACTGGGTTGAATGTCATTCACGATCCTGGATTGAGTCAATCTCAGTTACAAGCCGGTATTTTCTTGTCGGGTAATGGACCATTAGTGAAAATAGTCAGAGAAGCGTTGGTGAAGAACCAGGTTAGTAAGGGAAGGAAGGTTGAGGAGAGCCGTCGCGAGGCGGAGACCTTCATCCAAAATGTCCATAATTTCCTTCGTTACCATCTGGAACGAACTTCAGAATTCCCGCATGAGAATGTTGTAGTTTTCGATGAGGCCCAAAGGGCTTGGAACAGCCAACAAATGAACCGCAAACAGAGAATTGCAAGGTCGGAAGCAGACTTGTTGTTCGAGGTGATGGAACGGTTACCCAAATGGGCTGTCATCGTCGCCCTGGTGGGCGGGGGTCAGGAAATCCATGTGGGCGAAGCCGGACTACAGGAATGGGGTCGTGCCTTGGAGGCACGTTGCGTTCCTTGGCGAGTTGTAGCTTCGCCAGAAGCATTGGAAGGCGGTGATAGTGTTGCTGGTCATAAGCTCTTCGATGGGCCAATTCCCGAGAATGTCGTAATTGAGAAAAACCCAGTGGCTCATTTGGACGTGGTAGTGAGGAGTCATCGAGCACAACGTTGGGCGGAATGGGTAAACAAGCTGCTAGAACTGAGCTTGGATGAAGCGGCTATGGTATTTCCAGACTCGGAGGAATTTCCTTGCTTCGTCACACGAGATCTTGATATTGCTAGGTCCTGGCTAAGGAATCGACACTCCCTAGATCCGGAAGACAGAATTGGTCTTATCGCAACCTCTCAAGATCAAAGGCTCAGGGCTTATGGCTTGGAAAGATCCAGTGCTTTTCGCCTGAGTTTTCCATTCGAGAAGTGGTACTTGGAGCAGGCAATGGATATTCGATCTAGCTATACATTGGAAGTAGCGGCTTCGGAATTCGAATGTCAAGGGTTAGAATTGGATTGGGTAGGCCTCTGTTGGGGCGGTGACCTTATTCCTAAGGAAGAGTGCTCCGCCTGGGATTATCGTAAGTTTCGTGGGGGCGATTGGAACTATGTTAGAAGTGATGCAGAACGTCAATTTACCCTCAATAGATATCGAGTATTGTTGACTCGAGCACGGAGAGGCCTTGTAATTTGGGTGCCGAAAGGTGACCCCCTGGACCCAACAAGGGATCCTCAACGATTTAATAAGGTCTTCAATGTGTTGAGAGAAGCGGGGGTCCCCATGCTGGATACAGAGTGGTGAGGCGATTTCTCATTCGCAGACTAGTCTCAAGGACCGGAAGGGTCGAACCCTGACTTTTGACGATATAGTTTGGTACGGAAGGGTATGCGCCGTACTAGCAGGAACGCTCAAGCTTATGGCGCGGGTGGACGAGGTGTAGACAGGCTATTAGAGGTGGGGCGTCCTTGGCGACGAGATTCTTCGTCGCGGGGCCTTCTCAGAATGACATGTGGGTTGAGGGGGAGGGCCGTTCGCGAACCGCCCCTACGGGGGGGAGTGGGTCTTTGGCTTCGGAGACCTTTGCATAACTGCCATACTTACCACCCATCCCGTCCGGTTCACCCCCATCCTAACCTTCCCCCATCAAGGGGCAAGGGACAATAGGTATTCCGGCTTCCGCCGGAATGACGGTTGTTCAAGGGTCCATCTTCGCGGGGGGCGAAGCTGACTAGCTCCGGGGGTGGGCCTTTTCGTACTCCTCACGTAGGTGATCGTTCGTCAGGTGGGTGTAGATCTGGGTTGTGGTGATGCTGGCGTGGCCCAGAAGCTCCTGCACGTAGCGCAGCGGCGCGCCTCCCTGCAGCAGATGCGTCGCGAAGCTGTGTCGCAGCACGTGGGGCGTTATCTTCTGGTCGATGTTCGCCCGCTTGGCGCTGTTCTTCATGATCGCCCACACCCACTGGCGGGTGAGACGCTCGCCCCGTCGATTCAGGAAAATCGCCTTCTCCTTCTTCGACTTGGCCAGCTTGGTGCGCGACTTCTTCAGGTACGACTTCAGCGCAAACGTCGCCTCGGGATGCAGGTACGTCATGCGCTCCTTGCCTCCCTTGCCCAGCGTGCGAACGTAGCCCTCGGCGGTATTCACGTCCTCCAGATTCAGCGAAATCAGCTCCGTCACGCGGAGGCCGGTGGCGTAGAGAATCTCCAGGATAGCCCAGTCGCGCTGACCCTCCGGGGAGCGCTGCTCCTTGGCCCGCTCCAGAAGTCTGGCGACTTCATCCTGGGAGAGGTGCTTGGGCAGGGTGCGTCCGGGCCGGGGCGTGCTGAGCGACTCGCTGGGGTCCTCCTCGATCAATCCTTCGAGAATCAGGAAGCTGAAGAATGAGCGGATGGCCGCCACCTTGCGGGCGACGGTGCTATCGGCGTAACCGTTCTTGCCGCGCAGGTTGAAGACGTATTCGGTGAGGTGATTCAGGTCCACCTGCTTCCAGGTGGACCTGCCATTTACGAAGGGCAGAGTCTTCTTGGTGTAGTCGAAAAACTGGTACAAATCATTGCGATATGCCTCCAGGGTATTATGAGAAAACCCTTTTTCAACTACCAGATGATTAAGGAACGTATCAATTGGTTCTTGCATAGCAATCCTCATGCTATTGTCTAATCGCTGGTGATTCTAACACAGGGATTCTTGAACCTTGTTGGGAGTTTGCGTGCAGGGTTTGACCGGATTGACGGATCGAGAAGCTGGGCCATACAATAGCCCGGCGCATGACAACCGTCATTGATCTTCACGTCCACACCACCCGAGGCAGCAGCGACAGCAACCTTTCTCCGGATGATATGGTGACGGAATCCAGGCGCCTCGGTGTCGACGGTCTCTGCATCACGGAACACAACAACCTGTGGGATAAACACGAGTTCAAATCGTTCGCGCGCAAGCACGATCTACTGCTGATTCGGGGGGTGGAGGTGGATACGGAGATGGGGCACGTGCTGGTGTTTGGCATGGACGAATACGTTTCCGGCATCTCGCGCATCGCCGAGCTGCGGCGGGTGGTGGACAGGGCGGAGGGGTTCATGATTACGGCGCACCCCTTCCGAGGCATACACAGTCCCGGCGGCCTGAGGAGGCCGTACCTGTACCGGGACTCTCCTACGATGCCCGACACGGTGGAGGAGGCGTCGGAGCACGCGGTCTTCGGATTTGCCGACGCCGTGGAGGTGGCGAACGGGAACACCATCGACAGTGAGAACGCCTTCGCCCGCGGCGTGGCGGAGCACCTTTCGATGAGAGGGACGGGGGGGAGCGACGCCCACTCGGTCCACGGGCTGGGACGGTGTTTTACCGTGTTTGAGGACGACGTTCGCTCCGAGGAGGAGTTCATCCAGGCCCTGCGTCATGGCAGATACTACGCGGCCATCGGAATTAGAGCCGGCGCCGTCCGGCCCTTCAGTGGCTGAAGCGGGCGCGGGAATCTTGGCAGCGTCGTGTTGAGTCCTTCCTTGAACGCCGACGAGCGGGTCTATGCTGCGATAGACCTTGAGACGACGGGGTTGGACAAGGAACGCCATCGCATCATCGAAATCGGCGCGGTCAAGTTCCGCGGCGGCGAGGTGCTGGACGAGTTCGAGACCTACGTAAACCCCTACGCGCAGATACCCCAGTTTGTGCAGAGGCTTACGGGCATCCGGCAGGCGGACGTGGACAAGGCGCCGCCCTTCGCCCCGGTGTCGGTGCGGCTGGAGGAGTTTCTGGGGGACGTGCCGGTCATCGGGCACAACGTGGCGTTTGACGTCGGGTTCCTGAAGAAGAACGGCCTGCCCATGCCAAACGTGGCCTACGACACGTGGGACATGGCCTCGGTGCTGCTGCCGGAAGCGTCGGAGTATTCCCTGTCGCTGCTGGCGAAGAACCTGGGGATTGACCCCGACAGCCCGCACCGCGCGTTGGATGACGCCCGCGTGACCCGGCAGGTGTTTCTGGCGTTGCTGGAGCAGGCCAGGCAGCTGGACCCGCTGGTGGCGGAGCGAATTCGGGCGATCGCGTACCGGGCGGGGTGGAGTTTCGGGGACCTGCTGGGGACGGACGCGCTGCTGCGCTCTCCCGGGCTCGCCGGGCCGGTGGACGCACTGAATCTCTCGGAGCGGCTGACGAAGCCGTCGCCGCTGGAGCGGCCGGAGGAGGAGCAGCCGCTGGACGTGGAGCGGGCGGAGGAGATGGCTTCAGACAAGGGGATGCTGTCGAAGTTCTTCCCCGGATTCGAGTACCGCCCGGAGCAGAAGCATATGATTTCCGCCGTCGCGCGGACCTTCCGCGAGGGCGGCCACCTGATGGTAGAGGGCGGAACCGGCGTGGGAAAGTCGGTTGCGTACCTGCTGCCGGCCATACTCTACGCGGTCGCAAACGGGCAGCGTGTGGTCGTCTCTACCAACACCATCAACCTGCAGGAACAGCTGCTTCAGAAGGACATCCCCGCCCTCGCCAAGGCGCTGGAGCAGGCCGGGGAGATTGCCGAGGGGCAGCTGCGGGCGGTGAGCCTGAAGGGGCGCGCCAACTACTTCTGCATCCGCCGCTGGACGAACCTGTCCCGCAGCGAGAGCCTTTCCACCGACGACGCTCGGCTTTTGAGCAAGTGCCTGGTGTGGCTGCAGGACACGCCCTCCGGCGACAGGGGCGAGATGAACCTGGCCGGGAGGGACTGGCAGTCGTGGATTCGGGTTTCGGCCAGCGACAAGGGGTTCTGTCCGGGCCTTCGGCAGGGTATGTGCTTCCTGCGGGCGGCGCGGGAGCGGGCGGATGCGGCCCACGTAATCGTCGTCAACCATGCGCTGCTGCTTTCGGACCTGGCCAGGGGCGGCGGACTGATACCGGAATACGACCACCTTGTGGTGGACGAGGCGCACCACCTGGAGGAAGAGGCGACGCGTCAGTTCGGCTTTTCGGTTGCGCAGGACTGGCTGGAGGAGCAGCTGGATTCCATGGCCCGGTACGTGGAGCAGGCGCAGATAATCCTTCGCACCCAGCGGCTTTCTGCCCCGGAGACGCTCCGGTTTGAGCAGCTGGCGACGGCGGTGCATGAATCCGTCCCGGTCTTGAGGGCGAGATGGTCGTCGATGTGGGACCTGGCCGAAGAGTTCGTGATGAATCACCGCAACGAGCGCGACGCGCGGGTGCAGCTGCGGATCAGTCGCAGCGCCCGAACGCAGCCGGGATGGTCGGAGGTGGAGATCGGCTGGGAGAACTGCGACGGACAGATTCAGCAGACCAGGGGGAGGGTGGAGGAGATGTTCCGCTACCTGGACGCACTGCCCGTTGAGGACTCGGACCCGTGGGACACTCTGCTTTCCGACCTGGGGACCTGGTTGGAAGATTTGGGCGAGGTCCGCGAGAATCTGCGTACCGTCGCAAGCCCCGACCCCGATAACGAGCGGATTGACTGGCTCAACCTGGAACGGGACTCCAACATGGTCTTCTACTCCGTGCCCCTGGACGTGGGGCCCACCCTCCGGTCCGATCTCTTCGACCAGAAGGAGTGCGTGGTGTTGAGCAGCGCAACCCTCACCGCCCAGGGGAGCTTCGACTTCATCCGCCACCGGTTGGGGTTGGAGTCGGCGGAGGAGTTGCGGGTGGGTTCGCCCTTCGACTATAAGAAGTCTACGCTGCTGGCCGTCGCCGAGGACATCCCGCCCCCCAACTCCCGCGGTTATCGCGACGTGCTGGAGCGTTGCATCAGCCAGATTGTGAAGGACGCCGGCGGGCACACGATGGCGCTGTTCACGTCTCACGCCGCGCTCAGGGCCGCCCGCCAAACGCTGATTCGCACGGTGGAGAACTCGGGAATCACGGTGTTGGCCCAGGGGGTGGACGGGCCGCCGCACCGGCTGATGAAGCGGTTTGCGGAGAACCCCAACAGCGTGCTCCTAGGCACCAGCAGCTTCTGGGAGGGAGTGGACCTGCCCAGCGGGGTTATGACGGTGCTCATCCTGGCCCGGCTGCCGTTCAACGTGCCCACGGAGCCGGTGTTTGCCGCCAGGAGCGAGCAGTACGAAGACCCCTTCCAGCAGTTTTCGGTGCCTCAGGCGGTGCTCAGATTCCGGCAGGGATTCGGGCGGCTCATCCGCAACGCGCAGGATAGGGGCGCGGTGGTGGTGCTCGACCGGCGGGTGCTCAACGGCTACTACGGCAGGTACTTCCTGGATGCGTTGCCGGAGTGCACCACGAACATCGGCCCCATGTCGTCAGTCGTCGAGAGCGTCAAGCGGTGGTAGAGCCGAAACCTTACGTCCTCGAAGTACCGCAGCCGCTGGATTTGGGGGCGACGCTGGAGAGCGGACAGGCCCACCGCTGGCAGAGGGACGGGGAATTCTATTGGGGCGTGGTGTATGGCAGTCTGCTGAAGGTGAGGCAGGTTGAGGCGGGAATCGAGATTTTCTCTGATCCAGAGCTTTCGTCGTCCTCCAAGTCGATGTTGGGGAGCTATTTTCGGCTGGACGACGACCTGTCCGACATCTATGAAGAGATAAACCGGGACGCTCGCATGGACGCGATGATCCAGCGATATGCGGGGCTGCGTCTGTTGCGGCAGGAGCCGTGGGAGTGCCTGTCGGCGTTCATCTGCTCCGCAACGTCCAACATCCCCCGGATCGCGTCAAACATGGAGTCGATGGCGGACGCCTTCGGGGAGCCGCGGTCGTTGCACGGGCGGGTCCGACGCACCTTTCCGCCGGCCCACAGGATAGCCGAGGCGGGAGAGGGTGCGCTGCGGGAGCTGAGACTGGGCTTCCGGGCCAAGTGGCTGGCCAACGCGGCGATTCAGGTGGCGGAAGGCGCGCTAGACTTGGAGGAGGTGCGGCAGATGCCGTACTGGGAGGCGCGGGCGAAGTTGACGGAACTGCCGGGCATCGGCGCGAAGATTGCCGACTGCGTCCTGGTGTTTTCGCTGGACAAGCTGGAGGCCTTTCCCATCGACAGGTGGGTCAGCCGTGCGGTGCAGGAATGGTATCTGAACGGCCAGACTATGAAGTACGACGACATTGTCCACTGGGCGCACGACTACTTCGGTCGATATGCGGGGTACGCCCAGCAGTACCTGTTCCACGGGGGGAGGTTGGGCAAGGTGGGGCGAGGGTAAGGGGCCGGTTGTCAAGTCAGAGGGCTGACCAATTCCATTTTCAGCATTGACCTGATGAGGCAAATTGTTTCGGCATGACTGCTTTGAGCGTCAACTCCCTTCGATCGACAGTAACCCCAAATCTGATCCTTCTCTATAGTATAGAGTGACGGTTTTGTCTCCCTGAGTGAGTGTGATTGTCTCGTCTCCTTGTGTACCAAATCGAGCGATGTGTCCGATAGCCCATGTCGGACCCTCTTCCCAGTCTGGCATGATGGTTAGCAGGAGGAGTTTGCTCGATAGATCAATTACTTCCTCGTGTACACCGTCATCGAATGCGCTCCCAAGCGTGAACCGTAACTCAACCGCTTCTACATCATGAGCGGGCCCAAATATATCCACACTAATTCCACTACCAGTTCCGTCAAATAATACGCCTCCAACCATGTCAATATCCCCAAACGTGTCAAACTTGAACCCAGCGTCTTCGAAGGAACGTTGGATGTATTCACGGCTTAAACCAAGCGTTGGAGACGATGACGAGGAGGATGTAGCGGTCGGAGTGTGGGGTGCTCTTGATGCAGATGTTGGAGAATTAGCTGTCTGATTGTCGTCTGATGTAGTGGTGCAGCCTCCATTCAAGATGAATGTGCTCAGCAGGACAAAGGCAATGGCGCCAACCCACCGTATTCGGCCATATAAGCGTAACACTTCTTGTCTGCCAGTATGCCTGATGTTAAATTATCGCTCGTTAATGCAGTTAGGGACCTACATTAGGTCGCAATTTCGGCGATTGTTAGCTTTGCTATTCGCCTAAACCTAATGCAAAAGGCTGGGCTGCGGGTTTGCGCATGGGAGCAGAGGGCCGGGGCGCCGGATTTCACATGAGTTCCGGCCAGAAACGCTCCTCTTTCCAGAAGTCGCCGTTGTTGTGGTAGCCACGGACCTCCCAGAAGCCGGGCTTGTCCTCCGCCATGAACTCGATGGCGCGGAGCCACTTGGCGCTCTTCCAGCCGTACCTCTGCGGCACCACCAGGCGGACGGGCCCGCCGTGGTCGGCGCTCAGGGGCTTGCCGTCGTGCTTGTGCGCGAGCAGGGAAGAGCCGTCCATGAGTATTTCGATGGGTAGGTTGGTGGAGTAATCACCGTAGCAGTGGGCCATGACGAACTTGGCTTCCGGTTTGGGGGTGACCAGCTTGGCCAGGTCTGTAAAAAGTAGCCCCTCCCACGCATTCTCCAGGCGACTCCACTGGGTGACGCAGTGGAATGGGGCGGAAACTTCCGTCCAGTCCAGCTTGGAGAACTGCTCGAAGTTCAGCTCGATCTCGTTTTCAACCAGGCCGAAGACATTCAACTGCCACTTATCGATGTCTATCTTGAGATTCTTGCCGTATGTGAGGACGGGCAGCTTCTTCGTCACGAACTGTCCGGGGGGCACGCCCTCCTTGATTGGGGCCTTCTTGACTTTTGAGGGGTTCTTGAAAAGCAAGGGTTGTCTCCTGGCGATTTGCGAAAGTAAATGGTACTTATGCAGGGGTCAGAATGTCAAACTTTGTGTGTCATAATTGGTAGGGACTTTTTGACAATCCCCGCCGGAGGCGGCTTCATTGCGCAATAATTCACAATTGAGTATCATCGCCCCGTTATGCCAGCGTCTGCCCCCTATTCGGAATCTACCACGTTGGCGTCGACCCTTTTCTCCCTATCCCATGCATCCGAATTTCGACGGGCCTTCCCGTGAAGCCTGACGCCGATAGTCCTGCCATAAGTATCGTGTCGCTGTACAAGGGCTTCGATGGTCCGGCGATATTGCGAGGTTTGGGTCTGGAAGTGGCATGGGGTCGCAGCCTGGTTGTTTTTGGGGCCAACGGTTCCGGCAAGACCACGCTCATGCGGCTGCTGGCGACGCTGTACAAGCCCGACAGGGGTAGCATCCGACTTGCGGGACTGGAAACCCGCCGTGACTCCTCCTCCGTGCGCCGTCTCATCGGCGTGGTGGCCCACCGCCCCATGCTCTACCAGAACATGACCTGCGAGGAGAATCTTCTGTTTTTTGGGCGGATGTACGGGCTGAAGAACGTGGGCGAGAGAGTGGAGAAAGTCCTCGTCCAGATGGGGTTGGAAGCTCGAAAGAACCAGCGCCTCCGAACCCTCTCCCACGGTATGCAGAAGCGGCTGGCCATGGCCCGGGCCGTGCTGCACGACCCTCCAATTCTGTTGATGGACGAGCCGGAATCGGGCCTCGACCAGGGAGCGTTGGAGCGGATGGAGTCGTTGCGGGAGATGTACTCAGGACAACCCCGGACCATTGTTGTGACCACCCACAACGTGGAGTGGGGACTGAGTTGGGGGGAGAGCGTCGCCGTGCTTCGCAGGGGTTCTATTGCATACGAAGCGCCCCGGGCCGGTCTCGACGTGGAGGAGTTCCGCCGGGCCTACGGGGAGTTGGGACAGTGAGGGCCATCACGGAGTTTGGCCGTCCCGCGCTGTTGGTGGCGTGGAAGGACGTTTTGCTGGAGCTGCGGAACCGGGAGGTGGTGGCAACGGCCCTGGTCTTCGGGGTGATGCTGGTCGTCATCTTCAACTTCGCGCTGAACATCTCACCGGAAACGGTGAATGTGCTCGCCCCCGGCGTGCTGTGGGTTGCATTCTCCTTTGCCGGCGTGCTGGCCATGAGCCGGGCTTTTGTGTCGGAGAAGGAAGAGGGGTGTCTCGACGCTCTTCTGCTGTGTCCGGTAAGCCGGGACTCGATATATTTCGGCAAGATGCTGGCCATGTTCATCTTCATGGTTGTCATTGAGGCCGCGCTTCTGCCCATCTTTGCCGTCTTCTTCGACTTCTCCGCATTTTCGGCGACCCTCTTCGGAGCGATTATCCTGGCGACCTTGGGATTCGCCGCCGTGGGGACGCTTTTCGCGGCGGTGGCGGCAAACGTCCGCTCCAGGGAGATAATGCTGCCGATACTGTTCTTCCCGCTGGTGTCGCCCGTGATAATCGGCGCCGTGGAGACCTCCGGGGCGGCCATCGGCGGCAGCGGGGTGGTATCTTCAGGACGCTGGATGCAGCTGATGGGGGTATTCGACGCGGTATTTCTGGTGGTGTGTCCGTGGCTATTCAGCATCGTAGTAGAGGAGTAACAAATGGACTCAGTTGAACGAATCACGAGGCGGTCGATATGGCCGCTATGACCGGAAGGGGCCGCAGAGGGCTCGGATGGAACATCGCGCTGGCCCTGATGGGCGCCGTAATGGTGGCGAACATGTTCTTCATCTTCATGTTTGCTCCCACGGAGGCGATTTCGGGGCACGTGCAGCGAATCATGTACATCCACGTGCCAATGGCGTGGCTCGCATTCCTGGCCTTCTTCGTCGTCTTCTGCGGCAGCGTCATGTACCTGTGGAAGCGTCAGGAAAAGTGGGACGATCTGGCAAGCTCTGCCGCGGAATTGGGGATAATCTTCACAACGCTGGTGCTGATAACGGGGCCAATCTGGGCAAAGCCGATCTGGGGCGTCTGGTGGACTTGGGACGCACGGCTGACCTCAACGCTGGTGCTTTGGCTGATCTATGTGGGATATCTGATGCTGAGAGCCTACAGCGCCAATCGTTCCCAGGGAGCGCGGTTTTCCGCGGTTCTGGGGATAGTTGGGTTCATCGACGTGCCGATTGTGTACTTCGCGGTGGACTGGTGGCGCACCCAGCATCAACGGCTGGTGTTGGGTGGGATGTCGTTGGAGGGTGACCTGCATCCCGACATGCGACTGGCCCTGCTGGTATCGGTGGTTGCGTTCACCCTGCTGTTCGTGTTTCTGTTACGGCAGAGGGTGTCGCTTAAGCGGGTGGAGCGGGGTGTACGAGAGATGAAGGAAGACGCTGAATTTCGCAGAGAAGGACAGAGATAAATGATAGCTTTGATAACAACGCCGACCCATAACATCCCGTACCTCTTTGCCGCCTTTGCCATAACCTGGGCGGTGTTCTTTGTGTACGTATTCTTCACCTCGCGCCGTCAGGACGAACTGGAGCAGGAGATGGAAAGCTTGCAGGAGGAGCTGCGGCGGAGGGATGAGAGGGACGCGACGGGCTAGCAACGCTTGTCATATCGGGTGTGGCAGGCTACCATTTATGTGCGGATAGTTGGCGATAGGATGCAGGTCATCTTCAGGCTGCCGCGCATGGAGAGAGGGTTTTTTGACTCAGGGAAACGAAAACAGTTTCAGCGACGACGGAGGGCGTGGCCTCCTCGGAGGACGAGGCAGGCTGGCGCTTATCGGCGTGGTACTGCTGCTGGCGGTGGCCTATCTGGTCTACGCCGCTTTCCCCGGCAGCACCAGCTACTATTTCACCGTGGACGAGCTGGAGGCGAACTCTGAGGAAGTTGACGGAAAGACTGTCCGCGTGAAGGGGAAGCTGGTGCCGGAGTCGTTTGCCAGGGAAGACGGGGGGACGATGGCGACCTTCACGCTCCACGCGGGAGATGGGGTGCTGCCCGCCGCCTATGACGGGGTTGTGCCGGACCTGTTTTTCAACGAGCATTCGGAGATCATTCTGCAAGGCAGTTACTCGGAGGGGCAGACCTTCCACGCCGAGACGGTAAGCGTTCTCTGTCCGTCCAAGTACCAGGCGTTGGAAGAAGCGGAAGCCTCCGCATAGCTCAACGCCGGGCTACAGCCGCTTTCCCATTGATATAAAAGGGGCGTCCACTATGGACGCCCCTTTTATATCTTGAACGGCCGGCTGTCAGGCTGATTCGCTAGCGAATCTCGTAGAAGTCAACCATCTGCTGGGTGGTCATGGGCTTGACCTTCGCCAGGGTGTCTTCCACCGTTTTGGTAAGGGTAGGACGGTCGGTGTCCTGGTAGATGACTCCCACGGGCAGGCCGCCGGATCGGATGGCGGAGTGGGCGGCGTCGTAGTCGGAGGCTTCGTGGTCGTCGGGCAGGTCCCAGAGAATTGGCGCGATGCCCTTTCGTGGGTTCCCCTTCAGGATCTGGTAGGTGTTGTTGTAGGTGGTGCAGGGGGACTGCACGTGCACCACGGCAAAGCCGGGATGCTCCATCCCCTGGGTTATCAGGTCGGCCAGCTCCCTCGGCTTGCCGGAGAAGCCCGAGGCGATGAAGGAGACGCCAAGGGTGAGATAGAGAGCCAGCGGGTTCACGGACGCTTCCATCTTCCCGTAGGGAGTGGAGCTGGTGGTCTCGCCCAGTTCCGTTGTCGGTGAGCTCTGGCCCTTGGTGAGACCGTAGACGGCGTTGTCCATGATGACGGCGCAAACGTCCAGGTTCCGCGCGGCCTGGGGGGCGATGTGCTCCATGCCGATGCTGAGGAAGTCCCCGTCGCCCGCGACGATGACCACGTTGAGGTCGGGCCGGCCCATCTTGACGCCCATGGCGATGGGAAGGCTTCTGCCGTGAATGCCGTGGAAGCCGTAGGGCTGGTCGCCCTCCAGCAGGTGCACCAGGTTGCCGGAGCAGCCGATGCCCGCGACCACGACGTTGTTTTCGATGGGGATTTCCAGGTTGGTCATGCGGTCCGACATGGCCTGTTCCAGGGCACGGCGAACGGCGAAGTCGCCGCAGCCGGGGCACCACTTGAAGTCGTATTCAGGGTTCTTGGCGCTCATACTGTTACCATTCCCTTTTGCATGGATTTAACTTTGCCGCCCATCCGCTTCACCAGGTCCCTCACCTTGAATGGGAGTCCCGTGTACTGGGTGATGGCCTCGGCCTTCACTCCCTGGGAGCGGAGGACTGACGCCCATTGGCCCTGGAAGTTCAGCTCCGGGACTATTACCAGTTCCTTGCTTCGAAGCTCCTCCAGCAGGGCTGAAGGAAGCGGATTCAGGTACATGGTGTAGTACCACGCCAGATTCACACCCTGCTCGGTCAGCTCGTCGTAGGCCTCCAGCGCAGGCCCCTTGGAGCCGCCCCAGGGCATCAGGGCGATGGGTTCCTCGGCATTTCTGCTTTCGTAGCTGCCGTTGGCCAGGAGCTTCAGCTTGTTGAAGCGGCGCTCCGTCATCTGGATGTGTCGGATGGCGAGGTGAGTGGTATCTCCCAACGGGTCGTGTTCACTGCCGTTGGCTATGTAGGAGCCCGGCTGACCGGGTATGGGCATGGGCGAAACCGTGTCGCCTTCATATCGCATGTAGCCGTTCCGGCCGGAATAGACCTGGCGATTTTCGACGTTCAAACTGCTCAGGTCGGGCTTGGGGATGTTCGAGGTCCGCTCCGCCAGGGACATTTCGCTCATGAGGATCACCGGGCCCTGGTATCGCTCCGCCCAGTTGAACGCCTCTACGGCGGCGTAGAAACACTCTTCCACGGTGCCGGGGGCGATGACGGGAAGGTTCACGTCGCCGTGGGCCGGGCCGATGCAGGCGAGCAGGTCGGACTGCTCCGTCTTGGTGGGCAGGCCGGTGGCGGGGCCGCCTCGCTGCACGTTCACGACGACTATGGGAATCTCGGCCATCCAACCCAGGCCGAGGCCCTCGTTCATCAGGCTGAAGCCGGGGCCGGCGGTGGCGGTCATGGCCTTCTTTCCGGCAAAGCCCGCACCGAGCAGGGCGGCGATGGACTCGATTTCTGAGCTTACCTGGTAGGCAAACTTGTCCGGCCCGATGAGATTGCGTTCCATCCAGAGCAGGATAGGAGTGGCGGGCGAAATCGGGTAGCCCACGTAGAAGTTTACGCCTGCGGCCACCGACCCAAGGGACACGGCGTCGTTGCCCTTGATGAGCAGCTGCTTGCCGGAAGGTTTCTCTGCAGTGTCGATGTCTCCCAGGTGAAAACCGCTCTCGGCGGCCTGGTCTCGGCCCAAACCCAGGGCCTTGATGTTGGATTCGATTATCTGCTGGTCGTTGGCACGGCCACGCGTGAAACGCTGGGTGACGAATTGCTCCAGGTATTCGTGGGGCAGATTCACCAGCCGGGCAACTGCGCCTATGACGATCATATTGTCCGCCCGGTTGTTGCCCGTCGAGCGCGCCAGCTTCTGAATCGGCATCCCGAAGCTGTTTTCATCGTCTGCTAAGGTGAGCTGGTCGGAGTCGTACATGACCACTCCGCCCTCCCGGACCTCTCCGACGTGATTGTCGTAGGCCTCCTGGTTGAAGGCAACCAGGACGTCGAGCTCGTCACCGGAGCTGAGAACTCGAGACGTGGACACCCGCGTTTGGGTCCAGGTGGGCCCGCCGAGGATCTGGGACGGGAAGGTCGCAAAGGTCTGAACGTGGTATCCGGCTTGGGTGGCGGCTTGAGCCAGGGCTTCGGCGGATGTTACAACGCCTTGCCCTCCTTCACCGGCGAATCGGACTATCAGATTTTTCCCAACCAAGACTATCTCCAATTATGTGAGGATTGTGGTGTCGCGCAAAAACCGCCGATGCAACGGATTTCGCGCTGCGTTGCCTGCGTGAATGCTTGGGCTTCTTGTGCCGTCTACTTTCTCACACCTACCCTTGATGGCGCCTGTAGCCTTGGTGCGATTTGCGAAATTCGCCGGGGCGCACAGCATCCAAGGGCGATTATTGAATATATCAAAGGCTCAATTGGGTGTCAAACTTATGAAGCGTCGGATTAGAGGAAAAACGGCACGGACGGTTCAGTGATTCGGCTCTAATTTCGCCTGTTTAAGCAGCGATGGCATGCTCCGGTGAGATGCGTCGTTACGGCAGGGTCGAAGGAGATGAAGCGAAGTCGAGCAGCAGCTGCGCCACCCGACGAGGTCTTTGCAAAGGGACGTCGTGGATGGAGTCTTCCAGCCACACAACGCGGCCTTTGGGGAGCAGGCATTCGGCCCGGCGTACCAGCCGCTCCCGGCGGTCGGACCAGGTGCCGTCCGGGGGATCCTTCCGTGCGGGAAGGATGAGCGTGGGGCACCGAATTTGCGGAAACAGCAGGGAGGGCTTGTGCTCCCACAACGCCCTTACGACCTTCAGATGGTTTTCGCGGCTGAGGTTGGGCCTGGCAAAGCCCTCCGGCGTCACGTAAAAGTTGCCGGCCAGGATTTTCGCGATGGCGGGGGTCATGTAGGGAGCCAGGCTGCCCCCCTTGATGCGGTCGGTCACCTGCTGGAGCGTTACCTCTCCGAATTTCGGCGGGGAGAGTTCCTCCCGCGCCTTCTCCCAGGTCCAGCCGGGGAGGGAAGAAGGCTCGATGTAGCCGCCATCGACCATGACTAGGCGGGAGAACTTGGCGGGGAATTTGGCGGCGAGATGCACGGCCACGTTGCCGCCCCAGGAATGCCCGGCCACCAGGGGATTGCGCAGGCCGACGATGCGGCAGAAGCGGATGACGTCCCCGGCAACAGTGTCGAAGTCATAGCCGTGGTCGGGCTTGGCGCTGCCGCCGTGGCCGCGCAGGTCGAGCGCAACGACGCGGGCGTGACGGGCAAGAATGGGCGCAACCAGGTCCCAGATGCCGCAGTGGGAGGCGAGGCCGTGCAGGAGCAGCATTGGAAAGCCGCGTCCTCCCCAGTCGCGAAAATGGAACTGCAGGCCGTTGACTCCGACGTACTTTTCCTTGGACTGGGACGTTGTCATTGGTGCGGCGCTATGTCTGAGTCTTCACTTGGGTTATACGGGAAAGCCACGGGTCCTGCAGGTCAGGACGGCAAGCAGAAAGAGAAGTCCGAGGAGTGTGATGGCTATAAGGAATATATATCTGGACATTCTTACTCAGCCGCGGGAATGAGGTGGAGCGGGCGATGGGGATCGAACCCACATAACCAGCTTGGAAGGCTGGGGCTCTACCATTGAGCTACGCCCGCGCGGTTTGGGATTTCGGGATGAAGGTATTATACATCTTTGGAGGTTGGGTTGGGTGTTGGGAGGGTGTGGGAGATGGCGGGCTGCTGGCAGCGAGATTCCTCGGCTTCGCTTCGCTGCGCTCGGAATGACATTTGGGGTAGGAGGAGGAAGAGGGAACGGGGAGTAGCGTCTGGGGGGAGTGCATGGTGAGGTTGGGGTAATGGTTCCTGCCTTCGCAGGAACAAGAGGGGGCGTCCACGGGGAGATGGAGCGTGGGTGTTGGGGGAGGGCGGTTCGCGAACCGCCCCTACGGGAGGAGGCCGCTTCGTCAGCAACGAGGTTCTTCGTCGCGTGGCCTCCTCAGAATGACATTTGGGTGGAGAGGGATGGGGCTTATTCTAGCCGCCAAGGAGGGGGGTGGCGTCCTTCAGAACCGGCGCGAAGATTAGCGCGACGATGGCCATGAGCTTCAGCAGGATGTTCAGGGACGGCCCGGACGTGTCCTTGAAGGGGTCGCCTACGGTGTCTCCCACAACGGCGGCCTTGTGGGCCTCTGAACCCTTCCCGCCGAAGTTGCCCAACTCGATGTACTTCTTGGCGTTGTCCCAGATGCCGCCCGCGTTGGCCATGGTGATGGCCAGCAGGAAACCGGCGGAAACGGCGCCGATGAGCAGCCCGCCGAGGGCGTCCTTGCCCAGGATGAAGCCGGTGGCTATGGGAACGACGATGGCCATGACGCCGGGGGCTATCATCTCCAGCAGTGCGCCGCGGGTGCTGATGTCCACGCAGCGGACGTAGTCTGGCTGACGCTCGCCCGTCATAATTCCGGGTATCTCGCGGAACTGGCGGCGCACCTCCTGGACGATGGAGAATGCGGCGCGGCCCACGGCCTTCATAGTCAGCGCGGAGAAGATGAAGGGGAGCAGACCTCCTATGAGAAGTCCCACCAGCGTGCGATGGTCCAAAAGGTTCAGCAGCAGGCTGTTCTCATCGTCGCCCTCGAAGAGGTTGGCGGCGATGGCGTAGGTGGCCATCAGGGCCAGTGCGGTAAGGGTCGCCGAGCCGATGGCGAATCCCTTCCCTGTGGCCGCGGTGGTGTTCCCCAGGGCGTCCAGCGCATCGGTGCGCTGCCGCACCTCGGGGGCGAGGTGGGCCTGCTCGGCGATGCCGCCGGCGTTGTCGGCCACGGGGCCGTAGGCGTCCGTGGCCAGCGTGATGCCGAGGGTGGAGAGCATCCCCACTCCGGCGAGGGCCACGCCGTAGAAACTGTAAAGCTCGAAGGCGACCATTATGGCTCCACAGACCGTCAGCACGGGTATCAGGGTACTCATCATGCCGGTGGCGAGGCCGCTGATTACCACGGTGGCGTAGCCAGTTTGGCTGACCTCGGCGACGGCCTTGGTGGGGGGATAGTCGTAGGAAGTGTAGAACTCGGTCACGAGGCCGATAATCACCCCCGCCACGAGTCCGGCGACGATGGCTCCGAAGGCGTTCCACTGCAGCGGGATGTCCAGCCAGAGAATCGCGCCGAGGGATAGCAGTACGACGATTATGGCAGAGCCTATGATTCCTCTTCTGAGAGACCATAGCAGGTTTGAAAATGAAGCATGCTCCTTGCTCCGCACCAGGAACGTTCCCAGCACGGAAGCAACGATGCCTGAGGCGGCGATCAGCAGCGGCAGGACGACTAAATCGTCGTCGAAGGGGAGGGTCTGGCCCGCCTCGCCGCCGGTGAAGACAATGGTCACGGCGGCCCCCGCAAGGGCGATGGCGGCGATGATGGAGCTGACGTAGGATTCGAACAGGTCGGCGCCCATCCCGGCCACGTCGCCCACGTTGTCGCCGACGTTGTCGGCGATTACGGCGGGATTTCGCGGGTCGTCCTCGGGGATGCCCGCCTCAACTTTGCCGACCAGGTCCGCGCCCACGTCGGCGGCCTTGGTGTAGATGCCGCCGCCGACCCTCGCGAAGAGGGCGATGGAGGACGCGCCGAGGCCGAAGCCCGCAACGTAGGTGATGTCCTGGAATATGAGATACAGGATGGTGATGCCAAGGATGCCCAGTCCGACAACGGTCAGGCCCATGACCGCGCCGGAATTGAAGGCGACGCGGAGGGCGGGGTTCAGCCCAGTCTGGGCCGTGGCGGCGGTGCGCGTGTTGGCGCGGATGGCGATGCTCATGCCCAGGAATCCTGCCAGCGCGGAGGTCATGCTGCCCGCCAGATATGATATGGCGGTCCTCGGCAGCAGGGAATCGAACTGCATGATGTCGATCACTATCCAGAGGACGGAGGCGACTACCAGCACGAAGGGCAGGAGCACCAGATATTCGCGTTTCATAAAGGCCATGGCGCCGCTCTGGATGGCGGCGCCGATGGCAATGGTTTCAACGTTGCCCTTGTTGGCCCTCATGACGCGAATAGCAAGGGAAACGGCAACTAGGAGGGCCGTGACCCCCGTCACCGCTGCTATTACAAAGGTTCCCATTACGTTTTGACTCTGCTCCTTTAGCTGAAGATTAGGCTTGTGGCCCGTTGTCCGGCTCTCGGCCGTTGTCCATCCAGGCGGCCAGTTTCTCCTCCAGGGACCGCTGTCTCAGGGCGAGGGTGAAGTCGCCGCGGGTGCGTTCCAGGGTGCCGCGCACCATGTCCGTGGTACGGCGGAGGCCCATGGTGACGCCCTCCGGGAAATCGACGGTTACGAGCAGGGAATAGATGTCGTCCAGGACTTCCATCACCTCTTCGCAGCGTTCCCACCGATTCCAACGGAGGGAGTCGAGGATGTGGCGTCGCATCTCGCCGGCGGCGTCGCCGAGGCCTTTCAGGTAGGCGGTTGTGTCCACGCCTATCTCGTCGGGCTGGGGCAGGGGCGCGCCGGAGAGAAGCGCGAGGGTGATGTTGGCCTCGCTGAATTCCTTTCGGGCTTCGGCCATATATCCGGCATGATAGATTTCGGGATTTGTTTCAAGGATCGAAGCGCTCAGTTTCAGGTCCGTACGCGCTTGCTCGATAAGCTCGCGGGCGTGGTCGAATTCGGAGCGGTGGACGGCGCGGATGGCGTTGGCGGAGAGGCGGATGACCTGCCGCGAGATGCGCAGGCCCCGTTCGCGGGCATCGTGACGCTGCGAGAAAGACTTCAGGGACGCGTCGGAAAGCCGGGAGAAGGCGTCGGCGTAGAGGGAGGGCATCAGGCGCTCCCTCCGGCGTCGAGGATGGCTTCCACCAGGCGGCTAGCGGCGTCGCGGGGGTTGTCGGCCAACCCGACTGCGCTGATGACGCAGATGGCGTCGGCGCCCCGCTTCACCACCTCGGGGACGCGTTCCGCGGTGATGCCGCCAATGGCAACCACGGGCACGTCCACGGCGTCTTTGACGGCGCTGACGAGGGGCGGACCTTCGACGATGGGCTGGTCCTTGGAGCCGGTGGGGTACATTGCCCCAACGGCGATGTAGTCCGCGCCCTGGGCCCTGGAGTTGACAGCTTCCGGGGCGTGGTGGTTGGAGCGGCCAACTATCTGGTGGGGCGCCAGCACGGCGCGGGCGGCGGCAACGGGAAGGTCGTCCTGCCCCACGTGCACACCGTGGGCGTCGATGGCGGCGGCCAGGTCTGCGTGGTCGTTGATGATATGCAGGGCGTCCTTCTCGCGGCAGAGTTCGTTCAGGCGTCGGGCAAGGCCGATGGAGACACCCTTGTCCCGTGTCTTGTCTCTAAGTTGAAGAATTGTTGCGCCGCCTTCCAAGGCTTGCTCGGCTATGTACTCCGGTGGCCTGTCTGCCGTAACCAGGGGGTCAATAATAACATATAGACCGCGCACCCTGCGCCGCACGTCTCGACGCAGGGCTCGTCCCAGGTCGGACTCCAGGGTGTCGAGCGCAGCGAGGATGCCCTGGGCGATGCGAAGGCCTAGATCACTGAACTGCCCCGCGTCCGTGAGATAGGAGAGGGAGGCCCGGGCGCTATCTACGAGGGCCAGTGACTGAGGTAGCGAGTCTGGGCTTTCGGTTTCCGTTTCCGGGCCCAGGGGGCCGGGAAGACGCCCGGCCAGGCTGTACAGGGTCTTCGCGGTTGCGACGCTGCCCGGAACGAGAAGCTCGGCCCCGTTGCTGAGGGCAATGCAAGAACGCTGCAGGGAGGTTACGTGCAGGCGCAGAAGGTTGTCTTGAGTCATGCTGGGTGGGAGGTGTGAATTTCGGCGGCTAAAGGGAGGATGTATGCTCGGTCGTGGGTATTCTAGCACACCACGGGCAGCGTCGGTTCAGCAGAGGGAACGCTCCACGGCGTTCTCCAGATACCGCAGGGGAAGCACGCGGCCCGCCCTGTCCAGCTCCACGGAAATGAGGTCGATGCGCCAGTGGTTGTCAGATAGTTCGTGTTCGTCGAGGTAGGTCTCGGCGGTGGCGATGAGGCGTTCGGCCTTGGCGGAGGTGATGGCTTCCTCCGGCACGCCGTAGGAGCTGGAGCGTCGGGTTTTCACCTCAACGAACAGGATAGTGTCGCGATGCTGGGCTACGATGTCGACCTCGCCCCACTGGCTTCGGTAGTTGGTGGCGAGAATACGGCAACCGCGCTTGGCAAGATGCTGCCGGGCCAGCCTTTCGCCCAGCTCGCCTAGACGGCTTCTTGGGGAGGGCATGGCTTGGAGTCGGGGTGGAATAGGTGGGCCCTTCTGACGGGGGCGAAGGTGAAGCGGTGGATGGACACGGGGCCGAGGCGATGCAGCCGCTTCAGGTGCGTCGGGCTGCCGTAGCCCTTGTTGGAGTGGAAGTCGTAGTCGGGCCAGCGTTCGGCGGCGTCGACCATGAGCCGGTCGCGGGCGACCTTGGCGGCGATGGCCGCAGCGGCGATGGAGAAGCTGGCGCTATCGCCGCGGATGATGGGGGTGAAGGGGAGGCCGCATTCGTCCAGCGACATATAGTCGACGAGCAGGTGCTGAGGTTGGGGGGATAGGCCGCGGACGGCTCGGACCATCGCCAGCCGGGTGGCGGCGACGATGCCATGCTTGTCAATCTCCTCCGGCCCGGCGGCTCCTATGGAGACCGACAAGGCTTTATCGTGAATCTCCAGTTCCGCCAGTTCCCGCTGCTTTGGGCTGAGCTTCTTGCTGTCGTCTATGCCTTGCAGCCAGTTGGCGGTGGGGTCCAGGCCGGGGGGAAGTATGACGGCTCCCGCCATCACCGGTCCTGCCAGCGCGCCTCTGCCCACCTCGTCCACCCCGGCAATCAGGGTGCGCCCGCGGCGGTGGAGGTCCTGCTCTAGCTCAAGGGAGGGCATTGGCCCGAAATACACCGTCTAACGATAATGTTGCGTCGTCGGGGGATGCGGGCGCTTCGCGAAGCGCCCCTACAGGCGTCCGGGCATCGGACTTGGGGGGTGAGAAATGCGGCCGCCGCCGATAACCTCGTCGTCACGGTAGAAGACGACGGCCTGTCCGGGGGTGACGGCCCGCTGCGGGCCGTCGAAGCGCAGTAGGGCGTCGCTGCCGCGGGGGTAGAGTCGGGCCGGTGTCTGGGACGACTTGTAGCGGATCTTGACGGATACCTCCGTGCCGGGGGCCGGTGGTCGGCCCAGGACGTAGTTGACGTCGGTGGCCCAGAGACTGTCCCGGTAGAGTTCGCTCTCCGGGCCGACGGTTATGTCGCCGTTATCAGGGTCGATGGCGGTCACGTAGAGGGGGTCTGGGGAGGTGATGCCAAGGCCGCGACGCTGTCCGACGGTGTAGAACTCGATGCCGCGATGGGTGCCCATCGGCTCGCCCGCGCTGTTGATGAGGCGGCCCGGCTTGGGGGTGACACGCTTCTGCATGAAGCTGCGGTAGTCCCCCAGGGGTATGAAGCAGACATCCTGGCTGTCGGGCTTGTTGGCGTTGGGGAAGCCCGCCTCGGCGGCCATGCGTCGGATTTCGTCCTTCGGATAGGAGCCGACGGGCATCAGGGTCTGGCTGAGCTGGTCCTGGTTCATGCCGAAAAGGACGTAGGACTGGTCCTTTGAGGCGTCGATGCCCGTCAGCAGACGCCAACCGTCCTCGCTGGGGAGGATGCGGGCGTAGTGGCCCGTGGCGATGTGGGACGCGCCAAGGAAGCGCGCCCTCTGGAGAAGGAAAGAGAACTTGATGCGGTCGTTGCAGGCGATGCAGGGGTGGGGGGTCTTGCCCTGCTGGTACTCGGCGAGGAAGTATTCGATGACGTGGGCGCGAAACTCCCGCTGCAGGTTGAACACGTAGTGGGGCACGTCGAGGATCTGGCAGACGCGTCGGGCGTCTTCCACGTCGTCCAAAGTGCAGCAGCCCTTGTTGTAGGTGGCAGCGTCCTCGGCGGGGTAGTCGAAGAGCTTCATGGTCACGCCGATGACCTCATGGCCCTCCTGCTTGAGAAGCAGCGCGGCCACGGAGGAGTCGACGCCGCCGCTCATGGCGACGATGACCTTCGAATTTGGGCGTAGATTGGCGTTCATAGCGAGGGTTAGGCTAGCACAGGGGTGACGGCGGCTTCAACGGGAGGGGGTTCAGAAGGCGCGGGCGATGAGGCGGCCGGAGAGGTAGTTGATGGGGGAGGCAGGAGCAAGGGAGAGGACTCGCATGAGGGCAACCGCGGGTTTGAGGTACCAGTGGATGTTGTTACGGGCGCCGTAGAGAATTGTCGCCTGGCCGAGGCCCCGATAGCCGGTGAGTTCCACCATCCCGTGGGCGATGTCGTGAATGACGCCCTTCATGGGGAAGTTGAACTTTTGGGACCACAGCGGCGCTTTGGGCTGCCAATCGGGGGCCATGTGGTGCCCTGGCATCAGGAATTCGGCGACGGCGGTCACCACTTCGCCCTTGCGCTCAGGCTGATGCTTGAGCACGGTCTTTGCGCTGGTAAGGTATACGTGCCGGTGGAAATTCTCCTGCTTGGCGATGTCGGCGAGAATCCTCACCATCACCGGGTCGGCGGGATTGTCCTCCGTGGCCCGCGACCGGAGATAGTCTCGCATTGCGTCGTAGAATCGCCAGGTTATGAGCTCCTGCAGCCAGCCGTAGGTGGCGGCCTGAAGCTCGGTGTACCCCGTGCCGTGGACGAATCCCCTGTCCATGACCTTGGATATCTCGTCGTCGAGAAAGTCCTCGTCGTACGCGCCGGAGCGGACCAGGTATTCCTTGAAGGGGACGTGGTGCATGCCCTCTTCCGGCAGCCACGTCTGGGTGATGAAGCGTCGAAGCCAGGGGGCGTTGCTGCGGTCGGCGGCGGCGATAATCTGGCCGCCGGGGTCCTTGGGGTTGGACTCGACCAGTGTGACAAAGCCGACGGCCTCCATAAAGTCCCTGTCGACGGACTCGGGCCGCATCGTGTTCCAGTCGTAGTCGTCCGGCGACATGGGACGACGACCGGGGAGATAGCGGTCGAGGAAGGCCTGCATCTCGGCGTTTATCCGGGACGTGGGATTCGTTGTTGGAGCGTTAACTGCGGTCATCTATTAGCGGTCAATTCATCTGGTGAAACCAAAGTGAAATGGTACACGCCGAGGGTTGATTAGGCAAATTTCGTCCTCATTGACGGTGGTTGCGGCGTGGCATTATTCGCCGTGGGGAATGGGCGGAAGAGGGGGCGGGATTCCGTTGCCGTTGGAGGCTTGCGAAACATATAATAGAGAAAAGCCCCCGGGAGGTCTGGCCCTGAATCCGACGGAATTAGCCCACAGAGTGGTGGACATCGCATCCGACCTGCAGGCGGAGGACATAGTCCTGCTTGACATAAGAGGTCAGGCAATCTTCGCCGACTACTTCGTCATCATGACCGCCGGGACGGGCCGGCAGGCGAGGGCGTTGCGGGACGATATGGTGAGGCGGTTGAAGCTGGCGGGCGTGGTCCTCAACAACCGGGAGGGTGGACGAGGCGATTCCGGCTGGGTGCTGCTGGACTTCGGCGACGTAATCGTCCACATCTTCGGCGCGGAGCAGCGGGACTACTACCGGCTGGAGGAGCTGTGGAACAAGGCCCCCCAGGTGGTCAGAATCCAGTAGTTTTTGCCCTGACGAAGTTTGCTCGTGAGGTAGATGGGCGTCCGGGGCGGTAGGCGGCTATTCAGTAATCCAGGGTTGAACGTCCTTATCGTAGCTCGTAATCTCGGTTGCATTGAAGAAAAGCTGGATTTCCGTGGCTGCCGATTCCGTTGAGTCTGAACCGTGGATCAGGTTGCGCCCGATGTCGATGGCCAGGTCGCCGCGGATGGTGCCGGGCTGGGCGTCGATGGGGTTGGTAGCGCCCATGGTGGTACGGACCAGTTCCACGGCGTTTGGGCCTTCCAGCACCATGGCGACCAGGGGGCTGGAAGTGATGAAGTCGACCAGGCCCTTGAAGAAGGGGCGCTCCCGATGTACGCCATAGTGGCGGGACGCCGTTTCCAAGTCCAGGTGCGCCATCTTCAGCGCGGCAATGCGTAGTCCCCGGGCCTCCAGCCGGTCAATGATTTGGCCGACCAACCCGCGCTGAACGCCGTCGGGCTTGATGAGGACCAGGGTCTGTTGAGTGTCTTCGCTCACGATTTCTCCTTTAGTTGTGTGTTAAGTCTTCACGATGCTTGATTGTCACCGCTGAACCCTCCGCGGCGGATTTGGCGGGGTGATGTTGGGTCGACGCAAGTATAGGGGCTGAAGGTTTGTAGCGTCGTCGATCTGGCCTTGCCGGAGCCGTTCCGAGGCCAGGCGGGCCAAGGCCCAGATACGCAGGGATGCGCTGGGATATTCCATGACGTGGGGGAATTCGATGCCGGACTCCCTGAGAAGGGGGGCTGCAGTCAGCGTTCCTTCGCCGCAGATGAGGGCGTCGGCGGGGAGGGTCTGCGCCAGCTCCGTGTTGGGGGTTATCCGCTCGTCGCGGGTCTTCTGCCATCGACCTTCCTTGACCTCAAAGCATGCCCAAGCCATGTCCCGTCGGCCGATGTTCAGCAGGGGGCAGACGGGGAGGCCCGTGTCCGCGTAGGGGTAGGCCTCCGTCTCCAGGGTGCCGACGCCGACCAGGGGGGTGCCCCAGGGGAGGGCGAGACCCTTGGCGGCGCTGATGCCGACCCGCAGGGCGCTGAAGCCGCCCGGCCCGAGGGCGACGGCGATGCCATCAAGCTCCTTTGCGATGGTCCCCGCCTGCCGCAGAGCCTCCTGGACGGCGGGCATGAGGAGAGCGGTGTGGTTGTATGGCGAACGCCAGGCGAGGGAGTACACGGGGCGGTTCTCGTCCCACACAAGGACGCCGCCGTAGGATGTGGATGTGTCGATGGCGAGGAGCATCAGCTTGCGTCTCTGTTGGCAAGGGCGTCGAGGATGGGACGGTAACGGTTATCGTCGGTCTGGAGGGTGATGGTGCGGGTGTCGTTCTCGGTGGGGTGGTGGTCCATCTCCACGCGGAGGGAGGGTTCGACAAAGAGCTCCGGGGCCCGGTCGGCCCATTCGACGATGCATACGTCATTGTCGTTGAGGCAGTCTTCGAGTCCGAGGCTGAGGGCGTCGGCGGTGCCCTCGATGCGGAAGAGGTCCGCGTGGTGGATGGTGAGCCGACCCCGGTAGCGGGCAAGAAGTACGAAGGTCGGGCTGCGGGGACGTTCCTTCACGCCGAGGCCCCAGGCTATGCCCTGGGTGAGGCAGGTCTTGCCCGCGCCGAGGGGGCCGGTGAGCAGAAAAAGGTCGCCGGGTTTGGCGTTGGCGCCGATGAGACGTCCGATGTCGTGGGTCTCGTCGGCGCTGCGGCTGGCTATCTCCAGGCTTGTTGGCATACTAGCGGTAGTGGTCCCAGCCGGACTGTGTGGGCGTGATTTCGTTTCCGCCTTCATCCAACACCCTCACCCGTCCGGGGTCGCCGTCCATGATGCGACCGATGATGGCGGCATCCGGGATTCGTTGAATGACGCGGTCTATGATTTCGGGAGGAGCGGCGAAAAGGAGCACGTAGTCTTCGCCGCCGGAGAGGGCTTTTCTTAGATGGGTTTCAGGAAACAAGCGGGGTAGGGCCGGATGGATGGGCAGTTGGGGGGCTTCGACCTGGGCGGCGACGTTGCTGGCGTGACAGAGCTTGGTCAGGTCGGCGAGCAGCCCGTCGCTGATGTCCATCGCGCAGGACACACCTTCCTCGGAGAGCGCCTGCCCCTGGGCGAGGTGGGGCTGCGGGCGACGGTGGGCCTGGAGAAGGAGGGCAGCGTCGTCGGTGGTCGGAGTTTCGTCCTGGAGTAGGGCGAGGCCGCCGGCGGAGGAGCCGAGGGGACCGGTGACGGCAATGAGGTCTCCGGACGCGGCGTTCGTTCGGGTCATGGGCTCGCCTCGTATCGTGCCAACAAGGGCAACGCTGACGAAGGCGGTGGGGGACCTGACCATGTCGCCGCCGATGACGGAGAAGCCCGCCTCTTCCGCCATGTCCAGCATACCTGCATAGATGGCGTCGAGGGCATCGAGGGGAAACTCGCCTGGCAGCCCGAGGGTGACGAGGGCATACAGGGGTCGTCCGCCCATGGCGGCAAGATCGCTCACGTTAACGGCCATCGCTTTCCAGCCCACGTCCTTCCAGGAGAGGGTGGCCCGGGTGAAGTGGACGCCCTCGACCATCGTGTCGGTTGTGAACAGGTAGGAACCGGCGGGGCTGCGCCAGGCTGCGGCATCGTCGCCCGTGTCCACGATCAGGGTCGCGCACGCCGACTGTTGGGTGGCATGGCGTCGGGCCAGTATGAGGCGGGTCAGCCGGTCGATGGCGCCGAACTCGCCGACGCTTCGTATCTCTGTGGCGCTGGTTTGCATGGTTCAAGGATTGTAGAGGCTAGGGGTTGGGCCTTTCAAGGTGTAAGATTGATGGACGATGCGCACGCTGATTATTTCCGACGTTCACGCCAACCTGGAAGCCCTGCGGAGGGTGCTGGAAGATGCCCAACTTCGCGGCGGATTCGATACCGTCTGGTGCCTGGGCGACGTGGTGGACTACGGCCCGGACCCCGGCGAGTGCATCGAGGCGCTGTCGGAGCTGGAGATGCTCTGCGTGGCGGGCAACCACGACTACGCCGCGCTGGGGCGGATAGGCGTCGAGAACTTCAACACCTACGCCAAGCAGTCGGCCCTCTGGACGAGGGCGCACCTGGGGGACGACCACAAATCGTTTCTGGAGGAATTGCCGGAGGTTGCGACCTGGGGCGAGTTCACCATGGCCCACGGCAGCCTACGGGACCCCCTATGGGAGTACCTCGTCAACGACTATGCGGCGTCGGAGAATTTTCGGAGGATGGCAACGCCCTTCTGCCTGGTGGGGCATTCGCACCTGCCCTTCGTGTGTGTGGAGGTGGAGGGAAAGCCGCTGTTTCGGGCGCTGGGGGACGGGCAGGAAGTGGCGCTTGGAGCGATTCGGGCGATCGTCAACCCGGGCAGCGTGGGTCAGCCGAGGGACGGCGACCGGCGGGCGAGCTATCTGCTGTTCGATACGGAAAAAGGCCGAATGTCGCATCACCGCGTAGCGTACGACGTTTCGGTGACGCAGGAGCGGATGCGAGTGGCTGGGCTGCACCCCTATCTGATCGAGCGGCTCAGCTACGGTAGGTAGCGTTAAAGGCTTCGTGGTATAATCTCAAATCGGCGGCCCGCTAGCTCAATTTGGCAGAGCAACTGACTCTTAATCAGTAGGTTCTCGGTTCGAGTCCGAGGCGGGTCACTCTTTTCAGTTTTGCAGACTTTGTCGTTGATTCAGGTGTTCTTTGAGGTGGGGATGTGTCCAGCCAATTCTCTGAAAGCAGTCTGACATACGAAGCCCTGCATACCCAGTGGGAGGTGTCCAGGGACCAACTTCCGGAGGGCCTTCAACTGCGGACATACCGGGGGCTGAGCTGGATTGCGCGGGCGGAGATGGAGGGTGAGGATGAAGACGCTGCTTTCATCTTCTACTGGATCGCGTTCAATGCCATCTACGCCGAGGACAAGCCCGAAGTCGAATGGACGCCGGAGCGGGAGAGCTTTCGGGAGTATTTCAACAGGATAGTAGGGCTGGACGTGGACAACGTCGTTTACGATGCTATCTGGAATAGATTCTCCCAGGAGATTCGCGTTTTTCTGAATAATCGGTACGTGTTCGAGCCATTCTGGAAGTTTCAAAACGGAGCGCCCGGACACGATAATTGGGGAGATTCCTTTGAAAGAAGCAAGCGGGCAGCGGGTCTTGCGCTAGCTGAACAGGACACGGTGAAGATACTCAGCATTTTGTTTGACCGGCTCTACGTGCTGCGAAACCAGTTGATTCATGGCGGGGCTACCTGGCGAAGCTCGGTCAACCGGGAGCAGGTGCGGGACGGACGGAGGATTGTGGCCTTCCTGGTGCCACGATTCGTGCAGATTATGGTGGCCAATCCAGCAGAGCACTGGGGCGCGCCACACTATCCTCCGGTGGACCGGGACTGAGGCACGTCGGGCGGTTCCCTAACCGCTCCTACAAGCAAGGGTTCAGCCCGTCACATTCTCCCGTACCCACGCCGAGGCGCGTTCGCCCATCATCATCGTGCTGGAGTTGGGGTTGGAGCGGACGACGTTCGGCATGATGGAGGCGTCAACTACGCGCAGCCCCTCGATGCCGTGAACGGAGCAATACTGGTCGACGACGGCGTTGGGGTCGGAGGCGGGGCCCATCTTGCAGGTGCCGGAGGTGTGCTGGGCGGCGCTCATGTTCTTGAGGAGCCACATGTCCAGGGTGTCGTCGTTTATCAGGTCGGCGTCGAGCGGGGCAATCCGGTCTGCCAGAACGTCGTTGAAGGCCGGGTCCTCTGCCAGCCGGAGGCTGATACGCACCCCTTCTCTGAATCGCAGCAGGTCCCGCGGATGGGATATCTCGAAGTCGAGGTTTGGGGGGACATTCCGGTCTGCGGAAGTCAGATATAGACGGCCGGCGCTTTCGGGTAGTTCAGGGTGGACGCTGAAGTTTACGATGGGGACGCTGTCGTCGAGGGCCCGGTAGTCGGGCGTGATGGTCATGTCGCGGGCGGTGTGGGAATCGGCGGCGCTGTAACGCAGGAAGATGGGGTTGGTGAGGTAGTCGCGCTCCACGCCGGGACGCTCCCGGTAGGTTACGTTGACGGATGGGTGATTGCGGAGATTCAGGCCCACGCCGGGCAGGTGGTGGATGACGTTTATGCCGAAGGATTCCAGGTCGTCGGCGGGGCCGATGCCGGAGTGGAGCAGCAGGAAGGGGGAGCCGATGGCGCCGGCGCTGAGGACGGTCTGGTTGGCGGTGACTTTGAAGGTCTCGCCGCCGCTTTCGGCCTCCACGCCGATGCAGCGTTTGCCGTCGAAGAGGAGCCGACGCACCTGGACGCGGCCTCGGATGGTCAGATTCATGCGGTGCCGGTTGGGGTTCAGGTAGGCGATGGCGGTGTTGATTCTTATGCCGCCGACCTTGTTCAGGGGAAGCATGCCGACGCCGTGGGCCTCGGGGTGGTTCATGTCGGGGAAGTCTGGATACCCCGCGGCGATGCAGGCCTTGTGGAAAGCCTGGACGCTGGGTAGCAGGGATTCCAGGGGCAGCCGGTGGATGGGCAGGGGCCCGCGCTTGCCGTGGAAATCGCCGCCGTAGTCGGCGTCGTTCTCCATTCTGAGGAAGTAGGGGAGAACGTTGAAGAAGGACCACTCGGGGTTGCCCAACTCCGCCCATTCGTCGAAGTCCTCCGGCAGTCCTCTGAGGAAGAAGGCGCCGTTGATGGCGCTGGTACCGCCGACGACATGTCCGCGATGCATGATTTTTTCGCCGCGTTCCTGACTGCTGTTTATGAGAGCGGGGAAATTCAGGTGATGCTTCGGCTCGACGCTGCGGCCCGACTGAAACTGATATCTGCGCACGTCCTCCGGCGTTTCGCCTAGGGTGCGATAGTCGTGACCTTCCTCCAGAAGCAGCACGGAAACGTTGGGGTCTTCCGAAACGCGGGAGGCGAGGATGCCCCCGGCGGATCCCGCGCCGATGATGATAACGTCGTATTGTGGTTCGGTGGTGGCGTTAGGCAAGGGAATCACCTCGGTTGGATAGCAAGTTTCTCTGAAGAGCGAGATCGCTTGAAATTATCCACGATTAAGCGAAAACCTTCTAGGGGGTTGGTAGATTTCATGGAGGGTGTTCCTTGCTTGGGGCAATCATGGACGAATACAATGGGGGCTGACCACGCAGGGAAGGACTAAACTGATGAGCGGACGCCATCCGTGGAGCGAACTTACTAAGAGTTTCTCGCCTGAGATGCGTCGTATGGTCGACGAGGCCAAGAGTGAAATAGAGGCGAAGATCGCATTGCAGGAGCATCGCCGCACCCGACCTCAGTTCGATCTGCAAAGTACCATTAGCAATGACGAATATGACTCTGCTTGTCCGCCTTAAGAGAGCCAATGGGAAAGAGGGATAATGACGGAAGAGATAAATGTCTGGGCTATTGACGATGCAAATACAGCGACGTCATTGGAGTCGAAAACGCAGGTAGAAACCGAGGCATTGCTGGAGGAAATTCTTGTAAAGAATCCAAGCCTGTTGCTTCCAGGGCTGAGACTGATCGGGAGACAGACGCCAACGGCAGGAGGGCCATTGGATCTTCTGGGAGTGGATGAGGATGGCAGGCTTGTCGTCTTTGAGCTAAAGCGAGGGATCCTTGCCAGGGAAGCCGTAGCCCAGATAATTGACTACGCCTCATACCTCAACGGCTTGGATCCGGACGCGCTGGGCCGCCTAATATCTGAAAATTCAGGCAAGCATGGGATAGAGGAAATTGAAGAATTCCTGGAATGGCATAGTGGGGAATTTGAGTCGTTAGATGTGTTGCGGCCCTTGCGGATGTGTCTGGTAGGGCTGGGTGCGGACGAATCCACAGAGCGGATGACAGCGTTCCTTGCTGAGAACAGCGGCATGGACATCTCACTGATTACTTTTCACGGCTTTGAGCGAAATGGTCAGACGCTGCTGGCTCGGCGAGTGCAGGTGGAGGGCGCATCCCCGCTTCAACAAAGGACGGCAACACGGTACCTGAGTGGAACTGAGCGGGGAGAGTTATTGCAGAAGCGGTTGGAAGAGTATAGGGTGTCGGAACTCTTCGACACTGTCCGGGAGAGGTTCCGGGAGAATTGGCCCCGCTGCACTGAGTACACTGGTACATGGTCCATTGGCTTCCATCTTAGGATGCAAGAAGCAGAAGGTTATCGGTCACGTTCCTACGCCCGCGTTCAGGTTGAGTCTAGAGATCTGATATCCCTTATCTTATATGGAAGGACCCTGCGGCTCTGTCCCGAGGATTTCGAAGAAGCCAAAGAGGCGATTAACCACGAATTCAAGAGTTCAAGCGGCGACCCTCTGTATGACGAATTGCGGTTGCTGCTCGATGCTGAAGGCTGGGTAACTCACCAGGAGCGGCTGATTGCATTGATGCAAAGGGTGTATCAAGCCTGGGAAGAAAGAGCATCTGACACGGCCGGCGGTTAGTTCACGATACTAATTCTCGAAATTCTCGCTTAATTCCCCTGGGTTTCCGTTTCTACGATTGGGACTGGGCAGGGCGGCAGGTTTGAAACCCGCCGTTGCAGGTTCTACACTACCTTTGCTAGAACAAGCGAATCCCAGCGAGGTTTACCACTTTGGATAACACCCTTCGTTGGATATCGCATACAAGGAGGTCACCATGACCGTCAGGCCGCCCACGCGGGAGATGCTTCAGAAACTGGCTGAGATGAACCACTTCACTCTCTCCGGCAAGGAATTGGAGGACTTCCACGAGATCATCACCGACCTCTTCGACGACTTCCGGAAGGTTGAGCAGATGCCGTCGAATCTGCCTGTGCCCAGGGAAGGGGAACGCCGCTCTGGCAACAGACCGTCGCGGGCAGACGACCCGTTCAACGCCATCCTGCGTCGATGCCGGGTTACGGGGGCAGCGTCGGGCAAGCTTGCCGGTAAGAAGGTTGGGGTCAAGGACAACGTTTGCGTGGCCGGAATCCCGATGACCTGCGGATCGCTGGTGATGAAGGGGTTTGTTCCCGACATGGACGCCACGGTGGTGACGCGGCTGTTGGGCGCGGGGGCGGAGATAACCGCGGTGCTGAACATGGACGATTGCGCATTCTCCGGCGCGGGCGACACCAGCGCCTACGGGCCCACCCTGAACCCCTACAACACCGGACACCTGGCGGGGGGATCGTCCGGCGGGTCCGCCGCGGCCCTCTTCTACGACGACATCGACATGACGCTGGGCGGCGACCAGGGGGGCTCCATCCGCATACCCGCATCGTGGTCCGGCGTGGTGGGCATGAAGCCCACCTACAGCCTGGTGCCCTACACCGGCGTCGTCGGCATCGGAAGCACCTTCGACCACACGGGGCCGATGACGCGAAACGTGGCCGACAACGCCCTGATGCTGGAGGTGATTGCGGGGAAGGACCCTATGGACCCGCGTCAGGGAGACGTCAAAGCAGCTGCATACACGGAAGCGCTAACCGGCGGCATACATGGACTTCGGGTGGGCGTGGTGTCGGAAGGGTTCCGGCAGGAGGGCGGACAGACGGACGTGAACGACTGCGTACGACGAGCGATTGCGGATCTGGAGAATCTGGGAGCGACGGTGTCTGAGATTTCGATACCGGAGCATCTCACGTTCCAGCCTGTGTTCTTCGGCATCAGCCTGGGTGAGGCCACCGCCACCTTCAACTCAAACGGGATGGGCTTCGGCTGGCAGGGGCTGTACAACGAAGGATTAGCGTTGGCCATGGGCAAGTTTCGGCTCGCCCAGAGCCAGGACCTGCCGCCCACGCTGAAAGTCACCCTGCTGACGGGTACCTACCTGAATACGGAGTACCACGGGATGTTCTACGCCAAGGCGCAAAATCTGCGTCGGCTGTGGCGGGCGGCCTACAACAGGGCTTTCGAGTCGTTCGACGTGCTGGTAATGCCCACCACGCCGGTGAAGGCCCATGCGGTGCCTGAGAGCCCGGACAGCCGCGCCCTACTGGACAATGCGTGGGACATGCTCAGCAACACCTCGCCCTTCAACGCGACCGGCCACCCGGCCCTGAGCATCCCCTGCGGGAAGTCGGAGGGCCTGCCGGTGGGGTTGATGCTGGTAGGGAAAGCCTTTGACGAAACGACACTCTATCGGACCGCCGCGACCTTCGAGGAGAACGTGGACTGGGAATCGTTTGGGGGCTGACGGGGGCCGTCGTCATCGACACAAAATCTTGTTAGAGAGGGGGAGAAAAGTTGAGAGTAGACTTTGCTTTTCTATGCGACCATGCCGAGATTTCGGGGAAGATAAACGCCCTGGGCATCGGCTTTGACACCATCTATGCGAAGCAGGTGCCCGCGCGGCATCCCTACTTCTTCCTGGTGGCGCAAATCCGCGCCAGCATCGCCGAGGCGGGCGAGAAGCAGCTGACCGTCCGGCTCATCGACGAAGACGGGAAGGACCTGACGCCGGAGATTCGCACGGTGATGTCCATTGGGCAGCCAAGATTGGGGAGACTGGAGAGTCTGGGCCGCATCAGCATAGGCTTCAACAACGTGGAGTTTCCAAACTACTCGAACTGCTCCGTCCACGCCGTCATAGACGGCCACGAGATGATTCGGATTCCGCTGTCCATCGAGTCGCCGGAGGGTTAGGCATTTGGCCCCTTGAAACTATGCGTGGAGGAGTGAAGTTTGGAATCGAAAATTGCTGACATCATGTCGTTGATTGCCAATGCGAACTGGCGGGAGGCGGTGACGTACCGGGATACCTGGCCGCATGAATACGTTCTCTCGGAAAAGGACAGCCAGCAGGAATTGCTGGAAGCCGTCCGCCAGAGATTTAGCGCCGGAGAGGGTGTGGCTTGCCGCTTCTTCACGATGAAGAACACCTACCTGTTCCTGGGTGAGCACAAATACTGGCTGATGACCCACTGGAACGAGCTGGAGCCGGGCGTCAACTACGTGATCAACCGCGCCCTGTTGTACCGGGACCGCCGGGATTTTGTGATTCAGTCGGGGGATTCTGGGAAGCGGGAGGACTACCCGGCGGGGCCGGCGTATGGGGGTTGACATTATTGGAGGAGCATTCTATGGCTGACAACGATACTCTGCTGGCATATTTGGTTGCTAATTTCCCTGGTAATACCGAGAACATCGCAACGGAGACTCTCCGGCATATTCTTGATCATTCGGACGCTTCCGTGGAAGCGCTAAACGATGTGATTCTGTCCGGCGTGCGTGGTATAGACCCCGTCACTGTTATCAAATCACAAGTGATTCAGGCTGATGGTACGCGGCCTGATCTGGTGGGTTTTGATGAGACCGGAGCGGAGAGAGTGCTCATTGAGGTTAAGTTTTGGGCTGAACTCACACCGAACCAGCCTAATGGCTATATCAAGCGGCTGCGTGATCATGGCCCAACAGTGGTGATATTCCTGACACCGGAGGAAAGAGTCAAATCATTGTGGCCACAGCTTAAGGGGCGTTTGGACAGAGAGTTCGAAGATTTGATCGAGATCAACGCAGAGCGCAAGTCCTTGCGTGTGGGGGACACCGAAAGGCACTTAATGATCGTGAGTTGGGGCGGACTTCTTGACAGCATGGCTGCACGGGCCACGGACTACCGTGAAGATGGTGTCGTTAGTGAAATCCGACAGCTACGAAGTCTTGCCAAGTACGCTGATGCTGGCGCATTCAAGCCAATCCGTCGGGGAGAGGAATTTGGAGCTGATTCTGAGGTTCGCTTGCGCCAATACAAGCGTCTTATAGATGCTGCTACCGAGAGAGGAATAGAGCAAGAGTGGGCTAACCGGAAGGGATTGAACCGTACCCCTCGTAGCTATGGATACGGCAGGTACATAAGGCTTTACGGGAAAATAGTATGGTTCGGTGTGAACGTTGACCAGTTCGAAATTACAGGCGAAACTCCCTTGTGGGTCGATTTCGCTTACAGAAATCTGGTCATTAGTGACGTAGTGCGGGCAGAATTGGGTATTCGCGATCCCGGCTGGGCACCGGTCAACCTGAAACGAGATGTGGAGTACTCGGCGATGCTAGATGGCGTGGTAGAAAGCCTTGAGCGAATTGCCAACATGATCTGCGAAGCAAGTCCTGCGACATCCTAAGTCCCGCCGCAACGAGATTCTTCGTCGCGGGGCCTCCTCAGAATGACAGAGGACTGGGGTCCAGGATTTTCTGTCGCGGGTTGCTACCCTAAGACACCGGCGGGTGTTTGTCCGCCCACGGGTGCGCCTCCTCATACGCCGCCGACGCTTGCAGGACCAGCGCTTCCTGTCCCTTCGCGCCTATCATGTGCAGGCCGATGGGGAGGCCGTCGCTGGAGAAGCCGCAGGGGATGCTGGCAGCGGTCTGGCCGCTCATGTTTATCAGGAAGTTGAACGGGTTGAACCCCCAGAACTCGCTCATCACTTTCTGACCGTCAATCACCTGCGGTGGCTCGCCAATGGTGAAGGCGGGCGTCGCCATCACCGGGCTCAGCAGCAGGTCGTACTTGTCGAAGATTCGGGCGAAGTTAAAGCGGTGCCATTCGAAGCGACGCAGGGCGAAGGCGAGCTTCCCGGCTGACCAGGTCATCGCTTCCTCCAGCAGAGGCCTCAGCGTGTCGTCCAGCAGGTGGGCGTGTTCCTTCAGGTGGCCGCCATTGTTTGCTGCGCGGTCGCTGAACATGATCATGTCCATCGTGTCGAAGGCGTCTTCGTAGTCGATGACTATGTCGGCGTCCTCGACGTGCGCGCCCAGATCCTGGAAGGAGCGGGCGGCGGCCTCGCAGGCGGCGCGGACTTCCGGGTCCACCGGTGCGGAGCCGAAGTCGGGCGTCCAGCCGATGCGGAGTCCCTTCACCCCCTGGCCGAGGGTGGCGGAGAAGTCCGGCGCCTCCGTGCGCATGCAGACTGGGTCCCTGTCGTCGGGGCCAGAGAGCGCCTGCAGCAGCATGGCGGAGTCCCTGACGGTGGTGGTGATGGGGCCGTTCTGGCCCAGCTGACCCCAGCCGCCTGGAGCGGTGGAGATGGAGGGCACCCGACCCTGCGTCCCCTTGATGCCGTACAGGCCGCAATAGGATGCGGGGATGCGGATGGAGCCGCCACCGTCGCTGCCTTGGGACAGCGCCGAAAGCCCCGCCACCTGTCCCGCTGCCGCGCCGCCGCTGGAGCCGCCCGGGGTGCGGGTCAGGTCCCAAGGGTTGCGGCAGGGAGGCCCGAGCCGGTTCTCGGTGGAGCCCTTATGGCCCATCTCCGGCGTGTTGGTCTTGCCCAGAATTATCGCCCCGGAGGCGCGCACCCGCTCCGTGACGATGTCGTCGGCGTCGGGTACGTCGTCCTTGAAGATGAGGGAGCCGTTGGTGGTGCGGATGCCCTTCGTCGCGTTCAGGTCCTTGATGGAAATCGGCACGCCGTGAAGGGGGGCGAGGTCGTCGCCGCGCATGACGGCGGCTTCAGCGTCCCGCGCCCACCCCACGGCCATGTCGCCGACGACGGTCAGGTAGGCGTTGAGCTGGGGGTTCAGGCTGTCGCTGCGGCGCAGGTAGAGCTCGACGAGTTCCACCGGGGAGATTTTCTTGGCGGCGATCATGTCGCGCTGCTTCCAGGCGGGGGTGAATGCCAGGCTTCTGTCGTCCATTTATTTTTCCCTCATTTCAGTTGGCCCTAACTAGGGCGGGGTGTTTACGGATCAGGTTCTTCGTTTGGGAGTTGCCGGAATGGCGGTGGTGGGACTAGACGCGGGTCATCAGCTCCAGCAGGTGACCGTCGGGGTCTTTGAAGTAGACGCCGCGGCCGCCCATGCGGTGGTTGATGTCCATGTCCTCGCTGTTGAAGGGGCCGCTGCCGTAGGTGATGCCCTCCTCTTTGATGCGCCCGAAGATGGAGTCGAAGTCGTCCTCGGTAACGTGGAAAGCGTAGTGGTGGGCCTCGAATTTGTCCCGGTTGTCGTAGTCGAGGGTCAGGGTGTCGTTGACCTGAACGGGCGCGAAGTGGCCGTGGGCGCCTTCGTAGGTGAGACCGAAGATTTTTGCGAAGAACTCGGCGGCGCGGACCTTGTCGCGCGAGGGTACAATTGTGTGGTTGAGGGTGATCTGCATAAAGCACCTCCGGGGAATGATGGTTCCTATAAGGCAAGCATATCCGAAGGTTGCGAAGTTGTCTATCAGAGCGCCTGGAGCGGCGAATTTGCGCGGACTTGACGGGTGGGGCCGGAGAGTGGGTGCGTTGCCGAGGGTGATTGGGGAGTAGTACCATTATCGGCGGTTTGTTTACGGGGAAGTGTCGGAATTGGTAGACGAGCATGATTTAGGATCATGTGCCGAGAGGCGTGGGAGTTCGAGTCTCCCCTTCCCCATTTGCAGTTACTGTTGAAGGAACCGGTGGAGAAAGGGCTATCACCTCGGCGTCCATCCCCGACATATTGCTATCCAGAGGCATGGGAAGCGAGTAACGCAATCGTGCCTGGCCAGGGACCACCAAGATCTCCTTTACAAAGGACTTGATGAAGGCCCTCCGCTCCGTCAACTGGCTCTCCTTCAGGAACTGTCTCATGTCCTTGGCAAATGCCTTGATGGTCTCCACGTTGTCCAGCCATATCCTGCGCTCAGAGAACGCCGCCTTGGCCGTCCTTGCCGCGTCCTGTAGCTTCCGCTGCCGCTCTCTGTGCTCCCGGATGCGCGGAGCGATGTCGGTCATGTCGAGTTCCGTCGTCTCGATGGCGCGGTAGAGTCTGTCAAGCCAGCGTTCCACCTCCTGGAGCTCTCCGTTGATGGACTTCAGCGTTTTGCGCTGCTCCATGGCGACGCCGTCCATCTCCTCGTCCACCAACCTTACGAGGTCCCTGATGTTGCTCTCGGAAAGGACGCTGCACCTGATTTTTTCGATTACCTGCCGCTCGAAGCGCCTTGCATTCAATCTGGGGGCGTTACAGGACTCCTTTCCCCGCTTGATCAGTGACTGGCAGACATAGTAGGCGAACTTGCCGCTCTTGGCGGCCTGCCCAGTGAGAGCACTACGGCATTTCTTGCACTTGACCAGACCGCTGAGGAGATAGGAGCTAGCCACCCTCCTGGGATGCTCCACTGCAGGCGCACGTGACCGCAGATGTGCTGAAACCCGCTTGAACTGGGATTTTGAGATGATTGCGGGGAAGGCGTCTTCCACCCTTACTGGTGGTGCCTTGTCTTTTGCCCCCACGCCCCAAATGAGGGTGCCGGTGTATGTCTCGTTGTTGAGAATCTTGTGGACCACCGTTTTTGTCCAGCGCTTCCCCCTGGGACTAGCAATCCCTTCGCCATTGAGGACTCTGGCGATGTCCAGGACGCTCTTACCTGCCTCGGACAGGTCGAATATGCGCTGCACGATGGTATCTGGACCTGGCTCCACGTCCAACTTGGGACGCTTCTTCACCCCGTCCTGCACGTGCACCCTCCTGTAGCCATAAGGGGCAAGGGAAGTCATCCAGAAGCCCCTCGATGCGGCTTCTCGTAGACCGCGCCGTACCTCCTGGGCCAGGTTCTCAGAGTAGAACTCGTCCACACTCTCGATGATGGCCTCCAGGAGTTTCCCGGTGGGAGAGTCATCGGCATGCTCAGTGATCGACGTGACCTTTATGCCCCTTCGACGCAACATGGATTTGAAAGCCACAGCATGCTCCCGTTTCCTGGTGAATCTGCTGAACTTCCAGACCAGAATTTCCCTGAAAGGAGAGTCAGGTTGACTGCCTTCATCGATCATCTTACGGAACTGGGGCCTGTTGGCGATACGGCCGCTTTCGGCCTCGTCAATGTACTCTCGGGCCACCCAATACCCGTTCTTATCGGCATAGTCACGCAACGCCCTCATTTGGGCCGATATGGACAGGTCCACGTCCTGCCTGTCGCTGGAGACCCTTGCATAAAGAGCCGCCGGAATGAGGTCCTGTGGTTGTTTCACAATTGTCCTCCTGTGCTTTCGTTTGATGTAACGGCAGTTTCGTCAAGGCTGGCTATAACAGCCTGCTTGATGGGATCTCCGTATCCATCAAGGGCGGAAGGAATCGGCAATTCTTCAGTCGCAAACCACCCTATTGCAGAATGCTCATCTGGTGCGGCGTTAGTAGGTACTCCCTCCCAGCCACTGATGATGTAGACTGAGACTTCAGCCGGTTCGACCGGATCGTAGATTGTACCAATCTTATTGAAGGATGCTACCTTCACCTTCAGTTCCTCGAAAGCCTCACGAAGTAGTGCATCTTCCAAGGTTTCCTCTCCCTCAACGTGTCCACCAAACAGGTCCCACACATTGGGATAGAACCTCGACTGTGGTGACCTCTTCACAAGAAGGATCTTACCCTCCCTGACTAAAGCCCCGGCCACACACCTGACGGCCTTAGTGCGTCCTTCGAAGCAGCTATTACTGGTTTGTTTAATTTCTTGGAAATTCATAAACTCTCTCTCGCTTGCAAATTCTTCTGATTGGCGCCTGCGGCCCTTACCATTTGGCCCCTTGCGGAAATGCGCCCCTGACTATTCAATCTCATTTTACAATGCAGCCATCCCAAAGGCGTCCGTGTACTCCAGATAATCTGGGTTTCGCCAGGCTTTGCCTAGAGGGCCCTCTTTCTCAATCATCTCCTTGTGGGATACCCACAGCGGCAGATTGACCCCCGTCCTTGCCATCTCCCTTCGTGCGACACCAAGGAAGTTCGCCTCCACCAGGTAGTCATCGAAGACAATCAGCACCAGGGGAGTTGTCCCGTGATCGTCTTGGGGATTGTGAGTGTAGTAGTACCGGAGATACGGGGCAAGCCGGGCCGACATTGTGCTTGGTCTCACCGCCCTGCGCTCCCACTCTAGGAAGAACGGACACCGCCTATCTCCCCTTTGAACCACGCCGAAGGCGTCTGGATGCACAGATCGCAGGAGACCCCCATGCCGGAAGTATCGGGCGGCATGGTCCGCCGGGGATATTTGCAATACACGAATCCCCTTCCTAATCTTGGCCTGGTGAACCAGGGCCGCCATGAACCGATACACCGCGCCGGTGTGATCAACGAGTCTCGACAGATGTCGGATTCGCTTCCCGGTCACGTCACGCCAGGATGCGATGTCCGCGCCATTCTCGGAAGCTACGCTCCACCGCTTCAGGATGGCGGAGACCGAGGTCCTGTCCCTCCTCGCCAGTAAGGCCAATCCCCTGTCACTGAGAGCAAGCCCACGTCTGCCATTGATGCCCGGCTTAGACACCAAGCCATACCTGGACAAGTTGGTTGTGGCTTGGTAAATGCGGGCATGGGAAACGCCCAGCATACCTGCCAATTCCCGAACTGTGGCCAAAGGCCACTGGAAGAGGTAATCCAGCATGCGTTTCTCAGCGGCCCTGAGAATCGTTGATAGCATGCATACCTTGACTTCAGCCGGAGGCTTTGAAGCCTTCTGGTCCATCGGAAGCGACGCCTTCTTCGCCACCCTCTCGTCGGGAATCCTTCCTCGCTGCGGCACACGGGACAGGATGTACCTGAGGTTCAGCCTGTTGGAAAAGGATGGCAGACGCCAGACCTCCGAGTCGGCATCCGCCTGAGCCACATCCTCCTCCAAAGACAGGTATACGGGCAGGGAAGTCTGCGCCAACCGCCTTCTGGCTCGACGGAGCCGCACATCGTCGGGCAACATGACGAGCAGGGCACCCGGCACCGGCCGGTCCGTACCCAGAAGTCGCCACAGCCGCTTATTGAAACTGGTCTCGTCGGCTGTGAGGCCCCTCCTTACAACACCGACTGTGAGACCGTCGGATAGGATGATGACGCAGTCCAAGGGCCCGTTACGATACCACCGAATCTGTAGGGACCCTGTGACGGCGGCCATCGCGGACGCCAGCCGGTAGATGACCACCACGGCGTCGAGACGCTCCAGCAGAAGCCGCTGCCACTGAGCCGACACCGAGTACTCGCGAAGCACCTTCCTTTGGCTAGTGGTCCCCTCTGCGGCGAGCCGCTTTACTCCCTCTGCGGCGACGTAGTACCGTCGTGTCGTGGAGGTCAGTGGAGATCTGTGTTTCACGAAGCCGACGAGTCCCTGACCCCTCAGGCTGGCCAAAGCGTTGTGGGCCAAACCCTCCGACACATCACAGACGGCGGCCAGCTCCAGCCTGTCCAAGAACGGCATGGCAGCCAGCTTCTCCAGGATATCCGTATCCCTTTCTTCCGATCTCATCTTATCCAGGCCTTTCCCCATTTGAGGGTTGCGGCCCCCCGTCTGACCGCTTCCGATTTCGTCGCCGGCGACCCTTGGGCTTTTTCCCATTCTGCGGCTTCGCCTTCCTGCCCTTCAGTTCGTCCAGGCCCTTCTTGAAGTCATCCATCAGCTTGGCAGCCTCGACTTCCTTATCGGCAATGCTCTGGCCTGAAACGGTGTACTCTCTTACTGCCTCCCGTACCTTAGCCGCCATTGCCGGGTCTCCCTCCTCCGGCTTCTTCACCGCCATGGAGAAGGTGGGCATCCTCTCCTTCCCCACCGTGGCCCTCACGTAGCAGTGGTGCACCGGCAAGGAGGTCACGTCCTCTTCCGTCACCCGGTCCCGGTCCAGCTCCCACACCAGTTCACGGGCGTCGGAGGCGGCCATCTGAAATACGGCAAGACAACCCATATTGGCCAGCAGGGAGTCCTGGAGAGAGGGGGAAATATCCTGAAGTCTGGCTAGGCTCTGGGTGGCAAGGATGAAGGAGGCTCCGAACTTACCCAGTTCCGACAGCATGGACTCGTAGTCCACCCCGGGCATGGACTGCATCTCGTCTACCACTACGAGGGCTCCCCGCCTCTCTTCTGGGGGCAAAATACCCTGCTCCCTGATGACGGCGTCCACTAGGTTGAGCAATGAGGACCCCACGAGGGCTGCCACGTCTCTGCCCGCCGTGGCCTGGGAGGTGGATGCCAGCAGGACACCACCCTCCTGGATTGTCTTCCTGATGTCTATGGTGGAGCGGGACTGACCCAGGATAGCCCTGGCCCTCTTCGATGAGGCGTAGTAGGAGAGCCGGGTCTGCACCGGGGCTAGGGAGTCGGCCTTGTAGTCCCGGCTCCAACCAGCGAAGGTGTTGGCCCACCACTGGAGGATGTAGAAGTCATCTATCTTCTGCAGCACCTCGGAGCGGAAGGCCTCGTTCGAGAGCAGCTTCAATCCGTCCAGTATGGTGTACTGTTCCTCTGGGTCCATGCTCTCGTTGGCCTCGTGGAGGGTCTTGATCGAATGCTCCAGGATAGATTGCATCCTGGGACCCCACTGGTCCCACAGGCCCCTGGCTATGTGAACCACCGAGTCGGCGGGGCGGTCCCTGTCGCTGAATACCCTGGTGTCCAGCAGGTTAATGCCCGGTATCCTCTCCTCGTCGGCCAGGTCTATGAGCCGCACCTTGTCCGCAAGCTCTGGGGGCACGTGCTCTAGCAGGGAGTTCACCAGGTCGGCGTGGGGGTCCACCACCACGATGGCGTCCCTGCTCCTTCCCGCCGCCCTCTCCCTCATCTTGTGGACTATTATGTGGTGCATGAGGGTGGATTTGCCCATGCGGGTGCGTGCCACGTAGAGGTGGTGACGCTTCAGCAGGTCGTCCGGGAAGCGAACTTCTCGTCCTTTTCTCGCAGTGCTCTCCCCCACCAGCGCTCCCTTCTTGACCCCCTTGGCGGTGGGCATGAGGGCTTTTGCACCGGAGCGGGCCACCAGGGGCATGTCGTATCCTTCTCCCGGCGGGTGCCACAACGTAGCCACCTCCCTCACACCCAGGACGTTTCGGCTGCTCAGCAGCCCTCTGGGCGGTGGATGAAGGCCATCCACTATCTGTACCACCTCCTTCACCTTGCCCGGCTTGAAGTGGGCGCCGGCGGCATTGTCGTAGTGGCGATAGGCCGCCGTGACGGTGTCAAGCATCGCCTTCGCCCGTTCCTCGGTACCGTGCTCCGACAGGATGGCTGTGACTTCCAGGTGGGCTGAAAAGGCCAGCCGGGAGAGCTTGTCCTTGATGAGCAGGGGGTCGTAGGGCCGGTTGCGGGCCTTCTTCCACCGATGCCAGGCCCAGCCCGCCAGGATTCCCCCTGCCACTATGCCCGCTCCCAGCAGGATTGCCTTCCACGTCTCCCCCTGGCGCACCCAGAAGTAGCCCCGGAGGATTGCCGCTGCTCCAATCCCCATGACGATCATGCGCACACCCTCGCTGCTGTGGCGCTTCGCGTCCTGGGTCTGGGGGGATTCAGTGGGATAGTGTTGCTGTTGTCCGTTGTACAGCTTGCTCTGGTGCGCCTGGGCCCAGTCGTGGCCCAGGGAGGTCAGGTGGAGTCTAGCCACCAGCCTCTCTCCCTGCTGTAGATTCGCCATGGAACCTATGAGGGGTATAAGCGGGTCCGACTCCTGAACCACCAGGTCGTCGTCCCCGAAGACCCTCAGGGGCACATACTCGGGCCCTTCGATCCTCAATGCAGTTGACCAGGCTTGCTCTCCCCCTTCCATTCTGAGGGGATCCTCAGTAGGCGACACCTCGTTGATGAGGGCCTGGGGGTAGAGGGCCTCCAGCTGCTGCTTCACCATGGACCGGCTCCGGCACCTGGCCATGAGGGTCACCCCGTCCACGTCGCCTGCTATCTCCAGGGAGAAGGGTTCTGGCAAAGCCAGGGTGCCGAGCATGTTCTCCACCCCCACCATGGTGCGCTTCCCCTTGCGGGGAGGCGTCACAGCAAGGAGCTTAACGGGGTTTTCTTCTTTTTCTCCAAATATTCTCTTTATCCAGTTCGTTTTCATGACGTTTTCTTTCTTCTCGTATGTGTGTATTTGCTTCGTCCGGGGGATTGCTGACGGTGATGGTGAGGATCATTTCGTGCTCCTATCTTTGGTGGAATGCTCTAACAGCATAAGTGTACGATTGTAGCTTATGCACACAGGTTCTGCAAGGGACAAATGGCAACATAGGCCCATTAGAGGAATCAATTTCGGGGAATTTTGAATTGCATTAGCAGGGCGGCCCTTGTCGCCGGGCTGGATCAGGTCTTGTTCCACAAAATCAACCTATGGAGAGAAAGTGCAATTTCAAATCGGCGGTTTGTATGTAAACGGGATGTACAGGGAAACGGACTTTTGGGGTATGGTGCAATTGGTGCAATATCGTAGCTGAGTCAGGCATGAACCGGCTGCATGGGAGCAAGCAATTTGATGATTGCCCTCTATAGGACTGGTGTCACTTTTGTTGCACATATTGTATTGTAGGAATTGCAGGTTGAACGGCTGGGGAATGGACATTGTGGGGGTTGGGAAACAGTTGGTGAAGCTGGAAATGGGTTCAGGAACATGCAAGAAGCGCAATTGATGGAGCAGCTGGAGGAACTGGTACGGCAGCGAGGCCGGGTGAAGGCCGCGGAGTTGTTGGGTGTGAATTTCAGGACACTGGCGGGCAGCATCGAGTCGGGCAAGCTGTCCCGGCGCATGAAGGAAGCGCTGGAGCAGATGGTAGAGACGGATGATTTCTCGGATGAATTCGCCGACGATCCCGTTGATGACAGTGAGGAGTTGGAGAAACGGGTGGAGGTGCTGGAGGAAGAGGTCAGGAGCCTTCGACAAGTTGTGGACGAGCAGGAGGAAGGGACGAGGGAACTGGCTCAACGTGTGGAGAAGTTGGAAGTAGCACAGCACGAGGACGAGCGGACGAATTCTGTCGAGGGCCTGGTGTTTGAGCCCAAGGCGAAGGCGCCGTCAGGCACGAGCAATCGGCGAACGGAACCCGGAGTTGTTTCTCTGGAGCCTCTGGAGGATGAAGCACAGGCCTTGGGTCCCGCTGCGGCGCTGGTGAAGGAGTGGCGGATGCTCCGAACTGGGGAGAACGCTGGCAAGGGCCAAGTAGAGCGGGCCAAGGTCGAAGAACGACGATGGGAGCTGGAGATTGCCCTGATTGAGGAGTTTGGATTGACGTTGCCGCCGGAGATGACACCGTTGAATGCGGAGGATAGGGAGACTCACCTGGCGTGGCGGCGCGAGACATTGCAGAGAGCGCGAAAGGAAAGGGTTAGGGCAGAACGGCTTAGGGTTGTGCGGCGCGTGCTAACGCTGGGACTGAGGTGGCAGTAGTCTGTCTGTTGAATACCCTGAGTGTAGATAACCGGTCGAGGGTAGAATGTAGGAAAGCCATGACTGTCAAGATTCAATTCAGGCCGCTGGCAGAAAGGGGTTCTGGCGACAGGTCTGCCGCAATCTCCTCCAGCTGCTCCAGGGCGGCGCGGAGGTCTTCGACTATCTCCTCGGCGATCTGGTCCGGCGGCGGCAGGTTGGCCGTGTCCTCCATGCTTTCGTCGCGTAGCCAGAAGATGTCGAGATTCACTTTGTTCCGCTTCACGAGGTCTTCGTAGCTGAAGCGCCGGAATCGTTCTGATTCCTGGCGTTCGTGGCGAGATTCCGGGTTGTAGCAGGCCACGAAGTCGTTCAGGTCAGCGCGGGTGAGAGGGCTCTGTTTGAGGGTGAAGCGTCGATTCGTCCGCAGGTCGTAAATCCAGAGGTCGCTCGTCCAAGGAGTTTCTCTGGCGGGCTTGCGGTCGAAGAACAATACATTAGCCTTGACACCCTGGGCGTAGAATATGCCGGTGGGAAGACGCAGAAGGGTATGAACGTCGCATTCGTCGAGCATGTGACGGCGCACCGTCTCCCCCGCACCGCCCTCGAACAGGACGTTGTCAGGCACCACGATGGCCGCCTTTCCATGAATTTTCAACAGGGACCGCACGTGTTGGAGGAAGTTCAACTGCTTGTTGCTGGTGGTGGCCCAGAAGTCGGGGCGCTCGACCACGAGACTCTCTTTTGCGGCCTCACCATCAGAGCCTACGAAAGTCAGGCTCGACTTCCTTCCGAATGGAGGGTTGGTGAGCACCATGTCGAAGTTGACTCCCGGATGGGTGCGGAGGCTGTCATCGACGACGATGTTGGTCTCTTCTCCGCCGATGCCGTGCAGGTAAAGATTCATGACGCCGAGCCGGGCAGCCTTTGCCACGTTATCCCAACCGAACAGCGCCTTGTTCTGAAGATGGTCCAATTGGCCTTGATTCATGCTTGGATTGTTGCGGACCATGTAGTCGTGGGCGGCTAGGAGGAAGCCGCCGGTGCCGCAGGCGGGATCGCAGATGGTTGTCTCCGGCTCCGGGCGCATAACGTCCACAATGGCCTGGATCAGCGGCCTTGGAGTGAAGTATTGGCCTGCCCCGGTTTTCACGTCCTGGGCGTTCCGCTCAAGCAGCGACTCGTACGCGTCGCCCTTCACGTCGGCGCTTAGCGACAGCCAGGTCTCGCTGTCGATGAGGTCCTTCACCAGACGTGTCAGCATGGCCGGTTCCTGGATTTCGTTCCTGGCCCTGTTGAAGATGACTCCCAGGGTGCCGGGCTGACGGCCAAGCTCTTCTAGAGTCCGCCGGTAGTGAATTTCTAGCTCAATGCCCTCACGAGCAAGCAGGCTGGGCCAGTCGTAGCCGTCGGGAATTGGGGGAGGCTGGTAGTTGGGCAGTAGCGTATACGGGGGCTGGCTGCGCTCGTGCATCATCTTGAGGAACAAGAGGAAGGTCAACTGCTCCAGGTAGTCGCCGTAGGACAGCCCCGCGTCCCGGAGCACGTTGCAGTAGTTCCAGAGCTTCTGTCCAATGGCGGTGGATGTGATCATGACGTGGCCTCCCTTGCAACGGTCTGACGCTTCCTCGACTTGTTGGTGCGACGACGACGCGGCTTCCGACCGGGCTTCGCCTTAGCCTGGGCGGCCTCTCGCTCTGCACGGATACGCTCCAACAGGACCGAGGCGGGTTCATCGTTAGGATCCTGGGGCACGAGCTTTCCTGAAAACGCTTGCTTCAGGATGCTCTGACGCAGCCGTTCGGCTCTTGTCAGGTTGGCCTCGATGATGGCTTCGGCCTGCTGGATGACTGAGAGACGACGTTCCACTTCGGCGACTATGCGGTGTTGCTCAGCTAGAGGTGGGAGGGGGATGGGCATGGATTTTAGATCAGATCCGGATATTCCCGATTGGCCTGCTGTAGTTCTGATTCTTCGCTCCAAGAACTTCCTTGACACCCCTGAGTTAGCTACGATCTGTACGAAATTGGACAATGCACCTTTCTTTGTCAGACAAGTTCTAATTAACTTATCTGGATGGAGAATCTTTCTATCAAGGGCAGCAACCACACCACAAACTCCTACCAGATTTCTATTTCCGTTGTATCGGGTAAACAGTAGGTCCCCCGGATGAACAAGAAACCTGGAAAGATCGTCTTTACTGTCCACCCACCTTATGTCTTGTAAATCCACCGACAAGGGTCGAACGGCACTGATGCGTAAAATCGGCGTTCCAATATCTCCCCGAGGTCGCTTGGCATATCCGTTGCTGATAACGGTCGCCAACTGGTCAAGACCTACCCACGCCCATCCCTCCGGCAGTTCCGGTAGGTTGGATGTGTCCGGCGTTACAGGCCCTTTGTATTTGCCTCGGCGCTTCTCTTGGGACTCCCATCGGGCGCGGCGTTCCGCAAGGATGCGCTCCAAGAGACGGTCAGCAGGTTCGTAGTCGCGGCCTTCGCCGCGGGCAAGCTCCGCCTCCGTCGGGACGAGCTTGCCTTCGCAGGCGTCGTTGAGGACGCTGGCCCGGTACCGCTTCAGGTTGGCTTGGACACGCTTCAGCGCCGCTACCGAGGCGTCAATGCGAGTTAAGTGTCTTTCAATCTCCGCCACGATGCGATGTTGCTCAGCGAGGGATGGGAGAAACACCTTTTGGGACAGGACATCTCTGTCACGCACTGCTGGGTAGCTTGTACCCCGTTGCAATGGATTCACGTTTGTAGCAAATGTGTCATCTAAGACCAGATTGAACAGGAACTTGCGATCTATTCCATTGGCAGGCCTCAATACGCAGAAGCCTGTCGATGCAACTGCACCATCAAGATCGGGGGGAATCATCGCGACGTTCTTAAGGTATGTGCGCACTGTCGAAAATAGAGTGTCGCCGCTTCTCACCTTCTGTCTAGCTCGAGATGGGGCATCTCTACCCAAGTACAACTTGGGTGAGACAACTCGGAAAGTAGAATTGTCTACAGATGTAATGTCCAAGTAAGTGAACGGCTGATTGGGTTTATCTCTAGGCTTGACCTTGTTCACTGAAAGGCAGATGTTAGCTAGAGCGGTTATGTCCCACCCTGGTGGAATCTTTTGAATTTGTCCGAACTCTTCCTCGTGAAGTGCCATTGATTTCTTCCGTAGATAGGCAAGATTAGCCAAAGAGCCACTCGATGGTCGATTCGTTTAAACCGTCTAATCTGAGCTCTGTTCTGCTCCAATCAGCGAAGCGATAGCGAGCTCGAATATCTGCTCCCGAGTCATGCCGAGGAGCTGAGTCTAGAATACGTATTGGTCTCTTCCTGCGCCCCATCAGCTCTAGGTCGGGTTCGTAACCTGTGTAATTCGAAAACAAGTCGTAAAGGACCTGTCGAACATATTCGTCTATAGGAGGTAGCGAGTAGCCAACGACACTTATTGAAAGATTTAATCCTCCAGCATTTTGCATTCCGAACCAGAAGTCACGCAAAGTTGACGCGTAGACCATTTTAGACTGAGAGGGTGCCAGGATAAACGGGCATCATTCCCAAAACCCTAGGTGGAGAAGTGGTTCAATATCGCGGATGCGATAAATTTTGGTTAAGGGGTCGTCATTATCCCTAGGACCGTCAGTTAATGGAACAGGCGCTACGATTCGATCCTTGCCAAATATAGGATGCTTCACGTCATAGGAAAACGCAAATTGCCTACTATAACTTACGCTACTTGCGTAATCTGAACGGTCGCACCAGTCGATCGAGCCGTGGAGCTTGAGAACCACAACCTCCTCTTTGGAAGAGTCAATCACATTCAATGCGCCCACTTCGGAGAATCTGTGGGGAAACAGTCTGTAGGGAATCCCTTCAGCTTCAAGGGCAGACTCAAGGAGGGTGTCGTAGTTGAAGGTGTACACGCAATCAGATGCATTGAGTCTCCTGGCAAATTCACGATAAAGACGTGGCGGGTCGGCAGGAGTTCGTTGATAGAGAATCTCAGCTATAGCGCGTCGCACCATAAGCTGCGACTCGTTCCCCTGGTCGCTCCAGGTATCGCTTCCCTTAAGACCGAGGAAATGCTCAGTATCTAGGAAACCTAAGAACTTTTCGTAGTTGACAGAATCGAAGGTGGTGTCCGTGCCTTCACAGGAGTAGAGATATTCTATGTATCGCTTGAGGTCTCGTTCGACTTGATTGTCTTGTCCATGTTTGGCATGGATTACCCTACGCACCTCGGGCAGTAACTCCTTGCCCAATGGAAGGCCAGCTGGATGAGAGAATCCGGCACCAAGGAAAATAAGTCTGAATGTCTTGGACATGCCTTATTTCGAGGCTTCCTTTGCCTGTTGAATCTCAACTGTTGTCCGCCTTCTCACACCTCTATGACCTCGGCTTGCACAATGTGGATTCTAATTGACTGGAGAGCTTCGCCGTCGTCGAAGTGGCACAGCACCGCATCCCTCAACATGAACTTCAGATGTTCCCAGTCATCAGCCTCGGTAAAGATACTGTGTCCCTCAGCTCGAGCCTCGTATCCTCCCTCAGGCGATTCCCACACTTGAAAAACTATTTCACTCTCAGGCATCCAAGTCTCCTTTAGCTTGTAGTCCATTTGAGCCATTGATGCCTATCGGCCAATGACCCGCATGTACTCGTCGTGACTGCCGATCCAGACCCAGAACAGATCCTGGCCTTCTTCGATGGCAACAGCCCTGTAGGAACGGCCAACTCGAACCGCCCAGTACTCGTTAACTTTCTTGAAATGGAGTGATGGATGCCTGGGACTGTCCTTGAGCAGCTGAAAGTTCCGCCTTGCGGTTCTCTGAATTGCTTCAGGCAGCCGGTCAAAGCGCGACCAGAATTGGGGAGTAGTGCGATGCACACTACAACTCCTTGAGTGTGCCTTCGCGCCTGGCTTGTTCGACCTCCGCCTTTAGGAAGTCCAGTTTGCCGGCCAGCACGTCCTCCTCAAATTGTCGGTCCCATGCATCCTCCGCCATCCCGTAAAGCCAATCCATGATCTTGGCGTACTCGGACTCTGGAAGGCTCAGGACTGCCTGCTTGATTTCGTCTGCGGTAGTCATCGACTTACCTCCACCTATCGGTTTCCTCATTATGAGACAAGAGCATGGACCGCCCCAACTGCCACAGTTGCTATGTCGGACAGGGTTCGGACGTCTGAACCTACCCTACCAAAGCCCCGTTCAGGTTCTCAAGGAGTCCGGCCAATTCATCCCCGAACAGTTCGTACGCCTTGCTCAGGCCGCCCTGCTGGTTAAAGGGGGCGTATTGGAAGTCGCCCAGCTCCATGCTGACGCTGCCGGCTATGTGGTCCCGTATGTCCTTCAGCCACCGCACCTGCTCATCCGTGAAGTCGCGACCGGCAGTTTCCTGCATGGCCAGCCAACCACGGAAGCGTTCACTCACGCCGTCGGCGAAAGGCGCCAACTCATCTTCGCCGCCGATGGCGAAGCGTACCACAGATACGATGTCGGCCAGTGTTCTCTGGCCGGAGCCTCGCACCTTCGACCTGTCCAACTGCCTGTAAGCCTCCCACAGTCTTGCAGTCGTCCACGAGCGGGGTGGCGTTACCAGGCTGTCTGCGAGGGCCTTGATGTCGGCGAAACTCAACCGTTGCCTATAGGGTCGATCATATAGTACCTGCAAGGCAGTAATCTCGTCCCGGTTCTCCTCAATGTATTCTTGGAAGGACTGCACGATGGCCTTCGCCTGCTCGTCGGAGAATCCGGCCTCCAGGATACTATCTACGCTGACTGTGTCGATGGTCTGCTCGTAGGAACGGTGGATGTCCACCAGTTTCTGTCGCAATTCGGGATTTGACGCGAAGGGTCGCGCGGCGTCCTCCAACAATTGCTTCTGAGCCTCGGTTACTTCCGCATCGGACGGATCATCCTGCCCCGTCGCCTGCCGGGCGGCATCCAAGGCGGCGTCCGGGTCGGTGGCGGTGACCAGGCCGGAAACGAGGGTCTGGAGCGATACGCCGTGAGAGGTCTCTTCCATAGCTTCACGATCCCTGGGTGTCAAGTGGCGTTCCAGCCGCGCCAGACGGCTGGCAAGGGACGAAATGACCTCCGGGTCCCGATCTCCCAAGCTTATAAGGTCCAACAGTCTGTCGAAGGACACAGTCGGCTTTCTCTCAAGGGAGTAGGAGTCGGAGAACTCGGTTTCCGTCACACCCACCGCATCGACGATGACGAATCGGTCCTTGTTGCGGGCGTCCGGGGTCACCGCGTTGAAGTCAGTGGGAGAGATTGTGCGCACGCCGCGTCCCTTCATCTGCTCGAAGAAGCTGCGGCTGCGGACGTTGCGCATGAAGAAGACCACCTCCACCGGCTTGATGTCGGTGCCGGTGGCGATCATGTCCACCGTGACGACAATGCGGGGATTGTAGCTGTTGCGGAAGGAGGTCAAGAGGTCTTCGGGCTTCGCTCCCGTGGTCTTATAGGTAATCTTCTGGCAGAAGTCGTTGCCCTTGTCGAACACCTGGCGCACAGTGCGCACAATGTCGTCGGCATGGCTGTCGTCCTTGGCAAAGATGATCGTCTTAGGCACGTCTTTGCGACTCGGGAATATCTCTGTGAATAGTCTATCCCTGAAGGTCTGGATGACGGTGCGAATCTGGTCTTCTGCCACCACGTCCCGGTCAAGCTGGTTGGGAGCGTAGGTCAGGTCTTCCCCCAACTGCTCCCAACGCATTTTACGCGTCAGCCGGTCACGCCGATCAACGTAGTACCCAGCATCCACCGTCGATCCCTGCTCGGTGATCTCAGTTCGAATCCTGTATGTGTCGAAGTCTACGTTCACATTATCGGCAACTGCCTGCTCGTGGGTGTATTCCATGACCAGATTCTGCTGAAAGAACCCAAAGGTCTGCTTGGAGGGAGTAGCGGTCAGGCCGATTATGAAGCTGTCGAAGTATTCCAACACCTGCCGCCACAAGTTGTAGATGGAGCGGTGGCACTCGTCGGTGATGATGAAGTCGAAGGTTTCGATGGGGATTTCAGGGTTGTACTCAATCGGCACCGGCTCACGCCGAAAGGCGGCCGAATCGAACTCGGAAAACTCCTCAAGTTCGGGGGCAAATTCCTCACCCTTCAAGATGGAGTAGACTCGCTGGATGGTGGCGATGCAGACCCGGCTCACGGGGTCGATGTGCGAGGATTGAAGTAGTTGGACGTTGTAAAGCTGGGTGAACTTGCTTCCTTCGTCCGGCGTCGTAAATCCTTGGAACTCACGCAGAGTCTGGCGTCCCAGGTTGCTGCGGTCTACGAGGAACAGCACTCGCCGCGCGCCCGCATACTTGATGAGCCTATACACCTGGTTGCAGGCCATGAAGGTCTTGCCGCTTCCGGTTGCCATCTGCACCAGTGCTCGCGGCCGTCCTGCGGACAGAGATTCCTCCAGGTTTCTGATGGCCCTCTCCTGTACTGTCCAAAGTCCCGATGCATTCAGCGCCGGCATAGCCTTAAGTCTCCGGAGCAGGTTGTTAGTCGCCAGGTAGTCGCCCCGCTCTTCGGCTATGCTGTGTGCTTCAGTGGCGGAGGTCCCAGAGAAGCCGAGCCATGCGGCAAGTGTTTCAGGGGTATGGAAAGAGAAGACCACACGGCTTCGCGGCTCAGGGTCGAGTCTGTTGGTGAACTGCGTTTCTACGCCGGTGCTTTCGTATAAGAACGGAAGTGGGCGATGGTAAGCGGGGAGATTGTCAGGCAAGCCGGTGCTGTACTTCTCAGACTGGATTTCCACGCCGGTGAGCGTGGAACCTTCTGGCTTCGCTTCTACCACGCCAGCCGCCTTCTGGTTGACGTACAACAGATAGTCGGCCTTGCCGTGGCCTTGCTTCAAGGGAAACTCTCGCACCACGACTCCTCTACCAGCATACAGGTTGATTGAGTCGGCGTCCTGAATTACCCATCCCGCCTGTTGGAGGAGTTGGTCTATGTTTGCGCGGGCTTGTTTTTCGGGGTCCATATTATTGTCGTCGAATGATCATTTGTGGTCTTAGAATTAACAGTATTCTAACCTCATTGGAAGACTACGCAAAATCGCGGCCCAACATATTCATTAACCAACGAAGTGCAGCGCTTCCAGTAGATGTTTCAATCCTTACACGACCCTAAGGCTGGGTGCAACGTGCCGGGCGTAGAGGCAAACTCACTGAGGCACAGTTTCTATTCCCATTCTACTTTTGGACCGAGTGCAACCTTAGATAGTCCCTGGAATCACTGCTCCGCCTGGGATATTGGGGTTTCAATCGTCCGTCATCTAAAATCCGACTATGACATCGCGTTATTGAGGATGATATGTGGGGTCGAACTCTCTAGGGGTTGCCAATTGTGTCGTACGATGAGGCGTTGGCAGATCCACGGAAGCTCCCCATTTGGGCAAGCCGCTATAACGTCTAGTCCACAGGAAGCGCAAGTGTCCAACCTCAGATAGACGCTCGGACACAGCAAGGCTCCCTCTGTTGAGTCGTTGGCGTGGTTCAGTATCGGTGCGGAAGGCTTGAAACGGAGGAAATTGTCTATGATAGAATGTAAGAAATGTGGCAAGTTTGACTAAGCGCCTGCAATATATGGTCTGTTATCAAGGACAAACCGGCACGCCAACTGAAAGGAGGCGGGTGTTATGGAATTAAATGAATATCAACGCCTCGCCAATAAGACAGACCAGCAGCCCGATACCGATACAATTGATACCGATCCTCGCAGCCTCCTCGTTCCATTATTGGGCTTGGCTGGTGAAGTTGGTGAGATTCTTGGCGAGCACAAGAAACAGCTAAGAGATGGCAGCTCATATAAACTGTTCCCTGATCGAGTCAAAGAGGAATTAGGCGATCTACTTTGGTATCTGACCAACGTGGCTACCAAGCATGGCCTGACGTTGGAGGATATAGCCTTAAGTAATCTCAACAAGGTCCAAAGGCGCTGGCAGACCCTAGCCACTGGAAATAACTCACAGAGACTCTTCGACGAAAACTTTCCGGTGGAGGAACGATTGCCGAGACGTATGGAAGTTTCCATTGAGGAGGATTCCGGAAGCGTTGTTACAACAATCGATGGCATTAGATTCGGTGACTCACTCCGAGATAATCGGTACCAGAATGATGGATACCGGTTTCACGATATTTTCCACCTGTCTTACGCCAGCGTCTTGGGTTGGTCACCCACCGTTCGAGCCCTATTGCATCGCAAGCGAAAGAGCGATCCCAACGTTGACGAAGTAGAGGACGGCGGTCGCGCAATCGTGATTGAGGAGGGAATTGCCGGAATGGTGTTCAGCTATGCTGAGCGTAGAAACTTCTTGGAGGGAGTCGAAGGAGTCGATTACAATCTATTGCGTATGATTAAGGAGCTGACATCCCATTTGGAGGTCAGCCGTTGCTCTGAGGGGGATTGGGAACATGCGATTATGGCGGGCTTCCAAGTCTGGCGCCAGGTATGGGCGAATGGCGGGGGCCGCCTGCGGACGGACCTCGTGCAGAGAAGTATTGAGTTAGTTGAGTGATGCTCTGGTCGTAACAGAATTAGAGTCGAACGACCAGTCTCGGCTACCTGCGTCCTAAAAGACGCCAGGACACAAGCGCACCCATAACAGCAGTTGAAACAGCGGCAATGCTTAGCGTTGATAGCAAGACCAGCCATCCCCAACTTGTCACCCAACCTGGCACTGAATTGGTAGGAGTGTCTCGCACACTGAGAATAACAGTCAGACAAACTCCCAATATCGTGACTGCGACCAAGAAAATACCGAACATCACCACTGGCTGAAGATAATCGCGTATGTTCTTAGTTTCAGACTCCAGTCGCTTGTCGAGAATCGACGCTTGCTCTGAGAGCTCAGATTGGACGCGCGTGACGTAACTCCAACTTGGTTTCTGTTGGCTAGCTAAGTTTTCCTGGATACGGTGCCACATGGGGATTCTTGGGCTTGACGGCTCAGGAACCTTTTCATTCACTTCGTGGAGTTCGAGGGTGAATACCTCTGCATGTATAGGGATTGAAATGGGACCATTCGCTAGATTCGCAACTCGTATGTACAGTCTTTCTCTGTCATTGTCTTGACCGAAGTATGGGTCAACTTGAATTCCCATCAACCCTGTCAGGCCTTGTGATGCATAGTCAAATCGGATTCCGATCTTTCCCACTAAGTCACCGGGCATGGTCAGTCGTTCCAAGGTGGAAAGTATTGCTATTTCCCCAGGCTCGATTGTAATTGTCCCGTCAACCTGGTCCTTCTCTGGTCTGTAACGCCTTCCTCCAAGCATCATGCCGTCGCCGGAGACTCTCAGTGCATAAGAGGCTTCCTTTATCGACCCCTTAACCCAGGTGCCGTGTCTGAGGACCTCGCCGCAATTAAGTCGTGTAAGAATTTTCTGATGCCCTAGGATCACAGTTGCATTCTCCTTTCGAGGATCTCAAATGGCCGAGTCGCTTGGTTGCCAATGTTCTGGTAGCAGGCTGTTGATACTCCACTTGGGAGGATACCAGTGCTGCACCGGTTCAGCAGCAGGACGATAGACTTGCTTGATTCTGAAGCGATTACCGATCCCCTTGAACTCCGGGTGCTTGATACGAGCGTATTTTGACACTTCGCAGAAGAGATTTTGACAATCAATTAGCTGAAGTTTTCTTCCCCAGAGATCGCGGAATCGAAGACCCAGGCGCTCAAACTCTTTTTCCTGGCGTTCGGTCACACTCCTAATGATATCTGCCGCATTCTGACCTCCGAGATCATAGAAGCACTTTCGTATGCCGTCTAAGGCACCTGGGCCAGGAACCACAAACTCCATCTCCGAAAATTCAGTAACTTCGCTGTAGTTCAGATCGGTCACGAACTGATAAGCGAGGAAGTCGCCGAGAGAGGGATAGGAGCGGAGCAAAAGAAAAGCATCCCGCATATTGCGCGCATCAGCAATTCTTTGAGGCACCTCGTCGACCATCATCTGTTCAATGAGCTTTAGGTGATTACGGTGCTTCCGTGAATGGCCAAAGGCACGACCGGCCGAAGGCATGATATATGCCCCCGAATAGATTGCTCGTTTCCCTGTTAGCATCTCTGTCAGAACATTGTCATAGGAATCGAACGAATATGAGGAGTATGCAATCTCCCCAATAGCTGTTTTGAGAACTTCCCAGGTTTCTATCTTGTTGAATATTTTGAATAGGAGGGTCCGGAAGAAGATCTCTTCTGGGACTTGCTCTCCTTTGTAGATGACGTGGCGGATGAGGTACTGGCTGACACGATCAGAGGCGCGATATGCGTTTGTAAACTTATATCGAGCGATTATCGGATCCTGCGTCCACGGTGGTAAGCAACCCTTGAAACGATGAAAGAATACCGCTTGACGCTCAGCCGCAAATCGCCAGTATGTATCGAATACGACAGTCGGGTTCCCTTTCACGAAGTTTTGCTCCAGTCTCCTGGAATGCCAAGGTACCCAGTTGCACTTAGTGATTCATACCATGTGACGAAATCGCGGATGAATTCTTCTGAAAAACGGCATTTATGACCACGTCCAGCGTAAAGGTCTTCTCCGTTGTAATTTCTAAAATTCAGCGGGAAGCGTGGCCCACATCCACCCCAATAGGTGTATTCGATTCCAACCAACACACGGTCAGTTTGCGTATCGTTTTCGATATTGTGCCAGTTTTGAGAACCGTCATCATAACTGTGGTGAGAGTCTTCTTGTTGCCATGTTCCACTATGAGACTTGAAGTAGATATTGTCTCCGAAGGCTTGTTTCTTGCTACCTCTAAGGTTTGGCCGCTTTTGCTGAAACCGACGATCTTGCCAGTATTCGTGGAAGGACAATGCTTCAGAGACGCGCATAACGAAAACCAGATGGCCGTTCTTGCCCTTCGTCTTGCTACCAGTTCCTACAATCCAGTCCCCAATTTGCGCAGTGTCACGTATCTTGGGCTTGCATGTAGCTAAAGTACAGAAGCCACCAAATGGATTTGGAGCGAATCCATAGTCTCTGGCGACAACATAGGAATATAGTCGTGCGATCACGAAAATCTACCGGCATGAATAGCGTCTGATTCTTCGGTAGTCCCATGAGTCCCCGTTTGCCTTGTGCCAATTGTTGGATTCACCGTTGATCGCATCTACGATACTCTCCCCGTTCCATCCAACAACTGCATCACCGTAGTGTTTAAGGGCCTCTGGTACCTCACAGTCTTTTGCGCCCCATGCCCACACGCCGATCACTCTCTTACCTTGCTTGTGGGCGTATTCTATTTCCCAGTCTACCCACGGTCTGTGCCTGGTTTCGGGAGTAATGTACACGACAAGTACGCTTGCCCAGTTTATGCGCGGTGCCAGAATCCGGTACTTAATGTAGTCTTCACTGGTAGCCGAGTTTGGCCTGTCCGAGGTAATTGAGCCATTTCGAACAGTCATTCCGTGCTGCTCGGCAATTTCCTTGACTTTGCTTATGCCTTCATCGTCCTTGTGAATATGGCTGATGAAGAGATTACGTGTGGTGTTCGACATACTTTGGTTCCTATTCACTGCGCATCGCTAAGATATAAACTCCCGGATACAATACCGGACGGGTTTAGAGTTGCCATCCACTAATGCAGTCACCGCTCCAGTTCCGTCCAAATGGATGGAGGCTGTTGTGAGGGTCAGGCTGTTTCCTTCTCCTCAAGAACGCCTTGTGTATCCAGGTGCGGACTTCGGACGGGTCATCTGTCCAATTGTAGATTGATGCGAAAGCGTTTCCTTCGTAACAGTTGTCCGCCAGCCTCGGAGGAATCCTGCGATGGCTACACTGCCTACTGCCATAGTCGGGATGATTGGGCAACAGGATACCTAGGAGACCACATCGAGGGTTAGTTGGTGTGTCTCTAAGACTAATGCCGATTTCCCAGTCCACGTATTTTCGCTGCCAAGTGCAACGACCAATCAACACAATCGTAACTGATACTTGTGCAATGTAGTCTTCTCGAATTCGCTGAAGAACTGCCTCGGTAGGTTCATTGTTGTCGATTATCTCCCCAAGATTTACCGACTTGTCGACGATATCGTTTCCCATCAATAGGATAAGCTTGTCCTTATAGCCTTGGTCCTGTTGATGGTAGTAACTGAGGAAAACGTTGTGTCTGGTGCCCATAGCTACTCTTCTTTGAGACCTTCCAAATCAGTCAGATCCTCGACACTAGCGATCTCTGCCAGCATTCGATTGTATTTGCACAAATCTCCCTGAAGGACCTGTAGCTCTTGGCGAAATTTCTTCCTCTTAGCCGGGTCATCGAAAGCTCCTGACAAGCTCTCACTGTGCCACTTTGTGCTGAAAGGGCGTACGATCTGATTCAGCACGGGAACTGCAACTTTCGTGAATTGGATTGTGCCTCTTCCCCGACGACGTAGGATCTCTCGCGTTACGGGAAAAAGCGAGTATATACTATCCAGAGCGACCTGCTCATCTCCCGATTCGGCAGGCAAAGTCTGAGTGACAACTCTGGTAAGCATTTCGATGTACAATTCCCAGGCAGCGTCCTTATCGGCTTCTTGGAAAGTTAACTCCATTTGAACTATCTTAAGGTTCAGCCGAATCTTTTCCAGACGATACTTCTTAAAGAAATTGCCGATTTCCACCCTTACGGCCTCCTTCTAGCATGTCATTCGGCGTTCCCTTCGTCTTCGCACTTGACCCTGAGAGGTCGGCACTCGATAGATCCAAAGGTTAAGGATTTGATTATGATAGTAGCGGATGAACCTGATGTTGACCTGCCCCAAATAGTTTTGCAACTGCAATGTTGCACTAACAAGGCAATGAACTGGGCATTGGGACAGAGAGTCCGCCAGTGCCGAGGGCTTGCAGTAGAGCTTGACTAGCCGTTGACATCACTTACTGGTAGCAAGATCATCCGTCATATTGGTAAGAATTGCCACGAATTTTAGGGTCTCTGCTAGAATAAAAGGAAGAAGAGTGTCAATATATTCGGCGGTGTAGCCAGTGCGTATCCTAAGCGTAAAACAACTTTGTGGATTGGTAAAGCATTCAGGGACTGATCCCTTGATATTGCTTGGAGCAGGTGCTTCCGTTATGTCTGGAATACCTCTTGCGTCGGACATGGCTCAACAGGCACTACGTTGGGCCATGGCTATCGGCAAGAATCAATTGCCTGAGGATCCCAGAATACGCGAGAGTGATGTGCGCTTGTTTATGGAGGCACAGCCATGGTTCAATACATCGCTTCCTGCAGACGGCCTTTATCAAAACGCCATGCGAATGCTCAACACACCACGTGAACTCCGACGCAAATTCCTAATGGAAATTGTTCACGAAGCATCAAGTCCTAGTGAAGGTTATAAATGTTTGGCCAATCTGACAAAGAGAGGCCTCATACGCACGATTTTGACTACCAATTTCGATGATCGCTTTGAGGCTGCATATGCTCCAGGCGCCTTGATTGTCGTTTCTAATCGAGACGAGTACAAGGCCATCAGCACAGCGCCTCAACTTCCTCAAATGATATACCTACACGGCAGAGCCGAATACTATATGGACCGCATCATGACTGATGAGGTTCAGACTCTTGATGACGATCTTATCAGTAGAATTCTTCCATTGTTGCGAGACCATCCACTAATCGTGGTCGGCTACAGAGGTGCCGAACCTTCAGTTATGAAGACGATCTTCCTTGACCACCTTGCAACTGCCAATTACTTCCCGCGAGGAATTTTTTGGTGCCTCCGGGACGCCGAGGACGAATACAGCCTGTCCCCAATGGCTCGATGCCTTGCACGCAATGCCGCTGATAATTTTGCCCTCGTGAGGATTACCGGGTTCGATGAGTTCATGGCGGAATTTGCAGACAACATCATTGAAGATCCGACTCAAAGAGGACTTGGTAGTGCAAACTCAATTGATGGTCTGCCAGACAGTGGATTCAGCTTTGACTTGGAGAAAACGCCCCATGTTTCGAAGGACTGTCTCAATTTACCTGAGTTATATCGCATTGTATCGGAACACTCTAAGCGCATTGGAATTGATGTCCCGTACGATGCAAATGATGAATGGTACGAACTTAGATCGCAATTGATGGGGCTGCTCGTCCGAAACAAGCATGGTGAACTAGAACCTACAAATGCCGCCGTTTTACTTTTCAGTGACCAGGGAAGAAAGGTCTCACGTGGCCATTGGGTAGAAATTAGAACTCCAGAAAGGCCTCCGAGCGCTATTGATGGCTCCCTACTTCACATCTACGAAGAAACCTTTGGTCTCCTTCAATCAGAAAATCGTCCCATTCGCATCAAGGGATATCGATCTAGAAGCCAGCTTCGTTATGGACCTATAGCCATTAAGGAGCTTCTCGCCAACGCGCTAATTCACAGAGATTATCGATCCTCGGATCCTACCATTATTTCAATAGGAAAGGATCACATCACTTTTGAAAACCCAGGAGGCCTAAACGAACCAATTGTGCGCCAGCTTGCCCGAACGTCTGGAGCAAACATTTCAGATGTAGGGGAAGAATTTCAAGAACGTGTCTATAGAAGGGACCTCGGGGCTAGCTATACGGCATACCGGAATCCTGTATTGGCGGATGTTTTTTGGGGTCTCGGACATGTTGACAAAGCTGGGTCGGGTTTGATGGACGCTGTTCATACACTTAGGGAAATAGGTGGTGATGCCAGGATTCAAGTACCTGAAAGCAACAACACATTCACTGCAACCATAAGTATGCCAAATATTACGATAGACGACGCCACACAAACTGCAATCCCCAAAAGGCCTACACTTTACTTTTCAAACTTGGTTGAATTTGAGTCGATTCCATCCTTGGTTTGGGCCGCAAAATCGCATGTAAGAACTCCGAGAGATGCCCATTTGATTGCTGGCGATCAACGGCTTCCATCTTTCTCCCTCTCGAATGGTCAGCTATATTCATTCGCTGATGTTTCCGAGGAGAATTGCATGCTGCGAATGTTGATTGACATTGAAACCGCAAGGAACTGCCGGCTAGATGAGTTAATTGATGATGAATCCACAAGGAGAATTGTGCCGGAACTTCTTCGAAGGGTATTCGAAAGTCACCTATCAGTTTGTGGACTTCGAGTAGACAGAAGAAGGCGGAGAGCGTACTATGTTTGCTACAATCGTTCCTTTCGATCCATCTCTTACAGAGCCACAAATCGCGTAGTGTCTAGATGAGTATCATGGTGGCCAAATCGACTTAGAGTTGGTCATTGCGTACATGCAGCCTTCAAATACGACATTGTGCCAATGCGGAATTCATGGGGACTAACCCTACAACCTACATACGTAATCACCACTGACGGCAAGTCAAATCAGATTCCATTCAGGGAACATACCAAGTTGGTAACCGGGCTTATGAGCGACCACTACAATCCCAAAGTTCTAGCAGATGTCAGATTCTGGCTTGCGCAGATGCAACCTAGTTCTGGGATCATCAGAATTAGGCAAGTGAATAGTCATCCCGTCCACATTAGCACTCGTTTAACGATTCACGAGGGATATTCCGCATCAAATGAGGAAGATGATGGCAATTGAACTCACAGTCCGGGTTCTTGGTGAACCGGACCTAGAGTTCGGGAACGGAAAACTCCACAAAGAGCCCAAGGTAGGTTTGGTTGATGCAGGCCCCTACAGTTTGCGATACGGCAGCGATTTCCCTAGCTCAGTAAGGATTGGCTTTGTCGGGCCACCTCAGATGATTGAGGCGGCTAGACAATGGTTTGAACGTTGTCAGAAAGGAATTCTGTCCAGCAAAGCTAACAGAAGAAGACATCCTGATTTCCCTCCATTTGAGGAAGTGTTCCGATGCCCTTTGGAGATACAAAGCAGATGGACTGTGGAACTCGGACAAAAGCAATTGATCTCCGTGATGAGCCGCCCCCGACATCTACAGTTTGAAGGGTTAGTAAACCTCTACTCGGAAAGCGTTGATACGCTTTCTGACAGGGAACTGGGACCCAACGTGATTGTCTGCTCGCTACCTGATGACCTGCTTCAGAGATTTAGCACACAAGGAGAACAAAATCCTAGAATCCGCCGAAGAGGACGAGGAAGGCTGAAAGGAATGAATCGTTTTAGGCAGCTAGGAATGCTTGATAACTCGGCAACTCTTGACACACAAGGGCCTGCGTCGTCAGGATTACGGAACTTCCGACGCAGTCTTAAAGCAAGAGCCATGCATTCTGGCGTACCCATACAGCTTGCTCACAACAAGTTGTTCAAGGATCGAGAAGGAGGCGATGATCCCGCCACAAAAGCTTGGGATATTTGTGGCGCGATATTTTACAAGGCGGGAGGAATCCCATGGAGACTGTGGGGAATTCCTCCTTACGTTTGCTTTGTTGGCATTAGTTTCCATCACTTACGGACTGACAAAAAGCACGTTGTCTACTCAAGTTGCGCCCAGGCGTTTTCAACAGACACAGAGGGTTTTGTACTTCGAGGAGATGAAATTGACTGGAGCGAAGATTGGGGTAAGAGTCCCCACCTAAGTTGGGATCAAGCCTATAGGATGGGCAAGGCAATACTGATGGAGTATAGGAACCGTACTGGCCGCGACCCTGTGAGGGTGGCAGTACATAAGAGGAGTAAGTTCAACAAACAGGAAAGAGATGGGTTTTCAGCAGCCTGGAACATAGTTCCAAGGCACGAGTTTATGACAATATATCCTTCTGAATTCAGATTGCTTCCTCAAGGGGACTATCCACCTAGACGTGGAACCTTGGTAGACGTTGAAGGTACAAGACATCTTTATACTACTGGGTTTTTCGAGCCATGGGGCAGTTACCCAGGACCACATATTCCGGAGCCAATCAAAGTGCGCTTCGATTCAACAATTCTCAGTGAAGAGCAGTCATGCCAAGAAATGTTGGGGCTCACAAAGATGAACTTCAACTCTACATCTCCCTTTGAACGTTTTCCAATCACGACGAGAATGTCTACGGAAGTGGGATTGATAATGGCCGAAATTGAGGAGGGCAAAGTCCCAGAGATGTCCTATCGCTATTACATGTAATGGCGGCTCAGACAAAATGCAGTGTAAGTTCTGATGGTCTACACTGTCGTTGATCCGGATGCTGAGTGACGTATAGCAATGTTGGACAACGGCAAATGTTATTGCCGGTAGACAGTAGACGGCTCAAACGGTTAACGTCAATCACCAATTCTAACGGTAATGTAACTTACCTTGGGGGAGTGATTATGGATTTTGTGAGTCCTAGCATGCGAAGAGGCCTCTCTTGACTGAGTGCCAGGATCGCTCTAATTGAGGTGGACCCTAACTGGGTAACACGAACACTGCAAACTATGAGGCACCGCCTGAGTTGTTCCATTGAGCGAATGGAATAAAAGTTAGTAACAGGGAGTTTAGGACGGAGCAGAAAACTACCGCGGGAACCGCAAAAGTACTACAATCTGCAATTTACATCCTGCAAGAGTATCGATCTTTCCGTAAGGATCGAGGTGCTTTGGAGGTTCAGAGTTCCATCTGCATTTCGAAGATGGTTCCATTTACAGTCACCTCCGGCCCACAAATCCATAGCTAAGACCTGAGGGGATTCGAACCATATGGTGTGGTCCACGGTTGCTATCCGATCCCGTATATGTGGAGAGTCTGAACAGTTTGACTCAGTTCCACGGAGAAGTAGTGTTGGCTTACGGGAGAGGTTGATGGACGTCAAGCGCATTATTCCTAACGTTGCTGGGGATAGCTATTCCGCTGTTGAGCCTCCGTCAATCACAAGTTCAGAACCGGAAACGTAAGAAGACTCGTCGGAGGCCAGGTAAAGGACACCGTAGGCTACATCTTCCGGAGTCCCGATTCTTCCCAGAGGAACCTTCTTGAGCCGCTCCTGAAGAAGAACGGGATTATCCACGAGGTCCTGAAGAAATGCGGTGTCGATGGGCCCCGGGTGGACCGAGTTGCATCTGATTTTGTCCTTCGCATGTTGGATTGCAGTTGCCTTCGAAAAGACGCGTACAGCCCCTTTTGTCAAGGGCGGAGCAAAAATGTACCAGCGGGGCGGAGTAAAAGTGTACCACTTGGGGGCTATTGGTCAGCAAAATGTCATCAGTTAAATGTCAAGCGAAAATGTCCTCTGCAGCGGCTATTGGCTGGAGGACGAGTGTAGGTCTGGAGTCGCCGCCACAGCATCTAGACTGCTCTGTTTGAGGCGGTAGCTCTCGCCGTTCATCTCCAGGATGTGAACGTGGTGGGTGAGCCTGTCCAGCAGGGCTCCGGTGAGCCTTTCGGAGCCGAACATCTCGGTCCACTCGTCGAAGGGCAGGTTGGTGGTGACGAGTATGGAGCCTCTTTCGTACCGCTGGCTGAAGATCTCAAAGAGCAGTTCCGCTCCCGTTTGAGACAAGGGCACGAAGCCGAGCTCGTCTACGATGAGCAGCTTCAGCCGGAACAGCTTCTTCTGCAGGTTCAGCAGGCGCTTCTCGTCCCTGGCTTCCACAAGCTCATTCACCAGACTGGCAGCCGTGGTGAAGCCGACGGAGAGTCCCCTCTGACAGGCGGCGAGTCCCAGTCCCAGGGCTATGTGGGTCTTGCCGGTACCGCTGTTGCCTATGGCGATGACGTTCTCGCGGCGCTCTATGTACTCGCAGCGGGCGAGTTGAGCCACAAGCCGGCTGTTCACCGACGGAATGGCCTTGAAGTCGAAGGAGTCCAGGCTCTTCATAGACGGGAAGCGCGCGGCCTTGATCCTGCGCCCCACCATGCGATGATGGCGGTCTATGAGCTCAAGCTCAGACAACCTCAGCAGGTAGTCGGGATGGTCCACCCCTTCGGCGGCGCACTGGGCCGCAACCTTGCCGAACTCTCTCAGGAAGGTCGGCAGCTTCAACTCCTTCAGGTTGTGTTGCAGCAGCAGCGTTGATCTGTCACTCACGATGTCCTCCCATTCAGCAACTTCATATAGTCTCCCGCCGACGTGGTGCTCACACACACCCTGGGCAGGTGGGGATACAGGTCTAGGTCCAGCCTGGGTGGCCGTTCCTCGATGTTGCACAGCACAAGATGCTTGACAGCGTCGAAGCCGGCCGCTCCCATCCTGACGGCATCCCGCACGGCCATATGCACATCCTCCCGTGAGAAGGTCTCCAACAACCTCAACACCTGAACGAACTCCCTCTTTCCACGTCTGCCCATGCGGTACTCAAGCAGCCTGCGAAGGGTGTCGAACTCTCCCGGTAGCTTCCACCCGGCCAGGGGCGCCGCCTGGTCCAGTGCTGCTATCTTCTTCTCCAGAAGCGGCAGATAGTGGATGGGATCGAAGACGAAGTTCCCCCGTTCGTAGGACCGCCTGTGGCGGGCTATCACCTCAGAACCGCAGCTGATCACCACCTCGTCCACATAGCCCCTGACCAGCACGTCCCTGTGTCCGTAGGCCACCGGCACCGAGTAGTCGTTGGCCCGGTATCGGACCAGGGACAGGGAACTCACCCGGGTGGCGTGCCTGTCGCACGGGTCGTAGGGAACCGAGGGCAAGGGCAGCAATGCGCCGAGGTCTCGCTCCATTCGCTCTCCTATGCTCTCCCTGTGTCCCCTCAGCTTCGCCTCCTTCCTGCCAAGACATCTTGACTCCAGGTAGGCATTGAGCGCGTTGAAGCTGTCGAACTTCGGCACAGGCACCAGGAAGTTGCGCCTCACGTATCCCACCATCCCCTCCACATGCCCCTTGTCTGTGGCCTTGCCGGGTCGGCCGAACCTGTCGCTGAACAGGTAGTGGGACTGAAGCTCCGTGAACACCCTCGTTCTCTTGCGGCGTCCATCTCCCAGTATCCTGGCCACCGCCAGCTTCGTGTTGTCGTACAGGATGCTCTGCGGAACCCCACCTAGATAGGCGAACGCGGACACGTGGCCATCACAGAACGCCTCCGTAGTCTCCGCCGGGTACGCCTTCACGAAGATTCCGTCACTGTGCGGAAGGGACATCACAAAGTAGTGGGCCCTGCGCCTCTCGCCCCCTATGACTGCCCACGCCTGTCCGAAGTCGCACTGCGCGTGTCCGGGAGGATGGGCCAGGGGAACGAACATCTCTCGCCCCTGCCTCCTGCTCTTGCGCACATGGTCCTTGACTATGGTGTAGCCGCCATCGAAGCCGTGTTCTTCTCTCAGCCGCTCGAAGATGCGCTTGACCGTGTGTCGCTGCTTCCTGGGAAGGCTCAGGTCCTCTTCAAGGATCCGGTCTATGATGCCGGCGAAGGGCTCAAGCTTGGGACGCCGGGCAGGGCGCTGCCTTCGGTATCCGGGTGGCGCCGGGTTGGAGAGCATCTTCCGCACGGTGTCCCTGTGAATTCCAAACACCCGGGATGCTTCCCTCATGCTCATCCCTTCCACCAGACAAGCCTTCCGCACACGAAAATACAGATCCACCACATACATCCTGTCACCCTCCTTCGAGTCTGCTTCGACTCTATCGGAAGGTGGGAGGTGGTACAGTTTTCGACCGCCACAATCAGACGATCAAGCCGCCCCCGTGGTACATTTTCTCTCCGCCCTTCTCATACAAGCGGATCATGCCGCTGAATCCCTGCCCTAACGACATCAACGAATATCGTTCTCTGGACCACCAGCCTGCGTTGCCTTACGAAGAGAGACTACCCCATGCAGAAAAAGTTCTGGAAGAGATAGTCCTTCCAACATTGGCCAGGGAAGGTGGACTGCCATGGCACACCGTCGACGCGTACCTTTCAAGACGGTTTTCCACAACGTGGTTGGATTATGAGTGGGAAGGTGTGGTCATCATCCAGGTTGAATATTTTGCCACTGATGTGCAGCTGAGCCATCTGCCGCCGGAGAATCGGATACCTCACTGCATCGAGGGTGTGCCGGTGCACTTCATAACTGACAAACCTGAGGTTGAGGCAACGATTCGGGATTACGAAGAACCAGAAACACAAAATTAGAGAAAGAAGGAGAAACTCATGACAGAAGCAAACAATATCACCAGACAACACAGGCCTCTTATGGCCGGCATCGCCGTAATGCCGTCCGACGGAGAAGAACACCGCGGAACCCTCGGCGCCATCGCCCGGCGCAAGTCGGACCTCCCCTAACCAACCCCCTCCCCCCATCAGCAATATTCCCTCATCATCCATCATCACCCCCGCTGTCGACCCCCTCACCCAACCCCACCGACCACAAAATGACACAATTGTCTTGACAGCTACGAACTTATATACTATCATCCATCCAGTGAAGAGCGACGAGAAGCTCAAACAAACCCGCCAAACAAAGGAGGTGACACCATGAAAACAACCAACTGGCAAGCAAAAGTCCTCACGCTCTTCATCGCAGCTGCAGCCCTCTGGCTGGCCACCGCCTGCACCAACGCCGACCCGACATACTATCCCATCAACTATCCTGAAGGGGGGCTGCGCATCGTGTCATCGGAACCTTGTGAAATTGAAGTCCCCCTCATCCCGTCACAGGAATTTGCCGATTTGCCAGAGAGTATTAGGCAAAGGATTCAGGATGATCCCGACGTCGCGTACTACAGTATGGTTTCGATTATAAGAACGAGGAGGGAAGCTAGGAACACAAGACTCGCTCCAGAATTCAAGCGCATAAGGGATATCTTTTATGCAAATGAAGACAAGGTGAGGAAGCATCCCTACTATTCCGGCGGCTTTGTAGAGGCTTTGTCAACCTCGGATGGTGTGCCCACGGACAGAATAATTGTAGTGATCCGCCTCGATCATATGGTGGATCTGCGCACAATTCCGCCGGAAGACCAAATACCAAGCTGCATTGCGGGAGTGCCGGTGCATATGGTCGTAGGCAGGTATGTCGCAAATAGCGTAGAAGCAGGCATACAGTAGCTGTTCAAGAACAATCAAAATACAGAATCTGGAACTAAGGAGGAAAAACAATGGGACACAGACAAAGTAATCACAGACCACTACGGGCTGGCATCGCAATCACTCCATCTGGAGGCAAGCCCGGCATGGGCACCATCGGCGCCATCGCCCGGCGCAAGTCGGACCTCCCCTAACCAACACCCTCCCCCATCAGCAATATTCCCTAACATCCACCATCACCCCCACCGTCGACCCCCTCACCCAACTCCACTGACCCCAAAGTGACACAATTGTCTTGACACCTAGAAACATAAATACTACCCTTCCTCCAGTGAAAAGCGACGAAAAGCTCAAACAACCCCGCCAACCAAGAAAGCGACACCCATGAAAACAACCAACTGGCAAGCAAAAGCCCTCACGCTCTTCATTGCAGTCGCAGCCCTCTGGCTGGCAACCGCCTGCGACGGCAATGCCGACATCAGCAGCGAAGCCTCGCTGACCCAGATAACAACCGAGACTCTTCCCGTTGCAACCTCTGAACCATCGGTAGGTTGTACCCAGGAGACGCCTGGGTTGAGAAGCCGGCTGAACACCACGAAAGAGGAATACCAGGAACATCAAGAAAAGAGTTTGATGGCTACGCGTACGCATATCAAATTTGCCCCCCTATTCTGGCGTCAGCCCAACACTTACGACGTTAGTGAGGAGTTCCTCAGAGATGCTAAGGGAGGGCGGACTGATGAGTGGGGCATCATCATTTGGGTCACAGAGAAGGTGGACCAGAGCACCTTGCCCCATGATGATCGGATACCAGGGTACTTGGATGGAGTTCCCATTCAGATTGAGGTAGCGAAAGCGGCAGCAATTCCTAATGCGAGCAGCTGTGACTACTCTACGTGCGCGAATAATTGGAAAAAAGGAGAAGAGAGCATGACTAATCCAAGCCAAGACAGATTGGACCGGATTCACGAAATACGGCTAAAGTACGATCCACTTTTCTGGAGACAACCTACCGTTCATGGGGTAGGTGAGGGACAGTTTAAGAACGAGAATGGTCAGTGGATTGAGACAATAGGTATCGTTGTTAGCGTCACAAATAAGGTGGACCAGAGCACGTTGCCCCCTGAGGACAGAATACCAGACTGCCTAGAGGGTATACCGGTGCAGGTCATAGAAGAAGCAATACCCAACATTTCTATAGGATAGAAAGGAGCGAATAAGAACGTATGGCACACGCAAGTCGCTATCACAGACCGCTCATGAGCGGTGTGAAAATCATAACCAACCGAAGGATTGGAGATGGCACAATTGGCATCTCAGCTGGAGGAACCTTAACTGGCTTAGCAAGGAGAAATTCTGACAACGAGAAGGTTCTGGTAACCTGCCTTCACGTTATGACAGGCTCTGTCTTTCTCAGGACTGTAGGCAACGAGGAAATGTATCAACAGACCATGCACGCCGATCATAAGGTGGGTACGGTAGAACCTCCAACTCAGAATAATCCAAGCTCGGCACCCATAGGCACTGATAGTGTTAATCCCATAATGGATGTTGCCTATTCTAAATTGGACATGGATGTAGCAGCTCAGCACATTCTCCATGACTACCCTGAACACACTGGTAGGCAAATAATTCTTGGAACGGTTCCTCCTAGACCGAATATGCGATTGCAGATGATAGGTGCTTTTGGGGGCGAAGGAAGAGTTTGGGTCCGGCGAATCAATCAGACCGAAAGAGTAGGCCCAAATGAACATAGATGGAGTGGAGTGGTCGTCCTTGATACCTCTGAACGCCCAGGTGTTCCCGGTGATTCAGGAGCGCCTCTCCTGGAAGAGATTGATGCGAATAGATACAAGATGTGCTGCATCTATTTTGGCTTCAATAGAGAAGGTGAGGACCTTGCGCTGCCAGCGTCAGTGGCAGAAAGAGCGCTGGATATTACCTTTGGCAACAGGCCCCCTACGGCCGACGCCGGCGCCGACAAGATCGCAAATCGAGGCCAGGAAGGTGAATTGGTTGGCTCAGGCACCGATCCGGACGGCGATACCCTCACCTACCGATGGGAGCAGCTAGGTTTGGATGAGCCTGGCGTCGTCCCGGTCGTCCCCGTTACCATCAACAATGCCGACCAAGCTGATGCTTCATTCGTTGCCCCCGCTCAGATAGGCGCATTGTCCTTCCGTCTCACTGTCACCGACAGCCACGGAGCCAGCCACAGTGACACGGTGACCGTAACAGTCAGGAACCGCGAACCCATAGCCCTTGCCGGCCGGGATAAACTCATCACCGCCGGCCACAGGGTCACCCTGGAAGGTTCCGTAAGTGACCTGGACGCAGCCGACCGGACCAGTGTCACCCACACCTGGACCCAGGACGACAACAACCCGGCCACCGTCACCCTGGCCCGCGTTGAAGGTCGGCCCGCCCAGCGCACCTTCAGCCCGTCCACCACCGGCGACTACACCTTTACCCTCACCGCCACCGACCCCTACGGCCTCACCGCCTCCGACGAAGTGCAGGTTAGGGTCCTGGAATCGTCCCAGAGCCTTATCCCCGCCAGCGTCACGGCCACCGCCGCCGGCAGCAGCGTGGACATCAGCTGGAACAGCGTTTAAATTGCCACCGGCTATGAAGTTCAGGTGGGGGTGCCGGAGGACGGAGGCGAGATAGGCTATGCATCGTACACAACGGATGCATTGACCTACAGGGTAGCAAACCTGGCTCCCAACACCCGCTACTACTACAGGGTTCGGGCGGCAGACAACAGCTACGTTGGTCCGTGGAGCGCAGAGGCATCGGTGGTTACAACGGCACCCCCCGAAGCCGAGGCCGGTGCCGATCAGGTAGCCAGGCTGGGCGCAACCGTCACCCTGGACGGAAGCGGCAGCAGCGACCCGGAAGGCAACACCCTCACCTACGCATGGACGCAGACCCAGGGGCCCACGGTGACCCTGAGCAGCGCCACCGCCGCCAGCCCCACATTCACGGCCCCTTCCAGTGCCACAACGCTGCGGCTCCGGCTCACGGTCACGGACACCCACGAGTTCGCAACCAGGCGCTAACCGGACCTCACCAAACTCCTCCCCTAACCAACACCCTCCCCCATCAGCAATATTCCCTAACATCCACCATCACCCCCACCGTCGACCCCCTCCCCCACCGACCCCAAAATGACACAATTGTCTTGACACCGAGAAACATAAATACTATAATGCCTCAACGAAGAGCGACGAGAAGCTCAAACAAACCCGCCAAACAAAGGAGGTGACACCCATGAAAACAACCAACTGGCAAACAATAGCCCTCACGCTCTTCATCGCAGCCGCAGCCCTCTGGCTGACCACGGCCTGCACCAGCGCCGGCCCCACCAACGTAGCCCCAACGACGCAGGAGGCAACCGAATTCCCGACGCAGAAACCAACCCAGACATCCACGGTTGCAACGCCTACCCCACAGGTTGGATGCACCCACGAAACTCCAGGGTTGAGAAGCTGGTTGAACACAACGGAAGAAGAGTACGTGGAGAGTTTGCCCGGCGACACATATGCGCCGCGTTTTGTACTCAACAAGTACGAGGACCTCTTCTGGCGACAGCCTAATGTCTACGATGTGAGCATAGGCCAGTTACTGGACGATCAGGGAGAGGTGACCAAGACTTGGGCCATCACGGTATGGGTCACCGAGAAGGTGGAGCAGGCCACGCTGCCGCCCGAAGACCGGATACCGGACATCCTGGATACTATCCGGATACGGATTCTGGATACGGATCAGCCGCCTAGGGTGCCAGATATCGGCTGCGACTACTCCAGGTGCGGAGTGAATCAAGAGAAAGGAGGAGAAAACATGACAAATCCAGATCCAAACACACGGATAGATCCAGCAGAACTGGCCCGAAGACAAGGCCCCTCGGAGTACAGGGTGCGGAAGAAGTACGAGCCTCTGTTCATGCGCCAGCCAAACGTGTGGAATATCGGTGAGGGGCTATTTACAGACGAGAACGATGAGAATACCGGAGAGAGTGGCATCGTAGTCTTTGTCACAAAGAAGGTAGATCAAAGCACGTTGCCTCCAGAGGACCGGATCCCGGACTGTCTGGAGGGTGTACCAGTGCAGGTAAAGGAACAATTCTGGTTTATGACTACAGGATCAAAAGAGAAAGGAGATAACTAAATGGCAGAAGCAAACACATATCACAACAAACTGAGAAGTGGGATAATCCTCTCCACTGGAAGGACAGACGAACAAGGTACGTCACAGCCGGTTTCCCAAGGAACATTTTCCGGCTTGGCAAGACGCGATTCCGACGCGGCAAAGGTCCTGGTAACCAACTCGCATGTCATCACCGGTGACATAACAGCCGACCCCAACGGAGGCGAACTGGTCTTCCATGACCGAGTTCATGCGCATAACCTGGTGGGGATCGTACCCGTTCGGGATGATGAAAACCCTTCTTGGGCCCCGATACGCCCACCAGGTTCGACTGAGCCTTTTGTGACCAATCCGGCTGACGCAGCCTACTGCTTGCTCGAAAGCAACGTGTCTGCGAAGTTCGTTCTCCATGATCATCCCAACCATACCGAAAGGAAGGTTTTATCAGGCACGAAGGAACCTGTGGAAGACGAAGAAAACCCGATGGAGCTAATCATGCTGGGCAGTCTGCAAGGCGAGCGCAGGGTGACGGTTGAGCATGTCAATACAGTCGATAGTCTTGGGAACCCTGGCGAAGACGACCCTTTGAGGAAGAGAGCGTTCCATGGCGTTACCGTGCTCCGGATTCCCGACGATCAGCCTCCCTTTGAGCTCGGCGAATCAGGCTCACCGGTACTGTACTACGATAACCAGAGGAACGGGTACAGGATGTGTTGTATCGTATTTGGCGGCGGCAGCGGCGCAAGATTCATTGTTGCAATCCCAGCCTCCGTGGTAGAAAGGGAACTGAAAATCAAATTCGGCAACTCCCCGCCCATAGTCCTTGCCGGCCGGGACAAACTCATCACCGCCGGCCACAGGGTCACCCTGGAGGGCTCCGTCAGCGACCCGGACCCCGCCGACCGGGACTACGTGGTCCAGAACCACACCTGGACCCAGGACGACGACAACCCGGCCACCATCACCCTGGCCCGCGTCGAGGGCCGGCCCGCCCAGCGAACCTTCACCCCGTCCACCACCGGCGACTACACCTTCACCCTCACCGCCACTGATAAAGAAGGGTGGTCGGTCTCCGACGAAGTGCAGGTCAGGGTCCTGGAATCGTCCCAGAGCCTTATCCCCGCCAGCGTCACGGCCACCGTCGCCGCCAGCAGCGTGGACATCAGCTGGAACAGCGTTTCAATTGCCACCGGCTATGAAGTTCAGGTGGGTGTGGCTGAGGACGGAGGCGAGATAGGCTATGCATCCTACACAACGGATGCATTGACCTACAGGGTAGCAAACCTGGCTGCCAACACCCGCTACTACTACAGGGTTCGGGCGGCAGACAACAGCTACGTTGGTCCGTGGAGTGCAGAGGCATCGGTGGTTACAACGGCGCCCCCCGAAGCCAACGCCGGTGCCGACCAGGTGGCGAAGCTGGGCGCAACCGTCACCCTGGACGGAAGCGGCAGCAGAGATAGAGCCGGAGGTACAATCGCCTCCTACAGCTGGAAACAGGTCCAAGGGCCGTCAGTGGCCCTGACCGGTGCCGACCCCGCCAGCCCCACCTTCACCGCGCCCTCCAGCCCCGCCTACCTGCGGTTCCGGCTGACCGTCACGGACAACGATGGCGACAGCGACATAGACGCGGTGATAGTGCGGGCAACCAACTCCACGGACCCCGCGGCCCTGACTAACCTTCCGCCTACGGCGGACGCCGGCGAGACCCAGACCGTGGACGCGGGAACCAGCGTCACGCTGGACGGTTCCGGCAGCAGCGACCCTGATACCGGAGACACCCTTACCTACGCCTGGACGCAGACCCAGGGGCCCACGGTGACCCTGGGCAGCGCCGACACCGCCAGTCCCACCTTCACCGCCCCCTCCAGCGCAACAACGCTGCGATTCCGGCTCACCGTCAAGGACACCCACCAGTTCGCAGCCATAGATGCAGTGGTCATCACCGTCAACGCCGCGGCACCCACCCCCACCCCGCCGCCTACCCCCCCGCCTCCGCCGCCTGAGCCTACTCCTGAACCGCCAACCCCGCCAACCAACATAACGGCTACGGCCACCGCCAACAGCGTGACCGTCAGTTGGGATGCGGTGTCGGGAGCCACCGGCTACGACATGCAGCTGGGGGTCATCGAAGAGGGCGACGAAATAGGCTATGCGAACCACCCCACCACGAACCTGACCTACACAGTTAGCAACCTGAAGTCCAACACCCGCTACTACTACCGGGTGCGCAGCAAGAACGCTGAGGGCGCAGGCGCCTGGAGCGCCGTCGCATCTCTGGTCACTCCTCTCAAGATTTGGGAGGACACGGGCGAGACGCGGAATGAAGTCATCGGCGACTGGATGGACACGGGGAGGACGCAGCAGGACCCTGTAGACGATACGTGGGAGAAAGAGCAGACCCGCACCGTTACCTGGGAGAAGGAGCAGCGTTGCACAAACTGCGCCGCTGGCACGCCCAACAAGTGGGTCAACGCCTCCAGGACCGATATACAATGGGTGCCCTATACGCCAAAGCCCACCGTTGCCCCCTCAAACGTGACCGCAACGGCAACCGCCAACAGCGTGACGGTCAGTTGGGACGCAGTGTCCGGCGCAGACGACTACAACCTGGAGATAGGCATACCCGCGGCCTCCGGCGGGCTTGGGCATACGAGCCACATCACAACGGGGACATCCGTCACAGCCGGAAGCCTGCTCCCCCAGACTACCTATGAGTACCGGGTGCAAGCGAGGAACGCCGAGGGAGATGGCCCCTGGACCGGTTGGGCTACGGTGGTCACCGAGGGAGAAATTCCGCCCAAGCCTACCAACGACCAGTGGGACATCCGGCACTCCAACGGGAAGATCCAGGCGAAAGTGACAGAGATTCCAAGCGTCACACCTGCGATAACCCAGGCGCGGGTGCACATGTCGACCGGACAGCCGCCCAATCAGACCGCGGTGACCAAGGCAATCGGGACCACCCTCAACAGCTGGGTGGACCTGCTCGCAAGCGGAGACACCGGCTGGGCGACGGGCGTAACGTGGGTTGCCAGCATCCGGTTTGAGAACTCCGTGGGCAACTCAGCCTACTCCCTGCCCGGCAAATCCGTCGCCGTTCCCACACCTCCGCCCACTGTCACCCATGTATGGACGTGGGTAGACCCAGCCGAGTACACCGGCTGCGGCCCAACCAGAAAGAGGCGGCAGGAATGCAGCAATGGGCATGCCAGCCATACCCGGTTGGTGTCAGCCTCGGAGCCGCTGAGATGGGGCCGCTGGTACAACACCGAGCATGAGCGAAATAAGGTTGTTGGTAGCTGGACGGACACCAGCAGCTACAGAGGCTGCGGACCGGATAGAGACAGGCAGCAACAGCAGAGAATCACCTGGGAAAATGAGCAGGAGCGGCAGAGCCACTGCGGCAATATAGAAAGCAGATGGGTGGCCCGGTCGACGACTGATACCAGGTGGATCGGCGCCCCCGAACCCCTGGAGTGGGGCGAGTGGTCCGATACCGGAAAGACCCACTACGACGACGCAGACGGGCGCCTCTATAAGGAGCAGCGGCGCACCTCCCAGTGCGACGACACCCAAACCCGCTGGGTCGCTGCCTAACCCTGAGCAACACTTCTCACCACCAAAGAGGGGCGGCTCCTCCACGGAGCCGCCCCTTTTGCTTATTGACTAAGACTTGGCCTGTTGGTACAGTAGTTAGTGAAATTTTTTACACACTGATCCCAACCCCAAACCCCCCTTTGAAGATAGATAGCAGATAATGTCGCCACACAGGCTATTGTCCGGCCGCTGGCTCCTCGCCCTCGGCTCCCTGTCCCTGGTTATTCTGCTCATTGCCTGTACCCCGGATCACCCCCAGTCTACCTTCGAAGCCGCCGGCCCCGTTGCCAAGAACCAGCTCAACCTCTTCTGGATCCTCTTCTGGGCTTCCCTCGCCATATTCATCGTCGTCGTCGGCGCCCTCCTCTTCACCCTCTTCCGCTTCCGTGAGAAGCCCGGAACCGCCCTTCCTGTCCAGACCCACGGCAACCGCAAGCTGGAAATCGCCTGGACCATCGCCCCCTCCCTCCTGCTTGTCGCCCTCGCCGTCATGACCGTCCAGACCCTCTTCGAACTGGATTCGCCCAGCGAGGACAAGCCTATCAAGGTGGAAGTCATCGCCCATCAGTGGTGGTTCGAATTCGTCTATCCGGAGTACGGCGTCACCACCGCCAACGAAGTCCACGTCCCCGTCGGCCGGGATGTCGCTTTCAAGGTGGACTCTGTGGACGTTATCCACAGCTTCTGGGTGCCCAAGCTCGCGGGTAAGATAGACGTCATTCCCAACGTTACCAACAACACCTGGTTCCACGCCTCCGAACCCGGACTCTACTACGGCCAGTGCGCCGAGTTCTGCGGCATCGCCCACGCCTTTATGAAGTTCCGCGTGATAGCCCAGCCGGAGGAAGAGTGGACGCAGTGGCTGGGCAGGCAGCAAGCCCCCGCCCGGTTCGCCACTGATGGACTAGCCGCCGAAGGCTCCCTCGTCTTCAACACCAAGGGCTGCATCACCTGCCATACCGTGGCCGGTTCCGACTCGGCGGTCATGCGCGATTCCAGGACCGACTCATTCCAGGATGGCGGAAACCTGGTCCACGCCCCCAATCTCGCCCACTTCGCCAGCCGCGGCTCCTTCGCGGGCTCCCTGCTGGACAACACCGACGAAAATCTCGCCGCCTGGCTCAGAGACCCCGAAGGCGTCAAACCCGGCAACCGCATGGCCCGCCTCGCTGACGCCTTCAACGACCCGGACATGGCCCTTTCCGAAAGCGACATCGAGGCCCTCGTGGCCTACCTGCAGAGCTTGGAATGAAACACGGCCTTCAGAGAATGTATAATGCTAAGCCCTTGGGATCGGCGCAATTCGCTGCGTCCCGGATTGAGGCTCCGATGAATTTGGCAGGTGGCGTTCAATGGTAGCTGCTAACGAACTGATAGGTGGCGTCTTCGCCAAGCGTCCCGTGGCTACAACGGGCGTGATGTCCTGGATTACCACCATCGACCACAAGCGTATCGGCATCCTCTACGGCGTCACCGCCTTCATATTCTTCATCCTGGGCGGCATCGAAGCCTTCCTCATGCGTCTCCAGCTGGCCTCCGCCGACTCCACGCTGGTCTCGCCGGAAGTCTTCAACCAGATGTTCACCATGCACGGCACCACCATGATCTTCCTGGTGGTCATGCCCATGGGCGCCGCCTTCTTCAACTTCATCATTCCGCTGATGATAGGCGCGCGAGACGTCGCCTTCCCCCGCCTCAACGCCTTCAGCTTCTGGACGTTCCTCTTCGGCGCTATTCTGCTCAACGTGAGCTTCCTCACGGGCGGCGCCCCGAACGTCGGCTGGTTCGCCTATTCCCCCCTCACGGACGAGACCTTCTCCGTCGGCTTCGGCGTCGATTACTGGGTCCTCGGTCTGCAGGTGTTGGGCGTCTCCTCCCTGGCCGCCGCCTTCAACTTCATCGTAACTATCATAAACATGCGGGCCCCGGGCATGAGCATGATGAAGCTCCCCGTCTTCGTATGGATGACTCTCGTCGTGTCCTTCCTGCTGATTCTGGCCTTCCCGGTAATTACCGTGGCTATTACCCTGCTGCTCTTCGACCGGCTATTCGGCACCGCCTTCTTCGACGTTTCAGCAGGCGCCAGCCCCCTCCTCTGGCAGCACCTCTTCTGGGCCTTCGGCCACCCGGAGGTGTATATCCTCATCCTGCCCGCCATGGGCATCGTGTCGGAAATTCTGCCGGTGTTTTCAAAGAAGCCCCTGTTTGGCTATAGCGTTGTGGTCTTCTCCGGCGTGCTCATCGGCTTCATGGGTTGGGGTGTCTGGAGCCACCACATGTTCACCGTGGGCCTTGGCCCCGTCGCCAACTCCGCCTTCGCCCTGCTCACCATGTTTATCGCTGTCCCAACGGGCATCAAGATATTCAACTGGATTGCCACCATGTGGGGAGGGTCCATCAAGTTCACTACCCCCATGTTATTCTCCATTGGCTTCATTGCCATGTTTATCATTGGCGGCCTAAGCGGCGTCATGCACGCCGTCGCTCCCTCCGACCTCCAGCAGAGCGACACCTATTTCGTGGTCGCCCACCTCCACTACGTCCTATTTGGCGGAAGTATCTTCGGCCTCTTCGCCGGCATCTACTACTGGTGGCCCAAGATTACCGGTAAGGCGTTGAGCGAGCTGCTGGGCAAGGTCCATTTCTGGCTCTTCTTCATCGGCATGAATGTCACCTTCTTCCCCATGCATTTCCTGGGCTTGGACGGAATGCCTCGGCGCATCGTCACCTACGCCGGCGAGTCGGGCTGGGAATTCTGGAACGCCTTCGCCACAGCCGGAGTCATAATCATCGGACTCAGCATCGTTGCTTTCGTGCACAACGTCTTCAATACGGCCCGAAACGGCAAGAAGGTCGGCAACGACCCGTGGGACGCCCGGACCCTGGAATGGTCCATCCCCTCGCCGCCGCCCGAGTATAATTTCGTGGAGATCCCGACAGTCAAGGACAGGGACGCTTTCTGGGAGGAGAAGTACAGCCAGGGCCCGGACGGACGGCCCATCCCCAAGGTGCAGGGCGCTGCCGAGGTGGCCGTGGAGGAGAAGGAACACAACATTCATATGCCCACTCCCTCCTACTACCCCATCCTCCTCTCCATGGGCATTACCCTCATCGCAGGCGGCCTGGTCTCCCACATCTCCGTCAGCATTATTGGCGGAATCCTCTCGCTGTTCGCTATCTACAGCTGGTCTTTTGAACCGGCTACGGCTCCCGACGCTTTAGAGTCGACCAAGAAAGAGGGGGCCTACTAACCTCCATGGCCGTCAACGCACACCCGCCCGAACATCACACATCCACCGGGCTGAACCACCGCAAGCTCCTCATGTGGGCCTTCCTGGGCTCGGAATGCATGTTCTTCGGTTCTCTCATAGCCACCCACATGATCAACCGCAACAAGGCGGAGCTTATCCACGGCCTCTCCCCTTCCTGCATTCTGGACATTCCCATAACTTCCATAAGTACCTTCGTCCTTCTCATGAGCAGCGTGGCCATGGTCCTTGGCGTCGCCGCCGCCGAGCGGGCAGATGTCAAGCAGATGCGGATCTGGATCCTCGCCACGGCGCTTCTCGGCATAGTTTTCCTGCTCTTCCAGGTCTACGAATTCTTGGCCTTCGTCAATGAAGGATTGACCATCGGCACAAACCTCTTTGGCTCAACTTTCTTCACTTTGACGGGCTTCCACGGCGCCCACGTGACCATCGGCGTCATCTGGCTCCTCTCCCTGTTTGTCACCAGCTTCAAGCGCAAGGACCTGCTGATAGGCAACCCCCTGAACGTGGATATCGCTGGACTATACTGGCACTTCGTCGACATCGTCTGGATAGTTATCTTCACCGTGGTCTACCTTGTGGGAGCCATAGGCCTGGAATGCATGGAGGTGGGCCTGTAATGGAAGCCATGCACGAACCTCGCCACCCCGAGGAAAAGCCGCTCCCTCGCGTTTCGACATACCTCCTCGTCGGGTTTATCCTGACCGTTGTCACCGCCATAGAGGTTTGGGCCTTCTACTGGCCCATCCCCGTCTGGGTAATCGTCACGAGCCTCATCGTCCTTTCGCTTATGAAGTTCTGGCTGGTTGTCGCCTTCTTCATGCACCTCCGCTACGACCACAAAATGTTCACCCACCTGTTCACCCTGGGCCTCATCCTGGCCATTAGCGTTGTGATTGGACTGATAACCCTCTTCGACAACTTCGACATCGGCAACCCACCCCCGACAGAGGCCTCCCCGCCTCCAACTGAGATTGTTGTTGTGCCTGCTCCCACTCCGGAGGGCCCCATAGGCGGGGCAACGGATGGGCCGGGAATCTTCATCAGTCGTGGCTGCGGCGGCTGCCACGTCATCGAGGGCCTGCCCGGCGCCGTAGGCGTCACCGGCCCCGAAATGACAGGCATAGGGTCAAGGGCGGGAACGCGGGTGGCTGGGCTATCCGCCGAGGACTACATCCGCCAGTCCGTCGAGGAGCCCGAAGCCTTCGTTCTGGAAGGCTACGACAACGTGATGCAGCCCCTGCGCGGCACCATGTCGGACGAGGAGTTCGACACCCTGGTGGAGTATCTCCTCACCCTCCAATAGCCGCATTTTGGGTTAACCTATCCGCCCGCGCATGAATTAGGGGGCTGTGTGAAAACTGGCCCGCACTTCCGAAACCTGACCCTCGCAACCCTGCTGGGCGTCTTTGCCCTCATCGTCCTGGGCGGCGTAGTCCGCATCACCGACTCCGGCCTGGGCTGTCCCGACTGGCCTCTCTGCCACGGACAGATTATCCCGCCCTTCGAGGCTAAGACCCTCATAGAATACTTTCACCGGCTGGTGGCCGCCGCCGTCGGCCTGCTCGTCTTGGCGACCCTAATAGTAGCTTGGAGAAACTACCGTCACCGCTCCTGGATATTCTGGCCCGCCCTCGTCGCGCTGGTGCTGGTCATCGGACAGAGCGGCCTCGGTGGCGCCGCCGTCCTCACCGAGCTGGAAACCTACGTGGTCATGATCCACATGGCTATGGCCCAGGCCCTCCTGGCCTGCTTCATCCTCATCACCCTCGACGCCTGGCACGGCTTTTCCACTGCCGGTCGCCGGATTGATGGACAATTCATGCTTCCCGCGGTTGCGGCCGTGGGCGTACTCTTGCTTATCCTGTCCGGCTCCTACGTGGCGCTGACGGGCGCGGCCGGGGCCTGCAACCAGTGGCCCCTCTGCCAGGGCGGCAAGCTCTGGGTGGTCTCCGAACTCCCCCTCATCCACGTCGCCCACCGCATCGCCTCCGTCATCGCCCTCGCCCTCCTCGGAGCGGCGGCCTGGGCCGCCTTCCGCCCCCCAACCCGCCCCGACATCCGCCTCATCACCCTCATCGCCGTGGCCCTCTTCTCCGCCCAGGTCCTCGTCGGCGCCCTCACCTCCTTGTGGGGACTCCCCACCGCCCTCCGCGTCCTCCACGTAGCCCTAGCCACCGCCACCTGGGCCGCCCTCGTCGCCGCAACCCTCCTGCCGTTTGGGAGGAGGAGGGGACTAAATGAGGCTGGTCACCCTCATGATTGGAATTCTTCTCTTGCCAATTCGTAACCATATGAGGTAGAGGACATCAATAGTTTCTGTGGCTTCCCAACCCGGTATCGATTGTTCTCGTCTGCTAAGCGATCACTGATTTTCTTGACCGATTCGGGGGGTGTCCTTTCAGTGTAATACACGCTCACCATTGCTTCGTTGGGAACCTGAATTAGATTGATTGGTTGGCGATGCTGGTCGATTTTGCCTGTGCCGATCGTGCCCTTGAGCTCAACTATCAAACGCCATTCACTTTCATAGGACCAATGGATACTCTTGTTCGCTAGGATTTTCGGAAGATTGGAACCTGGGGAGACCAGGACGATTGGCCCCATGATCGGAGGTGGGCGGTTACCATAAGTCACTTCTCTAAGGTATTCATTATTGCTGGCGAGTGTGCTGAGCTCCTTTGTGTTGTAACCGATGACGAAGCCGGAGCCATCAATGGTGTAATGAGACCACATTAATGGATGGAACGGGCGAGTGGTGAATGAAACAATGCCGAACCTTGTTGAAACTTGCTCTGCAAATAACTGACGCGTAAACAGGCTTCCGTATTTGAGCCTGGCCCGCCCCACATCTTCCGCAGTGATGCGTATTCGTGGGTTAATTTCTTCTAGAACTCCCGCTAATTCGCGGTTCTCTTCCGCCTCGTCCCGAATGACGTATAGAGGCATAACAGCACATTCAAACGGGTCGTTTAGTGCCGCTGGTTGAGTGGCTCGGAGAGTACCGTCACCCACCTCTGGGATGCAGGTGAGTGCTCTTTCAGCAGTAACGTATTTGTAAAGGACGTCTACAGACTCCGTCGGTCTTGACGATTGTTTCTGTTGACTAGCCAAGTTGACCGATTTGTTCGCGGCAACCAACCGAACCCCTCAACCCCCTAAGCCGTCGCCAGCCCCTCCTTGGCGATGTCTACCAACTGGGCAAACGCCTCCGGGTCCCTCACCGCCGTGTCCGCCAGCACCTTCCTGTCCAGGTCCACGTTCGCCAGCTTCAGCCCGTGGATGAACTGACCGTACGTCAGCCCCAACGCACGCGCCGCGGCGTTGATCCGCAGAATCCACAGTCGGCGAAACTCTCGCTTCCGCTCCCGACGGTGTCGGTAGGCGTGGCTCCACGCGTGAAGCAGCGCCTCCTTCGCCCGCCGAAAATGACGGCTCTGCGAGTTCTGGTACCCCTTCGTCATGGAGAGTACCTTCTTATGTCTTCGGTGCTTGGTAACTCCTCGTTTAACCCTGGTCAATGTTACGTCCTAATGCGTGATGGTGTTTCTCATATGCTTTTGGCGCAGACGCGCGCCACCCAAGTGAAGATCTCGGCTGGACCGGCGAATGGAGATTAGAGGCTGTAGGGTATCAACCTCTTCAGGTTCTTGATAGTGCTCTTGGCCGCCGGGAGCTTCTTGTCGAAGGTCCGTCGCACCCTCTTCGGCTTCTTTCGCCTCAGATGGCTGCTCATCCCCTTCCGGCGCATCAGCTTCCCGGTGCCGGTTACGTGAAATCGGGCTCTCGCGCCCTTGTGAGTTTTCAGTTTAGGCATTCTTTACCTCTGCGGGCTTCTTGCCCGTCTTCACCCCGGAGTTGGGGGTCAGGATGATGGCCAGCGCGCGCCCCTCCATCGTGGGTGGACGCTCCAGCTTGGCTTCTTCCTTCAGCTCGTCCGCCACCCGCCTCAGCAGGGACATTCCAAGCTCCGGATGCGTTACTTCCCGACCGCGGAAGAACACCGCCACGCGGACCTTCGTACCGTCCCCCAGCAGCTTCTTCACTTTCCGTGTCTTCGCCTCCAGATCGTGGGCGCCGATGTTCGGGCGGAAGCGCACCTCTCGCATGATGTTTGATTTCTGTGACTTCTTTGACTCCCTGACCTTCTTGGCGTGCAGATATCGTAGCTTTCCGTAGTCCAGAATCCGGCAGACTGGCGGCTTCGCCGTCGCCGAAACTTCCACCAGGTCAAGGTTCTTCATTCGCGCCATATCCAAGGCATCGCGAATCGACATGATGCCCTTCTGTGTTCCGTCGCTGTCTATGACTCGCACGCTTGAAGACCTGATTGCCTGGTTGACTCTATATTCTCGAACGATAGCTGAACTGCCTCCCTGACTGGGCTATTATTTGAATTTAAACTCTAACACGCTCAAATTTGCAAGTCAATTGCGGCGAAATCCCTTTCGGTGTTGACTTAACTTAACCCCTTTGCTACAGTCTGCCAAAGCCTTTTCTGGCTCTTCCCCCCAAGAGGTGTGATGGATGTCCGTACCCAATTTTAAGGAACTCCGTAGAGCCTATGGATTCGACGAAGTGGCCATCGTCCCCGGCCAGATTACCGTCAATCCGGATATGACATCCACCCAGATGTCCATAGGTCACCACGTCCTGGATATTCCCATCCTCGCCTCCTCTATGGACGCCATCGTTTCTCCCTCCTTCGCCTCCCTCATGCACCAAAAGGGCGGCCTCGGCGTTCTTAATTTGGAGGGCGTTTATACCCGATATCCCGACCCCTACGTGGTGCTGGAAGAGATAGCCTCCGCCCCCCTGCGGGAGGTCACCTCCCTGCTGCAGCGGGTCTACTCTGAACCCATCCGTGAGGAGATGGTCGGCGACTGCGTCGAAAGCGTGAAGAAGTCCGGCGCCACATGCGCCGTCGCCGTAACGCCCCAGAACACCAAGAAGCTCTCCCCCGTGGCCGTCGAGGCCGGGGCGGACCTGCTCTTCGTCCAGTCCACCGTCACCACCGCCCGCCACGTCTCCCGCAGCTACCGCGGCCTCATCTTCTCCGAGCTTATCGACCAGATTAGCGTTCCCGTCGTGGTGGGCAACTGCGTCGGCTACCACACCGCTTTGGAGCTCATGGAAACCGGCATCAGCGGCCTGCTGGTGGGCGTCGGCCCCGGCGCCGCCTGCACCACCCGCGAGGTGGTCGGCGTCGGCGTTCCCCAGGTGACCGCCACCATGGACTGCGCCGCCGCCCGCGAGGAGTTCTACAACAGGACGGGCAAGCGCGTCACCGTCATCACCGATGGCGGCATCCGCACCGGGGGCGATCTCTGCAAGTCCCTGGCCGCCGGCGCCGACGGCGTCATGCTAGGCACCCCCTTCGCCCAGGCCCGGGAGGCCCCCGGCGGCGGCTACAACTGGGGTATGGCCAACCCCCACCCGGAACTCCCCCGCGGCACCCGCATCGACGTGGGCACCAAGGGGACGCTGAAGGAAATTCTCTACGGGCCGACGTCCGTCACCGACGGTACACAGAATCTCGTGGGCGCCCTCAAGGTTGCCCTCGGCATGTGCGGCGCCATGAATATTGCCGAGTTCCAGAAGACGGAAATGATCATCGCCCCTTCCATCAAGACGGAAGGGAAGATATTCCAGCTGGCCCGCAACTAGCGGCCACTCAGCCGCTGGAGTCTGGAGGGTCCAATCGCCTCAAACTGGCGTTTTTCAGCCAAACGGTTTTCCATTGCTCTTGGAATTGGACTCGCTCTTCTTCTCCTTGTCGTTGCGATGGCGTGCGGGCCCAGGCCGGTGACTTCCCCGGATGAAGAATCTGCCGGCGTGGAGGTAACTGTGGACCGGATTGCCTACGTGGGCGCCGACGATAACATCTTCACCATCAACCCGGACGGCTCCGACTCAAAGAGACTGACCGGTTCCACCACCGCCCGTTCCATGGGCAGCATCCTCGCCCGGCCCCTCGGCCAGAGCACCGTTTTGCATTCCTGGCCGACCTGGTCCCCGGACGGCTCCAAGATTGCCGTCTCCCGCGTGGTCCTGGAAGGTGAAGAACCCCAGGTGTCCCTCTTCATCATCGACGCCGAAACGGGTTCCCTCAACAGAATCCATGGCAACGAAGCTGGCGCGCCCCCCATCATCGCCGATTCCGTCCCCCACTACATGTACTGGTCCCCCAACAGCGAGAAGCTGGCCTTCATCGCCCCTACCTCCGTTGCTCTGGTGCTCTTCGTCAACGACGGCACGGAAAACGCCCTCGTGAGCAGCGAAGGCCCCCTCTATTTCAAGTGGGCCGAGGATGGCGGTTCCATAGTGATCCACTCCCGCGAAATGCTCTCCCGCGCCGTCGCCCCCTTCGACGCTCCGGCGTCCCAGCTTGGTGAGATGTCCCCCATATTCAGGGTTCCCGACCTCTCGCCGGACGGGCAGACCCTGGCCTACGTAACCCAGGTTGACCAGGATTACGCCCTTCTGATAGGCAGCGCCGACGGCTCCGAGGCCTTCCGGCATCTCCTGTCCGTGGATCCTCCCGCGTCCATCCTCTGGTCGCCCGTGGACAATGTCATCGCCGTGGCCGATGGCGCCCGCGCCAACTCCCCCGGCTACCGCCGTCTGCAGCTCGTCGACCCCAATGGCGGGGAGTCCGTCACCCTCGTGGAAGACCGGTTGGTCGCCTTCTACTGGTCCCCGGACGGTACCCACATCGCCTACGTGACCATCGACGTGGAGTCGCGCAGCCTGGTCTGGAAGATAGTCCCTACTGATGGCGGAGAACCTTGGGAGGTCACAGCATTCATCCCCACCCAGGGTGTGCTGACGGCCCTCTCCTTCTTCGACCAGTACGCCCACTCCCACTCTTTCTGGTCCCCGGATGGCACAAGTCTGGTGTTTGCCGGTCAGGCGGGCCGCAGGACCGAGCAGAGCAACGGCGCCAGCCCCGACGAGGGTTCCATCTACGTCATCAACACGGAACCGGGATCGTTTCCAAGGCGTATCGCAAGTGGCACCCTGGCATTTTGGTCATGGAACTAAAATAGGATACAATTGAGCGGAAATATCCAGGAGGGGAAGCGAGTGCGAGATTTAGGACGATTGACTCAGATGAAGATAATCCTGCTCATTGCGGCTACGCTGGCAGTCCTTGCGGTATCCTGTGGCCCCGGTGACGAGACCCCCACGCCCCCGCCTCGCCCACCCACGGAGATACTGAACCAGTCCGCAAGTGACCTGTTGGGACTGAATACTCTTTCCTTTACCCTTTCCAACGAGTCCGGGAATATCCCCCTGATGCCCGGCGTTCTCGCTAACGAAATTTCCGGCGACATTGCAATGCCCGACGAAGTTAGTGTCAAGATAAAGGGCGAAGTGGACGTTTTCCGCGCCTATCTTGAACTCTCTGTCGTTCGCACCGAGCAAACTTACTACCTCACCGACCCGCTGACGGGCGAATGGCGCGTTGTCGACCAGAGCGCTGTGCCCTTCGACCTCACCAACGTCGGCATCAATGTTGGCAATATCATGAAAGCCATGATGGATGCGGCATACGTCGAGGGCGGCTATGGCGAAGACTCGTGGCGCATCACCGGCAAGGTGCTCTCCCAGGAGATCAGCGGAATCATCTTCAACGCCGGCCAGGACCACGTGGTGGTTTTGGAAGTGTCGATTCGCAACATCGATGGTGTCGGTCTTATGCCTGAGCAAGCCCGCATTCAGGGCCGCGTAGTCGATACCGATGCGGAGAATTACGTCCGAATACTAACCCTCCAGGGCTTCAACGAACCTGTCACCATCGAAAAGCCCCCCGTCTAGTAAAGTAAATGGCTGCTCAGACCGATAAGATCACCCGCACCGGTTGGGTCATGGTAGGCCTCGTATCCCTGGGTGCTATCTTCACCGCCCTCGACCAGACCGTCGTCGTGACCGTGCTGCCGGAAATGATGGTGGACCTGGAACTTGGCGTCAACGAACTGGACCACGCCTCCTGGATAGTGACGGGCTACCTGCTGGGTTACACCGTCGCCATCCCTCTCGTCGCCCGCATGGCGGACGTCTACGGCCACAGCATGGTTCTGCGCGTCTCCCTCCTCGTCTTCGCCGTAGGCTCGGCCATGGTCGCCCTCTCCCCCAACCTGCCCATCCTGGTGGGCAGCCGCGTGATCCAGGCCATCGGCGGCGGCGCCATTATCCCCATCGGCATGGCCATAGCCGCCCAGTACCTGCCGGACCGCCGCAAGGCTATCGCCGTTGGAATCGTCGGCGCCGCCGCGGAAATCGGCGTCGTCCTCGGGCCCCTCTACGGTGGCGGCATCACCGCGGTCCTCGGATGGCGCTGGCTCTTCTGGCTGGACATCCCCCAGGCCATCATAATCCTCGTCGCCATCGGTCTCATCCCCAACCGCGCAAACCCCGGCTCCCGGGTCGACTACATGGGCGGCCTGCTGCTGACGGGCGGCCTCGTCCTGCTGGTAATAGCCCTGTCCCAACGGGGCCTCTTCACGGGAGCCGCACCCCTTGCCTACATTCTTGGCGCGTCCGGCTTTCTGCTGGTTGCAATCTTCGTGTCGACCCAGGTGAAGCTCAAGCATCCCCTCATGGACCCCCGATTCTTCGCTTCCGCGGAGGCCCTCTCCGCCGTGGGGGCAAAGATGCTGGTGGGCGCCGCCCTTGTCATCGCCCTGATTACCGTGCCGCTGATGGCGGATACCGTCCACGGCCAATCTGCGTTTGGCGGCGGACTGCGCCTGATGCGACTCACCGGCGCCATACCAATAGCTGCCCTTCTCGGCGGCTACCTCACCTACCGCATCGGGCCCAGGGCGGTGTCCGTCGCGGGAATGGCCCTGGCGGCCCTCGGGTTATGGCTCATGAGTGGCTGGGGCCAGACGGTCACGGAAGCCCAGTTATTCCTGCATCTGGGGCTGGCAGGCGCGGGATTCGGCCTCGTCATCTCCCCCCTGTTCGTCACCGCCATGGAAACCGGCGGGCAGGAATATCAGGCCACGGCCGCCTCCATGGTCACCGTTGCCCGCATGATAGGCATGGCCTTCGGACTGGCGGCCCTTGCGGCTTGGGGCATGGAGCAGTTCCAGGCGCAAATCGCCGGGCTGCAGGTCCCCCTGCCCGAAGCTGGAGAGACCGCCGAGGCCCTCCAACTGCGCATCGAAGAGTACACCGCAAACCTCAACCAGGTGGGCATCGAATTATTCCAGAACTTCTACCGCGTGGCCGCCGGGTTAATGCTCATCGGCATCATTCCCAGCCTGTGGCTCTCCAGGAACCTTTCTGCAAGCGAGGGAAGCGGCGACCCTGAAGAATCCCGCCTGCCCCATCAGTCCAAGGCGTAACGAGACCTAGAAGCCCGACTTGGTGCACAGCTCCACCCGGTTCCCATCCGGGTCGTGGGTGAACAGGAAACGCTGCCCGTCGTTGCGCACCCCGCTGCGGCTGATGCCCAGCCCCTTGGCCTTCACCGCCTCCACGGCACCGTCGAAGTCCTCCACCTCGAAGGCGATGTGACTCTCCTCCGGGCAGGGTGCGTCTTCCGTCTCGATCAGATGAAGCATCACCCCGCTGGGCAGCTGTAGCCACGTGATGTTGGGGTTATCCACCTGGCTGGGTATCTGCTTTATGCCCAGAAACTCGTTGTAGAATTCCATGCTCCGCTGCGTGTCCTTCACCAGATAGACCACGTGGTTGACGTGGTTGAGCTTGATGGCCGGGGCATTCGTCGTCATTACTCGCCTTCCTTCTGCCTCTCTGAATAGGGCTACTCTAGAGAGAGGCAAAAACCCTGTCAACGCATCCCCACTGACACTTCTTCGTTGTAGCCGTCCAGTGCGATGACTTATACTTTGATATGAAAATTACGCCTGCTAAGGAATACAATGGCAACAAATAATGAAAAATCGGCGGGTTCGGCACAGAGTATTCAGGAATTGCGAGAGCGCATTCGCCACTCCACAGCTCACCTGATGGCCGATGCCGTAACCCGCCTGTTCCCCGATGCCAAGCTGGGAATCGGCCCTCCCACCGAGGACGGCTTCTACTACGATCTGGAAGTCGCCCGCCCCTTCACGCCCGAGGACCTCGACAGGATTACCGCCGTCATGGAGGAGACCATCTCGGAAGACTTCCCCTTCGTTCTTGAGTCCCACGAAAGGGAGGAAATCAGGAGTCTCAACCATAACCAGCCCTACAAGCTGGAGCTTATCGACGAGATTCCCGACGACGAGGAACTAACCACCTATACCCACGGCGGGTTCACCGACCTGTGCCAGGGCCCCCACGTGGCCTCCACAGGCAAGATTCCCGCCTTCAAGCTCCTCTCCGTCGCTGGCGCTTACTGGCGCGGAAACGAAAGCCGCCCCATGCTGCAGCGCATCTACGGCACCGCCTTCGAAAACCGCAAGGCCCTCCGGCAGCACCTGCGGCGTCTCGCAGAGGCCGAGAAGCGGGACCACCGACGTTTGGGCCGGGAGTTGGAGCTGTTCATCTTCGACCCCCTCGCTCCGGCCAGCCCCTTCTTCCTCCCCAAGGGCGCGGAACTCTACTCCATGCTGGTCGACTACGTTCGTGGCCTGTACAAGCGCTACGGCTACCAGGAAGTCATCACCCCGGAAATCTTCTCCACCGATCTCTGGAAGCGCTCCGGGCACTACGATAACTACCTGGAGAACATGTATATCATCGACATGGGCGAGCGGGAATACGGCGTGAAGCCCATGAACTGCCCCGCCCACGCCCTCATATACGCCTCCCGCCTCCACTCCTACCGGGAACTCCCCCTCCGTCTCGCCGATTTCGGACGGCTACACCGCTTCGAACGCTCCGGGGTCACCCACGGCCTAACCCGCGTCCGCTCCTTTTCCCAGGACGACGCCCACATCTTCTGCACCCAGGACCAGATTGCCCAGGAGGTGCAGGGGTTCATCGGATTGTTGACGGAGTCTTACCGAGCCTTCGGCTTCAACGATCCTACCGTCGTCCTATCCCTCCGCCCGGAGAAGCGCATCGGATCCGACGAGATGTGGGATAGGGCGGAAACGGCCCTGACCGATGTTCTGGCTGAAAGCGGCCTGGACTACAGGCCGGAGGAAGGCGAGGGAGCCTTCTACGGCCCCAAGATCGACTTCTTCGTCCCCGACGCCCTCGGCCGCGAGTGGCAGATGGGCACCATCCAGCTGGACTTCTCCCTGCCGGAGCGCTTCGACCTCGAATACGTCGCCGAAGACGGCTCCCACCAGCGTCCCGTGGTCCTCCACAGGGCCATGCTGGGCGCCATAGAGCGGTTCATGGGCGTCCTCATTGAGCACTACGGCGGCGCCTTCCCCCTCTGGCTCGCTCCCGTGCAGGCAACAGTCATTCCCATCGCCGACCGCCACGTCGACTACGCCGAAGACGTGGCCACCAGCCTCAGAGGAAAGGGACTGCGCGTGGAAGTCGACTCCCGAAACGAGCGCATGAACCTGAAAATCCGCGAAGCCCAGCTGCAAAAAATCCCCTACATGCTGGTCGTCGGCGACCGCGAGGCAGAAGCCGGAACGGCGTCTATCCGCAGCCGCGACAAGGGCAACCAGGGCGCAACCCCCGTCGCCAACCTCGCCGAAGACCTCGCAGGAGAGGCGCAAGCCCCCTAAGCATTGGGTTATGGACGGCTACTTGAAGGCGTTATAGGCCGCCTGCACCTCGTCTAAGACCTCGGATAGCGTGGGAAACTGGTACCGCTCCAGCCTTTCATACAACACTTCCTCCCCCGTCCGCCAATTGAATACCCGGTGGTGGTAATCCTCGTCATGCAAGTGGGTGTTGTGGTACCTCAGGAGAGAGTGATGCCCACTCACCCAGGCTGCATAGCGGTAGGTCTTTCCTCGAATTTGCAAGAGTGATCCTTGGGGCCTGTCATCGAACTGCTTTTCCACATCTAGGATCACGTTCTCAAAGCAGTAAATGTATCCAGTTAGCCAGATTGATCCGTCCCGGTTCGCGAATGCTAAAGGCTGCTCCCTGGACCAGTCGACGAAGGGATGGTTCCTTAATCGAAGTTCGTGGACTGTGCGATAGCGGTCCCAGGTTTGCCAGTTGTGCGGATCGCTTCTTCTAGCACCTCTACCTCTCGCAAATCGAGCTTCCATATCGCAATATCGATAGTTTCTGAAATCTGGCCATGGGCAAGTTGCTCCAACATTTCTTCGGAGCTCATTTTGAAACGTGTTTCGTTGTCTCTGATCCTACCGTTGAACTCTGCAATAGATTCCTCTATTTCGGCGTCCGTAGCCTCTCGGCTAATGAAATTTCCCTCACTGTCACGAGATGCCTCTTCAATATGACGAAGCGCCTTATAGTCAAACATCCATTTGATAAGCTCAGCAGTCTCCCGCACCTTGAAATCGCTCAGAAGCTCCAGCATCTCCTGGGATTCCATTTCATAGATGTCTTCGAATCTCTCCAAACTGCGCCTCAGTCGGGCCTCGAATTCTCCCGGCTTAGACTTGTGAAAGGTGATCTTCACTCTCTTTTCACCGTTCGTTGGGGGCCTCGTCCTCTCCCTGGTCGGGGGACGATTGATAGATTCTGGGGAAGATTCGTTGGGAAACTGCGTGTCTAGTTCCTGCAGGGAGTCAAATGTCGACATCCACTTCAGGGCGTCTCTCGTTTTCCGTTCCTTGGCTGCCTCCAAAAGCCGTCGCATTTTCTCAGAACTCAGCTCGTATCGAAACTCGTACGTCCGGACATCTTGTCGAAGCTGCACCCTGTGAGCTGCCACCTCGTCCCTTTGCACGTTTACCCTTGGCCGCATTTCTGCTTTCCCCATCACGCCCTCTCTTGTCTGAAAGGCTGTTCGACAATTTTACCATCAACTTCCCCCCCTCGCATCCTCCACCCTTCACCGCCTCTCCCCACCCTCGTTGAATTTCCCCAACGATGGGTTTAGAATTTGCCGAACTCCCATTGACGGCGGGCCGGCCAGTACGTCTCCCGCAATTCAACACCGGCTGGAGGAGATATCGTGAGCAAGAAATTCATTGTTTCGTCAGATTCCCACATCGTAGAACCCCCCGAACTCTTCGTCGACAGAATGGACGCCGCGAAGTACGGGGAACGCATCCCCCACCTGGTCCACGAGGACGACAACGACTACTGGTACTCCGATCATAAGCGGATGGGCGTCCTCGGCAGCTTTGGCGCCTCCGCCGGAATGCGCTTCGAGCGTCCCGGCGACATCAAGCGGGAAGGGAGAATGTCCGACATCCTCCTCGGCGGCTACGATCCCCACGCCCACGTCAAGGACATGGACATAGACGGCGTTCACGCCAACATCCTCTATCCCTCCATCGGGCTGGAGATGTTCAGCGTCCCCGACACCCTGATTCTCCGCGAAATCTTCGCCGCCTACAACGACTGGCTCTCCGGCTTCTGCTCCGCCTACCCCGACAAGCTGAAAGGCATCTCCATGCTTCTGGTCGACGATGAGATAGAAGCAGCCATCTCCGACCTGCACAAGGCCGCCGATGCGGGCTTTGCCGGCGTCATGATCAGCGTGTTCCCCAAGCCGGAGCACTCCTACGACCACCCCATGTACGAACCCTTCTGGCGTGAGGCCGAGCAGGTAGGCCTGCCCGTGAGCCTCCACACCGGCACCGAGCGCCCATCCATCGCCAAGGAGTCCACCGCGGGCGGCATCACCCAGTCCGGCGCCAGCCGCGTCAACGCCGAATTCTGGGTTCGCATGTCCCTGGCCCAGATTGTCCTCTCCGGCGTCTTCGAGCGCTATCCCAAGCTGAACGTCGTCGAAGTCGAGCACGACCTGGCCTGGATACCCTTCTTCAACAACCGGATGGACACCACCTACGTCGAGCGCGTTACCCAGTCGCCCTACCGCTACAAGAGTGACGCGCTCCCCAGCGATTACATGCGCAGCAACGTCTATCACAGCTTCCAGGAAGACGGTCTGGGCGTCCGCGACAGGGACATCATCGGTGTGGACAAACTGCTCTGGGGGTCGGACTATCCCCACGCCGAGTCCACCTTCCCCGAGTCTCAGAGAATCCTGGACGAGATTCTGGAAGGCGTGCCCGAGGACGAACAGGCGATGATTGTTGGAGGAAACGCCGCCAGGCTTTACGACCTGACCTAGCAGGCAGCGGCTAGAAGCGGGAGGCTATCCGCAGCTCCACCCTGCCCAGGCTCCCAAAGTCGGCAACGGCAACGTCGCCCGGGCTAACGGGCGTTATCCCAGTGCACGTCCCGGTGGTGACAACCTCGCCCGTCTTAATGGACTCGCCCAGCCGCGACAGGTGGTTGGCCGTCCAGAGCAGCACGGAAAGCGGCCCGTCCAGCACGTTTGCCCCCGTGCCTTCCGATACCATTTCGCCGTTTCGAAACATCGCGGCCCGGTGAGAATTCAAGTCCATATCGCGCCACCCGTCCGAGGGATCCCCGGACACGAAGGCCGTATGCGCCGTTGCGTCCGCCACCAGGCGTAGCGCTCCCAGCCCGTCGAACCCGCCCTCGAAGCGGCAGCCCACAACCTCGATGGCAGGCAGCACCGACTCCACGGCGGCCAGCACCTCCTCCAGCGTGTAGCCCGCACCCCGAGGCGCCAGAGTGTCGCAAAACCTGAAGGCAAACTCCCCCTCAATGCAGGGCGACTGGTTGGGGTAAACCGAAACCGTAGCCGGGCTTGTCAGGCAGTTGGGCGCGAACATCGGCGCCGTGGCCGGTTCCGTCGCCCCCAGCAGCCGCTGCGGCTCCGCGCTCGTCGCACCAACCTTCCACCCCACCCTGGTCAGCCCCGCCATGACGTCCGCTAGCCTTTGCACCTCATAAGCAGTCTCGACGGACTTCAGAATATCCCCGGCCGAACGGGGGACTAGATCGCCATTCCTTGATGCCTGGTGCAGTAGTTTCGCCAGCCGTTCCCGATCGCTCATCGCCTCACCCCTCCTTGGGGAATCCGAGCTCCTGCTGAAACACCTGCGCCAGCAGATCGATCCCCTCCCAGATCTCCTCCTCCGTGGGTTGCGCGTAGCAGAACCGGATGCAGTTGTTCCCGTTGAGTTCGTCATCCTCCGGATAAACGGCCCAGTCGGAACCCGGGTTGTAGGCGATGCCCTTGTCTCTCGCGGCGGCCAGCGCCTTCCGCGTATCCACGTCCTCGGGGAACGTCACCCACAGGTAGATGCCGCCCCTCGGATGGTTCGGCTTCACCATCGGGCCGAAATGCTCGCTGATGGCCGCAGTCATCGTGTCTCGCTTCCTCCGCAGCGCTGTCTGAACCGTCGCCACATGCTCCTCATAGTGGTTGTTGAAGAACTCCGCCGTCACCATCTGCCCGAAGTTGGACGTCCCGATGTCCCCCTTCAGCGGCAGAAGCTGGCCCAGAATCTGCCAGGAAGCCACCACGTACCCCAGCCTCATCCCAGGAGCCAGATTCTTGGAGAAGGACCCCATGTGGATGACCCGGTCGGAGTCGTCCATGCTGCGGATGGCGTTCACCGATTCCCCTTCGTAGACCAGGTCGGCGTAGCAGTCGTCTTCCAGAATGGGCACGCCGTATTCCTCGCTCAGCCGCAGCATCTCCCGCCTGCGTTCTACGGGCATTATGGCGCCTGTCGGATTCTGTACCGTCGGAATCGTGTAGATATACTTGGGCCTCACGCCATCACCCTTCAACTCCTCCAGGGCGTCTGCCAGCGCGTCCGTCCGCATCCCGTCCTCGTCCACCGGCACACCCACAATGTTCACCCCCCGCATCCGAAGGTCCCCCAGCATCCCCACGTAGGACCAATTCTCTGATATCACCGTATCCCCCGGTTCCAACAGCGCCGTGTTGAGGAGCATCGCCGCCGTCTGGGATCCCGACGTAATCAGAATCTCGTCCACCGTCACGTCCACTCCCCGATAGCTGGAAAGTTTGTGGACCAGAAACTCCCGCAGGGGCAGATAGCCGAGAAGCCCACCGTTGTGTAGGTTGATGGAAAGCCCCGGCCCGTCCCTTCTCATCGCCGCCGCCGTGGCTTCAATCAGCCCCTCCACCGGGATCGTTTCCCCGTTGGTGTGGCCCAGAATGAAGTTGTACTTCGGCTGGGGTATATCGCCGGAGGCAATCGCAGACGGAAGCCCCTTCGCAAAGATTTCGCTGTAATCAAAAGTAGTGCCTGAGGTCATATCCCCTCCAATCGGGAACCCTGCGCTTAGAATGCGAATTCATGCTAGCACCGGCGCATGGGACGGTCAAACTGCGGCCCTATGCCCACCCCAATTTGCGACATGTCCCCGAACCTCCTAACATTGATATGGCAAACTTCAACGGAAAGGAAGGCCGAAATGAATGCCTGACACTGACGAAAAACAGAATCTCATCCAGTGGGTCTACACCGGCCGCAACAACCAGGAGTTGGAAGAGCGCTACAACCAGTGGGCCAATAGCTACGATGAAGACCTGAATAAGGACTTCGGCTGGCTTGGCCCCTCCCTCGCCCTCCAGGCCTGCAAGCAATACGTGGCTTCAGACGCCCGAATTCTGGACGCCGGCGCCGGCACGGGCCTGGTAGGCAAATTCCTATCCGAGGGCGGATACCGGGACCTCACGGCCATAGACATGTCTCCCGGCATGCTGGAGGAAGCCCGCGCCAAGGGTGTCTACCGTCATCTTCGCCGTATGGTCCTGGGCGAAAAGCTGGACTTCTCCGACGATTCATTCGACGCAGTCGTCAGCATCGGCGTACTTACCCAGGGCCACGCTCCGGCCTGCTCCCTCGACGAACTGGTCCGGGTGACGAAACCCGGTGGCTTCATCATCTTCACCCTGCGCCCGGACCTCTATGAGAACGCCGGCTTCCGTGAAATGCGTGAGCAGTTGGAGTCCGCAAACCGTTGGGAGTTGGCATTCATGGGAGAACCCCTGCAGGCCCTCCCCAAGGGCGAACCGGAACTCCTCCACCAGCTTTGGGTCTTCAAAGCCACCTCGGTGAGTGGAGGCTGAAACGGCATTGACATGCCGTTGATTGGAGGGCGCAACTCACTGATGGTATGATTGAATTACCCTTCATATGGAGGTGTCGCGATGGTTAGAGTTATCGATTTGCAGTTAGAAGAAGATGTGTACCTGCGATTATGCGCCCGCGCAGCAATGAAAGGAGGCTCTCTGGCTGAAGAGGCCTGCCACATTCTGAAAGAGACGCTTGGAGAAGATCCGCCTCCCCCGCCGGATAAACCCATGACGGGCAAAGAATTCGTAGAAGGAATCCGCGAACTTTTCGCTCCACTGGGCGGCGTTGAATTGGAAATCCCTCCTCGCGAGCCTATGCCTGATCCCCCTCGTTTCGACTAGCGCGCGCTAATGATAATCTTGGACACCAATGTCGTCTCTGAGCTTATGCGCCCCAATCCCAACCCGAAAGTTTTCGATTGGTTTTATCGACTGGACCCCTCCATCCTATATACGACCGCCGTTACGGAAGCCGAGTTGCGGCGCGGCATTGAGGTTCTGCCAGCAGGCAGGAGACGACAGAGACTGTTTGACAGGATGGAGTCGATGCTTGTTCGATTCTATACAGAAAGCATTCTCCCCTTCGACAGCGACGCCGCCCGTGCCTACGCCATCATTTTTGCCGTACAGCGCGCCGCAGGCCGTTCCGTTGCCCTCGCCGACTGCATGATTGCCGGCATAGCCCGCTGCCACGGCGCGTCCTTAGCGACCAGGGACTTGACCGGCTTTGAAGGCAGCGGCGTCCACGTCATCAACCCCTGGGCCGGCTAGCCCGCCACCAAGTCCCGTTGCCCCTCACCCCCGAAATCCGCCGCCTCGTCGCCGAAGCCCGCGTCGCCCGTCTCGCCACCGCCGATGCCAACGGCGCTCCCCACGTCATGCCCGTCTGCTACGCCCTTGACGGCGACACCGTCTACTCCGTCATCGACCAGAAACCCAAGCGAGCGGGAGCAATGAAGCTCCGCCGCATCCGAAACATCCTTGCCAACCCGCAGGTGACCCTCCTCCTCGACCACTACGACGAAGACTGGAGCAAGCTCTGGTACGTCCTCCTCCGCGGCGTCGCTTCTCTGGTGCAACGTGGGCCGGAGCACCGTTGGGCCCTGACCCTTATTCGTAGCAAATACCCCCAGTATTCCGCCATGAACCTTGAAGATCGCCCCGTCATCCGCATACGTGTATTTCAGGCGGTAACATGGGGCAAGCCAAGCCGTTAGACTTGCGCATCCTGGGTTCCTCTGGCAAGATTACAGGATGAATGAAGGTGCCTTTACACTGGTCGACCCTCTTCCTGAGTTGAAGGATCCCCACGTCATCGCCATGCTTCGCCCGTGGATAGACGTTGGCAGCGTGGGCACCATCGCTCTAAGGAAGCTGGAACGTTACTTCGGCGCGAAGGAACTGGGACGGCTGACCCGTCCCGGCAACTTCTACGACTTCACACGCTACCGCCCCATCATGCGCACAGTCGATGGCAGCCGCGTGCTGAACATCCCCAACACAGTCATCAACTATGCCATCCGCGAAGAGCCGCCGGATTTCCTGTTCTTCCACCTGCTGGAACCCCAGTCCTTCGGCGAAGACTACACCGACGCCGTCCTAGACATTGTGGACAAGCTGGGCGTGAAGCAGTACGTCCGCATCGGGGGGATGTACGACGCCGTCCCCCACACCCGTCCGCTGCTCGTGACCGGCTCCAGCAGCAACGACGCCGCCACCAAGTACGGCAACACTCTGCAGCTCCGGCCCAGCAGCTACCAGGGTCCCACATCCATCGTTAACCTGGTGGCCGACGGCGTCAGCGACCGCGACATCGAAGCCATCAGCGTCATGGTCCACCTGCCCCAGTACGTTCAGCTGGAGGAGGACTACTCCGGCGCAGCCCGTCTCCTGGACGTGCTCTGCTCCGTATATGACCTGTCTAAGGATCTGGCCGACCCCGAGCGGGGAAGGCGTCAATACCTGGAGGTCAACAACGAAGTCCTGCGCAACAAGGGGTTGAAGTCCCTCATCGAACGGCTGGAAGTCCATTACGACACCCGGGCCGCCAAGCGCTCCGCCGAGGCCGAAGAGGGCACAAAACTCTCCCCCGAAGTTGAAAAGTTCCTTAAGGAGATGGGCGAACGCTTCGAAAGCTAGCCCTTGGCCCGGACTTCATTCCCGGTCCCTCGAGCAACCCCTCCGCCCAAGCCAGACTTCGTCGCTGCGGACGCTGCCTGCTACCCCTCCACCTTCGTCACGTTTGCGCCTTCTTCAGGTTTGCATAAGAAAGCAGCAGCCGCTTCACCCCCGCCTCCCTGAACACCACCGTCACTTCCTTGTCCGACGCCGGCCCGGCTGTCTTGAGAATCAACCCCTCGCCGAATACCCCGTGCAGCACCCGGTCCCCCTCCTTGAACTCCGGCGCTTCGCTCTCCTCCCCCTGCCCTGTTCCCGCGCCGTTGACCACACCGTTGCCTGCTCCGACAACAGACTTGACCCGCTTCCGTGATGAAACGCTCGCTTCCCCGGACGAAAAGTCTGGGAAGCTCTGCCCGCCGTACCTGCTACCCGCGATCTGAGGCACCTCTGCCACCAGCTCCGTCGGCACGTCACGAAGAAAGCGGGAGGGAATCCCGATGCCGCCGTCACCCTTCCAGCCCCGCTGCCGGAAGGCCCGCGTCAGGAATAGTCGGTCCTTGCAGCGGGTGATCCCCACGTAGAATAGCCGTCGCTCTTCCTCCAGCTGGTTCGGGTCGTCCAGGGAACGCATGTGGGGCAACACCCCCTCCTGCAGGCCGATGATGAACACCACCGGAAACTCCAACCCCTTCGCCTGGTGTAGGGTGATGAGAGTGATAGCGTCCGCCGTTTCGTCCAGAGAGTCCACCTCCGCCACCAGCGCCAGGTGCTCCAGGAACGCCGTCAGACCCTCCCCCGCCTCCATCCCGTCATACTCCCCGGCGGCCCTGCGAAGCTCTCTCACGTTCTCCCACTTGTCCTCCCAGTCGTCGCCTCCGGCCCGCAGAAACTCCTGGTAGTTGATTCCCCGTAGCAGCTTGTCCAGCAGCTTAACCGTGCCCATCTCCGCCGCGCCGTCCCTCAAGTCTTCCATCAGGTTGACGAAACTCGTCAGCGGCCTCACCAGCCGTGACGACAGCCCATAAGGGACAGGTTCGCCCTTCTTCCGCTTTCCCAGGGGCCGCAGCAGGGGATAGATGGACGACTGCTTTTCTCTCCCCAAATCCTGCAGCAGGTCCAACGACTTTCGCCCGATTCCCCGCCGGGGCTTGTTGATGATTCGCATCAGGCTGACGTTGTCGCCTTGGTTGTTGATGAGCCGCAGATAGGCGATGATGTCCCGCACCTCGGCGCGATGATAGAACTTGGTTCCCCCCACCACGTGGTACTGCATCCCCCGGTGCAGGCACGCCTCCTCCATCGCCCGCGACTGGGCGTTCGTGCGGTACATGACGGCGCAGTCCGAAAGGCTGTAGTCCTTCCGCCGCAGCAGGTTCGAAATCTGCGTCACCGCAAAATACGCCTCTTCCTCCGTGTCGTAGGTCTCGTACATCACCAGGGGCTTCCCATCGTCCCGCGAGGCCCGGATATCCTTCTCAGGCCGCCGCCGGTTCGAGGCGATGACGCTCTTCGCCGCCTGGATGATGTTCCCCGTTGAGCGGTAGTTGACCTCCAGGTTGACCACTCCGGCGTCTGGAAAATCCTTCTTGAAGTCCAGAATGTTGCGCACGTCGGCGCTCCGCCATGAGTAGATCGACTGGTCCGGATCCCCCACCACGCAGATATTCTGGTGGAAGCCAGAAATCTGCTTTGATAGCTTATACTGCGCCACGTTGGTGTCCTGAAACTCGTCCACCAGCAGATGCAGAAACCGTTCCTGGTAATAATCCAGCGTTTCCGGCGACCGTTGAAAAAGCTCGACGGTACGCATCAGCAGGTCGTCGAAGTCCACGGCCCCGTTCAGGTCAAGCAGTTCCTGGTAGCGCTCATACACCCGACCCGCCGCTTCTTCGAAGGCGTTCTCCGCGCTCATCAGAAGACGCTGCGCGTCCTTCAAATTGCTCTTGGCCCTGGAAATAACCCCAAGGATGGCCCTCGGCGGGTAGTGCTTCGGGTCCAGACCCTCCTCCTCCATCGCCGCCTTGACGAGCGTCAACTGGTCGTCCGTGTCGAAAATGCTGAATCCCCTGTCAAGCCCAATGTGATGCCCGTTCCGACGCAGCACTCGTGAGCAGAAGGAGTGATAGGTGCTTACCGTGAGATTTTGGGCCTGGCTCCTCAGGTAAAAGAGCGGGGCTGAAGGATCCTTGTCGCTCTTGCCAAACAGGCGTTGGCGCATCTCCATGGCGGCTCTATTGGTAAAGGTGACAGCCAGAATTCTCTCTGGCCACACGTCCAATTCTCGAACGAGATATGCAATGCGTCGCGTGATGACGCGCGTCTTGCCCGATCCCGGCCCGGCAATGACGAGAAGCGGCCCTTCCGTCGCCTGAACGGCCCGCCTCTGGGCCTCGTTCAGCCCCTCTAATATATCGACACTCATGGCAGATCCGATTCTAACACAGCCCCACGGCTGTCACCCTGAGAGAAGCGCAGCGTAGCCGAAGGGCCTCGCCTCCGGTTGACGTTCCTTCCCTCCCGTGCCCCCGCGGACGCGGGGGCCCACTCTTCTTCCCCTCAGCAGCAATAATCCTCAACCCCCAGCCGCCACAATAGCCTCCGCTAAGTCCACCGTACCTTCATAAAGCGCCCGACCCACAATCACCGACTCCGCCCCCGTAGACGCCAGTCTCCGTATGTCGTCAACCTTCGAAACGCCCCCGGAAGCGATTATCGCCATCCCCGTCTCCCGCACCAGCTCCTCCACCGCGCCGAAGTTGGGCGATGTCATCGTCCCGTCCCGGCTGATGTCCGTGTACAGAAACCGGCGCGGGCCGAGGGCCGACATCTCCTTCACCAACTCCGTCGCGTCCACCGACGTGTCCTCCGTCCAGCCCCATGTCGCCACCCTTCCCTCCCGCGCGTCCACGGCGATAATCACCCGCTCCGCTCCCCACCGGCGGCAAATCTCCCTCACCAGCTCCGGGTCCTCCACCGACGCCGTGCCCAGCACCACCCGCTCCACTCCTGCCTCCAGCAGCGCCCGCGCCGTTTCAACGTTCCTGATCCCCCCGCCCACCTGCACCGGAATAGATACCGCGCCGGCGATTGTCCGGATCGCCTCGAAATTTGTGGGAACCCCCGACCGCGAACCCTCCAGGTCCACCACGTGAATGCGACGCGCCCCGGCTCGCTCCCACCGCAGCGCCGTTTCCGCCGGGTCTCTGGAGAATACCGTCTCCCTTTTGAAGTCTCCCTGGAATAGCCGCACGCAGGCGCCGCCCTTCAGGTCGATGGCCGGAATCACCTCCACGACAATCTACCCTTCCGCCGCCAGACGCACGAAGTTGTCGTAAATGCGCAGGCCCACCGGCCCGCTCTTCTCCGGGTGAAACTGTGTCGCCGCCACGTTTCCCTTCGCCAGCATACTGCAAAACCTCACTCCGTACTCCGTCATCCCCACCATCGACGACTCCGAATCCGGCGCTGTGTAGTAGCTGTGGACAAAGTAGAAGTAGGAAGGGCTGGGTATGCCCTCCAGCAGGGGGTGTGGGTTGACGATCTCCATGCTGTTCCAGCCCATGTGCGGCACCTTCTGTCCGGCGGGAAGAAGCTTGGCCGTGCCGGGCACCACCCCCAAACAGGGCACCTCCCCCTCCTCCGTCCGGTCCATCAATAGCTGCTGTCCCAGGCACACCCCCAGCAGAGGCCGCCCCGTCGTAATGAACTCTCCCAGGGCCGGGACCAGCCCCAGCCGCTCCAGCGACTTCATCGCGGAATCGGCTGCCCCCACCCCGGGCACCACCGCGGCGTCGGCGTTCACTAGCTCCTTGGGGTCCCCCGAAATCACCGGAGAGACTCCCGCCTTCGTCAGTGCCCGCGCCACGCTGCGGATGTTCCCGTACCCGTAGTCCACCAGCGTCACTTTCAACCCGGCGAAGCTCTCCGCGCCCCGGCTACCCATCCCCTGTCAGCTTCTCCAGCGGCAGCTCCCGGTCTTCGTAGCGGGCCAGGATGAACAGCAGGTCGCTCACCCGGTTCAGGTACTTCAGTATCTCCATGTTTGCCAGACCTCCCGCGTCCTTCAGTCGCACCACATCCCGCTCCGCCCGCCGGACGCTGGTGCGCGCCAGGTCCATCGCCGCCGACGCCGGGGACGCGCCGGGCAGTATGAAGGACCGCGGCAGCGTCACCTCCGCCTGCAGGTCGTCGATAATCCCCTCCAGCCGCGCCGTCATCTCTTCCGAAAGGGGCGTAAAGTGCTGTTTGAACGTCTCGTACCGGCTGGGAGCCGTCGCCAGCTCCGCCCCGACGGTGAAAAGCTCCCGCTCAAGCTCCAGCAGCGTGCTCCGCACCCGTTCGTCCTGGGAGAGGGATCGCGCCAACCCCAGTGCCGAGACAGTCTCGTCCGTGGCCCCGTAGGCCTCGCAGTGGACGTCGGCCTTCGACACCCTTCCACCGTAGAGGAGGCTCGTCTCTCCCTCGTCGCCGTATTTCGTGTACAGCCGCCTGCCTTCAACCAAGTCCTTCAATGCCCCTTCTTTGCCAACTTTGGCGTGACGCCGTGGTTCGCCACCCATTATACTACCGGGCGTCATGGTTCCTGAAATTCGCATCACCGGCATCCAGGGTTTGCCTGAAATCAGTCCCGGCGAAGACCTCGGCGGATTCATCGCCGACGCCGTCACCGCCCAGGGCGTGACGTTGGACGACGGCGACGTGCTTGTGGTCGCCCAGAAAGTCGTCTCCAAGGCCGAGGGGCGTCTGGTGGACCTAGACGACGTCACCCCGTCCCCCCTGGCCGTCGAAATCTCCGCCCTTCACGAACGCGACCCGCGACACACGGAGGTCGTTCTCCGCGAGTGCGCCCGGATAGTCCGAATGGATCGGGGCGTCATCATCGCCGAAACTCGACATGGCTTCCGCTGCGCCAACGCCGGTGTCGACGCCTCCAACGCCCCCGACGGCGATATCGTCGTCCTCCTCCCCCTCGACCCCGACGCCTCCGCCCGTCGGCTTGCGAAACGAATCAAACAGGCCCTGGGAGTGGAAGTAGCTATCATCATCTCAGATACCTTTGGCCGTCCCTGGCGAGAGGGTGCCGTCAACGTGGCCATCGGCGTGAGTGGCATCCACCCCATGCTGGACTACCGGGGTCTCCAGGACCCCCAGGGCCGCGAACTGCGCACCACCACCATCGCCGTTGCCGACGAACTTGCCGCCGCCGCGGGCCTCGTCATGGGCAAGCTGGACAGGGTCCCCGTCGTGCTGTTGAAAGGTTGCCGCTACGAACACTCCACCGCGTCCATATCCGAAGTCATACGCCCCGCCGAACGGGACCTCTTCCGCTAACCTTGGTCCGTCCCCGGCCCCCCTCGGCCCGCGTGTCCCGCTCCCAAAGCGACAACTCGGTATCACTCCGGTTGACACTAAGTCTGGCGCGCCATAGAATTCCGTTTAATTCTCGCCCATTGCAAGCAGATGGCGCCCCTCCCCAGGTTCAAATTCCGGCGCCTCAGTGGTCTCCCCCAGAAGGAATAATTTGGCGACCGACGGTCAAGGCCGGCTTAACCAGAAGATAATCCGACGCCCCCGGCTGCGGGAGATGCAGCCCCGGGTGTTCCGCTTTAGAATCCGCCGGCCCTCTCCCCGCATCTTCGCTTCCCCCCTAATCCTCCTGTACGGCTTTGCCATTCTCATCGGCGCGGGCGGCATCCTCCTGGCCCTCCCCATCGCCGCCGTCGATAACACCCACACTCCCTGGGTCAACGCCTTCTTCACCTCCACCTCCGCCGTTACCGTCACCGGCCTGACTGTAGTCGACACTGCTTCCCACTGGAGCTCCTTCGGCCAGGGCGTAATCTTCGTGCTCATGCTGCTCGGCGGCCTCGGCTTCATGGTCTTCGCCACCTTCCTCCTCACCGTAATCGGCCAGCGCCTCAGCATCTCCGACCGGATGCTCATCCGGGACACCCTTGGCGGCGATAGAATTGGCGGCGTCATCCGGCTCCTTCGCCGAATCGTCATGGTTGTCATGGTCATCTACGCCGTGGGGATGCTGTTCATGTTCTGGCAGATGCTCTCCTTCTTCCCCGCTGCGGAAGCCCTGTGGCAGTCCGCCTTCCTCTCCGTCTCCAGCTTCAATAACGCCGGCCTGACCATAATCCCGGAGTCCGCCAGCCTTGAGGGCTTGCAGTCGAAAATGCCCATCCTCTTCTTCGTCGGCGGCCTCATCATGCTCGGCGGCATCGGGTGGGCAGTCACCGTCGACGTTTTCCGTCGGCGCAACTTTAAGCGCATCAACCTGGACACCAAGATGATAGTCGTAACCAGCCTATTTCTCTGGTTCGCGGCCACCTCCGTCTTCCTGCTCAGCGAATACTCCAACGAGGCAACCATCGGCGCCCGCTCCGTCGCCGACAAGGTCGGTGTGAGCATATTCGAAGCAATCAGCGCCCGCACTGCCGGGTTCACCGCCCTGAATATCACCGGCATTACCGACTTCACCAAGCTCTTCTTCATCACCATGATGTTCATTGGCGGCGCCGCGGGTTCCGTGGCCGGTGGCATCAAGGTCGGTACCTTCGCCGTCATCGTGGCCACCGTGCTCTCCTCCATCCGCGGCCGGCAGCAGACGGAGGCCTTCGGCCGTGAAATCCCCCGCTTCGTCGTTTACCGCGCCATCACCGTGGTCGCCTTGGGCGGCGGCATCATCTTCGCCACCTCCCTCGCCCTGGAGTTGACCGAGTCTTCATCCCAGTTCCCCTTCCTAGACATACTATTCGATACTGTGTCCGCCTTCGGCACCACCGGCCTCTCAATGGGCATAGTGCCTCTGTTGACCGTATGGGGTAAAATACTGCTCATGGCGGTAATGGTGCTGGGTCGCCTCGGCCCCCTCGCCCTCGCCCTTGCCCTGACTCCCCAGAAGGAGGGCACCGTTTACCGTTACGCCCAGGAAAGCATCAGGATAGGCTAGATGAAGAAACAGGCTGTCGTTATCGGGTTGGGTCGTTTCGGCTCCAGCATGGCCCAGGAGCTATATCAGGCCGGCCACGACGTTCTGGCCATAGACCAGGACGAGCAGGCTGTTCAGGACAGCATGGGTCGCGTTACCTACGCCGTGCGGGGAGACGCCACCAACAGGGCCCTCCTTGAGGAGCTTGGCGTTCAGAACTCCGACGTGGCCGTCGTCTCCATCGGTTCAGACGTGCAGGCCAGCATCCTCGTCACCGTTCTCCTCAAGAGCCTGCAGATCCCCTTTATCATAGCCCGCTCCGCCAACCAGATTCACGGCGACACCCTCGAACGCATCGGCGCCGACCGCGTGGTGCACCCCGAAGAAGAGACTGGCCGTCGCATGGCCCACCTCGAATTCCACGACGGCGTCATCGACTACATGTTTCTGGCCTCCGACTATGGCATTACCCAGATGAGGCCGCCGGACAATATCGTAAAAAGCACCCTGGAAGAAGCCGGCCTGAGCGGCCCCAGGGACAAGTACGGCCTCGCAGTCCTCGCCATCAGAAGGGGCAGGGAGTGCGTTCTGGTCCCCTCCAAGGACGAAGCCATCATGCCCGGCGACATTCTAGTGGTAGCGGGAAATGCCGAGCAGGTGGGCAAATTCCATCTCGCCACCCGGTAGCGTCAGGGGAATTCAATGTCATCGCATGAAGCCTTCCTCACCCCCGCCAGGGCACGAGATTAGCCTTGGAAGACGAACATAGAATTCTCCTCCCCGTCAACCGCACCCACGGCTATGAACAGGTGCTGGAACTGGCCCGCTCCTTCGTCCAGGGTGGCCGTGGAAGAATCCACGCCGTCTACGTCATAGAGATGCAGCTGAAGTACCCCCTGGACGCCGAAGTGGGTGAGGAAATCCTCAGGGGCGAAGAAGCTCTGGCGGAGATTGAGCACCTGTCTCTGTCCGGAAGGCTGTCCCTGCAGGGAGAAATAGTACAGGCCCGCCAGGCCGGCCCGGCCATCGTCCAGGAAGCGGCAAACATCCCCGCAACCCTGATAATCATGGGCGTCGACTACGGAAGCGACCCCGCGGGCTTCCGAATGAGCACAACCGCCGAATACGTGCTCCGCAACGCCCAATGTCCCGTTATAATTTGGCGCAGCGGCTACCATGCGCCGCCTTTCTCGGGAGGATAGAAACGTGCATATACTCATACTGGGCTGCGGCAACCTAGTTCGCCACGTGGCCGCAACCATGGCCCAGAACGGACACCAGGTGGTGGTGGTGGACGAACACGAGCGGTGTCCTTACCAGCAGAACCCAAACGTCCCCGGCTACGTGCTCTCCGGCAGCGATAATCTCATGGAAAGCATGCGCCGGGGCGGCATCGAGCGCGCCGACATGGTCATCGGGCTCTCATTCGACGATAACCGGAACGCCATGGCCGCTCAGATTGCCGCCAACATCTTCAACGTGCCCCGCGCCCTCTGCCACGTCGGCGAAGTGTCCAAGGCGGAAGTCTACAGGGAGCTGGGCCTCAACGTGCTCAGCTCCACCCACACCCTTGCCGACGCCGTCCTGAACGGCGAGAAGGACGCCGACTGATGTACATAATCGTTGTGGGATGCGGCCGCGTCGGCTTCAACTTGACCCGCGCCTTGCTGACAGTGGGTCACGAAATTACCGTTATAGACCAGGACCCGCTTTCTCTGGAGGCCGCCTCCCGGGAGATGGCTGCCACCTTCGTCCAGGGCGACGGCTCCTCCCCTGACGTCCTGAAGGAAGCCGGCGCCGAAAGGGCCGACCTCATCATCGGCGTCACCGGCGACGATGCCGCGAACCTGGCCGTTTGCCAGATGTCCAAGCAGCTGTTCAAGACCCCCACCTCCATCGGCCTCATCAAGCATCCCTCCCACGCCGGCCTCTTCCGCCTCCTCGGCGTCGATCGGGTGATCAACAGCACCCATCTCATCCTCTCAAACATCGAAGAAGCCGTTCCCAGCCGCGCCCTTATGCATCTCCTGAACCTCCAGACCTACGGCATGGACATCGTGGCTCTTTCCATTCCGGAGGACGCCTCCGTCGTTGGAAAGACCATCGGCAACGTGGAGATGCCCCCCAACAGCTTCATCACCCTCGTCGTCAAGCAGGCCGGCCCCCGGCTCCCTGAAGAGGACCTGGTCCTGCGGGCGGGGGACGAAGTCATTGCCGTAACGGTCCTGGAAGAAGAACAGGCTCTGCACGAGACCCTGACAGGTGCGACATAGTGCCCGGCTCCGTCGCCTATCTGGGCCCCGCGGGCACCTTCACCGAGCAGGCCGTGCACCTGCATAAGCCCGACGCCGTTCTACATTCCTTCACCAGCATTCACGGTGTGGCCCTCGCCGTGGTTTCCGGCATCGTCGAAGAGGGCGTGGTGCCCATAGAGAACAGCCTTCAGGGCTCCGTCAACGAGACCCTGGACATCCTCATCAGCCAGCGCGCCCTCTTCATTCGCAGGGAGCTGGTGCTGCCCATCGAACACTGCCTACTTGTGACCCATGATACCCACGTGCCGGATATCGAAGTCATCTATTCTCACCCCCAGGCCCTCGGCCAGTGCCGGGAGTTTCTGGAGCGCTGCTTCCCCGGCGCGCAGCTCGTCGCCTCCCTCAGCACCTCTGCCGCCGTCGCTGACATGAAGCAGAGCCAACACACCTCCGCCGCCATCGCCCCCTTCGGCGCCGCCGCCCTCAACGATGTCCGCGTCATGGCCAAACACATCCAGGACAACGACTCCAACGTTACCCGCTTCGTGGTCCTGGCAGACCGGGACAGCGAACCCACCGGCTGGGACAAGACCTCCATCTGCTTCTCCTTTGCGGAAGACAAACCGGGCCTTCTATACGAAGCCTTCGGAGAGTTCGTAAGCCGCGACATTAACCTCGCCAAGGTGGAGTCCCGCCCCTCGAAAAACTACCTCGGAGAGTACATCTTCCTCGTGGACGTCGACGGGCATCGGGAAGAACCGGCCCTGAAGGAAGCCATCGACGTCTTGAAGCAGCGATGCTCCATGTTCCGCATCTTCGGCTCCTATCCCCGTTGGAACGACCCCGAGGACAACGCCCCCGCGCGGCCCTGAGTCCCGCTCCCCAGGTTTCTTCAGGAGGAACGCCATGTCGTCCAGACCCGTCCGCATCGGAGTCCTCGTGCCCTCCACCAACCAGGTGGTTGAGCCGGACTTCGCCGCCCTCACGCCCCCCGGCGTCACCTTCCACACCGAGCGTCTCTGGAACGGGGCCGCCACCCCGGAAGGCGGTGGCGACGGCTCCTACCTGCTGAAGATGAACGACGACCTCGAGCGCGGTGTCCGCTATCTGGCCAGCGCCAACCTGGACGTCATCGCCTACTGCTGCACCAGCGGCACCTACCACGCCGGCAACCTGGAATACGACGCCGAGCTATCAAAGCGCATCACCGAAGCCGGCGGCCTGCCCGCAGTAACAGCAGTTGCCGCCTCCCTTGAGGCCCTGCGGCACGTGGGCGCCCGCCGCCTCAGCATCGTCGGCCCCTACGGCAACTTCCTACTCCAGGAGCGTCTGACGCCCCTGCTGGAGAGCCAAGGGTTCGAGGTCGTTTCGGCCTTGGGCGAGACCGGCATGCAGCACCGCACCATGGATGCAACCATCGGTGATCAGGACCCGGAGCACATAGCAAACTTCGTCTGCGATACAGCGGATGATGATTCCGACGCCGTGTTCATTCCCGGAACGGCGTGGCGTGCACTGGAAGTGGTTCAGCAGATGGAGGACCGCCTGGGGAGACCGGTGATAACCGTAAACCAGGCGACCATCTGGGCCGTCCTTCGTAGGCTGGGCCTCTGGTCAGCGAAAAAGGGGTACGGTCGCCTGATGGAAAACGGGAGCTAGATGGGCGGCTTCTTCCCCGTCTTCTCCTCGTAGAGCTTCCAGGTGGCGTCGTTGAAGGGGTAATACTTGCCCGGGGAGCACTGCTCCTCAATAAGCTGCTCCTTGATTACCTCCTCCACCTCTTCCCGCTGGTGCGCGATGGCAATAACCTCGTCCACCACGCTGTGAGGCACCACAACCACCCCGTCGTCGTCGCCCACAATGGCGTCTCCCGGGCGCACAAGCACCCGGCCGCACTGGATGGCGTCGTTCACCTGCCAGGGCCAGAACTCCGCCGGGCCTTGCTTGGCCGTGCTGTTGGCGGAATAGACCGGGAAGCCGTACTCCCTCAACGCCACCGTATCCCGCACCGCCCCGTCAGTCACCAGCCCGCCGATGTTTCGTTGCCTCAGCCGCAGGAACTTGATGTCCCCGCCCACGGAGCTGAACTCCCAGCCCATGGCGTCAATCACCAGCACCTCGCCGGGCCCGCACAGCTCAAAGGCCACGTACTCCGCCGACTCCTCTTTCTTGGGCTTGTCCGCTGCCAGGTCAGGACGGTGGGGCACGAATCGCAGCGTCACCGCCCGGCCCGCCATCCTCTGTCCCAGCTGCAGGGGTTTCGCCCCGTGTATGAAGGACATGGGCCATCCCTTCACCCACAGCCCGTCAATCAGGGTCTGCGTGGGAATCTGCCGCAGCACCTCCAGGGTTTCGTCGGAAATCGGCTCAAGTGTGGTCACGGATTCACCTCGTTGGTAAGGAAATCGCAGTATTAGCCTGGCTATAGAGGTCGGGGGTTCCGGGGTTGAGGAGTGGCTTCTCCATTGCTAGGAAATGCCCAACTCCCCCATCAGCTTGTCGGTCTCAGCGCTGAATTCAAGGCCCTGCCTCAGCCCGTCCCGGTATTTCTCCCCCAGGGCGCGCAGCGTATCGTCCGTGGGTCGGGACCCCTCGGAACGGTGCGCCATGAACTCCTTCAGGGTACTGTAGGCCCGGTCTACGTGCCAGCAGTAGGAAAGGAGCCACGTCAGCTCTCGCTCGTTGACGGGCGTCGGTATCTCGCGCAGGTCAATGAGCTCGTCGATCACCTTGGTATAGCGGAGAATGCCAGCCTTGTCGTTCTCGTCCACTCCGTAGAAGCGGCGCTTGCGAAGCTCCACAATCCGGTTGTTATACTCCTCCTCGCCGTAAATCGAGCGGGGAAGCCACTCTTCCCGCAGATCCAGCACTTCCTCGCCTTCGGCGTTGACGATGGCCACCGCCGTGTCAGAGCCGATGACCGGATCGTACTCGAACTTCACGGCGTCCCTCAGCAGCGCTTCCTGGAGCATCAGCGTTAGCGTCCTGGGAATCTTCTTGTAGTTCTCGCCGCTGGCCTCATCGTTGGAATCGGCCCCCACGCCGCCCGTGTTGAACACGTAGTAGTACTGCGGCAGCCCGCCGTCGGCCATCTGCTTCAGCACCTGGTACATGATGTTTGCGTTCTCGTCTTCCAACCCGATGATGAACGGGTCCGAGAAGTACTCCACGTAGGGCCTGCCGATGGCGCCCGTGGCCGCCCCCATCTGCACTGCTTCGCCGTACATCAGCACGCGAATATACTGCTCCAGCTTCAGCTTTCGCAGCGGCGCGACCACCGTGTTCTGGCGCATCACAGCCTGCCAGAATACCCGGTCCGTGTGCTCCATCGGGACGTGGACGGAGTCCGCTGCCTCGCCGCCGGTGATGTTCTGCAGCACGTTGCGGGCTCCCTTCCTGTCCAGCAGCCGCTGCCGGGAGAGGATCATCCGCATGTTGCGAACGGGGTTCTCGTCATACTTCGGCACCGCGCTCTCGTGGTCCACCGGCACGTTTTCCAGTAGCTCCAGCGGGTTGGGGAAGTCCGGCGATCCACGCAATACGTCGTATGTAATCGGATCGTCGTCCCGGGTGAGACCGAAGGGCACGGCGTACAGATTGTTCTCCGTTCCGTCGATGCCGTAGGGAATCTCGACCCCCTTCTCGTTCCGCTCGGTGACGACGGGTTCCGGCAGCTGCTGCAGCAACACTATGTCGTCGTTCATCGGGTAAACGCCCTCCTCCGGGTCTGCGGGCAGACCCAGGAGGGATGCCATCTCGCTGTTTGCGAGTTCTATCATTATCGTTAGCGTGCTCTTGCCGTGCAGGGACGGCCCCAGCGTTATAATCGCGGAGTTGGTCATCGTGTCACCCAGGGTGCGAATGCGCACCATGCTGAGAGCCGCCTGAATCGCCAGTCCCTGTGCCTGCTTCACCTTGAACATGGCAATGGAGAGCGGGCCCATCTTGTGCTCGCCCACGTAGTCGAACCCCAGATGAAGAGAAAGCCCCTTGGTGGGGGCCTTGAATACAAGCTGAGTCAGTCCTGCTGCCTTCACGCGGTCCTTCAGATCTTCCGGCAGGTTCAGGTCTTCCAACCAGTTGGGAATGGACACCTCCAGGATGTCCGGTTCCTCCGTCATCTCCTCCTGCGGGAGGTCGAAGGTCAGCTGACGCCACATCAGTGGCAATTGCAGGTATCGCGCCCCGAACAGTATCTGGCGGGCATGGAACGACCGGCCCGGCGCGTCGCAGATGCGCCTGTCCGTCTGCAAAATCCCGTCCCTCGATTCGAACCGGCGGTTCATCTCGTCGACGATGATCTCCAGCACTTCCGAAAACAGCGCCTGGCTCTCCTCCGTAAAGGCGAGCGCATCCCGGTTGCGCGAGAAGCCGTCAATGAAATACTGGGTCAGGTCCGGCCGTCTGGCCACTCCAAGCTGGCTGAAGAACGCCAGACCGCCGTTATCCAGCCTCACCACAGTCTCGGGCCACACCTTGGCGGCGGCCTTACCCTGGGAGTTGGCTTCCTCTCCTTGCTGTACCACCTTGGCCACTTCCTCCATAAGCCCCTCCCGCTCGTCGGCGGGCAGGTCCTGGAAGACGCGGATATTATCGATGAGCCACTGTTCGGAAGGATTGAAGAAGGGGCTGTCTGAGCTTTGCCCCTGCCTGCCAAGGGCTACGAGTCGGTCCAACTGACTGTTAAATGCGGAATTGATTACCGGGCCGGGAAGGGCAATGGAAGGCCCCCCGTCCCTCGGGGACGAGTCACTGTTCACGAGTCTTCTCCAAACATATTAAGTAGAAATGCAGATTAAGGAACTGGATACCGGTGTTCACGTGATAAATTCTTCACGTCGAGAGAAAACAATTGTCGTACGGATTATGCATTCAAAGGAAGCTCTGTGCCCAGACCCTCCTCCTTGGCTCGCTTGTAGGCGAAGGCTGCGGCAGCCACGTCGCTCACGCCGATGCCTTGGGACTTGAACATGGTAACGCTGTCTTCGGAGGGCCGCCCTGCTATCTGGCCGGCGGCGACCGAAGCCAGTTCGTGCACCTGCTCCCACCGCGTCAATCCCTGGTCGATGCTGAACAGCAGGTCGCCGCTGTACCGCTTCGCTTCCTCCAGGTTGTCCACCACGATGGTGTCGACGCGGCTTATCACGTCGTAGTCCACCTCGCGGCGCGTCCAGTGGTTGGAACCCATGATGCTGAGGTGCATCCCCGGCTCCAGCCACTCGCCGAAGAGGACAGGGTTGGGGGATGTGGTCATAGTTATCGCAATATCGGCGCCCTCCACGCAGGCCTGCGCGCTCTCCGCCGCAGTAACTTCCACGTTGAGAAGCTCGGACATCTGCGCGGCGAACTCCTCCGCCTTCTCGGGAATGATGTCGAAGGCCCTGACCGACGTGATGTTTCTCACGGCGCAGGTCCCTTCCAGCTGGGCGCGGGCCTGGGCCCCCGTGCCGATGATGCCGACCACCGAAGCGTCTTCCCGCGCCATGTGCTTGCTGGCCACTCCGCTAATGGCGCCCGTGCGAAGCTGGGAGCACCGCCCGCCCTGCACCAGCGCCAGCAGGTCCCCCGTCTCGCTGTCGTGCAGCACCGTCAAAAATCGAGAACCGCCCGGAAAGCGGGCGGTGTAGACTTTCAAACCGACTACGCCAGTGTCGAGAATGGCTCCGGGCATAATGTGATGGTATCCCTGCGGCGTTCGGATGTGGGAACGGGGGGTCAGCCACGCCATGCCCCGGTGGGCCTGGTCCAGCATGTCCTCTATGACGCCCACGCAGTCCTGCATGTTCATCACCTCGTTAACATCCCGGTCCGTGAGAAGTAGCGGCATTAATTGTCTCCTTCGCCTAACATCCGTATTTGAGCCTGTGTAGCACTTGGGCAAAAAGACTAACCATTGCGCATTGGGATGTCAACAATGCAGGTTGAACTGAATACGTAAAGAAAGGTGGAGCGGAAGATGGGATTCGAACCCACGACCCTCTCCTTGGCAAGGAGATGCTCTACCACTGAGCCACTTCCGCCTGCAAACGGCTTACGTCCCGTGGTGCCGAGGGTCGGGATCGAACCAACGACACGCGGATTTTCAGTCCGCTGCTCTACCGCTGAGCTACCTCGGCCTGGACACATAATACTAATGACGCCAAAGGCCGGGTGTCAAGGCAAACGACGAGTATCTGTGGTTGGCCGATGACCACGTCCGGATGCTACTGTTCAACGAAAACATCGGCAAGCAGTAGCCCCCAATTTGACGAACGTGGGATCCTGTAATATCTTTTTCTCCAGCCGCCTCTATCCGCTTCGCCGGTAGAGCCGAGACCGTCCCCACCGGGCGGTCTCTGTCTTTGTCAGATAACGACGATGTTGACGGTCGAGTGTTCCCATGGTATATTCTAGTCAGCCACCCCTATCCGCTTCGCCGGTAGGGTCGAGACCGCCCCCAAAAGGCGGTCTCTGTCTTTGTTAGGAACTTGTGCTTGATTACCAACGTCTATATTGATGGATTCAACCTCTACTACCGGGCTTTGAAGGGCACTCCGTTCAAATGGTTAGACTTGCGAGCGATGAGTCAGACGCTTTTCCCAAAGGACACGATTCACAGGATTTCATATTTCACAGCGCTTGTGGATCCCCGCCCCGAGAATCCTGGAATTAGCCGTCGCCAGTACATATATCTCCGTGCATTGACAACCCTTTCAAACCTTGAGATTTACTTCGGCACCTTCCGTTCCAGCGTCATTCGCCGCCCACTAGCCGAACCCGTCGAAGGCCTGCCAAGCCGGGTCCTCGTCCTCGATTCCGAAGAAAAAGGTTCCGACGTTAATCTGGCCACCCGTCTCCTCGTAGATGGCTTCAACGGCGAATACGAACAGGCGGCAATCGTCTCCAACGACGCCGACTTCGCAGGCGCCATGCACTACGTCCGGGACTCCCTCGACCTCAAGGTCTCCCTCGTCAATCCCGACCGTAGAAGATCCAGTCCGAAGGACCTGTCTAACGCCGCCACCTACATCCGCCGTCTCTGGAAGAGCCACCTTCGGCGAAGTCAGTTCCCGCAGTCGCTTTCGGACGATGTTGGTGTCATTCGAAAGCCCACCGGCTGGTGAGCAGGGACTCGCCTCTCCCCCCAACCCTGCTATAATCCCTCTCTCCTGACTCTTGGGGGTGATGACATGCTGGACACAATCATCAGTGGCGGTACAGTGGTCACGCCCCAGGGCGCCGCCGTCATGGACCTGGCTATCCAGGACGGAAAAATCGCCGCGCTCTCCCATCCGGGCCTCCTGGGCGCCGAGGCCGCCCGCACCATCGACGCTTCCGGCAAGATCGTCCTCCCCGGCGGCATCGAGCCCCACACCCACATCGGCATCCCCGTACCCGATCGATGGGCCGGCCGGCCCGAAGTCTTCACCCAGCCCCCGGAAGCCGCCACCCGCGCCGCCGCATTCGGCGGCGTCACCACCCTCCTCGACTTCTCCGGCTCCCTCCCCAACTCCCCGGAAGAAATCATCCACGGCGACTCCATCATGGAACAGCTGGAGTCCCGCAAGCAGGCCTTCATAGGCCACAGCTACACAGACTTCGCCTACCATCACATCCTGGCGGGCGAGGTCAGTCCCAGGACCATCGGCGAGATCGGCGAGGCTGTTCAGGCCGGACAGGCCAGCTTCAAGATCTTCACCACCTTCGCCGGTCGCGTCCCCTACGGTCACCTCCAGGCCATCTTCCAGGAAGTTGGGCAACACGGCGGAATCATGGCCGTCCACGCCGAAGATGACGACATGGTTACTTATATGGAAGAGAAGCTGAAGCGGGAGGGCCGCGATCAGGGCCACAATCTCCACCTCGTCCACAGCAACATCTCGGAAGACGTCTCCTTCCGCAAGGTCATCCGCATGGCCGAACACGCGGAGGTTGGCATCTACTTCGTCCACGTCACCGCCCGAGAGGGAGTCATCGCCGTCGGTGAGGCCAGAAGCCGCGGCCTGCCCGTCTACGGCGAGGCCCTCCATAACTATCTGGAGTTCACCTGCGACGACTACAAGCAGCCCAACGGTACCCAGATTCATACCTACCCCGCCATCAAGTACGCCTCCGACAGAGACGCCCTCAAGCTCGGCCTCGAAGACGGTCGTATCTCCACCACTGCGACGGACGAATACACTACCTACAAGGACGTGAAGTTCTGGGGCCAGACCATCGAATCCGTATGCGGCGGTCACAACGGCATAGAAACCCGCGTCCCCGTAGCCTTCACCAAGTTCGTCTCCCAGGGCGGCATGTCTCTGTCCAGATTCGCCGACGTTATCGCCACCAACGCCGCCAAGATCCTCGGCCTCTATCCGCAGAAGGGCGTCATCGCCCCCGGAAGCGACGCCGACCTCGTCCTCATAGATCCGACCGTCCGCAAGACCCTCACGCTGGACGATCTGCACGCCGATTCCGACTACAGCATCTGGGAGGGCTTCGAGTGCGAAGGCTACCCCGTCATGACCATCCTCAGGGGCAGCGTCATGGTGGAAGACGGCGTCCTGAAGGGCACCTCCTACGCTGGCCGCTGGCTCCCCCGCCGCGTCGCACCGGGCGCACTGGCCCGGCCCGTGTGCTAGCTGTGTGGCCCGGCGAGGTGTCCCTTCCGTCGATTCTCAATTCCCTGTCTATCCGCCATCCGGCCTGGACTAGGTTGGTCCCGAGGGAACCGAAAGGGCCACTTTTAGCGTAATGATACGCGAGACCAACTTTGCTTTTTCGCCGGATTTCCCGTAGTATGAATATACGGATATCCCTCCCTTGGCTTCCAATGTTTCCCGGTTGAACATCCCTACTTCTATGAACGGATTGACGTAACTATGAGCAACAGAAAGTGGTTGAGAAGCGGCCTCATCTATCTTCTGATAATTGTCGCCGTGGCCTCAATCTTCTTCATCGTCGTTCCCGGTCTCGGAGGCTCCGACGAAGTCTCCTTCACCGAGGTCGTTCGCATGGCCAGGGAGGGGGAGGTCTCCTCCATTGAAGTCAAGGGAGAATCGTTGAAGGTCATGACCGTCAACGGCGGAGAGGTCCAAAGCCGCATCGGTGAAGGAACGGACATCACGGAGCACGTTCCGGAATCCGTCCCCGTCTTCTTCAAAGGCTCCGGCGGGTTCAACCTCGGCCTGCTCCTGAACTTCCTGCCCCTCATCTTCTTCGGCGCGCTGATTATCCTCCTCATGCGCCAGGCTCAGGGTAGCAGCAACCAGACAATGAACTTTGGTCGCAGCAAGGCCAAAATGATCCTCACCAGCCGGCCCACCGTCAGCTTCTCCGACGTGGCCGGCGCCGACGAAGCCAAAGCCGAACTCCAGGAAGTTGTGGAGTTCCTCCAGAACCCGGACAGGTTCCTCGCCCTCGGGGCCCGCATTCCGCGGGGCGTCCTGCTCGTAGGCCGGCCCGGCACCGGCAAGACTCTGCTCGCCAGGGCAGTCGCCGGTGAAGCCGCCGTCCCCTTCTTCCCCATCAGCGGCAGCGAATTCGTCGAGATGTTTGTCGGCGTTGGCGCGGCCCGTGTGCGTGACCTCTTCGACCAGGCTAAGCGCAACTCCCCCTGCATTGTATTCGTCGACGAGATCGACGCAGTTGGACGCCATCGCGGCGCCGGCCTCGGCGGTGGTCACGACGAACGCGAGCAGACCCTCAATCAGATACTGGTGGAGATGGACGGCTTCGAGACCGGCACTAACATCATCGTCATCGCCGCCACAAACCGCCCCGACATCCTCGACCCTGCCCTCCTGCGACCCGGCCGCTTCGACAGAAGAGTCGTCCTGGACCTCCCCGAAGTTCTGGGCCGTGAGGCCATTCTGAAGGTCCACTCCAAGGGCAAGCCCCTCGCCCCCAACCTGAAGCTGGACGTTATCGCCAAGGCGACCCCCGGTTTCAGCGGCGCAGACCTGGCTAACCTGGTCAACGAAGCAGCGCTGCTTGCCGCCCGCCGCAACAAGAAGCTGATCGGACCCTCCGAGTTTGAAGAGGCCATCGACCGGGTCATCGCGGGCCCGGAGCGCAAGAGCCGCGTCATCAGCGACAGGGAGAAGGCCATGACCGCCTATCACGAGGCCGGACACGCCTTGGTGGCCTACAAGCTGCCCAATGCCGACAAGGTTCACAAGATCTCCATCGTGGCCCGCGGCGCCATGGGCGGCTATACTCGCATTGTTCCCGAGGAAGATCGGCACATCTGGACTAAAGGCCAGTTTGAGGACAGAATGGCTACTGCCCTCGGAGGCCGCGCCGCCGAAGAGATCGTCTTCAGTGAGATGACTACCGGCGCCAGCAACGACCTGCAGGTCACCACCCAGATTGCCCAGAGCATGGTCAAGCAATATGGCATGAGCGACAAGATCGGTCCCCGCACCTTGGGCCGCCGCCAGGAACTGGTCTTCCTCGGCAGGGAAATATCGGAAGAACGGGATTACAGCTTGAAGCTGGCCGAAGAGATCGACTCAGAAGTGAAGTCCCTCATTAGCGCGGCAAAGCGGAAGGCGGAGACCATCTTGGAAGGAAACCGGGAGCGGCTTACCGGCATCGCCGAGTTTCTCATCGAGCATGAGTCCGTGGAGGGCGACAATCTGCAGGCCTTATTCGACGGAAGGGAACCCGTCATAGAAGAAGAAGTGGAAGAAGCCCCTCAAGAGGTCGAGACCCCCGCACAGCCTGCTCCCACCATCGACCCGCAGCCCAGGCCCCACCTGGCAAGCCAGCAGGACGACCGGCCCATCCCCGAAGGCAGCTAGAACAAGGCTTCTCCCTTCCCTCTCCCTCATCCGTAGGGGCGGTTCGCGAACCGCCCTCCCCTCTTCTCACAGACCACCCCAAACTGTAGACGCCCCATACCCCCTACCCTCGCAAACAGACTGTGCCCGCGGAGGCGGGAACGGGGGGCCACTCTTCATCCCATACCGGGTATCATGTCACCCTGAGCGAAGCGCAGCGAAGTCGAAGGGTTTCGTCGCCATAGCCGACATCCTCCCCTCTTAGGCCTTCCCCCTCGACGGGGGAAGGTTTGGATGGGGGGTGATCCCCCACCCCCCCTCTTTCTCCTGCGAAGGCAGGAGCCGATATCCTGCCTAGGCCAATCCCTCTCGAGCGTCTTACCGGTAGGGGCGGTTCGCGAACCGCCCTCCCCCGCCACCCACGCGCCACCACATTGGCGACTCTCAACCCTCCCATTCCCCCGCGGATGCAGGGGCCAACTCTTTCTTCCCCCACTCACAATCACCCCAACTCCAGCCACCATTCTCCCCAGAATGTGCTCGAACTTGGAAGCTCGAAGAAGGTCAGCGCAGCCATGAAATCCGCGCACCCCGCCCACGGTCGCCTTAAGCAATTGGGGTCCGTAAAGCGGGTTCCTGTCTAGCCTTGGGACTCGTCCAGCGGCATCTGCCGAAAGTAGATGCCCCACCGCTGCATCATCTCCTCCACCTCCGCGTCCCCCCGTGCGGTAAGCTCCCCCAGGAAACCCGCCAGCGCGTGCCCCGGAAGCATCTCCTCCGTGCACACCCAGCTCTTCTCCGCCGGCACCAGGTAAACAAGCCCTCGTTGGTGCGTGCATCCCAGAAGGACCCTTGTGTTGCCCTCTCCCGTGACCACGTTCACCCCGTGATTCGTATCCAGCGTCATTCCCTTAATGCCTCCAGATTTCCGCGTCGGCTAGCTCCGGTCCTTCGCCAGCGTCGCCAGAAAGTCAACGTTGTTCTTCGTATGGGAGAGCCGTTCCAGTATCCGTTCGATGCCGTCGGTGAAGTTGCCCGACTCTTGCACCAGCAGGCCCACAATGCGCCGCAGCAGCCAGATGTTCTTCACCATCTTTGCGTCGAAGAGCAGCTCTTCACGTCGGGTGCTGCTCCGGCCGATGTCTATGGCCGGGAAGATCCGCTTCTCCGCCAGCTTCCTGTCCAGATGCAGATCCATGTTGCCCGTGCCCTTGAACTCCTCGTAGATCACCTCGTCCATGCGGCTGCCCGTATCAACCAGGCAGTTTGCGATGATTGTCAGGCTCCCGCCGTGTTCCACGTTGCGGGCCGCCCCGAAGAACTTCTTGGGTGGGTAGAGCGCCACCGGGTCTATGCCGCCCGAAAGCGTCCGTCCGCTCGATGGCAGCGCCAGGTTGTAGGCCCGCGTCGCCCGCGTGATGCTGTCCATCAGAATCATCACGTCCTTGCCCGATTCCACCAGCCGCTTCGCCCGCTCCAACGCAAGGTCCGCCAGCCGCACCTGGTCCTCGACCGACTCGTCGAAGGTGGAAGCGAAAACTTCCCCCCTCACCGAGCGGTGCATGTCCGTAACCTCTTCCGGCCGCTCCCCGATGAGCACCACCATAATGTGGATGTCCGGGAAGTTCGCCGTCACTCCGCTGGCCACTTCCTTCAGTATGGTCGTCTTGCCCGCCTTGGGCGGCGAGACAATAAGTCCCCTTTGCCCCCGCCCAATGGGCGAGAACAGGTCAATCATCCGCGTCGTCAAATTGTCCGGCGTCGTTTCCAGCGTTATCTGCTCGTCTGGGAACACGGGCGTCAATTCCTCAAAGGTCGGTCGCACCCGCGCATTGGGCGGCGTCAGGTCGTTGACCGTGTCCACCCGCGTCATCCCGAAATACCGCTCCCCGCCCTTCGGCGAGCGTACGCCTCCCGCCACCGTATCCCCGCACCTCAGCCCGAACCGACGTATCTGCGACTGCGACACGTAGATGTCCCCCGGCCCCGGCTTCAACCCAGTATGCCGCAGGAACCCGTACCCGTCGCTCATAAGCTCCAGCACCCCCGATCCTCTCAGCCGGTGCTGGTCCGGGAACGTGTGGGCAATCCGCACCACCACGTCCTCCTTCCTGAGCGAAGTGAGCTGGTTGCCGTTCGACATGCCCATCTTCTGAGCAATGTCCAACAGCTCCTCCTTGCTCATCCTTTCCAGTTCTGATACGTCCAACGTCGGTTTGGCGGCCAATTGGTTCACGTTCTTTCCAAAGATTTTGCTCCGCTGAGAACTCGGCTCAAGCCCGCCTCTCAGCCCCCGCTTGCCTGCTCCCAGTCCCGTCGAAACCGCTCCACTCCCGCAGTCGTCAGCGGATGATTAACCATCTGCTCCAACACGGCGCTCGGCACCGTCGCAATATGCGCCCCCGCCCGCGCTGCCTCCACGCAGTGCAGCGGGTGGCGTATGCTCGCCGCCAGCACCTGCGTCTTGATCCCATAACTCTTAAATATCGAAACAATCTCCGCCACCAGGTCCATCCCCCGCTGCCCCGTGTCATCCACCCGTCCCACGAACGGACTCACCGCCGCAGCCCCCGCCTGCGCCCCCAGCAGCGCCTGATTCACCGAAAAGCACAGCGTCTGATTGATCTCAATACCCTCATCCGAAAGCGCCCTCATAGCCTCGAACCCCGCCGCCGTGCTCGGCAGCTTCACCCACGGCCTTGGCGCCCACGTCGCGTACTCCTTCCCCTCCGTAATCATCCCCTCCACGTCCTCGCTCACCACCTCAATGGATATCGGCCCCTCCACAATCGACGCAATCTCCTCCACCGCCGACCGGTACCCCTCCATCCCCGACACTCCCGCCTGCGCCGCCAGCGAAGGATTCGTCGTCACGCCGGACACCACCCCCAACCGGGCGGCCCGCCGCACCTCATCCACGTCTGCCGTATCCACAAAAAGCTTCATATCATCCTAACCCCTAAAGATTCTCCCCGTTCAAATTTGGCGGCCTCTTCCTCACCTCCAAGACCTCCTCCCCCAGCGGCAGCGAAGGCTGACTCCCCTCCCGCAACGTCTCCATCGCCGTCCCCACAAACTCGCTCACCAGCGGGTGCGGTCGGTACGGCCTCGAACGAAACTCCGGGTGAAACTGCACCCCCAGCATAAACGGGTGCCCCTCCACCTCCGTAATCTCCACCAGCCGACGGTCCGGCGATAGCCCGCTCGCCCTCATCCCCGCCCCTTCCAAAAGCTCCCGGTAATCATTATTCAGCTCAAACCGGTGACGGTGACGCTCACTCACCTCCGCCGCCCCATAAGCCCGGCGCGCCAGACTATCCTCCACCAGCACACACGGATAATTCCCCAGCCGCATCGTACCCCCCAAATCCGTCACCGCCTGCTGATCCGGCATAAAATGCACCACCGGGTCCGCGCACCCCGGGTCCACCTCATACGAATGCGCCCCCTCAAGCCGCAGCACATTCCGCGCGAACTCCACCACCATCACCTGCAACCCCAGGCACAACCCCAGATACGGAATCTGCTTCTCCCGCGCGTACTGCGCCGCCATAATCATCCCCTCCACCCCCCTCGACCCAAACCCCCCCGGCACAACAATCCCGCACGCCCTGTCCAGCAGCCCCTCCGGCCCCTGGGCCTCCACCTCCTCCGCATGCACCCACTGCACCTCCACCTCCCGCCCGTGGTGCCACGCCGCGTGCTCCAGCGCCTCCTTCACCGATATATAACTATCCTGCAACTCCACATACTTCCCCACCAGCGCAATCGGCACCCGCTCCCGCAGCCCCCGCATCCCCGACACCATCGCACTCCACCCCGCCATATCCCGCTCCCCCGCCTTCAATCCCAGCGACTTCACCAACAAGTCCCCCAGCCCCCACTCCTCCAGAATCAGCGGCACCTCATAAATCGTATCCACAGTCAAAAGCGGAATCACCGCATCCTTATCCACGTCGCAGAACAGCGAAATCTTATCCCGAATCCCCTCCGAAACCTCCAGGTCGCTCCGACAGATAATCGCATCCGGCTGAATCCCAATCGCCCGAAGGTCCCGCACACTGTGCTGCGTCGGCTTCGTCTTCAACTCCCCCGCCGCATATATATAAGGTAAAAGCGTCACATGAATATAAAACACATTCTCCCGCCCCACCTCCTTCCGCATCTGCCGGATCGCCTCCAAAAACGGCTGCCCCTCCATATCCCCCACCGTACCCCCAACCTCCACCACCACCACCTCAGCGTCCGACTCCTCCGCCAGCGACAAAATTCGCTCCTTAATCTCATTCGTCACATGCGAAACCGCCTGAATCGTCCCCCCCAGAAAATCCCCCCGCCTCTCCTTCGCAATCAAAGACTGATACACCTGCCCCGCCGTCAAATTCGAAGCCCGCGTCACCTCAATATCAATAAACCGCTCATAATGCCCCAGGTCCATATCAGTCTCCCCCCCATCCTTCGTTACGAAAACCTCCCCGTGCTGATACGGCGACATCGTCCCCGGGTCCACATTCAAATACGGATCGAGCTTGATAACCGAAACCGAAACCCCGCGACTCTTCAGAATCCTCCCAATCGAAGCCACACTCACACCCTTCCCAATGCCGCTCACCACACCCCCCGTCACAAAAATGAACTTAGCCCTCATCTCCCCCTCCTCCCTCCAACCTCTTCCCCCTCGATGGGGGAAGATTGAGATTGGGGGTGATTCCCCTCTCCCTTCGAACCCGCCGGACGCACCCCCACCAGGGCAAACTCGCAAGACAACGTGAAATCCCTCATAAACAAAAAGGGGCGAGAGCGCTCCGGAGTGTGGGATTCAGAGACCGCCTCCCGCCTCCAAAAAGCCCAACAAGGCCCAAACAGACGGGAAAACGTGACGAAAAAAGTATATCCCCGCCCCAAACCCAAAGTCAACCGCCCCAACCCCCGCCCCCCTCTCTTGCTCCTGCGCAGGCAGGAGCCCGTACCCCACCCCCTCCCCTCTACCAAATCCTACGCGTACGAGGCCCACTCTTCCCCCCCATCCCCGTCACCAACACCCCCGCGCCGAAACCAACCCCCCAACCCAAGACCCCCCCTGCCAAATACGCCGTGACGCAGTCACCCCCCGCCGAAACCAACCCCCTCCACCCAAGAACCCCCCTACCCCCATCCCCCCATCCCCATCCCCACCCAACCCCCTCCACCCAAGAACCCCCCTACCCCCATCCCCCCATCCCCATCCCCACCCAACCCCCCCACCCAAGAACCCCCCTGCCAAATACGCCGTGACGCAGTCACCCCCTTCCCATCCTTCAACCCTACCCTGTATAATATCCCCAGCCACTGCAAAACAACCCATCCCAACGCCATCCATGCCAAACTCTGTCCTGAGCGCAGCCGAAGGATCTCGTCACGCAGTGACCCAAAGCCCCGTCCTGAGCCAAACCGAAGAATCTCGACACCCAGTGACCCCCCAAAACATGCGCCCTCTTTACCCCACAACACAGAGAATTCCGGTCAATTTCCTACTTGACAATCCCGAACGCCGTTGTGTAGAGTACCGCATGACTAACAAAGGCCTGCCATCCCCCATCCCTACCCAGAGGCACAGACACATACCGGAAGCTTACCCAAGGGCGAAATCCCCCCTTCACGCCCCCGCAGGCTTGCCTGCGGTGCGACCTGTTGCGGAAGCATCGCCCCCAGGCCTTTACACACCCAGAACCATGCAAAACCCGCATAACCCCACATCTAAATTCCCAGGAGAGGGAAACAATGCACTATTACAGACCCGTCCATCTCGGAAATACCGGCCCTCCCTGGCGCCATCAAGGCATCAGACTCATGGAGGTTGGTCTATGACATTAAACCACCGGTCGGTCCCTCAAAATCAGACGCATAGGGAGGAGAAGTGAGACAAAAAATAACCTGGTTTATCCCTGGATTACTGGTAACCCTGCTACTGGGCCTGTTGTGGGCCATGCCCGCTTTCGGACAGGACGCAGGGTCGATTTCGTTCCTTGGCTCAAAGGGCGGGAGTGAAATCAGCTACGTCAGCCTGAATGGGCCGGCGGGCGAAACAGGCTTCTATCTTGAGGTCGCAGACCTAGACCTGAACGCTCCCGCCACCAAAGTCTGGGAAAGCGGAGGCGCTCCAGATGAACTGTGGGTCAATTTGGCAGACTCGAACGGCGACGGCGCTGTGAACTACCTGGACTTCCGTGGATTCAGCGACGCCAATGACAATGATATGCGCGACTCCAATGAGCCATACATTGATGCCGCGCCTGAAAACGTAACAGGTCTAAACACCCAGGCTGGCCTCTTGACTAGCCTCTCATTGCCGACAGGCGCCACCCATATCGAGTACAAGATCTACTCGCAGGACAACATCAGCGGTCGCTCGGCCACTACGGTGCCATCTAACGATGTCCGCACCGACCTGGCAGATGCCGCCGCAGTCGGTGTGCCTACTACTCGTACAGGCCCGGATCAGGACGGCGATGGCACAGCCGAACTGTGGGACTGGGTAGATGTCTTGGACACCAATGGCGATGGTCGCATAACTTCAAGAGACGGAACCATTGATGTCTCTGCTGACGACCCCTTGACGGGTACAGTCAGGAACTCCGCCATTATGGCTACGAGAGAAGACGACCCCGCCACTGGAGATGACCCCACTACTGATGATGTCAACGAAGCATTGAATCCGGCCACAACCCTAATTAATGAGGCCGGGACTTTTGAGTTGACGTTCTTAATCACGCGCGGTGTCGACGCTTCAAATGGCCCAGATGGTGTTCCCGGAGGCGGTGATGACGTGGAGTTCACCGAGGACACAGTGGTAATTACCATCAATAACGTGGACCGTTCCGTTCCTGCGAATGCCGACACTGCAGACGACGAAGACCTGCAGGTGGCGAACGGTGTTGAAGTCACCCTGTCTTATCAGGTTCCTGTCTTCGCAATTGGCAGCGCTAGCGATAGGGTAACAATTACCAGCCAGGCGCCGAACAGCACGATAAGCTTGATCCTCAGTGAAAGCAGCGCCATGAGCGGCAAGTTCGGCGTACAGGTAATCCTCTGCGAGAGTGGCACGGATGACTGCGCAGTCGGTCAGGCTGACGTTACTGTCAGTGACCCCGAAGTCATTCTGGACGGCATGGGCACGGTTACCATTCCCGTAATTGCCGCCGGTGACACCATATCCGTCACCTATTCGGATGCTTCTCCCAGCCGCACCCGCAGGGGCAGCATACCTCTCGACGTGGACGGCCCCTCCTTCAACAACATGGCTCCCGCTAGTGGCACCTCCGGTCGCGAGGATGAGCCTACCGTCTCCTTCACCGTTGCAGACACTGACTCCGGTATTAGTGACGACAAGGACGCCGCGGAGAGCGTCTACGTCCTCGCCGCTCTCTACGGTTTGAATGAGAAGACCAACAACGGTGAGACCATCACCTACTTCCGTGACGACCTGAATCTTGAGGACGCCACCAGCGGCTACGACGCTTCTGTGTCCATTGAGGAAGGTCCCAACGACTTAGACGCCGACGCATCCGGCGCTGGATCCGAATACGAGATCCGCTGGTGGGCCGTTGCCACCGACCTCGCCGGCAACGTCAGCGTCAGCGACTCCGATGGTGACACCAAGTGTACTCTCCCGGCTTCCCTCGACATTACGTCGCTGGAAACTGGCATCGTTGAAGCGGTAGGCGAGGTTGGAGAAACTGGATACGTCGCAGGCACGGGTTGCGATCCCCACGTCGTACGTGTGGACTCCGCAGGGCCTGAGCTCGACGCTCCTAATTCCTTCACCGGCGTCTGGCGCGACGGCTCCGAGGAAATGTCCGGCTCGGACGCAATTCGCACCAGCATCAAGGTCGCCTTCAACGAGGCCCTGGATTGCTCCACCGTCTCCGCCGACGACTTCACCGTTGACGGCGCTGCCCCCAACGCAGCCAACTGCGTAGGCAGCAGCGTCTACCTGGATGTGGATGAGCTTGATCCCAACGACAAGCCGGAAATCGAAGTGGGCAACGAGGCCCTTACTGACAAGGCTGGCAACCTCATAGGCGATCTCGATGAGATAACCGTCAATGACGGCATCCCTGCCAACTTGAGCGTAACCGTAACCGGTACCGGCGAGGGATCCCGCCCCATTACCGACGGAGACGTAACCGTAATGATTACCTCCGACGAACGGCTGCAGGGCAACCCCACCGTGACAATCAGCAAGGTAACAGGCGACTACCTGCTCGCATCGGAAGTGCCTGCTCAGGCAGTTCCCACTGGCACCGCCAACGAGTGGCGTTATGAGCCGACTTTCGGTAATGCCGCTGACGACGGTCTCTGGAACGTCTACGTCAGCGCCACTGACTTGGGTGGCACTCTGAATACCTTCGCAGGTACCCAGGGTGTGGAACAGAAGGACGCTGCCGGTAAGGGTACAGGCGTGTTTGACCACGACCCGGACAACGAGAGCGCCATCCTCTTTGAGGTGGACAATGAAGTCCAGGCTCCCGCATGGTCGCCCGACATCATCGATGACGGCAAGACCGATAACGCCGGTGTCTTCATCAGGGCTGAGTTCACTAACGAGGCTAAGGAATACGGGCTAGGCCACGACGCCGGCGCCGACCCTGACACCTCCGAAGACGACAGCAAGCCCATGACTAACACCCCGTCCGAAGTGGTTACCGACTTTGACACAAGCGGCACCGTCACCCTCGTCAGCGCCGAGTTTAACGGCGACGACGTGACCAGTGACGTAAACACCAGGGACGACGTGCTCTTCACGTACAGGCCCGGTAACCTCACCAACGGTGAGCATGAGTTCATGATTGAAGTCATGGACGCCGCTGGCAACGAGGGTACCTTCACTCTCGAGTTCGAGAAGGTAGACAAGCAGTCCTTCGAGCTTGTATTGGAAGCCGGTCCTAACCTGGTCTCCTTCCCGGCCGCCCCCGCCGACCCCGACATCAACGCGGTATTCGGCGGCGAAGGCAACGAGAACATCATGTCCGTGCTGTCCTTCAACAACCAGTCCGGACTCTGGCAGACCGCCATGAAGGGCGCCGATGGCACCTTCGCCGGTGACCTGACCACAGTCAACGGCATGAACGGCTACTGGGTAGTCACCGACAACCTGGTTGACGTGAGCGTGCTCCTCATCGGTGGCGGAGACGTCACCTCCACCCCGCCGCATATCGCGGTAACGGAAGGCTGGAACCTCATCGGAGTCGTCGACACCGAGCAGCGACAAGGCCACAGTTTCGCCACCAGCGACTACTTCGCCAACATCGATGCGCAGGTTGTCTACGGCCATGAGGCCCTGGCAGGCAGGCTGGTAAGGCTCTCAACAGCCAAGGCAGCAGCCGGCGAGGCACAGGACATGGTTACAACCGGTAAGGCGTACTGGGTCTACGCCAACGCAGCAGGGATAATCATCCCGTAGCTTCGTAACCCAAAGGAAACCAAAAGAGGGCGGGCCAAATGGCCCGCCCTCTTCTTTTTCCCCCCACCACTCTTGTTCCTGCTCCCCTCCCCATCCCGTTCCCTCGCGAACGCGGGGGCCCACTCTTTCCCTCTCCGCCCTCCCGCCCCCCCACTGTCATTCCGAGCGCAGCGCAGCGCCCCCCTCATGTCATTCTTGAGGAGGCCCCGCGACGAAGAATCTGGTGGGGTGTGGTCCCTCCCTCCTCCTCCCCATCCCGTTCCCCCCACCCCCCACTGTCATTCCGAGCGCAGCGCAGCGCCCCCCTCATGTCATTCTTGAGGAGGCCCCGCGACGAAGAATCTGGTGGGGTGTGGTCCCTCCCTCCTCCTCCCCATCCCGTTCCCCCCACCCCCCACTGTCATTCCGAGCGCAGCGCAGCGCCCCCCTCATGTCATTCTTGAGGAGGCCCCGCGACGAAGAATCTGGTGGGGTGTGGTCCCTCCCTCCTCCTCCCCATCCCGTTCCCCCCACCCCCCACTGTCATTCCGAGCGCAGCGCAGCGCCCCCCTCATGTCATTCTTGAGGAGGCCCCGCGACGAAGAATCTGGTGGGGTGTGGTCCCTCCCTCCTCCTCCCCATCCCGTTCCCCCCACCCCCCACTGTCATTCCGAGCGCAGCGCAGCGCCCCCCTCATGTCATTCTTGAGGAGGCCCCGCGACGAAGAATCTGGTGGGGTGTGGTCCCTCCCTCCTCCTCCCCATCCCGTTCCCCCCACCCGCCACTGTCATTCCGAGCGCAGCGCAGCGCCCCCCTCATGTCATTCTTGAGGAGGCCCCGCGACGAAGAATCTGGTGGGGTGTGGGTGTGGTCCCTCCCTTTCCCCCCCATCCCGTTCCCCCCACCCCCCACTGTCATTCCGAGCGCAGCGCAGCGCCCCCCTCATGTCATTCTTGAGGAGGCCCCGCGACGAAGAATCTGGTGGGGTGTGGTCCCTCCCTCCTCCTCCCCATCCCGTTCCCCCCACCCCCCACTGTCATTCCGAGCGCAGCGCAGCGCCCCCCTCATGTCATTCTTGAGGAGGCCCCGCGACGAAGAATCTGGTGGGGTGTGGTCCCTCCCTCCTCCTCCCCATCCCGTTCCCCCCACCCGCCACTGTCATTCCGAGCGCAGCGCAGCGCCCCCCTCATGTCATTCTTGAGGAGGCCCCGCGACGAAGAATCTGGTGGGGTGTGGTCCCTCCCTCCTCCTCCCCATCCCGTTCCCCCCACCCCCCACTGTCATTCCGAGCGCAGCGCAGCGCCCCCCTCATGTCATTCTTGAGGAGGCCCCGCGACGAAGAATCTGGTGGGGTGTGGTCCCTCCCTCCTCCTCCCCATCCCGTTCCCCCCACCCCCCACTGTCATTCCGAGCGCAGCGCATCGCCCCCCTCATGTCATTCTTGAGGAGGCCCCGCGACGAAGAATCTGGTGGGGTGTGGTCCCTCCCTCCTCCTCCCCATCCCGTTCCCCCCACCCCCCACTGTCATTCCGAGCGCAGCGCATCGCCCCCCTCATGTCATTCTTGAGGAGGCCCCGCGACGAAGAATCTGGTGGGGTGTGGTCCCTCCCTTTCCCCCCCATCCCGTTCCCCCCACCCCCCACTGTCATTCCGAGCGTAGCGCAGCGCAGCCGAGGAATCTTGCCCCAGTAACCAACCCCCTTCGCCTACGCCAGGTCCCCCCTCCCAAATCTGAACCCCCCGCAACCAACAAAGAAAGACGGCCCCCGCAAGGACCGCCTCTCCCCAGCTCTTGTTCCTGCGGAGGCAGGAACCCATACCCCACCCCCAACAACCCCCTCTCCAACCCCCAAACCTTCCCCTGCCCTCTACCCGCTATCCACCCATAACCTCCCCATACAAATCCATCCACCTGGGATTCCCCTCCTCAATCAGCCGCACCTTCCACGCCCGCTTCCACTTCTTAATCGCCCTCTCCCTGGCTTGGGCACTGTCCATCGTCTCATGCACCTCATACCACACGAGCCGGTCCACCTTATAATCCCTTGTAAACGACGACACAAACCGACTCTTATGCTGCCACACCCGTCTCGCCAGATCCCCCGTCGAGCCGACATACAGCGTCCCTCCACGCCTGCTTGCCATCAAATAGACACATGGGAAAATCAATACTTGCGCTCCCTTCTTCTCCTTGTTCCTGCTCCCCCACCTCTTGTTCCTGCGAAGGCAGGAACCCATACCCCACCCTCAACAATCACCCCCTCCAACCAACAAACCCTCCCCACCTCTTGTTCCTGCGAAGGCAGGAACCCGTACCCCACCCCCAACCATCACCCCCTCCAACCAACAAACCCTCCCCCCCTCTTGTTCCTGCGAAGGCAGGAACCCGTACCCCACCCAAAGCATTCACCCCCTCCAACCAACAAACCCTCCCCACCTCTTGTTCCTGCGAAGGCAGGAACCCATACCCCGTCCCCCTCTTTCCTCCTCTCCCGTCCTGGGAGAGGATTGAGGTGAGGGTATCTTTTACCCCACCCCCAACCTCAAATACGCCGTGACGCAGTCACCCCCTACACCACCCCCGCCGACCGGAACGCTCGCGCCAGCCGCTCAATCCCCTCCCAAGTCTCCTCCTCCGTCGGCAACGCATAACACAGCCGCACATAATTCGCCCCATTCCGAGCCTCATCATCCGCATACACCGCCCAGTCTGGCCCCGGATTGTACGCCACCCCCTCACACTTCGCCGCCTCCAGCGCCAAACGCGTATCCGTCCCCTCCGGAAAACCCACCCACAAAAACATCCCCCCTCGCGGCGCCTGGCAACTCACTGTAGGCCCAAAATGCTCCCCAAGCGCCGCCACCAGAGTATCCCGCTTCCGCTCCAACCCCTCCTTCAAATGCGCCATGTGCCCGTCGAAATGCCGCTCCAGGAACTCACTCACAATCATCTGACTCATCGTACTCGTCCCAATATCCATCTTGAAAGGCAAAATCTGGCTCATCATTTCCCACGGCGCAACCACATAACCAAGCCGAACCCCAGGCGCCAACGACTTCGAAAACGACCCGACGTGCAACACATGATTCGCATCATCTAAAGACCGAATCGAATGCTCATACTCCTGCTCAAACACCAGGTCCGCGTAACACTCATCCTCAAAAATCGGCACCCCGAACCGCCTGCTCAACGCCAACATCTCCCGTCGACGTTCCATCCCCATCACCCGCCCCGTCGGGTTGTGCAGCGTCGGGATCGTATAGATAAACTTCGGCCTAACCCTCCGCGACTCCAACTCTGAAAGCGTCTCCTCCAACAGGTCCGTCCGCATCCCCTCCCCGTCGAGGGGCACCCCCACCACCTCCGCCCCGTGCCGGCGCAGATTCCCCAGCGTCCCCGCATACGAAAACTCCTCCGTCACCACCGTGTCCCCCGGTTCCAGCATCGCGTCCAGCACCGCAATAATCCCCTGCTGAGACCCCGATGTAATCAGAATCTCATCCGCCGTCACCGGGATCCCTCGATGCTTCGCCAGCTTATCCACCAGAAACTCCCGCAACGGCAAATACCCCAGGGACCCCCCGTTAGCGTGATACACCGCCAGGCTCCGCCCATCCTTCCGAAACACCTCCGCCGCCGCCTCCACAAACCCCTCAATCGGCAGCAAGTCCGGGCTCCCGTGCCCGTACGTAAAGTTAAACGGCGGGTCCGGCTCCCCCCTCCCCGACGGCCCCGGTATGTCCTTTGCAAACAACCTCGAATAATCCAGTCCGCTGCTCATAAAACCTCCAAAATTTGAAAAGTTCAACCAAATCGTCATTCCGGTGAAAACCGGAATCCAGTCCCCTCCCTCTTCCCTCCTCTCCCTCCCCCCTCTTCCCCCTCGACGGGGGAAGATTGAGCCTGTCCTGAGCTTGTCGAAGGGATGGGGGTGACTCTCCTCAACAACTACTCCCCCCAACAACCCCAAACCGCGAAAACCCCCCGCCTACGCCGTCAACAACGACGGAGCCTTCAAAGGCGCCGCAATCTGCCCCTCCTCCAGCCGCTCCACGTCCTTCTGATATACCTGCACCCGGAACGACCCGTAGTCCGGCACAAACATCTGCCCCCGCCCGTCCACCCTCACCGAACGCGGCCGCCGAAAGTACTTCGGCGCCTCAATCGAAGCCATATCCCGCAGCCGCAGAAACATCGGATTCGCCAGCATATACGCCCGCGCCGACTTCGACAGCGTCGCATCCCCCACAAACTTCTGCACAAACCGCCCTTCCGCGTTGAACAGCTGCACCCGGTCGTTCCCCGAATCCGCCACGTAAATGTCCCCGTCCCCGTCCACCTCAACCCCCGCCGGTCGGTTGAACTCCCCGTCCCCGCTTCCACTCCCCCCAAACTTCAACACAAACTCCCCCTCACGGGTGAACTTCTGCACCCGGTCATTCCGCCAGTCCGCCACGTACACGTCGTCAAACTCGTCAACCGCCACCCCCCACGGCAAGTTAAACTCGCCGTCGCCCGTCCCGAAGCCCCCCCACGACCCCAAGAACTCCCCCTCCTTCGTGAACTTCTGCACCCGATGATTCAACCCGTCCGCCACCACAATGTTCTCCTCGCTGTCGAAAGCGATCCCCGCCGGCGCGTTCAGCTGCCCCGCCCCCGCCCCGAATTCCCCCCACTTCCCCAGAAACTCCCCCTCCGCGCTGAACTTCGAAATCCGGTGACATCCCTCGTCCGACACGAAAAGACTCCCCTCCCCGTCGCAAATAATCGACACCGGCCACCGCAGGTGTCCGTCCCCCGTCCCCAGGGAGCTGAAGAACCCCAGGTCCTCGTCATCCTGGCTCAACATCCGCACCATCACCCCCTCCTCGTTCCTGCACAGAATGTACAAAACATCGTCCCGCCCGACGGCCACATCCACGGGAAAGTTCACCGTCAGCCGCCGCATCCCTACCGTCTTCACATACGGAAACCCCGCCCTCAGCATCGCATATGGTCTAGCCATGGCTCACCTCTCCCCGTTTTTCGTTACCGTGTCGCCTATTCGAAGGGATGCACCTGCTCGAATGCCCCGCCGACAATCGGCGCCGCCTCAATTCCCATCCACTGCTCCAGCATCGTCCCGTAGACCCCCCGGAAGTCCACCGTATGACGCAAATCCTCGCCGTTCAGCCAGTTGGCCGGGTCCACCGGCGGATACTCCGCGTACAGCCCGCCCTTGACCCGCGAGCCGATGATGAACGCCCCTCCGCCGGAGCCGTGGTCCGTCCCGCTTCCATTGTCCCGGATCCGACGTCCAAACTCCGTGAACACCAGTATCGACACGTTGTCCCCGGCGTCATGCTCCTCCAGGTCCTGGTAGAAGTCCATCACTGCCCCGGAAAGCTCCGTCAACAGCTGATCGTGAAGCAGCAGCTCCCTGGAATGCGTGTCGTATCCCCCGTGCTGGGTGTAGAAAATCCGCGTCCCCAGGCCCGCCAGATGAATCCGCGCCACGTCTCGAAGGCTCTTGGCAATCCCGTTGTTGGCGTACTCCACGTTGGACTCGTACTCCGCCGGCGCCTTCTTGAGCATGTCCGTGCCCTTCAGCACGTCCAACCCCGTATTGCCGAGATAGTCCATCGCAGCCTGCGCCCCTACTGCGGGCGTGTACATGTGCTTGAATATCTCCAGAGCCTCGAGCCGCTCCTCCTCTGCGATGCCCGTCATCACCCCGTATGCCTCCAGGTTGTCCACGGAAGTCACAGGCACACCCGGCGCAACCACCGCCCTGGGCAGCCCCTTCCCCAGGCTCACGCACGTCAGCACGTTCTCGGATCGAGGATCCAACTCCCGCGCCGCCTTGGCCACCCAGCCCTCCGTCCCCACCTCGTGAGGCTCGCACGTGTGCCAGATGTCCATCGCCCGAAAGTGGGACCGGTTGGAGTTCGGGTATCCGATACCCTGCACAATGGCCATCTTGCCTCTGTCGTATATCTCCTTCAGCGGCCCCGCACTTGGATGAAACCCTAGCGTGTCGTTGATGGGCAGTACGTCCCCCTGCGGAATCGCCACTGTGGGCCGCGCGTCGTAATAGTCGCCGCTTGTGTATGGAATCAGCGTGTTCATGAAATCGTTGCCGCCGCTCAGCTGCAGCACCACCAACACCGGTTCCTGGCTTCGCTCTCTCATCGTTTCCTCCTTGGTCCTATGCAAACTGGTACTCGCGAGAAGCCACAATCAGCTGCAGCATCCGCACTATTCGCGCCCGGGCCGACTCCCCGTCCCCCTCCGCAGTCATGTCCAAATCGCCGCCCGACTCGGCGAAACGAAGCAGCGCAACCCGCGTCTCTTCGCTGGCCTCGATAGGCCCCGCCAGGTCCAGGCACCGTTCGACGAACTCCGAAGGCGCTAGCAATCCCCCGTCCCTCTCCAGCCGCTCCACAATAGCCTGCACCCCAGGCTTCGACGTGTCAGCCACCTGGTTCACCGCGAAGTTCACTCGCTCGTTCAGCGTTCCCCCATCGATCCACTCCTTCCCCGTATGCCACCCCTCCACCGTCGGCGGATTCAGCAGCTGCTGGCCCATAACCGCCGTCGCCGTGGGATACGACATCATAGCCGTGTCCGGGAACCGGTTCGTGTCAACCAGCTTCAGCACCCCCACCACCATCTCCACCGGACTCTTCACCCGCTGGAACTGCGACTCCTTGAAGAAGTCGGAATTCAGCAGCCTCCGCATCACCGACCGCATATCCCCGCCGGAGTCCATGTAAGCCTTCACCAGCGCGTCGATAGCTTCCGGGTCCCTCGGCGGCAGCGTGTCCCACGCCGGTACCTGAGCCTCGTCCGCGACGAAGAAGTTGTACAGGTGCCTGGCAATGAACCGCGCCGTCGCGGGCTGCCTCACGATGATGTCGATGATGTCCCCACCGTCAAACTTCCCCGTTTCCCCCAGGAACGTCTTCTCACTCGTGTCGTGGTCGTCCTCCCGGTACTCAAACCTGGAAGGATAGAACCCGTAGGGATACAGCCCCAGCGGCTGGTCGAAGGTCCATCCCGTAAACGCCCGCGCCGCCATCTTGATGTCCGTCTCCGAGTAGTTGCCGACTCCCATGGAAAAGAGTTCCAGCAGCTCCCGTCCGTAGTTCTCGTTCGGGTCCGCGGCGTGGTTCTCATTGTTGTCCAGCCAGAATATCATCGCCGGGTCCCTGGATAGCTCCAGCAGTATCGTCCGCAAATCCTTCAGACCATCCCGCCGGAACGTCTTTATCTGCTCGATGGATGATGGCGGATGGTCGCTCTTCGACACTCCCGTGGCGAAGACGTGGTGCCAGAACATCGCCATCTTCTCCTCCAACGGACGCTTTGAATTCACCATCCGGTAGATCCACACCCCGGACCACACCTTCCCCTGCACCCCCTCCAGCCAGCCGTAGTACCGCTCCAGCACGTCCTCATCCACGGCAGGGAACCGCTCCGGGTAAAGCAGGTCCTCGACCAACTCTTCGTAGTCCCGATCCGCCAGCCGTTCCAACTCCTCTCGCGTCGCGCCAAACCCCGCCCTGCGCATCAGGTGGGCTGTCAGCGCCAGTCTATTCTCTTCCATAAGCCGGACTCCCCCATCGAAAGCGTGATATCCATGTCTCGTTTCCCACACAACCCCAACCCCGCCGTTACGAATCCTATTCACATTATATGAACCCCATCGCCCATGGGCAACACGAAACCCCCTCCAATAAGCGAACTCCAACTTGCTCGACTCTTCTCCCTTCCTCCTTGTTCCTGCGAAGGCAGGAACCCATTCATTGCTTCCTGACCAACATCACCCGAAGCGCAAAGCTGTGTCACGAAAAGCTTGTACCACACAAAGAGATGTTCTAAAATGCTGCCTGTATGCCCAGAAAACGCCCAAGAAATTGCCTGAAAGAATAACTGTAACTACCACGAATACCTACTACTGGCAAAGAAAAGCCATCACGCTCTTTATAACAGCACTGGCCTTCTGCCTGATTACTGCGTGTGGAGAAGATTCGGTCACCGAATACTCCGGTGGCGACAGAATCATCCCCTCGGCACCCTGTGGGCCCGACATGTCTCTAATTGCGGCTGTGGAGTTCAGAGAATTGCCGCACAGAGAAGCTTTGTCCGATGGCACTATCAATACATTAGCCTGGAATGAGGCAAACAAGGCGAGGCTTGAGAGGATTGGGCCGGAAATTGAGCGCGTCGAAGCGATACTCGCCAGGCACATAGACGGCATTCTTTCGCAACACTGGGAACAGACGAAGAGCCTCAGGCAGAGCCGGACCAACAAGCAAACCAATGGATATTACCTCCAATTAGCCCCTCAAGGTGAGGTTGCGGCCTTGAAAAATGAGAAAGGCCTACCAACCGATAAGCTGGTTATTGAAGTCTCAGTCCAGGACTTTATGGATCAGAGCGCTTTTTCGCCTGATGATCGGCTTCCCGAGTGCCTTGAAGGTATCGAGGTGCACTACGTAGTAGTCGGAGAAATAACATACCTGAACGAGTTGAAAATTTAGGAGGAGTTGATAGGTGGCTTCACCTGATGAAGATCATCGATAGACAATCAATCCCAGCCCTACCCAGCCGTCCCCCGGTACCACTCCACAATCTCCGACCCCGTCGCCGCCCACACTCGCTCCCGCGACGTCAAATGCTCCAGCGCCTCCTCCAGGTACCCGATCCGAAACGGCTGCCCCACCAGCCACGGGCGCAGATTCAATACCAGCAGCCTCCCCGACTTCTCCCCGTCCTCCCACAAACCGTCGAAGCTCTCCTTCACAAGCCCCGCATACCGCTCCACGTCCATCCGTCGCTCCCACAAAGCGTTCACGTCGTCTAGGTCCAGGCAGATCGGCAGCGCGGTCAACGAACCCGCACCCGTCGTCATCGAGTAGGGCTGCTCGTCGTTCACCCAGTCGCACACGTACTCCACCCCCGCCTCCGCCAGCAGTTGCGGCGTCCTCTCCGACTCCCCGAACTCCGGCCCCAGCCACCCTCTTGGCCTCGCACCCGTCGCCGCCTCCATCCCCGCAAGGCTCCGCGCAATATACCCCCGCTCCTCGTCCTCCCCCATCTCCGACGTTATCATCTGCGTCACCGAGACCCCGTGGGCAATGATCTCCGCGCCCCTGCCAAGGCAGTGCTCCACCAGAAACGGATAGTTCTCCGCCGTCATCAGGTCCATCGCGATAGTCGGGCGTATACCCACCGCCTCCAGCGCGTCCAGCACCCGGAAGATCCCCACCCGGTGCCCATACTCCCGGTGCGTCTTCCGCGTATAGTCCGGGAATCGGCGGTTCCCGAACCCGCCGGACATCTCCCTTCGCCAGTAGCTCCCCTCCCCCGGCTGCCACTCCATGTGCTCCAGGTTCACGATGACGCACAATGCCACCCGCGCCCCCTCCGGCCACCGCAGCGGCGCCCGATTCACCATCGGTAACCACGGATGGTGAGGATGGTCCATCCCGAATCTGCGCTCAGCCGGCATATCTAACCCCTCCTCCCGGCGTCCAGATGCGCCATCATTCCGTCGTAGTAGTTCGCCATGTAATACTCCGCAATCTCGTCCGCCGTCGCCTGCCACACGCCCTCGTGCGACATCACGTACCCCAGCATCTCGTCCAGGTATTTGATCCGGTGGGGTTGCCCAATCTGGTAAGGATGCAGCGCAATGCACATGCTGCGAGCGCTCTCCTCCCCTTCCCGGTACAGCCGGTCGAACTGCGCCTTGCAGATCTTCGCGAAATACTCCGCCTCGAAGTGGTTCCCGAACAGCGCCGAGTCGTTAACCTCAATCGAATACGGCACCGAAATCATCCTCCCCGTCTTCACCCGAATCGGCGCCGGCTGGTCGTCGTGCATCCAGTCCGCGTGATAGATCAGCCCCGCTTCCGCCATCAGGTCCGGCGTCCGCGCCGTGTTCGACATCGCCGGCCCCAGCATCCCCTTCAGCTGCTTCCCCGTATGTCGACGCAACGTCGCAATGCTGTCCCGGTAGAATTCCCGCTCCTGCTCCTCCGTGTACGTCTCGATGTACTGCGTGTTGTAGATCCCGTGGCTCATGAAGTCCCAGTCCCGCTCCACCATCGCCTCCGCAATCTCCGGGTAGTGCTCCAGCACCGCCATGTTAAAGGAGACGCCGCACTTGATTCCGTGCTTGTCCAGCACCTCCAGCATCCGCCAGAACCCCACCCGGTTGCCGTAGTCCCGGTGCGAATACTGCTGCACGTCCGGGTATGGCATCCGCGGCCAGGGATTCCGAAACCCGTCGTACACTGGCATATACTCGTAATGCTCAACGTTCGGCGCGACCCACACCGCCACCCGGGCGTCCCCCGGCCACGTTAACTTCGGCCTGTCGATAATCGGGCTGTAGTCTACTCTATGGGGTGGAAGCGACACTGCTGCACCTCCTCCTTCTCGCAAATCTCTTGTGGGATGCCCTACTGCGCCGTCCATCCCCCGTCCACCACCTGCTCGCTCCCAGTCACAAACGCCGACTCGTCGGAAGCCAGGTAAAGCACTGCATGAGCCACGTCCAGAGGCCTCCCCAGCCGACCCAGCGGCACCCGGTCCAGGTAGTACCCCTCCTGCCCCGCGTCCGACGCCAGCGCACGCTCCATCTGTCGCGTCAGTATCGGCCCGGGATGCACCGAATTCACCCGAATACCGTCATTCGCGTGGTGGATCGCCGCCGCCTTGGTGAACATCCGCACCGCCCCCTTGGACGCCTGGTACGCCACGTTGCTCATCTCAGACCCCACCATCCCCATCTGCGACGAAATGTTGATGATCGATCCTCCTCCCCTCCGCCTCATCTCCGGTATGGCGACTTTCGTCCCCAGAAACACCCCGGTCACGTTCACCGCCATCACCCGGTTCCAACCCTCAACCGTCGTTTCCTCAATGCTCCCTGCCCCGCCCACGGCGGCGTTGTTCACCATCACGTCCAGCCCGCCGAACTCCTCAACCGTCGAGGCCACCGCCCGCAGCCACTGCTCCTCCTCCGTCACGTCCAGGGGCACAAATCTCACCTGCCGACCCGTGGCCCGTAGCTCCGACTCCAGCCTTCGCCCCTCCTCCTCCAGCACGTCCCCGAACACCACGGAAGCTCCTTCCTGCGACAGCAGGCACATATCCGCCGCGCCCAGCCCGCGGGCGCCGCCGCTGACAAATGCCACCTTCCCCTCTACACGCATCCGTTCACCCTCGATAGGAACTGCCTATTTGCTCTAAAGGTCCAACTCAAACACCAGCCCGTACTTGTCTCCCAGGTCAACCCTCTCCGGCCGTTCGTCCGATCCCAGGTCCTTATAAGTCAAGCTGTAGTTCTTCTCGTAGTCCACAATCTGCGTGGGGTTCGGGTTCGAGTTCAGAATGGCGAACACCGCTCCCGGCGGGGTCAGAATATAGCGGTTCAGCGAATGCCACGTCCCCCGCTTCAGCGCGTACCCCTTGTTCCCGTCTATGAGAAAGGCGTGGACGTCCTCCGGGTTCGGCGAAGCCATCGGGTCGTCCATGTCCGTAGGTCTCGAAACCGCAACCACCGCCGGCGATCCCGACATCTGGATGAAGCTCTGTGTAACCGCGAAGTGACGCTCCAGCTGGCTGAACCTGACTCCCTCGTGCGGCTGCCAGATTACCCCAAGCGTGCCCTCTCCGTCCGCCTCGAAGTCCACCGGCGCTATTATCCGATGGTCCGTGGGACGCTCCGTGGCGTCCAGCAGATACCCGAAGGGACTGAAATTCTCCTCCGTCATTGGCTCAATCTTCAATCTGTGCACCTTGGGCATAGCCACCTCCTCTGCTGACCGCGTTCAGTCGGGAAAGACGCCCAAGCGCCCTTCCCCCGCCACGGCACTTGATTGGAGTATAGGTACACAGTCAACCCAGGTCAACGCCGCCCACCGGACGCCCTGCACAAGACCGTAGCGGCGGTTCGCGAACCGCCCCCTCCCCCGTCCCAACCCTCTCCCTTAAGGAGACCTTTGCACAACCCCTCCAAGGGCGCTCTTTAGCCTCTTCCCCCTCGATGGGGGAAGATTGAGCCTGTCCTGAGCTTGTCGAAGGGATGGGGGTGATTAGGGTGGTGTGGATGAGACATTCGACAGTTAAGCAAAGCTCTCCGTCCTGGGAGAAGATTGAGCCTGCCCTGAGTCTATCGAAGGGGTGAGGGTGACTCCCCCCTACTCCGTAAACCCGAAAGGCGGGTACCGGTCCGTCGTCAGCAGGAAGGCATAGGCCCCAACTCGAAATTCCCATCGCAGTACCCCAACCACGAAATTGAACATTCCTTGCGGGTACCGGCCCAGGATCAGGATCAAGAACCATGCCACAATTGTGACTATCAAGGCCATGATGCCAAGGACAATCAGCAAAATGTAATGTGGGATGGCCAGCAGCCACTTGATGAGGGGCAGGAATCGGTTCAGGTCCGTCTCCACGTCCGGGTACTCGATGTTCAGGTGCACTGCCTGTTCTTCATCAGTGGAAGGATACTCATCCCTCAGTAGCAAGAAAAACGCCTCGATTCTCGCACTGAAACGAGATAGGGCCAGGTTCCAATCGAACCACCACTTCGGATATTTCTTGCGGAACAGAATCATAAGGAGAGGCCCAAACACCAAGAAGCCACCGGCCCAAATCCAGTAAAGCCCTCGGTCCAGTTCTGGCTCTCCCGTGGCAAACGTGCCGATTACCGTCGCAGCCACCACTAGAATCGGAATAATCAGAATAATCCGCAGCAACACTGAAAGCCGGTTGCTCGTCTCCGGATAGTCCACCCAAAACTGCACCGGATAAGGGTCGCCATTCGAACCTCCACCCCCATGCCCCGTGTAATTCCCGCCATGGCCGATGTTGCGCTCGCTCGCAATCTGCTCTGCCCGTCGTAGGTCCGCTTCTCCGCCTATCAATGGAACCTCCTACTGAAAGTTTCCCGTCCCATTCCCTTGCCGCATTATAGGTCAAACTTAATTTGCGAGACACCCATCGAAAAATGACACATCACATTCCGGTTATCGCCTTTCTAAGCCAATCGCCCGAAAGCGCGCCATTCCCCTCCCTCGCCGCTCCCTTCTCCCGTCCTGGGAGAAGGCTAGGTTGAGGGTGTCTCCCTCTCCCCTACCGCCTTCCCAATTCTCAGCGGAATCAAAATCACCAGGCTCGCCATAGTCAGCGCCGCCTGGAAATAGAATACGTTGACCAGGCCGTACTGTTCGACGATGATTGCTGCGAAGATGTTGGATACGGCCCCGACAATGCTGCTGGCGCTGAACAGGAATCCTATGGCGGTGGCTTCCGCTCCGCGGCTGGCATGGTCCAGCACGGAGGCCTGAATTATCTGGTGAAGGGCGAAAGTAAACAGACCCAGACTGGCTAAGGTGATAGTCAGACCTATTCCGCCCCCAACGTTGATAATTACGAGCAACAGAGCCACGCAAATGGCAAGCCCCGGCAATAGCACCAGCTTGCGATTGAACCTGTCGGATAGGAATCCGAGAATCGGTGTGGACAGGACTCCCGTGCCCGTGACAAGCCCCATGTGCAGTCCCATATTCCTGTCGCTCATCCCAATCACGTCCAACAGGTAGAATGGCGTCCACAGGAACAGAGCGGTGAGCGCCATGTCTCGCAGCAGGGCCACGGATGCCAGCCCCAGAATCGGGCGGTTCTTGAGCAGCCCGATGGCGGACCTGAACTGTTCTCTGAAGTCTGGTCGTTCCTCTCCCTTCACGTCGCGACCGATGTTTCGCAGGGTGAGCCAGACCACCAGGGCCATCACGAGGGCGGGCACTGTGTAGGCATACAAGATGCCGCGCCAGTGGAGAACTCCCAGGAGCGCCCCCGCCGAAATGGGCCCCAGCAAGTTGCCCAGGTTCGCTCCAAATCCGTGTATGGAGATGGCGAAGCCACGCGCGTCCGAGAATCGCTGCGATAGCGCCGCCGTTGAAGGAAGATGCCACAGCGCGCCGGGCAGGGAAAGCATGACCACTGCTACAAGAAGCACCGGAAAGACGAAAGAAGCGCCCAGTAGGGCGTAGGCCAACGCGGACCAGACCATGCAGCCGGTGAGGATGAGTCCCCACTGGCCCTTGAGCATGTCCACGATAAAGCCCCCGGGGAGGTTTACGACTCCGAACCCTACCTGCCTGATGGTGCCCAGGACGCCAACCTGCAGGGCGCTGAGACCCAGAGAGGCGGTGATGCTCGGCAGCAGGATCATAAAGGCCTGGTCGAACCAGTGGCTGATGCCGTGCCCCGCAGATAGCACGCCCAGGATGAATCGCCTGTCTTCCCTCAGCTTGATATTCGGCCCCGATTCCGCGCCGACTCAGCACTCTTTGCCGCGGTCAAATCCATCACTGCGCCGTCTTGCCCCCGTCCACCACCAACTCCGCCCCCGTCACAAATGAGGACTCGTCCGACGCCAGGTACAGCACTGCGTAAGCCACGTCCATCGCCGTCCCGACCCGCTTCAAAGGCACCGACTCTATCCGCTCCCGCCGCATTTCTGGGTCCGAAAGCAGCATCGCAATCATGTCCGTATCAATAACCCCCGGGTGTACAGAGTTCGCCCGAATCCCTGCCCCCACGTGCTCAATGGCCGTGGACTTGGTGAATATCCGCACCGCCCCCTTGGATGCCTGGTAAGCGCCGCTGTTCGCGCTCCCGGCCAGCGCCGCCGTTGACGAGATGTTGATGATCGATCCTCCGCCCCCTCCACGCATCGCTGGAATCACCGCCCGCGTCCCCAGAAACACCCCCGTCACGTTCACCTCCAATATCTCCCTGAAAACCTCGGTCGACGTCTCCTCAATCGATGCGATCCGGTAGATCCCTGCGTTGTTCACCAGCACGTCCACGCCTCCAAACCGCGCGACGGTTTCGGCAACCATGCTGGCCCACTGGCTCGCGTCCGTCACGTCCAGCGGCTGAAAGAAGGCCTCTCCCCCCGCCGCGGCAATCCGTTGCGCCGTGCCTTCCCCCTCCTCCACCAGAACGTCCCCTATGGCAACCTTCGCCCCGTGGGACGCAAACAATTCCGCCTCCACGGCGCCCATGCCCCGCGCTCCGCCGCTTATGATCGCTACCTTATCCTTGAGTCGCATGACCTCTGCTCCTAACCTGTCGTGGCTGTGGCGATTTTACCAAGACAGGCCAACTTGGGATAGTGGCAAGAACTGTAGGCTGGACATCCCAATTGTCTGCCCTGGAACACCTTTCACTTGAACGGACGGCATGGGTAGGGCCCAGTCTGGCAGCCAAAGGAAAAAGAATTCTGGTAGGATGGGGCTCGTGAAGTAGGCAGAGCCTACACTCTCCGTTGGAGGTCAAGAATATGCAGTTGGAAGGTTTGAACGCTGTCGTCACCGGCGGCGGCAGAGGGATAGGACGCGAAATCTCCCTCGAGCTCGCCGAAGCTGGGGCGTCCGTGGCCGTCGCCGACGTCAACTTGGCTTCGGCCCAGGAAACGGTCAAAGCGATTCAGAAGACGGGAGGCAGCGCCTCCGCCATCGGCGTCGACATCTCCGACAGCGCCCAGGTTCGGGAAATGGTCGCCTCAGCCATAGAATCCCTTGGGTCCCTGAACATCCTCGTCAACAACGCCGGCATCGGCATTAGCGCCTCCGTCATGGAGACCACAGACGAGGAGTTGGACCACGTCCTCAACGTAAACCTGAAGGGCACCTTCCTATGCTGTCGTGAGGCATCGAAGGCAATGGTGTCCGCGGGGAAGGGAGGCCGCATCGTCAACATCGCCTCCAGCGCGGGCGACAATGCTCGCGTCGAGGGCGGCGCCTACTGTGCCTCCAAGGCGGGAATCCTCCAGCTGACCCGCGTCCTGGCTATGGAGTTGGGCCCCCACGGCATAAACGTAAACGCCGTTTCCCCCGGCCTCACCGACACCATAGCCGGCCCCAACGTCAGCGCCAATCAGGCCTACCGGAATTCCTTCCTCGCCCAGGTCAGCCTGGGCCGAGCCGCCCAGCCCCGCGACGTTGCCCGAGCTGTCCGATTCCTCGTCTCTCCCGAATCCGGCTACGTCACCGGCGAGACCATACACGTCGATGGCGGCTACTCCGCCGGCAAACCCACCGTCCGGGCCTAGCGTCAGTCAGTTCATTCTGCACAAGCCGGGCCTGCTGAGCAGAGACTCATGGGTCCAGGTAAAACTCTTGCGCTTTACCGTCGTATATACTTTGCCCCGTGGATTGTCTATCAGGTTCTTATTCTTGAAATCACTTTGTAGATCGGAGTCGTTGGAGTATAGGAGCCGCGCACCGCTGATTTGAGCTAAGGCGATGACGTGAGGGTCATCTGATTTGCATTGCCTAGTTTTTACTAACTTCTCGGTTCTTTCTGTAATCTGTGACGTGTCTTCTTGTCTAGTCCTACCTGAGAGGATAGCCTGCCTCATCCAATCGCGAGCCGCGGTCTTATTGAGCTCCACAAGCAACTTGCCACCTACTACCAGCTGTCCCATACCTGTGTTCAGCCACTTATAGAATTCCTTCCCCGCTGGTGGCTTGTTATGGCCAAACACCTCGCCGGCGACGTTTGCGTCAACAAGCGCGCACATAGCCTAGAGTCCCAACGAGCGTGTAGTTTCTTCCATGAAGAACCTACGGTAGCTGTCGGGCGCATTCAGAATGTTGCCCAGCTTGTCGATTTTGAGAGAGTGGATCTTGACATCCAGGCCTACGCGCTCGAAGAAGAGGATGGACACGTCCTCCGGCTTGAGTCCTGCTGTGCCGTCTCTAACTTCCATCCGCACCCTGTCAAGCAAATAGTCGCAATGGGTTTCGACTACCAGTTGTCGGTCGGGTTCGGCGACTTCGCAGAACAAACTCCCCAAGGCGGCCTGGGCTCTCGGATGAAGGTGTACTTCTGGCTGCTGTAGTAGTAAGAGATGCGGTGCATCTTGACGAAGCAGCTCGGTAATCACAGGCAGAGCTTGGCTTACACCGTAGCCCACGTCAATGAGATTATGCTTAGGTCCCTTTCGACGCCCTCCGAACTTCCTTACCTGCACCTGGAACGGTTCACTTGCCCGCTTACCTAAACGTTTTATAGAGATTTCATCAAATAGGCCAGAAACTTTTCCAAATTGCTCTAGCTTTTCTTTTAGGTCATTCCATTCTTGGTTATTTCCGGAAAATACTTCGGCGAGGTACATCGGCACATGGTCACCTTCCGGGTCAGGGGTTCGTCTGGCAGGATCGTATGTCCGGCGAGGCTTTGATCGGACAGGCGCACTGGCATAAGGAAGTGATCGACTGAATCCCATGCGGGTACGAACTAACCTTTCCAAACTTTTGTAGTCTTCGTCCCTGATATCAGGAGAGTCTTCAATAGGAACGGCGTTGATGCCATCTTGTATGTTCTCCCTTAGGTTACGCCTCAGTATGTAAAATGAAGGAGGGAACAGGACATCATCATCGATGATGTACGGAGACCTAGCTTCATCCTTGAATTCCATTCTCCATTGCCCTCTGTTTGTCCCTGCCACCAATGCATAAGACCTGTTTGTCTGAAATGCTTCTTTGATCCAGACTCTTCCACGGGAAATGTGCCGCCCGATAGGAGCTGGGGCGGTACCTTTTTCGGCAAAAGTGAAGCTAAGGGTTGTAGAGGGACCTCCTTTCCGCATCAGTCGTGTACTAAATCCTGCTTGGAACGTCCTTGCCCTATCTCCCCTACCGCTCCTAATGTGAGCAATCTCGTCAAAACTTCCTAGATCATAGGGTTCTTCCTTAAAGTCTGGGATTCTATAGCCGTATGTGATGTAAATGAGGGCGCGAATTAGGGCCAGAATGGAAGTCTTTCCGGTACTGTTCTCGCCCACTAGCAAGGTCAGAGGTGCGAGGCGGGCGCTTTGCCTTTCGCGGAAACATCGGTAGTTCTCTAGAGTTATTTCATTCATTTCGTCATGTCTTTACTGAGGGTCTACAAATATCATAACATCTATTCATCACGAGGAACAAAGTCTCTATATAGAATCCCGTGGCCCCCTCGCCTCCCCAACCACTCCATAACACGCTCCCCAATCATGATGCTGGTGGCGTTCGTGTTTGCCCGGATAACGTCCGGCATCACGGAAGCGTCCACCACCCGCAGCCCCTCCAGCCCGTGAACGGCGCAATACTGGTCCACAACCGCCAGCGGATCCGATGCCGGTCCCATCTTGCACGTCCCGGAGCTGTGGTGCGGCGTCTCCACGTTCTCCAGTAGCCACCTGTCCAACGCCTCCTCCGTCGCCGTCTCCTCCTCCGTTGGCGTGGTCCTGCTCTCAAACAATCGACTCAGCGGCGGCGTCGATGCCAGCCTGAGCCCCACCTTCACCGCCTCCTTCAGCCGCTCCAGGTCCCACGGGTCCTCCAGGTACCGGTAGTCCAGGTTCGGGTACACGTCAGGGTCCGCCGAAGCCAGGCTGAGCTTGCCCGCCCCCACGGCCAGTTCCAGAATCACGCGAAATCCCATGTGAGGCGTACCCGCGTACATCTCACCAGGGTATGGACTGATGAACAAGTCATTTCGCAGCTTCGATCCCGCAGCCGTCCATCGCACTCCCACCTGGCTGGCGAAGGGCGATTCCCTCGCCTCCTCCGTCAGCTTGAACCACATCTGCACCGAAGGATGGTCCCGCAGATTCTCCCCCACTCCCGGCAGGTCGTGGATTACGGGGATGCCCAACGACTCCAGTTCCGCCGCAGGCCCCACCCCTGAATGCAGTAGCACGAACGGCGAGCCAATAGCCCCTCCGGAGAGGACTATCTCTCTTCCATGAACCTGAAAAATCTCACCCCCGCTCTCCACCTCCACCCCAACGGCCCGCTTTCCCTCAAACAATACCCGCCGCACGTTGGCGTTGCCCTTGATGGTCAGGTTCAGCCGGTGCATGGCTGGCTTCAAATAGGCGATGAACGTGCTGATCCTCATGCTGTCCACGTTGTTCAACGGTCGTGGTCCTACCCCGGAGGTGTCGGGACTGTTCATGTCCGACTCGTGCGGAAATCCTGCGCTCCGGCACACTTGGTAGAAGGCCTCCAGGCTCGGACGCCAGTCCTCCCGCTGGAATCGCCTCACCGGTATCGGCCCCTCCTTGCCATGGAAGTCGCCGCTGAAGTCCAGGTCCCGCTCCAGCTTGGTGAAATACGGCAGCACCTTCTGGAAGGACCACTCTTCGTTCCCCATCGCCGCCCAGCCATCGTAGTCCTCCGGCACCCCCCGAATGAATATCGTCCCGTTCACGGAGCTCGAACCGCCGATGATCTTCCCCCTCGGCACCCGCATCGGCTCATCCTGGTGCCGGTTGGCCTGGGCGGAAAATTCCCACAGGCTCCCTCCCCTGCCGGCGGCAATCACGTCATCCCCGTTTCTCACGTCCTCCGGCAACTCGTCGATCTCCGTATAGTCCGGTCCGGCTTCCAACAGCAGCACGGAGCAGTTCGGGTCCTCCGTCAATCTCGACGCCAGGGATCCTCCTGCGGAACCGGCTCCAACAATTATGAAGTCGTAGGCCATCTCTCCTCCTTGCATTGGTGCTGTGCGGGGCCTTGGCATTAGAGTCTACCATGATATTATAGTGGCTCAGTTGACTCGAAAAACATGAAAGCGAGGAGCAGATGAGCAGTTCCATCCCCCAGCTAAAAGACGGTGAGCAGACGGTCTACTTCCAGGCAGGCGGCGAGTGGTGTTTCCTGAAAACCCCCGCCGGTTACAAGGCGGAAGGCCCCGCAACCCCCTGCGTCATCCAGTGCCACGGCCACCACGGCTACGTTAAGGACGGCGAAGCCGACTGGCTTACCGAAGATTTCAAGCTGGAGTTCGTCAACAGCCTCATAGAAAGCGGCATCGCCGTAGCCAGCAGCCACGCCACCGGCAACCACTGGGGAAGGCCCAGCGCCGTGGCTGCCAACGGTGCCCTCTTCGACTCCCTCGTCGAAGGCTCCAACGTCGACGCTTCCCGCATGGGCTTGTGGGGCGGCGGACTCGGCGGCGCCCTCCTCTGGAACTCCGTCACCGGCCCCCTCCTCGGTAAACTGCGCGCCATATGCCTCCAGCAGGCCACAATCTCCTACGAAAGTGTCGTCCGACATGGCAAATTCAAGTCCTTCCTGCTGGAAGCTTACGGCCTTCCCGCCGACACCCCCGACGACCTTGCAGTTGCCGCCCTTTCCTTCAACGACCCCGTCACCAGGACCAGGCTGCTCATCGGAGAGAAGGGACGCGCCCTCGCCAGCGAACTCCCGGAAGTGCTCTTCATCCACGGCGACGTTGATGAGAACATGCTCTACCAGGAAAACCCCGTCCGCCTCTCCGGCGTCCTCGGACCCCTCGGTGCGAAGTACTCCTTCCACACCTTCGAAGGTGTCGGCCACGCAACCTATCAGCTGGGAGAAACCGCCGCCGCCGTCCTCAACGCCTACTTCCGCCGCGTTTTCGCCCTTTAGAAGCTGCACCGGCAATAGGGGCGGCTGCAGGGATTACGATCCTTAGACACAAATACCAGGTGGGTTGCTAAACCCACCTGGTATTTCAAACCTATCGAAGTTACTCGTCTCCAGCGAAGCTTAATCCCCCAACCCGTAAAGACTCCCCGCATTCTCCCGCGTAAGCTTCCGCCTCGTCTCCGCGGACACCCCCGCCAGGTCCTCCTCGATCCACTTCTGCGACTCCGGCCAGATCCCGTCCGGATGCGGATAGTCCGACCCCCAGATTACGTTGTCCTCGCCCACCATCGGCAGAAACTGAGGCAGGCCGATCTCGTGCTGGTACGTTGTATACCCCTGCCGGCTCCAGTATTCGCTGGGCTTCATCGGCAGCTTGCCGCTCAACGCGTCCAGCCGGTCCTCATACTCCTCGTCCAGCCGGTCCTCATACTCCTCGTCCAGCCGGTCCTCATACTCCTCGTCCATCCGGTTCAGCACGTGCGGCACCCACGTTACCCCGCACTCCCCCAGCACAAACTTCAGCCCCGGATATCGCTCGCAAGCCCCGGAGAAAACAATGCTTGCCAGGTACTCTGCCCCACACACCTGGAACAGGCTGATCTTCGTCATCCGGAATTCCAGGTCGTACTCCTTCTCCATCTCCGCGTCATTCGGCTCCCGGACGTTCGGCCCCGTGGTGTGGAACGAAATCGGAATGCCGCACTCAGCCGCCGCCTCCCAGAACGGGTCCCAGTCCCGGTGCCAGATCGGCTTCACCGCGGTTGCCACCGCAAAGTCCGCGCCCTTCAGCCCCAGCCTGGCCACCCGACGAATCTCAGCCGCCGCAGCATTCGGATCGTGATTCGGGATGCATGCCAGCGCCGCCCACGTTCCGGGCCGAGAGTTGCAGAACTCCGCTGCCCAGCTGTTGTAAATCTCGTAGACAACGCTCGTCATCCGGGGGTCCTCAAATCGCAGTCCGACTCCCAGGATGCCGTAGATCACCTCCGCCTCTATCCCGTCAATCTGCATGTCCCTGTAGCGGAGGTCCGGCGTTGTCGGATGCGGCCCGCCCTCGTAGAAGCCAGCGTCGTACATCTCGTCCACGTGCTTGGAGTGGCCTCGCGCGGGCTTCGTGAATCCAAACCCCAACCCGCCATAGACTCCCAGGTCCTTCCCTTCAGCAATCCAGTGAGGCCCCGAGTCCGTCTCTACCACCCGCGGCACGGCGTCCCTGTACTGCGCCGGCGCGTTTTCCAGAAACACGTTCCCCGGCATCCACGTCATGTCTATGTGTGAGTCCCCCGAAATCAGCTTGTACTCCATTGCTTCCCCCCAATCACGACTTGTTAGCGGCATTCTACCCCATCCCTCTGCCTCAAACCACTATTGCGGGTATTCACAAAACCCTTACGTTGGTAATCTCTTCAAAGGCGCAAACAATCTCTTTGCTTGTAGCCTCGTCTATGCCCTGAGACATCAGCCAAACCATTTTGTCACCTGCTCCCGCGTAAGGCCAAAGGAAGGCATCCAGATGATACATTAAAACTCGTGGCTCGGTTTTCTGGATGTTTAGAAGGACATATTCCCAGAAGGTGCGGACGGTTTCATCTTCCAGCAGATTTGGCGTTAGGCTGTGCAGGCGACTGTCTACCGGTATTGGAATGCCCTCATAGTTGAAGCTGTCGACACCTAGAATGCGCAAGGCTGTTCCGATTGTTCTTGGGGCAAAGGCGATGGTCTTTGCCTCACATTTTTGTCCCATAGTTACTGCGATGAGACGCCACAGGTTTGGGAGGTCTTCCGCAGCCTGCTCAGGCTGCATGTTCCACATACTATTTGCCAATGAACTGCTAAGGAATCTGTAAAGTCGATTTACCTTGGCTGGATAGAGCCGTTCATCACTATAGAAGGGCTTTAACATGTCTGCCATCTGGACAGGAGTGCCGGGCGCCTCATTCCCTTTCACGTGTCGCCAGAATCGAGGCCAATAGCCAGATTCAGCTCTCCCAATGGTCTGGTAGTCATTCAAACCCGCCATTGCCATCAGTGTTATGAATGCGCTAGGAGGATAGCGGGTTGGAATCTCTCCCATATCTTTGAATGAAGGGCGCTCTAGGAATTCAGGGCGGGGTGGATGCCAAGTGGTCCAAGGGATGGGTGCCAACGCTCTGCTGATTCTGCGGATACCGGTGTTCAAGTCCATACTTAACTCCCAAATGTCGATAGAATAGACTCATGTGTCGCAAAATAAGAAGGATCATCCCAGATGTGCTAGGCTCGGTCAAGGGTTACATGAGTGTTTACGTGTACGAGGTGTGATTACGTGCTTCTGTGTGGCACGCCGCTCATACGCGGTGATTAATGTATGCAATGCGTGACCTTGTGACGCAACCCGCCTTGTTCTATAGTATGGGCGAATTTCAATCGGAGGCCATAGCGGATTGTCCCACGAATTTCTAATTGTCGAGCGAGAGGAAGGCGTACTGACCCTGACTCTCCATGACCCTCCCACCCGCAACGCCCTCGGCCCGGAAATGGTCGAAGCCCTCAACTTTGAGCTGGACAAGTTCGACCGTAACCCCGAAGACCGCGTCCTCCTCCTCACCGGCACGGAACCCTCCTTCTGCTCCGGCGCCAACGTTCGACGATTCAACCAGTCCATCGAAGAAACCACCGACGAAGAAGCAACGCCTTCCCCGTCAGAAAAAGCCTCTCCCTGGGACAGTCTCGAAGCGGAATTGGAAAATGACCGCGACGTCGACCCAACCTCCGGCGCCCTCATGCCCCTGCGGCTCCACCGCCTCCAGAAGCCCAGCATCGCCGCCGTCAACGGCTACGCCATCGGCGTCGGCATGGGTCTCGCCCTCGCCTGCGACGTCCGCCTCGCCTCGGAAAAGGCAGTCTTCTCCGAAGCCTTCGTCCGTATGGGCCTCGTTCCCGGCGACGGTAGCTGCTGGCAGCTGCCCCGCCTCATCGGCCTCAGCCACACCTTCCTCCTCCAGTACACCGGCGACCGTCTCGATGGCGCCGAGGCCCACCGCATCGGTCTCGTCAGCAAGGTCTACCCCCACGACGAACTCATGACTTCCGCAAAGGAGCTAGCCCTACGCATGGCCCAGGGCGCCACCTACGCCATGTCCCTCACCAAGTACATGGTCCAGAAGTCCCTCGACATGGGCCTCGAAGAAAGCCTGGATATGGCCCACGCCGCCCAGGAACTGGTTCGCCACACCAATGACCACCACGAAGCTGTCCGCGCCTTCCTTGAAAAGCGCAAGCCCAGGTTCACCGGGACGTAAAATCTACCCATGAACTTTGAATTAACCTTCACCCCTGAGCAGGAAGCATTCCGTGCCAGGGTACGCGCCTGGCTCGACGAACATGCCCCCAGCGACATGGAGCACCCCGCCGATCCAGGACAACTCACTGCTGAAGGCTACCGCAAGCAGCGCCAAATGGGCCGCGACTTGGGAACGAAGGGCTGGTTATATCCCACCTTTCCAACCGAATACGGAGGCGGCGGCCTCTCTGCCGAAGATGCAATCATCATCGAGCAGGAACTCGACCGCCACGGCTTCACCCTGCCCCCCTACTACGACTCTGGCGGCAAGCTCGGTGCCGCCTCCATCATGGTCTGGGGCACCGAAGAACAGAAGCGACACTTCCTGCCGCCCATCTTTCGCGGCGAAGTCCGCACCTGGCAGCTGCTGACGGAACCCGACGCTGGATCCGACCTCGCCAACGTCAGCACCACCGCCCGCCGCGACGGCGACGAATACATCATCAACGGCCAGAAGATCTACGTCGGCAGCACCCACGGTGCGGAAATGTCCTGGATGCTCGTCAACACGGATCCCGGCGGGCCCCGCCATCAAAATCTGAGCTGGTTCATGGTCCCCATGCACCTCCCCGGTGTCAGCTGGGCCCCCATGGACCTCCTCTTTGCTGGTAACGAGCGTGGCGCCGCCAGCGGCCACAAGCAGACCGTCTACTTCGAAAACGTCAGGCTCCCTGCCTTCAACCTCATCGGCGGCGAAAACAACGGCTGGCGCGTCGCCGGCACCCACCTCGAACTCGAACACGGCCTCATGCAGACCTCCCTCCGCGGCGATTCTCTCTGGGAGCGCGTAGCCCGACTCTACAAGGAAGCCAAGTCCGACGGGACGCCCCTCATGGACAGCCCCGGCGCCCCCAGCCTCCTCGCCGATATGTACATCGACTCCCAGATCGGCCGCCTCCTGCACCTCCGCAACTACTGGCTGCAGAGCACGGGCCGTCCCGTCACCTATCACGGCCCCCAGGCATACCTGCACATCAAGCGTTCCGCCCTGCGCACTGCCAAAGCCATCCACAAGCTCTTCGGCCCCTACGCCCTAACCACCGACTCTGAAGTGGGTCTCGAAGATGGCCACGTGGAAGTCCAGCAGCGCGGCAGCATCGTCGCCCAGCACCCTGGCGGCACCGTCGAAATCCAGAAGGTCATCATGGCCCGTCGCCTCGGCATAGGAAGAGGCGAACCCCAGAAATCCGGCAGGCTGAAGTAGTTGGTCGACCTCGCCCTCACGCAGAGCCAGGAGATGCTCCGCTCCGCCGCCCGCGAGTTGGTGGAGCGCGAATACTCCAAAGACACTCTACTTCGGCTGGAATCCGGCGACCGCGAACTGGATCGGACCCTCTGGAAGCGAACGGCGTCCGCCGGCTGGCCCGGCATTCTCGTCCCCCCGAAGTACGGCGGCGAGGGCGGCTCCCTCACCGCCGCCGCCGTCTTCCTCGAGGAATTGGGCCGTGGCCCCGCCCCGGGCGCCTTCTTCTCCACCGCCGTCCTCGGTGTTTTGACTCTGATCGAAGCCGCATCCGAGGAGCAGCGCCAGGCCCTCCTCCCCAAGATCGCTGCCGGTGAAACCAGAATCGCCCTCGCCGTCACCGAATCAAGCTACGGCTGGAAGCGGGAGCTTACCCGAACCAGGGCCACTCGACGGAACGACAGCTTCCTCCTGAATGGGCAAAAGAGGTTCGTCCAGGACGCCGCCAACGCAGACATCCTCCTCTGCACCGCCCGCTTAGACGACGACAAAGTTGGCCTCTTCCTCGTGGACGCCTCCCTCCCCGGCGTCTCCGTTCGCCCCCTCCTCGGCTTCGTCTCCGACTCGTTCGAAGTCAAACTCAACGACGTTAAGGTTTCAGAAACGTCCCTCATGCCCGGTAACTGGGCTTCTCTCGAACGCGCCATCATCAAGGCCCTCCCTGTTCTCGCCGCCTACCAGGTCGGCGCTTGTGAGCAAGTATTCGACATGACCCTCGAATACGCCAACGCCCGTGTCCAGTTCGGCCTCCCTATAGGCCGGTTCCAGCGCGTCCAGGACCACGTCATCCAGATCGTCAACCTCAAAGACGCCGCCCGCCTCACCACTTACGAGGCCCTCTGGAAGCTGGACGAAAATAAGCCAGACGCCCCCGCATCCGTGCACGTCTCTGCGGCGGTTGCCAAAGAAGCCTACTACCAGTCTTGCAACGCCGCCCACGAGGTCCACGCCGGACTCGGCATCATGCGCGAATATGGCCTCACCCTCCACACCCGCATGTCCCGCACCCTATATCACTATCTCGGAGACTCGGCCCATCACAAGGCCCGTCTTGCCGCGGAGTTGGGCCTCTAGCCCCGGCCTCCCCGGGCATAGACGGTCATCCCCATGCTCTCCCCCTACCGTGTCCTCGATCTGACCGACGGCCGCGGCGCCCTCTGCGGTCGCGTCCTCGGCGATCTAGGCGCCGACGTCATCAAAGTCGAACCACCCTGGGGCGACGACGCCCGCCGCATCGGTCCCTTCTACAAGGACGATCCCCACCCGGAAAACAGCCTCTTCTGGTCCTTCAACGCCGCCAATAAGCGCAGCATCACCCTCGACATAGAGGCCCCCGATGCCCATCCCCTTCTTAACCGCCTCATCAAGTCCTCCCACTTCCTCATAGAGTCTTCCCCGCCCGGACGGATGGACGCCCTCGGCCTCGGCTACGACGCCGTCAGGCGCATAAACCCCGAAATCATCTACGTCTCAATCACCCCCTTCGGTCAAGACGGCCCCTACGCCGGCTACAAGGCCGTCGATCTCATCGGCATGGCCCTCAGCGGCATGATGTACCTCACCGGCGACCGCGACCGTCCTCCCGTCAGAATCTCCACACCTCAGTTCTGGGCCATCGGTTCCGCCTCCGCCGCTGCGGGTGCCCTCATCGCCAACCACCACCGCCTCCTCACCGGCAAAGGCCAGCGTGTCGACGTTTCATGCCAGCAGGCCGTCGCCCGCTCCCTCTCCCACGCCCCCATGATCTGGGACATGAGCCGCATGAACATGCAGCGCCAGGGCCCCTTCCGACCCGTCGGCAAGATCAACCTCCGCATCAACTGGGAGTGCGCCGACGGCTACGTCAACTTCATCCAGCCTGGCGGCCACACCGGCGGCCGCAGCATGACCAATCTTTCCAACTGGATGGACGAAGAAGGCGTCGGCCACCCCGTCCTGCGCGATACCGATTGGGGCGAGATTGGCTTTGGCCAGCTAAGCCCCGATCTGGTCGAGGCCATGACGCCGCCCCTGGAGCGCTTCTTCATGTCCAAGACCAAGTCCCTCCTCGCCGAGCAGGCCCTCGAACGCCGCATCCTTCTCTTCCCAGTCCACGACCCTAAGGACGTCTTCTCCTACCCGCAACTCCTCGCCCGCAACTATTTCCGCGAAGCTGAACTGCCTTCTTACACGGATGAGTGTACAACCATGAAGACCCTCGGCCCCTTCATCTCCACCGGCAGCTTCCGCCGCGCTCCCCGCATCGGCGAGCACAACCGCGAGATCTACCACAATGAACTCGGCCTCTCGGAAGAAGAACTAACTCTCCTACATAGGAAAAAGGTAATATGACCGCCGCTCTGGAAGGAGTCAAAGTCCTCGACTTCTGCTGGGTAGCCATCGGCCCCATGACCACCCGCTACCTGTCCGACTTCGGCGCCACCGTCGTCCGCGTCGAGTCCATCCATCGCGTCGACACCCTCCGAACCGCCACCCCTCACAAGGACGGCATCCCCGGCATCAACCGTAGCGGCTACTTCGCCAACTACAACGGCGGCAAGCGCAGCATCGCCCTCAACATGTCCCAGCCCAAGGCCCGCGAGCTGGCCGGGGAGCTGGCCAAGTGGGCCGATGTGGTCACCGAAAACTTCACCCCCGGCATCATGGAACGCTGGGGCCTCGGCTACGAAGATATCCGAAAGTACAACCCCGGCGTCGTCATGTTCAGCGCCTCCATGCAGGGTCGCGGCGGCCCCTACTCCAACCACCCCGGCTTCGGCCCCGTGCTCACCGCTCTATCCAGCCACACCCACCTCACCGGTTGGCCTGATCGCACCCCCACCAGTCCCTACGGCGCCTACACCGACTTCCTGCTGCCCCACCTCACCGTCGCCGCCATCACCGCCGCCCTCGACCAGAAACGCCGCACCGGAGAGGGTTGCCACATAGATTTTTCCCAGCTGGAGGGGTCCTTCTACTTCGTCGCTCCACCCCTCCTGGACTTCGCCGCCAACGGCCGCATTCAGACCCGTCAGGGCAACAAGCACCCCGTTTACGCTCCCCACAACGCCTACCCCTGCGCCGGCGACGACCGCTGGTGCGCCATCGCCTGCACCAACGACGACGAATGGCAGTCCCTCTGCCGCCTCATGTCCCAACCCGCCCTCGCCACCGACCCAAAGTTCGTCTCCGCCGAATCCCGAAAGAAAAACGAGGCCTCTCTCGACGAAATAATCAGCAGCTGGACAACCCCCCAGGACCCCTTCGACCTGATGACGCGCTGCCAGAAGGCGGGAGTCCCGGCAGGCGTCGTGGAGACCTGCGAAGACCTCTTCAACGATCCCCAGCTGGCTCACAGGAACCACTACGTCTTCTTGGACCACAAGGAAATAGGCCGCCACGCCTACGACGCCAACTGCTTCACCCTCTCCGAAAGCCCCCCCACCTACCAGCCCGCGCCCCTTCTCGGCGAACACACCGACTGGGTTCTGCGCGAGCTTCTCAACCTGCCCGAATCCGAAATCGAAGACCTGCACCGCTCCGGCGTCCTGAGCTAACCCCTCAGCGCTAGAATGGCTTCGCCGATGCGCTCCGTGCACCGGCCTCGTCCCAACACCTCCATCGTCTCGAACAACGGCGGCGAAACCCGACTCGCAGTCGTCGCTACCCGCAGCAGGCTGAAGAACTGCCGACGCGAAAGCTCCAGCCGCAGCCGCAGCTCCTCGAATGCCGTCTCTAACACGTTCGCTGTGAATATGTCGCAATCGCGAATTAAAATTAGAGACATTACCAGCGCGTTCCGTGTGCTCTCGGCATCCATCCCTTTCTGGATTAAGTCTTTGGAGCTGTGGTCCAGCTCCACCTTGAAAAAGAGCTCAGTTCGCTCCGCCGCGTCGTCAAGTGTCTTCAGCCGCGGCTGAATCAGGGGCGCAATCTGCCGCAGATACGCAATGTCCACCGGCTGCGGAATCCCCGCCGCCGGATAGCGACGCCAATAGTCCTGGATGCGAGCCGCCAAGTCCTCCGACGGCAGACTCCTGATATAGATGCCGTTCATCCAATCCAGCTTGTCGATGTTGAAAATCGCCCCCGACTTCACCACCCTCTCCAGCGAAAACGATTCCACCAGCGACGCCCGGTCCAGTATCTCCGTCCGGTCGTCCAGCGACCATCCCAGCAGCGCCATGAAGTTGATCAACGACTCCGGCAGGTACCCCATGTCCCGGTACTCCAGCAGCGATGTCGACCCGTGCCGCTTCGAAAGCTTGGACCTGTCCGGCCCCAGGATCATCGGTAAATGCCCGAACTGCGGCGGCTCCAACCCCAGCGCCCCGTACAGCGCGATGTGTCGTGGCGTGCTGGAGAGCCACTCCTCCGCCCTCAGCACGTGCGTAATCTCCATCAGGTGGTCATCCAGCACGTTCGCCAGGTGATAGGTGGGAAACCCGTCCGACTTGATGATTACGAAGTCGTCCGTCAGATTGCTGTTCCACCCCACCTGCCCCCTCACGATGTCCTCCACCGTAATCGTCTCGTCCCGCAGCATCTTGAACCGCACCACGGGCGTGTTCCCCCCATCCCGGAACTCCTGAAGTTCTCGCTCCGACAGGGTTTGGCACTTTCCGTCGTACCCGGGGTTCTTCTTCTCCTTGGACTGCTGTTTCCGCAGCTCCTTCAGCCTTTCAGGTGAGCAGATGCAGTAATACGCGTGCCCCCGTCGAATAAGCCCTTCCGACGCTTCGTTGTAAATGTCCAGCCGCTCCGACTGCATGTACGGCCCGTAGGGCCCGCCCACCTCCGGCCCCTCGTCCCAGTCCAGGTCCAGCCAGCGCAGCCCCTCCAGAATCCCGGCCACCGCCTCACGCACCAGCCGGTTCTGGTCCGTGTCCTCAACCCGCACGATGAAGGCCCCGTTGGTATGACGCGCAAATAGCCAGTTGAAAAGCGCCGTCCGCACGTTCCCCACGTGGGGCAGCCCCGTCGGACTTGGCGCGTACCGGACGCGCACCGGTTTGTTGTTAGTGTTCAAAAACGCCTCACTCATGCTTTAGATTGACGAATAGACGCAACCGCCGCCGCGCCGTCCGATTCTCCCTCAAGTATAACCAGGGCCTGCCTCAGATCCATCGGCAGCGAAGACCGAAACTCCACCCACTCCCCCGTCAACGGATGCTCGAACCCCAGCAGGTGCGCGTGCAGAAACTGCCGCCCAAGCAGGTCGCCTCGTCCGCCGTACAGGGTATCCCCCGCCAGTGGATGCCCCAGTGAAGCAAAGTGCACCCGAATCTGGTGCGTTCGTCCCGTAACCGGAAACACCTCAACCAGCGTGCAGCCCTCAAACTGACGCGTCACTCTGTACCTCGTTTGCGAAGCCCGTCCTCCATCCACAATCGCCATCCGCTTCCTGTGCTGCGGGTCCCGGTCGACTGGCGCGTCGATTATCCCCTCCTCATCCGCCACCACGCCGCCGACCAGCGCCGTGTACCCCTTTCGTACCCGACGCTCCTGAAGCTGCTCCGAAAGCGAGAGATGCGCTTCGTCCGTTTTCGCCACCACCATCAGCCCTGAAGTGTCTTTGTCCAGCCGGTGTACGATGCCGGGCCTCTGACGTCCCCCAATACCCGGCAGGTTCGGGTAAAGCGCCAGCAGCCCGTTCACCAGTGTCCCGCTGGCATGTCCCGGCGCCGGATGCACGGTCAGCCCCGCCGGTTTGTCCACCACCACCAGGTTCGCGTCATCGTGGACGATGCTCAATGGCATCCTCTCCGGCTCAAGGTCCAGAGGCCGAGGCGGCGGAATCCGTACCCGCACCCTGTCCCCGCGCCTCACCACCGCGCTAGCCTTCGCCTGTCCTCCGTTCAGCGTCACCCACCCCTCCCGAATCAGCCGCTGCAGGCGCGCCCGGCTCAGCCCCAGCCCCTGCGCCGCCAGGTATCTGTCCAGCCGGCAGGGATCTCCCGTCGACACAACCTCTGTACTGGTCACGGCTTCTCTTTCTCATGGAAGGATGCTGCCCCCTCGTCGGACACGTCATCCAATGGGGTGTACAGGTACCCGTCGGATGGCTGAGTAGATGTCGTCTCCTTGTCCCCGCTCAGGAAGAACAGTGCCATCAGTATGATTATTCCCACCACTATGCACGCGTCCGCCAGGTTGAATATCGGCCACGGCCCCAGCTTCACAAAGTCCGTCACCTGCCCGAACCGAATCCTGTCCGTCAGATTCCCTATCGCCCCTCCCAGCTGCAGCCCCAAACTTATCCGCAGCAACAGCCCGTGCGCGGGATGAAGCCGGTAGATGTACAGCAGCACACCTACCCCCACAAACGACGCGATTATCAGCAGTAAGGTGTGGTCCACAAACAGCCCGAACGCCGCCCCCGTGTTGAAGGAGCACTTGAGCTGAAATGTCCCCTCCGGCGGAAAGGGCTGGCCGTAGCAGAGCCGTTCCTCCACCAGAAACTTCGTAAGCTGGTCGAGAAGGTATACAAGGCCAATTATGGGTATAAGGAGCCAGTCCTTATAGAAGGGTATCGGGGTTCGCGTCGCCATGGCCTGCATCAATCTTAGGCGTCTGCCTTGGCCTTGACAAGGTGGACTGCTAGAATAGCCTCACTCTGGAGGGAGGCCCCACGGCTATGATGACGGTGGATCTGCGAAGCGACATATTAACCATGCCCACCAAGGAGATGCGGCGGGCCATGTACGAGGCCGAGCTTGGCGACGACGTTTCCGGCGAGGACCCAACCGTCAACCGCCTCGAAGAGATGGCCGCGGCTCGCTTGGGCAAAGAAGCCGCCGTCCTGGTCGCCAGTGGCACCCAGGGCAACCTGCTGGCCATCCTCGCCCACTGCCGCAGCGGTGATGAAATCATCGCCGGGTACAACTCCCACATCTTTTGGAACGAGAGCGCCGGCGCCGCGGCCCTCGGCGGCATCCAGACCCACCTCGTCCCCAACGAGACCCAGGGCGCCCTCTCCCCGGACAAGGTCGAATCCGCCATCCGCCCCGGCGGCGACTCCCACTACCCCCCGACCACCCTCATCTGCCTGGAAAACACCCAGAACCAGTGCAACGGCGGCGTCCTGACCACCGAAGACATGGAAGCCGTCTGCCGCGTCGCCCACGATCACAATATCCCCGTCCACGTCGACGGCGCCCGCATCTTCAACGCCGCCGTCTATCTGGAGACCCCCGTCCACGAGCTTGTCCGGGAGGCCGACGACGTTACCTTCTGCCTCTCCAAGGGCCTCAGCGCCCCTATCGGCTCCGTCCTCTGCGGCTCCGCGGAGTTCATCGCCGAGGCCCGGCGCTGGCGCAAGATGGTCGGTGGCGGCATGCGTCAGGCCGGAATCATCGCCGCCTGCGGCATCGTTTCCCTGGAAAGCATGGTTGAGCGCCTCGCCGTAGACCACTCCAACGCCCGCCTGCTCTCCCAGGGCCTGCCCCAGATCCCTGGCATCGTCCACAATCCCGAATCCGTCCAGACCAACATCGTCTTCTTCGAACTGGAGGAAGGCATGGGCCCCGACTCGGAATTCACTCGCCGCCTTTCGGACAAGGGCGTCAAGACCGGTTCTTCCTACGGCCGCATCCGTATGGTAACCCACCGCCACATCACCCCCGCCCACGTCGACGCCGCCCTGTCCGCGGTGTCGCAAGTCACGCGGGACATGGGCCGCTAATCTCCTGAGCATGAACAGGACGCTCTGGCTCATTCTCGCATTGCTGTTGGCGTCGCTCTTTGTTTCAGCCTGCAGCGAGGAGACTACTGAAACTCCCACGCTTGCGCCTACCGAAGCTCCCACTCCCGCCCCCTTCCAACCCTCCACCCCCATCCCCACGGCAGACCTTGAATCCGTCGTCAGACGAGTCCTGGCCGAGGCCCGCGCCGCCGAGCCTACCCCGGAACCCACCGAGCCCGCTCCCACCATCGATGTCGAAGCCCTCGCCTTTGAAGTCACCGAACGCGTCCTGGCCACCATCGAAGCCCGCGAAACCCCAACGCCGGAGCCCTCACCGGAACCGACGCCCACCGAAACCCCCACGCCCGCTCCCGCTTCCACCCTCCCCGACGTCATTCGCAGCCTCCAGAAGTCCATCCTGCGCATCGCCGCCTCCGGCAACCACGTTGCCACCGGCGTCATCATCGACGTCGACCAGTCCACCGGAGAAATCTACCTCCTCACCAGGAGCCAACAGGTCGCAAACGCTGGCCCGTTGCAGGCAACCACAACCACCGGCACGATTTACGAAGCCGCCATCAGCGGTGCAGACGATAAGCGCGACTTGGCCCTGCTCCGTATATGTTGCGACACGGAAGCCACCCCCATACCCCTGGGCGACGCGCTTACCATACAAGTAGGGACGGAAGTTGCGGCCCTGGCCTTCGGTACGGCATCCGGCCCCGGCCTGGCTGCGTCAAGCGGCATCGTTTCCTCAATTCTCTTCGACAGCGAAGGGGAACGCTGGATCATCCAGGCCGATGCCCCCGTCTCCGGTGAAGGCGGCGCCGCTCTCATAACCCCCGACGGCAGATTTGTAGGCCTCGTCGTCGAAAGCGCCGGCGGCTTCAGCTACGCCGTTTCGGAGGTAACCCTGTCCGAAATCTTGCCCACCCTCCGCTAGTCCCACGGCGGCGGGTGTGACCGAATCAGATTACCCTATGAATTCAATTCTTGCCCAGTAGGGGGTGCCAGATGAAAAAGAAATATGACCTGATGCTCAAAGGCGGCGAAGTCATTGACCCGGACCAGGGAATCAACGCCGTCTGCGACGTGGCCTTCAAGGACGGTAAAGTCGCCGCTCTGTCTGAGCACCTCGACCCCGCCCTTTGCGGCGAAGTCATTGACGTCAAGGGCAAGCTGGTCACTCCCGGCCTCATCGACCTCCACGGCCACTTCGCCTACCGCATCTCCCCTGGCCGCGCCGACCCCGACCCCGTCAACCTCGCCATCGGCGTCACCACCGCCATCGATGCGGGCAGCACCGGCTGGATGAACTTCCCCGGCTTCCGCAGCTACGTCATCGAAAAAGTCGATACCCGCCTCCTCGCCTTCATCCACCTCTCCTCCATCGGCACCATGCCCGGCAACATCCAGATCCCCGACCTTGAAGACTTCCGCTACGCCCGCTCAGAAGAGGCCGTGCGCTGCATCGAAGAGAACCGCGACCTCGTTCTCGGCATGAAGGTCCGCCTCACCCCCAACGGCACCACCCTCAAGAACTCCGTTCCCGCCCTCAAAATGGCCCGCGGCATCTGCGACCAGACCTCCACCCAGCTCATGGTCCACGTCATGGAGTCGCCCATCCCCCTCGGCCAGGTCTTCGATCACATGAACCCCGGCGACGTTGCCACCCACATCTTCCACGGCGACGTTCATAACGTCTTGGACGAACGCGGTCGCGTCTCCTCCGAGACCTGGGACGCCTACAATAGCGGCGTAGTCTTCGACACCGCCTGCTTTGCCAAGCACTTCGCCATCCCCATTTGCCGCCAGGCCATCGCCGAAGGCCTTCTCCCCCACACCCTCAGTACCGACAGGGTCGGTGACTGCCCCCCACCTCCCTCCCTGCTCCGCTATTGCGCCCCCTACCCGCCCAGGAACTACAACCTGCTGGAGATAATGTCCATCTTCCTCGGTATGGGCATGTCCGTGGAGCAGGTCATCGAACGGGTCACCATCAGGCCCGCCTCCACTGTCGGGCGCGAAGAGCTGGGCAGCCTCCGCGTGGGCACCGTCGGCGACGCCTCAGTCCTGGAACTGGAGGAAGGCCGCTTCAACTACCCCGACATGCTGGGCGACGAAGTGCAGGCGACCCGCCGCTTCGCGCCCTCCCTCACCATCAAGGACGGACGCCGCTGGACCCCTAAGGCTGACAACCCCGACGAAGGAGCCACCCATGACGCCTAGAGAGCAATTCCGACAATATCTGGAAGGTAATTCCATCGGCTATCCCATATCAGTCTTCGACCCCGTTTCCGCTCGATTGGCCCGCCACCTCGGCGCCGATCTGGGAATCCTCGGCGGCTCCATCGCCTCTGCCGTCGTCCTTGGCGCCCCGGACCTCATCGTTCTCACCCTGTCTGAGCTGGCCGGTCAGGTGCGTCGAATCACCCGAGCTGCCGACATCAGCCTCCTGGTCGACGCCGACCACGGCTACGGAAACGCCCTCTCCGCCATGCGCACCGTCCAGGAACTCGAAGCCGCCGGCGCCTCTGCTCTGACCCTGGAAGACACCGCCCTCCCAGCCGTCTACGGCGAAGATGCCCTCGGGCTGATCAGCGTCGACGAAATGGTCGGCAAGCTCCGGGCAGGCTTGACGGGACGTCGGGACCCAAGCCTCGTCGTCCTCGCCCGCACCTCCGCCCCCGCCACCCGCTCCACCGAAGAGGTCCGCCGCAGAGTCGATGCCTACGCAGGAACCGGCGTCGACGGCGTCATGCTCATCGGCGTCACCAGGCGTGACCAGCTGGAAGCTATCCGCCATACCACCCCCTTGCCCCTCGTGATGGGCAGCGGCAGCCCCGACCTATCAGACGAAGGTTTCCTCCGCGCCAACGGCGTCCGTGTCGTCGTCCGCGGACATCAGACCTTCTTCGTCGCCATGAAGTCCCTCCACGATGCCATGAAGCACCTCTTAGAAGGCGGCTCCCCGTCCGACCTGGACCCCACCACCGCTCCCCCCGAACTCCAAAACGCCGTCCTCAACACAGACCGCTACTCCCAATGGGAGCGGGAATTCTTGGGCAAAAGCTAACCCCTACCCCGGCTCGACCAGCGCTAGCGCCTTCCGCGGATTCGCCACCATCATCTTGTGGACCTGCTCCTCCGTCACCCCCAGGTGGCGCAGGTAAGGCAGGAACTTCTCCAACACAAACGTATACCCCGTCCCCCCGTAAGCATGCATGTGCATCTTCATGCACACGTCCTGCGATAGCAGAATCTTGTCCTCATACCCCGCCTCCAGCAGTTGCGGTATGCACTCCGCCACCAGCGCGTCCGCCGCCACCTGCGGGTCCGTCGGCTTCGGCGGTGCCATCGATATTGGCTTCCGCGCCACGGGCGCCATCACCCTGCCCAGCGTGTCGAACTGCACGTACACCCCAAGCTCCAGCAGTTCCAACAGCAGGTCCACCTCTCCGGCGTAGGAATTGCTGTGCCCGTAGATGGTCCGCGTCAGGTCCGCCCCCTCTTCCGCCAGCCACTTCGCGACCTGGAACTTCTCCCTCCCCGTCCCGCCGCTGTGGAACGTTATCGCCGTTCCCGTCGCCCTGCTCGCCCGCCCCGAAGCTCGGATGCTCTTCTCCTCGTTGGGCGTCAACGGATTCCCGTTCACCCCCACCTCTCCGATGATGCCCGACTTCACTCCCGTGTCCCCCACTCCCACCGTCACGTCCCGGATAATCTCCTCCGTCAGGTCCTCCACCGTCCGCTCGCCCATGTCCGCCGGATGGTAGAACTTCTGGTACCACCCGGACCCCATCACAATGTTCAGTCCCGTGGCATTGGAAATGCGCTGAAGCGCCAGCGGGTCTCTCCCCAGCCCGATGTTCGTCACGTCAACCACTGTATTCCCGCCCAGATGTCGATACGCCAGCAGGTCCTTGGCGGCCACCGATTCGTCCGTCAGCATATAGTTGTCCTTGATGGGTTTGTGGCTGCGCGCCAGGTACAGGTTGTCCAGCGTCAACTTTTCGTTCCAGTGGGCCACGTCCGTCGCCGGTGCGTTGAACCCCGGCTCCTTGTCCCGCCAGAAGTCGATGAAGATGTGCTCGTGCATAATGCAGACGCCCACCTCACTGGCGTCTATGGGGCCGTTGACAGTCATAACCTTGCCGGTCACGGAACCGTTCATTGCATTCATAGCTACCCCCTGTCCTTACTTTCGGATGTCGTCATGGTATCCCCGCCAAGCCAACCGGTCAACACAATGTTGCTCCTTGCCGGTGCCCTTGCTGAAAGGTAACGTGGCCGTTACCATAAAGCCGTGTTTGAGATCAAAGAATACCTTGACGAGCGAGGCAGAAGCCGCTTCGGACAATGGTTCAATGGTCTCGACTCCAGAACAGCGGCCCGCGTGAGAATAACTCTTGCGCGAATCGAGACTGGAAACCTGTCAAACGTTAGAGGCGTAGGTAGCGGAGTGTTGGAGCGGCGGATACACTTTGGCCCAGGATACAGGATATATTTTGGCAGGGATGGAGACTCCCTGATAATCTTGCTTGCCGGTGGCGCCAAGAGGCGTCAACAGAGAGACATAGAAGAAGCCCGTCAGCTTTGGCTGCAATACAAGCAACGTAGATGATTGGAGGTGCGAAGGATGGCCCTCACACGTGATTTCCAAGAGACCGTATTGGAACGTGCCCGGCACGATCCTGTTTTCCGAGAGGAGCTGCTGAGGGAGGGAGTGGAATGCCTTCTGGTAGGAGACGTAGATACTGGTAAGATACTTTTGCGGGACTATATCAACGCCACAATCGGGTTCGAAGAGCTCGGCTCCCTAACCAAAAAGTCTCCCAAGAGTCTCATGCGTATGTTCGGACCTTCCGGCAACCCCCAAGCCCGTAATCTCTTCGACGTGATTAGCCGTATTCAGGTTCACGAAGGCATCCAGCTTAAGGTGCAAGCCATTCGATAGCTGGTCGGTCTTCCTCGAAACCAATACGCGGAGCCGGTGCTCGTGCAGTCGAGTGCAAGTGCCTCATCCAAACCCATTACCAGACACCCCCACCCTGGACATCCCCAGCAATCTCCCTTACCATTTCCGCCGCCCACCGAAACGCACGCATGAATCAAAGCTCAACCGCCATCAGGGTCCGCGGCCTCCAGAAGTCCTACGGCAACGTAGAGGCCGTCCGCGGCATCGACCTCGATGTGGACACCGGCGAAGTCTTCGCCCTCCTCGGCCCCAACGGCGCCGGCAAGACCACCACCATCGAAATCCTCGAAGGCTACCTCCAGCGTTCCGCCGGAGATGTACTCGTCCTCGGCCACGACCCCGCCCGAAAAGAGACCGCCTTCCGCGAGAGAATCGGCATTGTCCTCCAGTCCACCGGCGTTCAGCCCTACCTGAACGTGGAAGAGACCATCGAACTCTATCGCGGCTACTATCCTCACCCCATGGCCCTCGAAGACGTGCTGCGGGCCACGGGCCTCGTCCCCCTCCGCAAGACCCGCGTCAAGAAGCTCTCCGGCGGCCAGCAGCGCCGCCTCGACGTTGCAATAGGCCTCTCCGGCGACCCCGACCTCCTCTTCCTGGACGAACCCACCACCGGCTTCGATCCCTCCGCACGCCGCGGCGCCTGGGGAATGATTCGCAACCTTCAGAACCTCGGCAAGACCGTTGTCCTCACCACCCACTACATGGACGAAGCTCGTAATCTCGCGGACCGCGTCGCCATCATGGTCAATGGCAAGATTGTCGTCGAAGGCACACCTGACGAGCTACTGAGCCAAGCCGGCGGCACCACCATCCGCTACAAGCTCCCCGACGACTCCCCATCCATGCCGGAAGCCCTCGACGCCGGATCCCTCCAGGACGACGAACACTATGTCCTCGTCACCGACGATCCCACCCAGTCTCTCCACCGGCTGACCAACTGGGCCGTGACCGAAGGCGTCGAGTTGCAGGAACTCTCCGTGAACCGCCCGACTCTGGAGGACCTCTTCCTCCATCTGACAGCCTCCGAGGCCGCGGACGAGGCATGAAGACCCTCTTTCTAACTCTCCGTCAGGTCAAGTACGAAAACAGGGCCTTCTGGCGAAATCCCGTTGCCGCCTTTTTCGTCATCGCTTTCCCCCTCATGTTCCTCGTAATCTTCAACCTCCTCTTCGGCAGCAGTGAACTGGAGGCTCACGGCGGCGTCATAAGCACATCCAACTTCTACGTCCCCGCCATCCTCGTCCTCTCCGTGGTGACGGCCTGCTACACCAACATCGCCATGGGCATCACCTTCGCCCGCGACGAAGGGTCTCTAAAGCGCATTCGCGGTACCCCCCTTCCTGCCTCCGCCCTCCTCATGGGCAAAGTCCTCCATTCCGTCCTCGTCTCAATTCTGCTGGTGGTCATCGTCACCGTGGCAGGAATTCTCTTCTACAACGTAGACGCTCCCACCAGCACCTCCCCCGCCTTCATCGTCTCCCTCGTCCTCGCCGCCGCCACCTTCTGCGCCCTCGGCCTGGCGATAACTTCCATAATCCCCAACGCCGACGCTGCCCCCGCCGTGGTCCAGGCGTCTATCCTGCCCCTCATGTTTATCTCGGACGTCTTCATCCCCCTCCGGGACGCCCCCGTCTGGCTGACCACCCTCGCCGACGTCTTTCCCATCCGCCACTTCGCTACCACCATGCACACCGCCTTCAACCCCTTTGAACTCGGATCAGGCTTCGAACTAGTGAGTCTTGGCGTCATGGCCCTGTGGCTCGTAGCAGGCATGGCCGTCGCCCTCCGCTTCTTCAAGTGGGAACCCCGCCGCTAACCCCACCCTTCGTTCCCTCCCTTCTCCCATCCTGGAGACCTTTGCATACCCCCCCGCCGGCGCCTCTTAACCTCTTCCCCCTCGATGGGGGAAGATTGAGATGGGGGTGATTCGGGTGGAGTGGATGGGGCATAGGCGGTTACGCAAATCTCTCCATCCAGGGAGAAGGCTAGGCCTGTCCTGAGTCTGTCGAAGGGATGAGGGTGTCCCCTCTTCCCCCTACACCAACCCGCCCCCTCCCTCAAAACTGACAAACCCCTCCTTGTCACATCCCCTTCCCCTCGCTACCATACACACGAACATAAGCACAAACACCTCTCTCCATTCCCCCGCGAACAACCTGTGCCCGCAACGGAGGATATGAAGACCCACTCTTTCTACACGGCTCCCAACCAACCCCCAGGTTTGTTTCCCCAAAACAAACCCAAATCCACGCCTGCGCCAACAAAAAATTTTCAAAAAACAAAAATAAACCCCTTTCCCCCTGGTTCCCTCCCTTCTCCCAGGATCGGAGAAGGTTAGGCCTGTCCTGAGTCTGTCGAAGGGATGAGGGTGACTCCCCTTCCCCTACTCCCTCATTCCCCGCCTTGGCTCAGCATGTAGCTGTACAGCCGCATCGCCAAGTCCGGGTCCTCCGACTCCAGCGACTCCCGCACCTCCCTCGTCAGCACCAGCACCCGGCACGCCTCCTCCGCCTGAATCTCCTCCTTCGACTCGTAGTCCCCAAATGCCGCTGGCACTGTGAGCACGGATCCCGGCCCATACTCCCTCAGCCGGTGATGGTCCAGCCCGTCGTGCGCCGTCGCCAGCCCGGATATCAGCAGCTGCAGCCCCGGCGGATGCGATCCTATCTCCACCATCATCTGCCCCTCCTTGAATTCATCCACCTCAGCGTGTGGGCCCAGCTGCTCCTTTAGCTCCTCAAACCTGGCCGCCTGGTCGGACAGCCGCTTCGCCTCCTCCTCCGAAACATCGACTATCGCCTCGCGGGCCTCCTGCTGCCTGCCTCGCCGGTCCCACGACTGAATCACCAGGTCTTCGCACCACTCCAGCCCGTAGTCGAAGTCCTCCGCGAAGTGAATGTTGTGCCGGTCCGCCATCGGCAGTCCCCTCAACAGCATTGCCCGAAACGGGCGTGACATCGACGTAACCACCACCCGCGTGCCCCGCACCCTCGCGTTCCGCGCGAACCTGTGCAGCGCGCTCCCCGCCGATACGTCGAACCCCGTCACGCTCTCGAAGTCCACGATGACGCACCTTGGCACGGGGTTGGAACCCAGCGCCAGGTTCAGCCTGTCCACCATCGGGTACGCGCTTCCGAAGAAGATGTACCCCTTCAGATGGTACCCCTGTATGAGCGAACTCTGGTCCGCCAGAATCGCCCGGTGCAATATCGGACGGCGCTTCTTGCTCTGGATGTGCTCCCCCGTCACCGGCGCATCCACCACGTCCAACCGGCTGAACCTGAACGCAAAGATCAGCACCGTCACCACCAGCCCCGCCGCTATCCCCGGTATGAACCCCGCCACGGCGATCACCCCTACAATGAGCAGAATTATCCCGTAGTCGACATAGGGCAGCATCCTCCGCACCGCGTACAACCACGTGTACATTTGCCGGAAGCCCACAAAGAAGACCAGGCTCCCCAGCAGCGTCATTGGCACAATCTCCAGCGCCGCCCCGCTTAGAAAGATGGCGAACGCCACCACCAGCGCGGCAATCATCGAAGTCAGCCGCGAATACGCTCCCCCCACCAGGCTCATCGTCGAAAGCGGCGGCACGTGATGCCCCGGCGCGCTCCCACCCAACCCCGCTGCCACCGACGCGATGCCCATGGAGCGGAATTCCTTGTTCATGTCCAACTCCACCCCGCTGGAAAGCTCCAGCGCGTTCGTGTACACCAGCGCCGCGATGAGCGTCACGAAGGCCGCCGCCAGAATAATCGGCATCTGGGAGAACACCACCCCCCATTCAACTAGCCCGAACTCACCCGGCCCGAACGGCGGCCACAACGCCCCGCTCTGCGCGCCCCCCAGCGAGAACAGCAGCCCTTCCTCTCGCGCCTCCGTTATCGAAATGCCGAACCCCAGCAGCGCCAGGTGGTAAAGCACAATCCCGAGGGCAAGCGCGATGGGCAGCACCAGAAAGTGTCCCCACTTCCGGCTGGCGAAGAATATCAGCACGCCATAAGCCACCCCCGGCCCCCACCTCACCAGGTTGGAAGGTTCTACGCTCTGGACGATGGTATCCCAGCTGGTCACGTCCCCCGTCATCACCGCCAGGCTGCCCCGAATGAGAATCCAACCTGTTGCCGCAAGTATCCCCGCCGCCACCGGGAAGGGTATGAACCGCAGGTAGTTGGTGAGCCTGAACTTCCCTATGGAAAGGTACGCGGCGGCGGAAATAAAGCTGGTCATCGCCATGATGGCCGCCATCGTCACCAGGTGACGCTGGTCCACAGGTCCCTCGATTCCTGCCGCCACTCCCGCGCCGATGATAGCCAGCACGGAGATGGTCACTTCCATCGGAAAGGAAATGATCCCCCTGTAGTTGCTCGTTAGCCCCGTTACCACAACGGTTACGAGCGCGCCAAATAGAAGAAGCCCCACGCCACGAATGGCCAGGGGCGCAAGGGGGCCGGAAAAGACAATCGCGGAAAAGGAAATCTGGAATATGATGACCAGAACGCCGAGAATCGCGCCGATGCTGAGGGCGGGCCACAGCTTCGACATCCTCCCGGCGTCGTCCAGCAGTTCAGCCAAAGGCTCCAGAAGTTTTGCGGGGGGCATGAGCGGGACTAGCCTAAGGTTGCAGACCCTCCGTTGAGATTAACCGCACGTCGTCTCTTCGCGACCGTGCGATTATATTTGGAGGTCGCCTTTGCGGCAACTATGGACGGTCGAATGGTTCCTTAGGGACGGCTGGGCGGCTGGCCTGTTTCGAGGCCAGCCGCCGGCAAGTCCTCGAATTCGTCTATTGCTTCCAGAGTTCGGGGTCCGGCCTGTTCAGCATCCCGATGCCCAGGTATCCGAACCAGATGACCAGCAGCACGTAGAAGCTGCGTGCGAGGGTGAGGAAAGTGTCCCGGCTGCCGGTGTCCAGGATGGCAATCAGGAAGAATACCATCACCGCCAGACCGACCAGGGAGGCTACAAGGGAGATTATCTGGTTGAAGTCATCCCTGGTTGAGAGCCCTAAGGCGAAGATGAGGACCGCGAACCCAAGGGTAATTCCGCCTGCGTAGACAAGGGCAGAGCCTACGTGGGAGATCGGTACGGCGGCCGCGATCGAATCGGGGATTGTGACGTCGGCCAGAATGAAGTCTATCCCGCTGGACATAATCCATCCTGTCACGCCGACGAGGAGCATGAAGAAACCCATCTGAACAAGGGCCTTGCCGCTGCCCTGCAAGGTTACGTTCCGCATCAGGGCGTAGAGGCCCGACAGTATCAGGGCGAGACCAAGGATGATGCCGATGTTGGTTATCTTGGTCAGCGAGGCGTTGGATGCCTTCGCGGTGATGGCGCCAACCGTGTCAGTGGGGTCCGCGCTGTCAATGAACAGCCCACCCGGTTCGATGAGAAAGAATACGAAAGCAATTAAGGGGCCGAAGATCAGGGAAAGTCCCGCTAACCTGTTTACGGATATGGTGCCCATGTTAGAACCTCCTTTATGTAATGTAGGGCCTAGGATGGACTACGTATCAGAATTTGGCAAGCCCTTTCCCTTTGTAGCCAATTCCCGCTATGAAAGCGGCTGGAAAATAGGAACCTTAGCGGGATCCTCACCCCATGCAATTCTCCATGGATGCCGCCGAATCAAAAGCATCGCGCCGCCCATCACTGGGCGGCGCGAATCAGTTCACCCCATTAATTGTCAGCAAGCCCTATCCAGTGGGAAAGCGGGCCGCCTCCTCGGAACCGCCCGTAGCGTCTCCCTCGCTGTAGGAGTGCGCTCCGGCCTCTGCCAGCGCCCCTCCCTGCGTGATCAGGTACTCGTCCCGAATCGGCCTACCCTCGAACCAGCACTCAAGAATCTCCCGCGTCCCGGCGGCGTACCTGTGCTGCCCCGCCAGCGAAGCGCCGGACGTGTGTGGCGTCATCGCATGGTTCGGCATAGTCCGCCACGGATGGTCCAGCGGCGCAGGCTGCGGGAACCAGACGTCCCCCGCGTACCCCGCCAGATGTCCGCTCTCCAACGCCCGCGCTATCGCCTCCCGGTCGCAGATCTTTCCCCGCGCCGTGTTGACGATGTACGAGCCACGCCGCATCTTTCCAATCAGCTCGTCGTTAAACATGTGCTCCGTCTCCGGATGTAGCGGGCAGTGAATGCTCACCACGTCGCACGCCGATACCAGTGAGTCCACCGTCTCATGGAAGGTGAGACCCATCTCCTCCTCCACCTCCGTCGGCAGCCGGTACCGGTCGTTATAGTGAAGCTTCACGTCGAAGGGCTTTAGCCTCTTCAACACCCCGAAGCCGATGCGCCCCGACCCCACAACCCCCACGTCCATCCCTTCCAAGTCATACGACCGCGATACTGCGTCGGCAATGTTCCAGCCGCCGTCCACCACCCACTTGTACTGGGGCACGAAGTCTCGCACCAGCGCCAGAATCTGCATGATCGCGTGCTCCACCACGCTGATGCTGTTCGAGAAGGTGACTTCGCAGACGGTGATGTTGTTCTCAATCGCCGCCTGCAGGTCCACGTGGTCGGATCCGATGCCCGCAGTTATCGCCAGCTTCAGCTTGGGAGCCTTGGCGATCCGTTCCGCCGTCAGGTAACCCGGCCAGAACGGCTGCGAAATCACTATGTCGGCGTCGGGCAGCTCCTTCTCGAAGACCGAGTCCGGGCCGTCCTTGTCCGACGTCACAACGAACCGGTGCCCCTGCCCTTCCAGAAACTCCCGCAGCCCCAACCCGCCTGAAACCGAGCCCACCAGCTCTCCCGGCGTGAACCCCAACCCCTTCGGCGTTGGCAGCGATTGACCGTCCGGGTACTGGCTGAGAGCGGGAATCCCGTCCCGTGCGTAATTGGGCGGATATCCGCCCACCGGGTCCGGATACAGGACACATAGAATTTTCTGAGAAGACGTAGTCATGGGGTACCTCCTGCGCTTCTGGCGAGTCCCGCCCAGTGTATCAGTACCGCTTCCCCATGTCCAAATTCAACCCACTCGTTTAACGGTTGGCAACCAACCAAATCTTGGCTACCCTTGACCCACTCGAATAGCTAAATCTACATCCGGGAAGCAATGCAAGACACAAAGCCGCAAGTCACCATAGTCGTGGGCGGGCCGGGGACCGGCAAGACCGAAGAGATAGTCTCCAGGCTGGCCCGCGGCTACTCCGGCGGTCGCATCTGGGACGTCCTCCTCCTCACGCCCACCGTCCGCCACGCCGACCAGATCCGACGTCGCCTCGTGGCCAAGTGCGGCGTCGCCATGGGCCTCCGCGTGGAGAGTCTCCCCCGGTTCAGTCACAGAATCGCCGGAACGCGCCCTTCTTCCACCATCCCCCGGCCCGTGGCAGACGAGCTTCTTGCCCGCACAACCCGCCGAGCAGTGGAAGCAGGCGGCGCCTTATACTTCCAACCCATCCTGGGCACGAAAGGACTCGGCCGCCTGGTTCGTGCCGCCATCCTCAACCTGGTGTCGGAGAACGTAGACCCCCACCGGTTCCGGTCGGCGGCCAGCAACAGCGGCCTCCCCTCCCTCCGGGCCCTGTCCGCCATCTACACCGCCTACCTCGAAGACCTCAGCCGCCGTCGCTGGACCCATCCCGCAGCCCAACCTTTCGAAGCCGCAAAGGCGGTCAACGAAGGCGCACCCCTGCCTGAAATCGTCGCCCTTGACGGGTTCCAGATTCTCCGAGGCGCCGAACTGACTCTTCTGAAGGCCGTGGCAGCAAAAGCCCCCCTGCTCCTGAGCATAGACCCCGACGCGGGAAAACGCGCAACCAAAGACTCTCAGCGACTCCGCTCCCTGTTCCCCGATGCGCAGATTGTCAACTTAGACGATCCCCAAGCCACACAGGCCCCCGACGTTTTCGGCGGCGAAAGCGCCGACCAGGAAGGCCAGCTCAGGGACATCGCCCGTTTCATAAAGCGAAGGCTCGTGGAAGACACGCAACTTCGCCCCTCCGACTTCGCGGTTGCCTTCAGGCAGATTGCTCCCCACCTCTCCCTGGCCCGCCAGGTTTTCGCCGAGTATCGGATTCCCCTGGACCCCTTGGCGGGCGACGCCCTGCTGGACCGTCCCTTGGGAGCGTGGCTCCGCCGGCTCCTCCATCTCGGCACGGACGGTTGGCGTCTCACCGACTTCGCTACCGTTATGGAGAGCGGCTTCATCAACCTGCAGCGTTGGAATCTGAACCGGGAAGACCTCCGCACCTTCAATCGAACTGCCAGGAAGAGAAACCTCTGGCGAAACCATACGGCCCTGGTCAAAGTAGCAGATTCCCTCGAAAATGACCGCGCCCGAGCCGGCATGACCCGTGCTCTCGATGACCTGCAGGCCCTCCTGGAAACCCCGGCCTCTTCCCTTGGCGACCGCGCCCTAATATGGGACGACGCCCTCTTCGGCGACAATCCGCTGTTGAATCGCGAGAGCCTCAAGCGCGCCGACGTTGAAGTCGGCGTGGAATTCCTCCGCCAAAGTCTCAGAGATTTGGTCTCCGTGGAGAAGGCTCTCGGAGGCAAAGAAGCCACATTCGAGACTTTCGCCGCTTCTCTTGAAGCCCGCATGGAAGCCCCCTCCCTCCTGCTCCGGGAAGTGGGCGGCGTCGCCCTCGCCCCCATCCGCGCCCTTTCCGGCCTCCGCTTCCACTCAGTCTTTATCGGCGGTCTCGTCGAAGGCGAATTTCCCGCACCGCGAGCCTCCACCTCCCTGCTCAGCGAGCAAGCGTTGGACGCCCTCACATCAGCGGGTCTCGAACTTCCTCCAGAGCCCGGCCTCTCCGAAGACGAACTCTGGGACTCCGCCAAAACCCGCGCCGACACCAACCTCTATCTCTGGAAGACCCGTCTGGATTCCCGCGGCCGCCCCGCCTCTGGTTCCTACTACTATGACCTGCTCCACCCTAAAAACCTGAAACTCCCCCAACCTTCGCCCCAAACCGCGTCCTCCATCCGGGAACTGGCAATTGCCTGCACCGCTCAATGGCATCAAAAAGGCAGACTCCGGCCGGAAGGATTCGAAGCCTGGCCCACGGTGAAGGAGTCCGTCCGGGTGGAGCAGCGTCGCCGCTCCTTCAGCCACGCCGGAGAATACGAAGGCCTCCTCACCGCCGGGCTTGTCCCGCACCTCGCCCACCCCGAAAAAGGCTGGAGCGCCAGCCGCATGGAGACCTATCTCACCTGCGCCTTCCAGTTCTTCGGTCGCTACGGCCTCGGCCTCTATGAATTGGAAGAAGAGTTGACCGAGGTGGATCCCGCCATCCGCGGCAACGTCATTCACGAAGTTCTGGAGACCGCCCTCGCCCCTCTGCGAGACAAAGACCTCCCCCTCAATACCGACACCCTCAGCGATGTCTTAAATGCAGTCCGGCAGCAGGGCAAGTCCATCTGGGACGCGGCCCCCTCCAGGTACGGCTTCGGCAGCCTCCAAACCTGGGACTTGGACTGGCCAAACTGGCTCGAAAAACTGGAACTGATGCTGACTAAAGAAGCGGCGTTCAGCAGCAAGTTGGGAGTGCGGCGCATTCTGGGCATCGAGCACAAAGTCGTGGCAGACCTTCCCCTCGACCCTCCCATGAGGGTCCAGGCCTACATCGACCGCCTCGACGAAACTCCGCATGGCCTCGTGGTCATCGACTACAAGTCCGGCCAGTACATCTCCAGAAACCGGTTGGCAGCCGCAGAAAGACTCCAACTTCAGCTATACGCCCAGCTTGCCGCAGCCGCTGAGGGGGCAAACAGCATCGTTGCCCGCTACGCCTGGCTGGATCCCCGCCACAAAAACTGGTCCCTGAATTCCGCCACCGATGACGACAATCGCCTGATGATCGACGCCCTCACCGCGGCGAAGGAAGTCCGAAACTCCGTCGATTCCGGCGACTTCCGCGTCTTCCCGAAACCGGACAAGTGCCCAACATACTGCGACTTCAAGCACGCCTGCCGCGTCAATGAATTCTCCCGCTGGAAGCGTTGGCAATGAACCTGACGCAGCAGCAAGCCGACATCGTCGCCGATGTTCACCGCGACGTCGTCGTCACCGCCGGGGCCGGCACCGGCAAGACCCGCGTCCTCGTCGAGCGCTACCTCGCACTCCTCCGCAACCACAAAATCAGCGAGATCGCCGCCGTCACCTTCACCGATGCCGCGGCGTCGGAAATGCGCGAGCGTGTTCGTCGCGACGTCATGTCCCGGGAAGACCTCGCCGACCACCGCAAGGACCTCGATAAAGCCGTCATCGGCACCATCCATTCCCTCTGCCTCCAGATTCTCCGCGACAATCCCGTCGAGGCCCGCATGGACCCCGCCGCCGTCGTTCTCTCCGAAGACGAAGCGGAGCTGGATCGTCTCAGGGCCTGCGCCGAATCTCTGGAAGCCGCCCTCCAGCAAGGCCACGGCCTCCTATCCCTGCGGCAATTGGACGTCAATCAGGTAAAGAGACTTCTCCCCGAAATGCTCCGTCAAAGGGACGACGTCGACCGGGCCTTCCGCTCCATGCCCGGCGACACGCCAGAGCAGTGCGCCAAGAGCCTACGAGCCCTCATGGACAAGGCGATGCAGTCCGCCGTGGAAGAACAACGATCGTCGATACAGAAATTAGCCGCCTATCTGACCCTCGCCTACGCCGGTGCGGGTCACGACGCCCAGAAAGATCGCGTCGGCAATGTCCTCGAAACCCTGGGCGACCTCCAAGCTGCCGGCTGGAAGGACCTACTGGACCGCGTCATCCGGGCGAGGTCTGAAATCAACCTCAGGGGCGGTAGCGAGCGAAATTGGGGCGGCAATCTCGCCGAGGTCAAAGATGTCCTGCGATCTCTGAGGGAGGTGGCAGAGCATTTCGAGAGCCTTCCCCAGTGGAACGACCACGATGATCTCGCCCTCGAAGTCCTCGCCGACCTGCAGCGTCTCTTCTCCGACGCTTGCGCCCGCTACCAGCAATATAAGGACGCCCTCGGTGGCCTCGACTACCTTGACCTGGAAGTCAGGGCCCGCCAACTCCTGCGTGAGCACCCCAACATCGCCGAATCTCAACGCCGCCGCTTCAGTCATCTCATGGTCGATGAACTCCAGGACACCAACCCCGCCCAGATGGAAGTCCTGGACCTGCTCCAGGGTCCCGGCGGTCCAAAAGTTTTCTTCGTCGGCGATGCCAAGCAGTCCATCTACCGTTTCCGTGGTGGCGACGTCCGCAGTTTCCGCAGGTTGCAGCGTCGCGTGGAAACCAACGGCAGCCTCCACCGGCTCACCCGCACCTTCCGCTCCCACGACCCCCTCGTCGAAGGCCTGAACGGCCTCTTCGACCACGTTCTCCAGGGCGCGAAGGAGGACTTCGAAGCCCCCATGGAAGTTATGCAGGGCACTGGCAGAAACGCCCCTTCCCACCCGAGCATGGTCCTGATGACCCTGTCTGAGAAGACCCCCGACGGCGAGAGATCATCTGAGCAAAAGAAACGCCGCGTCGAAGCGGACGCTGTCGCCGGCGAAGTAGCCGCACTCCTGCAACGGCGCACCCTCGTCTGGGACGCCGACCGGAACGACACCCGCGAAATCAATCCTGCAGACGTCGCCATCCTCCTCCGCCGCCTCACCAACGTCCATCTCTTCGAGCAGGCACTGGAAAGCCACGGCGTCCGTTACCGCACAATGTCCGGCCCAGGCTTCTTCCGCCGCCAGGAGGTCTTCGATCTCATCAACCTCGTCCGCTGGCTCTCCCAGACCGACGACGCCATCGCCCTCGTCGGCCTGCTCCGCTCCCCCATGTTTATGCTCGACGACCGGACCCTCCTGCACCTGCGCCCTGGTTCCCCCTATTCAGACTGGCTGGACTCCCTCAACAGTCCCCCGCCCGAAGTTGTCGGTGAGCCCCGTAACTCCTGCTTGCGAGCATGGAAGATCCTCGCAGACCTCAGGGCCGGAGCCCCCTACGCCTCGGCCGACCACCTCGTGGAGCAGGTCCTCGCCCAGACCGGCTTCGAGGCCTCCTGGGGCGCGCTGCCGGGTGGAGAACAGTCCCTCGCCAACATCCGCAAGCTCGTAGCCATGTTGCGCGGCCTTAGGGGACAGTCCCTGGACGAAGTTGCCCTCTACATGCGCCGTCGCCTCGAAGACACCCTTGTCCGAGAGGGTCAAGCCCCCCTGGACGACCTCGACGCCGTGCGTCTGTTGACCGTCCACGGCGCCAAGGGTCTGGAATTCCCCGTGGTCTTCGTCCCTGAGTGCGACGTCAGTTCCCGCAATTCCTACGACACAGTCCGATGGCGTCGCGACGAAGGAATCTCGGCAACCCTGACCCCCAATCTGGACGACGACAAGCGGCGCAAGCCCGGTTTCTATTCCTACCTTGAGCAGCGCGACAAGGTCGAGGAGGCGGCGGAGTACAAGCGTCTCTTCTACGTCGCCGCTACTAGGGCCGCCGACAAGCTCTATCTCAGCGGCGCCTCCACCAAGAGCGGCGAAAGCTGGATGGCCTTGGCCCAGTCTGCCTTGAAAGCGGACGCGTGGCCCGGCGTGGAAGTCCGCCCCCCCATCCCCGTCGACACCGCCCGCATCTCCAACAGACAGCGCCGACCCTTCCTTGACCCCCCGAACGACTCCCACGAAAACGAGACCAACTCAGACTATGTCGCCCGCCCCCACGTCATCCCCATGCGCTCCAGCACCCCCGTAACCGCCCTGGAAGTCAGGGAAACGTCCCGCGGATTCGCGAACTACGGCCCTGGTCTCGGCCTTGCGAGAGGCCAGCTGGCCCACGAGGCTATCGAGCAGTGGTTCACCACCAACAATCGCCCCTGCCTGGGTGACATGGCCCGCCGCATCGACGACAGCCTCTCCGACAAGCAAATCTCCCGCCTCACCTCCGAGGTCGACGCCATGCTTGACTGGCTCGACGGCACCAACCTGGCAAAAACCATCCGCAATCCCGACACCAAGGCCTACTTCGAAATGCCCTTCTCCTGGGATTGGGACGGCGTCCCCGTCCACGGTACCATCGACCTCGTCTATCGCACCGGCCCCAACTGGCACGTCATAGACTTCAAGACCGACGACATCCGTGGCCGCCCCGTCGCCGACTCCGCCACTCGCTACCTGTCCCAGCTCGCCCTCTACCGCGAAGCCCTAAGACGCTCAACCGGCGAAACACCCGAAGCAGGCCTCGTATTCCTCCGCGTGGGCCAAGTCTACACCCCTCCGACGGACGCCCTGGCGTCGGCCCTCGCCGAGGTTCGCCAGGGAATCGAAGCTGGCCTCCCCCTTTCTGAAGTCGCCGTCGAAGACGCTTCGGAAGACTAGCGAAGCCTCCCGCCCGCTATCCCTCTTTGCGCGCCTCCCGCTCCGATTCTATAGCCGTCAGCGCCATGTGCCTGCCCCCTATGTCATACGGCGACACCACCTGGTCCGCCCCCGCCCTCCGCAGCTTGTCCTCCGCGTCGGCGCTCGAAGCCCGCGCCACAATGTGCAGCTCCGGATTCAGCCCCCGTGCCGTCAGCGAAATGTACACGTTCTCCGCGTCGTCCCCCGTCGCCGCCACCAGCCCCCTCGCGTCCTGCACATGCGCCGCCGTCAGGTCCGCGTCCTTCGTGGAGTCCCCCTGCACGTACAGGTACCCCTCCTCTTGGGCGTCCGCCAGCGCCCGCTCGTCCGTGTCGACAATAATCAGGGGCACCGACTCTTCCTGCAGCGTGCCAGCCACCGCCCTCCCCACCCGACCGAAGCCGCAAACAATGAAATGCCCCTTGAGTCTCGACAACTGTGATCTCATCCTATGCCTCCGTACTATGCTGCGCAGCACCTCCTGCTCCACCACCAGCTGCACCATGCCCGTCAACGTGTAAAACATCACCCCAACCCCCGCCACCATCAACGCCATCGTAAACAGTCGCCCCTCCTGCGAGAGCGGGTTCACCTCCGCATACCCGACAGTGGTGAACGTAACCACCACCATGTACGCCGAGTCCAGAAGCGACCACCCTTCGAGGACCACATATCCCACCACGCCCCCAACCACCAGGAACGCCAGCGTCGTCAACCCCCGCGCCAACCGCAACCGAAATACCCGCGCCACTGACTTCATCAATCGCCCCAACCGTCCAATTTGCGTGCTCCCCACACCATCCGCTCCGCATCCATTCTACCCGAATGTCCTGGCTTTGGGCCCGGTGTGAAGTTGCAACCATAGAGAGGCTGCCCCCTGTTGATCGAAATTGCCATTTCATGGCGGCGGTCAATATGATTTGGTAGGCAACTTGTGTGCGCCGAGCGTCGACTATAATCGGGTGCATGATATAATTACTGAAGCTCCTGAATCGTATCCACACAGGTATCACGACGCCGTCTAAAATGATCGAGAACCAAGCCAAACTAGACAGTAGAATCCAACAGATTCGTTCCGCATTCGAGCAATTGGGCCCGTTTACCGCCGGCTACCCGGTCAACCAGAACTTCGACTACTCAGACCTCTATCCCCTGTTGAAGTTCTGCGCAAACAATGTAGGCGACCCCTTTGCCCACTCTCGCTATCAATCAAACACCCATGAAACGGAGCGCGAGGTCGTGCGGGCCATCGCCGAACTGGTCCGGCTGCCGGCGGAAGAGGCCTGGGGCTACGTCACGGCGGGCGGAACCGAAGGCAACATGTACGGCATCTATGTGGGCCGCGAGATGCTGCGCGATCCCATCGCCTACTTCTCACAGGACACCCACTATTCGGTGCTCAAAATCCTGCACGTCCTGAATATCCGCAACATCATGATCCGCAGCCAGGAAAACGGCGAGATGGACTATGACGACCTCCGTGAGTCCATTTTCATCAACCGGGACAAGCCACCGTTGATAGTGGCCAACATCGGCACCACCATGAAGGGTGCCGTGGATGACCTCAACAAAATCCGGGGCATCCTCGAGGAGTTGGCGCTCCCCCGCTCCTACATCCACGCCGATGCCGCTCTGAGTGGCATGACTCTCCCCTTCGTCGACGATCCGCAGCCCTTCGGTTTCGATAGCGGCATAGACAGCATCGCCATTTCGGGCCACAAAATGATCGGTTCGCCCCTGCCTTGTGGCGTAGTCGTCACCAGGCGCGAGTACACCGCCCAAATCGGACGCGTAATCGAATACGTCGGCGCCCTGGACACCACCCTCCTTGGCTCCCGCAACGCCTTAACCCCGGTGATAATCTGGTACTCTCTGACCAAAAATGGACCGGACGGCTTTCGACGCATAGTCGCGAATATGCTCGATACCGCAGAATACGCAGTCAGCCAGTTCAACGCAAACGGCATCCCCGCCTGGCGGGCAAAGAACAGCGCAACCGTCGTGTTTCCCCGCCCCTCTCCGTACGTCCTGTCCCGGTGGCAACTCGCCCCCCTGGGCGACATTGCCCACATGATAACCATGCCCCACGTCACCCGCGAAATGATCGATAACGTCATCGCAGATTGCCTTGAATCGCCGCCCGAGGACCAATGAACGCTCATCCCGAAGAAAGCATCGCTAGCCCCCGTCGCATCATCGTGCTGGTTCCCCATCAGCCGGGGTCTCTAAGTCGCCTTACCCAGGTTCTCGGCGATGCGAACATCAACATCGAATACATCGATGGACGTTCAATAGGAGAGCTGGGTGTGATATCCCTCAGGACCGACGATGACGACGCCGCCCTTCATGCCATGCTCGAGGCCAACTTGCGCGCCGTAACGTCGGACGCCATCGTCTTCCACCTCCCCGACAAACCCGGAGCCCTCGCTGGCGTTAGCAGAATCTTCCACGAAAATCAGATCAACGTGCGCACCATCCACATCATGCACCGAATCAAGGGCCACGCAATAGTCGCCGTCACCACCGACAATGACCCCACCGCCCGCACCCTCCTGGACCGCGACGCCCTCCTCTAACCCACCCGTCTCACAGAACGGCAATATCTAGTTTATGGAGCCGAGAACAAGCTGAATCCCTTGCTTGTGACAACGTCCTCAATGCTACCGTTGGCCCTTCCGAGTGTAACGGACACCCCAAGTCTAAACGACTTCGAGGCGGTGATGAGGGAGGGGTGGTAACTCGACCGCGATGAGGTCACCGACTCCGACTTCTCCCCCAGAGACTACAATCGACATCACACCAGCTTTGCGGACAAGTCTGCCTTCGTCGTCACGCCCAAGCACGGCCCGCATCAGCCCATTCTGAAGTTCTTCAAGCTTGGCGCAGGGATTGCGCAGCCCCGTAATCTCCACCACTGCGGAACTCCCCAGAATCAGCCTGGCGCCAAGCGGAAGCCCAATCAGATCTATCCCTCGCGTAGTAATGTTCTCGCCCATCTCCCCGGCGGCAATGCTAAATCCACCCTTCCGCAATTCGTCGTGCAATTCCGCGTGAATCAGGTGTACCTGTCTGAGGTTCGGCCCATCGGGACCACCAGCAGCATGTGAAAGATGCTCGGCGGTCTCCCCCTGGTGAGCATCATCAGCTACTCCCAATCCCGCAATCAGCCGGATGCTTCCCATGTTTGATTTTGAAATCGAGTGCGTCGAACTCCTACCAACCGCTTCAACTACTCCGCTACTGCTAGCCATACACTCCCCCAATCGGACCAGAATTCAAATCCCGACACCTCAAAACGCTCAATCCCACTCGCATTTCTAGTCTACCGCACTACTCGCTTATTCCTCCAGAGTCCGACCGTTGGGAGGACCTTTCTGTCTTCGCCAATTCCAAGTAACCGTGAAAAAACCCAGAAACTGAATTGGGTGTTATCAGGTGATCCCGCCGGCGTCAGCAGAAGCTTCCACGAAAACCAGATCAACGAGCGCACAATCCACATCATGCATCGCATCAAAGGTCTCGCCATAGTCGCAGTAACAACCGACAACGACAACAGCGCCCATACCCTCTTGGACCGAGAGTCCTTCGTCTAACCAACTACCCCCACCAACCAACTCCCCACCAACCGAAACCAAAATACCCGCCCCGTAGGCTTCATCTTTCCGCCAAACTCACCCGTCGGAGGATGTGTCCCGCATTTTGCCCACACTTCCAAATAGACATCCCTACTTCGCTATGATCACTTTTCCAATTTCATCAAGTTCGTTGGCAATCAGAGTGCAGATGTATTCGAAATGCGCTCCATATGTGCCGTGGTCGAGAAGGGCATTCCTTGCTAGTTCCTCGCCTGTTGATCCGCCCAGATGAGACTGTACTTTACTGCGAATCGCCTGCGCTTCCCTTAAACCCCATAACTTGGTAACAGAATCAGAAGTTGGACAATATGATGCGAGGAGTCTTTCTAGTAGTAGCAGAGTCTTATCCCTTTTGTCGAAGGAGATGTTCCTTTGTCGTAGCAACGCCCTGATTGGCTTGGTTTGGAATCCTTCGACAACTGTTTTCGATAATTCGAGAAAGGCTCGTGCCCATTCATTCTTGCTATTGGAAACAGGGGTGTTTATTCTGAGTAATTGAGCCTCATCACGTAGGACCCAGCAAGCGAGCTTTTGTTCCATCCACTTTCGAAGAGTGAAGAGAATCTCTTGCAAGCCTGAGACATCTGTTGACCATTTTCCTTCAAAGTCGTTTTCGAAGGCGCGTTTTGAAATAGTACCTTTGGGTTTTTCGTTATAGCTTTTCCAGTGTAGCTGTTCTTGGTATGGGATCATCCGAAGATCACATATGTATGCGTTTACCTGTCCGGCCTCATTAACGTCGAAACTCTTTAGCATCCAAGCGCCCCGGCATGTGATGGTCCGCGATGTCTCATTTATCGTGTATTTGTCCCTGTCTGCTTTATATTTGGACAGAACCTCGGCCCGAAAGAATGCTGGCGACACTTCAAATGGTAGTGAATTCCTCTTGGCGTTAAAATAGTTGGTGGTTAAGTCGGGGCTCGTTGAAATAGTACTAAGTTTTTTGTTTCGCCAATCGCAGGCAATGAATTCGGCATATTGTCTTCCATTTCGTCGCCATTCTGGCTCCCAAATGGATCTGAATAGAAGCTCCCTTGGAGTACTTATCGGAATTACTTGTACGCCTTGGGTGAACGCATGGCCATCGGGGTGTACGCACTGTTCGTAACAGAGGAATTGTGATTCAGTTTTCCTATCTCTTACACCGCCATGCCATGAAGTAAACTTCCCGGGTGCAACCATAGTGAAATCAAAGAATCGAACCAGTACCATTCCTGTGGCAGCTAGATACTGTTCTAGAGGTTCTCTCTGGCATGTAATGAGACTAACGCCGCCTCTTTCTTTTGACTTGGTTATCGAAACGATAGGATCAAAGTCTCCGTTTTCGTCAATTCGACAATATGAACCCTTTTCCTTGAGCCAGTGGATTCCCGCGGCGTGGGCAAATTCTTGCAGGAGCTCATAGTAGGGTGGATAATCCGTTCCTTCGAATTGACGGGCATATATTAGGTTCTGTCGATGTTTTGGCACTTCATGTAGTGAATTGCTCTCTTGAAACTCAATTCGTGTATCCTCTGATTCTCCAGTCCTACTGCAGCTAGCCCTGGCCATAAATGCCGATGCGTTGCTTTGTGTTAAGGTCTCAGCATCTGTTGACGTTGTATCGAACTCGCTCGCAATGACTGCATGTATGTATGTCCGCTTCGCTAGAGCATAAAGGAATACTTCAGGCTCTGCGGCATTAACCCTCAGTAGTTTCAGATGATCTTCAACTCTAACCCAGGAAGCAAACTCGTGATGATCATTTGGGCGGTTATCCAGTATTCTGATCATCTTTAAGATTTGGCTGTGCTCGTACGATGCCATGACAGAAAACTCTCCTCTTTCCCTTCATACCACCCAGACCCCCCCCAACAAGAAATGGAGCTGAGGGGATTCGGATTTAGCTACAAAAACACCCTATTTTGGGGCTTATTCCCACAATCATTCCCACAATTACGGTTGGAACAGTTAGGGCCTTTCGCTGGCATCAACGCCAATGGTTTCGAGTTCGAGTCCCCTGAAGTGGGCCGGAGTTGACTGTAGGTGGAACCATCTTCGAGTTGAAGATGGAGTTGTGATCCCACCGGCCCACTCGGCGTGGTAGCAATGCAGTCAAAAGCGGGGGATCCCAAGAAGGCCACAACCACGATAGTCGTACCCAAAACCAAGATCTGCTTATAGTATTCACCAGCCATACCCTAGGTGGCCTAATGTATCACGTGATGATTGGTCCAATGATCTAGGTGATCCATATGAGGGACGATGTCCTAACATATCGTTACCTGCGCGCCAACCAATAGTCAATATCAAAGCCGGTTCGCTGGCAAGCGTGCAAGACTATCTCGGCGGATGCTCTCGCATCCTCTACCGCATCATGATGTCGAAACTCTATGCCAAGGTCGGCTGCTATACGTGCCAAACTCCAACCACTTCGACTATACCTGCGAGGCCATGTGTGACGGGCAATAGCAGAGCTGTCGAGCCAAGCCGCCCGGAAAGGTCTCAACCGGTACTTTCTTACCGCTCTGTCTAAAGCGGTTTGGTCGAAGGCGGTGTGACTTACCAAGACAGCCCCATCCAGTTGACTGTGCAGCCAGCCATATATCTGAGGCAGGGTCTTGCGGTTCCTGACTAGGCGCTCATTTATCCCATGCAGCCTCACGTTGAACTCATTGAATTGCGTTTCCGGGTTGACCAATACCGAGTAGCACTCCTTCATCGCGCCGTTCTTGACACGGACAATTCCAAGTTGGCAAATGCTGGAGGGATCTGCATTTGCTGTTTCAACGTCAATGACAGTAAACGTGAGATTGATCATGGTCCTAATCTAGTAAACCCGACTTTAGCACTTATACATCCTTAGCGTGCAGCTCTCCAGGCAGGCGCAAGGCATGGGCTATAATGCGTATGCATACGCATTATAGGTGAATCAAGATTACAAGTCTTCAATCCGAACCGGCCTACACTCTGCGATTCTGGGCCAAGGCGGAACCCAGACACGGACATCCGAAGCGAATACATCTGCTTGAAAATCATTTGGCCGATGTGGGAGCCTGCTTCCAAGCTCTGCTGGACCAGCCCACAATAAGACGCAGGCTGGCGAAATCCGGCGGGAGAGATGATTTAGACGAAATTTCAGTTTCACGTCTGTCCATCCTCGCCGCCTTACACGATATTGGAAAGGTCAACGTGGGTTTCCAGGCGAGGATCTGGCGCCATGAAGATATGCCGAAGGGCAAAAGGAGACTGCCAAAACGTACTGGACACACCTCGGAGCTAGTACCGGTGCTGACCAGTAACGATCGCAGAACGGCAGATTGGTTCTTCAACGCCTTGGGCTGGTGGTGGGACGCAATCGAGACTTGGGACGACCGGGAAGGAGAGACGGTTTGCGCACTGTTAGTTGCCACCATTTCCCACCATGGGCGTCCCATACAGATGGAGGGCGGCCGGCAACGCAATCCTGAGGCATGGCGGCCCTTCGGGCAACTTGACCCACGCCAGTTTGTCAAGAGGATTGGCAGGCTGATCAAAGAGTGGTTCCCAAAGGCATTCTCTGCAACCGAGACATCCCTGCCGTCAACTCCGGAGTTTCAGCATTTCTTCCTCGGCCTCTGCAACTGGGCAGACTGGATGGGGTCCGATGAGATCTACTTCAACTATTGTGATCAGCCCAGAGAAGATTACTTTCATTTAGCAAAGCAAAGAGCAAGGCGGGCCATTTCTGAACTTGGTCTGAACGTTTGTAAGCAGCGGCAATCCCTATCTACGATGCCCGATTTCCCCTCTCTGTTCCCTCAGATTGACGGCCCTCCCAATGCCATCCAACGAGCGATCCACCAAATATCGAAGGATGAGCATCTGATTATCATGGAGTCGGAGACCGGTTCCGGCAAGACGGAGGCGGCCCTCTGGAGATTTACGCGGATGTACCAAGCCGGACTGGTCGACGGCCTCTATTTTGCACTTCCCACCCGCGCCGCAGCAGTCCAGATCCATGGTAGAGTCAAGCAGTTCGTCTCTAACTTATTCCCATCTATCCGAAGGCCGCCGGTGGTCTTGGCTGTCCCCGGATACCTGGCCGGAGATGACACGGACGGGATGCCAATGCCGAAATACGATCCATGGTGGGAACGCCAATCCAAAGACCATCCTGCGGACAGAATCTGGTCCACAGAGAACCCCAAACGCTTCCTCGCATCCCAGATAGCGGTTGGCACCATAGATCAGGCGATGCTGGGAGCCTTGAAAGTCAAGAATGCCCACATGCGTGCAGCCTGCCTATCTCGCAGCTTACTTGTCGTGGATGAGGTCCACGCTTCCGATATATACATGTCGGCAGTCCTGAAGGCACTGCTGGAGGGGCACGTCGGGGCCGGCGGCTACGCGCTGCTGATGTCGGCCACCCTTGGTTCCGTGGCTCGCCATAGATGGCTGGACCTGAGTGGTCAGACGCCCATGCCGATGCCGTCTCTGGAAGAAGCCGTTAAAGCCCCCTACCCATCAATCAGCCATCCGGGACCGGAGGCAGACAGTCTGATGGAAGCCGGAAGCAACGACCAGGAGAAAAGGGTACAGATGGAGAGGGCGGCGGAAATGCGGGACTTCTCAACCGTAGCCAATCGAGCCCTTTGCGCCGCTCGCGCCGGAGCCAAGGTTCTGGTGGTGCGAAACACGGTGGACTATGCGGTGAAAACTCAGCAGGCCCTGGAAGTGGCTACGGCGGCGGACGAGAATAGCATGTTATTCCAGGTCAAAGGCAAGGCAACCCTCTCCCACGGACGGTTTGCCGCCGTGGACAGGGAGCTTCTGGACAATCGCGTGGAAGAACTGCTGGGAAAGGGACGCGCCAAAGGCGGGTGCGTTGTGGTGGGCACCCAGACCCTTGAGCAGTCTCTGGACATAGACGCTGACCTGCTGATTACCGACCTCTGTCCGGTGGACGTGCTATTGCAGCGCATTGGCCGCCTGCACAGACGCCGAGACAACCATGCGAGCCGGCCGGATGGCTTCAAGAAACCGGTCTGTATTGTCCTTACGCCGGATGGAGAAGAACTTGCGCCGCTGCTCAAAAGGGGGTCCGACGCCAACGGTCTGGGGCCTCACGGGGGAGTGTACCAGGACCTGCGCATACTTGAGGCAACCCGCCGGCTGATAGACCAAGACCCGGAATGGCGCATACCGGACATGAACCGCAAACTGGTGGAAGAAGCAACGCATCCCGATGCTCTGGAAGCCATCGCGAAGGAGCTTGGGGAGGAATGGCTGGCCCACGGACTCCAGATGCAGGGCGAGGCCATTGGAGACACCCTCACCGCCAGTGGCGTCATCATCCCGCGGGATAAGTCCTTCTACCGGGACAACCAGGAAGTGTTATTCGTCAGCGACGACGTGAACATCCGCACGCGATTGGGAGACGACCGAGTGGATATTGGCTTTGAGCATCCCGCTCCGAGCCCCTTTGACGCTACGCGGCGGATTGAGAAGATGGCGATGTCGGTGCGATGGCTGAGAGGAGCGGACATACCGGAGTCTGTGGAACCTACGCTTATGGAAGGCGGCTTCGCGTTCGCCGTAGGCGGCCACCAATTCAGCTATGACCGAGTGGGGCTGCGGCGGGAATAGAACCCGCCCAGCAGTCCCAGTTTTGATCCCCGCGGGTGCGGGGGAACTCTAGTACGGGGTAACTCGAATGGGAACTTGAACCGGACTATCCCCGATATACCGGGGCAGCACCTTTTACTTGACATCATGTGTCTGGTGATGCTATTTTACTCAATGTTCAAGTTCCAATTCGACGCAAATTGCTGATAGAATAATCCATATGGAGGTAAAATGCAACAATCCATCCGCATTAAGTTCGAGCATACCTTAAAGCTCAAGAAACTCCAATTGGCTCACGCCAAGGATAGGTACAAAAAACTTGACTACGAATATAGAACTCTTAGGTCGGCACTCGACATCATTGACCAACACAAGCAAGAAGTCAGATTTTAACATGGAAATAGCTGAGACACATAATAGCATATCTGCGCCTCATGAACTCTGGCGAGTAGGAACCATTAGCTGATGTACAACCTCTTGACCGATCCCCTAATCCGCTTCAACCATTCAAATAACGGCACCGTTCAAGCCTCTCTGCCGGAGGTTTACGCTGCACTGATGGCGGACGAGGTGGAAGCCTTCCCTGCCCTCCGCCCTCACCAACGCCACGCTTGGCATGCGTTCCTGGTCCAGTTGGGGGCCATTACGATGCACAGGGCCGGCCTATCGAATCCCCCAGGGGGTGCAGGCGAATGGCGTCGCGTAATCCGCGCCCTCACAGAGGATGAGTTCCCCGACGATGAACCGTGGCGGCTGCTGGTGGAGGACATTACAAAACCGGCCTTTATGCAGCCCGCGGCTGGTACTTGGGAGAATTACAAAAAGGAAAAGGAAGACCAGTTCTTCTCACCAGACTCCTTGGACATGCTAGATACGGCGAAAAATCATGACCTTAAGAAATCAGTCGCTATAAGATACGAATTGCAGGACTGGGTCTTTGCACTAATCACTATGCAGACCATAAACGGGCAAGTCGGACGCGGTAACTATCCAATCGCTCGAATGAACAGTGGTGACGGTAGCCGCACAGCTTTCAGCGTTACTCCGTCTCTTCGGTTCGGAGTCCATGTCCATCGCGACATTATGGTATTACTAAACAGATCGTCGGAAGTTGAAGGAATATTGCAATATCGGTGGGATGGTATTTCCCTTCTATGGACTAAACAGTGGGACGGGCAAAGAGAATTAATTCCCATACCGAGATTGCATCCTCTTTTTATTGAAATTTGCCGTCGACGAAGGTTAAGGATCGACTTCAACGGTAACATCTACGGAATGAAGGCAGCCAGTAAAGGGCGTCTAATTTCCGCAGCAACATTCAGAGGTGTTGTAGGTGATCCGTGGACCCTTGTTACCAACGACAACAAAGGGCTAAAGGCGTTGACCATGCAGACTGATTCGTTCAACTACAAAAACGTTAGGCAGTATTTGACTTCACCAGACTGGTCACTGCCGACCCTCTTTTGGCCAACTCATGAAGAGATAAATAGGCCATTTGTCTATCTCATAATGCGTGGAATCCGGCGTAAAAAGGGAGGGCAGACCGAACGATACCACGAGCGCATCATCCCATTTCGGCGTAAATCAATTCAGGTTTTTGGCAGACCCGGAGACCCGGGACAATTAGGAGACATCACCAGGGAGCGCGTCGAACAGATAGGAAAAGTTCAAAGTATTCTTAAGTATGCCATTGCAACCTTCGCGGCTCATGGAGATTCCAAGAAAGCTAAAGAGTTGCTTACTCCGCGAAAACAGAATGATCTTTTGCGCAAGAGAGTTGATGAAATCGTTGGTCACTTTGAAGAAAAGATAGATTATAGATTCTTTGGAGACCTTCAAGATGAATTCGAAGCCCCTCTTCACAGGAGGGAGAAGATACGTGACGATTGGTTTCGCAACTTCGTTATACCAAGCGCGAAGTCTGCTCTATTATTGGCCCATCACCAAATACCTATCGGATTTAACGATTACTTTCGTTCGCAAGCTACATCCCAAAATGTATTTCTTGGAAGTGTCAATAGAGATTTCCCCATGTTATTCGATACTGAAGTCGAGGAGGAATTAAATGCCTGCTAGGACTTTCTACTCAGAGCGCGAGTTCACCCGCGCAGTAATCGAATTGGCTAAGGAGCACGACTGGGAACCGTTCCACATCCCGGCCCGCGTGTACCAGAATGAGTGGCTTGCACCTGGATTCCCGGACCTTATCTTGCGTTACCGAGATTGCGAAGGTACCACTACTGTGATTGCCGCGGAGCTCAAAACCGACGATGACGAAGAAAGCAACCTAACAGACAACCAGCGTGCCTTCCTCAAAGACCTAGCCGCACACGTGCCCGCTTTCCTGCTAAGGTACAGAGATTGGAACTATATCAAAGACATTCTTCGTAATGGGCCACCCGACCCCACAGGAGAAATAATCATACCGTCATGTCCGGTAATACGCACGAAGGAGTTGTTGCCCCCCGACAGAACCATCTTTACCATAGCGTCTAAGATTATCTCAGACTTAGCTGATCCGTATTTTCCACGTGGAAGACTGACCGAATTGAGGCGCATGGATCCAGCTTCGACGTTGAAGCCCGCATCCTTTTGGCGAATCCTGGCAGAGCGCGGATTGGAATATGACGATACTTCGGAGAGGCTTTGGGCCCTTGTTATCCATGGTATCGCCCTTATGACGCCGCTGGCACATGACAGTAATATACCCTTGGGGCAAGCCCTTTTTGAGGGAGGCGACTCAAATCGAAGCAATGCCTTTTACTCAAACTCGAGGCTCAATCGTCTGTTAACAGCACGTGGCTCAGTATTATGTACGCTTCTATCGCAGATGTTCAGGATGTTGAGCACTGTTAAACAACCCTTTGACTGGGTGGAGATGACTAAGTTTATCCTCTATCAGGATGAAGATTCTGAAGAGTCGGAGAAGATCCGCAATGGAATTGCTCGCTCTTACTACCGGAGCGAATACCATGCCAAAAAATAACTGGTCGATGAGCTGCTAACTGATTTTAGACTCAAGAGAGGAACCAATTGATGACAGACTCTAGATTCCTGCAAATCCACACTCTCCACTCCTACCCGGCGGCCCTGTTGAACCGGGACGCAAGCGGCCTTGCCAAACGCATGCCGTTTGGCGGCGCCGTTCGCACCCGCATCTCGTCCCAGTGCCTGAAGCGTCATTGGCGCGATCCCAAAGACGAAAACAAACACGAATACGCGTTACACCAGATTCCGGGTACCGCAATAGCAGTCCGTACGCGTAATGTGGTGGATCGCAAGGTTATAGCCCCACTGCGCAAGAGCAGTAACGCTACCGACGAAGTTTTGGACGCTGTTTCTGAAGTCTTTAACGTGGGGGTCTATGGTGAGAGCGGAGAAACCGAACGGGGGCGTCAGCCTCTGCTATTGGGACTGCCCGAAGTCGAGTACTTGCGAGTCAAAGCCAAGGTAATTTGCACAGCACATCCGGACGATACGGAAATTGCAAAGCAAGTTGCTACAGGCTTACTAGTGACCGACGAACAGATACGGCAGGCAAATGGTAAGAAAAAGACAGATTTGAGAAATGCCAGGAAGAAGGCATTAGCAATGTTCGGTGATGAAGAAAAGCCGAACTTTGAAGCATTCCGCAAAGCAACTGCGTTCCCCGGCGGGCTGGAGGGGGCCCTCTTCGGCCGCATGGTCACTTCCGACCCAGGCGCAAACATCGACGCCGCCGTCCACGTGGCCCACGCCTTCACCGTTCATGCGGAGGAGAGCGAAAGCGACTACTTCTCCGTAGTCGACGACCTGCAACGCGACGAGGAAGACGCGGGCGCCGCCCACATCGGCGACATGGAACTCACCGCCGGGCTGTTCTATGGCTACGTGGTGGTGGACGTGCCGGGCCTCGTCTCCAACCTGGAAGGCTGCAAGGCCGAGGAGTTGCAGAGCGCCGACCGGGACCTGGCGGCAAAGGTGGTTGAGCATCTGACGCATCTCATAGCCACAGTGTCGCCGGGGGCCAAGCTGGGATCCACCGCCCCATACGCCTACGCCGACCTGATGTTGGTCGAGGCGGGGGCCCGTCAGCCGCGAAGTTTGGCCAACGCCTTTCGCAATCCCGCCAAACCCCAGGTGTCGGACGCCACCCGTCGGCTGTGCGACCATCTGGACAAGTTGAACGCTTGCTACGGTTCCGGGGAGGCCCGCCGGGTGATGTCCGTTGACGAGTGCGACATCCCTGGAGCCAAGAGCCTGAACCTGAACGAGATTGCCGCCTGGGCCGCGGATGTGGTTCGGAGCGGGCAGGCGGCTTAGACATGAGGCATCTGATTTTAAGGTTGGAAGCCCCACTCATGGCCTTTGGAAGTGAGACCATCGACAACTACGGGGTTATTCGATGGTTTCCGTCGGCGTCCATGCTGACCGGCCTTCTTGCAAACGCCCTCGGCTGGCGTCGGACCGAGGCGGACCGGCATCAGCAGCTCCAGAACCGACTGGTTTTTGCCGCTCGAATCGACAGGGAACCGGGGGGGGGAGTGCGGCTTCAGGACTTTCAGAGCGCCGCCATCAATAACAAGGAGCGTAGTTGGACAACGCGTGGTTATCCGGAAGGTCGCGCCGGCGGAACCTTTCAGAATCACCTTCGATATCGCGACTACTGGGCGGATATGCGCGTCACGGTTGCTTTCCGACTCAAACCGGCAGGCCCCTCGCCAACTCTGAAGGACTTGGCTGTGGCCTTAGAGGAACCGGCGCGTCCTCTCTTCATAGGCCGCAAGCCCTGTCTTCCTTCCGCGCCTCTATTCCACGGCTGGGCCGAAGGCGAAACCTGCCTCGCCGCCCTGCAAACTATCAGCCCGAACGATAACCGACGCCTTCAGTGGCCCGAGGGAGAAGGCACTGAAGAAGTTAATGCAATCCAAACGCACCTGATTACGGACCAGCGCAACTGGGTTTCCGGTCTTCACGGCGGAGGCCGCCCGGTCTGCGAAGGGGTGTATATCCCAAATGAGGAACCAGAATGACAACGCAAACCGTTGCCCCGCATCAAACGAAGACGCTCCAAATGGTACGCGCCGAAATCAACCTCCGGGAGTTTCACCGGTGGATGGGTTCCAGGAGGCTGCGGGACCCGGACCATGCCATGCACTGCCTGTTGAAAGAGTGTTTCGGTGACATGGCGCCCAAACCCTTTCGCCTTATTGCGCCTAGAGGGAACACCAGAGGATATCTCTATGGCTACTCCGAAATCGGAGCCGACGATCTTCGAGACACCGCCAACATCTACGCCTGCCCACTGCAAAGCCGAGTCTTGCCTGTCCATTGTTTGAACAGCAAGACCATGCCACAATCGTGGTGGGAGGGATTAGAACTCGGCTTTGAAGTTCGCATCCGCCCTGTCGTCCGCCTCATTAAAGCCCCTTCGCTTCGGACCCGGAATCCTGTCCACGAGCGGTTGTTCAAGGTGCGTCGCCTCCAAGGAGAAGGCGGATCCGAGGTGAAACCCCGACGTGGCAAGGAGTGCGACGTTTTCCTATGGGAGGCGATGAGGAATCCTGACAAGGGAGAGTTTCAAGGGAGCAGAGAGCAGGTGTATTCAGAGTGGCTTTCTACCCAGTTGACCAGGTGTGGTGGAGCAACCCTGGATCTGGAGCGAACCAAGCTGATCTCCTTTCAGCGCACCAGAGCCTATCGTAAACGGCGTGGTTCCCGATACAGCGAGGGGCCGGACGCCGTTGTCCGGGGCGTAATCACCGTTACCAACCCGGAAGCATTCACGGCGCTATTGGCCAGAGGCGTCGGCCGCCACCGCGCCTACGGGTACGGAATGCTTCTCCTTAGGCCGGCAGGGAGAACCGGATAGAATCCCTTGTCGGCCATACCATCGACGCACCTTAACAACTCAATATCGGAACTGTAGTGAGGGAACAATGCTAAGAGGAAGACTGGGATTGGAAACAGCTCGAATCCCCCATGCCGATCGACACGGACTGCTATGGCTGTCCCGTGGCGCCCTCGTGGTGCGAGACGGGACCCTCCGCTTTCGCCGGGAAAGCGCACCAAGCGGCGACAGCCCGCTGGACGCGGGCGAATACGGAATTCCCTTTCAATCTCTTTCCATGATTCTACTGGGCCCCGGGTCCACCGTCAGCCACGACGCTCTGCGCCTGATGGCTCGCCACGGGACAGCCCTGGTAGCCGTCGGTGAAGACGGCGTGAGGTGTTATACTGCCCCTCCGTTATTGCCCGACGCTTCTGACATTGCCCGCCGCCAGATGCGTGCGTGGGGAGACCCTGAGAAGGGACGCATCAACATCGCCCTCAAGATGTACGCCCTGCGCTTGGGAGAGGTGCTGCCCTTCCGCGACCTAAACGCCCTCCGCGGCGTGGAGGGCGGACGAGCAAGAAAAATGTATCGCAACATAGCCCAGCTACACGGGATTTCCTGGGAGGGTCGACGATACGATCGATCCAACCCACTGGCTGCGGACATTCCCAACCAGGCCGTTAACCACGCTTCGGTGGCTGTCACCTCAGCCGCGGTCATTGCGGTAACTTCCGTGGGCGCCATTCCGCAGCTTGGCTTTATTCACGAGCACAGTGGCGACGCCTTCGCCCTGGACATTGCCGACTTGTTTCGGGATACCGTCCTCTTGCCGGCGGCATTCAGGTCCGCAAAGGCCGTAATCGACAACCCAACCCTGAATATTGAACGACATACAAGACGGACAACGGGTGAAATGCTTCGAACCCAGCAGGTAATACCCAAAATGATCGACCGCATTAAGGCCCTGTTCCAGGATGTTACGCCACTTGATAACTGAAGACCAATAGCAATTTCCGTAAAAGTGGAGTAAGCGAATGACCACAGTTGTAACGGTAAACGTGCAGGCCCGCTATAGGGGATTCCTCGCATCAGTCATGCTGGAACTCGCTCCCGGCGTCTACAACTCACCGAAGATGACCGATGGCATCCGAAACAGGGTTTGGGACGTCCTTACCCGGTGGCATAGCGAACTCAGGCAAGGGGCCATCGTAATGACATGGCGAGACCAGTCCGCCGTGGGCGAGCAGAGAATAAGGACCCTTGGCGAAGCGCCCAAGGATATAGTGGATGCCGATGGGGTATACTTGGTGAAGTACAGCTAGGCCAAAGCCCCAATTCTTGGATTAGCAAGTTTCAGTTCAAATTATGAGGTAGAGCGTTACTACTCTGAAGCGTACCTATCGAATACTACGAAACTCGTTAGGGGTTCCCCCGCACCCGCGGGGATAGGCCCTTTGCCCCCGCCGCCATCCTGCCCACCATAAAGGTTCCCCCGCACCCGCGGGGATAGGCCGGATGTGGTGGGTACGGTTGTGGAAGTAGAAAAGGTTCCCCCGCACCCGCGGGGATAGGCCTGGTTGCTGATGGTGTTGAGGACGGCGATTACAGGTTCCCCCGCACCCGCGGGGATAGGCCGGTTAGACTAAATTTAGATTAGGGAGTTTGACAGGTTCCCCCGCACCCGCGGGGATAGGCCCGCTATTTCAACAGCCGTCAGCGACTTCCCCGCGGTTCCCCCGCACCCGCGGGGATAGGCCAACGATTAAGCCGATGCCCCGCCACCAGCTACGGGTTCCCCCGCACCCGCGGGGATAGGCCCCCTATACGAGACACGGCCCGACGCAGCGGGTGGGTTCCCCCGCACCCGCGGGGATAGGCCTGCCACCATATCGAGCATGACTATGGTGGTCCAGGTTCCCCCGCACCCGCGGGGATAGGCCCTGCACCCGGCGCGGGTTTGTCGCGCCGGCGAAGGTTCCCCCGCACCCGCGGGGATAGGCCCTGCACCCGGCGCGGGTTTGTCGCGCCGGCGAAGGTTCCCCCGCACCCGCGGGGATAGGCCGGACCCAGCAGTCGAGGGCCTCGTTGCGGCGGTGGTTCCCCCGCACCCGCGGGGATAGGCCCGTCCCGTCGTCCACTCCCCGATACCTGACCGTGGTTCCCCCGCACCCGCGGGGATAGGCCTTTCGCCTCCCTCGCGGGCGGCGGGTCCTAGCCGGTTCCCCCGCACCCGCGGGGATAGGCCGGCTCCAGTCGGCACCACGAGACCGCCACGGACGGTTCCCCCGCACCCGCGGGGATAGGCCTACACGCTCCGGCTGGAGGTCTATGCCACCGGTGGTTCCCCCGCACCCGCGGGGATAGGCCTCGATCAGATCCCCACGACCGACGTCACCATTGGGTTCCCCCGCACCCGCGGGGATAGGCCCCCTGCACATAGGCAGCATCATCTCCTACGCTGGGTTCCCCCGCACCCGCGGGGATAGGCCTTTCCCTGGGGCGCCGGAATCGCGCCCCACTTTGGTTCCCCCGCACCCGCGGGGATAGGCCTACACTCTCCGGCTGGAGGTCTATGCCACCGGTGGTTCCCCCGCACCCGCGGGGATAGGCCTACATCTCTGGGATGGGGGCGTCGCTGATGGGAGGTTCCCCCGCACCCGCGGGGATAGGCCCGCCGTGGTCAAGGGGCAGCGATTCGCCGTGGTGGTTCCCCCGCACCCGCGGGGATAGGCCCTGCCCGCCAGCCGCGTTGTGCATGTGTTTGAGGGTTCCCCCGCACCCGCGGGGATAGGCCTATAACCATCCCCTCCGGCGTGTCCCTCACCGCGGTTCCCCCGCACCCGCGGGGATAGGCCGGAATCGCCGGTCTGAAAAGCGAAATCGTCGACGGTTCCCCCGCACCCGCGGGGATAGGCCGGAGGCAGAATTCCGCGTTATAGGTGGGATATCGGTTCCCCCGCACCCGCGGGGATAGGCCACGGATCAATGAGCAGCTGGGCCTGGCCCCGACGGTTCCCCCGCACCCGCGGGGATAGGCCTACACGCCAGCTCCCCATAACCACCCTTCAACTGGTTCCCCCGCACCCGCGGGGATAGGCCCGATGCTACCTCGTGGTCTCGCAGGGATGATGAGGTTCCCCCGCACCCGCGGGGATAGGCCCGCTGTCGCACGAGTAACCAACCCGGACCCTCCGGTTCCCCCGCACCCGCGGGGATAGGCCGGCACCCGAGATCGTGGACGCCATCATACACACGGTTCCCCCGCACCCGCGGGGATAGGCCGGCACCCGAGATCGTGGACGCCATCATACACACGGTTCCCCCGCACCCGCGGGGATAGGCCCAAACTCCACCCTAGCTTCACCATACTACCCCAGGTTCCCCCGCACCCGCGGGGATAGGCCGGTCAGAGGCAGAAAGCTCTTGCGAGTCTGATGGGTTCCCCCGCACCCGCGGGGATAGGCCGCGTAATCCTGGTTGGTTCAACGATCTTGCGGAGGTTCCCCCGCACCCGCGGGGATAGGCCCCCGCACAGGCTTATACTCCGGCACATCCACCTGGTTCCCCCGCACCCGCGGGGATAGGCCTCATTAACCTCCACATCCACACACCCTACTACGGGTTCCCCCGCACCCGCGGGGATAGGCCATACATGAACTAAGCAGACATGGAGGCACCACGGGTTCCCCCGCACCCGCGGGGATAGGCCTCCGCGCCACCAACCCACGCACCGCATCACCCGGGTTCCCCCGCACCCGCGGGGATAGGCCCCTCCACGACCCTGATCTCCCGGATGTGATCCTGGTTCCCCCGCACCCGCGGGGATAGGCCCCGCTGTGAGTCGCCTAACAACTCCCTCGCCGTGGTTCCCCCGCACCCGCGGGGATAGGCCTTTGATGGAGGTGGGTTATGGACCATGGGATAAGGTTCCCCCGCACCCGCGGGGATAGGCCCGTCGGCGCAATCCGTTTCATCAGCTTCCCTCCGGTTCCCCCGCACCCGCGGGGATAGGCCTGTGATCTTCCATTTTTCCCACAGCATGCCCAGGGTTCCCCCGCACCCGCGGGGATAGGCCTGATCGATTCTACGTGCGCATTACGGCTGACGGGGTTCCCCCGCACCCGCGGGGATAGGCCTATCTATCATAGGAGATGCTCATGAAAATCGAAGGTTCTCCCGCACCCGCGGGGATAGGCCTCTTGGTGTCCGTCCGCGGGCAGCAGCTGAGAGGGTTCCCCCGCACCCGCGGGGATAGGCCAAACGCGGTGACGCCCCGGATAACCGTCGATCCGGTTCCCCCGCACCCGCGGGGATAGGCCCTACGCATTCTCCTAGAACCCAAGGCGATTTTAGGTTCCCCCGCACCCGCGGGGATAGGCCCATGAGTAACGGACACGGATTTATCAGGGTGAGGGTTCCCCCGCACCCGCGGGGATAGGCCCAAGACTTTGTAGCGCTTCCATATTTGCCTGTGGGTTCCCCCGCACCCGCGGGGATAGGCCTTCAGCACCTGCCTACCCCAGGCGTTTTCAGCGGGTTCCCCCGCACCCGCGGGGATAGGCCGGTCCTGTCTGGTCTGGAGGTCCGAGTCAGTCTGGTTCCCCCGCACCCGCGGGGATAGGCCCCCCATAGCCGAGGACATCCCCCGTGTCCACAAGGTTCCCCCGCACCCGCGGGGATAGGCCTAGTCCCGCTAATCCCAAGAGCCAAACTAAAAGGGTTCCCCCGCACCCGCTGGGATAGGCCTACCCCACAACCCAACTGCCACCAAAGCCACCAGGTTCCCCCGCACCCGCGGGGATAGGCCCACCACCATCTAAAGATAACGAACACTATATATGGTTCCCCCGCACCCGCGGGGATAGGCCCTGCTACCTTGGCCCCAGGTGGTGTTGTGGCGCGGTTCCCCCGCACCCGCGGGGATAGGCCTGGAAGCATTGACCGAATACGTCGCGAAAGGAAGGTTCCCCCGCACCCGCGGGGATAGGCCGGAGACACAACCCCACACAACTAGCCACCCAAGGGTTCCCCCGCACCCACGGGGATAGGCCTTGGGAGTTGGTCTTTTTCTGCTGGTTGGCAATGGTTCCCCCGCACCCGCGGGGATAGGCCCCACAGGCACCAAAGGCGTTACCATGTTCACTAGGTTCCCCCGCACCCGCGGGGATAGGCCGGTTGTTGAGCCGTCGAGGTGACCATCGGCTCGGGTTCCCCCGCACCCGCGGGGATAGGCCCGCGGCAGCGACGTCGAGGACCTCCACGAACTCGGTTCCCCCGCACCCGCGGGGATAGGCCTCTTTCATCGACAAGGGCGTCGCTGGGCAGGACGGTTCCCCCGCACCCGCGGGGATAGGCCTACGGTGCGAGACATGGGAGTCTACACGATCCAGGTTCCCCCGCACCCGCGGGGATAGGCCGGCTGGCGAGAAGGCCGCTCTGTGCATTGAGGCGGTTCCCCCGCACCCGCGGGGATAGGCCGGCGGCGGAGGCGTCGACGTTGACTGCCTGGTTGGTTCCCCCGCACCCGCGGGGATAGGCCTCTGCCAGCATCACCAACAGGAACTAGACACCCGGTTCCCCCGCACCCGCGGGGATAGGCCTAGTGAAGCCGGAATGAAGTGCGCACCGCGCCGGGTTCCCCCGCACCCGCGGGGATAGGCCGTCACCTCTCTATCTATCAGTTCCACGTCGTGAGGTTCCCCCGCACCCGCGGGGATAGGCCGCTACCACGTGATCCAGGTCGGTCCCTTCCTCGGGTTCCCCCGCACCCGCGGGGATAGGCCTCTCTGGGTGACTCGGAAGGGAGCCATCATGGCGGTTCCCCCGCACCCGCGGGGATAGGCCGCTGCACCCACGACACGACGCTGGGAAGCCCTAGGTTCCCCCGCACCCGCGGGGATAGGCCGGCGATAGCGAATGTGGGGCTTGCTGTGACGGAGGTTCCCCCGCACCCGCGGGGATAGGCCTTGACACGGCGACTGCTCAATATGCGCTGACGCGGTTCCCCCGCACCCGCGGGGATAGGCCTAGGAGTAAGCGTTTCGGTGTGGACGAATCGGCGGTTCCCCCGCACCCGCGGGGATAGGCCCGGCGAGAGCACGAGAAGACCAAGGAGCGCGAGGGTTCCCCCGCACCCGCGGGGATAGGCCCACGTCACGCAACACCCGCAATTCACACCTAGGGGTTTCCCCGCACCCGCGGGGATAGGCCCAATGGACGCCAACACCTCACGACGAGCAGTCAGGTTCCCCCGCACCCGCGGGGATAGGCCGGGCCGTTCCCGTCCCCCGCCGCATCCATTCGAGGTTCCCCCGCACCCGCGGGGATAGGCCCATTTGCGGATCACCTCCCTCCCCTTGCCACCCGGTTCCCCCGCACCCGCGGGGATAGGCCCAACCGCCGCAGGCTTCCCCCGATACTGGAACCGGTTCCCCCGCACCCGCGGGGATAGGCCTCAGAAGCCCAGTATTACCCAAACCTAACCTTTGGTTCCCCCGCACCCGCGGGGATAGGCCGTCTGAATGACTAGCAACCTCATGGATTTCATCGGTTCCCCCGCACCCGCGGGGATAGGCCCAATGATCGTCCGTCATCACCATATCACGATGAGGTTCCCCCGCACCCGCGGGGATAGGCCCCAGCAAAATAATTTCCGCTCCCACCTTAGGAAGGTTCCCCCGCACCCGCGGGGATAGGCCCGACGAACACAGCCCACGACGAAGTTGGACACGGGTTCCCCCGCACCCGCGGGGATAGGCCGTCGGCATACGACTCCACCTCCTCCACGGTGCCGGTTCCCCCGCACCCGCGGGGATAGGCCTGCCGCCGCATATCTGGATCGGGACGTCAGTTGGGTTCCCCCGCACTCGCGGGGATAGGCCCACGAAAGTCGCGATAATCCCACTATAACCACTGGTTCCCCCGCACCCGCGGGGATAGGCCCCATAGCCGTTATCATCCTCTAAGCCCCCGAAAGGTTCCCCCGCACCCGCGGGGATAGGCCCTGGCATTCCCAATGGAACCGCCACATGGAACAGGTTCCCCCGCACCCGCGGGGATAGGCCGTAGAGCCTCTTCCACATACTCAACGTAACTCCGGTTCCCCCGCACCCGCGGGGATAGGCCCGTTCACCACCACGCCACGCCGCAACTTGAAACGGTTCCCCCGCACCCGCGGGGATAGGCCGGAAGGCAACACGCGGAAACAGTGACAAGAGAGAGTTCCCCCGCACCCGCGGGGATAGGCCTGCTTGAGATGTTTTTATATCGTTTCTTGGGGGGGTTCCCCCGCACCCGCGGGGATAGGCCCTTCACGGCTACTGTAGGTGCGGGCACGTACCAGGTTCCCCCGCACCCGCGGGGATAGGCCCGACCACAGGAACCCGCCTCACCCGGCCCTCGAGGTTCCCCCGCACCCGCGGGGATAGGCCGCCGAAGGGCTGTAGGAGGACTCATGACGACTAGGTTCCCCCGCACCCGCGGGGATAGGCCGGTGCCCTTGGCGCTCGAGACGGACCCGCTGCGGGTTCCCCCGCACCCGCGGGGATAGGCCCTTGATTCTTGGCCGCCAAATCTATCCAATCCCGGTTCCCCCGCACCCGCGGGGATAGGCCCCCATACCCTGGGTCTTTCCGCAGATACGCCGCGGTTCCCCCGCACCCGCGGGGATAGGCCCAGTACCGTAGGCCGTTGGGGTTCAGAGTGATCGGTTCCCCCGCACCCGCGGGGATAGGCCCACCACGCACATAGCTGAGGGACCGTTTGTTGTGGTTCCCCCGCACCCGCGGGGATAGGCCTTGTGCTCGCCCTCGGCGTACATCACGTCGAACGGTTCCCCCGCACCCGCGGGGATAGGCCCATGACTTAGGAGGCACCAATGAGCACACCACAGGTTCCCCCGCACCCGCGGGGATAGGCCCGTAGGGGAGGTAAATCCTCACAAGAATCCTTCGGTTCCCCCGCACCCGCGGGGATAGGCCCTTCACGGAAGAAAGAGCCAGGGAATACGATTCGGTTCCCCCGCACCCGCGGGGATAGGCCTACGCACGGAAACGACTTCACTTCATGCAAGATGGTTCCCCCGCACCCGCGGGGATAGGCCCCCCTTTTTGTAGGCATCAGGAAGCCCAAAAGAGGTTCCCCCGCACCCGCGGGGATAGGCCGGCAATATCAAGGATGAGCGGCTATGTGAGACAGGTTCCCCCGCACCCGCGGGGATAGGCCCACGCCTGATTTGAGCCTGTCAAGCCGCTGCTGGGTTCCCCCGCACCCGCGGGGATAGGCCTCGAGACAGGCTGGGAATAAACGCGATTACAATGGTTCCCCCGCACCCGCGGGGATAGGCCCAGGGCCGCCTCCACGACGGGATTGTCGTATTGGGTTCCCCCGCACCCGCGGGGATAGGCCCCAGGTTGGCTCCTTCCAACTCGCAGAGAAACTGGTTCCCCCGCACCCGCGGGGATAGGCCCACAGCCGACTTAGTCGTAGCAGCGACCTTCGCGGTTCCCCCGCACCCGCGGGGATAGGCCGGTTTTCTGAGGATTGGGAGAGCTTCACGGAAGGGTTCCCCCGCACCCGCGGGGATAGGCCTTAACCCGCCGCCGCCGTCGCCGCCGTCGCTCCGGTTCCCCCGCACCCGCGGGGATAGGCCCATCTTTACGGCGTATCATGGAGACGGGCATGTGGTTCCCCCGCACCCGCGGGGATAGGCCCCAGCCTCCGCAGACCATATCGCGCAACCGGACGGTTCCCCCGCACCCGCGGGGATAGGCCCACCCAACATTCCGCCCTATCCTTGCGCATACTGGTTCCCCCGCACCCGCGGGGATAGGCCGCATGGGCGCATCACATAACAAGGAGCACTCAGTGGTTCCCCCGCACCCGCGGGGATAGGCCAGCAAGGATAATCGCTGCAACCGCTCCAGCACCGGTTCCCCCGCACCCGCGGGGATAGGCCTGTAGGTCTGGCTGTGACGGAGTATACCGGGAAGGTTCCCCCGCACCCGCGGGGATAGGCCCTATTTAGGAACCCAGCCGACGCGCCCAAACCAGGTTCCCCCGCACCCGCGGGGATAGGCCCATTGAGCATCAAGCCGTAGGTAAACAGCCGCCGGTTCCCCCGCACCCGCGGGGATAGACCTCATACCTACCAAAGCACCAACAATGGAGCTAAGGTTCCCCCGCACCCGCGGGGATAGACCCGCCCAGCCACTCTAGCCACAGCACCAACAGGCGGTTCCCCCGCACCCGCGGGGATAGGCCGCATGGGCGCATCACATAACAAGGAGCACTCAGTGGTTCCCCCGCACCCGCGGGGATAGGCCAGCAAGGATAATCGCTGCAACCGCTCCAGCACCGGTTCCCCCGCACCCGCGGGGATAGGCCTGTAGGTCTGGCTGTGACGGAGTATACCGGGAAGGTTCCCCCGCACCCGCGGGGATAGGCCCTTTGGAAATCATGCTTCTGATTCAGACGGTGGGGTTCCCCCGCACCCGCGGGGATAGGCCCTATTTAGGAACCCAGCCGACGCGCCCAAACCAGGTTCCCCCGCACCCGCGGGGATAGGCCCATTGAGCATCAAGCCGTAGGTAAACAGCCGCCGGTTCCCCCGCAGCCGCGGGGATAGACCTCATTCCTACCAAAGCACCAACAATGGAGCTAAGGTTCCCCCGCACCCGCGGGGATAGACCGGCGCTGTCTATGGCACCGCGGAAGTTGATGAGGGTTCCCCCGCACCCGCGGGGATAGACCATGGGACTACTGCATCATCTGCCACTCCTGGACGGTTCCCCCGCACCCGCGGGGATAGACCCGCCCAGCCACTCTAGCCACAGCACCAACAGGCGGTTCCCCCGCACCCGCGGGGATAGACCCAAGCTATCAGCGCCCAAACCAACCACTTAAACGGTTCCCCCGCACCCGCGGGGATAGACCCACCACGTTCAGCAGAAGACCGTATGCAAACATGGTTCCCCCGCACCCGCGGGGATAGACCCGCCCCAACATCTTCACGATACTCTTTCTGCCAGGTTCCCCCGCACCCGCGGGGATAGACCCGGCGATAAATGCGCGTCCGCCCTCACAGATTCGGTTCCCCCGCACCCGCGGGGATAGACCCAGCTGGTAAAGACCCAGCACCGTCCCCACACCGGTTCCCCCGCACCCGCGGGGATAGACCGGGCCATCCCCTATGGGGGCAGCACAGCTGCCGGGTTCCCCCGCACCCGCGGGGATAGACCCACCCTAATTACGCCAAGCATCACCGACAAAAAGGTTCCCCCGTGTAAATCGCCAAGAACTATATACCAGTAAATCGCGAGATCGCCAGGAACATTAGGCCACTTCGCCAGGGGTATTAGTCCACCCTGGGCGCCGAAATCAAAGACCATAGTCGCACTTCACATGGAGGAGCGGCGATGGCCTACAAGGAGGTGTCCAGAGTGGACATAGCAGAAGTGATCCGTCGCTGGCAGAGAGGGAACAGTCAGCGACACATAGCGGCGGGGACGGGGCTGTCGAGAGACACCGTACGCAAGTATCTGTCGGCGGCACAGAAGGCGGGAGTAGCCCGGGATGGACGGGGTCCCACGGAGGAGCAGTTGAGCGTGTTGGCGGCGGTGAGCCGCGGCGGCCCGCGACAGATAGATACGCCAACTGAGGACCTGTTGGCTCCATGGGGAGACCAGATCTACCACTGGCTCAACGTGGATCGTCTGCAGATGACCCGCATACAGGAGTTGCTGTGTGAGCGGGAATGCCGGGTGTCATACACCTCACTGCGCCGGTTCATCCTGAGGCGCAACTGGCTGAGACGCAACCCTCGGACGATACGGATGGGAGAGAGTCCGCCGGGTGAAGTAGCCGAGATGGACTTTGGGCGGATGGGCTACATCCATGATCCGGATAGTGGACGCCGCCGCACGGTGTGGGCGTTGATGGTGGTTTTGGCCTACTCCAGGCACAGCTTCCTCTGGCCCACCCACAGTCAGAAGTTGGAGGAGGTGATAGCCGGATTGGAAGAGGCTTGGGCTTTCTTCGGCGGCATCCCCAAGTACCTGGTGGTGGACAACTTCCCCGCCGCGGTGGCGGGCGCAGACTCCCTGCATCCCAGACTCACCCGGGGATTCCTGGAGTACTCCCAGCACCGGGGCTTCATCACCGATCCGGCACGGGTGCGTCATCCCAGGGACAAGCCCCACGTGGAGAGGGGCATCCTATACGTGAGGGAGCGCTTCTTCAAAGGAGCGGAGTTCAGGGACTTGGCCCACCTCAGGGAAGAATCGGCCCGGTGGTGTCGCGATGTGGCGGGACAGCGGACCCATGGCACCACCAGGCGGAAGCCCCTGCAGGTGTTCTTGGATGAAGAGCGTGAGACTCTCGCCCCCTGGGACGGCGAGCCCTACGAGGTCACCCATTGGCGCATGGCCAAGGTCCACCCGGATCACCACGTGGCCTGCCAGTACGCCCTCTACTCCGTGCCGTCGTCCCTGTGTCCTCCTGGCCAGAAGGTGGAGATCGGGTTGGGAAGCAAGCTTGTCCGCATCTTCCACCGGGGCCAGCTGATCAAGGTCCATCCCCGACAGCCCAGGGGAGGGCGCTCCACGGACATCTCCGACTACCCGGAGGAGCTGAGCGCCTACACCATGAGAACCCCGGAGGGGATAAAGCGCCGCGCCGCCGAGCAGGGACCGGCGGTGGCCGAGTTCGCCGACCGTCTCTTCGACGGTCCCCTGCCCTGGGCCAAGATTCGCCAGGGCCACAAGCTCCTACGGCTGGGACAGCGCTATACGCCTGAACGGCTTCAAGCCGCCTGTCAGCGAGCCCTTGCCGTGGACCTCATAGACGTGAGGAGGGTGGAACGCATCCTACTCCAGGCCCTGGAGCAGCAGGAGACTCCGGAACATCTCCAACCCCTTCCGGCAGGACGCTTTGCCAGGCCGGGCGCCGTCTTCGCTTTTGCTGCAGGCAACGGCCACCAATCAACACAAGGAGGTCTGCTATGACCCGCAATACTGAACTTACCCCGCTGCTCAAGCGCCTCAAGCTCAGCCCCATGATGGATACCCTGCCCCAGCGCATCGCCCTCGCCCGTAGGGAGCAGCTGGACTACTCCTCCTTCCTGGAGATCATCCTCACCGACGAGGTCAGCCGCAGGGAGAACCGGCGCATAGAACTACGGCTGAGAGCCGCCGGCTTCGAGGAGACCTGTCGACTGGAGGACTTCGATTGGTCCGCTTCCATCAGCCTGGACCGCAGGCTGCTGGATGCCGTGTTCTCCCTCGAGTTCCTGCACAAGCGTGAACACGTGATGCTGGTGGGTCCCGCGGGTGTGGGCAAGAGCTTCCTGGCTCAAGCCCTGGGCTACGCCGCCATCATGGCCGGATACACCGCCCGTTTCCTCCACGCTGACAACTTCTTCAGGGTCATGGCCCAAGCCAGAGTGGACAACTCCGTGGACCGTACCTTCCGTTCATTCCTCTCCCCGGACCTGCTAATCCTGGATGACCTGGGCCTGCACCGCCTTACATCCCAGCAGTCGGCTGATCTGTACCAACTCATAATCAGCCGTCACCGAGTCTCCAGCTTCGTCATCACATCCAATAGGGCCGTGGAGGAATGGCTCAGCCTGTTCGACGACCCCATCCTCGGCAACAGTGCCCTCGACCGGCTGGCCAACGCCAGCTACCAGATCGTCATCGAGGGAACCAGCTATCGCGAAAGGCTCTCTCCCCATCAAAGGCTTGCGGCCCCAAAGGAGGTGGTTGACCTCAAAACCAAGACCTGATTATAGTCTTAACCAGTCACGCCCGGGGTGGACTAATGTATGTGGCGATGACTGGTATATAGTTCCTGGCGATCGACACGAACCCGTTTCCCGCGTTGACCAACTCCGTCTCCCGCATCACCTAAGAGGTCCTGTAGGCAAGGATTAGACGGCAACCGCCTCCGGCTTCGTCAGCATGGCTGAGCAGCCCCGCTGGACAAGGTGGGGCACCAACACCCGGCCCATGCCGTCGTACCCCGTGCGGAAGGCGTACTCTACCCTGGCGCCTTCGCGTACCCTACCGCCGGTCCGCACAGTGCCTTCCGCGCCCCTGCTTCCAGGACCGCCCGCGCCCCGCACGACCATGCCCCTCCGCTCACCCTTGCGCCAGCCCAGCACCTTGAGTTCGACGGGCACCACCCGCTCCCCCTGGGTCCTCCGGTAGAGCACCCCGTGCAGCCTCTTCAGCACCCCCGGCGAGGGGATGCGATTGCCGTTCATGATCTGGGAGAGGTGGCCGGAGCTGATGCCAGCTCGCCGTGCCACCTCATTCTGGCTGATGCCGTGATCCCTCATCCGCTCGCGCACGGCTTCCCTGTCGATGCCCGCGCACTGTTCGGGGGCGACCTTGGCCGGAGCCTTCAACGCCGATTCCACCCTGGCCTGGACCTTGACGCTCATATTCCTGCGACCCCGGGACGCCCGTACCATGTATCCGTAGGACACCCCAACCCGGTCAGCCAGTTCCTGCATGCTCATGCCCAACTCGCGGGCCCGCTCCCTGATGTAGCTGCTCTCCCCATCCACCACACCACCCCGTTTGTAGACGACTCCCTGTGCGGGGATCTCTCCCAGCAGGGCTGCCGCCTTCTCCCTCATGGTGGGAGTCCAGGGCCTGCCTCCCATGGCAATCTTGGACAAGTATCCCGCGGTCACGCCCATTTTACCTGCAAGCTCGGTCATGGTGAGCCCACGACGCCTTGCCGCAGCCCTGAGCCTGGTCTCCGTTCCTTTTGTGGTTGTAGTGTATGTGGCCGTCATGTCACTTCCTCCTTTAAATGAAGAAGCGGGACGGCCCCCCTTGTGGGAGACAGCCCCGCCTGTTGCCGTGCCCCGAAAGCCGGGGCCGTCTCCTTGGGTGATGGTATTGCCGTTGTGTTGGGGTTCCGGCGTGTCTGGTTGTTGGTGCGACGCCCCCTATGGGAGGGAAGCCGTAGTGCGGAACAAGCCTCCGCATCAGGCGGGAACCGGCTCCGTCATGAACTGGGCACAGCAGTCCCTCCGATAGGGAAGGGAGATGTGCTGTGCGCGTAGGGAGTGGATGGGTCAAGGCCCCGCAAGTCATATGCGGAGCTTGCAAGCCTCGCCGTAACGAGGGGTGCGTAGAGCCGAGGTGCGGGGGAACGCCGCCTGTCGACTAGGCCCGCCCGTGGACGGGGGTCAAGGAGAGGTGCGTCCCCTATGGGTTGTAGAGTCAGTCGCTCCGGACTACGTCACCCGAGAGGGTGACAACCCCTGGGTCAGGGGCAGGCCTTCCCCAAGGGCCTGATGCCCCTCAAGGCGCGCCGGGATACAAGCTTACCCGGCCTCCAAGGCATGCCAAGCACGGCGACCACCTCAAGGGTTCCGCCGGGACTCACGGGCACCAGGGCAGCGGCACGCCCCGTTGCCTGGCTGTAGACCAAGGGGTGCCAGTTGGCCAAATCTCCTTTTCACCAAGTGCTTCCACTCGGTGAAGGCCCATCGGGCAAGGCTGGGAGAGACGGACGTCGGGACCGCGCCGGCCAGGGTCTCAAGGGCCCCGTCCAGGTTGCCCTGCTGCCGGTGTCGCCGGGCTTCGTGGATGTCCCGAACCAAACCCTGTGACGCTGTGACCGGTGCCATCTCCGGCTCCCCCCTGAAGGTCAGCGTCGCCATGAGCCGGTCCACAAGCTCCTCCAGGCTGCGCTGGGGTTGCCGGGCCGGGTCTTGGTGGGGATCAACCACCGCGTCGGGTTCCGGGTCATCTGGGAAAGTCTGCGTCGAGAAGAGCCGGTCCGCCAACTCCTCAAGGCTGCGCCGGGTCTTGGCGGGGGTCTCCATGGTCCTGGTTCCAGTTGCCATTGTTGTCATAGTCATCGTGTACCTCCTGAGTTTGTGTGTTGATGCATGGGGTCCGCGCCCACCATGGGCATAGAAAGAAGGTCCGCCCGCGAGAGGCGACCCCTGATGGTTGAAGTTGGGTTGTTTGGTTGGGTAAGCCGAGGGTCAGCGCCATGAACTTCCTGACCAGGAGAACTGGAATGCAGAGGGTCAGGGGGATCAGGACTGCGCCGGGAACGATACCCGCCAGGGTTGGGCCGAACGCTAGCAGCGCCGCGGCCATGATGACGACGGTCGTCAGTCGCCCGGCGCCGGGGGCTCGACATCATGGGATGATCCCCCTGCCCGAAGACGCACTCCTCCCAGGGAAGGTCCTCTGTGGGGGAACCGGTGTGCACCACTGCATCGGCCCGCCACCGACACCATCCGAGCTAGACGGCAGGCGTGCACGTCGCGGGTCTTTGGTCCAACCACGGTATTGTCGGCGTCGCAGACGGTGCCGCAGCCGCAGTGAACCCGCCGGGGCCATTGGACGCACTCCCAGCAGGGTGCTTCGGAGGCCACTGGGCCTAGGCGCACATCCTCCAGGGTTCCCGTGGGCGATGAATCGAAAGGCCTACGCCCGGTGGTCGCCGCCTTCGAAGGGGCATCGGGGGAGCAGGGCTCTACCCTTCAACCGGCTTCACGCAGCGGTTGTGCGGTTGTCCCTCCTGGGGTCGCCGTCGGGAGAGCGAGGCTCAATCCCTCCGGGGAGAATCCCTTGGGCGGCTGTTCGGAGAGCGAGGCTCGATCCAATGCAGCCGGTCCCGGATTTGGGGGGCGGAAATCCTCCAGGTTTCTCGGCAGGAAACGCTGGAAAAAGCCAGAAACAGAATTCACTGTTATCACCGAATTTCAGCCCTGTCAACGATTTCGGGGCATTTCGGGCCAATTCACTTACTCCCATGGAACTGCCATAGAACAACGTCCGACTACCCGCAAATGGGGATCTTCCGCTGGATGGAAAGGCTACCTCCGCCAAGGGCATTACCGCCGGGGAGACATCGTCAGAACGGCAGGCGCACTCTTGCCTGGGGCCTGTTGGACGTGGCGTTCAAGCACACTCCAACCCGGGAACCTCCGCCTACGAACCGGCAACTTGTGGAGCAGTGCTTGATTCCATGTCCGGCCTGCTTAGGGGAATTCGCGTTTGGTCCCTCTGAGGCTGCTGTCGGGAGAGCAAGGCTCGATCCTCTGGGCATCACCTCGCGGGAGACTGTTCGGAGAGCAGTGCTCGATCCTCTTCAGCCTGTCCCGGATTCTTGGGACTGGAATCCTCCAGGTTTCTAGGCGGGAAACACTGGAAAAGCCAGAAACAGGAATTATTGATATCACCGCAATCTGGCACTTGTCAACGATTTTAGCGCGAAACACGGAAATCAATTCCCGCAATAGGCCTTAACTGGGCCAAGTATTGCCCAAAAGCGTACTTGCAGGCCACCGGGCCCTCTGCAGCGCCAGGCAGAGGGACAGGCGGGGACCCGAACCGTCACACCGGGTCGGCGAGCCTGAACCGCAACGGAAGACGGGGCTTAGCCCAGACCTCCGCTCCAGATGACGGAGCATTGACTGCCACACCGAAGGCGGCGTAATCGGGTCCCCAGTGGTGCCAGGGACAACTACTCCCTCCAACGATTCAGGGTGAGCAGCCGGCGTAACCGCCGCTTGAGTCCGGCCCTGAAGCGCTCCTTCCTAAGCCTCTTCAGGGTCCGCCTGCGCCACTCCACCTGGGCCTTCCGCCCCAGGCTGTCCCACGGATACGTTTCTGGGGGAAGGGTGAGTCCGTGCTCTCCGATGAGGACTATCTCCAGCTTTCTGAGGTGTATCTCCTCCTCCAGACAGTCCACGCCATTGCCCTTGAAGGGGTGATTCGCCCGCAACTCGCGCCATTCCTTCACCGGGGGCCAGGCATCACCAAAGACGGCCTGATCTGAAGCCTGCTGTTCCAGGGTCACCAGCGTCGGAGCGGTATCCCTGAACGATTGACTCCGCTGCGACCCGCGAGGCCAGGTCCTGTCGGTCCCTTTCAGAACGGGTGCAGGGCTGGGATCTCGTGGCACCTCCAACCGGGAGAGTCTCGTCGACAGCCGCTCGAACTCCAAGGCCTGCTTCTTCGTCACGGAGCTGATCTCATCGCCAATCTCCTGCCGCAACTCCTTCACCACGCTCTGAAGGTCCAACTCCAGCCTCTCCACCTCCTTCACCTGCTGCGACAACCCGTTCACAGATTCCCGAACCTCCTCCAGGGCCGCCAACTCCCTGATCATGAGCAGGCGCTCCAGAGCATCGCACAGCCTGGGCGTCAGCTTGCCGGAATGCAGAGCCGCCGGCAGGGTCTTGTAGTTGATCCTCAGGGTCCTGGCAGCTTCCATCCTTCCCTTCTGCTTCACCACGTCCCTGAGCAGGACCGTCAGGCGCAGTTCGTGCAGACTCTCCAGTCCGGGGGTCTCGCCTCCTGTCAACAACTGTCTATTCATCGAAGTCCTCCTTGCACTTCCGAAAATGGAACCGATTGGAAGGGCGACTGGTAGACCTGCCCCCAAATGCACATGTCCGAAAAGGGAACTCTCACGCCTGAGCGACGGAACCAGTGGCCGGAACCTCCTGTGGACTGCAATTGATTCCTCCAGTGGGCCTGTAGAGAGCCAATAGGGCTGATTCAGGCACGATGCCGACTCACTTCCCTTCCGGTTCACACTTGTGTTTTCCTGTACACGGCTATGACACCATGGCAAGGCCCCCGATTCCCATGTCCCATAAGGGGGGGTGTGCTCGCCCCCGGGGGCATGCACACCCCCCGCAATGAGGCCTTGGATACCGCCCTTGGCGCCGCCAAACTGGCTGAAGACACAGGGGAGCTTTCCTTTGAGGAGGTCTGAATGAGAAGCACCCTCGGCTTGAGAGTCAAAATGGTTGGACAACCTATGTTGCCTGCAATCGCAGTACTGTTGGCGACAATTGCCGAAGTGATTGTGGGGCCACACCCAGGCCTTCGACGGGATCATTCACATCCATCGACCAGCCAGAATCTGGGAAGGGATGGTCTTGGCCCTGGCTCCCGCCCGGTGGCGCCAAAGCTGCGGTCATCTTAGTGAAGGAGGGAACCCACGGCGCCCTGTGCATGATGGTGGATTCCGTGTTGTTTCTGCTTTCAAGAAACCCGGCTATTCAGGGTAACAAATCTTAATTCATTAGGAGGCAAACGCTATGCAAGACAGACTGCTTAGACGACGAGAGGTTGAGAAAATCACTGCCATGAGCCGCTCGTCCATCTACCGTCTAATGCATGAGGACGAATTCCCTAGGCCCGTAAGGGTCGGCCCCGCTGCCGTCAGATGGAAGGCTAGTGACATCACGGCTTGGATCGAGTCGAGACCACTGGCGACGAGTGAACTCAGCCAGCCCAGCGTGCGCTAGATGCGGGGAGCAATCGGGTTAGCAGTCCCAAGAATTAGCTAATAATTCCATCAATTGAGATTCTTACGTGTTTGCGAGAATAATCTCCAACGTCACGGACGGCTTTCGAATGTCGGCAAACCCACCTTCACAGGCCTGAAGAGTGCAATTGCTGCAATACAACAACTGCAACAAAGGTGACACCAGACCTGTAGAGAAGGGCAATGAAATTGCTTATTCCCTCGCAGCCTGTACTTGCCCGATTCAGCCTTGAAATTGCAGAAATAGCAACATGTTGTAGACGTCAGCTTTCCTGTACAGCCCGCTGACGCCCAAATCGATTCCCAAGAATTGTATTTCACCTTACTGGTTTGGTCTCACGGGATGTGGTCAATCTCGTCCCGACTTCCGCGTAGGCCCCCAGATGTTCAATCCACCAACCGCCCGAAATGCCTGCTTGTAGAGGGCAAATCTTGTTCACATCGAACTCAAATGGCTGGTGGCATTTCACTTGCCCATTGATCTGAATTCTCCGCACTGCCTCATTGATTGTTTTTCAAATCGTTCTCAGATACGATTGACGGTGGTCCGATTCTTGTCACGGAGATGCGCGAGAAAGGCGAAATCTCAAGATACGGATTAGCGTCACCTCAGGAAAGCTCGCAAAGTCATACATTGCGGCAGCACCTACAAACTTCAGGAACGAGAGGCCGAGCATCGGGAGTGGTTTCCCGTAGCGCAGATCAAGCAAGCATGCCGCAGTCCCACTCGCCATTCGTCTCTCAACCAGGTTTGGCCTGGCCAGCAGGCGCCCCGCCGCCAAGCAAGCCGACATAAGGAGCATCAACACTTGAGCATCCTCAACATCAGCAGCTTCATCTGGGGCATCGCGGACGACGTACTCCGCGACGTCTACGTGCGCGGCAAGTACCGCGACGTCATTCTTCCCATGACCGTCATTCGCCGCCTGGACGCCGTTCTGGAACCGACCAAGGATGCTGTGCTCACTATGAAGGAACGGCTCGACGAAGCTGGCATCACCAACCAGGACGCCGCCCTGCGCCAGGCATCGAATGAGGCTTTCTACAACACTTCTCCCTTCCGGCTTCGTGACCTGACTTCCATCGGAAAGCAGCAACAATTGAAGGCCGACTTTGAAGCCTATCTTGACGGCTTCTCCCCCAACGTCCAGGAGGTGCTGGACAAGTTTGAGTTTCGCAATCAGATCCCCCGGCTGATCGAGTCGGACAAACTGGGGTTCCTTCTCGAGAAGTTCCTCGACAGGTCCATCAACCTCAGCCCCCGTCCAGTCCTCAACGCCGACGGCTCCGTGCGCCTGGAGGGCCTCGACAACCACAGCATGGGCACCGTCTTCGAAGAGTTAATCCGGCGCTTCAACGAGGAGAACAACGAGGAGGCCGGCGAGCACTTCACCCCCCGCGACGTGGTCCAGCTCATGGCCCGCCTCATATTCCTCCCCGTCGCCGACCAGGTCAGGTCCGGCACGTACCTAGTCTACGACGGCGCCTGCGGCACCGGCGGCATGCTGACCGTCGCCGAGGATTCGCTGACCCAGATGGCCAGCGAACGCGGCAAGGAAGTCTCTGTGCACCTGTTTGGGCAGGAGGTGAACTCCGAGACCTACGCCATCAGCAAGGCCGACCTCATCCTGAAGGGCGAGGGAAGCGAGGCCGACAACATCCGCTACGGCTCCACCCTTGCCGCCGACGCCTTCCCCTCCCGCGAGTTCGACTTCATGCTCTCCAATCCGCCCTACGGCAAGAGCTGGAAGACGGACCTGGAGCGCATGGGCGGCAAGTCCGGCATGATGGACCCTCGCTTCGTGGTGGAGCACGACGGCAACGCGGAACACTCCCTCGTCACCCGCTCCAGCGACGGTCAGATGATGTTCCTCGCCAACATGCTCAGCAAGATGAAGCCTGAGGAGGATTAGCACGGACGGCCCGCCGGCAGCCGCATCGCAGAGGTCCACAACGGCAGCTCCCTCTTCACCGGCGACGCTGGCCAGGGCGAAAGCAACATTCGACGCTGGATCATCGAGAACGACTGGCTGGAGGCCATCGTCGCCCTCCCCCTCAACATGTTCTACAACACCGGCATCGCCACTTACATCTGGGTGCTCAGCAACCGCAAGGCGCCCCACCGCCGGGGCAAGGTGCAGCTCATCGACGCCACCCAGTGGTTCAAGCCCCTCCGCAAGAACCTGGGCAGCAAGAACTGCCAGCTTTCCGACGAAGACAGCGCCCGCATCTGCGACGTTTTTCTGAATTTTGAAGAGACCGACCCGTCCAAGATCTTCCCCAACAAGGCCTTCGGCTACTGGAAAGTTATAGTGGAGCGTCCGCTTAGAGTGGAGGGGGTCGACCCGGAGCGGGTCTACGCCGCCAAGGAGATCAGGGAGTTCAAGCAGGAAGGCAAGCGCTCCGAGACCGCGCCGCCCGTCATCAAGAAGGTCCACAAGCGAGTCAGTGAGCCGGACCCGCTGCGGGGCCTGTTCCAGGCTACGGTGGACGGCAAGCTAGCCGTAGTCGAATACGAACCCGACACCGACCTTCGCGACACGGAACAAGTCCCCCTACTGGAAGAGGGCGGCATCGAGGCTTTCCTACATCGAGAGGTGCTGCCCTACGCCCCCGACGCCTGGTACGTCCCTTCCAAGGTGAAGATTGGCTACGAAATCAGCTTCACCCGCCACTTCTACAAGCCCCAACCGTTGCGTCCGCTGGAGGAGATTCGCGCTGACATTCTCGCATTGGAGCGGGAGACGGAAGGACTGCTGGCGGAGATTGTGGGAGGCTAGGGGCGGGGCGTGTCCGTTGACGGAATCGCCCATGATGTGTAAAGTTCATACACATATAGAATGAGAGGCGGGGTGCATCATGGCAAGGGTGCAACTGATTATCCCTGACGAAGACAGGGACCGGTACGTCCTACAGGCGAAGCACGAGGGGTTGACCTTCAGCGCGTGGCTGAGGGCCGCCGCCCAATCCCGGCTGGAGGCTCAACAGCGCGTGAAACGGTTTCAATCCTCGGAGGATCTATGGGAGTTCTTCAGGAAATGCGATGAACGGCGGGGCCCTGGGAGAGAACCCGACTGGGAAGAGCACCTCCAGACGATTCACGAATCCAAAACCGACGGTCTGCCCGACGTATGATATTCGTCGACACAAACGTCATTATGTATGCGGTTGGCAAATCGCATCCGCTGAAAGCCCGTGCACGCGAGTTTTTCGATAACTCCAAGGCCGGCGGGAAACCGCTTTGCGCCTCAGTCGAGGTTCTGCAAGAGTTGCTGCATGCGTACCTGTCTGTGCGCCGGTATGACGAACTTGAAGATGCGTTGGAATTGATCAGCCAAGCGGGGGTGGAGGTGTGGCCCCTTGAGGAGGCGGACGTGATTCTTGCGCGGGAGATTCATGACGAGCATCCCGCTTTGGGGGCGAGAGACCTTTGCCATCTGGCAAGCTGCCGGCGGCGCGGCGTCAACGAGATAATGACCTTCGACAAGGGCTTGGAGAAGGCAGCCTTAAAGCCTGGTGAGACGAGTTGATATGCTAGCACCCGTCAAGGAGACGGAGGGGTTGCTGGCGGAGATTGTGGGAGGTTCGGTAAGCGTGGCTATTTTGAACATTTTCGTGAGCTTTGAATTCGACAAGGACAAAGATCTCAGGAATAACTTCTATATACAGGCAAAAGATGAGAGTCAGCACCGCATCCGCAACTGCTCGCTTAGAGAGAACTATCCGGACGAATACTGGAGGAGTAAGGCCAGGCAGGCCATTGCAGAATGTGACATTGTAGTCGTGCTAATCGGTCAGGACACCCACAATGCTCAAGGAGTCATTGTGGAGACAGACATGGCCCGCAGCCTGAACAAGCCAGTAATCCAGATCAGGCCGCAGGGCAGACCGTACAAAGGGCTAACCCGCCTCGGAGAACCGATGACGTGGAAGTGGAAAAAGATTGAAGGCAAGCTGGATGCCATTGCCAAGGAGAGGCGATGAATGTCTCTCTAGACTTCTGAAAAGGGGCGGAGAATACAAATGCCAAACCTAGACCACGAATCTCCCGCCGTGCGAACGCACATTGAGATGATGCAAGGCGTGATTACACGAATGGCGGAAAACAGCCGCTCCTGCAAGCTGTGGGGTGTCACCGTAGTCGCTGCGATCCTGGTATTGGTGGCACGCACCGGCGAACCGCGGCATGTGTTGTTAGCCTTGGTTCCTGTCCTCTTGTTCCTGTTTCTAGACTCTTACTATCTGGCTTTGGAAAGGGCATTCATCAAATCCCAGAATACATTTGTAACCAAGCTTAATGAAGGGAAACTGAAGGCCGCCGACGTATACAAGGTAGTTCCGACGGGCATGAACCGGCGACTTGTGATGCGTTGTCTGTTGGGATCAATATCAATTTTACCGTTCTACGTCCCGATAGCCGCAACTATCTTCGTAGCTTGGTGCTGGATTTTGTAGTAAGAGTTACAACTATGGCAAAAAAGACGCCCAGACACAGAGTGTTCATCAGCTTTCACGAGAAGGACATCAAATACAAGGAAAAGTTCGTCCGCATGATGGGGAAGCGCATCGTGGATAGGTCCGTTGACACCGGGAACATAGATGATACCGGTCTCAAGACGGCAACGGTGCGTCAAAAGATTCGGGATGACTACATTCGAGACGCTAGCGTTACTATCGTCCTGATTGGTCCCCGCACGTGGCAGAGAAAGCATGTGGACTGGGAGCTCGGTTCCAGCATTAGAAGGACCAAGAAGAATTCCAGGTGCGGACTGGTGGGAATACTTCTGCCGAATCACCCCAATTACGGCAAGAAGCACAATCCCCGCCTGATGCCGCCGAGGCTGGTGGACAACTGCAAGGGAGAAGATCCATACGCACTAATCTACGATTGGCCAAAACCCTGGGCACCGGCGAAGGTGGCCCGGTGGATTCACCGTGCGTTCGTCCGTAGGGATGGGACACAACCGACCAACTCACGGAAGCCTTTCGGACGCAATAGAACTAGGGATTACCGGAAAGGATGGCAATGACAACCCAATACTTCAATCACCAGGCAGCGTACACCGCGGTCAGAATACATATGGCCACATCGCACGGTAACCAAAGGCGGATTACTACTGGTACAGGATTTTTCTATCTTGCGAAATTCCGATTTGCGGAAGGGGATATACGCTCGAAGCTTTTGTTGATTTCGAATAAGCATGTCTTGAAAGAAGGACAGGGCACAATGACTCTTACGCTTAATCGCAGGAAGAAAGACGGCAATCCGGAATTTGGTGAAATACGGACATTTAAGTTTGATGGGTTCTCAGGGCTGCATATAGGCCACCCTGACAAAGGCGTCGATCTGGCGTGCGTGGATGTTTCTCGCATTACACACGGTGATGCATGTGTGAAGTATCTCGATGAAAAGTTCTTGACTCCGATAAACTATGAGAGAGTTGCTCTTGGAAGCGAAGTGTTATTTGTGGGCTATCCGAATGACTACTACGACACCGTTAATAACCTTCCACTAGTACGCAGAGGCACACTGGCGTCAATGCCAAACATTGATTTTCGAGGACAAGGGTTGGTAGTCATCGATGCCCAGGTATTTCCCGGCTCTAGTGGAAGCCCGGTATTTGCAGCCTGGGACGGCAAGTACCGGCTTATAGGTGTGGTCTCGGCCACTAAGGAGGGCATCACTCCGAGCGGCTTTCCTGCGGTGCTCGGACTTGGTATTGTCATCAAGCAAAGGCACGTGATAGAACTAATTGACCGTGCGGTCACGATATTCGAGGATGCTTGGAAGGCTGCCATAAGCAAGTCGCTGGTTTCCCCGTGACATCTCTTCCCATGTACCCCTACCCCGCCTACAAGCCCTCCGCCGTCCCCTGGCTAGGCAACGTGCCGCAGCATTGGGAGGTGAGTAGGCTGTCATCCGTTTCACGGCCAAAGTCGATAATCAACCAGCAACATCGTGAGTTGTTGTCCGTTTATCTCAATCTAGGTGTTATTAGATTCTCTGAAATGGAAGAGAAGAGAACTAATCCCACAAGCCAAGACCTATCACGCTACCAGGCGGTTGATCCTGGCGACTTTGTTCTGAACAACCAGCAGGCATGGCGAGGTTCAGTGGGAGTCTCTAACCATAGAGGGATAGTCAGCCCAGCCTATTTGGTGCTTGAGTTGAGCCCTACGCTCGATGCGAAATTCGCCGATCTACTATTTAGGGACAAGTCAATGGTTGGCCAATATGTAATTTGCTCAAAGGGCGTTGGCACGATACAAAGGAATCTGTACTGGCCTCACCTGAAGGGTGTCCAAACCCTGATCCCTCCCCTCCCGGAGCAACGCGCCATCGTCCGCTACCTCGACCAAGTCGACGAACGCATCCAACGCTACGTCGACGCCAAGGAGAAGCTGGTTGGGGTGTTGGAGGAAGAGAAGCAGGCCGTCGTCAACCGGGCCGTCACTCGCGGCCTCGACCCCAACGTCCCCCTCAAGTCCTCCGGCGTCGACTGGCTCGGCGACGTGCCGGAGCATTGGGAGGTGCGGCGGAGCAAACGACTCTTCAGCCCCCGGAAGGAATTGGCCAGGCTACATGACGAACAACTGTCTGCGACGCAGGCCTACGGTGTAATCCCTCAAGACGAGTACGAGCGGAGAATAGGTCGAAAAATCGTGAAGATCTCCCTGCACCTTGAAAAACGCCGCCATGTTGAAGTGGACGATTTTGTCATTAGCATGCGAAGTTTTCAGGGGGGATTAGAGAGAGCTTGGGCGACTGGATGCATTCGTTCCTCATATATCGTCCTTCGCAGGATTGCTGAAGTAAACGTGGAATTCTTTAGCTATGTTTTCAAATCACAGGCTTACATCAGGGAACTTCAGTCAACAGCCAACTTTATTCGAGATGGACAGGATCTAAACTTCAACAATTTTTGCGCGGTGGATTTGCCTTGCCCACCGACCGTGGAGCAACGGATTATCGCTGTAGCTCTAAGGGAAGCCACCGCCAACATCAACGCCGCGATCACCCGCGCCCGACGACAGATTGAGCTGGTGAAGGAGTACCGCACCCGCCTCATCGCAGACGTCGTCACCGGCAAGCTGGACGTGCGGAAGGCGGCCTCGCGTCTGCCGTAGCATACAATGACAGAATCCGGGTAATCGTCGTATACTGTACTTCACAAAAACTGTGAGGCTGTGGACTTGAGGAATATCACCGTATCCGTCGACGAAGAGACCCATAGGCGCGCTCGTATACTAGCTGCGGCGTTGGACACCTCGGTGTCGGCCCTCGTCAGAGAGTACCTGCGGGCGCTTATGGAAAAACCCATAGCGAGGACTCCCGCAGCAGACGACCCAGGGTCGCACGAGAAATTTCTGCGTGGCCTGGATAGTCTGTTTGAGGATTGGGACGCGCAGGGTGTTGGATTGCGTGGATATGATCGTCTGACACGGGAGGAAGTGCACGACCGACAGCGGGCAAGGCTGGAGATGCGTATGGCAATAGCTGAAGAGCGGAACGAGGATCTCGAGTTGGAGTTGGCCCGTTTGACGACATCCTTTGAGGAGACAGGTACCCAAGGCATGTCAGCGGTCGCAAAGGGATAGAGGGAGCTGTTGAAATTCGTAGATACCAACGTTCTGCTATATGCGGCTCTGGCCACACAAGAGGACGCGGAGAAGCGACGGAAGGCCCGGGAAGTGTTGAAGGCGCCCGATCTGGCGTTGTCGGTGCAGGTTTTGCAGGAGTTCTATTGGCAGGCAACTCATCCAGCCCGAACGGGCCGCTTGCCGCATGCTCATGCGATGGCGTTTCTCCGGCTCTTTAGACACAAGCCTATTCAGCCAATGACCCGCAAGGTCTTCGAGCAGGCCGTCATCATCAGCCAGCGGTATCGGATAACCTATTGGGATGGGGCAATCCTTGCCGCCGCACACTTCCTCGGCTGCGATGCGGTGTACTCCGAGGACCTCAGCGCGGGACAGGACTACGACGGCCTCCAGGTAATCAATCCCTTTGTGGAAGAGTCGGTAGCGCCGTGACCACCGACACCACAGAACGCGGCCTTGAGACCCTCATCTGCGAGTGGCTGACGGGGGTGAGGGATAAGGGCCAAGACAAGGACGAGGTGCGCGAGCGTCCCCCCGCCTACTCTATTGGTTGGGTATTGGGCGACTCGCGGGACTACGACAGGGAATACTGCGTAGACCTGGCCAGGCTGTCGGATTTTCTCCACGACACCCAGCCGGAGGCCGCAGAATCGTTAGACCTGGGTAGCGACAGCCCCACACGGCGAAAGTTTCTAGCCCGCCTCCAGAGCCAGGTCGCCAAGCGCGGCACCATCGAGGTGCTCCGCAACGGCATAAGCCACGGGCCCCACCGCATCGACCTGATGTATGGCACGCCGTCGCCCGGCAACAAGAGGGCCAACGTCCTGTACGGCAAGAACCGATTCAGCGTGACGAGGCAGCTCCGATACAGCAACGACCAAGCCGGCCTCGCGCTGGATCTGGGACTGTTCATTAACGGTCTGCCCGTGGCCACCTTTGAGCTGAAGAACAGCCTGACCAAGCAGACCGTCGAGGACGCAGTGGAGCAGTACAAGCGGGACCGCAACCCGCGGGAGAAGCTGTTCCAGCTTGGTCGATGCCTCGCCCACTTCGCCGTGGACGAACACGAGGTGAAGTTCTGCACCCACCTCACGGGCAAGACGTCCTGGTTTCTTCCCTTCAACAAGGGATGGGACGACGGCGCGGGAAACCCGCCCAACCCCTAACGGCCTCAAGGCAGACTATCTGTGGAAGCAGATTCTCACCCGCCCCGGGCTGACGAACATCATCGAAAATTACGCCCAGTTAGTGGAGTCCAGAGACGACAAGACAGGGCGCAAGAGGCGGACGCAGATATGGCCTCGATATCACCAGCTGGACGTGGTGCGCAAGCTGCTGGCCGACGCCAGGAAGAGGGGAGTCGGACGCCGGTATCTGATCCAACACTCGGCGGGCAGTGGGAAGTCCAACTCCATCGCGTGGCTGGCCCACCAGCTGATTGGGCTGGAGCGAGACAGTGAGACCTTATTCGACACTGTTATCGTCGTGACTGACAGGCGAGTGCTGGACAAGCAGATACGCGACACCATCAGGCAGTTCGCCCAGGTTGGATCCATCGTCGGCCACGCCGAAAGCTCCGGCCATCTGCGATCCCTGCTTCAAGAGGGGAAGCGCATCGTCATCACCACCGTCCAGAAGTTCCCATTCATCCTGGACGCCATAGGCAATGACCACCGGGGGCGCAAATTCGCCATCATCATTGACGAAGCCCACTCCAGCCAGGGAGGTCGCACGTCTGGGGCGATGTCTGCGGCCCTGGGGGAGGCCGGCACGAAAGACGATGACGAGACAATGGAGGACCAGATCAACCGGCTGATGGAATCCAGGAAGATGCTGTCCAACGCCAGCTACTTCGCCTTCACCGCCACGCCGAAGAACAAGACGTTGGAGATTTTCGGCGATCCCGTCCCCGAAGTCGGTAACACCAGACACGTGCCCTTCCACTCCTACACCATGAAGCAGGCCATCCAGGAAGGGTTCATCATCGACGTGCTGAAGCACTACACGCCGGTCAACAGCTACTACCGGCTTATCAAGACCCTGGAGGGCGACCCGGAATTCGACAGCAAGAGGGCGGGGAAGAAACTGCGTCGCTACGTGGAGGACAACCAGCACGCCATACGCCAGAAAGCGGAAATCATGGTGGACCACTTCCACGAGCAGGTGGCCGGGCTGCGCAAGATTGGCGGCAATGCGAGGGCCATGGTGGTGACGAGCAGCGTCAAGCGTGCCCTCAGATACTTTGATGCTATCCAAGACTACCTGGCCGAGCGCAAGAGCCCGTACAAGGCCATCGCGGCCTTTTCCGGCGAGCACGACCACGACGGCGCAAAGGTCACTGAAGCATCGCTGAACAACTTTCCGGCGAGTCAGATTGAGCAGAAAATTCAGGAAGACCCGTATCGCTTTCTGGTCTGCGCCGACAAGTTCCAGACGGGCTACGACGAGCCGCTGCTCCATACGATGTACGTGGACAAGCCGCTGTCGGGCGTGAGGGCGGTCCAGACGCTGTCGCGCCTCAACCGGGCCAACCCCAAGAAGCACGACGCCTTCGTCCTCGACTTCTCCAACGACACTGACACGATCCAGAACGCCTTCGCCGACTACTACCGCACCACTATACTGTCGGACGAGACCGACCCCGACAAGCTGCACGACCTCAAGGCAGACCTGGACGGCTTTCAGGTGTACAGTCAGACACAGGTTGACAAGTTTGTCGAGCAGTTTCTTTCTGAGGCCGACCGGGGCCGGGCCTTGCTGGACCCAATCCTGGACCATTGTGTCGAGAACTACCGGAGGGATCTCGACGAGGAAGGGCAGGTGGACTTCAAGGGGAAGGCCAAAGCATTCCTCAGGACCTACGGATTCCTGTCAGCCATCCTGCCCTACAGCTACGCTGAATGGGAGAAGCTGTCCATCTTCCTGAATTTCCTTGTTCCCAAGCTGCCCGCTCCCGTCGAAGACGATCTGTCAAAAGGCATCCTCGAAGCCATCGACATGGACAGCTATCGTGTGGAGAAACAGGCGGTGCAGGAAATCCGGCTCGCCGACGAAGACTCTGAGATTGATCCCGTCCCCGACGGTGGCGGCGGGTCAAAAGCCGATCCCGAAATGGAGCGCCTCTCCAACATCATCCGGGAGTTCAACGACCGGTTCGGCAACATCGAGTGGAAGGACCAAGACAAGATCCAGAGGGTGATTGCCGAAGAGTTGCCAAAGAAAGTTGCTGAGGATAAGGCGTACCAGAACGCCATGGCCAACTCTGACCGGCAGAATGCCCGCATCGAGCACGACAAGGCCCTGGGTCGGGCCATGACCGACCTCCTCGCCGACCACACTGAACTGTTCAAACGCTTCAGCGACGACGAGTCCTTCCGCCGCTGGCTATCAGAGATGATCTTCGCCGCAACCTACGTGGCAACAACAGTTTCCGGAGGCGTCAAGCTGCGAAGGTAGAAGACAAAAGAGTCTTCGGTATTATCTTATGTGGACTTTGCGACTTGTCACCGTTAGACATTCGACGGTGGTGATGTTGATTGTGGACGCTGAACCATCGAAATGTACAGTGTGGGGGCAATGCTTTCAAAGCCTATGGAAGGCTATCATTCGAACCTCACCTTTCCTGACTGCTCTAATCTATCGATCCTCAAACCTCCTCCCCAACCGGCAGACAAATTGACAGCGTGCTCCAGTCTCGAGCTTCTAGCCCCGACATTGACAGATTGGGACGATGCTAACTCTTGCGCCCACATTTCCAGTTCTCGATTTGATGCCAGGATTGGCCATCTCTTTAGGTAACTGGGCAACACCACCACTTTCGAACTATACTCATTGACCCACAGGAACGTAGCTATTTGTGATTTCGTCTCTCGTGCCACGCCGATCTCAAACGGCACCCACCAAGAAAGAGGAGTATTTTCAGTCACCACGGCGATGATGCTGGGAGTCTCCCTGATTACATCTCTTATGTGAATCTCTAGCCCGGGTGAGTCGCCATCTACTTCTGGGTCCCACTTGTCGAGGTAGCCGTATACACCCTTTTCGTTGAGAATGTCTCCTACCTGTTCAGCCAACCTCATATCATCCCCTTTGTGGGAAATAAAGGTATCGAATGATTCGTATGAGATCCCCAAATGTGTAACCTGTCCTAGTTCATTGACAAACAATTCACGGGATCTTCTTCCAAGCCTATTCCATGTGACAACGTTGCGCCGCAATGTTCCTCCTTGAGATCAATCATTATGAATTTGACTTAGAAGACAACTATAGCGACGTCTATGACCGGTGCCAACCGGAGCGGTTTGATGTGCCTCGGCAATGAACCCGGAAGTCAACCCTCGCCCTTGGTGAAATTGCCTCGCCATCCCGCCCTTCTCCGGCCCTAAGCTGCCCATTCTTAAACTTGCTATATCCGGCTTCGTCGTCAGCATTCGCCACCCGCCCATCGATCACCCCTGGCGCGGAACCAAAGGCCTTGAGCTCACTCCCCTGAGGCTATAGTGCTTTGCCCCATTTCCATTTCTGCTCGAGGGCTTGGCTAGACCTGCGTCCATCACAACTGAGATTCTTCCTAGCTTCATCAATTGCTCGCCCAAAATTCTCTTTCAGAATCTTCAACAGCTTCATTATCCGCGCGTTGAAGCCTCCACCGTCCTCTTCAAGAACTCACAGGAAGTCTCGCATCAGCGCCGTGAGCCTCATGTGTTATGCGTCCTTCCCAGTCCCCTTACCATTTAAGCCGTCGCTGCTCGATTCCACGGTTCGCCCATTCTTTGCCTTTTCCATAACAGGCGAACTCATCGATGTTTTGCTGAGATTCCGATTGCGGCCGCCTTCCATGACAAAATGTCCCGCTCAGGCACGGGCCTTGTTCCGCCTGCCCCTCCTGACCGCTGCCATCGATGTACCGATCCAGGCATGGCAATGTACCCAACTACTGGAACCAGCCCTCATCTTCACCTAGGGAATCTCTAAACAATCGACCTCCAGCTGTAGGGAGGTGGATTGCACGGATCCTGGGAGACGTTCAGCAGTGAGAGGGCACGTGGATGGGGCGTCTGGGACGCTTTCACCGGCCCGGCACTGATTTCGGGCGCACTTATACCAGGTCACGCCACCAAGAGAGACTCGGCCCTCATCACTCTTGGCGAACCCCAGCAGCGTCATAAGCCGTTGGGTGTTCTTGACCAGCCCCCGGTTTCGAACCTTGGCGTACCTGAAGCGTCGCTTAACATACAAAAAGGGATGCTCCACCTTGGCCCGGACTGACGCTTTGCGCTTCTCCGCCGCCGCCGCCTCACTCCCAGGCTCCAGCTTCCGACGCTTCCCCGGCCTCATCGCCACCTGCCACTCCACTTCCAACCCACGATTCTCATCCCTCTTGTGGACTCCCTGATACCCTGCATCGCCCCACACCTGCTCCTCCCCTCCGTACAGCAGCCTAGGAACCTCAGTCACGTCATGCACGTTCGCCGGCGTCGTAGCCACACTGTGCACCACTCCCGTCTCTGCGTCCACGCCTATGTGCAGCTTCATCCCGAAGTGTCATTCGTTGCCCTTCTTCGTCTGATGCATCTCAGGATCCCGCTCCCCAGTCCGGTTCTTTCTCGACGACGGCGTCTCTATGATGCTGGCGTCCACTATTGTGCCCGACTGAAGACGTAGTCCCTGTGACTCCAGATGGTCGTTGATCTCCTGGAACAGCCCCATGCTCAGACTGTGCTTCTCCAGCAGATGGCGGAAGTTCAGTATGGTCGTCTCGTCCGGCAGCGGCCCCGACAACCTCAACCCTGCGAACCTCCTCACCGACTCCACCTCGTAGAGCAGGTCCTCCATCCCAGGGTCGCTCAGATTGTAGAATAGCTGCACGCAGTGTACCCGCAGTATCGCCGACAACTCATAGGGCCGACGCCCTCGTCCTGCCTTGGTTTAGTACGGCCGGATCCGCTCTTCCAACTCCTCCCATGGGATCGGTCCCTCCATCCGTTCAAGGAACTTCTCCCGGCGAGTCTTTCGCTTCTTCCCCTCGTATTCCAAGTCCGCAAGCGTCGGTTGATCCATCGCGTTCTCCCATTCTCTCCCCAGACCACTGTGCTGACCTTCATCCTACCATTGCCACGCTTGAACTTGTTCAGAGTGTCCCTAGCTCACGGTAGGGGTCAGAAAGCTGTGAGAGCCTCGCACCTGTTCTAGATGAAAATACATTCACTCGGAACTCATTCAAGTCATCCCAGAACAAGAACAGTTTTCTCTCGAATGGAGTTACTTCATTCACCAAGTATTTATGATCGTGTTGTATGAGTTCTGACGAAGGATGGTTCTGAGATATTTTTCCTCCGGGAATCGAAAGGTATCGCACGGATATTCCCAATGGTTGACAAGTTTCTACGCGCAAGGTTCTCCTGTCAACATTTCTTTCTTCGTACGTTGAGTGGTAACGCAGAGGTATCTGAGCCCAGATAGAAAATGCATGTAAGGGTTCAAAGGAAATTCCCTCAAGGGTGCAGATCGACAGTTAGAATGGGACATATTGGGAAAAAATAAGCCGGTGACGCAAAATATCCGGAACTATTTGCCAGCCAAAGTCAAGTCCATAGCACTCTTATCAGTCGAGGCAATTTGGCCTAGCGGGACATTCTCGCTTTCACTATAAGGGCGTATAGTTAGTTGTAAAACAACAGATGACTGATCTAATGTCGCTGCGATCGACATTGCCGGGAGAAGGCTAGGCTGGTAATTGGCTGGATATACCCTTGGTTACAACCCATAAGCTTGCGCAAATGACTGGAATCCCGTCCGATACAATAGTCGAAGTTCCGATGAGGAATTAACTACAATGAGCGTAAAGTTCGCCGAGACGTCGCTGGCTCAGTGCCTGCCTTCCTTCCGGTACAGCAAAGGACAATATAGTATAACCCTATCACCATGGGATCCAGGCGAATTGAAAATGCCAGTCTTCCTTATCTGTTCTTCTCTCTTATAAGCCCGAACACACCATCACAACTTGTAGGTGGTTAGAACACACAAGAGGATCGGAAGTAGCGTCATGCTCCGTTCATATACAGTTCTCGATTGGAGTCCCCTAATCCGTCTTCGTAGCATAGTTGGTGATGCAGCAGTCGGGTAGCAGGTCGGGTGCGTCACACTAAGCCAAATAGGCCGAATAGCTCCTCGGAGCTCATCTGAGCAGAAAGGTCCAGAGACACGTCATCGACGAGCCGGTCGAATACCTCCTGCTTGGTCTCCAGTAGACGGTCAATCCGCTCCTCGATGGTTTCAACGCAAGAGTACTTGATTACGTTGACCTTAACTGTTTGGCCCAAGCGGTGGCTTCGGTCCTCTGCCTGCCGTTCTATGGCAGGGTTCCACCACCTATCCAGGTGGAACACATAGGACGCCTCTTGAAGATTCAAGCCCAGTCCACCGACCCGCAACGACAGTATCAATGCTTTGTGCTCAGGCTGTTCTCTAAATCGCCGTAAGATGTCTTCTCGGCCCTCTTGAGGGACGTCGCCCGTGATGGTCAGAGGCGAAAACTCCTGCAGAAATCTGGCAGCAGCTTTGACGCCCGCATGGTCGCTGGTGTACTGGGAAAAGACCAACGCTTTATGCCCTTGTGCCGCCAACTGCTCCAGCCTCTGCTTTATGTCCTCCAACTTGGAGGACTCTCCGGTCATGGGGTCGGCGTTGCATATCTGCTTCAACCGGGTGATAAGCTCAAGCACGTGCCGGACGCTCACCTCAGCGCCAAGGGATTTCAGATAGACTATGCCATCCTGCTCGGCCTTGTGGTAACTTTGGCGCTGTCTGGGACCCAGCTCAATGGGAATCGTTGTTTCTTGTTTAGGCGGTAGGTCATCCAGCACGTCGAATTTCTTTCGCCGCAGTTGCAACTCCTGATGGCGTTCTCGCAGCTCCCATCCCGCGTGGTAACGTCTGATAGTCCCAAATTCGTCCCAGTCCACGAACTCCATGATGGAGGCCAACTCCTCCTCGTCGTTCTCGACGGGGGTTCCGGTCAACGCCCATGAGCGTCTCCTCCGAAGCCCCTTCAGCGCCGCACTGGTTCGGTTGCGATTCTTCACCCGCTGCGCCTCATCTGCCACCACCACGTCCCAGGTTTCCCGCCGCACCGCCGAACTTTCCCCGGCTCCGTAATCCGACCGCAGGGTGTCATAACTGACTAGCGTTACATCTCTTCTAGCCTTCCACTGCCATTCCCTATCTCTGGCTGAACCTCTGACGATTATTGCCGAGAGTTCCGGCGCCCACTTGTCGAGCTCCCGGCGCCACTGGTCCAGCACGCTGGCGGGTGCCGCCACAAGGCAGGAAGAAATCTCCCGGCGTGCCCGCAAGAGCCGTAGTGCCACCACTGCCTGTATAGTCTTACCTAAACCCATGTCGTCGGCCAGCAATAGACATCGATTCTCCATCAACGCCTGCACGCCTTCTCGCTGGAAGGGCATCAATTCGCCCCGCCACTCAAGTTGCACCTGTCTCATACGCAATGGCGGGGCGAGCAGGACGTCCCACAGCCGTTGCGCCAATGTCGGCGGTTGGCGTGATTCGGACTCGATCCCGTGAGGCGAACTAATTGCAGCGGATGAGCGAGTGTCCTTCAATTCATCTCCGTTTGACATGGAATGCAGGGCAACCACACCCGAAAGTCCGCGGACGCCCGCAAGCGCTCTCACATGTTCATCGGCAAAGGCCTCCGCCAGCCCCGTAGCAGTCCGCCGGAACGGTTCTAGAGGGTCCTCCCACGCCACCACCTCGTTGAAAAGCCTGGCCGAATCGGACCCTACCAGCGGAGGGCCATTGTGCCACAGGGTCGGCAACCTGTTGCCTTCAGAATTCCCTTCCCAGCAATCCAGCGACGCCTCAAAAAGGCAAATGGGCATACTTGGCGGAATAGCCTCGTTTAACGTCCATGCGGGAATCTCATCCGCCAGCCCCAATATCAACGCGGGTGGACACTCCGCCTCGCTCAGCAGCCTCTTGAGAAGCAGCGAAACCGCGCCGCCCCTTGCGTCCGTGCTGCTACCATCGAATTGACGGAAGGATGCCCAGGTGAAGCAGAAATCGACGGGATTGCCTGTTTCCGACGTTTGGAAGATAGCGGCTCTAACACCGTCTGCGTCTTCAACAAATCGGAGCCACGCTGCAACGTTGCGCTGCGGGCTTTGAAAGTCCAGGGCATTGAAGTGGATGGCCACGGGAGTCAGCTCCGTCAGGGTGAGGGCAACATTAGAGTAGAATCGGCTGCGTCATCTTTGGACTCCCGCTCTAAATCCAAGTTCTCCTCGTAGGTCGAATGGTATTCCTGCATTTCCGTTTCGGGACTGTAATCCGGGTAAAGCCTACGCAGGTCCCATTCGTTTACGGCGGCGCGGATTCTATAGCGCATCCGGTTCTGATAACCGGCTCCGCGTTCGCGGGTCGGAAGGGCGGGAGCGTCCCAATTATAGGCGGAGGAATACATCCTACGCAGCCTATCCATCGTCACGCCGATGTCCTTTTCCGTCGGCGTGTTCAACGCTATACAACTCCGTTCCAGAAGTTGCATCCCTTCTTCTGCCACCTGCGCCAGATTCCGGTAGCGGACTCCCTGTTCCAGCCTAGCTCCAACTTTGTCCCGGTCCATCTTGGAGCCACTGGGACTAATGACCACGGAGGCAAAGTCCGCAGTTACCGTGCCAACCACCACAAGTCCGGGATACGCCTCTCCCATCGTTCGCCCCATCCAACGAGACAACTCCGCATAAGATCGGCCTCGTTGTAGAAGAGAATATTGACCGATGAGTTCAATTTCGTCTAGTAGAATCACCCAGCCCTTGTAACCCGCCGCCTTGATTAGCGCAGTCATGAATCTGAGCCGTTGCGGGGGCAGATCTCCCACCTTCGGGGCGCGAAAGGGATAATTCTTGTATTGGCCTATCTCGCGCAACCCGGTCTTAACCGTTCTGACGTAGATTCTATCTCCGGCCCAGAAATTCTCAATCTCCCTGTTCCGATCTTCGTCTCTGGAGCTTTTATGGACAAGAAGACTGGCTGGAAAGATCGGATGGAGTTGATTTAACTTGGTATCGTCGGCCCAGATGAAGAAATTGTCATACTCTTGAGACCTGGGATTCAATCGCAGGCCCAATTCTTCAATCAAGCGGCCGCTGCGGCCCGGCATCCGTCCGTTTTCTATGGCGGATTTAAACACCTTGGCCAAGTCATAGAGCGGTGTTTCTTTGCTGATGGCGACGGTACTGCACACAAACCCTCGGGAAAGGGCCATGTTCTCCAGGTGGGTGAGAAGGTGGGACTTACCCGTGCCGAAATCCCCGGAAACCAGCATCCCCTGGGCAGTAGAAGGCGGATTCTCAGTGTCCTCAACTTTGCTTAGCATCTGCTCGAACAGCGTCTCAGCCTCAGGCTGATTGCATCCAAGGATCTTGACCGCCTCTCTGTTCGGTACGCCGTTCCGTAGAGCCTCAAGGGACAGTCGGGCTTTCAGCATTTGACGATTCTCAGATTGTATTGACACTGTTCTCATCTCTCCTCAAGACAGTCGTATCAGGGAAGACAGGGGATTAATCCTGTTCTGGTCCCTCACGTCGTCCATAACTCGATACTGCAATGCGGGATAGATCCCATAGCCTCTCGACCTGCGGTCGGGGCGTTCATCAAGAAAATCCAGGTTGGTCACGACAACAAGCAAGGCACCGTCCATTTCATCAACCCTGTCGATAAACTGCCTTAGCAACTCGTAGTGTTCCAACGTCATTGGCTTGGTATAGTATTTCCACTCATCCTTGGGGTTGCGAGCCACAGTCACACGGGAGTTATCCAACAGTATGACGGTCCCGGCGCGGCCTGCATGGCGGACCCAATAGAGGGCTGATTCGATGAAGTACCTGGCAGTAGAGCGGTTGACGCCGGTAAAAATAGAGTAATGCCGCACGTTGCTGATCCTGGTGTTGCGCCCCGTCAGCCAGTCAAGCAATAGCTGGCCGTTGTAATTGCCACGGATATATTCCTCCAGGCAGAGTTGGCTCATACAGACTCGAAAGTCTTTGACCATACGCGCATTTCTGGCAACCACATTCTGAATCTGAGGCATTATTGCCTGATTTACAAAATCCGACCCTACGTTGTTTTCTGCAGCGATTCTGTCGTAGACACCTTCATCTGTCGCATCTACGCCTTCCACCTTAAATCCGCGCCGGGCGGCGCTAGTCAGAATGAAGCGGCGGGCTAACGTCCTCCAATCCAGTTGGCGCGCCATGCCAAAGAAGATGCCTTGCGGCATGTAAGCGCGCATATCTTTATGCTTTGCGTCCAGTTTGATTACTTCGTAGTCAAGGGTCCTGCATCGTGCCGATACTGTGTCGTAGAGAGAGGGCTTCAATTCTTCAGGCACGACGGCGAATTTTACGGAAGAGCCGCCCATCTTGATGTAGGATGACAGGTATTCTTCATCAATGTAATGAAACCAGTCTTTGACAGGGATAGCATTTTTCATCCTTCTAGCCCTCCGTGAAGCGTATGCCGTAGTATTTGACTTCATAGCCGTCCGGTCCGACGAAGGTATACAGGTCTCGAGCGCTACGGGCGCCGGTGGATGCGGGCAAGGAGAGGGTGGCACCTAATCTAGTTATTGTTACTCCACTACGATCAAGTTCATAGAGATCCCTGGCGAAGTCGGTCTTTGAATAGTCACTGCTGCTACCGGGAAGAGAAGTAAAGAGTCTATAGATTTCGTCAAGGAGAATCACGGGGTCACCGGCACCGCCAATGGGACGTCCTGAAGATTCTTTCGTCAGGGCCAGATATACCTTGTAAAGCGCCTCGAGGAATCTTTGGGGACGGAAGCGCGCCGGAGCGTTTTGGGCCTTGGCGAGAACCTCCGTCAGGTGCGACGGTCGAATAGCGGAAACCTTCTTCCTGTCGATGCGGACTGCCCTCTCTCCAGCCACGACCCGAAGGACGAAAGGATGACATATCAGCTGCCCATCTCGCTCCCGTATGACCAACCCCTTCTCGCCAGCCACTCGCCGCAGCTCCGCTGCATACCCCTCCAGAGACTGTAAGTACTCCAGCTCTACCTCTTCTGGGTAATCCCACGCCTCGCTCGCCTCGTTCACTGCCTCTTCCACCTTGTTTAGAGCCTCGGAGAGCCTTCTCTGCTCTCTCTTGACCGCCGCCACATTGCCCTGCAGCGATGCCCTCCTCAGCCGTCGTAACTGTGTAGTCAGATTCTGGTTGGCCTTTAGCGCCGCGTCCGCGACACTTGTCGCGTTCGCAAAAGCTTTTTCAAAGCTCTCCATGTTTCCCCCATAAGATGAACAAATCGCCGCATGAAATAGCTCATTCGCGGTTGAGAAATTTTATCACAACTTCTTACGACAGAAAGAATCACTCTCTAACTGTGGCTGGCTAACTTGGAGGGTACGGTCGTCTGGGAGATTTCCCCGACCAGCCCTTTCCTTTGTTGGAGAACTCTGTCGCAGGCTCATTTGGAGCCCCTTTCTACCTCTCCGCCATTCAGATTTGCGTACTTTGAGGGATGAGCGCGTTGGCGGTCCTCTGTTGATGGTATTGAGAAACTCAGAGACTCCACGTCCAAACAGTACCATTGCAACTTACTCAGAGTTGCAGGCCGAATTAGGTGGTGAGAGTTCGATACGGAGCCGTGAGGCCAACTGTAGCAAGTCATCGTCGGAGCGGTCGGCTTGGAGGAACTCAACCAACTCCTCCTGTCGAGGTTGACCAAACGCGAGGCGATACGCCGCAAGTGATTTGCGCAACCGTGGCAGAACCGCTGCGTCTCGACTAAAGGGCAGTACGGGCACGAGGCGTTCGATCCTTGCCGGACCCGTATGGAACACCCAGTAAGGCACCATTTCGCCGTCTGCCTCCGGCTTGGAAGGGGCTGCCATCTCAAACAGCTGACTCCAGGGATCGGCTCCAACAATCAGCTTACCGCCAAGCAGATCTGGCGCCAAGGTGGCGGCGATGTTGCGACGGACGGCGTGGCCCTTGTACCTGTGAACGCGCCCTTCGCGCTGCTCTAGGTCGACGGGGTTGGAGGGAAGGTTCCAGTGAACTACGGCGTGGCACCAGAGATGGAAATCCAATCCTTCTTGTCCTATAGAGGTAGAGGCTAGGACGAAGGGCCAGAACGGAGAGTTGAACGCTTTGGAGACAGATTCGATCCGTGCCTCACCTCCGTCGTCAAGGGTCTGATTACCAAACGCGACGGCGAGGCGGGTGCGCATTCGGCGGTGGGCCAGAGCAATGCGGTTATCATTCTGCTCTCGGTGAGGCATGTCCACTCGTAGTGAGGACGTACGAAGCTCCAAGGCCTCCGCTACGTGTTGAGCGATGTCTTTGGCTGCCTGCGCACACTGGTCGTCGTCTTCCAATCTCAGATGGCCGAGCCAGTCACGCATTACATGGATGTGCTCGTCTAAGACGGCCTGCAGACTGCCGTCGATTGAGTGGCGGAGGACATCCCGCCAGTAGCGTCCGCCGCCTTCTTCGGCACCCCATTCATCTGGACCTCCGCCGACGATCAGGCCCGTGACCTCAGGGGCGTTGAAGAAACGCCTGAACGCGGCACCGACTCGCGCGGCGTTCAACACGGTCGATTCGTCAGCGATTGGTAAACCGGTTACCAAACTGATCGCCCGCAGTGCGCATTGCGCCGGTCCACCAACTGCTAGCTCAGCGAGAACCTCGCAAAGGTCATCCGGCGGGCGGCCCAGAGCGTCGGCACCATACTCAAGCATGGCCTTTGCCTCGGCAACATGGGCGGAAAGTCCGCGGTCAGTTTCGTTGCCTTCCCAGTGCGCCAGACTGCCATCGGCAAGCAGGCGATCCGTTGCCAAAGGGTAAACTTCATGGTCGATGTGCATGGGTGCAGCCCAGTACCATCTCCGGTCGACGGCGCCGCTAGTCGGCGCGCGACACACGAGGGGTTCGATGGCGTCCGAGATTCGAGATGCCACATCGGCGAGCACTTCAGACACAGGGCGTCCAGTGCCGAGCGCCAGTGGTCGTGGGTCTCCCAGTTCTGCGAGGCTCGGACTCGGCCAGATCAATAGAAAGGTGGTCATGGCAGCCGCTCGCCGGTCTGCAGTCGATTCTCCCCGTCTAACTTGGCCGGCAGTACGCTCGCTGGTACGCAAGATAAGACGTTGGCCACCACGTCGTTGATAGTCTGCAGTATAGTCGTGACTGCGTCCGACGAACGCGTGTCGCTCGGCCTCGAAGCTTACCAGCGAGGAGACTACCTTCGGGACGACTCTCCATCCGGAGAAGATCAGCCGCTTCGTAAAGCTGGTTGCTTCCGGAGTTTCATACACCGAGCCTGCATCGTAGTAGCGCATCGAAGGAGGTATCCAGAGCAGTTTGAATGCATGGTGACGCTCAAGATCGTTGAGCAGCCAACGAAGTCGCCCATTCTGAGGGTCAACCCGCCCGTAGGACTCCACATCGTCCCAGTTCAGCATTCCCGGACCAGGGCCAAGTCTTTCATTTTCTGCCAAGTTGCCGTCATCTACGGACTGTTCGACGGCCTCTTTCAGCTTGTACTTCTCCATGAAGTTGACGAGATAGGGCGCGGACTTCCAGTATTCGGTGGGTTCGTGGTGGTTGACCGCCTCGGCGAGATTCCCAAGGCGAAGATAGGCGCGCAGGTCAACAGGCTTCACCTCAACTGGAGTATCCGGTTCGTGAAGCATTCCGTCCCGGTCTGGCGTGGCCGCCAGCCGCTCCGTTCTCGCCATCACTGCGCTTAGCTCGTTGCCGATGGCGCGGCAAATTTCCTCGGCGCTTGCGAGCGACTCGGTAGATGTGAGCGCCATACGGAGGGCGCTGAAATGTTCCCGTATCCGGTCAACCCTCACCGGATCATTGAAGAGGAAGCAGCAGGTATCGAAGAAGTCCTCGTAGTGGCTGTCATCTACCCCATCGACTGCTGTGTACATGCGATACGGGGTAGCGGAGAGAAGCAGCGTCCGGGTAGCGCGTCCAGTCTGTGGGTCCGTGTAGCTCAACAAACGCTGCGCCAACTCAACAGCGAAGTTCCTAGTATCCTGTCTCAGCAGGTCCTTGTATCGCTGGAACTCGTCCAGAATCACGAGGTCTGGTTGGAGCTTGGCGATACCAACCTTTGCCATAATGCGGCGAACCTCGCTAACCAGGTCATTGCGCGCATTGTGCAAGCTATCGGGGAAATTACGCTTCCACCTCAGTCCGGAGGCCAGTTCGTTGAACAGCTTGCGAAGGGCCGGTCGGCCATCGGCCCGGCGCTTTCGTTCGGCTTCCGCGAGCAAGGCTTGGAACTCTCCAAGTAACCCCCGTATGCGTGTCCTGTACCGTTGTTCCTCCCAGCGCAGCCGCATGTCGGGATCACCGGCCGAGACGCCGTGCCAGAAAATCCGCCGAGCCGGACCGGTCATCACCCTCGCGCCCCAAATGGCTCGAAGGAACGCGTAGGCCAAGCAGCGCTCGTGGAACCGGCCTGTGCTGCGACCGAACTGGAGGGATGTCCCTGGTGTGATTGCGAGCAGGTTGACATTTGTCTGCTGTCCATCGCCACTATTCAGATTTGCGAGGGGAAGCATGGTGAGCCGTTCGATATCCTCGATTGGCTTGATTCCTTCAGGTACGAGTTTGCGTAGGTTCTGACGGGCGATGGCCGCATTGGAGCAAACGTAGACGATGTCTTGCCGTTCGTCGCCGGACCGCCGCAAATGGTCAATGACCTGGGCAACCACGCCCCTGGCGACATGTGTCTTTCCGAGACCGACCTCATCAGCCACTAGAAATCGGACTGCGGGATCTTGTTCAGCAAACATGCGCTCAAAGGTCCAGCGAGCGGTTCGCCTCTGAAATTCCTTCAGGTCGGCTAGTACCCCTTCCACGTCGATGTACTGTCTCGTCACTAGACTGAGGCTCCTAGATTTGCTTCAGCGTAGATGGCCAACCAGAGTTCGGTGAATCCGGGCGGGAGCGCGCCGTCGGCGGCTAGATCGGATACGAGTGGGTGTAATCCAGCGAGTTTAGAAGGTTCTTGTCGCATGGTTCTTAGCAGCTTCTCCAACACTGGCAAGTTCGCAGGGCCACTTTCGAATGCGATAGAGTCCTCTTTGCCGGCATCGAAGGCATCAAGCAGGTCCATCTGATCCGAATCCTCGTTGAGTATCGCCAAGAGATACCGGAAGAAACGCTCCGCATTCCCTATCAGAGCACGCAACAGGAACCGGTCACGGAATTCCGGTATTCCTGTGAGAGGTACCGGAACTACGAAACCGATTTGTGCGTTCTGGTCGTCTGTATGCGCGAGCTCGAACGCGAGGAAACCACTGATGGCTTCAAGGGTGGTCTCGAATCGAGCCTCCAGGCATTCATTCAGAGCAACCCGTCGTCGGTTCCCCGCGGATGCGAGGGGCCAGCAGTGGATCTCTATGCCGTCAGGGCAGCGAACCGGTTCGTGCGACCGGTACGTGACCGCCCATCCGGTACCGCTTTTTTCGACAATGCCCTGAAAATGAAGCTGAGCGATGGCACGGCGAGCACTGTCAACTGGCGCTAGTTCGTTATTTAGATCGCCATTTTCTCGTCGGTGGTATGTCACGAACAGGTCACGGAGCCCAGGTTCGTCGCCAGTACCATTGAAGATCTGATCTATGCCAAGGACATCTTTGGAACCGACAAGTTCCAGCAAGACCTCTACATTGCTGCTGAAAGCAGCGCCGGTGGCATTAGCCGAACCAAGGAACAGACGGGCTCGACCCGCGTCCTCGAAGGCGAAGATCTTGGCGTGCAGCCCAACAAGGGGCCGGCCAGGGTCGTGGGGCGTATCCTTCACCTCCCCCGACTCAAGCTCTGCCGAGCTCCCATCGTCAAAGGCGTACTGTCGGGATTTCACCCTCTCGAGGGTTTCCCGCTTCAGTCGGTCGAGCTGTTCTGGCCTGCTCACGAGCTCGTCCACCGGCGCCGTATACACCCTGGTGAAGAAGTCATCGCTAACGAATGGCGAAACGATGAGTGACCTTTCAGTGGCGACCGGAAGTGGCGAGGGAGTAGGGACCAGGCCCATCGCATGGGCCTTGAGTTCCTCTATACCGTCGGGCAGGGCGAATCTTGACGTTCTGAGGGCGGAAGATAGTGACTGCACGCGGTCCTGGTGATCCCTGGAAACGATGCCAACCGCAGCGTCGATCAGACCCTCGAACAGTTCCCCAACTGGCTCCAGCGATGCAACATTTCCATCCCTTGCCTCATCGAGACGGACTACGGTATCCCAGCTCGGATCGAAAGTCAGGTTCCGGCTGGAGATGAGCACCCGGAGGCTCCGTTCTCGTTGTTGACCATCCGCCGGACCATCTGCGTCCTCGTATCGGAGCACCCAGATCTTGGGATGGACGATTCCACCGAGCGGGGCGCGAACTGGTACGATTGCATTCTCGATTAAGGCGAACACTCGCCGTGAGGGTGGCAAGGCAATCTCACCAACCTGATTGAATACGCTGATCTTGCTTGAGGCGGACCGCAGTGCGTGAAGCAACTCGATTGGCTCGTATTGGCTTCCGTCTGAGACGATTCCGTCGGATCCTGTGTGTACCAACGCCAGTGGTGCCGCCAATAGCGCCCGTAGGTCCAGGGTGAACGTCACCGCCATGGCCGCCTCTAGGCGGAACCCAGCCGGTGGCCGCAGCGAGTCGATCAGTGTGAGTCGATTTGTGGGTTGGAGCATCAGGCCCCCTTCTTCATGGCCCTGTCAAAGTCTTCGAGGTAACTCTTGGTAACTGACCATCGGTAGTCCAGCTGACCACCGAATGGAGCTTGGCTCCAGTTCTCGAGGGCAGTTCGGTGGGTAAGTCGAGCTCGCTTAGACTTGAGATGGAGTTCCCGTTCAATGATGCACCTCTGAACGTCGGAGTCGTTGGCGAAGTCGAAGGGACTTGCGACGGCGCGCTTGACTACAGTAGTGATGAAGCTTTGGGTTCGCCCGCTCACGCTATGGTCGGAGATGACGTTCCAGAACTCTGGGAGGTTCTGAATCCACGAGGTCAAATCCTCGTACCGATCGTCAATCATTTGGCCCCAGGATTCGAGTCGGCTGAGTTGCTGCTCTTCGAGCTCGTGTGTTTCCCAAGCAAACTCCTTCCTGGCTTTGCGAGCGAGAAGCACGTTATAGACGAGCTGAGGCCCGAGAGTCAACTCGGAGAAGCATCGGGCGTGGCGCAAGATTTCGACGACGTAGTCAGGCAGTCCCCAACTCGGCACTTCCCATGGGTAGTTGGCATCCTTCGCAACGGCTGGCATGCCGCTAAGAACGGCCAGCAAACTCCTCGTGTGATACCGCCGGATGTGGTCGACCAGGACCTGCGCCTCCCCAGAACGAAGCTCAAAGGTGATATCACTCTTCAGGAAGTCATCGGGAGCTTGGGGAATGGTGGCCCACATCGAGGTGATCCGTCTTGTGGTTCTTCCATCGTCGTCGCGTTCGGGCCGGAGTCGCCCGATGGCGGCGGCCCGTTGCCCGTATTTGGCGATGCTCATTTCAAGCTGCCTCAGACCCCAGGATCCCAAACCGCCCCAATAGGCTTCGCTGGGCATGCGCTTGAGGTTTCTGCCGGAGATGTAACCGATTACGCCCTGTCCCGGCCCCAGATGTCGTAAGCAGTCAATCAATCGTGCCTCGTCCTCGCGGAGCCTACTGGCGAACTCGGACGGCGGTACTCGCTGGGATTCGAGGCTATCGAATATCCATGGAAGGAAGATGAAGTACCGGAGCCTCGTCTGGATGGTCGAATTGCCCGGGCTGAGCATCCCCGAGAGGGCGTCACGTATGGTCCCCAAGCCCAACTCGTCGAGAGTACCGGGTTCTTCAAGGGACCGGAGCAGCGTGCCCATTCGCTCGCTCGCTGCCGCATCGAGATCGAGCCAGCCAAGTGACGACGCCGGCGCGTAGGCAGTCAAGTCATTCTCCTCAGGTTCGTTGGTTCCACTATCGAGAGCGGTCCACTAGTTGGGCAATTGCCCGCTAGGGTGAGAGCAACGTGGGGCGGCCTCCAGCACGAAGGCCGTATTCTGGAACGTCTCCAACACGAGCCCATCTCATCATCGGGTAAATGATCCTCCCTTTGTCCTGAGAGCTTATGAGGAGACTAGTGAGGTGGGCCCCCTCAATTGGCCAAAATCAGAGGAAAGTTGGGGTAGGATCCAGTCACACCGACACATGATACCAGTGATGCTTCTTCTTAGCATCTCATCTCTTTAGCACATTCGTATGATGATGTCTTATGAGAGTGGAATGGCTCTGACATGGCAGGATACTCAAGGCCTTACGGTGCTTTCGGTTCTTGCGGAGCCAGAATTAGGTGCCAAGTACCTGCATGGCCTGCCAATACATTTTCTTAATGGGAAATACAAACAGTGCTAGCTGTCAGCGAGGTCATCGAAAAAGTCACATCTATATAGTGCTGTATGAAGATCTGTCACCCTGGTCTAGTAGCGTTTGCACGAAGAGGACCGAAATACCATCTATACGCCGAGAATGAGCCTCATGGGAAAGGGTCTTGATTCTATCCAAGATGGTGTGGCGCTGTCTCTTCATCTTGCGACGCACCGAGCGTTTGGCAATCTCTCCGTCCGCCCCTGGGAAACATTCAAGAACCACGAACGACGCCTTCTCCGCAATCGGCTTGAAAGCGTGGTTCGATTCATCGTCGCGTACGACAGGCGGCTTTTCGAAGTTGCAATCCACCCTAGTCCCTCGACAATCAGCCGAGGGAAGTCAAAACCCTATAGAAAGGGCCGCAGCCCTTCAGTTGCGGCTGCCATCACCCGTCACCTAAAGCAGCCGAACCCTGGGCAACAAAGCCATACGGCGGTCCAGCGTCAGCGATTCAATCCCGGACCTGGCATAGTCGTTCGCGATAAGGCGATCGAGAAGGCCGGGCTCACCGGGAACCTTCAGGGCATCGAGGACGGCCTTGCCGTTCAGTGGAGCGACGAGCCCACTGGTCAATGCATTCAGCAGACCGGCGCGGGCTTCATCCCTGTTGACTCCGTAGTGGTGCTGGACGGCTATGTAGGCCTCCCCAATCACCTGGTTGGATGCAAAGACCTCTACGCCGTCGGCAACCAGCTCGTTCAGAGCCTCGACGCAGTGGGAGTGAATGTCCGGAGGGTCCCCGGTGATCAGCCGGACGAGTACAGAGGTATCAATCCCGATACTTGTACGGATCATAACCCTCATCCCTGAACTTGCGGATGTCGAAGGGTGGGGTTCCAAGCATTATTTTGTCTCTGAGGGTCCCCAGCTTGGAGCGGTCGATGCGCTTGGGGCGCAGGATGTACCCGTCGGGGCTTTCCAGCAGTTCTAGCCTGTCGCCGGGGCCGACGCCCATCTCGTCCAGGACTCGCTTGGGAAAGGTGACCTGACGCTTAGAGGTAATCTTCACAAGCATTTCCGCCTCCTTACGTTTATGATAGATTGGTAAGGCCAGCCAGTCAATCAGAGGAGCCATTCTATCTGTGGGGGAACAATTATTGAGAGGACAAGCTGAATCCCTTGCTTGTGACAACGTCCTCAATGCTACCGTTGGCCCTACCGAGTGTAACGGACACCCCAAGCCTAAACGACATCTAGGCGGAGATGAGGGAGAGGCGGTAACTCGACCGATATGGGGTCGCCGACTCCGACTTCTCCCCCAGAAACTACAATCGACATCACACCAGCTTTACGAACAAGTCTGCCTTCGTCGTCACGCCCAAGCACAGCCCGCATCAGTCCCTTCTGGAGTTCCTCAAGTTTAGCGCAGGGATTGCGCAGCCCCGTAATCTCCACCACTGCGGAACTTCCCAGAATCAGCCTGGCGCCAAGCGGAAGGCCAATCAGATCTATCCCTCGAGTAGTAATGTTCTCGCCCATCTCCCCGGCGGAAATGCGAAATCCACTCTTCCGCAATTCGTCGTGCAATTCTGCGTGAATCAGGTGTACCTGTCTGAGGTTCGGCCCATCGGGACCACCAGCAGAATGTGAAAGCTGCTCGGCGGTCTCCCCCTGGTGAGCATCATCAGCAACTCCTAGGCCCGCAATCAGCCGGATGCGTCCCCGGGTTGGTTTCAAAATCGAGTGCGTCGAACTCCTACCAACTGCTTCAACTACTCCGCCACTGCTAGCCATACACTCCCCCAATCGGACCAGAATTCAAATCCCGACACCTCAATACGCTCAATCCCACTCGCTAGTCTAGTCTACCGCACTGCTCGCTTATTCCTCCAGAGCCTAACTGATTGGGGGACTCTTCTGCCTTCTCCAAATCCTGTACACTTCCCCGTTCTTCAGCCTCTGCAACTTCAACCACGGTAGTAGTAGGCACTGCTTCATTCGACCACTCATTCGAATGTTTTTCACGAGTTGACCTCATCAATCGCCTACTAAAATCCTGTAGGGCAACACCCGACCTCCGCGTAAGGCCCCGTTCCACGCATTGCTTACTCCTATGAGACTGAAATCATTCCCACCACCCCGAAATCGCCACTTGTATTAATACAATTTTCACCCCCAAACGGGGGAACGGGCCCTTACCAAAAAGTACTTACAAAAACTCCGCCCAGTTGCACTTTTTCGGCTCAATTCACGCCTGAAACGCCCCTCGACTTGTATTTCTACAATCTTCGTAATTCCTGTACAGGGGTATGACATCATATCCGGCCTCGAAATGCGCTGTTCCCGTGAGGGGGCCTCTTGCAAGAGGCCCCCTCACTAACCATGACAATTCACACCCTGTTTCCGCACAATTCACCCATGAAAACAGAGGCATAATCCACACCGCAGAGACGGCCAAGACCAACAAAGAGGAGAACGCTATGCAAGACAGACTTCTACGGCGTCGGGACGTTGAAAAAATCACTGGTATGAGCCGCTCGTCCATCTACCGGCTAATGCAAGAGGGCGAATTCCCTAGGCCCGTAAGAGTCGGTCCCACTGCCGTCAGGTGGAAGGCAAGCGACATCACGGCCTGGATAGAGTCACGACCAGTGGCGACGAGCGAGTTCAACCTTTCCACGACTCGCCAGGTTTAGATTGGCGGACCGTTCAGCCGAGTAGGTAATTGGCCCACTGCTGCATCAAGGCGCGACGGCGCTCAAACAGGTCGGACCTCGCGTAGGCTTGCTCCGTTGAGTTTCCCAGGATATGAGCGAGGGCTGCCTCTGATACGGCCCATGGTGTGTCCGTCTGCTCCAGCGTCCAGTTCTTGAAGCTGCTGCGAAATCCGTGGACCGTCGTGCGTTCCGCGAGCCCGACAGAGCGGAGAACCTTCATCAACGACATGTTGGACAAAGGCTCTCCCTTCTTCAGGGGCGATGGGAAGACCAACTCGGATTCCTCCCGTAACCCAGTGGCCTCACCGAGAAGATCAACCGCCTGTCTGCTCAGCGGCACTCGGTGCTCTGCTCCGCCCTTCATCCGCCCACCGGGGATCCGCCACACTGCATCCTGCAGATCGATTTCGTCCCAATTTGCACCTCTCGCCTCTCCTGAGCGTGCGGCAGTCAGTACCAGAAATCGAAAGCACAGTTTGGATGCTATCGAGGCTTGGGACGCTTCAACGGTTTCAATCGCCGATGAAACTTCCTGGTAAGGTAAGGCCCTGAAGTGCGCCTTTACTTTTGGCATAGGCGGCAAGGCTCCATCTATGGCTTCACCGGCCGGATTGGACTCCATGAATCCGTGCGCCATACCCCACCGGAAAATGGTCCTCATCCGTTGGCGCACCCGGCGGGCCGTTTCCGGGCGTGTAGTCCAGATTGGAGTGAGGACTTCCAACACGTCCCTTTGGTCAATTTCGTCTAGGGGCTTCCTACCGAGTTTCGGAACGGCGTGACGCTCCAGAGTCTGTATCCAGGCAGTGATGTGACTGGGGTTGCGCCACCTAGGCTTGTTCGCCTCGTGGACGACATGGGCGGCCTCCCTGAACGTCGGCATTGCGGGAGCGTTTTTCTCGGCCAGGGGATCGCGACCCTCCGCAACCATTGCCCGGTTCTCGTAGGCCTTCTGCCGGGCTTTGGCAAGGGTTACGGAAGGAAATGCACCCAATCCAATGTCGCGCCTGCGTCCGGCGATAGTAATCCGTTGGACCCATGACTTGCGCCCACTCTTGGTGATGAAAAGGTGCAGACCGTCGCCATCGGAATACCGCCCAGGCTTCTTCAATGCCCTGACTCGAGTCGCGGATAATGCCAAAGCAGACCTCCAAAATACCAATCCGTTACCACATCTGTTACCACAATTGAATTGGGATACCCGTGGAACGTTGTAGCAAGAATAGAACGCATTCTAACGGAGTTTAGCTATAAAAGCAAGATATTTTGGAACAAAATGGGACTGCTGAGGAACATAGAAAAATGGAGCTGAGGGGATTCGAACCCCTGACCCCCTGCTTGCAAAGCAGGTGCTCTCCCTACTGAGCTACAGCCCCACGACATTCACCCCCGCCACCCCGCTCCGGCTAGTGGGACGACGCTATCCCCAGACTTACCCCCTCTTCGCCGCCCTCCCCACCAGGTCCCGGTTGTGGAATACCGTCCCGTTCGACGACTCCCCTTCCCACAGGTTCGCAAACTTCAGCGCCCGCGGACAGTGCGTGTACGCCTCGTCCACCTCCACCAGAATCCCTTGCAGCTTCCGCGAATTGTCGTCCGGATTGTTCAGCGATAGCTCCACGTTCATCCGGTCCAACTCTTCCTTAGATAGAATCGTCACACTCCCGTTCACCCTCACCGTATCGTTGGACCCCGGAATCAGAAACAGCAGCCCCACCTGCGGATTCTCCGACATGTTTAGATAGCTCTGAAACAGCCGGTTCCCCGCCACGTCCGGGATGATGATGTGCCGGTCGTCCAGCACGTGCACGAATCCCGGCTTGCCGCCCTTCGGAGACGCGTCGCATCCTCCGTCACCGCTGCTCGTGGCCATCACCAGGAAGGGCGACTTGGCAATGAACTCCATCACCACGTCCGTCATCACGCTTATCACCTTGCCCGTCGCCCTGGGGCTCGGCGTCCCGAACTCCTTCGTAAACCTGTTGTCCGTTGCAACGCTCCCGTTCGCCATCTCGCCCTCCTATACTATTTCTGTCCAAATGTGAAGCTAAATTCTACGTCCGCCCGTGCTTCTTTGGCAACCGAAATCGCCTCCGACTACCACGGACGACGCTCCGCCACCCCCGTCGGCTGCTCCAGCCCGTCCACTGGAATGTTCCGACCGTTGATCCAATTCGATCTTGGCGACGACATGAACACAATCACGTCCGCCACCTCCCCCGGGTTCCCCAACCGCCCCATCGGAAACCCCTCCTGCACGTACAGGTCGTAGCCCGCCGGGTTCGACGCCCTGTACGATTCCCATCCCCGCGTGTGTTGAATCGAGCCCGGCGATACGGTGTTGACTCGCACGTTGAACCTCACCATCTCCAGCGCCAGCCTTTCCGTGACGAAAATGACCGCCGCCTTCGCCGCCCCGTACTGCGCCGTCCCCATAAGCTGCGGCGACCACCCCGAAATGGACGACACGTTGACGATGGACCCTCCGCCCCGGCTCTTCATGTGCGGCGCCACCAGCTGCGTCAGCCGCACTCCGTGCAGCAGCGTGATGTCAAATGTCCGATGCCAGTCCTCGTCCGACGTTTCGAAAATCGTGGGTCCCCCGGCGGAACCACCTACGTTGTTCACCAGCACGTCCACACCCCCGAGCTCCGCCACGCAAGCATCCACAAACCGCGACGCATCCTCCGCATTTGTAACGTCCGCAACCACCCCGCACACCCGCGCCCCCATTTCCCTGAGCTCCTCCTCCACACCCCGCAACTGCTCCCCGTCCCGACCGCAGATCCCCAAATCACATCCTTCCCCCGCCAACAGCCGAGCCGTCGCCAGCCCTATCCCCCGCGTTCCCCCCGTCACCAGCGCAACCTTCCCCTTAAGCTGTAAATCCATCAGCAGTCACCTCCCTTAAAACTCTTAATTGGCTTCAGCGAATCTTGATGAAATGTGAAGTGGGGATCTTCCTTCTTTCCGGTATATTCGACCTTCTCTCAGCAAGAGTCCGAGAATGCTGTAGGACAGGTAGTCCTTTTGCTTCCCGTTGTAATCGCTGCGTAGCCCAAGGAAATTTGCTACGTCTGCATTCTTCAATCCTATTGGGTTTGAATCTATTAGCTTGGCAACTGCGTCCTTTAGCATTGATAGTCCGAGTTGAGCTTGTTCGACTGAACCTTGAGGAACGACTACTTGTTTCCGTCTTGCTGTACCTATTCCAGTGGGCACAACGGAATTAGTCAGGATCCCTCCCGTTTCTTCTGTCCCAAGGGCTGTTATGAGTTCCGACTCTAGGCGAAGGGCTTGAGTCTCTGATAAGTTATCAATTAATACTTCTACAATAGGCTCGTGGCCGGCGCCGACAATAGCTCGAATGCGAGCGTACTTGCGAGTCCTGTCTGGTCTAATTAGATGGTCATAAGCTCGGCTCCCAGTGCCCTTTCCGATATAAAAGGTCCTTGCAGGTGAATGTGTCGGATCCTTCAATGCGTAAACGTAGTGGAAACCTTGTTGCATTACTCATCCCCCCAACCAATTTGACATATAGACACTGGCATTTGGGCCTTTTCAAGAAATTGGGACAAAAAGCCTGCCAACCTTCCCTGCAAGCTGTAAGTCCATCAGCGCCCTCCACCAGCAAATTCTTCTTTCGCCTGAGCCAGGTTGGACGGCTCCGAAAGCAAATCAATAACCGTCCACGCCATCGCCGTCGCCCCGTCCACCATCGCCCTGTGCCCCGCCCCCGACCCCGCGTGGACCTCGAACTCTTCCGTGTGTATCGACACCCCCCGCGGGGCTACCGCGATGATCGGATGAATCCCCGGCACCATGTAGCTCACGTTGCCCATGTCCGTGCTGCCGAAGTTTTTCCCCGCGTACGGTTCCACCTTCCGCCCCAAACTCTCCAGGTTCCGTGAATAAAGACCCGAAATGACCCCGCTATTTTTCATCGTGCTGTACTGCGGCTCGCTCCACCGGTACTCCAGCTGCGCGCCCGTGGCCTGCGCCCCCGCGTGGAAGCACCCCACCACCCGTTCCTTCAACACCTCCACGTAATCATCGTCCTTGGCCCGAATGTAGAAAAGCCCCGCGCTGTGAGCGGGCACCACATTCGCTGCCTGTCCCCCGTCCGTAATGATCCCATGCACCCGGCTTCCGTCCACCACGTGCTGCCGCAGCGAGTTGATCGCGTTGTACGAAATAATCATCGCCTCCAGCGCGTTTATCCCCTGCTGAGGCGCACCCGCCGCGTGCGACGCCTTCCCATGAAACTCCACCGACAGGATGGCCACCGCCATCGCCTCGCACCCGGAGGTGTTGTAGTCCCCGGGATGCACCATCATCGCCGCGTCCACGTTGCCAAAAGCACCGTTCTGCGCCATCCGAATCTTCCCCCCGCGTCCCTCCTCTCCCGGCGTCCCAATGACGCGAATCGTCGCCCCATACTCCTCCGCTGCCTTCTTTGCAGCCAGGCCCGCGCCCACCGCCGCCGTCGCAATCACGTTGTGCCCGCAAGCGTGCCCAATCCCCGGAAGCGCGTCGTACTCCGCAATGATCCCGATGGACGGACTCCCCTCCCCGTACACCGCCTCGAAGGCCGTCGGCAGCCCGTAAGCGGGTTTGGTCACCTCGAATCCCTTCCCGGCCAGGTACTCCGCCAACCAGCGCGACGCGTTCTCCTCCTCCAGCGATAGCTCCGGATTGTCGTGGATGCGCAAGGACAGCTCCGTCAGCTCCCCTCGATGGGCGGCAATCTGCTCCTGCGCCTCCTGCTTCAGCTTCTCCGCTCTCTCCATGATCTGGTCCGCTCCTCCCCAAACTTTGACTGGATAATACCACTTTGCGGAACGCCCCGTGCCCTCCCGCTTCACGCCTCCCTCCTCCCATCTTCTCCCCTATCCCTCCATCCTCATGTCATTCTGAGGAGGCCCCGCGACGAAGAATCTCGCTCCCGTAGTCGCGATCCTTACCCTAAGCGAATTCGTAGGGGCGGTTCGCGAACCGCCCTCCCCCTCCACCCACGCCCAACCACCCCGTGTGCCTCCTACCTTCCTGTTCCCCCGCGAACACGGGGGGCCCACTCTTTCTTCCTATACCCACATCCCACCCCAACCGCTGCTCCCCACAATCTTGTTCCTGCGAAGGCAGGAACCAATACCCTGCCAACAAGCCACCCCAATCGTAGCCCTCGACCCTCCCACTCTTTCTTCCTATACCCACGTCCCACCCCAATCCGCAGCGCTTCCCTCTCCCCACCCACGCCAGTAGTGTATCAACCGATTCCAACGTCTATAATCTTCGGATGCGTTTGTGGAATTCTGGACGAAACACCCCATTCTCCAAGCTGACCCTTCTCCTGCTCGCCGCCGCCCTTATCCTACCTGTCATCAATGCCTGCGGCCCCGCCGAACAACGGCGAGTCCTCATCTACGCCGCCGCCAGCCTTAGAGACGTCCTGACGGAATTGGGACAGAAGTATGAGGCCGACAACAACGTCCACGTCTCCATAAACTGGGGCGGCTCCGTTGCCCTAGCCAACCAGCTGAAGCGCAACGCCCCCGGCGATGTCTTCATCTCCGCCGGTGCTGGCCCCATGGACGTCCTCCAGGAGGCTGGCGTCGTTGTCCCCGAATCTCGAATAACCCTGGCTTCCAACAGCCTTGTAGTGGTCGTCTCCCGCGATGCCGGCACCCAGCCCCAGTCCTTGGACGAAACTCTGCGAGAAGCCAACCTGGTGGGCCTGGCAGACCCCAAGCTCTCCCCGGCTGGCATTTACGCCCGCGAGTCCCTCGAAAGCATGGGACTCTGGGACGAAATGCAGGATCGTCTGGTTCAGGGCCCAAACGTCCGCACAGCCCTCGCATACGTCGATTCAGGCGCCACCGAAGTCGGAATCGTTTATCGCACCGACGCCCTCAACAATGATGGTGTACGCATCGCCCATCAGGTGCCGCCGGAGTTCCATTCGGCCATCCTGTATCCGGCAGCCATGCTCAAGGACTCCCCCAACCAAACGGAAGGTTCCCGCTTCCTGACCTTCCTGATGGGAGAACACGCCAAGGCCCGATTCCAGGCCTACGGCTTCCCCCTAGGTGACCAGCCGTGATCCCAATCCGCCAAACCTTCCCCCTTAACCCAACATGTCATTCCGAGCGTAGCGCAGCGGAGTCGAAGAATCTCGTCCCAGAAACCAGCCGTCCCTCCCCTCTCCACCATCCCCCCTCCACCCACATGTCATTCCGAGCGCAGCGCAGCGGAGTCGAGGAATCTCGTTGCAGGAACCACGCACTCCTGCTCCACCATCTTGTTCCTGCGAAGGCAGGAACCAATACCTCACCGAGACCACATGTCAACCGTAGCGACCAACCCTTCCCGTGCCCTCGCGAATGGAGACCTTTGAATAACCGTCATCTCCGCCCCTCTTTCCTCCTCTCCCGTCGTGGGAGAGGATTGAGGTGAGGGTGATTTGGGTGGCGGTGAGGCTGAACAGAGGGTTATGCAAAGGTCTCCGAATGAGGGGGCCCACTCTTCACTTCCTCTACCCACAAACTACTCCTCCCACCCTACCCCCTCGCCGTGGGAAGGTTTGGATGGGGGCGATCCCTCTCCAGCGCGCCCTCCAGGGCGGAAACGCCCACCCAAATCCCCCCACCATGAACCCCCACAAAGAATAACCATTGCTCTCCTCCACTGAACTCCACGCCCTCCGCCTCTCCCTGCAGGCCGCCTCCCTCGGCGTCCTCTTCGGCTTCCCCGTCGCTCTCGGCATCGCGTGGCTTCTCGTCAAGACCCAAATGCGAGGCAAGCTGGCCCTGGAAATCCTGGTCTCCTTCCCCCTCGCCCTCCCCCCCGTCATCACCGGCTACGCCCTCCTCCTCCTGCTATCCAAAGAAGGAATCATTGGCCGATTCCTCAGCTGGGCCTTCGGCATAGACTTGCTCTTTACCTGGATAGCCGCAGCCCTCGCCGCCGGACTCGTCTCCCTTCCCCTCATGGTCCGCGCCATCGAGGTCGCCCTTGCCGGCGTCGACCCCCGCCTCGAAAAGGCCGCCCGCAGCCTCGGCGCCGGCCCCATTCGCTCCGTGCTCACCGTCACTTTCCCTCTCGCATACCGGGGCATGGCCGCGGCCGCCCTCCTCGGCTTCGCCCGCGGCCTCGGAGAGTTCGGCGCGACCATCGTCGTCGCAGGCAACATCCCCGGACTCACCCAGACCCTCCCCCTCGCCATCTTCACCGACCTTCAAGCGGGCGACGACCATGCCGCGCTGCGTCTGGTCGCCATCTCCGTAATCCTGGCGGCGGTCTCTCTAACCATTCATCACGTACTTATCCATCGCAGAGGATCGCTGAGGCGACAATGGACTCCGTCATAAGTCTGAACCTACGCAAGATCTTCCCCGGCTTCCAGCTGGCTGTGAACGCAGACCTCCCCGCCGGCATCGCCGCCGTCTTCGGCCCCTCCGGCAGCGGTAAGACTACCCTCCTGAACTGCATCGCCGGCCTTGACCGTCCCGACGAAGGCCAAATCATTCTCCGCGGCCAGACCCTGTTTTCCGCGTCGGAGGGAATAAATCTTCCCCCGAACCGCAGGAACGTCGGCTACGTGTTCCAGGACAATCTCCTCTTCCCCCACCTCAGCGTTGAGCAAAACATCCACTACGGCTACAATCTCACCCCTGAGCCCCGCCGCCAAGTCGCCCCAACCCAGGTCGTCGACCTCCTCGAACTCGCCCCTCTCCTCCAACGCCGCACGGCTGGCCTCTCCGGTGGGGAGCAGCAGCGCGTCGCCCTGGCCCGCGCCCTTGCCGCTTCACCCAATCTGCTGCTCCTCGACGAACCCCTCGCCGCCCTCCACCTCAGCATCCGCGGTCGCATCCTGCGCTATCTGAAGGCCATCCACCGCCAGCTCTCCATCCCTATGCTTTACGTTTCCCACTCCATCTCCGAGGCCCTCGCCCTCGCCGATTCCGCCCTTGTCCTGGACAAGGGTCGTCAGGTGGCCCTGGACGATCCTCGCTCCCTCCTTGGTCGGCCCGACGCCGCGAATCTCATCTCCCGGGACTCCGTCGAAAACATCTTCGATGTGTCCGTCATCGAACATCTCCCCGAAAGCGGAATCACCCTCGCCGCCCTCGGTGAGACTACCCTCGCACTCCCCCCAATCGACGCTCCAATTGGCCAACCAATTTCAGTCTCCATCAGGGCATCCGATGTCATCCTCGCCTCCGAAAAGCCCAACAGTATCAGCGCCCGCAACATCCTCGAAGCCCGCGTGGAACGTGTCGATACAGCCGGACGCAGCATCCTCGTCCACGCACATTTGGAACAGCCCTGGATCTCCGAAATCACCCCCGACGCCCTCACAACCCTGGACCTCGAGGAAGGAAAAAGCGTCTACCTCATAATCAAGTCCAGCTCCATCTCCCTCCTAGACTAACCCTGCCCCTTCTTGTCCCCGCGAAGGCAGGAACCCATCTCCTCCCCATTTTCTAGAGTCGGCGTGATACAATTGTCCAACGTCAACCACTTCGAAAGTAAAATGGATTCTAGGATGAAGACAGTCATCAAAGCGATATACTCTAACGGCACACTTAGGCCGGAATGCGCCCTGGACCTTGAAGATGGGGACGAAGTTACGCTGACTGTGGAATCCGACCCCGGCCTCTCTTTTGAGGAGCGCATAGAGTTAACGCGATCCTCCGCCGGCGGCTGGAAAGGACTGCACGACCCGGAAGAGTTCAAACAGGCAATCCGCGAAGCTCGCCTGAAAGGTTCCCGTGACGAGCCGACTCCCTGAGCGAATACAGTTTCTGGTTGACACGGATTGGGTGATTGACTATCAGCATGAGAGACCTGGTGTGGTAAGCTGGTTGAACGACCTGTTACCGCAGGGTGTGGGGCTTAGCATTGTATCGCTGGCCGAACTGTTCGAAGGACAGGTCAATTCAGCCGACATTCATGCCCAAGAACTATCTTTGCAGGTCTTCCTAGCCGGCGTAGTAATTGTTCCGGTGGACATTGACATTTGCCGTCTGTTCGGTCAGGAAAGGCATCGCCTGAGATCTGAAGGCAACCTCATCAGTGACTTGGACCTCTTCATTGGGTGCACGGCATTGCGGCATGGCCTCGTCCTGTTGAGCAACAACCGTCGGCACTTCCAGCGCCTTGAAGGTCTAAACGTAATCTCCGTTTGACATTCTGCGACAGCCTTGACGATGCAGGCAAGGCTCATTGCCGCATTCCACTGAAGACGATTGGGGATCCCCCCCGCACTGCCTATCCCCCATCCTGGTAAGGTCGGTTCGCGAACGGCCCGCAACCCAAAACCCAACGCCAACCCCCTGACCAACCCCCACTCTCCCCAACACCGCCACCCCCAACCCGGTAGGGGCCGGTTTCAAACCGGCCCTCCGGACTCCCCATTTGCAACCCCCCCAACATTTCAGTACACTTCCCCAAACCCACTTCTTAAGGGAGAAAGCACCATGAATTTGCCCTTTGGCGTAATCGACTCAGACGGCCACATCAACGAACCCGAAGACGAGCTAAGGTCCTATATCGAAGGCCCCTACGGCGAAATGAAGAACAGCATCCACCGCTATATCCCCAACTCCAGCGGCTCCATCGGCGGTGGAATCCTCGTGACTCACAGCTCCTTCGACACCACCCTCGGCGGCAGGCTCGGCGCCAACGGGCCCGAAGGTTTCCCCTCCCCCGACGAGTGGCTTGCGAAGGCCGACGAAGGCAATATGTCCACCATATGCCTCTTCCCTACCACCCTCCTAGCCTACTCCGTCATCACCGACAACGACTACCTCGTAGCCCTTACCAAGGCCTACAATAACTATCTCTCCGAGAAGTGGCTCAAGCACAGCCCCCGCTTCAAGGCTGTCGCCCTCATGCCCTTCCCCGAGGTTGAAGAGTCCATCAAGGAGATGCGACGCTGCGTTACGGAGCTCGGCTTCTCCGGAGTCTTCATCGCCGCCGTTGGCTTCGGCCTCCTTGGCGAGAAGAAGTACGACGCCTTCTGGGCCGAGGCTGAAAGGCTCGGCACCGCCGTCGCCGTCCATGGTGGCCACGCCACCGCTGAGTACCAGCGCTACACCAAGTTCATCCAGCGCCACACCATCGGCTTTCCTGTCTCCAACATGATGCAGATGATGCACATGACCTACGAGGGCGTGTACGAGAAGTTCCCCAACCTCAAGGTCGGCTACCTCGAGGCCGGTTGCACCTGGGTCCCCTACATGCTCGACCGCATGGATGAGGAATGGGAGAAACGCGGCTGGTTCGAGACTCCCAACTGCAAGAAGAAGCCCAGCGACTACATCAAGAGCGGAAAGGTCTACGTCCACGTGGAACCCGGCGAGAAGCTGATTCCCGAGGTTATCCGCGAAATGGGCCAGAACCGCCTCATGTACGCCTCCGACTGGCCCCACTGGGACCATGAATACCCGGAGAGCGTTTTCGGCATGTGGGAGCGCGACGACCTTACGGAGGAGCAGAAGAAGGGCATCCTCCGCGACAACGCCCTCGAGTTCTACGGCCTCACCGCCGACGCCTAACCCCCCGCCAACCCTGAAACTCAAAAGGGGCCGCGCACCCACGCGGCCCCTTTTCATTTGACCCAAAACACGGATTCCCCTCCCTTCCTCACCCTTCCTCGCAACCCACATGTCATTCCGAGCGCAGCGAAGCGAAGCCGAGGAATCTCGTTGTCAGTAACCGACATTTCCCCCAACGCTCCACCTGCAAACGAAAACCGGTGCCAGCGGGGGCGTGTACAGGCAACAATAACGCGATTGCCCAAATGCTAAGATGAACCCCACCGCCATGAAGAACCCGCACCCCCCACTCCCCACCGCCCCCGGCGCTTACGCCCTCCTTATCCACCTCGAATCACCCGAAACAATTCAGATAGGAAAATTGGGTGCCATCGAATTCCCCGCAGGCACCTACGCCTACGTAGGCTCAGCCCTGAATGGCCTCGCGGCCAGGGTCAACCGCCACCTTCGACGCGACAAGAAACTCCGCTGGCACGTCAACTACCTCCTGCAGAAGGGCCGAATCTCCGAAGTCATATGGGCCCTCTCCCACGAAAACCTGGAATGCCGAATAGCCAACGCCCTTCGACTTCAGGGCTTCGGCTCGATGCCACGCTTTGGGGCCAGCGATTGCCGCTGCCCCTCCCACCTCTTCCATTCCCCAACCGCCAACCTCCTCCGAAACGAAATCACCCGCGCCTTTGTCACGCTGGGCCTCAGTCCTCATCCATACCAGCCGCGTCCTTCACCACACTCCGCGTAGGGGCGACCCTTGCAGTCGTCCGTTACATTTGACAACCTCAACATTCTCTCCCTTAATCACGTATAATGATGTACCTATGAGCGTTCACTCCCCGGCCCAATCCCTAAGAGCCTTGTCATATCAGAAAAGTGGTGTCCCTTAGGGAGATTAGGAACGAACCCTACCCATGAAATTTGGCGATCTAACATACGAGGAAATTCTCACAAGAGTCCGCCGGGGCTGCCTGGCTATCATCCCAACAGGATGCACGGAGCAGCAGGGCCTTCATCTTCCCGTCGACACTGACACCTGGTTCGTAGAACAGCTATGTAACGCTGCTTCCGAAAAAGCAGACGCGGATCACGGCGTTGGATCCCTGGTGTTGCCAGCAATTCCCTTCGGGCCTACCCCTGAGCACAGAAACTGCGGCGCTGGCTACATCGACGTTCCGACGGAGCTTCATTGCGCTCTCGTCCTGTCGGCCCTGACGTCGCTGGCCGAACAGGGCTTTCGAAAGATCGTTGTCTGGCGCGGCTGCGGCGGACACGACCTCAGGGAGACAGTGCAGCGTTTCAACAAGGTTTTCCATGGACGCTCTCAAGCATACCTGCCCGGCCACCCCTACCACGAAATCTGGTGCCGCATCTCGGATCCGTCCATTCCGGGCGGACACGCAGATAGCTTTATCACCTCCATCACCCTTCATCTGCGCCCGGAAGTCGTTCGCAAGAAACGGATAGTCGACCCCAAACACAAGCCCGTTGATTGGGAAGATCCCAAGCTGGATTTTGCTGACTACTCGTCAACGGGCGTAATCGGAGATCCTACCCACGCCAACACCGAACTCGGGGCCAGGCTGTGGGAGGCCGTGATAGATGAAATGGTTGCTACACTGCGTTCAATCGCCAACGATATCGAAAACACCGACCTGGTCGATACGGACAAACTCCACTTCCTCAAGCAGTCATAAAGCTAGTCAATTCCGGTTAGTTCCTACTCTTCACTCTGTCATTCCGAGCGCAGTCAAGCGGAGTGAAGAATCTCGCCGTTTGAGACCTAGCCCCCCACCCCATCCACGTGCGGCTTCAACACCAGGTACAGCAGGTTATTCACCGGCGTCGCAACCCCCGTCTCCCGACCCATCCGCACCACCGCCCCGTTGAAAATCTCCAGCTCCAGCCGCTTCCCCCGCTCCAGGTCCAGGTGCATCGACGCTGTAATATCCTTCACCGCCCCCTCCACGTACTCCATCGTCTCCTCCACCACCGCATCGCCCAGCTTTATCCCCTTCGCCCGACCCACGGCCTCAATCTCCTCCATTGCCTTGATCAACACCTCCCGATACCCCGGCTCTCCCAGCAGGTCCCCAATCCTCCGACGACACGCGCTCGTAAGTCCCGCCACCGCCGTAATGAACAGGAACTTCGTCCACAAAGTCGCCAGCACGTCCGGCGAGACCTCCCCCCTGATCCCCGCCGCCAGCATCACATCCCGCACTTGCCTCACCCGCGCCGACTCCTCTCCCGAAGCTTCCCCGAACACAATCCGCGCCACGTGCCCCGACTGCACAACTACCCCCGGCGTATCGATGCGGCTCTCCACGTAAGCCGCCCCCGGCAGCGCGTGCTTCTCTCCAAAAACCCTACCCACCTCCGCAAAGCTGTCCACCCCATTCTGCAGCGTAAGCACCGTCGTCTCCGGCCCCACCAGCGGCGACATAACCTCAAGCGCCGAATTCGTGTCGTAAGCCTTAACCGAGAACATTACCAGGTCCACGATACCTACCTCGTCGGGCCGGTCCGTCGCCGCCGCGTACACCGTAAACTCCCCCGCGTTGTGCACCACCCGCAGACCCCTACTCCGGATAGCCTGCAGGTGCTCCCCCCTCGCAACAAACGACACAGAATTCCCCGCCTTTGCCAGCAACCCGCCGAAGTATCCGCCCACCCCGCCGGATCCCATAACCGCAATCTTCATATCCCGCCTCCAGAAATTTGCCGTGAGCGTACCCCAACCCACTCCGCCACCACAACTACCCTTAACGACGACTCTCATGGACGCCCACCCGTCCAACCCCTCCCGTTCCCTCGCGAACGCGGGGGCCCACTCTTCTCCCTCCCACAGCCCCTCGAAATTACGAATCCCAGCCCCCTTTCCCCCTCCCGTCTCTACCTTATGACGCCCCAACCTTCATTGAATCCCAATTTAAGATGTGGTAAATTCGTAAACTAACGATTCATTCCTAGAATACGTCAAATTCAAGCACCAGGGGGTTGGCGGAATGTCCGAAAAAGATATCGCCCTAATGGCACACCTCATGCGCCGCGCTGGCTTCGGCGCCAGCCGCGAAGAACTGGAGCGACGCGTGGCCAACGGCTACGAGGCTACCGTGGAAGAGCTGCTTCATCCTGAAGGTCAACCCTCCTGGGACGAAGACCTCGCCCGCCGCCACCACATCGGCGCCCGCTACGGCAACGGCCTTCCCGAAACCCAGGGCTGGTGGCTCCAGCGCATGATCGCCACCCAGCGCCCCCTCGAAGAAAAAATGACCCTCTTCTGGCACTCCATTCTCTGCACCGGCAACGCCAAGGTGGACCACCCCCAGACCGTCCAGGTCCAGATAGAAATGCTACGACATCACTGCCTCGGCAACTACCGCGAACTCCTCGGCGACCTCGCCCGGGATCCCGCCATGATTATCTACCTCGACAATCGCGACAATCACAAGGGCGCCATCAACGAAAACTGGGGCCGCGAACTCCTCGAACTATTCTCCATGGGCGTCGGCAATTACACCGAGGACGACGTTAAGGAAGCCTCCCGAGCCTTCACTGGCTGGACCCACAAGCCCTTCCCGCCCCTCTACCCATTCCAGCGCTATTTCCTCGAGTTCGAGTACAAGGCAGACGACCACGACGACGGCGAGAAGATGTTCCTCGGCCAGCGTGGCCGCTTCAATGGCGACGATATCCTCGACATCGTCGTCAGACAGCCCGCCACCGCCTGTTTCATCGCCCGTCACCTCTACAATTTCTTCGTCGCCGACGAACCCCACGTCCCCGCCTGGCCCCACACGCCACCCAGGGACGCCGCCGCCGTGAACATCCTTGCCGACGCTTATCTCCAGTCCGGCTACGACATGCGCTCCGTCATGCGGACCCTCTTCAACTCCGAATTCTTCAAGGACGAGAGCGTGCGCTACGCCAAGGTCAAGAGCCCCGTCGAGGTCGTCGTCGGAACCCTCCGTCTCGTCGAAGACTACATTACCCCCAAGCCCGGCATCGACGCCCTCGTGACCCAGGCCGGCTATATGGGCCAGATGATTCTGAATCCGCCCAGCGTCGAGGGTTGGCACGCCGGCAAGGAATGGATCAACAGCGGCTCCCTATCCAGCCGTGTCAACTTCGTCGCCGAGCGCGTCGGCGATACCACCATGCCCGGCGTGCAGAACATCATCAACCGCCTCGCCACCGAGTCCCGGATGTCCGCCCCCGACTTCGTCGATGGCTGCCTGGAGCTCGTAGGCCCCCTCTCCATCGGTGACGAAGCCCGCGCCGCCCTCATTGCCCACGTCGAGCAGGGCGGCCCCTTATCCCGCGACACCGAAGAGCAGCGCAGCGATTTCGCCCGACGCACCGGCCGGGTTCTCCAGCTGATCGCAGCCACAAGGGAATTCCAGTTCGCGTAACTCTCCAAGGAGGAAAACAATGGCTGATACCAGGACGAAAGATCCCGTCTTTGTCGTAGTCCAGCTTTCCGGCGGCAACGACTATCTCAACACCATCATCCCCTACAACAACGGCCTCTATCAGGACTACAGGCCCAACATCGGCATTCCCCAGGAAGACGTCATCCCTATCGACGATGACTTGGGCTTTAATCCCAATCTGGCCCCCCTGAAGGAAAAATTCTGGGACACCGGCAAGATGGCCCTCGTACACGGCGTCGGCTTTGAAGGCTGCAACCGCTCCCACTTCCGCTCCATGGACGTCTGGCACACCGCCGAGCCTGACAAGATGGGTACCGAAGGCTGGCTCGGACGCGCCATCCGCGAAATCGATCCCCAGGCAGAAAACGTCCTCACCGGCGTCAGCTTCGGCCCCGGCCTCCCCCGCGCCATGGCCCTCCCCGGCGTCCCCGTCGCCTCCGTCATGGAGCTGGAGCGCTACGGCGTCCTCACCGGGATCACCCCCCAGCGGGAGCGCGACCAGGCCCTGGAGATCTTCGCCCGCATGTACGGCCCCACCGTCGGCACCGGCTACGTCATGGACTATCTCAGCCAGACCGGCTCCGACATCCTTAAGGGCGCCGACGTCCTCAAGACCGCCCCCGCCAAGTACTCCTCCACCATAGAGTATTCCAACTCCCCCATCGGCCAGGGCCTCCGCGGCGCCGCCCAGGTGCACCTCGCCGACATGGGCACCCGCGTCATCTATACAGAGATTGGAAACTTCGACACCCACGCCAACGAGATCGCCATGCACGAGCCTCTTTGGCAGGACCTCTCAGCGTCCCTCGTCGACTTCTACGACGACCTGAAAGAACACCACGCCAGCGACAACGTTGTCATGCTCCTCTTTACCGAGTTCGGACGACGCTGCCGCGACAACGGCACCGGTACCGACCACGGCACCGGCGGCGGGGCCATCGTCATCGGCGACGCGGTCAAGGGAGGCTTCTACAGCGAATACCCCTCCATCGAGGAAGAAAAGCTCCTCGACGGCGACCTCCAGTTCAACTACGACTTCCGCGGCCTATACTCCACCATACTCGAACGGTGGATGGGCCTGGACGCCAAGCCCTGCGTCGGCGGAACCTTCGAGCAGCTGGACTTCCTCTAAACCACCCTAAAGCCATTTCCCCTCTTCCCCCTTGATGGGGGAAGATTGAGATGGGGGTGACGTAGATGAATCTGAGAGTGAATTATGAGGGTCGCGCAAAAGCCTCCTACAGCCAGGCCAAGTCGAGTAACTAACCCCAAAGGGTCCGAATAAGATTCAGGAAAGGTATCAAATGACGACGAAGACGAAAGCCGGGCGCACCTACAACTATGAACTCACCATCGGACGAAGCTCCGTCACCGGGGAGTCCTTCCGCACCCCCATGGCCCTCTCCCTCGGTCAGAACAACGAGATCTACGTCCTCAATCGCACCACCGAGCGTCAGGTCCTCGGCCATCGCGTCTGCCGCCTCAACCTCGACGAAGAATTCCTCGGCGATTTCGGCCAGCGTGGCGAGGAAGACGGCCAGTTCATCTGGGCCTTCTCCGTCGCCTGCCACCCCGACGGCCGCGTCTTCGTTTCCGACGAATGGCTCAACCGCATCTCCATCTTCAGCCGTGAAGGTCAATTTCTCGGCAAGTGGGGCAGCAAAGGCGCCGCCCCCGGCGAGCTGAACGGCCCCGCCGGCCTCGTCTTCGAGTCCGACGGCAACCTCCTCGTCGCCGACGGCCAGAACCACCGGATCCAGCGCTTCTCCGCCGATGGCAAGTTCATCGCAACCTGGGGCAGCTTCGGCACAGGCGACGGCCAGTTCAACTACCCCTGGGGCATCAACCTCGACTCCGCACGAAACGTCTACGTCGCCGATTGGCGCAACGACCGTATCCAGAAGTTCTCCCCAAACGGCGAATTCCTCATGCAGTTCGGGTCCTCCGGCAACGGCGAGGGACAGTTCAACCGCCCCACCCACGTCGCCGTAGACTCCGACGGTGATATCTACGTCACCGACTGGGGCAACGACCGCGTCCAGGTCTTCGACAGCCAAGGCAACTTCGTAGATATCTGGACCGGTGACGCCGCCCTCTCCACCTGGGGCAAGCTCCAGCTGGGCGGCAACACTGCCTTCTGGGACCAGCGCGCCAGCGTCCCGGACATGGCTGAAAAGGAAAAGAAATTCAGGGAGCCCATCTCCGTCCAGGTTGACTCCGATAACCGCATCCTCATCCTCGATGGCCGCCGCGACCGTATCCAAATCTACCGCAAAGCCTCCTAACCCCTCCCCCCTCTCCACCCACATGTCATTCTGACGAGGCCCCGCGACGAAGAATCTCGTACCAGTGACCGGTCCCCCCCTTTTTCCTGCGAAGGCAGGAACCAATACCCCACCCGCGAATCACCCCAACCGTAGCACCCAATCCTCCCCACCCCCTCGCGAACGCGGGCACACTCCCCCACCACACCCCTACTCCCCCGCCCACCGATGCGGCAAACTCAGCAACCTTTCCGCCCCCATCCCCTCGCACAACTCCTCAAACTCCTCCCGCCTGACCCCCTTCCACTCCAATTCCTCCAAGCCCTCCTCCAACGGCACGTCCGTCCGCAGCGTCGCCAACCTCTTATATAGAAGCGCGTCCTCATAACCCTCGGCGAGATTTTTCACCATCGTCGCCAGCCCCCGAATCTTCACGTCCCACTCCTCCGCGTCCAAGGGCATATCCTCAATCCCCGAGTACCGCTGAAGCGCCAGCGACGTTGACTTCGCCCCCCACCGCGCAATCCCCGGAATCCCGTCCGCCGCGTCCCCCACCAGCGCCAGATAGTCCGGTATCGAACGCGGCCCCACCCCAAACTTCTCCACCACGCCATCCTCGTCTATGACAACGTCCCTTCGCCGGTCCAGACACACCACCCTGTCCCCCAGCACCATCTGTGCCAGGTCCTTGTCCGGCGTGCAGATAACCACCTGCTCCACTTCCGGGCGGTCCATCACCCTCGCCGCCGCGGTGGCAATCGCGTCGTCCGCCTCAAACTCCACCATCGGCCACACCACAATCCCCATCGCCCTTGCCGCCTCCTCCACCAGCGGAAACTGCTCCAGGATCTCTTCCTCCACCCCTTCGCCCGTCTTGTACCCGTCAAACATCTCGTTCCGAAACGAGGTGATTACGTGGTCGAAGGCACACCCCACGTGGGTCACGTCATGCGTCCGCAAAAGCGAGAGGATCGACTGCACGAAGCCTCGCACCGCGCCAACCTCCCGCCCCTTCGGCGAGATGAGCGAGGGCGCAGCAAAGTAGCTGCGAAAAAGCTCGTAAGTACCGTCAATCAAGTGCACCTTCATCCCGGTTTCCCTCCGAAATAAGCTGCCTACTACCTTAAGGGAGTTCCCATTTCCGGTAAAGGGGATGGAGTGCAATGCCCCTCTCAAACCCGAGCCTGCTGCGCAACCCCATAGTGCCAAAATCTTGTATAATCCCTCGAAACCCTGCCAGGAGAGACAACCATGAACGCCTACGCCAACGGACTGAAGTACATCTCCGCCGACTCCCACGTGGACGAGGACGACGACTTTCTCCAACGTGTCCCCGAGCAGTACCGTCACAGGCTCCCTCATCGCGAAGTAAGGAACGGCGGCGCCTACTCTATCATCGAAGGCCGAAAGCCCCGCCGCGTCGATATCGCCGAATCTCGCATCACCGAAGACGACATGAACCGCCAGTTCCGCGATGACCCCAGCGGTGGCAGGAACATCTCCCGCCGGCTCCAGGACCAGCAGCGCGACAATGTGACTGCCGAGGTCATCTACTGCAACTCCCTCCTCGGCCTCATGGCCTCCCCCGACGGCGACTTCCAGATGGCCGCCGCCCAGGCATACAACGACTGGATTCACGAGATCTTCAGCTCCCGCCCGGACCGCTTTGCCCCCGCCGCCATCCTGCCCACCATAAACGTCCCCAGAGCCGTGGATGAGGTCTACCGCCTGGCAAAGAAGGGCTTCCGACTGGTCAGCGCCCCAATAGGCATCAAGGACCAGCCCTACAACCTGCCCGTCTACGAGCCCCTCTGGAACGCCCTGGAGGAGACCGGACTCATCTTCAGCCTCCACTTCATCACCGGCACTGAGGACCACCTCCCGGAGAACGCCGGCGAAGAGAGCAACGGAGGCTTCCTTTCCTATATGATAATCGCCATGGCAGAGGGCATCCGCCCCACCACCCTGCTACTCAGCTCCGGCGTCCCTATGCGTCACCCCGACCTCCACTTCGTAATCGTGGAGTGCGGCGCCGGCTGGCTGGCCTGGAACCTCTACGCCCTCGACGAGCAGTACGAGCGCAAGCACATGTGGATTGAGCCCAAGCTGGACCTCAAGCCCAGCGAGTATTTCCGACGACAGGGCCACGTTACCTTCGGCGACGATCCCGTAGCCCTCAGCACTCTGGATTACGTCGGCGACCACGCCCTCCTCTGGGGCAGCGACTACCCCCACGACGAAGGCACCTTCCCCCACTCCAAAGAAGTCATCGACCGAATCTTCCAGGGTCATCCCGACGATATCAAGCGCAAGATCGTCTACCAGAACGCCGCCCAGCTCTACGGCTTCGAATAACGCCTCCCCTGGGTCCTTCCCCTCCCGTCGCCGCCCTCTACGCCAACCAGGATCGAGGTGCGCGGCGGGAGATTTGCTTCACCAGTTTCCCGAGCCTCCTGATAACCCTCCCATCCCTGTCGAAAACCCGCGCCAAAGGCCGCGAATTTAGCCTCGTTGGACCTCCAATGCCTTGCCCAGTTAGGTATTGACAACCCCTGGATGTTCATTTAGAATCCTGTCACTCACGCCGGGATGCGCCCGAGGAGCAGCGTCTTGGCGCAAAATATGTATGGGGGTCAAACTATGACAGGTATCAAGAAAAATCTTAAAGGAGGAGGGCTGGTAGGGCTTCTCGCATTAGCGTTGGCTTTAACGCTGATCATCGCGGCTTGCGGTGGTGACGACGAAACCGAAGAACCCGCCGCTCCCGTGCCTACGGCTGCCCCGCCTCCTACGGCTGCGCCGACTATGGCGCCGACCGCAGCGCCCACTATGGCGCCCACTGCTACCATGGCGCCGACTGCTGCGCCGACTACGGCAGCGCCACAGCCCACGGCCCCGCCCGCTGCAACCATGGCGCCGGCGCCCGTTTCCACCAGGCTCAAGGTCTCCCTCCCTCCGGGTAGGGAACAGAATACCATTCCTTATGCCCAGAGCCAGGTCTCGGAAAAGCTTATGCCCGAATACAGCCACATGATTGGTCGTAACATCACGACCAACGTGGAAGAGCCCCAGCTCGCCACCTCCTGGGAGGTTGAGACTGACGGCAAGACTTGGCACTTCCAGCTCAGAGAGGGCGTCCCCTTCTACAGGGATGCCAAGCCTCTCAATGACTACACCTTCAGTGCCAAGGACGTATTCATGATGCTCGACCTCCAGAACGGTGAGGCCGAGGGCGACGAACTGAACACCAAGGTTGCTCGCAGTCCGGGCCGCTACAGGTCCTACTTCGGCGCCAACGATAACTGGGTCGCCAACAGCGACTACGACGTTACCCTCAATCTCCCCAAGGTTAACCTGGACGCTGCCTTCCTGCTCTCGGACGAGTGGTCCACCGGCATCATGAGCCGCGACCACTGGGACGACGTTGGCGGCGAAGAGGGCTACAGGGTTGACCCCGTCGGTAACGGCCCCTGGAGCTACGTCTTCCACGAGATTGACGGCACCTTCCTCCACGAGCGTGTGGAAGACCACTGGCGCATTACCCCGGCTTTCCACGAGCTCGAGATCCTTCAGGTTCGCGAGGCCTCCACTCGACAGGCCATGCTGTTTGCCAATGAGGCGCACATCATACCCCTCGTTCGCACCCAGCGTGAAGTCATCGAAGGCGCAGGCTTCGATACCTACGTCAGCACCCTTCCCAGCATCCACCAGGGCTTCGGTATCGTCCACTTCAGAGCCCAGTCTTTCTGCTCTGACGACGGTTCCACCTACAGCGACTTCTCGGATGCCTCTGGCGCCCAGCCGCCTCCGGGTCTGACCCACGAGTGCGGCCCCAGGGACGTTGTGACCCAGGAAGCCCCCATCAGGGACGCCAGGGTTCGCCAGGCCTTGAACATTGCCATCAACCGGAACGAGATCAACAACGTCTTCTACCAGGGCCTCGGCTTCCCCCTCGTTGACTACTTCCCGCCCTGGCGCGACGACTTCAAGGACGAATGGGCTCCCTTCCCCGGACCTAACGGCGAAGTCGGCGCTGCCGGCGGCTGGCCGTATCCCGGAGACGGTGACCCCGATCGGGCAAGGGCCCTCCTCGCTGAGGCTGGCTACCCCGATGGCGTAGACGTTACCCTCGACTGCCTCCTGTCCCACAGGGTAGTCCCTGAATGGCCCGACATCTGTGAGCAGGTCGTCGGCTATTGGGCCAGTGTTGGCATCAATGCCTCCCTGGACTGGTCTGCGGACTTTGGTGACTTCCGTGCCAAGACCCGCGACCCCTCCCACAATGGCGGCAACTGGCTATGGTCAGCTTCCCCGTCCCTCGACCCGCCGTGTAACGCCATTACCTATTCCATGGTCTGGGAGCTCGGTCAGGCCTACCGCGAATGGCCCGCAGCCTCTGAACTCTACTTCAAGTGTGCGGAAATCACTAACTACGAAGACCGCACAAAGGCTGGCCAGGACTTCGCAGATGCTTGGTTGAATGGCCACTACAGCGTACCCCTCGTTTGGGTCTTCGCTGAGGTTGCAGTCAACCCCGGCATCGTGGAGAAATACCAGGTCAACATGCTTCACATGGGACCGGTACGCTACCACGAGCACACCCAGCCAGTGATGCAGTAGGCTAACCCCCTACTTCAACCTAACGGCTAAATGAACCGAGGCCCCCGGAATTCCGGGGGCCTCGGTTTTTCTTTCCCCTTCCTCGCAGGACTTTGCTTGACAGAAAATGGCTGAACGCCTACCATTCTTTCTTGCGATTTTATCCCGTCCTCTGAGGAGAACCAGTAAGAAATGCAACCCAAACTCCATGCCAATGTGTTTGCCAGCTGTAGAAACGTTGCAGCATCCCTACGTAGATTAGCCCCCTTCGCCGCAGTCTCCCTCGCCCTGCTATCTATTTCCCTCTTGGCCGCTTGCGGTGGTGGAGGTAATGGCGATAGTAGCGATAACGGTGGTACCGCCCCTCCGGCCGCCACCGCGGCGACGCCCAGCGCCCCCGCTGCTACCCAGCCTCCGGCGCCTGCCGACGCTGCCCCCGCAACCGGTTCTGGCACAGAGACGATATTCGTTATTTCTCGGGGTTTTGAGGTCTTCGAACTCAACCTCGCTGCCGGCGACACTGTGAGCGTCACCTACTCTTCGTTGGGACGTAGCTCCGGTGGAATCACCACCGGCGGAGAATTCGCAGGGGACGAAGGAGCAGGATCGGCGGCTAGTGACGTTATCTTGACCGTCCTCAATCCTATTCAGGACCAGGTGCTCGATGAAGAGCGAACGGCCAACAACACCGTCGAATTCCAGGCGGATATCGATGGCACATACCAGCTGGTATTCTCCAACCCCTACCTCCTCCAGGGCCTGGAAGTAACCGTCGACTACACCATCAATCCCTAACCCCCCACAAACACTCTCAACCCGCAAGGCCCCGGCACTCCACCGGGGCCTTCCTCTTTCCCCCAAAATCCCCTTCCTCCTCCCCTCCTCCTCCCTCCCCCATATCTGTCATTCTGAAGAGGCCCGGCGACGAAGAATCTCGTCCACGTAACACGCCCAAACCCCTCCGCTTGTTCCGGCGAAGGCAGGAACGAATACCCCCCAACAATCGACAGATCTCCACCCCATTGACAGCGCCGAACAACTGTCATACTCTTGCTCTAGCCAAAACAAGAGGACGAAACATGTCTGCGAAAAAGTCCCCACCTGCCCACATTAAACACCTCTGGGTGAGAAGACTTTCTCCCTTCCCAAGACTTGTCCTCCTGACAACAATGCTTGCTATTGCCTTAGCTCTAGTTGCCCTCTCCGCCTGCAGCGAGGCTGGCGACAACAACCCCTCCGCCTCAACCCCACCTCCCACCTCCCCTCCGGATGTCCCCCAGCCTCCCGCGGCTGCTGTAGACGTTCCTTCCCCCGGTTCGGGCGCTGAAGATCTTTTTGTCCTTCCCGGGGGGTTCGAAACTATGGAACTCATCCTCTTGGGCGGGGACTCAGTAACCGTCACCTACTCAGCTATCGGTGCTAGCACCGGCGGAATCACTAAGGGCGGGGATGTAGGGGGAGAAAAGGAAAAGCAGGGCCCCGGTACCGCGAAAGGCGAAGTCATCCTTACAATACTCAATCCGGTTGAGGACCAGATTCTCAACGTGGAACAGTTGGAAAGCAACACCGCTGAATTCCAGGCGGACCTGGACGGAAAATATCAGCTGGTGTTCTCTAATCCATTTCGGCTTCAGGGCATCATAGTCCCCGTAGAATTCACTATTGCCTCCTGATCCCCTTCAAACCCCCAACCCAAACTAAGAGGCCCCGGCCCCCCACCGGGGCCCTTCCTATTTCCCCCAATTCTTCTCCCCTGCATGTCATTCTGAGGAGGCCCCGCGACGAAGAATCTCGCCGCCGTAGCACGCCCAACTCCCTCCACCTGCCCGTGTTTCCGCGAAAATGGGAACCAATAGCCCACCCAAGAATCCACCGACCCCACCCCATTGACTGCAACGAACAACTGTCATAGTCTTGCTCCACCCAAATCAAGAGGGCGAAACATATCTGCGCAAAAGTCCCCCCTCAGCCGCACTCAACCCACCAAATTCAAAAGGCCCCCTCCCTTCCACAGACTTGTTTTTCTGACGACATTGCTACCCCTTGCCATAACTCTATTCGCCCTCACCGCCTGCTGCGACTCAGGCGAATACCCCCACCCCAATCCCACCACCAACCTCCGCCCCCTACTCCGGATCCGAGATGCTATTCATGGTAAGCCAGAGCTCTGAATCCATCCAACTTAATGTGCTCGCCGACGATGTTGTAGCAATCACCTACTCTGCGGAGGGCAGAGTGTCTACCAACGTTGTTAGTAAGCCAATATCCCCTGACGAAGCTATAGAATTCTTGCTGGTAGATCCTTCCGGAGAGACTGTTCTAGAGATCGAGGCGCGTCATGAGAACCAGATTGAATTGCGAATCGATGATCCTGGATCCTATCAGATGGTCTTTACCAATCCCAACCGTCTCGCGGCCCTTGTAGTAGATGTAAATTACGCAGTCAACCCCTAATTCCCCCCGTTACCTCCAACCCAAACTAAGAGGCCCCGGCATCTCGCCGGGGCCTCTAGATGAATTCTCTCTATCTTTGAGTAGCGCTTCCTGTCCTGCTAGGACTCAGGAGGCGTCCACTCTCGGTTGCGCATCTGGTCGTCCGTCTACGGGTATACGCCTCGCATCCGGAACGCCTCCGCCACGCGGTCTACCGCAACCAGCAGTGCCGCCGTCCGAAGGCTCGTGTCGTGCTCCTGCGATGCCTCAATCACGCTGTCGAAACTCCGCGTCATGATGGACTCCAGCCGGTCGTCCACGTCCTCCACGTCCCAGAACAGGTGCTGGATGTCCTGCACCCACTCGAAGTACGACACCACCACGCCCCCGGCGTTGGCCAGAATATCCGGAATCACCATAATGTCTTTGCTTTCCAGAATCTCGTCGGCCTCAGGCGTCGTCGGACCGTTCGCCCCTTCGACGATGATACGCGTGTCAATCGAGTCCGCGTTTTCACTGGTAATCGACTGCTCCAGCGCAGCGGGAATCAGAATCTCGCACGGCAGCGCCAGAAGCTCCGCGTCGCTGATGTGATCGGACCCTGCGTACCCAACCACCGAGCCGCTCTCCGCCTTGTGCTCCAGCAGCTTGAACGTGTCCAGGCCCTGCTCGGCGTAGATGGCCCCTCGGCTGTCGCTCGCCCCAATGACCTTGCATCCCATCTGCTGAAGCAGATAAGCGCCCCAGTATCCCACGTTCCCGTAGCCCTGTACCACCACGCGGGCGCCTTCCATCGTCACGCCCAGCCGCTTCGCCGCCTCTCGCGCCGTAATCATCACCCCGCGGCCCGTGGCCTCCGTTCGGCCCAGGGTCCCGCCGACGCTGATCGGCTTCCCCGTCACAATCCCATGGTCCGTATAACCGGCGTGCATGCTGATGGTGTCCATGATCCAGGCCATAATCTGCCCGTCCGTGTTTACGTCTGGCGCGGGTATGTCCGAGTCCGTGCCAATCAGCGGCGAAATCTCCGTGGCGAATCGACGCGTCAGCCTCTCCAGTTCGCCCCTGGATAGCGACTTCGGGTCGCACGTCACGCCGCCCTTGCCGCCTCCGTAGGGTATGTTCGTGATGGCGCACTTCCACGTCATCCACATCGCCAGCGCCTTCACCTCGTCCAGCGTCACGTCCGGGTGAAACCGGAGTCCACCTTTAGCCGGGCCCCGCACAACGTTGTGCTGCACCCTGTAGCCGGAGAACACCTCTATGTCTCCCGAGTCCATCCGAACAGGGAAATTTACGGAAAACTCCCTCTTGCAGCTACCCAGCACCCCCCGCATCCCGTCGTCCAATCCCAGTTTGTCCGCGGCGGCGTCAAACTGTTGCCGGGCCATCTGAAATACGCCGGCGTCTTCTCCTGAACCGTGACCGTTTTGCTGACTCATCTACTATCTCCTCCAACGTGGGTCTTCAACGATTTTTGCCGAAAGGCGTCCCAAATTCTACCACACGCTCGTTCAGTCTTCATGTGGCAACCTCGCAAATTACAAGAAGGCCGGGCTCCTACTTGATATAACGAAGCACGAACTTCACGGCGTTCACGTTGAACCGACCATGCGAGGCCCATACGAAAATCGCCATGCTGCATAGATCATCCCACGTCCCAACCCAACTACTGCCGCTAGTCTTTGAACTCCGGCATGATGTGTGTGGCGAAAAGCTCAATCTGGCGCTGCGCCTCGTCCAACGGCATGAACCCCTGCCCCATGCTCCAGCCGAACCACTCCAGGTTTCCCGCCCCGTGGCACGTAGCCAGCGACTCAATCTTCGCCTTCACCTGGTCCACCGTCCCGCACAGCACGTAGCTGTGGTCCACCATCCGCTGGTACGTCTCCAACTCCGTCTTGAACTTCAACGGAGTCGGCCCCTCCTCACCCGGAATTCGGAACGGCTCCACGAACCCAAACTCCCCAAAGTAATGATGGAAGCCTATCCCCGTGCTCTTGTACCCTAGCTCGAACGCCTCCTCGTAGCTGTCCCCGAAGTAAATGGCCCTCACCGCTCCCACACTGTCTCCCACTCCCAACTCCCTGCCATGCTGTTCCGCCTCCTCCTGGTATGCCACGCACAACTTCGAGAAACTCTCCGGCAGCGACGTCAATATCCACGGCACAATCCCCCGCTGGGCCGTCCGACGTATCGTCGTCTCGCTCACCGCGAAGGGTTGCCACAGGGGCGGATGCGGGTCCTGGTACGGCTTCGGAATCACGCACACCCGCCGGATGATCCCCTCCTCGTCCAACTCCCCCGGAGCCCCGTAGGTGTTCGTCCACTCCGTTGGTGGCCAGTGGCTTATCCCCTCCTTGTACGGCACCGGAATCTGGTAGTACTTCCCGTTATATTCAATGGCGTCCTCCGTCCACGCCAGCTTGATGATGTCGAAAACCTCCTCGAACACCTCCCGGTTCGTCAGGTCCACCTCGGAACCGTCCATCGTTGCCGCCGACACCCGGTATTGCTGCCCCAACACGTTCGTCCACCGGTCCTGATACCCCCGGGCAAATCCCGCAATCACCCTACCCTTCGTCAAATGGTCCAGTATCGCTATCTCCTCGGCGCACCGGATCGGGTCCCACGAAGGCAGCACCAGCCCCAGCGGCGCAAACTTTATCCGCTTCGTCCTCGCCGCCAGGTCCGCGTACAGCAGCAGCGGCGCTACCGACGCCTCAAACCCCTCCGAGTGCATATGGTGCTCCGTCGTGGAAAATGCGTCGAACCCCACCTCGTCCGCCATCACCGCGATGGTCCGCAGCTCCTCCAGCATCTGCTGGTACCGCTCGTTGTTCCTCCCGATGGGCCTCAACGCCTTCCTGTCCTCCAGGGTCCCGGGCACCGTCGGCAGGCAAAAAATATCGAACTTCATCTATTTCTCCTCTATCCCAGTCAGGCAACCACCGGAATTCACGCCACCAGCACCGCCCGCGTCACCTCAGTCTGCCGCGCGTTCCATTCCGCCTGCGGGAATGCCTTATTTACGTCTTCAAGCTTGAACTTGTGCGAGACCATCTTGTGGAAGGGACGCTTCTCCAGGTTCCGCTCCAGAAAGTCCAGAATCCTCGGAATCAGGTGCGCCGGATACATCAACGACCCGACAATCCGCTTCCCCTTCAACAGCGTCGAAGGATCGATCTCCACCGTCCGCCCCGGCACAATGTCCCCAATCTCCACGAACGTCCCCCCGTTCCCCAGCATCTCCACCCCCTCCACCAGCAGCTCCGCCCTGCCCACCAGCTCCATCACCACGTCCGCGCCGCGACCCCGCGTCAACTCCCACACCCGGTCTATCCTCGTCTCCGCCGTGTCGTACTCGTTGATGTTGATGACGTGGTCCGCACCGAACTCCCGCGCCAGGTCCAGCCTGTTCTGAAGCCGGTCCAGCACAATCACCCCGTGAGCGCCCATGTCCTTCGCAACTGCCGCGGCCGTCAGCCCCAGACCCCCCGCGCCCTGAATCACGACCCAGTCCCCGGCTTCGGCCCCCGCCGAAATCAACCCCTGCGTCACCGTGCCCATCGCGCAATTCACTGGTGCCAGCACCTCGTCCGAGATGCTGTCCGGCGCCAGGAAAATCGGATGTCCCGGCGGCAGATACAGATAGTCGGCGTACGTCCCCGTAAAGTAGGGATGGTCCCCTGCCGCCGGAAACGGCCGGTTCACGCACAGATTCCCCATCCCCTTCAAACACAATCGACACCGATTGCACGGAAATATCGCCGTATAGACTACCCGGTCCCCCTCCCTAAGCCTCCGTCCCAGCGAGTCCAGCTCCACTCCCTTGCCGAGGCTGTGCACCACGCCGTACCCCTCGTGCCCCATCACCCGCCCCGTCGGCGGCAGCGGCGCCTGTGCTTGGTCGCCCCGCCAGTAATGCAGGTCGGACCCGCATATCCCCGATTGCACCATCCGCAGCAGAATCGCCCCGGGCTCCAGCTCCGGCACCTCATACTCCTCGATAACAAAGGGCCGGTTGTGCTCCTTGCAAACAACCACTCGTCCGCGCATTGGCCGCCTCCCCCTCGGAATTCTGGCCCAGCTAACTTAAACCATACCCCACCCACTGTCAAAGAAATCCACCCCCGATTCCCCTCCCTTCAATGGGCTATAATTCCCGCGTGCTCGAACCGGCCCCAGCCCCCAAAATCACCACCCCGGAGGCTCAATGAAATTCGAAACCATCCAAGTCGGAAACGCAAATATCCACTCCATCTCCGACTGCCTCATGGCCGTAGACGCCTGCGATTTCTTCCCCCGGAAGTCCGTCGACGCCTTCCAGCAGTTCGAAGGCCAGGTGGACGATGACTGCCAGGTCAACGGCGGCATAAACGTAGCCTGCTTTCTCATCGAGTCCCAGGGAAACCGAGTCCTCGTCGATGCCGGCCTGGGCCCCACCCCCGTTGCCCAGGCGGGCGGCGCCGCCGGCAACCTCCTCAACGAAATGCGGCAGGGCGGCATCGACCCGAATACCATCGATACCGTCGTCATCACCCACCTCCATTTCGACCACATCGGCTGGCTCCCCAATCCCCTCCCCGACGGCTCAGCTCGCCCCACCTTCCCCAACGCCGAGTACATCGTCCCCCAGGCCGACTGGGACCTGCTCTTCGATCTCCAAATCCCTTCCCACGTCAATGGAGAAGGGCAGGGTGTGGGTGAAAGCCCTTACCCTCCGGCAGTAGAAGTCTTCCGAGATTCCCTACCCGTCGGCCGGCTCATGCAAAAGCTGGACAACATCCGCCTCGTCTCTGGCGATCAAAATCTGACCGACGAAATCACCATAGTCCCCACCCCGGGCCACACCCCCGGTCATCAGAGCCTCACCGTCACCTCCCAGGGCAGCCGCGCCTACATCCTCGGCGACGTCGCCCATCTCCCCCTACAGATACAGGTCCCCCACTGGAACACCAAGGCAGACGTACTCCCCAACCTCGGAATCAAGACGCGCACCGATACCCTGAATATTCTGGCGGAACAAGGAATCATCGTCGCGGCGGGGCACTTCCCGGCCCCCGGCTTCGGTCGTATCATTGCCGGCGATTCCCGGCGCTACTGGCAACCCCTCTAGCCCCTCACATCTGCCCAATTCCCGTTGCTCTCTTCACCCTTCCCCCTCGATGGGGGAAGGTTTGGCCTGTCCTGAGCATGTCGAAGGGATGGGGGTGATTCTTCCTCCCCCTCTAGCTCTCCATCCTCCTCATCAACCGCACCAACGACGCCAAGTCTCGCACTTCCAAATCCGGCCTCACGTCCCTCATTGGCGTCGATCGCGCCCCCGCCCGGTTCACCCACACAGTCGACAACCCCATCGCCTGCGCCGGCTCCACGTCGTGGTACAGGCTCTGCGCTACGTGCAGCACCTCCTCCCTCATCACTCCCATCTGCCCCAACGCCGTCCGAAAATTCCCCAGCGCAGGCTTATACGTCCCAATCTCCTGCGACGTCACCACCCAATCGAACTCCACACCCAACTGCGAGGCTGACCCATCGAACAGGTCCCTGTCCACATTGGAAATAATCGCCAGCTTGTATCGTTCCTTCAACTCCCTGAGGGCCGCCACCGTGTCGTCGAAGGGCCACCATAGCGCCATCGACTCCGCCAACATCCCAAGCTCCTCCGCTTCGGGGGAAAACTCCAGCCGCTCCCCAAATCCGGCAACAACCTGGGAAAGCACCGTCTGTAGCTGAGGAAAGGCTGATGCCCCTGTCCCTCCCTCTCCAACACGCCATACAGCCTGAGAATCTCGTCGTCTTCCACACTAATGCCATGCTCGGAAAGCACGGCCTTCAAAGCCGCAAGGATCCCGCTCTCCCAATCAATGAGCGTGCCGTAGCAGTCGAAGCTGACGACCCTGTATGAACTGAAGTCTAACACTGGCCTGCGCAACTAGGGGCGGCGTCCCAGGCCATTCAAGGCCCGCCGCCCAAGACAGTCTCTAGAATCGGCGTCGACGACGGGCTCGCCGCGCTGCACGCTGCGCCGCCTCTCGCGCCTTCTGACTCTTCGACCGGAAATACCGGCGTCGCTTGATCTCTCTCAATATGCCGGAACGCTGTACCCCGGATCGAAACCGGTTTATCAAGCTCTCCGGCGCTTCTCCCTCATGTAGGACGACAAATGTCATGCGCTTCTCCTTGTACCATCTGGTACTCTCAATATAGCAAATCCCTCCGCCTACTTACAACACGCCTTCCCACCGTACCCTTCCATTTGCGCAACACCCATACCCCTCATATAATTGACCCATCCTGCACATAGGAGGCCCCGTGGCAGACACCCAAATCATCTCCAACGCCACCTCCCACTTCGCGACAATTCTTCAACAGCAGCTGGAACGCGTCGAACGCCTCAAGCTGGACCAGGAATGGACCAACTTCGCCGAACTCAAGCCCATCCGCATCGGCATCCTCGGCGGCGACGGCATCGGCCCCGCCATCTCCGCCGAAGCCCGCCGCGTCCTCGAATACCTACTCCGCGACCAGGTCGAAAGCGGAAAGATCGTCTTCCAGTATATCGACGGTCTCACCATCGAGAACCGTGCCGAGCACATGCAGTCAATCCCCGACGACGTTCTCGCCGAAATCCAGCAGTGCCACGTCACCCTCAAAGGCCCCACCCATACCCCCGAAAAGGGCGACGGCTGGCCCAATCTCGAAAGCGCCAACGTCTCCATGCGCAAGGCCCTCGACCTCTTCGCCAACGTCCGTCCCGTCCGAATCCCCGAGGAAAACATTGACTGGACCTTCTTCCGCGAAAATACCGAAGACCTCTACGCCGTCGGCAGCCAAGGCATAAACGTCACCGATGACCTCGCCATCGACTTCCGCGTCATCACCACCCAGGGCTCCGAGCGCATCATCGACGCCGCCTTCGCCCACGCCCAGCGCAACGGCAAAGACCGCGTCACCATCGTCACCAAGGCCAACATCATCAAGACCACCGACGGCAAGTTTCTCGATATCGCCCGGAAGATTTCGCAAAACTATCCCTCCATCTCCTGGGACGCCTGGTACATCGACATCATGACCGCCAAGCTCCTAGACCTGGCCCGCCGCAGCGAGTTCCAGGTCTTCGCCCTCCCCAACCTCTACGGCGACATCATTACTGACGAAGCCGCGCAGATTCAGGGTGGCGTCGGCACCGCCGGCAGCGCCAACATCGGCAAGAAATACTCCATGTTCGAAGCCATCCATGGCAGCGCCCCCCGAATGGTCCAGGAAGGTCGCGCCCATTTCGCCGACCCCTCCTCCATGATCCGAGCCGGAAGCATGATGCTCGACCACCTCGGCTACTCCGACCTCTCCAACCGCCTCAACAAGGCCCTCGACGTCTGCACCCAGTACGAAAAGAAGCTCGTCATAACCGGTCGAGACACCGGCGCCACCGGCAAAGAATTCGGCGACTACATAATGAGCACCGTCGAGTCCTCCGACCTGGACTCCCGCTGGGAAGCCTACGTCAACGCCTAACCCATGCCCACCCCCTTCCAACCAACCACGGTCATTCATTGCCCCATCACCCGAATGTCATTCTGAGGAGGCCCTGCGACGAAGAATCTCGCCCCCCGGTTGGCGCCCGATTTCCTAATCTTGCGTAGGGGCGACCCTTGTGGTCGCCCGCTCCCCCTCGCAACCAGTCCATAACCACAAATAATCAAGAAAACAGGAGAAACGCCCAAAATGCGAAAGAAAGTAACCATCGTAGGCGCTGGCAACGTCGGCGCCACCGCCGCCCAGCGCATCCACGAACTCGGCTACGCCGACGTTGTCCTCGTCGACATCGTCGAAGACCTCCCCCAAGGTAAGGCCCTCGACATGCTCGAGTCCGGCCCCGTCATCGGCTCCGACGCCCTCATCACCGGCTCCAACGGCTATGAAGAGACCGCCGGCTCCGATCTCGTAATCATCACCGCCGGCATCGCCCGGCGTCCCGGCATGAGCCGCGACGACCTCCTCCTCACCAACATGAGAATCACCGGCAGCGTCACCTCGGAAGTCGTCAAGCATTCCCCCGACACCCTCGTCATGGTCGTCAGCAACCCCCTCGACGCCATGTGCCACCACGCCTACGAAGTCAGTGGCTTCCCCAAGCACCGCGTTTTCGGCATGGCCGGCGTCCTCGACACCGCCCGCTTCCGCACCTTCATCGCCCAGGAACTCGATGTCTCCGTGGAAGACGTCCAGGCCTACGTCCTCGGCGGCCACGGCGACGACATGGTTCCCCTTGTCCGATACACCACCGCCGGCGGCATCCCCATCTCCGACCTCCTCCCCAAGGAGACCGTCGATGGCCTCGTCCAGCGCGCCCGTCAGGGCGGCGGCGAAATCGTTGCTCTCCTCAAGGCTGGCAGCGCCTATTACGCCCCCTCCGCCGCCATAACCCAGATGACCGAGTCCATCCTCCTCGACAAGAAGCGCATACTCCCCGCCTGCACCTTCCTGGAGGGCGAATACGGCATCAACGGCCTATCCATGGGTGTCCCCGTGAAGCTGGGAGCCAACGGTGTCGAGCAGGTCATGGAAATCAAGCTCACCGACGAAGAACAGGCCATTCTGGACCGCTCCGCCGCCAGCGTTCAGGAGCTAGTCGACGTGATGCACAAGAACCAGGCCGAAAACGCTTAACCCTCAATCAACCGCCCGGAGGCCGACATGACGAATCGTGGACACGAAGAAGCCCTGCTCCTGCAGAAGGCCTCAAAATTCCTGCCGGAGGGCTCCCTCGGCAACGTCGCCCTCGACGATGATCACTCCTTCATCGTCAAGCGGGGCAGCGGCTCCCGTATCTGGGACGTCAGCGGCAACGAGTACATCGACTACCTCATGGGTTCCGGCCCCATGGTCCTCGGCCACGCCCACCCCAGCGTCGTCCAGGCAGTCATCGAAACCGTCCAGGGCGGCAGCACCTTCTTCGCCACCAACCAGTATGCCGTAGAATTGGCCGAGGAGCTCGTCCGCGCCGTTCCCTGCGCCGACAAGGTCCGCTTCACCACCAGCGGCACCGACGCCTGCTTCCAGGCCCTCCGCATCGCCCGCGCCTTCCGACGTCGTGACAAAATCCTCAAGTTCGAAGGCGGCTTCCACGGCACCAGCGACTACTCCCTCATGAGCAACCCCCCCCGCACCCTCAACCCCTTCCCCCAGCCGGACCCCAGCAGCGGCGGCATCCCGGCGGCCATCGCCGAAACCGTCCTCGTCGCCCCCTTCAACGACGCCGAGACCACCGCCGCCATCATCGAGCAGAACCACGACGACCTCGCTGCTGTCATCATCGAGCCCATGCAGCGAATCCTCGCCCCTCAGCCCGGGTTCCTCCAGAGCCTACGCGAAGTCACCGCCCACTACCAGATCCCCCTCATCTTCGACGAAGTGGTCACCGGATTCCGTCTCGCCTACGGTGGCGCCCAGGAACACTACGGCGTCACCCCCGACCTGACCGCCGTGGGCAAGATTATGGGTGGCGGTTATGCCCTTGCCGCCGTTTGCGGTCGCGAGGAAATCATGTCCCCCTACGACTCTACCCAAGCCGACGCCTCAGATCACGTCGGACAGATTGGCACCCTCAACGGCAACCCCGTCGCCTGCGCCGCCGGCCTCGCCACCCTCGCCGAACTCCGCAAGGAAGGCGCCTACGAACGCATCTGGGCTGTCGGTCGGGAACTCCGCGAAGCCCTCGACACAGCCTGCGCCCAGGCCGAAATCCCCGCCCAGACCACCGGCGAAGACCCCGTCTTCGACATCATCTTCACCAACGACCCCCTCTCTGACTACCGCTCCACCCTCACAGCCAACAACGCGATCAAGGCAAAGTTCCGCAACCTCATCCAGGAGCAGGGAATCTTCCAGGGCCCCCAAAAGTTCTACCCCTCCCTAGCCCACTCCGACGACGACATAGCCCAGACCATCGAAGCCTTCCAATCCGTCATCCCCACCCTCCACCCCTAACCCCTCCCCAGACGTCATCCTGAGGAGGCCCCGCGACGAAGAATCTCGTTGCAGTAGCGATACCTCTCTACGGTATCAATACTACATCACCAGCCTGCACTTCTCTCAAGATTGCTGAAACTATTCCCATCCTATGCCCAGTTGCCTGATAGCGGAACGCAAGGTTCCCATTCCTAGATCGCGCCCTCACCAGACAGGCAACACGGCATATCATTGCGTTTCAGGATTGAACCACTTTCTATGAGGCCCTCTGCCACGCCTCTGAATCTCATAACACTCAAGCCGCGTTAACTTGCGGGCCGCCTCTAATTATCTCAAGGCAGAGAGACGATTGCCTCAACGGACAGTGGACCATTGGCCTTGTCCACGCGTCACCGTCCTCCCATAACATTTGGATTATGCCAAGGAGTGGATGGTTGAGATTAGACATGGCACTTGGTCTGTGGAAGAATGACTGCATGGATCCAACGAGTTTGCTTCCCGGATTGGGAAAAATGCTTGAGGAACGCTTGGGGAGGCTGGGCCACTTCTTGGGCACGGTAACTATAGTCTCCGCCGCTCTTTTCATTGTCTTGCTACCGATCACGTTAATAATAGTAATCATTCAAGGAGTTGCATCAATCTTTACTCAGGTGATCATTGTTGATGCAGCAGCTCTGTCAATTTTCATCACTGTAATCTTGGGAGTGATAGGAGGAAATGTGTTCGCCACTTTACTGTATCGCTGGTTGGATAGAATTGAAAATATGCGTTCAGAGAGTAATGAATCAAAGAAGAGTAAAATCACAAAGAGTATTCGCTTGACGCTAATCGTAGTTGTCGTCATTGTCGGGATAATTTGGCTAATAGTACGGTTGATTGACGGATAGATGACTAGAAATGCGACACTCGAAAACACCTCGTATGCTCCGTATTCTCACAATCATCCCGCTTGCTCAACCGCCTTTTCGATGACTTCCCCCAACGTCCTCCAATGTACACTCAATCCAATCCCCTCCCCCCTTCGTAGCCAAACAACACCCGCTGCGATAAAATCCCCCTAACCCCATCACCCCAAAGGCGTCCCGAAAATGCCATACCCCTGGGCCAACGTAATCCTCCTGTTCCTTCTCGCCGCCGAACTCGCCACCGGCCTCTTCGGCCTCGTCTCCGGCTCCTCCGACCGCGCCATCTACCTCCACCTCCACCGCATCCTCGGCTTCTCAATCCTCGCCGTCTTCCTCTGGAAGAGCCGCAACATCTTCCGCTCCCTCTCCAGAATTCGACGTCTCCGCGCAAGAAAGACCTCCCCCACGCCCATCCCCTACGCATCCCTCGCCATCGTCCTCCTCCTCGCCCTCTCCGTCAGCCTCGCCCTCGTCTGGAGCCACACCGGCCCCTTCAAATTCCAGGAATTCAGCGGCGTCAGCTGGCACATCTACGTGTCCGTCCCCCTCGCCCCCCTCCTTCTCGGCCACGCCCTCTCCAAGCGTTGGACTCTCCGCCCCGTCTTCTGGGCCCAGCGTAGGAACTTCCTCCGCACCAGCGGCCTCGCCCTCGCTGGTCTCGCCCTCTGGCAGATAGTCGAATTCACCACCGCCGGCTTCAAACTCCCCGGCAGCCAGCGTCGATTCACCGGCTCCTATGCCGCCGCCAGCTTCTCCGGCAACAGCTTCCCCTCCACCTCCTGGATAAACGACGACCCTGACAGAATAGCACCCGAAAGCTGGAGTCTTCAGGTAACCGGTCACGTCGAACGCGACCTGAGCATCCCCTACGACGAAATCATCACCCACGACTCCCGCCTCACAGCCACCCTCGACTGCACCGGCGGCTGGCACTCAACCCAGCACTGGACTGGCATCCCCCTGCGAGAGATCCTCGACCGCGCTGGTCTCAACCCCGAAGCCGCCAGCGTCACTGTCCGCTCCGTCACCGGCTACACCCGCCGCTTCTCCATCGACGAAACCGAAGAACTCTTGCTAGCCACCACCGTCGGCGAAGAAACTCTCTCCCATCGCCACGGCTTCCCCCTTCGCCTCGTCGCCCCCGGCCGGCGCGGCTACCAGTGGGTGAAGTGGGTCACTACCCTCGAAGTAAACGAGACGAGCAAGTGGCTTCAGTCTCCGTTGCCGCTGCAATGACGCCGATGCAGGCGACTCAGGGGCTTCTATGGGTGCCCGTGTTGCCCGATAGTCGACTCTGGGATACGGCACTTGGGCTCATCCATCAGATGAGTCCGACCTGCTCCAAGCCCCACTCCGAATAGAAACTATCGCGAATCCCCAGCAGTTTCCGGCAAAGCCTTACTTCTTCTTCCTTCTGTTTTGCCCACGCTGTTTCTTCCCTCTTTTCTTCCGATTCTTCTTGCGCTTCTTCTGATTCTGTTTACTTGGCTTGGGGTCAAGCGCTCCCATTGCCAACAAACGCTGACACTCTACACAGGTACAAGCTGAAGGATGGGCTTCATACCACGTGGGCCGAATTGGCAAATCTACACCTCGTGCTCAATCAGCTGGGAGCTTGGAACTTCATTCTCCCTACTTATGCTCTGTCCTTGAATTCTGTGTTCACACCCAGAAAATTGTAGAGATATGATCAGAATCAAGGACTGGGGCCAACCTCTCTGAAGTAAACGCGCATTCCAGCAATACCGGTTACGCTGATACCTGGAGCGTTACCACTCGTTTGGAGAGGGCAAAGAAGAATCTCCGAAGGACCTGCCATTTCAAGCTGCGCAATCATCCGCGTAATCCAACTACACTTCTAACGGTTGCGAGCGCCAACCAGGAACAGGAATAGGGAAGCCTATCCCGCTAAGGGGAGAAAACTAAGCAGGCACCTTAATCTTGCTCAACACCCGCTTCGCCGAGATGATGTGCCGCGAAAGCCCCATCTCCTTGGCGTCAAACCCCATCGCCAGCCCCAATAGCTGCGGCAGGTGAATAATCGGAATGTCGATGTCCCGCTGGGCCTGCTGCATCGCCTTCGGCTGATACCCGTCCAAGTTCAAATGACACAACGGGCACGGTGTTACTAACGCGTCCGCTCCCAGGTCCTTCGCGTCCGATGTATGCTTCGCCACCATCCGCACCGAGTTCCGCTCGTTGATGGTCAAAATCGGGAACCCGCAGCAACGCGTCTTCCCCGGAAAGTCCACCACGTCCGCCCCCAGCGCCGACATCACCCGCTCCAGCGAGTCTTCCCGCTCCGGGTACAGTTTGAACTCCAGCGCGTCCGACGGCCTCACCATGTAACACCCGTAAAAGGGCGCCACCCGCAAATTCGTCAACGGCCGAATCACAAAGCTCTTCAGTTCCTCAATCCCCACGTCCTCAATCAGCGTCCAAAGCAGGTGCCGCGGCTGCGCCGTTCCCTTGTACTGCAAGCCCTCGGCGGCCAGATGAATATTCACCCGCGCCAGATAGTCAGAGTCGTCTTTCAGCCGCTTGTTGGCCTGGCTCATCACCCCCTGGCACGTGCTGCAAATCGTCAATAGCGGCAGGTCTAGCTGCTCCGCCATGGCGAACGTCCTCGCGTTGAACACGTCCCCTAGGAACAGGTTCTTCTCCTGCAGCACTCCCGCGCCCGTGCATGTCGCCCCCCGCTTGTCCAGACCGTCCAGCTCCAGACCCAGCCGCTCGCAGACCTTTTTGGTGGCCGGATACAACTCCGGGCACCCACCCCTTGAAACACATCCCGGAAAGAAGGCGTACTTCACTCCGGCCCTCCTACTTTAGATTGACCCAGCAAGTTAATCGCCCTGCTGCTCGTCTTTGACGCTCTGTACCAGCCGGCGTACCTTCTTCACGCCCGGCACCGACTTATGGATGATCGGCGGAATCTTCCGGCGCATCAACGCTCGTACGGCCACCGGCGCCATGCTGATCTGCGCCGGCAGGTTCAAGATGCCGAACGACTTGATCGGCAGCGTCAGTTCGTTCAACCGTCCACTGTGCGACACCGACGCCTCGAAGGCATCCGTGTGTCGCGCTCCATTGTTGTTCGTGTACCCCGCCTCCATCGCCTTGTCTCGCAGCGCCATGATCCTGTCCATCGGCGCGACGCCTTTAGGACACACCTCCACGCACTCGTAGCAACGTGTGCAGTCCCACACCCCGCCGTACTCGCTCAGCGCCGCCAGGCGCGACGCGTCTTCGTCGTCCCGCGGGTCCGCTGCAAACCGGTACGCCTTCGCCAGCGCCGCCGGCCCGATGAAGTTCGAGTCCATCTCCAGCACCGTGCAGTCGGAAACGCACGCCCCGCACATTATGCACGCCATCACCCCCGCAAGGTGCGTCATGTCCGAGTTCTGCGCCAGGTACTCCGCTTCAGGCTCCTCGCCCTCAGGCTGTAACCACGGCGAGACCTGCCTCACCTTGTCCCAGAAAAGCGTCTGATCCACCACCAGGTCCTTGATGACGGGCATCACTCCGGCGGGCTCGACCTTGATCGTTCCCCCGTCCTCTGCCACGTCCGACACCTTGGTGTTGCAGGCCAGCTTGGCATGACCATTGATTCGCATGGCGCAGGAGCCGCAGATGGCGCTCCGGCAGCTGCACCGAAGCGCCAGGCTGCCGTCTTCCTCCTCGCGAATCTTTATCAGCGAGTCCAGGACGCTGGAAGTTTCTTCCACCTCCAGCGGATACTCCTGCCAGTAGGGAGGGGTATCTTTGTCCTGCGGGTTGTATCGGCGTACCGAAACTGTTATCTGCATCAGTACTTCCTCTCCTCGGGCTGCCATTTTGTGATGGTCACCGGCAGTTGCGAGACCTCAGGTCCGTCGTCTGTCCGCGTGACCAATACGTGCTTCAACCAGTTCTCGTCGTCCCGGTTCGGGTAGTCCGTCCGTGAGTGTGCCCCCCGGCTCTCTTTTCTCTCGATTCCGCCCAGAACGATCGACTCGGCGCAGTCCAGCATGAACCCAAGCTCCAGCGTGAACACCAGGTCCGTGTTGAACACCCGCCCCTTGTCCTGCAGCGACGCCTGCGCGAACCGCTCCCGGAACCCCGGTAGCATCGCCAGCAGACTCTGCATCCCCTCCTCGTCCCTGTAAACGCCCATGTGACGGTCCATCGCCCGACCCAGGTCCAGCCGTATCTGCGACCACCGTTCGTCCGTATGACGGGAGAACAAGTCGGAGAATTCCTTCTCATTCCCATCCACGTACCCGTCCACGTCCAGTTCCCGGTAGGGCTTACCATTGGCCCAGTCGGCGGCGTGACGCCCGGAACGATGTCCGAATACCACTGTGTCCAGCAGCGAATTCGCTCCCAGCCGGTTCCCACCGTGCACGCTTACGTTGGCGCACTCTCCGGCGGCGTATAGCCCCGGCACAATCGTCCGCCCGTCCATGTCTGTCTTGATTCCGCCCATGATGTAGTGCATCCCGGGCTGAATGGGGATGGGCTCTTTCCGAATGTCCACCCCCGCAAAGTCCATGCCTATCTCTAATATCTGCGAAAGCCGTTCCGCAATCAGCGCCTCGCCCAGATGCCGGCAGTCCAGCAGCACGCTGCCGTCTATGCCGCGGCCTTCGTTTATCTCGGTCTGCTCCGAACGGGAAACCACGTCCCGGGAGGCCAGCTCCATCATGTTCGGAGCGTACCGTTGCATGAACCGCTCGCCGTCCTTGTTCAGCAGGTGCGCGCCCTCGCCCCTCGCTCCCTCCGTGATCAGCACTCCGCTGCCCTTCAGCGTAGTCGGATGGTACTGCACCATCTCCATGTCCATCACCGGCGCGCCTACCTGGTACGCCAGCGCGATCCCGTCTCCCGTCACAATCAGCGCGTTGGTGCTTGGCTCGAATAGTCGCCCCAGCCCGCCCGTGCACAAAATCACCGACTTGGCTCGAATGACGAACACCCGGCCCGAGGCGATCTCCATGGCGATAACTCCGCAGCACTCCCCCTCTTCCACAATCAACTCAAGGACGAACCACTCCTCGTACACGCGCACGTCCGCCTTCATCAACTGCTCGTAGAGTACGTGCAGAATGGCCTGACCCGTGAAGTCCGCCACGAAGAACGTCCTCGCGCGCTGCTGACCCCCGAAGGCCCTCGTTCCCAGCCGACCCTCGTCGTCCCGGTTGAAAATGACCCCCATGTGCTCCAGGTCAATCAGCTCCGGCCCGGCCTCCGTGCACATATACTCGATGGCGTCCTGGTCACCCAGGTAATCGCTTCCCTTGATAGTGTCGAAGGCATGGTCCTCCCAGTTGTCACCCCTGTCCGTCAGGGCTGCGTTGATGCCCCCCTGTGCGGCGTTGGAGTGACTCCGTACGGGATGGACCTTGCTGATGATGGCTACGTTGGCTCCGCTCTGGTGGGCCGCCAGGGCTGCTCTCATGCCAGCCAGACCAGCCCCGACTACCAAAACATCGTGCTCTAGCAACTGCTATCCCTTTCCCTTATACGTCATTCTGAGCGCAGCGAAGAATCTCGCCTGCCTATCCGCCCGTTAGTGAAATGAAATACTATCAGATGAAGGGTTTACTGACAACGCACCCACCGTTCCCCTTCCCCTCCCTTCTCCCGTCGTGGGAGAAGGTTAGAGCCTGCCCTGAGTCTTCCGAAGGGATGAGGGTGACTCCCATCCTCTTCCCCACTCTCCCTCCCACTGACTCCAACATGTCACCCTAAACGCAGCGCAGCGAAGTGAAGAATCTCGTTGCCCCACGCACTCTTGTTTGCAGTCAAATATCCCACTATCCTAAGATTCACGAATAAAATTGGAAGGAACCGAGACAAAATGGCTATAGACAGTTTTTCGCAGGAAGTCGTGGAGGCATTGGGGCACTATGTCTATAGGCTAATGGATCCGCGAAGCGGTGAGATTTTCTACGTCGGCAGGGGCCGGGCGGATAGGGTATTTGCTCATGCACGGGGTGTTCTCGAGGATTCATCCGAAGGCGTAGCGGACCCTAAGCTGGATCGAATACGTGAAATTAAGGCATTGGGTATGGAGGTACATCACATTATCCATCGCCACGGAATGTCGGAGTCGGCGGCAAAGGAAGTCGAGGCTGCGCTGATTGACGCCTATCCTGGGTTGACCAATCGAGTGATAGGTGAAGATTCAAGAGACCGTGGCACAAAGCATGTGGATGAAATAGTTTTAGAGTATGGTGCAGAGGAGTTCGTACTTCAAGACAAACTTATTCTCATCTCTATTGGGCAGTTATGGAGGAACGGTATTTATGAGGCAGTAAGAGCCTTGTGGAATATGAGCATTGAAAGGGCTAGTCATTACCCCTTGGTGCTCGCCCGAGTTAAGGGCTTGGTAAGGGGCGCGTACCGGCCAACGAGGTGGTGGAGGGCGACACGTGAGAACTTCCCTGAGCTACCTTGGGATGTCGAGCATAAAAGATGGTCAAGAAAGATTGGTTTTGACGGAGAGCCGGCCGAGCAGGAAGTGTGGGACAGGTACGTAGGGAAGCGAGTTCCAGGGAGATATTTGCCTCAAAAGGGGGCTATATCACCGTTCCGATACTTGGACCCAAACTAGAATCCTCCCACCCCCCTAAACCCTCCCCAACGCCAGCATTAGCGAAGCTATGCTCTTACAGTCCTGAATCTCCCCCGACGCTATCAGCCCCGGCGCCTCCGCCAGCCCAACCCGCACCACCTCGATGCTCTCATCCTCCTCCGGCGAACTCTCCCCCACCCTCAGCCCCCTCGCCAGATACGCGTGCATCCCCTCTGTGCAGAACCCCGGCGACATCCAGAAGAAGCTCAAAAGCTCCATAGACTCCGCCTGCAATCCCGCCTCCTCCCCAAGCTCCCGACGTGCCGCTTCTTCCGCCGACTCCCCCTTGTCCACGCCTCCCGCCACCACTTCTAGCAGCAACCGCTCCGGCGGCTTCCGGTACTGACGCACCAGGTACACGTTTCCCTCAGCGTCCACCGGCACCACGCAAACGCTGTTCGGCGCGATGACGATTTCCCGCGTGGTTACGCGACCATTCGGCAGCCTCACCCTGTCCACCCGAACGTCGAACAGCCTCCCCTCGAAAGCCAGCCTGCTCTCCTCCGTCGGCTCCCCCGGATGCGTTTCCATCCCTAGTAGAACACCGCCCTGCCCGCGCCCATCCCTCCCCAGAACCCCAACCGACGCGTCAGGCTCTCGTAGAACTCCTTGGTGCTCCGCTCCCTCAGGAACTTCGCGTGCAACTCACTCTGCCGGATCCTCACCGCCGAACCCTGCTCAACCGGCTCATTGAGATACCCGTCCACACTCAGCAATGCCCCGTGGTAGGACTCTACCTGCAGTTCTATCTCGACCACGGGCGGCAGCACCAACCCCGTCGCCAGCCCCACGTGCGGCGCCACCGGCTTCAGCACCATCTCCTCCGCCTGCGGGTCCAGAATCGGCCCCCCCGACGAAAGGTTATATCCGGTGCTCCCCGTTGCGCTGCTCACAATCACCGCGTCCGCCCGGTACGACGTCAATTCCGCGCCGTCCACCAACGCCCGGACCCAGATGAGCCGCGGCGTGGCTCCCCGCGTAACCACCACGTCATTGAGCGCGTGGTGCCATTCCGACGCCGAAGAACCCGCTCCATCTGCTTTCGACTCCCCAAGAATCTGCGCCTTCAACATCGACCGCTCCTCGATCCAGCCCCCGCCCTCCAGAAACCCCGGAATCCGCTCCAGCGCGTCGGATGGACGCAGCTCCGTCATGAACCCCAACCGCCCCATGTTCACCCCCAAAAGCGGAATCCCGTGCGCCACTGCCGCCTTCGCTGCCCGCAGAATCGTCCCGTCTCCCCCCACCGTCACAATCAAGTCCGTTTCCTCCAGCGACGCATCCCCCTCCCCAAGCACCCCCGCCGATTTTATCCACGATTCCCGCCCATGTCCCACCAGACCCGCAATCTCCACCGCCATATCCTTGGCCCCGGAAGACCGTGAGTTATACACAACCCCCACTACGGAAATCATGGCGAAACCCCAAACACCGTACGGCCACCCCGGCATTCAACCCCGACGAAATGCGAGACCAAGAAATTCATGCCGCTAATATAGGCTCTCCACCCTCCCCCATCAAGACCCACCCCCTCCCACCCTTGTTCCTGCGAAGGCAGGAACCCACATTCAACCCTCTTCCCACTCTCCCATATCACTGAGGCCCTTCTTTCCCATCTTCGTTCCCCCGCGGACGCGTGGACCTACCCTTCATTTCTCAACCAAGCACCCACCCCTACCCATACTCTCCCCTCTCCCATACAATTGCCCCACCGAAACCTATCCACCGCAGGACACAGCAAATGCCTCTCGTTATCCTCGCCATGACTTTCGGCTCCCTCCTGGTCGTCGCGAACATCCTCGCCGTCAAACTCCTCGACGTCAACGGTTGGGCCGTCCCCGCCGGCCTCCTCGCCTATCCCATCACCTTCCTCGTCACCGATACAATCTCCGAGCTCTATGGACGCAAGACCGCCTCCAATCTCGTCTGGATGGGCTTCTTCATCAGCGGCATCATGGTGATCCTCATCTACGTCGCCAAGGTCCTTCCACCTGCCGGTTTCTGGGAGCACCAGGAAGCATTCGAGACCATCCTCGGCTCCGTCCCCCGCATCGTCCTCGCCTCCCTCACTGCCTATCTAATCAGCCAGCACGCCGATGTTGCCCTCTTCCACTTCTACAAGCGCATCACCAGGGGCAAACATCTCTGGCTGCGAAACAACGGCTCCACCGTAATCTCCCAGGCCATAGACACCGCCCTTTTCGTGACCATAGCATTCGCCGGTACCGTCCCCGCCGGCAACCTCTGGAACCTCGTCTACACCCAATATCTCATCAAACTCGGCGTCGCCGCCGTCGACACCCCCATCGTCTACGCCCTCGTCTCCTACCTCCGCCCCCGCATCAACCCCGCAGACCCCCTCCCCAGCCCTCAATCAAGCGTGCAAGTCTCAACTTAACCCTTTCCCCTTGATGGAGACCTTTGAACAACCGTCATTCCGGCGAAAGCCGGAATCCAGATTTTCCCTTCCCCCATGATGGGGGTGATTTGGGTGGATTAAGGGTAGGTTTGCTAGCTATTAGAAAGCCTCCATGATGAGGGAGATTCCGCCAAACGAAGATTCTGTTATAATTCCCCGGCGTCATTCCGAAGTGAAGGCAGGAAATGACCAATCTGGCGTCGAGGTTTGAGATTTGATGGAAAACGCGAAGCTCTACCACAAGTTCGCCAAGGATAGACTCCGAAGCCAGGAATCCCTCAACGCCGAATACGACACAAAACTGAATCGCACATTAACGCTCGCCGTGGCCCTCGTAAGCATCGGTGTCTTGATTATCAATCTCTCCGACAGCGCAGTAACTCAAAGCCAATGGACGTTAGTCTCGACGGGGGTCTTGCTTCTGGCATTTGCGGCAATTGCCTGGTGCAGCGTAATGGGACGCCGTTTGTCAAACTGGCATAGAGGGCCGTCTGAGCGGTCATTTGCTGGATATGTTCATCAGTTGGATGAGAAAATCCTGCAGCAATGGGTGAATGACAGCTACAGTTCAGCCCGCCGCTTCGATGACTCCACCCTGTCCACTAAGTCTAAATGGGTAGGGAACGCTCAATATATTCTGTTCGTCGAAGAACTTGCCCTGATAGTGTTGGGCGTAACGTGTTGTTGGTCCTAGATACCGCGTTTCTCGGTATCGGTCTTGGGGGGAGGGACTTGCAATCCGGATCCATCACTTGGCTTTGGTTTGGTTGTAACCTGTTCCTTCGCCCGTTGGACAGACTTTTGGGTGAGCTTGTCTTGGTTCGTTTCTTTCTGGCTCATTTCTATTCCTCTGGCGGGAAACGCAAACTACGAATCGCTTAGAAGTCTTTCGTCCCCGGGACTCTTGGCGAAAGGCATCCACATTCCCCGTTGAATGATCACTTCCCGCGATTGAATGATCGTTTGAATCCTTTGCCTATAGAAACATCAAACCAGATTCTCTAACCACTAGGCCAAGACACATCCAGTCTCCCCCCTATCCCATCCTCCAAAGGTGGTTCACCGGCCCGTGTCCCCCCCCGATCCCATACGAACGACGCAGCCCCTCCGTCACGTACTCCTTCGCCGCTGCAACCGCCTCCCCCAATCCCATCCCCTTCGCCAGGCCCGCGGCTACGGCCGACGCAAACGTGCACCCCGTCCCGTGGGTGTTCTCAGTCTCCACCCGCTCCGACGTAAACTCCCGGAACCCCTGCCCGTCATACATCCGGTCTATAGCGTCCCCCGGCAGATGTCCCCCCTTCACCACCACCGACCCCGGCCCCTGCTCCCAGATCCGCACCGCTGCCCGCCGGGCGTCCTCCGCCGACTCAATCCGCATCTCCGCCAGCGCCTCCGCCTCCGGCACGTTCGGCGTTACCACCGTCGCCAGAGGAAGCAGCGTCTCACGCAGCGACTTCACCGCGTCCTCCCGCAGCAGCCGGTCCCCGCTTTTCGCCACCATCACCGGGTCCACAACCAATGGCGCCGACGAAAATCTACCCAGCCCCTCCGCCACCGCCTTGATGATCGCCGCGCTCGAAAGCATCCCCGTCTTCACCGCGTCTGCCCCGATGTCCGTGAACACCGCCTCCATCTGCGCCAGCACCACCTCCGGCGAAACCTCCTGCACGGCAGTAACCGCCACAGTGTTCTGCGCCGTTATCGCCGTCAACACCGAAGTCCCATACACCCCGTTGGCCGCGAACGTCTTCAGGTCCGCCTGTATCCCTGCCCCGCCCCCGGAGTCCGACCCCGCAATCGTCATCGCCTTGAATATCCTCATTCCTGCGGCCAACCTTCCCCGTTGTAGGCCATCTCCCAAAACATGAACTCATACCTCAGGCAGTCCAAGAGAATCTCCCCCAGCCTCTCCCCATCATCGGGCGGCTCCGCGTCCAACGTCTCCCGCATCCACCGCACCAACCCCTCCAATTCCGCCCCCGCGTGCACGTCAATCCACCCCTGATAATACTCGTTCCCCGGACGCTTCCCCTCCGCCTCCAGCCTCTGCGCCCAGTCCAGGTATGTCCACTCAATGCACAGAAACGCCGTGATAATCTCTCGGAAACTGCCCCCGTAAGCCAGGTTGGTCAGGTAACTGCCGAAGGCGTATGTCGTCGGCAGCGCCTCCAGCTCTTTGACATCATCCGACGACAGCCCCATCTCCCGGAACGCCCTCTGAAACAGCCCCTCCTCGCCGTCCAGCACCGAATTCAGAAACCCCGTCAACACCCGTGCGCTATCAAAGTCCGGCGACTTTGCGATGGCCATCGCAATCATGTGTATCCACCCCTGCCTGAGAAATACGTAGTCCTGCTCGAAGTATCGCTGAAACTTCTCCCACGGCAGTATCCCATCCCCCAACTCCATCACGAACCGGTGCGTGACCATCTTCTCCCAGAGCGGTTCTACGCCCCTCTGCAGCTCCGACGTAAAACTCATTCCTCTCTCCTAACCTCTTCCCCCTCGATGGGGGAAGATTGAAGCCTGCCCTGAGCCTGTCGAAGGGACGGGGGTGTTCCCGACCCAAAATCCAACACCTCCCTCAGCCGCCGCACTTCCTTCCTCGAAAGCTCCCCCACCTGCCCCTCCGGCAGCCGTCCCAGCCTCAGGTTGTGTATCCGCACCCGCTGAATCGACTGCGCCGTTCTCCCCACCGCCGTCAGCATCAGCCGAATCTGACGCTTCCGTCCCTCCCGCAGCACAATGCTGTACCAGATCCCCTCCCGGTCCTCCAGCCGCTTCACCGCAGCCTCCGACGTTCTCTCCCCGTTGATGATCACCCCCTCCTCCAACGCCCCCAGCTCCGCCTCCGACATCCCCCTGTCCATCTCCACGTGGTATTCCTTCTCCACACCGTATCGCGGATGCATCAGCCCGTTCGCCAGTTCCCCGTCGTTCGTCAACAATAACAGCCCCGTCGATTCAGCGTCCAGACGCCCCACCGGAAACAACCGCATCCCCCGCATCTCCCTCGGCGCCATCGACGTCACCGTCCGCCGTCCCCGGTTGTCCCGCGTCGTGCTGATAACCCCCCTCGGCTTGTTCACTTTCAAATACACCTTGGGAACTCCCCCCGCCACATTCGTGCCGTCCACCGAAACACTGTCCGCCTCCGGGTCCACAGGCATCGAAGCCGCTCCCGCCGCCTCCCCGTTCACCGTCACGCGGCCCTCCTGTATCAGCCGGAAACATGCCCGACGTGACCCCAACCCAGCCTCTCGCAAGTATCCGACTAGAGTTCCCGTAGCCATCGTTCTGCCTCCCCGGGCCAACCGAATTTCAAGATCTGAACTTCCTGCGACACCCATCGCCGCATCGCCTCCCCGTATTGCCGCTTCCTTCTCCTGTACGACTTAATCCCCCACAAAATGAGCGAATCCCTGGTGCAGAAGTGCGTCCACAGATTCTCCCGATTCCCCTTCCACAACCGCTCCCTCGTAATCGCCCGGCGAAAAATCCTGAGCCCCAGACGCCACATGATAAACGGTAGCGGATAATCTAGCCACACAATCATCGTTGCTCTCGTCCACGTAATATCGTGAGTTTTCGAATAGTTCCCATCCACCACCCACTGATCCCCTGCCGTAGCCTCCACAGTCCTGGATCGAAACACCTCCGTCGGAGCCTGCACCCAGTTCGCCTCCCAATTTAGCGCGTCCAGTTCCACGTGCCCCACCCCAAACCGCTCCGCCAGCCGCCGTGCAAGCGTCGTCTTCCCTGTCCCCGTCACCCCCACAACCACTATCCGCGGCCCGTCCATCCCCTACCTTCTCTCCCACTTGTCATTCCGAGCGCAGCGAAGCATAGCCGAGGAATCTTGTTGCCGGAATCTAGCCACGATCACCACCCCTACAACCCCACCAGCTTAATGCTGCTCTGCGCCTTATAAATCCGATTCATGTTCAACAACAGCGCCGTCAACTGCTCCACGTACTGCGCGTTCGCCAGCGCCCCCCCGTCCACCGCCCGCAACCCCTCGATGTCCTCCACCAACCCCATTACCTCACTCTTCGCCTCCGCATGGTCCGAACACACCACCACGTCCCCTTCCATCTCCTTCCCCGCCGACAGCAGCTTCCGTGCGCTCAAGTTCTGGAACGCTGCCACCACCTTCGATCCCGGCAGCAACGCCTGCGACTCCTCCGCCGCGGATCCCGCCGCCACCGCCACCGCCGCCGCCCTTCCCTTCACAAACGTAAGCGGCGCCACAACGTTCACCACCACCTTCCCCGCCAGGGACGATGCCAACCCCGGCAGTAACGGCTGTTGCCCCTCGTACGGCACGCAGATGAACACCACCTCGCCCAACTGCGCCGCCTCCTCGTTCCCCCCGCCGCTGACGGATATCCCCGGCCACTTCTCCGCCATCCCCCGGGCAGCGTCCCTACCCCGGGCCGCATCCCGCGACCCAAGAAACACAGAACGCCCAGCCAGCGCATATCGAAGCGCCAATCCCCGGCCCTCCGGCCCAGTGCCCCCCAAGAACCCCAGCATGCCAACCTCCATCTAAGTCTCCCCAGCCTCCCAACCCAACCTGAAAAGTGTATACGCCCCAGCCCTCCCCATCAACGCCCCGTCTACTCACCCCAGTTTTCCCCCTCATCCCCACCTGTCATTCCGAGCGCAGCGAAGCGAAGTCGAGGAATCTCGTTGCCGTAACAGACAAACCTCTTCCGCTCCCCATGCCCCACCTCCCAATAACGGGCACGCGCTCATTCCTGGCAGGGGCGATTCACGAACCGCCTGACCCCCTTCCCCCAACCCGCCCCAACCGCAGACGCCCATCCCTCCCCTTCCCTTCATCCCCAACTGTCATTCCGAGCGCAGCGAAGCGAAGTCGAGGAATCTCGTTGCCGTAGCAGACAAACCTCTTCCACACCCAATGCCCCACCGCCCAATAGCGGGCATGCGCTCAATCTGGTAGGGGCTGATTTCAAACCAGCCCTCCCCCTTGACCGGCAATCCTTGTTGTTGTAAAATCTTCCCATGGCACAACAACAACGCCAATGCGCCCACTGCGGCTACCAGTTCATCCCCCGCGTCCTCTTTCCCAAGAAGTGCGGGAAGTGCCAGAAGCCGTGGCCCCTGGGCCAGCCCGATTCCGAACCACAAATAACCGAGGAGGTTTCCACTATGCCCGGTGGCATCACCATCATCGAAGAAGGTACCGTCACCTCGCCCCAGGGATATGTGGCCGGCGCCACTTTTGCCGGCCTCAAGACCTATGCTGAAGACAAGCTGGACCTCGCTATCCTCTATTCCCGAAGGCCCACCACCGCCGCCGGTGTATTCACCCAGAACAAGCTCAAGTCCCCCTCCGTCATCCTCACTGAAGAACACGTCGCGGACGGCAAGGCCCACGCCGTTGTTGTAAACAGCGGCATCGCCAACGCCTGCGTCGGCGACCCCGGCTACGGCGACGCCAAGCGCATGACCGCCAAGACCGCAGACATCCTCGGCATCAAGCCGGAGGACGTTCTCATCTGCTCCACCGGCGTCGTCGGCGTCGAACTCCCCATGTCCCTCATCGAAAGCGGCATCGACCGCATCCATCTGGCCACCGACGGCGGCCACCGCATGGCCCGCGCCATCCTCACCACGGACCCTGGCCCCAAGGAGATCGGCGTCTCCTTCCCCTTCAATGGCAAGACTATCACCATCGGCGGTATCGCCAAGGGCGCCGGCATGATTCATCCCGACATGGCAACCATGCTCTCCTTCATCACCACCGACGCTGAAATTGCCCCCGACCTCCTGAAGCAGATGGTCAAGGAGGCCGCCGACGATTCGTTCAACATGATGACCATCGACGGCGACACCAGCACCAACGACACTGTCCTCCTCATGGCCAACGGCTCCGCCGGTGCAGGCCCCATCCGGGCTGGCACCGAGGGCGCGGAACTCTTCTCCCAGGCCCTCACCGAAGTTTGTGTCGATCTCGCCAAACGCATCGCCCGTGAAGGCGAAGGCTCAACCAAGCTCATCGAAGTCACTGTCGAAGGCGCAAAGACCCTCCGGCAGGCCCGCAGCGCAGCACGAATCATCTCCGGCTCCAGCCTCGTCAAGACCGCCGTCCACGGCAACGACCCCAACTGGGGCCGCATCACCGTCGCCCTTGGTCGCAGCGAAGCCGACGTGGAGGAAAGCAAGCTGGCCCTCCACATCAATGGCGCTCTCATCATGGAAAACGGCCTCCCCGCCCCCTTCCACCGGGACTCCGTCATCGCCCTCATGTCCCAGGGCCAGGTGGACATCAGGGTCAACCTCAACCTCGGCGAACATAGCGCCACCGCCTGGGGCTGCAACCTCAGCGAAGAGTACGTCACTTTCAACAGCGCCTACACCACCTAGCAGCTCGCAATGAACGTCTCCTCGCCCAACCCCAACGGTGTGTCGGAAGGACCCATCGTCGTTAAAATCGGCGGCAGCACCCTCGGCAGCCACGACACCACCCTTCAGGACCTGGTGCGCCTACAGCAGCAGGGCCGCCGGGTGGTCGTCGTCCACGGCGGTGGTAAGATCATCTCCGAGTGGATGAAGCGTCATGGCGCGATGCCCCGCTTCGTCCGCGGCCTTCGTGTCACCGACGCTCCCAGCCTCGACATTGTCACCGCCGTCCTCACCGGCCTCATCAACAAGCAGATGGTCGCCTCTCTCACCGCCCTCGGCGCCCGCGCCATCGGCCTCAGCGGCGTCGATGGCGCCCTACTTCAGTGCCGCATCGCCAACCCCGAACTCGGCTTCGTAGGCGAAGTCACCCACGTCAACCCGGACCCCGTAACCTGCGCCCTCGACGCCGGTTTCATCCCCCTCATCGCCCCCGTCGGCCTCCTCGAGGGCGACGGCCAGCTGCTCAACATCAACGGCGATACCGTCACCGGCAGCGTCGCCAACGCTCTCTCCGCATCCAACCTTGTCTTTCTCACCGACGTCGAAGGCGTTCTCGACTCTTCCGGCCGCTGCCTCCCCCACATGAACTCCCGGCAGGCCCGCATGCTCATCCAGTCCAACATCGCCCGCGGCGGTATGATCCCCAAGCTGGAAGCCTGTCTCCTTGCCATGCCCCCCGTACCCTCCGCCCACGTCATAGACGGGCGAAAACCCGGCGCTCTATTGCAGTGCTTATCCGGTCAAACTTCCGGCACCCGCATCCTCGCGGGCTAGAGCCGAACTGCTACCTAATATGGACAAAGCAACCACCACCATCTATAGTCAACCCCCAACTTCAAAATCAACAAATGGAGGAACAATCCGGTGACTACCCAGTGGATATCCTTGGAAGAAAAATACTACGCCCAAACCGTCCGTCGTCAGCCCATAGTCCTCGTCCGAGGCCAGGGCACCTACGTCTGGGACGCCGAAGGCAAGGAATACGTCGATTTCACCGCCGGCTGGGCCGTCACCAACCTCGGCCACTGCCACCCCGCCATGGTCGAGGCCATCCAGGAGCAGGCCGCAACCCTCATCCAGACCTCCAACCAGTTCTTCACCATCCCCCAGCTCAAGCTCGCCCAGGCCCTCGTCGACAACAGCTGCCTGGATAGGGTCTTCTTCGGCAACAGCGGCGCGGAGGCTGTCGAAGGCGCCCTTAAGCTCGCCCGCAAGTATGGCAAGAAGAACCGCGACGGCGCATACGAGGTCATCACCGCCTTCAACTCCTTCCACGGCCGCACCCTCACCACCATCGCCGCCACCGGTCAGCCCCACTATCAGGAGGCCTTCCAGCCCCTCACACCCGGCTACGTCCACGTGGACTACGACGACGTTGAAGCCATCATGGCCGCCACCACCGAGAAGACCGCCGCGGTAATGCTGGAGCCTATCCAGGGCGAAGGTGGCGTCAACATCCCCGCCGACGACTATCTCCAGCGCGTCCGCAAGTGGTGCGACGAACAGGGCCTACTCCTCATCCTCGACGAAGTCCAGACCGGCCTGGGTCGTCTCGGCAGCCTCTTCGGCTACCAGGAGTACGGCGTCGAACCCGACGTTATCACCTTGGCGAAGGGTCTCGGCGGCGGCGTACCCATCGGCGCCTTCATGTCGAAGGAGCACTGCATGGCCCTCGAACCCGGCGACCACGGTTCCACCTATGGCGGCAACGCCCTCACAACCGCCGCCGCTCACGCCTCCACCCAGTTCATCATTGACAACGACGTTTCCGGCAACGCCCGCGTTATGGGCGCTCACCTTACGAATCGTCTCGAAGACCTCAAGTCCCGCTTCGACGTCATCAGCGAGGTCCGTGGCAGGGGCCTTCTCATCGCCCTCGAATTCCACGACGACATCGCAGCCGACGTGCTCTCAAACGCCAACGCCGCCGGCGTCCTCCTCAATATGGTCAAACCCAACACCCTCCGCTTCATGCCCCCCCTAAACATCACCGCCGATGAGATAGACGAAGGCGTGGCCCGTCTCGAAAAAGCAATCGCCAGCCTCTAGGGAAAAAGAGGGAAAGAAAAAAGGGAAATAGAAGATGCCGAAAGACACCATACTGCTCGCCTACAGCGGCGGCCTCGACACCTCCGTCTGCGTCAAGTGGCTTCAGGAGAAGCACAACGCCAACGTCGTTACTCTCACCATAGACCTTGGCATGGTCGACATGGGCCCCATCCGCCAGCGCGCCCTCGATATCGGCGCCGCCGACGCCCTCACCGTCGATGGGCGTGAGGAGTTCGTCAAGAGCTACGTCTTCCCCGCCCTGCAGGCTGGCGCTGTCTACGAGGAGCAGTACCCCCTCGCCACCGCCCTCGGCCGCCCCCTCATCGCCAGGTACATGGTCGAAGCCGCCCACCGCGTCAACGCCGTTGCCATCGCCCACGGCTGCACCGGCAAGGGCAACGACCAGGTCCGAATGGACGTCAGCGCCGGCGCTCTCGATCCCAACGTCAAGGTCATCGCCCCCGTCCGCGAGTGGGGCTGGAACCGCGAAGAAGAGCTCGAATACGCCGCCGCCCACGGCATCCACGTCCCCCCCTCCAACAGCAGCTTCTCCACCGACGAGAATCTTTGGGGACGCAGCATCGAGGCCGGCGAACTCGAAGACCCCTGGGCCGAACCCCCCGAAGAGGCCTACCTCTGGACCAGGTCCATCGCTGAGACCCCCGACGCCCCCACCTACGTCGAAATCGCCTTTGAAGGCGGCATTCCCACCCTCGTCGACGGCGAAGAGATGGGCCCCGTCCAGCTTGTCGAACACCTCAACGATCTCGCCGGACGAAACGGCGTTGGCCGCATCGACCATGTCGAAAACCGCCTCGTCGGCATCAAGTCCCGCGAAATCTACGAGTCCCCCGCTGGCGTCGTCCTTCACGCCGCTCACAAGTCTCTGGAAACCCTGACCCTCAGCAAAGACCAGGCCCGCATGAAGACCATCGTCGCCCAGGAATACTCCGACGTTGTCTACAACGGCCTCTGGTTCACCGCCCACCGCCGCGACCTAACCGCCTACGTCGCCAGCACCCAGCGATTCGTCACCGGCGCCGTTCGCGTCCGCCTCCACAAGGGCAACTGCACCGTCGTAGGGCGTAAGGCCCCCAAGGGCCTCTATAGCCACAGCCTCGCCACCTACGACCGTGGCGACGTCTTCGACCACCGTGCCTCCGAGGGCTTCATCTCCATCTACGGCCTCCCCGTCCGCACCCAGGCCGCCCAACACCCCGAAGATGCCTAACCCCCACCCTCAGGTTACAGAAAACCGGTAGGAGTGGGTTTCAAACCCGCCTTCTTTCCCTCTCGTACCCTCGCGGACGTGGGGGCCCACTCTTCCCCCCTCTCCACCCAAATGTCATTCTGAGGAGGCCCCGCGGCGAAGAATCTCGCCTCCGTGGAAGTCCTTCTCTGCTCACATTCCCCGCACAGGGGCCGTTCGCGAACCACCCTCCCCCTCCCTCTCCAATTCAAAAACATCCGCAACAGCATATAGGTGCAATGATGACCAAAGACCAACTTCCCTGCGGACTTGTCCCTACAGGCGCTTCGCTGAACTTTACGGAGCGCACCATTCCAGAGGCTCTTAAACGGGAGCACGCCCTCGCCCCCGGTCGTTGGGGCGTCTTGCACGTTCTCGAAGGCAGCCTGCGTTTCGTCGACTTAAGTAACGCCAGCGAAAGGGTTGTGGCAGCGCCGGATATGGTCATCATCCATCCTCAATCGCCCCACCGCGTGACCCTCGAAGGCGTCCTGCGTTGCCGCATAGACTTCTTCCGAAAACCAAATAAGGAAGACTCCAGTTGAACGACAAAGCCCTTTCCCTCTATTTCCCATTATCCCCGGCATTCCTGCCAACACCGCGACGAACGCGGAACGCTCATTCTTTCCACTTTTTGCCCCTTCCCCCTCGATGGGGGAAGGCTGGGATGGGGGTGAACATCCCCCTTCCCGCCCCATCTGTTGTATAGTATCTCCCGACAATTATCCCCACCCAACCTCACCCAAAATGCAGCCGCACCACCTATACACCGTCTCCATCCACTACGACCGCCGCCTCTACCGCGAGGACATCCGCGGCTCCATCGCCCACGCCCGCATGCTCGCCAGGCAGGGCATCATCACCCACGACGAAGCCGAAACCATCCGCGGCGGCCTCCTCGACATCCAGCAGGAAATCGAGGCAGACTCCTTCCCCTGGCGCCCCGAACTCGAAGACATCCACATGAACGTAGAGGCCCGCCTCAAAGAGAAAATCGGCGACGTTGCAGGCAAACTCCACACAGCCCGCTCCCGCAATGACCAGGTCGCCACCGACATGCGCCTCTTCACCATGAAGACCTGCGACCAAGCCATCAAATACGCCACCGAGCTCCAGCAAGCCCTCGTCGAACAGGCTGCGAAAAATACCAACACCATCATGCCCGGCTACACCCACCTCCAGCGCGCCCAGCCTGTACTGCTGGCCCACCACTTTCTCGCCTACTTCCACATGCTCCAGCGCGACAAGCAACGTTTCCAACAGTGCCGAAACGCCGCTGCCGTCCTCCCCCTCGGCAGCGGCGCCCTCGCCGGCCTTCCCTACCCCCTGGACCGCCCCTCCGTCGCAAGCGAACTCGGCTTCGACTCCATCAGCGCCAATAGCATGGACGCTGTCGCCGACCGCGATTTCCTCCTCGAATTCCACGCCGCCGCCGCCATCTGCATGATGCACCTCTCCCGTCTTGGCGAAGAGCTGGTGTTATGGTCTTCCCAGGAATTCGCCTTCGTCACCCTCGCCGAGCAGTACGCCACCGGTAGCAGTATCATGCCTCAGAAACGCAACCCGGATTTCGCCGAAATCGGACGAGGCAAGACCGGCCGCGTCTACGGCAATCTGATGGCCCTCCTCACCACCCTCAAGGGCCTCCCCCTCACCTACAATCGCGACCTCCAGGAAGATAAGGAAGGCTTCTTCGACACCGTCGACACCCTCCTATCCACCCTCCAGGTCTTCGCCGGCATGATCGAAACAATCACCATAAACGCCAATCGGATGCATGACGCCGCCCAGACCGGCAACATGCTCGCCACCGACCTCGCAGACTACCTCGTCGCCCGCGGCATGCCCTTCCGCGAGGCCCACGGCGTCCTCCGCCGTGCCTCAAGCTACGCCCGCGAGAACGCCAAAGAGGTCCACCAGCTTACCCTGGACGAATACCGCCGCTTCTCTCCCCTCTTCGACGAAGATGTGCTCAAAATCACCCTCCGGGGATCCGTCGAAAGCCGGGACGTCCCCGGCGGCGCCGCCCCTCGTCAGGTCGCCGCCGCCCTCGAAGATGCCAAGAAACTTCTGGAGACCGCCGATGACTCTTAGCTCCAACGTCAAAATCGCCCCGTCCATCCTCTCCGCCGACTTCACCCGCCTCGGCCAGCAGGTCTCCGAAGCCACCGAAGCCGGCGCCGACTACATGCACCTAGATGTCATGGACGGTCGGTTCGTCCCCAACATAACCTTCGGCCCCGTAGTTATCGAGAATCTCAAGGAATATACCAACCTTCCTCTCGACGCCCACCTGATGATTGTCGAACCCGAGCGCCGCATCCCCGACTTCATACAAGCGGGCGTAGACCACGTCACGGTTCACGCAGAGGCCTGCACCCACCTCCACCGCGTCCTTCAGCAGATCAAGGACGGCGGCTGCCGCGCCGGCGTGGCTCTCAACCCCGCAACTCCCATCTCCGCCGTCGAAGAAGCCCTCCCCTTCCTGGACATCGTCCTCATCCTCACCGTCAATCCCGGCTTCGGCGGCCAGACCCTCATCCCCCACGTCCTCGACAAAGTCAGCCGCCTACGTGCCATCATTGATGAAAGGGGCTACGACGTTGAGCTCGAGGTCGATGGCGGGGTCAACCCCCAGACCGCAGCCGCCGTGGTCAGCGCTGGCGCCCACACCCTCATCGCCGGGTCCGCCGTCTTCAACCGAAAACAGTCCGTCACCGAAGCCTTGGCCCAACTCCGACGCAGCCTCCCCTGACGACAGACGCAGCCCTCCCGCAGTAAATGAACCCCGGGAAACCACAAAAACTGGAAGCCCGCCTCAGCAGACCCCCGGACGCTCGAAACCTACGCCCTGGACCTCACCCGCACCTTTGGCGTCTTATGCATCGTACGCAAACACCGCGTGCAGATCTTCACCCGCTGCCGCACCCCGTTTATCGGCAGCGTCAGCTTCTGAATGTTCGGCAAAAACCGCGTCTTCGTACGCCTCTTAGAGTGGCTGACGTTGTTCCCCGCCACCCCAATTTTGTTACAAAGCTGACATTTCACGGCACTCACCTAAATTGACTTTCGCTTTAGCGAATAGCTAGAATCTTTCTAAAACCTTAGCATACATAAATCTCCCTTTACAAGGACAGACGCTACGAGCGCCCCCACCGCCACCTTCACCCGGTTCAACGGCCACCGCCTCAAAGCAGCTCTGAATGCAGCCACCCGCTGCCTTCAGCGATACAGCCACGCCATCAATGCCCTCAACGTCTTTCCCGTCCCCGACGGCGACACCGGCACCAATATGCTCCTTACCATGCAGTCCGTGGATGACCGCCTCCAGTCCGTGGATACTCCATCCCTCTCCGCCGTCGCCCGGGAGGCCGCCCGCGGCGCCCTCTTTGGCGCCCGCGGCAACAGCGGCGTCATCTTCTCCCAGTTCCTCGCCGGCTTCGCCCAGGGCCTCGAAAACGTCGAGGCCGCCGACCCCGCCACTCTTGCCGGCGCCCTCGCCTCCGGCTCGGAAGCCAGCTACGCCGCCGTCTCCCAGCCCGTCGAAGGCACCATGCTCACCGTCCTGCGCGGTTTTGCCGAAGGCGCCTCCGACCGCCCCACCGACGAAGAAGATGTCCTCAACCTCTGGAACAGCGCCCTCGTTGAAGCCAGGGACGCCCTCGCCAAGACCCCCACAATGCTCCCCGTCCTCCGCGACGCCGGCGTCATAGATTCCGGTGGCCAGGGCGTCGTTGTCATCATGGAAGGCTTCCTCTGCTCATTCCTTGAGGAAGATCCGGAAGTTTACGACATCGAACTCTCCTCCCCTGTCGGCGCCATCGTCGGCATGCCAACTGTAAGTCAGGAATTCCTCGACGCCACCCAGTCGGAGGAATACGGCTTCTGCACCGAGTTCATGATTGAAGGCGAGAACATAGACCTCGCCGCCCTTCGCAGCTACCTCTCCGAAAAAGGCGGCTCCCTCATCGTCATCGGCGATTCCTCCCTCGCAAAGGTCCACCTTCACACTTTAGAGCCCGACGAAGTCATCGCCCACGGCGCCACCCTCGGCAGCACCATCGGCATCAAGGTCGACGATATCAGCAAGCAACACCAGGGCTTCCTGTCCCTCCATAGCCAGCAGCAGGTCGACGCTCCGGCCCTCGCCGTCGTCGCCGTGGCCTGGGGCGAGGGCTTCATCAGCCTCTTCGATGACCTCGGATGTCACGCCATTGTCCCCTGTCAGCGCACCATGAACCCCAGCGCCCAGGAACTCCTGGAAGCCGCCGGGGCCACGGGCGCGGATAACGTCGTCATCCTCCCCAACAACCCAAACGTCATCCTCACCGCCCGTCAGGCTTCTGAAATCGCCGACGAGACCCTTCACGTCATCCCCAGCCGTAGCCAGACCCAGGGCATCGCCGCCCTGCTCTCCTACGTTCCGGACCTCCCCCAGGACCAGGTTCTGGAAGCCATGGAAGATTCCATCGAAGACCTCAACACCGTCGAAGTCACCACCGCCCACCGCGACACGATCATGGACGGCAAGTCCGTCGCCAGGGGGCAGGTCATCGGCCTCCTCGACGGTGTTCTCACCACTATCGGCGAACACGTCCACGAAGTGGCCCACCGCGCCATCGTCGACGCCAACCCCGGCCCCGGTCACGTCGTCACCCTCTACTGGGGCGGCGACGTTCAAGAACCCCAAGCTCAGACCACCGCCCGGCAACTCGAAAACGCCCTCAACGGCGTCGAAGTCGAGGCCGTTTTCGGCGGTCAACCCTTCTACCACTATATCGCCTCCATAGAATAGGAAAGCAGCATGACCATTCGTATCGTTACCGACAGCACCTCGGACATCTCCTCCGACCTCGCCCGCCAGTGGGGCATCACCGTAGTCCCCGCCTACGTTAACTTCACCAGTGACGACGGGACTATCGAGACCCTGAAGGATGGCGTGGAGATCAGCACCGACGAGTTCTACGAACGCCTCCCCAACACCCAGACCCTTCCCACCACTTCCCAGCCCACAATCCAGGACTTCGCGGAAGTGTACGAGTCCGTCATTCAGGACCCCCAGGACATGGTCATCTCCATCCACTGCTCCGCCGAGCTTAGCGGCACCTACAACTCCGCCATGCAGGCCAGAAGGGGCCTCAGCAACCCCGCCCAGGTTGAAGTCGTAGACTCGCAGACCGCCTCCATGGCCCTCGGCCTCATCGCCCTCGGCGCTGCCAGGACCCTCAGTGAGGGCGCCGAATTCCAACAGGTAATGGACGAAGTGGAGTCCGCCATCTCCCAGGTTCGAGGTTATATCCTTCTCGATACGTTGGAATATCTCGTCAAAGGCGGTCGCATCAGCAAGACCCAGGCCTTCCTTGGCAACATGCTCAACCTCAAGCCCATCCTCGCCCTCCAGAATGGCAAAGTTCAGAAATACGACCGTGTCCGCAGCCGTCGAAAAGGGCTCCAGCGCCTCGTCAGAATCGCCGAAGGTCTGGGCGGAATCTCCGAAGCCTACATCATCCATAACGAGGCTCCCCAGGATGCCGAGTCCCTTTCCAACAGCGTACAACGCCTGCTCGCAGCAGATAGCGTTGGACACATCCCCATCGTCCGGCCCGGCCCCAGTATCGGCGTCCACACCGGCCCCGGCATGGTCGGCATAATCCTCCGCACCAACGCCTAACCCCAATCCCCTCCGTTACCCCTCTTCCCCCTCAAACCACATGTCATTCTGAGGAGGCTCCGCGACGAAGAATCTCGTCCCGGTTGACGCTCACTTCCCAGCTTTCGCCCTTCCCTTTCCCAACCGTAGGGGCGGTTCGCGAACCGCCCTCCCGCAACCCAATCCGTGCCCCCGCGAACGCGGGGGCCCACTCTTCGTCCCTGCCCCCTCAAACCACATGTCATTCTGAGGAGGCTCCGCGACGAAGAATCTCGTCTCGGTTGACGCTCACCCCCTCGCTTTCGCCCTTCCCTTTCCCAACCGTAGGGGCGGTTCACGAACCACCCGCCCCGCTACCCAATCCGTTCCTTCGCGAACGCGGGGGCCCACTCTTCGTCCCTGCCCCCTCAAACCACATGTCATTCTGAGGAGGCTCCGCGACGAAGAATCTCGTCCCGGTTGACGCTCACCCCCCCCGCTTTCACCCTTCCCTTTCCCAACCGTAGGGACGATCCGCGAACCGCCCGCCCCCCAAACCAATCCCTCCCATCCCCCCGTGGTAAACTTTCCCTGCTATGCAGACCCGCCACGACCCCAACCTCCTCGACTCCTTCCGCAAGATCCTCCAACTGGAACAACAAAGGAATTTCGACAACGGAGCCGTCACCACCGGCCTCGACGAATTCCTCTCCCGCTGGAATCCCCAACTCCTCGCCCTCCTCCCCAAAGCCGCGGACGCAGTCAATCTCTTCTCCCGCCCCTACTCCCCCATGTCCCCCAACCAACGCGCGGAGTGGGTGGACACCTGCCTCTCCCTGCTGAACTCATCCCTCACCGCAGAATCGTTGACCCCGCCTCCATCCGTCATTCCGGCGAAAGCCGAAATCCAGTCCCCTCCTCCTCCATCCACATGTCATTCTGAGGAGGCCCCGCGACGGAGAATCTCGCCCCCGGAACACACCCAATCCCACCCGCCTGCTCCCGCGAAAAAACCCTCCCCGCCCAACCCCCCTCCCCCCGACCCCGCGGCCCTCAACAATCCCGTCACCCACCTCAGGGGCGTCGACAAGAAGACCGCCGCAAAGTTGGAGCGCCTCCACGTCCACACCGTCCGGGATCTCCTCTACCACTTTCCCCGCTACCACAAGGACTTCTCCCGCCGCACCAAGATCGCCCGCCTCAAAGTCGGCGAAGAATCAACCGTAATCGCCAACGTCTCGGAAGCCCGCCAGACCCGCCTCGGCGCAAAACGCCAGATCGCCACCCGCGCCGTCGTCACCGACGACACCGGCGACCTCAACGTAGTCTGGTTCAACCAGGCCTACCTCGCCCGCCAGCTCAGGGGGGACCGCAAAGTCTCCCTCAGCGGAAAGGTCGATTCCTTCGGTGGCGCCCCCGTCATGGAAAACCCCGAGTACGACATCATCATCAACAACTCCCCCCTCATCAACACCTCCCGCCTCCTCCCCGTTCACCCCCTCACCAGGGACCTCTACGCCCGCACCTTCCGCCGCATCATCTGGAACGCCCTCCGGCGCTGGGCAACCAGCGTCCAGGAGTTTCTACCCGAAGACACCCTCACCCGCCTCGACCTCATGCCCCTCCCGAAGGCCGTCGTCCGCGCCCACTTCCCCAACTCCCTCGACCAATTCGAAGAAGCCCGCGGCCGCCTCGCCTTCGACGAACTCCTTCTCCTCCAGATCTCCGTCCTCCAACGCCGCCGCCAGTGGAAGGACGAAGCCCGCGGCGCATCCATCGACTCTTCCGGCCCCGCCGTCGAGGCCTTCCTCGACGCCCTCCCCTTCACCCTAACCGGCGCCCAGCAGCGCTGTCTCGACGAGACCCTCGCAGACATGGCCGAAGGTGTCCCATCCATGAACCGCCTCCTCCAGGGCGAAGTCGGCAGCGGTAAGACGGTCGTCGCCCTTGCCGCCCTCCTCGCCGTCGCCGCCATGGGCCTCCAGGGCACCATCATGGTCCCCACGGAAGTCCTCGCGGAGCAGCACTTCAAGACCGTCTGTGATCTGATGGGACGCCTCCACAACCCCACCCGAGACGAAAATCTCATGTCGGCCTCGCTGGACCCCCAAGGCCCGCCCATCTCCGTCGGCCTCGTCACCGGCAGCACCCGCAAGCGCCTCCGCGACAGCCTTCAGCAGCGCGCCGCCGACGGCGACCTCGACATCATCATCGGCACCCACACCCTCATCCAGCAGACTATGCAGATCCCCAACCTCGCCCTCTCCGTCGTCGACGAGCAGCACCGTTTCGGTGTCATGCAGCGCGCCGCTCTCCGCGGCAAGAGCCAGACAACCCCCCACGTTCTCATCATGTCCGCCACCCCCATCCCCCGCACCCTCGCCCTCACCCTCTATGGCGACCTCGACATCTCCACTATCGATGAAATGCCCCCCGGCCGCACCCCCATCGTCACCCGCCACGTCGAACCCCACAACCGCAACGCCGCCTACGGTTGGGTCAGAGATCAGGTGAACGAAGGACGCCAGGCCTTCATCATTTTCCCCCTCATCGAGGAGTCCGAACTCACCGAAGCGAAGGCCGCCGCCCAGGAATACGAACGACTCAGCCAGCACATCTTCCCCGAACTCCGCGTCGGCCTCCTCCATGGTCGCCTCCCCTCCCGCCAGAAGGACGCCGTCATGACCGCCTTCCACAACCGCGAACTCGATATCCTCGTTTCCACCCCCGTCGTAGAAGTCGGCATAGACGTCCCCAACGCCTCCGTAATGATGGTCGAATCCGCCGACCGATTCGGCCTAGCCCAGCTGCACCAGTTCCGCGGACGCGTCGGACGCGGCCCCCACAAGAGCTACTGCCTCCTCCTGGCCGAAGACCCATCCGACTACGCTCGACAGCGTCTCGAAGCTATCGAACAGCACAACGACGGTTTCAAGCTCGCCGAAATCGACCTCCAACTCCGCGGCCCCGGCGACCTCTTCGGCACCCGTCAGAGCGGCCTCCCTACCCTCAAAATGGCCCGCCTCGCCGACCGCGACATCCTCATCAGCGCCCGCAACGAAGCCGCCCGCATCCTCCACCGGGATCCCCATCTCACCCACCCCGACCACCAACCCCTCGCCAACGAACTCGCCCGCTACCAGACCCCCGCCACCGCCGAAGTCGCCTAACCCCTCCCCGTTCCCCCTTCCTCTCAACCCACACGTCATTCTGAGGAGGCCCCGCGACGAAGAATCTCGCCCCAGTAACCACCCATCCCTGCTCACACCCCCCGTAGAGGCGGTTCGCGAACCGCCTCCCTTTCTACCCACGCGCCACCTCCACTTCAATACCCGACCCTTCCCGTTCCCCCGCGAACGCGGGGGCCCACTCTTCCTCCCCATTCTTGTTCCTGCGAAGGCAGGAACCAATGCTATACCTACCCACCACCCAATCCGCAACGCCCAACCTTCCCACAAACCTCTTCCTTCTCGATGGTGGCCTTTGTATAACCCCTCCAAGGGCGTTCTTTGGCCTCTTCCCCCTTGATGGGGGAAGATTGAGCCTGTCCTGAGCTTGTCGAAGGGATGGGGGTGATTCCCCTCCCCTCTCCAAAGCAGCCCCTTACCGCTATAATAGACTCAGCCCACCCAAACAACCGCGCTAACCCAAAACAGGGAAAACCCCCATGAACTTCGCCAACCACACCATCTGGACAGCCGACAACATGGAAATCCTCCCCGGCATAGACTCCAACTGTGTCGACCTCAACCCGACATTCAACCGTCAACGCCTATGTCGCCACTGCAACAGCCTCAAATCAACCGGCACCATGGACGACCTCGTCGTCAAACCCACCGCCTGGCAAAAGAAAGGAATACTAGATTGAGTGCCATAGATGAATTTAGAAAGACTGGCGTGGCCATAGAAGCGACTGTAAAGATCATTGATCAGGCTATGCCAAGAGTTCAAGATCTGTCACCCGAATATGACTATGCACAGTGGGCACCGTTGTTCCTAATAGCATATTCTGGTCTTGAAAATGGCATAAAAGTCATTCTGTTGCAGCAAGGAATTACACATCCCCATGGACGTGATGGACATAACTTGGCAAGACTCTTTCAGCTACTTAAGAAGAGTGTTCCTGTACAGGCCAAGATGCTCGACGACGCCTTTTCTGACGTAGTGAATCTCTATACTATCGACAAAAAGAGATGGGTCCATTTCCGGTCACTAGACTCATATCTCGGCGAATATGGGAAACCGGGAAGGTATGAGACATTTCGATATTGGGGCTTAGAGAACAGGGACTTGGAATATGTTCCTCTTTTTGTTCATCGTGAGTTGCTTGCGTTTCTTGAGCGGCTTTGTTGGTTCGGCAAGGCTACCGTCACATCTCAACGGGTTGAGGACAGGGTACGTGGGTGTTTCGTAAATGCCATTGAAGAGCATATTAGTGCATGTGACCGTTGTAGAAAGGACTGCTCGAAACCATGGCTGAAAATACTAAACAGGTCATTTTCTTCCCGTACTCCGTATTCTGACAAGCTGAAGGGGGTCAACAGTCAGGATTTTGACGTCGTTGAAAATGTGTGTCTCAATCAGGTCATTGATGTTGTATTAGGTTGGCTTAAAGAATCCGATGACCCTGCTGTAAGATACTTCATCCAAACTCTGAGCGACTTACCGCCTGGGTCGGTTCCCAAGCTTTGCGATGTCGAACTAGAAGTAGACGAGCGCGGCTTAGTTAAGATTCGGGATGGCGAAGAGCACTTGGGACTGTTAACACATAGAATTGATGGTCGATGGCTAGCCTCATCTTGGATTGACCAGCAGCTCGCTAAGTTCGCAAAGACCAAAGCCGACGCCATGAACTGGCTAGCAAACCAAGGCACAGAGCTAGTAGAAATCTCAGTTGACAGAGGTCCATATACTCCTAGGCGAGCGATGGCGCCTGTGCAATTTGGAGGCGCGGTCTATGGTGATGGCACCTTGGAACCATTTAGGATCACCTTCATTGGTGATTCTCATGGCCTTTCTGTAGGCCAGCACATCATAGTGAGACTTTCCCACCGCAAGCGTCTCCCTGTCGAAGGAATTATCACGCACGTGAATGGAAGATTGGTCGAATACGGATATTAGGTGTCAGTGTTTACATAGAGAGAAACCCCCATAGCCCCCCCGCTCCCAACTCTGTTATCATTTAACCTTATCCTTCACGCACAAAAGGGCCTATGCCACCCTTCGCCAGAGACCTCATAATCAACAAAATCGAACGCGCCCTCGAGGCCGCACGCAGCCAGAAACTCCTTCCCCTCGACACCATTCCCCCCGTCGAAGTCGAACGCCCCGGCAACCCCGACCACGGCGACTTCGCCACCAGTCTTCCCCTCCGCCTCGCCCGCGCCACCCGTTTGGCGCCCATCCACATCGCCGAGACCCTCGCCGGCCTCATCCCCCCCGACGATCTCGTCGAACAGGCCTCAGCCGCTCCCCCCGGCTTCCTCAACTTCAACCTCCGCACCAGTTGGCTCCAGCAACAGGTAAACGAAATCCTGAACGCCGACGCAAATTACGGCGCTATTCGTCCTTCTAAGACGAAAAAAATCATGGTCGAATTCGTCAGCGTCAACCCCACCGGCCCCATCCACGTCGGCCACACCCGCGGCGCCGTCCTCGGCAGCGTCCTCTCCTCCGTTCTCCAGGCCGCCGGCCACGACGTTACCCGCGAGTACTACGTCAACGACGCCGGCACCCAGATGGAGCTCTTCTACTCCTCCGTTTACGCCCGCTACCTCGAAATCCTCGGCCACGAAGCCCAGCTCTCCGCCGACGGCTATCAGGGCGAATACATCATTGACCTTGCCCAGGAAATCCGCGACCAGGAAGGCCCCATCTTTGCCATCATGGATAGCGAACCCGGCACAAAGGCCCTCGGAAGCATCGCCCGCGACAAAATGGTCTGCCACATCGAAGAAGACCTCGCCGCCCTCGGTGTAGCCTTCGATGTCTGGTTCGCGGAGCACACCCTATTTGAAAGCGGCGAATATCAGCAGACCCTCGACCTTCTCGAATGCGAAGGCCATCTCGCTACCCGCGACGGCGCCCTCTGGTTCTCCTCCGAAGCCCTGGGCGACGAGCGAGACAACGTCGTCGTCCGATCCAGCGGCGCCCCCACCTACTTCGCCTCCGATATGGCCTATCACCACAACAAGTTCCTCCAACGCGACTTCGACACCGTCATCAACGTCTGGGGCGCCGACCATCAGGGACACGTAACCCGTCTCAAGACCGCCGTCGGCGCCATGGGCGTCGACCCCGACCGCCTCCGGATAATCATCACTCAGATGGTCACCCTGAAGCGCGGCGACGAACTCGTCAAGGCCTCCAAGCGCAGCGGCGACTTCATCACCCTCCAGGAACTCGTAGACGAAGTGGGCCCCGACGCTTGCCGCTACTTTTTCCTCGCCCGCGCCCCCGGCACCCAGATGGACTTTGACCTCGAACTCGCCACCAAAGAGTCCTCAGAAAACCCCGTCTACTACGTCCAGTACGGACACGCCCGCATCTGCGGCATCCTCCAGCGCGCCCAGGACCATAACCTGGTGTGGGACGAAGCTGACCTCTCCCTTTTGAAAGACCCCCACGAACTCACCCTCATCCGCAAGATGCTCCTCCTGCCGGAGATAGTCGAAAAAGTCGCCTACACCCTCGAACCTCACCACCTGCCCCACTACACCCTGGAGCTCGCTACCGCCTTCCACAACTTCTACGAAAACTGCCGCGTCGTCTCCAACGACCCGTCAGACGCCGACCTCACCGCCGCCCGACTCAAACTCACCGCCGCCGCCCGCGTCGCCCTCCGCCGCTGCCTCACCCTCATGGGCATGACCACCCCCACCCACATGTAACCCCGCCCTCCCCGTTCCACAAATCCCTTCCCCTTTGACAGTGACCCTTCCCATCCCATCGGTAGGGGCGGTTCGCGAACCGCCCGCCCCCTCAAGCCACAACGTTCTCTTGCAGCGAAGAACCACTCTTACGTGTCCTCGCGAATGTGAGGACCAATCTCCCTCAACCCAGTACATTCTCTCCCTGCGAGGAATCCCGTTCTTAAGGGCTTATCCCACTCCCCCCAACTCAATTTCCGTCCAATTGGGATATTGACCGCTCTCAATGACCTTCAATAGGCACCGCTTGAACAACTCCTGCGACCTCTCAATGAATTGCCCCATAGGAACATTCTCGCCATTCACTTTCGCTTCGGTGGGAAGCGCCCCCCTGTGAACAGCATCGGAGCGGTATTTGTATATTGCCCGGAATTCGCTTAAACATCGCCTTCTGGCTTCTACTTCGTCTTCCAGGAGTAGGGTTGCTCGCAGGCCAAACCGAAATGTCATCCCACGGTTCATGTCACTCAGCAAGAACGATTCCATTGCAATTCCTAAGTCAATCATCTTGTCTACTAAACCAATTTGAGTCATCGACTTCATCCAACGATTAATCGGCACTTCCAAGCGTTGTTGGATTTCTCTTGGTAGGTGGGCCAACTTGACATATAGGCGAATAGCCTCACCTACACTGGCATCAGAAAACAGAGTCGAAGGTGTAAACGCTTTTGGCAACGAGGAGTTCCAGAATCCTCCCCCGAAACCCTTGTTTAGATGAAATATATGCTCACTGTCCAAATGACGCCAACCCATAATGGATTCAACAGCATGGTTTCCAACCAGCGTGAGAGCCTTTGCGAACTGCCACGGATCAAGAACTTCAACAGCTCTCCCACGAATCTCTCTCCGAAAATGCCTTTCTGGTCCAGAAGACTTCGTGTAATCTTCATCTGGTGGATGCAGTAGCGGATACACAGAAATGTCCATTCGTAGAAGGGTTTTGGAGGTGAAATCAATTCCACGTGACCGCAAGGTACTTGGCAAGTGATTTGGAAGAAAGGATGAATCATTAGGCAGCGACATTAGAGTAATGCCGTCCAGAACCTGAATTTCTTTCTCCGTTCTTATTCCGGTAAGCAGATAATATTCTTGATAAGTGATGCTTCCGCAATCGATGGCCTCGTAATAATTGGACGCCGCTTGATCTGGGCCAAATACGACGGATGACTTGACCAAGTTGTCAAGAATGACCTCAAGAGATGCCCCACAACGCGAACCACCGACTATTGCGTATGATGCCGCATAAGTCCTATCTCCTCTTAGGAATTGCCTTAGTTCATCTCTTAAGAAAGAGAGGATATCCCTCTTGACTTTGGAACTACATACCTTAATGGCACAGAACTGGATCTGAAATCTAAGGTCTGGCTGATGGGAATGCCGATATTTCAATACCATCTGCCGAAAGACCTTGGGATCGATAGGGTTTGGCCCCTGATTGGTAATCGCCACGCTGTTCAACGCCTCACGCAGAAGCGCGGCTAGGGTCTTTTCATTCTTGGAAATCAAAGCGCGACCTCAGCCTTCACAATTCATGGTTGAGGTACTTTGGTCCTCAGAAAACGTCCGCACCACGGGCATAACCGGCGGATCAACTATTGTCCCCACCCCTACTAGCAGGCATCGATTGACCCCCCCTACCCCACAACCACGCCATCCCCCAGCCCAACCTCGCCCCCCTCAACCACCCTCGTCAAAACCCCTCGACGCTCATCCAACGTCACCCGCAGACCCGGCCGGATCTCATCCATCCTGCTGCACGGCTCGCACAACCCCGTCACCTCCAGCACCACATCCTCCCCCAGCCGCACAAACTCCCCAGGCTGCAGCCCGTGAATCGCCAGCCCCTCGATAGTCACATTCTCCCGGATAGTCCCCGGACTCAACGACAGCCCGTCCAGAATCTCCTTCTCCATCAGCAGAATCTGCCGGAAGCTGTTCACGTTCCTGTGACGATCTCCCTCCAGCCCCCCGGCCGCCACCGTCACCCGCTCCTGCGACGCCATTGGTTCCCGGTGCCCCACGCACAAATACAAAGACACAACCTTACCCTGCTCCATTTCCAATGCCTCCTATCCGACCAGATTCCCTTCTCCTTCGATGGGAGAATGCGAGGAATGAGGGTGATCCACCCTAAGCCCGGGCCTCCTCGCGTTGGCTCTCCTGAATCACCTTCTGCCCGACTACCGGCGGCACCCCCTCGTAGTGGCTGAACTCCATCGTGTAGCTCGCCCTCCCCTGCGTCAACGACCGCAAGTCCGTCGAATATCGCAGCACTTCCGCCCGCGGCGCCTCCGCCTCGATGACCGTCGCTCCCGTCTCAGGAATCATCCCCACAATCCGCCCTCGACGTCCATTCAGGTCTCCGATAACGTCCCCGGTAAACGCATCCGGCACCCGGATGGCCAGCTTCATTATCGGCTCCAGCAGCATCGGATTCCCGGCCGTCATTCCCTGCCGGAACGCATACGAACCCGCAATCTCAAAGCTGATGCCCGAAGAGTCCACGTCGTGATAGCTCCCGTCGTACAACACCGCCTTCACGTCCACCACCGGAAATCCCGCCAGCGCCCCCTCGCTCATCGCCTTCATAACCCCCTTCTCCACCGACGAAATATACTCTCTCGGCACCGCCCCGCCGGAAATTTCGCTGTCAAATTCAAACCCGGAGTCCCTGTCCCCCGGCTCCAGACGCAGCAGCACGTGACCGTACTGCCCGTGTCCGCCTGTCTGCTTCTTGTGCTTGTACTCTGCCCGCGAAACTACCGTTATCGTCTCCCGATACGGCACCTTCGGAAGCTGAAGCATCAGCTCCGTTCCGAACTTCCTCTTTATCCGGTCCACCGTCGTGTCCAGGTGCACGTCACCGATGCCCGTCAGCAGCATCTCGTTCGTCGATGCTTCCCGCTCAAGCCTTAGGCTCTGGTCCTCTTCCACAATCCGCGTCAACGATGACGACATCTTGTCCAGGTCTGCCTTCGATTTCGGCGACACCGCCATGGTGTAGTGTCCATCGGGATAGACAATCGGCTCCAGCAGCACCGCGTTTTCCCTGGTGCACAGCGTATCGTTGGTCGTTGCCGCCGCCAGCTTCGCCACCGCCCCGATGTCCCCCGGCCCAACCTCCGGCGTAGCCTCCTGATTCTTCCCGCACATCGTGTACACCTGCCCAATCCGCTCTGACTGCTCCTGGTTTGCGTCCCATACCTCCGTGCTTCCCTTCATCACGCCCCCGTACACCCGGAACAGCGAAAGCTTGCCAACGAAGGGGTCCGCCGTCGTCTTGAACACCAGCGCCACCAGCGAATCGTCCGCCGACTGACCAACCTCCCGCGGCTCCTCCGACTCCGGCTCCTTCCCGACCACCTCCGCCGAATCCGGCGAGGGCACGTAGTCAATCACCGCCTGCTGCAGCTCCTCCACCCCCATGTTCTCCGTCGCCGAACCGCACAGCACCGGCACAATCTCTCCGGAAAGCACCGCCTTTTTCAACCCCTCCGTCATCTCCTCCGCCGTCAACTCCTCCCCTTCCAGGTACTTCGTTGCCAGATCGTCGTCGCTCTCCGCGACCGATTCCACCAGACGCTCCCTCGCCGCCTCCACAAAGTCCTCCAACCCCTCCGGCGCCGCTGCGTTTGGGTCCAGCAGGTCTACCACCCCCTTGAAGTTCTCCGCCGCGCCAATGGGCACGTTCAAAGGCACACACTCACGCCCAAACGCCGACTGAATGCTGTCCAGGGACCGTTGAAACTCTGCGTTGTCCCTGTCCATTTTGTTGATGAAGATAATCTTCGGCAAGTTGCGCTCCCGGCACATGCTCCACGCCGTTTCCGTCCCCACCTCTACCCCGGCAATCGCACTCACCAGGATAACCGCCCCTTCCACAACCCTCAGGCTGGAAACCACCTCTCCCCGAAAGTCGTCATATCCCGGCGTGTCAATAAAGTTGACCTTATGTCCCTTCGTCAAGCACGGAATTATCGAAGCCTGCACGCTTGAGGCCCGCTTCACTTCCTCCGCTTCGTAGTCCGACACCGTGTTCCCGCTCTCCACCTGGCCCATCCTGTTGATGGCCTGGGTGTTGAACAGCAACGCCTCCGCCAGACTCGTCTTGCCGGCTCCGCTGTGCGAAAGTAGGGCCGCATTTCTTATCTTGCCAATCTCTACAGTTGCCATCTACGTATTACCTCTACCGACCGGAATTTTTCGGAACACTAAAACGCCATTGTATTCAAATCCCGCCCCTCCCGCAACGCCACTCCAAATCTCCCCAATCTCGTTCCTGCGAAGGCGGGTACAGGAACCAATACGCTATCAACCAATCACTCCAACCCCAGTGCCCAACCCCTTCCCCCTCCACCCACATGTCACCCTGAGCGAAGCGCAGCGTAGCCGAAGGGTCTCGCCCCCGGGCCACGCCCCTCGCCTCTTAAGCCTTCCCCCTCGATGGGGGAAGTTTTGGATGGGGGTGATCCCCCTACATCCCCAACCGCATGCCTACCGCAACTCATCACTGTCCCCTACCCCCAACCCCAAACCCCGCTACACTCCCCAGCGCCCTTCCTGATATCCTTAAATCAACCCCCAGGATCATCCTCCCAACAGCCCAAACACCTCCACGCCCATGAAAAGAAACCTCGCCCTCATAACCGTCGCCTTCTTTCTGCTGCTGGTCAGCCAGGGCGGACATAGCCACACCCCCACCTACCTCGCCGCCGCCCCCCATCGCTGGAGCCTCCTCCAGTGGGAAGCCTCCCACTTCCTCGACAAATGGTGGCACCGCGCCGTCCAGGCCATCCCCTGGTACAGCCCTTCCCTCCCCCCTGACCAAGCCGCCCACCTCTTCTTCGATCTCAACGACAGGATAGAGCGACTTCAAGCCGACCCCGGCCACCGACTAGACGACGCCGAAACAATCCTCCGCGACCTCCAGTCCCGGCGCGACAACATCAAGCCCGTCGCCGAGGAATATCTCGAAAGTGAAATAAGCCTCGTTCTGGTCGAAGAAGGCTTCGAGGCCGGACTCGGCCTCATCTGGCCCCCCGTCGACATCGCCCTCCTGGATCCCCCCTCCGTCCTCGTCACCTCGCCCAGGCACACCATCGAACGACAGCGCGACCACATTCTCGAACCCAACCTCGATATCCCCACCAGGGAGGCTCTGGAAGACAAACTTCTGCGTGAGCAGGACCTCTCCGCCCTCGTCTCCAACATCGGCGGTATCGCCACCTACCCCGCCATGGTCGTCATCGATAGAGGACTCCGTCGCGCCGTCGACATCGCCGCCCATGAGTGGCTGCACCACTACTGGTTCTTCCACCCCCTTGGCCAGAACTACGCCCGCGACCCCGACACCACCACCCTCAACGAGTCCGCCGCTAATCTCGCCGGTGACGAAATCGCCCGCCGGGTTCTGGATGCCATCGACCCTCAACCGATCCCACCCGCCCCTCCGCCGGCTGCCGACGGCGCCCCTCCCGCCTTCAATTTCCGCGAGACCATGCGCGAGACCCGTCTCCGCGTCGACGAACTCCTCGCCGAAGGACGCATCGACGAAGCCGAGTCCTACATGGAAAGCCGCCGTCAGCTCTTCCTCGACAACGGCTACTACATCCGAAAGCTGAACCAGGCCTACTTTGCCTTCCACGGCACCTACGCCGACAGCCCCGCCTCCGTCAGCCCTATCTACAACGAACTCTTACAATTCCGCGCTACCTTCCCCACCGTCGGCGAATTCATCCGCGCAATCGCTAAATTCGCCAACTACACCCAATTCAAGACCCACCTCCAAACCCTCACCCCCCCACCCACCTAACCCCCAATCCTTGTCCCTGCGAAGGCAGGAACCAATACCCCCCAACCAAACCCTCAACCCTCCCCTCTCCCGTAGGGGCGGTTCGCGAACCGCCCTCCCCCACCCCCGTCAGCAACATCCCGCGCCGACACCAACCCCCCATCCCAAGCTCCCCTCTGCCAAATTTGCCGTGACGCAGTCACCCCCTCCCGTTCCCCCGCGAACGGGGGGGCCCCACTCTTTCCGACCCAAACCACAGGACACACTCCAATCCTCCTCCCTCGATCCATCCCCCGCTACCCACATGTCATTCCGAGCGCAGCGCAGCGGAGCCGAGGAATCTCGTTGCAGAAACCGCGCTTTTCGCCCACTCTTGTTCCTGCCCAAGCAGGAACCACTCCCCCACCCACAAACCACCCTACCCAAAGCCTCCCAATCCTCCAATCTTGCGTAGGGGCGGTTCGTGAACCGCCCTCCCCCTCTGCCCGCTGTCCATCCCAACCTCAACACCCACCCCAACCCGCTCCCTCGCGAACACGGGGGCCCACCCTTTCCGACCCAAACCACAGCGCATCCCGCCCATCCTCCTCTCTAGATCCATCCCCCCAACCCACATGTCATTCCGAGCGCAGCACAGCGGAGCCGAGGAATCTCGTTGCAGAAACCGCGCTTCTCGCCCACTCTTGTTCCTGCGCAGGCAGGAACCAATCCCCCACCCACAAACCAACCCCACCGATAACGCCCTCTCCCTCCCACAAGACTGCCAACTCTCCCTTGCCAACAACCCCCACCGCCTGCTAACTTACAAACATGAGCAACTGTTCCAATCCACTCCTGTTTCCCCCAACCCCAATGCGCCCCCACAACATGACACTCAATCGCACAAAGCGCTCCCCAAACCCCCGGATTTGCCAAAAACGAGTGACAGGCCCCGAAATGTCCGAATCCACGCCTGTATTCCCCCAAATGCCGCCAAGCTCGATTTCAAAAACGAGTCCCACCCGACGCCTGCCAAACCGGAAACTAGTGACTCGTTTCCCCACTCGTATTGGAAACGCAATCTCACTAATGCTCCCCCTCATCACCCGCCACACCCCATTTGGTTCCGCCGGCAATGCCACAGCCCTGTCATAATCCCTCAACCGGCCCTCCATTAACATTGTGACCCTCGACCCCACGTGCTAACATGGACCCCATGAATCCCGACACTGCAACCCCGCCCGAAAACTGCCAGATCGCCCTCAAGGAATGGGCCGCCTTTGTCGCCGCCCTCCAGCAGGGCGGCCAGCTCCTCCTCCTCCGTAAGGGCGGCATCCGCGAGGAGGGCAAGAAGTTCGTCCCGGCCCACCCCTCGTTCTTCCTTTTCCCCACCTACGAGCACCAGAAGCGGGAGCTCGTCAAGCCCCCCTTCCAGGCCAACGTCATCATCCCATCCAACGGCGCCAGGCCCGAATCCGTCACCCTCACCCACTGGGCCCGCCTTCACGAAGCCATCGAAGTATCCGAAGAGGATGCCCTGAAACCCATCTCCCCTTTCCACATCTGGTCCGACGATTACGCCCAAAAGCGCCTTCGCTGGAAGCCCCGCCAACCCCTCTGGCTCCTCATCCTCCGCGTCTACCGACTGGATGAACCGCAGACCATCCCCAACCTCCCGGCCTATGGCGGCTGCAGGTCCTGGATAACCCTCCGGCAGCCCGTCCCTCTCGGCCAACTAATCCCCGTCATGCCCCAATCCGAGTTCAACAACTCCGTCGCTCAAATAAAGAAGACTCTCGCCGCCTCCACCGTGCCGCAGGCGTCTTCCCCCTAGTGAAATACCGACGCCTCCCCAGGACCGACCTGACCCTTTCCGAAGTCGGCTTCGGACTCTGGACCGTCGCCTCTGATTCCTGGGGCAAGATTGACGAACCCGACGCCATCCGCCTTCTCCAGGAATCCGCCGAACTCGGCGTCACTTTCTTCGACACCGCCGACTCCTACGGCAAGGGCTACGGCGAAGAAGTCCTCGTCAAGGCCTTCCCAAAGCAGCGCCACGACATCGTCATTGCCACCAAGTTCGGCTACGACTTCTACAACAACGTCCTCCGCCTGAACAACGAGGAAAGCCCCCAGCGTTTCGATCCTGACTACGTCCGCTACGCCTGTGAGCAGAGCCTCCGCCGCCTGCGCACCGACTATATCGACCTCTATCAGCTTCACTATCCCAATCTGGAAACCCTCGAAAGGGACGAAGTGTTCGAGACCCTCGAACAGCTTGTGAAGGAGGGGAAAGTCCGTTATTTCGCCGCCAACATCGGCCCGGATACCGGCGGGTTCGAGGAAGGCGAAATCGCAATGCGTTACCGCGAAGTCAGCGCCCTGCAGATCGCATACAACGTCCTCGAACAGGAACCCGCCCGCAGCTTCTTCCCGATCGCGGGAGAACTCGAAGTAGGCCTCATCTCCCGGGACCCCCACGCCTCTGAATTTCTTACCGATCGCCACGCCAACGGCTCCCCCGACTTCGACCCCGCCGCCCACCGCAGCCAGCCATCGATGCGTCAGCCCCTCGCCAGGGTCGATGCTGTGCGCTTCCTCGCCGAAGACACCGGTCGCACCCTCGCCCGGAGCGCCATCGCCTTCTGCCTCGCCCGGCCCTCCATCGCCTCTGTTCTGCCCAATATCACCAACCTGCGGGAGCTTCTGGAATACACCGCCGCGTCCGATGCGCCGCTCCTTTCGGAGGACGAGCTGGATGAGCTCTGGCGCGAAGGCTTCTATCTTGAACGGCCCGCGACCGCCGTCTTTGAGGATGAATAACCCCGCCGATGGCTATTGTTGGACGTGTGATAATGACGCTGTCGCTTCCCGATTATCACGCCTTTAACGTGCCCATTTTCCCTTGACAATGTCTTTTTTTACGTGTTACGATGCACCGGCTTACAGGCAGAGACCTTTCGTCTCGGAGATGAGCCAACCATTCCCAAAACACAAGACGCGGCGAGGTATCAGGCACGCTAGTTGCGTGGGCACCCTAGCCTACCTGCAACTGCCACGTCTTTAGCCAAGACCAACATCATACAGTAAATTGGAGGAGGTTAGATGAGTCGCTTCCTGGGGTCTAGATTAACCATTGTAGGACTGCTAGTTTCAATCCTGGTTGTAGCTATAGGCGTATCTGCCGTAATGGGCGCCGGTTCCGGCGCAAATAGCGGCTCGAGTCATGGGGCAAACCCTGTTGTTCAGGCTAGTCCCCTGCGCAGCATCGTTGAAGAGTGCTCAGGCTCCGCCACTTTCGATGTCTACGGCGCCGGTTGGGATGCAAACGACGTTGTTCTCATCACCCTCGTAACTGACTACGGGCGCCTCTTCGTTGGCGCAGGCTTCCCCGGCGCGTCCGGTGCCTTCCACGACTCCGTGACGGCTCCTGTCTCCGCCTGCGGCCTCGCCACCATTGAAGCCAAGGGCTTCACCGGCTCCGCCGTTGGTGCGGCTTCCGTAATCGCTGAAAAAATCGCTGAATAGCCTGATTAGTCCCTGAGCCTCCGAGGCTCAAGGCCTTTGGCCGCCGGACCGCCCCATCCGGCCGGCGACCATCAGTGAAGACCTTAAAGCAATCACCTCTACAGAGGTGATTGCTTTGTCGTTTCCTTGCGTTTCCCACTATTTCCAACCATATTCAGGCAACACAATGATTAGAAGCTTCAACGGATTCACCCCCGCCATTCATCCCACCGCCTTCGTCAGTGAGGCAGCCTACGTTGTAGGAAACGTCCACATTGGCGAAAACTCCAGCGTCTGGCCCGGCGCCGTCCTGCGCGGCGACTACGGCCGCATCCGCGTCGGACGTAACACCAACATCCAGGACAACTGCGTCCTCCACGCCGACGACTATCTCGAGGTTGGCGACAACGTCGTCGTCACCCACGGCGCCGTCCTCCACTGTCACCGCGTCGGCAGCAACGTCATGGTCGGCGTCAACGCAGTCCTCCTCGAAAATGCTGAGATCGATGATAACTGCATCATAGGCGCTGGCTCCGTCGTCCTCCAGGACACCCACGTCCCCGCGAACTCCGTCGTGGTCGGCGTCCCCGGTAAGATCCACCCCCTGAAGGACGAACACCTCAAAATCATCCAGAGCGGCGCCGCCATGTACAAGGAAAACGCCCAGCGCTTCATCCAGGCCGGCCTCGGCGAACCCCTCCCCAAGACCTAACGCCTCCCCGCTCCTCTTAAACCTTCCCCCTCGACGGAGACCTTTGCATAACCCTCCCGCCGGCGTCTCTTAGCCTCTTCCCCCTCGATGGGGGAAGATTGAGATGGGGGTGATTCGGGTCGGGTGGCTGAGGCTTTCGGAAGTTATGCAAAGCTCTCCTCGACGGGGGAAGGTTTGGATGGGGGTGACTCCCCTCACGCCCACACATCACCCCAACCTTCCGCGCCCATTCCTACCCGTTCCCCCGCGAACGCGGTGGCCCACTCTTCACCACTCCACCCAAATGTCATTCCGAGCGAAGCGCAGCGGAGTCGAGGGATCTCGTCGCAGTAACCCCCGACTCCCCCTGCGCGCAGCGAAGCCGAAGAATCACCCCGCCGGGCCACGCCCTTCCCACCCTAGTTCCTGCGAAGGCAGGAACCACAATTCCATCCGCATCCCACCCCGAAACCACCCCCCAGCCCCTCCAATCCCCCTCCCCCTAAAGCCCAAACTCCCTTGCGCACTCCGCAAACCCCTCCATCGCTCCCTCGAGCACCCGGTCCTCCACGCAGTACGACAGCCGGAAATGCCCCGGCGACCCGAACCCCACCCCCGGCACCGTCAACACCCTCCTCCGCTGCAGCGCCCCCACAAACTCCACGTCATCCTCAATGGGCGACTTCGGAAACATATAGAACGCCCCCTGCGGCTTCACCACCTCGTACCCCATCCCCGTAAGCTCCCGGTACAAATAGTCCCGCTTCCGCTCGTACACCGACGCATCCACAGACACCCCCTGAAGTCCCTTCAGCGCGTGCTGCATCACCGCCGGCCCGTTCACGAACCCCAGGCTCCGGTTCCAGAAAATGACTCCGTCCAGCAGCAACTCCTTCCCCTCGTACCCTGGGTTCACCGCGATGTACCCGATCCGCTCCCCCGGCACCGCCAGGTCCTTTGAGTGCGAATGTACCGCCACGCTTGCGTGGTGATGCCCGAAGATGTGCGGGTACGTCAGCCCGTCAAACAATATTCGACGATAAGGCTCGTCGCTCAACAGAAATATCTCCGAGCCGAACTCCCGCTCCTTTCCGCCAAGCAACTCCCCAATCCTACGCACCACCCCCTCCGAATACAGCGCCCCCGAAGGGTTGTTGGGCGAGTTAATCAGCACAGCCCTCGTCCTGGACGTTATCAGCCCCTCCAACGTCTCCATATCCGGCATGAATGTCTCGTTCGTCGGCGCCACCACCGGTCTCCCCTGGTGGTTCTCGATGTAGAAGGTAAACTCCCCAAAGAACGGCGCGAATATCACCACCTCGTCCCCCGGGTTCAGAATAGACTCGAAAATGACGTTCAGCGCCCCCGCCGCTCCGCACGTCATCACTATCTCGTTGGCGCTGAACGGAAACCCCGTCTCTCCCGACAACGACTCCGCGATGGCCGCCCTCGTCTCCACGTATCCCGCGTTTGGCATGTATCGGTGCAGCCCCGGCGTATCCGACTCTGCCATCCGCCGCATCTCCTTCACCAGCTCCGCTGGGGGCTCCATCACCGGGTTCCCCAAGGATAGGTCAAACACGTTCTCCGCGCCGTACTCCTGCATCAATTCCGCCCCAACCTCAAACATCCGCCGGATCCATCCCCCCTCATCCATTGCCCGCAATGTCCTTGTCGATACCGCCATACTCGCTCCTGTCATCTCCAAAGATTGCCCCGAATATACTTTGGCTCCCTCCCCCTGTCCACCGCCGCCGTTGACGATTTCCAACCCCCATGCTAGTCTATCCCAATCGAAATACACCCGACGGGAGCCTGGTTGCCCAGGCTGAGAGGCCCTCCTGTAGGGCGACCGTTTGAACCTGAACCGGGTAATTCCGGCGTAGGGACGAAGGTTCACCCAACCTCAGCCCCTTCTCCACCCCTGTCGAGTTTCTGAGGCGCATTTATGGAAGACCAGCTGACAATCGCAGGCAAGACTTTCCGCTCCAGGTTGATCCTCGGCACGGGCAAATACCGCACTATGGACGATATGGTCCACGCCGTTGAGGCCTCCGGTACCCAGATGATTACCGTCGCCATCCGCCGCCTGGACCTGGACAACCCCAACGAGAAGACCATCCTCGACTACATCGACTGGAACGTCTACGACGTTCTACCCAACACCGCCGGTTGCCAAACCATGGAGGAAGCCCTCTTCATCGCTAAGCTGGGCCGCTCCGTCACCGACTCCAATTGGGTCAAGCTTGAGGTAATCCCGGACCCGAAATACCTCTTCCCGGACCCGTCCCAGACTCTCAAGGCCGCGGAACAGCTCGTTAGCGAAGGCTTTGTGGTGCTCCCCTACATTCACGCCGACCCCGTCCTCGCCCATCAGCTTCAGGAAGTCGGCTGCGCCACCGTCATGCCCCTCGGCTCAGCCATCGGCTCCGGGCAGGGCATCCACACCGTCGAAGAGATACGCATCATTATCGAGCAGGCCCGCGTTCCAGTCGTCGTAGACGCCGGTCTAGGCGTCCCATCCGAAGCCTCCCAGGCCCTCGAAATGGGCGCCGACGCCGTCCTCGTCAACACCGCAATCGCCCAGGCCAACGATCCTGTCCTCATGGCAACCGCCTTCCGACAGGGTGTAGATGCTGGAAGAAACGCCTACGTCGCCGGTCGCATCTCCCGTAGGCTCTACGCCACCGCCAGCAGCCCGACTCAGGACGTTCCCCAACCCGTCCGAACGTCTTAGTCGGATGCCCGGGCCAACCTTTCCCTGTCCGGCCCTCTGCCTCGTCACGGACCGGCGAATTGGTGACGAAGCTTCTCTGATCCGCAACGTCTCCCTGGCCGTCGAAGGTGGTGTCGACATAATCCAGCTCCGCGAAAAGGACCTTCCCGGTCGACCATTGCTGGACTTGGCCATGAACATTAGACGCGCCATAGATGATAAAGCTCTGCTCATCATCAATGAGCGTGTGGACGTGGCCATCCTCGCCAGCGCCGACGGCGTTCACCTTGGCGAAAATGCCCTCACACCCGGCGAAACTCGCACCCTCGTCGGCGACGGAATGCTCATAGGCCGCTCCGTCCACGATTCCGGGAGAGCCCTCGAAGCCCAACGCCAGGGTGCCGACTACCTCATCGCCGGCGCCCTCTTCCCCACCTCCTCCCACCCCGGACAGTCCCCCCAGGGACTCTCGTTCATCGAAGAACTGGCCCCCCACCTCGGCATCCCCATTCTCGGCATCGGCGGCATCAACGCCCAAAACGCCGCCGCCGTCATCCATGCCGGAGCCTCCGGCGTTGCCGTCATCAGCGCTATCCTCGCCTCCCCCGATCCCCAAGACGCCGCTCGTCGCCTCAAGTCTGCTATCCTTGATGTGTGGCAATCTCGAAAGGGAGCGACGGCATGATTCGCCTCACCATCAACGGCAAGCCAAAGGAACTCCCAGCGCCCACCGACCTGGTGCAGTACCTGGAAAGCCTCGACATATCCACCCAGTTCATAGCCGTCGGCTACAACGGCGAGGTCATCGAAAAAGAAAGTTTCCACGAAGTCACCCTCGTCGAGGGCGACGTCGTGGAAATCGTACGACCCGTGGGCGGTGGCTAGGGCGTCACTTCAATGGGATATTCCGCTGCCTGCACAACCTCCCCCACAACCACCGACCCCTCAACCCCTTCGGCTTGCAATTCCATCAACAGGTCGTCCTTCCGCTCCTCCCGTACCGATATCAGCAGCCCGCCGGAAGTCTGAGCGTCGCATAGCAGGAGCTTCTGGTTCTGCGTTATCCCCGAGTCCCACGCCACATGGCTCCCGACACCCTCCAGGTTCCGATGCGTCCCTCCAGGCGCCACGCCGGACTCCAACAGCTCCCACGCTCCATCAATTATCGGCACCGCGGAAAACCCCACCCTGGCCGTGGTCCCGCTCGCCTTCATCATCCCCCGCAGGTGCCCCACCAACCCGAACCCCGTCACGTCCGTCGCTGAATTTACTCCCACCTTCATCATCGCCCGTGAGGCCGCTGCATTCAAGGTAGACATCACCCGAACCCCCTCCTCCAGCACCTCTGGCCCCACCACCCCCTGCTTCCCCGCCGTCGTGATGATCCCCGTCCCCAGGGGCTTCGTCAGCACCAGCACGTCCCCGGCCTTTGCCCCTGCGTTCGTCACCTGCAGGTCCGGCGGGACCAGTCCCACCACCGCCAAGCCATACTTGGGCTCCTGGTCGTCCACCGTGTGCCCTCCCGCAATCAAACACCCCGCCTCCTGCGCCTTCGTGTATCCCCCGCGCATGATCTCCGACAATATCTCCTTCGGCAGGTCCACTGGGAATCCCACGATGTTCAGCGCGACCAGTGGCGTTCCCCCCATTGCGTATACGTCGCTGAACGAGTTCGCCGCCGCCACCGCCCCGTAGGAGAACGGGTCGTCGACCACCGGCGGAAAGAAGTCCACCGTGAATATCAGCGCCTGCTGGTCATTCAGCTTGTAGACCGCCGCGTCGTCCCCCGACTCGAAACCCACCAGCAAATTGGGGTGCGAAAACGTGGGTAGCTTCTCCAAGACCTGGACCAGGTCTTCATGACTGAATTTGGAAGCTCAACCCGCGCAATTGGCCAGCGACGTTAGACGAACGGCTTCTGCCTGCATAATCATCTCCAGAATCTCAAGTTGCCGCGATTATACCATCCCCCATTTTCGTATTGAGGAAGAGCCGCGGCAGGTGGTACAATTTCGAAGGTTTTTCAAAGTCCCGACTGACCCCACCGTTCCCGAGTAGCTCAGTTGGTAGAGCAAGCGGCTGTTAACCGCTAGGTCGCAGGTTCGAGTCCTGCCTCGGGAGCCTCCTATAGCTACAAAGTACACCTTAAGTAGTATCGAGGGACTACTTAAGGCGGTAGATTTGTCGTTTATGTCCATTCGAAGGAGAGTTCCGAAATGTCTGAATCATTGGTAGAACTACGTGGGTTATCTGATGATGAGATTATTAGGAAACATGACAGACATGCCGAGAGAACGAGGGTCGGCACGCAACACTATTTGGACGAACTCAGCCGGAGAGACCACAATCGTCAGACAATTCAGATCAAATGGATGACTGCGGCGATTACCTTTATGACGGTTGTTATCCTCGTCGCGACGGTGGTTAACGTAGTTTTCTTTATTGCCCGTGGATAGGCATAAAGGCACTCCGGGTAGGACAAGGTTCTTGAAGCGTTTGAGCGCATATTGGACCGACCTAACCCAGCGTCGTTGTAATCCTCAATTGACCCTTGCGCGGGCAGTAGGTTTCATGTCTTCCTGAGGGTCTAAGACAGTCCGGGCAATCGGTTTCTTTGGGTACCGGACCGTTGAACTTGGTCAAGGTGCTGTGCCCGTTCCTGGGTCGGAGTTCATTTTCCTTAGGCGGGAGTGCCAAGTTGGAGCGTCCGCAGTTAAAGTAAACCAACTCTAGAGCGTCTTCCTGCCTTAGCAGGCCGCCGCAATGTCCGCAACTCCCTACCACCCTTCTACCCCAAATCCCTACCGGTCCCCCACCCCCAGGTTGCGCTCAATCCGGCGGCTCACGTACGACATCGTGTACGTGAATATCCAGAACACGATCCCCACAAACAGGAAGATCTCCGGCGCCGACCCTTGGAACTCCACCCTTCCCTCAACCGCCTTCCGTGCGATGTTCACGATGTCCAGCATCCCGATGATATACACCAGGCTCGTATCCTTGAACAGACTGATGAACTGCCCCACAATCGCCGGAATCACGTTTCGAATGGCCTGTGGCAGCGAAATGAACAGCGTCGTCTGCCAGCTCGCCAGCCCCAACGCCCTCGCAGCCTCCGCCTGCCCCGGATGCAGCGCCTGCAGCCCGCCCCGAATGTTCTCCGCCATGTACGCCGAACTGAACAACATGATCACCACACCGGCATTGAACAGGTCATTCCTCGGGAACGTCGCCGGGAACGCCAGCGGCACCAGGTGCTGCGACATAAACAGCAGCGTAATCAGCGGCACCCCGCGGAACACCTCAATGAACACCACGCAGAGCCACTTCACCACCGGCAGGTGACTCCGACGTCCCAACGCCAGCAGAATCCCGATTGGCAAACTCAGCACAATCCCCGCTATAGCCAGAATCAGGTTCAGCTGCAACCCGGACCATTGCCTGCTGTCCACCGTCTGAATGCCAAGGAACGAGGCCCCCTGCAATACAAGCAGCGAAAGGATGAACACCACCACGCTGAAGATTATCACCCACTTAACCGTCCCGAACCTCGTGAACCGGGCAAGGGCCCAGCCCGCCGCCATACTTCCTACGTTGGCCACCAGCAGCAGCCTCACGTCCATCCCCATCCGCTCGGCGCTGTATGGCAGAAACGCCAGCAGTACGCACGCTCCAACCGTAATCAACGCCAGGTTCCGTATCAGCTTCGACCCGGCCACTCCCCATCCCATCCCCATCAGGAACGTCACCATCATCAGGCTGACCTGCGGCCTCCAGAAGCAATCATTTCCCGGACACGCCTGCTCGCTGTTGTAGTTCCCTATGAGGAACCGCCCACCCACGTTGGCCACCACCGCCCAATCCGCTCCGCGCCACCACTGAATCCCAAACCACAGCCCCAAGAGCAGCAGAATCCCTACCGCAACGGTCAACGATGTATTGAACCAGCCGTCAAGCAGGTTGGCGCGCACCCACCCTACCGCTCCCCTCTCCAGAACCGGAGGAGGCAGTACAGGCGCCGGGCTAGTTCCGTTAGTCTCGTTCGTCGTCAAGTCCTTCTCTCAAAGCTGATGTAGCGATTGTACATATTTCCGATTAGCGACCACGTCAAACTCATCGCCAGGTAAGACAACATTATCAGGACGAATATGGCGATGGCCGGTTCCCTTTGTGTCATCGTAATCCCCACGCCGGTCAGCTCCGGGAACCCTACCGCTCCTCCTAGACTGCTGTTCTTCGTCAGGTTTAGAAACTGGCTGATCAGCGGCGGAATAATCACCCGCATTGCTTGGGGGAATATCACGGACCGAAGCGCCCCCATTGGCGTTAGGCCTAGCGCCAGCCCCGCCTCCACCTGTCCCTTGCCCACCGACTGGATCCCTGCCCGCACTATCTCGGCGATAAACGCCGCGGTATACATAACCAGCCCCAGCAACACCACCATCGTCGCTGCCCTGAATGTGATTCCTCCTGCTATCCTTCCGAATCGCCCTTCTGGCCCTGGAGAGGTCCATTCAATGAGTGACGTTCCTGTCACAACGGTTAATATAAGATACGAGCCAATAATCATCGCCAGAGCTACCGCCCATCCGGCTATCACCGGATGGGCAACTCCACCGACCTTAATCTCTCGTTCCGTCAGCCTACTGTTCACCTTAATGCCTGCGACAATACCCAGAATTGCTATCGCCAGCCATATGATTAGAATCGGGGTGCTGCCAATACCGGACGACCCAGGCAGTGATACTCCGCTGTTGTTCACGTAAAGTGTGTCAAGTAGAACGATCCCATCCTGCACTGGTGGTAGAGACAGCATAATGAAGAACCAGAACAGAAGCTGTACCAGCAGCGGCACGTTTCGGAAGAACTCCACGTAGACGAGTGCCAGCTTCGACACCAGCCAGTTGGTTGAAAGCCGCGACACCCCGACGATAATCCCCAGTATCGTCGACAGGATGATCCCCAGCACGGCAATCACCAGCGTGTTCACCGCCGCCACCGCCAGGGCGTACAAGTAGGAACTCGACGGATCGTAGGGGATGAAATGGACCCCTATCGGCGTCTGATATTCAGTGTCTAGCCAGCCGAAGCCGAAGGGGATGTTCCGGGAGTCAATCGCCAGTCCGATGTTGGCGACAAACCACACGACAAGCGAGACCGCTGCTACCCCGGAAACTATCTGCAGTGTCCACTGAATAATTTGGGCGTGCCTCCATACCGGCACCCCTTCGTATGTCAGGTTTCGCAGAAAAGCAGGCATAAGCAATCGTTCTCTGAGCGGAAATATAGGGCCTTATGGCAGCCTAGTCAATAACAAGAGGAAGAGCCGCCACGTGGCGGCTCTTCCTCTTGTCCTATTTTTTCGCCGAGCGGTTCAACCGCTCATCATGCTGAAACTACCGGAGAGGCGCGGCGTAAATCTGGCCGCCCTTCGGGCAGTCCGTGCACGGCGCGTCGCTCCACAGTGCGTTCCTGCTGCCGTCCCGCACCAGTCCCAGGGGCGTCAGGTGCCGGTCGAAGATCTGGCCGTAGTTCCCTACCTGCCGGATTACGTCCTGGGCCGCCGTGTCGCTCAGGCCCATCGCGTCCTGACCGTAGCTGCCGGATAGCCCGAATAGCCGGTCAATCCCCGTGTCGCCCGTTTCAGCCGAAGGCACGTTGCCGGAATTGATCCCGAATGCCTCGGCGTATATGAGCATCGACATTACGGCTTTCACAATGTCATACCACTGGTCGTCGCCGTGGGGAACCACAGTGCCTAGAGGCTCCTCGGAAATCGTCTCAGGCAGAATCACGTGGGCGCTCGGGTCCGGGAAACCGGACGCGTTGGCCACCAGACCGGATTGGTCCGTGGTGAGCGCATCACACTGTTCTGCTAGGTAAGCCTCGTTCGCGCTGGTGTTGTCCTCGAAAGGCACAATCGTGAGGTTCATGCTGTTCTGCGTGTCGAAGTCCTGCAGGTTCAACTCAGTGGTTGTACCTTTCAGTACGCAGACACTCGCGCCTTCCAGCTCAAGCGCGCTCGATATATTGTCCGACTTCCGAACAATGAAGCCCTGTCCGTCGTAGAACATCGTCGGCGCAAAGTCGCCCCACGTCGCGTCTCGGGACGATGTCCACGTGGTGTTCCTCGACATCATGTCAATTTCACCCGACTGCATGGAAGGTCCGCGCTCCGCCGCCGTAGTCTGCCGGAACTCTACCGCGTTTGCATTTCCTAGCACTGCCGCCGCAACCGCGCGGCACAGGTCAACGTCGAAGCCCATAGTGTTCCCGGCGTCATCCAGGAAGCCGAATCCCGCAAGGCTGTCGTTGTTTGCGCAAACAACCCTTCCCCGCTCCTGGACCGCTTGCAGGCGGCTGCCCGTGGTGTCTACCGCGGCTTGCTCACCACCACTGTCTTCTGAATCACCCGCACAGGCGGCAAACACTGCCACCATGACCGCCAAGGCGGCGATAATTATTAATGCTCTCTTGAAAACCATCCTTTACCTTACCTCCTCATGCTTACTCGTATCTCTCCCCTCGGCCCTTGGCCGAATTGAGATATACTATCTCGCAATCGGGATTATACAACAACCTTTGTTGGATATAAAAGACTTAGAAGTGCGTGGTTAAGCCCTCATTTAGAGTCCCCGGCGCTGTCGATCCCCACCTCGGACTCCAACCGCGCGCAATCCATCCCGTATTCCCCTGCGAAATTCGGACGAAAAAGAAAAGGCCGCGGACAAAGCCGCAGACCTCAAATACGCGCGCATCCTATGTCTCAGAAAAAGTGTTTGAAATGGCGACCCGGAGCGGATTCGAACCGCCGATCTCCGCCTTGACAGGGCGGTATGTTAGGCCAACTACACCACCGGGCCGCGAAAAGTTACTTCCAAAATCCTAAGGGCGCCCCCGTCTTCTGTCAACACTCCCTGACCCACCCAACCGCCTTTTTGCATCCAAAACTGACTTCTGCTGTGTCGAGCCAACGGCCCGACGCTTAGAAGCTTCAACCAATCCCGTTGAAGCCGATTGTCACCTCGGCTCCCTGCACAATCACCGGCGTCGTCCGCTCCCCGCCCGTCAACCTCTCCAACTCCGGTATCGCCTCCGGGGTCACCGAAATGTCTATCTCCCTGAATTCAATGCCCCGATTGCCGTAATCGATCTTCACGGCAGTCGAAAATCCACAATCAGGATGGGTGTAGACTACAATTTCGGGTGCTTCAACCTCAGGCATCTGGACGGCCTCCCTCGGCAATTTTGTCTACGTCTATTCTAGCCAAGTAGACACCAACATTCAATCTCGAACCCTGCAGAACCGCCCTTCCCAAACATCCCTCCCCCTAGTCGAGGTACTTCTCCGGGTTCTGCTGGAAAGACCTTCTGCAACCCGGCGCGCAGAAGTAATAGGTAACTTCCTGGTACTCCGCCGTCCCTCCTCCGGGCTCCGCCTTTTTCACCACCATCTTGCAAATCGGGTCGATGGCCGTCCCTTCTTCCTTATCCCCGCCGAACAACGATCTCAGCTTTCCGATCATATCAAGATAACCTCAACCTTCTCAGTCTCAAGGAGTTGGTAACCACGCTTACGGAGCTGAACGCCATCGCCATTGCCGCCAGCATCGGGTTGAGAAGCCCCACCTCGCCAAAGAAGAACTCCAACCCCTGTGGTACGCCCCCCGTCTGTTGAAATACAGGATACAACACTCCCATCGCTACAGGAACCAGCGCCACGTTGTAGAAGAAGGCCCAAAACAGGTTCTGCCTGATGACCCTCAGCGTGCGCCCGCTCAGCTCAAACACCCCCGTCAGGCTACCCAACCCGCTGCCCATCAGCACAACGCCTGCCGTCTCCATCGCCGCATCCGCTCCGCTCCCCATGGCGATGCTCACGTCCGCCTGGGCCAGCGCTGGCGCGTCGTTTATCCCGTCCCCCACCATGGCCACGCACCGTCCCCGTTTCTGCAGCGCCTTTACGTGCAGCGCCTTCTGGTCCGGCAGCACCCCCGCCGTCACACCGTCGATGCCCAGCGAATCGGCCACCGCCCGCGCCGTATCTTCCCTGTCCCCCGTAAGGATGACCACCTCCATGCCCCTCTGCTTCAGGTCCGACACCACGCCCGTCGCCTCCGGCTTCAACGTGTCCGACGAAGCCAGCAGCCCCAGGACCCTGTCCCCCCGCGCCACGTACATCACAGTCTTGCCCTGCGCAGCCAGCGTTGACGCTTCTTCCTCTAGCCCCCCCTCATCAAGACCCTGCGTCGAAATGAACTCCCCGTTTCCAAGCAGCACCCGCTCCCCATTAATCTCCGCCTCCACACCCAACCCCGGGTGCGCCCGAAATCCCGACACCTCGACGAGTTCGACGCCCTCCTCTCGCCCTCTGCGTAACACTGCTTCCGCTAGCGGGTGTTCCGACCCCACCTCCACCGACGCCGCCACCGATAGTAGTTCTTCCTCGTCCCCCCCCGTCGTAACCAAATCTGTAACCGATGGTTGTCCCTTCGTGAGTGTGCCCGTCTTGTCCATTACAACCGTGTCTACCCGGTGAGCCCGCTCCAGCACCTCCGCGTTGCGAACGAGGATTCCCTCCTCCGCACCCTTCCCGACTCCCACCATTATCGCCGTGGGAGTCGCCAGTCCCAGGGCGCACGGGCAGGCAATTATCACCACCGCAACGAAAGCCAGCAGTCCGTACACCAGCGACGGGGATGGCCCGAAGACAATCCAGGTCAGCAGCGCCGCCCCCGCCAGCACCAGGACCGCCGGCACGAAGTACGACGCAACAACGTCTGCCAACCGCTGTATCGGCGCCTTCGAACCCTGCGCTTCCTCCACCATCGCGATTATCCTGGAAAGCACCGTATCTGATCCGACTTCCGTGGCCTCCATCTTCAGGAACCCAGTCTGGTTCATTGTCGCCCCGAAGACCCGGTCCCCCATCCCCTTCTCCGCTGGTACGCTCTCGCCCGTGATCATCGACTCGTCCACCGACGAATATCCCTCCACCACAACCCCGTCAACCGGCACCCGCTCTCCTGGCCGGATCAAGGCCTGGTCTCCCACCTCCACGTCCTCCACCGGAACCCCAATCTCCTTGCCGTTTCTCAACACCCTCGCCCTTTCCGGATGCAGGTTCATCAGCCCGCGAATTGCCGCCGAAGTTCGACGTCGAGACCGGGCCTCCAGGTATCGCCCTAGCAGGACCAGCGCTATGATGATCGCCGCCGTATCGAAGTACACCGCCCGGTCCGAGCCGGGCACCACCAGCGCCTCCGAACCAATCGCTCGCAGCAGCACCAGAACCCCGCTGAAGACATACGCCGTTGAAGTCCCCAGCGCAATTAACGTGTGCATGTTGGCCCGACCGTGGCGCACCGCCCCGAATCCTGAGCGGTAGAATCCAAGTCCTGCCCAGAACTGCACCGGTGTCGCCGCCGCCCACAGCAGCAGCAGATAGTAGTTGCTCTCCATCAGTCCGGGCACCCACGGGAATCCCTCGAAGCTGCCCAGGAAAAGCGCCGCCCCAACTACTCCGGCGAAGATCAGTTTCCGACGCAGCTGCTTCAACTCCCTCGCCCGCGACTCCTCCGCCGCCCCGGACTGCGTCTGGCCTTCGTGCACCCGAGCTCCGTACCCCGCCCCTTCCACGGACCTCACCAGCTCTTCAAGTGCCGCAATACCCGGCGTTATGGAGACGGTAGCCCTCTCCGTAGCCAGGTTGACCGACGCCTCCGAAACCCCCGGAACCCCCCGCAGCGCCGACTCCACGTGTCCCACGCAGGCGGCGCAGGTCATCCCCTCAATCTGCAGCGCAATCTCCCTCGTTCCCAGCCCGTAGCCGGCCTCGTCCAGGGTCCTGCCTATCGAAGTGGCCCACCCGTTCCCCGATTCAACATACACCGTCGCCTCTTCCGTCGCCAGGTTGACGGAAGCCTGCGAAATGCCGGGCACCCTCAGCAGGGCCTTCTCCACGTTGGAAACGCACGCGGCGCAGGTCATTCCCCGGATGGGTACAACAATCCGGCGCGACTCCGACTCTGCTATGCTGGTTCCTTGCTTCAAACTGCTCCTCTATCTGACCATTCGCTCGTCTCAAATATAGCAAGCATGTCGATGCCAGTCCATGCTAGCGCATTTCTGTACGTTAACCTATAGACGAACCGATAGAGCGACGGTATAATTACTACCTTGAATTGCAGCGGCAAACCCCTTGACAAAGTGACGTCATATGCTATGATGTATGGTGCTTGCTTTGTCTTATTTAAGTATAAGCCCCTTTTCTTTCGTGTCCCTTAGCGCATCCCCGGCTACCTGCGCGCCCTTTTACCCTACCCCATCTCTTCTCCAGGAGGCACATGCATGCCTTTGTCCTCAACTCTGAGCTCTAACGGCTCCCCCCCTGAGGTCAAGCAATACTCCCGTATCCCCCAGGTCCTGGACATCCCCCATCTCATCCTTATGCAGCTCCAGTCCTTCGATAGGTTCAAGGACGAAGGGATTGCTGAGGTCTTCAGTGACATCACCCCCATCAAGGACTTCACCGAGAACAAGTTCGAGTTGGAGTTCCTGGAGCATTCTTTCAGGGAGCCCAAGTACTCCCCGGAAGAGTGCAAGCAAAAGGAGATCACCTACTGCGCATCCCTATGGATCAAGACACGGCTGATTACCAAGGATACCGGCGTCATCAAGGAGCAGGAGATCTTCATGGGGGATATCCCCATTATGACGGACAACGGCACCTTCATCGTCAACGGCGCAGAACGCGTCGTCGTCAGTCAGCTGGTTCGCTCGCCCGGCGCTTATTTTGTCCTAAACAGGGACATCCCAAGCGACCGACAGCTCTGCTCCGCTAAGCTCATCCCCTACAGGGGCGCCTGGCTGGAGTTTGAGACCAGCGCCAAGAATATCCTCTCCGTTAAGGTCGACAGGAAGCGAAAGGTCTCCGTCACAATCTTCCTCCGCGCCCTCGGCATTTCCAAGGAGGAAGATCTTCACAAACTATTCGACGACGCCGACGTCGGTGAGACCCACAAGTTCGTCCAGTCCACTCTCGACAAGGACGTCTACTCCGACGAGAGGGAAGGTCAGTTCCGCAAGGATGAAATGACCATGAAGGCCATGTGGGAATGGCTCAAGCCGGGCGAGAAGTTCGATCCCCACGAGGCCAGACTCATCGCCCTCGCCCAGCTGGAGTTCTATCGCCGGTTGCGCCCCGGCGAGCCGCCCAGCCTGGAAAACGCCTTCAACCTGCTCCGCAGCCTCCTCTTCGACCGCCGCCGCTACGACCTTGGTCGCGTAGGCCGGTTCAAGCTCAACGGTCGTCTCAATCTCTCCAACGATCCGGAAGATAGGGTCCTGCATCGTTCGGACCTCATCGCCATGATCCGCACCATCATCGAACTCAACAACGGCATCGGCCGCCCGGACGACATCGACCACCTCGGCAACCGCCGCGTGCGTGGCGTCGGAGAATTGGTTCAGAACCAGATGCGCATAGGCCTCCTCCGCATGGAGCGCATGGTCAAGGAGCGCATGGCCCAGACTGACCCCGACCAGGCAACCCCACAGGCCCTCGTCAACATCAGGCCCTTGGTCGCCTCCGTTCGTGAGTTCTTCGGCGGGTCCCAGCTCTCCCAGTTTATGGACCAGACGAACCCCCTCGCCGAGCTTACCCACAAGCGCAGGCTCTCTGCCCTCGGCCCCGGCGGCCTATCCCGGGAGCGCGCCGGCTTCGACGTCCGGGACGTTCACTTCTCCCACTACGGCCGAATCTGCCCCATCGAAACCCCGGAAGGCCCCAATATCGGCCTCCTCAGTTCCCTCGCCAGCTACGCGCGCATCAACCCCTTCGGCTTCATCGAGTCCCCCTGCCGCCGCGTGCTGAACACCTTCTCCACCGCGGACCCTGACATCCAGGGCCGTACCGTTACCGAAGACGTCGTAGACGAAGAAGGGAACCACATCGTCACCTGGCGTTCGGAGTCCGGCAAGCTCTTCCACCTCGGCGTGAACAACGTCACCAACGAAGCCGGAAGGGTCACCTCCCAGGCGCGAAAGATAATCGGCGCCACTCCCTTCCAACTCCTCTCCGAACTGCCTGAAATGGAGATCGCCGTTAAACCCTACGTGTCCACCAAGGACGATGACATCATCTACCTTTCAGCTGACCGGGAGGAAAGCAACGTCGTCGCTCAGGCAAACGCCCCGCTGGACAAGAAGAATCAGTTCCTCAGCGACCGCGTCGAAGTCCGCATAGGTGACGCCTACGCTGAAGAGACCCCTGAACGCGTCGACTTCATGGACGTTTCCCCCATGCAGATAATGAGCGTCTCCGCTTCCCTCATCCCCTTCCTGGAACACGACGACGCCAACCGCGCCCTCATGGGTTCCAACATGCAGCGCCAGGCCGTCCCCCTCCTCAGGCCCCAGGCCCCCCTCATCGGCACCGGCATCGAAGGGCGTGTCGCCCAGGACAGCGGCCAGGTGATCCTGTCCAAGTCCGCAGGCGTCGTGACCTCCGTCAACGGCGGCGCAGTCGAAATCAGGGACAAGGGCGGTCAGGAACACAAGCACCAGATTATCAAGTTCGCCCGCACCAACCAGGGCACCTGCTTCAACCAGCGGCCCATCGTTCAGAAGGGACAGCGCATCAAGGAAGGCCAGGTCCTGGCCGATAGCTCCTCCACGGAGAACGGCGACCTCGCCCTGGGCCAGAATGTCCTCGTGGCATTCATGAGTTGGGAAGGCTACAACTATGAGGACGCTATCATCCTCAGCGAAAACCTTGTCAAGAACGACTTCTTTACCTCTATACATATAGAGAAGCACGAAATGGAGGCCCGGGAGACCAAGCTCGGCCCCGAAGAGATAACTCAGGACATCCCCAACGTCGGTGAAGAAAACCTCCGCGACCTCGACGAACGTGGCATCATCTCCATCGGCGCGGAAGTCGGCCCCGGCGACATCCTTGTCGGCAAGGTCACTCCCAAGGGAGAAACGGAACTCACCGCCGAAGAAAAACTCCTTCGCGCCATCTTCGGCGAAAAGTCCCGCGACGTTAAGGATACTTCCCTGCGTGTGCCCCACGGCGAGCGGGGCAAGGTCATCGACGTAAAAGTCCTCACCCGCGAGAACAAGGACGAACTCCCCGCCGCCGTCAACGAGGCCGTGCGCGTCTGGGTCGCTCAAACGCGTAAGATCTCTGTCGGCGACAAAATGGCCGGTCGCCACGGCAACAAGGGCGTCGTTGCCCGAATCCTCCCCGCTGAGGATATGCCCTACCTCCCCGATGGCACCCCCGTGGACATCATCCTCAATCCCATCGGCGTGCCCTCCCGCATGAACCTCGGCCAGGTCCTCGAGACCCACCTCGGCTGGGCCGCCAAGCATCTCAACTTCCGCGCCATCACGCCCATCTTCGACGGCGCCACGGACCTCTCCATCGAAGACGGCTTGGCCCGCGCTTGGTTCGTCCAGCAGGTCCACTCCGGTAACGGCGTCACCGCAAACGGCGCCCGGAAGTCGAACATGGAACTCGTCGAACCCTGGCTCAAGGAGAGGGGCTATGATGCCCAGCAGCTCTGGGACGACTCCATTATTGGCGAAGCCTCCCAGGCCGCCCTCCGCATCTGGCTCAAGGAAGACATGGGTGTCTCCGTCGAAGGCGTCGAAACCGAAGAACTCCGCGACAAGACCCGAGAAATTCATCGCACCATGAAGGTAGCCCCTCCCACCTTTGGCAAGGTCTACCTCAGGGACGGCCTATCCGGTCAGCCTTTCAGCCAGCCAGTTACCGTCGGATACATCTACATGATGAAGCTCGTGCACCTCGTGGAAGACAAGATCCACGCCCGCTCCACGGGGCCCTACTCCCTCATCACCCAGCAGCCCCTCGGCGGAAAGGCCCAGTTCGGCGGTCAGCGCTTTGGAGAAATGGAAGTTTGGGCTTTGGAGGCCTACAGCGCCGCCCACAACCTCCAGGAGGTGCTCACCGTCAAGTCTGACGATGTTACGGGCCGCGTCAAGACCTACGAAGCCATCGTCAAGGGCGAAGACATTGTCCAACCCGGAATACCGGAATCCTTCAACGTCCTAGTCAAGGAGCTCCAGAGCCTCGGATTGGCCGTCGAACTCCTCAACGAAGACAACAACGCAAGCCTCATCGAAGAAGCCAAAGAATCCCTGGAGCTGCCTCTGGACTGACCCACGCCTGCACCGCACGGCGTTTTCTCTCGACCCGGTCGCCCGTCCCGGCAGCCTCAGGAACCCAATTGGAAGGTGGAATAATAGATGGTTAGTCTAATGGATAGAACCGAGGTGCATTCCCCCAGCTTCAACGCTATTCGCATCTCCATAGCCTCGCCGGAACAGATCCGCAGCTGGTCCCACGGCGAAGTCTCCAAGCCGGAAACCATCAACTATCGTACCCTGCGCCCGGAAAAGGACGGACTCTTCTGCGAGCGAATCTTCGGCCCCACAAAGGACTGGGAGTGCTTCTGCGGCAAGTACAAGCGCATCCGCTATCGTGGCGTCATCTGCGACCGCTGCGGCGTCGAAGTCACCCGCTCCCGCGTCCGCCGCGAGCGCATGGGTCACATTGAACTCGCCGCCCCCGTCGCCCACATCTGGTTCAGCAAGGGCACCCCCAGCCGCTTGGGCCTGCTCCTGGACCTCTCCCCCCGCAACCTGGAGCGCGTCCTGTACTTCGCCCAGCACGTCATCATCTCCATAGATGAGGAAATGCGGGAAGAAACTCGCCGCATGGAATTGGAGACTTTCGAGCAGAATCAGCAGATCCTTCGTCAGTCCGCCGCCGACAGAATTTCCACCCTTCTCGGCCTGGAATCTGCCGCCACCGACGACGACAAGCTCCCCCAGGCCCCCGAAGACTCCGCTGAGGACGTCAAGAAGCAGGTCTCTGAAATCGAAGAAAATCTGGAAGTAGAACTCACCCAGCTGGAGCTGGACTACGAAACGGCCATCGACGACCTGGACTCCATCCGGCCCATGATGCTCGTTACCGAAACCCGGTTCCGGGAACTCAACGGCCGCTTCGGCCACGCCTTCGTCGCCCGCATGGGCGCAGAGGCGGTCTTGGATATCCTCAGGGAGTTGGACCTCGACGTGCTTCGCGAAACGCTCCTCGAAGAAATGCAGTCAACCTCCGGCCAGCGCCGCAAGAAGGCCATCAAACGACTCCGCGTCGTCGAAGCCTTCCGCAAGAGCGGCAACAGAATAGAATGGCTCATCCTCAAGGTCCTCCCCGTCCTGCCCCCGGAACTGCGTCCCATGGTCCAGCTGGACGGCGGCCGTTTCGCCACCAGCGACCTCAACGACCTCTATCGCCGCGTCATTAACCGAAACAACCGGCTCAAGCGCCTCATGGAACTCGGCGCGCCGGAAATCATCATCCGCAACGAAAAGCGTATGCTCCAGGAGGCTGTGGACGCCCTCATAGACAACGGCAGGCGTGGTCGGCCCATTGCCGGCAGCCACAACCACAAGCTGAAGTCCCTCTCGGACCTCCTCCGTGGCAAGCAGGGACGTTTCCGCCAGAACCTCCTTGGCAAGCGGGTCGACTACTCCGGCCGCTCCGTCATCGTTTCCGGCCCGGACCTGGAACTCAACCAGTGCGGCCTCCCCAAGCGCATGGCCCTCGAGCTCTTCAAGCCCTTCGTCATGCACCGCCTCGTCCTCCTCGGAATCTCCCCCAACATCAAGAGCGCAAAGCGCATGGTGGAGAGCGCCCGCGGAGAAGTTTGGGACATCCTGGAAGAGGTCATTAAGGAGCGCCCCGTCCTCATCAACCGCGCTCCCACCCTTCACCGACTGGGCATCCAGGCGTTCATGCCCGTCCTCATCGAGGGCAGCGCCATCCAGATCCACCCCCTCGTCTGCCCCGCCTTCAACGCCGACTTCGATGGCGACCAGATGGCCGTCCACGTCCCCCTCTCCCGCATGGCCGTCCTGGAGGCCAAGGAGACCATGATCAGCGTCAATAACATGCTCTCCCCCGCCTCCGGCGAACCCCTCGTCGCCCCCACTCTGGACATGGTCCTCGGCTGCTTCTACCTTACCGACATCCGGGAAAACGTCGAAGGTTCGGGCCGCCGCTTCCTTTCCATGGAAGAAGCCCTGATCGCCCACGATGCCGACATGGTGGACATCCAGGCGGAGATCGAAATCTGGCGTCCCGGAGGGCGCTCCCTGAGGACCTCCGTCGGTCGCATCATTTTCAACGAAGTCCTTCCCGACGAAATCGAATTCAAAAACGATGTCATGGACAAGGGCGCCCTCAAGGACCTCACCGGCGAGTGCTATCGGCTGCTAGGCAACCGGGAAACCGCCCAGGTCCTCGACCGCATCAAGACCCTCGGCTTCCACTACGCCACCGTGTCCGGTATCACCATCGCCATCAACGATATCCAGGTCTCCGCCCGTAAGCAGGAAGTCATCGAGGAGGCCAACGAACTCGTCCAGTCCTTTGAAGATGACTACATGCTCGGCCTCATGACTGAGGAAGAACGCTACACACACACCGTCAACGCCTGGACCGATGCCAGCGACGCTATGGAATCCATCGTCAAAGATGAAATGGACAGCTACGGCGGCATCGCCGTCATGGCCGTCTCCGGCGCCAAGGGTAACATCGCCCAGATCAAGCAGATGGCCGGCATGCGCGGCCTCATGAGCAACCCCAAGGGCCGCATCATCGACCTGCCCATCAAGTCCAGCTTCCGGGAGGGCCTCACCGCCCTGGAGTATTTCATCTCCACCCACGGCGCCCGCAAGGGCCTTGCCGACACCGCCCTCAGGACCGCCGACTCCGGCTACCTCACCCGCCGCCTCACCGACGTCTGTCAGGACGTCATTGTCCTCGAGGAGGACTGCGGCTCCACCGAGGGCATCTGGCTCGCCCCGGACACCAACGATCCTCTCGTTGCTACCCAGGACGAGCGGGCCATGGGCCAGCAGACCGCCGCGCCGATTGCCGACCCCCTGACAGGCGAAATCATCATCGACCGCAACCAGGAGATCGACGAAGAAGCCTTCAACGCCATCGCCGCGGCGGGCGTTACCGATATCTACATTCGCTCCCCCCTTACCTGCCAGGCCCACCGCGGCCTCTGCCGCATGTGCTACGGACGTAGCCCCGCCACCGGCCGCATGGTTAAGATGGGCGAAGCCGTTGGCATCATCGCCGCCCAGAGCATCGGTGAGCCCGGCACCCAGCTTACTATGAGGACCTTCCACACGGGAGGCGTCGCCGGACAGGACATCACCAGCGGCTTGCCCAGGGTCGAAGAGCTTTTCGAAGCCCGCGTCCCCAAGGGTTCGGCCATCCTCTCCGACATCGATGGCACCGTCAGCGTCGAGGACGACGGTCAGGGCCGTCGCGTCAGGATCACAAGCCGGGAAGAATACCGGGAAGACTACTACCTCCCCCAGGACTCGGAGCTTCATGTCAAGGATGGTGATGAGGTCGAGGCCGGTACCATCCTTGCTCTCCCCGAGGGCACGGTGTTGCCCAAGAAACGGGGCAAAAAGAAGAAGAAGGTCGAGACTCCCGCAGACGCCGTTGTCGCCAATGTCGGCGGCACCGTCGAAGTTCAGCCCACCGGTGGACTCTCAATTACCTGGGCCGATACCGAAGAGCGCGAGCATGTCGTCCCCATCTCCGCCCTCCTTCTTGTGAGGGACGGCGTCGATATCAAGGCAGGAGCCGCCCTCACCGCTGGCCCCCTGAATCCCCACGACATTCTCCGCATCAAGGGCAAAGAGGACGTTCAGTCCTACCTGGTCGACGAGGTTCAGAAGGTCTACCGCTCCCAGGGCGTCTCCATCCACAACAAGCACATACAAGTGGTCGTCCGGCAGATGCTGCGCAGGGTCCAGGTGGACTCCGCCGGCGACGCCGAGTACATCCCCGGCCAGTCCATAGACTTCTTCGATTTCCAGGGTAAGAACGCCCAGGTTCTGGCGGAAGGCGGCGAACCCGCCACCGCCAAGCCAGTGCTTCTCGGCGTCACCCGCTCCTCCCTCCTCACCGACAGCTTCCTCGCCGCCGCCTCCTTCCAGGAGACCACGCGCGTGCTCACCGAAGCTGCCGCCAGCGGAGGCGTGGATCACCTCCTCGGCCTCAAGGAGAACGTCATCATCGGACGCCTCATCCCCGCCCGCGTCGACGCTGAACTCCCCTCCGTCGAGGAACAGTACATGCTGGGTGACGACGAAATCCTCCTGGAAGGCGCCGATGACGAAATCCTCGATAGCGAGCTGATCAGGGAGTTCACAACCCCCCTGACCGACGGCCTGGACGAAATCGGAAACGGCCACGCCGATGTTGAGGTGGACAACCCCGTCATCGACTGACCAAACCCCACGCCAACGATAACCCCAAACTGGCAAGGGGCCGCACATTTGCGGCCCCTTGCTCGTCCTTTGCCATCTTCCCCTTGACGCTCCCATCGGCCAGTGGCTACACTATCCCAAAGCCAAGAACCGGCAAGCACACCCCGCATCAGTTTCAGTGTCGGCTCACCCCTGAAACGACTCGAAAAACCGAAGCTCGGCTTTCCCATCAACCTGCAATTCCCCGGCCTTCATCATGGGCGGTTAGCTCAGTTGGTTAGAGTACTGCGTTGACATCGCAGAGGTCAGTGGTTCAAGTCCACTACCGCCCACCATCTTCTGAATCTAGGGCCGGCAGCCGCCCACCTGCTCGATAGGCAGACTCTTGGCGTTTCGAGTTCCCGCTACCTTTGCCCACAATAGGAGTGCCCGACGACTCCTTCCCCATTAGCCCATAACCTGCTCATTCGCTGTGGGTGCCGTATCGTCCTGACCGGCAGGCGTCCTCACCCTGTATCAGAACCCCGGCAGACACCCCTCAGAGCCTTCGACAACACCCAAGACTGGAGTCTTTGCCTTGCAACGCGGTCGGTCTCTCTTTCAAACTACCGGGGATTTGGTAAAACCGGGTGTCCACCTCGGACGCCATTCTTCCTTCACGCAATCTTCACATTCGACCGGTAGTTTAGGTTGGAAGGCATTCGATCCCTATTCAGTGTCCAGTGAATCTTCTTTGGAAGAAGCGTTATAGTGTTGATTCCCCTGGCCCTCGGTGCCATATCCCTGGCGATCCTTGGCCTGGGTGCGCAATCCAACGGTTCGTCCGAAAAATCGAAGTTTGGGGAGATGAGATGATTTCCAGGATGGTTCTGGCCCTCGTGGTAACGATAACGGCGGTGCTGACCGTCGTGGCCTGTGGGTCCAACTCCCAAATCCCCGCAAGTGGCGACGCTCCCTCCGCCACAAGCGTGCCGACAGATCCACCTGTCCAGGCCTCCCCGGCCGGCCCCACGCCGCATTCGGCGGACTCCGCCCGAGAAATGACGAACCCTGTTGAACTCGACGATTGTGTCCAGACTCCGTCCCAGACCGAGGGCCCTTACTACTTCGACACCGGCGAACTCCGCCGCGACATCACAGAGGGCCTGCCCGGCACACCCTTGCTGGTCTCCTTGCGCCTCGTCGAGGCGGGTTCGTGTGGGCCGGTTGCCGGCGCAACCATAGATTTATGGCACACGGACGCCTCCGGCGTATACTCCGGCTATCCCGATCAGGGCGACGACACTACCGGCGAGACCTTCCTCCGCGGCAAGCAGGTCACCGACGCCAATGGCATCGTCCAGTTCGAGACCATCTACCCCGGCTGGTACCCCACCAGGGCAGTGCACATTCACCTTATGGCCTACACCGACGAAGTGCATCTGGTGACCTCCCAGTTCTACTTCCCCGACGCCGTATCCGAGGCCGTCTACCAGACCGAGCCCTACGCAGCCCGCGGTCCCCATCCCGTAACGAACGACGATGACGGCATTTTTCCCGGCGATACTGTGGACAACTCACTGATCGGGCACGTGACCGAGAACGGCGAAGGCTACATCATCTCCCTATCCGTCGTCGTCACACCCGGCTCCGGTCCGCCCGCCAACGAGAGTTTCCCCGTGCGCCGGGGAGGTCGGTGAAGCCGCGCCGCAGAATCCACTATGACCGCCTCACCGGACGAAAAGCCGACGTAGGGGATCCCAGTAAGGAGCCGTGCTCCTCAGACCCCGACCTCCCAAAGAAAAACACGCCATACAGCATCACTCCGACCCACCACATCCCACAAGACCAACCACCCTCACCCTGATCTCTAGCCTGGACTTCTAGGACCGCACTGTCCCGGCAATCACTCCGGCGCATTCCCCAATCTGCATTCCCCACCCCGGCATTCCTTTCCTATATAACGACACCGAAGACGCAGGCCTTGCCCATTGCGGCAAGGGGCGGTTCTACAATGGCGTCTGTTGTCATCCCCATCCCGGGTCAGGGAATTAGACGCGTTCCAGCGGCTTGACGACAAACCCTGCGCTTCAGTTCTCACAGGATGCGTATCGCTGCTTCCACGTGCCCAGCCCACTTGCATTTAGAGGACTATTGCCATATGCTGTCGACGCCAATGAAGGTGTAACACATTGCATGCAGTACGAAACAGTTTTCTGTTATAACAATAGCAGTGGCTTAATAATGCTGATGGCAAATACCAAGTATCATTCCCAAACTCTTCTCGCCCTGATGGCAATTCTTGGTATCCGGGGGTGCGCTGAATTGAACTGGATGATTAACGCTTGTGGTGATATTCTGTCTTCCGATTCGTAAGTAGGCGTCCGCAGCAATCGTCTGAGTTCTTTGCGCTTATGACGTGTTTAGCCCTTCTACACAATTCTACCACTCGGCCGATTTTCATGTACGGGTTCGGAGGCTGGCGGCGTGAGACGCTCCGCTTCTAGCGCTTTCGCCCGAATCCGGCGCGGCTTGCCCAAAGGGCGATATACATTGGTGGCCGCTCTCGGCTTGGCTGCCCTATTTGCGGCTACTCTGCCCACGTCCACCCCGGCGGGCGCCGATGACGAAGGTGACGACACAATCCTCGCCTCCGGCTCCACCACCGTGGGACTCGACGTAAGCTCTTCTGAGATCACGCTGACTGACCACTCTCAAAACGGGGAGTCGGATTCCGCTCAGATCTCCATTTCAGGACCCACAAGCCCCGCGGCTGAGGGGGGCAACGCCTCCTTCACCCTCACCCTCTCCCACGCCGTTGCCGCCGAGGTGACCGTGGCATGGAGCGCGCCGTCGTCCGACGACACGGCTGTGGCCGCAGACCTTGGCAATACATCCGGTAGTGTGACTATCCCCGCCTCCACGTCACAACTGAAATTCAACATTCCCATATTCGATGATGACCTGGAGGAGGATGCGGAGACATTTACCGTCACCCTGGGTGACATCACGTCGACCGTGTCGAGCCAGGTGTCCGTAGACGCGTCTGCCGGAAGCGCGATTGCCACCATAAGTGAGAGCGATGAACAAGATCAGAGCTTGAACCCGTCGCCATCGGACCCGCCGCCTCCATCCACGAAGCCCACCGGCATTAACCTGAGCGTGAGCCCGGATAGCATCGCCGAGGACGATGGCCCCACCACAGTCACCCTGGAGGGAGAGGGCACCTTAGATGCAGACACCACCATCACCATTTCCCTTGCCGGAACCGCCACGGAAGATACAGACTACACGGTTTCCACGGCCCTCGCTTCCATCACCATACCTTCGGGCCAGTCCACTGGCTCCGGCACGATGACCCTTTCGCCCAGTGAGGACGAGATAATAGAGGAACCTGAGTCCATCTTGATCACTGGCTCTCCTTCCGGCTTGGGGAACGATTCAGCTGCCATAACTCTTACCGACGCCACAGATGGCGAAGGCGAGGTCGTAATGGCATATCTGGGCATCGCATCTCCTTCTGAAGAAACACCGGAAGGCTCCTATGCCCGCTTCACACTTAACCTTTCTCAGGCCGTCACCGCCGATCTGACCGTGAGCTACAAGGTAATCCCCGGGACGGCGGACCCGAGTGACTACGTCGAGCAGTCTGGCGTCGTCACTTTCGTCGCCCACTCGCCGACAGACCTGACAGAGACCATCACCATCACCATCAATGAGGACCCGCTTTCCGAAGGAACGGAGACCTTCACTGTAGTCCTGCAAGACGTGTCGGGCGAACAGGCCTCCAGGGTATTGATAGACACGGCGAGAGCAAGCGCGCAGGGTATCATTGCGGAGAGCGATCCGATAACGGTGAACCTGCACGGGCCGCAGTCCGTGGATGAAGGTGATTCCGCCACTTACACAGTCAGTCGCCGTTTGGAGTCATTCCCACCGAGAACCTGAACCTGGAATTCGGCACGATCGACGGTACAGCCATTGGGGGAAGCGATTACATCGTTCCGTCCGGATCCCTGATCTTCTCACAGGCAGCGCCGGGGCTTCAAACCTTCGTGATCAGGACCATTGAAGACGCGACGGGCGAAGACGACAAGTCATTCCTGGTGGTCATTTGGGACTCTGATCAGAATATGCAGGGCCAGGTTCCGGCGCTGGTGCAGGGAGGGCAAACGCGAGGATCGGCGCCCGCGCCGAGGCCCAATGTCTACAAAATCTCGACGACCATTAGGGATGATGATGGTCCGTCCACGCCTGAAATCTCCCCTCCGTCTATACCTTCGGACGATCCAACATCTCCACCTTTAAACATTCCTGCTCCCACGCCGCCATCCGAGCCTCCGCGTGAAGACGTCTCGCCGCCAACCACATCGACTAACGGAACGTCGTCTGCGTCCACGCCGGATACGTCGTCCTCGATCACCCCGGGGACCTCGTCCACAACCACAGTGGAAACATCCTCCATTCCCACGCCTGGGGACGGCGCCCCATCCGCGTCCGGAAATGGCGTTTCATCTACCCCTGAGACTAGTGTTGCATCGGTCCCCGGGACGGCGTCCATGCCCACAAACACCCCCATGTCCGGCGAGAATGCTCCATCCACGCCGGAAGATGATGCCCCACCCGAAGATCCGAGCAGCCCTGAAGCGGAGCGGGATACCCCAATGTCTTGGATTTCGTCATCACCGTGGCTCCTGCTTCTGTTGGCTATCCTGATATTCATCCTGATAGTGCTGATGAGAAAACTGCTGCGCCGCGCATTGCGTCGAGGCATAGGGAGAGCCTGACCCACACGCCACCCCCATCGCAGCACTGCCGAAGGGTCTGGTAACCGGGCCACACCCAACCCTCCCAATCCTTCCCCTCCACCCTCCCACCACCCCAGCCGCAGCGCCCCCACCTCAACCGTCATTCCGGCCCCTGAGCCGGAATCCAGCCCTCCTCACCCCGGAGGCATTCCAGTAGTCGTGCCAACCCATCCCCAAGAAGTGACTACTCCTCCCTTGTCACGCAACCCCACCCCCTGCTACCCTCACTCACGTACAATCTATAGAACAACTGTATGCAGGCCTGACAAATTGTTAGACCTGCCCGGCTTACCCAAAGAACCCCGTAAGGAGTCTTGCCGGTGGGGAATCGAGCACACCCCTGAATTGCTGGCTAATCTTCAGGAGAGATGCTATATTCCCAGCAGCGGATCGGTACACCGGTCATTCAGATTGATGTAGTAGGAAGTGATTGAAATGAAGGGTTACGTCGTCATTGATACCGAGATCCTCGATGCTGAGGCCTTTGCGGAATACGTAGAGAAGTCCACAGCTGTCATCACAGCCCAGGGAGGACGGTTCCTCGTTCGCACCAGCGACGCTGAAGCGTTTGACGGCGGCTGGGAACCCAAGCGAATAGTCATTATTGAATTCGAAAGCATGGAGGCGGCTAGGAGTTGCGTATCCTCCGCCGAATACAATGCCCTCAACGACCTCCGCCATAGCGCGGCAAATTCCAGGATTATCGTCGTGGAAGGAGCCGCTTCTTAGGCGAAATTCCACGCCCGTCTAGCGAGTCGAAAAGCTCATGACTTCAAGGCAGATGATTGTGTCTTTTGACCCCGAATCAAGTCGTAACGTCAATGCGGCCTCCATCACCACGCGGTTCCAACGGTCTTGGACCGCCCGAAATCGCTGTAAAGACTCGCTGAAGTTAGCATAGAACCCCACTCGCCTGGCGCCCAACGATCCAACATCTCAATTTACTTCGTTAGACGGCATTGGGCCTTTCATGCAGCACTTTACGATGTAGAAAGTTGAGGCAATCGGCTAATCGGTGACTTCCCAAAACGCAGAACAGCCCATCCGGTTTGAGCCCGAGGAGCCGTGCTCCCCCTGGGCAGCCCTCGTCGTCGGAGCCCAGGGCGCCGCCCTGGTTCTCGCGCCAACCGTGCTGAACGTAGCCATCGCCGTTCGCGCCTCCGGCCTCGGCGACAACTATCTGGCCTGGAGCGTCTTCGCCGCGATGCTCATCTGCGCCGCAATTACTGCCTTTCACGCGCACCAACTTTGGCGATTCGGCGCCGGTCACGTCGTCCTCGCCTGGCCCGCCGCCATGTTCATCGCCATAACCGTGGCGGCAATCACTCAGGCTGGCCCCGGGACCTTCGCTAGCCTCCTCGTCGTCTGCAGCTTCATTCAGGTTGCCCTCGCCTGGTGGCTGCCTGTGCTCCGGCGTATCATCACGCCCGTTGTTTCCGGTACGGTGACGATGCTGATTGCCGTCAGTGTCCTCCCCATAGCCTTCGATACCGTTCAGGACCTCCCGGATGGCGCCTCGCCTGCCGCCGGGCCCACCATTGCCGGCGTAACCCTCCTGGTATCGGTGCTGGTCGCCCTCCGTGTTAGCGGACGCTGGCGTCTGGTGGCCCCCTTCATCAGCATCCTGATCGGATGCGCCGTCGCCGCCGCCTTCGGCGTGCTCAGCGGAGAAGCAATCGCCAACGCCAAATGGTTCGGCATTCCGGAATTGCCGAACCTGGGCCTGGATTTCACCCCAAGCAGCCAATTCTGGGCCCTGCTCCCCTCCTTCGCGATCCTCACCCTCGTCCTGGGCATCAAGACCATTAGCGATGGTGTGGCGATTCAACAGGCGTCCAGGCGTCTCCCGCGCGCCATCGACTTCCGCCAGATCCAGGGCATGGTCAGCGTCAACGACATTGGCATGTTCCTCTCAGGCATCGCCGGCACCCTGCCCCCCATGGCCAACTCCTCCTACAGCATCTCGCTCATCAATCTCACCGGCGTCGCCGCCCGCCGAGTCGGCATCGGTGTGGCCGTCGTCACCATCGTTCTGGCCTTCCTCGCCAAGTTCACCGCCCTCCTGCTCGCCATTCCCGGCCCCGTCCTGGGCGCCTACCTCATGCTCGCCATGGGCATCCTCTTCACCACCGGCATTCAGACGATTTTGCGAGACGGTATAGACCCCCAGCGTGTGCTGGTTGTCGCCCTCGCAAGCGCATTGGGCCTCGGCCTCCACGGACACCCCCTTGCCAGGGACATCTTTGGCAACGAAATGGGCGCCCTTCTCGGCAACGGCGTGACTATCGGCACGGTGGTTGCTATTGGCATGACCTTCCTGCTCGAGTCCATCAGTACGCGCCGCTCCCGCCTCGAAGTGAAGCTGGACACGGACTCCCTCCCCGCCATCACGGAATTCCTCACCAAGCTGGCATCCAGGATGGGATGGAGCGAAGCCTCCACCTTGCGTCTCCAGTCAGCTGGCGAAGAAACCCTGGTCAGTCTCTTGTCTCAAGATGATGACTCCGAGTCCTACGAAAGCCCCCGTCTGATAATCATCGGACGACCGCAACCGACGATGATCGAGCTTGAGTTCCTCGCCACAATCCGACAGGAGAACATCCAGGATCAGCTGGCGTTCCTCACCGACGAAGCCGCCGTACCCACCGCCGACAATCTCTCCCTCCGGCTGCTGCGATACCACGCCTCCGCCGTGCGCCACCAGAAGTTCCACGGCGTGGACATCGTGACAGTCCAGGTCGAAGGCAGCGCCTGATACCACGCCTTCTTTCCCGATGTCCCATCCCGGCATAGACTCGGCTGTAGACCCTCGACCTCTCCGTCCTGCCATTTCCGCCGTAGGTGCATAACCCGCCGACAGTCTCAGTCCACCTTCCCCCAAACGCAAGAGGGGCGGCCCATATGGACCGCCCCTCTTGCTCTAGGCTTCAAGCGTGGTTCTCGCTGCTGGATTGGGGGAGGGGCCACGCTCTCAGCCGTTGGAATTGAAGCCTCAGCGATGCGGCTTCTGGCTCTCGCCAGCCCTATCCGCGGGGGTACGGCAGGCTTGGCGATTCTTGTCAGGTTGGTTCACTTCAGCGCTTCCACAATCTTCTCCACGTTCCACTGCTGCATCGTGATGTATGTCTCTGCGCCGCTGCCTTCAGGGCCAAGGGAGCCGGAGTAGAGCCTGACCAGCTGTGCGCCCGTCTCCTCGGCAATCGTCTGGGCCAGCCGTTCGCTCACGGTCGTCTCCCCGAATACTGCCGTTACTCCAAACTCCTCGATCTCTTCTATCAGGTGCTCCATCTCCTGGGCAGAGGGAGCAACCTCAGTCGTCAGTGTGGAAGGTATAACAGTGCCAATAACTTCAAAGCCGTACAGCTTGGCAAAGTAGGTAAGGCTGTCGTGGGACGTCACGAGCAGCCGCTTGTCCATAGGCACCTGCTCTATCTGAGCCAAGCTCCAGCTATGCAGCTCGTCGAGCTGCGCCTTGTAGCTGTCCGCATTGGCCTGGAAGAAGTCCGCGCTCTGCGGATTCGCCTCCGCCAGGTGCTCTGCAATCTCGTCCACCGCAATCTTCACGCGAAGCGGGTCGAACCAGAAGTGCGGGTCCAGAGGCCCGTGGTCGTGCTCTTCGAAGGCCGCTGCGCCGCCAACGCCCACGAACGCGAGTCGGCCGGGCATTCCTGCGATTGCCCACTCGCGCTCAATCTCACCGTCCGCCACGCTGAACTCGAAGATGCGTCCACCCGCTCGGTCGGAAACGTAGATCATCTCCCCAACGACGATGAACGAAGGCGATGTGTCGGCGTCGAAGGGAGCCATCAGCTCCATCTCTTCTTCCACTTCACCGGTTGCCGGGTTGATGACGTTCAACATCCCGTCGGCAGAGAGGGCGAAGAACTCTTCCCCGTGTCCGTCGAAGGCTGCGCCAAAGACCCGCTTTTCATCCGTGGAGGGCATCACCTGGGTAATTGACCCACCCTCGGCGTCGATCATCCAGAGACCGTCGTACGTGGATGCGCCCTCGTGCCGGTAGGAGGCGGAGCCGAAGAAGTTCACAACATCCTCGTGGCCCCACAACGAGCCGATGCGCGAGGACTCATTCAACCCCGCGGGGTTGTCGATGAATACGTGCTCGTACTCGCCGTCGTGGCCTTCCAGGAACAGGACTCCACCAACGCAGCCGACGGCCACGCCGTCGTGGTTCGTCGCTTCACCGTTCATGCCCGGACAGGACCTGTTGCTCGCGTCGTAGACCGTCTCATTGTCTACCGTGCGAACTTCAATGCCGATGGGCAGGCTGCTGGTCGCCGTGGCCGGGTAGTCGGGGTTGTTGGAGGTGACCATGAAGAACTCTTCACCCAGCGGGACCACGGCCCCACGCTGCAGACCGGCGTCCATCCAGACGGGTTCGTACTCGTTGTACTCCTCCTCCAGGTCGTGCTCCTCGAATAGAGCGGCGCGGCCCGAACCGTCATGATAGATGGTAGTCCAGCCGTTGTGGACCGAGACGTGGACGGGCCTGTCGTCGGTGGTCCCGACCTCCATGAGGGAGACCCCTTCGGAGATCAGGTCCATGTGACCCTCGTGCTCCTCCAGGTAAACGCCGCCGTCAAACACGTGCACCCTGTCGTCGCCGTCGTCGGGTCCGCGGGCAGTGACGAAGGCGAAGCGGCCGCTGGGGCTGGAATAGACGCTGGCGCCCGCCGCGGCGACGGGGATGCGTAGTTCGGCCAGGCCCTCCGTGGTCAGATCCAGGACGGATAGGGCAGCCTGCTCACGGTCGGTGATAATCAGCCGTCCGGTGGCAGCCACATGCTCCTCTTCCTCCTCGTCGTGAGCGCCGGTCTCTTCCGCTTCGATGGGGTCAACGAGGTTCCCCAACGCTACGATTCCGTGTTCATCCACGCTGGCGTTGTGGATCAGTTCCGTGAGCCAACCGGCTTCCAGGCCCAGGCCCACGCTCAGCACCAGGTCGGCGTCGGCAATCCTGGCCACGTCGCGCGCGCCCGGCTGGTAGGAGTGTGGGTCGCTTCCGGGCGCCAGCAGGCTGAACACCTCCACCTGGCTGCCGCCGACGTTTCTGACCCAGTCGGCGACAAAGTTCGTCGTGGTCACCACCTGCAGCACGGGGCCTGCGGGGGCAGCAGCTTCAGCGGTTGGAGCCGGGGTAGCCGGGGCGGGCGTCGGAGCCGGCGCCGAAGGTGTCGGTCGCGCCGTTGCCTCAGCCGTTGGGGCCGGGGTTGCGGCTGCTGGCGCTGCCGTTGCTTGGGGCACGGACGGCGCGGGTGTTGCCGCCGGGGCTGTCGTCGGTTCAGGATCGCTCGAGCACGCTGCCATGGCAACCAGAGCTACTGCACCCAAAAGGAAAAGCGTAACTATGTATACCCTATGCAGCGGCATGCTGCGAAATCGTATCATGTGTCCCTCCGTAAACTATGCGTCTTGTTCTGAAAGTGGAGTGTCGTCGTTGCATTCTTACATTCAGTCTATCAGTGAGGATAGTGAGTCATATTCGCCCGCAAACGGCTGGCAAAAATGGCAAGGGCTGGCGAGGTGGTGCTCATCGAATCCCTGGCCGAGTCCCTTATCCTATCGAAATCTCTTCTCAAATTCTGGCAATTCAGGCCGTAGATGAAGCTGATGGGATCGCTCTGTCGGTTCGCCTTCCAAGCCCGGACCGACAGAGCCCCGGTCTCGCAGAGTCAGGTTGACCCTTTTGCGGCGTCACGGAACTTCCCTGTTTCAACTCCCTTAGAACACCTCATCATCATAAATTCTCTTTAGTGAGATAACCTATCAGTCTGTTACGGCGAAAAGTGTAATAGCAGTCCCGATAGTTGTCAATGGGCCGCACAATCATTCTCTATACCAGGGCTGGCACCCCTCCCATTCACCGTCAGACTTTACCCAATCAGTGAATCCCTGGTCTTGCCCTTGGACTTGAGCAAAGAAGCCTCATATTGGTACAGTTCCCCGTCGCATCGGATGCCCAAGGCCTCAAAATCCAAAGCGCTGCACAGGAGCACCATGAATCTATCTAACGGATTCTTTGACGTCCCCTCGGAGAAGGTCGCCGCTGTAGTCACCTACCTGCAGATGCTCCGGCGTCCTCCCGCCCGTTCGGGCCCCTCTGAAGAATCGTGGACTCTTGCCAAGGCTGAATTCTCCGACCTGGAAGAATACCGACGCCACTTCCGAAATGTAGGCCGGGACTGGCTCTGGTTCTCCCGCCTCCAGTTGGACGACGACGCTCTCAGTCACATACTCGACCATCCCCAATACGAGACATATCTGTTCAAGGTCGATGGCGGGAATTGCGGGCTGTTGGAACTCGACTTCAGGTGCGAAGGAGAAGCTGAAATCAGCTTCTTCGGGCTGACTTCGGACACTCTCGCACAGGGGGCAGGACGGTGGCTCATGAACCGGGCGCTGGAAATCGCCTGGTCTCGCCCCATTCGCAGGCTTTGGCTCCACACCTGCACCTTCGATCACCCCAGCGCCGTTGCATTCTACCTTCGGTCCGGCTTCGAACCCTACCGGCGACAGGTCGAAATTGCCGACGACCCCAGGCTGGCCGGCCTGCTTCCCAAATGCGCCGCCCCCCACGTGCCGGTCATTTCAGCTTCCTGACCCGCTATCCCAGGTTGAAGTCCCTCCGCCCCTTGAGATATCCTTTCTGCGTGGGAGGGCACGTGAATCCGCCAAATTTCCTATCTGTTACCGACCTCAGTTCCTCGGATATACTCTCCGTCGTTGAAAGGGCCTCGGCCATGAAGACTGGCGCTGCCTCCAGCGCTCTGTCAGGCCGCACCGTAGCCCTGCTCTTCGAAAAGCCGTCCCTCCGAACCCGCGGTAGCTTCGAGGTGGGCATCCATCAATTGGGCGGTCACTGCTTTTACACCGGTGGACAGGAAGTTGGTCTCGGCGTCAGGGAGCCGGTATCCGACGTGGCCAAGGTCCTCTCGCGCTACGTGGACGGTATAGTCGCTCGCGTAAACTCCCACGCCGCCCTCAAGGAGTTTGCCGCCTGCGCCTCAGTGATGGTTGTCAATGCCCTGTCGGATTGGGAGCATCCCTGCCAGACCCTGGCGGACCTGCAGACCATGTCGGAGGCCAAAGGCGGGCTTTCCGGCCTCCGCGTCGCCTTTGTCGGTGACGGAAACAACGTCGCTCGCAGCCTGGCCCTTGGCGTTGCCTCCGTCGGCGGCAGCTTCGTCATAGCGTCTCCCCGGGGCTATCAGTTGGATGGCGCCACCGTGGAGGAAGCAGCCGGTCGAGCTGCGGAAAACGGCGCGCCGCCGCCACTGCTCCTGACAGAACCCGGCGAGGCCGTCATAGACGCCGACGTGGTCTACACCGATGTTTGGGTTAGCATGGGAGACGAACAGGATAGGGCCTCCCGTCTGTCGGCCTTCAGGGGTTACACTGTCAACCCGGAGCTCCTGTCCCTGGCCCGTCCCGACGCCATCTTCATGCACGACATGCCCGCCCACTATGGCGAGGAAGTCCCGCCCGGCATGCTGGACCACCCCCAGTCGGCGGCCTTCGACCAGGCGGAAAATCGCCTCCACGCGCAAAAGGCGCTTCTGGAACACCTCAACGCCCCCGGGAACTAGTCGGGCAGGCTGGAGACCGGGGAGACACTTCGAGCCAAAAGCATGAATAAACCACTTGTAGCCATTATCGGCAGGCCAAACGTTGGCAAGTCCACCCTGTTTAACCGCTTGGTGGGACGGCGCGATGCCGTCGTCACGGACATTCCCGGCACCACCCGCGACCGAATTATCGGGCAGGTGGAGTGGGACGACCTGTCATTCACCCTCGTCGATACCGGAGGGCTGGAACCCCCCGGCCAAGACCCCCTCAAAAACAAAGTCCGGGCGCAGGTGGAGACCGCCATCGAAGACGCGGACCTGCTCTACTTCCTGGTAGACGGGGCGGAGGGTATGAGTCCCATTGACCAGGAGATTGCCCTCCAAATCCGCCGACGCGAAAAGCCTGCCATAACCGTCGTAAACAAGGTGGACAATCAGAAGCGGGAGCTTTCCGCGTCGGAATTCTACGGCATGGGCCTGGACGAACCCCTCTACGTCAGCGCCTATCACAACCTGGGCATCCACGACCTTATGGAAAAGACTGCCGAGCTTCTGCCTCTCCATGTACCGGAAGAGGAAGAGCTTGGTGTCCCCAGAATCGCCATCCTGGGACGGACAAACGTCGGAAAATCCATGCTGTTGAACGCCATTCTTGGCGAGGAAAGGGCCATCGTCAGCGAAATTGCAGGCACAACCCGCGACAGCCTCGATACCCGCTTCGACTTCGAAGGCAACCCCATGGTCCTGGTCGATACGGCGGGCATACGCCGACGTGGTCAGGTGCGGCAGGGAATCGAAAAATACAGCGTCCTGCGCGCCTTCCGCGCCATCCAACGCAGCGACCTCGCCTTCCTTGTCATGGATGCCTCGGAGCTGGCCACCGCCCAGGATGCCCACGTCTTCGGGTACGCCTCGGAAAGCTTCAAGGGCGTTGTTGCCGTCATAAACAAGTGGGACCTCATCGATGATCCCGTCGGCACCGCGAGGGAAGAGGCCCTCTGGACCGTGCGCCGCCGCCTCCATTTCATGCCATACGTGCCCATCGTCTTCACCTCGGCGCTGAACGGCGAGGGCATAGGCGACCTGCTGCGGCTCGCTCTGGACTTGCATCGCGAACGGCAGCGTGTGGTGCCCCACGGCAAGCTGCAACGCGTGCTCCTGGACGCAATGGCAAACCAGCCCCCGGCATCCATGGGAAAGCGACGTGTGGCCATCCGAAACGTGCGCCAGGTTGGCGTCAACCCTCCCACCTTTGTCCTGAATGTCAACGATACCAAGATCCATTTCTCCTACCGCCGCTATCTGGAAAACCGCATCAGGTCGGCCTTCGACTTCCGCCAGACCCACCTCAGGTTGGTGTTCAAGAGGCGCAAGAGGACTCGATGAAATACTTTCTGCCTCTGGTCGTCCCACCACTGCTGGCGGTGTACGTGCTGGCCGTTGCTCTCTTAATGGACACGACGCAGCCCCTCCCCCAATATCTCATTCTTGTCCCCTTGGCATATTTGCTCGGCTCCGTGCCCTGGGGCTTCCTGGTAGTCAGACTCTTCCATGGCGTGGACGTCCGAGAGCACGGAAGCGGCCGCACGGGCACCAGCAACGTCCTTCGGACGGGTGGCCTGAAAAGTGCCGCCCTGGTGTTGGTTCTGGACTTGAGCAAGGGAGCTCTCGCCGTCCTGCTTGCGAAAGTCGTCTCCGACACACCGGCAGCGGAAGTGACCGCTGGCCTGCTTGTTCTGGCGGGCCACAACTGGTCCATGTTTCTCGGCTTCAGGGGAGGTCGCGGCATCATGCCTGCCGCCGGCGCCGTCCTCATAATGTCGCCCATAGCCCTGGTCTTATGCCTGCTGGCTTGGGCGATCACGGCCCGCATCACCCGTTACGTCTCCCTCGCGTCCCTGGCGGGCGTGACCATGGCCGTGATTGCCGCAGCAGTTCAGGTCGCATTCTTTGATTTCTCACCCATCTATCTCATCTACTTCGGCATCGGCGCATTCACCATCTTCTGGCAGCACTCCGATAATATCCAGCGACTCAGGATTGGCACGGAGCCGCGTTTGGGCGTTCGGGTAGAAACTACCGATTCGGGCTAGGCCATGTCTCCCAAAGCCGCCGTAGTCGGGACAACCACGTGGGGCACCACCCTGGCCCTTCAGCTGTGCCGAAACGGCGTCCCCCCTGCGCTCCTCGCCCGTACCGACGAAGAAGCGCGCCGGCTCAACCGCGAGAGGGAGAATCGACGCTTCCTTCCCGGAGTATCCCTGCCTTCAGAACTCGCAATCACAGCCTCGCCGTCGGAAGCCCTTAACCATACCCGGGTCGTCATCCTCGCCGTCCCTTCCCAGAGCTTCCGTCAAAACCTTAGATGGATCCGGGACAACCTGCCGGACGACGCTATCATCGTCAGCGCGGCCAAGGGCCTCGAAATGGATACCGGAATGCCCATGAGTGCCGTTCTCAGCGACGAAGCTCCTCCCTCGACCCACAGATACTGCGTCCTCTCCGGCCCCAATCTGGCTAAGGAAGTCCTCGCAGGCAGGCCAGCCTCAACAGTCGTTGCTAGCCATGACCTCGATGCCGCCCGGATCGTTCAGCGAATGCTCATGTCCTCCAGGTTCCGCGTATATACCAATGACGACGTTATCGGCGTCGAACTCGCCGGCGCCCTGAAGAACATCATCGCCCTCGGCGGCGGCATCTGCGACGGTCTAGGCTACGGCGACAACGCCAAGGCGGCCTTCATCACCCGTGGCCTCGCCGAGATAACTCGGTTGGGCGTGGCTGCGGGCGCCAACCCTCTGACCTTTGCAGGACTCGCGGGCCTGGGCGACGTGGCGGCCACCTGCTTCAGCCGTCTCAGCCGCAACAGGCACGTGGGTGAGCAGTTGGCCAGGGGCAGTTCCCTCGCAAGAATCCTGGAATCTATGGAAAACGTGGCAGAGGGGGTGCAGACCACGGCGGCTGCCCGAAAGCTTGCGCAAGATCTGAATGTGGAAATGCCCATCGTCGAGGCTACCCATCAGATCCTCTTCGAGGGACTGGAGTTGAACGAAGCAGTAGCCCGGCTGATGGGTCGCCCGCCACGCTCCGAATAGCAGCAGGGCGTCGCAAAGCGCTCACCCTCAACCCCGTCTCTTGACCGCCTCCAGCGTCACCCAGTCCTCCATGACGACACGGCCTTCGATGTCGAACCCCACCTCTTCAAGGCGCTCCGTCACCTGTTGCTCTTGCCTGTCCAGGAACCCCCCCGACACCAACCTGCCACCGCTTCGAAGGCAGCGGTGTATCTCAGGCGCCAGATTGAACACCACCTTCGCGCTGATGTTGGCTAGCGCTAGATCGAATGCCCCTGCTGGCGCCAGGCTGTGGGGCAGGGTTCCCCGGCCCAGACTCACGCTATCCGTCACCTTGTTGGCTCTCATGGCTCGTCGGGCCATCTTGACGGCAGTGGAGTCCACGTCCAGCGCTGTCGCCTGCTCCGCTCCCAGCCTGATAGCTGCTATGCTGAGCACGCCGGAACCGGTGCCCACGTCCAGCACCCTCATACCCACGGGTGACAGCTTCTCCACCTCTTCCAGCACCATCTGCGTGGTAGGATGATGGCCCGTCCCGAAAGCCAAACCCGGGTCGATCTCCAGAACAAGCTCGGAGTCGCGCGCTTCATACGGAATCCACGGAGGCTTAATCACCATCCGTCGTCCCACCCTCAGCAGGGTAAACTGGTCCTTCCAGGATTCCTGCCAGTCCTTCTCCTCAATCTCCTGGACCTGCAGCCCTCCGATGGGCCTGAGTGACCCGATGAGCTTCACCCCCACCTCAATTCTGGCCCGCTTCTGCGTAGCGGTGGAGGTGAGGTAGGTCCTCAGCAGCATTTCCCCGTTATCCGCCCTTTCCATGGAAAGCCCGTTCCCGTAGCGCCCAAATAGGTAGGAAACCGGCTCTACGAACTCCGAAGGAATCTGAACGCTCAACTCCAACCATTCCACGAAATTAGGAACGGCTTAGACGGTTCGAGAAGATGCGTAAATCGGATTCGGACATGGCGGCTGTGAGGTCCCGGCTCAGGAACCGGTGAAGGCGTCCTTCATCCGATCGAATATGCCTCTCCCCTTGCCATTGATGCCGTTGTTCCATGCCATAGTCTCAGAGAGGTTCTCCAGGGCCTCCCGCTGCTCCGAGTCCAACTTGGTTGGAATCTCCAGGGACACCCTCACCAGCAGGTCTCCGCGACCTCGAGAGCCGATCTTGGGCATCCCCTTGCCTCTAAGGTTGAAAACGGACCCCGGTTGAGTGCCGGCGGGCACCCTCAACGTCTCGCTCCCATTCACCAGCGGAATAATCATTTCCGTCCCCAGCACCGCTTGGGCGAAGTTAATCGGGATATCCAGGTGCAGGTTAGTTCCGTTCCTCTGGAAGATGCCGTGGGGAACGACGGCAATGTCCACATACAGGTTGCCCGCCGGCCCCCCGTTGTACCCTACGTCGCCCTCGCCGGTGAGCCGCACCTGCATGCCGTCATCGACGCCTGCCGGTACCTTCACCACCCGCGAGACCTCAACTTTTTCTCTGCCAATGCCTCGGCACTCCTGGCAGGGGGTCTCGATAGTGGAACCCTCTCCCTGGCACGTTGGGCATGCCACCACCTGCACAAACTGTCCGAAGAGGCCGCGCTGGGATCTCCGAACGCTCCCCTTTCCCCGGCAGTGCTGGCACTGGTTAACGGAAGTTCCCGGCTCGCTGCGGTGTCCCTTGCAGCGGTTGCACACCTCTGTACGATGCACCGTAACGTCCTTCTCCGCGCCGAAATAGGCTTCCTCGAACGTGAGCACCACCCGGTCCCGCAGGTCGGCCCCCGCCCTTGGTGCCGTCCTCGCCTGCGTGCTGAACCCGCCAAAGAAGGAATCGAAGACGTCTCCCAGCCCGCCGAAGATGTCAAATCCCTCGAAGTCCCGGGCGAACCCGGCTTCGGCCCCCAGTCCGGCGTGGCCGAAGCGGTCGTATCTCGCCCGCTTCTCGGAGTCCATCAGAATCTGGTAGGCCTCGTTGACCTCCTTGAACTTCTGCTCCGCGTCAGGGTCCTTGTTGCGGTCTGGGTGATAATCCAAGGCCTTCTTACGGAAGCTCTTTCGGATATCCTCTTCCGAAGCGTCCTTGGAAATGCCCAGTACTTCGTAATAATCGCGCTTTGTCAAATCCGGCCCCAAGTGAATGTTGCGAACCTCCCTAGTATACGAAGAACGGGGCGAATCCCTCAACCCGCAATTTACAAGATGATTCGGTGCTTGGCGGGTGTCTTTAGCGTGGGGGCGCCAACAGGTCGCCCATATAGCTCGAAAGGAATCGCATCCCGCCAATCACGTTTGCATACTCCATCCGGGGTGGGCCCACGACGGCGACAGCCCCCGAGACCTCTTCCGGCGCGCCATACTGGCACAGGACTATGCTGAACGGCTGTAGGCTTTCTTCGTCGTTCTCGTCCCCTATGACCATCGTCACGTCGCCGTGGTTGGGCGCCCCGGCGAGCATCTGGTTGACGAGCGTCCGCTCCTCCAACACCTCCAGCACCTCTAGCGCCTTCCCTGGCCCGTCAAACTCCGGCTGGCGAAGCAGCAGCCTCAGACCGTTGAGAATATACTCCGCCGCGGCGCTCTCCGCCTCTTCCTTCAGTACCGTTAGCGCACCCTGCGTAACCGCGGACTCGAACGGCGTCAGTTCCACCGTCTTCGCCATCATCTCCCGGTATGTGTGGCCTGTGTACACGTCCGTAAGCTTGTTGGCCACGCTGGTCAGGTTGTCCTGGTCTACCGGCAACTCCAAGGGAATCAGCTGCTTCTTCAACCGGGCCTCTTCCAACACCAGAATCATCAGGGCCAGAAACTCCTCGATGAGCACAAGATGAACGTATCGCACCCTGGGAGCAGGCGTCTTCGGATAGGTAACTATGGCTACGTTCCTCGACAGTTCCGACAACACTGAAGACGCAATGCGGATCCAGGACTCCGTCTCCTGCTCTCCTCGCCGGAACCTGCTGACTATCCAATGCTTAGTCTCCTGGGATAGCTCCAGTCCCTCGTCCAAGGTGTCCGTATAGAATCGGTAGCCCTTGGTTGAGGGTATGCCGCCGGAAGATATGTGTGGCCGGTGGATGTATCCCGCCTCCTCCAACTCCGCCATCTTGTTCCTGACAGTGGCGGAACTCACCTTCATGGGGGAAAGACGGGCAATACTCTCCGAAGGAACGGGCGAAGCAGTCCCGATGTAAGCTTCAACCAGCGTCCGCAGAATAGTGTAGGTCCGGCGCTTCGATGTTTTGTTGTCTTGCTGTGGAGCCATTGGGCACTCCAGACATGATTTTGGGGGATTTTTGGACTCTAGCACCCACGGCGGAAAAGTGTCAAGACAAATCCATCGAATATGGAAATCCCCGTCGGTAATCCCGCTCCATGAGAGCCGACGTTGACTGAGAATGCAAGCGGTCATTATACTTCTGCAATAATCCCGTCCTAGCCAGGAGTCGCATTTGTTAACGAAGGAAAGAACAACAACTCTCTCCCGGGCAATCCTGCCCGCACCAAACATTACCACCTACGCCTTCCTCGCGTTATTCCTTGGTATCCTGGCGGCGGCGTTCGAAGCCCTCTTCCCCACCTCCTTCTCCTTCGTCACCCCCTTCTCCTTGTCGACCGTCGTGAAAGACGGTGTCAAGAATCTTGGCATTGTTCTGGGCATTGGCCTCGGCCTCGCGTATGCTGGGCACGTTGTAAACGGCCTCTTTGGCTCAACCTCCGGTAGTGCGACCACGTTCGCTCCCGTTCCCTCGAATGACTCGGCGTGGACGCAGCTGCTGGGCGACGCTGTGCGAATCATTGCCTTCAGCTTCCTGATTACCATCTTTGCCCGAATCTCCATACACTTCGGAGACAACCCCGTCCCCATTACTGGGCAAACCTTGGCAGTCTTGCTGACCGGCGCGGTCTTGGGCGCCCGTCTCGGCCTGCTTGCCACCCTCGCTTACATGTGTCAGGGAATGGCGGGCATGCACGTCTTTGCGGGCGGGGCCTTCGGCCTTGTCTGGCAGCTGAGCAGCGGGGGTTACATCATTGGCTTCGCGGCCGCGGCGTTCCTGGTCGGATTCATGGTGGAGCGCGGCTGGAACAGGGGATCGCCCCTGCTGGTCGCCATGCTGTTGGGCAACGTCCTCCTCTACATCCCCGGTCTCCTCCAACTCGGTTTCTTCGTCCCCTGGGAGAAGGTTCTACCCTGGGGGCTGTACCCCTTCATCCCCGGTGACCTGGCAAAGCTTTACGTGGCATCCCTCCTTGTACCTGCCGGGTACTGGGTGCTGATGCGCTACCGGCTGGGAGAACGCCCCGCATGGACGTAACCTGGCTGGGACACTCCTGCTTCCGACTTAGAGGCGCCAACGCCACCATCCTCACGGATCCATTTCCCGACTCCCTCGGAGGTTCGATTGTCGGCGTAGAGTCCGAGCCGGACATTGTGACCGTCAGCAACAATCATCCCGACCGTTGCCACGTTGCGGACTTCGGCTCCGGCCATAGACTGATGGATGGGCCCGGCGAATACGGCGTGTCCGGCGTATACATCCGGGGCTTCATGACACCCGCAGCTCCCAAACCTGATGCCTTGCCCCCGCCGCGTAACACCGCCTATCTATACGAATTTGACAGTCTCCGGGTTTGTCATCTCGGAGACATCTATACTCTCCCGCCCGCCGGCATGGTGGATGAACTCAGCCCCATGGACGTGCTCTTCCTTCCCGTGAGCGGCGGTGGATCCCTGGAGATGGACCAGCTTGCTTCCCTGGTTAGGCAGCTTGAGGCCCGAATAGTCATCCCCATGCACTACAAAGTTCCGGGCGCCGCCGTTGAAGGGACTGGATTCGAACCCTTCCTGCGAGAGATGGGCCTCAGAGACGTTGAAGAACAGACCCGCCTCTCAGTCACCGCCACAAATCTCCCGGCGGAAACCAGGGTCGTCCCGATGCGGGCAATGGCCATCTCCGCCGACTGACCGGAGCAGCGTCCCTACCTACTTCTGCTTCCCCGGTTTCGCCAACGGTTAAGTCTCTCCTCAATTTCCCGTTCCGCGCCCTGCCCGCTGGGTTCGTAGTACCGTCTCCTCCTCAGCGGTGTCGGCAGAAACTCCTGCTCCACGTAGTGATCGGCATGGTCGTGTGCGTACCTGTACCCCTCGCCGTAGCCTTCCTTCCGCATCAGGTCCGTCACCGCATTGCGCAAGTGCAGCGGCACTGGCGCGTTGGACGTGTTTCGCACGTCTGCCATCGCCCGGTCCAGCGCGGCGTAGGCGGAGTTGCTCTTTGGGCAAGTAGCCAGGTAGACAGTTGCCTCCGCCAGGGGAATCCTGCCTTCCGGCATGCCGATGAAGTGGACTGCCTGTTGCGCGGCCACCGCAATGGAAAGCGCAGCCGGGTCTGCCAGCCCAATGTCCTCTGCGGCCAGAATCACCAGCCTCCTCGCGATGAACATCGGGTCCTCTCCCGCCTCAATCATCCTGGCCAGCCAGTAGAGTGCGCCGTCTGGATGTGAGCCGCGCACGGACTTGATGAAGGCAGAAATCACGTCGTAGTGCTGGGCTCCGGACTTGTCATAAAGCATCGCTCGACGCTGCATTGTGTCTTCCACCAGCCCAAGGGTAATCTTCCGCATCCCGTCGGCGTCCGGCCTCGCGGCGTGGGCGGCGAACTCCACGGTATTGAGGGCTATCCGGGCGTCCCCGTTGCACATGTTCGCCAGAAACTCCAGCGCGTCGCCGTCCAACTCGACATTCATATCCCCCAGACCCCGTTCCGGAACAGTCAAGGCTCGTTTGATGAGGGCGCCCACCTGCTCTTCTGTAAGCTGACGCAGCGAAAAAACGCGAGAGCGTGAGAGAAGGGGTGCGATGACTTCAAATGAAGGGTTTTCCGTGGTGGCCCCGATGAGGGTGATTGCGCCGTTCTCCACGTGAGGCAGGATCACGTCCTGCTGCGCCTTGTTGAAGCGGTGAATTTCGTCGATGAACAGGATGGTTCGCTGATTCTGCAGCCCCAGCCGCTCCTTGGCCTCGGCCACCGACTTTCGCAGCTGCGCCACTCCCGATCCCACAGCGCTGATCGGCTCGAAGTGAGCGCTGGTCAGTCCTGCGATGACGTGGGCCAATGTGGTCTTGCCACTGCCAGGCGGCCCCCAGAGAATCATCGAAGGGACGCGGTCAGACTCAATAGCGCGCCTCAAGGCGCTCTCCGGCCCCACCAGATGCTCCTGGCCGATGAATTCCTCCAGACTTCGAGGCCGCATCCGGGCGGCCAGCGGTGCGTTGGCTTCCCGAAGCCTCTGGCCCCTCTGTTCAAATAGGTCCATGGCGCTCACACACTAAAGTCACACTTCTCACGTCCAATTCGGGAATTGTAGCACCTGAGTCTATTGTTAGGGACTAAGAGCCGTGATAGCTTAGTCTGATGTCCAAATCCGAACACGAAAGACACATGCAGACGGCGTCCCAATCACCCGCCTCCTTGCCTCCCAACGACGATGATGCAGGCTGGGCAGCCGATTCGACAGGCGGCGGCAGCCCGGAGCAATCCCTGTTTCCCCGCAGGCCTTGGGGTTTGGGCGCCGTTCTGGCTGCCATCGTTACGGCCCTCGCCATCCTGGGCTTGGGTCTCGTGGTCCTTGCCCTGGCGCTTGGCGAAGACGCAGCGGGCTCACCCCTGACCTTCAATGTCAGCCTGACGGTCGTGGTGCTCGTGATTCTCGCCACTGCCTGGATCTTCGGCCCGGCCATTCATGGCGGCGGACTCGCTTCCCTCGGTCTGCGCCCCTCGAGCACCTCCAAGAGCAGCTCGTGGCTCCTGCCTCCAGCCGTTTTGGTTGCCGTGCTGGTGTTCAATGTGGTCTATGTGGCCATCGTCAACCAGCTCGGAATCGACTGGTTTATCCCTGAAGAACTCCCCTTTGACGAGTTTGGCCCCCTCGCCCTCGCCATATCCGGGTTCCTCGTAATTCTCGCCGGCCCCTTCGCCGAGGAGGTTTTCTTCCGCGGGTTCGTCCTCAAGGGTCTGAGCCACCGATGGCGACCGTTGACCGGCCTTCTGGTCAGCGCCGCAATCTTCAGCATCGCCCACGCCAGCCTGGCTATCTTTATTCCGATATTCGTGGCGGGACTGCTCCTTGGTTGGCTCTACCTTCGCACCGGCTCCCTGTGGGGCTCCGTATGGGTACACGGGGCGCAGAACGGCGTAGCCTTCGTTGCCGCCTTAACGCTCTAACAAAAGATGGGGCGTCGCGTCTAGACCTTGTGTTATACTTCTCCCCGTTATCTGATTTGGGTGCCTAAGTGGTCAAGAACCGACTAAAAGCGAAGTTCGCACAACTCAAGAATGAAGGAAGAACGGGCCTTTTCCCCTACGTCATGACAGGCCATCCCAGCCTGGAAGTGACGGAACGGCTGATTCCCGCCTTGGTGGAAGCAGGCGCAGACGGCTTTGAAATTGGGGTTCCATTCAGCGACCCCCTGGCCGACGGCGCAACGGTTCAGGAGGCCGGATTCCACGCCCTTCAACAGGGTGTTACCCTCACCGACTGCGTGGACCTGGTCAGGCGACTCCGCCCAATGGTCCCACACACCCCTCTGCTCCTGATGGGATACTATAACCTCATTCTGAACATTGGCCTGGAGCGGTTCTGTCGTGATGCCGCTGAAGCAACAGTGGACGGTTTGATCATCCCTGACCTGCCTGCGGAGGAAGCCGGCCCCCTGGTTGAAGCGACTAAGCGTCACGACATAGACCTCATTCCCCTGGTGGCCCCGACCAGCACGGAGGAACGTATCAAGATGGTGTGCGGCATCGCTTCCGGCTTCATCTATTGCGTCAGCGTTACCGGTGTCACAGGCGCGCGAAAGACTATGAGCAACCAGGCGCCCCTGCTGGTCAAGCGAGTCCGCCGTCATACCAACTTGCCGCTGGTCATCGGCTTTGGAGTGTCTACTAACGCACATTTCTTGGAGGTGGGCCGGGTGGCCGATGCAGCAATCGTAGGCAGCGCCCTGGTTCGCATTGTCCAGGAATCAACCCCGGAACAGGCTGTGGAAAAGGCCTCCGCCTTTGTTTCTGAAATGGTTGGTGGTGCTGCTGTGCCGCTGGAAGGAGTGGCCTGATGTCCGGGTGCTGGGGAATTAGAGGCGCTACTACGGTGGAAGAAAACAGCTCCGAGGCCATTATCGCAGGAACCAGGGAACTGCTCGAGCAGATAATGTCAGAGAACGACATGGACAAGTCGCAGGTGGCTGCCGTCTGGTTCACCACCACTCAGGACCTGAACACAGAATACCCGGCCCTCGCCGCCCGGCAAATGGGCTGGATGAACGTTGCCCTTCTTTGTGCCCACGAGATGATAATCCCGAAAGGTTTGCCCATGTGCATTCGCGTACTCCTGCTCGTGAACACGGAAAAGCAACCCCAAGACTTGAAATACATCTATTTGAAGAGGGCAGTGGGTTTGAGGACCCAGGGCCTCTATGCCAGTCCCGAAAGTAAACACGAGTAGGCAGCAAACAAGACGTTTGGAGCGGCACTCACATGATTGTGGTAATGAAGGCAGGCAGCACGGAGTCGAACATTGAAGACGTCAGAAAGCGTATCGAAGGCCACGGCCTCCAGGTGCATCTGTCCCAGGGTGCGGAGCGAACGGTCATCGGTGTGGTTGGACACATCCATTCAGGCCTGCAGCCGGAAATGGAATTGATGCCCGGTGTAGCTGAAGTGGTAAGGATATCCAAACCCTTCAAGCTCGCTACCCGCGAATTCAAGGTGGGTGAGACCACCGTCGAATTGGATGGCGTGACGATTGGTGGTGAACATCCCGTGCTGATCGCCGGTCCCTGCGCAGTCGAGACCGAAGACCAGGTGATGGCCACGGCGGAGGCGGTGAAGGAGCACGGCGCGAAGATTTTGCGCGGCGGGGCATTCAAGCCCCGGACCTCCCCCTACAGCTTCCGCGGATTGGGCGTCCAGGGCCTCAAGATTCTGGCCGCAGCCGGCCGGGAGTTTGACATGCCTATAGTGACCGAGGTGGTGACGCCTGAGGACGTGGGAATGGTCGCCTCCTACGCCGACATGCTTCAGATTGGCACCCGCAACGCCCAGAACTTCAACCTGCTGGACGCAGTAGGCAAAATCGACAAGCCCGTGCTCCTCAAGCGGGGCTTCTCGTCTTCCTACGAAGAGTGGCTTCTGGCCGCCGAATACGTGCTATCCGGCGGCAACAGCCGGGTCATTCTCTGCGAGCGGGGCATTCGGACCTTTGAGCCGTATACCCGCTTCACGGTGGACATGGCCGCGGTGCCGGTGATAAAGAAACTGAGCCACCTGCCCATCATAGTTGACCCCAGCCACAGCACCGGCTCATGGGACCTGGTCACGCCCATTTCGTTGGCCGCAATAGCCGCCGGCGCCCACGGCATCATCGTCGACGTTCACCCCGACCCGGCAACGGCCAAATGCGACGGTGCTCAGGCCCTGAGCTTCGACCATTTCCGCACCCTGTCAATTCAGATGAATGCCGTCGCCGAAGCGATCAGCCGCGCCACCGCCGCCACGGGCTAAGGGGGCGAGAAGGTCACTTTCCCCGAATCTCTTCAATATAATCGTCCAATTTAACACCCTCGCCAAGAGCGTCCTTGTCTAGGATTCCGTAAACTAGATTGACAGGATGGTTTGGGTCTGCGGCCCTATCGGTCTTGTCAAAGTAGGAAGCGATTCGTCTCGCCTCCTCATCCGATGTCACCCTCGTGCGGTAGATTAACGCGACAGGCTCTGGACTGATCTTCTCCACTCTCTTCTCGCGAACTACGATACCGTCCACTGCCGGGCTGATTTCCACTTCGACGTTATAGTTCAATCCAAAGCGTTCCCGCAGATGCTTGGGGATCGTAACCTGCCCTCGCTGGGAAATCTTCATTGCCCCCTCAATGCGAAAATCTGATTTCAATAATCATTTTCGCCGCGCAGCCGATGCGCAAGCATTGGATTTGCGGAGCCTCACTCAATCCTTGCCTCCGCACAATCCGGCCCGGCGTTCCTCGCAACTGTCTGGGCAAAGACAAAATCTGCTAGGAATGCCGTTAACGACTCGCCATCCCGGTGGGTGTGGACACCCCCTTAAACTTCCCCCAACCGCCCCGTCTGGCAATCGTATATAAACCCGCGAACCCCGTCCTTGGCGGGGATGAACGGGCTGGCCTTGATGCGCGCCATCGACTGCCGCACGTCCTGCTCGAGGTGTCTAAACGCTTCCATCGCAAAAGCAGGCCGGATGCCCGTCTCTTCCTCAATTGCGTCCTTCAAGTCGTCGTCCCTGAATGTCGCCATGCCGCAGCCCGTGTGGTGAATCACCATCACTTCGCGGGTGCCCAGAAGGCGCTGCGAAATCAGCAGAGAGCGTATAACGTCGTCCGTCACCACTCCCCCCGCATTTCGGATGACGTGAGCGTCCCCCTCGACGAGTCCCAATAGCTTGTGGGTGTCCAGCCGGGCGTCCATGCACGTCACCACGGCCATCTTGAGGCCGGGCGGCGCGGACAAATGCCCCTTGTCGAAGCTCTCGGCATAGCCGGCGTTGTTTGCCATCAGGTCGTCAGTTGCCGACACTCTATCCTCCTCTTGGGCGCCAACTCTCCAGACGCCTCACAATCCGGTTTTAGAGATTCGGGTTCAGGGGCGAGACCGCCAACTCGTCTATCAGGGCGTTGAACTTCGCAACATCCTCGTCCAGGACACTCTTCAGTGCGTCCAGCTGTACGTTGACCTGGTCGGAAAGCATCCCGAAGACTTCCTTCGACTGCTCCGTCGGCTTCTCGTCGGAGCTGGTGGCCCAGGAGATTAGCGCGGTAATCTTGCCGTTCAACTTTGCGGGATACTTGAGCCTGTCAATCTGCGCGCTGGCTTTAATCTGCGCAAGCTCCCCCTCGATAGCCTCCAGCTTCCCTGTGAGGTCCTTCGCCGCGTCTGCCACGGTGTCCGCGCTGGTACGTCCGGCCCACTCGTCCACCTGCTTGCGAACGCTGCGGATCTGCTCCACCGCCGCATGAGACTGGGTGAGCTTATCGCGCATCCTGATCAGGAAGTTGAACTGCTCCAGCATGTCCTCTTGCGTGGACTCGATCCTGGGGTCTTTGACGATTTCGAATGTCTGTGTCTGGCTGCGATTGCCTACCTGCAGCCGCACTGCGTAGCTGCCCGGAGGGGCCTTGGGGCCGGTGATTTCCGGCGGATGCAGCGATTCCGTAAGGGGGTCTTTCGGTAAGGGCTGGGCCTTGGGGTAACGCGTATTCCACACGAATCGGTTCAGGCCTGCCTTCGGCTTGGGCCCCCGCTCCTCATCCAGCCCCAGGTCCGGAGCGTCTTCATCTTCCCGTAACCTGTAGCGGATGATGGGCTGTCCGGCAGCGTCCAAGAATGTTAGGGAGACCGGCTCATCGGTTTCTTCGTCCAGGTAGTAGTGGACGTAGACCCCGTTGGGCGGGTTGGCCCCGCCATCCATGTAGTGACGAACGACGCCATCGTCATCGTCAGGCGTCTGAGCGTAGGCAACGACTAGGGTCCCTGTACGTTCGTAGCCCCAGGGGGCCTTGGAGGGTACGCCAAATGTCTCCGGCGGCGTGTGCCGGTGAGAAGTGCGCGGCTTGAGGAGCCGCACCGTCGCGTCGGTAGGGTCTGCGGCAATCTGCCGGAGCGCCGAAAGGTCGTCCATTATCCAGAAGGCGCGGCCGTGGGTGGCGACGACGAGGTCATCCTCCTTCACCTCCAGGTCGTGGATGGGCACAACGGGCAGGTTCTGCTGCAGTGGCTGCCACCGGTCCCCATCGTTGAAGGACACCAACACCCCATACTCCGTGCCCGCATACAGCAGGCCCTTCTGCTCCGGGTCCTCCCGGATTACCCTGGTGAAGTGGTTGTCCGGCACACCCTCGACGATTCGCTCCCACGTCTCCCCGTAGTCCTTGGTGCGGTACATGTAAGGTGCTTCGTCGTCCAGCTTGTAGCGCGTGGCGGCCAAATAAGCCGTCGACGGGTCGTGGGGCGACGCTTCGATGATGCTGATCAGGGCCCACGGCGGAAGATCCGGCGGCGTTACGTTCTGCCACGACCCGCCGTCGTCCCTGGAAATGTGCACCAGACCGTCGTCCGTCCCTGCCCAGAGCAGCCCCGCCTGGACGGTAGATTCGGCGAGGGCGAACACGGTGCAGTAGTACTCGGCGTTGGTGCCGTCCAGGGTAACAGGCCCTCCGGAGACCTCCATCTTGGAATGATCGTTGCGGGTGAGGTCCGGGCTTATCGGCTGCCACGAGTTGCCCCCGTCGGTGGAGCGGAAAACGTGGTTTCCCGCCGTATAGAGCACGTTGGAGTCGTGGGGCGAAAAGTGGATCGGGAACGTCCACTGGAACCGGTACTTCATGTCCCTCGCGGCGATGGCGGCAGATGCTTCCGGCCACACCATCACGTTATGCACCTGCCGGGTGCGGTGGTTGTAGCGGCTCACGTAACCGTTCGAGTGGTTCCCGGCGTAGACTATGTCGGGATCGTCGGGCTTGACCGCAATGTATCCGCTCTCCCCGCCGCCGACGCTGTGATAGTCGGCCGTCGAAATTGCGCCGGTGTACGAGCGGCTGGGCAGGCTCATGGTGGTGTTGTCCTGCTGCGCGCCGTACACCCGGTAGGGAAAGCGGGAGTCCGTCGTCACGTGGTAGAACTGGGAGGTGGGCTGGTTGTAGATGCTGGACCAGGTCTCGCCCCCATTGAACGAGACGCACGCGCCCCCATCGTTCCCTTCTATCATGCGTCGAGGATTAACCGGGTCTATCCAAAGGTCGTGCTGGTCGCCGTGGGGCATGTAGACAGGTCCGAAGTTGCGCCCCCCGTCGACGGATTTGTAAGCACCGCCTTCAAGGATGTACACGGTTTCGGGGTCCTGGGTGTCGGCGAAAACGTGGCTGTAGTACCAGGGCCTACCGCGGATTTCGGGGTTGTCGGAGACCAGTTTCCATGTATCGCCCCCGTCATCCGAGCGGAATAGGCCACCCTGCTGAGACTCGATCATTGCCCATACGCGGCCCGACTTCGCGGGCGAAATCGACACCCCCAGGCGGCCTATGAGGCCCTCCGGCAGGCCGGGATTATTGGAAATCTCTTCCCACGTGTCCCCGCCGTCAGTGGAGCGGTACAGCCCGCTCTCGGGCCCGCCACTGATGTTTATCCACGGATAGCGCCGGGTCTGATATATGGCGGCAAACAGAATTCTTGGGTTGTTCGGGTCCATCGACAGATCGGACGAACCTGCGTCAGCGCTCTTCTGGAGAACGTGCTCCCAGGTCTTGCCGCCGTCGCTGGAACGGAAGACGCCCCGCCGTTCGTTGGGGCCGTAAGCGTGTCCCATCGCCGCCACGTACACCAGGTCCGGGTTCTGCGGGTGGATGCGCACACGGGAGATGTGGTGCGTGTCCTCCAGCCCAAGGTGTTCCCACGTCTGGCCACCGTCCGTTGAACGGTAAACCCCGTCTCCGTGGCAGACGTTTGCCCGCAGGCACGCCTCACCCGTGCCTACGTAGATGACGTTGGGGTCGGAGTCCGCGACCGCAACGGCGCCAACGGCGGAGACGTTCAGAAAGCCGTCGGTGATGTTTCGCCAGTAGGTCCCGCCGTCGTTGGTCTTCCAGACGCCCCCAGCGCAGGCGCCGAAGTAGAAGGTCATCGGGTCTTTGGGGTCCCCCGCGACGGCAACGGCTCGGCCACCGCGGTGCGGCCCGATCAGGCGCCATTCCATAGAGCTATAAAGGGCAGGATTGACCATTTCCATATTCACGGCCTCCGAAAGTACGTAGTTGAGGGGTACGTGGTTGATTCTATTCAGGGAAGCCCCTTGTGTCCAGTGGACGGAATCAGAATCGGCGTAAGCCAGATTTGGGTTGAATTGGGGACTGAAGTAAAGCTCAGTTGCTGAACGCCGGAACAAAAGTCAAGCCGCGGATGAGCAATTCCAAGAGTGATTCTCACGGGAGTTGAAGAGAAAGACGGCAATCAGTGGGGATCACTACAGAGAACTCTCAGAAAATTGCGAATAACTGACAAGGAATTCCTAGCCGCCCTCCGATAACAATAACGCGTCCTACCTACCTACGTGTGCTAGAATGCCGATAGCCTTCGTCGCTGAAGGGGTGACGCAGTGAGAATTCCCGGGACTCAACGCAGCAACTCGCCTGACGCTTGCGGCCTGGCGGCAGGCCGATTCGCCGAAGCCGTCCGCGACGGCAAAATGCCCGCCGCGTGGGAGCTTCTCTCCAGGGAATCCCGCGGCGTCCGGCAAGGCATTTGGGCCACCGAGCGCGGCATCGATCTGCAACAGGTCTACCAGGCCGCCAACGATTCCTCACATCCCCTCTCACGGCCCTTGCTGGATGACTTTCGAAAAGCAGTCCTCAAGTATTGGCCCCTGGAGGACCTGTCCGACCTGGGGGTTGCTCCCACCAGCTACATTGACGACTCCAACGCGTTCGTATTCCTCCCCATGGGCATTGATAACGACCACGAAGAGATGCGGGGACCTGCCCTGAAATCCGGCTTGATTATCCCCATGCTGCGGGAAGAAGGCGAGTGGAAGGTGAACCTTCCCGGCTGGAGGTTGGCGTGGCCTCAGAATTAAACAACATGCTCGGTTTCAGGCTGGTGTCGTCGGACTCCCACGTTGTTGAGCCGCCGGACCTCTGGACGCGCTTCATTGACCCCGAATACAGTCATCGCGCCCCCAGGGTCGTCCGTGAGAACGGCGCCGACAGATGGTACGCCGATGGCGACGTCAGCTTTGGCATCGTCGGCTCCGACACCCAGGCAGGACGCCGTTTCGACTCCCCGGAGAGCATCAGCATCGACGGCATCTACGAGGACGTTCGGTGTGGAGGCTATGATCCCCACGCCCACGTTTCGGACATGGAACTGGACGGCGTTTCCGGGGCCGTCGTCTATCCCTCCGTCGGGCTGGAAACATGGCTCATCCCCTCAACGGACCTTCTTTCGGCTGTTTTTCGCGCCTACAACAACTGGCTGGCGGAGTTCTGCGCTCCCTATCCGGACCGCATCAAGGGCATGGCGATGATCAACGTGGACGTGGTGGATGAAGGGGTGAGCGAGCTTAGGCGGGCGGCATCTCTTGGCCTGGCCGGCGCGACCATCCCCCAGCGTCCCCTCTTCGGCCGCTAGGACGGGCCCATGTACGAATCACTTTGGACAACGGCAGAAGAGATGGCCTTGCCCCTGACCATACACAGCGGCACCTCCCGGTGGCGCCCCAATCAGAAAGCTGCCTACGGCAACAGCCGCGGCATGGTGGAGTTCATCAACCAGGAATACGACATGCGCGACAACGTGGTCGCCATGATCTTCTCCGGCTTGTTAGAGCGTCATCCAACGCTGAAAGTTGGGCTGGTGGAGTACGAAGTGTCCTGGGCGCCCTACCTGCTCCATCGCATGGACGTTGCCTACCAGGAGATTCGCCGCCCTGAGCGGTTCGGCGGTCGCAGGTTCAGCGAAGACATGCTCCCCAGCGATATTTTCCGCCGCAACATGTTCATCTGCTTCCAGGAGGACGGGCCGGGCATGCAGATGCGGGAATACATTGGCGTCGAGACTCTGATGTGGGGCAACGACTACCCACACGCCGAGTCCACCTTCCCCCGGTCAAGGCAGATTGTGGAGAGCATCCTGGAGGGCGTGCCTCTGGCGGAGAAACGGCTGATTGCCGGGGAAAATTGCGCCCGCCTATTCAGGATGGGTTGACGGGAACCCGCGCCAGGTCCGGTGCAGCTCCTCCAGGCTATCGACCAGCAGACTCACTTCGGCGTTGGCAAATTGAAATGGCTTGTCCGGACCGACGCGCCCTATGAACGGGACTCCTACCGCTTGTGCGCCGTTGTAATCATCGATGGAGTCGCCGACGAATACCATCTCCTCGGGCCGCCAGCCATTTTCGTCCATCACGTCCCGCAGGATCGCAGCTTTGTCCCTGGGTGAACCGTAGACTCCGGCGAGATAAGAGGCCAGGCCCCTGCGCTCAACCAGCGGCTGCATCTCGTCCTCCGGTGTGCCGGTGGCGATGAAGAGCGGGCACTTGGCCGAATAGGTCTGCAGGAATTCCAGCGCGCCCGGCGTGAAGGGACACGCAATTATCGCGTCGTCTACCAGCCTGCCTAACTCCCTGCTCAAGCGTTGAATCTCCTCATCGTCTACGGGCTGTCCAAGTATCTCCTCGCAGATGATTCGCAGCTTCTTTTGACGGGGCATGCCGCCGTGGTCCTGATGCAGCTTTATCATGGCTTCAGCATGCTGCGGGAACTGGTGGAATAAACGCGGAAATGTCTCCGCCTTTATCCGGTTGGACTCCAGGATAACTCCGTCGAAGTCCAGCACTATCGCTTTCACGGTTGAGTTGGCAGTGACGTCCATGCCAGGATCAGGACGAATTCGCAATTCGATTGACCACGGCGTAGCCCATCTCAATGGTCGAAAGAGGCGCTTCTCCCGCGTTAGCGATGTCCGCGGTGCGACATCCTTCATCCAACGCCTGAGCCACCGCGTCCTCCAGGGCCTCCGCCTCCCGCTCAAGTCCAAGGGACAGGCGCAGCATCATGGCGGTGCTGAGAATTGCTGCGACGGGGTTCGCAATGCCCCGCCCTGCAATGTCCGGTGCGCTGCCGTGAATGGGCTCGTAGAGGCCCAGCGGAGTGTCGCCTCCGCTTTCCCCCAGGCTTGCTGACGGCAGCATACCCATGGAGCCGGAAAGCACGGCCGCCTCGTCGGTGAGGATGTCCCCAAAGGTGTTCTCGGTGACGATCACGTCGAACTGCGAAGGACTGCGGACGATCTGCATGGCGGCATTGTCCACCAGCATATGGTCTAGGGTTACGTCTGCGTAGTCCCGAGCCACGTCGTCGGCCAGTTCCCGCCACAGCCGTGAGGTCTCCAGCACGTTGGCCTTGTCCACCGAAGTGACACGACCGCGTCGGGTCCGGGCCAGCCGGAAGCCGACGTGTAGGATACGCCGAATTTCCTCTTCCGTGTAAGCGAGGGTGTCCACGGCGGCCCGACCGTTGGCGTCCGTCCAACGCCGCTTTGGCTCGGCGAAGTACAGACCGCCCGTCAGCTCCCGCACCACCACCAGGTCAACGCCTTTGAGCACCTCCGGCTTTACCGGGCTGGCGTCGATGAGGGACGGATGGAGCTTCACCGGGCGCAGGTTGGCAAACAGCTGCAACGATTTTCGAAGGGCCAGCAGCCCGTCCTCCGGCCTCACCTTGGCTTGAGGGTCGTCCCATTTGGGACCGCCAACGGCTCCGAGCAGCACGGCGGCGCTGCTCTGACACAGCTCCAGCGAGTCATTGGGGAAGGGATCGCCGAACTCGTCGATTGCCCCTCCGCCAATGGCCCCGTACTTCACCTCGAAAGTGTGTCCGAAGCGCTCCCCGACCGCATCGAGGGCCTTCACGGCCTCGGCCGTAACCTCTGGACCTACGCCATCCCCCGGCAGTACCGTAATTCGGAAGTTCATCTTCGGACCTCTGGGGAGTTGGTCACGCCGGCAGACCCATGCGGCCTTCGTAGGCGCTGATCTTCTCCTCGTGCAGCAACGTCAGGCCTATGTCGTCCAACCCGTCCAACAGACAGCGTTTCCTGAAGGGGTCAATGTCAAAGGTAAAGGAGAACTCCTCGTCATCGCTCCACAGCCGCTGCGCCTCCAGGTCCACGGAAAGGGTCGCCCCAAGCTGCTGGGTGAGCTTGTCCATCAGCGCCCCGACCTGCTCCTCAGTCAGTACAACGGGCAGCAGTCCGTTCTGGAAGCAGTTGTTATAGAAGATGTCTGCGAAGCTGGGTGCGACGATACACCGGAAGCCGTAGTCCTCCAGCGCCCACGGCGCGTGCTCCCGCGAGGAGCCGCATCCGAAGTTGCGCCCCGCCACCAGGAACTTCGGCTTCCGAATGTCCGGGTGGTTGAGGATGAAGTCCGAGTTCGGCGAGCCGTCGGCGTTGAAGCGCAGCGGCCCGAACAGGAACTGCCCGTAGCCCGTGCGTTCTATGCGCTTCAGATGCACGGCGGGGATAATCTGGTCCGTGTCCACGTTCACCCGGTCCAGGGGTACGGCGACGCCCGTTAGCTTCGTAAAGGGTTCCATATCAGGCCGACACGCTCCTCATAGTTGTATGTTCAGGCCGTCTCCCACTCCCTGATATCCACAAAGTGCCCAGCTATGGCGGCGGCAGCGGCCATCGGCGGGCTCACCAGGTGCGTCCGCCCTCCCTTGCCCTGCCGGTTCTCGAAGTTGCGGTTGGACGTCGACGCACACCGCTCGCCGGGCTGCAACACGTCCGGGTTCATGCCCAGGCACATGGAGCAGCCCGCCACCCGCCAGTCGAAGCCAGCGTCGGCAAAAATGCGGTCCAACCCTTCCTCCTCTGCCTCCTCCTTCACCCTCGCCGATCCCGGCACCACCATGGCATACACGTTAGCGTTTACCCGCTTGCCCTTCACCACCTCAGCGGCGGCCCGCAGGTCTTCGATGCGGCTGTTGGTGCACGCGCCGATGAAGACCCGGTCTATGGCAATGTCCTGTATGGGAGTGTCCGGCTCCAGGTCCATGTACGCCAGTGCCCGCTCTGCCGCCTCCCGTTCCGCTGCCTGCGAGTATGTCGCCGGGTCGGGGACGCGGCCCGTGACCTTCTCCACCATGCCGGGGTTCGTGCCCCACGTGACGAAGGGTTCCAATGATGCGGCGTCGATAGTCACCTGCTTGTCGAAGGTCGCGCCTTCGTCAGAAGGTAGCTTGCGCCACCGGTTCACGGCGGCGTCGAAATCGTCCCCCTTGGGGGCGAAGGGACGCCCTCGCACGTACTCGAAAGTTGTCTCGTCGGGGGCGATCATCCCCGCCCGAGCGCCCCCTTCGATGCTCATGTTGCACACCGTCATGCGACCATCCATGGAGAGGGAGCGCACTGCCTCGCCCGTGTACTCGATGACGTGGCCCGCGCCGCCGTTGACGCCTATCTGTCCAATGATGCCGAGAATCAGGTCCTTGGCCTCTACGCCGGCGGGCAGCGGCCCATTCACCCGCACCTCCATGGTCTTGGGCTTGAACTGGCGCAGCGTCTGGGTGGCCAGCACGTGCTCCACCTCCGAAGTCCCGATGCCCAGGGCGAAGCAACCCAGCGCGCCGTGCGTCGAAGTATGGCTGTCGCCGCAGACCACGGTCATCCCCGGCTGGGTGTAGCCCAGGTCCGGCCCGATGACGTGGACGATGCCCTGGTTGCGGCTGAACCGGTCGTAAAAGGCTATGCCGGTGTCCTTCAAGTTGGCGGCCAGCGCGTCCAGCTGGCGCTTCGAAATCGGGTCCACAACAGGACGCGAAAGCTCCCAGGTTGGGGTGTTGTGGTCAACGGTCGCGACGGTCAGGCCCGGCCTACGCACGCTCCGGCCCGCCAGCCGCAGCCCCTCGAAGGCCTGCGGCGACGTGACTTCGTGCACCAGGTGCAGGTCAATGTAGATCAGGGAGGGCGCACCCGATTCCTGGTGCACCACGTGCCCCTCCCAAATCTTCTCAAACATCGTCTTAGCAGGCATCACACACCTTGTCTGCGGTCAAATGGCATCTTTTCCAGCCTGGCCTCGAAGGAGCGGGCCAAAAGAACCCGGCACCCTACGGATTGGGCACTCCCGTCGCCGACTCCTTCTTCGCCTCTTCCATGGCCAGCAGCCGGTTGAGCGCGTTCAGGTAAGCCTTGGCGCTAGCCACCAGGATGTCCGTGTCCGAGCCTCGCCCCACGTACACCCCGCCGTTCTTCTGGATGCGTATGGTCACCTCGCCGATGGCGTCGATGCCTTCGGTGATGGAGTTGACGGTAAATTCCGCAAGGGTGTTGGGCACCTGAACGATGCGGTTGATCGCCTTGTATATGGCGTCCACGGGCCCCGTTCCCGTAGCGGCGTCGGTGGTCGTGAAGCCGTCCGGCCCGGTGAGCTTCACCGTGCAGGTGGGAATTTCGTGGTCTCCACACGACACTTGGATGTGCTCCATGGTGAAGCTGGTGTTCTCGCTGACTGCCCTCCGCTGGTCGGACATAAGGGCTTCCAGGTCCCGGTCCGTTATCTCCCGCTTCTTATCGGCCAGCAGCTTGAAGCCCTCGAATGCCTCCGCCAGTTCGTCGGCGTCCAGCTGGTAACCCAGCTCATCCAAACGGGAACGCAGTCCGGCGCGCCCGCTCAGCTTGCCGAGGACCAGGGTGGTCCCGGGCCAGCCAATGGACGCTGGGTCCATGACTTCGTAGGTGGAGCGTTCCTTCAGAATCCCGTCCTGGTGGATGCCGGAAGCGTGGCGAAAGGCGTTCAAGCCCACCACCGCCTTGTTCGGCTGGATGGGGAAGCCGGTAACGTCGCTCACAAGCCTGCTCGTCCGGTATATCTGCGTGGTGTCCACGTTGGTGGCGACGCCGAGGAAGTCTTTCCGCGTTTCGATGCTCATGATGATCTCTTCGAGGGCGGCGTTCCCTGCCCGCTCGCCAAGACCGTTGATGCAGCCCTCCACCTGCCGCGCGCCCACCTGAATCGCTGCCATGCTGTTGGCCACGCCCAGCCCCAGGTCGTTGTGGCAGTGGACGCTCAGAACGGCCTTGTGGATGTTGGGCACGTTCTCCTTGATGTCCATCAGCAATTGCGCAAATTCTTCCGGTATCGAGTAGCCGACGGTATCGGGTATGTTAATCGTTGTTGCGCCCGCGTCAATGACGGCCCTCAGCATCGTGTAGAGATACTCCGGCTCCGTCCGGGAGGCGTCCATGGCGGAGAACTCCACGTCCTCGCAGTAGCCCTTGGCCCGCGAGACCATGCTGACCGCCATGTCCATCACTTCCTCGCGGTTCTTCCTCAGCTGGTGCATCAGGTGGATGTCCGAGCTGGAGAGAAATACGTGGATGCGGGGTTGGGCCGCCCCCTGTAGCGCGTTCCATGCCTGGTCCACATCGTTGGGGTGGGCGCGCGCGAGGGATGCGATGATGGGACGTCTCACTTCCCTGGCGACGTTGGCAACGGCTTCAAAGTCGCCAGGGGAGCTGGCGGCAAATCCGGCCTCTATGATGTCAACGCCAAGGCGATCCAGCTGCCGCGCGATTTCCAGTTTTTCCGGGGTTGTCATTCCCGCTCCGGCCGCCTGTTCGCCGTCGCGGAGTGTTGTGTCGAAAATTTTGACCTGTTCGTGAGCCACTTTGGGTTCCTCCTCTTACTGCCTCTGGTGTGGGGTTTGGTGTTGGGGTCGGACTGCCCAAAGGCTACGTAAGGGGAACGCAGATCGCCAACTGGAGCCGTGCCAATACCCCAGCGTTCCGGCGGTCTACGCGCTTTGCCTCCATGACCTTTCTCCGATCAGGTTTTGGTGTGGCAGCCTGCTCATAGAGGCCACCCTTTTTGCTCTGCTGAATTTAACATAATCGACTACGAGTTTGTCAATATATTTCAGGGTTCACAACGGATTCGTTTTTTCGAGTTTAGGCGTGAATCCTATTCGTTCGGGATATCGAATCTATTCGATTTCGTGCCTGAGCTTATTCGTTTTAAGAAAACTCGCCATACGAATCCCGCGCCGGGCCGAGTCTTTCCGACGCTCCCATATCTTTCATGCACCTGCCGAAGGATGGTAGCAGAAGAACTGTGTCACGGCAATCAATAAGATGTCACAGGGGACTATTGGTCGGTGAGAGTTCTGAATAGAATTATTGGCGACTTGAAAGGCAACAGGGCATGGGACACAAGGCAATTTTGATAGAATTGAAGGCCCAACGGAGAGATACTTTGAATCCCTCTCAGGTGGTGATGCGTAACCAATATATGAAGCATGCAGCTACACTGACATTCGTCTTTCTGGTCGCGGTTGTCTTCCTGACGGCTTGCGGCTCCAACGAACCCACACCCGCGCCTACCGTCGCGCCGCAGGCAACACCTGAAGCAACAACGCCGGCAGCCGTGGCTGCTACCGAAGTCGAGACGGATTGGGATGGCATACTGGGCACCACCGTCCTGCGTCCAGGTAGCCAGCGCGTCGCCTTCCTGCTGGTGGGCGCACGCTCCCTCGTTACTGTGCCGGAGGTAGAAGTTGAAACCTTTTTCGTCGACGAGGACGGTTCCGTCGACGGCCCCCGCCAGACTCTTACGGCTGAGTTCAACCTGTGGCCCTACGGCACCCGCGGCAGCTACGTCACCGACGTTTCCTTCCACAGAACCGGCATGTGGCGTTTGGAGGTAGTCGGGGAGGAAGAGGGGCAGCCTCGCATGGCCATCATCGACGTTGAGGTGACGGGCGGGTTCAGCGTGGTGGACATCGGCCAAAAGGCCCCCAGCAGCATGAACCGGACGGTTGACGGCGGCGCCCCGCTGGAGGAGCTTTCTTCTGCTCATGAGCCCGACCCGGAGTTGTATGCCTCCAGCATCGCCGACGCTCTCGGACAGGGTAGGCCCACGATGGTCGTCTTCTCCACACCCTCATTCTGCACCTCGGCCACCTGCGGGCCCCAAGTGGAGACGGTCAGCCAGGTTCGTCAGAAGTACGACGGTCAGGCCAGCTTCATCCACGTCGAGGTCTACGAAAACCCCCACGAAGTCCAGGGCGACCTGAGCCGCGCCCGTACCTCCCCCATCATGGACGAATGGGGCCTCACCAGCGTCCCCGAGTGGACCAACGAGTCCTGGGTGTTCGTGGTGGACGCCGACGGGGTGGTAACGGCCCGCTTCGAAGCCTACTCCACTGCCGACGAGCTGGAAGCCGCCCTGAAGGAGGTGCTGGGTTAGAGCTCGGCCTAACCTGGAAAGGGTAGGGGCGGTTCGCGAACCGCCCCTAATATCGTCAGCACTCTGTGTTCGGTGGAGGCCTACCCCCCGTTAAACCCCTCCAGCAGGCGCGGGCCGTACAGGCGGATCGAGTTGTCCCACATGATCTTCCGCTTCGACTCGTCGGAGATGGGCTGGGCCATCATGTTCGGCACCGGCTCCCACGGGTCCGGCGCGTCGGCGTGGGGGTAGTCCGTGTTGAAGACGATGTTTTCGTCCCCAACGTGCTCGATGCAGAATTTTATGCCCGGCTCGTCCGCGTCGCAGGCGATGAAGCACTGCCGGTCGAAGTATTCGTAGGGCGTCGCTCCCAGCGGCTCGGCGTCGAAGGTCACAGCCTGCCGACCGTCGCTGCAGTTCTCCAGCCGGCTCAGCCAGAAGGGTAGCCAGCCGCAGTTGGCCTCCAGAATCGACAGCTTCATCTTCGGGTAGCGGTCGAGGATACCGGACAGCATGAAGTGCGCCACGCCGATCATGTTCTCCATGGGAAAGTTGATGGCGTGGTGAATGGCCTCGAAAGGGCCTCCCATGCCGTTATACCGGTCGTAGGTGGCGGGCTCGCCCGTCTTCGTCTCGTTGCCGTGCAGGGATAGCGGCACGTCGAGCTCCGAAGCAACTTCCCAAACGGGATCGAATTCCGACGTATGCCACCAGTGGCCAACGGCGGGGGTGGACATGATGAAGGACACTGCGCCCAGTTCCGCCACGGAGCGGCGCGCTTCCACGGCCAACTCGGTAGCATCTCCGCCGGGGACGACGGAGACGAACTTCACCCGGTCGGGAGCCTCGCCGCAATAGTCCCTCGCCCAGTTATTGTATGCGCGGACCACCGCGGCGCCCAGCTTGGCGTCGGTGCGCGACATCTGCGCCCCCACGTGGCCGGCAGTGGGCAGGCAGACCTGGATGTCCCAGCCGTACTTGTCCATGTCGTTGATGCGGCTCTCGCAGTTCCACCAGTTGCGATAGGCGTCGCCGTACTTCGCTTCCTGATTGGCGTAGCGCTTCGTTGTGGCGGAGGTAATCTTGGACTGCTTGAAGAAAACCCCGTCCACCTCGAAGTCCATGCGGGACCGACCGAAAATCTCCCGCACCCTGGGACGGCGGTCATGGAATTCGGGCTCCACGTACCGGTCCCAGATATCTCTCGGCTCGTAGAAATGCCCGTCGGCGTCAATGACTCGGAATCCTTCGTACATGGTGCCCTCCTTGCGGGAAGTAGTGGATGATGCATTTGTACCAACGTGGCCAAAAACAGTCAAGGGGAAACCAACCCTCTCGCCACGAACGGCTGGGACCTTCGCTGTGCTTTGCCGATTACCAGGGGTGTTCCGTGTAGCTGACCTACTGTTCCCGAGTTAATTCGGAATGCCCTCTGTACATGGCTATTCCCAGAATAACGGCCCACAGGTACATGACCAGGGCTGCAATGCGCGCCACGCGGTACAAGTCGTCCAGTTCATGAATGTGGTCTCCGATTCCCAACACTATCAGTGAAAGAAATGCCGCTATTGCAACTACAATGGAGAGGGTCTTCAGAAGGCCGGGAGCCAGCCGGAGATGCAGTCCCAGGCTGAAGAAGGTCAGACCCACCAGCTAGACGTAGGCCGCACAGATCGCGATTCCTATCTTAACCGCGTGGACGTCTACGGCATGAGAAATCAGGGTGGCAGTGGTGGCTCCCCCTGGTCCCGCCATGATTGATCATGTGTGCAATCATGTGGTTGAGGCCCTGGTTGAAGATGAATCCGATTAGTCCGACAGTTAGCGCCAGAACGCCGAAACGGATGAAGGCGTCTGACACAGACTAGTCCCTGAAGGACGTTAGGATGTTTGGGACTTGGCCAGTCGTACTGCAGTGGCTACCTTCGTTGTACCTGCCGCAAATAGAGCTTGATTCGTTCCGGCCCCATGAACTGTTCCTCTACCTAGGGTTGGGACGCGGACTGGCTTTCTTGAATGGACTGAAGGACGTACAGTCCCGAAAAGGCTGCCAGGACAATCGCTCCAATCAGCACAACGTAGATGCCTATGCCGGGTGATATGTCTCCGCCTGATTGGGACACGGCGGTAGTGATATCGGAGAAGTTGCCGATGGCCAGGAACACAGTAATCACGCCAATGGCGGCAGCCAGAATGGTTGCGCCGAGGATAGTCACTCGATCTTTGACGACATAGATTGCCCCAAGACTCACAAGACTGATTATGGACAAGAGGATGATTACGTTGCCGTTAAAGAGCGAAGCGTTCGTGCCACTCGCGTTTTGGCCGGAGAAATCTCCACTCAGCCAGGGTAGGAAAACTCCAATTAACGCCAGTATGCCTCCAACGGATGCAATGACGACAATAGGGGAAACAGTTTGGTTTTGCATATAGTAACCTCCAGTTTCAATGACAACATTTGCGAAACATAACTATTGTGCAACATATTGTCAAGGTTTTAGACCCGTTGTCCCTTCCGTGGGCTGATGCTATGCTAGCTGCGTGTCAATGATGGATGAGAAGTCCTGTCGAAGGGGGAAATAGAATGGCTGAAAAGCGGATTCTCTGTGCCTACGGCGTGCACGTGGACGCTGTGGCGGGTTGGCTGGGTTCCTACGGCGGCGAGGACTCCCCGGGGGACATCTCCAGGGGCATCTTCGCCGGAGAAGTCGGCACACCCCGCCTGCTCAAGCTCTTCGACAAGTTTGGCATCAAGACTTCCTGGTTCATCCCCGGCCACTCCATTGAGTCCTTTCCCAATGAAACCCGCATGGTCGCCGAGGCCGGGCACGAAATCGGCATCCACGGCTACTGCCACGAGAACCCCATCGCCATGACAAGAGATCAGGAAGAGGCGGTGCTGGTCCGCTGCATCGATCTCGTTCAGGAGTATTGGGGCAGAAAGCCCGTCGGGTACGTCGCGCCCTGGTGGGAGTTCAGCCACGTCACCGCGGAACTTCTTCTGAAGCACGGCATCTTCTACGACAACAGCCTCATGCACCGTGACTTCGAGTGCTACTACGTCCGTGTGGGCGACAGGTGGACGAAGATAGACTTCTCCAAGCCCGCAGACACCTGGATGACGAGGCTTGAGCGCGGCCAGGAGACGGACCTGGTCGAAATCCCCGCCAGCTGGTACCTCGACGACCTGCCCCCGATGATGTTCATCAAGGCCTCACCCAACAGCCACGGCTTCGTCAATCCACGCGACATCGAAGAGCTTTGGCGGGACCAGTTCGACTACGTTTACCGGGAGTACGACGAAGCCGTATTCCCCATCACAATCCACCCCGACGTGGCTGGCCGCCCCCAGGTGATCCTCATGCTGGAGCGGCTCACTTCCTATATCATGAGCCACCCCGGCGTGAGCTTCGTGACCTTTGAGGAGATGGCCAAGGATTTCGCCGCCCGCCACCCCAGGCAAGAACCAACTACATAGTTGGTCGGTTCGCTCCAACCAAATAAAATCGCTGAACAAGGTGAAAAAAGAATGACGATGACTGCACATGTTGAGATGCTTTGCGATACGGCCCGCGCCCTGGTGGCGCCGGGCAAAGGCATCCTCGCCGCCGACGAAAGCACCGGCACCATCAAGAAAAGGTTCGACAGCATAGGCGCCGAGAGCACGGAGACGAATCGCCGTGACTACCGCGAGATGCTGTTTCGAACGCCGGGCGCCTCCGAATTCATCAGCGGCGTCATCCTCTACGACGAGACCATCCGACAGCATAGCGACGACGGTACATCCCTGGTCAATGTGCTCACGGGTGCCGGCATGATGCCCGGCATAAAGGTGGACACGGGCGCGAAAGACCTGGCAGGCAGCCCCGGCGAGTCCGTCACCGAGGGCCTCGACGGCCTGCGGGAGCGGCTGGCGGAGTACGCGGAGCTGGGCGCGCGATTCACCAAGTGGCGAGCCGTCATCGCTATCGGACCCCACATGCCCACCCCCTACTGCCTCGACGCGAATGCCCACGCCCTGGCCCGCTTTGCCGCCCTCAGCCAGGAAGCAGGTCTCGTGCCCATGGTCGAGCCGGAAGTCCTCATGGACGGCGACCACAACATCGACCGCTGCTACTATGCCTCCGAGGCGGCGCTGACAGAGATGTTCCGCCAGCTGCGAGCCCAGAATGTAGCGTTGGACGGCATTTTGCTGAAGACGAACATGGTCCTTTCAGGAGCGTCGGCTGAAACCCGCGCCGATGCAGAGGAGGTCGCTAGACAAACGGTTGCGTGCCTGAAAAGCACCGTCCCTGCGTCGGTCCCGGGCATCGTCTTCCTCTCCGGGGGTCAGGCCGACGACGAAGCAACCACGAACCTCGACGCCATCAACCGTCACGCCCAGCAAGTAGGGGTTCCGTGGGAACTCAGCTTCTCCTACGGTCGCGGCCTGCAGGGCGCCCCCCTCCGCACCTGGGCCGGCAACAACGCCAACCGCAAAGAAGTCCAACAAGTCTTCCACCACCGCGCCCGCGTAACATCCGCCGCCCGCCAGGGCCGCTACACCCCCAGCATGGAGGCGGGGTAGGGTAATTGGGCTAACCGGATAGATTATTCACCCCGGCCTGCTTGTCAACGGGGCGAATCGGCACTATCCTTCTAGCAAATATGCTCGGAATCAAGCTCCATGAGAATCGCGAGAGGAGAGACAATGCCCCAAGCAAAGCGACATTTTACTTTAAACACAAAAGTGGAAAAGCATGATGACGTGTACGTCGGCTACTGCGTTGAGCTAGGCACAGTCACCCAGGGCGATTCTCTGGAAGAAGTCTGCGAGAATCTAAAGGATGCCATCTACGTCCACCTATCCATGCTCGACGAAATCGGAGAGCGTGAGCGAGTCTTTCGCGAAAAAGGTATCGTTACGCTTCCGGCAATCGATGACACTGTCGAATTTGCCGCCGCTGTCTCAGAGAAGACCGAGACTCCCATAGTGGTATATGCCTAGAATTCCTGCCAGCAATCTCCCGTTATTGTCCAGCAGGAGGTTGCTCGCGGTTTTGAAAAGAATAGGCTGTTTGGAGCACAGGCGGCGAGGGGGGTCTCACTTGGGAGTTTCAAGACGGACTTCTGACGGAAGAACTCTCACAACCACATTGGTGCTGGGGAAAAGGGAGGTACACAGGCTCGCTCTCAGCAGGATGCTAAGAGCTCTGGAAATTGACCTTACTACTTTCAGAAAGCACATCTAGTTCCATGGAAACCTCCGCCGCCAGCCAAGGCCGCTACACCACGGCGATGGAAGCAGGGTAGCTGCGGACCCACCCCTACTCCCCAAACAGCGCCTTATTCAGCCGCGAAAAATCGTGCAGAGAATCAATCCAACGGACGGTGCCGGAGCGAGACCGCATCACCAGGGTATGAGTCTCCACGCCGTTGGGGAAGAACCGCACCCCCCGCAATAAGTCTCCCGTGCTTGCCCCCGTCGCCGCAAAGAACACGTCCTCCCCTCCCACCAGGTCCGTCGTCATATGCACCTTCTCCAGGTCCACCCCCGCGTCCAGGGCCGCCCGACGCTCCTCGTCGTTTCGCGGCCACGCCTTGCACTGGATGGCCCCGTCGATGCACCGGATCGCCGCCGCGGTCAGCACACCTTCCGTGGTTCCGCCGATGCCCATCAGCACGTCCACCCCTGAATCCGGCAGCGCCGCGTGAATGCCGGCGGCCACGTCTCCGTCGGAAATCAACTTCACCCGCGCGCCGGTTTCGCGAATCTCCGCCAGTAGCCGGTCGTGGCGTGGACGGTCCAGCACCACCACCGTCAGCTCCTCCACGCTCCTGCCCATGGCCCTGGCCGTGTTCTGCAGGTTAGCCTCCACCGGCGCGTCAATGTCTATAACGTCCTTGGCGGCCTTGCCAACGGCTATCTTGTTCATATACGCAAACTGGAAGGGCACCCGCATAGCCCCGCGCGCCGACAGCGCGATGGCGGCAATCGCCCCCGGCAGTCCCTTGGATAGCAGCGTCGTCCCGTCAATGGGGTCCACGGCAATGTCCACTTTCGGGTCGTGTCCGTCCCCGATCACCTCCCCCACGTAGAGCATGGGGGCCTCGTCCTTCTCCCCTTCGCCGATGACCACCACGCCGTCCATGGAAATTGACCCCAGGGTAACGCGCATGGCGTCCACGGCAGCCTGGTCCACCATCTCCTTGTCGCCCTTCCCCATGTGCTGGGCGGCGGCAATCGCGGCGGCCTCGGTAACGCGCACCAGCTCCATGGCCATGTTGCGTTCGATTGGGGCGTGGTTAATACCTGTCGTCATCTTTTCACCTTATTGGAGATTTGGGTTTGGTTCCGTGCGGCTATCGGATTGCGGTGATGTCCATGCTGATGTCCAACGCTTTGACGGAGTGGGTCAACGCGCCCACGGAAATCAGGTCGACGCCGGTGCCGGCGACGGCAGCTACGTTGTCGATGGTGATGCCTCCCGAAGCCTCCAGCAGGGCGCGGCCTCCCGTGATTCGGACGGCCTCAGCCATGTCCTCCACGGACATGTTGTCCAGCAGCACAATGTCCGCCCCGCCTTCAAGCGCCTCATCCAACTGGTGCAGGTTCGTGACCTCCACCTCAATCTTGAGGGTGTGTGACGCCCTACTCCGGGCGCGCAGTATTAGCTGCGACAGGGTGGTGGACTCCCGGTCCAGCAGGTACAGGTGGTTGTCCTTAATGAGAATCCCGTCGCCCAGGTGCATCCGGTGGTTGTGCCCCCCGCCAACTCTCACTGCGTACTTGTCCAGCGTCCGCAGGCCCGGCGCCGTCTTGCGCGTGTCTATGATGCGAGCGTCCGTCCCCTCCGCCGCCTCGACATACCTGGCCGTCTCCGTGGCTATGCCGCTCATGCGCTGGAGCATGTTCAACGCCAGCCGCTCGCCCCTGAGCACCACGTCTGCGGAGGTCGTTACCGTAGCGATGACCTGGCCCGGCAGGAGGCTCTCGCCGTCTTCGACGAGAATCTGCGTTTCTGCGGAGGGTCGGAGCCGCCGGAAGACCGCGAGGGCGGCGTTGATGCCCGCCAGCTTGCCCTCTTCTTCGGCGCGAAACTCTCCAATGGCCTGAATGCTAGGGTCGATCAGCGCCTGGGTAGTCGCGTCGGCAAAGGCCTGGTCTTCCTCCAGGGCCCGGTCGATGAGCCGCTGTATTTCGGGTGTGATCTCAAGCAATCCGGCCCACCCCTGCGACGCTGAATTCAGGGCTTTCGGAAAGGTCTCTCAACGGGCGACGGCCTATGCTAGGAGACCTCCAGCATCCGCTCCAGCGCGGTGTGGGCGTGTCGCTTGGTCTCATCGTCGACGCGAATCTCGTTGACAATCTCCCCGTCGAGCAGCGAGTCCAGCACCCACGAGAGATAAGCCGGGTGGATGCGGTACATGGTCGAGCACGGGCAAACAATGGGGTCCAGACAGAATATGACCTTGTCAGGATTGTTCTTCGCCAGCCGGTTCACCAGGCTGATCTCCGTGCCCACGGCCCACTGACTGCCCGAAGGAGCCTCGTTGATGGTCTTGCGTATGACCTCCGTCGACCCGTTCATGTCCGCGGCTTGCACTGCCTCCATGGTGCACTCCGGGTGGACAATGACCGTGATGTCCGGGTACCGCTGCCGCGCCGTCTCAATCTGCCGGGGAGTGAATCGCGTATGCACCGAGCAGTGCCCCTGCCACAGGATGACTTTGGAGTCACGAATGCGCTCCGGGGTGTGTCCTCCCATGGGCTTGAATGGATTCCAGACGATCATCTCGTCCACGTCGATGCCCATGTTCAAAGCGGTGTTGCGGCCCAGGTGCTGGTCCGGCAGAAACAGCACCCGTTCGCCCCGTTCGAAAGCCCACTCGAAGGTCCCGGCAGCGTTCGAGGAAGTGCAGACGATACCACCGTTCCTCCCACACAGGGCCTTTATCTCGGCAGTGGAGTTCATATAAGTGATGGGCACGACGGAATTCGGCCCCAGCAGGTCTTCCAGGTCGTCCCAGGCGTCCAGAACGTCGCCCGTGGGCGCCATGTCGGCCATGGAGCAGCCGGCGGTGATGTTCGGCAGAATCACCCGCTGGTGGGGCGCACAAAGAATGCGAGCCGTCTCCGCCATGAAGTGCACGCCGCAAAATATGATGTACTCCGCCTCAGCCTGGCTCGCGGCCTGTTGCGACAGCAGATAGGAGTCCCCCTGAAAGTCGGCGTACTTGATAACCTCTTCCCGCTGATAATGGTGCCCCAGCACGACGACTTTCGTCCCAAGCTGCTGTCGGGCATCGTAGATGCGCCGGTCCAGCTCCTCCGCGTCCAGGCGAATATACTTCAGCGGAATCTTCTGCCAGCGGACGTTTACCTTTATCTCGTCGAGCAGCGGCTTCGCGGGAAGTTCGTCCTCGCTCTTGCAGAATGCGGCGTGCTCAATCTCGGTTATCGGCAGGAAGGGTTTTCTCCCTGCGCCGGGGGTCTTCAGATTCAACGTCATGGCGACACCCCCGCCTCGATGGGTTGGCGAATCTTCGACGGTGATCCCCTCAGCGACCACGCCGTGGCGGCTTCGATGGTCACTTCCACCGTCCGGCCCAGCACGTCTGAGGGATGCTCAAAGAATACCAGCTTGTCCTGCCTTGTGCGACCCTGCCAGCGCCCCTTTTTCCGCCCTTCCACCAGCACTTCCTCCCTGGTTCCGACCAACCGGCGGTTCTTCTTCTCCTGAATCTCCTTCTGCAGCGATTCAAGGGCCTTCAGCCGGTGACGCTTCTCCTCCCGGCTCACGGAATCGGGCAGCTTGCGATGGGCGAAGGTGCCGGGCCTCGGTGAATAGGCGGCCATGTGCACCTTGTCGAATTGGATGTCCTCCACCAGCCTGTAGGTCTCCGTGAACTGCTTGTGAGTCTCCCCCGGAAAGCCGACGATTACGTCCGTGCTGATGGCCACGTCCGGCACCGTGCGGCGAATCCGGTCGATTATCTCGCGATACTCGCTTTGCGTATACCGGCGGCGCATGGCCTCCAGCACCTCATCGTCCCCCGCCTGGAAGGGCAGGTTTATGTGCTCGCACACCTTGGGCAGGTTCGCTACCGCGTCGATAATGTCCTGGCTCATGAATATGGGATGGGAAGTGAGAAAACGCAGCCGCTCCAGACATTCCACAGAATGCACGGCGTGAAGCAGGTTCGAAAGGTCGCACGGCTCGTCGAAGTCGTGACCGTAGGCGTCCACTGTCTGCCCCAGCAGCGTTACTTCCTTCATTCCCCGCTGCGTCATCAGCTCCACCTGGTGGCGGATCTCCTCTATCGGTCGGCTCACCTGCCGTCCCCGTCGGAAGGGGATGATGCAGAAGGTGCACATCAGATCGCAGCCGTGGATGACGGGCACATAGCTGCTGACGGAAGGACTTTCCGGCGCAAGCGCGCTCAGGCATCCCTCCGTGTCGATGCCCAGCCGTTCCTCCAAAAGTTCCAGCACGGGTGAAAACTGCTGCGGACGCATGAACACGTCTACCTGGGGAAAGCGACGCTCCAGTTCCTCAGTCCGGGCGCCTACCATGCAGCCCATGAGGGCGAGAATCTGTCCCGGTTTCTTGGCCCGAACGGACTTCATCATGCCCAGGGTGCCAATTACCTTGTCCTCCGCGCTCTGGCGCACCACGCAGGAATTCAGCACCACAACATCGGCTTGGGAGGCGTTGGACGCGGGACTGAGGCCAGCCTGGTTGAATGCCGTGGAGAGAGTCTCAGAGTCGGCCTTGTTCATCTGACAGCCGATTGTCCAGATGTAGTAGCTGCTCATGGCTCCTGTATTTCCTGCTTGGGACTGAATATGTTCATTGATTCTGGGAATGGATAAAAGAACCGGCGGAGGGAGTGGGATTCGAACCCACGAGGCCGACTTCTCGGCCAAAGCGCTTAGCAGGCGCCCGCACTAGGCCACTATGCGATCCCTCCTGGTTGATTCTTAACTATATCAGAATAGCGGTGTTTTTACCAAGATTAGGCTCGTATTTCTCGAAGCCTCTCCAAAGTCTCAACAACAAGTGAGCGATGGTGTCATCTACACCAATGTTATGTATTTCAATGAGTATCGGCGAATTATCTAACGCTATCGTCTTGATACATACGCCTATTGACAGGATTCGTCTTCCAGTTTATCATACCCCGGCATTATTTTCGCTGCATCTGAGAGGCAACAATGGAAGAACTGGTGACCAAGCAGGATTTTACCGACAATCAGATCATTGACATATTGGAATCGGACGGACGGGCATCCAACGCGAAAATAGCCCGAGAAGTCGGCGTAAGCGAAGGAACAATCCGCCGCCGCCTGCGCCGGCTGGTGGAAGAGGACGTTATCAAGATCAAGGCAGTCCCCGATCTCAGTAAGATGGGCTACCCCACCACCGCCCTCATCGGCCTCCAGACTGCCCCCGGCGAGCTGGACACCGTTGCCGACGCCATTACCAATATGGAAGACGTGCACTACGTCGCCATTACCACTGGCGCCTTCGACGTCTTTGCTTGCGTGGCCAAGCCTTCCACGGAGGAGCTCGGAGTCTTCCTCCGCACCAAGATAGGCACCATTCCGGGCGTCACCCGCACGGAAACCTTCGTGAACCTCAGCATCAAGAAGCGGACTTACGGCCTCGTCCTCTAGATCCGTTTCGCAACTTCACGCTGCCAATTAGCGTGAGCCAACTAAACCGGCGGCGTGAAGCGTTGGGATTTGGCTTTGTGTGTGATATAATGTTGGCCTGTGGCGACTCCGTTCTAAGGGACGTGACAGCCATAATTCTTGACTAGGAGCGGTAGTTCATGACGTACATCATTGCGGAGCCGTGTGTGGACGTTAAAGATGCTGCATGTGTCGACGTTTGCCCCGTAGACTGCATCTATACGACGGATGAAGATAACATGTTCTTCATCAACCCGGACGAGTGCATTGACTGCGCGGCCTGTGAGCCCGTATGCCCCGTTGTTGCCATCTTCCCGGAGGACACCGTGCCGGAAGAGTGGGCCGAATACATAGACATGAACTACGACTACTTCAAGGACAGGGACCTTTCGACCCTTAAGCGCAGCCTGTAGGGTGCCCTGACCGGCCGGGGTATTAGGTTTGGACGCTCCGGCCGGACCCTCAAGAGGGGCAAACTCCCCTTTAGCCACCACATTTGTGGATTCGCCCATGCCGGATACGACTGTCAAACCCCCGGAGCGACTCTCCTCCGCCGTAGAAAACTACCTGCTCTCCTTGCACATCCTCAAGGAGGAGCAGGAGTCGACGGTTCTGGCTCAGTTGGCGGCCTACATTCGGCGCCTGCCGGTGTCGGAGGGCTTGGGCACCACCCTGCCGTCCATTCTCGGTATGCTGCGTCGTATGTCTCGCGACGGCTTGATTCGTATATCCTCCAAAAAGGAAATCGAGTTTACCGACAAGGGCACTCGTTTGGCAGAGGGTATCGCCCGTCGTCATCGTCTGGCAGAGCGTCTCGTCGTTGACGTGCTTGGCGTGGAACTCTCCCGCGCCGACGAAGAGGCCCACCTGCTGGAGCACGGCATCTCCCCCTACCTGGAGGATCGCATCAACGACGCCGTTAAGGGCCCCACCACTTGCCCCTTCGGCAAGCCCATTCCCGGCAGCGGATACAAGAAGCCGTCCGGCAGGGTGATTCGCTTGAGCGAGGCCAAGCCGGGTCTCAAGTATCGAGTGATCAGCCTCCCCGACGAAGACCCGAAGCTGATTGAGTTCCTCAGCAGGTACCAGATCCTTCCGGGTGAAGAGATCAAGGTCGTTGAACTGGGGGACTACCGGGACGTCATCACCTTCGAAACACCCAGGGGAGAAACGGCTATGGGCTTCGTCACAGCCTCCCGCATCTACCTGACCCGCATCAGCCGCTGACCTTCCGCCTTGCTGACGCCTCACCTCACCCCACTTTCGGTTGACAGTTGTCTACCTTAGGAATAGACTATTTGCGATGAGATATCCAGACGACCTCTTCCATCTTTGTAACAGTCCTCCATAGGGGAGGACGAAAGCAGAAGCCAAAGGCTGCGCCTCTCTACTATGTAGTAAAGAGGCGCATTTTGTTTTTTAGGAGAAGCAGTTGATTCAGAAGACACGCAGGACACAGTCGGAAAAGCACGTGGACAGCTTGGAGCTTGCCACAAAGTCCAACGGCATCATCCCCTTCCTTCAGGAAGAAGTGGAAGAGTACCGGGACGAGGTCAAACTCTTCCGGGCCGGCGAGGTGGAAGAGGCGCCATTCATGCAGTTTCGGCTGCACCAGGGCGTATACGGCCAGCGTCAGCCCGATGCCCAGATGTTCCGCATCAAGGTGCCCGGCGGCGTCCTAACCCCTGAAGCCCTGGAAGGCCTGGGCGAAATTGTCGAGAAGTACGTGCCTCTCAAGAAGGGCCACATCACCACCAGGGAAAACATCCAGATGCATCACATGACCCTGGAAGACTGCGCCGAGGCTATGGAAATTCTGGGCAAGATTGGCCTGAGCACCCGCGAGGCCTGCGCCAACACCGTGCGCAACGTTGTCGCTCCGCCCCAGTCCGGCGTCAGCCCCGACGAACTCTTCGACGTGACTCCCTACCTCGCCGCATACGTCCGCTACGCCGTCCGGCACCCCCTCACCCAGAACTTCCCCCGAAAGTTCAAGACGGCCTTCAGTGGCAGCCCAGACCGCGACAACATCATCTCTCCCCTCCACGACTTGGCCTACGTCGCCCAGGTGCGGAACGGCGAACCCGGCTTCAAGGTTCTGGTGGGTGGCGGCACTTCCATCATGCCCAAGCTGGGCCAGGCCCTCTACGACTTCGTTCCCATGGAAGACTATCTCAGGGTGGCCACCGCCATCTGGAGGGTCTTCGACCGTGCAGACATGCTGCGCAAGAACCGCATGATGGCGCGAATCAAGGTCCTCATCCACCGCATCGGCTTCGACGCCTTTAAGGCAATGGTCGACGAGGAGTTGGAGAAGGTCGATCCCGTCGATCCCACCCCCCTCATGGCCCTGGACGAGGTATACACGGAATCGCCCCCGCCCCTTGTTGCCGCCCCTTCCAACGGGCAGAAACTCCCCAAGGAATTCCTCTACTGGAAGAAGACCAACGTCGAGCCCCAGAAGCAGGACGGGTACATGCTCGTTTACGTCACTGTGCCTCAGGGGGACATAGAGGTCGACCAGTTTCCTGCCCTCGCCCGAATAGTCCGTGACTTTACGGGCGGCTCCGCCAGGACCACCCTGGAGCAGAATCTGGCTCTCCGCTGGGTGCCCGAAGGCAGTCTCTTCGACCTGTGGAAGGCACTGGACGCCATCGGCCTCTCCGAACCCGATCACAACGGCATCACCAACGTGGTGTCCTGCCCCGGCACCGACAGCTGCAAGCTCGGCATCACTTCCTCCATGGGCCTGGGACGCGCCGTCCGCGACGAACTCCTGAACAACCCCGCTGCCTATCAGGACTCGGCAGTCAAGGAGATGCACGTCAAAATCAGCGGTTGCCCCAACGGCTGCGGTCAGCACCACGTTGCAAACATCGGCTTCCACGGCGCCGCGATGAAGAACTCCTCCGGCATGCAGATTCCCGCCTACGAACTGTTCCTGGGTGGCAATTACGGGACCGGCGCCCCGGAGGAAACGATCTACGGCACACGCATCCCAAGGACAAAAGTCCCCGCCAAAGTGGTGCCCCAACTGGTGCGCATGATTGCGGAGCACTTCCAGGCGAATCGGGAGCCTGGCGAGAAGTTTAACGCCTTCCTCGACAGGGTCGGCCCCGCCCCCATAAAGGAGTTGGCCGAAAAGTGCGCCGACATCCCCTCCCTGAACGGCGATTCCCAGGGCCTGTACATGGACTGGGAAAAGACGGTGGCCTACAAGGTGGAGCGCGGCGAGGGAGAGTGCGCCGTCTAAAGATTTTCGGCCGGCACGTCATGCCCCCCGGCCATAGCTAGTGCGCTTTGACCCTTGATTGAATCTGAAGACAGTCCCGCCATGCCCGTTGTTGTCCAGAAATACGGCGGCAGATCCCTGGCCGACGCCGACATGATCCGTGCCGTGGCCCGCCGAATCGCCGCCGCATCCTCCGGCGGCGTCCAGGTGGTCGCGGTGGTCTCAGCCATGGGCGACACCACCGACGATCTCATCGACCTGGCTGACCAGGTTTCCGACAAGCCCGCCCTCAGGGAGATGGACCTCCTCCTCTCGTCCGGCGAAATCGTCTCGTGCACCCTCATGGCCATGGCCCTCCGGTCCATCGGCTGCGACGCCATCGCACTGACCGGCCTCCAGGCCGGCATCCACACCGATACCCTATACGGACGCGCCCGCATCCACAGCGTCGACGCCCAACGCATCCGCACGGAGCTGGCCGCGGGCAAGGTGGTCGTCGTTGCGGGCTTCCAGGGCATCACCGACGAGTTGGACGTGACCACCCTCGGCAGGGGTGGCTCCGACACCTCCGCCGTCGCCCTCGCCGCCGCCCTTGATGCCCGGTGCTGCGAGGTCTACACCGACGTTGATGGCATCTACACTGCCGACCCCCGCATCGTGCCCACCGCCCGCAAGCTGGAGCAGATCACCTACCATGAGATGCTGGAGCTGGCCGCCTACGGGGCAAAGATGCATCCCAGGTCCATAGAGCTGGCTTCCGTCTACGGAATCCCCGTATACGTGGCCTCGACCTTTGGGGACCAGCCGGGCACCCTGATTCACGGAGATGTTCTTGGAATTGGCGAGAGCTCCTCGGCGCTTGGCGACGATAGCAACTTGACCGGCGGAGAAGTTGAGATGATTGAGAAAAACGAAAAGACCATGGAAAACCGGGTCAAGGTTACCGGCGTGGCCCACGACCGCAACGTGTCCAAGATCACCCTGCGGGGCGTCCCCGACCGGCCCGGCGTTGCTGCCGCCCTCTTCGAGCCCCTGTCCGACGTGGGCATCAGCGTCGACACCATCGTCCAGAACACAGGCGTCAACAAGGCAACGGACCTCAGCTTCACCGTCGCCCGGGGCGACCTGCAGGAGGCCTTGGAGCGTGTGCGTTCCGTCGCGGACACCGTCGGTGCCGAGGAGGTGGTCTCGGACGACTCACTCAGCAAGATAAGCATCGTTGGCGTCGGAATGCTGGACGCGCCTGGCTACGCCTCCCGCATGTTTCGCGCCCTCGCCGAGGCCGAAATCAACATAGAGATGATTACAACCTCGGAGATCCGGATCACCTGCATAGTTTCCGAAGCCCAGGTGGAAGATGCCGTGGTCGCTCTCCACACCGTATTCGGGCTGGACGCTGTTTAGCCTCCAGTAACCGGCCTTGGTCTGTCGTTTTGGCCCCAAGAAATCGCACTCAGGAACCGGTTTGCGACGGCCCATCCGTGACAAGTCCAAAGGGCCGGTTTGCGACGTATATTGTAGAAAACAGCATCATTTTGGGGGAAAAAGCAAAATTGGGGCCAGATTTTGCCAAAAATGACTTGACCCCAGCCCAAACTTAGTGTAAGTCTATACCCTGTTTCAACAGCACCAGGAAACAAACAGCCAAACATTCGCAAATAAATGTCGTTACACCCCTTGCACAGCCGATATAGGGCTGTCTTAGCATTGTTGTAACGAGCAACATTTCCCTTGAAAAGAGAAAAAACATGGAACTAGCACACGCCGTAGACGCAACAAGATTGAAGGAAATCAAGTCCAAAGCCGCCGTTCAACACGCTCTCGAAGGGCGCTGGGAGGAAGCCGCGGCCGTAAACGAGGAGATTCTCTACTACTTCCCCAACAACACGGAGGCCCTCAACCGGCTCGGCAAGGCCTGCCTGGAAGTGGGTTACTACGACAGAGCGCGGACTTCCTTTGAGAAGGTGCTGTCCCTGACGCCCCACAACAACATCGCCAAGAAAAACCTGGTCAGGCTTGAGCGGCTCTCCAGGAACACGGCCTCGGTCCACACCGCCCGCCGCGTTGTGCCGCGCCTCTTCCTCGAGGAGAGCGGCAAGTCCGGCATCACCGACCTCCGCATCGCCGCCTCTGAAGACACGGTAGACCAGGTTTCGGGAGGCGACGGCGTTATCCTGGAAGTCCATAACCACACTCTCGTCGTAAAGAGCCTGGACGAGGAGATTCTCGGCTACGTGGAGCCCCGTCTGGGCAGCCGTCTGGCCCGCCTGACCAATCAGGGCAACCGCTACGAGGGGGCAATCCTCAGCGCCAGCGCCCAGCGGATAACCGTCATCATCCGGGAGACCTACCGTAATCCTGGCCTCGTCGGCGTGCCCTCCTTCCCCGCCACAGGTATCGACGCTTACCGCGGCCAGATAAGGGACAGCCTGCTGAACCTGGATTTCGAAGGCGAAATCGAAGAGGAGCAGCGGGACGATCCTACGGCCATGTGGACGGAGGATGGCGAAGAGGTCCCCATGCCCTCCGGCAGGGAGCTCGTGCGCGCCATGGTCAGCATGGATTCAAGCGGCGACGACGATTAAATCCGCGTCCCTTTTCCAAGCTATATCCGGTTCATCCGAGGTCTCTCTGCGTTGCCATAGGCGTTTGCCTATTGTAGAATCATAAACATAAGCATATCTGTCATCGACAGATTAAAACCTACTGATTCGAACGTGCCTCGCCATGGCCGATAAGTACATCAGAGAGATCGAGCAAATCCTTGAAGAGGCGGAACGCTCCGGTAGAAAACGTAGCGTAGCCGACGATTTAGGAGAAGCCCAGAAGCCGAGCAGGCTGCTGTCCCGTGTCTCATGGGCCGGTTCCATTTTTCGAGTTTCACCCAACAAGGTGGTCCTCGCGGGCATCGTCCTCATCGTAGTCTCATTCGTCGTCTACAACGCCTTCAACTACCTCTTCGTGGAAAACGTCAAGTTCCTGCTGCCCATCTGGGCCGGGCTGATTCTGTTCGTCATCGTCTACGGCCTGCTCTTCGTAAGACCCGGTTCCCAAGACAAGCGATGGCGCGGCAAGATCCTGGACGACGGCATAGAGCCTTCCAAATGGGAACAGGTCCGCCGCTGGCTGGACCGCTAGCCTCCCCCCACCACCCTCGCCCCCTCCTCTGAGGGAAACGTGATAAACGCCCGTCCGGGCACGTTCGTCTTTCGCGCCATCTCCGCCATCTCGTAGGCCACGCTCATCTCCCGGCCCCGGCACAGCGCCAGCACCGTCGAACCGCTGCCCGAAACGAACGCCGCCAGTGCCCCGCCCTTCAACGCCTCCTGAATTATCAGCCGCATTGCCGGCAACAAATGGCTCCTGTACGGTTGGTGGAGCCGGTCCTCCGTAGCAGTCTTCAAGTCCTCCAGTCGCCCGGTGGCCAGGGCGTTCACCAGCAGGGTCGCCCTCCCCACGTTGAACAGCGCGTCTTCCATCGGCACCGTGTCGGGCATCACCGCCCGGGCCTCCGCCGTGGAAATGGCGACCTCCGGCACGAATAGTGCCGCCCGCAGGTCCGGCGGAAGGGGCACCGGCGCCGTGATGAGGGAGTCCGGCCCCCGCGCCACAATCCTAATTCCTCCCAGAAGCGCGGGAGCCACGTTGTCCGGATGCCCCTCCAACTCCACCGCCAACGACAGAATCTCCTCCCTGGTCAGGGGGGTCCCCGCCAGATGATTGGCGGCTGTCAGTCCTCCGACAATGGCTGCGGCGCTGCTCCCCAAACCCCGCTCCAGCGGAATCTCGTTCCGGCAGGTGATGACGGGCGCCGGCATGGGAGTCCCCGTCGCCTCAAACAGGCGTGCATAGGCCCGGTACACCAGGTTGGAGGTATCCTTGGGCAGCGATTCTTCCCCCCGGCCCGACACCCGCACCGTTGGCTCAGACAACTCGCCCAGGCAAACCTGAATTTCATTGTGAATGCGCAGCGCCATGCCCATGCAGTCGAATGCAGGGCCTAGGTTGGCGGTGGTGGCGGGAACGCGCACGGTGACTTGACGAGGTGTCATAAGACTGGCCGTGGAGTATACCAATGAGTGCCAACGACGGCAATCAGGGCGGCTCCGGAAACCAGGCCCCGCCGACGCAGTCGGACATTTGGGCAGTAGGGGGTATTGACGAGAATCTGTGGCGGGCATATAATACACAACCTTGGAGGAAGTTCAGAACCGAATCGACAGTTGATATCACTCTAGACCAGGTTGGACTTACCTCAAGCGGCGGCTTGGATGACCAGCCCGCCGCTTTTGCACCTTAAAAAGAGAATAGCTAAGTAAAGAAGTAAAGTAAGTAAAGTTTGAAGTTCTTAGCGTGGGTCAAGTTACTAAGAGCTTATGGTGGATGCCTAGGAGCTAAGGGCCGATGAAGGGCGTGGCAAGGCTGCGATAAGCCTCGGTGAGCCGTCTAGCGGGCATAGCCGGGGATTCCCGAATGGGGCAACCCGTGCCGGTGTTGAGCCGGTACACCCCGAGCAATCGGGGGGGTAAGCAGGAGAACTGAAACATCTAAGTACCCTGAGGAAAATAGATCAACCGAGATTCCCCAAGTAGTGGCGAACGAACGGGGAACAGCCCAAACCTCTGTGCCTAAGTGGTCCGAAGACCTATGTCGCAGGGGTGTTGTAGGAATCGTCTGAAGAAACTTCGGCATCTTCAAGGAGTTACAAAACCCACTTCTAGCCAAAGGCACCCTGGAAAGGGCCGCCGTAGAGGGTGATAGCCCCGTAGGCGAAAGAGGTGGGACTCCTGACGGTATCCTGAGTACCATGGGACACGAGAAATCCTGTGGGAAGCTGGGGGGACCACCCTCCAAGGCTAAATACCCTTAGCTACCGATAGTGAACCAGTACCGTGAGGGAAAGGTGAAAAGTACCCCGGGAGGGGAGTGAAATAGACCTGAAACCATAAGCTTACAGCAGGTCGGAGTCTGCGAATGCGGATGACGGCGTGCCTATTGAAGAATGATCCAGGGAGTTACTTGGTGGTGCGAGGTTAAGGAACTGGAGTTCCGGAGCCGAAGCGAAAGCGAGTCTGAATAGGGCGTATTAGTACCATTAAGTAGACCCGAAACCGGGTGATCTACCCATGGCCAGGATGAAGGTCCGTTAACGCGTACTGGAGGTCCGAACCGGTTACTGTTGCAAAAGTATCGGATGAGCTGTGGGTAGCGGTGAAATGCCAATCGAACCCGGAAATAGCTGGTTCTCCCCGAAATGTATTTAGGTACAGCCTCAATTAAGAGGTGGACGGAGGTAGGGCACTGGATGGGCTAGGGGGCGTGAGCTTACCAAACCCAACCAAACCACCAATGCCGTTCAACCGTTTCTTGAGAGTGAGACTGTCGGAGATAAGTTCGATGGTCGAGAGGGAAACAGCCCAGACCACCAGCTAAGGCCCCCAAGAGTAGACTAAGTGGGAAACGAGGTAGAGTTCCCCAGACAGCCAGGAGGTTGGCTTAGAAGCAGCCATCCTTTAAAGAGTGCGTAATTGCTCACTGGTCGAGGGGTTCTGCGCGGAAAATGTAACGGGGCTTAAGTCTGCCGCCGAAGCTGTGGTTCCAACTCCCCTTTCGAGGGGACTGGGAGGTAGGGGAGCGTTCCTCTTGCAGTGAAGCTCTGGCGTGAGCCAGTGTGGAGCGAGGGGAAGTGAGAATCCTGGAATGAGTAGCGTTAATCAGGGTGAGAATCCCTGACGCCGAAAGCCTAAGGGTTCCTACGCAACGTTTATCGGCGTAGGGTTAGTCGGTCCTAAGTCGTAGGCGAAAGCCGAAGATGATGGACAGTAGGTTAATATTCCTACACCACCGTTTTTTCGTTTTAAAGTCGAGGGGGGGTGCGGCAGGGTAGATGGAGCGTGCCACTGGATACGGCGCGTCCCTGCCTGTAGGCCATGTCGGGATAGGTAAATCCGTTCCGGCGTTACGAGCTGAGAGGAGGGGGGATTCGTCCACTTCGGTGGATGGAAACTCTGTTAATCCCACACCGACGAGAAAAGCCTCGCGACTATGGAAAAGGGGTGACCGTACCGCAAACCGACACTGGTAGGCAGGGATAAGCGTCCCAAGGCGTTCGGGCGAACCTCCGCTAAGGAACTAGGCAAAAGGGCCCCGTAACTTCGGGAGAAGGGGCGCCCTGGAAGGTGATGCCGCTTGCCGGCTGAGCATTTCCGGGGTCGCAGATAAGAAGGCCAGGCGACTGTTTACCAAAAACACAGGTTTCTGCTAAGGGGAAACCCTAAGTATAGGAGCTGACACCTGCCCAGTGCCGGAAGGTTAAGGGGAGGCGTGCAAGCGCTGAACTGAAGCCCCGGTGAACGGCGGCCGTAACTCTAACGGTCCTAAGGTAGCGAAACCCCTTGTCGGGTAAGTTCCGACCCGCATGAAAGGTGTAACGATCTGGCTACTGTCTCGGCGGAGGGCCCGGTGAAATTGCAGTGCCCGTGAAGATGCGGGCGACCTGCGGCAGGACAAAAAGACCCCGTGGAGCTTTACTGCAACCTGACATTGGTCTGGGAGCATGGATGTACAGGATAGGTGGGAGGCTGGGAAGCTGAAACGCCAGTTTTAGTGGAGCCGTCGTTGGAATACCACCCTTCCCTGGTTTTGGTTCTAACCTGCTTTTTAGCGGGGACAGTGTTTGGTGGGCAGTTTAGCTGGGGCGGCTGCCTCCTAAAAGGTAACGGAGGCGCCCAAAGGTCCCCTCAGGGCGGATGGAAATCGCCCATAGAGTGTATTGGCATAAGGGGGCTTGACTGCGAGACCTACAAGTCGAGCAGGGACGAAAGTCGGGCAAAGTGATCCTACGGCTCCTTGTGGAAGGGCCGTGGCTTAACGGATAAAAGCTACCCCGGGGATAACAGGCTTATCTCGCCCAAGAGTTCACATCGACGGCGAGGTTTGGCACCTCGATGTCGCCTCATCCCATCCTGGGGCTGAAGGAGGTCCCAAGGGTCCGGCTGTTCGCCGGTTAAAGGGGTACGTGAGTTGGGTTCAGAACGTCGTGAGACAGTTCGGTCTCTATCCGCCGTGGGCGAAGGAAACTTGAGGAGTTCTCTTCCTAGTACGAGAGGACCGGAAGGGACGGACCTATGGTGTGCCGGCTGTTCCGCCAGGGGCATCGTCGGGTAGCCATGTCCGGTGAGGATAAGCGCTGAAGGCATCTAAGCGCGAAGCCCTCTCCAAGATTAGGTTTCCCACTCCAGCATTGCTGGAGGTAAGGCAGCAGGAAGACTACCTGCTTGATAGGCCGGAGGTGTAAGGGCAGTAATGTCCTCAGCTTACCGGTACTAATCAGCCGAGGACTTGACCTGCGCTAAGAGCTTCAAACTTCAATTAGCTATTCTCTATGTGCACCCGTCGCGGGGTGGAGCAGTGGCAGCTCGTCGGGCTCATAACCCGAAGGTCACAGGTTCGAGTCCTGTCCCCGCTACCAACAACATCAATAGAAGCTCCCATAACGGGAGCTTCTTTCTTTCTCCGCAACCCCTCGGATTTCCCCAGATGATATAATCAATTCGCACATTCACGCCAAAGAGAGTTCGCACCATGGCAACTTCTATCCGCTTGGACACTGACATCGAGCGAAGGATCGACTTTCTCGCTTCCCAGACCGGCCGCCCCAAGGCATTCTAACTGCGGGAGATGATGGAAAGAGGCATCCAGGACATGGAGGACTACTACCTCGCCGCCGAAGTTCTGGAGCGAATCCGCAATGGTCAGGAACCAACATATACGGATGAAACGGTAAGAGTACGGCTTGGCTTGTAAGAGCACATACCCAGTAGGGGTGGTTCGCCACCCACGATACCTAATGCACGTAGGGCCAGCATTCTCCTCCTTAGGGGCGGGTTTCAAACCCGCCTTCCCTAAATGAAGCGACATAAGATGCCCATGCAAGTCCCTCCTCACCCCGGCGAGATTGTAAGGTGTTGTTGCCTTGGACCCTGGGGATTGACGGTGACTCGCGTAGCCAAGGGGTTAGGCGTGACTAAACAGACCCTGTCGGACTTGGTTAATCTCAAGTCCGGCGTTTCCGTAGATATGGCCTACCGTCTATCTGAGGCATTTGGCTCCTCCACGGAAACGTGGCTGCGCTTGCAAATGGCCTACGATTTGTGGCAAGCCTGTGACTTGACCAAGAACCTGAACGTCGAGAAGTTCTCAGCTATCCCAGCTGGATAATGCCTCACTTCAAGCGAATTCAACCATGATCGTCAAAGTCCTCTGCGCCATCGTCATCGCCACCGGCATCCCCGGCATCATCCTGTTTCTTGCGGCGCTGCCTAACCCTGCCCCCCGCGACACCTCCCTGCTCTTCGCCTCCCTCATCCTCATCGGCGGCGGCATCTACGTCCTCGTCGGCGCCGTGAGGAACCAGAAGCAATGAGAATGTGCAAAGCTGCAAGAGACGTTTTCGAGATAGCCTGATGAACGTCTTACAGATCTGGATAACGATGAAGATCCTTGTGATTCTTCTCTTCTTCAGCGGCCTCTTCGGAATGATCCGACTCTTCATGCTTCCGGATTTGTCCTACGTGGCCATGATTATCGCCCTGTCCGCCTTTGCCGGAGGGACAGTCTTTCTCTTCTTTATCCTCCGGGCGGAGCGCAGGATGGGAAAGAAATACAAGCACCTGGGCATAAACTTCTGGGACCCCTGGCAGGACATCGATGACTAGAATTACACTTCCATCAAACGCGTCAATAGGAGACAACCGATGAAATTGAATGCCATTGAACGAGAGATTCAGCAGTTCCAACGTCGCACACCGAAAGCCCGCAAACTGAGTGACCAGGGAAAAGAATATCTTCCCGGCGGCAGCTCCCGCGGCACCGCCTGGTTTGATCCCTACCCCATCTTCGCCGACCACGGAGCCGGCCACTATCTGTACGACGTGGACGGAAACGCTTATCTAGACTTCATGATCAACGCCACCAGCCTCATCATGGGCCATGCCAACCCTGCGGTGGTCTCCGCACTGCAGCATCAGGCGGCCCGTGGCACCGCCTTCAGCGCCCCCACGGAGTTGCAGACGCGCTTGGCGTCCATCCTCTGCGAACGCATTCCGTCGGTGGACAGCGTCCGATTCACCAACTCCGGCACCGAGGGCACTCTTATGGCCATCCGGGCCGCCCGCGCCTACACCGGTAGGCACAAGATCGCCAAGTTCGAAGGCGGCTATCACGGCTCCCACGAATACGCCGCCGTCAGCGTCCGTCCCCCGCCGACGGCTCTCGACCCCGACGGCCCCACCGCCATCCCCGAGCACCCCGGCCAGCCCCCCAGCGTCGCCGAAGGGGTCGTTACCCTTCCCTACAACAATCTGGATGAGAGCCGTCGAATCCTGCAGGCCCACGCCCACGAACTCGCCTGCGTCATTATGGAACCCATCGCCTCTGCCCTGGGCTACGTGGCCGCCGACGCAGAGTTCCTGAAGGGTATCCGACAAGCTACGGAGGAGTTGGGCCTGCTGCTTATCTTCGACGAAGTCCAGAGCTTCCGCGCCTCCCCCGGCGGTGCCCAGCAGTCCTTTAACGTCACGCCGGACATGACCTGCTTGGGCAAGATTATCGGCGGAGGGCTTCCCGTTGGCGCTTTCGGCGGTCGCGACGACATTATGGCATTGTTCGACCCGTCCGACGGCGGCGCGGCCGTCGCCCACGCCGGCACCTTCAACGCCAACCCTATGACCCTGGCCGCCGGCACAGTCGTCATGGAGGCGATGACTCCCGATGTCTATGACAGGCTGAACGCCCTGGGCGAAACCCTTAGGGCCAAGCTGCGTGCAGTTTTCGACGAATTAGAAGTGCCGTGCCAGGTTACCGGCACCGCGTCATTCTTCGGCATGCACATCTCGTCCGAGCCTGTGACGGACTACCGCTCATCCCTCAAAGGCGACAAAGCCATGCGAAACGCCCTTTTCCTGGGCCTGGTCAACGAAGGTGTGCTGCTACAGGAAAGCTGCTCCGGCGCACTGAGCACCCTGACCACAGATGCGGAAATAGACGCCCTCGTCGACGCCGTCCGAACGGTCCTGCAACGCATTAAGGACTAAGGGTAGCCCTTCCCCATCCGGTGTCACCGGGTGTGGAGCAGGCTGCCTGGACCTGCGCCCCTCTTCTAGTCATTGACGGCTGGGGCCTCCTCGTGCATGGCGCGGGCGAGAACACCAATCCCTAGATTTTCCGTTTATTTCCAACCGCCCGATTGTGGGCTATGCGAACTTAGAGTTGCAGACGTGTTATTGCTGTGTATGCCATATCTATAGCTGGAAAACGTCAATGTAGGCAAATTACATTTCTGAGAGTGGACATAAAAATGAACAACATCTAGGATATCAGTCACTACAACCAATCCCGGCTGCTGTCTTAGAGCCGGTTTCATCCGTAAGTGAAGGAGACAACGCAGCATGAATAAGATGCAACGATCTGGTCATTGGTGGGCATATTCCCTTGTTGGAGCGCTGATGGTCCTGACCCTGTTTATAATAGCCTGCGGCGGGGACGACGCCACGGAAGCGCCCACGGCTGCAACTATGGCCCCGTCAACACCGGCGCCAACCATGGCCCCCACCCCAACAATGCCGCCATCAACGCCGGCGCCCACTGCAGCAACCATGGCTCCCACGCGAGCAGCAACCACGCCGGCTACGGTCGCCCCTACGCCAACAATTGCGCCAACGGTCGCTCCCACGCCCCAGGCTACCGCAAGACCCACGCCTACTGCTCCGCCTACGGAAGCCATGGTCCGAGTGCCGGTTTCGGCCAGGCTCATTGTGGCCACCCTTCCCCCGGCCCACCAGACCACTATGATGTGGCAGACTTTCCAAAGCGGCACCGGCCCCATAAAGGCCGTCTACGAGCATCTCATCTATCAGGATAGGTTCAGCGGGGAATATACGAATGACCAATTGGCTACTGAGTGGAGCATGTCCCCCGATGCTAAAACCTGGAGCTTCAAGCTGAGGGAGGGTGTTTTCTTCCATTCCACGGATACCTATGAAGGGACCGAGTTCACCGCCAAGGATGTGGTTCTAACCATAAGGACCCTGAGCAGAGATGACGCGCTATCCACCACCGGCGTCTGGACCAGATTGGGAATTGATGACGATAATTTTGAAATTCCCAATGACAACGAGTTTATCTGGAACATGAATGTCCCACAGCCACAGTTCAATTTCTGGGCAAGTGAAGAGTGGGTGGCGGGCATTATCAGCCAGGACTACCTGGATGCCGTGGGCATGGAGAGTTATCTTGAACAGCCCGTCGGAACAGGTCCATTTAGGTTCGTTGAGTTGAGTTTGGGGTCCTCCATTCTGCATGAACGGGTGGAAGATCACTGGAGAAAGACACCGGAGTTTCATGAATTGCAGTTCGTCTATTCCGGGGAAGATGCTACCCGGTTGGCCATGCTGCTGACTGATGAGGCCCACATTTCAAATGTCCCGCGTAACCTGCTGCCCCAGGCGCAGGAGAAGGGATATAAGGTTGCCAACAGCACCCTGCCCGGACTCTACTTCTTCTACATCTTTTCGGGCCAGTACCACGATGGTCCCCGGGAGATAAGAGTTGGTGAAAAGAAGGGCGAAACCTTCCCTGTCGCCCCAGGATATGACCCTAATGACCCCTTCCGCGACGTTCGAGTGCGCAGAGCCATGAACCTGGCCATTAACCGTGATGCAATTAGAGAAGCCTTCTTCCCCGAGGGGGCCACGCTGCCCATGAGCGTTCACAACATTCCACCCTACCGCGCCGATTTCAAGAGTGAATGGGAGCCTTACCCTTACGATCCTGAGGAAGCCAAGCGGCTCTTGACCGAGGCCGGTTATCCGGACGGTTTTGAGTTTACCTTCCGGTTCTACATAGCGTCAGCGATCCCGGAGTATGGCGACGTTTCTGAGGCCGTTGCAGCTCAATGGCAGGAGATAGGTCTCAAGCCCAAGCTGGAGGTGCTGGAACAAAGCGCAGTGAACGCCGGGGCTCGAACCGGAGAATGGAACCACAACATCTATGCGTGGTTCCAGGCAACGGGACCCTTCCCCATTGGCATCTGCTTCCGAATGAGCCCCGTGGCGGGAGGTTGCGGGGGAGGCTACTTCTTCGATTACGATTCTATGGACGACGTCTACGTCAAGCTGACCCAGGCTGTCTTACCGGAAGACATACTTCAATATACTCAGGAGATGGGAGACTGGATGTACGAGAATTACAACGTCATCCCCATGTTCTTCCTTAACCCTCAGGTAGCCTTTGATCCCGACGTAGTAGTGGACTATCAAGCCAACCACCTGCACTTCGGCCCTGTTCGCCACCACGAGTACACCATGCCCGTGTACCAGTAGAATTCCGGTCAAAGAATTGGTGAAGGGCGGCTCCTTTTGGAAGCCGCCCTTCTCATTGAAATTGCCTGCCGCAGATGCAGAAGTCGACGCCCTTGTCGACGCCGTCCGAACGGTCCTGCAAGGCATTAAGGACTAGGAGCGGCGAGCCTCTCGCCAGCTGCGTATCTGCTTGGCGTGCTCCCAGTAGTGACCGTAGGTGTCCTGACGCAGCCGACGCAGAAAGCGGTTTTCCTTGGCGAAGGCCGAGTCGGGAACCTCGTCCAGGTAGGCGAGCAAGCGCCGGTGGGGTTCATCCAGTCCCGCAAATGCCTCCTCCAGCGAGAGACCCTGCTTCCGCTCCTGGGCTTGAGCATTGAAGGCGTCTATCCCCCCATATTGGTCGGAGTAACGCGGCAAACGCCCACCCTCCAGGATGACGGGCAACGCCTTCAGCGCCTCCTCCTCCCAGGTCGCGATGTGACTCAGCACATCCCGCACGGACCAGTGCCCAACCACGCCGGCCTCCATCAGCGCATCATGGGGCAATCCCTGAATCGCGTCATGGAATTCGTTCCAACGCGACTCCAGCCGCTCGTATAGCCGCTCCCGCCTCACTCGCTAACTTAGAGCTTTGGGAAACAGTGGCGGGAAGACTTCGTCAACGTGGCGCTTCGACGGGTCCCACGCCGCGATGCCGCCCTTGTACTTCAGCCACGCCCTCCGTGCCTTCTGCGCCAGGACCTCCTCGTCCACCCCGACAACCCGGCCCTCCGACACCACAACTTTGCCTCCGACCAGCACCGTGTGACAGTCGCGCCCGTTGGCTGCGTGAACCAGCATCCGCATGGGGTCGTCCAGCGGCGCAGCGGTCAGATGAGAGAAATCGAAGATGCTGACGTCCGCGGTGCAGCCCGGTGCCAGCCGCCCCAGGTCGTCCCGTCCCAGCGCCTTCGCCCCGCCGATTGTGGCCGCATTGTAGACGTCCCGCACCGTTCCGGCGTCGCGGCTATTCTCGACTATCTTGTTGATGATCGCTCCTATGCGCATCTCCTCCAGTATGTCCGGCGGGTGCGTATCCGTCCCGATGCCCATGTTCACCCCGGCCCGAACGTACCGCCCGAAGGACTCCATCACCTTTCCGCCTCGCGCCGACACCACGGGGCAGTGGCACACGCTGGTGCCTGTCTGGGCCAGCAGCTCCAGGTCCCGACCTGCATCGTCCCCCGTGAAGCTGTGCCCTGCGATGAATATTGAATGGGTCAGGCAGATGTTTGGCCCCAGGAAACCGATGTCGTTCAGCCACTCCACCATGCTGCGGTTGGGATTCTTCGCCTTGAAGCCTCGAAACTCCTCCGGGTACTCCGAAAAGTGGGACCGGATGTGGACGCCGCCCAGCAGCTTCGCCTGTCTCACCGTCTCCCGCAGCATGTCGTCGGAGCATCCGTCGGTGCGCACGGGGAAAAGAATGCCCGTCAGCAGGGGATGGCCCTTTTTCTGCAGGAACTTGACCACTTCGATGCCGTGGTCCATGGCCTGTTGCCCCTTCTTGGAGTCCCAGACGATGTGCGTCTCGTCGTTGGCGTCGGTATAGTTGCAGGCTTCCTGGTAGAAGTGCCCGATCCAGGCGCGAATGCCCATACGCTCCGACGCCTCGGCGAGGGCGTAGGTCTCGCTCGTGTCCTCCCACCGCTTGGAGGCGCTGGTGGTGACGTTGATAAACGACGTGCTGCCGTTTTTGAGCAGAGTGGCCACGCTGAAGTCCGCGCTGACGCGGAACTCCTCGTCGGTAAGTATGTAGGGCTGGCTCGGGTCCATGACAAAAGACTGGGGCTTCGGAAACTTGGACTCGTTCGTGGCGTCCATCCGCAGCACCTGGAGGTCCAGATTGCCGATGGCATGAAGGTTGATCAGACCGGGCGAGACGAGCATCCCCGTTGCGTCGATGACGCTGTCAGCGGACGGACAGTCGGGGTCTCCCTGCGATCCCACGAATGCGATGCGGTCGTCGTTCGTAACGATAAGCCCGTCTTCAATGATGTGGTGCCCATTCTCGCCCCAGCCGACCACCCAGCTTCCCTTGATTGCGATGCTCGCCATTAAATGTCCTCCTTGCCGGATAGTGCCGGATTGTAAGTCATCACCACACCCCGCCTTCTTCACTCGTCGCCCCGAACGCCTTTAGACCCTACCGAGACGCCTGCGGCAGCAGCGGCGGGAAAATCTCGTCGCTGGGGCGCTGCGCAACGTCCCACGCCACCACGCCGTCCTTGTACTTCAGCCACGCGTCCCGCGCCTTCCGCTCCAGCTCCTCCTCGTCCAGACCAACCACTCGCCCCTCTTCGACGACCACCTTGCCGCCCACCAGCACGGTGTGGGTGTTCTTCCCCGTGGCCACGTGCACCAACGTCCGCATGGGATCGTCTATTGGGGCGTGGTAGAGTCCGTTGAAGTCAAAGACGCTGATGTCTGCCGTGCAGCCCGGGGCCAGCCGCCCCAGGTCGTCCCGACGCAGCGCTTTTGCCCCATTGATCGTTGCGGCATTGAAGAACTCCCGCACCGTCCCGGCGCCGCGGGACCCTTCCACAACCTTGTTGACGAGGGCGCCGATGCGCATCTCTTCCAGCAGGTCCGGCGGGTACGTGTCCGTGCCGATTCCCATGTTCACCCCGGCCGCAGTGTAGCGGCTGTAAGACTCCAGATTCTTGCCGCCCCGTGAGGAAACAACCGGGCAGTGGCAGGTGTTGGTCCCCGTTTCAGCCAGTATCTGAAGGTCGTCCCCCGGAGGGTCGCCCGTCTCGCTGTGCCCCGCAATGTAGATGCAGTGGGTTAGGCATATCTGGGGGCCGAGGAATCCAAGCTCCTGCAGCCACTCCACCATGGATCGATTCGGGTTCTTCGACTTGAACAGCCGAAATTCGGCGATGCGCTGGGCGAAATGGGCGCGAATATGAACGTCTCCCAGCAGCTTCGCCTGCCGCACCGTCTCCTTCAGCATGTCCTCCGAGCAGCTGTCGGTGCGCACGGGGAACAGAAAGCCGTTGACCAGCGGATGGTTGCGTTTCTGCAGGTGCTTGACGAACTCGATGCCGTTGTCCATCGCCTGCTGGCCCCTCTTCGAGTCCCACACCCAGACGGACTGTCCGTCGCCGTCGGTGTAGGTACAGCCCTCCATGTAGAAGTGGCCGATCCAGCCGCGGGCCCCCATCCGCTCGGAAGCTTCCGCGAGGGCATAGGGCTCCACCCGCGAGTCCTCCCACTTCTTGGTGGCGCTGGTGGTAACGTTCGCAAAGGTGGTGCATCCACTCTTGAGCAGCGTCGCGACGCTGAAGTCGGCGCTGGTCCGGTATTCCTCGTCGGTGAGGATAAGCGGTGCGTCCGGGTCCATGACGAAGGACTTCGCCTTGGGGAATCCCGCGTCGTCCGGCCCGTCGATGTGCAGGGGCTGCACGTCCAGATTAGCGATGGCGTGCAGGTTGATTAGGCCGGGAGAGACAAGCATGCCGGAGGCGTCAATGACGCGGTCGGCGGGCGGACAGCCGGGGTCGCTCTGGGAACCCACGAACGCGATCCGGTCGTCCTGGGTGACGACCACGCCGTCGTTGATTATTTCATGTCCGTTCTCGCCCCAGCCCACAACCCAGCTTCCCTTAATGGCAGTGCTTGTCATGTACGTCTTCTCCTATTTGGTTAGTTTTCTGCGGGTTTCCGGTACCATTGGACGATCTCAGACCCCGCGGCGGCCCAGACCTCCCGCTTGCTCATTACGTGCCCAAGGGCGCGGTCAAGATAGCCGATGCGGAAGGGCTGCCCCATTATCCACGGGTGCACGTTCAGGGCAAAAAGCCTGCCCGTTTCCGCAGCGTCGTCGTGGATGGTGTCGCTGGCGTCCTCTATCATGCCGGCGTATTCGTGGACGGGGAAGCCCCGCTCCCCCAGGGCGAAGGCGTCGTTCAGGTCCAACAGCAACGGCAGAGAGGTGAGAGAACCCTTCGGAGTCGTCATCGGGTAGGGCTGCTCGTCGTTGGCCCAATCGCAGAGATATTCGATGCCGCCCTCGGCGAGGATCGCCGGAGTACGGTCCGACTCGCCGTATTCCGGGCTGAGCCAGCCCTTTGGCGCAGATCCCGTGGCTTCCTTCAGCGCGTCGATGCTTGCCGTAACATAGTCTCGCTCCTCCGCCTCCGACATCCGGCTGCTGATGACCCGGCTCACGGCAATCCCGTGGCCGATGATTTCGCATCCCCTCTTCAGGCAGTGCTCCACTAGGTAGGGATAGTGCCGCGCCGTCAGCGCGTCCATGGCGATGGTTGGCGTGATGCCGTGCTTCTCCAGCACGTCCAGCACCCGAAAGATGCCGACGCGATGCCCGTATTCCCGGTGGGAGTAACCCCGGTAGTCGGGCAGGGGACGATTGTACAGCGTCGCCGTCTGGAAACTCCCCCGCTGCGGCGCCCACTCCATCCGCTCCAGGCTCACGACAACGCATACCGCCATCCGCGCCCCGTTGGGCCAACGGAGGGGTTTGCGGTCAACCAGGGGCGACCAGGCGTAGTGGTCGTGGTCCATGCCGAAGTCGCGCTGTCCGGGCAAGTCTACTCTCTCCCGGAGAGGGCGGCGGCGTGGGCCACGGCCTCGTCATAGTAGTTTTCGATATAGTAGTCTGCGATGTCGTCGGCGGTGGTCTGCCACACCCCGTCGTGGGACATAATGTAGTCAAGGGTCTTCTCCAGGTACCGGATGCGGTGGGGCTGGCCGGTCAGAAACGGGTGGATGGCGATGCACATCACCCGCCCGCTCTCCTCGCCCTCCCGGTATAGCTGGTCGAACTGGTCCTTGCAGATGCGATAGAAGTTCTCGCCGTCGGCGTAGCTCCTGAAGATGATGCCGTCGTTTGTCTCCACGGAGTAGGGCACGGAAATCAGCTTGCCCGACTTGACGTCAATAGGCACGGGCTGATCGTCGTGCATCCAATCGGTGTGGTAGATGAGGCCCGACTCGGCCATCAGGTCTGGCGTCGCCTCGGAGCCGGAGATGGCCGGCCCCAGCATCCCCTTCAGCCGTTTACCCGTATGCAGTTCAAGGGTGCGGACGCAGTCCTCGTAGAAGGCCCGCTCCTCATCTTCTGAGAGGCTGTTCAGGTACTGGGTGTTGTAGATGCCGTGGCTCATGAAGTCCCAGTCCCGCTCCACCATGGCCGCCTTCACTTCAGGATAGTGCTCCAGCACGGCCAGGTTGAGAGACACGGTGCACCGGATGTTGAACTTGTCCAACGCCTTCAGCATCCGCCAGAAGCCCACCCGGTTGCCGTAGTCGCAGTAGGAATACTCGCGAACGTCGGGGTAGGGCATTCGGGGCCACGGGTCCCGCTGCCCATCGAAGTCGGGCTGGTACTCGTAGTGTTCGATGTTGGGGGAGATCCAGAGGGCCACCCTATCGCCGCCGGGCCACCGGATGGGAGGACGTTCGATGATGGGGCTGTATTGCACGCGGTAAGGCGGCAGGCTCATGGACGGGCGGCTCCTCTACTTGTCCTTCTTGCGCTTGCCGAAGGGCCAGAGCCCCCGAAACCAGCCCTTGACCTTCTGGCCCTGGGTCTTCCGGTTGATTCGCAACGCGTCGCACTTGGCGCACGTGCAGGCGGGGGGGTGATCGTAATACCAGTTGGGTCTCCCGGATCCCATGAAAATCGCCTCTGGTAAGATTTGAAGCCGGAATATATTTGGTTTTGGTCGGGGCGGTGAGGTTTGAACTCACGACCTCATGGTCCCAAACCATGCGCGCTACCGCTGCGCCACGCCCCGATTCTGTGGCTGCGAAGGGCCTGAACCGGTCTATGGCGCCCCTGGGGCGACTCGAACGCCCGCACCTGGCTCCGGAGGCCAGTGCTCTATCCGCTGAGCTACAGGGGCACCGACAAAGAATAGCACGGGCGCCAATGCGCCCACAAGACGATATACTGGTGGGGTTACACGGGGGCGGCATTTTCCCTAGGAGGAGGCGGTCATATGTCGAAATGGGTCGGCGTGGTTCTGGCGGCCGGAGAGGGCCGTCGCATGAACTCCAAAATCCCCAAAGTCCTGCACAGCGTGTGCGGTAAGCCTATGATTGCCCACGTTGTGGAGGCGCTGAAGCAATCGGGCGTTGAACGCGTCCTCGTGGTGGCGTCGCCGGACAGCAAGGAGTCCCTCCAGGTAGCGCTGGGCGATTCCGTCGAATTCGTGGTGCAGCCGCAGCCCCTCGGCACCGGCCACGCGGTCATGCAGTGCGCTTCTACGTCGGGAGCGTTCGGTGGAAACGTCCTGGTGACCATGGGGGACGCTCCCCTCATCCGTCCAGACACCTTCGGCAGCCTGATGGCGCGCCACCAGAAGACGGCGTCTGTCTTGACCCTGCTGTCGGCGACGGGTTCGCAGCAGCAGGATCTGGGCAGGGTCCTTCGCGGCGAAAATGGATGCGTCCGCGCCATCGTAGAGGCCGCCGACGTCGGCGGGAGGGACCTGGGCAACGAAGTGAACGCAGGCGTCTACTGCTTCGACGGAGCATGGCTTTCGGAAAACGTGGGCCGGATTCCAGCCAGCGCAAACGGCGAGTACTACCTGACATGGCTGATTGAAGCCGCGGCGTCGCAGGCAAAGAGCGTCGCGGCTGTGACAACGAAAAATGCGGAGGAAATCATGGGCGTTAACGACCGGATAAACCTGGCGGTGACGGAAGCGGCGATGCGGCGACGGACCGCCGAAAAATGGATGAAGGCGGGCGTCACCATCATCGACCCCCCCTCCACGTTCATCGACGCCGACGTTGTCATTGGGCGGGACACCGTCATTCACCCGAACTCGCACCTGCAGGAAGGGACGACAATCGGCGAGGACTGCGTCATCGGCCCCGGCGCGGTACTCCGCTGCTCCAACATCGGCGACAGGTGCCGCGTGCTCCTTTCCGTCGTGGAGGAGTCGGTCCTGGAGGAAGACGTGGACGTGGGGCCCTACAGCCACCTCCGTCCCGGCTGCCACGTGGAGGCGGGGGCCCACGTCGGCAATTTCGTGGAGGTCAAGGCCAGTCGTCTGGGCAGAAAGGTGAAGCTGGGCCACTTCGGTTACGTGGGCGACACCGAAGTTGGTGCAAACGCCAACCTGGGCGCGGGGCTCGTCACCTGCAATTTCGATGGCGCCCACAAGCACAAGACAGAGATCGGCGAAGACGCGTTCATCGGCTCCGATACCATGCTGGTCGCGCCGGTCACGGTAGGCAGAGGCGCGGCCACGGGCGCCGGAACTGTGCTGACAACAGACGTTCCGCCGTATAGACTGGCCGTGGGTGTTCCTGCTAGAATCATAGAGAGGTCTCCCGACAAGAACCCCGGCGACCCCGCCGCAGATTCTACGAACGGGGAAGCCGGCTAGATTAGAAGGGACCCTTCCTTCGTGGGAGGCATCGAGGAAAAACAAGCTTGGACGAAAGCGGTTTATCTTCGGGCATAGTTCTAGCCGCCGCGCTGCTGGCTTTTGCGGGCGTCGGCTTTCGGTGGGGTATGCTTCGTAGATCGGACACCCCACCGTGGGTTGACGCGCTCCGCCTCGCCGTCGTCATGGCTGTCGCGGTCTCCGCCGTTGCCCTCTTCTTCTCCGCTTCCTGGATGTCCTGGCCACTTGCCGCCCTCTTTGGCCTCCTCCTGCTGGCGTTCATGGCCGCCATTGACCTCCTCCTCCGCCGCTTGGCCCATTCTAGGTCGAGTAGACTCGCCGGCGCCAGTGAAGGCGCGTCATCAATTCAGGCCGAGGGCTCGGAAGGGCTTGGCGGCCCGAACGTGGAGCAAATGGTGGACGAAGAGGCCCACGGCGAGTTGGACGATCGCGAACGCTCCATGATCCGCTCCATTCTGCGGCTGGACGACTACAACGCCCGCGACGTGATGGTGCCGAGAATGGAAATCGTCTCCGTGGACGTTAAGGACGATCTTTCCGGCGTGGTCAACCGGATGCTGGAATCGGGACACAGCAGGCTGCCCGTCTACCGCGAGACCATCGACGAAGTGATAGGAGTCATCTACTCCCGCCGACTGATGCCGCTGCTGAACACGGAGCAGCCCTGGCCCTCGCTGGAAGAGCTGATGCTGGAACCCTTCTTCGTGCCGGAGACCAAGCGGCTGAGCGAACTGCTGACGGAGTTCCAGGGCCGCCACGTGCAGATGGCCCTGGTGGTGGACGAACACGGCGGTACCGAGGGACTGGTTACCCTCGAAGACCTGCTGGAGGAGATTGTCGGCGAAATTGAGGACGAATTCTCCCTCTCCAAGAGTCCCACCGCCACACCCACCGCCGACGGCGGTCTCATCGTGGACGCGGGTCTATCCCTCAACGACCTGGAAGAGCTGGTCGACGCCCGCTTCGACAAGGCGGAGGTGGACACCATCGGCGGCGTTGTCTACAGCATCCTCGACAAAATGCCCAAACCCGGCGACGAAGTGGTCTACGAGGGGCTGCGCATCAAGGTCCTCACCACCATGGGCAGACGCCTTCGCAAGCTTCTCCTGGACGTGGAACCCCAGACCCAGTCCTAGCGACTGTCCGCCCCCCGCCTCATTCCCGCCGTTGCACTAAACTCTGTACATCTGTACAATGTCACCTTCAGCGAATCCCCATATAGACCTAGCTCAAAGGAAACTGCGAACGCTGCCATGACCACAACAACCGCTGCCCCGGCATCCACCCTCAAACCCACCCGCCACCGATTTACCGTAGCCGAATACTACGCTATGGCTGACGCCGGCATCCTCACCGAAAACGACCGCGTCGAACTGCTTGACGGAGACATCATACGTATGCCCCCCATTGGAGACTGGCACTCAGCCAAGGTTATCCGCCTTAACTATTCGTTGCTCCGCCCTTTGGAGAAGCGGGCCATTGTCAGTATTCAGGGACCCACGCGCCTGAGCGATTTTAGCGAACCGCAACCGGACGTAATGTTGCTGAAATGGCGCGACGACTACTACGAAGGCGGACATCCGAAGCCGTCCGACGTGCTGCTCCTGATCGAAGTCTCCGACACCACTATCGACTACGACCGCAACCGCAAGCTTTCCGCATACGCCCGCGCCGGCATTCCCGAGGTGTGGATAGTTTCCCGCCAGGACCGTCGCATTGAAGCCTACACAACCCCTTCGGAAGACGCGTACTCCAACATCCGACACGCCGGCCCAACCGAGTCCATCGCTCCCAAGTCCTTCCCCGACGTTTCCCTGGACGTTGGCGAATTTTTCCCCAAACCGAAGCCCGACAAGAGCGGTGACTAGACGCTAACCCCAACTCCGACTCTGGTTTTCGGCTTCCGCCTTTACGAGGATTGGCTCCTCGCGGGAGTGACGCGTAGCCCTTTGGCTAGACCGCCTGCACCCCTGCCTTAAAGACGGCGCTGATGTTGGAAAGCGCCCCGATGTCCAGCAGAGGGTTCCCTTCCACCACCACCACGTCGGCTTCCTTGGTCGGCTCCAGCGTCCCCACCAGGTGGTCCATTCCGATTGACTTGGCGGCCTCGCTGGTGCCGGAGAGCACCGCGCTCATGTTGCTCAGGCCAATGTCCGTCATCTCGGTCACCTCTCGCTGGAACAGCCCCATGGCGTAGTTGCTCCACCCGGAGTCGGAGCCGGAGACCATCTTCGCGCCGATCTCCACCAGCTTATGGCAGCTGTCCAGCCGCCACTCCAGCCGCTGCTTGGTGGTCTCCAGCAGCGCCGCCTCCTCGTAATTCAGGCCGCTCTCGCGCTGCTTCGCCTCCAGAATCCAGAGGGTTGCCGTTCCCACGTGCAGCGTCGGATTCACCCACGCTCCCGCCTCCGCGATACGCTCCCCCACCGCCGGATCGTAGGTGTACGACCCGTCGGGGTTGAAGAAGGTGCAGTGGATGAGCATGTCCGCCCCGGCGTCCAGGGAGTTGACGATGCCTTGGGTGGATGAGCAGTGGGCGCCAACCAGCTTGCCGAAATGATGGCTCTCTTCCGTGACGGCTCGAAGTTCCGCCAGCCCGTACGAGGGGCGCGTGGGGAAGGAGGTCCTGGTGCCGCCGCCGGTGGTCATGACTTTAATGAAGTCCACGCCGTCCTTGAGCAGCTGCCGCACGGCGGTGCGGACACCTTCGACGCCGTCGGCCTCGCCGCCCATGACCCAGCAGTGGCCGCCGGTGACGGTGATGGGTCGGCCGCTGACGACCATGCGAGGGCCGGGAATGAAGCCCCGCTCTATCCCCTGCCTGAGGTAGATGGTCGTCATGTTCTTGCCGCCGTTGTCCCGGGCGGTGGTCACGCCCGTTTCCAGGTGCTTGCGTGCGTTCCACGCGGAGCGCAGCATCAGCATCTCGTCGGGCTCGTCGCAGCCCTCCTCCACGGCGGTGCCGTCGCCGGGCAGGTTGGTGTGGGTGTGAACGTCCACCAGGCCGGGAAGTATCGTTCCGTTGGGGAAGTCGAGGGTCTCAGGCTCCGGGCCGTCTCCCCTCGGCAGGTCCTTCGCGGGGCCCACCCACGCAATCTTGGAACCCTCCAGAACGATGGCTCCCTTGTCGATGGGCGTCCCTCCCTGTCCGTCGATGAGCAGGTTGGCGGTGATAACTTTGGTGCTATTCATGCTTTTGCTTCCCCTTGAGGATGGCGCAAGTCCGAGCCGTTGCGCCCGGAGATGCTCCCCGAATAATACGTCAACCCCGCCGTTCCCGTCTATACGGAAGCGGCGGGGTTGTATTGGTTCCAGGAAAACCAGCGGCGGCGTGCACCGCGTTGGGGGGTTAGGTGGTGATTCGCTCGCCGAAGAGACGCACCGGGTTGTCCCACAGGATCTTCCGCTTGCTCTCCTCGGAGATTGGCTGCTCAAGCAGTTCCGGCAACGCCTTGTCCGGGTCGGGAGCGTCGGAGTGGGGATAGTCCGTGTTCCAGACGAAGTTCTCGTCTCCGACGTGGTCGAGCACCGCGCCGAGACCCACCTCATCGCCGTCGCAGGCAACCCAGATGTTGCGCTTGAAGTACTCCGTAGGCGTCATGGTCAGGTCGTTGTCGTCCCAGAAGACGGACTGACGGCCGACGGCGTGGTCGTCCAGCCGACCCAGCCAGAAGGGCACCCACCCGGCGTTGCCCTCAAGGAAGCTGCACCGGAGGTCGGGATGCTTGTCCAGGATGCCGGTGTAGATGAGGTGACCGAGGGAGATCATATTCTCCATAGGGAAGCCGATGGCGTGCTGCAGGGCAAACATCGCTCCCACCTGTCCGGAGTAGCGCGAACCCGCGTGGGGGGCGCAGCTGCCGACTCCGTGGAAGGAGAGGGGCACGTCCAGCTCCTCGATGAGGGCCCAGAAGGGGTCGTACTCCGGCTCGTGCCAGAACTTCCCGGGTAGAGGCTTGGGCATCATCACGGTTACCGCGCCCAGCTCCTCGACGGCGCGGCGCGTCTCGATGACTGTCCGCTCGATGTCGTAGGTGGGCAGGTTGGCAACCAGCTTCAGCTTCACCGGGTCGGCGGAGCAGAAGTCGTGCGACCAGTTGTGGTAGGCGCGAGCCAGCGCCCACATCAGGTCGGGGTCGCGGTCTTGCTGCCCCAGGGGGGCGGCGCCAATGCCGGGGATGCAGACCATCTTGTCCCAGCCGTACTTCTCCATGTCCTCCAGGCGGCTTTCCGCGCTCCAGTAGTTGTCATAGGCTTGGCCGTACTTTTCGGGCATCCGCTCGAACATCTTCTGGGGGCGGTCCTTCCAGACGCCGGTGGGCAGGCCGGTCCTGGGAAAGAGTTCGCTCTCAGCGTACTTGAAATAGATGCGATGCTCCATCGCCTCCACCTTGGGACGCCTGTCGAAGAATTTCTTCTCCACGTACTTGTCCCACAGGTCTGCCGGCTCCTGCATATGGGCGTCGGCGTCGATGACCTTGAAACCGTTGATCATTGGTGGTTCCTCCTTAAATTATTGAAGTCTTAAAGGTTGAATTGGGGGTCCATGTAGTCGTTGTCCTTCTGATAGAACTGGATCCGACCCGGAATCGCCTCCGCCACGAGAATCATGTCGTCGGGGGCGATGGCCACTGCGGTAGGTCTGAAAAAGCGCCACTCCTTGGAGGTGTCGGCGCGCATTCTGGCCTTTTGCATATTCGGGTTCACGTCCACGTACATCTGCGCCGACTTGGACAGCGTCCGCGCGTCCCCGTACAGGCCGGTGACGTATTCCCCCTCGGCGGTGTAGATCTGGACGCGGTTGTTGCCGCAATCGGCTACGTACACGTCCCCGTCCGGGTCGACGGCCACGCCGCTGGGTCGCGTGAGGCCGCCCACCCCGGTGTCGGAAGCGCCGAAGATGTTCAGCAGTTCACCGTCCGGGGCGAACTTCTGCACCCGGTCGTTGCCCCAATCGGCAACGTATACGTTGCCGTCGTTGTCCACGTGGATGCCGTAGGGCATATTCAGCTGACCGGGGCCGGAACCGGCTTCGCCCCAGGTCTCCAGGTGGTTGCCGGACCTGTCGAAGCGCTGAATCCGGTTGTTGCGGCTCTCCGCGATGACAACATTTCCGTCGGGGTCGAAGCGCATTCCGCTGGGTCCGTTCAGCTGACCCGGAGCCGAGCCGGGAGCGCCCCAGCTGCCCAGGTATTCGCCCTCGGTGGTGTAGGTGGAAACGCGGTTGCGCCATTCGTCGGCCTGCAGGACCCGCCCGCCGGCCAGGTCGAGCACGAGGGCCGAGGGCCAGACGATTTCGCGTTCCCCGGTGTCCTCGGAGCGGACGTTGAGGATGAGGGCGTCGTCTTCGAGATTCCACCGCACCCAGCCCTGACCCCTGCCGGGGCGGGCGCCGGGCTCGCTGGCGCGGCACGATACGAAGATCTGTCCCGGCTCTCCCAGGGCCATGTCCACGGGGCCGGAAAAGGCGGTCAGCATGCCAACGTTGTGGCTGTAGCTGTAGGTCCGCTCAACGGCAATCTTTGTTAGGGCCACTAGATTAACTCCATTGTTGAAAGATAGGCTCGGCTGATGCCACGTGATGCCACGGCTAGCAGAACTGGTACTCACGGGTGGCGGCGATCAGTTGCATCACCTCGGCAACGCGCCGCCCGAAGGCTGCCCTGTCCTCTTCCGTGGAGCCGCGGGCGATTACCTGGTCCGTGCGGAAGTGGCTCATGATCTCATCCTTGGTGTTCTGCCCGAGTGTCACACAGCCAAGCAGCTCCAGGCAGGCGTCTACAAGGTCGCTGGGGGTGAAGGAATGCTTCCGGGCCAGCCGGTTGACGATGGCGTCTATGCCCGGTGTGGAAACGTCGCTGAGGCTGTCCGCCATGAAGTTCACGCGACGGATGAGCGCACCGGTATCGATCCACTCCTGGCCGTAGTGCCAGCCCTCCACGCTGGGCGGGTCGGTCAGCGCCTGCCCCTGGTAGCCGCACTCCAGCGCGAGACTCAGCATTCCCGGCCGCATCGTCTGGTATTCGCCGGTGAGACGCGCAGTGCTGGCGACGATCTCTGCCGGACTCTTCACGCGGGCGAACCAGGCGCTTTCGTCCTTGAAGAAGTCGGAGTTGAAGATGAACCGCAGAGTCGTGCGTATGTCGTAGCCGGAGTTGACGAAGGTCTCGGCAATGGCGTCGACAGCTGCCGGGTCTCGAGGCTCTTCGTCCTTCCATCTGGGCACCTGAATCTCGTCGGCAACGAAGAAGTTATAGAGATGACGCGCCACGAATCGGGCGGTGGCGGGCTGCTGGACGATGATGTCGATGATGTCCTCGCCGTTGAAGCGACCCGAATGGCCCAGGAAGGTCTTCTCGCCGTTGTCGTGGTCTTGGGGGAGATAGAGGAACTCCCAGGTGTCCAGGCAGAGGAAGGGGTCCTTCGGCAGCTTGGGCTTGATGGTCCAGCCCGTGAACGCGCGGGAGGCCTCCCGAACGTCGTCCTCGGTATAATTGCCCTGACCCATCGAAAAGAGTTCCAGCAGTTCCCGGCCCCAGTTTTCGTTGACGGCGGTCTTGTGGTTCTCGTTGTTGTCGAGCCAGAAGATCATCGCCGGGTCCTTGGAAAGCTTCACCAGCAGCTCCTTGTAGCTGCCCATGCCGTACTCGCGGAAGGTGTCCAGTTGGCCGGTCAGTTCGCGGGAGTTCTCCACCTTGGAGTTGCCCGTAGCGAAGATCATGTGCCACAGGAGAGTCATCTTCTCCTCCAGCGGACGCCGGGTGGTCAACAGGTAGTACATGAAGGTGAGGGAGCTCTTTTCGGTGCTCGCCTCGGCCTCCGCCAGGGGGTGGTACCTGTTGAACATGTGAAGGTCCACTTCCGGGATGCCGTGGTCGTCCGGGTTGAGAAGCTCCTCCACGGTTGCTTCGTAGCCGTTGGCGGCGCGGGCTTCCAGCTCCTCGTAGGAAGCGCCGAAGCCTGCGCGGCGCATCAGGTGGGCCATCAGGGCTATGTCTTTGCTGGGCATTGCTGTATATCCTCCGGCCGGTGAGGTTAATAATTGGTGGCGATTGGGCACACAATCAAGTTTTTAAACATGATAGCACAGAGTCCCAATCTCGTCACCAATGGGAGGGTGGAGAGGGTTATGACCGGCATCGGGGTAGTCCGAGGAGATTCTTCTCTTCGGGCAGGACTCATTTGGTGGATGGGAGAAATGAGATTGGAGACTGGAATGCTGCGACTTAGTTGCTAATACGAGTGGCAAACGAGTAACTTGTTTCACTAAGATCAGGCGTGACTGAGACTCGTTAGCCAGAACGAGTATCGGGTTGTTTGTGGTCTTCCAGGCGTGGAATTGCATGATTCGGGGGGAAATGACTCGTTTCACCGAAAAAGCGGGAATTTTGGATGATCAAATGATAGGCAGTCGCAATATGTTAAGGAAATAGAGTGGAAGAGGCGTTGAAAGGGTTTGGCAAGCGGATTCATGGGAGAATGATAACGTGACGGGCGATTTCACGGCAACGGAATGTTGTCACAAGGGGAGAAGTGAAAAGTCGGGTCGTTCCTTGACACTGTTTTTGAGCGGGTGCTAGCATGGCGTCTATCCCAACCTTGGAACAGATAATTTACCCAACGGAAATAGGGCGGCGATGGGGGCTGAATCGGCGTCGCATCGCCAATAGGAGAAAACCATGAACCTTCTCATCAGGAACGTGAGGCTTATTGACGGCAACGGCGGCGACCCCATCCCGTCGGTGAACGTGGTGGTGGAAAACGGGCTCATCAGCTGGATCGGCGAGGGCAACGTCACGCCTTCGTCCCACCCCCACTACGAGGACATCAACGGCGAGGACCTGACCCTCATGCCCGGCACCTTCGACTGCCACGAGCATTTCGCCGGCGACGGCGGCCAGAACGGCGTGATGGCAATGAACGACGAGTCGGAGGAGGTGCTGCTGGTAAAAGCAGCGGCCAACGCCAAGCGCGCCCTGATGACGGGCCAGACCTCCGCCCGCGACGTTGGTTCCCCCTACGGCATCAGCATTACGCTGGCGCGGCAGGTGGCCACCGGCGCGCTTCCGGGGCCGCGCATAACCGCCGCGGGACAGTGGATTCAGCGGCCCACCACCTGGCCCTATTCCATGGTCCACACCATAGAGACCGCCGAACAGATGCGACAGGTCGTAATGTCCCAGATCGCCCAGGGCGCGGGCCTCATCAAGGTCGGCGCGACGGGCGTCCGGGACGACGGCACAGACTACGCCACCCTGGGGCCGGAAATCGCCGGCCTCGTGGTGGACCTGGCCCACGTTGCGGGACTGAAGGTCGCCGCCCACTGCACCGGCTTCGTCGGAGCAACCGAGGCCGTGGAGGCAGGCATCGATTCCATTGAGCACTGCACCAACATCGACGCGCATACGGCGGGCTTGATGGCGGAAAAGGGGACCATTGCCGTGCCCACCATGTCCACCTGGGACTACCGGCTGGACGCCGCCGTGAGGTGGGGTCTGACCAAGGAGGAGGTCGACGAGTCCGAGTCCCGTAGGGAGGCCTCCAGGGCCAGCTTCCGCCACATGCTGGAAGCGGGCGTGAAGATTGCCGCCGGTACGGACGCTGGCGGCTCCCCCGTGCGCCACGGGACAATCGTTCACGAGATGGAAGTGATGATCGAAGCGGGTTTGACCCCCATGCAGGCCATAATGTCCGCCACTAGCATCGCCGCGGACCTGACAGGGACGCTGGACGAAACGGGCACGGTGGAGGTCGGCAAGCTGGCGGATCTGATTCTCGTCGACGGCGACCCCCTCTCCGACGTGGGCGCCATCCGAAACGTGTGGGCAGTGTACCAGGGCGGCCGGAGGATTCGATAACCGGCGTCGACGAGGCTGCATGGCGAAGGCACGGGGTGGTTGACGGTGTCGACTGGGGGTAAATTGCCGAGGCCCTTCAAGCTGCCGTGGGGCAAGGGCATGGTGGTGGAAGAGGTGTCGGTGGCCCACGAACACTGGCAGCCGACCATTCAGCTGCTGGAGTACGAGGACGGCTCACTGGGGGTGCGCTTCTGCTTCTATTCGCCCACGGGCCGATTTCGTCGTTCGCCCGCCATCTGGATGGAGGAGGACTTCGACGCCTTCGCCGAAGTGTTGAAGGAAGCGCCCCGGCTTCAAGCCCTCGTCCAACGCATGGCGGGCGGACCTCAACCGACGGATGCCTGCTAGATTCTACCCAGGCTGACGAGGACGACGTGGGTCAGTTGGCTGTTAAAGCGAAATCCGGCGCGGTTTACACCCGTACGCCGCTACGAAGGCTGACGGCTCGGAGCGGCCTCACTTTCCACCTGCGGGAAGCGGCGCTCATCCTCGGGCTCTGCCTCCTCTACGCCGCGGTCAGCATCCTTCCAAGGGACGGCATCGAACACGTCGCCCGGCAGAACGCCGAAACGCTGATTGCATTCGAACGCGGCGTCGGCGTATTCCGGGAGGTGGGGTGGAATGGATGGGTGGCAGGCGTGGGGGGTTGGGTAGCCGCCGCCTTCAGCTGGCTGTACATCCTCACATTCATGGCGGTGATACCGCTGGCCGCCCTCGCCTACTACGTCGCCGACCGGGGCAGGTACTGCCAGCACAGGAACGTGGTTGTCATAAGCCTTCTCCTGGCCATCGTCGCCCACGCAATCTTTCCGGTGGCCCCGCCGCGAATGATGACGGAGTTCGGCTTCGTGGATACGATGAAATTCTTCGGCCCCGGCTGGTATGACATGCGCGACGTAGTCGGCTACTTCAACGCTCACGCCGCGATGCCCAGCCTCCACTTCGCCTGGGCGCTCTTCTTCGGGGTTCTCTTCGTCCGACTACGTGGCAAGCTGTTGAAAGTGATGGGCATCGTGTACCCGGCGATTACCCTCGCTTCAATCGTCGTTACCGCCAACCACTACCTGCTGGACGCGGCGGCGGGAGCGCTGTTGATGGCGCTGGCTTACTGGATACATCACGCCATTGGCAAGACCGCCTCTCTCTCAAAGTGGCGTCCGTCCGTCATAAGGGATACAAAAGCCTTGCCGTCTCTGGTGAGACGCAGCGAGTCCGTCAAGTCGCGAGGCTGACACGGCACTGGTCAGCTTGACACCAATTTCACCGGCTGATAGTTTCGGGCTGGCCCTTCGGCGCTGCCGCAGGGGTCAACTTTCAGGAGGATTGGGCATGATCTACGACGTTCGGACCTACGATTTGAAGCATGGCAAGGTCAACGACTACATGGACGCGGTGAGGGAGGTGGCGCTGCCCCTCCGCAAGGCCTACGGAGTGGAGCTGGCGGGCTGGTTCTACACGATAATCGGGCCCATAACGCAGATAATCCACATCTGGCAGTATGAGAGCCTGGCGCACATGGAAGAGGTCAAGGCGAAGGTGGAGGCGGACCCCAAGTGGACCGACGAGTATCTCCCACGAGTGCAGCCGCTGCTGGTGACGGCCCGCGACCAGATCATGAAGGCGGCAGACTTCGCGCCTCAGGCGTGAGCCGGGGTTAAAGTACGCTTAGCCGCCGCCCGGCGGTGGGTGGAAATCGCCTACGGTGTCGGCTATTTCCGGCGCTTCTTACGAAGCCAACGGTTATACACGAATCCGTAGGCTACGCCGAAAATCGTTCCGAATATGAGCGTGTGGCGGACCACCCCGCCCATTGTCAGGTCGTCGCTCAACATGCCGTTGATCACCCCGCTGACAACCCCGGCCGCGAGTCCGACAGGGATGAACGTCAACAGATCGCGAATCAGCGGTACGCGCGGTTCTTCGTTCATGGCCATTGCCCCCTAAGCCAGCGGCATCACCCGCTGGGAGAATTCTTCCATCACCGCCAACGTCTCCGAAACTTCGTCCCTGCGGAAATCGAAGACCAGGTGGCTCACGCCTGCCTCCGCGAACTCCGCCACGTCCTCCAGAATCTGCTCCGCAGTCCCCGTGAACGGCTGCGACCTGTCTTCGGCGCTGCCCAGCAAGTATCTCGGCGGCCTGTAGGACACGCCAATGGACGACGGGTCCCTGCCCGCCTTCTCGGCGTAGCGGGACAGCCGAACCGTCGACCGGCGCATCTGCTCCGCCGTAACCAGCGGAAACCGCGGATTGGAGCCGATGGGATGCCACACGTCGCCCAGCGCAGCCGCCCGACGCAGCGCCGGCCCGCTCTCTCCGCCTACCCATATTGGCGGATGCGGCTTCTGCACCGGCTTGGGCTCGAACCGGATGTTGGCGAAGCTGCAATACTTCCCCTGAAAGTTCGGGTCTTCCTGGGTCCACAGCTCCTTGAACGCCAAAAGGTATTCGTTGCCTACGGCGCCCCGTTCCGAAAACGGTGGAAGCCCCAGGGCTTCGAACTCCTCCCGCAGCCAACCGACGCCTACGCCCACTATCAAGCGCCCCTTCGAAAGCACGTCCATGGTGGCCAGAATCTTCGCCGTCACCACCGGGTTCCGATGCGGCAGGATGAGCACGCCGGTGCCCAGCCGGATCCGTTCCGTCTTTGCTCCGACGTAGGTGAGCACCGTGAGCTGGTCCAGCCACTCCCCCGACGCCGCGCCCGTGAATTCGCCCGTAGCGCTGTACGGGTACTCGGAAATGAACGAGTCGGGGATGACCACGTGGTCGCCGACGAAGGCCGAGTCGAAGCCCAACTCCTCCGCCCGCCGCGCAACCCTCGCCAGATTCTCCGGCGTGGATCCCGGCCCCCGGTTCTGCAAGCTGACGCCAAATTTCATAGTCCTAACCTCCCGGTCCCACCGACAGCAGCACTTCCACTCGCACTTCGTCCTCGATGCTCTGCACCGGCCCCACTACCGGCGGCGTAATCTGCAACTGTTGCCAGGTGAACGTCGTTCTGCCCAGGATGAACACCCGGTCCCCGTCGTCCCGCGCCTCCACGTCAAACACCAACGGCACATTGATCCCTCGAATCTCCAGGCTTCCTTCCACCTGTGCCGTCACCTCGTCCCCGTCCGCGAACCCGTCTGGCAGATCCGACACCGAAGGCACCGAGAACGTCGCAGTTGGGTAGTCCGCAAACATCCGCGACCTGACGTATCTGTCCCGGTTTCCCTGGTCACTGGTCATCGAGTGCAGATTGAGCTCTATCAACGTAGCGCCGCCGTCCAGCCGCACCTCTCCCGCAAGCACGTCGGTACGCATAACTGCGTCGTTGGGCAGCGAAAGGCGGGCCAGCTTTTCCGTCACCGTAAACGTCGCCTCAGACCCCTCCGACACCAGGAACACAATCCCGTCGTACTCACCAATCTGCCGCGACATACCCTCCGAGGTGTCGGCGGCGAGGGGAGTTGCCGTGGCCATGGGCGTGGCCGTCGCCATCGGTGTTGCCGCCATTGCCGTTGCTGTAGGCATTGGCGTCGCGGTAGCCATGGGGGTTGCGGCCATTGGGGTTGCCGTTGGAAGGGGAGTCGCGGTAGCCATGGGCGTGGCGGTCGGCACTGCGACAACCGTCTGCGGCGCGGATGGCGGCGGCGTTGCGAACCCCTCCGTGGAAGGCGTCCCGAAACCTTCGTTGTCGGACACGCCAAACCCCTCCTCCGTAGCCCCGGCGCAACCCGCAATCACCAGGGTCAAGGCCAGCGACGCCAGAATCAACATCGTCCAACCACTCCGCATGAAACGCTGAAGTCTATTCATACCGTGCCAACTCCCGTTACCTGAACTATCACAGAATTTCTTGGCGGAAGCTCCAACCGCCCGTCCTCCTGATCGCCCTGGCCCGCGAGGGCGAATCCCAGCGCGAGGGCGATGGCCGCCGTGGCGAAGGCCAGCCTCCAGGGCAGCGCCCGTCCCATTCGCATGAGGATGAGCGTCAGCAGCCACGTCACTCCCACGGCGAGGACCGCCAAGGGAAGGATGAAAGACACGGACCTCTCCAGATACGTCTCCAGGGCCAAAGCGGCTGCGATGATGATGATGGAGAGGCCCCCCAAGACCACGTTGAAGAACACCAGCCGGCTGTGGCCGCACGCCGACAGCGCCATCCAAAGCAATCCCGCGGCGAACCCAAAGCCTATCGACGCCAGGGCCACCGACGCAGAGTTGAAGTAGGCGTCGCTCGGCGAAACGAGGGGAATGCTGAATGCAACGGCGACGATTGCCGCAACGGAACCGGCGAGCAGCCCCGCCGCCGCCGTTCCCGGCTCGTCCGCTAGTACGTCCCTGCGTCTCCCGAAAGGCCCCATTGCCACCAATTATAACCGCACGACGCCCCAAAAGGCATCGCCCCCTTTTGTCTGTCTCGCCACCCCCAACCCATACGTCATTGGTCTATACTTGTCGAATTCATTGCCGGTTGACGCCAGGAGGGTTGGAATGGGCATAGCAGGAATAATCTTCGCCGTTTTGGGCCTGGCCCTAAGCATCATCCCGGCAATCGGGTGGATTCTCACAACCCTTTGCCTCGTGACGGGTACGTCGCTTTCCACCGTTGGCCTTTTTATATATCGGAAGGGGACGCAGGACCACAGGACTGCCGTCCTTGGCATTGCGGTTAACGTTGCGATCATCGTCATCATGCTCCTCTGGATTTTCGTGTTCCTTGAGTGGGAGGCGCAGGCTGTCTGACGGTAAGCGTTAGTCTGCGGAGGCTCGATGCATCAACCCAACTTCACTCCTCCCCCTCGGCCTCAAGCCCCATCGGAATCTCAAACACGAACCGGCTCCCCCCTTCCGGCCTTCGCTCAGCGCGGATGGCCCCACCGTGGGCTTCAACCATCTGCCTCGCAATCGTAAGTCCCAGTCCCGTGCCGCCCGTCGCCCTGCTCCGCGATGGGTCCACCCGGTAGAACCGGTCGAAGATCTGCGCAAGCTCCTCCTCCGGCACACCCTCCCCGGTGTCCGCAACCGACACACGCACCGAACCTTCCGTCTCTTCCACCGACACCGACACCTCACCCCCTTCCGGTGTGTGACGCACCGCGTTGTCCAGCAGATTCCCCAGCGCCTGCGCTATCCGCGTCCGGTCCATCCGCGCTATCGGCAGTTCCGACGGCGCCTCAAGCGTCAACGCGATCCCCTTCCTCTCCGCCGCCGGGCGGAACGCGGCTACCGACATTGTTGCCAGCTCGGCCATAGACGCTTCCTGGAAGTCCAGCGAGAGCGATCCCGCGTCCGCCTGGGCGATGAGGCCGAGGTCTTCCACCAGCCGCCCCAGGTGCAGCGCCTGCTGGTGCGCCACGTCGATGGCCGCGGGTGTGGGCGTCAGGACCCCGTCGCGCATAGCCTCCAGGTAGCCGCGCACGTTCGTCAGCGGCGTTCGCAGCTCGTGGGCCACGTCGGACATGAGCCTCACCCGCTGCTGCTCCGCCCGTTGCAGCCGGTCCGCCATATTGTTGAACGTCCGACCCAGCTGCCCCACCTCGTCCGATGACGAGACCTCCACCCGCTCCTCCAGGTTGCCCATGCCGAGCCTCGCCGCCGCGCCCGTCAGCGCCCGCACCGGGGAGAGTATGCGCCCCGAAAGCACCGTCACCAGCAGCACTCCGCCGAGCCAGGCCCCCAGCCCGGCCCACACCAGCGCCCAGTTCACCGACGACACCACCCGGGAGATCGCGGGCTCCGCCACCTCCGTCTCCACCTGGCCCGGGGCCAGCGACAGAAACCCTATCTCCTGGTTGCCTGTGCGAATGGGCCGGAATCTATCGGGACCCCGCCATGCAACGGGCAACCGGCCGAAGTCCGCTTGGGAGTCGGCAATCAGACGTCCCTGGGGGTCCCGCACCACTATCCGGCGGTCATACAGGTTGCCCGCCCGCTCCACGAGGGACTGAATGCCGCTCCAGTTTCGGTTTTGCGAGTACGCCAGGGAGATCATCTCCTCCACCCGTGCGGCGCGCGCCTCCTCCAGCCGTTCGGAAAACTGGTCCACCTCCCTGTTGGCAGAATACCCGGTGTAGACCCCAACCGCAGCCAGGGCCAGACCCAGGGCCAGGGTGAAGCCCAGAATCAGTCGAAACTGGAGTCCCTGAAACCACCTAACCATCTCCGAATCTGTAACCCACGCCGTAAACTGTCCGAATGAGACCCCTCTCCTTGCCGTCCCTCCTGTCCGAAATCCGCTTCCTGAGATTCGAAACGTGCACGTCGATGGTCCTGTCGAACCCGTCGAATTCGTACCCGAAGACACGGTCGATGATCTGGTCCCGCGTAAAGGTCCTGCCCGGCTCCTTCATGAACATGGCCAGAATCCTGAACTCCGTTGGTGTGACGGCGACTTCCCTGCCCTGCACCCACAACTTCCGGCTTAGCAGGTCCAGCTTCAGCATGTTGGAATTCAGCGTCGAAGGCCCCGCCTCCGCCCGCTCCCGCGCCGTCCGACGCAGCACCGCCCGCACCCGTGCCGCCAGCTCCCGCGGACTGAAGGGTTTGGTCACGTAGTCGTCCGCCCCCATGTCCAACCCCTCCAGCCGGTAGGGCTCGTCCGCCCGCGCCGTCAGCATCACGATGGGCACGTCCGACTCCTCCCGGAGGATGCGGCAGACGCTTATCCCGTCCAGCCTTGGCAGCATCAGGTCCAACACAATGAGGTCCGGCTGCGCCTCCCGCGCCAGACGCAGACCGTCGATCCCATCTCCCGTGGAAAGCACCTCGTGGCCGTCACGCCCCAGGTAGAGGCGCAGGAGCTCCACCACGTGGTCGTCGTCCTCAACTATCAGTACCTTGCTTCCCATTCCTCCACCTTCTGATAACCTGCAACTCCCAATCAGGGAAAGGAAAGGCGGGGAGACCAGGGGGTGATAGTCTCCCCGCCCTTAGTATATCGTTCATCAGCGTCTTAGCGCCTAAACTTGCTTCTCCAGGAGGTCTCACTGTCGGCCCCACCCCGGTCGTCCTTCATTCGTCCTCGTTCCCCTCCCTTGCCCCCGTGACCCCAGCCGCCGAACCGCGGCCCTCCGAACCCTCGATTCATGAATCCCGGCCGGCTTTCGAACCACTCGACGTACTCGTCGGCTTCATCCTGGGTTATGAGTTCCTTCTCCACCATTGCGTCCGCCCTGGCCTGCACCGCTTCGTTAGCCATGTCACCCTTGGCCTGGGCGAGAGCATCCTCCAGGGCCGATTCCTCTACTTCCAGGATTATGGCCACTTCGGCGATGAAGTCTGTGTCCGAGTCCCAATTCTCCTTGACCGTTGTGAAGGCGTCGGAAACGTCGCTCTCCTCCAGGTTGAGGATCTCCGCCACCCTGGCCGCCAGGCTCTGCCCGTCGGCGGTGGTCTTTCCGAATCCGCCGCCACCCTTCCCGCCGTGGGCGAGGATCACCCCTCCGCCGATACCCGCCACCATCAGCCCCGCCAGAATTGCCGCTACTATCCAACCTCTCTTTGACACCTTGCTCCTCCTTGTCGTGTTGTGGGACTCCGCCCTACGGTTATGGAGGATACGATTTGACCTTTAAGAGATTGTGAAGGGCATGGCGCCTCATTCCGGGGAAGCCCCGCGACGAAGAATTGCTCCGGCCATCTACGGCTGGGCCGGTCAGCTGACGGGCGGTCGCAGGTGCGACCAGGGGCGGGCTTCTTCAAAGGCCGCCGACGCCCGGAGCACCTTCGCCTCTTCACCTCTGCGCCCCACGATGTGCAGGCCGATGGGCATCCCGTCTTCCGTGAAGCCGCAGGGGATCGACGCCGCGGGCTGACCCGTCAGGTTGAACACCGGCGTATAGGGCATGTACCCAAGCCGGGGGTCCACTTCCTTGCCGTTGATCACCTTCGGATGCTGCCCCACCTGAAACGCGGGCACCGACATGGTCGGCGTCAGCAGCAGGTCGTAGTCCTGCATAACGTCGTCCGCCTGGCTCTGGAGCCGCTGATAGTCGTACATTGCCTTCACGAAGTCCACCCCGCTGGTGGACTCTCCCAAGGCCATGTTCCCGCGCACGTAGCTGGTAAGCAGGTTGCGCTTGTTCTCGTACAGCTCCTTGTAGGAGACGTACGCGCCCGTGGAGAAGATGGTCATGAAGTACTCAATGGGATGCTGGAGCGAAATCGGGGGCATCCCCACGTCGCAACCGAGCTCCTCGAACACCCCGGCGCCCTGGTAGGCGACGTTCGCCACCTCCGGGTCCACGGCGGCATACCCGAGATCGGAGCTCCACGCCACCTTCAAGCCTTCCACCCCGTCGGCCAGTCCGGCGGAGAAGTCCGGCGGGGTTTCCCGCATCGCGTTGATGTCCCTGGCATCGTAGCCGGCGAGGGCCTGCAGGAGGGCGGCGGCGTCCCGAACGTTTCGCGCCATCGGACCCGATTGGGACGTGAAGTTTGGCGAGGGATTGCCCACGCCGCCGAACTTCGCCACGCGCCCCAGGGTGGGCTTGATTCCGTAAACGCCGCAGAAACTGGCGGGAATGCGTATGGACCCGCCACCGTCGCTGCCCGTAGCCAGGGTGCAGAGGCCCGCAACCAACGCCGCCGCCGCGCCGCCGCTGGAGCCGCCGCTGGTCCGGTCGACGTTCCACGGGTTGCGGCAGGCGTCTCCCAGCCGGTTCTCCGTGGTGCCCAGCAGCCCGAACTCCGGCGTGTTCGTCTTCCCCAGGATGATCGCGCCGGATTTCCGCACCCGCTCCGAGGTCAGGGAGTCAATCTTCGGCACGTGATTGCGATACACCAGGGAACCCATCGTGCTGCGGATGCCCTTCGTCAACTCCAGGTCCTTGATGGAAATCGGAATTCCGAGGAGGGGCATGCCCTTCTCTCCCTTGCCGATCCGCTTGTCCGCCCGCCGCGCCGACTTCATCGCCTCATCGCCGCAGACCGTCAGGTACGCGTTGATGACGGGGTTAAACTCCTCAATTCGGCCCAGAAACATCTTGGTCAGCTCCACGGACGACACTTCCCGCGAGTCCAGAAGCTTCCTCAGTTCATATGCCGGAGCAAACGCCAATTCTCCACTGTCCATTACGATCCCTCCAATTCAGATTTCCTCATCCGTAGACCTGGTGCTGCGCCAGCGGCGTCGACGTGACGGGCGTTGTAACGCTCAACCCGGCGTCCACCGGAATCACCACCCCCGTCACCCACCGCGATTCGTCGCTGGCCAGGAACACCGCCGTCCATGCCACGTCCCACGCCGAACCCTCCGTCCCCAGCGGCGCCGATTCCATGCGAGTGCGACGGAGCGCGTCGTCCACCCGCGGCGCCACCATGGGCGTGAACACCAACCCCGGCGCGATGCAGTTGACGCGGATGTTGTCCCGTCCGTGATCGCCCGCCATGGAAAATGTCAGGCCGATGACCGCAGCCTTCGACGTGCTGTAGGGTGTGGTGCCGTTGGCCCTGAGTCCCGCGATGGACGAGATGTTGATGATGGACCCGCCGCCGCTCTCGATCATGGCCGGTATAGAGTAGCGGCTGGTAAGCATGATGCTCTTGACGTTCACTTCCATCACCCTGTCCCACTCCTCTTCCCTCACGTCCACCACCTTGGCCCGGTGGGATATTCCCACGTTGTTGTCGAGCACGTCCAGCCGCCCGAATTGTTCCACCGCCGCCTCCACCATCGTTCTGCAGTCGTGAGCAAGGGTAACATCCGCCTCGAAGACCGATGCGACGCCGCCCTCGTCCTGAATCAGCCGGAGCGTCTCCCGGGCGCGGGACGCCACGTTGTCCACAAGCAGCACCTTCGCCCCCTCCCGGGCGAACAAAATGGCGGTGGCTTTGCCGTTCCCAACCCCCGGCCCGCTGGAACCCGCGCCGGTAACGATGGCTACCTTGCCTGCCAGACGACCTCTACCCTGTGCCATTGCTCCTCCACCTGAATGATACGGACTCGCCCAAAATATACCAGCCAACCAACTCTCCCGTCACCCGTCCCTACCCCACCGGCGGCTTGAATCTGTACCAACCCGTCTCCCGCTCGTAGGCGTGGGCCACCCGCAGCAGCAGTTCCTCCTCCCGGTGCCTGCCCATAATGTGCATGCCGATGGGCAGCGGTCCCTCCCCGAATCCGCACGGCACAGAAATCGCCGGCGCCCCCACGTCGGACGCTATCGCCGTGCACGCCAGGCTCAGCGATCCTGCCGAGATCCGCTGCCCCCGCACATCCGTCACTCCCCGTGTTTCCGGCACCTTCAGCGCCGTCGTCAACGAGGTCGGCGACACCACCACGTCCACCTGCCGCATCACCCGCGCCACCGCCCGTTTCAGAAGCGCCAACCGCCGCTGCGCGTCCAGGTAGTCGGCCATCGGTATGGCGGCTCCCCGCTCCAGCCGTAGCTTCATGTCGTCGTCAATTTTCGCCATCCGCTCCGGAGGGAAGGCCTCCCGGTAGTAGACGGCAGACTCCGGCTCGACGATGGTGTTGTGGATGTCCGACACCCCCGCCGCCCCTTCGATGGACACCTCATGTACCTCTGCGCCCAGGTCCGATAGCACCGCCACCGCCCGCCGCACCGCCTGCTCCACCTCCTCGGTGCACCCTCCGCCAACGAACTCCTCCAGCACCCCCACCTTCACTCCTTCGATGCCGCCCTGCAGCGCCGCCCTGTAGTCCGGGAACGGCCCCCGCAGGCTGACCGGGTCCTCCGGGTCGTGCACCGCCAGCGACTGCAATGCCAGCGCCGTATCCTCCACCGTTTTGGCCAGGGGCCCCGCCTGGTCGAAGGACCAGGACGGGCCGAACAGGTTGTGCCTGCTGATGAGTCCGAAGGTTCCGCGCAGCCCCACCACCCCCGTCCACGCCGCCGGAATTCGCACGGACCCGCCCGTGTCCGACCCGATGGACACCAACCCCATGGACGACGCCACCGCCAGCCCGGACCCCGCGCTGGAGTGCCCCGGCGACCGGCTGACGTCCCACGGGTTGAAGCACGTCACCGCCACGTCACGCCGGAAGTGGCAGTTCACCTTCCCCACCAGAATCGCACCCGCCCGTTCCATCAGCTCGTGCACCCGCGCGCTGGTGGCGGGCACGTAGTCCGAGTGGCTCAGGTATCCATAGGTGGTGCGAATCCCCGCCGTGTCAATCAGGTCCTTCAGGGTGTAGGGAATGCCGTGCAGCGGCCCTCGGTATTCGCCCTTTCGTATCTCCTCTTCCGCCGTCTGCGCCCGCTCAAGGGCGTAGTCGGCGGTAACCGTCGTGAAGCCGTTCAAAGGCCCGTCCACCCTGTCGATGCGGTCCAGCGTTGCCCGCGTCAACTCCACGGGCGAAACCGCGCCCGACTCCAGCAACTCCGCAAATCCCGCAACCGTGCCATTCGCCAAATCCAGTTTGCTCATGCCGTTTCCCCCGTTGTTGATAGTCCCTTTCAATAAGCTAGGGTGTGACGCCCATTCAGTCAACGTCGAGGCCGCGCAATTGACAACATTCCCGCTTTCGGGTGAAATTGCCTTGGAAGGAGGTGCTTCTTGGAGAGCGAGCGGAGAGAATACCAGGAAGAAGTCTATAAGGCCCTGACGTCAACCGTCACCGAAATTCAGCGAGACCACGTCAAGCTGAAGAAGTCTCTGGCCCGCATTGAGGAAGACCAACACCAGTTACGAGCGTTGATAGGCCAGGTGAAGCAGCTGCAGGAAGAGTTGCGGGAGACCATGTTCGGCGTTCACCAGGACCACACCAATGCCGCGGCGGGCGTGCTGGAACTGCAGAGGTACTGCGTGCGGGTCGATCAGAGGCTGCATCGTCTCGAGGAGCGACAGGAAGCCATGAAGATCTCGGTTGCCGCCCTGAGCCGGCACGAACCGGACGACGACGATCAGCCCAAGTGGAAGTTCTGGGCATAGCCCGAACGCTCCACCGGTCCCCTTCCTTCCCTAAAGCACCTCTCTGGCAAAGGCCAGCATCGCCGCGTTGAACTTCTCCTTCTCCGTCCACGGCAGCAGGTGCCCGCTGTGCTCGAAGTACACCTCCCTCGAGTCCCTAAAGCTCCCAAGCAGCAGCCGCGCCGTCGGCTCGTCGATCACCCCGTACTTCGCCCAGAAGACCCGGCTGGGCGCTTCCATCCTCTTTAACACCGGACGAAAGTCGGCGAAGTAGGACTCCCACGCCGCCGCCCGGTGCGTCGCCGTCGGCGTCTTCATGCACTCGTAGGACATCCAGTCAATCAGTTCGTCGGAGACGTTCGCCTCGGGCCCGAAGTAGTCCACCACCGCCTTGCGATGGTCCGGCAGCCGGTAGTTCTTGATGGCGTCCAGCTTCTCCAGCAGCCCGTCCAGACCCTGAAACCGGTACGGGCGCTGGTCCACGTCCGCGAACCCCGCCATCCGGTCCTCCCCGTATAGCTCCACGTATCGCCAGAGAATGGCGCTGCCCATGGACCACCCCGCCGCCACCACCCGTTCCAGGCCCAGGCTCTCCAGCATGAAGCGGTAGTCGTGGGCGTATTGGGTCAGGGTGAGCCCCTGGTCCGTCTTGCCCGACTCGCCCCGGCCCCTCACGTCCATGGAGACCACGCGCACCTCCTTCGACATGGGGCCGATGTTCTTCTGCCAGAACTTGGTGTTGAAAGGCTCGGCGTGTATGAGGAAGATGGCGGCGTTGTTCCTCGGCCCTTCGTCCTCATAATAGAGCGGCACTCCGTCCGGCGTTACCAGGTAGGGCATGGTGTTCCTCCTCCAAATTGCTTTCCCGCGAGAATATCAGACGTCAGTCTTCGTGTCCCCGCTCGATGGCCAGCTTCAACCGGCGGTACTCCGACGCGATCTCCGCACCCAGGATCAGGATGAAGGCGGAGAAGTAGGCCCACACCATCAGTACCACCACCGAAGCCACGCTGCCGTACAGTTCGCTGTAGTCTGCGAAGTTGTCCAGGTACCAGATGAAGAGGTGCTTTCCAGCCTCGAACAGGACGGCGGCAACTACGGCGCCCAGCCACAGGTATTTCCAGTGGGTCCTGGTGTTGGGCAGGAACTTGTAGATGATCGCAAAGATGAGGAAGTTCACCAGCAGCACCGGAATTTCCATGAGTATCGCCATTCCCCATCCACCCAGATAGTCCTCCAGTGGGACGCCTCCAATGTTATAGGAAGTCGCCAATCGGAACAGCGAAGTCGTCCCGACGGAGATGAAGAACAGGAGCGACACGCCCGCTGCCATCAGGAGCTGCCTGGGCTTGTTCTTGTAGAAGGGTGGGTCCTTCTCCACGTCCCACGCCCGGTTGACCGCACGGGTTATGCCGCCGAAAACGGCGCTGCCAGCCCAGAGCAGGCTGAAGAAGGATACGACTCCGAAGGCGGCGTTGTACCTTGACAGGCTGTCCAGCGTGTCACGCACGAAGGCCTCCGAACCGGGCAGATAGTCGACGATGAACGCAATCACCTGGTCCTGTCGGTCGGGGGAGTTGGCCACGGTGCTGATGATGGTGCTCAGCCCCAGCACCAGGGGGAACAGGGAGAGCACGGCGTAGTAGCTGACGCTGGCCGCCATGTGAGTCGCGTCGTCGTCGCCGAGTTCCTGGACTACCCGCACCGTCAGCCGCGCCACCGTGCTTCTGCCCAGCCTGGTGGCCCCCAGCTCCCGCTTGAGCCTGTCGAGGCCCTGCCCGAAGATCGCAGCCATCAGCTGGAACCTCTGGACCATGCGCAGGAACCGACTAGCGGCCGGAACGGATGCGATTTTCTTTCTGGGATTCATATGTCAATGCGCTCTTGGGGTTTCCGTGTCCACCCACCCAACCGGGCGTCAACCGCCGAAATCGGAGGCTGAATGCAAGGGGTCAGCCGCCAATTGTTGCTGCGACTGACCCCTGACTGTTTCCGTTTGTCGACGGACTTTCGCCCGAATCTACCGTGGTTGATGTAGGACTAGCTGTTGCCGTCCTGGTTGAACGGGGCCTTCACCACCACGGCCACGCCGCCGATGGTGCCGGTGACGGCGTTCCGCACCGTGCGGCCTGCGGAATCGCTGATGGCGGCGGCCGCCTCAACGGTTCCGGTGGCAGCCGCGGATGCCGCATCTTCGACCTTGACGCTGACGGACTTGGCGCTGTCGATAGCGCCTTCCACCGCGCCACGGGCCGCTGCGCCCAGGTCCCCGCCGATGTCGGAGGTTCCCTGGATGACGCCCCGCGCGCTGTTGGAAACGGCCGAAGTGACACTTGCGCCGATCTCCTGCGCTCCGTTGGCGCTGCCGACTACGACCGACTTGGCCGTTGCTATCACGTCCGCGCCCACGTCGTGGGTTGCCTGGATGGCGCCACGGGCCACGCTGGACGCCGCGTCTTCCAGGCTTACGACCACCGACTTGGTGGCGCTGATTGCGCCCTCGGCGGCGCTGCGGGCCACGCCCGCCACGTCTCCGCCCACGTCGGACGCGCCCTTGATCAGTCCCTGGGCGCTATTACTGATGGCCGAAGTTGCGCTGCCGCCGATCTCCTCGGCGCCGCTAACGCTGCCGACCACCACGGACTTGGCCGTGCTGCCCAGGTCGCTTCCCACCTCGTGGGTGGCCCTGATGGCCCCGCTGGCGACCTCCTGGGCTGCGTCTTCCAGGCTTACGGTAAGCGTCTTGGTGGTGGTGATGGCGCCCTCGGCGGCGCTGCGGGCCACTATGGCCACGTCGCCGCCAACTTCCGACGTTCCCTTGATGAGGCCGCGGGCGCTGTTGGAAATGGCGGAAACGGCGCTGCCGCCAATCTCCTCGGCGCCGTTTACGCTGCCGACGACAACGGACTTGGCCGTGGTTGTCAGCTCGCTGCCAACCTCGTGGGCGCCGCGAATGGCCCCGCGAGAGACTTCCGTCGCCGCGTCCTCGAGGCTGACGGACAAGGTCTTGGTTGTGGTGATTGCGCCTTCCGCTGCTCCGCGTCCTGCTTCGGCCACGTCGCCGCCGACTTCGCGCGTGCCCTTGATGGCGGCCCTCACGGTGTCGCTCAGCGTCCCGGCGGTAACCGTGGTCACTTCGCCGACGCCCTGAATGGTGCCGATGACCGCGCCCTTAGCTGCGCCGCCAACGTCGCCGCCAACTTCTGCGACGCCCTGCACGACTCCGCCGATAACGTCGGTGATCGCGCCGGTTGCCTCGCCGCTGATGTCGCGGACGCCCTGCAGGGCCTTGACGGTGCTATCTCGCGTGGAATCGATGGTTGCGCCAACTATGTCGCCGACGCCCCTGATTGTCCCTACAATACTATTCCTGATGCTGTTTCCAAGATTGCCTAGCGGCATTCTTCCCTCCTGTTTCGATGTGAGTCTGATATTACAATCTTACCATAGGAAGTCCCATTATCAATTCTCGCGAAACTTCCTTTACTACTGACCCGTCTTTCCTCCATGCTGCTTCAGCAGATCCCGGACCTTCGCCCGATTCTTGATGAACTCATCCGCATCCTCCCTGCCGATGAAGGGATTCTCCACGCTGGCCCCGACCAGCGGCGTGTTCCCCGTGGCGTCGGGGGCGTTTACGTCCGCGCCCTCCTCCAGGAGCAACTCCGCCATGTCGAACAGACCCCAATAGGCGGCCCACATGAGCGGCGTGCTCTCAAACTCGTCCTTCGCCTCAATCTCGATGTCCGCGCCGTTTTCCAACAGCAGCCGGACGATCTTCCCGTTCCTCTTCAACACCGCGTGGTGCAACGCCGACGCTCCGGCGAAAGGGAAACCCTCCGGGATGTACACTTTGTTGGGGTCCGTCCCGTATTCCATGTGACGCCGCACCATTCCCACGTTCTCGAACTCAATTGATTGCAGCAGCGTGATGTCCGGCGGCGCCTTCTCATCAACGGGCGTAGGGGAGTCCGACCCGCCGCACGTCGCAACGCTCAACGCCGCAAACATCACACATGCCAGCAATGAAAATAGCTTCAAACTCTGCCCCTCTCCCGCTTAGTTTTCACGCTTCAGAGTATATCACCGCGCCCTCGCCAACCATTGAAAGACCAACGGCCTCTCCCCTATCATCATCCCAAATCCTCTCACTGGTGAAGGCAATGCCCCCAACTCTGACCAGAATTCTGCTTCTGACCTTAGCCGTCGGCATCGTCGTAGCTTGCGGCGGAGACTCCGAACCGGGCCAGGCCGATGACCACCTGAAAATCGGCCTTGTCCTGAACTTCACCGACTCTCCCGAGGCCTCCCAGGCCCGCCGGATGGCTTTCGACCTGGCCGTCAAACACCTGAACGAGGCCGGCGGCGTCCTCGACAGGGACGTTGAAGGCTTCACCGTGGACGCCACCAGCGATCCCGTCGTGGCCCTGGAACGCGTCCTCCTGCTCGTCGATGCTGCCCGCGTTCACGCCATCGTCGGCCCCAACGCCAGCTCCGCATCCCTCCCCGTTGCGAGACAGGTCTCCGGCCCTCGGCAGGTGCCGACAATCAGCCCCTCCGCCACTTCGCCCCTCCTCTCCGCCGTGGAGGACGACGACTTCTTCTTCCGCACCGCCCTCTCCGACAGCGCCCAGGGGCCCGTGCTGGCCCAGGTCAACCGCGACCTGGGCTTCGACAACGTGGGCCTCATCTACCAGAACGACGCCTGGGGTCAGGGTCTCGCCGAGACATTCCAGGAATCCTGGACGGGCCGGGTGGCCGCCGTTTCCGTAGAGCTTGAGCAGGAATCCTTCCTGCCACAGCTGCGGGAAAGCGCCGCCAACAACCCCCAGTCCCTCGTAGTCATCGCCTCCGAGTCCGTCGCCCTGCCCCTCGTCAAGGAAGCCGTGGACAGCGGCCTCTACGATAACTTCACCTTTGGCGACGCCGCCAAGCGGTTCAGCCTGCTGGAGACCGTCGGCGCGGATAATCTCGCGGGCATGCTTGGCACCGCCGGGGAGCCTGCGCCCGAAAGCGAGGCCACTCGCGCCTGGGAGAGGACTTTCATCGACGAGTACGGAAACCTTCCCCACGTGCCCTACACCAAGGAGACCTACGACGCCGTAATCGCCATCGCCCTCGCTGCCCAGGCAGCCGGCGCCTTGGACGGAGCCGCCATTCGCGACCAACTTCGCGAAATCGGATCGCCGCCGGGCCAGATCGTGTCCGCCACGCCGGAGGGAATCAAGGAGGCCCTCGACCTTCTAAGAGACGGGGTAGAAATAGATTACGAAGGGGTCGCCGTATCCGCCGACTGGGACGCCAACGGGGACCTGAGTCGCGGCTACATCGGCGTCTGGCGCTTCACCGCCGACGGCGACATCGAAGACGTCAAGTCCGTCCTCTTCGAATACTAGCCGCCGGACTTCTTCCTGCGCTTGGCCGCGGGCCGCCTCTTCCGTGGGCGGCGCGACGCTTCATATACGGCGATCCAGTCCTCCATCGGCATCTTCCCCACCGCTTCGCCGATGAGCTCCAGCGGCAGGTCGTCGAGCGTTTTGAAGCGTACGCAGGACTTCCCCATGTTCATCCGCTTCCCCGTCGCCTTGTAGCTGTCCACAAACCACTTCTGGGTCTCCTGGCTGGCGTAGATGTTCATCAGATGCACCGACACGTAGTTCTTCTCTGACGCTATCGCCGCGTACATCAGCGGGTGCCCGTTGTACGTCTTGGGAACGACGGATAGAGGCACGACGTAGGCAATCATCCCGAAGTCCATCACCTCCTCGTACCCCTTGGGCAGGTTCGAAAGCACCACCTCCCGCACCGTCGTGACCGCCTCCCGACGGTCCTCGCTCAGTTCCTCCAGATACTCTTCAACAGTTGAAGCATTGCTCTTCATAGCCAGACCTCCAGGAAATTTCAATCATCTATGTGTTGATGCCCCGCAATCAGGAACGGGGCGGAACCACCATGCTGCAAGCCGGGCCGTAGGCGCGACTGAGCTTCCGGTCCAACGTCGCCAACGGGCAGTCCAACGCCTCCGCCAGCGCGACGTACCATGCGTCGTAGCTGGTCAGGTTGGGCCGCAACTCCCACACACGCTCGGCGAAAGGCGCGAAAGGGAACAGTTCGACGTCCAGCCGAAGTAAGCCAGCGTGGGCGAGGGTCGCCTCGATGCGAGAAATTTTCTGCTTATTCTCCAACTGCCGTAAGACATTGGTCGCCTCAACCAATGCCAACTCAGGCGCGGCCAGACTGTCCTTGGCAATCATCGATTGCGCCCACAGACCATCGCTCTTGTGCTCCACCAGCGCCGCCACGAGTACGGACGCGTCGACAACAGTCGTCACCTACGGCCTTCGTCGCGTGCCCGCAGTATATCCTCCGTCGTCACTTGTGAATTGAATAAGGCCTTACGCTCACGTACCTCTTTCAGCCACGCGTCTATGGAGGGTTTTGAAGCGATGCGCTCCAATTCCCCACGCAGGAACTCCTGCATGGACTGGCGCTGCCGCGCCGCAAGAGCGGCAAGCTCGTCCCGAACTCCCTCTGGAACGTTTCTTATGGTTATCTGCACAGCCATGACTGCATTATGCCAGCACAGCAGGCAATGTGCAATCCCACCATCAGAACCCGTCCCAGCCGGGGATTGCCGCCGCCTGGCGCACCCAATCTTCCATCTGGGCTTCGTCGAGCTCTCCCTCGTAGATGTCCACCCAGCGGGCGTCCGGGTCCTTCCCGGAACCCGGCGGCTCCGGACTCAGCGACGCGCCTTTCAGGAACGTCACCTTCACGTATCGGGCGAACACGTGGTAGCTGACGAACCACCCCATCCCTTCCACACCGTACCAGGGGGAGTTCCACCTGACAGCCTTCCTGACGTTCGGCGCCGTCCGCGCAATCAAGTCGTCCAGGCGCTGTCCCAACTCCCGCTTCCACCCCAGCATCAGGCCGATGTAGGCCTGCACGAAAGCGTCACCGTCGCCCTTGGGAATCTGCGGGTTGCCCCCCGAAAGCAGTTTTGGGTTCTTTACCGCCTGCTCCAGCAGTTCCTCCGGCGAGGTCTTGGTGGACCTCCTTGTCCTCCTGCGGGCCATGACTCTCACCCCCACCTGACCTGCGCCTTTCAACTCATGCAGGCGCAGTCGAAAACTTGGGTAAAGGATATCCGGCAAACGGGGCGAATGCCAGCCAACGACCGCCGGGTCGCTCGGCCCAGATCGACTCGCTGAGCCTTAACGCTAGTGCTCGTGGGGTGGTTGACTCCCGCCGGGAGCCTCAGCGTCTTCCACTCAACACCCCGGCTCCCCGATGTTCCCGCAGCACTGGCTCCTGCACCGAATCTTGATGGCCACGTTCCGGACCATCATCCCCAACCGAACGTGCAACGGCCCTGGATGCGTCCGCAGCATCTTCAGGGACCGAAACAGGCCCTTGATCATGTCAAGAAGCGTATAGAAGATCATGCCGAGAAGAGGATACACAAACGCAGACCGGCTTGTCTTGGGTGGGGTTGGGGGATCTTGGGGGCCGGGCGGTAGCAGGACACAGAGCTGATGGCTGATAGTGCCATTCCGGTTAAACCAACTTAGGTACAGTTGGTAGTATAATATGGTCAAAACAACTGGTTGGAGTTGTCATGCGCGAAGTTCAAGCGACCGAAGCCAAGACGCGCTTGGCCGAACTGCTGAGAGCGGTCGAGAGCGGAGAGACTGTTGCCATCACTCGGCACGGAAGACCCGTTGCTCACCTGGTTCCCGCCCCGGCCCAAAGACGCGCTAACAGCGCTAAAGCGGTGGAGCGGTTCCGCCGACGCCGCGCCGGGTGGAAGCGCGTGACGTTCTCCACGGAGGAGATACTCGCTGCGCGGCATCAGGGTCATCGCTTATGAGCGGGCTGGTTGTGGATGCGTCAGTAGTCATGGCGTGGCTCTTCGACGATGAGGAGGAGCCGCGGGCGGATAGGGTTCTAGAACTACTAGTAGAGGATGGGGCGATAGTGCCGCACCTGTGGCATCTTGAGACACGCAACACCCTCCTGGTCGCTGAGCGGAGCGGGCGTCTTTCCGCCGAAGGGGTACAGGAAAGGCTAGATGCTTTGATGGGTTTGCCCATCCAAACGGATCAGGTACCCAATTTTCAGTCCGCCTTTGAACTAGCCAGGGTTCACAATCTGTCCTTCTACGACGCCCTATATCTGGAACTTGCCAAGCGGGAAAGTGCAGAACTAGCAACGTTGGATCGAGCACTGAGCCGGGCAGCCGTTGCTGAAAGGGTGGGAGTGTCGATAGCGTAGCTTTCGGGTATATGACAGCGGGATTCTAAATAGCTGTTGTTGTCGGCCAGCAATACAGAGTTGGAGAGTCATCAATCCATCACCCCACATGGGCTCGCCTTCACTACGGTAACCGCGTCCCTAAGATTGTCTTAGAGATGCCATGAATCACATTGTTCGTAACTGTCTTTGACGAATCTGCCAATGCATCAAAACCGACAATCCTAATGTTGGGTCTGCTCTGATTCTCTCTTCGTAGCACGTCCTTTTGCTTGGCGTTCAGTGAGGATTCTCTTCCAACTACCACCAATCCAGTTGATGTCTTAAATTGAGGGAAAGAACCTGATGCTTCCGCCAAGTGGGAGCTCAAATAATCTTGATATTCAAGAACTTGATCAATTGCATGTGTGGCATCAGCACTCAAATTGCCACGTCTGGTGACTAGCTTTTTGTCAGGAGTCTCAATTTCGGCTATCACATAATTGTCATCGTAGGTGCGGATGACGAAATCAGGCTCTAATTTGCCATGTAGGTCTGGCCTTCCCCAGACTTGGAATGCTCTTGAGTCAAGCAATAGTGGATGCTTCTCAAGAAATTTCTGCAAGGCTGACTCCTTGTTTTCTGCTCCGGCTAGCAGTTCGTCGTATTGTGCTAGGACTTTGGGGCCAACGGCTATTGTTCTTTGAGCGAAGGCGTGGCTGAGATTCCCAATAGCACCGGGATCTTGGAGAGAGAGAGAATCATTAGTGATGTTGACACATAGATGCCCGCCTCATTGTCGTCGTCAATACTTAGAATCAACTCATGCAGATGGCTACGAGCTGCTAATGATAGATCGCTCCAATTCCCAACGGCCTTCGATACAGCTTGCCTCAATTCGGAATCTTTTACCGTTGATTCAATTGACTTGGGCCCATGTCCTGCAGATGTGCTAGAAAGCAATTGCATCGCCAATGAGAAGTTCGTAGAGGTTGGTTCATTGAAAGCGTTTTCGACTACTGCCTTGAGGCCATCCTGTCTCCATGCTAATAGGCAATAAAGGGCTGGTGCTTTCAAGAACAAGCCGAATGCATTCCCACCATAGTCATTGCGAGCTAATAGTTGAACAGCCAACTTGCCTTCTAGGGTTCCAGATGCAACGCAATCAACTAAGAGAGTCGTAAGTTCTCTTGGATTGCCTCTTTCGACAAACTCGCGTGCTCGGTCAATCAAAGTCATCGAGTTATCCTGGCTAAGTTTGGGAGTGAACTACCTAATACTAGGAGTGGCTTCAAATGACTCCTAGCACCGCCGCGGAAACAGTTAGAATTCGCTACTGGGTCAATCTGGCACGTAAATTAACCAAAAACAGGCCCGGCAGGGTCCGAACCCACGACTGATAACGCTGGTCCACCCGAACTGCGGAATGCGTTGCTTCCTCCTTGGAATCGCGGCCTACACCCGCGACCCCATCAAGCTAACGGTCACGCGCTACCCAGAAGTCATCAGCCTTCTTGTCAAACTTTCCATTTCCTGCCCTATCGTCGAGCCACACCCAGAACTTGTTCAGCCACCTCCACCGGAAGTTTCGGATAACAAAACGAGGAATGGCGTATATCCTGCGGGGCGGCTTAGTCCATGCACACATGCGGACGCAGGTGCTGCAGGTAGTCCCGACGCGGTTCTGGAAGGTCATACACTTCTTTGCATCTACCTTCCAAGAAAGTACGCCGGTTGAATTGTGCTCGTTTAAGGCCTCCAAACTTCGGTTCCCGGTTGTGATGGCTTTCGTTCCACACTTCGGGACGCATTTCAGACATGCGTTGCAGAACTCTGTGATACCGGAGTCCACCGCGCCTGCGAATTCCAGCGGAAGGTCGGTGAAGATCTTGGAAATGCGGCAGCGTGCCCCCACCTTTGGGTTGATTAAAAGGCCATGCCTCCCTAGCTGGCCGAGGCCAGCATCGACAGCCAGGGGAATGCTTAAGGCAGTGTCATTAGCCGCGGGAATGGCGTTATACCCCATACCTCGTATGAACTCAGCCATCATCCATAGGGTCGGAGCCATCCGGGCATATGCTAGTGTGCTGAGTCCTTCAGTAAGGAGGGACGGCGCGTGCTCAGTGCCATCTATGTCCTTGCCCCACTCGTGGAGCATCACCACCACATATTTCATTTCCTTCGGTATGACCCGAGTCCCATCTCCCAGGCGAATGGGCTGGCTGTGCTCTTCATAACCGGGTTCGTCAGAGAACTTGATGGGGTAGTCCTTCTTCGTCTCCTCATCAAAGTAATGGGAATACACCCAGCGACGGTCCAACTCAGCGAAGCCTACCTGGTCCGCTCCAAGCACTTGGGCGGCCTTGCGCACAATCTGAGAAGCTTCTTTGGGCGAAAATTCCGGTCGACCAGTAGGCGCGGGCTCAACCTTGGTTTGCCATGCAGTAGCTCTGGAATCCGCCTGATTCTTTGAGAAGCCCATAATCGATAGGAGGGAATCTGCTGCAGAGTCCAAGCCCCAGGCGGGGGCCTCGAAACCGGCGCGTCCCTTCTCCGAAAGCTGTCTCTGCTTGTCCTTTAACTTCGCTCGTTCATTCTCGAGGTGAGCATCCCAAACCATCTGCGAGCCTATATGATCTTTCTGATTGAACCGCACGTACGAATCTTGCACTCTGTACATTTCGGCGGCCGTCACCCGCCCATTCGCGTTAGAATTCTTTTCCGACTGAGATTTGGCGTGACGCCTCAGCTTAAGTTTCATGCCACGATTCCTCCTAGCAGTTAAGGCTTATCACATTCCGGGGTCTGTTCCGCTGTTTTGAAAGCATCCCGGCAACCAAGAATTCAGCCCCACGGTCCTTGAAGACAATTTGGCGTTTGCCAGCAGAATTTGATGGGCCCGGCAGGGTTCGAACCTACGACCAACCGGTTATGAGCCGGCCGCTCTACCACTGAGCTACGGGCCCCACCCTTCTAGCCTAAGCATCCCCTCTGCCACTGTCAACAAATCCCACCCCGCCGACGCCCCTCCCCTTTACACCCAACAACCCGCTTGCTACCCTCATTCCACCTTCAAAATCAGGAGTAATCGTGACTTCCACCTCCCAGTCCGTCACCATGGACAAGGTCCTCTCCCTCGCCAAGCGACGCGGCTTCCTGTTCCAGAGCAGCGAAATCTACGGCGGCCTCAACGCCACCTGGGACTACGGCCCCCTCGGCGCCCAGCTCAAGCGCAACGTCAAGGACGCCTGGTGGCGCTCCATCCTCCAACATCGTGACGACGTGGTCCCCTTCGACGCCGCCATCCTCATGCACCCCGACACATGGCAGGCCAGCGGCCACCTGGGCAGCTTCACCGACCCCCTCGTCGAGTGCCGCTCCTGCCATCAGCGCTTCCGCGCCGACCATATAGACTCCGACAACTGCCCTAACTGCCAGGGCGAGCTCACCGACCCTCGCCAGTTCAACCTCATGTTCAAGACCTTCATGGGCGCCGTCGAAGACACTGCCTCGGAGATCTATCTCCGGCCGGAGACCGCCCAGGGCATCTACGTCAACTTCAAGAACGTCCTCTACACATCTCGCCGCAAGCTCCCATTCGGCATCGCCCAGATCGGCAAGGCCTTCCGCAACGAAATCACCCCCGGCAACTCCACCTTCCGCACCCGCGAATTCGAAATCATGGAGTTGGAGTTCTTCGTCAAGCCCGGCTCCGACGACGACTGGCTTCATTACTGGACCGAGCAGCGTATGGACTGGTTCGTCTCCCTCGGTGTCGACCGCGACAACCTCCGCCTCCGCAAGCACGAGTCCGACGAACTCGCCCACTACGCCAAGGAGGTCTACGACATCGAGTACCGCTTCCCCTGGGGCTGGGCCGAGCTGGAGGGCATCGCCAATCGCACCGACTATGACCTGCGGCAGCACGCCGACCACAGCGGCCAGGACCTGACCTACTTCGACGACCAGGCGAAGGAGCGCTACTACCCATACGTCATCGAACCCTCCTGCGGCGCGGACCGGGCCGCCCTCGTCTTTCTCATCGACGCCTACCGGGAAGAAAAAATTCCTCCCAAGAAGCCCGGCGGCAAGATCGAGACCCGCAGCGTGTTGAAACTCGACCGCTCCCTCGCTCCTGTCACCGTCGCCGTGCTGCCCCTAAGCCGCAACGAGCGACTCGTCCCCACCGCCCGTCGCGTCCACGAGATTCTCCGCCAGCGCTTCAACACGATGTTCGACGACGCCCAGAGCATCGGACGCCGCTATCGTCGCCAGGACGAGATCGGCACCCCCTTCTGCGTCACTGTGGACTTCGACACCATTGACGACGAACAGGTCACCCTGCGCGACCGGGACACCATGGCCCAGCTTCGCATCCCGGTCAGCCAGATAGTCGACGCCATAGAAGACAAGCTCCGCCACGGCTGGTAGCCCATGCGCGTCATCCACTCGCATGTCATTCTGAGTGCAGCGAAGAATCCCGCTTCGCTTTGCGGTACGTAGCCCATGCGCGTTATCCACTTTGCCGACCTCCACATAGGCGTCGAGAACTACAGCCGTACCGACCCTGAGACGGGCCTCTCCACCCGCCTGTTGGATTTCCTCAACGCCCTGGACCAGCTTGTCGAATACGCGTTAACCTACAAGGCCGACCTGGTCCTTCTTGCGGGCGACGCCTACAAGAGCCGTGACCCCAACCAGACCCAGCAGCGGGAGTTCGCCCGACGTCTTTCGAGACTCTCAGCCGCGGGCATCCCCGTCTTCCTCCTCGTCGGCAACCACGACCTCCCCAATGCCATGGGCCGCGCCACCGCCATTGATATCTTCAACACCCTGGATGTCCCCCGCATCTACGTGGGCGACGAAATCAGTAACTATCTCATCGATACACCATCCGGCCAGCTTCAGATAACCGCCCTGCCCTGGCCGAAGCGCAGCGCCCTTCTGACCCGCGACGATACCCGCGGCCTCTCCATCGAAAAGGTCAACGAACGACTCCAGGCCATCCTCACCCGGAAGATCCGCAGCCTTTCAGAAACGCTGAACCCCAACATACCTGCCATCCTTGCCGGTCACGTCACGATAAACGGCGCGAAGCTTGGCTCTGAGCGAGCGATGATGCTGGGCCAGGACCACGCCCTCCGCCCCAGCGATCTTCACCTTCCCGCCTACGACTACATCGCCCTCGGCCACATCCACAAGCACCAGGTGGTGCGCGACAACCCCCTCATGGTCTACGCCGGCAGCCTCCAGCGCGTCGACTTCGGCGAGGAGAACGACGAAAAGGGCTTCTGCGTCATCGACTTCGACTCCCAACGTCCGCAGGGCCGCCGGGTTGCCTATTTCCGGTTCGAAGAGGTGGCCGCCCGCGTCTTCACCACCATCGACGTCAACATGCCCGATGCAACCCCCAACCCCACCGGCGAAGTCCTGCGCGCCATCCGGCGAAGTCCCATCGCCGACGCCATCGTGCGTCTCCGCATCACCCTCACCGCCGACCAGTCCGTTCAGCTGCGGATGGGCGAAATCCGGGAAGCGTTGGAACCCGCCCACCATCTGGCGTCCATCCAGACCCAGGTTTCCGACGAACGTCGCGCCCGCCTACCCGCCGACGCCGCCCGCACCCTCGACACCATCTCCGCCCTCACCCGCTACCTGGAAAGCCGCAACACGGACGCCCCCCGACGGGAGAAGCTCATCGCCTACGCCAAGGGCCTGATGGGGGACGATGTAGCCGATCGCATTCCCGACCGAGCCTCTTCCCTCCGGCCGGACGATGAGCCTTAACGACGTTCTTTTCCTCGTCATGCGTTGGCTGCACAACCTTGCCGCAGTGGCGTGGGTCGGCGGCGGCATCTACTATCTGCTCATCCTGCGCCCGCGCCTCCGCCGCTCCCCCGACGACACACCCAACCCAGGCCGCGACTACCTTTCGCTTGTCAACACCGCTTTTGGCGTCCTGCTGGTGACCGGCATCGTCCTCACCTTCCACCGCGTCACCTCCGGCTTCATCGGCGTTCCCTACGTCGTGGTGCTGGCTGTGAAAGTCCTCCTCGCTTTCAGCATGTTCTACCTGGTGAGGTTCCTCCCAAACCGCCAGCGTAAAGGCGCGGGACCCCCATCCCGCCGCTGGCTCCCCACCGTCTCCAACGCCACGTCCGTCGTCATTCTCGGGGTCATCGTCCTCCTCCTCGCCGACGTGCTAAGCTCCCTGTTCGAGCAGGGCCTCAGGGGCTGACCGCCACAATGACGCTGCTTCAGTTGGGGCCACTTCATCTTCGCCCTTCCCCCTTGATGGGGGAAGGTTCGGATGGGGGTGAAGGACGAAAATCCACAAATCCCGAAGGGCAGACAAAATGAGAAGAGAAATCATGGACATCCTCGCCTGCCCCCAGTGCAAGGGCCGGTTGGATCTGACGGTGGAAGAAGAGCGAGACGAGCGCATCATCACCGGCTCGCTGGAGTGCTCCGTCTGCCCCGAGACCTACCCCATCCGCGACGCCATCCCCAACCTCCTCCCTCCCCACCTGCGCGCTCTCTAGCCCCGGCTCTCTCCCGCCCCGGCCAAGTCCGGCGGCGGTGCGAACACCCGCACCCCTTCCCACCCCTGCACCCGCTCAGTGAGCTTCGTCATCGTCATCCCCAGCAGCGGATGCTCGAAGTCCGGCGCAATCTGCGCCATAGGTATAAGCACAAAGGCCCGCTGCGGTATCCGGGGATGAGGCACAGTCAGATGCGGCAGGTTTACGATGCGACGCCCGTAGAAAAGCAAGTCCGCGTCGAACACCCGCGGCCCCCATTCAAAGGTAGCCCGCCGCCCCACCCTCTGCTCCGACTCTTTCAGAATCTCCAGCACCCCCTCCGGCGACTCCGACGTTTTTCCCTCGACGACGCAGTTCAGGAAAGCCGGCTGGTCCTCGAAACCCCACGGCTCAGTCTCATAGATAGACGATGACTGCACCAGCTCCAGACTCTCCCCCAAGACCCCCAGTCCCCGCTCCAGGTTCTCCATCCTGTCGCCCAGGTTGGATCCCAGACCCAGAAAGATCCTTACCCCACCCAACCCTGCGGCCTCCATCCCCGGACAATTGCGTCGCTCATCCGCGCCACCCGGACCATCTCCCGGACGTCGTGCACCCGCACAATGTCCGCGCCGCCCGCGATGGCGAGGGCCACCGTTGCCGCCGTACCCTCCAGCCGCTGCTTAACCGGAAGGTCCAGCACCAGACCTATCGTAGATTTTCGCGAAGTGCCCACCAGCAGCGGATACCCCAGCGCCTTCAATTCCCCCAGCCGGTTCAAAATCTGAAGGTTGTGGTCTGCCGTTTTTCCAAACCCGATACCAGGGTCAAGAATGATTTTTTCCCTCTGCACCCCCGCCGCCATCGCCGTCTCCGCGGACTGTCGCAGGCTGCTGATAACGTCCGGCACTACGTCGCTGTACTCCGTTCCTAACTGGTTGTGCATCAGCACCAACGGCAGGCATGACTCTGCCGCCACGTAAGCGATACCCTCGCCCACCCTTGGCCCCCAAACGTCGTTGAGCATCGCCGCTCCGAATTCCACCGCTCGGCGCGCCACCTCGGGCTTGTAGGTGTCCGCACTCACCGGAATCGAAACGGCCTCGACTATCCCCTCCAACACCGGCAGCAGCCGCGACAGCTCCTCCTCCACCAACACCGGCGCGTGCCCCGGCCTCGTCGACTCCGCCCCCACGTCGATGATGTCCGCGCCCTCCGCCTCGAAGGCCAAAGCTTGCTCCACCGCGTCTCGCGTACGCCCCGCCAGCCCGTCGCCGGAGAACGAGTCCGGCGTCACGTTCACCACCCCCATCACATAGGTGCGGCTGCCCCATCGGAACTCCCGCCCCCCGCAAATCATGGCTGCCTTCGTACCTGTAGACTGTTCGCCCAAGTATGCTCTCCAATTCCTGCAATTCTTCCCGCCTGCTGTGTTAGACTTTCCCGCACGCAGGCCCCCGGCCAGTGTAGCACCCCGGCTGATTTTCTTGCACCACCCAACCCCATCTGATAGCATTCCCCAACCGAGAGACGCACATGGCCATTGAACACAAATCAGACCAGCGGCTCAAGAAACTGGATGAGCTTCGCCACCAGTCCCGCCTTGGCGGCGGACGGCGACGCATCCAGGCCCAGCACGCCAAGGGCAAACTCACCGCCCGCGAGCGGCTGGAGCTGCTCTTCGACCCCGGCACCTTCGAAGAAGTCGACCCCTTCGCAACCCATCGCACCACCAGCTTCGGCCTGGACAAGAACCGCCCCCCCGGCGACGCTGTAGTCGCTGGCCACGGCAAAGTAAACGGCCGCCTCGTTTTCTCCTACGCCCAGGACTTCACCGTTCTCGGCGGTTCCGTCTCCGAGACCGTCGGCAAGAAGATCTGCAAGGTCATGGACCTGGCCATGAAGGTCGGCGCGCCCGTCATCGGCATCAATGATTCCGGCGGCGCGCGCATCCAGGAGGGCGTCCTCAGCCTCGCGGCTTACGGCGACATCTTCCTCCGCAACACCATGGCCTCGGGCGTCGTTCCCCAGATATCCGTCATTCTCGGCCCCAGCGCGGGAGGCGCGGTCTACTCCCCCGGCATCACCGACTTCGTTTTCATGGTGCAGGGCGTGGGCCAGATGTACATCACCGGCCCCGACGTTATCCGGGCGGTCATGGGCGAAGAGGTCACCCACGAGGAGCTTGGCGGCGCGTCCGCCCACGCCGTTCAGAGCGGCGTGGCCCACTTCGTCTACGAGACCGAAGAGGAGTGCATGCTGGAGCTTCGACGCCTTCTCTCCTTCCTGCCAAGCAACAACATGGACGATCCCCCATACGGCGAAGCCTTCGATCCCGCTGACCGCACCGATCCGGGCATCCTCGACGTTGTGCCCACTGAACCCAACAAGGCCTACGATGTTCGCGAGATCATGGCCCGCGTGGTGGATGATGGCGACCTCATGGAAGTCCACCAGAACTTCGCTCCGAACATCGTCGTCGGGTTCGCCCGGATGGCGGGGAAGCCCGTCGGCCTCGTCGGCAACCAGCCCTCCCACCTCGCCGGGGTGCTGGACATCAACGCCTCCGTCAAGGCCGCGCGCTTCATCCGCTTCTGCGACGCCTTCAACATCCCCATCGTCACCTTTATCGACGTTCCCGGCTTCCTTCCCGGCACCGACCAGGAGCATGGCGGCATCATCCGCCACGGCGCGAAGCTCCTCTACGCCTACGCCGAGGCCACCGTGCCCAAGGTCAGCGTCATGATCCGCAAGGCCTACGGCGGCGCCTACATCGTCATGAGCAGCAAGCATCTCCGAGGCGACATTAACCTTGCCTGGCCCACGGTCCAGATCGCCGTCATGGGGCCGGACGGAGCCGTCAACATCATCTTCCGGGAGGCCATCGCCAACGCCGCGGACCCCGAGAAGGCCAGGGCCGAATTCATCAAGGAGTACGAGGAAGAACTGGCGAATCCGTACGTGGCGGCCGGTTTCGGGTTCCTGGACGACGTTATAGACCCCGCCGAGACCCGCCCCCGCATCATCGCTGCCCTGGAGATGCTGAAGGACAAGAAGGACACCCTCCCGCCGAAGAAACACGGGAACATCCCCCTCTGACCCTTGCATAGCCGTCTTCTCCGCCCCTCTTGCCTCCTCTCCCGTCCTGGGAGAGGATTGAGGTGAGGGTGATTTGGGTGGTGGTGGGGCTGAACGGCGGGTTGTCCAAAGGTCTCCTTGAGGGAGAGGATTTAGGTGAGGGTGAAAGCACTCCCAACGCAATCTACTGGACACCACCGGGCCCCTCTGAAATCCCGTCTTCACAGCAATAACCAAGTTACGCAAAGGTTTCAATAATGGGGGAAGGGGAAATAGGGGTGATCCTCTCTTAACACTCACTCCCGGAGAATCCACCGGCCCGCCCCCTGCGTATCACTACCAGAATCTCCAAACAGGCGGAGGATTATGACTAAAACCCCTATCTCGACGGCTGCCCTGATCTTCGCTGCTTCCCTACTTGGCCTTACGCTCCTTCTCGTTGCCGCCTGCACGTCAGAGCGCCCCGACACCCCGGCGGCTACGTCTGCCGCCGCTCCCATCGCCACGCCCACGGCAGCGCCCGCCCCCGCCACCCCAGTCCCCAACCCCGCGACTCCCGCCCCGACACCAACGCCGCCCCCGCCCACGGGCCCCATCGCCCCCGAACTGGTCGGCACCCAGGAGTGGGTCAACTCTGCCCCCCTCACCATCGAGAGTCTGCGGGGCAAAGTAGTCCTCATCGACTTCTGGACCTACACCTGCGTCAACTGCATCCGCACCCTCCCCTACCTGAAAGTCTGGCACTCCAAGTACGCCGACGACGGACTTGTCATAATCGGCGTCCACACCCCGGAGTTCAGGTTCGAGCACGACATAGACAACGTCCGGCAGGCCGTCGCCGACTACAGCCTCACCTATCCCGTAGTTCAGGACAACAACTTCGATACGTGGGACGCCTTCGAAAACCGCTACTGGCCTGCCAAGTACCTCATCGACCAGAACGGGGTCATCCGCTACCAACACTACGGCGAGGGCGCCTACGACGAGACCGAGGCGATGATTCGTGAACTGCTGGAGGAAACGGGCGTCAACGTCTCCTCCATCACCCCCCTCAAGGCCCCCGATCAGGACCTGGACTTCGCCTTCAAGAACTCTATCGGAGCCGAGATAACCGCAGAGCTTTACGGCGGCTACGAGCGTAGCTGCAGCCTCTTCAGCCTGTACTCCAACAGCTACATCGCCGCCCAGGATTACTGCAAGTCCAGGGACCAGGTAATCGAGTATACCGACGACGGCGCCCGCAAGGACCACGCCCTCTACCTGCAGGGCCCCTGGCTTGGGGAAAGGGAGAGCCTGAAGCACGCCCGTGAGACCGGCAATTACGAAGACTACATGGCGCTCCGATTTGCCGCCAAGAGCGTGAACGTTGTGCTCACCCCCGAACGTGGCGATCCTTTCAAGGTCATGGTCAAGCTCGACGGCGAGTACCTAAACGAATTCAACAAGGGCGAGGACGTGGTCATCGAAGACGATGGCAGGAGCTTCCTCATCGTAGACCAGCCCCGTCTCTACGCCGTGGTGGAGGCTCCCGAATACGGCACCTACGAACTCGAACTCAGCTCCAACTCCTCCGACTTCGCACTCTTCGCCTTCACCTTCGGCGTCTACACCGAGGGCATATAACTACTCCCTTCCCCCTTGATGGGGGAAGGTCAGGATGGGGGTGTGTCCCCTCATCGGCGCTAAAACCCACTCTTTGAAAGTTACAATACGCCGTGCCCGCCCCTTTACAACCTGAACTGACACGGCATAATGGGGCCATGATATACAAGGCCCTTCTCCGGCCGCTGCTCTGGTCCCTTCCTCCCGAGCGTGCCCACGCCCTGGGAGAGTGGGCGTTACGCCGAAAGCTCCTCTGGAAGTTTCTTTCCCCACTTTACCGCACCCGCGATCCCGCCCTGGGCACGAGCCTAGCCGGGATACCTATCGCCAACCCCCTGGGCGTCGCGGCAGGCTCCGACAAGGACTGCGCCTACCTGGATTCCCTCATGGGCCTCGGCTTCGGCTACGCGGTGGGCGGCACCGTCACCCTGCACCCCCGTCCCGGGAATCCCCGCCCCCGGCTCCTGCGTCGCCCCCGGCAGAGCGCCCTCGTCAACGCCCTCGGTTTCCCCAGCCTGGGCATCGACGTCGTCGAATCCAATCTCCGGCGAAGTTCAGTTCGGCCCCTGGTCCTCAGCGTCTCCGGCCTCACCGTAGACGAGTTCAGTGCATGCTACCGGAGGGCCGCCCCTCTCGCCCGGGGCATCGAGCTGAACGTCAGCTCCCCGAACACCGCCGGACTGCGCGTATTCCACGATCCTCCCGCCTTCCGGAAGCTTCTCGAAAGCGTTAACCATCGCCGCACCACTCCCCTGTTCGTCAAGATCCCTCCCTACCACGGTCCTCGCCAGCAGGAAGAAGTGTTGACCCTGGTCCGCATCGCCCGCGAACTTGGTGTGGACGGCATTACCGCCGCCAACACCCGGCCCGTGGAGGAGCCCGCCGTGAAGATGGGTCGGGGCGGCCTCAGCGGCAAGCCCCTCCTCCCCGACACCCTCCGCATCGTCGCCGACGTTAGCAGGGAGGTGGGCGAAGCCATGACCATCAACGCCTGTGGGGGAATCTCCACCGCCGACGACGTGGTCCAAGCGCTGAAGAGCGGCGCCGACACTGTCCAGGTATACACCGCCCTCGTCTACGAAGGGCCGGGGCTGGCCAGAAAAATCAATCGGGACCTCAGCCGTCTCCTCCGCCAGCACGCCCTCCCCACCATCCACCGCCTGAAGTCCTGATGCCCCTCCTCCGAACACCCTTCCGTGCTATCATAAACAAAATCGCTGAAAGGCATACGCTTGTCGTTTCTCAAAGCCGCAATCAGAACCGTCAGACGTACCTTCATCAACCTTTCAGCTTCCTTGCCCATATCGGAAAAACTGAGACTGTCCATAAAAAACTATTCCATCAAGATATTTCGGCTCAGCTGGTGCTGCGGCAACCACGGCCAGCCTGGATGTTGACGGCCCTCAGACACCTCGCCCGGTCCGGGTGAGCATAACCACTAGAGAATTCTCTCTCTTCGCGAGCCTGCCAGTCCTTCTGGGCCCAGTGCAGTGAATTCGAAGAATCTCGTCGTCCTACCATCACTCCACATTTCCACAACTCCACGACGTGCCGTGCTATGATTAGGCAACCACTCCGAAAGGCGCTCCTAAGTTGGAAACTCAAGAACCAAAGAGAAGCCTGAGACAAGCCTTCAAAAACCTGCTGGTCTCCCTACCGCTTCGGCTGAAATCCCGCCTCTTCGTGGCCAACAACTCCACGAAGATTTTCGGACGCCAATTGTGCTGCGGCAACAACGGCCAGCCCGGTTGTTGAATGCCCCCCGACTCTTCGTCCGGTTCGGGCGAACACCACCAAAATCACCCCCACCAGCACTGACGACGCGGGTAGAATCCCCCCGCAATCGCGTCCTGATAGGCACCCGGCGAACGCCTCCCAAGCCTCATGCACTTCGGATCGCCAACTCCAATGTTACCCTTCTTGACTAATGCTGGCTCGAATTAGAAGCGCGCACCTGCGCCGGCCCTGGCTGGCCATCCTGGTCCTTTCCGTCGCCCTCGCCGCCGCCGTTTCCGCCTGGCTCCTCCTGGACGACCCCGACGCAACCCTGGGCGAAATCCCCCAGTACAATTCCTTCCACGGCGCCAGCGAGTTCGTCATGGGCGAGAACCGGTTCCCCTTCGCCCTCGCCTCTTTCGAGGGCGAACCCCTCGCCGACGCGGACGTTTCCGTCAGCTTCTACTACCTGAGAGACTCCGAGTGGGAATTCAGATTCCGCCGCGAGGCCGACTACCGCGAGGTCGAAGGAGTCACCCCCCACCTCCACGACGACGGCTTCCTTCACAAGCACCTGGACGTACGCGGACAGTATGTGGCGAAGGTCAACTTCCAGAGCACGGGCGTCTGGCAGGCTCGGTTCTCGCTTTCCGTTGACGAGGAATCAGCCCCAACCGTCGGCGACCTCGCCTTCAACGTCTTAACCGAACCCACCGCGCCCGGCGTGGGAGAACCCGCGCCCCCTATAGAAACTCCTACGATTCACGACGTTGCCAGCATCGACGAGATAGAGACCAGAGACCCCCCCGACGACATGCACGACCTCTCCGTAGCCCAAGCTCTCAAGCAGGAAAAGCCGTTCGTAGTTGTCTGGAGCGCGCCCATGTTTTGCACCAGCGCCATCTGCGGCCCCGTCCTAGACTCCGCCGTTCGGGTTCAGGAGAAGCTCGGCGACAGGGTTAACTTCATACACATAGAGCCTTGGGACCTGAAAATCGCCCGCGAGGAAGGCCGCCTGATTCCGATACGCGAGTTCACGGAGTGGGGATTGACAACCGAGCCGTGGATATTCGTTGTTGACGCGAGGGGGATCGTGTTTGAACGGTTTGAAGGGCTGGTTACCGACGGGGAGTTGGGAAAGGCGGTGATGGGGGTCCTGACGACCGCTTCCTAGATATCCAGCTGCGCCAGCGCCTCCAGTGATTCGGCGTTTATCTCGCCCAGATGCACGTGCGCCACCCGCCGGTCGATTCCCCGAAGCGCCCGGTAGTCCGCCAGCGCCTGCGCTTCCAACAAATTCCCGAAGGAATAGTCCCCACCGGGAATTTCCAGGTCCCTTGGACTGTCGCACGTTATCTGAATAAACAGTCCTTCGTCGGGCCCGCCCTTGTGCATCTGCCCCGTCGAATGAAGAATCCGCGGCCCGTAGCCCACCGTGACCGGCAAACTGTAGCTCTCGGTGATTCTGCGCCTCAGGACGGACAGCGCCTCGTCCATTTGCGGCGTCTTGTGCGCGTACGCCATCACCGCCACGTAGTTGCCCGGCCCAGCCCCGGCCAGCAGCTGTTCAATGGCAACGCCGGGTTGCCGCGCAGGCAGACTTCCTGCGGCGCGGAAATCCTCCAGCACCGCGTCCGTCATGTCCTTCGCCAGCTGCACGTTGGGCTGGTCGAAGGGATGAATCCCCATGACGGCTCCCGCAACCGCCGTTGCGAACTGCCACCGGTAGAACTCCGCCCCGATGTCGTAGACGCTGTCGACGATTAGCCGCACCCACGGATGCCCCGACCTCTCCACCGTCCTCATCGTCTCGTGCAACGGCGAATCGTAGTCGTCGCGCAGCTGGAGGAACACGAAGAACCTGTCGTCGCCGTACTTCTCCGGCGGGAGCGGCGGCTCGCCCCTCACCGGAACGATGGCCTTGCCATCTTTCCCTGTACTCTCCGCCAGCATCTGCTCCGCCCACAGCCCGAAAGTCTCCAACTCCGGCGACGTCGCCAGCGTCAGCTTGTCCCGCCCCTGTTCCGCCATCACCGCCATCACCGCGCCTAGCCACGCGCCGGCGTTTTCGTCGATGCTGATTCCGGGCCTGCACTGTTCCGCCATCTCTCCGGCCCCTTCGACGATGCGGGGTACGTCCATGCCCGACAACACCGCAGGCGTCAGACCAAGCGCAGACAGGACGGAATAGCGGCTTCCCACGTCCTCCGGGTTGTAGATAACCTCCCGGAATCCCTCCTCCCGCGCCAGCAGGTCCAGCGGGGTACCCGGAGTTGTGATGGCGACGAAGCTGTCGTGGGCCGGAACCACGCCGCTATCCTCGGCCAGCTTTCGGAAGTACCTGTAGAAGCACATCGTCTCCAGGGTGGAACCGGACTTGGACGAGATGACAAACAGCGTTTTCGTCGGGTCTATCTCCTCCACAATCCCGTTAATCCAGTCGGGGCAGGTGGAGTCGAGGACAATCAGCTCAGGATATCCTTCTGTAGCACCCAGAAGCTCTCGCAGCACCACGGACCCCACGATGCTGCCCCCCATGCCGGCCAGCACAATGTGGCGGTACCCCTCGTCCCGGACATCCTCCGCCAGCCGCTGAAGCTCCGGCAGTTCACGCCTCATCCGGTCCGGGGCGTGAAGCCAGCCCAGCCTGTCCGTTATCTCCGTGGGGTCAGGACTCCAGACGGTGTGGTCCTTCGCCCACATGCGCGAGACCACGTCCGACGCCTGCATCTTCCGGATAGCAGCTTCTATGGCGGGCGCGTATTGACCCAGGTTCGCTCTGTATCCTACTTGCAGCAAGGACTCTTCGCCTCCTGGCTCTTGTCTTCTAGCTGGGCAGATTATAGAGCCTTACGCAGTTGTCCCACAATATCTTTTGCTTCGTTTCCCTGCTGAACCCTTCCATGGCCAGAAACTCGTCCAGCGCGTGCGGATACGCCGAATCGTGATGCGGATAGTCCGTCGAAAGCACCAGATTGTTCGGCCCGAGCTGCTCCACCGTATGCGCGCCGAGGTATTCGTCCACGTCGATAGATGCGAAACCCTGCCGCTGGAAATACTCCGTCGGCGTCAGATCAAGGTCAGCCGCCTCCCACGGACCGAAAATCTCCCGCTCCTCGTCCAGCCGCCACAGCCACCAGGGCAGCCAACTGCAGTTCCCCTCCAGGAACCCCACACGCAGGTTAGGATGACGGTCCATCACCCCGCCGCAGATGACCCCGGCCAGGTCAAGCATCAGCTCCATCGGGTGCGTCGCCGCGTGGGCCACGACGAATGAGTCCAGGAAGCGGTTGCCGATGTGCTGCTGGTACGCGCCGTGAATGCCGTGGAAGCAAACGGGCACGTTCAACTCCTCGGCGGCGGCCCACAACGGCTCGTAGTAGGGGTGGTACCAGGGCCGCCGGTTGACGGGATTGGACGGCAGCACCAGCGCCACCGCACCCAGGTCCGCAACCGACCGGCGTGCTTCCGCCACCGCCAGTTCCACGTCCTGCAGCGGCATCTGGGCCGTGCCCTTCAGACGGGCCCGGTCCACGCTGCAGAAGTCGTACAGCCAGTCGTTGAATGCGCGGCAGATGGCGGACGCCAGGTCCCCGTCCATTCCGTCGAGGGCTATTACGTGGGCGCCGAATGTCCGAAACAGCACCGCCACGTCGATCCCCTCTACCTCCAGCGCCTTGAGCTGCGACGGTGCGTCGAAGCGCTTTGCGCGGGCCTCGGCGAACCTGTCCGTGATATTCTCGTGCCGGCCCGCCAGGCTTCCGGTTCGAGCCTTCGTCTCCGAGTGGGCGGGAAACACCTTCCCCTCCACGTGCCAGCGATTCTGAAACCCCTGGCTCAGCGCGTCCCCCCGAAACTCCGGCGCTCGCTCCCTGAAGGCGGGGTCAATATAGTTCTGCCACAGGTCGTGCGGCTCCATCACGTGCATGTCGCTGTCCACAACCCTGAATCCGTCCTTTGCCATAGGGTTCAATCCACCTTTCTTGCGTTCCCTGCTCTGCTCGGAAATCACCGGCCACAGCCAACAAGGCCACAACCGGCAACCTCCCCATACATTCTATGCCCTTTCCCGGTCAATTGGCACTGTGGGTTATAGATTTTGCATGTCCATCACTCTTTGCCTCCAACCGCACACTGGCACTTCCCTTCAACCTTCGCGCATAATGTCATCGTCGGATCAGAAAGGACTTGGCGCATGCCCCCCTTCAAAACCATCATCTACGAAAAAAGCGACGCTGTCGCCCACATATGTCTCAACCGCCCCCGCGTCCACAACGCCTACAACACTGCTATGCGGGATGACCTCTTCCAAGCCCTTGAAGCCTCCCGCGACGACCCCGAAGTGGGCGCCGTCCTCCTCTCCGCCAGGGGCAAGAACTTCTGCGCCGGCGCGGACCTGACCGAATTCGGCTCCGCCCCATCTGTCGTTGCCGCGCGTGACGCCCGATGGAGCCGGGACCTCTGGGGCCTATTCCTCGACGTTCACAAACCTATCATCGCCGCCATCCACGGTCACTGCATCGGCTCCGGCCTGGAGATGTCCCTCCTCTGCGACATCCGCATAGCCTCCGCCGACGCCTCTTTCGCCATGCCGGAAGCCCGCCTCGGCCTGATTCCCGCCGCCGGTGGCACCCAGACGCTGCCCCGCATTCTCGGCCCCTCCAAAGCTCTCCACCTCCTCCTGACGGGCGAACCTATCTCCGCGCAACAAGCCCTCGATAACGGCCTCGTCACCCGGCTCACCTCCCCAACCACGCTGCACAAGGATGCTCTAACCCTGGCTGGCCGCCTCGCATCCCTCGACTCTCACGCCGTAAAGGCCCTGAAGCAGTCCCTCAACCGCGGCGGCGACCTGCCCCTTCGCCAAGCCCTTGATCTGGAATCCCGCCTCGCCGCCAAACTCGCCTTAGCCCAGAGCCGTCTTCAATGACGTTCCGGCTTGCGGGCGAACAATAGATTTCCGACCATCTTCGAAACATGCTATCCTGTTGGATATGCCGGAACGTAAACGGACGGTTGAAATTACAAGATTGATTAGGACAGACTGAGTTTGGATAGCGTAATTCAAACAGAGAAGATCACCAAGCTCTTCGGCGATGTTGAAGCGGTGGTGGACGTGGACCTGGAGGTTCTGCCGGGAGAGATTTTCGGCTATCTCGGGCCGAACGGCTCCGGCAAGTCGACCACCATCCGGATGCTGCTGGACCACATCCGGCCCACGCGGGGAAAGGGTTCGATTTTCGGGCTGGACATCCGCAACGACAGCCGGGAAATCCGGCGAAACATCGGCTACCTCCCTGGCGAATTCGCCCTCTACGACAACATGAACGGACAGGCGATGCTGCAGTATTTCGCGAACCTGCGCGGAGGCGTCGATTGGAAGTACGTGACCCGCCTGGCGGAGCGCCTCGACGTTAATCTGGACCGGCGATTCTCTCACCTTTCCCGTGGCAACAAGCAGAAAATCGGTCTGCTGCAGGCCATGATGCACAAACCGAAGCTCATCATTCTGGACGAGCCTACCGGCGGCCTCGATCCCCTGGTGCAGCACGAGTTCTACGAACTCCTCGATGAGGTGAAGTCCGAGGGCCGGACGGTGTTCTTCTCATCCCACGTGCTGCCCGCGGTCCAGCAGGTTTCGGACCGGGTAGGCATTATCAGGAATGGCCGTCTCGTAGCTGTCGAAACCGTGGACACCCTCATCAATCGCTCGGCCCTTCAGCGCTTCGAGATAGAGTTCGCGACCGAGGTCGGAGAGTCCGACTTCGGACACGTCGAAGGGGCGACGGAGCTTAGCATTGAGGGACGGAAGCTGACGGTGTCTATCACTGGCAGCCCCGACGCCCTCATCAAGGCGGCTGCGGAGCACGAAATCGTTCGACTTGTGACCCACGAGGCCTCCCTGGACGACATCTTCCTGACTTTCTACAGCGACGACGAGGGGGACGCCGGTGCTCCGTAACGTCTATCTCAAGTCGGTCCGAGACCTGCGGCGGCCCATCATCTGGTGGTCGCTCGGACTGTTCCTGTACGCTCTTGTAATTACCCTGTTCTACCCAAGCGTCCAGGACATCCCGGAACTCAACGAATTCCTGGGAGACGACGATTCGCTCATCCGGGCGTTCACAGGCAACATCGAAGACTTCTCCTCCCCGGAAGGGTTTCTGACCGCGGAGATGCTGACGTTCACCTTCCCCATGCTCCTCATCGTCTTTAACCTGTGGCTTGGGACAACCTGGTTGGCCGGAGAGGAGCGGCGCGGCTCTCTCGAAGTGCTGCTCTCGCACCCTGTGCGCCGGTCATCGGTGCTGCTGCAGAAGTTCGCGGCCATAGCAACGGGCTCGGCGGCCCTGTTCCTGGTGATATTTCTTGGGACCCTGACGGGCATATTCGCGATGGACATCGACATCAGCCTGCTGAACGTGGCCCAAGCCTACGTCGCCCTCGCCCTATTCGGCATCCTCTTTGGCGCTCTTGGCCTCTTCGCCGGAGCGTGGACGGGCAGACCTGGCGTGTCGATAGCCGTCGGCGGCGCTGTAGGAATCATCGGATTTGTTGCGAACTCCTTCGGCCCCATCGTGGACGGCCTGGAGTGGGCAAAGTACGCCTCTCCCTTCTACTACCTCATCGGCGGCAACCCCATGCTGAACGGCCTCAGCATTGCCCACGCTTCCGTACTTATCGGGACGACACTGGCGCTCCTTGCAGCGGGCTGCTACCTCTTTGAGCGCCGTGACCTGGCGGTGTGAAGACACGTCCGGCTTCCTAACTGGGAAGGTACAATGGACGGCTTCGAAACCACCCTCAAACACTCGCAATTCAATACTGGAGAAAAACCGACATGCCCACCGCCCGCGGCAACTTCAACGTCGAAATCAACCCCGACCCTCCTTACCTGGACGAAGGCGGCATCAAGCTCAACCGCAACCTGGTAACAAAGGAGTACTTTGGCGACATGGTCGGCTCCGCAGAGGCCCGGATGCTGGCTGCCTACACTTCCACCCCCGGTTCCGCTGGCTACGTGGCCATCGAACGATTCATCGGCTCCCTTGGTGATAGACAAGGCTCCTTCGTGCTCCAGCACAACGGGGTCATGAACAGGGGCGACGGCCAGCTTTCGGTCGTCATCGTACCCGACTCCGGCACGGGCGAACTCGAAGGCATCACCGGCGCTCTGCAGATCGACGTCGAAGAGGGCCAGCACCTCTACACCCTCGAATACGAGTGCCCCGACGGTTAATCAGGACGTTATAGCCCACAAATAAATTGGCCAGCGCCGGCCTCCTTGTCTCGGGAGACCCGCCTGGCCATGCTACGTCACCCCACAAGGGGATGTGAATCTATAATCGCATTTCACTCCGAATCTGTCAATTCCCCATACCCTAATCTTCCCCCGAGATGAAGCGAATATTCTCCCTACCCCCAAATCAGTCTCCAAACCGCTATAATACCCCGCGCAGCGCCATGAACACCCTGGAATACCTCATCATCGCCAGCGCCATCGTCCCGGACCGTCCGGCCATCGTTTTCGAAGGCCGCCGCATCGCCTTTGGAGAGCTGCAGCAGCGGGTCAACCGCCTGGCCAACTCCCTCTCAGGCTTGGGTTTGCAGCCGGGCCAGCGCGTCGCCTTCATGGACGTCAACACCCCCGAACTCATCCAGACCTACCTCGCCTGCGCCCAGCTGGACGCCATTTTTGTCCCCCTCAACTACCGCGCCCGTCCCCAGGAAATCTCCCAGATGCTCCAAAGCTGCCAGCCCTCCCTGCTGATGGTCGGCAGCAGATACCAGGACATCGTCGCTTCCATTATCGACGGCGTGCCCTCCCTCCGCCACATCATCGCTATGGAGCAGCGCTCCGACAACGACTGGCTCTTCTTCGACGACCTGATTGCCGCCGCCACCGACGACGAGCTCCACTTCCCCACCACCGATGACGCCGACACAACGCTGCTCCTGTTCACCTCCGGCACCACGTCGACCCCCAAGGCAGTGAAGCTCACCCACGACAGCTTCAGTTCCTACATGCTCTCCAGCATCCCGCCCGCCGACCCTGATGTCGAAGAGCGGAACCTCCTCTCCCTGCCCATGTATCACGTCGCCGGCATGCAGTCTGCCCTGGCCGCCATCTATGGCGGACGCACCCTGCTTCTGGCCCGCCAGTTCGAAGCCCAGCAGTGGATGGAACTCGTCCAAAGCGAAAAAGCCCACCGTGCCGGTATGGTACCCACCATGCTCAAGCAGGTCCTCGACCACCCCCAATTCCCTGACTATGACCTCTCCAGCCTGCGGATTATCAGCTACGGCGCCGCTCCCATGCCCCTGGAGGTGGTCCGGAAGGCCATCGATCTCCTCCCCCACGCCCGCTTCATCAACGCCTTCGGCCAGACCGAGACCGCCTCCACAATCACCATGCTCTCCCCGGAGGACCATGTACTCGAGGGCGACCCCGACGAAATCGAAAAACGTCTCCGCCGCCTGACCTCCGTCGGCAAACCCCTTGACGACGTGGAAATCGCCATTCTGTACGATGACGGCTCCCCCCTAACCACGGGACAGGATGGCGAAGTCGCGGCCCGCGGCCCCCGCCTCATGTCCGGCTATTGGGGCGACGAAAGCGCCACCCGTGACGCCTTTCATGACGGTTGGCTCCTCACCGGCGATCGCGGCTATCTGGACGACGACGGCTATCTCTTCCTGACCGGGCGCTCCAAGGACTTCATCAAGCGCGGCGGCGAAATGATCTCCCCCCAGGAGGTGGAAGACATCCTCCTCTCCCATCCCGCCGTCCAGGAGGTCGCCGTCATCGGCGTACCCGACGTCCAGTGGGGCGAGCGCGTCCGCGCCCTCGTCGTACCCGCTCCCGCCGGTCGCGCCACCCCTGAGGACCTCATCGAGCACTGCCGCCACCGCCTCGCCGGCTTCAAGCGTCCTGAGTCGGTCGTATTCGTTGCGAATATCCCCAAGAACCCGATGGGCAAAGTCCTGAAGCGCGTCCTTCGAGACGAATACGGCTCCCCCATAGATGGTCCGGGTTCCGAATGACCGCAGTGTCTCCATCCAACGATTCGCACCCGCCTGTCATCCCAATGATTTCCGCAAATCTTTCCGTTGACAGGGCTTGGCGACCTGTCTAAACTCACAAACCGCAATCACAGGCAATGTTAGGAGTGTTCCGCTAGTGCCCGTCACGAACATACTCGCCGAGAGCCCCACGACTTTCCCCTCAGCCCTATTTGAACCTTCCAAACCCACCAAGTCCCTCATCATCCTGCTCGCCGGCGTCCCGGGCACGGGCAAGACCACCCTTGGCAACGCCCTGCTCGGGCATCTCGGCCTTACCCACCACATCAGCACCGGCTTCCTGCGCGCCGCCATCGACCCCTATCTCCCAACGCACCAGTCCCGCCTGCTCCGTCGTCACGCTTTCGACGCCTACGAACTTCTGGACCCCTCTACGTTGCGTCCCGACGACTACGTAATCCAGGGCGCCATCGCTCAAACCGACCTGCTCCGCCGCGTCATATGCACCTGCCTCGCCCGCGCCCGCAGAGAGGGGATCGGACTCATCATGGAGGGCAGCCACTTCATACCCGGCATCATCGACCCCAAGGAATTTGGCGCCGACCTCCTCTGCGTCCTGGACGTCCCCAACCGCAACGATCTGAAAGCCCGCGCCCTCAGCCCGAACCATCAGAACCGCCACCTGTCGACGTGGGACCTGGAGCGGCTGGTAGTTCTTCAGGATCAGCTTCTATCGATGGCCCGCCGCCACGACCACCCCATCGTCGCCAACGTCGACCTCGATCGCGCCGTGAAGGAAGTGACAAACCTGGCGCTCAACAACAACGTCTCCGACTAACCGCCCCCACCCTCGGTCAAGGGGCTCGCACTGGAATCTCTTGCCGCAAGCGTATCCATGTGCTAAACTAATGCTCGAATCAAAAATCCACTAGTTTATGTTGGAGGAAAGCAACTATGGGAAACCCGGTAGTGCACTTCGAAATCGCGGGCCCGGATGGACCTGCTCTGCAGCAGTTCTATCGTGATCTGTTTGGATGGAATATCGACGTGCTGGGCAAAGAGATGCTCAACTACGGACTGGTGCAGGCAAACGAAGGCGGCATCGGTGGCGGCCTGTTTCCTACACCCGACGATATGGAGCCTCGCAGCTACGTTACCTTCTATGTGCAGGTTGACGATCTTCAGGCAGCGCTGGATAAGCTGGCCGGAATGGGCGGGACTCCCATCATGCAACCCACCGAGATAGCCCCGGGCATGGGCTCGGTTGCCATGTTCGTAGACCCCGGCGGCAACACCATCGGGCTGTATTCGCTCCCCGCGGAATCGGACGTGGAGTCGTCCCCAAAGGGCGACGCTCCCCCGGTGGTGCACTTCGAAGTTGGGTCTAGCGACGGAGCCGCGCTTACCGAGTTCTACACCGGAATGTTCGGCTGGGAAGTGATGCTTCATGAGGAGATGAACTACCGTCTTGTCCAGCAAGAGTCCGGCGGGATCGGCGGCGGCATCTTCGAGCACACGGAGGGTATGCCGCCCAATCATCCGTCCGTCGCCGTGATGGTCGACGACCTGCAAGCCTATCTTGACAGGGCTGTAACTCTGGGCGGCCAGATCATGATGCAGCCTACGGAAATCCCCGGCGGATTTGGTTCCTTTGCCCTGTTCACTGACATCGCCGGCAACCGCATCTCGCTCTTCAAGAATCCCCGGTAAGGGTCGCAACGTTCCCAGGCTCGGAACCAACGCAGACTCGCCGCAGAGGAGGCTGGCGAGAAGTTCGACGAACCTCCCCCCTCCCTCAACAACCTCTCCTGACCCACGATCCCTACACCGTCGGCCGCTTGTCCTTCAACACGTCCGCAGCCCGCGCCGGGTACGGCAGCTCGTCCGGGTCCACCGGAATCTCGATCAGCGTCGGCCCGCCCGACGCCAACGCCTCCGACATGGCCTCCGTCAGTTCTCGTTCGTCCGACGCGTAGAACCCCTTGCCCCCAAACAGGTCCATCAGCTTGTCCAGCCGTGGGTTGGTGATATCCGCCTCGATGTACCGCTCCCCGTAGAAGAACTTCTGGTACGCCTTCTCGGACCCCCACGAGTTGTTGTTCATCACAATCGCCACCACCGGAATGTTCCACCGCACCGCCGTCTCCATCTCCTGCACGTTCATCAGGAAACCCCCGTCGCCGTTGATGCTTATCACCGGCCTGTCGGGACACCCCATCTTCACCCCCAACGCCATCGGATAGCTGATTCCGATGCACCCCAGGTCCAGCGGGCTGGTCAGGCTGTACGGACGATTGAAGTCCAGCCTGTCGTAGGCGTATCCCGAAGCCGCTCCCGCCTCGATAACCGTCAGCGCGTCAGCGGGATAGACTCGACGCAGCACGTGATAGACCTCCTGCGGCTTCAGTATCTTCCCGGCCCGAGGCCGTTCCCCATCCAGCCGATCTCGCCGCTGCCGCCGAAGCTTCGACGCCACGCCCAAGCGCGCCTCTCCGCCCGGCGGCGCTCCCAACTCCCCCACCAACTCCAACAGCGCCCGCGACGCCGCCCCCACGTCCCCCAGAATCCCCACCTCAACAGGATGATTCCTGCCAAGCTCCTCCTCGTCTATCTCCACCTGCACAATCTTCGCTTCCCGCGGTATGAACCTGTTGTCGTAGAACGTCGTGAAGTGCGATAGCCGCGTCCCCAGCGCCAGCACCACGTCCGCCTGCTGCACCAGTTCCGCCGCCTCCGGCGCCCCCGCCCGACCCAGCATCCCCACGTACAACCTCTCGTCGTTGGGCATCGAGTCCACCCGCCCGTAGGACGCCACCATCGGCGCGGCCAGCGCCTCCGCCAATGCGACGACCTCCTCGTGGGCTCGGCTCCATTTCACTCCCCCACCCACCACAATTACAGGAAACTTCGCGTCCCGCAACACCTCGGCCGCCCGACGCAGCAACGCCGGGTCTCCAGCCGATGCCTGCGCCTGACGCACTGGCCCCAGCATCCCCTCGTCCGCCTCCACCGCCGTCTCATTCTGAATGTCCCGCGGAATGTCCACCACCACCGGCCCCATTTTCCCCGACTTCGCAACCCGAAACGCATGCAGCAGCGTGTCCGGTATCCGCCCCGCGTTCGGAGCCATCACCGACGCTTTCGCCACCGGACGAAACACCCCCACGTGGTCCACCTCCTGAAACGACCCGCGCCCCATGTGCTCCGTCGAAATCCCGCCAATCATCGCCACCATCGGCGCGTGGGTCACCTGCGCCCCCGCCACCGGCGTCACCAGGTTCGTCGCCCCAGGCCCGTTCGTCACCAGGCACACCCCCGGTTTGCCCGTCGCGTGGGCGTACCCCAGCGCCATAAACCCCGCCCCCTGCTCGTGACGCGTCCCTACGTACTGAATGTCCTCCAACCCGTACATCGCGTCCATAATCTCCAGAAAAGCCGAGCCCACGACTCCGTAAACGTAGCGCACCCCCTGAGACCGCAGCACCTCCACCACCCACTGACCCGCCGACATCTTGACCATCTTTGCTCCCTCCATCACTCTTCGCTCTCTTGGTTCTACAACATACCGAGGGGAACCTCAAGAGGAAATCAAGAATCATCTGCATCGAGGCCGACTTTGGACTAGCCGCGCCAGCCCCAACACCGCGGCACCATGAACCAGATTACTCTTCTGGACTACAGCGCAGCAGGCCTGTTTTTCTTACCCAAATCTCCGGGAGTTCCTGCGCAATACAGCCCGTGAAATGATTCCCGTTTAGCCATAACGTCTCCAGCTTGGTAAGGCTGGCTAGTTCCGCAGGAATATCTCCACTTAGTTGGTTGCCCTGGAGCATCAATGTTGAAAGTTTCGTGAGGTTGCCAAGCTCCGCAGGTATCTCTCCCGTTAGCTGGTTATTGCCCAGATTCAATGTCACGAGCTCAGTCAGGTTTCCCAGCTCTGACGGTATCTCCCCAGTCAGCCGATTCAAACGCAGGACCAATTGATCGAGATTGGTGAGATTGCCTAGCTCCGCAGGTATCTCTCCGGTCAATTCATTCTCTCGCAAAATCAGTCCAATTAGGCTGGAGAGGTTTCCTAATTCCGATGGAATGGGGCCTGCGAGAGCGTTCTCGGCGAGCTCCACCCCGGTAACCTGGCCCATCGTGTTAGTAAACACCCCGTGCCATGCACCCAACGGCACGGCGCTGACCCAGTCTCTGTTGTTTACCCAATTCTCTCCCCCGGTGGCGTTGTAAAGCGCGACCAACGGGGGCAAGTCCGGCGAATCCTCTAGTACCCGGTCGATTAAGGGACTGCCGTGATATCGACGCCAGGCCGAGTCAAATTCCACTTCTCTTCCAGGTGGCACGTTGGAATTAAACGCATGAAATACGCTGTCGTGGTTTGGATTCTCAAAAATCAGTCCCTGCGCATGAAGATCTCTCATGGCCGCAGCCGCTGCCTCTGGTCCCAACGCCTCATACATTCCCAGCATAAACCTTTCGCCAAGCCTGTAATCGCAAATCCCTCCCCTGTAGGGATTTACATGTTCCCAGATGTTCTCCGCGCATCCCCCGGTGGATTCTAGTCCCTCTAACCGATCTTCCAGCTCTTCTCCGCCGGATTGGGCCTTAGTGTAGGCCTCCAGGAAATTTGCTGTTCCCTCCGTTAGCCATCTCGATCCTGCCTGAATATAGTAGTGGCCGAGTTCGTGAAAGAGCGTACCCACGGGAGGGCCCGTCTCCCGGTTTTCTACCAGAATTATCGATGTCAAATAGCACGGATCCACGTTGCCCCCGCCCGCGCAAAACAAACGGTTCTCCCCACTGCCCGAAATCTCCCAGAATTCCGGCTCAACTAGAAGAACTATTACATCGCTTAGCGGCAACTCCGCCCCCATGAAGTCTTCCATTACTCGTATCCCATGCGCCAACGCCGACAGCGCATAATCGTCAGGAGGGAACGGAGTATGCCTGACCACGCTAATTCCCACGTCTCCCGACAAAGGGAGGGTAACGAACGCCGACGCTACATGGTTGGTCTCAATCAGGGCTTGTTGAAATTCGTCATCGGTATCGCCTATCGCGTGCAACAGCGCCGCTTCATCATCATCCAAACCGTCTTGGAACCATGGTTGACTGACAACCCGAGACAAGACTTCTGAATCTCCTTCGTACAAGCTCCAACCTGTGCTGGAGTCTTCATCGGGGCCAACTATATTTGCCGGCGGGCCTGACAGAGACCAAAGATACAATGATTCCAGCGCATACTCGTCTCTCTGTCGAAATGGCGACTCGACCACATGCCACGCAAATTCCAGGTTGCTTTCGGATAAATCTCGAACAGCCACCAGGGATTTGAGCTTTGCCTCTGTTATTCCGTCCCCAACCCACGAATATCCTAGCACTCGCTGGAACAAATCAGGGTCCACATACTGTATTTCTGCTAAGACTCCAATGGCCTCCAACTCAAGAACGGCTGGTTCGCTGTCCTCAATCCAGGGAACACTCATCAGCAACGCCGTAGACTCCTCATCAGTTACGGATATGTTCCAAAGCCCCTGCGCGGCATATTTCTCAATTTCTGTGACCCCGTCCGCCATCCACGGCAGCGCTTCCACTGCCTCCCGGCTCCCAGGCCCCGGCGTCGGCTCAGGAGTTGGTTCCGGCATTGGCATCGGCGTGGGTGCGGGCGTAGGCGAAGGCTCAGGCGTTGGCGCCACGGCAATGGAAGCCGTATGCTTTGGAGTAGGGGCGGGCGCTGCCTCCGGACTTGGCGTTTGCGTGGCTGTTGGTGCAGGCGCGGGCGTAGGGGTTGGCGTCGATACAGGCATCGGGGTGGCTTGCGACGAAGGGTCAGGCGTAGGTGTAAGTGTAGGTGTTGCCTGTGGAGTAGGCTCAGGCGTCGACTCGGACGGAGAAGCAGGTGTCGGCTCCGCCGTGGGCGGTGCCGTAGGTGCCGGAGTGGGCCCCGGGATTTGCTCCGGCATCTCCATCTGTATGGGAATTGGTGTCGAGGTCGATACTAGGTCTGAATTGGATGTGTCTCTCGGTACAACAGTACCTGTGGGTGGGAGATCATTCTCGCAGGCTGCAAATACAATCAATGCCAACAATTGCAACAAACAAACAACAACTATATGCGGAATACGCCTTCTCATGCCAATTAACATACATCATCCACGTACAGTGAAAGAACCCCTCTCCCTCCCCCAAAGACCCTTCTTACAACGCCGGCGGCACCACTTCCGAACCCCTCATCACCTCATCCCGCGTTAACAGCGGTACGTCATGCACAACGCTCGTCGCCGCGATTATCTCACCCGCCGGGCTCCCCCTGAAATCCAGACGCGTCGACGCCACCGACACCGCAAGATCAATAGGCCACACCTGAATTCGACCCAACACGCGCACCACCTCCTGAAACGACCCTCTACCCATGTGTTCCGTCGAAATCTCGCCAATCATCGCCACCATCGGCGCGTGGGTCACCTGCGCCCCCGCCACCGGCGTCACCAGGTTCGTCGCCCCCGGCCTGTTCGTCACCAGGCACACCCCCGGCCTGCCGGTCGCGTGGGCGTACCCCAGCGCCATAAACCCCGCCCCCTGCTCGTGACGCGTCCCCACGTACTGAATGTCCTCCAACCCGTACATCGCGTCCATAATCTCCAGAAACGCAGACCCCACGACCCCGTAAACGTAGCGCACCCCCTGAGACCGCAGCACCTCCACCACCCACTGACCCGCCGACATCTTAACCATCTTTGCTCTCCTTAACCTTGCCGTTTTCAGCCACGCCAAACCGGCTATTTCCCAAAATACCCTCGCCAAACGGACTTGCTGGGAGAGACTATGGATGAGGTGCCTTATTCGGAGCAACTAATGCCTATGAGCCTGCCTCGGCTTCTGTTGTGCATCGTGCCAAGCGCGATTTCTCGACCCATATTTCGGGAAGCTCTTCCGCAATGCAGCCAGTGAATTCGTTAACCCCAAGATCCAAGCTTCTGAGATTCACCAGATTGGCAAGCTCTGATGGTATCTCGCCGCTAAAGAAATTCCCCGAGACATCCAACTTCCTGAGCTTCACCAAGTTTCCCAGTTCGGCCGGTATCTCGCCGGTGAGGTCGTTACCCTGAAGTTCCAATATCTCCAATTTCACCAATCGGCCGAACTGAGGAGGTATCTCCCCCACCAGACGATTTGCTCTCAAGTCCAAATCCAACAGGCTTGTGAGATTGCCCAACTCAGGGGGAATGGTTCCAGTCAATCTATTGCTCCCGAGACTCAATTTCGTTAAGTGGGCGAGGCCCCCCAATTCCGGCGGGATATCACCTGCAAGACCGCTGGCAAAGAGTTCTACCTGTACAGCCCTCCCAAAGGCATCCGTGGACACTCCGTACCAGGCCCCCGGTGGCGCGTCGCTGGCCCAGTTCCTGCTATATAGCCAGTTCTCTCCAAGAGTGGCGTCGTAGAGCGCTAAGAGCGGTGGCAAATCCGGTGAGTTTGCCCAGTCTTGGTCAGCAATAGGCCCGCCATGATACTGTCGATAGACAGCACGGAATTCTTCCTCGTTCCCCTCCGGGACATTCTTCAAAAACGCATAGAAGATGTGGTCCTCACTATGGTCCAGGAACAAATACCTCTGACCATACAATTCCCGCAATCCCCCGGATACTGCCCCCGCTCCCAGGACAGAATTTATCCCCAGCAGGAATCGTTCCCCCAGCAATTGGTCGCAGTCCCTGCCGCCAAACAAGGAAATGTGAAGCCAGAGACTCTCCCCACATACTCCGTCGGATTCGATGCTTGCCAATCGCTCTTCAAGTGATTCTCCACCCATTTCAGCTTCAACGTGCGCTTTCAGAAATCTCGCTGTCGCCGTATTGAGCCACCATGGTTCCGGAACTGCGTAGTATTCCCCAATCACCTCCAAGAGTGCCTCCCTCGAAGGTCCCTCTTCAGGATTCTCCGCCCACAAAATCGACCTTAGATAGCATTGGTCCAATCTGCTGCCGCTACATGAACTATCATTAAACGCCGCGTGTCTGGCATTCCAGAATTCCGGCTCGACTAGGAGGAGAATCACGTCGCCAAGGGGCAGCGGCACTTCCATAAATCCTTCCATCGCTCGCAACCCTTCATCTAGAGTCGCCAACGTGTCGTCGTCCGAGAGAATTGGAGTCTGACTGACAACGGCAAGTCCCACTGAGCCGGACAAGGGAAGCTCAATAGTAGTGGATACAACGTAGTGTTCCTCAACCAGCGCCATGGTAAATGCACCTAGACCCCTGCTTTCGTGAATTGCATATATCAGCGCCGCTTCTAGATCATCCAAACCATCCTCAAACCACGCCTGGTTGTTCAATTTGTCCAATAATTCAGCATCTTCCTGCTGGCCGGATAGATGCATGATATGCAGAGAATTCAAAGCATCCGCATCTCTTTGCATAAACGGCGCATCCATGAAAGGTGACCTCACTACATGCCAGGTCAATACCATGTCATACTGGGCAAGACGCTCAATACTACCTATCGCCCTGGACTCTGCCGCCGTAATCCCATCCAGGGCCCACGAGAAGCCTAGAACTGCCTGCGCCAACTCCGGGTCATGGTTCCATAACCTTGGTATCGTGGCAATCACGGATAATTCACTATTCGAAATCTCGGCATTGTCTACCCACGGAAAACTCAGTACTAATGATGTTAGTTCCATGTCGATATACCATAAGGCAGTTAGCGCCTCGACGGGATATGCTTCTTCAACGGTTATCCCATCTGCAACCCAGGGCAACGCATATACTGCAGCCGGACTCCCAGGTTCCGGGGTCGGCTCAGGAGTCGGTTCCGGCGTCGGCTCTGGCGTGGGCTCAGGTGTTGGTGCTGGTGCCGGCTCAGGCGTCGGCTCTGGCGTGGGCTCAGGTGTTGGTGCTGGTGCCGGCTCAGGCGTCGGCGTAGGCTCAGGAGTTGATTCCGGTGTCGGCTCCGGCGTAGGCTCAGGCGTAGGTGTCGGCGTTGATTCCGGTGTCGGCTCAGTCGTCGGCTCCGCCGTGGGCGGTGCCGTTGGTGCCGGCGTAGACTCCGGGGTTTGCTCCGGCATCTCCATCAGTATGGGAGATGGTGTCGAGGTCGATACTAGGTCTGAATTGGATGAGTCTCTCGGTACAACAGTACCGGTGGGTGGGAGATCATTCTCGCAGGCTGCAAATACAATCAATGCCAACAATTGCAACAAACAAACAACAACTATATGCGGAATACGCCTTCTCATGCCAATTAACATACATCATCCACGTACAGTGAAAGAACCCCTCTCCCTCCCCCAAAGACCCTTCTTACAACGCCGGCGGCACCACCTCCGAACCCCTCATCACCTCATCCCGCGTTAACAGCGGTACGTCATGCACAACGCTCGTCGCCGCGATGATCTCGTCCGCTGGATCTCCCCTGAAATCCAGACGCGTCGACGCCACCGACACCGCAAGATCAATAGGCCACACCTGAATTCGACCCAACACGCGCACCACCACCCGATCATCCAGGTCTAATTCCACCCGACCCAACTCACCAGCTTCGCCAATTCCCACAAGACTATCGACGATACCGACCATCTCCTCCGAGACAATAGACTCCGTTCCTTCAGCCTCAATTCGTCCCTCAATGCGAATAGGAGGATGTGCGTGTCAAGATTGATCATGCGCATCCCAACTTAGACCCGTCGAGAAAACATCCCCTCTCACCCTCAGCTTGTCCCGCAGACTCCCAATAAGGTCCGCCTCCCCGCTATCGTACGGAAGGACTCTGGCCACCGGCTTGCCCCGCTTGGTGACCACTAGGCCATCGGCGTCCAGTTGGTCCAGCAACGCCAGGCAATGCTCCTTGAACTTCGCTGCTCCAATCCTTCTCATGCGTGCGCCCCTCTACTTATATATGGACATATCGAATGACTGGTTGCTTTTCTAGTCCATAATTTGCTTCAAAGTATTCCAGCCCCTGTCACCTTCATCGGTTATTCCAATGACGACAAGAGTCCAATACTTCTCTCCCCCATCATCAAGCTGAGAACCCCCCACACCCCAAACTGCCATTTTGCCCCTTCCCCATATCCCTCTCCTATGCTACCCTCCCTCCATGCAATTAACAGAACGTTTGCGTCAACAAATGCCCTCCCCAAAATCTTCCCTGCGGCCAACATTTCCCATCCAATATTTTTCCAATCCCATCCAATATTTTTCCAAACAATTCAATTCTCCATTTCACCCTTTCTCAGGCGTGAAATCCACCAAAAGCAACCCGAATTGTTTCCAAAACAATTTCCTCTCAGGCACGGACTCCGGGAATCAATTCCGAATCAACTACGCGCAATCCCCCATTGATTTCGAGACAATCCCCACTACCCACCCATACCCCATTCCCCCTATAATGTCCCCAATCACCCCGTAGGGGCCTCCCCTTAACCTCTTCCCCCTCTATGAGGCAAGCCGTTCTTGCCTCCTCTCCCATCGTGGGAGAGGATTGAGGTGAGGGTGAGATCCCACCATCAACCCACCCACACAAAGGAGCATAAGATATGCGACTCAAAGGCAAAGTCGCCCTCATATCCGGCGCCGCCCGCGGCATGGGCGCCACCGAAGCCCGTCTCTTCGCCAGCGAAGGCGCCCAAGTCGTCCTCGGCGACGTCCTCCACCAGCAAGCCCAGGCCGTCGCCGACGAAATCAACAATTCCGGCGGCCAGGCCCTCTTTGTACCCCTCGACGTTACCAGCGAGGACAGCTGGCGCGAGGCCGTCAACGCCGCCGAGCAGCACTTCGGCAACATCAGCGTCCTCGTCAACAACGCGGGCATCCTCGTCCGCGAGGAACTCGAAGAGGGCACCGACCCCGGCTGGGACAGCACCATGAATGTCAACGCCAAGGGCGTCTACCTCGGCATGAAGCAGGCCGTCCCCTCCATGCTCCGGGCCGGCGCCGGCTCCATCATCAATATCTCCAGCATCTCCGGCATCGTCTCCCTCGGCTACCCCGCCTACAACGCCTCCAAGGGCGCCGTCCGCATCGTCACCAAGACCGTGGCCATGGAATATGCCGACAAAAACATCCGTGTGAACTCCATCCACCCCGGCGTCATCAACACGGACATGATGGGCGGCGACACCCGCGCCGCCGAGGATTGGGACCGTCTTATCCCCCTGGGCCGTTTTGCCGAACCCATCGAGGTCGCCTATGGCGCCCTCTTCCTCGCCTCCGACGAATCATCCTTCATGACCGGCTCAGAACTCGTAATCGACGGCGGCTTCACCGCCCAATAACCCATTCCCCTCTCTTGCCTCCTCTCCCGTCGTGGGAGAGGATTGAGGTGAGGGTGAATCCCTTCTTGTCTCTTCCCCCTCGATGGGGGAAGATTAAGATGGGGGTGACTCCCCAGCACCAACAACCAACCACCGCACCCAAAGGAGAAAAATGCGACTCCAAGACAAGGTAGCCATCATCACCGGCGCCGCCCGCGGCATGGGCGCCGCCGAAGCCCGTCTCTTCGCCAAAGAGGGCGCTAAGGTCGTCGTCGCCGACGTTCAGGTCGAAGACGGCCGGAGCGTCACCAACGAAATCAACGACGCCGGCGGCACGGCAGTCTTCGTGGAAATGGACGTCAGCAGCCAGGCCGACTGGGACCGCACCATCGACGCCGCCATCTCCAACTTCGGCAAGATCAACGTCCTCGTCAACAACGCCGGCATCATCGAGCGTGAAACCCTGGAGGAGACCTCCGAGGAGACCTGGGACGGCATCATGGCCGTCAACGCCAAGGGCGTCTTCCTCGGCACCAAGGCCGTCATTCCCCACATGAAGGCTGCTGGCGGCGGATCCATCGTCAACATCTCCAGCATCTCCGGCATGATCTCCGTCGGCTACCCCGCCTACAACGCCTCCAAGGGCGCCATCCGCGTCTTCACCAAGAGCGCCGCGGTGGAATTCGCCCGCGACAACATTCGCGTCAATTCCATCCATCCCGGCACCATCTGGACCTCCATGTCCACCTACAAGCGGGCCTTCACCCGCGAGGAGAGGGCCCAGACCATCCCCATGAAGAGGGTCGCCGAGCCCATCGAAATCGCCTACCCCGCCCTCTTCCTAGCCTCCGACGAGTCCTCCTACATGACGGGCAGCGAAGTCGTCATCGATGGCGGCGTTACCGCGGAATAACCCATGCCCACCCCTGAATCCACTATCCCGTTCCCTCGCGAACGCGGGGGCCCACTCTTCTCCCTCTAACCAAATGTCATTCTGAGGAGGCTCCGCGACGAAGAATCTCGCTCCCATTCCGCCCCATCCCAACCCACAGGATAATCAACCATGCCCACCCCTGAAACTGCCCAGGAATGGCTCGCCATGATCCGCGCCGAACACGCCCAGACCGAACGCCTCCGTGACCAACCCAACCCCCACGACGACCACTGGCACGGCATGACCGTCAGCTTCCGGTCCGACCCCCATCGCACCGACGACGCCCTCCTGAATCGCCTCCTGCATCTGGTGAACCCCGGCCACACAATTATGGACGTTGGCGCAGGCCCCGGCCGCCTCGCCCTCCCCCTCGCCCTGCGGTGCAGTCACCTCACTGCCGTCGAACCCTCCCCCGCCATGGCCCAGGCCTTCCGGGAGGAAGCAGACAATCACGACATCCGTAACGTCACCCTCGTCGAGTCCACCTGGGAAGACGCCGAAGTCGAACCCGCCGACATAGTTCTCTGCTCTCACGTCGTCTACACCGCCCGCCGCATAGACACATTCCTCCAGAAGCTCACCGACCACGCCAGGGAATGCGTCCTCGTCATCCTCCACTGGGACCCACCCCAGCACCGCGCCTACCCCCTCTGGCCCTATATCCACGGCGAAACCCGCCTCCCCCTGCCCGCGGGTCCCCAACTCCTTGAAGTGCTGGACGAAATGAACATCTCCTACACCCTCGAAGACCTCCCGACGCCGGAGCTCCACGGCTTCCAGACCCCCGACGAAGCGTGGCAGCAGACAAGGGGGATGCTCTTCCTCACCGAAGGCAGCGAAAAGGATAACCTCCTCCGGTCCACCATCGAAGACCACCTGGAACAGCGAGACGGCGAACTCTACCTCAAAGACGCCAAACCCATGCGCCCCGTCCTAATCACCTGGCGCCCCTAGTATCCCTTCCCCCTTGATGGGGGAAGGTTAGGCCTGTCCTGAGCCTGCCGAAGGGATGGGGGTGATTTCCCCTAAACCGCCGCCTCAGCCTCCGCCCGCTCCTTAATCCCCCGCATCATCCGGTAGATGAAGAACGCCCCCATGCAGAAAGCCACCGCACATATCAGCAGCATCACGTAGTACCCCGAATGCTGCTGTATGCCGTTCAGAAAGTCCACCAGCGGGCCCCCCAGCCGAGAAGCCGCCAGTCCCCCCACCAGCGCGAAGTTCGCCAGCCCCATCTGCAGCGCCGCCCGGTTCTCCGAAACCATGTCCGTTATCAACGCTCGCCCCGCCGAGAAGAACAGCCCCGCCGCCACCCCCAGCACTATCCCAATCAGCACCACGTGCACCAGGTTCTGGGCCAGGTAGAATACCAGCGTACCCCCGGCTCCCAGCACCGACGACACGTACAACAGCGGCGCTCTCCCCACCCTGTCCGCCAGCACTCCCGCCGGCCACAGCGTCAGAATGATGGCCAGCCCCGCCGTCGCTGCCAGCCACGACATCCCGGAGGCCGGCTTCTCCAGCGCCACCACGTCCTGCAGGAAGTAAAACGTGTACGCCATCAGAATGCCGCCCGCCAGCGTGTAGGAGAATGCCGCCGAAAGCATTGTCATATTGCGCCTTGTGACGCCCAACGCCGTAATGGCAGACCGGAGTCTTCCCCCCGCGACGGGCGTCCCCTCCGAGGCCTTGCTGGCAGCCGATTTTGCCCTCTCTTCTTCTTCAGCCTTTCTCGCCGCAGCCCTCTGTTCAGTCGTTGGCTGCCTGTCCCTGACCAACAACAACGTCCAGACCGCCGTAATTGCCAGCACCCCCGTAGGCAGCCCCAGCGAAATCCACAGCCACACGTCCCGGCTTCCCTTTACGTGGTGGTCCATGATGAAGCCCGTGATAAGCAGCAACAGCACCGCACCCGCCGCTCCGGCGATGGCCCGAACCGACGCCATCTTCCCCCGCTGATTGTGCGGCACCTGGTCCTTCAGCATCGCGTCGTAGGGCGTCTGCGAAACGTTTATGAAGAACTGCACCAGCACCGCCGATATGAGCAGTCCGACGAAGTTTACCGCCGCCCCAACTCCGACCATCAGCCCCGTCGCGACCAACGACCCCACGGCAATGTATGGCCGACGCCTCCCCCATCCCCACGTGGTTTTGTCGCTCAGATACCCCACCACCGGCTGAATCAGCATCGCGCCGCCCATGCCGATGAATGTGAGTATCCCCAGGTAGGTGTTCTTCAAAGACTCCGGCGCCACGTCCAATACGCGCAGCGGCAGAATGATGTACCCCAGGCTGGTGGAAATAGCCGCGATGCCGAAGGCCAGAGTGCTGAAGTTCACATAACCCACAACCCCCGAGATACCCTTGCCGTCCGGTCCCTCCGCTTCCCCGTTCCCCGCCTCCCCAACGCTGCCTTTGCGAGAGGCAGCATCGTTCCCCGTCTCTATGGTGTCCACCGACGGTTTGCTATCTCCTAGGGTGCTATCGTCCATGCCCCGTCCAACTCATCCTTCGCCCGTTCTACATACCCGGGATCGCCCCAATGAATCTAAGTGAATCCGCTCCCAGATGCAAGCCAACCCCCCTCGTGACACGTTTGACGTGCCAACCGGCCCCTTCTCCCCTATAATAGCCCCATCCTCGGGACCTCAACCCAATTACTGGAGAAATCATGGCAGAATTCCTTACTACGTCCGGCGTATCGGACTGGCTTGAGAGAATAATAAAAGAAGCCAATAGTCGGTTAATACTAATCAGCCCTTATCTCCAAGTGAACCCGAAGATCAAAAAGCTTTTGCAAGCCAAGAACCATGAAATCCAAACCATGGAGGAGTCGCGTTTTTCTAAAGCAATTTCGATTTTCAAGGGCGGAGATACTACATCGAAAATGCAAGTCCAAATCATTCATCGGAGAGACGCAGTTAGGGCTAATGAAATATCTTGGTTGCAAGATCTCAGTTCAATAGAAGCCATATCATTGGAAAACTTGCACGCCAAATGCTACCTGAACGAGAACCATGCACTAATTACCTCAATGAATCTATATCAACACTCGCAAGTACATAACTATGAGATGGGCATCTTGGCAACCCGGAGCGGAGGCTGGGGCGATGGTGGTAGTGAACTCTACAAAGCAATAGTGAAACATGCCGAGGAATTGATTACGCATGCCAAGATGGAAAATCCAATAGTCGGCCCAGTTAGGCCATCCCCTGAATCTCAAGCAAACAGTGTGACCGTGTCAGCAGAGTCTAACGCTCCAAAGCGTTCCGTTGGCCGCAACAGAAAAGCGTCCACAGCAACTCTGGAACGTCCATCAACCGGCTACTGCATCCGTTGCGGCGAGTCAATCCCAGAGTCCGCAGAATCCAAGCCGTTCTGCGCGAAAGACTGGCGCACGTGGAACCGGTTCAAGAGAGATGATTTTGCAGAGAAATTCTGCCATTTCTGCGGTCAACCGTCCGAGACCTCGAAAGGCAAGCCGCTCTGCTTGGACTGCTTCCGCAAGTTTAAGAGCATTCTGAATTTCTAAGCCTGTCCCTCGTCTCCCCCTTGTGACACGTTTGACGTGCCAACCCGCCCCTTCTCCCCTATAATAGCCCCCACATCATGAACCACGGGAGGCGCACTATGGCAGACATTCGAGTGGACACAATCATTGCAGGCGGTAAGGTCGTCACCTCCTCCGACGTTTTCGACGCCGCCATTGCCATTTCAGGCGACAAGATTGCCGCCATCGGCCCCGAGCATCTCCTCCCACCCGCCGACCGCTACATCGACGCCTCTGGCAAGTTCATCCTTCCCGGCCTTATCGATTGCCACGTCCACCTCGACCGCTGCGACTCCTACGAGCTTGGCTCCGTCGCCGCCGCCCACTCCGGTCTCACCACCCTGCTGCCCTTCGGCACCTACGACGTCGAAGCCGAAGAGACCCTCCCTTCCGCAATCAATCGACATCGCGAAGAAATCGAATCAACCGCCGTCGTCGATTTCGCCTTCCACTACATCTTGAACAACCGACCCTACATCCTGAAGAGCCTCCCCCAGGCCCTCGAAATGGGCGTCACCTCGTTCAAGATGTTCATGTCCTACAAGAAGAACCAGGTCCGCATGTGCACCGACGACTTTATCTGCCAGGTCATGGAGACCGTGTCCAAGGCCGGTGGCATCGTCCAGCTTCACTGCGAAAGCGGGAACATCATCGACTACCTGGAAAATCAGCTCATCGACCAGGGCTGCGTCCACCCCACCGATTTCCCCTCCGCCTGTCCCGACTGGGCCGAAGAAGAAGCAATCAACCGCGCCATCAAGATGGGCGGCGTCACCAACTGCCCCGTCTACGTCGTCCACCTAAGCACCCACGTCGGCATGGAGCGGATCAAGCAGGCTCAGGCCGAGGGACAGCGTGTCTGGACCGAGACCTGTCCCCAGTACCTCCTCCTGTCCGACGAGGAGATGGCCAAGGTGGGACCCCTCGCCAAAATCGGCCCGCCCCTTCGTCCCAAGGACGGCCCCGACCAGCCCGCCATGTGGAAGGGACTGGAGCTTGGCTACATCTCCACCCTCGGCAGCGACCACGCCCCTCACTTCAAACACCTCAAGGCCCCCGGCTGGAAAAACATTTTCGTAAACCCGGATGGTAGCCCCGTCCCCTTCGGCTCTCCCGGCGTCGAGACCATCGCCCCCCTTGCCTTCAGCGAAGGCGTCCTGGGACGGGACCTCCCCGTCACCTGGCTCGCCCGCATCATGTCGGAAAACCCCGCCCGCATCTTCGGCATCTACCCTGAGAAGGGTTCCCTCCAGGTGGGCACCGACGCCGACATCACGATTCTCGACCCCGAGGGCGAAACCATAGTCCGCGCGGAGGACCATCACGGCAACTCCGGCTTCACCCTCTACGAGGGCTGGAAGGTGAACGGCAAGCCGTGGATGACATTCCTTCGAGGTCAGGTCCTCTTTAACCAGGGTCGTCTCGAGCAGAAACCCGGCTACGGACGCTTCCTCAAAAGCGGCAGCCCCACTCCGCCCCTTGGCGGCCCCGTCCGCTAACTGCTCACTGCAACTGTTGCACTGAGAAGCCAGCGTGCGATACAATTGTTTTGCAATTGTAAAGGAGCGTGGGTTTATGGCGACTGTTGAGGAACGGCTGAGTAGACTGGAAGGGGCTTACGAGCACTTGGCTACCAAATCGGACATAGCCAACCTGGACGTCAAGATTGCGACTCTCAAGGCTGATCTCATCAAGTGGATGGTCGGTACACTGCTGGTCGGTATCGTCGCCACGGCAACCATCGTCAGAACCATAAGTTAGAAACTGAGTATTCACTGAATCCGACAACGGCGGGCCAATTGGCCCGTCATTCCTTTCCTGATATCTCTCCGACGGTGAAAGGGAACTCACGTGAAATGGCAAGAATTCTGGTCAAAGACCGCTTCATTGACAAGACCAGGTCAGGAAGGGTTCGAGGGCTCCTAGCCTTCCTCAAAAGCGGCAGCCCCACTCCGACTCTCGGCGGCCCCGTCCGCTAACTGCTCACTGGAAATGTTGACAGCCGGCAGGCAAAACTGGGAAAATCCCGTGAGTCTCTTTTGAGATTCAATCGCAATCTTTGGCTCATCGGCTGAAACACTGTGACGGCCGTTTTGCAGAACGGAAGCAGGTCAGGCTCTGACAACCGAAAACGAAAACGTACGCTACGAGCCGGATGAGAAACCACCTTTCTGGGTAGCCTTGGGCGCGGGCTTCCAGGCGGCCATAATCATCGTGGCGCCGGTAGTGCTGACCGTGGTCATAGTGGCCCGGATCGCCGAGCAGCCCGAAAGCTATATCTCATGGGGTGTTTTCGCGGCGCTGCTTGTGAGCGGCATTACCACGGTGATGCAGGCGGTGCGGGTGGGACGCGTGGGAGCGGGGCACGTCCTGATAATGGGCACCTCCGGGGCCTTCATTGCCGTGTGCGTAGCAGCACTGATGGAGGCCGGCCCAGCCACCATGGCAAGCCTCATCCTCGTGTCCTCGCTGATCCAGTTCCTGCTTGCCGCCCGTCTTTCCCTGCTGCGCCGCATATTCACTCCCGTGGTGTCGGGCACCGTGATCATGCTCATCGCCGCCACGGTCATGCCCGTTATATTCGACACCCTTCATCAGGGTCCTGAAGGCGTATCCAGCGCCGCTGCCCCGGTCTCGGCTCTTGTCACCCTTGTTGTGGTGGCGGTGCTGGTGCTGCGGGGACCCCCGGCGTGGCGGCTCTGGTCGCCGGTCATCGGCATCATCATAGGCAGCGCTGTCGCCGCGCCCTTCGGGCTATATGAGGTTCAGGGGATATTGGATGCGGCTTGGATAAGCGCTCCCCTGGGTTCGTGGCCGGGCCTCGACGTCACACCCGGCATTGAATTCTGGGCGCTCCTCCCCGCCTTCGTCGTCGTCACCCTCGTCGGAGCTATCGAGACGATTGGCGACGGCGTAGCCATTCAGCGAGTGTCGCGGCGCAAGCCACGGGCGACGGACTTCCGGGTCGTGCAGGGCGCGCTTAACGCGGACGGCGTGGGCAATTTCCTATCCGGCGTAGGGGGGACCCTGCCGAACACCACCTACTCATCCAGCATCTCCCTGGCTGAGGTTACGGGCATCGGAGCGCGCCGGGTGGGCATCATCATCGGCGTCATCTTCCTTGTGGTGGCCTTCTTCCCCAAATTCACTGCAATACTGATTGCGATCCCGCCTCCGGTTGCAGCCGCCTACCTGACCGTACTGATTGGCATGCTGTTCCTGCAGGGTATGAAGATTGTGATCCAGGACGGGGTTGACCACAGGAAGGCTATCGTTGCCGGGCTGGCATTCTGGATCGGCACCGGATTTCAGAATGGATGGATATTCCCGGATCTGCTGGGCGAAGGGTTCCTCGGCGTGCTCCTGGGCAACGGCATGACCTCCGGCGCTCTGGTGGCCGTCATCATGATGGTATTCTTGGAGCTGACGGGACCCCGGCGCAAACAGCTGCGTGTACCGTTGGACATGGACGCCCTGCCTCAATTGAGCGACTTCCTCAGCGGCTTTGCCAAACGTGCAGGCTGGAACGCTACTTCCTCGGAGCGCCTCGTGCTGGTGGGAGAGGAAACGCTGACAAGCATGCTGGCGGAAGGGGCGGACGAGCCGCGACGGCTGGTCGTCAGCGCCAGGGTCGGAGCCGGTGGAGCGGAGTTGGAGTTCGTGTCGGCAGCCGGGGAGGAGAACCTGGAAGACCGGCTGGCCTACCTGGGTGAGAAGCCGGATACCGACGACGGCGAGGAGATTTCCTTCCGTCTGCTGCGTCACTACGCGTCCTCCGTGCGGCACCAGAAGTACCACGACGTGGACATCGTTACGGTGCAGGTTGAAGCCTCGCGATGATCTTCTCACTTCCCTGAACCCTCTCTAGCTTGCCATCCTACTTGGCTGATGCCATTCTGGGTACGGCAAAGCGGACTTACGCGCCGCCCAACCTCACACCCCAACTTCAGCAAAGGGGGAAACTCCCGTGACCTGGAGGGAATTCAGCCTGAACGCCCCGTCCCTGGCCAAGCTTGGCGAAGAACGGTTCCGGCGTTCCGGCCTCATCTTGCTCGGAACCCTACGGAAGAACGGCTGGCCTCGCATTTCCCCCGTCGAACCATGCATCGCTGACGGACATCTCTATCTCGGCATGATGTGGCAGTCCCGAAAGGCACTGGACCTTCTTCGCGACCCACGCTGCACCGTCCACAGCGTCGTCTCCAACCGCGACGGCTCCGACGGCGAGTTCAAGCTCTATGGCAATGCCATAGACATCCGGGACCTGGAAATGCGCTCGCGGTACGCCGACGCCCTCTACGAACAGATAGGATGGCGGCCCGAAGAACCGGAATACCACCTCTTCTCCGTGGACATAGATAGCGCTTCCTTCAGCATCATCCAAGATGGCGAGTGGGTCCGACAAATCTGGCGAGCCGGATAGCAAGTTTGCCACCTTCCCCTTGCCATCCCGACCCCGTTCATGTAATTCTGAGGCCAGCCGAATGATCTTGGCGTCCCTCCCTTACCGCACCACAATTTCCCCAAGGAGCCCGTGACATGACCAGCTACCTTGACGAACTCTCCGAATTCGCCAGCCAGGTCTCCTACGACCGCCTCGCCGACTCCGCCCGCACTGCCGCCGCCGACGTTCTCATGGACACCATCGGCGCCATCACCGGCGGCAGCCGCTTGAAGGAGAACGCGAACCTGGCCCGGCTCGCCGCCGGCAACGGCAGCGGCGCAGCCACGCTCGTCGGCCATCCCCTCAAGGCCCAGCCGCCCATGGCCGCCCTTGCCAACGCCACCGCCGGTGTCGCCCTGGAGATGGACGAAGGCACCAGGCTTGGCGGCGGCCATCCCGCCATCCACGTCCTCCCTGGCGCCCTCGCCGTGGCCGAAGATCTGGGCAGCAGCGGCCCCCAGCTTGCCGAGGCGCTCATCGCCGGATACGAGGTTTCCTCCCGAATAGGCGGGGCCAGCCGCACCCACCCCAACGTCCACTCCCACGGCACATGGGGCACCATCGGCACCGCCGTAGCCGTTGGAAAGCTTATGGACCTCGATGCCTCCCAGATGCGCAGCGTCATCAACCTCTCTGCATCCATGAGCCCCGCCAACACCTGGACACCCTGCTTCGAAGGCGCGACCATCCGCAACGTCTATCCAGGGCGCTCAGGGATGCAGGGAGTCCTGGCTCCCCAGCTGCTCCTTTGCGGCTTCACCCCTCCCATCGACGCCCCCACCGACGTCTATACCACCATCCTGGGCGATGAATTCGACCATGAGGCTGCCGTCGCCGGACTTGGTAGCGACCTTCTCCGCATCGAGCAAAACTACTTCAAGTTCCACGCCTGCTGCCTCTACAACCATCCCGTCCTGGACGCCGTTGAGGCCATCGCCCGCCGCGAAGACCTTGAGCACGCCAACGTGCGGAATGTCAGCGTAACCACCGTCCCATTCGCCCAGCGCATGGCCCAGGACTACCCCCCCAACATGCTCTCGGCCAAGTTCCACGTCCCATACGCCGTCGCTGCGCTGCTTGTATCGGGCCGCTCCGACATCACCGCTTTCTACCAGGACAGCGTTGACGATTCCGCCATACGGTCGCTGACCGAGCGCGTTGCCATCATCTCCGACCCAACAATGGACCTTCAGAATCCCGACAAGCCCTGTGCCCGTGTGGACGTAACCCTGTCGGACGGCCGCACCATCTCCGAGTCCACCACCTATCACCGGGGAGACTTCCAACGAAGACGCAGTCGACAGGAGTTGGAGAATAAGTTCCGATTCCTCGCATCCGAAATCCTGGGCCGGCAAAGGACCGAAGATGTTATCCGTGCAACCGCCAATCTCTCCCAGCTGGACGACGTCCGAATCCTCACCGCCCTATTGCAGCCCCCATCAACAAGCTAGATGGGGCTCTTCTTGACCCTACACCTTTGGCGTGGCTTCCGTGCGCACGTAGGGCCGCAGGTATCCCGGGCGGTACTCCCCTCCCTGCCATCCATAGCCGGTTTCGTCCCAAACATAGGGGAGAATAGTCACTGAACCAGGTTCCGTCATGGAGTTGGCGGAGGTGAGCGCGTCCCGAACGATAGCCAGCTGCTCGACCTTGTTGCCCGGCCTGCCGGTCTGGTTGCCCAGGGGGAAATTGACGAATGCCGCTCTTGGAGGCTTGACGCTTCGGGTTATATCCCACGCCGACGACATGGTCATTGTCGGGATTCCCGCCTCCTCAATGGCCCTGGCGACCAGTCCCACGGACTGGTGGCAGACGGGTCAGGCGGGCACCAGGTAAAAGAGGTCGATCTCGTCCGCCAACGCCCGCTCCACCATCTGCGGCGCAAGCTCCTCCCGGACGCGCCGGGCCGAGTAGATGCCGCCCATGAAGGTGTACGCGGACTCTGCCAGTTCGCCGATGAATCCCTCGCCCTCCAGCTTGCGCAGCTGCTCCAGGGGGAACACGCAGTAGGGGTCTCGCTCCGCGCCGTCCATTCGGTAGCCGAAATGGTTCAGGCCGAAGTCGCCCGTTGATGAGGTCTTGGGGATCTCCCGAATTGATGTGTCGTCCTTCGTATGAAAGGGCGTCTGTCCGTTGAGGTAGATGCCGGATGAACTGGCGAGAGCAACACGAGACTTATTCAGAGGTTTGGTAAGCGGCGTCCAAGGGATATCGACGTTTTCCGCCCACCGGTAGGGAGTGTGGGTGGCGTAGAGGTCGCGAGTCCTGGGGACGTATCTGATGTAGCTTTCGGGATCTCTCATGCTCACCCTCCCCTGGAATGTTTGCCGCTGTTGGCGCGGGCCGGTTTCCTCTGTCGCATGGCCTCATACATGACCAGCGCCGCCGAGACCGAGGCGTTCAGCGAGGCAATGCGACCCCGCATGGGAATTCGGGCCAGGGCATCGCAGTGTTCTTTTACCAGGCGGGAGATCCCCTTTCCCTCGGCGCCTATCACGATGGCCGTCGGCTGCTTGTAGTCCACCTCGGCGAAGTCCAGCGTGCCCTTGGGATCGACTCCTACGGTCCAGACACCTTGCTTCGACAGTCTCGAAAGGACGTTGGTCAGGTTGGGCACGCGAGCCACGTCCAGGTGCTCCATAGCCCCCGCCGATGCCCGCCCCACTCCGGGAGAAAGGCTGGCGGAGCGGCGTTCAGGGATGACTATGCCGTGCACGCCCGAGGCGTCTGCCGTGCGAATTATCGCGCCAAGGTTGTGGGGGTCCTGAATGCCGTCCAGGACGACGAGAAGCGTTGTTTCTCCCCGTTCGTGGCCGATCTCAAGCAGCCGCTTCATGCCTACATAGCCCTTAGGGCCGGTGACGGCAAGCACTCCCTGGCTCTTGCCCGTTACGCTGAGGCTCTCCACCTCCCGTCGCTCCACTCTCTCCACCGTCATGCCGCGCTCTCTGGCCAGCTGGAATATCTTCTCGATGGCGGCAGACTTTCCTACGCCGCTGGCCAGCATGATTCGCTTGATGGGTCGGCCCGCCCGCAGAGCCTCTATGACGGGATTGCGACCCTCCACGATGATGCCGTCCTCTTTGCTTGACGGCTTCCGACGGTATACGGCGCCGCCCGTTCGCCGCAGGCGCTTGTTGTCCCTATTATGCTCTTTTCTGTCGAATCTGGTCCGCACCTTCACGGGTCCACTTCCCCCTCAACGTTAAAATGTCCTTATGGTTGGGTCTCAATTGGGAACTGAGTTTCCCGCCGTCTCCACCTCCGGCACGGGACGCAGCTCAGCGCCTTCCAGTCGGGCTACGGGTATGGCGGGAAGGGTGACAACGGTCACCCCGGCCCTGACCCCCAACTGCAGCGAATATTGGGCGATGGAATCGTTGTCGGGCGCTTCCACCATGCTTACGAAGTCATAGCCCCCCAGAACCGCGTAGAGTCCAAGCACGCGAACACCCGGAACGTGAATCTGGTCCTGGGCCATCAGGACTCCCGTGGGATTGTCAATAGCCTCTTCCCTGCCGTGGTGCGTGAGGGTTAGAAGCTGGATGTAGGTGCTCATGTTTCTTCTCCTCTAGGGGACTAATACACCGTGTATCTTAGTCCGGGAAGGTTATGACGGAGCGGAGAGTCTCTCCCCGCTCCATGGCGTCGAACGCCGCTTCCGTGTCCTCCAGGCTTATGGTGTCGGTTACCATCCGGTCCAGGTCCAGTTCCCCGCTCATGTACCATTCGGAAAGAAGGGGGAAGTCCCTCGAAGGAAGACAGTCGCCGTACCAGCTCACGCGGAGATTCCCACCAAGGCCGAAGAACTGCAGCATGGGCAGTTCCAGCTTCATCGTCGGGTCAGGCACACCGATGAGGGTGCACGTCCCGGCCAGGTCTCTCGACCAGAGGGCCTGGTCCAGCGTTTGAGGCATTCCCACGCACTCGAAGGAGTAGTCCACGCCGTTGCCTCCCGTGATCTGCTTGATGGCTTCCACGGGGTCGGTCTCAGTGGCGTTGACGGTGTGGGTGGCGCCGAACTCTCTTGCCCAGGCGAGCTTGTTTTCTGCGATGTCTACGGCAATGATGGTAGCGGCCCGGGAGAGCTTGGCGCCCATGATAACGCTGGAGCCGATGCCGCCGCAGCCGTAGACCGCGACGCTGCTTCCCCGGCGCACCCCGGCCGTGTACAGGCACGCTCCGACGCCGGTCATCACGCCGCAGCCGATGAGGCAGGCCTGCACCGGCGGGCACTCCCGCGGCACAGGAACGGCCTGCTTGGCCGCCACCACGGTATAGTTGCAAAAAGTGCCAATGCCCAGGGCGGGATTCAGCACCTTTCCATCCTTCTTGGCGAACATGCGAGGCTCGGCATTGAGGCTGGCTGCGCATAGCTGGTGCTGCCCGATGCGGCAGAAGCGGCAATACTGGCAGGGCGCCCGCCAGGCCAGGACGACGTAGTCGCCGACCTTCGGATCGGTGACCCCTTCGCCCACCGCCTCCACGATTCCCGCGCCTTCGTGTCCCAGCAGATAGGGGAACTTGTCGTCAATCTTGCCCAGATTGTAGTGCAGGTCCGTATGGCAGACGCCGCTTGCCTGAATTCTGACGAGGACTTCGCCCGGACCGGGCGGGTAGACCACAATCTCTTCCAGCTCGGAACGTTCTCCCGGAACCCTGGATATGATGCCTTGACCCGTAATGGCCATAGTGCCGCCTCCTATCAGATTTCCGTGCGAATATCCTATCACAATTCATGAATAGCGTACGCCGTTGATCACCTGCCCATATCCGACCCTGTGGTGGCGTGGTAAAGTGGGGTGGTTGAAGTTCAGATTGTGAGGAGCCCGCTCCATGTCTGCCATTCTCAAAGTCCTATTGTGGATATTGATGCTTCCCATCAAGCTCGTCATGCTTCCCTTCACCGTGGTGGGGATGATACAGAAAGCCATTATCACCCTTCTCATCATCGCCGTAGTTGTGATAGTGGTGTTGGTAGCCATCAATCTTTGAATCCAGTCCGTGGCCTGCAAGTCGCGGTTGGATTGACGAATATGAGGGTGGCCACGTAGCCGAAGCAAGCGAGCTGCTCGGCTTCATCCGCGCTCCTCAAGATGCGGCCAGCCAGGGATGGGTGGTCCTGAGGCAGCTCTTCAAGAATCTGTTTCGCCGTCAGGCGACTGCTACTGCGGGCCCAGGTGCTTGTCGAACCAGGCCAGGGTGCGGGTCAGGTACTCCTCCCGCATCTTTGGGTGCCCGGCGCGAAGGAACAGGTGTGAGCACCCGGGGAACCGCACGAATTCCACTTCCTTACCCAACCGTCGCAGGGTTACGAAGTATTGCTCGCTCTGTTCAATGGGGCATCGGTGGTCCGCCTCGCCGTGGAGGAGCAAGACCGGCGTCTCCACCCTGTCTGCGTAGGTCAGAGGAGAATGTTCCAGGTAGTGCTCAATGTTGTCTTTTCGCAGGCCGCCCCACTGCCTCTCGCCAAAGCTGACGCCGATGTCCGACGTTCCGTACATGCCCAGCAGGTCTATGCAGGGCGCGCCCACGACGGCCGCTCCGAAGCGGGTATCGTGACCTATTGCCCAGGAACTCATGAATCCGCCGTAGCTGTAGCCGTAGACGCCCAGCCTGTTCGTGTCGACGTATGGGAGGGCGCAGGTCTCGTCTAGAGAGGCCATGATGTCCCGGAAGTCCTCGCCGCCCCAGTCTCGCAGGACGGCTTTCAGGAATTCAGGTCCGTAGGTGGAGGATCCGCGAGGATTCACGCTCAGCACCATATATCCCGCCGTGGCCAGTACCTGCTCCACCGCATTGAAGGCGTCGTAGAAGGAGCCGTGGGGTCCGCCGTGGATGTTGACAATCAGGGGATAGCGTTTTGTCTCGTCGAAGGTGGGAGGGAGGAGCAGCCTCGACTCTATCATCAAGCCAACCCTCGTCAGGGAGGATTTGCGGAGAGTCGCCGGGGGGTGTTCGCTGAAGTAGTCCCGGTTGCCGGTCGTCAGGATATTCGACTGGCCCGACGTCAGGTCTATGGACTGCAGGTCTCCGGCGGAGTCCGGGGGCGTCGCCACAACAACCGCCCGACCGGACGCGACGTCTGCCGCCATCTCCGTATACTGGACGCCACCGGAGGATATGCGCTCCGTTTCGCCGCCGTCCAGAGATGCCCGGCATACGTAGGACTGACCGTGGGAGTCTCCCATGAAGACCACTCTTTCGTCGGTGACGGAAAGCTGCGGGCTGGGCATCAGGGGCGGGAAGCCCGAGACGGGCCGATGCGATGCTCCACCGACAAGGCGAGGCTGTTCACCCTGTCGGAGCACGAAGAGTTTGCCCTGCCACGCAGCACCCAACTCATCATCGTCCGAGCCGATGACCACTAACCCCTTGGAATCGGGGAGCCATGCAAGGGCGCCAATGCTTGAGAGCCCTTCGGACCGGCACTGAAGCTCGCCGCCCTCCGCGGATACCACGTATGCCTCGTTGTAGGGGACGGTCTCCCTGTCGGTGCGGCGAGCGGAGACGAAGGCGATACTCTGACCGTCGGGGGACCATCGGGGAGAACCGTTGTCGTAGTCGCCGACGGTTAGGGAGCGGGTAGATCCATCCGCCAGGTCGACTACGAAAAGCTGGCGGTACATGTCACCGCGCCAGCCCAGGTTGTCTGCCCTATAGGTGATCCGGCGCACTATGCGGACCCTGGGATCTTTGGAGTAATCGTGGTCGTCAGGGGCTCTGTCGGGGTCCACGTCGGACCCAAAACACAGGGCATCAGAGCTGGGCGACCAGGAGAATTCTACAACGCCGCCTTCGCTGCCGGTGACCTGCATCGCCTCGCCCCCATCGATGCCTATGGTCCAAATCTGGGCGCGGCCCTTGTCGTCCGGGCGAAGGAAGGCAAGGGCCTTGCCGTTGGGCGAGAACTGGGGCGCGGAGTCTTTGGGCCCTTGGGTGAATGGGCGGTCAGTCCCTTCGTCCAAATCAGTCAGCATGATGCGGGAGTTTGCTTTCATTGAATCTTTGTCCACCTTGGACTGGGCAAAGGCCAACAGTGATCCCTGGGGCGAAAGGGTCGGCGATGAGTATGATGTCAATTCGTATATGATGTCCGGGGTTATGGGGCTTGGCATAGGTGTCACCTCAGCAAGAAATAAACTGGCCCACGGGCGTACGGCGACGTGGACCAGAAGGTTGGCAGGGCATGTCCGGGACTAGAGATTGAACTGGGGCTCCACCCAATTCTCTTCTTTCTGGTAAATCTGGATACGCATTCGCTGGCTCTCGACCACCATGATGCGACCGTCGTCGCCCACGTCGATGCCGGTTGGACGAGTGAATCGCCACTCCGGCTCCAGGCTCTTCACCCTGAGGCGAGCCTTCACGGCGTCGGGATTGGATTCAACGACGGTTTCGGCCCACTTGGACAGCCGCTCCGCATCCCCGATGAAAGTGGTGACGTGACTGCCGTCCGGGTCGTAGACTTCTATCTTGTGGTTCCACCAGTCGGCCACGTATACGTCCCCGTCCTTGTCGACGGCAACGTCGCTGGGGCGACGGAGCTGACCGCGTTCGTCTCCCGGCTCGCCAAAGGTCCTCAGGAATGCGCCGGAGTTTGAGAACTTCTCCACCCTGTCGTTGCGCCAATCGGCCACATACACGTTGTCACCAGAGTCGACGGCGATGCCCCAGGGTTGGGTAAAGCGTCCGTGGTCCGTGCCCTCACCACCCCAGCCGGTGACATATTCGCCGTTTGCAGTAAACTTCTGCACCCGGTGACCATTTATTTCTGTGACGAAGAGATTGTCATCACTGTCGAAGGCCAGCCCGGTGGGGCCGTTCAGCTGGCCCTGTCCGGCGCCGGGGAACCCCCACTTGCCCAGGAAGTTTCCGTCTCCATCAAAGATGCTGACGCGGTGAAGCCACTCGTCGGCAACGAAGACGCGGCCTTGAGAATCCAGTGCGACGGCGGATGGCCAGACAAATTCTCCGTCGCCGCTGCCCCGCTTTCCGAAGTCGCAGATGTGCTCCTCCTCGAACCAGTCGCCGCCGACGGAAACCTTGGTAATGTGGGGGACGGGCTGGAGTTCGTCCGGCTGGTTGACCACGTAGACGGAGTTGCCGGCGCCTCTGGCGAGGGCGTTGGGGTAGTGAAACCCCGCGCCGGATACGGCGTTGCGGCCAACGCAGTGGCTGTAGTTGTACACCCGATTTTTAACGCTGATGGTTTGCATCTGATTCTGGTCCGTCCCTATCGTAAGATTGAGGCGTCTTGTGATTCCCGGCCCTGTCCTAGCCGAACTGGAACTCCCTGGTGGAGGCGATTAGCTGGAGAGTCTCTCCTACTCGCCGGGCGAAGGTCGCTCTCTCCGCCTCCGATGAACCTCTGCGTACCGGACCGGCCTTCTCCACGTGGGAGATGATCTCATCGCGCGTGTCGTCGGTTACCCTGACGGGACCAATGAGGTCTATGCAGGCGTCAACCATGTCCCCGGCGGTCATCTCATCGCTATTGGAGAGGCGGTCGACTATCGATCGGACGCCCGGCAGGCTGGTGTCGCCGACGCGGTCGGCCACGAAGTTGATGCGGCGGAGCAGTGAGCCGCTATCGATCCACTCCTTGCCGGTGTGCCAGCCCTCCACGCTGGGCGGGTCCAGGAGGGCCTGGCCCTGGTATCCTGGTTCCAGGCCGATTGCGCCAATGCCGGGGCTGGGCATCTGATGGTCTTTGACCAGCCGCATGGTGCCGGCGACTATTTCCGCCGGACTCTTGACCTTCGCGTACCAGGTGCTCTCGTCCTTGAAGAAGTCGGAGTTCAGCAGCATTCGCATGGTGGCCCTCATGTCGAATCCGGAGGTCACCAGGGTCTCGGCAATGCGGTTGATGGCAACGGGGTCCCGGGGGGCCAGGTCCTGCCAGCTGGGCACCTGGACCTCGTCGGCCACGAAGAAGTTATAGAGGTGGCGGGCGATGAACCTGGCCGTAGCAGGCTGGCGCACAATGATGTCGATGATGTCCTCGCCGTTGAAGCGGCCGCGATGGCCGAGGAAGACCTTCTCGCCGTCGTCGTGGTCGTCGGGACGGTACTCGAAGTACCAGGGATAGCGCTGGAAGGGCATCCGTGGGAGGCTGGGCTCGATGGTCCAGCCGGTGAATGCCCGGGACGCTTCCTTGACGTCCTGCTCGGTGTAGTTGCCCTGGCCCATAGAGAAGAGCTCCAGAAGCTCCCGACCCCAGTTTTCATTGGGCGCGTGCTTGTGGTTCTCGTTGTTGTCGAGCCAGAAGATCATGGCCGGGTCCTTGGAGACCATAACCAGGAGCTCGCGGAAACTGCCCATGCCGTGCTTGCGGAAGGTGCTGATCTGCTCCAGCACGACGGCACAGTGGTCGATCTTGGCGTTGCCGGTAGCAAAGACGTGATGCCAGAAGAGGGTCATCTTCTCTTCGAGGGGTCGTGGCGAGTTGATTAGGCGGTACATCCACTGGGTCTGACCGTTGGTGGGGTTGCCGCCCGGATTTTCGGAGGCAGGGTGATGGCGGTAGAAGTTGTCCTCATCCACGTGGGAAATGCCGTGACCTTCGGGGTCAACCAGCTCTTCCACCGTGTCTTCGTAGCCCTTGGCAACGTAGGCCTCCAGCTCTTCGCGAGTGGCGCCGAAGCCTGCCCTTCGCATGAGATGGGCCATCAGTTCAATATCTTTGGTGCTCATCAAGTCTCCTCCTCATCGCCGGGGCGCTGTTTAAGGCTCCGGTTGAATGGGCACGTCCGCCGCCAAAGAGGGGTGGTGTGCATGGAATCTGGGATGCGTACATCATAGTCAGCCCCGTCCAAAGGTGTCAAGAAATCCCACGCCTGAATCATCATCCATCCTTATCGTCATCCAGTGCTGGGTGTAGGTCTTACCATGTGGCCTGTCGGACTTGCACTTTGCGGGGATGGGGCGATGATGGGGTGGGGCTTTGGTATATAATATGGCCTCCCGCTGATGGCGGGGATGGAGACAATATTCAATAGAGAGGCGCACAGGAGCGCTGGATTGTTCGATTAGGAGGAATAATGGCTGACGAGTTCATTAAGGTTGCGCAGATTGGAGATCTCCCGCCGGGCGCCACGAAGCAGGTTGAAGTTGATGGGGAGTTGGTGGCATTGATCAATGCCGACGGGGATATCTGCGCCATTGGCGGAGAGTGCACCCACGCCGCAGCTTACCTAGCGGATGGGTTTCTGGATGGGGAGCTGCTTGAGTGTCCACTCCACGGGGCATGCTTCAACATACGGACGGGCAAGCCTGAGACGCCGCCGGCTTTCGAAAGCGTTCCCACGTATCACGTGAGGGTGGAGGGTGACGATATCCTTCTGGGGCCTGAGAAGTAAGGGGGGATATGGAGTTCTAGGTGGTAGGGTATTCCGCGGTGACGATAGTGTGGATGCCGCCCCTGATTTTGTAGTCGAGAGCCACCTTCATTAACCGCGGCCGGCAGAGGTCGACCAGGTCCCGCAGTATACGGTTGGCCGCGTGCTCCTGAACGATGCCCACGTCGCGGAATGAGAGCAGGTAGTACTTCAACGACTTCAACTCGATGAGCTTGTCCGAGGGGGTGTAGTCGATGGTGAGAGCGCCATAGTCGGGGAGGCCGGTCCACGGACATAGGGCTGTAAATTCGTCGGTATCCATGGAGATCTGGGCGGGTTGGTCTGGGTAGTCGTAGTCGAAGGCCAGAAGGCATTGGGTGTCGATGTTCTCCTCGCCTCGCACCTCCAACCGGGTGTCAAGGCCAACATACTGTTGCTGCAGGTCTGGGATATTCACTGAGATGGTGATTCGCTTTCTTGTGGTCGCGTCTGGTGGGTGGGCCTGAGGGCGAAGGACGAAGGGAATTCGATTCGCTTATACCCTGAACTCCCTGGGCAGCACGAATGTGACGTCTTCTTCGATCACGTCCAGAGTAGAGATATTGTCGGGCTTAAGCTTGGAGATTACCTGGTCAACCAGGACCTCGGGAGTGGATGCACCAGAAGTTATGCCGACCTTCATGTCCTTGGTCAGCCAATCTTCTTTGAGGTCGTCTGCGCTGTTGATGAGGTAGGCAGGTACGCCGTGGCGCTCTGCGACTTCACGAAGGCGGTTGCAGTTAGAACTGTTTTGCGCGCCGATGACGAGGACCATGTCCACCTGCTCTGCCAGCTTCTTGACGGCTTCCTGGCGGTTGGTGGTGGCGTAGCAGAGGTCGTTGCGAACCAGAGCATCGGTGAAGCGGTCGGTGATCTTGGAGATGGCCCGGGCGGTATCGTCCACAGAAAGGGTGGTCTGGGTGAGGACTGCCACTGGCGTTTCAGGATCCCAGGCAGGTAGTTCATCCGGACTTACGTCGGCATCGTCGACGAGGGCCATGGGGGCCTGTCCCATGGTGCCGTTGACTTCTGCGTGGCCACGATGGCCGACAAGGATTACACGCTTACCTTCAGAGTTGTACTTGATTGCCTCATTGTGGACACGAGTGACGAGGGGGCATGTAGCATCGATGACTCGCAGATTCAGGTCGCGGGCCTTCTGGAAGTCGTCGGGGGGCGATCCGTGGGCGGAGAAGACCACGTTGGAATTTGGCGGGATCTCTTCAACGGAGTCTACGGTGATGGCGCCCTTTGCCTCAAGGGCCTTGACCACGTATGGGTTGTGGACGATTTCGTGCTTGACGTAGATTGGCGGCTTGTACTTCAGAAGGCAGAGTTCGACGATTTCAATTGCGCGAACCACACCGGCGCAAAAGCCTCTGGGGGAACTCAGGATTATTTCCACTAGACGCTGCTCCCGTTTTGGGGTTCTTCCAAGGATGGTGGAGGTTCGTTGAAGGAAAGGTTTTTCCCCTCAGGCTCTATGCGACGGTCGTTCCAATCCCGCCATTGAGCATGCAGTTCAGCGCGCCCCTCGGTGCGCCCCATGGCCAATGCTTCCTGTTCGCGCTTCTGCTTTTCTCTCAACCGCTTTTCGCGGGACATATCTGCAAGTACCATCGTCCAGTTTCCTAACTCCGCTAAGATTAGGGAAGCAACTACCCAGGCCGGGGGCCATCCCTGAGGAGATGTCCCAGATGGCCTACCATGTTTCATATGGAGTGTCCCTGTAGTTGACGGCGGTCTTATAGATTGCCAACAAGATTACATTGATTGTAACCAGAATGGCAAAAGTTGCAAAGTAGAGGGCTCTTGTTCTTCTGGCAGCGCTCCATATGGATTCTCTTGGGCTGGCCATTTCTGGATAATGTTAATACATATGTACAGCGTATGCCAAGCAAGGAATGGCAGAGATTCAGCCGCCCTTATAGTCGTCCCGAGCTCTCTGGAGAGAGGTGCGCCGCAGTGACTGCAGGTGGTCCCGGTTATCTATTGACCATTCCTGGGAGGACTTGAGGTTGACGAGGGAACCCTGGAAATGGGGCATGACGTACCGGGCCAGCAGCTCATAGCTGTGGAAAACCTGCTCCCTGCTGGCCCATTCGGTAGCTTGGATCAGGAGGCCGCCAAAGCCGCCACTTTCTTCATCCAGCCGGTAGATGAAGTCGATGAGGTCGTCGGGGGTCCCGACGCACCACTGGTTGGTATCTATCATGAAGTCGATTATCTCGTCCTGGGGGCCGGTAAAGCCGCTCATGTTGCCGAGGGTATTCTCGAAGTACTCTCGCTGGTAGCGTCCGGCGCCGACTCTTGCCTGCTCCCTCGCCTCCTCGCGGGTCTCCGCCAGGTGCACGTGAATGGTTAGACGCCATTCGTTCCGGTCCATGGTCTGACCGTGCAGTGCGGCGGTATCTTCCGCAATTTTCCAGAATTCGCCAAGAGGTGGGCGAACTGCAGGATCGTTGGGGTCGGCGGCAATAGCAACGCCGGCGCGGGGCATGCTGACGGAGAGGACTCCGGCGCCGTGCTTTCCGGCGGCAACCATGCCGGAGGGGGATTGGGCGGCAGCGACGGCGATGGGCATGTGGGGTCGGGTGTAGGGCCTCAGGTGGAGGAGCGCCTCCTTGAGGGTGAACCACTCGCTCTCGTAGGTTATCGGGTCCGTTGATTGCATGAGGCGGAGGATGATAGAGAGGGACTCGTCCATGCGTCGTCGTTGGGTTGGGGGGTCTATGCCCATCATGTAGGCGTCGGAGACGAGAGCGCCCGGGCCGACGCCCATCATAACCCGGCCTCGGGTCATGTGGTCCAGGAGGACCATGCGGTTGGCCACCATGAGGGGGTGGTGGTAGGGGAGGCTGACGACGCCGGTGCCCAGCTTGATGCGCCTGGTGCGTTCGGCGGCGGCGGCGATGAAGATCTCCGGGGATGCAATGGTTTCCCAGCCTGCGCTGTGGTGTTCGCCTATCCACGCTTCATCGTAGTCGAGGCTGTCCAGCAGTTGCAGTAATTCAAGGTCTCTTTCAAGGCAAAGGGTGGGGTTGTCTCCCCTCCAATGGAAGGGAGCAAGGAAGATGCCGAATTTCATTCTTTCAGGAAGGGCCATGTTTGCTTTCTCCCGTTCTTTCTTTCCCTTGTGGCATAGCAGTACTGCTGCCGAGGTATTCGACCAGCTTGGTTGGATTCGTGGCCGAGGGCAGAAGTCGTGGGCCTTAAAGCCCTCCGACCTTCACATTGTAACAGCTTATACTTATTGAGGTTGAAACGTCCGGGATGCTTCAGTCTACGGCAGCCTGCCTGGCATCTTCGATGGTGTGGAAGGCCTTGAGGGTGCTGGCGTCTTTGAATGGGAGTTTTTCTTCGACGTTTTCCCAGCCGCGGCCTGGCTCCAGCTCAACGCCGAGGCCGTCGGCCACTCTAACCATGTAGGAATAGAGGGCGACGATGTGGACCATATCTACGATGTCGGCGTCCTGCCAGCCGTGGCTTCGGAGCTCGTCGTGATGGGCGGCGTTGATGTTTGCGGGGTCCAGGGTGAGGTGTTCAGCGAACTCCAGCATGGCGACTTGCTTCTTTGTCAGACCGGCGTTTCTATAGTCCAGGCCCACCTGCTGTGCCAGCCGGGATTCGGGGTCCGCTCTACGCAGAGCCTCTGCGTGGGCAATGGTTCAATAGCGGCACTTGTTGAGGGCCGAGACGAGGGTGGCGATCATTTGCTTTTCCGCTTCCGTGAGTCCGGAGGTGGCGCTCTGCATGACAGGTTCATGGTGATTCTGCAGGCTGACTATAGTCTCGGGACGCAGGCTGCTGACGGCGTAGACGTTGCTGATTCGGCCTTGACGGGCGAGCATGCCGTCGTAGGCTTCCCTCAGAAGTCCGTGCGACTGGTGGTGGGGGACGGTCTTGACGAAGGGCATTGTTGGGCTCCTTATGATGGGGTGGCGCCGTTCACCACGCGGGGACCGTATAGCTTGATGGCATTGTCCCAGAGAATCTTGCGCTTGGAGTCTTCTGAAATGGGTTGGTCCATGAAGTCCGTCATCACGGTGCGCGGGTCTGGGGCGTCGGGGTGGGGGTAGTCGGTGTTGAAGACAATCAGGTCGTCGCCGACGAAGTCGATGGTGTACTTTAGAGCCACTTCGTCGGCGTCGGCGGAGATAATGCACTGGCGGGTGAAGTATTCGCTGGGCTTGAGGTTGAGGGGCGTGCTGCCCATGAAGGCGCTTTGGCGTCCGCCGGCGTGGTCGTCGAGGCGGCCAAGCCAGAAGGGGACCCACCCGGCGTTGGATTCCAGCAGGCCGAGACGCAACTTGGGGAATCGTTCCAGGATGCCCCCGAAGACGTAGTGGCCGTAGGTGGCCATGTTGTCGAAGGCGAAGCCGATGGCATGATCCAGGGCGCCGAAGGCCCCTTCTTCGCCCTTGATTGGGGAGAAGGGCTGGAAGCGGCGGCGCTGGTATTCGCCGTGGACGGTGATGGGGAAGTCGAGGTCGGAGGCCAGCTGCCACATAGGGTCATATTCCGGGTGGTGGAGCCACTTGCCGTCCGGGAGGAGGGGATTCCGCACGGATGCGGCGCCCAATTCCTCGACGGCGCGGCGGGCTTCCGTCAGCATCTCGTCCACGTCGCCTGCGGGAAGAACGCCGGTGAACTTCATCCGTTTGCCGTTCACGCTGCAATACTCGTGGCACCAGTTGTGGTAGGCGCGGGACATGGCGGCTCCCAGCTTGGGGTCTACAAGAGAAACATCTGCGGCAAAATTGCCGTTGCTGCCGGTGGGCAGGATCACCTGGATGTCCCAGCCGAAACGGTCCATCTCCTCCAGGCGTATCTCCGGAGACCACCACTCGTCCATTGCCTTGCCGTACTTTTCCTTCATGCCTTCGTAGGGGAATTATAAAGAATAGTTGACAGCGGGGGCTATTTCTGCTAGACTTTTACCCAGGTTAGAGAGGTGAAATATGGCAACGACAAAGGCCCCCGGCAAGTCCCACCGCAAGGGTATCACCATCCTTGAGTTCTCCGAGATGGTCCCCGATGAGAACAAGGCCCAGCAGCTGCTCGAATCCTGGTTCTGGCCCAATGGCCGCCATTGCCCCCGCTGCCAAGGCAGCCAGACCGTAGAATCCTCTCACTCCAATATGCCCTACTGGTGCAGCGCATGCCGCGCCTACTTCTCCGTGCGGACGGGAACCCTCCTCGAATCATCGAAGGTTCCCCTCCGAAAGTGGGCATGGGCGATCTACCTTCACCTCACCAGTTTGAAGGGCGTTAGCTCAATGAAGCTGCATCGCGATATTGGCGTCTCCCAGCCCACGGCCTGGTTCATGCTTCAGCGTATCCGCAAGGCCTTTGACGGCGACGATGAGCCGCCCTTCACCGGCCCGGTAGAGCTGGATGAGGCCTATTTCGGCGGCAAGGAACGCAACAAGCACGAATCCAAGAAGCTGAAGGCCGGACGCGGACCCGTGGGCAAGACTGCGGTAGTCGGCGCAAAGGACAGGAAGACGAACAAGGTCAAGGCGATGGTGGTTGAATCGCCCGATAGGGCTGCTCTATGGGCCTTCGTGAACGATAACGTCGCCCCTGGGGCGACTGTTTACACTGACGGCGCATCCGCATATAGTGGCGTCGGCGATATGTTCAACCGAATTCACCATGAAGCAGTCCATCATTCCGTCGGCGAGTACGTCCGTGGGATGGCTCACACCAACGGGGTGGAATCGTTCTGGGCCATGCTCAAGCGCGGGTACCAGGGAACCTATCACCGCATTTCACCGAAGCACCTTCACCGCTACATCTCAGAATTTGCAGGCCGGCATAGCATCAGGGCATTGGACACACTGGATCAGATGGCCAGCGTCGCCCAGGGGATGGTGGGGAAGCGGCTCAGGTATAGGGAGTTGACAGCATGAAGCGCGATAAGGATTTGCTGAAGAGTATCCTCGAACACCTCGAGGAACACCATGAGATTTTCAGGAACGTTGAGATTGGGGCTAGCACCTTCACGGCACCCCTCGAGACGGTCAAATATCACCTTCGCCTGCTAGAACAAGCCGGGTTCATTAGAGTAGACTCTGAGTCCCTAGAGGGGGTGAGCGTGCGGGAGATCACATGGAATGGCCATGAATATCTCGATGAATTGCGGAAGGACTGACTAATGGACACAAGATATTATCACATTCAGGTTGCATCTCAGACGAAGGACGGACCACTCCCGCCGGTTATCGTAGTGAGGGCGGATTGCATTAAGAAAATCAGCGCTTTGGTGCATGAGTGTAAGGTCGAAGACCTTGTAGTTGCGCGAATCAACGGCAAGATTCTGGCCTGGTGGATTGTCGACAGAGAAGATTAAGCTAGCCGAGTTGCAGCTTCGCCCGTAGATACTCCATTCCTCGATTCCCCTTGATGCGGTTGCATGAACCGCATAGGAGCTGAAGGTTGTCTATATGGTCCGTCCCGCCCTTGCTCCTGGGGATGATGTGGTCAACCTCAAGATGTCTCAACTCAAAATGAGTACCACAGCCCCCACATTCCCCGGCCTGTAAGCCGTACAGGCTGTTTCTGTGCGAGCGGTAGGGGCGAAGGTCTCCTAAGTCCGTCCGGTGGGGTATGTCCGTGCGGTGGATGCAGTGCCATAACCTTGGAGCCGTGTCATTCCCTACAGCGACTTCCCTGGCGAGCCTCTCTTGGACTAACTCATAGGCCTTGGGAGCTATATCTATCCCGGCCCATTGTCTCCCCAGCCGTTCGGCAGCAACGCAAGCCGTCGCACAACCGGCGAAAGGGTCTAGCACCATGTCACCCTCATTACTGGACGCCTGGATCACCCGCTCGACAAGGGCGAGGGGCTTCTGCGTGGGGTAGCCGGTGCGTTCCTTAGAGCCTCGATTGGTAACCGACGATTGCCCGATGGTCCAAACGTTGTCAACTTTCTTCGTCGTGTAGATGCGATAGACCGGTTTCCCGTCCGGCCCCCGTTCAGGTACAACTCGCCCCAGTTCTTTACTCCAAACCCTCCCCCCCCCTCTTTTTCGGCTTGTCCAGGGGTATCCGCACCTGGTTGAAGACATATCCAGGGGCAGCGTAGAAGAGCAGTACATTGGAGTTGGCGGCGAACCGCTTGACATTGCCCTGGAAATTGTCCGGGAAGTGCCAGACAATCTCATTCCTGAAATTGCGCCGTCCGAAAATCGCGTCCATGACCAACTTCAGATAGTGGCTCATCGTAGAATCGCAATGAAGGTAGACGCTGCCAGTCGGCTTGAGAATTCGATGAATGTCCAACAAACGGATTGCCATATAGACCAGGTAAGACTTGTCGGAGTCCGTGAGAGCGGCCAGCAGCACCCGGCGAAGGGCCGGATGCTTGGCCTCGATAAGGTTCACCCATTCGGTGTCGACGTCGCTGAGTGTCCAGGTATCCTTGAAGGCGGCTCCGGCTGCCTGGGAGCCTACCGGGGCGGCGTAGTTGGCGTTCGAATTGAAAGGAGGGTCTAGATATATTAAATCAATGCAATCGGAGTTGAGGCCACGGAGAATTTCGAGGTTGTCACCGGTCCATAGGGTGCGGTTGGCAAAGTTGGCTGGCATGGTGCAGAATTATAGGCATCACCAAAACCAGTGTCAACTATTCTTTATAATTCCCCTTCGTAGACGGATGCGGGATGGCCGGTGCGACCCTTGCCGTGGGGGATGAGCTTGCCGTCGGGTTCATAGATGAAGTTGATGCCGTTCATACCGACGACTTTGGGGACCTGGTCGCGAAATTCGGGTTCAACGTAGCGCTCCCAGAGGTATTCCGGTTCATGCATATGGGCATCGGCGTCGATGACCTTAAAGCCTCTCCACATTCTGGAACTCCTTCAGCTATGGGTTTGGATGGGTGACTGGATTCTAGCGCAACGTTGGCTTGAAGGCCAACGTCGAGGGTTTCAACGTCAAATAGACACTGTTTCTAGTGGGTGTTATGATGAGGCCGCCTTAAGGTTCGAGGGTTGAATCGAACGTCGGCAGAAATATTGGGAGGGCGCAACATGACCACCAAGGCTCTTGATTACTCCAAGATCTACGCGAAAGGTCTGCCCCCTGCGGCCGGGCCGTGGGAGGGACTGTACAAGTACAACTTCGTAACGGGACACGGGGACCCGGACCTGATTCCGGTTGAGGGTTTCATCGAGTCGGTGACGAAGGCCTTGGAGGATAATGGCCGAAACCTGGCCGTGTACTATTCCGATGGCGGGCCTTTGGGGAATCTGGCCCTCCGGGAGTATTTGGTCAAGAAGCTGAAGAGTCACAGGGGAATCGACGTGTCGGTGGATGAGGTGATGATCTGCTCCGGCTCTACCCAGTGCATCCTGCTGATTAACGATACTCTATTGGAGCCGGGCGACGTGGTACTCACGGAGCTGTTCACCTATTCCGGGGCAGTGAACAACGCAAAGAATAGCGGGGCGCGCATTGTCGGGGTCCCGATGGACGATGACGGGATGAAGACGGACGAGCTCGAGCGAATTCTGACGGAATTGCGTGAGGAGGGGATCAAGCCGAAGTACATCTACACAATACCCACGTGTCAGAACCCAACGGGCACCAACCTGCCTATGGAGCGGCGTCTAGAGATGCTGCGCATAAGCCAGGAATTCGGCGTTCCCATCTTTGAAGACGAGTGCTATGCGGACCTGATCTTCGAAGGGGAGTGGGAGAACGCCATTCGGTCCCTGGACGACACGAATCACGTGCTCCATATCGGGTCTTTCTCCAAGTCGTTGGCGCCGGGGGTCAGGATCGGTTACATCGTTGCGCCACGGGATGTTATCAACCAGATTGTGGTGAGCAAGATTGACGTGGGCACCAACATGGTGACGCCGATGATGATTGCCGGATTCCTGGAGAACAACTACGAAGAGCACATTGAAACTGTGCGGGACATGCTTCACCGGAAGAAGGACGTGCTGGTGGCGTCCATGCGGGAGCACTTCGGCCCCACCGTTGAATTCTATGAGCCAAGGGGCGGAATGGTGATGTGGTTCAAGTTCCCTGAAGGGGTGGATACTATGAAGCCCCTGGAGGCGGCCAAGAAGCGTGGGCTGATTTACAACCCCGGCGTAGAATGGACGGCGGACCCGGATAACCACGGGTCGAACTACATTCGGATTTGCTACGGGCTGCCCACGGAGCAGGAGCTGCGGGAAGGGGTTGAGGTGTTGTCGCAGGTATTTCAGGAGGAGTTGGGAGAGCTGTAGTCCGCTTTTCCAAAGTGTTCGATGTTCGTTCCTCGACCACTTGCGGCGTAGAAGACCCCGGTTAGGTCGAAAGCGCCATGGGCCAGGACTATTGCGGGGGGATTCGTAGGATTTCGTCTCCCTTCCGAGGCGGGAGATTCACCTTGACATGGAGCGAATTTCTTGGCTAGAATTTTCTTATAGTCCAGCGGTGTTAAACCAGCCAAGTAAAGTAAGAAAGTCTCTGAAAAGGCACTACTATCTTTATTCTGAAACTGGCAATTCGTTGAAATCTTCATTCAGACAAAGCATCATCATTGAAACCATAATTACGCAGGCCTTGGGCATAATTTGCCCAGGGTGAAGAGAGACCGCCCAGGGGCATCTAGCAGGATGCCCCTAATTTTATCCTTTGACTCGGAGGGTTGTTGATGTCCCCAAACGGGGAGAAGTATCCATCCAGCACTAAGGCCCTTCCAACTCATCGTCGGTTGGGCCTGGGCGACGACCAGCTGCTCGATTTCTACGCGCAGATGGTTCTGGCTCGCATAATGGACGACCGGCTCATCGCCCTGAACCGGCAGGGCAAGGTGCCGTTGGTGGCGTCTTGCCAGGGTTCGGAGGCGGCTTCGATGGCGCTGGGCCTGGCCGCCAAGATGGATGGCGATTGCTTCCTGTTTCCCTATTACCGGGACATGCCAATGAAGCTGGTGATGGGCATCACTCCAATGGAGACCATGATTGGACACATTGGAAAGGACGGCAACACCTTCAACGGGGGCCGTCAGTTTTTGCTCCAGGGGGCCTCTCCACATCATCCGATCATCCACCTGTCCAACGTGGTGGGTTCCAATCTGAGCCAGGCAGTCGGCTATGCCATGGGATGCAGGGCATTGGGGGAGGATACCGTGGTCTTTGTGTGCTTTGGCGACGGGGGGTCGAGTGAGGGTGAATGCCACGAGGCGATGAACTTCGCCGGCGTTCACAAGCTGCCCGTGGTTTTCTGCTGCTATAACAACCGGCTGGCCATCTCCGTGCCCCAGGAGAAGCAGATGGCCATTGAGAATCTGGCCGACCGGGCAGAGGGTTACGGCTTTCCGGGACTGATTGTGGACGGAACGGATGTGATGGAGGTCTATCGGACTGCCAAGGAGGCCATAGACCGGGCGCGCGACCCCTCGGGCGGGCCCACTTTCCTGGAGTTGAAGGTGGAGCGGCTGAAGCCCCACACTTCCGACGATGACGACACCCGCTATCGCACTGCGAAGGATATGGAGGACTCGCAACGCCGCGACCCACTGTTGCGGCTGAGCGCATACCTTGAGGAGCTCGGAATTCTTACACCGGCCCACGATGAGCAGATATTTCAGGAGTCGAGGGCCGAGGTCAACAGGGTGACGGACGCTGCCGAGAATGCTCCGTGGCCCGATGCTTCCAATCTCTATGGTCACCTCTACGCGCCTTAGGCCGCCTCCATGAGCGTCAAATCGACTATAGAAGCGATCCGGGAGGCCATGCGGGAGGAGCTCTTAACAGACCCGCGGGTGATGGTTCTGGGAGAGGACGTGGGTATCCGGGGCGGTGTATTCCTGGCTACGCAGAACTTCATTGAGGAGTTCGGCGAGGAGCGTATCATCGACACTCCGCTGGCCGAATGCTCCATTGCCGGAATTTCGCTGGGGCTAGCGATGAGGGGTCTTCGGCCAATTGCGGAGATCCAGTTTTCCGATTTCTGGTGGTATGCGGCGAACCAACTGGTCGGAGAGGCTTCTCGGGTGCACTACGGAACGAACGGCTATCTGTCGGCTCCGATGGTGGTGCGAATACCCTACGGCGGTGGCGTGAGGGGGGGTCTGTTTCATTCGCAATATATTGAAAGTTACCTGTACAACACCCCGGGTCTCAAGGTAATTGCGCCGTCCAATCCGTACGACGCCAAGGGCCTGCTGAAGTCAGCCATAAGGGACGACAATCCTGTGATCTTCCTGGAGCACAAGAAGACGTACAGGGCAGTGCGGGGCGAAGTGCCGGACACGAGCTATACCATCCCCATCGGCAGGGCGGAAGTGAAACGCCCCGGAACGGACATCACCCTAATCAGCTACGGCCTGGCCATCCACTACGGGATGGAGGCAGCTACCCTGCTGGAGGATGAGGACGTGAGCGTGGAGGTGCTGGACCTGCGCACCCTTCGTCCGATGGACAACGAAACCATCCTGGAATCCGTGAAGCGAACGGGAAAGGCGCTTATTGTCCACGAGGCCAGCATCACGGGCGGTGTGGGGGCGGAAGTCGCCGCCATCATAGCCGAGGAGGCCTTCGAGTATCTGGACGCGCCTGTGATGAGGCTCTGCGGCCCGGACCTGCCGGCCATGGCCTTCGCGCCCACTATGGAAGACAGTTTCATGGTCAATACCCAGAAGATTTCCGACGCCCTGCTGAAGCTGGCGGCCTACTAGAGGTTTACGAATGCCAATTGTACCGATTGAACTACCCCAAGTCGGCGAATCCGTGGTGGAAGGCATAATCGAGAAGTGGCTCAAGCAGCCCGGTGACCAGGTGGAGAAGTACGATCCGCTGGTTGAGGTGGTGACCGACAAGGTGAACATGGAAATGCCTGCTCCCTATAGTGGCACTCTCACGCGAATTCTGGCCGGGGAGGGAGAGACCATTCCGGTTGGTGGGGTGATCGCGGAAATGGACACCGAGGATGAGGGCGCCACCGAGGGGGGGCCGTCCCAGCCGCCCCAGGTCAGCGAGACTATTATGAGCACCATGGGTGTGCTGGTGGAGAGCAACGTGAGCCTAGGGCCCACCGGTTCGCTGGCGCCGGAACAAGCGCCCGCACCGGTGCCCGCGCCTGCATCGCAGCGTCGGGCGGTTTACTCGCCGGTGGTGATGCGGCTGGCCGCGGAACACAACGTGGATCTGAGCCGGGTGGTGGGCACGGGCATCAATGGACGGGTTACCAAGAAGGATGTCCTGAAGCACCTAGAAGCGGCTCCGGCAACACCGGCGCCAGTCGCTGCTGTTGCGCCCGTCCCGTCCGGCGCGGAAGAAACGGTGATTGTACCAACGGCCAAGCGTCGCATTATTGCCCAGAACATGGTCAAGAGCGCCACGCAGATCCCCCACGCCTGGGCCTTAATGGAGGTTGACGTAACCGGGCTGGTTGAACTCAGGCAGGCAGTTAGGGAGAGGTTCAAGCAGCTGGGTCAGGACATTACTATCTTTCCCTTCATAATCAACGCCGTTGCCCAGTCCTTGCGGGAGAATCCCCATCTAAACGCAACTTGGCGAGACGACAAGATAGTCCTCAAGAATCGCATAAACATTGGCGTAGCAGTTTCTGCGCCGAGCGGGCTTGTGGTTCCCGTAATACGGGATGCGGACACTCTATCCGTCACAGCTGCTAACACGCAGCTTCGCACCCTGGCCGAAAATGCCCGCAGAGACAACCTTATGTTGGAGCAGGTGCAAGGTGGGACGTTCACATTGAATAACACCGGCGCCCTTGGGACAACGGTGTCCAGTCCCATCATCAACTATCCTCAGGCGGCCATTCTCAGCACGGAGGCGGTTGTGCAACGGCCTGTCATCATCAACAATGCCATTGCCATTCGTTCGATGATGAACCTGTGTATGTCCTTTGACCACCGAATTGTTGACGGCGCAGAGGCCTCTGCCTTTTTGAATGGGGTGAAGGACCGGCTGGAAGCTATCGGCCCCGAAACTCCCGTCTCATAACGAGCGGTGAAATCCTGCCGAGTAGTGAACCTGGGTCTTGTGGACTATCTACGAGCCTGGGACATTCAGAAGACCCTCGTGGAGAGGGTCGCCGAGGGATCCGCACCCAACACCTTGCTGATGCTTGAGCATCCTCACACTTACACCATTGGACGTCGGGGGCGGCGGGAGGACGTGCTTTTGGGCGATGAGGAGCTTGTTCGGTTGGGAGCGTCGGTGCACGACGTGGACCGGGGGGGTGAGGCCACCTACCACGGGCCGGGACAGGTGGTGGCATATCCCATAGTCGACATACGTCCGTTGGGTGGGCCGTTGAAATTCGTCCGCGCGCTGGAGCAGGTGATGATCAGCACGCTGGCTGACTATGGGATAGCTGCGGAGGCCAAAGCGGGTTGGACGGGGGTGTGGGTGGGGGAGGAGAAGATCGGGGCGATTGGCTTGAAGGTGAGCCGGGGCGTTGCCAGTCATGGACTTTCGCTGAATGTGAACCCGGACCTTGACTACTACGGGCACGTGATTCCTTGCGGTATGCTTGATATTTCGGTTACGTCGATGGAGCTGCTGTTGGGCGAATCCGTGGACATGGAGGGGGTGGGGTACACGCTCCAGTACCACTTTGGGCGGCTGATGGGGTTGAAGATGGTGGAGGTGGGTGTAGGTGATGCGCTGGTTGGGACGGTTGCGAAGGCTGACGTCTCAGCATAGGCGTCAGCCCGATTGGCGGTCACCTATCTTCAACAGGGAGCGGGCCTGGCGCTAGTTCAAGAGGTTGGGGACGATTTCGCCGAGTACCCAGCCGAGGCCGGCTGCCGCGGCACCTATGACGAGGATCTCGAGGCCCTGGAGGAGGGGCGAGCGTTGGACCAAGCGGCCCTTGCCCATGCCCAGCGCAAACAGGGCGGCCAGGGTGGCTCCGGCGGAGATTCCGATGGCGACGTTGCCGCCCATGAAGAAGTAGGGGATGATGGGAACCATTGCCGCGAGAATGAAGGTGCCGCCCATCGTCACAGCGTCCTTGACGGGGCTGACGGCAAGGTCGGGGTCGATTCCGAGTTCTTTCTCAACCAGGGTGCGCAGCCAGAGTTCTTTGTCGGAGGCTATGTGCTCCGCCATTTCCCTTGCTTCGTGGTAGCTGAGACCCTGCTGGTGGTATAGGAAGACCAGCTCCGCCATTTCTTCCGCGGGGTTTTCTTCCAGTTCCTTTGCTTCCTTTTCGATTTCTGCCTGGAAGACTTCCCGCTCCGCTTTGGAACCGAGATAGGTGCCTGTGCCCATGGAGATCATGCCGGCCAGGGCACCGGCGAGACCGGCGATGACGACGGTGCTCTTGTCGGTGACCGCTGCGGAGACGGCTGTCACAAGGGCGAGGGTGCTTATGAGGCCGTCCTGGGCACCGAACACCACCTCACGGATGCGACCAAAGGCCGCGACTCGCCAGCGTTCGGTTGCAACCTCCTGCACGGCTTGGGGAAATTCGCTCTCGGCCCTCATGATGTGAGCGGCGTCGTGATGCTCCTCCCGATCCGCCACCGCCACGGCCGATTCTATCGGGGCGTCATCGTGAAATATGGGAGGGGCCAGAATGGGTTTGTCTATGTCCTCCATGCGTTGCAGCTTCGCGACGAGGTCGTCGGTAGCTTTCATGAAGCTCTCTAGGTGGTGCCGTTCCCTATCCATTGCGACAGTGAAGGCGCGGGCGGCGTCGCGTCGACCCTCGTCCAGGGCTTCGCGAATCATCCGGGGATAGCGGCTGGTAATCTCCTTAGCCTCGCCGCTGGTAACTTCCTTCAGATTTTCGAGGGACGTCTTAATGGCTCCCGCCGTTCGCAGGTGGTTCATGCCGTGGATGTTCTCTGCTCCCGCGGTCTCCTGGAATATCTGGGCAATCTCGGGGTGGCCCTCTTCCAAGGCCTTGACGGCGTAGGCGTTGTATTTGAGCAACGCCATGGCCTCGCCGATTATGGCGTTCCACAGATTCCTGTCGGTCTTGCTCATAACTCCATCAGCATAGGACATGACTTCCTCCCAGCCATTTCGTGTTACCAAAGTCCGGATACTACTTTAGCATATTCGGAAGTCCCGGCCTTCAAGAGGGAGGGAATTGCGGTATAATGGCGCCACTACGACATAGGGGAGGAAGCGACTTAATGCGGAAAAGAAGTCTTGCCGGCCTGGAGGTCAGCGCCATTGGAATGGGGAGTGCGCAGACGTTTGACGTGCATTCCCGCGAGGACGTGGAAGTTCGACGTCAGATCATGAATAAGTGCCTGGAGAAGGGAGTCACCTTCATTGACACCTCCCCCATGTATGGGCGGGCGGAACAGGTATTGGGCGAAACGATGGACGGTATGGTTGACAAGTTTCAGCTGGCGACGAAGGTGTGGAGTTCCGGCAAGGAGACGGGGCGGGCCCAGATTGAGCGATCCTTCAAGCTCTTGAGGACGGACTACATCCACCTGTTTCAGATCCACAATCTGGTGGACTGGCAGACCCATCTGCCCTACCTGGAACAGCTGAAGTCGGAGGGGCGCATCGGTTCAATCGGGATTACGTACGGCTATCCGGACATGTTCCCGGAGATGATGAAGATCATGAAGACGCGTAGGGTGGACGCCATCCAGATTTCCTACAACATCCAGGACCGGGCGGTGGAGGATGAGATTTTGCCGTTGGCGGAGAGCCTTGGGATGGGGGTGGTGGTAATGAGGCCTACGGGCAAGGGGCTGCTGGCGACGGGTTTGAAGCAACAGCCGGACTTGGGGCCGCTGCAGGAATTCGGGATACGGACGTGGGGGCAAGCGGCGCTGGCGTGGCTGTTGGCGGATTCGAGGGTTTCTGTGCCGATTCCCGCTACGACCAAGCCGAGTCGGATAGTTGAGAATGCCCTGCCGGGGGAGATACCCCCGCTTCCGCCGGAGCTGCGGACTTACATTGAGAAAGAGACGGAACGCTGCTCGTAGAAGGGCTGACGACCGTTCAGGAAGATTATCATTGGGAGGAAGATATTGAATAAGAGAATGCTTGCAAGCCTGGAGGTGCCCGCCATCGGAATGGGCAGCGCCAGTACATTCGACGTGGAGGATGAGGATGGGCTGGGGGTGCGGCGTCAGATTATCGACAACTGCATAGAGTCGGGTTCCACTTTCATTGATACCTCGCCGATGTATGGGCGGGCGGAGCAGTGTCTGGGGGTGTCGATGGAGGGGAAGACGGACCAGTTTCAGTTTGCTACCAAGGTCTGGGCGGTTGGACGAGAGACTGGGCAGCGACAGATAGCCCGCTCTTTCGACCTGTTGAAGACTGACCACATCGAGGTGTTCCAGATTCACAACATGGTGGACTGGAAGACGCATCTGCCCTACCTGGAGGGGCTGAGGGATGGGGGGAAGATCGATTTGATTGGGGTTACGTATACGTACCCGCCCGGATTTCCAGAGATGATGGAGATTATGAAGACGGGGCGGATTCAGACCATCCAGATTTCGTACAACGCTTTGGAGCGGGAGGCGGAGGAGGAGATGCTGCCATTGGCGGAGGAGCTGGGGATTGGCGTGATTGTGATGCGGCCCCTGGGTTCGGGCGCTCTCGCCAAGGATTTGAAGGAGCAGCCGGACTTGACGCCGCTAGCGGAATTCGGGATAACGACGTGGCCGCAGGCGTTGCTGGCGTGGGTGCTCGCGGACCCGCGAATCGGGATTCTGATACCTTCCAGCACGCGGCCTGAGCGGATACTTCAGAATGCTGTGGCGGGGACGTTGCCGACGCTGCCGACGGAGTTGCGGGACCACATCGCGAGCGAGGCTGATCGCTGCTTTAGCGGCTAGACTTTGGTGGGAGGAGGTTCGTCGAACCTTTCCCCCCGCCGCTCGGCTTCCAAGCGACGCTCATTCCAATCCTTGACCTTTTTGGCCAGCAGTTCTACGCCTTTTTCCATCCCTTCGTCGTATCGTCTTTTGAGATATCGTTCTGCCAGCATATAGATTGCCTCCACTGCCATCGTTGTGGTTGTCGCGCTGACGACCACGGCGTACGGCATCAATAATATAACTTCTACAATTCGATTGGGCCAGATTGCGGAATTCGGCCCGACGTAGTCAATTGCGAGTGCAAGTCCTACGAAGAATTGAATGCTGAAGAGTAGAAGAAACCAACCTTCGCTATGCCTTGGAAGCTGCACCTGGAATTATGCAGATCCGGTTGAATCCGAGAATTTCTGGCGAGGTGGGAGTCGCCCTTCTTCATAGTACGTCTATTCTATTGAAGAAGAGGCGAGATGTCAAGAACCTTGGCACTAGTTTTTGTATTTCGTGGGCGGGATACGGGCGAGGTGTGTCGGTTAGAGGAGGGTGCGGCCGAGGGTCATCCAGTAGTAGACGATGTAGCAGCCAGCGATGATCATGAATACAGCGCTGACGGGCTGGACGTATGGCTGCACCTTGCGGAGGAAGCGGACTATCAGTTCCTTGAAGATGGCCATGCTGACGGTCATGAGGATGATGACGAGGCCCATGCCCAGGGCGTATAGGATGAACTGGCCGATGCTGGTGAGGATGCTGGTGCCCGCGAGGGAGACGCCGATGACGGAGAGGAAGATTGGGAGGGTGCAGCTGAGGGAGGCGATACCGTAGCTGAGGCCGAAGAGGAAGAACTCCTTGGTGCTGACCTGGCCCGGGGTGCCGATGCGGGCGGCGGTCTGGCTGGCGAAGGCGGAGTAGAGTTTGCCGCCACCAAGCAGCCACGAGCCGACGGCCACCAGCAGGATGCCGATGCTGAGTCCAATCCAGGGAATGAAGTCGATGATGGCACGAGTGCCCGCGCTGACGATGGTGCCTGAGATGCCGAAGAGGATGACAAAGCCGGATGTGACGATGAGTCCAACGAGGAGGGCGCGGTAGATCTTCTTTGGCATACCGGCCTGGGGGTCGTTGGACCCGACGTAGAGGCCGAGGTATGCGGGGAGCATGGCGAAGCCGCAGGGGTTGACGGTGGAGACCATGCCGGCGACGAAGGGGAGGCCGAGGGGCAGCAGGTTACCCACCCGGTCGAGGCCGGAGCTGGAACGCCCTGAGAGTCCTTCGACGAAATTGTTGATGAAGCCGATGTTTTCGGCTCCGGTGGCGAGGGCGGCCATGAAGGCGGCAAAGAGGGCGAGGGCGCCGACAAGGAAGGCGAGTCCGTAGCTTTTGTAGGGTCTGGCTTTCTGTACGAGGGTGTTCATCATGGCTGTGTTGCTGTGCCTCGGCGGGGTATGGGCTGGATTTTATCGCCTTTGGAAATCTGGGGCAACAGGAGGAACTGCTTTGCCTTGGGGTCTGCATGTGATACGTCGGATTGGTGTGAGGGGATTTGTTGGGGAAGGTGGTGTGGGTTAGGAGGAGAGGATGTGGGGGAGGGAACGGTTTGGGCTTTCATGTACTATTATCGTGTAGGGGGAGACAGGTTAAACGCCGAATTTTCGGGATTGGGGGTTGAGTGAGATGATGAGCGGCAGCGGCCCTCTTTGCCTAGATTTTCATGCTAGGGAATATCCATGACTGGAAGGCTAGCTCCTTGGTTAACCGCTCTTTGTGCAATGACGTTGCTCCTAGCCGTCTCTGTCTCAACCCTTGGGTGCCTCCTGCCCCCTCAGCCCATTACAGAGTTCGAGGAGACGGCATCACCTCCTCCTGACCTGCTTGTCCCAGCAGGCATCGATGAGCAGATCTTCAGGTCAGACATCATCGTGGTGGCCACCTTCGTGTCTACAGTGGCGGGGGTGCAGACAATCCCTGGAGGAATTGGAGTCAGACCCACGTACAGGCCCATGCAGGTGTTCACCTTCCGCGCCGTGGAGTATCTCCAAGGATCCGGGCCGACTACCTTTACGGTCGAGGTGCTGGACACACGATCGAGTATCTACAACGAGGGAGATAATTACGAGGGATATCTCAGTTCGGATGACGCCATGGCAGAGGCGAGGCAGCTTATAGCCAGTCGGAACACAACCTGGGACGACCGACCGGGCGTACTCTTTGTGAAGGGTCCCCTGTCATCAGAAGCGTCCTCCACCGATACTTCAGAGGGCGATTCGGAGAATTCAGCTAGCCAGAACTATGGCTTTGCCCTATTCAATACGTTGTCAGACCCAACCTTTTCATATTCGGTCGACACTAATGCGAGGGCCTGGCTGCCTGGTTCTACCGTTCCTACCGAGGGACCACGAGGTGAAAGCGACTCCACAGGTTCAGAATTCATCACTGATGGGACTGCAAATCCACCACCGGTGAAGACCTTGAGTGAACTGAAGACCAGGATTGCGGAGATAGCCGCCGAACGAGCAGCCGGAGATGGTAGTGAAGCGTATGAGACATGCCTATACCGCAAGTTCACTCGTGAGCGGACTCTTCGTGCCGGGTGGACCCCAGCTGAATATGACATATCCTTGAATTCTGGGATGCCCGCTGGTACTCATTTACATAAGAGCCAATTGTCTCTGGTTTACGATGAACGCTACAACATCTTCACCCAAAGCGGCACAGATGCTGATCTGTTCCAGACCATCATATCCGACAACGACTCGTATGGTGGAAACGGTTACTATTACGACGAAGCCACAAGACGACCCCTGCCCGAGGGTGAGTATACCGCCAACTTCCACCAACAGGTTAGCAATCACGTCATCTGCAACCACAACCCAACGACCTCTAACTTCAGAATCTACGCCGTCACGGTCGAGGCCCCTCTGTACACGCTGCACGAGGCCTTCTTCGACCCTGTTGCGGTGGGCACAGGGGTGGGGGCAGACGCAACCAACGGAGTGCTCAGTCCCACGGAGTTCACCGTTGGTGGTATGGCGGCGGAGGTGACGGGTCTTGGATGGGAGAATGAGCAGGTGGTGTTGACCATCAACCCCCATGTCTCGCTGAGTGGGCAGGTGTTGGAGTTTATTGAGTTGGATGGGAGTGGGTCGTTGTCGCTGGTTGTGGATGATGCGGTGGTGGATGTGGGGGTGGGGGCGTATTCGTGGCCGTTGGAAAGTCAGCCGTGGGAGGAGGGGGGCCTGCTGATGCTGCGGATTCGGGAGGTGCAGCCGGGAGGGTGAGAGGGGTGGGGATCGTCGGTGAAAGTCAGGGTTGATGGGGTGCAGAGACGGGGTTAGTCGGTGGCTTTTCGGAGGGGGACGAAGAGGGCGGCGAAAGCCACGATGGTCACGATGATGCCGGAGTAGTAGAAGACGCCGTCCATGCCGAAGGACTGGCGTAGCCAGCCCGCGATGATGGGGGAGACGGAGCCGAAGACGGCGGAGCCTGCGAACATGAGGGCAACGCCGGAGGCCTCGGTGCCCTTCTTTGTAGCGTCGATGGCGGCGGCCATCATGATCGGGTTGACGGAGTAGAGGAAGAGGCCGATGAGGGCGAGGATAAGGGTGAAGCTCCAACCGCTGCCGAAGAAGAGCAGGGAGTAGATGAGGAGCGCCATGGTCAGGAGGCTGAAGAACATGACGGGTCGACGGTTTACGCGGTCGGAGATCCAGCCGAGCATTGGTGAGGAGGCGACACCAAACAGGGTGAGAAGGGCTACGTGGAAGCCGATCTTGAACTCGGAGAAGCCCAGATCCTCGGCCATGTAGATGACGAGGAAGATAGTCAGGCTGTTATGGGCCATGGCGCGAACGCCGGAGATGCCGACCATGCCAAGGACGGTAGGGTTGCTGAGCATGGCGCGGGCGGACCGGACGTAGTTTCGGAAGCTGGGGCTATCTCTGGACGCGCCCTCGATTCTTCGGAAGCTGACGAGGACGACGATGGCGGCGAGTCCGGCGGGGATGACGAGGAAGTAGGAGAGGGTGCGCCATTCGAGTCCGTTCCATTCGAGGCCCCAGAAGGCAAATCCGCCGAGGATGAGGCCCATGACGAGGGGGGCGAGGCTATCGCCGGAGGAGCCGCCCATGCGGTGGACGGCGAAGGAGGTGGCGCGCTTATTGGGGTATGCGATGGCGAGGGTGCCAAAGGCGGGGGCGTGCCAGATGGACGCGCCGGCGCCGGTGATGGCCACGCCGACGAGCAGCAACCAGTAGCTGGGGGATGTGCCGATGATGAGGTAGCCGATGGCGAGGGAGGTGAGGCTGGCGGTGAGCATGAGGCCGACCTTGCTTCGCCACATATCGGCCATTATGCCGGCGGGGATGTTTATCACTGCGCCGAACACGGTGCGGGTGCTGCCGATGACGCCGACTTCGATGTCGCTGAGGCCGAGGTAGGTCTTTACGGCGGGGAGAAGGAGCAGGAAGGCCTGGGAGTAGAAGTGCTTGATGCCGTGGCCCGCGGCGAGACCCAGCATGAGACCGAGGGAACGTTGGGTGGGTGGAGCCGGGTGGCTTGCTGCGGGTGGGCTGGGATTGCTGCCGTCCGAAGGGGCGTCAGAGGACGCACCCTGGGCGGTCGGGTCCTCCCGAGGGGCGGGGCTATCCAATGAGCGCGGTCAACTTTCTTCGAACAACAGCCAGCGAGATTGCAGTCATCATGCCACGAGTGAATGTACTTGATATATCCGACAGGTGCAACCTGAGGGAGCCATTCTTTCGTAGTCCAGATTCCATTTGTCAGTGCTATCCGAGGTAGAACACCAGGAAGAGGCCCGCGGCGTACAGGGTCGTAATCAGGGCCATGCTGGGGGACGAGAAGGAGAAGAGCTTGACGGGTCGCTTGAGAAGGAGCATCCAGATGCTGAGGGCCATTATGAGGATGGCGAAGAGGCCTGCGATGAGGGCGCCGTTGTCCATGTTGCCGAAGATTGAGCCGTCGGTGTAGAAGAAGTCGGCAATGGCGAGGACGAGGATGTTGAAGGAGTTGCTGCCGAAGAGGTTGGAAACGGCGAGGTCCGGGGCGTTCTGCCGGAGGGCGGCAATGGAGGTGGAGACTTCCGGGAGGGAGGTGACGAAGGCGAGGGCGAGGACGCCGATGAAGCTGCCGCCGATGCCGGTGATCTCGGCGATTTCGTCGGCGCTATTGGTCATGAAATAGGTGGCGACGAATATGACGGCGGAGGAGAGGGCGAAGATGGTCCACCCCCAGCGGAGGGTGCGGTCCGTTGAGGCGGCGTCTTCTTCTTCGGCGTCGGAGCTCTCTGAGAAGAGGCGCCAGGAGCCGACGATGTAGATGGCGAAAATGATCAGCGCGGCGGGACTGACAATCCACCACTTGACGTCGAGCTTGAGGGCGGCCATGGCGAGGGCGGCGATGGTGAGGAAGGTGGCAAAGAAGGCGACGCGCTGCTGCTGGGGGAGGATTTTCTGGAGGACGAGGCCGCCGCCGAGAAGACCGAGGGCGAGGGTGAGGATGGTCATGTTGAGCATGTTGGAGCCGAAGACGTTGCCTCCGGCCATGCCGGCGTTGCCGATAAGGGCGGCGGTGCTGGTGGCGACAAGCTCGGGGAGGGAGGTGGCACCGGCGAGGAGAAGGGCGCCGACCCAGACATGCCCCCAGCCGGTCCTAATGGCAATGACGTCGCCTGAGGTAACGAGGAATCGGGCGGCGGAGACCACCAGGACGGAGGTGCCGAGGAAGACGATGAGGGCCAGGGTTAGATCCAAGGGCCGCCTTTCAGATTTCGGACGTTGGTGAGGTAGATTAACGGATGGAGGGGGAAGAGGACTGGGGGCAGCGGGGCATCCCGTGCCGACTTTTCTGAGATTTCTGCTTGGGCAAAAGCAGTCGTCTTGATGATATAGAGTATTAGGAATGAGTGGGGAAACGAGTGACTCGTTTCAAATTGGCCAGCTTTGAGTATGACTCGTTTATTCAAAGGAGTATTGGCGCTTGGAGGCGTATTCACGCGTGAAGCAGACAATTTTGGCTGGTTTTCTCGTTTCCTGCAATTTTCGGGCATTTCGGTGAGTTGTAGTGAGAGTAAGTCCCGTATATGACGAAGCTGATTTGTGTGAGCGGAGGTGATGGGGAGGGGTATTTCGTTCATGAAGAGAGGATAGCAAGGGTGAGAGTATGTTGGCAATGGGAAGGTGGCACTTTGGCAAGGGTGTCATCCCAACCACGCCCCGCCGTGGTCCCCTGCTTTCGCAGGGGCGACGAATTGGGGAGGCTGGGGCGACGAAGTCCTCTTGCATCGCGATGTTGTGGTGAGAGGGGGGCGTTTACGAAAGGGGGGGTGTAGTTGGGGGAGTCACCCCCATCCCTTCGACAAGCTCAGGACAGGCCAAACCCTCCCCCATCGAGGAGAGCTTGGCATAACCCTCTGTTCAGCCCCACCGCCACCAAGATCACCCTCACCCCTTCGAAAGACTCAGGACAGGCTCAATCCTCTACCACGACGGGAGAGGAGGAAAGACCGGGATGACGGTTTTGCAAAGGTCTCCATTGAGGGGGAAGGCATAAGAGGGAGGGAGAGGGAGGTTTGCGTACCGCCCCTATGGTAGGCGGGGAATGGTGAAGGGGAGGAGGGGTGGTGTGATAGAATGGGCGAGAATTTCACAGAAAGGGAGTGAAGCTTTCGTGACGCATTTCAATAGAGGAGCCACTTTCACTGAAGAAGTACAGTTGCCTGATGACCCGCTCATTGACCTTCTGGCGCAGACTAACGCCAAGGTAGAGCATTTTGACCTTTCGTCGGATGGGCAGAAGATTGCGTATTCGTCTGCCGAATCCGGGGGATATGACCTGTGGGTGTGTGACATCGACGGCGGGAACAATCGTCGAGTAGTGGCGATGTATCCAGAGGAGTGTCTCAACCCTTCCTGGTCACCCGACGGGGAGTGGATTGCGTATACGTCCCGGTACGACGCATTCAAGGTCAGGGCGGACGGCTCGGAGCCGCCGATCAACCTCAGCTACGGACATGGCCCTTCCCGCGGGCACGAATTCATCCGATGGACGCCGGACGGAAAGCGGATTGTTTACGTGACGGGAGGTTCCAACGGATACAACCAGGTAGTGTCGCTGTCTACGGACATTCCGACGGGGAAGGTGCAGCCCCACTTCATCACCAACGAGGAGGCCAACAGCACCGACGTATTCGTGTCGCCGGACGGGAAGTATGTGACGTTTATGTCCGACAGGTCCGTGTACGAGGACTTCAAGCGGATGGACGTGTGGATTGCGCCGATTGAGGGTGGATTAGCCCGGTGCATGACTCCGTATACGTTGAACAACTATGAGTACCGGCCGAGGTGGTCTCCCGATGGTAAGAAGCTGGTGTTCACCTCGGACCGCTCGGGCTGGCGTCGGGTGGGGACAATTGACGTGGAGAGCGGGGAGATCAACTTCCTGACGGATGAAGAGTGCGACCAGTACAATCCGCGGTATTCGCCGGACGGCAAGTGGGTAGCCTACGTGGCCAACAAGGAGTGGAGCTTCCACATTATGAAGGTAGCGTCGGACGGCTCCGGCGATCCGATTCAGCTTACCCAAGGCGAGGCGATTCACGGCGGGATTGACGCGTACCAGGTGAGGGGTTCGATTCGGTGGACGCCCGACAGCAAGAGCATTCTCTACACGCACATGGACCACGCTACGACTTCGGACCTGTGGTTGATTTCAGCGGACGGCGGGGAGCCTGAACAGGTTACTCATCACATGCCGAAGGCTCTGGAGGATTTTCCGTTTGTGAAGCCGACGCTCATCCATTACAAGTCCAAGGATGGGCTTGAGGTGCCGGCGTGGTTGTACAGGCCTGAGGGCGCGGAGGGGCGGACGCCGCTGGTGATTTATGCGCGGGCGAATACCAAGGGTCTGCACGTGCGGGCCTTCTATCCGTACATCCAGTACTGGGTACACAAGGGGTATTCGGTGATTGCGCCGCTGGTGCGGGGTTCGGCGGGACTGGGCAAGCAGTACGAGTTCCTGAACTTCGGGGACTGGGGCGGGGGAGACATCGACGACTTCGCATATGGCGCGTACTACCTGATTGAGGAGGGTCTGGCCGACGCGGACAAGGTGGTGATGCACGGCGGGTCGACGGGCGGATACTTCACCCTGTGCATGATATATCGTTACCCGGACCTGCTGAATGCGGCGGTGTGCTTCTATGGGCCGCCGGACCTGATTCACTCGGACAGGTACTCCACGGGCGGCGGAAAGCCGGTGCTTGGGGACGTGGTGGCGGGCGACCGGGGCGGGCCGGACATGGCGCCGGACCACTGGCGAGAGCGTTCCGCCATTTACAACCTGGACAAGGTGAAGACGCCGCTATTGATTCTGTGGGGAGACCGGGACGGAGTTCGGATCAGCATGGCGGACGATTACTTCCGCGCTTCCAAGGAGCTAGGGTTGTACGCGGAGTATATCCAGTATAACTGCGAGCCCCACGGCTGGTACCACTGGCGTCCGGAGAACGTGCGGGACTCGATGCGTCGAATGGCGGCGCATTTCAAGAAGTTCACCGGGGTGTAGGTCTGACGAATCGTTAGGGCAAGATTGTTCTTGTGGGGGATGATTTCGGTGACGGAATTCACCCCCATCCCTTCGGGAGACTCAGGGCAGGCTCCAACCTTCCCCCGTCGAGGGGGAAGGGGTTTTTTAGGAAGAATAGGGGCGGGTATGGAACCCGCCCCTATTGTGTTGAGGGATATTGCGTGTGTGGGCCTGCGTGAGGGTGATGGGTGTCGGGGTGGGCGAGGACCGGGGGCGAGATTCTTCGTCGTGGAGCCTCCTCAGAGTATCTGTGTTGAGAATCAAGGGTATTCAGGTAGAAGAGGAGGGATTGGGGACCCAGGGAGTGCCGCGTTGGGCAACGGCGCTGAGGAGCAACAGGAGCTTACGCATGACGGCGGTGAGGGCGAGTTTGCCGGACTTGCCGCGACGACGGAGTCCTTGATAGAAGTTTTTGAGGTCGTAGTTATGTCGAACGGCGGAGAGGGCAGCCATGTAGAGGGCGCTGCGCACCTTGGCGCGTCCACCGCGGATGGAGCGATAGCCCCTTCGGGCGCCGCTGTCCTTGGACCAGGGGGCGAGGCCTACGAGGGAGGAGAGCTGTCTGCCGTTGTAGAGGCCCAACTCTGGGAGGTAGACGGCCAGTATGGCGCTGGTCTGCTGGCCCACGCCTGGGACACTCTGGTAGAGATCGGTCTTGCGGGTCAAGAGTTGGCACTGGTGCAATCTCTTGTGGCACTCCTTGTCGAGGCGCTGGATCTCGTTATCGAGCCATTTGATGTGGCGCTGCATAGAGGAGCGAGCGTCTTTGGCAACGCCTTTGTCGAGCCGGTTCTTCTCCCGGGTTCGCTCCTGTACCAGCTGTCGACGACGGCTTAGCAGGTCTCTGAGTTCCTCCTCCTCGGTGTTCGGAGAGATGGTGTTGGACAACTCAAAGGTCTCTCCGTAGCGGGAGAGCATTTGGGCGTCTAGGCGGTCGGTCTTGGCCTGGTTACCCACTATACGGGCGAAGTTGCGTACCCGGTTGGGGTGGATTGGGTGCTCATTGATCTCCGAGTCCCTGACGGCTTTGACGAGGGGTCTCTCATAGCCGCCGGTGGTTTCGTATACCAGGTGGGTGACGCTGCAGCTTCGCAACCAGCCCAGCAGCCGGGCTATCTCCTTTTGGTTGTTGTCAAAGCGCTGGGGTGAACCTCCTGACACTGACACGTCCAGGCTTCTCTTACCCACGTCCACTCCCGCTACTACTTTCACTTTGTGCACCTCCTCATCTATAATGCTTCTTGTCCTCCACACTTGCGATACGGGCCATTATGCCCAGGCATCCGTTCGGAGCGACATAGCGGCGTGAGGGGTGTCCAACTCTGAACGGCGCAGGGACCTTACTTGCAGTTCCCTCGCCCAATGACAGTCGACGCGCCCCTCTCGCCCGCCCTCCAGATTGGCCTATCTGGGGGGCTTTTGCAATCATACAAATGACATGTGGGTGGAGAGGGAGGGGGAATTGGGGGTTAGGCGGTAGCATCCGTAGCTAAATCAGGGGATTCTGGATTCCGGCTTTCGCCGGAATGAGGGTTATGCAGGAGTCTTCGTCGAGGGGTGAGGGAAGAAGAGTGGGCCCCCGCGTTCGCGGGGGAACGGGAGGGTTGGGCGGTGACGACGAGATGTGTCGTGGGTAGAGGGGGAGGGCGGTTCGCGAACCGCCCCTACGGGAGGTTGGTTGTGGGCAGGGGGTTGATTCCTGCCTTTTCAGGAACGAGATAGTGGGGGGATATCCTCATCCCTTCGGAAGACTCAGGGCAGGCTCTAACTTCCTCCCAGGATGGAGGGCTTTGCGTAACTGCTGAATGCCCCATCCACACCACCCGAATCACCCCCATCTCAATCTTCCCCCATCGAGGGGGAAGAGGCTAAGAGACGCCGACGGGGGGTTGGGCGAGGACCGGGGGCGAGATTCTTCGTCGCGAGGCCTCCTCAGAATGACATGTGGATGGAGGGGGAGGGTGGGGAGGGAGTGGGGTTAGGGGGCTATTTGGAAGCGTTCGGATTCCGGGGGGCGGGACCATAGGTCGGGTGCGCCGGCCATGGCGGCGGCTCGTTCGGGGCTGGCGCGCCACTGGTCGTAAATTTCGTTGCTGTCCCAGGTGACGAGGGAAGTGATTTTCGTGGGGTCTGCGAGGGAGTAGAGGGTGGTTCTAGTTCCGAAGCCCGGGGCTTGGCTTTGGGCGCGTCCGTTGCCGTCCAAGAGGGTCTTGGCTTCGTCGATTTTGTCGTCCTTAGCCCAGTGGTGGGTCAAAATTCCGATCATGTTGACTCCTTTTTGTGGTTGGTTGGGGGTTGGGGTTATTTGGCCAGAAGGAATATGGCTCCGGCGGCGAGGATGACGCCGATTATTCTTTCGACGCTGATGGGTTCCTTGAGGATGAGAAAGCCCAAGACCGCAACGATGGCGATGTTCATGCCAAACAGGGGGTAGACGGTGGAAACGGGGCCACGGCTGAGGGCCACGTACTGGCTGACGATGGCTACGGTCAGGGCGATTCCTGAGATCACGAGGAGGAGGGTTGGCTGATTCATGCCAAGGTGGTCGGTGACTTTGACGCCGCGGTAGAGGGCCCAGATGAGAGCGCCAACGACGAGGAAGGTGTTGGTGACGACGACGGCGGCCTCCGGGGGGATGCTGCGGAGGGAGAATTTGAGGAGGATGACCATGACGGCGTAGGACGACATGGCTATCAGAGTCCAGACAATATAGTGCACGGGTCGTCTCTCCTGGGTTGGGTGGTTCGTGTGCCTATTGTACAGGAAAGGCTCAATCTTCCCCCATCAAGGAGAGTTTTCACCCTTACCCCTTTGACAGACTCAGGGCAGGCTTTAGTCCTCTCCCTCAGAGAGAGGGGGTTTTGCGAAGGTCTACGTTGAGGAGAAGAGTGGGCCCCCGCGTTCGCGGGGGAACGGGAGGGTGGTTCGCGAACCGCTCCTACGGGAGAGGGGAGCACAGAAGGGCGGCTACTGGTACGAGATTCTTCGTCGCGGGGCCTCCTCAGAGTATCTGTGTTGAGAATCAAGGGTATTCAGGTAGAAGAGGAGGGATTGGGGACCCAGGGAGTGCCGCGTTGGGCAACGGCGCTGAGGAGCAACAGGAGCTTACGCATGACGGCGGTGAGGGCGAGTTTGCCGGACTTGCCGCGACGACGGAGTCCTTGATAGAAGTTTTTGAGGTCGTAGTTATGTCGAACGGCGGAGAGGGCAGCCATGTAGAGGGCGCTGCGCACCTTGGCGCGTCCACCGCGGATGGAGCGATAGCCCCTTCGGGCGCCGCTGTCCTTGGACCAGGGGGCGAGGCCTACGAGGGAGGAGAGCTGTCTGCCGTTGTAGAGGCCCAACTCTGGGAGGTAGACGGCCAGTATGGCGCTGGTCTGCTGGCCCACGCCTGGGACACTCTGGTAGAGATCGGTCTTGCGGGTCAAGAGTTGGCACTGGTGCAATCTCTTGTGGCACTCCTTGTCGAGGCGCTGGATCTCGTTATCGAGCCATTTGATGTGGCGCTGCATAGAGGAGCGAGCGTCTTTGGCAACGCCTTTGTCGAGCCGGTTCTTCTCCCGGGTTCGCTCCTGTACCAGCTGTCGACGACGGCTTAGCAGGTCTCTGAGTTCCTCCTCCTCGGTGTTCGGAGAGATGGTGTTGGACAACTCAAAGGTCTCTCCGTAGCGGGAGAGCATTTGGGCGTCTAGGCGGTCGGTCTTGGCCTGGTTACCCACTATACGGGCGAAGTTGCGTACCCGGTTGGGGTGGATTGGGTGCTCATTGATCTCCGAGTCCCTGACGGCTTTGACGAGGGGTCTCTCATAGCCGCCGGTGGTTTCGTATACCAGGTGGGTGACGCTGCAGCTTCGCAACCAGCCCAGCAGCCGGGCTATCTCCTTTTGGTTGTTGTCAAAGCGCTGGGGTGAACCTCCTGACACTGACACGTCCAGGCTTCTCTTACCCACGTCCACTCCCGCTACTACTTTCACTTTGTGCACCTCCTCATCTATAATGCTTCTTGTCCTCCACACTTGCGATACGGGCCATTATGCCCAGGCATCCGTTCGGAGCGACATAGCGGCGTGAGGGGTGTCCAACTCTGAACGGCGCAGGGACCTTACTTGCAGTTCCCTCGCCCAATGACAGTCGACGCGCCCCTCTCGCCCGCCCTCCAGATTGGCCTATCTGGGGGGCTTTTGCAATCATACAAATGACATTTGGGTTGCGGGGGAACGGGAGGGTTGGGTGGTATTGACTATGGTGGAGGGTTGGTACAGAATCCCACTTGGGGAAGGGTGGCGGCGTAGCAACAGTTGTGGAGGGGTGATGATTTACGATTCGGCCCAAGGAAATATAACCATCGCGGTGGCGGGGGACGCCATGATTACGCGTCCGATGCGGATGTACCGGGAGCCGTCCTTCCTGAAACTGGTGGAGCTGCTGAAGGGGGCGGACGCGAGTGTGGTGAACCTGGAGATGCTCTTTCACGACTACGAAATGAGCTGGGAATACAAGGATACGGTGTCGTTCCAGGTGTCGGAGCCTGCCAATATCACGGAGTTGCAGTGGATGGGGTTCGACGTGGTGACGACAGCGAACAACCACTCCTACGACTACTCGGAGGCGGGGTTTATGAAGACGCTTCAGCATTGCAGGGAGCAGGGGCTGAAGCAGGCGGGGGGAGGAAGGGACCTGGACCACGCACGGGCGCCGGCGTATCTGGACACGGCGGGGGGGCGGGTGGCGGTGATGAGCGCGACGACGACTTTTTCCAAGGACTCGCCGGCGGGATTCGGCAGGCCGGACTTTCCGGGAAAGCCGGGGGTGAACGCGCTACGGCATAGCGTGATGCACCACGTGGAGCGGGATGTGTTCGATGCGCTGCACAAGGCAAATGATGAGTTGGGATTCAGGGAAACGGAGCTGGCGGGTCGGCGGTTCCATCCCGTGAATGCGGATGAGTACGATCCGACGCGGGAGGCGCGGTTCATGGGGGGCAAGTTTGCGCTGGCGGAGGAGTTTGGCATCACGACGGCTTGCAACAGGGACGACCTTGCTGGGATAGGCAACTGGATTCGGGGAGCGAAGAAGGCGGCGGACTGGCCGGTCTACGGGGTACACTGTCACGAGAGCGGCGAAGACGGGGAGTTTCACGGGGCCTCGCGGATTGCGCCGCCGAAGTTCCTGGAGGAGTTTGCTCACTTCAGCATAGACCGGGGGTGCAGCCTGTTCTTTGCGCACGGGCCGCACTTTCTGAGGGGCATTGAGATCTATAAGGGCAAGCCAATTTTCTACAGCCTGGGGAATTTTATATTTCAAAATGAGACGGTTCAGTGGGTGCCGGAGCCGGTGTACAGAGGGCTGAACCTGAGGGACGAGCACAACCCGGGGGACTGGGGGCTGGCCCGTTCCGGCGGAGAGAGGTTCGGTTTTGCGGCTGACCCCGTCTTCTACCGGAGCGTGGTGGCGCTGTGCGACTACCGGGATGGGGACTTGAAGGAGATCCGGCTGCATCCGATAGACTTGGGATTCATGCAGCCGATGAGCCAGCGGGGACGCCCGGTGATGGCCCACGGGCCGGTGGCGCAGCAGTCGCTTCGGTGGCTACAGCAGGTGTCGAAGCCGTACGGGACGGAGATTAGCATTGAGGGGGATGTGGGGGTCATACGGCTATAGGCCGGAGGTTGTCATGTGTAGAAGTATGTCAGTCTTTGCCAGAAGTAGACGACCAAAATTGAATTGCGAGAACATTGATACCCGTGTGTAGAAGCATGTCAGTTTTTGCATTGATTCAACCAGTTCTACAAGGTCGCCAACGCAGAGGGATTCATGTGTAGGAGCATCAAGACTTTACGGCAGGTTGATCGAGCGGCCACCTCAGAGGAGATAGAGGCGGCAGCGCTGCAGTTCGTACGAAAGATCAGCGGATATCGTAAGCCTTCGAGGGTCAACGCAGAGGCTTTTGATGATGCTGTGCGGGTGGTTGCGGAGGCGTCGGAGCGGTTGCTGGGCAGGCTGACGTCGCGTCGTAATTCGTCGGGAAGCGTCGGCGGCTGAGGGCTGTCGAGGGACCGACAAGACCACGAATTCTAGAGATGATTCGCAACTGATGGTCCGTCCGTGATTGTAGGCTGGCTCATTTCCAAACCGAGGAATCTTTTCTATGGCTGGTGGATTGTGGGCGCCGGCCTGGTGAGCATGACGCTTTCTTCCGGGCTGTTCTTCAACGGGTTCGGGTTTTACTTTCTGCCGATACAGTCGCAATTTGGGTGGAGCAGCACGGCGATGTCCGGGGCCGTCTCGCTTTCCAGGTTGGAGAGCGGGCTGCTGGGGCCGTTGGAGGGGTATCTGATCCAGCGATACGGGCCGCAGAGGGTGATGCTGGTGGGGTACCTGGTGTTTGCGGCGGGGTTTGCCCTGCTGAGCCAGTCCAGCCACATTGTAATTTTCTATTTGGCGATACTGGTGATGGCGTTGGGTTCGGGGTTGGCGGGATTCGCGGCGGTGGTGGCGGCGATCAACAACTGGTTCCGTCGGAACAAGACCAAGGCATTCGGGATATCCATGCTTGGGCTGGGGCTTGGGGGAGTGATTTTCTCGTCATTTCTGGCTTGGTCGATAGCGGAGTATGGGTGGGAGATGACGGCGCTGTTTTCAGCGGGGATTCTGCTGATTGTGGGCGTTCCTATTTCCAGGATGGTCCGATACAGCCCGGAACCATACGGCCTGCTGCCGGACGGGGACGACCCGGAGGAAGAGGAGGAATCGTCAACGGAGGAGAGGCCGAGGCGACGGGTGGATCCGATGGCGGACGAGGACTTTACGTGGAAGGAAGCTTTGCAGACGCCGGCGTTCTGGATTATTTCCGTGTGTCACGCGCTGGCGTTGGTGGCCATCTCGGCGACGGGAGTGCACCAGGTAGCGTACATGGAGGAAGACCTGGGGTTGTCGGGGGCGAGCGCGGCGCTGGTTGTGGTGGTGCTTTCCTCGGTGATGATGGTGTGTCAGCCGGTGGGGGGATTCCTGGGGGACCGGTATTCGAAGAGGCACATAGCGGCGATATGTCTGCTGGGGCACGGGGTGGCGATGGTACTGCTGGCGATGGCGACGGGGTTCGGGTTTCTGATGATTTACGCGGTGGTGCAGGGGCTGGCGTGGGGGACGCGGGGGCCGATAATCACGGCGATGCGGGGCGACTACTTCGGTCGGAAGGACTTTGCGCTGATCAACGGGTATTCGCAGGTGATTATGATGATGGGGATGATTGTGGGGCCGCTATTGGCCGGGATCATGGCCGACAACTACAGTTATCAGAGCGGATTTCTGATTATCGCGGGGCTGGTGGCAATGGGTTCGATTCTGTTCTTGATTATGAGGAAGCCCGTGAAGAAGAATAGGGAGAGGGCGGCAGGGTGAGCCGGAGAATTCGTCCAGAAGAAGGAGGAGAGTGTTGATAAGGAGCCTTGGCGGAAAGACGCCGCGCATTGCGGAGACGGCGTGGGTGAGCGAGTTTGCCTACGTGATTGGGGACGTGGAGATTGGGGAGCATTCCAGTGTTTGGCCGGGGGTGACGATTCGAGGGGACGGGGACGGGCCGGTGGTGCTGGGGAATTACGTGAACGTGCAGGAAGGGTCGGTGATTCACGGGAACCACATGGTGATTGAGGACTATGTGACGGTGGGTCATTGCGTGGTGGTGCACTGCCAGCGAATTGGGGAGGGGTCTCTGATGGGGAATAACAGCACGATTTTGAACGGGACGACGGTGGGGAAGCGGTGCCTGGTGGCGGCGAACGCAGTGGTGCTGGCGAATGCGGAGGTGCCGGAGGGGTCTTTTGTGACGGGGGTGCCTGGGAAGGTGAAGCGTCCGGTGACGGAGGCGCAGGTTGAGCGGATGATGCGGACGGCGCGAAGCCTGGCGGCGAAGGCGGAGGTGTTCAAGGAGGAAGGGGTCTAGGGTCATTGCATGACGGCAAGTTTTGCGGGGTTGGGTGGGGGTTGGGGTTTGTGGTGACGGTTGGAGGTGGGCGAGGTGGGGATGGGTGATTCGAGAACCGCGCCTACAGGGAGCTGAGAGGGAAGGGGGAAGCTGGATTCCGGCTTTCGCCGGAATGACGGATAGGGTGGAGCGCTGCGGCTTGGGGTTGGACATGGGCAGGGTATGGGTTCCTCTGCCTTTGTAGGAGTAAGAGGGGGGAAGGGTGGTTTCTGAAACGAGGTTCCTTGGCTGTGCTGTGATCGGGGGGACATGTGGGTTGAGGGGGGGCTGGTTTGATGAGGCTGTTTCAGAAGTCCGACCTCCGCGAGGAATGGGACTTCTGGATTCCGGCATTCGCCGGAATGACGAGTTCTGGTGCGATATTCCGCACTCCAACTGAGAAAGTCTCGTAGGATCGTCTAGTGGTTCTTGGCATGAAGCATGGGTGGGGACTTCTGAAACACGTTCGAGGAAGATACCCTCATCCCTTCGGAAGACTCAGGGGAGGCTCTAACCTTCTCCCAGGACGGAGAGCCTTGCGTAACTGCTGAATGTCCCATCCACACCACCCGAATCACCCCCATCTCAATCTTCCCCCATCGAGGGGGAAGAGGCTAAGAGACACCGGCGGGGGGTTATGCAAAGGTCTCCAGGACGGGAGAGGGGAGGGACGGGGGGTGCGGTTTGGGGTGTGGGTTGGCGTTGAAGGGAGAGATTAGGGGTGGGATTCGGACCAGAAGGCGGCGGCACCGAGAAGGCCAACGTCGTCGCCGGTTTGGGCCATGGCGACGCGGACGCGGGTGGTGATGTGGTAGGGGCCGGCGTGGGCAAGGAGGTCTCTCAGGGGTTCTAATAGGGGTTCCCCGGCGGTGGTCATTCCGCCGCCAACGACGACTAGTTCCGGGGAGAAGCAGAGCACCAGATTTCGGATGCCGATGGCGAGGTCTCTACGGAGTTGATCGAAGACTTTGGCGGCTTCTGGGTCGCCGCTGGCGGCGCGTTGGGCGACCTCTGAGACGTCGAGGCCGATGGACTGCCGCAAGGCGATGCCGGAGGCGAGTTGCTCGACGGTTCGGCCGGTGGTCCTGTCGATGATGGTGTGGCCGATTTCGCCGAGGGAGAATCTTCCCCTGAGCATGCGACCGTTGAGGACGACGCCTGCGCCGACGCCGGTGCCTGCGGCGATGTACACCATGTCCTGGGAGCCGCGACCTGCGCCGAAGCGGAATTCGCCGAGGGCTCCTAGGTCTGCGTCGTTGGCGAGAAGGGTCTCGAGGCCGAGTGCCTCGGACAGGCGGGAGCTGCTGATGACGCCCTCCCAGGCGGGTAGGTTGGGGAGTTTGACGACACTCTGGTTGTGGTAGTCCACCAGGCCGGGGACGCCGACGACCGCGCCGGCGACTTTGCAGGGAGACTGCTGATGGGCGGAGCGCAGTGCTTCGATGAGGGTGTCGGGGTTGCCGTCGGGACTGAAGACGACCTGCTTGTCGTGGACGGAGCCACTTGTGGAAACGAGGGCGACGCGCAAACGGGTGCCGCCGAGGTCACAGGCGAGTACGTGCTGGTCAGGCAATTCGGTTCGGTCAGGCGGGGCCGGAGGTCTTGAGATAGGAGCGTTCGAGGGAGAGGACCTTGTTCAGGCGACGCTGGTACTTTTCCTCTGGGAGGAAGCGGGCGTTCAGGAACTCTGTGACGAACTTCTTTGCCTGTTCGGGGGAGATGATGCGTGCGCCGAGGCAGAGGACGTTCATGTCATCGTGCTCGACGCCCTGGCGTGCGGAATATTCGTCGTGGCAGACGGAGGCTCGGACGCTTGGGACCTTGTTGGCGGCGACGGAGGCGCCGACGCCGCTGCCGCAGATGACGATTCCGCGCCATGCCTGGCCGGAAGCAACGGATTCGGCGACAGCGCGGGCGAAGTCGGGGAAGTCGTCGAGGGGATCGAGGGTGTGGGCGCCGACGTCGTGGACGTCGTAGCCGAGGCTCCGGAGGAAGGGGAGGAGTTGCTGCTTGAGGGGAAAGCCGCCGTGGTCGGCGCCGATGGCGAGGGTATGGGGGGTGGGAGGGTTGGTCATGGTTGTGGGCGCCTATTCTCAGTGGGTTCTTGATGTTTCCTGAATTGGGTTATTCACCCTTTTGGAGCTCCCATATTATCACGATGGGGATTCCCTTTTCTGCAACTTCCATTAATCCGTCCAGGTGAAGGTCTTCAATCTGCCTCCCCAAGTTCCCGGCGGAAATTTCCTGATCGCCATAGAGGGGCTCAATACATTGTACGATGTTGAGTCCAGCTTCTTGAATGGCAGACAGATAAGCCGATACTTGATGGACGTGGTTCCTCACGAACCTGGTCGTGGTTTGACCCAGTTGATAGTCAGCGTGCGCACCCAGCATTATGAGGAAAGGATGGACATCGGAGATGATCAGAGTTCCTCCCGGGCGGATGACTCGCGAAAGTTCGGTGATGGGAGGGATGAGGTTGGGGCAGTGCGTCAGCGACAGCGAGCAAACAGCCAGGTCAACTGCGTCGTCCGGCAGCGGGATGGAGTCCAACTCCGCAAGCTCAAACCTTGCTCCGGGCACCTTTGACCTGGCCACTTCGAGCATTTCGGAGGTGGCGTCGATACCAGTTACCCGGTGACCCAAGGAGGCGAGGTATTCAGCATGCCGCCCTGTGCCACAGGCCGCATCGAGGGCCTTGCCGACGGGATGATTGGCGATGAGACTGCGTATGATGGGCTGTTCCGCCAGAATCGGTGGGCTGCTTGAATTGTCATAGGAGGTTGCCCATTCAGCGTAACCCGTTATGGCAGTGCGCTCCATTCCCTCAATAGCGTTGGACCAAGGAGGCTTTTCAAGCTGCCTGACGATTTCCGCGATCATCTTTGATCTGGCTTTAACTGTTGCAGGGTCTATCATCCAGGAGCGAAGGATTGCGAGTCCCTCCAAGCCGAGGACAAATTCGCCGAATGTGGGATGCTCAGACATGATTGACCGTCTTCATCTAGTTTACTTGGTAGATTTCGGTGTCGGGGTAGAAATCGGTCCAGCCGAACCAGAAGGAGAGGGTGGTGGGGATTTGCTGGAGGGTATTACCCTGGAGTTCGCCTTCGACAGCCTCGCCGGTGAGGGCGAACCAGCTGGTGTTTGTTTCCGTGTCCTGGATGTAGAGGGACTCGCCAGTTGTCTCGGAAGGCTCGAAGGTGAGGGTCTGACCGTCGACGATTCTGCTGAAGACCACGCCTGCGCCGGAGCCTGCATCGAAAGTGACGAGGACGGGGTCGTCGCCGACGACGTCGTTGACGATGGGGGAGTCGTTGAGAACGCTGAAGGGGTAGGCGCGGATGACGTCGTTGTGAACGAGGCCGACGACGTACTCCTTGGTGTAGAGGCGGTCGTCGGGGTTGGACTCGCCGAGGACACCGGCGTCGGACCTTGCGTAGTAGGACTCGTAGGAGTCGCGGCTGGAGCTGCTGCCCTTGTCGAGGACGAGGGTGTCGGGGTGGAGTTCGGCCCAGGTGGCCCAATCAGTCATGAGGGCGGGTAGGAGTTTGAGTTCAGTGCCTCTGAGGTCGCCGCGAATGGCGCGGGTGAGGAACTGGCTCCAGAGGCTGTCGGTCTGGTGGTCGTACATGATGAGGGTGTTCATGACGAGTTTTCCGGAGACGCCGAAGGTGAGGGTCTGTTCGTTGATATCGCGGGCAAAAACCATGCCCGTAAAGCAGAGGGGTCACCAGGTGGCCGCAATGGCCACACCTCCAAGCTCGTCGTTGACGATTTCGCGATTGCTGAGGTAGGGAACGGAGTAGGCCTTGTGTTCATCGTTGATGGAGACACCGAGGATGAGTTCGTCGGGCTGGTACTGGTCCCACGCCTCGGTGGCGTTGATGAAGGTGGGGTCGAGGATGGCGGGGATGGCATCCTTGGGAAGGAGGGTGATGACGTTCAGGTCGTCGTCGGGGAGAGATTCGGCCGGAGTGGGTTGTGCAGTGGCGGTGATGGTTGGTGCCTGGGTTGGGGATATGGGGGTTGGAGTTGCGATGGCGGTAGTTGTCGGAGTAGGGCTGGGAGGAGGATCGGGAATGGGTGTGGGGTCTGGACTTCTGGGAGTGAACCCGGTGGGTCGTTGGATGGGAGTGCGGACGTAGGATGTTGGGGAGGGTGACGGCGCGGGAGTGGTGGCGGGAGTTTCGGCTGCAATGGCGGGGGTTGTTGGCTGAGGGGAGGGGGCAGCCTGGGCGGGCTGCGATGCGACTGTCGGCTCGGGGATGGGGTCCTGGCCGCAGGCGGCGATTAACAGTGCGGTGGTGAGGACTAGAATGAGGGTGGCGAGGGGGAATCCGAGAATTTTCGTCAACTAAGTCCTCTTATTGGGGGGAGTGAGGGATTGGGGAATGCGGGGAGGCGTTCCATGAGATTATACGAAATGATTGAAGGAATGGATGGGTTGGGGGGCTAACGTTTGGGGAATGAGGGTGAATGGGCCCCGCTTGTGGGAGGCGATTGTATGGGTGTGGGTGTCATTTGACGGCCCTGATTGAGAAGAGATGAGGGTATGAGTCATTGTACTGCGGGAACCGCCACCAGCCGTCGTTGTGCTTGGTCATGGAGGGAAAGACTTGATAGGCGGAGACCGGAAACTCGTGGAGATACTTAATGGTGAGGCCGGCCTTGGCCAGAGCAGTGACTATGTCGCCGATGCTGTGCTGCCATTCGTAATCCGGACTGGCGATGAGGTTTCCGTCGGTGTAGGTGGGGCGGCTGCCTTCGAAGAACCGCTGGTGGTGGAAGTAGCTGTATGTTGGGAGGATTTTGCCTGTCTCGGACTCCTTGAACATTCCCATTGCAGGGTGTTTGTCCAGGATGTAGAAGATGCCGCCCGGTCGAAGGAAGCGGTGAATGATTGAGGCCCATCGGTCAAGGTCAGGCAGCCAACTGAGAACGCCGATTGACGTAAAGACGATGTCGAATTGCTCTTGCAGGATGTGGGGCAGTTCGTATAAGTCGGAACGAATGAACCGGGTATCGGCGATGGCCTCATCATTCAGGGCGCGGGCAAGGTCTATGGCTGTGTTGGAGAAGTCAATTCCGGTGGCCTTTGCACCGAGGCGCGACCATGACATTGTGTCCAATCCGAAGTGGCATTGAAGATGCAGGAGAGTCTTGCCAGATACGTGGCCGACTTCACGGCGTTCGATGTCATTCAGGGTGATGCGGCCCTTTTTGAAGCTTTCGACGTCGTAGAAGACTGAGGCAGCATGGACTGGTGTGCGCTCGTTCCAGTTGTTGCGATTGACTGCTAGTCGTTTATCCATATATGCCGGTCTCTCTTGAGAATGGACGCTGTGCGAAGGATGGATTCCCGCCTCCGTGGGGGGGAAGGGGATGGGGTTATTGGCCGGTGAATTTTGGGGGTGTTTTGTTCAAGAAGGAGTTGATGCCGCGCTGGCGGTCCTGGGTGGTCTGAAGGATGAAGCTGAGGTCGGCTTCCAGGTTGAGGCCCTGGGGCAGGGGCATATCGAGGCCTTTGTGGACGGCTTCTTTGAGGTAGCGGACGGCTATGGGGGCGGCGTGGGCGATGGTGGTGGCAAGCTTTATGGCGGCAGTTTCGAGGTCTCTTTCGGGGGTGATGGCGTTGAGGAGGCCGATTTCGAGCGCTTCGGAGGCTGAGAGGGGGCGTCCGGTGAGGAGGAGTTCGAGGGCGCGGGCGCGTCCGACGATCCGGGGGAGTCGCTGTGTGCCGCCGTCGAAGGGGATGAAGCCTTCAGTGAGGGATGAGAAGCAGAAGGTTGCGTTTTCGTCAGCGATGCGGAGGTCGCAGGCGAGGGCGAGTTCGAGGGCCTGATTCCAGGCACGGCCCCGGATGGCGGCGATGGTGGGGGCCTTCAGGTTGGCGACATGGGATGCGATGCGTAAGCGTTGGAGGGTGAGTTTGGAGTCGTCGTCGGGGGGGTTGTTTTGGGAGAAGGGGTTGGGGTCTTCGGGCCAGAATGTTGGGCACGCGTTTGTCAAGATTATGGCGCGGAGGGTGGGGTCTTCGTTGAGGGACTGGCAGATATCGATAAGCTGCTCGGCGGAGGTGGGGTTAGGGGAGGCATCGTCGCCTGGGATTTGAAGGCGTATGGCGGCAATCGTGTCGTGGATTTCGAGGCGAATGTTATTGCGAATCGACATAAGTAAGGGGAAATCAAGGGCTTTGGGTTACGATTTTCGCTGAAAAATTGGTCTATTGACAGTATTCAGGGCGTAGTTTATCATACCTGTTGATTTTAGCACTCTGCAGATTCGACTGCTAATTTAGTAGTCATAACGATGAAGGCAGATCCGATAATACACCAAATTTATAGGAGGAAGCATTGGTGAAATTCACGCCTTTAGGAGAAAGGTTGATAGTCAAGCCTCTGGAAGAGGAACAGACCACATCTTCAGGAATAATCCTTCCGGATACAGCCAAGGAGAAGCCGCAGGAGGGTGAGGTTGTGGCGGTGGGGCCCGGCCGGGTGACCGACGATGGCGCGCGAGTGCCGATGGAAATCCAGACCGGTGACAGGATCATCTACTCCAAGTACGCAGGTACGGAGTACAAGGACGAGGGTCAGGAGTACCTGATTCTCCGCGAGAGCGACGTGCTGGCCAAGGTGAACCGGTAGATTCGGAATCGGTCTGACGACGCAAGAGATGAGTTATTCAGAAATTAATATGGAGGCAAGAAATGCCCGGTAAGCAATTAATATTTTCCGAGGAAGCGAGGAAGTCGCTGAAGACTGGCGTAGACACCTTGAGCGACACGGTCAAGGTGACGCTGGGACCGCGGGGACGGAACGTAATTCTGGACAAGAAGTTTGGCCCGCCCCTGGTATGCAGCGACGGTGTGACCATAGCCAAAGAGATTGAACTTCCTGACCCCTTCGAGAACATGGGGGCGCAGCTGTTGAAGGAGACGGCGAGCAAGACAAACGACGCCGCCGGAGACGGCACGACCACATCCGTGGTTCTGGCGCAGAGCATGATTACCGAGGGGTTCAAGAACACGGCGGCCGGGGCGAACCCCATGGCCATCAAGCGTGGCATCGAGGCGGCGGTCAACGCCGTTGTCGGAGAACTGAGAGAGATGGCGCGCTCGGTGGACAGCCGGGACCAGATAGCCCAGGTGGCGGCGCTTTCGGCCCACGAGGACTCCATAGGCGAGACTATCGCCGACGCGATGGAGAAGGTGGGCAAGGACGGCGTCATCACGGTCGAAGAGTCCAAGGGAATCAACGACGAGATTGAGTACGTGGAAGGCATGCAGATAGACCGCGGCTACATCTCTCCGTATTTCGTCACCAACTCCGAGAGGATGGAGACGGCGATTGAGGAGCCTTACCTGATCATCACCGACAAGAAGGTTTCCGCCGTATCCGACCTGGTGCCCGTGCTGGAGAAGCTTATTCAGATGGGCAAGAAGGACGTGGTGATTGTGGCGGAGGACGTAGACGGCGAGGCGCTGGCGACCCTGGTTGTCAACAAGCTGAGGGGAACGCTGCACTGCCTGGCAGTGAAGGCGCCCGGCTTTGGCGACCGGCGCAAGGCCATGCTGGAAGACATTGCGATTCTGACCGGCGGGACCGTTATCAGTGAAGAGACGGGCCGCAAGCTGGAATCGACGACGGTGGCGGACATGGGCCAAGCCCGCAGGGTATCGGCCAGCAAGGAAGAGACGACCATCGTTGAGGGGAAGGGATCTGAGGACGACATCAAGGGACGTATTACTCAGATTCGGTCCCAGATTGAGGAAACCACCTCCGAGTTCGACCGAGAGAAGCTTCAGGAGCGGATGGCGAAGCTGGCCGGCGGCGTAGCAGTCGTAAAGGTTGGCGCAGCCACGGAGATTGAGCTCAAGGAGCGGAAGGCCCGCGTGGAGGACGCACTATCGGCGACCCGAGCCGCAGTGGAAGAGGGAATCGTCGCCGGCGGCGGCGTGGCTCTGGTCCGGGCGTCCCGGTCACTGGCAAACATCGACGAGAAGCTGGCCGGCGACGAGCTGGTCGGAGCGATCATCATTCGGAAGTCGGTGGAGCAGCCTCTGCGGTTGATCGCCCAGAACGCGGACCGTGAGGGTTCGGTGATTCTGGAGCAGGTACGAGGCCAGTCGGACGACTATGGCTTCGACGCGGAGGAAGGGGTCTACGGCCCGATGTTCGAGAAGGGCATTGTGGACCCGGTGAAGGTGACGCGCTCGGCGCTGCAGAACGCGGCGAGCGTGGCGGCGATGGTTTTGACTACGGAATCGATGATAACGGAGATTCCGGAGGCGAACCCGGCCCCGCCGATGCCACCGATGGAGTACTAGAGAAGAGAAACTTCGCTCCCTGAGGGGAGCGGGGATGAAGAAGGGCGGCCCGGTTGGGCCGCCCTTCTTTTTGCCTTATATATTTGTCTAGTCGGGTATTTCTAGGAAGATGGAGCTGAATTAGCTTCCTCACTCATACCTCTGGTCTCTCTAACCTGATTGCTGTGTCTCTTCCATCCAAGATGTCCCCATACTCCCGACAATACAGTTACTAGACTTGCAACCATCACTATAGCCAAGAACATCGATTACATGAAGAACTACATTTCGGACGTCAGTAGGGCAACCAACGCAGTAATCCCAATGCCGGGAGAAGCACACAGTGCTCCAAGCCACATTTCGTAGTGATTGGAAGTAAGATTATCTAACCGATCCTCACTAACCTCGTACAGTGTAGGCCTAGCTTCGAGTACTCGAACGTTCCTTCTGCCGGTTCTGAAAACACTGCGACAAGGTGTCTCCTGATTAGACACTGTAGGGTTCTAGTCCCAAGATATCGCCTAGCCCAAGCGTCATTATATTGATGTAGAACGTATAGCCACAGTGGCTGCACATTACTGAAGCCATTGGATATACAACTGGCTTGCGAACAATTTAACCGGACCGAAATTCTGTTGCAGGCATCATCACCAAATCTTCAGACACCGACCATTCTTCTACGGTGTTACCACTCACTGGACAACTCAGAATCCTGTCTATCAGCTTTTCCTGAATGGCCTCGATAACGAGCGCGCTGATATCACCTTCGTAAGGAGTGCTTACGCTTTCAGTAATTGCTTTTGACTCATATTCTATTCCTTCCTTCATTGGCAATAGTCTCTATTGCATCGGCGATAGCTGCCAGATATCTAGCCTGAATAGCCATATATCTCGTCTGCATAATCATGAGATTACGTTCACTCAATTCATCCTCACCAAGTATCTGCCGATCATCCTCTAGTACCTCTTCGTAATGATCAATCCAACGTCGAGACATGATTCTTTGACTCCTTGAGAAACTCATTAACACATTCTAGTAAGTTGACTGTCAAGCAAGACTTGATCGAAGTATCTCGATCTACGGAATTCAGGAATGTACTAATGGCTGATAGGCCTTGTGTCCCTTATCTGTTCATAGCTTATAATTCCGGATCTCGAGCCAAGTATAGCCGTAATGGTGCCTCCATGTCTGCTTAGTTCATGTATGGTGTTCGTATTGATTCTTACAATGTTCCGAATTGCCTGCGACGGCGAGTAAGGCCAGCTAGGATCGTTGTGTTTTTGACTGCGGTAGGCAGGGATAAACATGTGGCATGTGAGGCCGATGGGCATGAGTGGGGTTCTCGTGGGGCAGACGAGAATGGAAAGGACGCAGTAATCAGGGGACTGGATTCGGGAATTCGCTGGAATGACGGAAGAGGAGGCTAGGGGGTGGGAGGTAGCGAGGGGCGGGGATTTCACCCCCATCCAAACCTTCCCCCGTCGAGGGGGAAGGTTTGGGAGTGAAGGGGTATGACGGTGTGGGAGGGGTCTGTTACGGAGGCGAGATCCTTCGTCGCGGAGCCTCCTCAGGATGACATGTGCTTATGCAAGGGGGACAGGGAAGGGAGTTGGGCGGGTATGGCGAAAAATGGAACGTGGGTGGAGTGTTGATTCCTGCCTTCGCAGGAACAAGAGGGGGTGGTAGAATGCGGGGAGCGTTGATTTCGGGAGGGTTTCTTCGTGGCTCATGGGAAGGTCTATTCGTCGGCAGTGGAGGCGTTGGAGGGCGTGTTTGACGGGGCTGTCATCATGCTGGGGGGCTTCGGCGTGGCGGGGCTGCCTCAGAATCTGGTGAAGGCCTTGATGGAGTTGGGGACGCGGGATTTGACGACTATCAGCAACACGTGCTTCGAGCCGAAGCCGGATGAGTATGACGTGGCGCGCTTGGTGGAGAGGGGGCAAGTGCGGAAGGTGATTACGACGTTCTTTGGTCGTCCGAACCAGGAGATTCCGGCGTTGGAGTTGTGGCGTTCCGGGAAGCTGGAGGTGGAGGTGATGCCGCAGGGAATTATGGCGGAACGGATGCGGGCGGCGGGTGCGGGCCTCGGCGGGGTGTACGTGCCGAATTACGTGGGGACGGTGTTTGAGGAGTCGGACGTGCGGGAGTTTGGTGAGAAGGAGTATGTGATGGCGTCGCCGTTGGGGGCGGACTTCGCGTTGGTTGGGGGGCACCGGGCGGACAGGTCGGGGAATCTGACGTATCGGCTGGCGCAGCGGAATTACAATCCGACGATGGCGTCGGCGGCGAGGGTGACGGTGGCGGAGGTGCGGGAGGTGGTTGAGGTGGGGGAGTTGGACCCGGAGCGGGTGGTGACGCCGGGGATATATGTGAATCGGATTGTTGTGGGAGGGTGAGAGAGATGGTGGCAGCGTGCATCACCCCCATCCAAACCTTCCCCCATCGAGGGGGAAGGGTGAAGAGGGGAGGGGGACATCCGCCTCACGCCCCGCACTGGGTTGTGCTGGCATTGCAGGAACAAGAAGGGGAGCACCCCCATCCCTTCGACAGGCTCAGGGCAGGCTCAATCTTCCCCCTTCGATGGGGAAGAGGTTTTGGGAGTTGGAGTTAGGTGATGGGTGAGCGGTTGAGCAGGGAGTTGATGGCGCTGCGGGTGGCGGCGGAGCTGCGCCCGCGGGAGGTGGTGAATCTGGGTATCGGGATGCCGACGCTGGTGGCGAATTTTGTGCCGGAGGGTCGGGGGGTGGTGCTTCACTCGGAGAACGGGATTCTGGGCTATGGCGTCCACGCGAGGGAGGGGGAGGAGGATCCGGACCTGATCAATGCCCGGGCGGAGCATGTGACGTGGCAGCCGGGGGGATCGGTCATCAGTCATACGGACGCTTTCAGCATTGTGCGGAGTGGGCGGCTGGACGTGGCGGTGTTGGGGGCGTTGCAGGTGTCGGAGCGGGGAAACCTGGCAAACTGGATGGTGCCGAGCAAGGGTGTGGGGAGTCCGGGAGGGGGTCTGGACATGGCGGCCGGGGCGAAGCGTCTCATCGCGATCATGGAGCATTCGAAGGATGGGGAGCCGAAGATCCTGAGAGAGTGCAGCTATCCTTTGACGGTGGCGGGTCGCGTGAATCTCATAGTAACGGACATTGCGGTGATTGAAGTGACGTCGGAGGGGTTGGCGCTGCGGGAGCGGGCACCGGGGTGGTCTGTAGATGATATCCAGGCGGAGACGGAGGCGCGGCTGAAAGTGGCGGAGACGGTGAGGGAGATGGAATTTGTGATTCCGGAGACTCTCCCTTCGAGCAAGGTGTATACGAGCGCGGCTGCGGCGGTGTCGGACATTCCGGATGGGGCGACGATATTGATGGACGGGTTCGGGGGGATTGGGGGGATGTCGCACTTGCTGATGCTGGCGCTGCGGGACCAGGGGGCGAAGGGGTTGACGGTGGTAGGCAACACTGTGGGCATCGCGCGGGTTTCTGCATTCGGGCAGCCGCCGGAACCGGTCCTGCAGGCGATAGACCATGCCATTCTGGTGGAGAGGGGGCAGATCAGCCACGCTATCGCGTCGTTCCCGGTGTCGCCTTCGCCTTCGAGGCCGTCGGCGTTCGAGGAGGCGTACCAGAGGGGGGAGGTTACGCTGGAGGTTGTGCCGCAGGGGACGCTGGCGGAGCGGCTGCGGGCGGGGGGCGCCGGAGTGCCGGCATTCTTGACGCCGACGGGTGCGGGGACGGTGGTGGCGGAGGGGAAGGAGACGCGGGTCATAGACGGCCGGGAGTATGTGCTGGAGCGGGCGATTCGAGGGGATTACGCGTTCATCCGGGCACACAAGGCGGACACGGCGGGGAACCTGGTCTATCGGGGAACTTCCCGGAACTTCAACGCTGCTATGGCGACGGCGGCGGCGGTGACAATTGCGGAGGTGGACGAGATTGTGGAGGCGGGATCGCTGGACCCGGAGGAGATAGTGACGCCGGGGTTGTACGTGGACAGGATTGTTGAGAGGCCGTCGGGGTTTTCTCCGTTCAGGCCGGTTGAGGAGGGTTAGGTTGGAGAAGGAGCGGCTGCCGAGGGACGTAATCGCGATGCGGGTGGCGAAGGAGCTGCCGGCGGGGGCGGTGGTGAATTTGGGGATCGGGATACCTACGCTGGTGTCGAATTACCTGGAGGGGGATCTGTCGGTTTCGTACCACAGCGAGAGCGGGGTGCTGAATTACGGGCCGCTGGCGGAGGACGTCGAGAAGGACTATGACCTGATCAACGCGGGCGGGCAGTTTCTGAGCTGGGTGCCGGGGATGGCATTCTTCGGCTCGGACGAGGCGTTTGCGATGATTCGAGGGGGGCACGTGGAAGTGACGGTGCTGGGGGCGCTGCAGGTGTCGGAGAGGGGAGACCTGGCGAACTGGATGCTGCCACAGCGGGGGGTAGGGAACATCGGCGGCGCGATGGACCTGGCGGTGGGGGCGAAGCGGGTGATAGTGGCGATGGAGCACACGGACCGTCGGAACCGGCCGAAGGTGGTGAGGGAGTGTACGTTTCCGTTGACGGGGAGGGGGTGTGTGAGCCTGGTGGTGACGGACCTGGCGGTGATGGAGGTTACGCCGGAGGGTTTAGTGCTGCGGGAGGTGGCGCCGGACTGGACGGCGGCTGAGGTGCAGGAGTTGACGGAGGCGCGGCTGTTGGTGGGGGAGGACTTGAGGGAGTATGAGTTGTAGGGGGGAGAGCCTGGGCAGCCGCCCCTTCTGCCCAGACTCTCGATAGTGGTTATTTGGGCTTATTCAGCCAATTGCTAGTGATAGGTTCGATAAAAATTAGCAAATGTATGAATATGTGTAGCGAGATTAGGAATTCCATCTCGCGGTCACAGCGATTGGTTTAACATGCATTTCATGTTTCAAAGCATTCCTCCTTTTGGCTTATTCATTGGTTTACATTGGAATCTCTATAGCCGAAAATAAGGTCTCAAAATATAGAACAATACAAGAATGCAAGCGAAGATAAGGAACGTCGCGGGGCGGCTAACAACGGAAAATAAAGAAAGTGGAAAAATGAAAATGCTCCATATGTCTGGAGCAAGAAGAGGAATTGCGGAATGCCTAGCGGGATCTAGGAATTGCAACAAGCCGAGAATAACAGAATTCTGTTATTTCAAGGTCAAATCAAAAAGCTTTGGTTAATATTAGTAATGTACTACAGTTTCGATGTCGCATAGCGCTGACCAAGGACTATTTTACGACGAAAACATCATTGCATACTGGATGGCAAACAGTCAACCCCTGGGCATCCTCTTATTCAGCCGCTGCCGTAATCTCCGCTATCAGGGAGGCGGCCCGTTCCTGTGCAGCTGCTGCCTTTGCCTGCTCATCTGTGATGCGCGCTTCAAGGGTTCTCTTTTCGCTTTCGTTTTTAGCCTGAATCCGGTCAATTTCGTCAATGAGGGGCTGTATGCTCTCTGTCCATGTGTCCCACATAAAGATTTGGGTTTCAAGAAATAAGCTAGTTAGCTCCTCCCTGGTCTTGGTGGCCTCGTTCTGGGTCGTCAATATCTGCTGCTCAATGTCTTCAATGCGGGCTTGAATCTCCAAGCGGATCCCCAAAGCATCCGTTACTATCTTCTCGATTTCCTTAACCGTCTCGAGTTTACGCTCTATTGAGGCTAGCTCTATCTTTGCAGCCTGCAAATTGGCTTCCTCGACAATCTTGGCTTGCTCCAGCCGGGTTGCTTCTTCTCTGGCAGATTTCTCGGCTGCAAGTTCAGCAATGCAGGCGTTGATAAGCTGACCGCGGATTGCCCAAGATGCGGGGATTTCAAAGTATGGGCTGAAGTAACCGAGACGATGAAGAGGGTGCGGTCCGGCATAGCGATTTTTCTCTGGCTCGAACATTGCGAGGTAAATGTAGCTGTAATCCGATCCTATTGGCACATTGAAATCCGGTACTGAGGAATCCACCCCGTAGTTAGTGGTTGCCCGGACTGACACATGCCTATCATTGCCGGTTACACCGTTGATTCCGATAACTGTTAAAGGGTGGTATTGCTGGTCATCCCAATCTTCCGATGTGTTTCGACGGGAGGGGTAGACGCGCGGCGGCCCAGAGCCTCCTCCTGGGGCAATGTCCCGCTCGTAGTTGACCCCGTGGAATCTGAACACGCCATAGCAAACAGGGTATTCCTTAACCATCAGGAATTCCACTGACGTGGCATTATCCAAATGGTAGTGCCAGCGGCATGGACTGTTGGTGTTGCCGGGTATCTCCCTGTCTGATGGGTCGCAATCAGTGGGAATGTCTGCCGAGACGGAAGCGGACGTACCTATGGATAGAGTGATAACGCAGATTAGAACAAAGACGACGAGCTTCGTGACCATATACAGGAACCCCCTCGCAGCACGGGATTGGGACTACTTGCCACAGCAGTCATTCACCACGAGAATCTGCAAGGGGGCACGATGCCCCTTTCCAGTGCTGGAACCAGATTCTACGTGGGAGTGAGTTTCCTGCTGTGGCAGATAGAATGTTAGACACGCTCCAAATATGTGTCAAGCAAATGTACTCGCTCACAGTTAACAAGCAGGAAGGGAGTTTGGGTTATGACGTTTACGGAGAGGATGGCTGAGTTTGCGTTTTCGCTGGGGAGTGACGGGGTGCCGGAGGGGGTGGAGAGGGCGGCGCGGATGTATTTGGCGGATACGATGGGGTGCATGGTGGGGGCGTATGATGGCGAGCCGGTTAGGGCGTTGCGTCGGTGGGTGGTGGAGAGGGGAAGCGTTGGGGAGTCGACGATTCTTGTGGGCGGTGACAGGGTGGGGGTTGCGGAGGCGGCGCTGGTGAACGGGACGATGGTTAGGTATCTGGACGCCAACGACATCATGATTGAGGCGGGAGGGAGTGCCGGTCACTTCAGTGACGCGACGCCGAGTTTGCTGGCAATGGCTGAGAAGCATGGGCGGACGGCGGAGGAGTTTGTGACGTGCGTGGTGGCTTCGTATGAATTGCAGGCGGCGCTGAACCGGGCCTTCCCCTTCATGTCGCGGGGGTTTCATTCGCTGTCGCAGGTCTCGTGGGTTGCGCCGATTCTGTCGGTGTGGTTGGCGGGTGGGACAAGGGAACAGGCCGTGCACGCGGCGGGGCTTTCGGGGACTACAGGGATGGTGCTCAACACGTGGCTCAAACCTTCCGCGAATATTCCGTGGATAAAGGCGGTGGGGGTGGGGATGGCCGGACAGCGGGCGGTGGAGTCGGCGGAGATGGCGATGATGGGCGTGACGGCGTCTGAGGGCGCGCTGGAGAGCATGGTGGAGGCGCTGGGGCCGGCTGAGGCGGAGGACGTGGATCTGAGGGAGATGGAGCGTTTGGGGGAGGTGTGGCATACGCCGCGGAACATAATCAAGGCGTATCCGTCGCAGATTTACACGCAGGCGGCGGTGGAGGCGTCGGTGGAGCTGTACCGGCGGGGGGTGCGGGCCGGGCGGGTGGAGAGGATAATTTTGTATGGGCATCGGAATGTGGCTTCGGGGGTGCAGGGGTCCGGGGAGGCTTACCGGCCTACGAGTCGAGAGTCGGCGGACCACAGCACACCGTTTGTGATGTCGATGGCGCTGCTTAGGGGGGAGCTGACGCGGAGGGAGTTTGAGGGGGCGCCGTGGGAGCGCGGGGAGGTGCGGGCGTTGATGGACAGGATTGGGCTTGTGGTGGAGGATGAACGGGACAGAGCGTACGTGGAAAGGGGGGTGCTGGGGGTCAGGGTGGAGGCGGAGATGGTGGGAGGGGTAAGGGAGGTTGTTGAGATTGAGCAGCCGAAGGGGCACCCGGATGCGCCGTTCGGGGAGGATGATTTGGTGCGGAAGATTGGGTGGTTGGTGGAGGGAGTGGGGGATTCTGGGACGGCTGGGCGGTTGGTGGAGCATTGTCGGGGGATGTCGTCGAGGGGGGATTTGGAGGAGTTGATTGATGCTTGTAGGGTTGGGGTGTAGGGGGAAAAAGTGGGCCCCCGCGTGCGCGAGGGAACGGGTGGGGGGATTATTCGTTTCGGGGGGATTTGTTGTTGTTGTAGTGGAATCGAATATTGGACCTGGGCAGGGATGAGCGTTCATGTGTGCTAGTGTGGGAGATTGTAGCAGGGAGAGGGGCATTGTGACAAGGGAATGTTGTCAGTTCCGCGGAGGTGGGTAGTGAAGCGGCTCGGGTGGGAGAGGGTGGCGGAATCAGGCGTAAAGGGCAACGAGATTCTTCGTCGCGGGGCCTCCTCAGAATGACATTTGGGTTGGAGGGGGAAGGGTGGAGAGGGGGAACGGGGAGACCCTCAACCCTTCGGAAGACTCAGGGCAGGCTCTAACCTTCTCCCAGGACGGGAGAAGGGAGGGAACGGGTAGGGAGGCCCCCCCACTACTAGATTCTTCGTCGGGGGGCCTCCTCAGAATGACATGCAGGTAGAGGAGAAGAGGGGAGGGGGTCAGGTGATGCGGGCGGTTGCGGCGCCGTTTTGTTTTTGGACTTCGATTCGGACGGGGAAGTAGTCCTTCAGCTCTTCCAGGTGGGTTATGACGATGATGCACTTGAAGTCCTGTTCCAGGGTTGAGAGGACGTCCAGGATCTGCTCACGTCCGGCGGAGTCCTGAGTGCCGAAGCCTTCGTCGATGAAGAGGGTTGGGAGGGGCGCGCCGCTGCGGTTGGCGAGAACTTTGGACAGGGCGATGCGGAGGGCGAGGTTGATGCGGAAGGACTCGCCGCCGCTGAACATTTCGTAGCTGCGGTGTCCCAGTTCATCGCTGACCTTGATTTCGAGGGTCTCGGCGAACTGGCCCTTGCGGGACTGGAGGGGGCGCTGGCTTTCGAGCTTGAGACGCATGCGGCCTTCGGTCATGCGGCCGAGGAGGCCGTTGGCTTCCTGCTCGATTTGGGGAAGGATGGTGTCGATGAGTAGTGCCTGGACGCCTTCGCGTCCGAAGGCAATTCGGAGTTCCTCGTAGATGGCTTGATCCTCGCGGATGCTTCGGAGTTCGCGGGTCTGGTGGGTAATCTGGTGTTCAAGCTCTTCGATGCGGTGGAGACTTCCCTGGAGTCGGCCTTGCTGGGCTAAGAGTTTCTGCTGTTGGGACTCCAACTCGGCTACGTGAGTGGTGAGGCGAGAGAGGTGGGGGGAGATTTCGGCGAGGCGGGTCTGGTCTGAATCGAGGGATGCCAGGGATTCGCGGATTTGGGAGAGTCGGTCGTGGCGATCCTTGGCGGCTTTCTGGGCCTGGACGAGGTTTTCTCGCTCCTGGGGGAGGTTTTGGGCGGCGTCGGATAGCTGCTGGTGAAGGAGTTGGAAGGGTTGGAGTTCCTGGAGATCGCGGGCGAGTTCGATGTGGCTTTGTGGGGAGTAGTTCAGGGAGTTCAGGGAGGATTGGGCGGTCTGGAGTTCAGCCTGCTTGTCGGGGGCGTATTGGGCGTCCAGGAGCAGTTTTTCGAGCCGATGGACTTCGGGGAGGAGATTTTCGGCTTCTTCGGCGGCTCGGTTGGAGTCTTCGAGTTGACGCCCCAAGAGGGCGGTCTGTTGGAGGTATTGCTGATTGCGGCGTTGGAGGTTTTCCTGGTCTTTGCGCAGTTGGAGGGTGAGGCGATTCTGTTGGGTTTGCAGGTCTTTCAGGGTGCGTTGGATTTGGGAGTATAGTTGGCGCTTTTCGCGGATTTCGCGCTCGTAGTTGGAGGCGAGGCTGTGGCAGCCTTCTTCGCCGAGGGAGGTGTCGCAGAGGGGGCAGCGAGCGTTCTGGTGGGAGGCGTTGAGGAGCTTCAGCTTGTCGGCCAGCTGTCGGCCTTCGGTTTCGAGGCGGGTCTGGGTGTCGGCGAGGGTGTGGGTCTGGACCGTTAACTGCTGGAGGCGGGCGGATTCCTGTTCGAGGGATTTTTCATCCTGGGCGAGAGATTCGAGGGCACTGGCAGTTTTCGAGAGTTGGCGCTTAACGTCGGTTGCCCTTTGTGCCGCGGGCGCCAATTCTGATTCCAGGCGGTACTTATGGGTCCGCAGCTGCTCTTCGAGGCGTGCCCTGGATTGGGCGATGGACTGTTGGAGGGAGTTGATCTGGCGGCTGAATTCGTCGAATTGGTGGCGGGCGGCGTTGAGGCGTTCGTTTTCCTGAAGGGAACGTTGGTAGCGGGCGTGGCCTTCTTCGATGGATGACTGGCGGTTGATGAGGTCTCGGTAGCCCAAAATGCGGGCGGAGCGTTGCCGGATTTCTGATTGGTAGCGGGAGATTTCGGTTTGAAGTTGGGGGACTAGCCGTCGGAGTTCTTCGGCCTCAGCGATGCGGCGTTGGAGTTCCTGAATTTCGAGCCGGAGTTGTTCGGCCTGGAGATTATTCTGATCGAGGTCGTTGGATAGAGCCTTTAGTTCGCGTTGGGTGGTTTCCAAATGTTTCTGAAGTTGGGGTTTGGCGGCGGTCTCGCGTCGCTTATATTCGACCTCGCCTTCGAGGAAGTTGCCGCGTTCACGTCGGTCTCGGGCCTTGTCGCGGCTGCGTTGCTGGAGTTCGTTGAAGCGGTCGAGGCCGATTATCTTGCCGAGAACCTCCTTGCGTTCGGCGGGAGTCTTGTTGGTGAATTCGTCGGCGCGGCCCTGAATGAGGAAGGCGCTGTTGATGAAGGTGTCGTAGTCCATGCCGATGATCCGGTTGATCCTGGCCTGGGACTCGCGGATGCTGTTGCCGGTGACTGGGAAGAAGGCGTCGGAGCCTTTGAGCTGGAGCTGGAGGTCGCTGCCGCCGGGGTTGCGGTAGCGGCGGGTGACACGGTAGTGGGAATCGGCGGCCTGAAATTCCAACTCAACCCACATGTCGGAGTGTCCGTAGTGGACGAGGTCGGCATGGCTGCTTCCGCGGGCCTTGCCCCAGAGGGCCCAGGTGATGCTATCGAGGAGGGCGGACTTGCCATGTCCGTTGTAACCGCAGAGGCAGGCAACGCGGATGCCGCTGAGGTCCAGGGTGTGGTTGTCGTCGCGGTAGCAGAGGAAGTTCTGGAGGGATAACTTGAGGGGAATCATGGGGCGTGGGTATTGTAGCATAGGGGGTGTGCTAGAATTGGAGGCGATATGTTTGAGGCATTGACAGACAAGCTGACGGGAGCGCTGGACCGGCTGACGAGCCGGGGGCGGCTTACTGAGAAGGACGTGGACGAGGCGCTGCGGCAGGTGCGGCTGGCGCTGTTGGGAGCGGACGTGAATTTCAGGGTGGCGAGGGAGTTTGTGGCGCGGGTGAAGGAGCGTTCGGTGGGGAGGGATGTGCTGGATTCAATTACCCCGGGGCAGCAGGTGGTGAAGATTGTCCACGAAGAGCTTACGGAGATACTCAGCGCGGGCGACCATAAGCTGACGGCCTCGAGCCGGGCGCCGACGACAGTGATGCTAGTGGGTCTGCAGGGGTCCGGCAAAACTACGGCAGCGGCGAAGCTGGCAGCGCACCTGCGGCGACAGGGGCAGAGTTCGCTGCTGGTGGCGGGGGACTTGAGACGGGCGGCGGCGGTGCAGCAGCTGGAGGCTTTGGGGAAGCAGATAGCGATTCCCGTGTACAGCGACAAGACTTCTATGGATGCGGTGAAGGTGGCGTCGGCGGGGGTGGAGCATGGTTCGGAGCTGGGGAGCCAGTGGGTGATTGTGGACACGGGGGGGCGGATGCAGGTGGACGAGGATCTAATGGATGAGATGGAGGAGGTCCATGGCCGGATATCGCCGGACGAGGTGATTCTGGTGCTGGACGCGATGACGGGGCAGGACGCGGTGTCTGTGGCGGAGGAGTTTCATCGCCGGGTGCCGCTGACGGGGATCATCATGACGAAGCTGGACGGGGACGCGCGGGGCGGGGCTGCGCTTTCGGTAACGAAGGTGACGGGAGTGCCGATCAAGTTCCTGGGAGTGGGAGAGCGGGCGGACGCGCTGGACCCCTTCTATCCAGATAGGCTAGCGTCGCGGATTCTTGGGATGGGGGACGTGCTGAGCCTGGTGGAGAAGGCGCAGCAGGTGGTGGACCAGAAGAAGGCGAAGGAGATGGAGCGGAAGCTGCGTCGGGCGAGCTTCGACCTGGAGGACTTTCTGGAGCAGCTGCAGAGCGTGAAGCAGATGGGATCGATAGGGCAGTTCATGGAGATGATTCCGGGGTTTTCCAAGATGAGCAAGAAGCTTCCGGTGGGGGCTATCGACGACGGAGAGGTGAAGAAGGTGGAGGCGATAATCCGGTCGATGACGCCGCTGGAGCGGCGGAGTCCGAATATCATCAACGGGAGCAGGCGTCGTCGGATTGCGCTCGGGAGCGGGACGAAGCCGCAGGATGTAAACCGGCTGCTGAACCAGTTCGGCCAGGTGCAGAAGATGATCCGGCAGGTGACGAGCGGGCGGGGGAGTCGGACTTTGGAGCAGCTGTTTCGGTAGGGGAGGGGCTGGATTCCGGCACCCGTGTCGGAGCACGAGGTCAGGTTTTTCGCTGGGATGACGGGTGGTGATGTTCGTTGAGGGCGAGCTTCTTCGACTTTGTGGCGCAGCGACCGGAATGGCTCTGGGGTGCCTGGCAGGAGCGGTCGTATGTTGCGGTTTGGGTAGTTCGCAGGTGGAGAGTGTGTTCCTGCCTTCGCAGGAACAAGTGCGGGAAACATGAATGGGGGTTGGGATTGGGTAAAGGGGAGGGCGGTTCGCGAACCGCCCCTACGTGAGGTGGGGGGACTGGTTTGGAGGGGTGGAGTCTGCCTTTCCAGGAACACGAAGAGTGGGCCCCCGCGTTCGCGGGGGAACGAGGGTGGGGGGTTAGGGGGTGAGGATGTTTGGGGGGAGGAGGCCGCGGCGGAGGGCGGCGAAGAGGTAGGTGGTGTGGAGGGAACGCCAGGGGGCCCAGCGTAGGGAGAAATCTTCCAGTTCTGCGACTGATAGGACTTTGTCTTTGAAGTAGAGGCGGGAGACGACGCGGCGGAGGGCGAGGTCGCCGGCGGGGAATGCGTCCATTCTGCCCAAGGCTCGGAGGAGCAGCCAGTGGGCGGTCCAGGGGCCGACGCCGCGGAGGGCGAGGAGGCGCTTGGTGGCTTCGTCGTCTGACAGGAGGCGGAGGCTTTCAAGGTCTAGGGAGCCGTTCGTAATGGCGGTTGAAACGTCGAGGATGTACTCGGCCTTGCGGTTGCTCAGCTTGATGGCGCGTAGGCCGGGGATGCCCTTGGGGAGGAGGGCGGCAGGGGTGGGAAAGGCATGGTAGGTACGGCCCTGGTGGACTATGGTGGAGCCGTAGTTTTCCAGGAGCAGGCTGCCGATGATTCGGGCGACGTTTGTGGCTATCTGCTGGCTGAAGATGGACTGGACGAAGGCTTCGAAGACGGTGGGGGTCTGGCTTATTTTGAGGCCGTAGAGATTGTTGATAAGGGGTGCGAGGACGGGATCGTCGTTCGCAGTGGCGTAGAATTCGGCGAGGGGGGTGTCGACGCCGAGAACCCATGAAAGGGTGTCGACAATCATTCGCAAAGCCTGGTCGGTAATTGCGTTTCCGTGTGCGGTCACTTCGAGGCGGGGGTTTTCGACAGTGCCGCTTGAGCGGACCTGGGTGAGGATGAGGTTGTCTTCAATGTTGAGGAGCCGGGTGAACTGGTCGTCTTCGAAGATGTTTACGCGGGCGCCCGTGCCAAATGAAGCCATGTGCTCCATGGAGAGGCGGAAGTCGTAGGGTGGGGTGGGAGTGAGCGTCAGGCGACGTTTATGCATAGACATTTCGGCCTATGGCGATGGGGGAGCGCTGGGAAGGGTTGCGGCGCCGAGGGAGCGGTAGATGGCGCCCCGGGGGGTGAGGGTGCTGTGGATGAGGTGGATTTCACGGACGGGCCAGACGAGGTCGCCGGCGTTGGCACTTGCCTCGATGGCGTCGCGGAGGAGTTCCCCTTGGGGTTCGGGAAGGGAGCGGCGGACGCGTCCGAGGGTGAGGTGGGGCCTAAATCGCCGTCGATCCGGGTCGAAGCCGAGGATGCGGCACTGGTTTTCGACGGAGGCCTGAAGATTGCTGAGGGCGGTGAGGTCGCCGCTGAGGCCGACCCAGAGGACGCGGGGGTTGTTGGGGTTGGGGAAGACTCCAACGGCGCCGAGGCCGAGGCTGAAGGGAGGCTTTTCCCGGGCGGCGGACTCGATGGCGTCTAGTAGGAGGGGGACTGTGGAAGTAAGGACGTTACCGAGGAACTTGAGGGTGAGATGGATGCCGGCGGAGTTGACCCAGCGGACATCGGAAAGGCCGCGGGACTTGAGGGATTGGGTGAGATTGTCGAGGGCGTCCTTGGCTTCGCTGGGAAGATCGATGGCGATGAAGGTGCGGATTTCTTCGGTCATTGGGACTTCAGGCTGTCGCGAAGTTCTTTGAGGCCTTGGAACCAGGAGACGAGAGCGTCGAGGGAATATTGGGCGTTGGCGGGGCTGGGGTTTGGAACAACGAAGACCTGCGACGTCCCGATGGTCTGGGGCTGGAGGCCTAGTTGCACCTTGAACTTTTCACCTTCGGCGTAGCGGAGATAGTTGCTGTAGACCATGAGGCCCTGGAAGCAGGCGATGAGGGGTCGGTATTGCAGGAGTTTCTGTTTGAGGATGGGCGCGCCTTCCCGGTAGTCCCTGGCGCGGAGGGCGGATGCCTGCCGGGAGGGGCGTTTTACGAGGTCGGTGAAGCCGATGCCGTGGAGGGGGAGGAGGTGGTCGTCTTCCATGGTGACGGAAGTCTTGACGAGGCCGGAGGAGTTGAAGGCGCGCCAGAAGCGGTTGCGGGGGTTGGCGAAATAGTGGCCGCGCTCGACGGAGATTTGGGAGGGGTTGAGGCCGACGAGGACGATGTCGAGGTTGGGCTGGAGGTGGTCGGGTAGGGTGTTCATAGGTTGAGGAGGGTTTTGGCGTTTCCGCCGAGGATTTTGTGTTTCTGGGCCTGGGTGAGCGGACTGTTGTTGACCTGGTCGAGGAGGCGTTGATGGGAGAGGAGGGGATAGTCGGTGCCGAGGAGGACTTTTTCGGCTCCGATGATGCGGGTTACTGACTCGAAGATTTCGGAGGTGTAGAGGAAGGGGGAAGCGGCGGTGTCGAAGTAGACGTTTTCGAGGCCTTTCAGGACTTCCGGCATGAGGGCATAGAAGGGGAGCCCGCCGCCCCAGTGGGCGCAGACTATCTTGTTGTGGGGGAAGTTCCGTATGAAGGCCCACAGCTTGTCCGGAGTGGTCTTGCCCTTGGCAGGGTAACAGTGGCCGACGGGTTCGGAGCTGTGGACGAGGACGATGAGGTCGAGGTCGCGGGCGGCGTCCATGAGGGGGGCCATCACTTTGTAATCGGCGATGTCGAAGCGCTGGGTATCGGGGTGGAGTTCGCCGATGCCGCGGGCGCCCCGGGAGGCGCAGCGTTCGACTTCTCGGACGGCATCGTTGCCCCAGGCGGGGTTGACTGAGCAGAAGGGGATGAGGCGGCCTTCGCTTGCGGCTGCGGCGCTGAGGAGGTAGCTGTTGGCTTCGCGGGCGATGTCCGGGTCGGTCCAGCCGAATCCGAGGACGACGGTAGCGTCTACGTTGGCTTTTTCCATGGCGATGACGATTTCGGGGCCGAAGGGGGTTTTGCCCTTGGGGTTGCTGAAGAGATTCGCGTAGGTTTCGTCACGGCGCATTATTTCTTTGCGTCGAACCGTGAAGGAGGGCGGGTACAGGTGGGCGTGAAAGTCGATGATCATGTCAAACTTATTATAGTGAGGGAGACTGGGCGACGCTAGACAGTGTTATGGGGCGTTGCTATAATGCGCCATCGGCAAGGCCAATATAGAATGCTGGGGGACTATTGAGTAGGGATTTCGCAAATTACCTTGGCAGTGCGGTAGATGATGGGAGACTGAAACGTGGGTAGGGGTGCGGGCATCGGCGAGTTGGAGGGGATTGCCAGGGAGTCGCGTCGCAACATTTTGAAGATGGTCTATGAGGCGGGGAGCGGGCACCCGGGTGGATCGCTTTCGGAGATTGACATTCTGACGGCGCTTTACTTTCGGGTGATGCGGGTGGACCCGGCGAATCCGCGGTGGGAAGGCCGAGACCGGTTTATTCTGAGCAAGGCACATGCGTGTCCGGGCTTGTATGCGACGCTGGCGGCGAGGGGATTCTTTCCCGAAGAGGAATTGCTGACATTTCGTAAGATAGACAGCCGACTGCAGGGGCACGCCCACGTTAAGACGCCGGGGGTGGAGATGAGCGGGGGTTCTTTGGGGCAGGGGCTTTCCTTCGGAGTCGGATGCGCGCTGTCGGCGCGGCTGGACGGGTTGGACCATCGGGTGTTTGTGATGCTGGGCGACGGCGAATGCGACGAGGGGCAAGTGTGGGAAGCGGCGATGTCGGCTTCGCATTATGGTTTGGGTAACCTGGTTGCTATTGTGGACCGGAACGGCATTCAGAATGACAGGTTTACGGACGAGGTGATGAGGTTGGAGCCGCTGGCGCAGAAGTGGGGGGCCTTCGGGTGGAGGGTCGTCGAGATTGACGGGCACGACATGTGCGCCGTGGTGGAGGGATTGGAGGAGGCGTCGGCCGGAGAGGGTGGGCCAACGGTGATTATCGCCAAGACGGTGAAGGGGAAGGGGATCAGCTTCATGGAGAACAACCCCGCATTTCATGGAGCTTCGCCGAATGAGGAAGAGTTCCAACGGGCGCTGGCTGAGCTGGCATGAGGAGGGGACGGAATGATTGAATCTCTGCCTAAAGTTGCGACTCGGGAGGCCTACGGCAAGGCACTTGTGGAGCTTGGGCATGAGAATCCCGACATTGTGGTGTTGGGTGGCGACCTGAACAAGTCGACGTTTGTGCACCTGTTTGCGGCGGAGTTTCCGGAGAGGTTCTTTGACTTTGGGCCGGCGGAGCAGAACATCATGGGGGTTGCGGCGGGGATGGCGGCTTCGGGCAAGGTGCCCTTCGTGAGCACGTTCTCAGTGTTTGGGATGTGCAGGCCCTTCGACCAGGTGCGAGTGAGCATAGCGCAGCCGCAGTTGGGGGTGAAGATTGTCTGCACCCACGCCGGGATTCTGACGGGGGAAGACGGGATGTCGGCGCACGGTATAGAAGACCTTTCGCTGGCGTGTTCGTTGCCGGGATTCACGGTGGTGGCGCCTTCGGACGCGGTGGAAGCGGTGGCTGCGGTGCGGGCGGCGGCGGAAACGCCGGGGCCTTTCTACGTGCGGCTGTACAGGCCTGCGACGCCGGTCCTTCACTCGGACGGGTATGAATTTGAACTGGGCAAGGGGGACGTGGTCCGGGATGGGGAGGACGCGACGATAATTGCCACGGGGGTGATGGTGTCGACGGCGCTGGAGGCGGCGGAGTCGTTAGCGTCGAGGGGAGTGTCGTGCCGGGTGTTGAACATTCACACGCTGTGCCCGCTGGACGAGGATGCGATTGCGTCGGCGTCGCGGGAGACGGGCGGGGTTGTTACGGTGGAGGAGCATTTGTCGCACGGGGGGTTGGGAAGCCGAGTTGCGCAGGCGTTGGGTCGGAAGGCACCGGCGCCGATGGAGATGGTGGCGCTGCAGGGGTACACGGAGTCTGGGGACCCTTCGCTGCTGATGAAGAAGTACCACCTGGCGGTGGAGGACGTGGAGGCTGCGGTGGATCGGGTGATGGTGAGGAAGGGGTAGGGGGGCGGGTTCGCGAACGGTTGGTAGGGGTGGCTGGAAAGTTAAGGGGGCAGGTTTGAAACCTGCCCCCTTTGTAGTTTAAGTAGACCATGGCATCGGGTTCCTCGGCTGCGAGGGCGGGTGGTTCGCGAGCCGCCCCTACGTGGGGATGCCTGAAGAAATCTGGCGTCGACCGGTGTCGAGACCCTTCGACTCCGCTGCGCTGCGCTCAGGGTGACATGTGGGTAGGGGGGTAAAGAGTGGGTTCCCGCATGCGCGCGAACACGGGGTGGGTGGGGTTGTTACGGTTGGGTGTCCCAATGCGTTTGGGATAATGTGGGTAGAGAGCGGATTCCTGCCTCCGCAGGAACAAGAGGGCGGGGCGGAATGACTATTGTCCAAAGGCCCTCCGCCTCCGCGGGCATAAGCGCCCCTTCGCAGAAACGGGGGACTGCTACAGGGGCGAGATTCTTTAGTTGCGCTGCACTCAGCGTGAAATCTTAGTTACGAGGTAAGCCAAGTGGGCAGGTTTGAAACCTGCCCCTACCGTTTTACGGGGCCGCAATCGAGGTGGGAAGAGGGAGGTTAGATGAGGCCGGGGATGTTTAGGCCGCCGGCGAGGCCGCCGAGTTTTTGGGCGGCCATTTCCTGGACTTTGGAGGCGGCGTCGTTTACGGCGGCGGTCACTAGGTCCTGGAGGAGTTCGATGTCCTCGGCGGCTTCGGGGTCGATTTCGACGGACTCGACGGTCTGCTTTCCGGTCATGACGACCTTGATCACGCCGCCTCCGGCGGTGCCGACGACGGTGGCAGATTCGAGTTCTGTCTGGGCCCTCTGAAGTTGGGCTTGAAGCTTCTGGGCCTGTTTGATCATCTTTCGGTTCATCAAGGTTCGATGGTCCTCTCGTCTAGAATTCGTCCGCCCATATTTCTGGCGGCGCGCACAAGGGGGCTGGTTGCGGCTGCCGGACGGCGGCCTGCGTTTTCGAGCACAGTCAGTTTGATTTCGTAGGGTTTGCCAAGGTAGTGGTTGATGGCGTTTTTGACGGCGTCGCTGCCTTTGGCCTCCTGCAGTTCGCTCTCCATGCGTTCCATGTTGGAGCGGTGGCTGAATGGCAGAATGATGGAGCCGTTTTCGACGTGGGGACTGCGGCAGTCCTTGAGGAGGGCGCCGAGGAAGAAACGTCTTCCCTTCTCCCGGCGGAGGGAGCGGACAATCTGTTCCCAGATGGCTGGGGAGATGGAGTCGCCGTTTCCCTGGGCCACGGGGACGGGTGCGGGGGCAGGTGTGGGAGTGGGGGCGTCTGCCGGGGGAGTCCGGGTTGGACGGGCGGGCTGACGCTGGGGTTGAGGTTGAGCCGGCGCGGGACGGCGTTGGTAGGAATTGGGACGGGTGCCGCCGCTGGCAGCGGGCTGGGGAGCCCTTGTTGGAGCGGCGGGTTGCGTGGGTTGGGCTTCTTCGGCCAGAGAGGTCTCAACAACGGCCAGCTCCAGGGGGAGGCTGCTGGTAGCATCGAGGCGCATGTTGATTTCGCCGAGGGACTTGAGGCAGCGCATGATCTTGGGGAGCTGGACTTTGCGGGCGAGGGCGGCCATTTCGTTCAGGGTCTCGGCGCCGATGTCGAGGGTATCGGCGGCGCCGGACTTGATCAGTAGCACGGCCCGGAGAAGTTCCACTGATTGGCGGTGGACCTGACGGAGGTCGACGCCTTCGCTGGCGGCTTTGCCGATGACGCCGAGGGCGCCGGGAGTGTTGCCGAGGAGGAAATGGGCTACGAGGGCCTGGGCTTCGCGTGAGTGGGACAGGCCCAGCATATCCTGAAGTGCGTTGATGTCCGGGTTCTGGCCGAAAGAGACCACCACCTGCTCCAGGAGATTTTCGGCGTCGCGGAGGCTGCCACCGGCGGCCCTGGCGAGGGCGCCAAGGACGGCGGCATCGGCTTCGATGCCTTCCTGCTCGCAGATGAAGCGGAGTCGTTCAACGATGGTCTCGGAGGAGATGCGGCGGAAGTCGAATCGCTGGCAGCGGGAGATGATAGTTGGGAGGATTTTGTGGGGCTCAGTGGTGCAGAGGACGAAGATGACGTGGGGAGGCGGTTCCTCGAGGGTCTTGAGGAAGGCGTTGGAGGCGGCCTCGGTGAGCATGTGGGCTTCGTCGACGATATAGACCTTGTACTTGCTCTCGACGGGGGAGAAGTTTACACGGTCGCGGATGCTGCGAATCTCGTCAATGCCGCGGTTGCTGGCGGCGTCCATTTCGATGAGGTCCATGGCGCGGCCGGTGTCGATATTCTCGCAGAGGGAGCAGGTGTTGTCGGGCTCGCCGTCCTGGGGGTTGAGGCAGCTGAGGGTGCGGGCGAGGACGCGGGCGGTGGTGGTCTTGCCGGTGCCGCGGGGGCCGCAGAAGAGGTAGGCGTGGGAGATGCGGTCCTGGATTACGGCCTGTCGGAGGACGGTGGTGACGTGCTCCTGACCGGCGAGGTCGGAGAAACGGCGGGGACGCCACTTGCGATACAGGACCTGGGAGGACATGGGTTGATTGTACCAGTTTTTCGGGGGAGCGAGAAAGAAAAAGGTGTCAGTTGCGGGAGGGTTGGGGATGGGTGCTACGGGGTGCACGTGAGTGGGTATTTACGGCAACGAGATTCTTCGACTCCGCTGCGCTGCGCTCAGAATGAGAAGTGGGTGGAGGGGGAGGAGGAGTGGGCCCCCGCGTCCGCGAGGGAACGGGAAGGGGGGAGGGAGGTTCGATTGCGGTTGTGTGATTTGGGGGTAGGGTATGGGCTCCTGCCTTCGCAGGAGCAAGAGCGGGGGGATTGGGTTTGAAAAGGGGCTAGAACTTCGTTGCGGGGAAGTTTCACAGAGCGAGAACTTCGTCACGAACGAAGTGAAGACGAATCAAGCTGGGGCGCTTCATGGTCTCGTCAAAGTAGCATTCTACAGCCTCTCTGACGTTTGAGCGCAACTCACTCAGGGTCTCGGCCTGGGTGTGGATGCCGTAGCCCAAGGCGCTTGCGGAGTAACCGCCGTCGACATCGTCCTCACGAACTTCAAGAATGACTTCTAAAGCGGTAGACACTATTCTCTGCCTCATCACAAGTTGGCGAATTGGAAGGGATTTGTGTGGGGGCACGTTCTCCAGTTCGAATGAAAGTATATCAGATAGATTGCAGCTCGAGGTGATGGGTCGCGACTATGAGAGGGGGGTACTTAAGGACAGTTGGAAGGTTGAGGACGCGGACCAATCAGCGTCTGCCTTCTTGAAACAGAGCGGTCATGGCCAGGTTTTGGAGGGACCACATGTGGGCTTTTTCTTGTTCGTCGTAGTGATCGTGACCGAGGAGGTGTAGGATGCCGTGGATGACGAGGAGGGCGGTCTCTTTTTGGGGAGAATGGCAAGCCTCGGCGGCCTGCCGGTGGGCCTGGGGGAGGCAAACGATAACGTCGCCGAGGTAGGGGGGGTCGTTGGGTGGTGTGGGGAAGGCGGAGTGGGGTTCTGGCTGGAAGGGTTGGGGGTCGTCGTCGCCCTGCCAGGGGCCGTCGTGAGTTGAGGAGAAGGCGAGAACGTCGGTGATTTTATTTTCGCCACGGAAACGGGAGTTGAGGTCCAGGATTGTGTCGTCGTCGCAGAGGGCGAGAGTCAGCTGGCAGTCCTGTTTGGGGAAGCCGGCGTCGAGAGCGGCGAGGGCGGCGCTGTTCAGGCAGGCTTCGGGAGGAGAGGAGGGGAGGCCTTCTTGGATGGAGAGATGGATTTGGCGGTTGGGCATGGGCGTTTGGGATAGGATGTTAGCACGGGTTGCGGTTGGGTGGTAGAGGGTGGAGGAGCGGGTCCCCGTCTCCGTCAGGGGGAAAGGAGGAAAGGGGGGGAGGGTTGGACGTCAATCGGGGGCGAGATTCTTCGTCGCGGAGCCTCCTCAGAATGACAGGTGGGTATAGGGAGGTTGAAAATTGACAGTGTATGGAGGGGTTATTACAATGGGCGCTGACCCCACTGTCGTAATCCCTATTGATGGGCAGATGGCACCTTTGAGGGAACGGCGGTGGAGGCTATGCCACTTGACCCTGCTGCTTGTGCAAATAGTATTGCGGGGAAGCGAGAGGAGGGCCCTTGCCTCAACATGACGTATTAGTAGTTGGCGGCGGATTTGCGGGACTGCGGGCGGCCCTGGGCGCTCGGGCGTCCGGCGCAGACGTTGCGGTGATTTCCAAGGTGCATCCGATGCGGAGCCACTCTTCGGGAGCACACAGCGGAATAAACGCAGCGTTGAAGTCTGGGGATTCCTGGGAGGCCCACGCGAAGGATACGATTGCCGCGGGCGGAGACCTTTCGGACCGGAAGGCGGTGGAGGTGATGTGTCAGAGTGCCGCGTCGGACGTGGTGGCGCTGGAGCACATGGGAGTCATCTTCAATCGAGATGCGGAGGGGCGGATAGACGTTACGGCCTTTCCGGGCTCGTCCCAGGCCAGAACGGCTTATGTGGGAGACTCCGCGGGACACGTTATATTGCAGGTGCTGTTCGAGCAGCTGGTTCGGAATGAGATCCGCATCTACGATGAGTGGTTCGCCGGGTCGCTTCTGGTCGAGGATGGGATGTGCAAGGGGATCATCGCCCGGGACCTGAGGACGGGAGAGCTTCATCCTTTCCACTCCAAGGCCGTAGTGATGGCGACGGGGAACCTGGGCCAGATGTATAACGGCGGCACGTGTTCGCTTACAGGCACGGGGGACGGAGTGGCGCTTGCGTACAGGGCAGGGGTGCCTCTGATAGACATGGAGATGATGCAATATCATCCGACTACGCTGGGAGACAGGGGAATTCTGATTACGGAGGGAGTGCGGGCCGAGGGCGCTCACCTGGTGAACAAGAAGGGCGAGCGATTCATGGAGCGGTACGACGCCGACGCGATGGAGATGTCCACGAGGGACGTGGTGGCTAGGGCGGCGCTGACGGAGGTGAGGAAGAACAGGGGAGAGAAGGGGCACATTTTCCTGGACATGCGACACCTGGACAAGGCGCGGATGACGGAGCGGCTGCAGGAGACTCTGTGGATGGTGGACGATCTGGAGGGGTTGGACCCTTCTGAAGACCTGATTCCCGTGAAGCCCGGGATGCATCGTCCGCTGGGCGGGATAAAGATCGACACGTTCGGGGCCACGGGACTGTCCGGCCTGTTTGCCGCCGGGGAGTGCGCTTCCTCCGGGGTTCACGGAGCGAACCGGCTGGGCGGGAACTCACTCCTGGACTGCATTGTGTTCGGCCGCAGGGCCGGAGAGTCGGCCAGCCGCCACGCACGTGGTGTGACCTGGAGGGCTGCGACGGCGGACCTGGTGCAGCAGCAGGAGGATGGGCTCAACGAGGTAACGGCGAAGGACGCGAACAGCGACACCCCCGGGGCGGTGCGTCGGGACCTGGGCGAGATCATGGACAAGAACGTGGGGATAGTGCGGAATCTGAGGGGCCTGAGGCGAGCTGCTAATGCGGCGGCCAAGCTGCAGGAGCGTTTTGCGGCGCTGGGAGTGCGTGACAAGAGCGGGGCCTACAACATGGAGCTCAGGTCTTTGAGGGAGCTGGGGAACATGTTGGACGTGGCGCAGGTGATTATCGCCAGCGCGGAGGCCCGCGAGGAGAGTCGTGGGGCGCACTTCAGGTCGGACTTCCCCGACAGGGACGACGAGAATTGGATGAAGCGCATCGTCGCGACGTGTGGAGATGAGGGGCCGAAGCTGGACTACGAGCCTGTGGAGGCCGATTGACGGGGGCAGAAAAAGGTTGGGAGTTTGATGGACGTAGAGTTAGGGCAGACAATCGAGAATCTGCCGTTGTAATCAGGAAGGAGTCTTGAAGATGGAAGTGAAATTTGCGGTCAAGCGATACGATCCGATAACCAACGCAGACAGTTCCACGCAGAACTATACCGCAGAGGTTGGGGAGGGGGATATGGTGCTGGACGCTCTGCTGAAGATTCGGGACGAGCAGGACCCGACGCTGGCGTTTCGGGGAAGCTGCCGGACGGGGTTTTGCGGGGACTGCACCATGACGGTGAATGGCAAGGGGGCGATTGCGTGCCGGACGAAGGTGAAGAAGGCGTGGGACGGGGCGGATGACGGCGCGATTGAGCTTGAGCCGCTCAAGATGAGTCGGACGATGAAGGACCTGGTCTACAACGCGAGGGAATTCCACTGGAACAAATTCAGGGCGGTGGAGCCTTGGGTTGATCCGGTGCAGCCACCTGAGGAGGGGGAGCACCTGGTGCCGGGCGGACACAGCAAGCATCTGCAGGAAGCGATGAGGTGCACCCAGTGCGGGTTGTGCGACCAGGGTTGCACGGTACTGGTGGTAGACAAGACCTTCGTGGGGCCGGCGGCGTTGACGAAGGCGTACCGGGCGGTTGCCGACGAGCGGGACAGCCGGAAGCGCCAACGATTGGACAAGCTGAGTCTACCGAGGGGCATGTGGGATTGCACGCACTGCTTCGAGGCCAGCGAGCACTGTCCGAAGTACATTGAGCCGACGGACCGGATATTTGACCTGCACGACATGGCCATCAAGGCGGAGGCAGGGCCTCCCAAGGTGGTGCATCACTACAAGAGCTTTGCCGCCTCGGTGAAGGCCCACGGCTGGCTGGACGAGGGTCGTCTGGCGATTGAGACAGAAGGTTATACGAATGTGAAGGGGCTGATGAAGCTGCTGCCCTTCGCGGTGAAGGCGGCGGTGAAGGGGAAGCGGCCGATGCCGTATATGCTTCACAAGAAGCGGCCCGGAGCCGAGCGTATCAAGAGGATCTTCGAGAAGTGGGAGTCTTCCGGATAGGAGACTGCTTTTCTAATTTGACAACATTTTCAGGAGGCGCTCCATGACGACCAACGGACAGGTGAAGACGAAATACGCATTCTATCCCGGCTGCGTGTCGAAGGGCGGCTGCCCTGAACTGTATGAAGCGGTTGTGCAGGTGGCGGAAAAGCTGGGATTCGAACTTGACGATGAGGTGTTGGAAAGCGCGGGATGCACCGGCGCGGGCGTGTTGAGCAAAGAGGTTTCGGACCCCATCAACGCCCGCACCTTCGCCATGGCAGAGTCGGCGGGACTTGAGATAATGACGATTTGCAGCACCTGCCAGGGGATTATGACGCAGGCCCACCACCGATTGAAGGACGAAGAATACCGGACGATGATCAACCGAGAGTTCCTTGCTGAGGAGGGGTTGGTGTACAAGGGGACGACGGTTATACGTCACATGCTCTGGGCCATCGTGGAGGACTTCGGGCTTGAGAAGCTGAAGTCGATGGTGACCCATCCGCTGAACGGGATGCCGATTGCGCACTTCTACGGCTGTTACATGAAGCGTCCGCCGGAATTGATGGTGCCTAAAGAGTTCGCCAAGACGAGGAAGACTGCCTTGGAAGATGTAATCGAGGCGCTGGGCGGCAAGGCTGTGAAGACTTCCGGCAGGGGCAAGTGCTGCGGCTTTCCAATTTTGACGTCGAACGAGGACAACTCCATGGCAATGTTGGGGGACCATACGCTGGACGCGAAGGCGAAAGGGGTAAAGGCGATGGTGACTCCCTGCCCGCTGTGCCACCTGCAACTGGACGGGAAGCAGGCGGACGCCGAGGAGCACAAGGGGGAGGAGATAGACTTGCCGGTGTTCCATCTGCCGCAGCTAGTGGGGTTGGCTTTGGGATTCAGCCCCAAGGAGATGAACCTGCAGCGGCATCTGGTGTCGACGAGGGGTATAGAGGAGGAGTTGGGGCTGGGCGTCGAGGTGAAGGCGTAGGTCCGGGATTGACTGCCGGTCGAGCAGGAAGTGAGACTCTCCATCTAAGGATGGCGTATGGCTAAGAGGTATTGGCTATTCAAGTCGGAACCTTCCGCGTATTCGTTTGACGACCTGGTGGATGACGGAGTTGCGGAGTGGGACGGGGTGAGGAACTACCAGGCGCGAAACTTGCTGCGGGACGACATCAAGGAGGGGGACGAGATACTGTTTTATCACAGCAGTACGAAGCCCCTGGCGGTGATTGGCACGGCGGTTGTTGTGAATGAGGGCTACCCGGATGCGACGGCGTGGGACCCTAAGTCGGAGCACCCGGACGCCAAGAGCACGCCGGACAATCCCATCTGGTACATGGTTGACATAAAGGCGACGAGGCGATTTCTGCGTCCGGTGACACGGGACATGTTGAAGTCGGCGCCGGAGCTTAAGGAGATGATGGTGCTTCGTCGGGGGGCGCGGCTGTCAATTCAGCCGGTGACGGAGGGGGAGTGGGAGTCGGTGGTGCGTATGGGGAATACGCCGGCGGACTAGGGTTTTGGGGTTAGGGTTCTCCCACGAGATTCGGTGGAGAGTTAGTGTGGTGGCAGGTTTGAAGAAGCCTGCCACCTTTTATTTTGGGAGGGGTCGGGCGCTCGGAGGGGGTGGATGGTGTAGGCAGGGTATTGGTTCCTGCCTTCGCAGGAACAAGAAGAGGGGGAGGGTGGTTCTCTACGGCAACGAGATTCTTCGTCGTGGAGCCTCCTCAGAATGACATGTGGGAGGAGGGGGAAGGGCGAAGAGGAGAGGGTGCGGGTAGAGGGGTGGCAAGAGCCTTCGGCTTCACTCCACTTTCCTCAGGGTAACAAGTTGGAATTGGGAGGAAGAGTGGCTCCCCGCGTCCGCGGGGGAACGGGGAGGGGACGGGCAACTACGATGTTCGCCGATGCCGAGGGGGAAGACTAGAGGGATTACGGCGGTGGCGTTTCGTTGGGGTCCGGTTTGTGGGGGCGGTTTTGGCGTATGTCGTCGAGCTTGTGGCGGAGGATGCTCCGTCGCTGCCTGGAGGCGAGACGTCGCCAGGGTCTTCGGCTAAGGATGGAGGACGGCTTGAGGGAGACGCCTCGCTGGCTGTACTTAATGCCACGCGGACACCCTTGCCTAGCGTCCGTTTAAATTGAACACACAGGCCGTTCAGGCGCTACAAACTGCGGAACACTGGTATTGTGTCCAGCCTCGGATACGCAACGCCGATTGGAGGGCTTGCCCTGACGAGGTGCTGGGCCACATTCCAGCGAGGGTCATCAGGAAAGGGCATAAAGTAGATGAAAGCATGAGTAAACGATCGAACACCTCGATCGGTGTAGGACTAGCACTCGAAATTGGAGTTGGCGCAGCCATAGGCTCGTCACTCGGCAACATCGGCCTAGGCGTGGCAGTGGGAATCGTCTTCGGCATCGTGTTCGGTATCGCTTTGGGCAGCGAACGTGACAAAGGGTAGGCAGTGGTGACATTCTCCGATCACTGCAGCTTAAGAGACATTGGAGAGCCGGATTGGGGTGAAAGAGTCACCGGAGGCATATCTTTTCGCGGAGGGATGCTTTCGTGCAGGGAGCAGAATTGGTTCCCGTATACGCGGGGTAGGGAGGGATCGCCGAATCTCTTCGACGAGTTCAGAGGAGGTCTTAAGGGACTTCCCCATAAAAGGGGAAGGGTGAAGATTGGGAAGGTTGACGCTAAGGTTGAGGTAGGGTGTGGCTAGGGTATTGGTTCCTGTCTTCGCAGAAACAAGAAGAGGGGGAGGGTGGTTCTCTACGGCAACGAGATTCTTCGTCGCGGGGCCTCCTCAGAGTATCTGTGTTGAGAATCAAGGGTATTCAGGTAGAAGAGGAGGGATTGGGGACCCAGGGAGTGCCGCGTTGGGCAACGGCGCTGAGGAGCAACAGGAGCTTACGCATGACGGCGGTGAGGGCGAGTTTGCCGGACTTGCCGCGACGACGGAGTCCTTGATAGAAGTTTTTGAGGTCGTAGTTATGTCGAACGGCGGAGAGGGCAGCCATGTAGAGGGCGCTGCGCACCTTGGCGCGTCCACCGCGGATGGAGCGATAGCCCCTTCGGGCGCCGCTGTCCTTGGACCAGGGGGCGAGGCCTACGAGGGAGGAGAGCTGTCTGCCGTTGTAGAGGCCCAACTCTGGGAGGTAGACGGCCAGTATGGCGCTGGTCTGCTGGCCCACGCCTGGGACACTCTGGTAGAGATCGGTCTTGCGGGTCAAGAGTTGGCACTGGTGCAATCTCTTGTGGCACTCCTTGTCGAGGCGCTGGATCTCGTTATCGAGCCATTTGATGTGGCGCTGCATAGAGGAGCGAGCGTCTTTGGCAACGCCTTTGTCGAGCCGGTTCTTCTCCCGGGTTCGCTCCTGTACCAGCTGTCGACGACGGCTTAGCAGGTCTCTGAGTTCCTCCTCCTCGGTGTTCGGAGAGATGGTGTTGGACAACTCAAAGGTCTCTCCGTAGCGGGAGAGCATTTGGGCGTCTAGGCGGTCGGTCTTGGCCTGGTTACCCACTATACGGGCGAAGTTGCGTACCCGGTTGGGGTGGATTGGGTGCTCATTGATCTCCGAGTCCCTGACGGCTTTGACGAGGGGTCTCTCATAGCCGCCGGTGGTTTCGTATACCAGGTGGGTGACGCTGCAGCTTCGCAACCAGCCCAGCAGCCGGGCTATCTCCTTTTGGTTGTTGTCAAAGCGCTGGGGTGAACCTCCTGACACTGACACGTCCAGGCTTCTCTTACCCACGTCCACTCCCGCTACTACTTTCACTTTGTGCACCTCCTCATCTATAATGCTTCTTGTCCTCCACACTTGCGATACGGGCCATTATGCCCAGGCATCCGTTCGGAGCGACATAGCGGCGTGAGGGGTGTCCAACTCTGAACGGCGCAGGGACCTTACTTGCAGTTCCCTCGCCCAATGACAGTCGACGCGCCCCTCTCGCCCGCCCTCCAGATTGGCCTATCTGGGGGGCTTTTGCAATCATACAAATGACATGTGGGAGGAGGGGGAAGACTAGAGGGATTACGGCGGTGGCGTTTCGTTGGGGTCCGGTTTGTGGGGGCGGTTTTGGCGGAGGTCGTCTAGCTTGTGGCGAAGGATACTCCGTCGTTGCCTGGAGGAGAGACGTCGCCAGGGTCTTCGGCTGAAGATGGAGGACGGCTTGCGGAAGACGCCTCGCTGGTCGGGTTTGGGTGGGGGCGGTTCGGGAGGCTCGGGAGGTTCCTCGGGGGTATCGTCCACTCTGACGATGGGACGTCGGAGGGCGGGCATGAAGATGGCGATCAGGAGTAGTAGGACGAAGGCTCCGGCGGCGTTGACGGCAATGGCGGCGCTCATGCCGAGGATGGAGGCGAGGGCGCCGAGTTCGACGTTGCCCAGCTGACCGCTGCTGACGGCCATTCCCTGTGCGCCAAAGACGCGGCTGTGGAACCTGGTGGGACTACTGGTGAGAAGGATGCCGCTTTGCATGGTGGAGAATCCGGACTGGAAGGTTCCGAGGACGATGAGGATGAAGAAGGACAAGAGGAACCAGGGGGTTAGGGCGAAGGCGAGGAGGAAAATGGAGACGCCGATGCAGCCGCCGAGGAAGATTTTGCCGCTAATTCTGACGCGTGCTCCGAGGAGTCCGATGAGTAGGGAGCCGATGACGAAACCTATCCCGTCGGCGGCGGCGAGGAGGCCCATGAGGCCAGGGCCGACGTTGAGATGTTCGTCGGCGATGACGGGGATGAAGAGGTGGTACTGGAACATGACGTTCATGACCACGCTGGCGGTAAGGGTGGCGGCAATGGCTGGTGTGGTGTAGGCGTATTTCATGCCCTCGCCGATGCTTCTGATGACGGAGCGTTGAGCGCGTGGGGCGATGACGGGGGGGATTTTGAGGAAGAAGATGCATAGGAAGCCGACGAAGTACAGGCCGGTGAGGAGGGCGTAGGCGCTGATGGCGGTACCTGTGAGCTGGAGGAGGGCACCGATGGCGAGGGGGCCGATGATTCTGCCGGCGCTGAATCCGAGCTGTTCCATGGAGATGGCCTGGACGAGGTTGCCCTGTCCGACGACGTGGAACATGAGGGCTCTGCGGCTGGTGTTGTCGAAGGCCCGGGTGGCCCCACGGAGGGCGGCGGCGATGAAGAGGTGGTAGGGCTCGACGGTGCCGAAGACGAGGGTGCCGAGGACGGTGGCGACGACGGCGAGGGTGACGAGGTTGGAGGCCATGATGACGTGGCGTCGGTCCTGTCGGTCGCCGATGGCACCACCGATGAGGGTGAAGGAGAACATGGCGACGGTGCGGGCGAGGCCGACGAGGGCGACCTGCCATGGAGAGCCGGTGATCTGGAAGACGAGCCAACCCATGACGAGGAGTTCGGTCATATCCCCGCTGGTGGAGATGCTGCCGTTGGTCAGGAGAAACTGGAAGTTCCGGTTTCTGATGACGTTGATGAGAGGATTTTTGGATTTGGGTTGCACGGTTTCTCACCGGGGGTTGGGGGGCGCTTCGGTGGGGTAGAACGGAATTGCCTTATATTGTATTGAGGTGGGAGTGCTATGCCATAGGGTAGGGGGTGCGGGGTTTGGGTGGGATGGCGGTGGGAGGGTGACAGAAATCAAGACAGGTCACAGGAATTGAGTAAGACTGGGCAATAGGAGGCCATGATGCCAAGATAGACAAATATGATTGAATCTTATTGCCTCCTGAAATGGCGGAGCGAGTGGACCAGGAAATGATTCAGCAGGGGAAGTCCAGAAGTGAAGTGGTGCGCGAGGCTCTGTTAAGGTACATGGAAGAATGCGAGTGGAAGCGCCTGATTCGGTATGGGGCGAGGAGGGCAAGGGAAATGGGAATTGGGCCGGAGGACGTGGTTGGCTTGGTGGAGGAATATCGAATTTAGGTAGGCCAACAGCATCGGGGATCAGGGTAGTCCTGGACAACAACGTAATTGTCTCTGGACTGGATTTTCCTGGGAATGAGCAATGGGTAGTGCAACTTGGTTTGCGGGGTAGGTACGAGCTGTACTTGTCCACGTTCATTTTGGATGGGGTGGCCGGTGTGCTTATGCGCAAATCTATTTGGGCGCTGCGGTTTTTGGTGATGTGTAGGTAGAGGGGGAGGGCGGTTCGCGAACCGCCCCTACCTGGACGGAACGGAGGGGAGTGGGAATAGCTCCCATCAAAACATTCTCCCGTCCAGGGGAGGTTTGCATAACCGCCGAATGCCTCATCCACCCCACCCGAATCACCCCCATCCCTTCGACAAGCTCAGGACAGGCTCAATCTTCCCCCATCGAGGGGAAAGAGGCTTTTGAAGTTTTCAGAGCGGGTTAAGCAATGGTCTCCGTCAAGGGGGAAGGGTGAAGAAGGGAGGGGGCCGTCATGGGGGGGAGATGCTTCGTCACGGGGCCTCCTCAGAGTATCTGTGTTGAGAATCAAGGGTATTCAGGTAGAAGAGGAGGGATTGGGGACCCAGGGAGTGCCGCGTTGGGCAACGGCGCTGAGGAGCAACAGGAGCTTACGCATGACGGCGGTGAGGGCGAGTTTGCCGGACTTGCCGCGACGACGGAGTCCTTGATAGAAGTTTTTGAGGTCGTAGTTATGTCGAACGGCGGAGAGGGCAGCCATGTAGAGGGCGCTGCGCACCTTGGCGCGTCCACCGCGGATGGAGCGATAGCCCCTTCGGGCGCCGCTGTCCTTGGACCAGGGGGCGAGGCCTACGAGGGAGGAGAGCTGTCTGCCGTTGTAGAGGCCCAACTCTGGGAGGTAGACGGCCAGTATGGCGCTGGTCTGCTGGCCCACGCCTGGGACACTCTGGTAGAGATCGGTCTTGCGGGTCAAGAGTTGGCACTGGTGCAATCTCTTGTGGCACTCCTTGTCGAGGCGCTGGATCTCGTTATCGAGCCATTTGATGTGGCGCTGCATAGAGGAGCGAGCGTCTTTGGCAACGCCTTTGTCGAGCCGGTTCTTCTCCCGGGTTCGCTCCTGTACCAGCTGTCGACGACGGCTTAGCAGGTCTCTGAGTTCCTCCTCCTCGGTGTTCGGAGAGATGGTGTTGGACAACTCAAAGGTCTCTCCGTAGCGGGAGAGCATTTGGGCGTCTAGGCGGTCGGTCTTGGCCTGGTTACCCACTATACGGGCGAAGTTGCGTACCCGGTTGGGGTGGATTGGGTGCTCATTGATCTCCGAGTCCCTGACGGCTTTGACGAGGGGTCTCTCATAGCCGCCGGTGGTTTCGTATACCAGGTGGGTGACGCTGCAGCTTCGCAACCAGCCCAGCAGCCGGGCTATCTCCTTTTGGTTGTTGTCAAAGCGCTGGGGTGAACCTCCTGACACTGACACGTCCAGGCTTCTCTTACCCACGTCCACTCCCGCTACTACTTTCACTTTGTGCACCTCCTCATCTATAATGCTTCTTGTCCTCCACACTTGCGATACGGGCCATTATGCTCAGGCATCCGTTCGGAGCGACATAGCGGCGTGAGGGGTGTCCAACTCTGAACGGCGCAGGGACCTTACTTGCAGTTCCCTCGCCCAATGACAGTCGACGCGCCCCTCTCGCCCGCCCTCCAGATTGGCCTATCTGGGGGGCTTTTGCAATCATACAAATGACATGTGGGTGAGTAGGGGAGGGGGTTGACAAAGAATATCGCATAGCGATATAGTGCATGTCGATATAGTAAATCTCTCAGATCCCTTCAGAGACGTGTTACAAGGGAGGTTTGACTTGGCGAATGAGAATCCAATGGACTTTCTTCCTCTCCCCGCATCTCAGCTTCATATCCTGTTGGCCCTGGCCTCGGGTGACAAGCACGGCTACGCGATAATGAAGGGGGTTGAAGCCTTGACCGAAGGGACGGTGACGATGGGGCCGGGCACGTTGTACGGAGCTGTCAAGAAGATGCTAAAGGCGGGACTTGTCGAGGAGAGCGACGAACGGCCAGACCCTGCAATGGACGACCAGCGTCGGAGGTACTACCGGATTACAGGCTTGGGGGAGCGGGCGCTGGACGCCGAAGTCGAGCGAATGGAGCGGCTGTCGAGGGCGGCCAGAGGGATTCAGGCGACTGCCGTGCGGAGGTCCAGGGCTTGAGATGATTTCCGAGCGGATCTACCGATTTCTGCTGGTGATCTATCCAAGTGAATTTCGTCGGGAATACGGGGAGTTGATGGTGCAACTCTTTCGGGACCGAATGCAGAGGGACGGAAAGGGGATTCGAGGATTTATTGTCTGGATTCAGATGCTGAATGACATGCTTAGTTCCGCACTCAGAGAACGTGTAGGAGAAGTTGCTATGACGAAGCGAAAGTGGTTTGGAATTGCGTTTGCGGTGTTGCTGGCCGCGGTGGTCGTGGGGGTGGGCACGATCTATGCTCGGTACGGGGATGAGGAAAAGTTGACCGTTACGGTGATGACGGACACGAAGACAGTTTCGGGGACGGGCTCCGAGGACTTCGATGGGGCGATGCGGCAGGCAGTGGAGGAAGGGGCCATTGACCAAGAAACGGCGGATAAGGTGGTGGATTCGGTTGAAGGGGAGGGTCCGTCTGATGTTTGGAGATTCAACGTCGGGACGGTGGATTTGGCCGACGCATTAGATCAGGCTGTGGAGGAGGGTAAGATTTCACGGTCGCTGGCGGACGAGATTATGGGGTCGGTGGAGGAGATAGGGGGCGTTGCGGCGGCGACTTTGGAAGGGGTGTACGTACTGGAGGATGTCGAGACCTTCACGTGGGAGGGGCCAGCGGGCCTTGCTGAGGCGCCAAGGCAAGCGGAAGAGGCGGAGACCGTTGCGATGGGGGTAGGGGACAGGATTCTGGAATCTCTGGAGGGTGACGATTCCGCAGGGGTGTGGCGGTATGACGGCGGGCCGGAGGGTTTGGCGGAGGCGGTGGAGCGGGCTGTTGAAGAGGGGGAGCTATCGCGGGATTTGGCGGATAGGATTCTGGGTTCGTTCGATGGCAGGCGCGCTGGGGGTTGATGGGGAAGAGGGAAGAGTGGACCCGCGCGTCCGCGGGGGGAAAGGGAGGGGTTGGGTAGCTACGAAGGGAAGGGGCAAAGGTATAGTAATGGTTCCTGTACCCGCCTTTGCGGGCACAGGCTCTTCGCAGGAACTAAGGAGTAGGGGAGGGGGTTAGGTGGCTACTATGTTGAGGAGGCGGCCGGGGACGTAGACCAGTTTTCGAATTTGTTTGCCCTGGGTGTGGGTCTGGACGCGGGGGCTGGCGAGGGCCATTTCCTTGACGGCATCTTCGGTGATTGAGGCGGGGGCCTGGAGACGGTCTCTGAGTCGTCCGTTTACCTGGATGACGAGGGTGATGGTCTCCTCGGCGGTGAGGGCGGGGTCCCATTTGGGGAACGACTGGTTGTGGATGCTGTAGGGGTGGCCGTTTCGCTCCCAGAGTTCTTCGGCGAGATGGGGGGCGAAGGGGGCCAGGAGGAGCAGGAATTTTTCCGTGCATTCGCGCCAGAGTTCGGCGTCGACGGAGTTGTTGTTCCACGCCTGGGAGAGGTGGTTGGTGAACTCCATGAGGGTGGCGATGGAAGTGTTGAACTTGAAGCGGTCGAGATCTGTGTGGACCTTTTCGATGGTCTGGTGGAGCTTGCGGCGGGTGTCGGCGGCATCGGAGTCGTTGACGGTGTCGGGAAGTTCTGTTGGGTCACGCTGGAAGAGGTCCCAGAGTCGGTTGGTCCATCGGGAGATGCCGTTGATGCCTGTGTCGGTCCAGTCGCCGCCCTGGTCCCAGGGGCCGAGGAACATTAGGTAGGCGCGGACGACGTCGGCGCCGAAGACCTCGACGTAGGCGTCGGGGCTGATGACGTTGCCGCGGGATTTGCTCATCTTTGAGCCGCCGGCGATGATGGTGCCCTGGTTGAAGAGGCGGAGGAAGGGTTCGTCGAAATTGAGCATATCCATGTCACGCATGGCCTTGGTGAAGAAGCGGGAGTAGAGGAGGTGCATGACGGCGTGTTCGGCGCCGCCGGTGTACTGGTCTACGGGGAGCCACTGGCCGAGGAGGTCGGGGTCGAAGGGTGCGCCATCTTCTGTGGGGCTGGCGAAGCGGAACATGTACCAAGAGGAGTCGACGAAAGTGTCCATAGTGTCGGTCTCGCGCTTGGCGGGGCCGTCGCAGCCGGGGCAGTCGGTGTTGACGAAATCGTCGCTGATGGCGAGGGGAGATTCGCCGGTGGGCTTGAACTCGGCGTCGAGGGGGAGGAGGACAGGGAGCTGGTCGTTGGGGAGGGGGACGGTGCCGCAGTCGTCGCAGTAGACGAAGGGGATGGGGGTGCCCCAATAGCGCTGACGGGAGACGAGCCAGTCGCGGATGCGGTGGGATACGGTGCGCTTGCCCCAATGGTTGGATTCGACGAGGTCCGCGATGGCGTTGGCGCCTTCGGGACTGGGCATGTCGTTAAAGGGGGCGGAGTTGACCATCACCCCTTGACCGGTGAAGGCGCGGCCGGGTTCCGGTCCCTGGCCTGCGGGCGCGCCGATGACGGTGCGGATGGGTAGGCCGTGCTTCTGAGCGAATTCGTAGTCGCGCTGGTCGTGGGCGGGGACGCCCATTACGATGCCGGTGCCGTAATTGGTGAGGACATAGTCGGCGATATATAGGGGGATGCGCTCGCCGTTGAGGTGATTGACGGCGTAGGTGCCGAGGGGGACGCCGGTCTTCTCGCGCTCGGTGGAGAGGCGGTCGATTTCGGTGGCGCGGCGGGCCTGTTCGACATAGGCCTGGACGGCTTCGCGCTGTTCCGGCGCGGTGAGGCTATCGACGAGGGGGTGTTCGGGGGCGAGGACCATGAAGGTCACGCCGTATATGGTGTCGATTCGGGTGGTGAAGGTGCGGAGTTCCTTGGTTTCGAGGCCGAAGTGGGAGACGTCGAAGGAGATTTCGACGCCTTCGCTGCGACCGATCCAGTTGCGCTGCATTGTAAGGATTTTGTCGGGCCATTCGATGAGGCCGCTGAAGTCCAGGAGTTCGTCGGCGTACTGGGTTATTCGGAAGAACCACTGCTTGAGGGAGCGGCGGGTGACTAGGGTGTCGCAGCGTTCGCAGGCTCCGTTGAGGACCTGTTCGTTGGCGAGGACGGTGTTGCAGGAGGGGCACCAGACGACGGGGGCTTCGTCGCGGTAGACGAGGCCGTGCTTATAGAATTCCAGGAAGAGCCACTGATTCCAATGATAATAATTGGGGAGGCAGGTGATGATCTCGCGGTCCCAGTCGTAGACGGGGCCCATGGAGCGGAGCTGTCGGCGCATGTTTTCGATGTTGCCGATGGTCCAGGGATGGGGGTGGATTCGGTTGCGGATGGCGGCGTTTTCTGCGGGGAGGCCAAAGGCGTCGAAGCCCATGGGGTGGAGGACGTTGTAGCCCTGCATGCGGCGGAAGCGGGCGTGGCAGTCGGAGGGGGCCATGACGTACCAGTGGCCGATGTGGAGGTCGCCGGAGGGATAGGGGTACATGGTGAGCTCGTGCCACTTGGGGCGCGGGTCGTCGTTGGGGGTGTGGTAGATGCGGTCCTGATCCCAACGCTGCTGCCATTTCTTGTCAATTTCGGTGGCGGGGTATCTAACGTCAACGCGTCTTGAGGTGGTGGTCATTGTTGGGTTATTCGTCCTGTTTCAGGTTTTATGGTAGGCAATTATACACCCAAGGGACGGAAGGTTGGGGAGCAAAGGGGGAGTGGTGGTTGGGTCTATTCGTTTCGGGGGGATTCGTTTTTTCTGTGGCGGAAGTGGAAGCCGGCTGTGGATTGGGATATGTGTTTTTCGACGGGTTGATGGTAGCAGGGGAGGGGGAATTGAGGCAAGGAAAAGTTGGCAATTTGGGAGGGTTGCGGTGATGTGTGGGCGGAGGAAGTGCCACCATCCGGGTCTTCGCCCGGCGAGGAGAGCTTTGCGTAACTTCCGAGTGCGTCGTTCGCCTCACCCGAATCACCCCCATCTCAATCTTCCCCCATCAAGGGGGAAGAGGCTAAAGAGTTCCCTTGGAGGGGTTATGCAAAGGTCTCCTTCGAGGGGGAAGGGTGAAGAGGGGAAGTTTCAGTGTAGAGACCCTTCGTCGCGAGGCCTCCTAAGGGTGACATGTGGGTGGAGGGGGAAGATGGGGGATGGCGCTGCGGTTGGGATGGCATGTGGGTAGAGAGGGCTGGAGGTTCGGCGGGTGCTGCTGAGGTGGGTTGTGGGTGGAGTAGCGGTTCCTGCCTTCGCAGGAACAAGAGGGTGGGGGAGCCGGGTTTGACAGTTAGAGGGGGATGATAAGATACTGGCTTCAGATTGAGAGGACTTATAGGAGCTATGTATGAGAGTCGGCGTGGTGTTTCCCCAGACGGAGATAGGGAATGATCCGGGAGCTATAAGGGAATACGCCCAGGCGGCGGAGTCGCTGGGGTACGATCATATTCTGGCGTACGACCACGTGTTGGGGGCGGACGCGGACTATTACGGGAATTGGACGGGTTCGTACAGGCTGGAAGACGCGTTCCACGAGCCCTTTGTGCTGTTCGGGTTTCTGGCGGGACTTACGGAGAGGATTGAATTTACGACGGGGATAATCATCCTGCCGCAGCGTCAGACGGCGCTGGTGGCGAAGCAGGCGGCGGCGTTGGACGTGCTGAGCGGGGGACGGCTGCGGTTGGGCATCGGCATTGGGTGGAACTACGTTGAGTACGATGCGCTCGGGGAGAACTTCAGGAATCGGGGCCGCCGGAGCGAGGAGCAGATCGCGCTTCTGAGGGAGTTGTGGACGAAGGAGGTTGTGACCTTCGAGGGGAAGTGGAACCGGGTTGTGCGGGCGGGTTTGAAGCCGCTGCCGGTGCAGCGTCCGATTCCGGTGTGGTTCGGGGGAGGATCGGAGCAGGTGCTGAAGCGGATCGGGACGATGGGGGACGGGTGGATAACGACGACGCGTCAGGTGGGGCTGAACGAGGAATTTCGTGGGATGGTGGAGCGGATACACGAGCACGCGCGGGAGGCAGGAAGGGACCCGTCGGAGATTGGGTTGGAGGGGACGATTAATGCCGGGTCGGACACGCCGGAGGACTGGGCGAATACGATTGCTGATTGGAAGGGTTACGGGGCTACGCACGTGACTTTCAATACGATGAATTCCGGGTTTGAGACGCCGGGGGACCATATTGACGCGATACGGCGGTTCAGGGAGATTGCGGGGTGAAGGGAGGGGAGTTGCTACGGTGACGAGATTCTTCGTCGCGGGGCCTCCTCAGAATGACATGTGGGTAGAGGTGGAGGGCGGTTCGCGAACCGCCCCTACGAGAGATTGGGGAAAGGTGGATTCCCGCCTTCGCGGGAATGAGGGATCGGATTGGTGAGAAATTGAGGTTTTTGGAGTAGGAGGATACATGGGTCAAGCGTGGGTGGAAGAGTTTCTGGACTACGGAGGAGCGAGGCTGCAGATGTACAAGGGGGGCGAAGGGCCGCCGCTGCTTGTGCTGCACGGCGCCGGCGGGAACCCCGGGTGGTTGTCGTATCACGCTGAACTGGCGAAGTCATTCACCGTGTACGCGCCTTCGCATCCGGGGTTCGATGGGTCCACGCGTCCTGACTGGATTGATTCGATAGACGCGGTGGCGCACTTCTACCTGGGGCTGATGGAGGAGATGGGGGTGGAGAGGTATTCGCTGATGGGGTTCTCGATGGGAGGATGGATGGCGGCTGAGATGGCGGCGATGTGTCCGTATCCGCTGGAGCGGCTGGTGATAACGGCGGGGGTGGGGATCCGGCCTGAGAAGGGGGAGATTGCGGAGCTGTTCACGAAATCGAGGGAGGCGGTGTCTGGGCTGCGATTCTTCGATACTTCGCAAGTGCCGGACTACGAGGAGACGTACGGCCAGCCGATGACGCGGGAGCAGGCGGACGTAGAGAGGAGCAATCGGGAGACGGCGAGCCGGTGGTGCTGGAGTCCGTATATGAACAATCCCAACCTGCCGCATTATCTGCAGCGGGTGTCGGCGCCGACGCTGATTGTGTGGGGGCGGGAGGACGCGATTGTGCCGGTGGAGTGCGCGGAGCTGTATCGTCGGGCAATTCAGGGCTCGTGGGTGCAGATCATTGAGAGGTGCGGGCATATTCCGCAGGTAGAGAAGGCGCAGGAGTTTCTGGGGGCGGTTGTGCCGTTTTTGCGAGGGGTTTAGGGGATGGTGGGGGAGTCGCCCCCAACGCGCGGCATTTCGGAAGTGAGGATTGGGGATGGCGTCAACCGGTGGCGAGATTCTTCGTCGTGGGGCCTCCTCAGACTGACATGTGGGTGGAGAGGGAAGGACAAGATGGATTCCCGCCTTCGCGGGAATGAGGATAGGTTAAGGTAATTATTGGTAAGGAGGCAGGCGATGTCCGTTCAGGTGCATTGGTTTACGGAACAGCCCTACAGTTTTACGACAGAAGAGGTGCTGGCAGAGCATCAGGATGAGTCTTATTTCACGTTGAGCAACCGGTTCTTCGATCCGATGAAGGCGCACCAGTTGTACAACGAATATCACGAGCAGTATGCGCTGGCGGACGAGGTGGGATTCGACGGGATAATGACGAACGAACACCACAACGCATGGTGGTGCATGAAGCCTTCGGCGAACATTGACGCGACGGCGATTGCGAAGGTGACGAAGAATTGCAAGATTGCGATTCTGGGGAACGTGATACCGGTGACGACAAATCCGGTGCGGCTGGCGGAGGAGATTGCGATGGTGGACGTGATATCCGGCGGGCGGGTGATTTCCGGGTTTGTGCGGGGGACGCCGGTGGAGAGTCTACAGGCGAATATCAACCCGGCGGAGAACATGGAGCGGTTCGAGGAGGCGCACGACCTCATCATCAAGACGTGGACGACGGACGGGCCGTTCCGGTGGGAGGGGAAGTATTACCACAACCGGATTGTGAATCCGTGGATGAAGCCGATTCAGAAGCCGCATCCGCCGATATGGTATCCGGGGACGTCGAGCGTGGAGAGCGTGGTGTGGGCGGCGGAGCGGGGGTATGCGTATATGAGCTTGGGCAGCCTGCTGGACGTGGCGGTGCAGACGAACGAGCTTTACCACAAGACGGCCCGCGCCGCGGGATTCGACACGGGGCCGGAGCATTACGGCTACCTGATCCGGGCGTTTGTGGCGGATACGGACGAGCGGGCTTACGAGATGGGCAAGCACTTCATGTGGAACGAGAAGTACCGGTTCAAGTCCATCGAGGAGCACGCGGACCCGCCGGGGTACCGGAGCCGGGACGCGGCGAAGATTGCTTCGCGTCGGGTGCAGCCGGGGTTCGGTGGTTGGACGTACGACGATCTAATCGGGATGGACAACCTGATTGTGGGGAGCCCGGATACGGTGATCGCGACGTTGCGTCGGATTCGGAAGGAATTGAAGGCGGGGTATCTGCTGATTTACGGGCACGAGGGGCCGATGCCGCACAAGGACACGATGCGGTCGATTGAGTTGTGGGGCACGGAGGTTATACCGGCGTTGAAGGAGGATGGGTAGGGGGGGACTTGAATCGGCGCCGTTACCGGCTGAGTTTATCGGATTCCAGGATGGTCAGAGCGATCAGATAGGCGCTACCGAGAAGCTCGGGATTGATGAATTCCAGCACGTCCTCCGGGGTGTGGATTCGGGAGATGTCCGGGCCGAATAACAGCAAGGTCGGGATGCCTTTGTCTTCGAAAGGGACGTGATCGCTGGCGGCTCCCGGCGGGAGAGTGCCCGGTTGGGCTTCGACTTCCAGATCGTCCGCTATGCTCAGGGCCAGATTCTGCAAAGTCTCGGGGCCGATGGCCTCCAGATAGGGGCCGGAACCGACTACGTCGAAATTCAACATTGCTTTGATGCTGGACAGTTCCGCTTCGGAGAGGGATTCGACATAGTGACGGCTGCCGTAGAGTCCTAGTTCTTCCGACCCGAAGGCGACGAACCGGACTGTGTAGGTCAGGGAGCGTTCTGCCAAGGCTTCCGCCAGTGAGAGGATAATAGCGACGCTGGAAGTGTTGTCGTTGGCACCTGCCGAGGTTGTGGGGACAATGTCGTAGTGAGCGCCAACGATGACGAGGCCGTTACCGGCGCCCTTCATTTCTGCGACTATGTTTTGGGACTCCAGATTTCTCACTTCAACGGTTACGGACATGTCGGCCTGGCCGGAGGACGCGGCTTGGGTCCAGAATTCTTCCACATCGGGCCGGAAGAGCAGGGCCGGGATTGATGATTCGACTATGAGAAGGAGGGAATAGCTATCGAAGCCCAGGTCGCCGGAGATGACGGCGGCGACGGCTCCGGCTTTGGCTGCTTTTTCGACGTTCTCCTGTAAGGCTTGCAGGGACTGTTTGTCGGCCAGAATGCCATCCTCCGGCTGGAACCAGGCGACTTTGCCTTCGAGTCCTTCTGGAGGAATATCCTCACTTCGTCCCAGTCCCACGGAGGTGAGCGGGCCGGTGACGGTTACAGTGTCGGGCGGGAGGCCCAACATCAAGCCTGTGAAGTCCATGTCATTGACGACGGCTCTGGAGTTTTCTCCTCCGGTCTCACGCCATCTTGCAAAGTCAAAATTGCGGAAGGCAAAGGGTTGGAGCCCGGTTGAGTAGCCCATGGACTGGAAGCGGGCTTGCAGCTTCTCGGCGGCCTGAAGTTCTTCGGGAGAAGCGCTTTCGCGATGCCCCAATTCCTCCAGAAGCGTTTGCAGCAGGGCGTAGACGTGTTTTGAAGCGTCCGCCAGCGGATTTTGGGGGGTACCGGTGGGAGTAGGGGTTGCCGTTGCGGTAGGGGACGGGGGAGTCGAAGAGGCTGTGGCAGTCGGCGAGGGAGTGGGGGATGGAGTCGGGGCAGGGGGTGCGGTGGGAGGAGCGGTGAGGGTTGGGGTAGTAGTGGCAGGAGGTTGGGTCATGGGTAGTTGGGTCGGGGTTTCGGCAGAACAGGCGATGCTGAAGGTCAGAAGGGTGAGTATCCCCAGGATGCACAGTAGACGTAGGGGCGTATGAAGTGGGGGAGGAGGAATCATTGTGGTGGCAAGAAGGGTGCTGTTAGGGGAGTGGTGGGGGTCAATTGTGTGAAATAAGGGCACCGACGAGGGGTGTCCCTACAAGGATGGTCAAGGCTGATTGTGGGGATGAGTCTTCGAACTCCAGAGGTAATGGGTGGATTTCCGCATTTGCAAGGACGAGAAGAGATTGGGTATGGGGAGTGGGCTCCTGCCTTCGCGGGAACAAGAGGAACGAGGGTTGGGCGGTTATGGGGGCGAGATCCTTCGTCGCGGGGCCTCCTCAGGATGACATGTGGGTTGAGGGGGGAGGGTTAAGAAGGGGAGGGGACTGGATTCCGGCTATCGCCGGAATGGGGGAGAGGTTAAGGGCGGGGGTGGTGTGCCCCCGCCCGGGTAAGCAGTGGTTAGGAGGGGTAGACCAGCTCGCCGCCGGTGGTCTGGCGGGAGGGCTGTCGGACTGGGGTGACGCCCTTGCTCTTCCAGAACATCTCGGCGATGTCGAGGGTGGCGGTGAGGAGGCCGTTGGCGGCGTCGACATTGCGGTGGACGCGGGCCTCGGAGGCGGCCTTCATCGCGTTCCAGAAAGTGTCGTGGAGGTTGGGGAAGGCGTCGAGGTGCTCAGGCTTGAAGTAGTCGCCCCAGAGGATTCGGAGCTCCTGCTTGGCGAGCTCGGCGTGGTGCTCCTTGACTGCGGTCATGCGGGCGATCTTGTGGCTGTAGATCTGCGCCTCGTCCTGGGAAGCGTCGGGGCCGGGCTTTTCGAGTTCGCAGATTAGGGTGGACATTCGGACAACGGTATGGGCGGCGATTTGCGCCAGATGGGGGTCGTAGATGCCGCAGGGAACGTCGCAGTGGGCGTGGACGTCCTGGGGAGTAATGAGGGACTTCAGGTTCAGAGGGGACATTGGTTGTGCTCTCCTTATGCGTGGTTTGGATGGCTGGAGTATACTGCAAATTGGCTTAGCTGCCAACGGAGGTTGGTCGTGAGGGATGGGATAAAGAGTGGCCCCCGGCGTCCACGGGTATAAAGGGAGGGTTGCGATTTGCTGGCCAGGGTAGGGTGTTGGGCAGGGTATGGGTTCCTGCCTTCGCAGGAACAAGGGAAGGGCGGGGCAGGACTCAAGGTTGAGCATGGGTCTGAGAGTGTGGGGAAGCGGATGGGGTTGGGGTCTTATTTGGGGAGAGAATAGGTAATGGAGGAGAGAATGAAGATGGGAGTTGAGGGCTGCTGATGGGAGTTCTTGGTGGGCTGCCTGGTGTTGGGCTGTTGCGGCGGCTGTGGGGGACTCGGGTCTACCGGGTGAAGGGTCGGAGCATGGAGCCGGGCCTTCGCGAGGGGGATTTCGTCGTGGTGTGGGGAGGGAATGTTGCCGGGGAGTTGCGTCGATGGGACGTGGTGGTGTTCATGCATCCGAGCGTTGAGGACCGGGTGTTGTTGAAGCGGGTGGTAGCAGCGCCGGGGGAGCGGGTCGGGATGGTGGGGGGGCGGATGATTGTGGACGCGGGCGGGAACGAGTGGCGGGAGGACGTGGTCTGGGACCTGGAGTGGACGCTGGGGGAGGACGAGTGGTTTGTGGTGGGGGACAACCCAGACGTGAGTTTGGACAGCCGTCGGTTGGGGCCGGTCCGGGGGTCGTGGATAAGGGGGCGGGTATGGTTTCGGTATTGGCCTATGTTGAGGTTCGGGGGTGGGTGATTGTGATGAGAGTCCATATCAGGAACGATTAGGGAACGAACCGAAAACGAAGGATTCGATTCAGGAATGTCAGGCGTGGGACGGATTTGATTTTCAAAACGAATAGTGGGTTTCTGGGGCTGATGCAGGCGTGAGATCGAGTGTTTTGGGGTTCGTCATTTGATTCCAGAAGAAAATTAGGGATTTCTGGAATCTTTATGATAGAGAGTATCAGGACGAGTGCCAGTGTTGCTATGGGATGTCGATGAGCTTGGCGAGGGAGGTGAGGGGTTGTGTGGGTGGTTAGAGATGGATGTTCTGTTGTTTTCATGGATGGAGGGTAGCAGTGTGGGGGGATTGTGGCAAGGGGAATTTTGGCAAGTTGGGGGGATGGGGGGGAAGGGGTGGATGAGGACGGGGGAACGAGGAGGGGGTGTTTGGGTGTAGTGGGAATCACTCCCATCTCAATCTTCCCCCATCTAGGAGGCCTTTGCATAACTGCGGAAACGGAGTCAGACCGCAGTCTCAGGGAATAGTTGGCAAGGCTAAATCAGGGGATTCTGGATTCCGGCTTTCGCCGGAATGACGGTTATGGGACTGTCTCCTTCAAAGGGGAAGAGGGGAACGGGGGAGACCCTCAACCTAACCTTCTCCCAGGACGGGAGAAGGGAGGGACGCCATGCCCCGCCAAATTCTTCGTCGCGGGGGCCTCCTCAGGATGACATGTGGGTGGAGTTGGGGAGGTTGGGCGTGGAACGGTTGCGAGATCCTTCGACTTCGCTGCACTTCGCTCAGAATGTCATGTAAGCTAATCGGCGTGGCGGAGGGCGGCTTGGGCGGCGGCTAGGCGGGCGACGGGGACGCGGAAGGGGGAGGAGCTAACGTAGTCGAGGCCGACGCGGTGGCAGAAGTCGATGCTGTCGGGGTCGCCGCCGTGTTCGCCGCAGATGCCGACTTCGAGGTCGGGCTTGAGGTTGCGGCCCTTTTCGGTGCCGATGCGGATGAGCTCGCCGACGCCGTCGATGTCGATGGTGACGAAGGGGTCGAGGGGAAGGATGCCGTCTTCGATATAGGAGCGGAGGAACTTGCCTTCGGCGTCGTCGCGGCTGTAGCCGAAGGTGGTCTGGGTAAGGTCGTTGGTGCCGAAGCTGAAGAAGTCGGACTCTTCAGCGACTTCGCCGGCGGTGAGGGCGGCGCGGGGAACTTCAATCATGGTGCCAAACTTGTAGGGCACTTCGACGCCGCGCTCCTTCTGAATGTCGTCGGCTACTTTGACGAGGCGGCGACGGAGGAGGTTCATCTCGTTGGCGTGGGAAGTGAGGGGGATCATGACCTCGGGCTGGACGGTGAGGCCGGACTCTATGAGGTCGCAGCAGGCGGCGATGATGGCGTTGATCTGCATGCGGTAGATGGAGGGGAATGTGATTCCGAGGCGGCAGCCGCGGTGGCCGAGCATGGGGTTGGACTCGCGGGACTTTTCGAGGAGGTCCAGGACGGCTTCTTCCTTCGCGAGGGCCTCGGAGGATGCACCGGAGGCGCGGAGTTCGGCGAGGTTGCTGATGAGGTCTTCGTAGCGGGGAAGGAACTCGTGGAGGGGGGCGTCGAGAAGACGGATGATGACGGGACGGTCGCCCATGACGCCGAGAATCTTCCTGAAATCGTCCTCCTGCAATTGTTCCAACTGGTTGAGGGCGCGGTAGTAGGTATGGACGGCCGGGGGCAGGTCTTCGGAAAGGGCTTCGCCCATTGAAGCAACGTCCACGTCCGGGTTTTCGCGCTCCCAACGCTCGACCTCAGCGGCGTTCAGGAGGACCTGTTGGACGACGGCGACGCGTTCGGGGCCGAGGAACATGTGCTCAGTGCGGCAGAGGCCGATGCCTTCGGCGCCGAGGGAGAGGGCACGGGCGGCGTCGGCCTCGGTGTCGGCGTTGGCCATGATGCCGAGCTTACGCCGGTCGTCGGCCCAGGAGAGGAGACTGCGGGCTTCGTCGAGTTCGTCCAAGTCGGGGCTGACGGTGGCGATTTCACCGAGGAAGACCTCGCCGGTGGCGCCGTCGATGCTAATCTTATCGCCCTGGCGGACGGTCTGGCCGCGGGCCTGGAAGTATGAGCCGTCGCGGCTGAAGCTAATTTCCTCGGTGCCGACGATGCAGGCCTTGCCGAGGCCGCGGGTGACGACGGCGGCGTGGCTGGTGGTGCCGCCGCGGCTGGTGAGGATGCCCATGGACTGAAGGATGCCGTTGATGTCGTCGGGGTTGGTTTCGGGGCGAACGAGGATGACATTTTCACCGGCATGACCGGCGTCGGCGGCTTCATTGGCGTTGAAATAGACGGTGCCGGCGGCGGCGCCGGGGGAGGCGGGGGTGCCGCGGGCGATGAGGGAACCGGCGTCGACGGCATCGGCGCGGGCCTGCTGTTCGAATCGGGGAACGAGGAGGCGGTTGATCTCGTCGGGCTGAACCCGCTGGACGGCTTCGGTCTCATTGATGAGGCCCTCGCCTGCCATGTCTACGGCGGCCTTGACGGAGGCGGCGGGGGTGCGCTGGGCGTTGCGGGTCTGGAGGATGAATAGGCGACCCTGCTCAATGGTGAACTCGACGTCCTGGATGTCGCGGTAGTGGGTCTCGAGGAGCTGGGCGAAGCCCATAAGCTGCTCGTAGATTTTGGGGTGGGTCTCGTTCATGCTGGCGACGGGCTGGGGAGTTCGGACACCTGCGACGACGTCCTCACCCTGAGCGTTGGCAAGATATTCGCCGTAGATGCGGCGGGCGCCGGTGGAGGGATCCCGGGTGAAGAGGACGCCGGTGCCGCTATCGGGGCCGGTGTTGCCGAAGACCATGGTCATGATATTGACGGCGGTGCCGTAGTTGTGGGGGATGCCGTGGTAGTCGCGGTATTGGAAGGCGCGGGGGTTGTTCCAGCTTTCGAATACGGCGAGGACGGCGCGGCGCAATTGCTCCCACGGGTCTGTGGGGATTTCTTCGCCGGAGTGTTCGACAACAGCGGCTTTGAAATCGGCGATGAGGGGTAGGAGATGTTCCACCTGGAGCTCGTGGTCGAGAGTGACGCCGGCGCGGTTTTTGTGTTCTTCGAGGATGTCTTCAAAGATCTGGCCGGGGACTTCCATGGCAACGTCGGCGAAGATCTGGATGAAGCGTCGGTAGGCGTCGAATGCGGGACGACGGTCGTTCATCTGCTCTGCGAGGCCTTCTACCACTTCGTCGTTGATGCCGAGGTTGAGTATGGTGTCCATCATGCCGGGCATGGAGATGCGGGCGCCGGAGCGGACGGAGAGGAGGAGGGGGTTATTGACATCGCCGAGGTTGCGACCGACGTCGGCTTCAAGCAGGTGCATGTTGGCCTGGATATCTTCCCAGAGGCCGTCCGGCATACGCTTGCCGAGGTCGTAGTAGGTGAGGGAGACGTCTGTGGTGATGACGAAGCCGGGGGGGATGGGGAGGCCGAGGGAGACCATTTCCGAGAGGTTGGCGCCCTTGCCGCCCAAGAGGTTGCGCATGCTGGCGTTGCCTTCGCTGAAGCGATAGATGTACTTGGTGTCGTCGCTCATAGGTGTAGAAACTCCTGAGGATGGTGATTAGGTGGGGAAATTGTAACTGAAAAGGGGGGAATAGGGTAGGTGGGGGAGTGAACGGGGAGGGACCCCGCGCCGCCAGATTCTTCGTCGCGGGGCCTCCTCAGAAAAAAGAGGGGGAGAAGTTGTCGTGGTCAGGGGGCGAGATTCCCCGGATGCGCTTCGCCGTACTCGGAATGACAGGTTGGGAGGAGGGTTAAGAGGAGAGGAAGAATGGGCCCCCGCGTTCGCGAGGGAACGGGAGGGGGAGGAGGTTCCTGGTTGGGAGAAGCTGGATGAATTGAGAAGGAGGGGGAGTCACCCCCATCCAAACCTTCCCCCGTCGAGGGGGAAGGCTTAAGAGGGAGGGACACATCGCCGCCAGATTCTTCGTCGCGGGGCCTCCTCAGAAAAAAGAGGGGAGAAGACTGGATTCCGGCTTCCTCCGGAATGATGGGAGGGGGTTTTGGGCTACGGCTTAGGGAGTCCTGGGCTGCGGGGGCGGGCGGCTTGCGAGCCGCCCCTACCAGAGGATGTTGATGTTGGGCAGAGGGAGGGGGAGGGGTTGTGCTAGAATATGGATGTGACTGATTCTGGGCCGATATACAGCGAAAGACACCGGACGACGTTCCTTTCCAACTTCATCTGGTATTTGGGATTGGCGTTGCTTGTGGTGGCCATTCCCGCCGCCGCCTTGGGGTCGAATTCGTGGGACGCCAGGGTGTTCGATGCGGCGATTTTGCTGGCGCTGGGGGCTGTGCTGGCGGGGGGGCACTGGCTTTGGGCGGCGCGCCGATATGAGATTTACGAGGAGGCGCTGGTGGTGGTGTACGGACGGCCGCGGGTGAAGGTGGTGCTTTATTCGGAGGTGCGGGAGATTGTGGTGAAGATGCACCCGTTGGGGACGGAGATTCAGCTTGTTCGGACGAACGGCGGGTTGGTCAGGCTGTATCCGCTGAATCCGAGGGAGTTTCACGAGAATCTGGAGAGGGCGTGGGAGCCGCATCGGGGGGTGGACCCGACGAGCTGGGGGTAGGGGATTTTGGGACAGGAGGAGTTGGGCGCGTAGAGGGGAACGGTCGGCTCGCGAGCAGTTCGTACGTTGGATAAGTGGTGAGGGGGAAGGAAGGGCATTGGTAGAGAGTGGGTTTCTGCAATCGCAGGAGCATAATTGGGGACTGGGAACGAGATCCTTCGACTTCGCTTTGCTTCATTCAGGATGACATGTGGTTTGAGATGGATGCCGAGGTTGTTTTTCAGGATGAATTGTAAGAGGGCCGGTTTGAAACCGGCCCGTACCGGTTGGGTGGGGTTGTGGGAAGAGGGGATGGATGAAGAGGGGGGTGAGCGTCAACCGGTGGTGAGATTCTTCGTCGCGGGGCCTCCTCAGAATGACATGTGGGTTTAGGGGGTTAGGAGAGGGCGTTGGGGAGGGCGTTTTGCCAGGCTGATGCGGCGTCTTGGAGGGGGAGGCTGATGGGGCCGGGCAGGGTAATTTTGTCGCCGCCTACTTTTCCGAGAATAGTGATGGGGACGTTTGCGTCGTTGGCGAGGGCTTTTAGGCGGGGGAGGTTGTCGGGTGGGAGGGAGACGACGATGCGGGACTGGGATTCGCCGAAAAGGGCGGCGTCCCAGCGACCTTCGATGGTGAAGTTGTAAGTGAAGCCGAGCTCTCCGAGGATGCAAGACTCGGCGATGGCGACGGCGAGTCCACCGTCGGAGCAGTCGTGGGCTGAGGCGAGAAGGCCATCGGCGATAGCGAGGCGGCAGAGGGCCTGGACGTTCGCTTCCAGGTCGAGGTCTATGGAGGGGCGGCCTGCGATGAGGTTGTGACACACTTCGAGGTATTCGCTTCCGGCGAGGGACTCGGCGCGGCCATCTATATTGGAGGCGCCTAGGAGGACGACAGTGTGGCCGGGCTTCTGGAAGGCGGCGCCGGCGCGTTTGTTGATGTTTTGGGTGAGGCCGAGGGCACCGACGATGGGGGTGGGGAAGATGGACTGGCCGCGGGTCTCGTTGTAGAGGCTGACGTTGCCGCTGACGACGGGGAGGTTGAGGACGCGGCAGGCTTCGGCCATGCCACGAATTCCCTGCACCAGCTGGTGGTAGATTTCGGGTCGTTCCGGGTTGCCGAAGTTGAGGCAATCGGTGAGGGCGACGGGTTCCGCGCCGACGCAGGAGACGTTGCGGGAGGCTTCGGCGACTGCGATGGCTCCGCCGACGAAGGGGTCCAGCCAGCAGTAGCGTCCGTTGCCGTCTGTGGCTAGGGCGAGGCCCTTTTGGGTGCCCTTGATGCGGATTAGGGCGGCGTCGGCTGCGCCGGGGGCGAGGACGGTGTTGGTCTGGACCTGGGTGTCGTACTGGCGATAGACTGACTCTTTTGAGGCGATGTTGGGGGATTTCAGGAGGTTGAGGAGGACTTGGGTGGGGGAGGAGTTGGGGAGAGAGATGCGGTCCATAGGGTAAGCGGCGGCTTCTTCGGCCTCTGGCGAGGGTACACCTTCCAGCCGGTAGAGGGTCGGCTCGGTGAGGGCCTGGACAGGGATGTCTGCGACAGGGACGCCGGATTCAAAGATGCGGGCGCGACGGCCTTCTTCGGATTCGCCGAGCACCACCCAGGGGAGGTCCCACTTTTCTAGTATGGCGGTGATTTTGTACTTAGACTCGGGCTTGACTACGAGGAGCATGCGCTCCTGGGACTCAGAGAGCATGACTTCGTAGGGGGTCATGGCGTCTTCGCGTCGGTGGACACGTCCAACGTCGATGCGGATGCCGCGTTGGCCACGGTCGGCGGCTTCGATGGTGGAACCGCTGAGGCCAGCGGCGCCGAGGTCCTGGAGTCCGACGAGATGGCCGGATGCGGCGGCTTCCAGGCAGGCTTCGATGAGGACTTTTTCGAGGAAGGGGTTACCAACCTGGACGGTGGGGCGCATCTCTTCGTCGGACTCGAAGGTGCGGGAGGCGAGGGTGGAAGCTCCGTGGATGCCGTCGCGTCCGGTGGAGGAGCCGGTGAGGATGAGGAGGTTGCCCTGGTCTCCGATGGTGGCGCTGAGGAGCCTTTTAGACTCGACGATGCCGACGCAGAGGGCGTTGACGAGGGGGTTGCCGGAGTAGGAGTTGGAGAAGGCGATTTCGCCGCCGACGTCGGGGATGCCGATGCAGTTGCCGTACCAGGAGATTCCGCCGACGACGCCGTTGAAGAGGTGGCGGTTGTTGGGGTCGTCGAGGTGGCCGAAGCGGAGGGAGTTGAGGAGGGCGATGGGACGGGCGCCCATGGCGAGGATGTCGCGGACGATACCGCCGACGCCGGTGGCTGCGCCCTGGAGGGGTTCGACGGCGGAGGGGTGGTTGTGGGACTCGATCTTGAAGACGACGGCGAGTCCGTCGCCGATGTCTACGGCCCCGGCGTTTTCCTGTCCGAGCTCAGACAGGACGCGGGGACCGGAGGAGGGGAGGAGTCGGAGGAGGGGTTTCGAGTGCTTGTAGCCGCAGTGTTCGCTCCAGAGGGCGCTGAAGATGCCGAGTTCGAGGTCGTTGGGTTCTCGATCGAGGAGGTCGATGATGCGGCGGTATTCCTGCTCGGTGAGGGCGAGTTCGGCCAGTTCTTCCTTCGATCGGGAGCTCATAGCTGGACGCTGCCGAGGATTACGAGGATGACGCCGGAAACGGCGAAGAGTGTGCCCATGACGACGCGGGGGGTGACGCGCTCCAGCTGCTGGAGGAAAAAGTGGGTGAGGATGAGGGCGACGAGGGGGTGGAGGAAGACTATGGGAGTCACGACGGCGATTGGGGCGAGGTCTACGGCGAAGACCAGGAGGGAGACGGCGCATCCTGAGGTGAGGCCGCCGGCGATGATGAACAGGAAATACTTGAGGGGTATTCCCGATCTGAATTTGAAGGAGCGGTGAAAGAGCAGGGATATGATTATGAGGCCCATGAGGAAGCAGAATGAGGTGAAGACGAGGGGAGGGACGCCTTCGCTGGACATGCCCGCTTTGGCAATGACGCTGCTGCCACCGTAAAAGGCGGCGGCGACCATCCCAAAGGATAGGCCGACTAGGATTCGGCGTCGGCCGGTGAGACTATGCTGCATCGGACTGCTTTTCGCTGAGTATGAGGACCATGCCCATGACGGAGACGAGTATACCAAGGACGATCATGAGGTTGGGACGCTCGCCAAGGGTTATGAGGGCGAGGACGGTGGAGAGGATGGGGCTGATTGCCAACAGCGGGGCGGTGCGGGAGGCACCGGCCAGGCTGATGGCGATGTAGTTGGAGAGCCGGGCGAGGGGAAAGGTGATGATGGCGTAGAAGGTGAACCAGAGGAAGGCCCGGGGAGTCAGTTCGAAAACGTCCCGGAAATGCAGGGTGAGGACAACTAGGAAGGTGAGAAGGAATCCGGAGCAGAGAGAGACGAAGACTGCGAAGGTGGGAGGAACTCGTTGAAGGCCCAGGCGGGCCAGGATTATTGTGGCGCCAAAGCCAATGGCGGAGAGCACGCTCAGTGAGACGGCCAGGGTCATTCTTGCCCCTTACAGGGTACGCTGTGGGCGGGGTTTTGAGGTTTTGGGGTAGGGGCGCACGGCTACAGATTTACCTTCAGGTTTTGGATGATGGAGCCGAAGATTGATAGACCGTCGATGCCGCCCATTATTTCTTCGCAGCAGCGTTCGGGGTGGGGCATCATGCCGAGGACGTTGCCGTTCTTGTTGGTGATGCCTGCGATGTTGTTGAGGGAGCCGTTGGGGTTGGAGTCGGGGGTAGCTTTGCCCTCGGGGGTGCAGTAGCGGAAGAGAACTTGACCGTTGGATTCGAGGGTATCGAGGGTCTCCTTGTCGGCGTAGTAACTGCCCTCGCCGTGGGAGATGGGGACGTGGAGGACCTGGCCTTCGGTGCAGGCGTTGGTGAAGGAGGTGTCAGTCTGTTCGACGCGGAGGTGAGTCCACTGGCAGCGGAATTGCAGGTGGTTGTTACGCATGAGTACGCCGGGGAGGAGACCGGCTTCGCAGAGCATCTGGAAGCCGTTGCAGATGCCGAGGACGAGTCCGCCATTGTTGGCGAACCGGGCGACGGCGTTCATGATGGGGGAGAGGCGGGCGATGGCGCCGGGGCGGAGGTAGTCGCCATAGGAGAAGCCGCCGGGGAGGATGATGCAGTCAACGTCGGAGAAGGATGTCTCCTTGTGCCAGAGGTAGCGGGCGTCCTGGTGAAGGACGTTGCCGAGGGCGTGATGGCAGTCGCCGTCGCTCCATGAGCCGGGGAAGACGACGATGCCGAATTTCTTTTGCCCTTGGGAGAGGGTTGGTGTTGGGAAGGTTGGTTGTGGGGCAGGGAGGGCGGTTCGCGAACCGCCCCTACGGGGGATGAGAGTAGAGGGGGGCAGTTTCTGGGGCGAGATTCTTCGTCGCGGGGCCTCCTCAGAATGACATGTGGGAGTGAAGGGGAAGGGAGAAGACTGGATTCCGGCCTTCGCCGGAATGACGGTTGGGGAGGGGGAGTTGGTTGTGGATGGGGGCGGTTCGCGAACCGCCCCTACGGGAGATGAGAGCAGAGGAGGGTGGTTACGGGGGCGAGATTCTTCGTCGCGGGGCCTCCTCAGAATGACATGTGGGAGTGAGGGGGAGGGAGAAAGGGAGAGGGGGTTAGGCATCGGCGTTGGTGAGAAGGGCGGTAACGACGCGGTTGACGTCGCCTCCCTGGGCTTTGCCTCTGACCTGGGGCATGAGTTTGCCCATGACACGGCCTTTGTCGCGGGGACCGGTGGCGCCGACCTGCTGGATTACGTCTTGGGCGAGGGCGGTCAGTTCTTCTTCGGAAAGCTGGGCGGGCATGTACTCCTGGAGGATCTGCAGTTCCTGGGTCTCTTTGTTCACGAGGTCCTGGCGGTTGGCGTCCTTATACATCTGGATGCTTTCGCGTCGCTGGCGGACCTGGCGGGAGATGATGTCGAGGATGGCGGAATCGTCCATCTCGCGTTTCTTGTCGATCTCCTCGTAGCCGATGGCGCTTCTTAGCATTCGGAGGACGGACACGCGAGTGCGGTCTCTGGCGCGCATGGCCTGGTGCAGGTCCGACTGGAGTTTTTCGTTCAGGGGCATTTGGGGCTCCTTCAGGGACTATCGATGAGACGCAGGAGGTTGGCCATCTCGACGGCGGCGAGGGCGGCGCCATGACCCTTGTTGCCGAAGTTACCACCGGCGCGGTCGTGGGCCTGGTCTTCGTTGTCCGTGGTGATGACGCCCATTCCGATGGGGACGCCGGTCTTGAGGGCGATGCGGGCGAGGGCGCCGGTGCTCTGCGTGACAACGACGTCGTAGTGGCCGGTTTCGCCCTTTACCACGCAACCGATGGCGACAAGGGCGTTGTATTGCCCGGACTTGGCCAGGGTGATTGCGGCGACGCCCAATTCAAGGGCGCCGGGGACCGAGGCGACGGTGACGTTTTCGTCATCGACGCCGCATTCCTTCAGGGCCCGGAGGGCGCCCTGGAGGAGCTTGGAGGTTATATCTTCGTTGAACCTGGACACGACGACGGCAATTTTCAGCCCTCGTCCGTCGCTTCCGCCGGTCAGTTCTTGAGGCAAGGCGTCGTCAGACTCCATTCTGCGAATTGTCCGGGTCTTCGAAGCCAACCTGCATGACCTTTTCGAGGAATTGGTCTTCGGGGATGGCGCCGGTGAACTCGATCATGCCGTTGATGACGGTCTGGGGGACGGAGGAGACGTTGTACTGTCGGGCGAGATTGGGGAATTCGCGGACCTCAACAACGTCGGCGGTGATGAGCTTATTTTCCAGGGTCATTGCGTGTGCCAACCTGGCCACCTCCGGGCAAAACTGTCAATCTGGTGTGACGAAGACCTGGATGTGAACTGGGCGGTTGACGGTGCGCAGGGCACGTCGGGATGGGAGCATTAGGGGGCTGACCTTGCGGGAGAGGGTGATGATGTCCTGGACGAGGAGGGCGAATTCGTAGCCGGCGGGGACACCGTAGTATTTCATTTTGCCGCCGCGCTCGGTTTCGAGGACGAGGGCGGGGATGCGTTCGACGCCGCAGCGTTCGCGCTCTTCGATGTCGGAGAAGTAGTCGTAGGTCTCCATGTGGAGCTTGGGGGATAGGCCGGTGGTGACTTCGAGGAGCTCCTGGGTCTGGGGGCAGGTGGGGCATTCCCTGCCGGGGAGGACGAGGGCGGAGGAGGTGGTTGTGGTGAAGAATTTGAGGGTAACGTCGCGCTTGAGTTCCTTGCGGAACCTGCGCTTGAGGTCTGCCCTGTTTTGCTGTGATATGAGGTTCATCCGCCCTCCCGTGGTGTGGGTAGGGATAGTTTACAACAAGCGTTGTGTGTTGGGTAGGTTTTGGGGGGACACTGCGTGTCGGCAAGTTTGGGGGAAGGGGGAGGGGGGTTGTGTCGCTGGTTGGGGGGATTGCAGGTTGCGGGGGACGGGCGGTTCGCGAACCGCCCCTACGGAAGCAGGAGGGGTGGAAGTCTATGGTTTGAATGCTTTGTGGGAAGAGGGGCGGCACCCCCATCCCTTCGACAAGCTCAGGACAGGCTCAATCTTCCCCTATCGATGGGGACTTTACATAACTGTCAAGAGAGGTAAGAATGGCAGGCTTGGATGGCTGTTTCGATAGCTGAGAGAGGGGATTCTGGATACCGGCATTCGCCGGTATGACGGTTAATGGGGGTTGGGGGACCGCTCCGATGGGAGAGGGGGAAAGGGCGCCCCCCGCTGCCAGATTCTTCGTCGCGGGGTCTCCTCAGGAAAAAGAGGAGGTTAGAGGCGGCGCCAGATGTGGATGAGGCGGGTGAGCATGGTCCAGGTGGAGAAGAAGGCTATGAAGCCCATGGCCAGGAGGGTGGTGGCTTCGCCAAGGAAGAGGCCAAGGAACAGAATGATGACGCGTTCGGGTCGGGTCATGAGGCCAGCTCGAGTATCGATGCCGAGGGACTCGCCGCGGGCGCGGAGGTAGCTGACGGCCTGGGAGGTGGCGAGGGCGAGGATGAGGAGGGACATGAAGATAGTGAGGTTTCGGGAGTCGGGGTCTACGGTGAGGGCGTAGACGGCGAGGCCGAGGTAGAGGGCAGCTTCGCCGAGGCGGTCCATGAGGGAGTCGAGCATGGCGCCGAAGGGGGTTGTTTTGTTGGTGAGGCGGGCGAGGGCACCATCGAAGAGGTCAAGGGCGCCGCCGAGGAGGAATACGACAGCGCCGTCGCGGAGGTCTCCGACGGCGACTATGATGGCGGCGAGGCAGGAGACGAGGAAGCCGAGGACGGTGATGCCGTTGGGGGTGAGGCCCAGCTTCTGGAGGCCCCGGGCACCGGGGTTTTCGACGTAGCGGAGGGTCAGGTTTCTGAGGCGATTGCGGAGGGGCTGCATTTTTTGCCTTTGGTTATGGGTTTGGGGTATCGCGATTCTTGTATTGTCATAAGTGGTTGTGGGTTGGGGTCAACCCTGTCACGCGCCTTCGCGGGTGCAGGCTGTAGCCTTTCCACGTCTAGGAGAGGGTTGCGTAACTGCTGGATGGGTCATACATTCCACCGGGATCACCCCCATCTCAATCTTCCCCCATCAAGGGGGAAGAGGTTTCTAAGGCCCTCAAGGAGGGTAATGCAAAATCCGCCGTTCTGCCTCGCCGCCACCCAGATAACCCTCACCTCAATCCTCTCCCAGGACGGGAGAGGAGGAAAGAGGGGGCGGAGATGAGGGAATTGCAAAGGTCTCCATCGAGGGGGAAGGGGGAACTGGATTCCGGCTTTCGCCGGAATGACGTGAAGGGGCGGGGTGAGGATTGTTCAAGGGACTCACTCAGCAGGGGCAGAGATGTTAGCAGTTGCACCTTTCTGCCTTTCCATGGTGGCGTGGTAGTAGTCTACCACTTGGTGAGCGACGGAATTCCATGAGTATTGATTGACGTCGGCGCGGCCGTTGGCGCCTAGTTTGCGTCGCAGGTAGGGGTTCTGGATGAGGTGGGAGAGGGCGGCTGCGAGGCCTTCGCCGTCCTGAGGGGGTGCGAGAAGACCCTGGTGGCCGTGGGTGACTACGTCCGAATAACCCTCAATGCGGGAGGCGACGATGGGCTTGGAGGCGGCCATCGCTTCCAGGAGGACGATGCCGAAGCTCTCTTTGCCGATGGCGGGGGAGCAGAAGATGTCGGCGGTCTGGTAGTAGCGCGGGAGCATGTTGTGGTCGACGGCGCCGACGAAGACCACGTCTTCGAGGCTGCGTTCGGCGAGAATGCGGTAGGAGTATTTGTCCGGGTTGCCGGGGCCAACGACTATGAGGCGGGTGTTGGGGTGGTCCCACTTGAGGCGGCTGTAGGCATCGAGGAGGTAGCGGAGGCCTTTTCGTTTCTCCATACGCCCGACGAATAGGATGTTTATCTTGTCGTCGCGGAGTTCCGGGACGGGGGGTACGTCTGCGGCGAAGAAGTCGAGGTCTATGCCGTTGGGGATTATTGTGTAGTCCTGGGGGAAGAAGCGTTGGACGTTGCTCTGGGCGGCGGGGGATACGGCGATGCGACCATTGAGGCGGCGGAAGTAGGGTTTGAGGAGGGGGCTGCTCCAGCGGTAGATACGGTTGCTGCCGTGGAAGGCGTGGAAGGTGCCGATGTTGACGGAGCGGGAGCAGTGGAGGACGGCGAGTGGGAGGTATGGGGCGAGGGGTTCGTGGAGGTGGATGACGTCGAACTTTTCCCGGCGGAGGATGATGCGGACGCGGCGATAGAGCCAGGCGGAGAGGGATATGCGGGCGATGGAGCCGCCGCTGGGGATGGGGACGCTGCGACCGAGGGGGATGAAATTCTGCTCCTGTCCGTCGACGCGATTGGGAGAGAAGGGGGCGAGAATCCTCACGTCGTGGCCCATGTCCGTGAGCCGATGGCTCAACTGGGAGATGTGGGCGGTCACACCTCCGGGCCACGTAAAGTCGTAGGGAGAGACCAGGGCGATCTTCATCGGCTGCCCTCGCGCAGGAACGACATCGAATCCTCCGAGACTAATTATCGGAGATGAAGTCCTCCACCATTTGCCGGGCCACATCGTCGGTGTACTGGATGGGAGGAGACTTCATGAAGTAGGCACTGGGGCCGGAAATTGCTCCAGAATCGCCTCTATCCAGGGCCAGCTTACAGCAGCGAATGGCGTCAACGACGACGCCGGCGGAGTTGGGGCTGTCCCAAACTTCGAGCTTGAGTTCCAGATTGATTGGGGCGCCGCCGAAGGTGTGGCCCTCCATGCGGATGTAGCACCATTTTCTGTCGTGGAGCCAGGGAACGTGGTCGCTGGGGCCGATGTGGATGTTGCTATCGACTATTTCGTCGTCGAACTGGGAGGTGACGGCGTTTGTCTTGGAGATCTTCTTGGATGTGAGGCGCTCCCGTTCGAGCATATTGAGGAAGTCAGTGTTGCCGCCGAAGTTCAGCTGATAGGTCCGGTCGACGGTGACGCCGCGGTCGTGGAACAGGCGGGTGAGGACGCGGTGGGTGATGGTGGCGCCGAGCTGGGACTTAATGTCGTCGCCGATGACGGGGAGGCCGCGGTCCTTGAAGCGGGTTTGCCAATAGTCCTCGCGGGCGATGAAGACGGGGATGCAGTTGATGAAGCCGCAACCGGCGTTGAGGATCTGCTCGACGTACCACTTGGTGGCGGTCTCGCTGCCGACGGGGAGGTAGCTGATGACTACGTCGCACTCGCGTTCCTTGAGGATGCGGGTGACGTCGGCGGTGGGGCCGGGGGCCTTTTCGATGACTTCGGAGACGTACTTGCCGATGCCGTCGTGGGTCATGCCGCGGTCTACGGTTACGCCGGTGGGGGGTACGTCCGCGAATCGGATGGTGTTGTTGGGTCCGGAGAAGATGGCTTCGGATACGTCCCTGCCAACCTTATTGTTGTCGACGTCGAAGGCGGCTACGATATTGATGTCGCCGATTTCGTAGCCGCCGATGGTGGGATGCATCAGGCCGGGGACAACTTCGTCTTCGGGTACTTCGCGATATTTGTGAATGCCCTGGACGAGAGATGAGGCGCAGTTTCCCACGCCGATGATAGCTACGTTAATTTTGCCCAAACAGTGCTCCTTCCTGTGGATGGGTTGAACCGGTAGTGAAGTCTAAGTGTTGAATTCTAGCAAGTAAAGGCGAGCGTCTCAAGCGGGAGGGGTCTTGGGGGGTGTGGGGAGTGGGGTGGAGGGTGAAGGGTTGGGAGTAGGAGGAGGGGGAGTCACCCCCATCCAAACCTTCCCCCATCGAGGGGGAAGGGTGAAGAGGGGGGCTGCTCACCTAGCGTTGAGGGGTGGGCTGGGGTTGGGTGTTTGTTGCGGGGGAGGGCGGTTCGCGAACCGCCCCTACGGGAGATGTGGTTGTGTACGGATGGGTTGGGCGTGGGTAGGGAATTGGTTCCTGCCTTCGCAGGAACAGGGGATGGGAGAGGTGGTCGGCTACGGGGGCGAGACCCTTCGGCTTCGCTGCGCTGCGCTCAGGGTGACAATTGGGTGGAGGGGGAAGGGTGAAGAGGCAGACCCTCATCCCTTCGACAGACTCAGGACAGGCCTAACCTTCTCCCAGGACGGGAGAAGGGAGGGAGGGGTGAAGAGCGGTCGGTTCGCGAACCGACCCTACGGGAGATGGAAGGGGGAGGGGGGTTAGTCGGCGGGGTTGGCGAAACCGAGGTCTATGGGGAGATTGTAGCTGACGAGTTCTGTGCCGATGATGTGATCGCGGTGAACGCCGAAGTGGTTTTCCCAGTGGCGGGAGTCGTTGCTGTGAGGGCGGTTGTCGCCCATAACAAAGTAGTCGTTGGGGCCGAGGGGGTCGAATTCAATGTTCTCCCGCTGTATCCCGGAGGTGAGGTAAGGCTCGTTGAGTCGTTCGCCATTGATGTAAGTGTAGCCGCGAATGATGGAGACCTGTTCGCCCGGGAGTCCGATTACGCGTTTGATGAAGGTCCTCTCGGGGTCCAAGGGGTAGTTGAAAACGATGATGTCTCCTCGCTGGGGGCCGCGTCTCTGGAAGGGATAGACCTCGCCCATGTGTGAGGCGTCCCAGAAAGGGATGAGGGCGGAGAGTCGGGCCATGTCTACCTTGAACTTGTGGAGCTTGTTGACGGCGACGTACTGGCCGGGTTCGATGGTGGTGGACATGCTGGAGCCTTCCACCTTGAAGTTCTGTACGCTGAACTGGAGGAGGAGGAAGATTGCGAGGGCCAGGATGAGGGCCTCGTTGAATTCTTTGAGTTGTTTGAGCAGCAACATGGTGGGGCTGAGGGTGGAGTCGGCTTTCAAGGATAACGAGTGGGGGAAATAGCGGGTTACAACGTCAATTATCGCCGGGCCGGGGGGCTGTGTTCAAGGTGAGAGGGGTGTGGGAAAGAGCTATACAAGGGAAGAGGTGGCAGGTATTCAACCTGTTCGTGTGAATCAGGTCGATGGGATTGGTGTGGTGAGGGAGGCTATGGGGGCGAGGAAGTTGAGAATGGATTCGATGTCTATTGCGAGGTTGTCATACTCGAGTGGGGCGGAAATGGGGAGGGATACGGAGCGGACGTAGGTCAGCTGTTGTTGCAAGAAGAGAGATTCGTCTTCGGAGAATAGTTGGGGGCTTCGAGAGCGGATGAGGAGGGTGGGGGTCTGGAGGCGGGGTAGGCTGTTGCGGATGACATTCATGCGGAGTCTGTTGTATCCGTGGTGGGCTTGGGCGGCCATGTGGATGAAACCGCGTCGGGTGGCGGAGGATTCTGGAGTTGGCTGCCGGTCAACTGAAGGTCTCCGGGATTGGGGGTGGGCGGGTTTTGCGTTCGACCGGCGGAAAAGCAGGTTTCCCAGGATGGAGCGATCCAGGAGACCGCGAAGTCCAGATTTTCGGTTGGGGAGGAAGACGCCTGAGTCGGTGAGGACGAGGGCGAGAGTGTTGTCCGGGCGGTTGATGGCGTAGTCGATGGCTATGAGTCCGCCCCATTCGTGGCCGACGAGAATGATGTTGCGGAGGTCGAGTTCCCGGATGAAGGTCTCGAGGTTGTCGCTGTGGAAATCGAAGGTGTGGATTGAAGGGTCGTGGGGCTGGTCGGACTGGCCGAAGCCGATGGCGTTGGGGGCGAAGCAGCGGAAGCCGGCGGCGATGAGGTGGGGAAAGAGGCGGCGATAGGCGTGAGCAGTGGATCGGCTGCCGTGGAGCATGACAACGTTGACGGGGTCGTCGGTGCCGGAGTGGTAGTAGTGCATGCGGAAGCGGTTGACGATGACGAAGGTGTCCGGGTATGGGAAGTTTTGGTTGGTCATGGGGGGGTTTGGTCGTCGCATCTATTGGGTGTGGAGGGGAGTCACCCCCATCCCTTCGACAAGCTCAGGGCAGGCTCCAACCTTCCCCCGTCGAGGGGGAAGGCTAAAGAGGCGAGGGGGAGGGGGTGTGGATCCGCCGGGTATGAATTGCCACACACTTAGAAGATGGCGATGGGATTGACGGGGGCTCCGGTGCCGTTGGCCATGCGGAGGGGGTTGACGACGGCCATGAATTCGTAGCGATTCTCTTCCTTGCAGATACGGGCGACTTCCGTGAAGTTGCAGTTGTCGAGGATCCAGCAGCCCATGGAGGTGAGGATGACCTGGTGGACGGGCAGGGAGAATTCCGGGTAGCCGCTGGGGATAACGTCCTGGGCGAGGTCGCCGCCGAGCATGGCGATGTCGCGGGACTTGAGCCAGGGGAGGCAGGCGGCGTGGAGGCCGGAGGCTCCGGCTTCGGTGGGGTTGCGGGGGCCGATGGCGTTGCGGCGTTCCCAGTTGCCGGTGCGGATGAGGAGGAGGTCGCCGGCCCCCACTTTGACGTTGAAGGCTTCTTCGGCGGCGTCGAGGTCTTCGGGGAAGATGGCTTCGGCTTCGTTCATGTAGTCGACACCCTTGAGAGCGGGGAAGTCGAAGAGGACGGCACGGGTGACGACGCCGTCCTTGAGGAGGTCGATGCTCTCCATGGTGGCGCCGCCGCGGGTGCGGATAGCGTCGGCGGGATGGCCGTTGTACATCTTGTCGCCGTCGAACCAGTGGGAGAGGGCGTCGACGTGGGTCATGACGTAACCGTGGAAGATGAAGCCAATGTACTCGCTGGCGCTATGGGAGGGCTGTTCGGCCTTGCCGGGAGTATTGTTCCAGCCCTCGCCGCTTTCGATCATGTGCAGGGTGGGTGGGATTGGCCCGTCGGCGGTGGTCTCGGCGATGATGGGGCGTCCCATAGTGACACTGATGCCCTTTTCTACAAGGCCGACGGCCTGAAGGCGCTTTTCAGGGGTGATGAGGTTCATGGCGCCCAGCTGGTCGTCGGTGCCCCAACGGCCCCAGTTGCTGAGGGAGGTGTGGTATTCGCGAACATCTGCAGAGGTGGGTAGAGTCCTGGCCATGGCTCCTCCTCGTAGGTGAAGATTTGTTTGGTTGGTGAATTGTAGGTTTGGGTGGGGGTGGTGTCAATGAAGGGGGGAGGGGAGTGTTTGTGTTTGGCTGGGGATGTGGGTGGGTAGAGTGTGGGTAAGTAGAGTGCGGGTTCTTGTGCCCTCCTTCGGAGACCTTTGCGCAACTTGGTGATTCCTACGAAAACGGGATACCAGAGGTGTCTGGGGGTGCACGGTAGATTGCGTTGGGAGAGTCTTCACCCTCACCTTAATCCTCTCCCTCAAGGGAGAGCTTTGCGTAACTTCCGAGTGTGTCGTCCGCCTCACCCGAATCACCCCCATCTCAATCTTCCCCCTTCAAGGGGGAAGAGGCTAAAGAGTTCCCTTGGAGGAGTTATGCAAAGGTCTCCAGGACGGGAGAAGGGAGGGGACGGGGAGGGACGCCCTGCCCCACCAGATTCTTCGTCGGGGGACCTCCTCAGAAAAAAGAGGGGGAGAGGGATTCTGGATTCCGGTTTTCACCGGAATGACGGTTATTCGGGAGTTTCCATCAAGGGGGAAGGAAACTCGAGGGCAGGTGGTTCGCGGTCCACCCCTATGGGGAAGGGGGTTGTTGGGTGGACGTCACCCCCATCCAAACCTTCCCCCATCGAGGGGGAAGGGTGAAGAACGGAGGGGGAGTAGGGTTTGGGGTTAGATAGGGACTTTGGCTACGCCCTGGCAGATTTCCAGGCGGGCGTAGCGGATGAAGACGCCGCCCATGGGTTGGGCGATGGGGCCGTTGATGGCGAGGCAGGCGATGACGTGGCGTCGGCCAGGTTCGGCGCTGGGGGTGATGAGGATGTTGTTGCGGGCGTTGTAGCCGACGACGGGGGAGAGCTTGCTGTCGGCGACGGCGTTGGCGGGGCGGTAATTGAGGTCGAAGGGAGGGCAGTCGACCCAGACTTCGCCGTAGTCGTCGGCGCAGGTCTCGAACCAGATCTGGGCGTCGGCGACGTCGACGCCCTTGACCTGCTCCGGCAGGGTGATGGTGAAGCGGTACCATGCGAAGGTGAAGCCCTTGCCTACGACGTCGCGGACGTTGGCCGGGGTCTCCCATGATGAGTCGTCGAAGTCTGCGAGGCGGGGAGGGGCTTCGATGAACTTGCCGGCTACGAGGCCCTCGTTGGGTTCGCCGGGGATGAGGCCGGGAGCCCACTTGAGGGAGCCGTTGACGAGGGCGAGATCTTCCGGGTCGTCGAGGTTGAGGACGACGGCGGATCGGAGCTTATCCGGGGTAAAGGTGTCCTTTAGCTCGGCCCAAGCTTCGTCGGCGGTTTTTGTCATTCTTTCTACCCTTTATTGAGTTGTGCTCGCTTGATGCTGGCGCAAGTGTGGAGGGACTCTTGCCTTCCTGGTTGCGGTGTTGGGCTATTCGACGGAGCCTGCCTGGGCGGGGATGCGACGCTTGTGGGTGACGGGGTCCAGGTTCCAGAAGCGGATTGGGTTGTCGGAGAGGAACTTCTTCTTCGATTCGGCGCTGAGCTCTGGGTGGTCGAGGACGCGCTGGACGGAGAAGGGGGAGAGGCAGTCGAAGTGGGAGTAGTCGGAGCCGATGATGATGCCATCAGGGCCGACTTTCTTTTCGAGGAAGGGGAGATAGTCGGATTCCTCAGGCTCGAAGCAGATGAATAGCTGGTCGCCGAAGTAACCGCGAGGGTCTTCGTGGCGGGGTGTCGGGACTGAGTCGGGCATGATTTCATAGTGCTCTTCGAGCCTATCCATGTAGAAGGGGAGCCAGCCGCAGCCCTGCTCGATCCAGGCGATTTTCAGCTCAGGGAAGCGGTCGAGGACGCCGCTGGCGATGAAGCCGACGACGGAGAAGGGGGCGTCTATGCCCATGAAGAGATGCTTGAGAAACTCGTTGTCGAGGCGGCGCATGCCTACTGACTCGTGGAGCTGCTGGTGGATGGAGATGGGCATGCCGAGTCGCTGGCATTCTTCAAGGACGGGCCAGAACTTTTCCTTGTAGGTCCATTCGCCCTTGAACTGGCAGGGGATGTAGGCGCCGCCGATGCCGAGGTCCGCGGCGCGGCGGAGTTCCTGGACGGCCATGTCAACGTCGTGGAGTGGGAGGATGGCGGTGCCGCGAACGCGGTCCCGGTAACCGTCGGTCCACTCGGTGATCCAGTCGTTCCAGCCCTTGGCGAAGTGGTAGGCGACCTCCGGGTTGTCGATGGTGTTGAGGAGGTTCTGGTGGAGGACGCAGAAGACGAAAGTGACGTCGAAGCCCTCTTCGTCTAGGTCTTTGACGCGGTATGCGGGGTTACGCTCGCCCTCGCGGTTGTACCACTGATCTTCGCTGTGTGGGGCGAAGTTGGCGAGCTTGCCGTAGGGGCCGGTGCGGAAGTCGGAGTTGGGGAAGACCTTGGAGTGTTCGAGGACCCAGATGCTGTCGTACTGGCGGGTGGAGCTGTCGCCGCTGCCGCGGGCGAGGGCGTTGCGGTCCTGCCAGTTAGCGTCGTTGAATTTTCGTGGCGCGAAGGGCTGGAGTTCGGGAGGGAACCGGCGCCAGAGTTCGCACTTGGTTTCGTCGATGTGGGAGTCGGAGTCGACGATGTAGTAGTCGGGGAGTTCGCCGCCGTAGTAAGTTCTGGGCATGGGAGTCTCCTTGGTGAGGATGGGATTGGCGCCGCCGATGTTAGGGCGGGGGCAACGGTGGATATTGAATAACAGTGGGAGGGGAATGTCAATTGGGGGGGTGGGGGTATAATGATGGCGTGGGGAAAATGAGTGGCTGTTGGGAGCGATGATGGAGCAGTGACAACTTAAAGGATAGTTCGATTGTGTGCTTGGGCTAAGGGATTGAGAGGATGTGGAGATTCTTGGGAGATGAAACAATGGCAACTCTAAACGTATTCGTGAGTTTTGTGTTCGACAAGGACCAAGAACTTAAGAAGAATTTCTATATCCAATCCGAGAAGTGTTCACACCATACTCTTCATAATCGCTCGATTAATGAGCCTTATGAAGAAACAATTTGGAAGAGCAAAGCGAGAGCAGCCATTAGAAAATGCAACGTTGTAATTGTTTTGATTGGAAAAGACACACACAATGCTCCTGGCGTTATAGTCGAAACTGACATAGACCGTAGTTTGAAGAAGCCTGTTATCCAGGTTCGTCCCAAACCGCGTAAGAGGTACAATGGGCTGACCAGGTTGGACAACCCGATTCCTTGGAAATGGAAGAGGATCGACGCTGAACTCGATGCTATTGCAGCCAAACGTTGACAACCACTGATGGTAAATGGAATGAGGAGAAATAGTGGAAGGACAACTGAAGTTTGCCTACAATTCCCCCGCTGTACAGAAGTACGTTGAAATTATGCAGGCTGTGATAACACGCATGGCGAACAACAGCCGCGCGTGCAAGTTCTGGTGTGTTACCCTTGCCTCCGCTGTAATGGTGCTGATTGCGCGGACGGATAAGCCGGAGTACGCGCTGATCGCTTTGGTGCCTGCCGTGATGTTTCTGATCCTAGATACCTATTACTTGGTTCTGGAGAGGGCGTTTCGCGAATCTTACATGGCGTTTGTGGATAAGTTACAAGGAGGAGGTTCGGAAGCAAGAGACTTATATCGGGTCATGCGGTCGGACATCGGATTGGAACTGGTCTGGAAGTGTGTGAGGTCGTTTTCGATATTGACGTTCTATCCCGTCCTTGTGTGCATGATACTATTGATGTGTTGGATTGTGAACTGAGGCTAGTTGTAGGAGAATAGATAATGTCGCGAGAAATCCGAAACGCGTTCATAAGCCACATTCATGAGAATGATGAGGGCGTCGGCAAAATCAAAGAACTAGCCCAAAAAGCAGGGTTGACCGTTCGTAACTACTCGATAACGAGTGATAAATTTAACAACGCAAAGAGCCCCGAATATATCAAATACCAGATACTTGCCCCGCACATTCAGGCGTGCAGTGTCCTTGTTACATATATTTCACGTGAAACAAAAAACAGCGAATGGGTCAATTGGGAGATCGAATATGCGCACAAACAAGGAAAACGGATCGTAGGGGTGTGGGAAAGAGGGGCGAAGGATTGCGAATTACCTGAAGCCTTAGAACTATATGCGGATGCAATTGTGGGCTGGAACGGAGAGAGTATTGTTGACGCCATTAGTGGTAGTTCTAACGAATGGCGTCAACAGGATGGCACGGAACAGGACTACCGTAAAATAAGACGGTACTCCTGCGTATAAAAAAGATCTAGTGGTAAGACTGTATTCTTACGTCGTGGCAAGGGACTATGGTTTCGCGCCGAATCCGTTCTATGGATATTGCACACTAGCTACGTGTAAGCCTCAAATCCGAAGGCTTGTCAAGATTGGGGACTGGATAATTGGAACAGGGAGTAGCCGGCGCGACAAGGTGGGTCATCTGACATACGCGATGCTCGTCTCTGAGGTGCTTACATACAATGAATACTGGGAAGATTCGCGTTTCCAGCTAAAGCGACCGAATCTCAGGGGAAGTAAGAAGCAGGCGTTCGGCGACAATATCTATTTCAAGGTTGCTGTTGGTGAGTGGCTACAACAGGACTCTCATCACAGTTATGAGGATGGTTTCCCAAATCAACATAATGTCCTGAATGATACGAAGGTGGACCGTGTGTTGATAGGCACTGAATTTGCCTATTGGGGCAAGGAAGGTCCCACCATACCGCCAGAATTCAGGAATCATAGCGGAATAGACATCTGCGCCAAACGAGGCCACAAGAGTAGGTTTCCAGATGCGATGATATATGATTTCATTGTCTGGTATAGATCTCTAGGAGCACAGGGATATCTCGGAACACCCGGGGACTGGGATAGGACAGCATGATTGCGGACGACACTTCGTCAGGCTACTCCAAACCAATAACAACGGATGCAATTGAATATTTGTATGAATATGATTGCGAAATTAGACAAACGGACATGCTCCCCAAGGAGAGCCTAAACCCAGTCATCCTTGGGTTGTTTGGGGAAGTCGGTAGCCTCTTGGCTGTTTCAAAGAAGCGTTACCGAGAAAGAGAAGCCTTTCCTTGGCATAACGACTCGCTCATTGAAGAGTTTGGTGATGTATTGTGGTATTTCGCAACTCTTTGCAGGCGGCTCGGCATTTGTGTCAGATCCATCTTTCAAGAAATCGTAGGAACCAACCAAACGATTGCAAGGTCGACTTCTAAAGACCATGCACTGATAAGCCTAGGGAAAAGCACGGGAGTATTGTTGGATGCCAATGGTGCGTACAGCCAACAGGCTTTGGAGTCGTTTGCTCGCCACTATTCTCAGGCCCTCGGAGCTTGTGGCCTAGACTTTCGATCGGTCATTGAAAGAAATGTAGCCAAGACTGCTGGTCGCTTTATCGAGCCAGAGCTGGAGTCTTTGCCGACTTTTGACGATGAATTTCCCCAAGATGAACAACTACCCCGGCATTTCAAAATACGAATAACCCAACGCAAGTCAGGCATAAGTTACATGCAGTGGAACAGTGTCTTCATTGGAGATCCGCTTGCCGACAATATTTCCGAACCAGACGGCTATCGCTATCATGATGTCTTTCATCTTGCACACGCTGCGATTCTTCATTGGTCGCCCACGTTCAGAGCACTCATCAAACATAAGAGAAAAAGCGTGCCAAAAGTTGATCGGACGCAGGACAGTGGTAGAGCGATTGTCATTGAGGAAGGTCTAACCGCGTGGTTGTTTTCCCGCGCAAAGCAGCTTGACTTCTTCCAGGGACAAAGCAGTGTTTCATTCGACATCCTAAAGACAGTGCAGCAATTTGTCAGAGGCTATGAAGTGGAACAATGCCCCCTTAAACTGTGGGAAAGTGCCATATTGCAAGGATATAGAGTTTTTTGTCTAACACGAAAAAATCGAGGTGGAATCATTATCGGAGATAGGGGATCTAGATCAATCCACTACGCTAGCATCTAATGGAAGGAAGGATAGGGACCGAGGAGGTCTTGAACGTTGATGTGTGTGCCCGCGTTGGGGGTTATTGGATGGTGTAGAGGGCTTGGATGTTTATGGTGATTTCGAGGTCTCCGGTGCGGATGGGGGTTGGGGCGGAGCGGGCCAGTGATTCGGCGGCGAAGGCGACGGGCTGGGCCACGGGGGAGGCTCCGCCGGCCTGGGAGACGGTAACGAGGTCGCCGAGTGTGACGCCGGTGAGCTCGGCCATGCGCTCCGCACGGGCTTTGGCGTCGGCGATGGCTTCGGCCAGGGCCTGATCCTCAAGGGCGGTGGTGTCTTCGATGGCGAAGCTGATGCCGTTGACGCGAACGGGGTTGCCACCCGAATCAACGATGTCGGTTATCAGGTCTCCGAGGCTTTCGATGTCGCGCACGTTGACGCTCAGTTCGTTGGTTATCTGGTAGCCGGTGACGGTGGGCGCACCTTCGCCGCTGTAGTCGTACTGGGTGTTGATGTTGAAATATCGGGTCTGGGTGTCGCTCTCGTCGACGTTGTAGTTGGCGAGGACGCTGAGGATACTTTCAAGGGAGGTGTTGGCGGTGTTGAGGGCTTCGCCGACGGAGGGGGAGAGGACCTGGACGCCGAGGTTGATGCGGGCGAGGTCCGGCTCGGCGCTGGCGACCCCGGTGCCGGAGACGACTATGCCCTGGCCGGGAATTGAGGAGTCGCGGTTGACGGCTTCGGCGGCCATGCGGGCGGCGGCGGCGACGTCTTCAGCTGAGGCGTTTCCGGCGTAGGGAACCGAGGGAGTGTCTTCGTTGCAGGCGACGACGAAAACGACGAGGACTGCGATGGCTGCCAATGCGGAAAGCAGGATTACCTTGGACAGGGAGGGCATGCTCACCTCTTGTACGCCTAGTTGATTATTCAACAGGCGTTGATTTTGACGGAATTCAGCCTCAATGGTAGCATCGTCTGAAATATATGTACACTATGCAGGGGGTTGTCATGGCGAAAAAAGTAGGGAGCGGCGATTTCATATTCGAGGTGGATGAGGAGTGGGCGAAGCTGCCGGATGGATGGGAGATGACGGCGGCTGCGGTGGCAGGGGACTCGCGGGACAGGGTGTACGTTTTCGACCGGGGGGACCATCCGGTGATGGTGTTTGACAGGGAGGGAAGTTACCTGTATTCGTGGGGGCATGATCTGATAAAGATGGCCCATGCAATTTACGTGGACGATGGGGACAATGTTTGGCTGGTGGACAGTCACGGCGGACAGATTATGAAGTTCACGCCGGAGGGGCGGCCGCTGTTGCGGATTGGGACACGGGACTACCGATCGGACACGGGGGTGGACCCGAGGGACTTCGGTTCGGACACGTACAGGCAGGTGACGCACGGGGGCGGGCCGTTCAACATTCCCGCAGGGGTGGCGGTTGCGCCCTCGGGGGAGGTGTTTGTAGCGGACGGGTACGCAAATTGCAGGGTGCATCGATTCTCGGCGGAGGGGGAGCTGATGGGGTCTTGGGGAGCGCCGGGGGAGGGGGCCGGGCAGTTCAAGCTGCCGCACGGGATTCTGGTGGACAGGCACGGCAGGCTGCTGGTGGCGGACAGGGAGAACGACCGGGTGCAGATGTTCACGCAGGACGGGGAGTACCTGGGACAGTGGCCTTCGAAGCTGATTGGGCCGGCGACGGTGCACGTGGACGACGAAGACATGGCTTACGTGCCGGAGCATAACGGCGGGCTGTTCAGCGTGTTGACGCTGGAGGGGGAGCGGGTGGCGCAGTGGGGGTCGGAGGTCAACCGGGCGTGCCACGGGGTGTGGGCGGACTCTCGGAAAGACGTGTATTTCGTGCAGCCGGTGGTTGCGGGCGGCAAGAGGCGGGTGGTGAAGTATCACCGGGTGTAGTGAGGGAGGGCTGGTCTTGGATAGCCGAACATAGAGAAGAAGTATCGGGGTTTGCAGTCGTGGTACCTCAGTGCGCCAAGATGATACAAATATATGGTTAAGTGATAGATATTGATACGGAGAGGCAAATGATTAAGGTGGTAAGTGTCGAACCCCGTCCGGGCTACCGTATCTGGGTTGAGTTCTCAGACGGAGTTGATGGAGAGGTTGACTTGTCGGACGTGGCAGGTCGAGGGCTGTTTGTGGCTTGGGACGAGCCGGGCGTGTTTCAGAAGGTGTATATCTCAGACCATCGCTCAATTGCCTGGAGCGATGACCTTGAGATATGCCCAGATTCGGCTTACCTGGAAATAACGGGCAAGTCCTTCGAGGAATTACCGGAGCAAGTTGATGTGCTGGCCCCTGATGACTGAACTGTGACGTTGAAGATGAGATTATGAGCATCCTGGTGTGCAACGGGCGACCGCAAGGGTCGCCCCTACGGTGTGTGGCGAAAGGGTTGATTGGACCTTTCTCTTAGATTGACATCAGGTAAACGTCGGCGAGTTGTGGGGAGGTGGGGTTGTTGATAGAATGCGGCAAGTTTTCGGATAGAAGACGACTTCGTTTTGGTAGGGAAGGAGAGCCGTGGTTCTTAGCGACAGGTCTATTCGAGAGGCGGTTGCGGAGGGGCAGATCGTCATCGAGCCGCTGGATGACGAGGATATTCAGCCCGCGAGCGTTGACGTTCATCTGGCGGATGATTTGCTGGTGTTTCGAAATGCGCGTCGTGCCTTCATCGATTTGAGGAAGGAGATGGAGGACCTGACAGACTTGGTGAAGGTCACGGACGAGGACGGGTTCAACCTGCATCCCGGGGAGTTCGTTCTGGCGAGTACGCGAGAGCACATCGAGATTCCGGCGGACCTGGTGGCGCGGCTGGAGGGGAAGAGTTCTTTGGGTCGGGTGGGGTTGGTGATTCACTCGACGGCGGGGTACGTGGACCCGGGGTGGAAGGGGCGGTTGACGCTGGAATTGACGAACATTGCACGGCTGCCGATTTGTCTGTACCGTGGGATGAAGATAGGGCAAATTTCGTTCTTGCGATTGACTACGCCGGCGGAACGGCTCTACGGCTCCAAGGAGCTGGGCAGCAAGTACCAGGGGCAGACTGGGCCGACGGCGAGCCGATACTTCAAGAATTACGACCAAGAATCGTAGGCCGTAATGGAGTACATGAAGCGCGCCCTGGAGTTGGCCCGCGCAGCCGTTGGGAGGAACAGCCCGAATCCGTCGGTGGGGGCTGTCGCTGTGAAGGATGGGCGGATTGTGGGGGAGGGCGCGACGCTGCCGCCGGGGGAGGGGCATGCGGAGTGGGTGGCGCTGAGGGAAGCGGGAGAAGCAGCGAGGGGGGCGGACCTGTATTCCACGCTGGAGCCGTGCTGCATTCAGGGGAGGACGCCGCCTTGCACGGACGCAATTCTGGCGGCGGGGGTGAAGAGGGTCTACGCATCTATAGTCGACCCGAACCCCAAGATAAACGGTCGTGGAGTGGCGTTGCTTCGGGAGGCGGGGGTGGAGGTGTGCGTGGGGGAGGGTGCTGAAGAAGCGGAGGAGTTGTATGAGGGGTTCGCGAAATTCATCAACACGGGCTTGCCTTTCGTGACGGCGAAGTATGCGATGAGCCTGGACGGCAAGATCGCGACCTTCGAGGGGGACTCGCAGTGGATTACAGGGACGGCGTCGCGGCGTTTGGTACATCAACGGAGAAGGACGTCGGACGCGATTATGGTGGGGATCAACACAGTGCTTCGTGACGATCCCCGGTTGACAGCGCGGGACGATGGGGGCGGAGACGCGGGAAGTCAGCCGCTGCGGGTGGTGGTGGATGGGGAGGGGCGAACGCCGGTGGGGGCAGTGATGCTTCAGCAGCCAGGGAGGACGCTTATCGCCACGTGCAGGGCGTCGGAGGATGCCGTGGTCGGGTTGATGGAAGCAGGTGCGGAGGTAGTGAGTTTTCCCGAGGCGGACGGATATGTGGACCTGGAGGCGCTATTGGCGGAGTTGGGACGTAGGGAGGTGGTGAATCTGCTGGTGGAGGGTGGGGGAACGTTGATGGGATCGTTGTTCGACCAGGGGCTGGTAGACAAGGCGTGGGCGTTCATTGCGCCGAAGATTGTTGGAGGCCGGGACGCGCTTTCGCCGGTGGAGGGTCGGGGTGTCGGGCTTATATCGAAGGCGATGAGCTTGCGGAGTCCGCGGGTGGAGCAGGTGGGGGACGACGTGCTGGTCACAGGTTATCCGGAGTTGGGGGGATAGTATGTTTACGGGAATTGTTGAGGAAGTTGGGCTGGTGGAGTTCTGCCGGCTGGTTGAGCTTCGGGCAGAGGCAGAGTCGGTTTCGGATTTACATAACTACCGGCTGCGGGTGAAGGCAGAGCGGGTGCTGGGAGACTTGGCGGTTTCGGACAGCATCTGCGTCAACGGGGCTTGTTTGACGGTGGTGGCGCGTGACGAATGCGGATTCGAGATGGATGTGGTGCCGGAGACGTTGAGGAGGACGAACCTGGGGGCGCTGGTGGGGGGGAGCCTGGTAAACCTGGAGCGTTCTCTGCCGGTGAATGGGAGGTTGGGGGGGCACGTGGTGCAGGGACACGTGGACGGCGCAGGGGTGGTTGAAGGGATTCGCACCGAAGGGGACGCGCAGATTCTTCAGGTCGGGGCGCCGGACGAGTTGATGCGTTACATCGTCGAAAAGGGGTTTATCGGGCTGGACGGGATCAGTTTGACGGTGGTGGAGGTGTTGAATTCCGCATTTACAATCTCTGTGATACCATATACCCTGGAAAACACAAACCTGCAGGTGCGCGCGACAGGTGAGTCAGTGAACCTGGAAGTGGACATACTAGCGAAGTACGTGGAAAGTCTACTGCCACATAAGGCAACCGGCGACGCCGGGGTCTTGGACAAACCATGCCCTTAATCTCCATCGAAGAAGCAATCGAGGAGTTCAGGCAGGGCAAGTTCCTAATCATCGTCGACGACGCCAAGCGGGAAAACGAGGGAGACCTCACCATCGCCGCCGAGGCGGTGACGCCGGAATCGATCAACTTCATGATTACGAACGCCCGGGGGATGCTGTGCGCGCCGGTGACCCGGGACTGCCTGGAGCGGCTGAAGATTCCGATGATGGCGAAGGGCGAAGCGGAAGCGATTCACGGAACTGCGTACGCAATGTCCATCGACTATCTGAGGGACAACACGACGGGAATTTCCGCCTACGACCGGGCATCGACGATTCGGGCGTTGCTGGACCCGGATGCGACACCGGAAGATTTTGCCCAGCCGGGGCACACGTTCCCGCTTCGCTATTGCGAGGGGGGAGTGCTGGCGCGTCCGGGACATACGGAGGCGAGCATAGATCTGGCGGTGCTGGCGGGGATGAAGCCGGCGGCGGCCATCTGCGAGGTGACGAAGGCGGACGGGACGATGGCGCGGCTGGCGGACCTGGAGGCTTTTTCCAGGGAGCACAGGATCAATGTTATTTCGATTGCTCAGCTGGTCGCCTACCGGAGGAGGACGGAGAATCTGGCCGTTCGGGTGGGCGAGGCGAAGATGCCGACCAAGTACGGAGACTTCACGATTTACGGGTACAGGAGCAGGTACGGCGACGAGGAACACACAGCATTGGTGTTGGGCAGTTGGGAGCCGGATGAGACTGTTCTGGTGCGGGTTCACAGCCGCTGCCTGACGGGTGACGTTTTCGGGAGTCTGCGCTGTGACTGCGGACACCAGGTGGGGCATGCGCTGGAGGCGATTGCGGAAGAAGGAAAGGGCGTGTTCGTTTACATGGGACAGGAGGGACGCGGGATCGGGCTGCACAACAAGATTCGGTCGTATAATTTGCAGGACGACGGGCTGGACACGGTGGAGGCGAACGAGCAGTTGGGCTTCGAGGCGGACCCACGGAGTTACAGCCTGGGGGCGCAGATTCTGGTGGACCTGGGGGTGCGGAAGCTGCGGTTGTTTACGAACAATCCGCGGAAGATAACGGGTCTCGCCGGGTACGGGTTGGAGGTTGTGGAGCGGATACCGGCGGTGGTGAAGCAGACGAAGGAGAACCAGAAGTACCTGAAGGCGAAGCACGAGAAGCTGGGGCATATTATCAGCGTGGATGAGGGGTAGTCGGTAGGAAATTCGTGCCGAACCGGCGCGATTGTTTTGACGGAGGTTTGGGGGTGTTAGAGGGGGGAATCGTTTCTTCGGGGATGTCAGTGTAACCATTTAGTTGTCGAAATATTTCGCCCTAGGCATCTTCATCCAAGCATTTTCTGTCTAGTAGACCACTTCACGACTGCTGGGTGCGTAGTTCACCTCAACCGAATCACCCCCACCCCTTCGACAAGTTCAGGACAGGCTTAATCTTCCACGATCAAGTAGAGCTTTGCGTAACTGCGAAGGCGGATGCAGATTTTGGCTTGAGGCGGTAGCATCCGTAGCTAAAACAGGGGAGTCTGGATTCCGGTTTTCACCGGAATGACGGTTGTGCGAGGGTCCCCATCGAGGGGGAAGAGGGGAACGGGGGAGACCCTCAACCTAACCTTCTCCCAGGACGGGAGAAGGGAGGGAATGGGGAGGGAATGGGGAGGGAACCCCCCGCCGCCAGATTCTTCGTTGCGGGGCCTCCTCAGAAAAAAGAGGGATTGGGGACGGGCGACCACAAGGGTCGCCCCTACGGGGAAGAGGGGGAAAATGGAGCGGTGGGGTTGGAGAATCCTGTGGGTAGCGGGGTGGGCGGTTGCTGGGTTACACTCTAGTTTGTTATGAATGTAAGTTTGCAGGATCCGCTTCGATTGTTTCATCCGATTGTGCGTGCGTGGTTTGAGTCGAGGTTTGAAAAGCCAACATCGCCCCAACAGAGAGGTTGGCCTTCCATTCATGGAGGGAGACATACGCTGATTGCGGCGCCGACGGGGTCCGGCAAGACGCTGGCGGCGTTTCTTGCCGCGATAGATTCGCTGTTTCGACAGGGGCTGGAAGGGGAGCTTCCGGACGGCTGCCAGGTAGTCTATGTCTCGCCGCTGAAGGCGCTTAGCAACGACGTGCAGAAGAATCTCTCGGAGCCGCTGCGGGAGATTCGGCAGCTTGCGGAGGAACAGGGGTTGGAAGCGCCGGAGATTCAGGTGATGCTGAGGACGGGGGATACCCCTTCCTCCCAGCGTCAGGCGATGGCGAAGAAGCCGCCCCATATATTGGTGACGACACCTGAGTCGCTTTACATACTGCTGACTTCGGTGAAGGCGCGGAACATGTTGAGGGGAGTGAAGACCGTCATCGTCGACGAGATTCACGCGCTGGCGCGGGACAAGAGGGGGTCGCATTTATCGCTGACGCTGGAGCGGTTGGAGCACCTTGCGGAGGGGAACCCCGTCCGAATTGGCCTCTCTGCCACGCAGGAGCCCATCGAAGAGGTGGCGCGATTTCTGGTTGGCGTACCCAACGTGGACGCGACGGGGAACCCGGAGTGCGTCATTGTCAACGACGGGCACAGGCGGGATATAGACCTGCGGCTGGAGATTCCGCCGACGCCACTGGAGGCGGTGTGCTCGAACGAGGCGTGGGAGGAGATCTATCACAGGCTGGCGGACATCATCGAAGAGCATCGGACGACGCTGGTGTTTGTGAACACGCGGCGGTTGGCGGAGCGGGTGGCCTTCAACCTGAGCAAGAGGTTGGGGGACGAGAACGTGACGTCGCACCACGGGAGTCTCTCCAAGGAGCAGCGGCTTCACGCGGAGCAGCGGTTGAAGAGCGGGAGTTTGAAGGCGCTGGTGGCGACGGCTTCGTTGGAGTTGGGGATTGACATTGGCGACGTGGATATGGTGTGCCAGCTTTCTTCGACGCGGGCGATAGCGACGCTGCTGCAGAGGGTGGGGAGGTCCGGGCATACGCTGGGTCGGACGCCCAAGGGGGCGGTTTTTCCGCTTACCAGGGATGATCTGGTGGAATGCACGGCGCTGCTTGGGGCCATCAAGGGCGGAGGGCTGGACCGGCTGAATATGCCGGAGAAGCCGTTGGACGTGCTTGCGCAGCAGATGGTCGCGGCGGTGGCGATGGAGGACTGGGACGAAGACGAGCTTTTTGAGTTGTATCGTCGGGCTTATCCGTACCGGGACTTGAGCCGGGAGGAGTTCGACGAGGTGAGCCGGATGCTGTCGGAGGGGTTTTCGACGCGTCGGGGAAGGCGGAGCGCGTACCTGCACTACGACGGAATCGGCAAGCGGTTCAATGCCCGGCGAGGGGCGCGGCTGGCGGCGGTGACCTCCGGCGGGGCGATACCTGAGAACGCGGACTACCAGGTGATTCTGGAGCCGCAGAACATACCGGTGGGGACGGTGAACGAGGACTTTGCCATTGAGAGCATGGCGGGGGATATTTTCCAGTTGGGGATATCGTCGTGGCGGATTCGGAGGGTGGGGCAGGGGAAGGTGCTTGTGGAGGATGCTAAGGGGCAGCCGCCGACGATTCCGTTCTGGCTGGGGGAGGCGCCGGCGCGGACGGACGAGCTTTCCGTTGCGGTATCCGAGCTTCGTAGCAGGGTTGAGGGGTTCTTCCCAGATTTGTTAAGGGCGCAACGGTGGCTGAGTTCCGAGGTGGGGATCGATTCGGCAGCGGCGCAACAGTTGGTGGAGTATCTGTGGGCGACGAAGAAGAGTTTGGGGGTGGTGCCGAGCCAGCAGAACGTGGTCTTCGAGCGGTTCTTCGACGAGACGGGGGGAATGCAGCTGGTTATCCACTCGCCGTTTGGGGGGCGGATCAACCGGGCGTGGGGGCTGGCGCTGCGGAAGCGGTTCTGTCGGACGTTCAACTTTGAGCTGCAGGCGGCGGCCAACGACAATTCGATTGTGCTTTCGCTGGGCCCGCAGCACAGCTTCCCGTTGGAGGAGGTGTTTTCGTATCTCAAGCCGCAGACGGCTGAGGAGGTGCTGACGCAGGCGCTGCTGGCGGCGCCGATGTTCCAGACGCGATGGCGGTGGAACGTGACCCGGTCGCTGGCGGTGCTGCGATGGGAGTCCGGGAAGAAGGTGCCGATGCCGATACAGCGGATGCGGTCCGACGACCTGCTTTCGGCTGTGTTTCCCGAGCAGACGGCGTGCCAAGAGAACCTGGTGGGGGATGTGGAGATTCCGGACCACCCGATTGTTAACGAGGTGGTGAGGGACTGCCTGACGGAGGCGATGGACGGGGAGGGGTTGCTGCAGCTGCTGCGGGACGTTGGGGAGAAGCGTTTGAACCTGGTGGCGGTGGATTCGGTGGAGCCTTCGCCGATGGCGCACGAGATTCTGACGGCGAAGCCGTATGCGTTTCTGGACGACGCGCCGCTGGAGGAGCGTCGGACGCAGGCGGTGTTCATGCGTCGAACGTTGGACTTCAAGGACGCGGACGAGGTGGGGCAGCTGGACGGGGAGGCCATCCGGCGGGTGCGGGAGCAGGCGTGGCCTGAGGCGGAGACGGCGGACGAGCTACACGACGCGCTGTTGCTCTTGGGTTTTATGTCGCGGGAGGAGATTCGGCCGTTTCGGGGATTCCTGCCGGAATTGCTGGAGCAGAAACGGGCAACGGAGTTCTTTGGGAGCGCTGGTCAATCGGTATTTATAGCGTGTGAGAGGCTGCCGCAGTTTGTGGCGGTAATGCCGGAGGGATGGTATCGGCCGGAGGTGGAGGCGCCGCCACGGGAGCGGGGGGGGGAGTGGACGCCGGAGGACGCGCTGCGGGAGATCGTGAGGAGCCGGTTGGAGGGGTTGGGGCCGGTGACGGTGGGACAGCTGGCGGGTTCGATGGGAGTGGAGGAGTCCGCGGTGGAGTTAGCGCTGATTGCGCTGGAGGGGGAGGGGTTTGCGATTCGGGGGCATTTCGAGTTTCGGGACGGGCCGGTGGAGTGGTGTGACCGACGACTGCTGGCGCGGATTCACAGATACACGCTGGACCGGCTTCGGAAAGAAGTGGAACCGGTGTCCCCGGCGGACTTCATGAGGTTCCTGTTCATCTGGCATCACCTGGACCCGGAGTACAGGGTGGAGGGGCCGATGGGTCTTACGGCACTGCTGGACCTGCTGGAGGGATACCAGGCGCCAGCGTCGGCGTGGGAGAATCATCTGCTGCCCGCTCGGATGAACCGGTACAACCGCGGGTGGCTGGACCAGCTTTGCCTTTCGGGGCAGGTGGCGTGGGGGCGGTTGCATCCGCCGACGAACGGAGCCGGGAGCCGCAGGGGAAACACGCCGCATACGTTGCCGGTGTCGCTGGTGTTTCGGGAAAATTTGCCGTTCCACTTGTCGCTGGCGGATGTCCATCTAAAGGATATTGAGCTGAGCGGGATGGCGGAGCATCTGTTGGAGGTGCTGGAGAGGCGGGGGGCTTGCTTCTTCCAGGAGCTAGTGCAGCAGACGCGGCAGTTGGAGAGCAACGTGAGGCAGGGGCTGGCGGAGCTGGTATCGTGGGGGATGGTGACGTGCGACGGATATGAGGGGTTGAGGGAATTGATTGCGCCGAAGCGTCGACCTCCAGGTCGGAATCCCAGAAGGCCGAGGGGAAGGAAGCTGATATTGAGCACCGTCAGCAGGACTGCGGCGGGTCGCTGGTCCACGCTGGAGCGGGGATTTGGGGAGGAGATGGACTACGGGGAGTTGGTGGAGTTCAGCGCGAGGCAGCTGCTGAGGCGGTACGGGGTGGTGTTCCACAAGCTGTTGACGCGGGAGGCGCATACGCCGCCGTGGCGGGAGTTGCTGCGGGTGTTCCGACGGTTGGAAGCGCGGGGGGAAATTCGGGGGGGACGGTTTGTGACGGGGTTCTCCGGGGAGCAGTACGCGCTGCCGGAGGCGGTGGGGCAGCTACGAGCGATGCGGCGAAGAAAGGGGCGTGGGAGTCTGGTGACGGTAAACGGGGCGGACCCGCTGAACCTGGTGGGAATCGTGACGCCGGGGGGGCGTGTGCCTTCGTTGTCCGGGAATCGGATTCTGTACAGGGACGGGGAGCCAGTGGCGGCGAGGGTTGGGGGAGACGTTACCCATTTGGGGAAGTTGGACCAGAATTCCCTGCCGGCGGTGTACGCCGCGCTTAAGGCTGATGGGGTCGGTTCTCGGGTAAGGAGATCCTTGCAAAGATCTCAGAGTGTGGAATTCAGCAACGATGATGGGGAAACAGCCCCACACTAAACTTCCCCCCATCGAGGAAGCCTTTGCATAACTGCGAAGGCGGATGCAGGTTCTAGCTTGAGGCGGTAGCATCCGTAGCTATATCATGGGATTCTGGATTTCGGTTTACACCGGAATGGCGGTTGTGCAAGGATCACCATCGAGGGGGAAGTGGGGGACGGGGGAGACCCTCAACCCTTCGACAGGCTCAGGACAGGCCTAACCTTCTCCCAGGACGGGAGAAGGGAGGGAATGGGGAGGGACGCCCTGCCCCGCGAGATTCTTCGTCGCGGGGCCTCCTCAGAGTATCTGTGTTGAGAATCAAGGGTATTCAGGT
>CBDBNU010000003.1:0-1507351 GCA_965207845.1 Dehalococcoidia bacterium
CCAACGCCACGGTGTCCAGCGTGGAGGGGGCCGACGAGGGCGAGGGGACGATCACCGACGACGACGCGGCGGAGCTGTCGGTGGCCGACGGGAGCGTCGCCGAGGGCGGCCTGGTGAGCTTCACCATCGGCCTGGACCCGGTGTCGGACCGGACGGTGACGGTGAAGTGGAGCACGGCCAACGATGCGGGCGGGACCCATCCGGCCACGGCGGGGGCAGACTACACGGCGGTGAGCCCGGCGCGGACGGCGACCATCGCGGCGGGGGCCTCCAGCGTCGTGGTGACGGTGCAGACGACCCAGGACAGCCTGGACGAGCCCGACGAGACCTTCCTTCTGGAGCTGTCCAGTCCCACCAACGCGGCGCTGGCCACCGGGAAGGACGAGGCCACCGGCACCATCACCGACAACGACGGGGCGCCGACGGTGTCGGTGGGGGACGCGGCGGCGGTGGTGGAGGGCGACGACCCCAAGACCACGGTGAACCTGAGCTTCCCGGTGACGCTGTCGGCGGTGAGCGGGCAGCAGGTGACGGTGACCTACACCCTGGGCGGGACGGCCACGGCGGACGACGACTACACGGACCCGGCGACCAAGAGCGTGACCATCGCGGCGGGGACGCGGACGGCCAACATCCTGATACCGGTGAAGGGCGACGTGGTGGACGAGCTGAACGAGACGGTGACGGTGACCCTGAGCGGGGCCACCAACGCCACGGTGTCCAGCGTGGAGGGGGCCGACGAGGGCGAGGGGACGATCACCGACGACGACGCGGCGGAGCTGTCGGTGGCCGACGGGAGCGTCGCCGAGGGCGGCCTGGTGAGCTTCACCATCGGCCTGGACCCGGTGTCGGACCGGACGGTGACGGTGAAGTGGAGCACGGCCAACGACGCGGGCGGGACCCATCCGGCCACGGCGGGGGCAGACTACACGGCGGTGAGCCCGGCGCGGACGGCGACCATCGCGGCGGGGGCCTCCAGCGTCGTGGTGACGGTGCAGACGACCCAGGACAGCCTGGACGAGCCCGACGAGACCTTCCTTCTGGAGCTGTCCAGTCCCACCAACGCGGCGCTGGCCACCGGGAAGGACGAGGCCACCGGCACCATCACCGACAACGACGGGGCGCCGACGGTGTCGGTGGGGGACGCGGCGGCGGTGGTGGAGGGCGACGACCCCAAGACCACGGTGAACCTGAGCTTCCCGGTGACGCTGTCGGCGGTGAGCGGGCAGCAGGTGACGGTGACCTACACCCTGGGCGGGACGGCCACGGCGGACGACGACTACACGGACCCGGCGACCAAGAGCGTGACCATCGCGGCGGGGACGCGGACGGCCAACATCCTGATACCGGTGAAGGGCGACGTGGTGGACGAGCTGAACGAGACGGTGACGGTGACCCTGAGCGGGGCCACCAACGCCACGGTGTCCAGCGTGGAGGGGGCCGACGAGGGCGAGGGGACGATCACCGACGACGACGCGGCGGAGCTGTCGGTGGCCGACGGGAGCGTCGCCGAGGGCGGCCTGGTGAGCTTCACCATCGGCCTGGACCCGGTGTCGGACCGGACGGTGACGGTGAAGTGGAGCACGGCCAACGACGCGGGCGGGACCCATCCGGCCACGGCGGGGGCAGACTACACGGCGGTGAGCCCGGCGCGGACGGCGACCATCGCGGCGGGGGCCTCCAGCGTCGTGGTGACGGTGCAGACGACCCAGGACAGCCTGGACGAGCCCGACGAGACCTTCCTTCTGGAGCTGTCCAGTCCCACCAACGCGGCGCTGGCCACCGGGAAGGACGAGGCCACCGGCACCATCACCGACAACGACGGGGCGCCGACGGTGTCGGTGGGGGACGCGGCGGCGGTGGTGGAGGGCGACGACCCCAAGACCACGGTGAACCTGAGCTTCCCGGTGACGCTGTCGGCGGTGAGCGGGCAGCAGGTGACGGTGACCTACACCCTGGGCGGGACGGCCACGGCGGACGACGACTACACGGACCCGGCGACCAAGAGCGTGACCATCGCGGCGGGGACGCGGACGGCCAACATCCTGATACCGGTGAAGGGCGACGTGGTGGACGAGCTGAACGAGACGGTGACGGTGACCCTGAGCGGGGCCACCAACGCCACGGTGTCCAGCGTGGAGGGGGCCGACGAGGGCGAGGGGACGATCACCGACGACGACGCGGCGGAGCTGTCGGTGGCCGACGGGAGCGTCGCCGAGGGCGGCCTGGTGAGCTTCACCATCGGCCTGGACCCGGTGTCGGACCGGACGGTGACGGTGAAGTGGAGCACGGCCAACGACGCGGGCGGGACCCATCCGGCCACGGCGGGGGCAGACTACACGGCGGTGAGCCCGGCGCGGACGGCGACCATCGCGGCGGGGGCCTCCAGCGTCGTGGTGACGGTGCAGACGACCCAGGACAGCCTGGACGAGCCCGACGAGACCTTCCTTCTGGAGCTGTCCAGTCCCACCAACGCGGCGCTGGCCACCGGGAAGGACGAGGCCACCGGCACCATCACCGACAACGACGGGGCGCCGACGGTGTCGGTGGGGGACGCGGCGGCGGTGGTGGAGGGCGACGACCCCAAGACCACGGTGAACCTGAGCTTCCCGGTGACGCTGTCGGCGGTGAGCGGGCAGCAGGTGACGGTGACCTACACCCTGGGCGGGACGGCCACGGCGGACGACGACTACACGGACCCGGCGACCAAGAGCGTGACCATCGCGGCGGGGACGCGGACGGCCAACATCCTGATACCGGTGAAGGGCGACGTGGTGGACGAGCTGAACGAGACGGTGACGGTGACCCTGAGCGGGGCCACCAACGCCACGGTGTCCAGCGTGGAGGGGGCCGACGAGGGCGAGGGGACGATCACCGACGACGACGCGGCGGAGCTGTCGGTGGCCGACGGGAGCGTCGCCGAGGGCGGCCTGGTGAGCTTCACCATCGGCCTGGACCCGGTGTCGGACCGGACGGTGACGGTGAAGTGGAGCACGGCCAACGACGCGGGCGGGACCCATCCGGCCACGGCGGGGGCAGACTACACGGCGGTGAGCCCGGCGCGGACGGCGACCATCGCGGCGGGGGCCTCCAGCGTCGTGGTGACGGTGCAGACGACCCAGGACAGCCTGGACGAGCCCGACGAGACCTTCCTTCTGGAGCTGTCCAGTCCCACCAACGCGGCGCTGGCCACCGGGAAGGACGAGGCCACCGGCACCATCACCGACAACGACGGGGCGCCGACGGTGTCGGTGGGGGACGCGGCGGCGGTGGTGGAGGGCGACGACCCCAAGACCACGGTGAACCTGAGCTTCCCGGTGACGCTGTCGGCGGTGAGCGGGCAGCAGGTGACGGTGACCTACACCCTGGGCGGGACGGCCACGGCGGACGACGACTACACGGACCCGGCGACCAAGAGCGTGACCATCGCGGCGGGGACGCGGACGGCCAACATCCTGATACCGGTGAAGGGCGACGTGGTGGACGAGCTGAACGAGACGGTGACGGTGACCCTGAGCGGGGCCACCAACGCCACGGTGTCCAGCGTGGAGGGGGCCGACGAGGGCGAGGGGACGATCACCGACGACGACGCGGCGGAGCTGTCGGTGGCCGACGGGAGCGTCGCCGAGGGCGGCCTGGTGAGCTTCACCATCGGCCTGGACCCGGTGTCGGACCGGACGGTGACGGTGAAGTGGAGCACGGCCAACGACGCGGGCGGGACCCATCCGGCCACGGCGGGGGCAGACTACACGGCGGTGAGCCCGGCGCGGACGGCGACCATCGCGGCGGGGGCCTCCAGCGTCGTGGTGACGGTGCAGACGACCCAGGACAGCCTGGACGAGCCCGACGAGACCTTCCTTCTGGAGCTGTCCAGTCCCACCAACGCGGCGCTGGCCACCGGGAAGGACGAGGCCACCGGCACCATCACCGACAACGACGGGGCGCCGACGGTGTCGGTGGGGGACGCGGCGGCGGTGGTGGAGGGCGACGACCCCAAGACCACGGTGAACCTGAGCTTCCCGGTGACGCTGTCGGCGGTGAGCGGGCAGCAGGTGACGGTGACCTACACCCTGGGCGGGACGGCCACGGCGGACGACGACTACACGGACCCGGCGACCAAGAGCGTGACCATCGCGGCGGGGACGCGGACGGCCAACATCCTGATACCGGTGAAGGGCGACGTGGTGGACGAGCTGAACGAGACGGTGACGGTGACCCTGAGCGGGGCCACCAACGCCACGGTGTCCAGCGTGGAGGGGGCCGACGAGGGCGAGGGGACGATCACCGACGACGACGCGGCGGAGCTGTCGGTGGCCGACGGGAGCGTCGCCGAGGGCGGCCTGGTGAGCTTCACCATCGGCCTGGACCCGGTGTCGGACCGGACGGTGACGGTGAAGTGGAGCACGGCCAACGACGCGGGCGGGACCCATCCGGCCACGGCGGGGGCAGACTACACGGCGGTGAGCCCGGCGCGGACGGCGACCATCGCGGCGGGGGCCTCCAGCGTCGTGGTGACGGTGCAGACGACCCAGGACAGCCTGGACGAGCCCGACGAGACCTTCCTTCTGGAGCTGTCCAGTCCCACCAACGCGGCGCTGGCCACCGGGAAGGACGAGGCCACCGGCACCATCACCGACAACGACGGGGCGCCGACGGTGTCGGTGGGGGACGCGGCGGCGGTGGTGGAGGGCGACGACCCCAAGACCACGGTGAACCTGAGCTTCCCGGTGACGCTGTCGGCGGTGAGCGGGCAGCAGGTGACGGTGACCTACACCCTGGGCGGGACGGCCACGGCGGACGACGACTACACGGACCCGGCGACCAAGAGCGTGACCATCGCGGCGGGGACGCGGACGGCCAACATCCTGATACCGGTGAAGGGCGACGTGGTGGACGAGCTGAACGAGACGGTGACGGTGACCCTGAGCGGGGCCACCAACGCCACGGTGTCCAGCGTGGAGGGGGCCGACGAGGGCGAGGGGACGATCACCGACGACGACGCGGCGGAGCTGTCGGTGGCCGACGGGAGCGTCGCCGAGGGCGGCCTGGTGAGCTTCACCATCGGCCTGGACCCGGTGTCGGACCGGACGGTGACGGTGAAGTGGAGCACGGCCAACGATGCGGGCGGGACCCATCCGGCCACGGCGGGGGCAGACTACACGGCGGTGAGCCCGGCGCGGACGGCGACCATCGCGGCGGGGGCCTCCAGCGTCGTGGTGACGGTGCAGACGACCCAGGACAGCCTGGACGAGCCCGACGAGACCTTCCTTCTGGAGCTGTCCAGTCCCACCAACGCGGCGCTGGCCACCGGGAAGGACGAGGCCACCGGCACCATCACCGACAACGACGGGGCGCCGACGGTGTCGGTGGGGGACGCGGCGGCGGTGGTGGAGGGCGACGACCCCAAGACCACGGTGAACCTGAGCTTCCCGGTGACGCTGTCGGCGGTGAGCGGGCAGCAGGTGACGGTGACCTACACCCTGGGCGGGACGGCCACGGCGGACGACGACTACACGGACCCGGCGACCAAGAGCGTGACCATCGCGGCGGGGACGCGGACGGCCAACATCCTGATACCGGTGAAGGGCGACGTGGTGGACGAGCTGAACGAGACGGTGACGGTGACCCTGAGCGGGGCCACCAACGCCACGGTGTCCAGCGTGGAGGGGGCCGACGAGGGCGAGGGGACGATCACCGACGACGACGCGGCGGAGCTGTCGGTGGCCGACGGGAGCGTCGCCGAGGGCGGCCTGGTGAGCTTCACCATCGGCCTGGACCCGGTGTCGGACCGGACGGTGACGGTGAAGTGGAGCACGGCCAACGACGCGGGCGGGACCCATCCGGCCACGGCGGGGGCAGACTACACGGCGGTGAGCCCGGCGCGGACGGCGACCATCGCGGCGGGGGCCTCCAGCGTCGTGGTGACGGTGCAGACGACCCAGGACAGCCTGGACGAGCCCGACGAGACCTTCCTTCTGGAGCTGTCCAGTCCCACCAACGCGGCGCTGGCCACCGGGAAGGACGAGGCCACCGGCACCATCACCGACAACGACGGGGCGCCGACGGTGTCGGTGGGGGACGCGGCGGCGGTGGTGGAGGGCGACGACCCCAAGACCACGGTGAACCTGAGCTTCCCGGTGACGCTGTCGGCGGTGAGCGGGCAGCAGGTGACGGTGACCTACACCCTGGGCGGGACGGCCACGGCGGACGACGACTACACGGACCCGGCGACCAAGAGCGTGACCATCGCGGCGGGGACGCGGACGGCCAACATCCTGATACCGGTGAAGGGCGACGTGGTGGACGAGCTGAACGAGACGGTGACGGTGACCCTGAGCGGGGCCACCAACGCCACGGTGTCCAGCGTGGAGGGGGCCGACGAGGGCGAGGGGACGATCACCGACGACGACGCGGCGGAGCTGTCGGTGGCCGACGGGAGCGTCGCCGAGGGCGGCCTGGTGAGCTTCACCATCGGCCTGGACCCGGTGTCGGACCGGACGGTGACGGTGAAGTGGAGCACGGCCAACGATGCGGGCGGGACCCATCCGGCCACGGCGGGGGCAGACTACACGGCGGTGAGCCCGGCGCGGACGGCGACCATCGCGGCGGGGGCCTCCAGCGTCGTGGTGACGGTGCAGACGACCCAGGACAGCCTGGACGAGCCCGACGAGACCTTCCTTCTGGAGCTGTCCAGTCCCACCAACGCGGCGCTGGCCACCGGGAAGGACGAGGCCACCGGCACCATCACCGACAACGACGGGGCGCCGACGGTGTCGGTGGGGGACGCGGCGGCGGTGGTGGAGGGCGACGACCCCAAGACCACGGTGAACCTGAGCTTCCCGGTGACGCTGTCGGCGGTGAGCGGGCAGCAGGTGACGGTGACCTACACCCTGGGCGGGACGGCCACGGCGGACGACGACTACACGGACCCGGCGACCAAGAGCGTGACCATCGCGGCGGGGACGCGGACGGCCAACATCCTGATACCGGTGAAGGGCGACGTGGTGGACGAGCTGAACGAGACGGTGACGGTGACCCTGAGCGGGGCCACCAACGCCACGGTGTCCAGCGTGGAGGGGGCCGACGAGGGCGAGGGGACGATCACCGACGACGACGCGGCGGAGCTGTCGGTGGCCGACGGGAGCGTCGCCGAGGGCGGCCTGGTGAGCTTCACCATCGGCCTGGACCCGGTGTCGGACCGGACGGTGACGGTGAAGTGGAGCACGGCCAACGATGCGGGCGGGACCCATCCGGCCACGGCGGGGGCAGACTACACGGCGGTGAGCCCGGCGCGGACGGCGACCATCGCGGCGGGGGCCTCCAGCGTCGTGGTGACGGTGCAGACGACCCAGGACAGCCTGGACGAGCCCGACGAGACCTTCCTTCTGGAGCTGTCCAGTCCCACCAACGCGGCGCTGGCCACCGGGAAGGACGAGGCCACCGGCACCATCACCGACAACGACGGGGCGCCGACGGTGTCGGTGGGGGACGCGGCGGCGGTGGTGGAGGGCGACGACCCCAAGACCACGGTGAACCTGAGCTTCCCGGTGACGCTGTCGGCGGTGAGCGGGCAGCAGGTGACGGTGACCTACACCCTGGGCGGGACGGCCACGGCGGACGACGACTACACGGACCCGGCGACCAAGAGCGTGACCATCGCGGCGGGGACGCGGACGGCCAACATCCTGATACCGGTGAAGGGCGACGTGGTGGACGAGCTGAACGAGACGGTGACGGTGACCCTGAGCGGGGCCACCAACGCCACGGTGTCCAGCGTGGAGGGGGCCGACGAGGGCGAGGGGACGATCACCGACGACGACGCGGCGGAGCTGTCGGTGGCCGACGGGAGCGTCGCCGAGGGCGGCCTGGTGAGCTTCACCATCGGCCTGGACCCGGTGTCGGACCGGACGGTGACGGTGAAGTGGAGCACGGCCAACGATGCGGGCGGGACCCATCCGGCCACGGCGGGGGCAGACTACACGGCGGTGAGCCCGGCGCGGACGGCGACCATCGCGGCGGGGGCCTCCAGCGTCGTGGTGACGGTGCAGACGACCCAGGACAGCCTGGACGAGCCCGACGAGACCTTCCTTCTGGAGCTGTCCAGTCCCACCAACGCGGCGCTGGCCACCGGGAAGGACGAGGCCACCGGCACCATCACCGACAACGACGGGGCGCCGACGGTGTCGGTGGGGGACGCGGCGGCGGTGGTGGAGGGCGACGACCCCAAGACCACGGTGAACCTGAGCTTCCCGGTGACGCTGTCGGCGGTGAGCGGGCAGCAGGTGACGGTGACCTACACCCTGGGCGGGACGGCCACGGCGGACGACGACTACACGGACCCGGCGACCAAGAGCGTGACCATCGCGGCGGGGACGCGGACGGCCAACATCCTGATACCGGTGAAGGGCGACGTGGTGGACGAGCTGAACGAGACGGTGACGGTGACCCTGAGCGGGGCCACCAACGCCACGGTGTCCAGCGTGGAGGGGGCCGACGAGGGCGAGGGGACGATCACCGACGACGACGCGGCGGAGCTGTCGGTGGCCGACGGGAGCGTCGCCGAGGGCGGCCTGGTGAGCTTCACCATCGGCCTGGACCCGGTGTCGGACCGGACGGTGACGGTGAAGTGGAGCACGGCCAACGACGCGGGCGGGACCCATCCGGCCACGGCGGGGGCAGACTACACGGCGGTGAGCCCGGCGCGGACGGCGACCATCGCGGCGGGGGCCTCCAGCGTCGTGGTGACGGTGCAGACGACCCAGGACAGCCTGGACGAGCCCGACGAGACCTTCCTTCTGGAGCTGTCCAGTCCCACCAACGCGGCGCTGGCCACCGGGAAGGACGAGGCCACCGGCACCATCACCGACAACGACGGGGCGCCGACGGTGTCGGTGGGGGACGCGGCGGCGGTGGTGGAGGGCGACGACCCCAAGACCACGGTGAACCTGAGCTTCCCGGTGACGCTGTCGGCGGTGAGCGGGCAGCAGGTGACGGTGACCTACACCCTGGGCGGGACGGCCACGGCGGACGACGACTACACGGACCCGGCGACCAAGAGCGTGACCATCGCGGCGGGGACGCGGACGGCCAACATCCTGATACCGGTGAAGGGCGACGTGGTGGACGAGCTGAACGAGACGGTGACGGTGACCCTGAGCGGGGCCACCAACGCCACGGTGTCCAGCGTGGAGGGGGCCGACGAGGGCGAGGGGACGATCACCGACGACGACGCGGCGGAGCTGTCGGTGGCCGACGGGAGCGTCGCCGAGGGCGGCCTGGTGAGCTTCACCATCGGCCTGGACCCGGTGTCGGACCGGACGGTGACGGTGAAGTGGAACACGGCCAACGACGCGGGCGGGACCCATCCGGCCACGGCGGGGGCAGACTACACGGCGGTGAGCCCGGCGCGGACGGCGACCATCGCGGCGGGGGCCTCCAGCGTCGTGGTGACGGTGCAGACGACCCAGGACAGCCTGGACGAGCCCGACGAGACCTTCCTTCTGGAGCTGTCCAGTCCCACCAACGCGGCGCTGGCCACCGGGAAGGACGAGGCCACCGGCACCATCACCGACAACGACGGGGCGCCGACGGTGTCGGTGGGGGACGCGGCGGCGGTGGTGGAGGGCGACGACCCCAAGACCACGGTGAACCTGAGCTTCCCGGTGACGCTGTCGGCGGTGAGCGGGCAGCAGGTGACGGTGACCTACACCCTGGGCGGGACGGCCACGGCGGACGACGACTACACGGACCCGGCGACCAAGAGCGTGACCATCGCGGCGGGGACGCGGACGGCCAACATCCTGATACCGGTGAAGGGCGACGTGGTGGACGAGCTGAACGAGACGGTGACGGTGACCCTGAGCGGGGCCACCAACGCCACGGTGTCCAGCGTGGAGGGGGCCGACGAGGGCGAGGGGACGATCACCGACGACGACGCGGCGGAGCTGTCGGTGGCCGACGGGAGCGTCGCCGAGGGCGGCCTGGTGAGCTTCACCATCGGCCTGGACCCGGTGTCGGACCGGACGGTGACGGTGAAGTGGAGCACGGCCAACGATGCGGGCGGGACCCATCCGGCCACGGCGGGGGCAGACTACACGGCGGTGAGCCCGGCGCGGACGGCGACCATCGCGGCGGGGGCCTCCAGCGTCGTGGTGACGGTGCAGACGACCCAGGACAGCCTGGACGAGCCCGACGAGACCTTCCTTCTGGAGCTGTCCAGTCCCACCAACGCGGCGCTGGCCACCGGGAAGGACGAGGCCACCGGCACCATCACCGACAACGACGGGGCGCCGACGGTGTCGGTGGGGGACGCGGCGGCGGTGGTGGAGGGCGACGACCCCAAGACCACGGTGAACCTGAGCTTCCCGGTGACGCTGTCGGCGGTGAGCGGGCAGCAGGTGACGGTGACCTACACCCTGGGCGGGACGGCCACGGCGGACGACGACTACACGGACCCGGCGACCAAGAGCGTGACCATCGCGGCGGGGACGCGGACGGCCAACATCCTGATACCGGTGAAGGGCGACGTGGTGGACGAGCTGAACGAGACGGTGACGGTGACCCTGAGCGGGGCCACCAACGCCACGGTGTCCAGCGTGGAGGGGGCCGACGAGGGCGAGGGGACGATCACCGACGACGACGCGGCGGAGCTGTCGGTGGCCGACGGGAGCGTCGCCGAGGGCGGCCTGGTGAGCTTCACCATCGGCCTGGACCCGGTGTCGGACCGGACGGTGACGGTGAAGTGGAGCACGGCCAACGACGCGGGCGGGACCCATCCGGCCACGGCGGGGGCAGACTACACGGCGGTGAGCCCGGCGCGGACGGCGACCATCGCGGCGGGGGCCTCCAGCGTCGTGGTGACGGTGCAGACGACCCAGGACAGCCTGGACGAGCCCGACGAGACCTTCCTTCTGGAGCTGTCCAGTCCCACCAACGCGGCGCTGGCCACCGGGAAGGACGAGGCCACCGGCACCATCACCGACAACGACGGGGCGCCGACGGTGTCGGTGGGGGACGCGGCGGCGGTGGTGGAGGGCGACGACCCCAAGACCACGGTGAACCTGAGCTTCCCGGTGACGCTGTCGGCGGTGAGCGGGCAGCAGGTGACGGTGACCTACACCCTGGGCGGGACGGCCACGGCGGACGACGACTACACGGACCCGGCGACCAAGAGCGTGACCATCGCGGCGGGGACGCGGACGGCCAACATCCTGATACCGGTGAAGGGCGACGTGGTGGACGAGCTGAACGAGACGGTGACGGTGACCCTGAGCGGGGCCACCAACGCCACGGTGTCCAGCGTGGAGGGGGCCGACGAGGGCGAGGGGACGATCACCGACGACGACGCGGCGGAGCTGTCGGTGGCCGACGGGAGCGTCGCCGAGGGCGGCCTGGTGAGCTTCACCATCGGCCTGGACCCGGTGTCGGACCGGACGGTGACGGTGAAGTGGAGCACGGCCAACGATGCGGGCGGGACCCATCCGGCCACGGCGGGGGCAGACTACACGGCGGTGAGCCCGGCGCGGACGGCGACCATCGCGGCGGGGGCCTCCAGCGTCGTGGTGACGGTGCAGACGACCCAGGACAGCCTGGACGAGCCCGACGAGACCTTCCTTCTGGAGCTGTCCAGTCCCACCAACGCGGCGCTGGCCACCGGGAAGGACGAGGCCACCGGCACCATCACCGACAACGACGGGGCGCCGACGGTGTCGGTGGGGGACGCGGCGGCGGTGGTGGAGGGCGACGACCCCAAGACCACGGTGAACCTGAGCTTCCCGGTGACGCTGTCGGCGGTGAGCGGGCAGCAGGTGACGGTGACCTACACCCTGGGCGGGACGGCCACGGCGGACGACGACTACACGGACCCGGCGACCAAGAGCGTGACCATCGCGGCGGGGACGCGGACGGCCAACATCCTGATACCGGTGAAGGGCGACGTGGTGGACGAGCTGAACGAGACGGTGACGGTGACCCTGAGCGGGGCCACCAACGCCACGGTGTCCAGCGTGGAGGGGGCCGACGAGGGCGAGGGGACGATCACCGACGACGACGCGGCGGAGCTGTCGGTGGCCGACGGGAGCGTCGCCGAGGGCGGCCTGGTGAGCTTCACCATCGGCCTGGACCCGGTGTCGGACCGGACGGTGACGGTGAAGTGGAGCACGGCCAACGATGCGGGCGGGACCCATCCGGCCACGGCGGGGGCAGACTACACGGCGGTGAGCCCGGCGCGGACGGCGACCATCGCGGCGGGGGCCTCCAGCGTCGTGGTGACGGTGCAGACGACCCAGGACAGCCTGGACGAGCCCGACGAGACCTTCCTTCTGGAGCTGTCCAGTCCCACCAACGCGGCGCTGGCCACCGGGAAGGACGAGGCCACCGGCACCATCACCGACAACGACGGGGCGCCGACGGTGTCGGTGGGGGACGCGGCGGCGGTGGTGGAGGGCGACGACCCCAAGACCACGGTGAACCTGAGCTTCCCGGTGACGCTGTCGGCGGTGAGCGGGCAGCAGGTGACGGTGACCTACACCCTGGGCGGGACGGCCACGGCGGACGACGACTACACGGACCCGGCGACCAAGAGCGTGACCATCGCGGCGGGGACGCGGACGGCCAACATCCTGATACCGGTGAAGGGCGACGTGGTGGACGAGCTGAACGAGACGGTGACGGTGACCCTGAGCGGGGCCACCAACGCCACGGTGTCCAGCGTGGAGGGGGCCGACGAGGGCGAGGGGACGATCACCGACGACGACGCGGCGGAGCTGTCGGTGGCCGACGGGAGCGTCGCCGAGGGCGGCCTGGTGAGCTTCACCATCGGCCTGGACCCGGTGTCGGACCGGACGGTGACGGTGAAGTGGAGCACGGCCAACGATGCGGGCGGGACCCATCCGGCCACGGCGGGGGCAGACTACACGGCGGTGAGCCCGGCGCGGACGGCGACCATCGCGGCGGGGGCCTCCAGCGTCGTGGTGACGGTGCAGACGACCCAGGACAGCCTGGACGAGCCCGACGAGACCTTCCTTCTGGAGCTGTCCAGTCCCACCAACGCGGCGCTGGCCACCGGGAAGGACGAGGCCACCGGCACCATCACCGACAACGACGGGGCGCCGACGGTGTCGGTGGGGGACGCGGCGGCGGTGGTGGAGGGCGACGACCCCAAGACCACGGTGAACCTGAGCTTCCCGGTGACGCTGTCGGCGGTGAGCGGGCAGCAGGTGACGGTGACCTACACCCTGGGCGGGACGGCCACGGCGGACGACGACTACACGGACCCGGCGACCAAGAGCGTGACCATCGCGGCGGGGACGCGGACGGCCAACATCCTGATACCGGTGAAGGGCGACGTGGTGGACGAGCTGAACGAGACGGTGACGGTGACCCTGAGCGGGGCCACCAACGCCACGGTGTCCAGCGTGGAGGGGGCCGACGAGGGCGAGGGGACGATCACCGACGACGACGCGGCGGAGCTGTCGGTGGCCGACGGGAGCGTCGCCGAGGGCGGCCTGGTGAGCTTCACCATCGGCCTGGACCCGGTGTCGGACCGGACGGTGACGGTGAAGTGGAACACGGCCAACGACGCGGGCGGGACCCATCCGGCCACGGCGGGGGCAGACTACACGGCGGTGAGCCCGGCGCGGACGGCGACCATCGCGGCGGGGGCCTCCAGCGTCGTGGTGACGGTGCAGACGACCCAGGACAGCCTGGACGAGCCCGACGAGACCTTCCTTCTGGAGCTGTCCAGTCCCACCAACGCGGCGCTGGCCACCGGGAAGGACGAGGCCACCGGCACCATCACCGACAACGACGGGGCGCCGACGGTGTCGGTGGGGGACGCGGCGGCGGTGGTGGAGGGCGACGACCCCAAGACCACGGTGAACCTGAGCTTCCCGGTGACGCTGTCGGCGGTGAGCGGGCAGCAGGTGACGGTGACCTACACCCTGGGCGGGACGGCCACGGCGGACGACGACTACACGGACCCGGCGACCAAGAGCGTGACCATCGCGGCGGGGACGCGGACGGCCAACATCCTGATACCGGTGAAGGGCGACGTGGTGGACGAGCTGAACGAGACGGTGACGGTGACCCTGAGCGGGGCCACCAACGCCACGGTGTCCAGCGTGGAGGGGGCCGACGAGGGCGAGGGGACGATCACCGACGACGACGCGGCGGAGCTGTCGGTGGCCGACGGGAGCGTCGCCGAGGGCGGCCTGGTGAGCTTCACCATCGGCCTGGACCCGGTGTCGGACCGGACGGTGACGGTGAAGTGGAGCACGGCCAACGATGCGGGCGGGACCCATCCGGCCACGGCGGGGGCAGACTACACGGCGGTGAGCCCGGCGCGGACGGCGACCATCGCGGCGGGGGCCTCCAGCGTCGTGGTGACGGTGCAGACGACCCAGGACAGCCTGGACGAGCCCGACGAGACCTTCCTTCTGGAGCTGTCCAGTCCCACCAACGCGGCGCTGGCCACCGGGAAGGACGAGGCCACCGGCACCATCACCGACAACGACGGGGCGCCGACGCCCAAGAAAGCGATAATTGCACCCTCACCGGGTTCATTGCGCGAAGTAGTAGAGAATGTTGCAAACGCGCCTACCATGACTTTCATAGTCAGTTTGAGCGGAACCACTTTCAACACAGACCAAACGGTAACGGTGAGTGTGGGCAAGGCCGGCGACCCGGCCACGTCGGGCGTGGATTACACTGCGGTATCTGACTGGACGCTGACCATTCCGGCGGGAACCGGGAGCGTCCAAGGAAGCTTCACGCTGGATCCCATCGATGATGCCTTGGATGAGGCGAATGAGACGCTGACTCTCACGGCTACGCTGCCCGGAGTTGACATCCCTGATTTAACATTCACGATTATCGATGATGACCCGACGCCGACGGTGTCGGTGGGGGACGCGGCGGCGGTGGTGGAGGGTGACGATCCCAAGACCACGGTGAACCTGAGCTTCCCGGTGACGCTGTCGGCGGTGAGCGGGCAGCAGGTGACGGTGACCTACACCCTGGGCGGGACGGCCACGGCGGACGACGACTACACGGACCCGGCGACCAAGAGCGTGACCATCGCGGCGGGGACGCGGACGGCCAACATCCTGATACCGGTGAAGGGCGACGTGGTGGACGAGCTGAACGAGACGGTGACGGTGACCCTGAGCGGGGCCACCAACGCCACGGTGTCCAGCGTGGAGGGGGCCGACGAGGGCGAGGGGACGATCACCGACGACGACGCGGCGGAGCTGTCGGTGGCCGACGGGAGCGTCGCCGAGGGCGGCCTGGTGAGCTTCACCATCGGCCTGGACCCGGTGTCGGACCGGACGGTGACGGTGAAGTGGAGCACGGCCAACGATGCGGGCGGGACCCATCCGGCCACGGCGGGGGCAGACTACACGGCGGTGAGCCCGGCGCGGACGGCGACCATCGCGGCGGGGACCTCCAGCGTCGTGGTGACGGTGCAGACGACCCAGGACAGCCTGGACGAGCCCGACGAGACCTTCCTTCTGGAGCTGTCCAGTCCCACCAACGCGGCGCTGGCCACCGGGAAGGACGAGGCCACCGGCACCATCACCGACAACGACGAGGCGCCCGAAGTCAGCATCACTGCGGGCAGCGGGATTACCGAGGGCGGCGACGCCGAGTTCACCGTCACGGCCAGCCCGGCGCCCGTCACGGCCCTGTCGGTAGACGTTCGCATAACGGCCGATGGCTACTTCGGCGTCGCAACGGGCCGGCGGGCGGTGACCATACCCACGAGCGGCAGCGCGACCCTTACCGTAAGCACCGAAGACGACGAGCTGGACGAGATCGACGGGTTGATAATGGGGACGCTGTCAGCGGGCAATGACCACACGGTATCACCAACCCAGAGGACAGCCACGGTGACGGTGGCGGACAATGACGAGACGGGACCGGCGGAAGCGACGGTCAGCTTCGAAAAGGCCTCCTATACGTTCAATGAGGACGACAACAGCGCCTTTGTCAAGGTCATCATGGACAATGCCCTCACCTCGGCGATAGCAGTTCGGTTCCAGGCGCACTCCACCGACGCGGGAATAGGTCCAGATGAAGACGTTGAGCTTTCCATCGCTGACATCAGCCGTGGAGAACTGGGCCCCCGGGACATCATCTTTGCGCCAGGGGAAACCAGCCGGGAAATCACGCTGGACCTGGTGGACAACGACATTGTGGAACCGGACGAAATCTTCACTATTTCACTGAGCGCCGTATCCGGTCCGGTGGCTACCGGGGCGCCCACGACGGTGACGCTGACCGACGATGACCAGGCCGTCATCAGAATTGACCCCCATGACTCTGCGCATCCCTTAACCGAGCAAGTGGAGGAGGGACGTCAGGGGACTATCTGGATCCAAATGAACAAACCTCACCAGGAAGACGTAACAATGGATTGCGTGGTGAAGGGCAGCGCTACCCCTGGAGAAGACTACGTGACGTTGCACCACCGCGTAACCATCCCCGCTGGGAGCGAGGCTCTCGCCATCACCCTGAATACCATAGATGACGACCTGGTTGAAGGTATGGAAACCTTCATATTCATCATTTCCAACCCGGTTGGGAGCGGCGTGAGCATTAACCCTGAACAGTCAGAACATACCGTGAACATCATGGACAACGACGGTTCACCCGCTACACCGGAAATCAGCATCACTGCGGGCAGCGGGATTACCGAGGGCGGCGACGCCGAGTTCACCGTCAAGGCCAGCCCAGCCCCCGGCGCGGCCCTGCCGGTGAAGGTAACGGTAGTAGCCACCAGCGGCTTCGGTGCCGCCGGAACGGGCCAGCGGACCGTGACCATACCGACAAGCGGCAGCGCGACATTTACCGTCGGCACCGTAGATGACGCGGTGGACGAACCCGACGGGTCCATAACGGGGACGCTGCAAGCGGGCAGTGCCTACCGGGTTTCCTCAACACAAGGTTCAGCCACGGTGACGGTGGCGGACGATGACGAGCCGGTCCCGGCGGAGGCCACGGTCAGCTTTGAAAGGGCTTCCTATACTCTCGATGAAGATGACAGCGTACTGCACATCAAAGTCCTCATGGACAAGGCTATCACCTCGAAGGCGTTAATTTGGCTCCGGATACACTCCACCGATTCGGATGCGGGCCACGGCGAAGACGCATATATATATCCCTCTGATCAATATTTCAACTTTGCGCCAGGAGAAACCAGCCGAGAAGTCGCAGTGTACCCGGTAGACAACGACATGGTGGAACCGGAAGAAACATTTACTATTTCCATAACCGTCGTATCTGGGCCGGTGGACACCGGGCCGCCTACGACGGTGACGCTAACTGACGATGACGCTGGCGTCATATTCATTGTCGAGAACAATTCAGCCAGACAAGTAGAGGAGGGAGAGCGCGGAGTTATTGGGATTTATATGAGCAAAGAGAACAAGGAAGACGTAACGGTGGATTTCGTAGTGGGCGGTACATCTACTGCCGGGGAAGACTACGTGGCGTTGCCCCGCCGTACAACAATCCCCGCGGGTGCCACGTATCTTAACGTCTCCGTAGATACCATAGATGATGAGCTCGGCGAAGGTACGGAGACCATCGAATTCTCCCTTGCCAACCCGGTTGGGAACAGTGTGAGTCTTGAGCCCAACCTGTCAGATCACACCATGAAGATCTTGGACAATGACCCATTTGCCCCGGAGGCGAGCATAGTTGCGCTCACTGACAGTATCATCGAGGGAGAGGTCGCTTACTTCAAAATCACATTGGACCCCGCTCCTATCGTTAGCTTCCCGGTGTCGATAACCACAGTCCATAGCAACAACTACGAGACAAGAACATCTTCAAAGATTGTCGATATTCCTGCCGGAGGTGTTGTGAGATATGAATGGCACCCATGGGACGATGACGATCACGAGACCGGCGAGACTCTGGAAATGAGATTGAACCCGGACGCTACCTACACGGTATCCAGCACCCAAGGCTCAGCCACGATCAACGTGGCGGACAACGACTTGCCCAAGCCGGTGGTGAGCATCACTGGCGGCAGCGACATAGCCGAGGGTGGCGACGCCGAGTTCACCATCACGGCCGGTGCGGCGCATCCGGGCGCGCCGGCCGCTGATCTCTCGGTAAATGTGAGTATTGAGGTCACCGGCGACTACGGCGTAACCACAGAGTCGGAAACGGTCACTGTCTCCCCCGGCGGCAGCGTGACCCTCACCATCGCCACCACCGACGACTCTCTGGACGAATTAGACGGGTCGATAGCCTCGTCGCTGGAAACTGGCGACGGCTACACTGTGTCCAGCACCCAAGGCTCAGCTACGGTCAACGTGATTGACAACGACTGGCCCAAGCCGGTGGTGAGCATCACCGGTGGCAGCGACATAGCCGAGGGTGGCGATGCCGAGTTCACCATCACGGCTGGCGCGGCGCATCCGGACGCGCCGTCAGGTGATCTGTCGGTGAATGTGAGTATTGAGGTCACCGGCGACTACGGCGTAACCACAGAGTCGGAAACGGTCACTGTCTCCCCCGGCGGCAGCGTGACCCTCACCATCGCCACCACCGACGACTCTCTGGACGAATTAGACGGGTCGATAGCCTCGTCGCTGGAAACTGGCGACGGCTACACTGTGTCCAGCACCCAAGGCTCAGCTACGGTCAACGTGATTGACAACGACTGGCCCAAGCCGGTGGTGAGCATCACCGGTGGCAGCGACATAGCCGAGGGTGGCGATGCCGAGTTCACCATCACGGCTGGCGCGGCGCATCCGGACGCGCCGTCAGGTGATCTGTCGGTGAATGTGAGTATTGAGGTCACCGGCGACTACGGCGTAACCACAGAGTCGGAAACGGTCACTGTCTCCCCCGGCGGCAGCGTGACCCTCACCATCGCCACCACCGACGACTCTCTGGACGAATTAGACGGGTCGATAGCCTCGTCGCTGGAAACTGGCGACGGCTACACTGTGTCCAGCACCCAAGGCTCAGCTACGGTCAACGTGATTGACAACGACTGGCCCAAGCCGGTGGTGAGCATCACCGGTGGCAGCGACATAGCCGAGGGTGGCGATGCCGAGTTCACCATCACGGCTGGCGCGGCGCATCCGGACGCGCCGTCAGGTGATCTGTCGGTGAATGTGAGTATTGAGGTCACCGGCGACTACGGCGTAACCACAGAGTCGGAAACGGTCACTGTCTCCCCCGGCGGCAGCGTGACCCTCACCATCGCCACCACCGACGACTCTCTGGACGAATTAGACGGGTCGATAGCCGCATCGCTGGAAACTGGCGACGGCTACACTGTGTCCAGCACCCAGGGTGCGGCCACGATCAACGTGGCGAACAACGACGCCTCTCCAACCATCTCCGTCCATGCTGCATCAGAATTCGAAGGCAGGTTCCTCGAGTTCCGGGTGACCCTGTCCGAGGCATCCGGCCGGGAGGTTCAAATAGCGTGGTACACCTTACCCAGTTACGAGATCCTAGACAATCGCGCCCATCTGACCGACTACGATCTCACGAGTGGTCGGCTAGTGTTTGCGCCGGGAGCTACCGTTATGACGGCAAAGGTGTGCCTCAAGGAGGACGACGAAGACGAAGGGGATGAGTACTTCACGGTCTGGCTAGAACAACCCGATGGCGCGACAATAGCCGATGAAGTGGCAACCATGACTATTATGGATCCCAACTAATCAGACGAAGCCGGAGAGTCTTCATGTTGACGCTCTACTTCGCGGCAGGGGCGACTGTCGAGGGCGGGGAAGGGATCATGACCGTCGACCGTCGTTCACGACGACTAGTCCGGCGCTGCCGCTGGAGGACACAGGAGCTTGAGCGGGGCGAGTCGGATTTATCTTGACGACTTCCCTGGAACTCCGCCGACAGACTCGCTGCGTAACTCAGCCATTCGGCGGACAATCGCGATGGGTTGGGCGTATTCTGTGAAAGGTGGGCTAGGACAAACAATGTTTACAAGGCTCTCTTGCTTGGCGGTCATCGTTGCTCTATTCGCGCTTGCAGCATGTTCGGACGAGGACCCAACAGCGGCTCCAACCAACACGGCGACGCCAACCCAGGCGCCCGCGGCCCTGAGCACGCCAACTGGCGCCGGTTCGGTGGAGGTTCCATTCTGGCAGTTCGACCGATCCTCTACGGGCAGGGACCTCGTAGCCCTGCTGACGGCTGAGGAGGTATCCTGCCTGGAGAACAGGCTTGGCGCGAGCTTTCAGGAACTGTTGAGGTCGCCTCTCACAGAAGAAACGGGAGAGCTATTGACGGGCGATGAGAGCGGGCCCTCTCCTGGAGCCGATTGTCTCACGGAAGAGCATGCGACGGCGGCGGGGATCTCGATGCTCTCGATTCGCGCCGGGGGCTTCAGCGCGGCGACGCAAGCCTGCATAACCGAACTGCTGAGGGAAGATTCGGCCATCGTGGAGGCGCTTGGCCAGCCGGGGGGTGCCGAAGGCGGTCCCGCGACGCTTCGGCTCATCGCGTGCCTGACGCCGGAGGAGGCTGCGTCCCTAACCCCTCCGGGCGATGGCCCTACCCTAAATCCGACCGATCTCGCGTGCCTGATAAAGGAGCTTGAGGGAACATCCTCGGGCGAACGTATCATTGCCGTCCTCTCGGGCGCCGACGCCTCCGGAGCAGGTCTTTCGATGGAGGAAAGCGCGATGCTTGGTCAGGCAGTGAAAGCCTGCGGCATCGAAACCGATTTCGGCTTCCCCGATGTGCCGGGGAATGAGGGCGGGAGCACGTCGCAGGGTACAATGAAGGACAGTGGGCTGCCGCCGGACTCGCTGAGACCTGTGGATGTGGGCGATCCCCAAGTGTTCCTGTCTGGGCTATCGGCCGGGGAACAGTCCTGCCTCGGCGACAACGACATCGGCCCCCAGGACATTACGCAGATAACAGGACGTGCTCCCGGCGGTTCACCGGAGACCACCGCCGCCATCATCAACTGCCTCCAAGACGAAACAGTGTTGCGACTGTTCCTGACCACGCTCGTCGGGCAGGTTGAACCCTTCAGCCAGGATACTTCAGGGTGCATTCGGGAGGGATTCATTCCGCTGGACCTGCGAGGGCTGTTGGCGCCAGCCCTCGCAGGGAATACGCCCGCGAATTCCCTGGCCGTGGGCATGGCCGCGCTCAACGTTTCCGTGGCTTGCATGAACGATGACGAATGGGAGACCTATGCCCCAAGGCTGGGGATGCAGCCCAGGGATAGGGTGGGGGCTGCCTGCTTGTTCGAGGAGATGGGCGGACCGGCGCAACTGGTGGAAGCCATGCAGGCAGCCAGCCTGGGCGAAACGTCGGAGGAGTTCATTAGGGCCAGCGAAATCTGCGGGCTAGAGTCCTTTCCTCCTCCAAGCGCCACATCCACACCGGAGCCGACGCCGACCAGCGCCCCGGCACCCTCCCACTCCATGCAGCCGCATGTTTTCTTGAGGACCGTGCTGGTTACGGAGGACTGGGTGCCCTTCTCCAAACTGGACGGCTGGACGCAAGCGGCCCCACAGAAGGAGAGCGCAACGCTCAGATTCTATGAAGCGGCGATATGGGAGGAGACGGACTCCGTTCACCTCTACGCCTTGCCCAACGACTACGACCCGTACTACGGCGTCTTTGGAGACGTGGCCGAGGACGACGTGATTGCCTACCGGGAGCAGTACGCCCTGAGCGTCCACACGGGGCTGCCTGAGGAGTTGTCGGATGAACGCAGCGACTTCCTGCGGAGCGCGTTCGAGGACTTCGCTCAATTGCTGGTGGAGCGTCATCCTCAGGCGGAGCATCACTTCATGTTCAGCGGGCACGGCGGCCCCGGCGGGGACCTCTTCGCAAAGCAGATGACGAACTCCCACGCAGATGCCTTTCTTGCATCGTGGACGCGGCTGCTGGGCAGGCCCCTGGGAGTCATCGATATGGGCGGGCCGTGCAACAAGGGAGGCTACGAGGACTTGGCCAACTTCTGCAAACACGCCCGCTACTACGTGGCGTCCGACCTGCCCAATGGCGGGTACTCGATGGACGACTGGACGCCGGAGAAGCACTGGGAGACCAGCGAGGCGAAGCACTACCACCGCATCCTTGCATCGAACGACACCCTGGAAGAGGCGCTCATCGAGCGCGTCGATCTTCGTAGGAAGCACTACGAGTATTCGCGAGACAACCAGACGCAAGACAGGTGGCCGCAGGCGAACTATGTGTACTCATGCGTCGCCTTCAGAGACTTCAGCGCAGCGTTTGAGTCGTTCCTCGACGAAACGGCAATCCCATACCCCTTGTATGACCTGTATGAGTTGATGCTGGCATATTCGGCGCCACCCGGTCTGTTGCAGAAGTTCCAGAACGTCATCGTGCACGCCGCAGACAACCGGGACTTCTTTGAATGGAGCATTCCGGCAAACGGCATGATTTCGCCAATGGAGCGCATCTAAAGATAGCAGGCATCAAGTGCGACCCCCAACCTATCGTTGGGGGTCGGAATATTGCGGGAGGATACCGTCGTCGGGGTCACCGTCCCATCCAAAACTCAAAGATGGTACTGCCTGCCGTCTACCCAGGCGCACTAACTTGGGATCCTTACAACAGAACCTCCCAGCGAAAAGTTCGCAAATCGGTACGCCTTGGCCCGCCTCCATGTCCATGTTCGAGTGGGCAATGGAGTTGGAACAGGAACGGGAAAAGGAGACAGTCTACGCAGGGCGCTAGGCCGCAACACAAGTGGGGGAGGACACCTAGATTTGGGTGTCCTCCCCCACTCAACTATATGTGGCGCCTTTCTGCGTTTAGCATACCGATAATCACGTCCGTGCAGTCCGTAGGGGACCAATTGAAGACGCCCGAGGCACTCCACGCGGCGGTCAGCCCTACAAGCCGAGTGCACCGGCGCACTGCACGACTATCCCGCGACAGGAGTCGCTTCCTGTGCACGGCGGGCCATCCCTAGGTCGTAGCTGGCCTGACGGCGCATCCAGAAATCGGCATTGCTCCAGCCGATGCGCTCCAAGGCAAGGGCCACCTCGGGCGATATGGCGCATCGCCCGTTCAGCAGCCGCGAGGCCGTGTTCCGGCTGACTCCCAGGCGGGTGGCAAACTCGTTGACGGTCCAGCCCACCTCCTCCAGGTCGTCCCGCAGACCGGTGGCTGGATGGGTAGGATTCTGTGCGCTCATCAGCAAACCCTCCTTCGGTTAGTGGTAGTCCTCAAGGTCTATGTCTACTGCCCGGCCTTCGACGAACCGGAAGGTCACCCGCCAGTTGCCGGATAGTCGGACGCTCCAAGTGCCCCGCCGGTTGCCGCGCAACTTATGCAACCGGTAGCTGGGTCGGCGCATGTCCTCGGGTCGGACGGCTTGAGCCAGGTCGTCCAGGATGCCGTTGAGGCGGGCCACATGGTCGGGGTTGATGCGGCTGATATCGTCACGTTCCCACAATCGCCTCAATCCCGCATGTCTGAACTCCATGCCCTGCATTATACCATGTGGCGCCACATGGTATAATGCAGGATGAGATCGAGCCCCAACGTGCGTCGTTTCCCAGGGTCTTGGGAGGACGCTCAACCTCACGGGCGTCCTCCCCTCAAGGCCGTGTGTATGCAGTCTTGTCGCGTTGCAGGTATGTGGCTGGGGGAGCCTCATCCTACCTAGCTACAGGAGGTGATAGACTGGCCCACCAGTTACGGCGCTGTGATTCATCTTGACATCTCCGTCCAGATTGGCGGATACTCTACGGTGACTTCAAGTAACCTGTATGATTCGAATTAGAAAATAGAGCGATCCAGCGCCCTCACGGCGTAGTGTCATAAGCCGGGCGACAGGAAGGTTCGACGACATGACTAACCTGCTGAGGATATCTCCCCCCCCCCCCCCGTCCCAGGGCATGTAAATTCCAGGGACGTCGGCGCTTTCCGGCTTCAGCAGCGGATAGCAGCGGCGACGTCATCCTTTTAAGTATCCAGCGGGCCCGGCCAACGTGAGTTGGCCGGGCCTTGTCACGTGTTCCCGACCGCGCTTCTGCCGGGTAGAAGAGAATTTTAGCCACCCCAAGCGTTACGGAGGGTCCTGATGAAATCATTGTCTTTCTTGAGCAACTCCCCGTCTCCCCGGAGGCGGCTGGCAGGGCGGGCGGCGCTGCTGTTCGGCCTGCTCCCGGCGCTGCTGCTGACGCTGTTCGTCGGCAGCGCGCCTGACGCTGCGGCGCAGACCACGCGCACGATCACGATGTCCATCGACGGCGCCGGACCTCCGGCCGGCTTCACCTACCCCACCATGGCCGAAGGCCTGGCCGGCGCACGGATGCTTCGCTTCACCCTGGACAGTCCGGCGCCGGCCGGCGGCATCGACACGGGGACCCCGGGAACTGCCCAGAACGGGAACACGCAGGTCATCGGCACGCTGATAGCCGAGGGTGGCACCAGTATCGCGTATCGAATACATCCGAACGACGACAGCGTGGACAACCCCAACTACGCCTACGTGCAGATCTATCCCAACACCCCCCCGGGCGACCCGTTTACCGTCGTCCCCGCAGACCGCACGGTCCTGCTGACCGTGGTCGATAACGACCCGACGGTGGTCACCCTGGACAAACTCCCAGATGAGCCGTCCCAGCTGGACGAGGGGGGCAAGGTGCGGTTTCAGGTGAGCCTGAGCCGCCCGCTGGTGGGCGCCGGGGACCACGGGCCCGCCGAGGTCATCGCCGTGCCGCTGCGCATCGACCAATCCGCTGCCGCCGTCACCACGTCGGATTGGTCCATCACGCTGGACGAAGACTCGCCCAATACCGGGGTATCCCTGGGTTTGCCCGTGGTCGGTAGCGGGGAGGCGTTCGCGCACCAGGTCGTCACCTTCAGCGGCGCGGGCGCGCAGACTGCCGTCCTGGAGGTCGCCGCCGAACTCGATGACCTCAATCAGGAACTAAACGAGGCGATCACCATTAGTCTGGCGTCAAACGCCGAGTTCGATGGGACGCTCGGGTCCGCCACCAACGTGGGCGGCGGAGCCGACCCGCATACGACCGGCTCACCCCCACAGACTGCCCGTTTCAGTTTGACGATCCGCAAGGGAATTATAAAGAATAGTTGACAGCGGGGGCTATTTCTGCTAGACTTTTACCCAGGTTAGAGAGGTGAAATATGGCAACGACAAAGGCCCCCGGCAAGTCCCACCGCAAGGGTATCACCATCCTTGAGTTCTCCGAGATGGTCCCCGATGAGAACAAGGCCCAGCAGCTGCTCGAATCCTGGTTCTGGCCCAATGGCCGCCATTGCCCCCGCTGCCAAGGCAGCCAGACCGTAGAATCCTCTCACTCCAATATGCCCTACTGGTGCAGCGCATGCCGCGCCTACTTCTCCGTGCGGACGGGAACCCTCCTCGAATCATCGAAGGTTCCCCTCCGAAAGTGGGCATGGGCGATCTACCTTCACCTCACCAGTTTGAAGGGCGTTAGCTCAATGAAGCTGCATCGCGATATTGGCGTCTCCCAGCCCACGGCCTGGTTCATGCTTCAGCGTATCCGCAAGGCCTTTGACGGCGACGATGAGCCGCCCTTCACCGGCCCGGTAGAGCTGGATGAGGCCTATTTCGGCGGCAAGGAACGCAACAAGCACGAATCCAAGAAGCTGAAGGCCGGACGCGGACCCGTGGGCAAGACTGCGGTAGTCGGCGCAAAGGACAGGAAGACGAACAAGGTCAAGGCGATGGTGGTTGAATCGCCCGATAGGGCTGCTCTATGGGCCTTCGTGAACGATAACGTCGCCCCTGGGGCGACTGTTTACACTGACGGCGCATCCGCATATAGTGGCGTCGGCGATATGTTCAACCGAATTCACCATGAAGCAGTCCATCATTCCGTCGGCGAGTACGTCCGTGGGATGGCTCACACCAACGGGGTGGAATCGTTCTGGGCCATGCTCAAGCGCGGGTACCAGGGAACCTATCACCGCATTTCACCGAAGCACCTTCACCGCTACATCTCAGAATTTGCAGGCCGGCATAGCATCAGGGCATTGGACACACTGGATCAGATGGCCAGCGTCGCCCAGGGGATGGTGGGGAAGCGGCTCAGGTATAGGGAGTTGACAGCATGAAGCGCGATAAGGATTTGCTGAAGAGTATCCTCGAACACCTCGAGGAACACCATGAGATTTTCAGGAACGTTGAGATTGGGGCTAGCACCTTCACGGCACCCCTCGAGACGGTCAAATATCACCTTCGCCTGCTAGAACAAGCCGGGTTCATTAGAGTAGACTCTGAGTCCCTAGAGGGGGTGAGCGTGCGGGAGATCACATGGAATGGCCATGAATATCTCGATGAATTGCGGAAGGACTGACTAATGGACACAAGATATTATCACATTCAGGTTGCATCTCAGACGAAGGACGGACCACTCCCGCCGGTTATCGTAGTGAGGGCGGATTGCATTAAGAAAATCAGCGCTTTGGTGCATGAGTGTAAGGTCGAAGACCTTGTAGTTGCGCGAATCAACGGCAAGATTCTGGCCTGGTGGATTGTCGACAGAGAAGATTAAGCTAGCCGAGTTGCAGCTTCGCCCGTAGATACTCCATTCCTCGATTCCCCTTGATGCGGTTGCATGAACCGCATAGGAGCTGAAGGTTGTCTATATGGTCCGTCCCGCCCTTGCTCCTGGGGATGATGTGGTCAACCTCAAGATGTCTCAACTCAAAATGAGTACCACAGCCCCCACATTCCCCGGCCTGTAAGCCGTACAGGCTGTTTCTGTGCGAGCGGTAGGGGCGAAGGTCTCCTAAGTCCGTCCGGTGGGGTATGTCCGTGCGGTGGATGCAGTGCCATAACCTTGGAGCCGTGTCATTCCCTACAGCGACTTCCCTGGCGAGCCTCTCTTGGACTAACTCATAGGCCTTGGGAGCTATATCTATCCCGGCCCATTGTCTCCCCAGCCGTTCGGCAGCAACGCAAGCCGTCGCACAACCGGCGAAAGGGTCTAGCACCATGTCACCCTCATTACTGGACGCCTGGATCACCCGCTCGACAAGGGCGAGGGGCTTCTGCGTGGGGTAGCCGGTGCGTTCCTTAGAGCCTCGATTGGTAACCGACGATTGCCCGATGGTCCAAACGTTGTCAACTTTCTTCGTCGTGTAGATGCGATAGACCGGTTTCCCGTCCGGCCCCCGTTCAGGTACAACTCGCCCCAGTTCTTTACTCCAAACCCTCCCCCCCCCCTCTTTTTCGGCTTGTCCAGGGGTATCCGCACCTGGTTGAAGACATATCCAGGGGCAGCGTAGAAGAGCAGTACATTGGAGTTGGCGGCGAACCGCTTGACATTGCCCTGGAAATTGTCCGGGAAGTGCCAGACAATCTCATTCCTGAAATTGCGCCGTCCGAAAATCGCGTCCATGACCAACTTCAGATAGTGGCTCATCGTAGAATCGCAATGAAGGTAGACGCTGCCAGTCGGCTTGAGAATTCGATGAATGTCCAACAAACGGATTGCCATATAGACCAGGTAAGACTTGTCGGAGTCCGTGAGAGCGGCCAGCAGCACCCGGCGAAGGGCCGGATGCTTGGCCTCGATAAGGTTCACCCATTCGGTGTCGACGTCGCTGAGTGTCCAGGTATCCTTGAAGGCGGCTCCGGCTGCCTGGGAGCCTACCGGGGCGGCGTAGTTGGCGTTCGAATTGAAAGGAGGGTCTAGATATATTAAATCAATGCAATCGGAGTTGAGGCCACGGAGAATTTCGAGGTTGTCACCGGTCCATAGGGTGCGGTTGGCAAAGTTGGCTGGCATGGTGCAGAATTATAGGCATCACCAAAACCAGTGTCAACTATTCTTTATAATTCCCCTACTTTAAGGGGCCGGCTTATATCCCCGCATCGGCCTCCCCTTCGCCATTGGCACCCCGGGACTACGCGGGTACTTCCGCACCGAGTCCCTCGACACCCCCAGTTCCCGAGCTATCCCACGGATGGACACTCCCTCTCCCCTCATTTCGTACATCTCTTTCACTTTCCCACTTCCTAGCAATATCCGATGCCCCTTCTGCCGTCTTACCGATGAAGATGCTCGCTCCTTCGGGGTGGGTCAATTCCAAACCCGGCGCTAATGGGTCATCCTAATCCGGGCGATGACAAATGGGGGGTGTATAGATTCCGGCACCAATCGGTGGAACCAGCTCATACCACACGGTGCTTGCAACCACCGCCCAAGGGTGGCTCTTCTTGGTTCACTTTCGCACCTAATTCAGAAAAAAAATGGCCCGTTGTCTAAATTCGCAGTTTCTGTACACGGGTATGTAACCACCGCAGCACCTCCGATTCCCATGTCCCAAGGGGGGCGTGAATGCCCCCGGGGGCATTCACGCCCCCCGCTATGAGGCCTTGGATACCGACTTCGGCACCGCCACACTCTATGCAGGCACAGGAGGTTCTTGTCCGAGGGGGACTCCTGCACAAGTCCCCCTCACGGACCATGATTATCCTCCGCCTATTTCCGCAGAATTCATCAATGGCAACAGCAGCAGAGTCCACAACTTGAAGGCCGCAACAATTCGCTCAATCGCTTTTCTCAAAAGTCTCAGGGGCCAGAGGGATGTTTGTACCCATTAACGATCTAATGCTGGCAATTGTGGATTTTGTGTCACATCTACTTCAGAAAGCGGAGCAATTCGCTGCAATGATTAAGACTTATGAGGAGATGAATGATATGCAAGATAGACTGCTAAGGCGTCGAGAAGATCACTGGTGTGAGTCGCTCCTCCATCTACCGGCTAATGCAGGAGGGAGAGTTTCCGAGGCCGGTGCGGGTGGGTCCCTCAGCCGTTAGGTGGAAGGTCAGCGACATCAATATCTGGATCGAATCACGACCGGTGGCGAGGAGTGAGTTTTGCTAGTCCAGCGCTCCCCAGACTTACCGCGGGTGGCAGTTCAGTAGAGAACGTAATCGGCCCACTTCTGCATCACCGACCTTCGCTTCTTGAACAGATCTGAGCGGGCATAAGCCGCCTCGGTGCTCTTGCCAATGGTGTGAGCAAGGGCAGCTTCTCCGACGGCCCAGGGGGTATTCGTCTGCTCCATACACCATGTTTTGAAGGAAGTCCTGAACCCGTGGACCGTTGCGCGTTCCGCCAAGCCAAGGTCCCTGAGAAGTTTCGTTAGCGTCATGTCGCTCAACGGGTGGCGCGGCTTCATCAGCGAGGGAAATACCAGATTGCTACCGTCATCAAGCAACTGTGCCGTCGCCAATACTTCTAGGGCAGCGTCAACCAGGGGCACGCGATGCTCGACCCCCGCCTTCATCCTGTTACCCGGTATCGTCCAGACGGCATCGTCTATATCAATCTCGTCCCAGGTGGCTCCCCTGGCCTCCCCACTCCTCGCCGCGGTCAACACCAAGAACTTGAAGCACAATCTGGATGAGAGAGACGACGTAGACGCCTCCACCATTCTGAGGGCTATTCCTACCTCCTGGTAGGGGAGAGCTCGGAAGTGGCTCTTGACCGCGGGCATGGGCGGGAGCGCGGCGTCGATAATCTCGCCCGCAGGGTTGAACCCTACGTACCCGTGGGCCAAGGCGAATGCGAAGACAGCCCTGAGGTGTTGGCGCAGCTTCCTGGCTGCCGAAGGCTTGGAGGTCCAGATCGGAGTTAATATGCCCAGTACGTCGATCCGACCCACACGGTCAATGCTAATATTCCCAAACGCGGGAAAGGCGTATATTTCCATCTGCCCCCGCCAGTTTTTTGCTGTCTTCACGCTTTTCCAACGAGGAGCGTTTGCCTTCAAGAAGGACTCCCCCACCTCACGGAATGTCGGAACCTTTCTGGTCTTGCGTCTTTCTAGCAGCGGGTCCCGTCCTTCGGCAACAGCGGTCCGATTGCCTGCTGCTCTTTGACGGGCCATGGCGAGACTCACAGTAGGAAAGCCTCCCAAGCCGATGTCTCTACGCCGTCCGTCTATCGTTATTCTCTGAATCCACGACTTCGTTCCACCCTTGGAAATCTCAAGGTAAAGACCGTTGCCGTCTCCGAATCTGCCTGGCTTTGCAAGTGCATTGATCCCCTTTACCGTAAGTTGCTTTGGCATATGACTTCTTTTGCCCCTTGCCTTTCCCCACATTTGAAGTGGAATCCGCTATACTTTTCCCCACATTTCCCCCCACAACGAGTGTGGGGAAAGATGGGGATAGGTGAGATTCTATCGGAATTGACAAGAACCAGCAAGTCGCTGATTTAGCTATGAAATAGGCAAACTAGGGACTTTTAGGGACAACCTGGGAGGAGAAGGAAGCTGCCCGGCCTGGATTCGAACCAGGGTCAGCGGATCCAAAGTCCGCTGTGCTACCGCTGCACCACCGGGCATTGCTGAGGGAGTGGGGGAGGCTGCAAGGGTAAATTATGCCACAGGGTGGGGAAACGTGCAGGGGAGGGATTGGGGGGCGGGGGACTGGATTCCGGCTTCCGCCGGAATGACGCAGAGGTTGGGCGCTGTGGTTGGGGTGGTTTGTGGGGAGGGTGGGAATCACCCCCATCCAAACCTTCCCCCGTCGAGGGGGAAGGGTGAAGAAGGGAAGGGGTTACCAGCGGGGGTGGGTGTCGTCGTAGTCGTTGTTGGTTAGGCGCTGCTGGTCGGTGCCGTCGTCGTTCATGGTGAAGATCTCAGCGTTGTCGTGGAGTTCAGAGACGAAGATGATGCGCTTGCCGTTGGAGGACCAGGAAGGCAAGGAGTCGGCGATCTCATTATGGGTGAGCTGCCTTTGGTCGGAGCCGTTGGGCTTCATGGTGAAGATCTCCGGGTCACCGTCCCGGTCGGAGACGAATACGATGAACTTGCCGTCGGGGGACCAGGCGAATGTGGAGTCTTTCGCAGCCTGGATGGTGATGCTCACGGGGGGCAGGTCGGGGTCTTCGGAGGCCCAGATGCGGGTCTCCTCGTCGTCCTGGGTCATGAAGGCGAAGCCGCCGTTCCTCGGGGCAAAGGAGAGGCGGATGGCCGCTTTGTCGCTGATGCGCCTCCGGTCGACGCCGCTGGGATTGCGGAGGAAGATGCCCTGTTCGTCGTCGCCAAGGATTGAATAGGCCACCCAGTGACCATCCTCGGACCAGTTGCCGAGGACCATGGGCCCGCCATCGTAGGTGAGGGGTTCGATGTTGGCGCACTCCACGTCGGTAATGTAAACGTCGGCGTCCTCGGGCGTGCCGACGAGGAATGCGAGTCGTTCACCCTTGGGGTCCCAGCTGTAGTCCAGGACCTGGTCCTGGTCGACCGAGCAGGACTCCCATTCGTTGTCGCCCTCCACGGCGAGGACGTGGAGACGGGAGGAGTCGCCGTTAATGGAGAGGAGGGCGACGTGTTTTCTGGAGGGCGACCAACCTGGGGAGGCGCTCTCGTCGCCGCCGGAGGGGACGCTGGAGACCTCCGAGCCGTCGGAGGCCATGGTGTAAGCCATCATGTCGCCGCCGCGTTCAGAGACGAAGACGACGCGTTTGTCCGTAGGGCCGCAGGCGGCGAGGAGGCAGAGGGCCAGAAGGGCAACGACGATGAGATATTTTCGGTGCATAGCGCGGGCCGCAGCCTTCTCCGTAGAGGTATAAGGGTGCACTCATGATAAGCGAGAGCGGCGGGGGGATAACATAAAACTGGGAGCGACATACGGGGAAAAGTGGGGGTGGGCGACGGGTTAGTAGTTGTAAAACATCTGCTGGATGGCATCGCAGTCATTGGTGACGGAGAGGGCGAGCATGAGGAGGATGCGGGCCTTGTGGGGTAGGAGGTTATCGGCGACGAGGAAACCGTCGCGCTGCTTGCCGGAGGTCATGACTACGCGCCCGTTGGCGGTGCGGGAGGCGAGGACGACGGTCATGCCGTCGTTCATGGCTTCCATGGCCGCGCGGGGGGCGGGAGAGGCGGAGCTGCCGCCGCCAACGCCGGCAAGAATGAGGCCGGGGGAGCCGTGGCTGCGGACGGCGTTCACCAGCATTTCGTCGGCGCCGGCGTAGGTGGGGACGATGTCGACGCGGGGCAGTTCGTCCATCTTTTCCGGGTCGAAGGGGGTGTCGACGGTGTGCTTACGCTCGACGGAGCGGTAGAAAGCGACCTGCCCGTCGGGGTCGCAGTAGCCGAGGAGTCCGGTGTCGGAGTCCTTGAAAGTCTCCACGTGGAGGGGGTCCGTCTTGGTAACGTCCCGGCCGTTGTGGATCTGGTTATTCATGACGACGAGGACGCCGCGTCCGGCGGAGTTGGGGTCGGCGGCGACGCGGACGGCGTTGAACAGATTAAGGTCGGCGTCGGTGCCGACGGCGGAGGCGGGGCGCATGGCGCCGGTCATGACGACGGGTTTGGAGGTCTTGACGGTGAGGTGGAGAAAGTAGGAGGTCTCCTCCATGGTGCCGGTTCCATGGGTGAGGACGACGCCGTCGACGTCGGGTTCCTCCCGGAAGGCGCGGTTGATGCGTCGGGCGATGAGGGGCCAGTTTTCGGGGCCGATGTTGCTGCTGGCCTCGCTCATCAGGTCTTCGCTGCGCAGTTCGGCGATGAACTGCGCTTCGGGTATTCGCTTCAGGGAGTCTGCGACGGAGATGCGGCGTCCGGTTTCGGGGTAATTGGTGAAGTCCATGCGGTTGTCGGTGACGGTGGCGATGGTGCCGCCGGTGCCGATGATCCGGACTACGGGTTTCTTAGACATTGCTGGGCCTCCTCGGTGGAGTGGGGACATTCTAGCGGCGGGAGTGTCTCGGTCTCAAGATGGGGGATCTTCGTTGGAGGGTGAGATTTAGTGATATTTATTCTCTGAATCAACCTGAAAACAATGGGGTTGTTTTGTAGAAACAAAGAGTGAAATCCAATGATCTATGCCGCCGATTGGACGGCATTTGCAGCATCTCAGGCACGAAATCGGGGCTTTGGGGAATTGTATTTGTTTTGAAAAATTTTTTGGCTGTTGAGGATAGTTTATTGCGACCACATCTCATGTTGGTGGGGGAGCGTTGGAAAGGGTGCCTGTTCATGGGGGTAGGGTAGCAGGGGGTGGTCGCTGCGGGCAAGGAAAAGTTGGCAGTTTTGGGGAGGGGGGAGGACTGGATTCCGGCTTTCGCCGGAATGACGGATGGGTTGGGGGAGGGGTTGGGGGGGGGTGTGGGTTGAGGGGGAGGGCGGTTCGCGAACCGCCCCTACGGGGGGGTGGGCAAGGGATGAATGCTACGGGGGCGAGATTCTTCGTCGCGGGGCCTCCTCAGAATGACATTTGGGTTGAGTGGAGGGGTTCGATTCGAGCCTGAGATTGGGCGTGGGTAGAGAGTGGGTTCCTGCCTCCGCAGGAGCAAGAGTTGGAGGTGACTTGACGCTTAATGGGCGGCATTTCATAATCAGGCCACATTCTTTGTCCGCCTCTTATCGGATTATTCCATGAGTTCTTCCTCCCTTACCGGCAGCCACCTGATAACCCACGCATTGAAGAGCGAAGGGGTTTCCAACATATTTACGATTGCCGGTGACCATACGCTGCCGTTGATGGACGTGATGGCCGACGGCGATTTCCGGTTCATCGACACGCGGCACGAGCATGCGGCGTCGTTCATGGCTGACGCGTGGGGGCGCATAACCGGCGGGCTGGGGGTGGTGATGGCGACGACGCCGGGGATGGCCAACGCAATTCCGGGGATGGCGAACGCGCTGCACAGCGAAAGCCCGATGCTTTCGATAGGCGGGTCGGCGGAGGTGGCGGAGCTGGGGATGGGCGCCAACCAGGAGATTGACCAAGTTGCGCTGGCCGCAGCGGTGACGAAGGGTTCCTGGCTGATCCCCGACGCGCGTCGGATACCGGACATGTTTGCCAACGCGGTGCGGACGGCGTATTCGGGCAGGCGCGGGCCGGTGCATCTGACGATTCCTTTGGACGTGCAGGAGCAGCGGGTCTCGGAAGGGGACTTCCGGTACTATGCCGCGGCGGCCCACGGTCTTGAGGGGCAGGCGAGAGCGAGTGAGGCGCAGGTTGCGGAGGCGGTGGAGGTTCTGCACGGGGCGCAGAGGCCGCTGATAATTGCCGCGGCGTCGGCAGGGTATGGGAGCGACGGGGCGTGGCTGCGGGAGTTCATCGAGACGACGCGGATACCGTTGATGACTGCGGACCAGGCGCGGGGGTTGGTTTCCGACGACCATCCCAACTGCCTGGGATTTTTCGACACGGCGCTGAACTGGACGGCGAAGCTGGTGGGTCGGGCGGACGCGGTTCTGCTGCTGGGCAAGAAGCTGGACAACAGCATCCGATACGGGGGGATATTCGACGATGCGGCGCGGATTGTGCAGGTGGACCCTTCACCGATGGAGATCGGACGCAACCGTCCGGTGGATGTGGGGATGGCGGGGGACGTTTCGGCAATCGTGGAGCAGATGACTGTGGCGGCGCAGGGAAAGGACTGGACGGAGCGGACGTCGTGGGTGGAGGAGCTTCGGGCGCAGCAGAGGGCGCAGGCGGAGTGGTACGCGGGGATAGCCAAGCCGGAAACGCCGATGCACGCTTCGTTCGTCCATAAGGCGCTGTCGGAGTTTCTGAGGCCGGAGGATATTCTGGTGTGGGACGGGGGCGACTTCGGGCACTTCGGGCGGATGCTGCATCCGGCGCGGATGCCGCTTCGGTGGTTTTATTTTTCGCAGTTCGGGACGCTGGGCAACGGGCTGCCGACGGCCATCGCGGCGCAGGTGGCGCATCCGAACGAGCGGGTGGTGTTGATGGCGGGGGACGGCGGGTTCGGGTTCACGGCGATGGAGTTCGACACGGCGGTGCGTCACAACCTGCCAATTGTGGCGGTGCTGGGCAACGACGCGACATGGGGGATCGACTATCATATCCAGGTGGGGCTGTTCGGTCGCGACACGGCGACGAAGCTACTGTACACCCGCTACGACAAGGTGGTGGAGGGGCTGGGAGGTTACGGCGAGCACGTGACGCGACCGGAAGAGCTGGGGCCGGCGCTGGGACGGGCTTTCGATTCGGGCAGGCCGAGCCTGGTCAACGTGGAGATCCAGAACGCCATCAGCCCTCGCGCCGAGGCGGCCATAGACAAATGGCTGGCGCGTCGCGGGGCGGCGGACTCCAGTTAAGGAGGGATGACGAATATGAAGATATGCAGGTTCAAGTCCCTCGACAGGGTGGCCTACGGGGTGGTGGACGGGGTGACGGTGACGGAGATCATGGGCGACCCCTTCGGCCGCTACGACCTGACGTCGGTGCGGCGGCACATCGACCGGGTGGAACTGCTGGTGCCGTGCCAGCCGCCGACGTTCTACGCCGCGGGGCTTAACTACGCGGCCCACGTGACGGAGACGGCGGAGGCGAAGGGCGAGGAGCCGGAGTTGCCGGAGAAGGCGGACATCGGCTACCGGGCGGTGAACGCGCTGATCGCTCACGAGGAGACCATCGTCATCCCGTGGGACGCCACGGAGGAGGTGCAGTACGAGGGGGAGCTTGTGGCGGTCATCGGGAAGAAGGTGAAGAACGTTTCGGAGGAGGAGGCGCTGGACTGCGTTTTCGGCTACACCATCGGCAACGACGTGAGCGAGCGTTCGTGGCAGCGGAGCGACCGGACGATGTGGCGTTCGAAGAATTCGGACACCTTCAAGCCGATGGGGCCGTGGATAGAGACGAAAGTCAACCTGCGGCGGATGGTGACGACGGTTCGGATCAACGACGAGGTGGTGTCGGAGTTTCCAACCAACAGCATGCTGTTCGGCATTGCGGAGTATATCAGCACGATGAGTCGGAATATCACCCTGTATCCGGGGGACGTTGTCTGGATGGGCACGGACGGGGCGACGCAGAACATCAAGGACGGCGACGTGGTGGAGGTGGAGATAAGCGGCATCGGGGTCTTGCGTAATCCGGTGGTGCGGGAGGCGGCGCCGGAGGGGCAATCTACAGAAGGAGGGAACGAGTAATGAAGACGAAAGCAGCGGTCTTGTACGAGACGAATGAGCCGTTGGTGTTGGAGGAGCTGGAATTGGACCCGCCCAAGGAGGGGGAGGTGCTGGTGAAGATTGGCGCGGCGGGGATCTGCCGCAGCGACTGGCACTTCATGGCGGGGGAGACGTTCATGCCGCTGCCGGCGGTGCTGGGCCACGAAGGGTCCGGGATGGTGCAGGAAGTGGGGGCAGGGGTGACTTCGGTAAAGGCAGGCGATCCGGTGATCCTGTCGTTTGTGTCGCGGTGCGGGCGGTGCCACTTCTGCACCATCGGACGTCCGAATTTGTGCGACGTGCACATGTCTACGTCGACGACGATGCTGGACGGGACGTACCGGCTGCACAAGGGGGACACGAACTTCACGCCAATGTCCAAGCTGGCCTGCTTCTCGCAGTACTCGGTGGTGCCGGAGGTGGCGTGCGTTCCGTGCCCGAAGGAGCTTCCGATGGACAAGGCGGCGGTTATCGGCTGCTGCGTGACCACGGGAGTGGGGACGGCGGTGAACGCGGCCAAGGTGGAAGCGGGCGCAACGGTGGCGATAGTCGGCTGCGGCGGCGTGGGGCTGAACGTGGTGATGGGAGCGAAGCTGGCGGGGGCGCGGCAGATAATTGCGGTGGACATCAGCGAGGGAGCGCTGGAGTTTGCGATGCAGTTCGGCGCGACCCACGCGGTGAACCCCGGACAGCAGGACGGCCCCGGACGGGTGCGAGAGATTACCGGGGGGCTGGGGGCGGACTACACCTTCGAGGTGTTCGGCTCCGCCGCGACGGTGGAGATGGCCTACGAGATGGCGCGGAAGGGCGGCACGGTGACCGTGGTGGGGATTCCGCCGGACGGGGACGTGCCGGCCATCGACGCGGTGTCGCTGGTGCGTCACGAGAAGACCCTGAAGGGGACGTACTACGGCTCGGCGCGGCTTCAGTCGGACATGCCGAGGATGGTGGACCTGTACATGAACGGACAGCTGGACCTGGACACGCTGGTCACGCGGAATTATCACCTGGAGGAGATCAACGAGGCTTACGCGGACCTGAATAGCGGCGCGATAGGCCGCGGGGTAATTACGCGGTTTGATTAGGGGTCCGATCCAACAACATAACAGAATAGAAAGGTTTTGATTATTGAGTGAGCGGTTAGCCGCATTTATAGACGGCAGCAATTTGTATCACGCCCTGGAGGAGAACTGCGGTCGGATGGACCTGGACTTCGGGGCCTTTGTGAATAAGATGTGCGGGGAGAGGCAGCTTTTCCGGGCTTATTACTACAACATCCTGCAGGACCCGGAGCGCCGGGGCACTGCGTACCAGGAGCAGCAGAAGTTTCTGGCCACCCTGTACAACACCCCCTATCTGGAGGTGTGCCTGGGTATTTCCAAGTATCGGGGCGACGTGCTGATTGAGAAGGGTGTGGACATTATGATGGCGACGGACGTGCTCCAGTTCGCCTACCGGGACCTGTACGACGTGGCGGTGCTGGTGAGCGGGGACGCGGACTTTGCGTACGCGATGCAGGCGGTGAAGAACCTGGGGAAGCACGTGGAGGTGGTCGCGTTTCCAAGCAACCTCTCCTACGAGCTGACGCAGACGGCGGACGTGCTGCACGTTCTGGAGCGGGACTTCTTCGACGATTTGTGGTCGAGCAGCCGGGACGAAAAGGGGAACGCCAAGCCCCAGCGTCGGCGTCGACGTCGGACGCCTGCGAAAAAGAAGGGGGAGGCGGAAGGGTAGGGAGGACGAGACAGCTGCGTTGACGGGACGGGCGGTTCGCGAACCGCCCCTACCAGATGATATGTGGCTGCGTTAGTTGGCGGCGAGGCGATGGAGGGCGGGGATGACATCGGCGAGGGATGTGACGGTGGCGTGGGGTTCGTCGTCGGTGGGGGGCTGGTAGGCGTAGGGTTCGTCGTAGGAATCGAGGGGGCGGGCGACCCAGATAGCGCGTAGGCCTGCTTTGAGTGCGCCACCCACGTCGGCGGCCCGGTCGTCGCCGACGTGAACTGCTGCTTCGGTGGGGACTTCGAGGCCGACGAGGGCCTGTTTGAAGACTTCGCCGGAGGGTTTGGCGTAGCCAAGTTCGTCGGAGAAGACCAGCGCGTCGAAATACTGCAGCAGGCCCAGACGATTCAGGTGGACGCGGAAGGTTGCGCCGCTGGTCATGGCGGTGTTGGAGATGAGGCCGAGGGCGCAACCGCGGGCTTTCAGTTCAGCGAGCATCGTCGCGGCGGCGGGGTCTGCGGGGAGGGCGGCGTCGAGGAATGCGAGGTCGTAGGCTTCTCTGATGACCCGCTTTTGTGGGCGGGAAAGCTCGTCGGAAAGGCTTGTCCTAATTTGCTCGAGGAATATGTCGATTTGCGCATCGAAGCTCACCTCCCGTCCCCGGAGGCGGAATTCGGCGCATCGGGATACGCACTCCGAGAAGGCCCGCCACAGTTCTTCTTCGGGGAAGGGTCGGTCTGCCTTTCGGAGGGTTTCAGCGACGCGGTCGATACGAAGCTGGGCTCGACGCTTGTTGATTTCGTGGTCCTCGACAATCAGGGTCTGCCAGAGGTCGAAGGTTACGGCTTTGATGTTTCCTATCATGGGGCAATGATATCAGCGCGGGTGGGGGCTGGGCCAATGGGGGGAACGTCACCCTCTCCTCAATCCTCCCCATCAAGGGAGAGGGGGTCACGCAAAGGTATCCATCAAGGGGAAAGAGGTTATTGGGAGGGGCAGGCGGTGGTTGCCGCTCGTGTGTGGTCAAGGTAGAGTATCTGTGATTGTTATGTTAGGAGTTGTGAGATGATCAAGAGATCCGACTTGGAAAAGGCCGTTCCGGAAACCGGAAAATCCGTCGAGGTGGCCGGACTGAACGCCCCCGTGCGCATCTACAGGGACGGCCACGGGATACCCCACGCGCAGGCGACGACGACGGAGGACGCCTTCTTTGCACAGGGATTCTTCACGGCACAGGACAGGCTGTGGCACATGGACTATGACCGGTATCGGGCTTACGGCCGGTGGGCGGAGCTCGCGGGACAGCCCGGGTTGGAGCAGGACAGGTTCCTGCGCCGGCTGCGGCTGGAGGCGAGCGCAAGGGCTGACTACGCATTCGTCAACGACGAAGCCCGCGCCATGCTGAACGCCTACGCCGCGGGGGTGAACGCCTTCATCAACACTTCGGACCACCTGCCGGTTGAGTACCAGATGCTGGACGCTTCCCCCGAGGCGTGGCAGCCGTGGGACGGGCTGGCAGTTTTCAAGGTGCGCCACGTGCTGATGGGTACGTTCGAGGGTAAGGCGTGGCGTCACAAGCTGCTGGCGCGGATCGGGCCCCGTCGGACGGCGCGGCTGCATCCCGGATACCAGCCCGGACAGCTGCTGATACTGCCGCCCGGGGCGGAGTTCCTGGGCGAGGCGACGGGGGCGTTGGAGGAGTTGGAGCGGGGCGCGGCGCTGGCGGACCGGCTGAAGGAGATGGACGCGGGCAGCAACAACTGGACGCTTTCCGGTCAGCTGACGGATTCGGGGAAGCCGCTGCTGGCGGGAGACCCCCACAGGGGGCTGGACACGCCCAACGTCTACTATCAGAACCACATCGCCTGCCCGGACTTCGACGTGGTGGGGGTGTCGTTTCCCGGGGTGCCGGGGTTCCCCCACTTCGGCCACAACCAACGGGTGTCCTGGGGGGTGACGCACACAGGGGCGGACTACCAGGACCTGTTTGTGGAACGGTTCGACGAAGAGAATCCGGCCTACTACGAGTTCAGAGGACAGAAGCGGCGGGCGGAGACCTTCCGCGAGACGATCAAGGTGAGGGGAGGCGACGACGAGGAGATATCGATTGCGGTGACGCATCACGGGCCGGTGATATCCGGCGGGCCGGACGAGGGGATAGGCGTCGCCCTCCAGTACACGCAGACGTCGGGGCCGAACCGGACGGCGGAGGCGCTGCTGGACATGATGCGGGCCGGTTCCGCCGCAGAGCTGGACGAGTCGATGAGGGAGTGGGTGGACCCGGTGAACAACTTCCTGTTTGCCGACGTGGATGGGAACATCGGCTATCTGACGCGAGGCCGGGTGCCCATCCGGTCCCGCGCCAACGGCTGGCTGCCGGTGCCCGGCTGGACGGGGCAGCACGAGTGGGAAGGGTATATCCCCTTCGAGAAGTTGCCCCGGAGCCACAACCCGGAGACAAACTATATAGTCACCGCCAATCAGCGGGTGGTGGGGCGGGACTATCCCTACTACATTGCCCTGGACCATGCGCCGGAGTTCCGAGCCAAGCGCATCACCGTCCGGCTTGGAGAATTGGACGGGGCGAAGGTGGAGGACATGCGAGGCGTGCACGCCGAAAGGACGTCTATCCCGGCGCGTCATTACCTGCCGAAGCTGGCGGAGCTGAAATCCGACGACCCCGTCACCCGGCAGGCGCTGGAGATGCTGCGGGGTTGGGACGGCGCGATGGACCCGGACAGCACCGCGGCGACGATATTCAGCTCGTTGCGGCTGCACATGGACAAGAAGATTTTGCGGCACCTGCTGGGCCCCCTGGCGGAGGAGGCATTGACGGAGACGAGCCGGGGAGGTCCGGCTCATGCCGCGCGGCTGAGGGCGCACTTTGTGCATTTGATGGATTTGGGGGACGTTTCGATGTTGCCGCCGGGGCCCGGGGGATGGGAGGGGCTGTTGGAGGAATCGCTGGGCGATGCCGTGAAGGAGCTTTCGGAGCGGCTTGGAACGGACCCGACCAAGTGGGACTGGGGCCACGTGCACCACACCGCGCCGAGTCACCCGCTTTCGGAGGTGTTCCCGGAGTCGGCGCACCTGCTGGACCCGCCCGGCGTGGCTTCCGGGGGGGACGGGGATACGCCCCAGGCGGCGAGCTACTCGCCGGCGAACCCTTACGCCATTTCGTCGACATCGGTGCTCAGGTACATCTACGACCTTGCGGACTGGAGCAACTCCCGCTGGATAGTGCCGCTGGGATCTTCGGGGCATCCGGGGAGCGCCCACTACTCGGACCAGGCGCTCATCTGGTCGGAGGTGGGGTACATCCCGATGCTGTACAGCTGGTCGCAGATTGCTGAGTCGGCGGAGTCGATGCAGGTGCTGCGTTCGGGGTAAGATAGGGGAAGGGATAAGACCTAGGAGGGAGAGAAGAATGAGAATTGGGATAACGGTGCCGCTACCGGCGTATTACGTGGACGTGGCCCCGATAGCTGCCAGGGCCGAGGAGTTGGGGTTTGAGTCTTTGTGGTGCGCGGAGCACCCCATCGTGCCGGTGCATAGCGAAAGCCGGTTCCCCGCCTCCGAGGACGGGGTGATACCGGAGAGCTATTCGCACTTCGTGGACCCCTTCGTGGCGCTGGCGAGGGCGTCGGGGGTGACGGAGCGGATGAAGCTGGGCACGGGGATAACGCTGGTGCCGGAGCGCAACCCGCTGCTGCTGGCAAAGGAGGTCTCCACGCTGGACCTGTTCAGCGGAGGTCGATTCCTCTTTGGCATCGGCACGGGCTGGCTGCGGGAAGAGACGGAGATAATGGGAGGCGACTTCGACCATCGCTGGACGCAGGCGAGGGAGGCGGTTGAGGTGATGAAGAAGCTGTGGACGCAGGAGGAAGCGGCCCATGAGGGGCGCTACTACAATTTTCCGGCGGTGAAGTCTTACCCCAAGCCGGTGCAGGAACCCCATCCGCCGGTGCTGCTGGGAGGGATGGCGCCGAACGTGTTGAAGCGGATAGTGCGGTGGGCCGACGGTTGGCTACCGAACCGGATTTCGCCGGAGGAGCTGCGGGAGAAGCGGGCGGAGCTGGACCGGCGGGCTGAGGCGGCGGGGCGCGACCCGGCGTCGCTGACTATTTCGGTACACGGGCAGCCGGACGACCGGGAGCTGCTGAAGGCGTACTTCGAAGCAGGGGCACACCGGGTGATAATTCGGACTCAGCCGACGAAGAGCGAGTCGGAGATGATGGCGCAGCTGGAAGGGATAGCCCGAAAAACGCTCTAGAGGGCGGCGGCTATCTCCCGTCCCAGGACGCCGAAGCTTGCGGCCAGAAGTACAATCACGACCAGCTTGCGGAAGAGGGTCTCGTTGATTCTTCCTGCGAGGGTGGAGGCTATCAGACTGCCCAGAAGCAGCGCGGGAACGAATAGCAGGGCGCTGACGAATTCCTGCTGGCCCAGCCGTCCGCTCAGCACGTGGGCGGCGATGATGGCCAGCCCCGTCACCAGGAAGAACGTCGAAAGCATGGCGCGGATCTGGTCGCGCATCCATCGCTGGTTGAGGCCGAAGAGGGCCGGAATGGGGCCGCCGAGGGCGAGTCCGGCGTTGATGAAGGTGAAGATGAACCCGACCACGCCGCCCGCTGTTTTTTCCCTTTGGAAGTGGGGAAAGCGGTTGGCCGCGGCGAGAAGGGCGGTGACGATGACGACGGAGGTCAGGGTGAGGCCGAGGACCTCGGGGGGGAGGGACTGGAGGACGAGCAGGCCCGGAAGGATCCCCAACGCGCCGCCCAGCAGCATGGCTAAAAGGGTGCCCGGGATGATGTGTCGTCGGACCTGGGGCAGAACGGTGGCGAAGAGGACGGCGGTGAGGACGATGTTCATTTCGATGACGAGCCCGGCGTCGAGGAAGATGAGGAAGAACGGGGTGACGGACATCGCGAAGCCGAATGCGACGATGCCGGCGGCGGCGCTGACGACGACGACCACCAGTTGGAGAAGCAGCATTTCCGGCAGGGCGAGTTGGGTGAGGAGGGGTTCCATAACAGCGACGCAAGGTTAGCAGGGTTGGGGCGTTGGGGGTAGGGTGGTCGGGCGGGGTGGGTGGCGGGAGTGGGATTCTCCGGGTTTTCGTCCTTACGGCCACCCTGACTGCATCCTCTCAATTCATCGCAGAGCGGGTGTGCAATGGCTAAATCGTCGGATGGTGCCCCTGACCTTACGTCTTTCGTTGTTTCCGGCCTCATTTCGCTACCAAGGCTCTCCAGCTTGACGCTTTACATGGCCCAACCTATAATCCGACTATAGTCATCAAAAACAGGCGTCGGCATTTCGGCGGAAGGGAGAGCCTTATGGCCATCGTAACCATCGACGGGTATAGAGGCAGCGGAAGCACAGAAGTGGGGACCCGTGTGGCGGCGGAGCTCAACGCCAACTACATCGACAGGCTGCTGCTGCGGAAGGCGGCGGAGAAGGCGCAGGCGCCCATAGGCGAGTTTGTTGGCCGGGCGGGCCGGGAGCACTACCCTTCCATCGGCATCAAGCAGAAGGTGCACCGGTTCTTCGAGCGGTGGATGGACGCCTATTCCAGGAACTCAGTCTACGTAAACCCGTGGGAGGGATTCGCCTTCCTGGGGCACTCCAAGGAGATTGACGAGGAGCTGGCGAGGATAGCCCGCATCCCTCCAAAGTTCGTGGACGACCAGCGGTTCATCCGGGCCATCGGCGAGGCGCTGGAGGAGATGGCGATGACCGACAACCTGGTGGTCGTGGGTAGGGGTGGCTGCTCCATGCTGAAGCACCTGCCGAACGCGCTGCACATCGGGCTGGCAGCGCCCTACGGCACGCGGGTGATTCGGAACATGCGCAAGCACAACTTCACGGCAATGGAAGCGGCGAAGTTCACCCGCGAGACGGACGAGGCGCGGCAGCGGTTCTACCAGAAGTTCTTCGACACGAGCCCGGACAATCCTTCGCTGTACAGCCTGTCGCTAAACACGCAGTCGTTGCAACCGGACCTGGCGACGGAGCTGATAGTGAACAGGGCGGGGATGCTCTCCAACGGCCGGCTGAATTAGGGGTAGGGGGAAAGGAATACGCTGCATGAGCCAGGATGAGATAGCAGAGATTATTGGAGACGCCCGCAAGGTAGACAGCGAATTGCAGGCTTTTGGAACGACTGCGGCGTTACTATCCTCACGCTACCTCCAATTAACGGAGCGCTATCCGGACAAGTGGATAGCCTTGCATTCGGGCGCGGTAAGGGCCTGTGGAGATTCTCTTGAAGTCGTGTTGAAAGCGATCGATGAGAAGGGATTGTCTCGGGACGAGGCCGTAGTTAGGTTCATTCAGAAGGACCCTCAGACCTTGATTCTGTAACCGAATGTTGCGCGGTAGGTTCGGGAGCACCAGCGGACGCCCCTATTTGGAGGGGCGTTTATATATTCCTCGTTTGTACGTGAGAAGCAATATCTCCTTTTGCGTGGATACCGGCGCCGACAAAACAACCCTTCTGCCCACGGACGGTACCCGAATTAGCCTCGACTATTCTGCGCTCGAACAGAAAAGCCAAGCCAGGGGACTTGGTGGCGTGGCTAACGTTAACCTCGAGCAGGCCGTCGTCGTCTTTAGAGAAGAAAGTGGGACGATTTACGGCTATGAAATTGAGCTGGCGATAATCGAACCCGATGATGCTCTCAGGGACGTTCCGTCTCTTCTTGGACGGGACATTTTGCACAGGTGGCGGATGGACTATGCACCTCTTGCAGGGAATCTACTCTTTTGCGTAGAAAGCTACGACTATAGATCCCCGGCCATCTAGTCCTATTGTCCCAGCGTGCGGACGAGGCGGGTTAGTTCTACGAGGGCGGTGGTGACGGAGCGGTATTTGACGACGGCGCGGCGCGGGGGGAGTCGGAGGGCTACGGCTTTTACCGCGTTCTTTGTGGCGAGGGCGATGAAGACGGTGCCGCCGGCCTTGCCCTCCTGCTCCGACGGACCGGCCACGCCGGTCACGCCGATGCCAATGTCGGCGTCCAGACGATGGCGTGCCGCCTTGGCCATGGCTTCGGCGGTCTCGGCGCTGATGGCGCCGTGGTTGCGGATGGTCTCGGCGGGGACGCCGTTGGCTATTTTCGCCTCGTTGGTGTAGGAGACGATGCCGCCGCAGAAGTAGGCGGAGCTTCCGGGAACGTCGGTGATGGTGCTGGCCATGAGGCCGCCGGTGCACGACTCCATGGTGGCCACGGTGAGGCCGGATTCGGTGAGGGCCTGGGCGACGGACGCCTCCGGCGAGTCGTCGTCAAAGCCCCAAACGTGGGGGCCCATAATCTGCAGGATGCCCGATTCCACGGGGTCCATGAGCGCGCGTGCTTCCTCTTCCGACGCGCCCCGTCCGATAATTCGCAGGTGGATGCCGTCGTGCTTGGCGTAGATGCCGAGGTAGGGGTTCTCCGACTCGGCGAACTGGGCGATGCGCTCGGCGACGTCTGCTTCCGCCAGGTCTGTGGTCTTGATGTTGCGGGTGATTATGACCTGACCGCGCACCTTGCCCTTGAGCCTGGGGACAACCTGGTTCTGCCACATGTTGTACATTTCACCCGGCGGGCCGGGCATGACGACGATGATTTTTCCGCCCTGTTCCACCCACCAGCCGGGGGCGGTGCCCTGATTGTTGGGGATGGTCTCGGAGGAGGGGATCAGGGTGGCCTGCTTGGTGTTGCGCGGGGGCATGTCCGCGCCGCGGTAGCGGAACCAGGCCTTGAGGTCTTCCAGCAGGTCGGGGTCGACGCGCATCTCCTCGCCGAGGGCTGACGAAATGGCCTCGCGGGTCAGGTCGTCCTGCGTCGGGCCCAAGCCGCCGGTGGAGAAGACCACGTCGGAGCGTTGCAGGGCGGCGGCGAAGGCACCCGCCAGCAGCTGCAGGTCGTCGCCCACCTGGGACATGCGCTGGATGTTGATGCCGAGGGCGGGGGCGCGAGCGGCGATGTACACCGAGTTGGTGTCGGTGAGCTCCCCCATGAGAAGCTCAGTGCCGATGGAGAGTATTTCTCCCCTGACCGTTTCCATGCTGCGGGGCGGGTGCCGGCGACGGTGCGCCGCTTACGCGGCCCCGCTAGCCTTCCTCAATGGGATAGGGAGGCTCCACCAGCAGCCGTTCCAGCACGTCTACCCAGCTGGAATGGACGATGTACAGGTTGTCCCTGGGATCGTCCACGGAAACGTAATAGCCCACCTGGTCGGCGGTAATATCCCCGAGGTTGACGACAACCATCTGACCGTTGGAGGAGGTTACCGTGATTTCGGTCCGGACCGGGTCAAGGCCGTAGGAGGCCCTGTCTCCCAGCAGGTCTCTCTGTTCCGATGTCTCCATCAGGTCTTCTTCGACGGCAGGGCCGCTGAGGAGGGAGGGAATGCCGCCCCAGCGTCCGATGTCCACTTCGAGGTCGTCCTCGCCATCCTCGCCGACGATATACCAGGTGCTGCCGCGCTTGTCGAAGGTGATGCTCTCTTCGCCCTGGGCGATGACCACGTTGACCACGTCCTGGACGCGGTACAGCCTGGGTTTTCTATCCGGGGCTTCCGAATCTGTGCGGAGGAACTGGGTAACGGCGACCAGTCCTCCAATGAGGATGAGAAGGACCACCAGTACGATGGTAAATCTAGCGCTCATTGTTTTATTGTCTCCTGGGTATGGCAGCCACCACCGGCGTCAGGCCCTGTGTGGCTGGAAATCTGGATTTCATGGGTGAGAATTCTCCTGGACGCGTACGCCGTTCTCGCTAGCGGCGCACCCACCACACCGCGATGCCCGCCATGGCCATGAGGATGGGGAGCAGGAACCAGCTGGTGTAGCGGATGACGTTGAACTCGTTGGGCGTGGCGATCAATTGCCGCTCGGCGGGCGGCTTGGGCCGGATGTTGATGAGGGAAACGTCCCCCACCAGGTAGTTTGCGGAATTGAGGAAGAGGCCGCCGTTGTCGGCGCTGTTGAAGTGTTCGTTGGTGGCGAAGTCGGAGTCTCCCACCACTACGAGAGAACCCCTGTCGGGCACGTCTTCGGTCTGGACAATCTCCTCGCCAACGGGGCCGTAGGCGTTCACGTATACCAGGGGCACGAAGGGGCCGGCCTGGTCTTCGTCTTCCCTGGGATCGGTGCGTCCCGGCTCTTCGATTACCCAGCTGCCGCGGGAGGTTATTGCCAGACCTTCGGGATTCATCAGGGGGAAAGGCTGCTCGTTCCAGGTGAAGGTGGGCAGGTCATAACATAGCACGAGCCCTTGCAGCCCGCCGACGGCCCACTGTCCGATGCAGTCCTGGTTTGTGGGAGGGTCCATCTCTCCGTAGGCCTCGGGGGGCAGTCTGTCGAAGGAAGGCTCCAACGAAGCGACGCCCGGGAAGAATGTGCGGCCCAGGTTTGCGGTGAAGGGGTAGTTGGGGTTGTGCTGGCTGATGAAGGGGGTCCTTTCCTCACCGACGAAGTTTTCCTGGTCGATGATGTTGCCCTGGCCGAGAGTGAGACCCCACTCCGCGAGAAACTCCCGGAAGCTGTCCGGGGTTTCCGGGTCCATGAGCATCAGCATGCGCCCGCCGTCTCTGAGGTACTGGGTGAGGGTCTCTTGTTCGTCGGGGAGCAGGTTCTTCTGCGGCCCGGCCACAACGATGAGGGTTGGGGCGACCTCGTTATCGTTGGCCGCGTCGCCTTCGGTCTCGCCCGTCTGGCGGGGGACGATGTTCTGGATCTGCAGGTCCAGGGGGCGGATATCGTAGCCCTCCGCCCTCAGGGACTCCGCCGCCACAAAGTAGCCATCGTCATTCGGGGACGCAGGATCCTTTTCGCCGTGGCCCACGAGGAAGTAGATGCTCCTGTCTTCTTCGCCGGTTACCAGCAGCATGGGCGTGACGAAATTCTGCTCCATCAACGGATTGATGAAGTATTCGTCCGGCTGGTCCGCCACGCGGTCTCCCGGCACGAACAGCGCGCCAAGAGTGATTTCAACGGCGCCGCTCTCCAAGCCTTCGAAGGCCACCTGCCCGTGCTGGGTGACGCCGTAGTCGCGGGCCCGGGTGGGCTCCACGTCCAGGTTGACTATTTCGTAGGAGAACCGGTCGGAGCGCACTTCGAACTCGTGGAGCATGTTGTCCACAGCCTCCAGACTATCCTCCTGGACCTCTTCGTTCCTGTCGAAGAATGCTACGGCGTGAACGTCCTGCTCCAGGGAGTTGAGGATCTCCACAGTCCGCGGGGCCAGGGTGAACTGCCTGGTGCTGGTGGTATCGACGCGCACGGGGTTGTCGAAGGCGACGAAGTTCAGGATGGCTACGATGGCGATGAAGGCCAGAATCATCAGGATGGTGTTTGCGCCGTAGCGTCCCTGCCGGCCGGAAACGGACTCGGCCACGCGGCGGCGGGAGACGACGAGGGCCGTAACGAGTAGGACCAGGCCGAAAACGAGCAGGATGTAGCTGAAGATGCGGGAGCCGGGCACCAGCACCAGCAGGACGAGGCTCATGACGACGCTGAGGATGCCAAGGAAGACGGAAACGGAACTGAGGGCGCCTATGTCCCGTCCAACATCTCTTACGGCGTCCAGCAGCGTGCCGGACGTCTGCTCATCATACGGTCGGCGGTTCAAGCTATCTCCAACGCCGGGTCTCCAGGGACCGGACGGTCAGGAAGAGGAATACGGCGGTCAGGCTGATGTAGTAGACGATGTTGCCGGTGTCCACCACGCCCCTGATGAAGTCGTCGAAGTGGGTGGTCATGCCCATCTGCCCCACGATGGTGGAGGTCAGGCCCGTCACCTGGTTCGCGGCCACCTCCAGGAAGGTGAGCAACACCAGAATTCCGAGGGAGGTGACGGCGGCGACTATCTGGTTGCTGGTGAAGGAGGAGGCCAGAAGGCCGACGGCGATGGCGGTGCCGCCATAGAGGATAATGCCGAGGTAGCCGGCGAGCAGCGGCCCCATGTCCGGGTTGCCGCGCCACTCCAGCATCAGCACGTACCAGAGGGTGAGCGCAAGGGTGACGAGGAAGAAGGTCATGGCAGCGAGGAACTTGCCGAGCACCACCTCCCAGTCGCGGACGGGCGAGGTGAGCAGCAGCTCTATGGTGCCTATCTTCTGTTCCTCCGCCAGCAGCCTCATGGTCAGGACGGGCGCGAGCCAGGGCAGGATGAAGATTGAAATCTGGGTGAGGGTCTCCCGCATGCTGGCTTCCGGGAAGTTTGCACCGGTGAGGATGGAGTCCACGCTTCGGACGAAGAAATAGCCCGAGAGGGCTACGAAGATCAGGGCTACTACGTAAGCTACGGGGCTGGTGAAGTAGCCCCGTATCTCTTTCCAAGCTATGGCGAGGGTGTATCTCATACGGACACTTCTTCCTCCGTGGTGAGCTTGAGGAAGATTTCTTCGAGGCTCATGCTGACCAGCTGGAGGTTGAGCAGGGACCAGCCGTTGTTGACGATAATGCGGGAAACGGTGGGTCGCAGGTCCAAGCCGCGCCGAGCCTGAATCTTGTAGACGTTGATGCTGGGGTTGTTGGTGGCGATTTCCACCTCGCGGACGCCGCGAATCTTTTTCAGGGCCTCTGCCACATCCATGGGCGGCCCCTGCACCTCCGCCTCCAGCCTTTCCACGCCCTGCAGCTTGTTGGCCAGGTCTCGCGGCGTGTCCTCCGCCACTATGGCGCCTTCGTGGATGATGAGCACGCGGTTGCAGAGCATGCTGACCTCGGGCAGGATGTGGGTGCTGAGAATCACGGTGTGGCTTCCGGAAAGGTCCTTGATGAGCTGGCGGGTCTCCACCACCTGAATGGGGTCGATGCCGATGGTCGGCTCGTCGAGGATAAGCACGTCGGGCTCGTGGAGGACGGCCTGGGCGATGCCGACGCGCTGGCGGAAGCCCTTGGACAGCTTGCCGATGTGGCTCCGGCGGTAGTCACCGAGGCGGCAGGCGTCGATAACTTCTTTAGTGCGGACCTTGATGCGCTTGGAGTTCATCCCACGGATGGTGCCCATGAAGCCCAGATAGCTTTCAACGGTCATGTCGGTGTAGAGGGGCACCGTCTCCGGCAGGTAGCCGATGTGGGCGCGGGCCTCCCGGGACTTGTCCACCAGGTCGTAGCCGGCAACGGAGGCGGTGCCGGAGGTGGGGGGCAGAAAACCCGTGATGATGCGCATGGTCGTCGTCTTGCCGGCCCCGTTGGGACCCAGGAATCCGACGATTTCTCCCCGCTTCACCTCGAAGCTCACGTCTTCGATGGCGGGAAAGTTCCCGTAGTACTTGGTGAGGTTTTCCACCTCAACCATGCCAGCCATAGAGGGCTACCCCATTTCCTTAGAATGGCGCAAAACTATTTCCGTTGTCGGAACGCGGTGCAAATGATATTCTATATTACTCACGTTTGACAAACATCAAGAGCGGCTTACATATATACCAGTTTTTTGATGGTGATGCCAGTTGCACCTGCTTATTGACGGCTACGGCGCCGACCCGGAGCGGCTTTGGGACCAATCTTTCCTTCGCAAATTTCTCGACGAGTACCCCGACCGGCTGGGCATGACGAAGATTACCACGCCGAAGGTGCTGCACTATGACGCGCCCGTAGAGGCGGATTCCGGCATCACCGGCTTTGTGGTGATTGCCGAGAGCCACATCAGCGTTCACACCTTCCCTCACCGCCGTTATGTGAACATCGATATTTTCTCCTGCAAGAGTTTCGACTCGCAGAAGGCGCTGGAGGACGTTCAGGAGATGTTCGGCCTGCAGCGGGTGAAATCATGGCTGGTGGAGCGGGGGTTGGAGCACTTCGACCCGCAGATGAGCATTCCCGGCCTGGCCACTTCCGGCGCTCCCCGGACCACCAATGTCTGAGTCGACGCCATGAGCGGGGACGAAGCGACGCCCTGGATTCCCAACAACTTTCTGGCCCTTACCCCTGAGCAGAGCGCCCTCGAAACTGCAAGCGCCGTTCTGATTCCCGTCCCCTACGACAGCACGACTTCTTATCGTACGGGGGCGCGGTACGGCCCGGCGGCGATTCTCGCCGCTTCCTACAACCTGGAGGACTACGACCACGAGTTGGACATAGACCTCTCGGTGGCGGGCATCCACACCACCGCGGCGGTGGAGCCGCACATGGCGGGGCCGGAGGCGATGGTGGCGCGGGTGGCGCGGGCCGTGGAAAGCTACGACGACGGGCGGCGGCTCGTTGGGCTTCTGGGGGGAGAGCACACCATTGCGGTCGGCGCGGTGCGGGCGATGAAGCGGCGGCGGCCAGACCTCTCCGTGCTGTACCTGGACGCCCACGGCGACCTGCGGGACACGTACATGGACACGCCCTACAGCCACGCCTGCGTAGCGAGACGGCTGACGGAGATTTGCCCCGTGGCGCAGGTGGGGGTGCGGAGCCTGAGCCGGGAGGAGTTTGTTCTAACCCAAGGTCATTCAACGAACCTGCGCACCTTCTTGTGGGACGCCGAAGCGCCGCGGCTGCCCGCGATTGAGGACGTTCTCGACGGGCTGACGTCGGAGGTCTACGTCAGCATTGACCTGGACGCGCTGGACCCCGCCGTCATGGCGGCGGTGGGGACGCCGGAGCCGGGCGGCATGGGCTGGGCCGACGTGGCCAGGCTTATCGACGGCGTGGCCCGCCATCGCCGCATCGTGGGCTTCGACGTGGTGGAGCTCAGCCCCAACGAAGGCCCCCACGCCTGCGCCTACACCGCCGCCAAGCTGGCGTACAAGCTCATCGGCAGCGCGCTTGTTCATCAGGGAGAGGGGCGGGACGTCCAACAGCAGGCGGCAACCAATTCCGCAGCGTCCATTTCCATGGTCAAGGGTTAAGGAATGATGGGCGGGAATATAACGCTGGGCCGTATCTTCGGCATTCCAATCACCATCAGCTACAGCTGGTTCATCATCCTTGCGCTGGTGACGTTCCTGCTGTCTACGCGGATGGCGGACCGGTACCCCTACTGGTCCACCGCCGAGCAGTGGTTCATTGGGGCCGTGGCGACGATTCTGTTCTTCCTGTCGGTGCTGGTGCACGAGCTTTCCCACAGCGTGCTCGCGATCAACCGGGGCATCCCCGTGCAGGGGATAACGCTGTTCATCTTCGGAGGCGTGTCGCAGATCGGCAAAGAAGCCCGCACGCCGCTGGTGGAGTTCCTCATCGCCGGAGTCGGCCCTCTCTCCAGCTTTGTGCTGGCGGCGGCGTTCTACGGCGGATACCTGCTGTTCCAGGGGACAAGCGTCCACGTGGCGGAGATAGCGATAACGCTGGCCTTCATCAACGTCTCGCTGGCGCTGTTTAACATGCTGCCGGGCTTCCCGCTGGACGGCGGGCGGGTGCTGCGCTCGATTATATGGGGCGTGACGGGCGATTACTGGCGGTCCACTTTCCTGGCAGCGCGGGGCGGGCAGGTGGTGGCCGGGCTGCTGATAATCGGCGGGCTGGCGATGCTGCTTCTGCTGAGGGAGTTTCAGGGGGTCTGGCTTGCCGCCATCGGGTGGTTCCTGGCCATGGCCGCCGGCGGGAGCCTGAGCCAGTTCAAGCTTCGCAAGCGGCTGGACGGCTTTCGCGCCGAGGACCTGATGAGCACGAGCATCGAGACTGTCCCGCCCGGCATCAGCCTGGAGACGCTGGCCACGGACTACGTACTGCAGAGCCGCCAGGACGTGTACTTCGTCATCAGGGACGAGCAGGTGATGGGGATGATTACGTTCCGGGCCGCCTCGCGGGTGGCGCGCAACAAGTGGACGCTGACCACGGTGGACGAGACTATGATGCGGGCGGAGAACCTTCCGGTGATTTTGCCCGAAGCGGCCGCGCTGCAGGCGATGGAGCTTATCGAGTCGCGGCGCTTTCCCGTTGTGCTGGTGATGAAAAACGGCAAGCTTCTGGGCTATGTGACGCAGAGGGGGGCCATGCACAACCTGGACGTGCTGGAGTCTTTGGGGTAAGGGTGCCTTCAAACTTGGGGGTTGGCCCTGTGCTACAATAACTCCCCAGTTTTGGGACTCTGAGGCGATGACTACTCCCGACCACGTTATATATATGGACCATGCGGGCACGACTCCCCTGGACCGCCGTGTGCTGGAATTCATGCTGCCGTATATGTCGCAGCTTTTCGGCAATCCTTCCAGCATCCACAGCGTCGGGCAGGAGGCGAAGAAGGCGCTCGCCGACGCCCGGGAGACCGTGTCGCGCATTCTGGGCTGCCGCACAAGCGAGGTGGTGTTCACCAGCGGCGGCACCGAATCGGACAACGCCGCCATTCGGGGCGTTGTCGACGCGCTGCGTCCAACGGGCCGCCACATCATAACCACCGCCGTGGAGCACCACGCGGTGCTCCACACCTGCCAGTACCTGGAGGACACAGGCTTCGACGTCACCTACCTTCCGGTGGACGAGGACGGCCTCGTCACCCCTGAGCAGGTGGCGGAGGCCGTCACGGACGAGACGATTATGGCGTCCGTGATGACGGCCAACAACGAGGTCGGCTCAATTCAGCCCATTGCGGAGATCGCCCGGGCGGTGAAGGAGCGGGCGCGGGAGCTGAAGCGGACCGTCGTCGTCCACACCGACGCGGTGCAGGCGGCGGGATTCCTGGACCTGAACGTGCGAGAGCTGGGCGTGGACATGCTCAGTCTATCGTCGCATAAGTTTTACGGGCCGAAAGGCGTGGGGCTTCTCTACATTCGAAGAGGCACTCCCTGGCTGCCGCAACAGCTGGGCGGGAGCCAGGAGCGTGAACGACGCTCCGGCACGGAGAACGTGGCGGGCATCTGCGGGATGGCGATGGCGCTCCACCTGGCGAACATCGAAAGGGAGCAGGTGAGCGCCCACTGCGCCGCCCTGCGGGACAGGATAATCGAAGGCGTGCGCGAGACCATCCCCAACGCGCTGCTGAACGGGCACCCAGTCCGCAGGCTGCCCAACAACGTTAACTTTTCCTTCGAAGGGGTGGAGGGGGAGCCGATACTGCTGGGGCTGGACATGGCAGGCATCTGCGCCTCCAGCGGAAGCGCGTGCTCCTCCGGCTCGCTGGAGCCTTCGCACGTGCTGCTGGCGCTGGGACAATCGGCGGATCTGGCCCGGGGGAGCCTGCGCATCACCCTGGGCAAACACAACACAATCGAGGAGGTCGACTACCTGCTGAGCACCCTGGCAAATCTGGTGAATAGACTGCGCCAGATGCCTTCTCTCAGCGCTACAGGTATGTGATACCCTACTACACGCTATGAAATATCTGAAGAAAACACCCGTAAAGCTAACGGCAATCATTCTGGGCCTGCTGCTGGCGTCCCTGCTCACGGCCTCATGCTTTGGGGGCACCTACGCCTTTCTGGGCCGCACCTACCAGGGCGCGATTCTGCAGCTGACGCTGGAGCAGATAGTGATTCTGGACGAGGTGGCCTTCACCGAACCCGTGCGGGTCCTTGTGTTCGAGCGGGACGGCGAGAGTGACGGCGACGAGTTGGCGGGCAGTTCCTGGACGCTACAGTCCCTGGGCGAGCAGGTCAACCAATCGCAGCCAATGGCAGGCGTTGACGTGACGCTGGAGCTCATGGAGGGCGGAGCCTTCAGGGGCCACGCCGGTTGCAACGAATATTTCTCCAACGACTACATCGCAGCGGGCGGAGTCTTCAGCGCGGGCGTCGTCGGCTCCTCAATGATGGCTTGCGAAGAACCCGCGGGCCTCATGGACCAGGAAACCAGGTATTTGAAGCTGCTGGGCAACGCCGTAGCCTACTCCGTTGCCGATGACACGCTGACGCTGACGCTGACGGTGCCGGTGCAGGACCACGTAATTCAACCTTCCAGCGAAGAGAACGACCTGATGGTGATTCGGACGCGGATAGGCAACCACGCCGCCACGCGCGCCCAGCTGGACATCGAGGGGCTCCCGCCGGAGCTGCGGATGGACACCGGCCGGTACAGGTCCATCAACACCTTTGCGAGGGGCGTACCCACCGAGGGTTTCCACGCCAACAAGAACGTCTACATACCGCTCATCCGAGGCTCTCAGGCAGTAGAGAGAGGCTTCGAACTGGACGGCTGGATGGTCTTCGAAGTTCCCACGGGTTCCCAGGTTGAGTCCTTCAAGTGGGAAGCGGGCGGGGACGTCATCATCATAGACAACTAGACGGATACCGCAGCCGCCAATCTGGGGCTGTTTTCCCTCGCAAGGTCGCGGGGATCTATGGGGTTGTGGAGCGTGGGGTTAGAGAGCTACCAGCCGATTCGCCGCTTGCCGCACTTCCTGCAAAACACGTCGCGCAGAGGGCCGTTCTCCGTACCACAAGCATCGCAGATCCACATGAGACTCTACTCCTTACTCTTTATATTGCGCAGGGAACAGACGCCTGATGCCGCACCTGACCCCCGCAGGTACCAGCAAATTGTACCAATCACGCCGAAAACTTGGCAACATTCGGTAGGGGAATCTCTGCGTGGAGAGAGTTCTTTGCATGACTGCTGAGACGGTCAAGTATGACGGCCTGTGACGGCTGTTGCCATAGCTAAATCAGGGGGTTCTGGATTCCGGTTTTCACCGGAATGACGGGTGAGGGAGGGGAATCACCCCTACCGGCTTGTGCCGATGTTGGTAGGGAGTGGGTTGGGTGGTTTGTGGGTAGTGGGGGCAGGCGGTTCGCGAACCGCCCCTACGGAGGACTTCGGTAACGTGGATGGTAGGGCACGTCTTGATTCAGCGCGGAGAGTGGCCCGATTCCCGGGGCGAGATTCTTCATCGCGGGGCCTTTCTTCAGAATGACATGTGGGTTGTGGGGGGAGCGGACGACCACAAGGGTCGCCCCTACGCGTGTGGGGATTATCACCCCCATCCCTTCGACAAGCTCAGGACAGGCTCAATCTTCCCCCATCGAGGGGGAAGAAGGAAGAGGGAAGGGGAAGGATGAAGAGGGTAGGGCGGGCTAGACCTGGTCTTTGAGCCAGGGCATCATTGCCCGCAGCTCTGAACCGACCTTCTCCAGCTGGTGGTCGGCGTCGGTCTTCCGCATCCGGTTGAAGCGGGGACGGCCTTCGTCGTTCTCGGTGATCCACTCCTTGGCGAAGGCTCCGCTCTGAATGTCGGCCAGCACGCGCTTCATGTTTTCTTTCACGTGGTCGTCCACAACCTGGGGGCCGCGGGAGTAGTCCCCGTATTCCGCAGTGTCGCTGACGGAGTAGCGCATGTAGTCCATGCCGCCCTGGTACATGAGGTCGACGATGAGCTTGAGCTCGTGGAGCACTTCGAAGTAGGCCGACTCCGGCTGGTATCCGGCCTCGACGAGGGTCTCGAAGCCCGCCTTCACCAGCGAGGTGACGCCGCCGCAAAGGACGGCCTGCTCGCCGAAGAGGTCCGTTTCCGTCTCCTCCTTGAAGGTGGTGTCGAGCACGCCGGCGCGGGTGCAGCCGATGCCCTTGGCGTAGGCCAGGCCGATTTCGCGGGCGTTGCCGGAAACGTCCTGATGGATGGCCAGCAGTCCGGGGACGCCGGAGCCGCGGGTGAACACCTCTCGCATCCGGTGGCCGGGGGCCTTGGGAGCAACCATGGAAACGTCCACGTTCTCCGGCGGAGTGACCGTCTCGAAGTGGATGTTGAAGCCGTGGGCGAACATGAGGGTCTTGCCCTCGTGGAGGTGGGGCAGCACCGACTCCCTGTAGACCGACGGCTGGGTGGTGTCCGGGATGAGCAGGGTGATGATGTCCGAGGCCTGGGCAACCTCCGCGACGGTTGCCACCTCCAAGCCGTCGGCTTCCGCCTTGGCCTTGCTGGAGCTGCCCTCGTAGAGGCCCACCATCACCTTGACGCCGCTGTCGTGCAGGTTGAGGGCGTGGGCATGGCCCTGGCTGCCGTAGCCAATGATACCGACGACCTTGCCGTCGAGGAGGGAAAGATCAGCGTCGTTGTCGTAATACATCGTTGCCATTGGATGCGAGTCTCCTTACTGTGCTTTTGGGCTGGGCCGACGGGTGCGGCTGGCTACATGGGGCCGGGGGTTGGTTCCTGGTGGTGGTTGCGGGCCATGCCCCGGACCATCGCCACGCGGCCGGTTCGGATCATTTCGGTGATGCCGAAGGTGGAGAGCAGGTCTTTCAGGGACTGGACCGTGTCTTCGTCTCCCGTCACTTCCACGATAAGGGAATCCGGGGCCACGTCGACTATGTTCGCGCGGTAGATGTCCACAATCTGCTGGATCTCCCCGCGGTTCAAAGCGTCGCTGTTTACGCGGATGAGGGCGAGTTCCCGGGAGATCATGGCCCGCTCGGTGATGGGATGCACTTCCGCGACGTCGATGAGCTTGCGAAGCTGCTTGATGACCTGTTCAACGGTGGCGTCGTCCCCGTTGACGACGAAGGCCATGCGGGACATCCCAGCCGTTTCCGATTGGCCTACGGCCAGGCTTACGATGTTGAAGTTCCGGCGTCGGAACATGCTGGATATCCGGTTGAGGACACCGGGCCGGTCTCGGACAAGGGCGACTATTGTCGATTCGTTTCTGGCCATCAGACAGGCTCTTCCATAAGCTGGTCTATGGTGCCGCCGGCGGGGATCATGGGGTAGACGTTCTCTTCCTGGGCAATCCTGAAATCCACGATGGCGGGACCGGGGTAGGCCATTGCCTCCTTGATGGCGGGCAGGACCTGGTCCTGGGTCTCCACGCGCGCGCCGTGGATGCCGTAGGCGTGGGCCAGCTTGACGAAGTCGGGGTTGCCAGTGTAGTAGGTGGAAACGTAGCTTTTTTCGTAGAAGAGGTCCTGCCACTGGCGAACCATGCCGAGGAACCCGTTGTTGAAGAGGGCGAACTTGACGGGGATCTGGTTTTCCACGAGGGTGGCGAGCTCCGACATGGTCATCTGAAAGCCGCCGTCTCCGGCGACGGACCAGACCGTCGCGTCGGGGCGTCCGACCTGCGCGCCGAGGGCGGCTGGGACCTCGAAGCCCATGGCTCCGAGGCCGCCGGAGGTGATCCAGCTATTCTGTTTGGTGAAAGTGTAGTGCTGTGCGGCCCACATCTGGTGCTGGCCCACGCCGGTGACGATGAGGGCCTCGCCCTGGGTGGCGTCGGAGAGGGCCTGCAGGATGGTCTGGGGACGCAGTTCGCCGGTGACCTTGGGTCGCATGAGGGGATGCTCTATCTTCAGTTCGGCGATGCGCTGCACCCACTCCTCGTGGGACTTGGGATGGACCATCGGGAGCAGCTGCTCCAGCACGTGCTTCAGGTCGCCGATGAGGGGGGCTGTTGCGCGCACGTTCTTGTGCACCTCGGAGGGGTCCACCTCAACGTGGATGACCTTGGCTTTGGGGGCGAAGTAGCGGGTATCCCCGGTTATGCGGTCGTCGAAGCGCATTCCGAGGCCAATAAGCAGGTCCGACTCTTCGATGGCGAGGCTGGCGTGGGCCATGCCGTGCATGCCGGGCATACCCACGCTGAGGGGATGGGTCTCCGGGAAGGAGCTTATGCCCAGCAGCGTGGTAATGACGGGGATCTGCGCCTTTTCGGCCAGCTCCATGAGCTCGGCGTAGGCGCGGGAGATGATGACGCCGTGGCCGGCGAGAATGAGGGGCTTATTGGCTTCCTGTATCAGCTGCGCGGCCTTGCGGACCATTTCCGGGTCCGCGCCGGTGGGGGGATGGTAGTTTGGTAGGTCCACCTCGTCCGGGTACTCGAACTCGCATCGTTCGACGAAGACGTCCTTGGGAATATCCACCAGGACAGGGCCGGGGCGGCCGGTGTTGGCCACGTAGAAGGCTTCCTTGATGGTCTCGGCGATCTCCGAGGCGTTCATGACGAGGTAGTTGTGCTTGGTGATGGGCAGGGTGATGCCCGTGACGTCGGTTTCCTGGAAGGCGTCCTTGCCGATGGCGTCGCGGGCGACCTGGCCGGTGATGAACACGGTGGGCACGGAGTCCATCTGGGCGGTGGCGATGCCGGTGACGAGGTTGGTGGCGCCGGGGCCTGAGGTGCCGAAGGCGACGCCGACGCGTCCGGTGGCGCGGGCGTAGCCGTCGGCGGCGTGGGCGGCGCCCTGCTCGTGGCGCATGAGGATGTGCCGAAGCTGCGGGTATTCGGGGAGGTCCTGGTAGAGGGGGAGAATAGCGCCGCCGGGAATGCCGAAGATAACCTCTACGCCCTCACGGATGAGGGATTCGCAAACTATCTGACCGCCGCTGAGCATCATTTCAAGGTCCTTCCGGTTCTTTCGAACCACAATGGCAACTGGCCAAGCAAAAAATAATCCGCCCCCCATGGAAGGGGCGGACGGGATCCGCGGTACCACCCTTCTTGCCCGGGGCAAACCCCGGACCGCTCAAGTGCTGTAACGGGCATCCCGTCCGGCCTTACTACTACTTCAGACCGGCCGCTCCAGGGTGATGTAGCGGTTCTCCTTGCGCGGGGCTTCCACCTTATCCCCACTCTCTATAGCGGTGGAAACCGCATTGTCCCCTTCTCAGCGTTATTTTGTATTTTCGGCGCTAATTTTAGAGGATTTCGTAGCATCCGGTCAACAGTAAAGAACTGCGGCTAGGGGGCAAATACGACATTCGGAACGGTGGGGGGCGGGGGAGGGAGGGGGCGGTTGGGAGTGGGGGTCGGATATGGGCTCCTGCCTTCGCAGGAACAAGAGGTAGGAAGAGACGGGAAGATGGAGCGTAGGTGTCGGGGGAGGGCAGTTCGCGAACCTCCCCTACAGGGGAAGAGACCAGAGAAGGACTGCTACGGCAACGAGACCCTTCGGCTCCGCTGCGCTGCGCTCAGGGTGACATGTGGGTAGAGGGGGGAGGAAGAGTGGGCCCCCGCGTTCGCGGGGGAACGGGAGGGGTGGTGAGGCAACGGGGAGTGCGGGCCGTTGGCAGGATATTGGTTCCTGCCTTCGCAGGATCAAGAAGGGAAGGGGTTAGATGGTTAGTTTGCGGTATAGCTGGGGGAGGCGCTGCGGGAGGGTCCAGATGTCTTCCAGCACCTCATAGCTCATGTCGCCGCACATGGCTTTCAGATAGTCGTGGCCGGACTTGTCCACGGTGAGGCAGAAGGGGGTGATGTCCAGCCGCTTGGCTTCTACGAGGGCCATGTGGGTGTCGTGGACGGCGTATTCCTTCTCCACGCCCTCGCGGCTGTAGCCCCTGTCCTGGGGACGACCGTCGCTGATCAGGAAGAGAATCTTGGTCTTGGCGTCCTGCTTTTCCAGCTTGGCGGTGGCGTGCCTGATGGCGGGCCCCATGCGGGTGGCGTGTAGGGGACTGATCTTGTCGATGCGGCGCTTCACCACGTCGGAGAGGTTCTCTTCCACGTCCTTGATGACGTAGAACTCGACGTTCTCCCGTCCGTAGCCGGAGAAGCCGTAGATACCGTAGATGTCGCCGATGGACTCGAGGGCCTGGAGGAGGAGGGCGACGCCTTCCTTTTCGAGGTCGATGATGCGCTTGTAGTGGCGGCGCACGAGACCTTCGCGCCGGGAGCGGAGCCACATCATGTACTCCACCGGGTCCTCCGGGGCGTTCTGGTCGCCGAGGGAGGGACGGCCTTCGTCGATGGCCTCTGCGGTGGAGGCGCTCATGTCCAGCAGGAAGACGACGGCCACGTCGCGCTCCTGCTTGTTGCGGAACCAGTAGACCTTCTCGGAGGGGGTGATGCCGGAGCGGCGATCTATGACGGCTTCAATGGAAGCGTCCAGGTCGAACTCGTCGCCATCGGGCTGTCGGCGGACTTTGCGGAAGCTTTCGGGGATGACGAGCTCGAACTGGCGACGAACGTCGCTGACCAGACCGGCGTAGTTGCGCATGGTGTCGCCGAAAAATTGCAGGTCGCCCTGGTCGACGGTCTTTTCGCGGACTACGCACCACTTGGGCTTGTAGTCGGCGGCGCGGAAGTCCCATTCGTCGTAGACGAAGGTCTTGGGTTCGCGGGCTTCGAGCTCGCCGCCCTGCTCGTCCACGTGGACCATGGGGCCGTAGCCCTGACCGGCGGTGGGCATGGGAGAGGTGGCGCCCGCTTCCTTCATGAGATTCTGGGCGAACTCGGCCATGGCCCCCTCGTCCTCACCCTGCTCGTCGCCGTATTCCGCGCTCTCGCGCAGCATCTGCTCCAGCATATCCTGGGTGAGTTCACCGGAGCCGTCGGTGTTTTCCGGCATGTCGCCGGAGCGCATGCGGTTGAGGGTCTGCACCAGTTCCGGCTTGAAGTCGCCGCGGAAGTCCACGTCCTCGGGGGACTCGTAGGGGTCCTGTTCGTCGGAGCCCTGGGCCTCAGTGGGCGGGCCCATCTCCTTCAGGATTTCGGCCAGTTCCTCGTCAGAGAATTCATCCTCGGTGTCGAAATCCTGGCTCTCCCACTCTTCCTGCTCTTCCTGCTGATTGGGGATGCGAGAGAGGATGTCGTAGGCGCGGAGGGTGGCCTCGGCGGTGTCCTCGACGGTGGCTTCGACGCTGCGGAGGCGGCGCTGGATCTTGGCCAGAACACTGACGGCCTTGGCGTAGCGCTTGGGGGTGGGCAGGCCGCGATACTGCTCCAGGCTGAAGCGGACGAGCATTTCCACAAGGGCCTGCCGCAGGGGCATTTCCATGAGGGCGGGACGGCCATCGAGGGCGTCTTCCTGGACGCGGTTGTAGAAGCGCTTCATGCCGGGGTATTCGACCTTGACGCGGTAGTCGAGGCGGCCGTCTTCCAGGATGGTGAAGAGGTCCAGGGCAAGTTTACGGTCGGCGAGGAGGGAGAAGCAGCGGGTGATGTCCGTGACCCAGCCCGTTTCGGCGCCGCGGGCGTAGGCCTTCATTTCCTCGTCTTCCGTTACCTGAGAGGTAAGCGCCTCCTCCCGGGATACGCGCGTGTCTTCAAATAGGGCGGAGGGGCGTTCGAACTCGAACAGGAAGCTGCCGAATTCGAGGTGGGCGACCTGGTGGGTGGAGACTACCTTGAACCAGCCAAAGTTTTCGTCCTTGCTGGGATAACGGTCGATGATGAGGGGCAGGAACACCTTGGTGCCCTCCGTGGTGGCGTGGCCTTCGGAGACCCAGCCGATGCCTTTGCCGACGAGCTGGTCGCTTTCGGTAACCTCTATGTCGAAGCCGCAGAGGGCGCGGCAGTAGAGCATGAGAATGCCCTTGACTCGCTCCAGTTCCAGGCTGGAGGAGAGGCTTTCGATGACGGCCTCGGAGGTGGAGGACTCCACCTTGAAGAAGGCGAGACCGCCGTCCGGGTTCTCATGGATGAGGCGAAGGCCGTGGTCGAACCAGGAGTCGAGCTGGGGCAGGGTGATTCTGGACAGGACGGACTCCAGGCTGTTCAGCAGGGCGTGGACGGCCGGAGGAGAGACGACCATGAGGGTGTCGCAGAGGTCCAGCACGTGCTGCTGGGCCTGGGGGCGAATCTTGCCGAGGGCGGCGGAACCGCTGACGATAAACAGGGATATCTCCCGCGAGCCCTCGCGGGCCAGGTGGTCCGCCAGCCTCAGAAAGCGGCTGCGCTGGCTCTCCTCCACCTGGGGGAGGGAGCGTCCAACGACCTGGAAGCAGGCCTTGACCTCGCGCCAGCTCGCGCCGGTGAGGGTGCGGCAGAGGGCGAGGAAGGGTTCCCGCTCCCGGGACATGCGGGGGAGCACCTCGCTGCCCATGACGAGGCACTCGGTGGCCACGTCGTAGGACTTGGCGGAGAGGCCTTCGATGAGATTGGCGGTGACCTCCACGTCCCAGAAAGAGAGGTTTTTGACAAGAGTGGGGCTGGTCTCGAAGAACTTGGCCGCGAGGGTGCTGGACTTCCAGGTGCCCTTGTAGAGGCTGCGGCCAAGGCCGGCCCAGCGGGCGATGTGCTGGGGTCGCAGGTCGGCGACGATAGCCGGGGAGGCGCGGAAGTAGGACACGGCGAGGGTGGGGGAATCCTGGGATAGATAGGCGCCGCAGCGGGTCCACTGGGTAAATGAGGCGAAGGAGAGGTACTTGGCCACCTCTCCGCAGGCTTTCAGATATTCGATGCCCGCTTCCCATGACCGCGGGGTGCGGGAGGAGATGGTGATGGCTTCCCTGGCCCAGGAGGACATTTCGTCTTCCTTGAAGATGAAGCCGAGGGTCTCCTCAGTCTTGCGGAACTCCTCCTGGAAGGAGTGGGGCAGCTTCTCCAACTCCTCCTGATGGGCGGTGAAGGCAGCGCCGTGGTCCATCTCAGGCCCTCCCGTTGAGATTGGCCTGGTCCACCACGTCCAGGAATTCCCGGATGACCTTGGCGGTGGCGCCGTATATTATGTGAGGGCCGTAGACGTAGGAGTGGGAGGTCGTGAGCGCGTCGTTCTCCCATCGCGCCTCTTCCCGCCAGTTTGCGGGGTCCTGGAGGACCTTCAGAGGCACGTCGACGACTTCGTCCACCTCCTGGGGGTTGGGCATGTATGCGTAGGGTTGGGGAATTGTTCCCACAAAGACCTTCATGGAAAAACCGGTGCGGGTGGGCGTGTCGTTCAGCCTGCCCAGAATGGTGACGTCCGCCGGGTTGATGTTCTCCTCTTCGTGGGCTTCGCGCAGGGCGGTAGCCAGCAGGTCCTGGTCCTGGGACTTTGGCTTGCCGCCGGGGAAGCAGGCCTCGCTGGCGTGACTCTTCATATGGCGGGAGCGCTTCTGCACGTGGACGTAGTACTGTCCGTTCCTGGGGAATACGAGGAGAAGCACGGCGGCGGGGCGAACGTCGTGGCCGTTCAGGGACTTGGGCGGACGGCTAGCGAGGAGGGACTTCAGTTCGCCCAGCAGGGTGTCTTTCACGGGGGTCTCTATTCGAAGATGGATGAGACTACCTCTTGAATGCTTCTCTGCAATTCATGGTCGTCTGTGATGCCCCAGACCACGGCCACGTGACAGGCGCGGCGGGCGGTGATGCCGTGGGACATGAGCTTGCCGGCGTATATGAGGACGCGGGTGCTTGCGCCCTCCTTGAGGCCGTGATCGTGGAGGTTGCGGATCTTCTCGCCCAGCTTGGCGAGGGCGAGGGACTGTTCTTCGGTGCAGCCGGACTCCTGCTTGATTATCCTGGCCTCCTCCTCCGCGGGAGGCGGGCTGAACTCGATGGCGATGAAACGCTGCCGGGTGCTCTCCTTGAGGTCTTTCAGGGCGCTCTGGTAGCCCGGGTTGTAGGAGATGACCAGCTGAAAGCCCTTCTTGGCCTCCAGCACCACGCCCTGCTTCTCCACGGGGAGAACGCGCCGGTGGTCGGCGAGGGGGTGTATGAGGACGGTGGTGTCCTTGCGGGCTTCGACGATTTCGTCGAGATAGCAGATGGCGCCGGACTTGACGGCGCGGGTGAGAGGGCCGTCTATCCAGCGGGTGCCCTCGGCGTCCAGCAGATAGCGCCCCACCAGGTCGCTGGCGGTCAGGTCTTCGTGGCAAGCGATGGTAATGAGGGGAATGACGCGGTCGCCGCCGCCGTTGGCTGAGCCGGCGCTGACCTTCACCATCGGGCGGCTGAGCTTCCAGGCCATGTACTCGACGAAGCGGGTCTTGCCGGTGCCGGTTGGGCCTTTGAGCAGGATGGGCACGTTGGCGGCGTAGGCGGCTTCGAAGAGTTCCACCTCGTCCCGGACGGGGAGGTAGAATGGCTTCTCTTCCACCACGTATTCTTCGATGGTGAACTGGTTGTAAAGGGAATTGGAGATTTTGGCCATTTCTATTCGGCGCTTTCCTAAATTAGGCGTCGCCACAGAGTTTGAACCCTGTCACGCAGAGCTTCCAGGGTGGAGGCGTTTTCTATAGGTACGTAACCTTCCTTGAGCCGTTCCTCGAAGGGGATCTGGGCTTCTATTCTACGATCGATTTCCTCCATGGTCAGACCGTCCCTCAGCTTTAGCCTTTGGCGGACCAGGTCTCTGGGGGCATGGGTTACCCACACCTCGTCCACCAGAAAATCCCAACCGGCTTCCACCAGAACGGCGGCTTCAAGGATTATTGTATCAGTTTCTTCCTTGCGAAGGGTCTCTAATTGCTGTTGGGCTAGTTTGGCAATCTGCGGCCACGCTATGGCGTCCAGCCTGGCCTTGGCGCGTGGATCGGAGAAGACTATGCCACCGAGGCGCTTTCTATCGATCTCTCCTTCAGGGCCTACGACTTCCGGGCCGAAGGCATCCACAATCTGCTGCCAGGCTTCCGTTTTCGGCAAGTACGCCTGATGTCCCAGGAGGTCGGCGTTGACGACGACGGCGCCCAGTTCTTCCAGGATGAGGGCCACCTGGCTCTTGCCTGTGCCGATACCTCCGGTGAGTCCAATTACCCGCATGATTCAAGACGAACGGAAACCCACGGTATTCTAGCAACAGGCCAGAAAGGGGTCAAGGTAAAGGGGCTCGGGAGGCCCGGTCGATGACGTGGCCCGCTTCCTCCACAATTGCCCTTGCTCTGGCCATGAGGTCTTCCGCCTGGCTGCGGGGGAAAAGTTCGTAGGGGGCTACCTGCATGTCATCGATGGGGTAGCGACTACTGATATAAACCTGGTCAAGTAGACAGGCTGAGTCCCTATGAGGGGCCAGGGACGGGTGTTTCTCCTCAAGCTGCTTGACGAGGTGAAGGCATGAATGGCCCAGGACCTGTCTAGCGCCGCCCAGGTACGCCAACCCCTTAAGGGCCTTCTCCGCGGCCTGCTGAGCATGGAAACAGACCTGCTCAAAGTATCCGCCCTCAAGCAAACCAAGAGAGGATCCAAGTTCTCTTCTGGCCTGACCGAGCCAACTTCGAGCTGCAATTTCCGGGTTTTGCTTCATCACATCTTCCCCTTTCTCAACCAGGGCGGCCTGCTGCTCCCACCAATTTCCAAATACAGGGTCGCTGTCATATATGGTAACTCCCTCCTCAAGGACGACAGGTAGCAGAACGCTTCCCCTCTCCATCATGCGGCGGACTTCTTCCGGGGTGTAGGCAAGCAGGTCCATCGATTCAACAGGACATTCGCTTCGCAGACCGGGGATTATGTCAAAACGCTTAAGGAAGGGGAGGTCCGTCTTGACGATAACCATCAGGTCCAAGTCACTTTGGATATCAGCGTCGCCCCTCGCATAGGAGCCAAACACAACGGCTTTGAGGACGCCGGCTTTCTTGAGAGCCGGCTCCAATGCTTCTCTAATCTGCGAAATGGTGACGGGCCGTGTAGCTTGTGTCATTGCTATGCCGGCTCCAGGTGGGCGTAGGCGGACATGCCGGCGTACTCGGCGTTTTCGCCCAGTTCCTCCTCGATGCGGAGGAGGCGATTATACTTTGCCAGGCGCTCGGAGCGACAGGGCGCACCGGCCTTTATCTGGCCCGCGCCGAGGGCAACGGCCAGGTCCGCGATTGTAGTGTCCTCGGTCTCGCCGGAGCGGTGGCTGACCACGGCGCCCCAACCCGCTCGACGCGTTTCCTGGAAGGCCTCGACGGTCTCGGTGATGGTGCCCGCCTGGTTCAGCTTGAGAAGGACGGCGTTGCTGGCTTTCAGCCCTATCCCCTTGCGGATGCGTTCGGAGTTGGTGGTGTAGAGGTCGTCGCCCACCAGCTGCACCGTGGGGCCGAGAACTTCGCAGAGACCCTGCCATCCGGACCAGTCATCCTCTGCCAGACCGTCCTCGATGCTGATGATGTGGAACTCGCGACTCCAACCTCGGTAGAAGTCCGTCAGACCCTCGGCGTTCAGGGTTATGCCGTCCCGGCGGAGATGATATCTGCCGTTTTCCATGAACTCGGTGGCGGCGGGATCCAGGGCCAGGTAGCAGTCCTGACCCAGCACGTATCCGGCTTGCTCCACGGCCTGCGCAACCAGTTCCAGCGCCGACCGGTTGGATGGAAGCTGGGGGGCGAAGCCGCCTTCGTCGCCCACCTGGGTGCTCAACCCGCGATCACTGATGATGGACTTCAGCGTCTGGTAGATTTCGGCGCCGGCGCGGAGAGCCTCGCCGAAGCTGTGAGCTCCGGCGGGCGCCACCATGATTTCCTGCACATCTATGGAGTTGGAGGCGTGGGCGCCGCCGTTGACGATGTTGAACATGGGGACGGGCAGGGTGACCTTGTCGCTCAGCGCCAGGTATCGATACAGGGGCACGCCTTTCGACGCAGCGGCGGCGTGGGCAACGGCGAGGGAGGCGGCGAGCATCGCGTTGGCGCCCAGGTTTGCCTTGTTGGGGGTGCCGTCCAGCTCCAGCAGCAGGCCGTCTACTTTCGACTGGTTGAAGGGCGAACGGCCTTGCAGGGCGGGAGCTATGCGCCGGTGTATGTTATCGACGGCTTTCAGGACGCCCCGTCCGCCAAACCGGTGGGGGTCTCCATCGCGGAGTTCGAGGGCTTCGTGGGTGCCGACGCTGGCTCCCGAGGGCACGGCGGCGATACCCACGGAGCCGTCGGTCAATCGAGCTTCGGCCTCGACCGTGGGGCTGCCGCGGGAGTCGAGGATCTCCCGCGCCCGGATGTCTGCGATCAGGGTCAAGTGCGCCTTTGGGGATTGATAGGCTTCGTCGTTCGCGCCCTGGCGGCGGCCAAGGCCTTGGCGACGGCGTCGGCCGGGTCCGTGGCGCGGATGATGGGGTCTTCGACCTGGGCGTCGGAGTCGTTGGAGAAGTTCCAGGTGTCCAGCCCGATGACGGGTATGTCCTCCGCGAGGGCGTGGCCGATCTCCGACATGGTGCCGAAGGAGCCGTCGACGGCGATGACGGCGCGGCCCGTCTTGACGACGACCATGTTGCGGGCGTACATGATGCCGGTGCAGATGGGGAGGTCGACGTAGGGGTTGGCGGCCTCGGGGTCGTCGCCGGGGAGGATGCCGATGGTGAGGCCGCCCTCAGACTTTGCCCCCTTGCAGACGGCCTCCATGACGCCGATAAGGCCGCCGCAGGCAACGGCGGCGCCGTTTCGGGCCAACTCTCGACCAACTTCCTCGGCGTAGTCGCGGGCCTGCGGGGATGGGTAACGTCCACCAATGACGGAGATGATTAGGGGTCTGCTGGCGGTATCCATGAGGTTCGGCCTCGCGGTTCAGGGTGAAGGTATTATAGCAAACTCGCCGCGGGGGAGATGGGGGGTGCCGCCCTCTAGAGACTATCTATGTCCAAGTCCTCATCCAGCCAGTCCATTTTGCGGGCAATTATGACCCACAATTGTCTGGTTTGCCGGTTGAAGCGCTTACTCTCCTGAAGCTCCTCGCGGTGTAGTTTCAGCTCCTCGTTTTGCGCTCTCAGAATCTCCGTTACTTCGAGTTGGATTAACGACAGCCTTTCGGTTTGTTGTCTAATCTCCAGGATTTCCTCGCGTTGTCCCTTCAGTATCTCCAGGACATCGCCTTGCATAGTCGTAAGCCTATCCTGGCTGTCTTCAACGCTTTCCAATCGCTTTTCCATGATATCCACTCGTTGCTCGATCGAATCCATAGATTTCTTCCGGCCATCTCCATCTATCGTCTGTTCTATTAGCTGAATCATACCCAGTCTTCGTTGTCTATGCAAATCCCCTGAAAAGTGGGGAGATGGGGGAGTACCGCAGCGAGCTAGAACAGTTTTGGCTGGGGCGTGTAGGGCATAATGATTTTGAAGTCTGGAACTTGCGACCATCGAAAGAGCTGGGAATCATAGGAGTGAAACTCATCGACGACAAGACTTCGATCGGATAGCCATTTGGCCGTTGCCAAGTGGATGGCGTCCAGGGGTTTCAAACTCCAACCCTGTGTAATGGCCCCTCTGATTAGCTCTCTGGCAGAGTCTGCAATACCATCATGAAACTCAACAACCACAACCGCGTCCGGATCGCTCCAGAGGCTTTCGATGCGCTTCTCTATCTCCGGATCCAAGGCCTTCTTGTTTTGTTCAGTTGCCGAAAATGCTACCTCGACTCTTGAGAGAGCGGACGTATACAAACGGATGCCTCCACTATCACCACTACTGGCATCCAGCAGAGCATCCAGTACTGCCAAACGGTCCGGAATAGCGTTTATGTAGGAGAGCCAGCAGTTAGCGTCCCAATAGATTGCCTTGCGGCTGTCAGGCATCTCTCAACTGGCGAATAATTTCTTCGGGCATCTTGTCTCCGGAACTCCACGGCACGGCGCCCTTGGCCAGTTGATACGAACCTGGCGGAGAGTCTTCAAGAATTTCAACATCCAGAATCTCTCGTATCGTTAGAGGCCTGCCCGTTGGTTGTTCCCTCGTAATGCTGCCGCTGACGCGGGCGCGCCGCCCCCAGGCTTCACGCATGAGTGCTTCCTGCCCTTGGCGCAGATAACATCCGACTGCGCGGTCATGGACGACATCGTACAAGTTGAACCTCAATCCGCCCCGGTTGCTCAATGTCTGGATTCTACCGGTGATGGCGCCCATGCTCTTCGAAAGAGTTCGGTTTTTGGCCTGACCGTTCCCATAGATGGTGTAGTCATCATTCGGAGTTTCAAATCGTACAAAGTCAACGGTTTGAGCCAGGCTCTTAATGGCGTCGGCGGCATGGTCAACCCGCCTGCCGTAATTCAGTCTCTCCCGACGTTGCAGACGACCACCGATATCGGCGTAATCGTTTACGATGCGTTCAGCTATTGCGGGATTGTCACATTCGCCGCGAAGGGTGGCAACGGCACTGCCAGACTGGAGATCGTCGACAACCCACGTGACTTTGTCAGAGCCTGTGAGAGCGCCAATGAGTCGCTGAAGAGCATTAACTCCTTCAGCCAGCTTGTCGATATCAACTCGCCCGCCAAGGGCGAATGTGACTGTGTTGCCCGCCATTGTCTCCCCGGGACGCCATGCTTGGATTTGCAAAAGGGCCACTCTCGAGCATTAGTTTAGATGCAGAAGGTGCTTCTGGCAAGAATGGTGGAGGTTCGTGCGCACATGGCAAGAATCACAGGCCGCACGAAATCAGAGCTGCTTTGCGAAACCGAAACGGGGGGTGAAGCCGGTTAGGCGGCGCCGAGGAGGGCGCTGGCGGCGGCCTTTATGGCCTGCAGGAGGGGGAAGGGGTAGATGCCTACGAAGATGACGCCCAGAGTGAGGGCGGCCAGCACCCCTACTATCAGCTTGGAGGGCTTGCCGGTCGTCGCCTGTTCGTCGTAGGCGGCTTCTTCTTCGCCGTCATTCTCCTCCTTGGCCCATGCAGGGGCGGGCTCGATGTACATCTGTCGCACCACCATCAGGTAGTAGTAGAGGGATATGAGGCTGCTGAGCATGGCCAGACCGGAGAGCCAGAGCAGGCCCTGGGTGGCCGCGGCGGTGAACAGGTAGAACTTGATGGTGAAACCCGCGAAGAAGGGCAGTCCGGATAGGGAGAAGAGGCCGATGGCGATGGCCGCGGCGATGAAGGGATGGCTGTCTGCCAGCCCGCCGAGATCGGAGATATCATCGCGGCCAGTGACGTTGAAGAAGGCAATCAGTCCAACGAATACGGCCATGCTGGTTATGGCGTAGCCGATCATGTACAGGATGAGCGACTCCGCGCCGATGTGGGAGAGAGCCGCGATGCCGAGGAGCATGAACCCCACGTGGCCGACGCTGGAGTAGGCCAGCAGTCGTTTCATATTGCGCTGGGCGATGGCGACGACGTTGCCGAGAATCATGGATATGGCCGCGAGGACGGCCACCAGCAGCTGCCACTGTTCGATGGTGGGCATGAAGCCCTCGCCAAAGAGGCGCAGCAGCAGGGCGAAGGCGGCAACCTTGGAGCCGACGGAGAGGAAGGCCGTCACCGGGAGGGGCGCGCCCTCGTAGGTGTCGGGCGCCCACATGTGGAAGGGAACGGCGGCGATCTTGAAGCCCAACCCCACCAGAATCAGCGCCAGGCCCACCCAGAGGGTGGGGGAGACGGCGTCGGCGTTGGCCATCGCGGACGCGAGGGCGGCGGAAATCTCGTTGTAGTGGGTGACGCCCACCGCTCCGTAGAGGAGGCTGACGCCGTAGAGGAGGATGGCGGAGGAGAAGGCGCCGATGAGGATGTACTTTATGCCCGCTTCGTTGGACTTGGGGTTGTTCCGGCCGTAGGCGACCATGATGTAGAAGCTGAAGCTCATCAGCTCCAGAGAGATGTAGGCCGTCAGCAGTTCCACGGACGCGGCCATGAGGGACATGGCCAGCACCGCAAACAGGACGATGGCGTAGAACTCGCCGGGGCTGCGGAAATGCTTCTTGACGAAGTCTACGGCGGAGAGGATTACCACGCCGCCGAGGACATAGAAGAAGACCTTGAACAGCAGCGAGTAGGCGTCCGTCTTAATCAGCCCGCCGTAGAGGGAGATGTCCTTCCCCCAGAGCATGAGCAGGGCGAGGACCAGCAGTCCAACCAGGCCCGCGACGCTGAGCCACGCGAGGAGGTGCTTCCGGCCGGCGGGGAGGAAGAGGTCCACGCCCAGCACCAGAATGGCTAGGGCGGCCAGCAGGAATTCCGGCAGCAGCAGATGTAGATTGTCGGTCATACGCCTGGGAACCTGCTCAGGAGTTCAGCGACGCCGCTGTTTATGACATCCATGAGGGGAAGCGGCCACACGCCGACGAAAATGAGAATGAACACGAGCATTGCCGCCGCGCCCATTTCTATCCGGCCACCGTCGCTGAGGTGCTCCCAGCGTGGGTCCAGGGGGCCGAAGAAGGCCCGCGCCAGCAGCCTGAGGATGTAGACGGCGGTGATGGCCGCGCCGACCACGCCGAGCACGGCGAGGTACCAGTATTCCTGGAATGCGCCCATGAAGATAAGCACTTCCGCTACGAAGCCACTCAATCCGGGCAGTCCGAGGGACGTGAGTCCCGCGACGGCAAAGAAGGCGACGGTGAGGCCCATCTTCTTGGACAAGCCGCCAAGGACGGTGATGTCGCGGGTGTGTGTCTTTTCGTAGATGACGCCGACGACGGCGAAGAAGAGGGCCGTCATGATGCCGTGCGAGAACATCTGCAAAACCGCGCCGCCCACCCCGAGGGGGTGGAGGGTGGCAATGCCCATGAGCACCAGCCCCATGTGGCTGACGCTGGAGTAGCCGACGACGTATTTCAGGTCCTTCTGGGAGAGGGCGGAGATTGCACCGTACATGACGTTCACTGTGCCGAGGCCGATGAGGACGGGCATCCAGGCCTCCGCGCCCTCGGGCAGGAGAGTCATACCGACGCGGATGATACCGTAGGCGCCCAGCTTCATCAGGACGCCGGCGTGGACCATGGATACTGCCGTCGGAGCGGCCACGTGGCCGTCGGGAGACCAGGTGTGGAAGGGCCAGAGTCCGGCCAGGACGCCAAAGCCCACCATGAAGAACGGGAAGAATAACAGCTGGAAGTTGCGGCTGAAGGCCCCTTCCTCCCCGAGGGTCTCCAGAAGCTCGATGGAGAATCCCGCCTGCGCAGTGGCGGCGTCGCCAAGGAAATCGCTGGCGGCAACGTATAGGGCGATGATGCCAATCCAGACCAGTATGCTGCCCGCGACCAGGTACAGGGTCAGCTTCATGGCCCCGTATTCCTTGGTGCGGAGGAAGTTGCCGAAGTTGGTGCTGCTGCCCCAGATGCCTATGAGGGGGAACATGGGCAGCACTGCGAGTTCGTAGAAGAAGAACAGGAAGAAGAGGTCCCGGACGACGAACACACCAAAGACGCCCGCCACCAGGAACATGAACAGGACGAAGAAGTCCTTGGAGCGGGGGGCCACGTTCCAGGAGACGAGGGCGCCGGCGAACATGACGATGCCCGTCAGCAGCACCATTGGCGCGGAGATGCCGTCGATGCCCAGGCTGAAGTCGATGTTGAGGGGCTGGTCCAGCCATCGCCAGGCGTTGACGAACTGGTAGCCGCCTTCGCCGTAGTCGTACATGGCGAAGATTACGATGGTCAGCGCGAGGGTGAGCGCGCCTGCCAGGACCGCAAGGGACTTGATCGCCATGGTCTGGCTGCGCGGCATGAACACCAGCAGCGTACCCGCTCCGGCGGGCAGCAGGATGGTCAGCAGAAGGGCTATGCTCTTGAAATCTGCCATGACGCTTTAGCCGGCCGCCACCATTGCCCACCATGCGACGCCGAGGCCCAACGCGCCCAGCACCATGACCAGGGCGTAGTTGTAGACGCGGCCAGTCACGTGGCGGCGAAGGTTGAAGGCGGATCGCTTGACGGAGTTAGCGGGGCCGTCGACGCCGGTGTCGTTGACTACCACGCGGTCGAAGAAGCCCAGGAAGCCGGAGAAGACGAGGATCACACGGTCGATGGTCCACTGATAGACGTGGTCGAAGAAGTAGCCGCGCTCGGCGAGGGCGGGGAAGGGAGTCGTCAACGACTTGAGGGTTGAGAGATATGGCTTGCCCTTCAGATAGGAGGACCAAGCGAGGAATACGGCCAGCAGGGCCAGGGCGAGGGAGCCAACGGCGAGGGCGACGTTGAATTCGAAACCGTGGGCCTTGTCGAAGAAGAGGAAGGACCCGATGCCTTCGAAGCCGCCGCCCCATTCGAAGGCGATAAAGCCGAAGCCCGCCGCCAGCACAGCCAGCAGCAACATGGGCAGCGCCATGGACGTGGGGGCCTCGTGGGCGGTGCGGTTTTCCTCCTTGAGCTCGCCGCGGAAGGCGATGAAGTAGGCGCGGGCCATGTAGAGGGCGCTGAGGAAGACGGCAAGCATGGTGAAGGCGAGGAAGACCCAGTGCCGATTCTCAAGCACGGCCAGCAGGATTTCGTCTTTGCTCCAGAAACCGGCGAAGATTGGTATTCCTGCCAGCGACAACGCGCCTATGGCGAAGGTGAAGGATGTCAGGGGCATAACCTTGGCGAGGCCGCCCATCTTGCGGATGTCCGTCTGATCGGCGCCGTGCATGACGCTGCCCGCACCGAGGAAGAGCAGGGCCTTGGAGAAGCCGTGGGCCATGAGGTGGAAGATGGCGGCGGTGTAGCCGAAAGCGCCCAGAGAGAGCATCATCAGTCCCAGGTGGCTCACGGTGGAATAGGCCAGAATTCGTTTCAGGTCCGTGGCGGCGAGGGCCATTGTCGCCGTCACCAGCGTGGTTGCGAGTCCGACGATGGCCACCACCAACAGGGCGTCGGGGGCCGCTTCGAAGAGGGTGAAGGTGCGCGCCACCAGGAACACACCGGCGACGACCATGGTGGCGGCGTGGATGAGGGCGCTGACCGGGGTGGGGCCTTCCATGGCGTCGGGGAGCCAAACGTGGAAGGGTATCTGCGCGGACTTGCCCATGGCTCCCACGAAGAGCAGCAGCGCCGCTGCCAGGGCCGTGCCGCTGGAGAGCAGGCTGTCCTCGCCGGCCATCAGCAGTTCCGCCTGATGGAAGGTCTCCATCATGCTGAATGTCCCCACCTCCCGGAACAGGAGCAGGATGCCAACCAGCAGGGCAACGTCGGCGAGCCGGGTGGTTACGAAGGCCTTCTTGGCGGCTTCAGCCGCGGACTGCTTCTCGTACCAGAAGCCGATGAGCAGGTAGGAGCACACGCCGACCAGCTCCCACGCCACGTAGAGCAGCAGGAAGTTGTCGGCGAGAACAAGGGCCAGCATGGAGGCGGCGAACAGGGAGTGGAGGGCGAAGTACCAGCCGTAGCGGGGGTCGCCCTTCATGTATCCGATGGAGTAGACCTGGACCATGAGGGCAACGAAGGTCACGAGGCCCAGCATGACGACGGTCAACGGGTCGACGATTATGCCCCAGGTGAAAGTCGCGCTGCCCGCCTGGAACCATTCCCGGGTGAAGACGTCCAGGCCCGTCGCGCCCTGGTCAATCCTGTCGAAGGCGACGAAGAGGAAGAGGACGAATCCCGCGGCGATGGCCAGGATGGCCAGGAAGGAACCCTTGCCTGGTAGGAACCGCCCGAAGATGGCGATGATGGGAAAGGCTACGAAGCATAGCGCGGGGATGAGCCATGCCCATTCCATAGTCGGCATGGCCTAGTCTTTCTCCCCTTGGTTCAATGTCCTGCCTAAACGCAACTAAGCTATCCTTTCATCAGGTCTATTTCGTCCAGGTTTACGGTGGCGCGGTTGCGGAATATGCGCAGGACTATGGCGAGGGCCAGCCCCACCTCCGCCGCGGCCACGGTAATTACGAAGATGGCGATTATCAGTCCGGTGAAGCGGGTCGGGTCCAGGAAGGCCGCCGACGCTATCAGATTCAGGTTCACGGCGTTGAGCATGAGCTCAATGGACATGAGCACCAGCACCGCGCTGCGGCGGGCGAGTACGCCGTAGAGCCCAATGGCGAAAAGGGCGGCGCTGACAATCTGGAAGAAGGCCAGGTCTATCAACCCCGCCTCCTGTCTTCCCGGGCAATTACGATGGCGCCCACCAGGGCGATGAGCAGCACGATGGACGCAATTTCGAAGGGCAATGCCCAGTCGGTGAACAGGGAGTGGCCCAGGTCGGTGAAGGCCACGCGGGTGCGTTCATCCGCTTCCGGCCGGTTGACCAGGAAAGCGAAGGTAAGCAGCCCGAATAACAGAAGTCCGGCCACCGCCGCAAAGGGCCACTGGGCGTTGTCGGAGATGCGGGGATATTCCCGGGAGCGGGTGAGCATGATTGCAAAGAGGATGACGATGATAATCGCGCCCCCGTAGATGAATATCTGCACCAGTGCGAGGAATTCCGTCAGCAGCAGCACGTAGAGTCCGGCGACGGCCAGGAGGGAGAGGAGGAGAAAGAGGGCGGAATGGACCACGTTTCGGGCCGCAACTACGCCCAACCCACCACCCAAGGCCATAGCGGACATGAGGAAGAAGAAGAACCACGTCATTTCAGAATTAGGCCTTTGGCTTGGCCTTCTCCTCCTGCGCTGCGTTCTTGGTCGGACGGGGCTTGCGGGCCGCCGGTCTGCGGCGGGGCGCGGCCTTCTTCTTGAGAGTCGAGGGCGGCACCCAGTTCTGATCTTCCTGGTACCGCTTGCCCATCTCCAGAAGTTCGATGAGGTCCACCCGGTCGCCGTTGCGCTCGTAGACGCTCATCTCGTGCTCGTGGCTCATGACGATTGCGTCGAAGTTGCAGACGTTGACGCAGATGCCGCAGAGGATGCAGCGGTTCAGATTAATCTCAAAGGTGTCGACAATCTTCCGGCGCTTACTCTTGCCCTCTGCCTGCAGGGGGTTGTCCTTCATGGTGGCGCTCATGCACTGGGTGGGGCACTGGCGAATGCAGACCATGCAGGAGGTGCAGTAAGGCTCCTCCACGTCGAAGTCCCAGGTCAGGGCGGGGAAGCCCATGTACCTGTCCTGGAGCTTCCGCGGCTTGTTGGGATACTGGTCCGTGACGGGTTTCTTGAACACGGAGACCAGGGTCAACACCATCCCCTTCATGCTAGCTAACATTTCCAACCCTCCCGGGACGCCTTCCATAGAGCTTTGCCAACCGCTGCACCGGCTGGGTGAACTTTCGATACAGCCAATATCCTACCACACCCAAAACGGCCAGAGACATGACGGTCATGGTCCAGGCGGGCCAGTCGTAGAAGCGGTAGACGGCGCTGATGACCACTCCCACGAAGGAGAGGGGAATCATCGCCTTCCAGCCGAATGCCATGAGCTGGTCCACGCGGAGACGGGGGAACGTGCCCCGAATCCAGAAGATGACGACAACGACGGCGTAGGTCTTCAGCAGGAACCACATCCACTCCGGCAGGAAGGGCCCGTACCAGCCGCCAAGGAAGAAGAGGGCGGTCAGCGCTCCGACGAGGAAGGTGTTTATGTATTCGGCGAGGAAGAAAACGGAGAAGTGGGCGCCGCTGTATTCGACGAACGGCCCGCCCACGATTTCAGATTCTGCGAAATAGATGTCGAAGGGGATGCGCCCAACTTCTGCCAGTCCGGCGATGAGGAACAGGACCATGCCCAAGGGGAAAATGAGAATCAGGGGGACGCCGATGTGATTGAAGGTCTTGCCGGCGTCGGCGGCCTCGTTGAGGATATCCTCGCCGACGCTGAGGGGCACCTGGCTGGCGGCGATTACGCGGAGGTCCAGGGACTCGGCCAGGATGGCCACGGAAACGACGACCATGACGAGGGGCACTTCGTAGCTCACCAGCTGCGCCGCAGACCGGAGGCCGCCGAGGGCGCCGTACTTGTTTGCCGAACCCCAGCCCGCAAGCAGCAGTCCGAGGATGGAGACAACGAGCAGGGCGACGATTACGAAGAGGCCCAGGTCCAGGTTGTGCAGCACCAGGTTCTTGGCGGCGGGGATGGTCACCCATATCATGAAGCTGGGGATGAGCACCAGCAGGGGCGCGACCCAGAAGATGGCCTTGTCCGCCCAGGAGGGGATCAGGTCTTCCTTCAGCACCAGCTTGATAGCGTCGGCGACGGGCTGGAGAAGACCGAACGGCCCGGTTCGGGTGGGGCCGAGCCGCCGCTGCAACCGGCCCAGGAACTTCCGCTCGATCCAGATCATGGAGATGACCACGATGGATAGAGCCGTGAACAGTATCAGCAGGGCGATTATCAGCAGCAGGATATCAAGCAGGTTCACCGGTCCACCTCACCGAGAACGATGTCCAGGGAACCGAGAATGACCACTGCGTCGGCGATATATGAGTCCTTTACCAGGTGCCGCAGGGCGCTAAGGTTGCAGAAGGAGGGCGGGCGGACTTTCACGCGGTAGGGCTTGTCCGTACCGTCGCTGACCAGATAGACGCCGATTTCGCCGCGGGGGTTTTCGGCGCGGACATAAACGTCCCCCTTGGGCGGACGGATGAGGCGGCGGCCGACGGAGTTGACCTCGCCCTCGGGCATGCCTTCCAGGGCCTGGTCGATGATGCGGAGGGACTCGTACATCTCCAGCACGCGGACGAAGTATCGGTCCCAGCAGTCGCCGTCGCGGGCCACGGGGACGTTGAACTCGAACCTGTCATAGATGGAATAGGGTTCGGCGCGGCGAACGTCGTACTCCATGCCGCAGGCGCGGAGGCAGGGGCCGGTCCAGCCGTAGTCGATGGCCGTTTCGAGGTCGATAGCGCCGATATCCTTGGACCGCGCCACGAAGACCTCGTTGAAGCTCAGGAGGCGGTCGCACTCCTGAACGTCGGCGCGAATGTCCTTGAGGAGATCCGCCATCATCTGCTTGAAGTTGGGGGGAACGTCTTCCTTGACCCCGCCGACGTGGACGTAGTTGTGCATCATGCGGGCGCCGCTAACGCCTTCGAAGAGGCCTTGGATGCGCTCCCGGCCGCGGAAGGCGAACATCACCGGCGTCATCGCTCCGGCGTCGAGGCCGAAGGTGCCGAGGAATAGCAGGTGGCTGGCGATGCGGTTCAGCTCGCCGAGGATGACGCGGATGTACTCGGCGCGCTCCGGGACTTCGACGCCCATGAGCTTCTCGACGGCGCGGCAGAAGACCCACTCGTTGTTGAAGTTGCTGATGTAGTCCATCCTGTCGAAGAGGGTGACTACCTGGTGGTACTGTTCGCCCTCGGCCAGCTTCTCCGACCCGCGATGCAGGTAGCCGATGTGGGGTTCGGCGTCGATGATGACCTCGCCGTCGACGCGCAGCAGCATGCGGAAGACGCCGTGGGTGCTGGGGTGCTGAGGCCCCATGTTCATCAACAGGTCTACTTGCTGGCCTTCATCCACCGTGGTCATGGCTGCTGCTCTTCTTCGTCGTCAGAAAAGATGAGGTAGATCTCCGTGTACTCGTCCACGTTCTCGTAGCCGGCGTCGATGAGTTCCTTCTCCAGGATGCCCTTCTCCTCCCGGGACTCGGCCCAGTTGCGGAAGTCCCGAACCAGGCGGCTTTCGGCCTCCTCGGCGGTGTCGCCGTAGGAGACGAGGGGGAGGCGGTCGACCGTGGCCAGGAACGCCTCTCCCTGACTGATGACGGCGCCTCGGAGCACGAGGGGTTTCGGCTCGACCTTCATGACAACGTCACCGGCTTTGAATTAATACTCTTCATATTCGTGGAAGGGGAACTCTTTCAGTCCGGGATGTCCCTCAAAGCCCTCGTAGAGGAGCAGGGGGGCGAGGTCCGGGTGTCCTTCGAACTCCACGCCGAACAGGTCGTGGGCCTCCCGTTCGTACCAGTCGGCGGCGCGCCAGAGCGAGGTGAGGGTTGGTAGCTTGGGGTTTTCGTAGGGAAGGTCCGTCTTGATGGCGAGGGTCTGCTCCTCCTGGCTGGAGTGGAGCATGTAGACCATCTGGATGCGGTCTTTGTAGTCCACGGCGGCGACGCAGAGGAGAGTCTTGAAGGCGGTGTCCGGGTTTGTCTTGAGGGCGCTGCAGACGTCGGCGATGTCCGACGGTTCGATGGAGATGCGGGGCCTGTCGAGAACTGCCCCCGTCTCGACCTTGCGGTCGCCGAGGGCCTGGGTGATGACGTCCAGAATACGCCGACCCTCCGGCGAAAGGGCCGCCATCTCGTCGACGGGTTCGGGCTCAGCCCTGCCCCTAGCTGCGCGCCGGTTCACCCTTCGCGTCCTGCACTATCTTTTCCTGTAGCCTGAGTATCCCCTGCATGAGCGCCTCGGGACGGGGCGGACAGCCGGGAACGTAGACGTCCACGGGCACGATGTGGTCGACGCCCATGACGACGGAATAGGAGCGGTAGTAGGGGCCGCCGTTGGTGGCGCAGCTGCCCATGGCGATGACCCACTTGGGTTCCGGCATCTGCTCGTAGAGCAGGCGGATGGGATCGGCCATCTTCTTGACCACGGTGCCGGCGACAATCATCACGTCGGACTGTCGCGGGGAGGGCCAGGTGACGACGCCGAACCGGTCGAAGTCGTGATGGGCCATGTAGGTGGACATCATTTCGATGGCGCAGCAGGCGAGGCCGAAGGTCATTGCCCAGAGGGAAGACTTGCGGGCCATGGCGAATAGCTGCTCGGATTGGGCGGTAATGACGCCCGGCATGCCTTTGTTCAGGAGGTTGGGGCCCGGCAGGTTGCCGGGATTGGGTTTTACCTCCGCCATTCAAGGACTCCTTTCTTCCAACCGTACAGGATGGCAAAGAAGAGTACCGCCAGGAATATCATCATGGCGTAGAAGGCGATGTTGTTGCCCATGAAGACCACCGCCCAGGGGAATAGGAACACGGCTTCCACGTCGAATATAAGGAAGAGGATGGCAAAGATGTAGTAGCGGATGCTTATCTGGGAGAAGGAGTAGGGAGTGGGGAGGATGCCGCATTCGTAGGGTGTCGACTTGATTTCGGACTTGCGCTTGGAGGAGATGAGGAAGGAAGCGGCGAACATGATGGCGATGGCCACAAAGGCGATGATGCCCGCAAAGAGCAGGGCCAGCCAGTTTTCCGCCAAGACTTCCGGCATATTTTCTCCCTTGAAGGCGCAGAGAGTCAGAGTCTACGAAGGTTCAGGGCCTATCACCAAGGTAAATTATAGCATTGCGGTTTCAGCAGCGTCAACGAATTCCGCCGTTTCAGCCAAATGCGGGGACCTCACATTTGCCCGCGGGTCCGGTAGAATATCCGCCGAACACTATTTCTTGAGGGAGGATTGAACGATGGGTTTGGATGTTGGGACAGTACGATTTGACTACTCACATTCTCCGAAGGGCGCATGCGTGAAATTCGCCTGGCATCTGGCGGAAAGCTACGATGACGCCGATTGGGGTCTTGCAGAGGGCGAAAACGTAATCGCGGAATACACCCTTGAATCATTGGTGGGTTTCGCCAAGAGCTACGGTACATCGGCAGGGCTAAGCGATTCAGACAAGGCCGAGATTGACGGCTGGATACGCGGACTGCCGTGGCGGGACGGGTTTGTGGCGCTTCACTTTGGGTGGTGATGGGGAGGGAGGAACTCGCTTGGTGGAATGTCAGATTAGTTGCCTCTATACTTGTAGAGCGCAGTCAGATTCGGATTTGCATCTTCCGATACTTGATTGCTTGAGGGGATGACATGGTACAAACAAAGCCGCCCGCCCGGGCACCGTACGAGACTATCAGCTATGACGATTTGGTGACCTATGTGGTTTACGTACTGACAGCTGGGAACGGTACCCGAACTACTTTTGAAGACATTGTTGCCAAGGCCTTCGAATTATTCCCCAAGAGATTCAGCCTACGAGGATATCCTCACTGGCCGGATTCCGCGGTGGTAAACAAGAGTTGGCTGAGATCTAGAACCGACAAGAAGTACATCGTTGGCAGCGTCAAGGACGGTTTCAGACTAACCCAGCGTGGATTACAGGTCGCAAGAAAGGTTGAGCGCAATCTGAAGCGCAAGCCAGCGAAAGGCAGTCAGAAATTACAGAGCGAACTGCGCACAATTTCCGGTAGGCTGCTAAGGTCAATTGAAAACTCTCCCCAGTTTAAGGGATTCAGGAAATCTGGTTCGCTTGAGCACATTAAAGAATCGGATCTCCTCGACGTTCTTCTCGCGCTTCCCGACGCCACACCTCGTAGACTATCCAGAAATCTGGCCCAGTTCAGAGATGCGGCGAACCTGTACGAGCGTGAAGACATTGAGCGTTTCTTGGAAGCATTGGAGAGCGAATTCCCGCATAGGCTTCAGGTGCCTTAGAGCGGTCGCTCATATGGCAACTCGCGTATCTAGACGCCTCGAATTCGCCGACCGCTTTGCCCGTCAGCAAGCTGATCAAGCAATAAAGAAGGATATTGTACGTGCGCTAGTAGAGCTAATTACAAATAGCGACGATAGCTACAAGAGGTTAGAGAGCCGCGGTATTTCCACCAATGGCCAAATAATCGTTGAGATTCTGAGGAAGCATCGAGGTTCAACCATTTCAGTTTCCGACCTCGCCGAAGGAATGGATGGAACTCAAATGGACGATGCCGTTGGCATATATGCCGGAGAGACGAGTGGGTTTTCAAAGGGAGCACAAGTGCGAGGTTACTTTGGAAGAGGTCTAAAGGACGCTATTCTAGGTTTAGGCGAAGGTGTCGTAACAGGAACTGTCAACAACAAAATTCACCAAGCCTCGCTCACTATTAGGAATAGCTCTCCCTTCTACGAGGCTCAACAGCCCGTCCCACTCCTGGGTTTTGACAACTCCAATGGAACTAGTGTCGAAATCACTGTTACACGAGAAGATATTCGCATTTCGTTCTTCGACAACATTCGGGGGCAACTTTCCCTACACTATGCCCTGCGGGATATTCTGTCCAGCGAGAATCGCACGATAATTCTCAAGAACAGGAATGCACGAAGCCTACAGGAATCTTCTTTGGCCTACCTGTTTCCTACCGGCAAACTAATGGCGCGAACCGCCATCCCTGTAGGCAATGCTGGGAAGAAATGTGATGTAGAACTATTTCGATCAGATTTCCCGCTGGATACTCCTCGAGAAAGTGGATACATGGCCCAGGCTGGCCTATTGATCAAGAGCGGGACTGCGATTCTGGACAATACTTTACTTGGATTCGACAATGATCCAAACGCGCAGAGGTTCTATGGCTCGATTCTTTGTCCACACCTCAACGAATTGCTGCTAAATGATGAACAGATTGTAACAGCTACCCGTGATGGATTAGACCGGTCCCACCCCTTTGTATCTGAGCTGTTCAGGGTATGCGAAGAATTTCTAAAGGAATTCGTTGAAAAAGAGACTCTTCGAGCAAGAGCTACCCAGCAACGGACCAGGAGCAGAGAACTTCAACAGAAACTTAATAGTGCCATTAGCAAATTGAATGATATCGCCAGAGATGAATTGGCGGAGCTTGACCAAACTGACAATTCTGTCGAAGAACCTCTGGTTCCACCAAGTGGATTCGGATTTGTGCCTGAATATGCTTCATTATATTCGACGCGAAAGAAGAATCTCTTATTGCGTGCCACGGCTAACCTAATCCCAGAGGGCACTCTCGTCACCATCAACTCCGATTCCCCTAACGTGAGAGTTCTTACACCCAGAGTAGTCCTACAACCAAGAGAAGATCACCAATGGTTGAACGAGACGAAAGTAACCTTAGAAGGCATTCAGGTGGGTGCGGAGGCAATTATTACAGCTGCCTGCGAAGGTCTTACAGCTGAGTCGTTGGTGAGAGTAATTGCACGCAGAGAACCCTCAGACAATAACGATGACACGCCACGCAAGAGGAGAGGCCTGTTTAACGACATTCAGTTCAGTCCCGAATCCAATCCCAGACAAAGGGTCAGATACGATCGCCAATCAAAAGACGTAGTTATCGCAATTAACCACGCAACTGTGAGTCCATATATCTACGACTCGACAGGAACCGGCAGCGATTCCCCACAAGGCCAGGTAATCCTCGCAGAATTAATCTCAGAGGCGGTTTGCGATACAATTGCTAGAAATGGTGTTGAATCAGGGAAATTCCCCGTTCTAGTGGGCGAGAAAGCTGAGGCGATTCAAGTACAACAGCTACGCTTACAGAATGAATACTCTGGACTCATACATGAAGCACTGGTATCACCTGAATTCCGTACGCCAAATTCACCTATCGCAGCAGGAGGTTAGGGGTTGACGGTTCCTTCTAAGCAGTACCAGGTGGCCGTTGTTGGCGCGGGGCCGGGCGGGTACGTGGCCGCCATTCGGGCCGCCCAGCTGGGCCTTTCGACTGTCGTCATCGAGCGGGAGGCGCTGGGCGGCGTCTGCCTCAACTGGGGGTGCATCCCCTCCAAGGCTATTCTGCGCAACGCCGAGGTGGTCAGCCTGTTTCACCGGGCCCAGGAATTCGGCGTCTCGTTCGACAACTTCACCGCCGACTACTCCAAGGCGATCTCCCGCAGCCGCCGCGTCGTCAACCGGATGGTGCGGGGCATCGCCCACCTGCTGCGGAAGAACGGCATCGAGCACGTGACGGGAGAGGCCCGGTTCGTCGACGCCCACACCCTCCGTGTTTCGCCCGACGACAGCGTCATCTCCGCAGAGAACGTCATCATCGCGACGGGGGCTCGGCCGCGGACTATCCCGAGTCTGCCCATCGACGAAAAAGTTGTCATCTCCAGCCGTCAGGCGTTGGAGCAGACGGACCTGCCCACCAAGGCCGTGGTCCTCGGCGGCGGGGCTATCGGCGTCGAATTCGCGTCGGTGTACAACTCTTACGGCGTCAACGTGACCATCGTGGAGATGATGCCGCGGCTGCTGCCCAACGAAGACGCGGAGATAAGCAGGCTGCTGGAGCGGTCCCTGAGGCGGAAGGGCATCGGCATCATGACCGGCGCCAAGGCCTTCGCCTTCGAGCGGGACGGCGACGGCGCAGTGCTGAAGGTGGAGACGGAGTCCGGCGAGGTGGACGTTCACTGCGGTCGCGTACTTGTCGCCATCGGCGTTCAGGGCAACGTGGAAAACCTGGGCCTGGACTCCATCGGCGTGACGCCCGAGAGGGGTTTCATTCCCGTGGACGACGACCTGGCCACGTCGGCCCCCGGCGTCTACGCCATCGGCGACGTAAACGGAAAGCTGCTGCTGGCCCACGCCGCTTCCGCCCAGGGGGTCTACGTGGTGGAGCGGCTGGCCGGCCGGAACCCACCTGCCCTGAATTACGTGGACATGCCCAAGGCGACGTACTGCACCCCGCAGGTGGCGAGCATGGGGCTGACGGAGGAGCAGGCGCGGGCGGAAGGGCACGACGTCAAGATCGGGAAGTTCCCCTTCATGGCCAGCGGGAAGGCCGCCGCGATGGGGGAGTCGGAGGGGATGGTGAAGCTGGTGGCCGACGCCGCCTACGGCGAGATTCTGGGCGCCCACATGATTGGCGCCGACGCTACGGAGCTGCTGGCGGAGGTTTCCATGACGCGGATGCTGGAGGGCGGCATAACGGAGCTGGGCTGGATGGTCCACGCCCACCCGACGCTTTCGGAAGCGCTCAAGGAGGCTTCCCTGGACGCCGCGGGAGCATCGCTGCACACCTGATGCGCGCCGAACGCCTTACCCGACCCTGGAGGAAGATTTGCCCGTATCCATAAACCTTCAAATGCCCCAGCTGGACGAGGAGATGGAAGAGGGTATGGTCGTCCGATGGCTGAAGGCCGCCGGCGATCCCATCACCCGGGGCGAGGTGGTTGTCGAGATCGAGACGGAAAAGGCCATCGTCGACCTGGAGTCGCCGGTCAACGGCACCCTGCAAAGCATCCACATTCCGGCTGGAAGGGCGGCCTCCGTGGGAGCGACGCTGGGCGTCATCGAAGCGACCGGGGCGGATGCGGACGATCCCTCCGACGGAGCGGCTCCATCGACCCCAGAAGACGACGAGCATTCCGTTGCCCTCAGCCCCATGCGGCGGCTCATCGCGGCCCGCACGTCGCGCAGCATGCGGGAAGCGCCCCACTTCTACGTGACCACGGAGATCGACATGACCCGCGCCACGGAATTCCGGCGCGAACTCAACAAGAAGCTGCCCCAGGGGGTACGCGTCAGCGTCAACGACCTGATAATCAAGGCCTGCGCGCTGACCATCGAGAAGCACCCCGCATTCAATTCCCACTTCCAGGACAACCAGCTCGTCAGCAGCCCCCACGTGAACATCGGCATCGCCGTTGCGCTGGACGAAGGGCTCATCATTCCGGTCATACCCGACTGCCAGAATCGGGACCTGGTGAACATCAGCAACGCTAGCCGGGACCTGATTCAGCGTGCCCACGGGGGCGTGCTCACCCCCCAGGAATACGGCGGCGGGACCTTTGCCATCAGCAACATGGGGATGTATGACGTGGACATGTTCACGGCGATTATCTATCCGCCCAACGCGGCGGTGCTGGCCATCGGATCGGTGAAGGAGAAGCCGGTGGTGAAGAACCACGAAATTACTATTGCGCGGATGATGAAGGCGACGCTATCCGTCGACCATCGGGTGGTGGACGGGGCGGGCGGGGCACGGTTCCTGCACGACATGAAGCGCCTGCTGGAACACCCCAACAGCTTGAGGGATTAGTCTCTCCGGACTGCCATTTTCGCCATTGCCGCATATGCCATTCCCCTGCTACCATCTGCCCATGAACAGGACTGTCGCGACCATTTCCCATTGCCTGAAGCTGACACATCTGCCTTGGCCGATACAATTTCTCATTCCAGCGGGCAATTTTCCGCCAAAATTCGCAAAAACGAGTACCGGGCCTAAATTCATCCAATTTCACGCCTGTAACTCACAAAAAGCTCCGTCACTCGTTTGCAAAAGCGAGTCCCGCCCACGCCTGTCATATCTGAAACGAGTCACTCGTTTCCCTACTCGTTCTAGATATCCGCTATCAACAAAACAGGCGACACTCCTCCCCATTGCGGCCCCTTAGCATGACGACAGATTCCCCATGAACCCCACCGATCATCCTCGCCGCGTCTATCCCCTGAGTCCCCGCGACCTGACTGAAGAGCAGTTGGCGGTGGTGTTCGCCATGACGTCGCGGCGGCCGGAGCCCTTCGACGAAATCGCCCAGCAGGTGACCGAAGAGCGGGCCGCGGGGTTTCACGAGCGGTGGGTGCTGGGCTACGGCCACGCCTCCGTGGCGGAACACGCAGTGCTGCACCTGGCCGTGGAGAACGTCTCCCGGCTGGCCTGCGACACGCTGGAGGACAACCGGCTGGGCTCCTACACGGAGAAGTCTTCCCGGTTTCAAATTATGCCTTCGGACTACTTCCACGTCCCGCAGGAGCTTGACGAAGATGCGGAGTTGCGGTCGGTGTACGTTGAGACGTGCCGGAGTCTGTTCACGGCATACGAGGAACTGCTGGATGGTTTGCGTGCGTATTTGCGGGAGGCGCAGCCGCGTCGGGAGAAGGAACGGGTCGGGGCGTTCAACCTGCGCGTCCGTCGAGCGGCCATCGACAGCTGCCGGTTCATCCTGCCGGCGTCGACGCTGACCAACGTGGGGGTGACGATGAACGCCCGCAGCATGGAGCACGCCGTCACCAAGCTGCTGTCGGCGTCGACGCTGGAGGAGCGAGAGCTGGGCGAGGAGTTGAAGGAGAAGGGACGTCAGATAACGCCGACGCTGGTGAAGTACGCAGACTACAACCCGTACATCGCGGGCACGAGGGAGTGGCAGGAGGGGCTGGCGCCTGCTGCGGACGGAGAGTCTTCTTCAGAGGGGGAAATAAGTGCGCGGCTGGTTTCCTTCGACGCGGAGGCCGACGTGACGCTGGCGGCGGCGCTTGCTTACCGTTTCGCCGACGGGCCGCACGAGTCGGTGATGGAGCACGTGCGAGGACTGTCGGCGGCGCAGCGGCATGAGATCGTCGCCCGCAGTCTGGAAAATCTGGGGCCTCACGACCCGTTGCCGCGGGAGTTTGAGCTGGTGGACTACGTTATCGAGCTGGTGATGGACTATGGGGCGTACCGGGAATACAAGCGGCACCGGATGCAGAGTTATTTCCCCCAACCTCTGACAGTGGCGCACGGCGCGGTTACGCCGTCGCTCATCAACGAAGCGGGACTGTCGGAGCGGTTCAACGAGGCGGTGGAAGTGTCGGAGACCGCGTTCCGACGGCTGCATGATTCGATGCCCGCCGTGGCGTCCTACGTAGTGACCCATGCCCACAGACGACGGGCGTTGGTGAAGCTGAACGCGCGTGAGTGCTTCCACCTGTTCAAGCTGCGGACCCAGCGTCAGGCCCACTTCACCATTCAGCAGGTATCGGAGGCGGCGCTGAAGCTGGCGGTGGAGGCGCATCCGTGGCTGTTCCGGCACCTTTCGCTGCGGGACTTTCCGTCCTGGTGGCCGTTTGACTGACTTCAACCACCGGCGTTCGGACTCTTCCTAGCCAGCCCCGGGGCAACATAAGTGTTGACATCAACAAAAGTGTTGCGTATTCTTTCAAGGAATGAATGCAGGAGAGCTTCGTCGCTGGCTGCGAAGATCAAAAAAGACCTAGGGTTGAGTTGATGCTGGCATATCCCATTCTGCTGGAAGATGACGACAGGACAGTCATGGCGACGTCGCCGGACTTCCCGGAATTGACCACCTTCGGTGACGACCGGGAGGAGGCGATTGCCCGCGCCGTTCACGCCCTGGAGGAGGCCATAGCCGCCCGCATCCACGACCGGAGAGATATTCCTGCTGCGTCGCAGGGCGAGACCTGCGCCTTCCTGCCGACGCTTACCTCAGTGAAGGTGATGCTCTACCGGGGTATGCGGGAGCAGGGGGTGGGCAAGGCGGAGTTGGCACGTCGATTGGGGTGGCACCTGCCACAGGTGGACCGGGTGTTGGACGTTCAACACAATTCAAGGCTCGACATGATGGACGCAGCTCTGCGGGCCATCGGGCAGCGGCTGCAGGTGAACGCCGTCGCCGAACCCGGCCCGACTTACACCACCTCCAGGGACAGGTCAGACCGCACCCTGTAGCCTACGGGTCCGAACAATCCCTCGTGTAGCCGCAGTTGCGGCATCGCAGCTTGCACTGAACGTCGTCCATTGGCGCGCCACAGAGGTCGCAGCGCGGCGGTTCTCGTCGCTTCATGGCAAACATCCCCCGGGTCTCACTGCGTTCCCACCAGGCCGTCGGCGTCTTAAACGTCGCCGTCGGGGGCGGTGTAGAGCTCCTCTTTGGCAAGGCTGCGCATCAGCTTCAGGTATTCGTCCTTAGTCATCGCGGGCTTGTGGTTGGCCAGGACTTTTCCCGCCCCCTCTGCGCCTTCGGCCAGCAGGTCTACGACGGTGTCGGCGAGGGCCTTGGCCGCAGTGACAACGGCCAGGCCGTAGTCCTGCACCACGTAGTTGTTGCCATGGCCGAGACCCGTCGCGCCGCCCACGTATGGGTGGATGGCGGGCATGAGCTGGCTCACGTCGCCCATGTCCGTGGAGCCGGTGCCGTGGCTCCTGACGCCCATGCCGGATTCGCCCACCAGGGAGACGGCGTTGGCGCGGTACATCTCGTTCATCATGTCGTCCTGGTCGAGGGGGAGGTAGCCGGGGATGGTGGTAATCTCAACCTGCCCGCCGACTGCCAGAGCGCCCGCCCTCAGGGCGCGATCCACTTTGCGGTTGGCGTCAACAATGGCCTCGACCGAAGCGCCGCGGACGAAGGTCTCCATGCGAACGTCGGCGGGCACGGCGCTGACCGCCTCGCCGCCCTTGGTGATGATGGGATGAACGCGAACGGTATCGGTGTCCAGGAAGGTCTCGCGGTTGGCGTGGATTGCCATCAGCGCGAGGGATGCGGCGTTCAGCGCGTTCACGCCCAGGTGGGGCGCACCGCCGGCGTGGGACGCTCTGCCAAGGAACCGGATCTTCTTGGCGAGGGTGCCGTTGTTGGTGCCGCTGATGCACAGCTGCTTCTCCGAGGCGATGCTGGTGGTGTGGCACATCAGCGCCATGTCCACGTCGTCCAACTCGCCCAGCCGGATGAGTTCCGGCTTGCCGCCAAGGAACTCCAGCTTGCCGTCGCGACGCAGCTCGTCCCTGTACTCGATTTCGATGTACTCTTCGGCGGGCACGGCAAAGAGGGCCACCCTTCCGCCCAGCTGGTCCAACACCCCGGAGGAGACAAGCCCGCCGGCCACGCCCAGCATCATGCCTATCTGGGCGTGGTGGCCGCAGGCGTGGGCCGCCGCCGTTTCCGAGTCCGCGTGGGGGTGCTCCGAGACGATCAGGGAATCCAGCTCGCCGATGACGCCCACCGTCGGTCCCGACGCGCCGCCTTCGACCATGCCCTTCACGCCGGTGAGGGCGAGGCCCGTTCGGTGGTTGATGCCCCATTGGCTGAGGACGTCCGCGACGAGCTTGGCGGTCTTCACCTCCCTGAATCCCGCTTCCGGGTTTTCCAGGATGGTCCTGGACGCCCGGACAATCTCGTCCGCCTTTTCGTCGATGGCCTGTCGTACCAGGGCCTTGAGTTCCTGCTTGGAAGTCATGCCGCTCCTCCCTTTGCGCCACGTTAATGATGGGATTCTAGCAAAGGGAGGGGATTGAATAAACCACGTTGTATAATTTGGCGTCATGCGAGTAGTGATTGCGCCACAGTCTTTCAAGGGGAGCGTTTCCGGGCCGGATGCCGCCCGGGCCATTGAGGAGGGGGTTCTCCGCATATTTCCCGAGGCGGAAACAGTGCTGATTCCCGTGGCCGACGGCGGCGACGGGACGCTGGACGCGCTAGTCGACGCCACCGCGGGCCGGACCTTCACCAACCGGGTGAACGGGCCGCTCCGAGGCCGGGTCCGGGCAAGGTGGGGCGTCATGGGCGACGGGAAGACGGCCGTAATCGAGATGGCCCAAGCGTCGGGGCTGGCACTGCTTGCGTACAAGGACCGTAACCCGCGCCACACCACAACCTACGGCACAGGCCAGCTCATCAAGCGCGCTTTGGAGAGGGGCTACCGGCGCATCATCGTCGGCATGGGAGGCAGCGCCACCAACGACGGCGGGGCGGGGATGGCGTGGGCATTGGGAGCGCGATTCTATGACGCGAAGGGCCTACCGCTGCCCCCCGGAGGGGCGGGTCTCTCTCGCCTGGCTACTATCGACGTATCGAGGCTGCACCCCGCCCTGAAGCGGACGGAAATCATCGCCGCCTCCGACGTGGAGAACCCCCTCTGCGGCCCGGAAGGTGCGTCCGCCGTCTACGGCCCTCAGAAGGGAGCAAGCGCCAGAACGGTGCAGTCGCTGGACAAGGCCCTGCAACACTACGCCACCGTCATCCATGATTCCCTGGGCCTGGACGTGGCCGACCGGCCCGGCGCGGGGGCCGCCGGAGGGCTGGGCGCCGGACTCATGGCTTTCTGCGGCGGACAGGTGCAGTCCGGTATTGACATTGTCTGTGAAGCGGTGGACTTCGACGCCCGCCTGAGGGGGGCGGACCTGGTCATCACCGGCGAGGGTCGAACCGACGCCTCCACTGTATACAACAAAGCCCCGGTGGGTGTGGCCCGCCGCGCCGCGCCGCTGGGGATACCCGTGATTGTGCTTGCGGGGAGCCTGGGCAGGGGGTTCGAAGCCGTCTACGAGCACGGCATCACCGCGGCGATGAGCATCGTCGATAGGCCCCTGTCCATGAGGGTGAGCGTGGCCAGGACCTCCGAGATGCTGGCGGCGGCTGCGGAGCGGGCCATGCGCCTGCTGGCCATACAGATTCCGGTCAGCTAAAAAGAACGCCGCCTCCCCGGGAATGCCCTTGGGGAGGCGGCGCTTTGCGTTCGACTTGAGGTTGGTATTAGGAGCCGGTGGTGAAGGTGAGGTCCTGCTGCATGAGAAGATTCAGGAGGCTCACGTTGGCATCGAAGGGGACCATTTCAGCCGCCTGAACTCCTGCGCCATCGATCCATGCGTAGAAGTTGACAGTTTCGCCACCAAACAGTATGGAAGGCGGTTCAACCTTCAGCTGGGCGTAATTGCCTCCGCTGGTTAGCGCGGACTGCGTTGCGTATATTGCGCCGTCCTTCACTATCTCCGCATAGATTTCGATACCGTCTTCCGGCGATTCGCCGTCGATGGTGACCGTTCCATTGTAGATGTTAGGGAAGGGCGGCGGCGATATGGCGCCTTCCGTGGACGGGGGCAGCGGCGTAGGAACGGGTCTGCCCGTCATCACGGGGGTGGGCTCCGGCGTCGGCTCAGGTGTAACCTCCGGTGTGGGTTCCGGCGTTGGGTCGGGGGTGGGCTCCGGCGTCGGGTCAGGTGTGGGTTCGGGGGTGGCAGTGGGAGGGGCCGCAGGCGTCGGGTCAGGCGTCGGAGGCGCAACCTCGCAGACCACGCCGTCGTTGTCGCTGTCGACTACGTTTACCAATACGGAGGGGAAGCCAATCCCGGTGCCAACGTTCCCTCGCAGGCGCCGCTCACCTGCCTCTTCAGCTTCGAAACACGTCTGATATTTGAACTGCGTCCCCGGGTCAGGAGTGGGGGTTGGCTCGGGGGTTGGGGGCGGTGTGGGCTCGGGCGTGGGGGCCGGAGTCGGGGCAGGCGTTGGCGCGGGTGTGGGGGCCGGAGTGGGCGCGACCGTGGGTGGAGGCGCGGGCGTGGCCGCCACGATGGTTGGCTCGGGGGTGGCTGTCTCTTCTTCTCTGTCCCCGCAAGCGACCACAGCCAGAGCCATGAGCGCGAGGGCCAGCACGATTAGATATCTCAATTCAATTACTCCTTTGGACAACGACCGGCAAGCGCAGGCCGAGGTCGTAGATTATGTAAGATAAGTATACAAAGGCGTTCTGATAGTTTTCTACAGATTTTCGACTGATTGCCGCGATGTTGCGCCCTGACCATCCTCACAAGAGAATACGACAATAGGGCTAGAATCGTTCCATTTCCCCACAAATCTCGTAGTTGTTGACTAAGAACGCGCCGACTCAGTTCCTCAACAGCAGTCCCGGTTGACAACGGCGGCAGTAGCTGGTGATGCGCTGGTTGCTGCCTATCTGCGTGATGGCGGCGCCGCACCGGGGGCAGGGATCGCCCCCCTTGTTGTGCACCCTGAGGAAGTCCCTGATCTTGCGATGGATGTTGGAGCCCACCCTTGGCCGCAACTCCTCCATGGCCCAACGTACAACGGCGGGGGCGGCCTCCAGCAGACGCCGCCTTTCGTCCTGCGACAGATCGCGTTTCTTGCGGAAGGGATAGATTCCTGCTTCGAAAAGAATCTCGTCGGAGTAGGCGTTGCCGATGCCGGAGAGCACCCGACCGCGGGTGAGGATGCCCTTGATCTCGCCATAGAAGGGACGGAGCAATTCTTCGAATTCCTCAAGGGAGACGTCATCCAGAACGTCGGGGCCCTGTTCGGCCAGACTTGGCACATGGGCCATGGCCTGTGCGTCCACGTAGTAGACGCGCCCCATCTGGCGCTGGTCCAGGTAGCGCAGGTCCCAACCGTCGGAAAGGGTGATGACGAAGCAGACCCGCTTGAAGAGCTTGTCCGTCGACAGGCAGTGCTGAAATGCGCCGGTGAGCATGGGGTTGACCACCAGCGAAGTGCCGCCGCTGAAGGACGCCAGGAGGAACTTTCCCCTGCGTTTCACGGTTTCCAGCCGGCGACCCTGGACGTCTTCGGCGAATTCGGCGTGGAGGGAGCGGACCACGGTGGGCTTCAATACGCGCGCAGCAACGATTTCCCGGCCCGCTGCGGCGTCGTTCAGGTAGTCCTTGATTATCTCCAGGTCCGGCGCTTCGGGCATTTTCCTTCCCTCAACCGGATTTCAGGTGGGGGGGCGTTTCTCGGCAAGCTCACAGAGAGCCTACTCAGACTGCTCCAACGGCACGGCGAGCCACGAGATTATCTTGCGAAGGGAATCGTAGGCTTCCAGGCGCGCTTCCTTGGTGCCCCGAGCTTCCGCCTTCTCCATCACGTCCTGCATCTGACGCACCACCCTGGGGCCGATCTCCAGCAGCCCGTCGCTGCCGGAGGAGGCCCACTTGGCGATGATGAAACGGGCCAGAGCGCCCACGGGTATGTCCTGGCTGCGGCTCATCCTGTCCAGGGTGGACATGGGGTCCGACTTGCTGTAGATAGCCACCTGCTGCTTGAAGTTGGCGTTCCTGTCGTCCTCCGCCCAGGGGCCTTCGAAGGGCTGAAGCAGCACCCACCGGCCCTCCGGTTCCGGTAAATCACTCGTGTTCCTACAATCCACAATGTCCCTCGCACTCGTTGATGAATCCGTTTACCTCTTGCTCAGTCACATCCAACTTTACCGCCTCAGCAAGAGGCAGTCGGCCGTAACGCTAGCGCCGCCGCATAAAGAATATCGCGGCTGCAGCACCAATTGCCAGAGCCGCAGATACCCCTGCTGCAATTGAAACCAGCAGGGGATTGAAGCCCTCCTCATCCCTATCGTCAAACGTGGGAATTACCGGAGCCTGTGATGAACTCTGGGACAAATCCCTGGGTTGGTTGCCAAATTCCTCCCAACCCGACTGGCCATCGCCGTTGAAGTCCACCTTCAGGGCCGGGTACTGACTGCTTGTTCCAAAGTCCCAAGCCTTGGCTATGTCCTCGGTAATCGGGTATCCGTAGTATCTTACGCCCTCTAATAATTGTTTCCAACCGGCATATATGCCCGAATAGTCCGTAGGTTCTTGCAATTCTGAAGTGGTTTTGCCGATGACTTGAACTTCGCCATCCCACCACGGAAGAGGGAAATGGGCTTCATTAGACGGGTCGCTCTCTCCCGCTCCTGCGAGTTCTCCGGTTGCTTCGGTATCCCAAAAGCTCTCTATCACGGCCCCACGAATTCTCCCAACGAGCCCTCCCACCTTTTCTTCGCCGACTACGCTCGCTGTCGCAAGACAGTTGATGATTGCAGCCGGGCTCTCCGCGCCGCCGTTCCATCCAACAAGGCCACCTACAAATCGCTTGCCAGCCACGCTGCCCGCGGAGTAACTGGCGAGGACATTACGGTTATTGTCTCCGACCAGTCCGCCAACGGATTTGACACCTGCCACGCCGGCGTTGGCGTAGCTGGTTTCTACAATGCCCGAGTTCCATCCCGCGAGACCCCCTACGGATTCTCTTCCCGACACCTGGCCTGTAGCATAGCTGGTCCTCACGGTGGACACGTTCCCACCAATGAGCCCACCTACACTCCTATCCCCTTTAGTTGTACCATTGGCGTGACTGGCATTGACCAATCCGTGGGAATATCCTACGAGACCGCCTACATAGTGCGTTCCGTTTACATTCGCCTCCGAAAAACTGAATGCAATTGGGCATTCACTGTCTTCGTTGCACAACGGAAGGTGCCATCCCACAAGCCCGCCGGTGTGGAAGTTTCCGGATATGTTTCCGCTGGCGTAACTTCCGCTGACAGTTCCCCCATTTATTCCCACCAGGGACCCAACGTCACGGCCGCCGACGATGTTCACGTCCCCCAGTTTTACTCCTCGGATGATGGAGTCAGGACCCGTGTATCCAAAGAGCCCCGTTGCTCCTGCGTCGTCCAAGATAGTGGTTCGGTGAATATACAGGTTGCTGATTGTGTAACCGTTTCCCTCCAAGGTGGCGTTGAACGTGTTCTCGATTTCCTCAATTCCAATGGGAAGCCAGCCGCTGCCCGTCATCCATAGAGGGTTGGGCATGCCGGATGCATAGCTGTCGGAAACCTGGAAGTCCAGAGGGCGGGTCAATTCATAGCCGGTACATTGGTCACAAGCACCGGTGGCGGGGGCGTGAAAGGCCAGGGCGTAGATTGCGGCCCCATCATCATCGGGCGATCCATCGCCATCCAGATCGTATCGAATAGCGTTCAACTGCTCCAGATTAGAGATTTCGATCAGTCCATCGGAGTCGCTATCTAGGTTGACGCCGTCTTGGGACGAAGGCGTTGGGGCAGGCGTAGGCATGAGGGTTAGAGAAGCCGGAGCCGTCGCCAAGGAAGGATCTCTACCCTGATTGCCGAACTCCTTCCACGTCGGAACACCATTCTCGTCGAAGTCAGCCACGAGGGCCGGATACTGGCTGCCTGTGCCAAAATCCCAGAAATCGCCGCTGCCTGTTTCCAGGGTGAAGTCCCCGTCGGCATTGTCCAAGTCAATGTTCCAAATGTCGTATATGCCGTTGAATCCCGTGGGCGATTGCATTTCGGTGGTGGTCTTGCCTGGCTCCACCGGCGGATTGCCTTCGCCAGCGCCATTATTCTGTGCAGAGGTGTTAATGTCCCAGAAACTGGAGATGATTCTGCCGGGATTTCTGCCCGCCAGTCCGCCAACCACGCTTTCGCCGGTTACTCCGCCGGTAGCATAGCTGGATATCACAGTGCCCGGGCCGCCCTCATCCCTCCGGTCTACCCAAGGCATTGAGTTGTCTCCGATCAGCCCTCCAATCACCCTGGTCCCTGACACGCCACCGGTAGCATAGCTGGCCACGATACTGCCCGAATTGCCTCCCGCCAAGCCACCAACAACGCTGTCTCCCATCACGTTCCCCGTTGCATAACTGGCTATAACGTTACTGGGATAGAAGTCGTACTCGTTGACCCCGACCAGACCGCCCACGCTTGATTCGCCGGTCACGTTGCCCATTGCGTAGGTGGAAACGATCAGTCCCTCTTCATTCCGCCCGACAAGCCCACCTACTTCCAGATCCCCGGACACGTCGCCGGATGCATAGCTGAATTCGACTGCACATGCCTTGTGGTCGCTTTCCTTGTGGCTCCATCCGACCACTCCTCCTACTGACTTCTCGCCGGATACTGTTACCACGGCGTAGCTGAACCTGACCACGCCATTGTTTATACCTGTCAGCCCTCCCACGTTATCTTTGCCGTTTACCTTCCCGGTAACGTACGAGTTGATTATCTCACCTTCATTCCGCCCCACCAAGCCGCCTACGTTGTTTTCTCCTTTGACATTTGCGTTCCTCAGTCCAACATTTCGAATCACGCTGTCCATTCCGGCCCAGCCGAAGAGGCCCGCAACAGAGAAGTGTGGAAGCTCGTGCTTTATACCTCTGGTATTGAGATTGCTGATGGTATGCCCATTCCCTTCGAATTCCGCAGAAAAGCGGCTCCTATTCGCGCCAACAGGAAGCCACCCTCTATCTGTTCCTGAAACGTAGCTATCGGGATCTTTGAAGTCCAAGTCCCTTGCCAATTCGTACCCACCGCAAGGTTCCGCGCACGCAGCTTCCAGAGCCGTGCGGTCAAAAGCCTCATAGTAAGCGCCATTGTCATCTGGATTGTCAGGGATGCCGTCGCCATTTAGATCATGGCGCACGGCATCCAACTGTTCTATGTAGAGAATCTCAATAAGGCCGTCGTCATCCGGGTCGTAGCTTCGATTGTTTGCTTCGACGCTGATGGCGTCGTGAGGTTGAGTCCCGTCGCGAGTTAGTGTAAGGCTGGAAGAGTCCTCGTCACTATTGTTGCAAGTGAGCACGAAGGAAAGAGTGAGTACCACGCCGATTGACCACATTACTATTTTGGACAATTTCATTTCTTATGTCCAAGCTAGTTTCATTCAACGCCTCCGTCATTTCTCGATATAATCATTTCCCCCCGCGGGGGTCATTCCTCGTCCCTTGGGGCGAGGGCTTCTATGGCGGCGCGGTAAGAGTTCAGCGCGCCGCCGGCGGAGAAGGGGGCGATGACGGGCATCTGGATGCCCAGGGCGCGTCGACGCTGGATCTCGCTCCGGCAGTGTTCCATGCCGCCGACCACGGCCAACGTGCCCTGCATCTCGTCGGTGACGGACTTGGCCGCCGCCGCCCGGTTGCCCTCCGCCAGATAACGCCCGATGGCCTCAGCTTCGTCCGGGAAGCCGGTGTCGGCGAAGAAGTTCCGGTAATACTCCATGCCGCAGTAGCGGAGAATCTGCTGCACCAGGGGGGTGCGCACCAGGTTCCTGTCCGGCGTGACGGCGACGCGGATGTAGCAGGCCACGTGGATTTCGTCGAGGTCTCGACCGGCCCGCGCCGCGCCGATGTCCAGGTGCTCCAGGGCGCGCTCCAGGTACGCAGGTGCCGCCCAGTTCAGCAGCACTCCGTCGGCCAGCTCTCCCGCAAGTTCCAGCATCTGCGGGCCAAGGGCGGCGATGTAGATGGGAACGTCGCACTCGCCGCCGAAGCCGAGGCTGCCGTCCTTCACGTTGAACATCTTACCCTCGTAGTTGACGCGCTCTCCCTGAAGCAGCTTGCGAACCACTTCCACCGTCTCCCGGATGCGGGTCATGGGGCGACGGAAGGGGACTCCGTGGGTGCCCTCGGCGGAGCCGCGATGTCCCACGCCCAGGCCAAGGGTGAAGCGGCTGCCGGAGACGATGTCCATGCCGAGGGCCGTCATTGCGGTGAGGCCCGGGGTGCGGGCGAAGACGGGGAGAATGCCGGTGCCAAGCCGCACGGTGCTGGTGGCGCCGGCGAAGGCGGACAGCCGGGTGATGGAATCGGAACCGCCGCCTTCGGGCACCCAGATCATGTCGTAGCCGAGAGACTCGGCCAGCTGAGCGAGCCCGATGGAATCTTCGAAGTTGATGTATGGGATGGGATCCAGCCGAACACCCAATGAATCCATTTTTCTGCCCCCTTCATCCTGTCTGAACGTCTCGGAAAAGCGAGACGACGCGGGAGTGGTTGCGAAAGGCCGTACAGGTACGAATGTGGGAGAACCCTCGCTGGCTTTACCCTACTTCAAAGGCGGAAGGACGGCAAGGCTTTGGGGCGTGGGCTTGTCTGCTGCCGATTGGGTCACGCCGTAAATGGAAAGCCCCCATTTCAGAGGGGGCATCGGATGTGGGAGTTGGGGATGGCGAGGGGGAGGGGCGAGGGAAGGACTATGACCAACCTTCCGTGGGAGGCTTGCTCCGATTCCAGAACTGCCACCAGCTACGGTCCTTCTTGGATGTTGAGGCTTTGTCCTTTTGCTTCTGTTCGTCCAGGGCACGGGCGCGCCGTTCGATCTCCTTACGGATATCGCTCTCGAAACTTGACCGGAACTGCTTCTCGACTTTTGCCATGCGATCCGGTGGCTGACGACGCCCGGTTCGCTTAGCTTCTCGCTGGTCTATGTAGGATTTTGAGAGCTCCCTGGGGTCCCGAACTCTATTCATGTGCTACCCCTCCTTGGGCTGCGCAGAATTCAGTGCTCTGGATTATCTGACTCAAGATGGGCTTTGTCTGGCTGCCGCTGGCCGTCCTACAACCCTATGAAGAACCGCCACCAGCGGCTTTTTTTCTTCAATGCTTCCCTCTTCTGTTTCTGCTCCTCTAGAAGCCTGGCTTGTTCTTCCTTCTCTGCTGCTTGAGTGTGTTTACTCATTTCAAATTTGCGCAGCGCCTCTTCGTGCATACGCTGATTTTCGCGCGTGGTCTCAAGGCGCCCCACGTAATCGTCTGCCGGGCCTGTCGTTCTAAATCCCATAATCGAATCCTTTCCACCTGCTCAAGATAGAGTGGCAAATGTGAGCAGACTCATGATAACTACTGGGCTGGCTAACGCCAGCTTGCCAACTACCCAATAAAGAACCGCCACCAGCGCCCGCGCTTCTTCTTGGCCTCTGGAAAGTTCTCCACAGGCACCTGTTCCTCGTACGCTACTGGATAGTCTTCATCCTCCTCCGGGTAATTCGAATCCTCCATCGCCTGAATGTGCCGCTGCATTTCCTCCCGCTGCTGTCTCTCGTAATCGGCTGCACGACGGCTCTTGTATTGATCTGCCGGTCCACGTCCAGTAAGACTCATAGCTACGCCTCCTCCTGATCACAACAAAATCCAGTATACCAGCAATCTCAAGATATTCTCCCGGCTGGTAGTTGTATGCCGGGTTACTCCCCAAAGAAGAACCGCCACCAGCGTCGGCGCTTCTTCTTTGGACCTTGCTTCTGTTCTTGACTCTCAGGCCTCTTGTAGTATCTAACCTGCTGAACGTCGGACTCGTGCTCGAGGGGCCCCTGCTCCTCCGAAGACTGGGCATACTTCCCCTGTTTCATCTCAAGATCGTATGCCTGCTGCTTCATCTCCGCCTCACGCTGCCTCTGCTCCGCCAACATTCGCGCCTGGTGTTCGTTGAATTGCATGGTCTTCACTTCCTTACATCGCCCAGCCTCAAGAAATTGCCGATGGTCGATTCCCCCAACCCCGGAGGGGGAATTGGCGAAATCTCGGCTATCCCCGACTGTGCAGCGGATGATGACTCCCTTGTGGACTCCTTCAGGTTAGTCACCGCATTATCCTCAATGCAATAGGATCATCGGAGAATTATCGGAGTTCTAAAACCACCTTCCCCGCTGCCGGAAAGGTCAAGGCCGCCGGTCAAGCCCAATACGATGAAGTTCAGGATGACAACCGGTATGAACGCGAGCAGTATCACGAATACAGCCCTTAGTGTGGACGTGTAGTCCAGGCTCTGCCGAACGGCAACCACCATGCATACAAAGGTCCACGCAAACGTAACGAGATAGACTATCCCGCCGACGGTGGGTATGAAAATAAGGAAGTTGAGTATTCCGGGTGCCTGCGCGTACCCGGTGGTCCTTGCCAGCTGTCCCCAGTCGGCATCCGTGTCCACAACGTCGAAGGCTATTTCCCCAACGGCCCAGGTGAATAGCGCCCAGGCAGCCCAGCTCGCCATTCCTCGGATGACGCCCCTGATCAGCGTCCACCACAGCCCCGTCTCCTGCCCCGAAAGAAGTTCGCCGCCTACGGTGGCCGCGGAGACCAGTACCACGATGATTACAGCTTGCCAGATTGCACTCTTATCATGCTCTATGTCCTCGTAGGTCGCGGACCTCAGACGGAGGGCGCCAATCATTCTTAACAGCATCGGATGATCGAACCTCCTTGGGTTTGTGGAGCACCGACGGGTAGTCGTGGAGAATCTTGTCTAAGATAAATCAGATGAACCCCGACGGTGTTTACCCTACCTGAAAGGGGGAAGGGCGACAAGGCGTGACTGAAGGGGGTTGAGGGATGGTGCGAGTGCGCTTCCTGCAATTCTCGCCAATTTGACGTCCCTTCGTCGCGTGGTGATAATCGCAACAACTATTCCTGCGGAGCGAGGATTTGCCCAAAACTGCCGATGTAGTCGTGATTGGGGCCGGCGTAGTCGGCTGCTCCGTCGCCTACTATCTGGCCCGGGAAGGCGTGGACGTCATCCTGCTTGAGAGGGAAGCCATCGGCAGCGGGGCTTCCGCTCACGCCACCGGCTCCCTGAGCCTGCTGGGGGCGGAGTTCACGCCGGGGCCTTCCTTTGAGATGGCCCGGGCCTCTTACGCCGAGTTCAAGTGGCTAGTGCCGGAGCTTGAAGCCGCCACCGGCATGGACCTGCTCTACCAGCGTCGACCGTCGCTCCGGTTGGCCCTCGAAGACGAAGAAGCGGAACTTATCAGGAGCATGCTGGTGTGGCAGCAAGACCACGTTAAGATGCGCTGGATCGACGCCGAAGAAGTCCACTCCATCGAACCTCGTCTGTCCTCCTCTATCGTCGGCGCGGTGTATGAGGACGAGTCGGCGCAGTTGGACAGCTACCGCTTCAACCTGGCGCTGGCCCGCGCCGCGGAACTCAAGGACGCGGAAATCCTGTACCGCGAAGTGACGGGCCTGATCAAGAGGGGTGGACGCATAGTCGGTGTCAAGACCGCCGCGGAGGAGATTCACTGCGGCACGGTGGTTGTGGCCGCGGGCTCGTGGAGCCACGCCTTCGCTCCCTGGCTGGGATTTCCCGTCCCCGTTAGACCGATGAAGGGTGAGCGGCTGCTGCTGAACTACCCCGGCGAACCCCTTCAGGTGCTGATAAGCTCTCCCAGGCGCGGGCACATGATCAGCCGGACGGACGGCTTTCTCAGCGTCGGCAGCACCGGCGGCCGCGACTACGACCGGAGGGAGCTTTTTCTGGGGGAGGAGTTCGACCGACAGCCGACGGAATCCGCCCGGCTGGAGCTACTGCAGCGCGCCATCGACGTGTTTCCGGACCTGGAGCGGGCCGAACTTGTCCAGCAGCTTGCCGGTTCCCGGCCTCTGAGCCCCGACGCCAAGCCGATCATCGGCCCTGTGCCGGGGCTGGAAGGGGCGCTGCTGGCGACCGGCCACGCCACCAAGGGTATCCACCTGGGGCCGATCACCAGCCGCATCATCGCCGACTACGTCTGCCGGGGTTCGACCAGCGCCGTCTCCGACATGGCCCAATTCCTCCCGGACCGCTTCGCGGGGGCGACTGACGGGGATTTTCTGGCGGCGGCGGAGCGGGTGGAGGAGTAGGGGGTGGGGGCTTAAACCAACAGACGTGGCACCCAGCTATGGGAGACCAACATTTTGGAGGCCCTTGGTTGAGCTATCCCTCTTCAAGTCCGTGAATTCCGCAGAACGACAATCTCCAGTGGTACGCATCATTAACAGACCAAATCAATAGTAATTCACCGACGTTGTCTTTAGAAAATTGTCCTACTCACTGGAAGGTTTAGCGTTTCGAGGTTCCAGCGAGTCTATCATGAACTTGCCGGAGCGTGGGAAAACTTTCAAACGTATCCTTCTGTACCGTCGTGGTTGTGTACAGCAAGAAATATCTTGGTCCTCGGGCGTTAGCAATCTCGTTGGAAATCTGATCAAGCTTATTGACCAGCATTCTTAGTATGTCCTTTAGACTCGCATTTCGTTGAATTGATGCTTTCCTGTTTCGCCTCTCATGTGTCAATCCACGTATCCAGACTACACTAATACTTGCTGCCGCCAACAGGCCTTCATGTCGTATCTTGGCACGATCGTCCTTTGTGATCCATACCTGATCGCGCCGCCCCATTTCAGGAATAAGATCTTCGTCCCTCGTCCCCTTGGAGGCTAGAACGACAGGGAAGCCGACGGCTTTAAGGGTTTTACCTATGATGAGCGGTAAACACTCATCATAGCAGTAAGAAACCCGCTTAACTTGCGAGTCTGTTTTCCCAGGCAATCGCCGCCTCTACTTGTTTAACAGGCAATTCATAAGCCCAAGCCAGTCTTTCTGGAGGATCACCGGCCTTGGCCATTGACCAAAGGACTTGTGTAGCAATTCTAGTTCCCTTGATGCACGGTTCCCCAAAAGCAACCTTAGGATCAAGGACAATGTCTTCCTCTGGCTCCCAAGTCGTTGGGTGCTCATTCTTGTCAAACACCAAGTTGTGCATTGGTCCAACGAAGAGTTCCACAAAGTTAAAGGCCGCCTGCCAGTTTCTCGTAATGGCGATGGGGATATCGCTATCCTGAATATAGATGCGCAGTCCTGATATCCAAATTGGCTCCATGGCAAATGGGTGAGCCCACCCCCTTGTCCTCTGGAGTTCGTCATGTGCGAGGCGTATTTCCGTTGATGTAACTCCATGCGCCCTGAAAATCGCAATTAGCCTTAGGCTAATCAGATCTAGAAAAGTAAGGGCCACGTCGTTTCCTCTGAGGCCAGTGAGGTACTGTCCAGCCAGTCCGTCTCGAACCCATCGGAATACATGGCGGGAAGTTACCTTCATGGAAGAATGGCAGACAATTGCCTGCTCATTTGCCTGCGGCGAGGTAGCTTGGATCAGTGACACAGCATCTATCACTGGGTAAACGCCAGAGTGTGTTGGTCTACTGAAAGTTGTGACCATAAATGACCTCCCTTCCCCTACCACTTAGCCCTAGGAAAGATGGGCGAACTTGATTGAATCTTATCCCGTTTAGCTAGCTACCGTCAAAGTCTTCCCTTCTAAGTTTTCGAAATATTGGTGATTCTCGCTGTGCTAGTCGTGATGAGACTTTTTTCAATTGGATTGAGGCGTGACAATTCCATCGGTCAAGCCTGACTTCACGAAGGATCAATGCAGCGGCGTCACATCTCTAGTATTATCATTTCCAAAGTCCAAAGGCACCCGATTGCCACACCCCATCCCCCTACACCGCCCAGCGGGGCCGGTACTGCAGCGCCTCAGCCAGGTGCTGCACCTCGATGGAGTCGGAGGCGGCGAGGTCTGCGATGGTGCGGGAGAGTTTCAACACCCGGTGGAAGGCGCGGGCGCTCAGGTTCAGCTGGTTCATGGACGCCTGCAGCAGCTTCTGACAGTCCTGCCCCACCTGGCAGAAGTCCCAGACCTCCGCGGGGCCCATTTCCGCATTCGTGGTGAATGGCATCTCGTCGAACCGGCGACTCTGCACCTCGCGGGCCTTCTCCACCCGGACCTGCACGTTGGCCGAGCTCTCGCCGTCGGCGTCGTCCATCAGCTTTTCGTACTCCACCGCGGGAACCTCTACGAACATGTCCATCCTGTCCATGAGGGGGCCGCTGATGCGACGCTGGTACTTCGACACCATGCCGTGACTGCACCTGCACTCCTTCTTGGCGTCGCCGTAGAATCCGCAGGGGCAGGGGTTCATGGCGGCGAGCAGCATGAAGTTGCACGGAAACGTGACGTTCCACTGGGCGCGGCTGATGGTCACCACGTGGTCTTCCATCGGCTGACGCAGCGACTCCAATACATTGTGTCCGAACTCCGGCAGCTCGTCTAGGAACAGCACGCCCCGGTGGGCCAGGGTGATTTCTCCCGGACGGGGGGTGCGTCCGCCGCCGACCAGGCCCGCGTGGGAGGTGGTGTAGTGGGGCGACCGGAAGGGACGCTGCCGGATGAGGGGCTGGTCCGTCGGCAGCATGCCGGAGATGCTGTAGACCTTGGTCGCCTCCAACGCCTCCCGGGGGTCCATGGCCGGCAGCACGGAGGGCATGGTGCGGGCAAGGAGTGTCTTGCCGCTGCCCGGCGGCCCGGTCATCATCAGGTTGTGCATGCCGGCGGCGGCTACCTCCATGGCGCGCTTCGCGTTCTCCTGCCCCCGAACGTGGGAGAGGTCCGGCCCCACATATGGCAAGGAGTCCTTGGCCAGCATCAGGTTGTCGACGGGGCACGGCTCTATGGCGGAATCTCCCCGGAGGTGGGAGACCACTTCCCCCAGGGACGAGACCGGCATGACGGTGACGCCCTCCACCAGCGCGCCTTCTTTGGCGTTTTCGGTAGGAAGGAAGACGTGGTCGAAGCCCGCGTCCTTGTCCATGGCGACCATGGGGAGGATGCCCTTGGTATGGCGTGTAGCGCCGTCGAGAGAAAGCTCCCCCAGGAAGAGAACGGTGCTGGACTGCTCCTCAAGCTGGCCCGAACTGGCGAGGATGCCGATGGCGATGGGCAGGTCGTAGGAGGGGCCTTCCTTCTTCATGTCGGCGGGCGCGAGGTTGACGGTGATGCGGCGCATGGGGAACTCGCAGCCGGAGTTTCGGATGGCGGCGCGGACCCGCTCCCTAGCCTCCTGCACCGCCGCGTCGGGCAGGCCGACGATGTTGAAGCGGGGCAAGCCGGGGGAGATGTCCACCTCCACCTCGATGATCGCGCCCTCCAACCCGAAGATGGCGCAACTCTTGACTTTGGTCAGCATGGGCATTGCCGTGAGATCGGATAGGTCCTAGATCGAATGCCCCGGCATTGAATAGTGCGGTACTCTGGTTCCGTGTAGATGGCTATTGCTTTAATCATAGGGGACATTATAGTCTAAACATGCATCAAATAGAACAGACACACGGTTGCATTTTGCACACAGATTGGCTCACATCGACAGGGTGCCTGAGCAGGTGATTGTCAACGAGTACCTGCCCGGACAGGGAATCGCGATGCATACGGACCACCGGGGTTTCGGCCTCACGGTCTGCACCATATCTCTCGGCGACGATTGGGAGATGGATTTTTCCGAGAATTGGGACGAAAAACGGCCCGCCCTGCTACATCGTCGCTCTCTGGTGCTTCTGACCGGCGAGGCCCGGTCGGTCTGGCAGCACGGAATCGCCCCCAGGAAGTCCGAACCCGCGAAAGGCGGACGGCGGAATCGACGTCGACGCCTGTCTCTAACCTTCCGCACCGTCCTCAACCGGGACGGCGTCAACGACTGATTTTCGTTGGCGAGGCTTCTAGAGGGAGTTGACGAACTCCTCGCCGCCCTTCATCACCAGCTTGATGCGCTGCTTGTCGAGAAGGCAGGTGACGTCTGCGAGGGGATCGCCATCCACCACAACCAGGTCCGCCAGCTTCCCTTTGGCGATGGTGCCCAATTCTTCTCCCTGCCCCAGAAGCTCCGCGGCGGTTCCCGTGGCGGAAACGAGGGCCTGCATGGGCGTCATTCCGGCTTCCTCCACCATGCACTTCAGCTCACCGGCATTGTCGGGGTGGCCCCAACCGCCCGCGTCGGTGCCCGCCACAACTTTGACGCCTGCGTCGAGGGCCTGCCGGATGCTGTCCAGGTGGTCGGCGTGGAGCGTTCGTGCCCGGGCCTTCACGTGGTCCTGCACGTTCTCCCGGTGGTAGACGTACACAAGCAGGGTGGGCACGTAGAAGATGCCCTTCTCGGCCATCATGGGAATCAGATCCGGGTCTTCGTTCAGGTACGTACCGTGCTCGATGCTGTCGACGCCGACTTCCAGGGCGAGGCGAAGGCCGGAGCCGCCGAGGGCGTGGCACATCACCCGCCGACCCAGGTCGTGGGACTCGTCCACCAGGGCCTGCATCTCCTCGCGGGTGAACTCGCGGTCGAAGGGGCCGTGGCCCGGGCGGGAGCTGGCCCCGCCGGTGGAGGCGCACTTGATTACCGTCGCGCCCATGCGGCATAGCTCCCGCACCTTGGCGCGGATGGCGCCCGGGCCGTCGGCGACGCCGGAGGGGAGGTTGAGGTTCATCGGCGGCGGGCAGCAGTGGCCGGAGGGGCTGCGAACGTCAGAGAGGCCGCCGGTGGGGGAGATGAGGGAAATGCTGAGGGTCAGGCGCGGGCCGGGGATCAGCCCCTCGTCCACCGCCAGCTGGAAGCCGTGGTCCAGGCCTCCGGCGTCGCGGACGGAGGTGTAGCCCATCTCCAGGGTGTCCTGGAGCACTTCGGCGGTGCGCAGGTGGCGCAGGCTGGCGGGGGCGTCCAGTTCCCAGCGGTCCATGAGGCCGTAGCCGGTGTGTCCCAGGTGGTCGTGGCAGTCGATGAGGCCGGGTAGGAGGGTCATGCCGGAGAGGTCTACCACCGACGCGCCGGCCGGGGTGGGGACGGCGTTGGCCGCGCCCGCTTCGACGATACGCTCGCCATCGACGACGACGGCTGCGTTGGGGATGGGGTCTCCGCCCGTACCGTCGATGAATGTTGCGCCCTTGAGAACCTTCATGGCCCGCCTCCCGTGAAGACTAGGCCCAACTTATTCCGAAGGGGGACGGCTGTCAAGGATGGGGGGAGGCGGCCCTTTCTACCTGCACCGAATTTGGGGTATAATCCCTCTCTAATTCACGCCAAAGGGGAGTCCTGCCGTGCGCGTACTGTTTCTGGAAGACGTTATCAACGTGGCCAACGCCGGGGAGATCAAGGAAGTGAAGAACGGCTTTGCCCGCAACTACCTGCTGCCCAAGAATCTGGCCACCATCGCCACACCGGAGCAGATGAAGCGCATCGCCAAGCTGCAGAAGGTAGCGGAGGAACGCCGCGTCCGTGAGACGGGCGACAAGCAGGCCCTGGCCCGCATTCTGGAGGGCACCACCCTGGAGATTCCGGGCAAGGTCGGCCCCACCGGTCGCTTCTACGGAGCCATCTCCGTCACCCGCATCCTGGAGGAGTTGGAGACGGCTACGAACCAGAGAGTCGCGCGCCGCATGGTCGAGTTGAGCGAACCCATCCGGGAGCCGGGCGACTACCGCATCAACCTGCGGCTGCACCAGAACGTGTCGGCGGAGATCACCGTCATCGCCCAGGGAGAGGGCCAGGAAGACTACGAGGCCGAAGACGAGCCGGAAGCGGAGGCGCCGGTCTCCGAAGTTTCCGAAGAGGAATAGGGCCGGGGAATCACCCCGCCCTTGTTTCCAGTCCCGCCCTAAACAGGGCGCAAAGAACAGGGTACGCATTGGGGCAGGCTTCAGACCTGCCCCTCTTTCTTGAGGAGGTTTTACGTCCTGTGTATGAAGAGAGACTCTTACCCAATAACATAGAGGCTGAAGAAGCCGTCATCGCGTCCCTGCTCATCGACGGGGAGTCCATCCTGAAGGTGGCCGGACGTCTGACCCCGCAGGACTTCTACCGGGACCGGAACTCCTACTGCTACGAGGCGTGCATCGCCCTCTTCGAGCGGCGGGAGGCCATCAACCAGGTCACCGTCACCAACGAACTCAACCTGAAGGAGCGGCTGGAGATGGTGGGCGGCGCCGCCTACCTGAGCCACCTGGTGTCCAGCGTTCCCACCTCGACACACATAGTCCACTACGCCACCGTGGTCGGGCGGGCCGCGATTATGCGACGGCTCATTGGCGCCGCTTCGGAAATCGCCAGCATCGGCTACCAGGGCACCGACGACGAGGAGGCCGCGCTCAGCCAGGCGGAGAACCTGCTGTTCAATCTCCGCACCGGACGCTCCACCCGCGAGTTTGTGCCCATCCGGGAGGTGCTGGACCAGTTTCTCGAAGACCGCACCGCCGTTGCGGAGCCACTGGCCGACGCCAGCTCGGTCATCATGAGCGGATTCTCCACCTTGGACGACCTGCTTGGCGGTCTCCAGCCCTCCGACCTGATTATCCTCGCCGCGCGCCCCAGCGTGGGCAAAAGCACCCTGGCCGTCAACATGGCCGTGAACGCCGCCCAGAACGGCTCCAGCGTCGGCATCTTCAGCCTGGAGATGAGCCGGGAACAGCTGGCAATGCGGATTCTGGCCAGCGAAGCCAAGGTGGACTCCCACCGGCTCCGACTGTGGCTGCATCCCGGGTTGGACCTCTCCGCCCCTGAGGAGGAGCGGATCATCGACGCGGTGGGTTCCCTTTCGGAACTCTCCCTCTATATTGACGACACGCCCTTGCAGGGCATCGTGGAGATGCGGAGCAAGGCGCGCCGCCTGCACCTGGAGCGCAACCTGGACATGCTGGTGGTTGACTACATGCAGCTCATCGAAGGCGGGCGTCGTCTGGGCAATCGGGTGCAGGAGATAAGCGAAATCTCCCGTTCACTCAAGGGGCTGGCCCGGGATCTGAACATCCCCGTCCTCACCGTGTCCCAGCTCAGCCGCGCCGTGGAGATGCGGCCCTCCCACCGTCCCCAGCTTTCCGACCTGCGGGAGAGCGGGAGCATCGAGCAGGACGCGGACGTGGTGATGTTCATCTATCGCGAGGACATGTACACCACTGAGGAGGAGTGGCTCAACCGCTTTCCCGAAGGGCCGGAGTACCCTCGCAACGTGGCGGAGATTATCGTGGCCAAGCACCGCCACGGCCCCATCGGGAACATCAAGCTGCTGTTCCACAACAGGCACGTTCGCTTTGAGCCCGCGCCCCTGGACAGGGAGTTCGCGACTACATGAACCCCAAGTCGCTTCCTTCGACCACCACGTTCACGCCTGTGCCAGATCCCCTGCTTGGCGACGTGCTGAAAAGCATCGACAGCCTGGCGGAGTTGAAGTGCATCCTCCGGGCATTGTGGCACATCCACCGGAAGAAGGGCGTCCTCCGCAGCGTATCCCTGGGTGAACTGAGAGACGATCCGGTTCTTCGGGACGAGCTGGAACCGGAACAGATTGAGGACGCCATGAACGGCGGAGCGAGGCGGGGCATCTTCGCCAAGGGAATTGTGGCAACCGGTCGGGGGAAGACGCCAATCTTTGTGCTCAACCAGGAGAATCACCGCGCCGCGCTCCGGCGGGCTGTGGCCGGTGAGATTACGCTGCCCGTGAGCGACGAGGATTGGACGGTGGAGCCGGCAAAGACAGCGGCGCGCCCCAACCTTTTCGACCTGTACGAGCAGGAAATCGGAATGATTACACCAGTCGTCGCCGACGAGTTGAAGGTGGCGGAGAGAGAGTATCCGAAGGAATGGATAGAGACCGCCGTGCGGGAAGCGGCCCTGGGCGGTAAGCGAAGCTGGCCTTACGTGAAGGCCATCCTCCGACGGTGGAATAGAGAAGGCAGATCTGATGGAAAGTTTGGGAGAGATTCTAAAGCGCGTGACCCAAAGCGCTACATCGAGGAATATGAACGGAGACGGGGGATCCCGTCTGGAAGCTGAGGAGCCTGGAGACCGCTGCCCCATTTGCGACGGCTACGGCTGGGTAGAGCGAAGGGTGCCCCTGGGACACCCCGACTTCGGCGAGCTATTTCCCTGCCGGTGTCGCCAGCAGGCAACGGAGGGAGAACGGTTCCAGCGATTGCAGCGGTATAGCGGCCTGTCGGAAGAGATGCTGCGCCGCATGACCTTTGAGTCCTTCGACACGAAGCGCTTTGACACCGACCGCACCGGTAGGGGCTACCTGGAGAACGCCTACAATGCCGCGACCAACTTTGCCATGCAACCGGACGGATGGCTGCTCATCACGGGCGCCCACGGCAGTGGCAAGACCCACCTCGCGGTGGCGGTCCTGGAGCGGTGCATCAGCAACGGAGTCCTTTCTCACTTCGCCTTCGTGCCGGACCTGCTGGACCACCTGCGAGCCGCCTTCAACCCGAACAGCCCCGTGCAGTACGACCAGCTCTTTGAGCAGGTGAAGTCGGTGCCGCTGCTGATTCTCGACGACCTGGGGGCGGAGAGCACCACCGCCTGGGCCAGGGAGAAGCTATACCAGATAGTGGTCCACCGTCACAACGGCCGGCTACCCACGGTGATAACCACCTACATCACCATGGATGAGATGGAAGAAACCCACCCGCGGCTGTACTCCCGACTGATGGACTCCTTCATCACCTGGGTGCCGATCAGCGCCCCGGACTACCGGGACAATCGGCGGGGCCGGCCCCGCCGACGGGACATCTAGCCGATGCCGAAGGACTGCATCTTCTGCCAGATAATCGCCGGTGAAGCCGAAGCCACCTTCTACCGGCGGGAGGATGACTTCATCGTCATCAAGAACAAGCTGAACTGGGTGCCGGTGATGCTGCTGGGGATACCCACCACCCACCTCAGCCAGCAGGAGCTTTGGCAGTCTTCCGTCTTACCCAGGATAGGCAAAGCGCTTCAGGAATTAGGGGAAGAAAAAACGCCGGGGGGCTTTCGGGTACTTTCCAACTTCGGCCGGGACGCCATGCAGAGCCAGCTTCACGGACACGTGCACCTGATTGGCGGCCTTCACCTGGGCCCCTACGCCTGAGGGTTGGCTATCTGCCAGTAGCGTCGTCCCTCCGACGTCATAATTCGGCCGAAGTGGGCGCCGGTGGGGAAGTGTCCCGCGGCGACCAGCATATTCTCTTGCTGAATACGCTCCACCATCGCCAGCCGCGTTTTCCGCGCCTCGTCGAAGTCCACGTCGGCCCGCGAACCCCACTCCGGCTTCATCACCTGCACCACGCTCTGGATCAGGTCGCCCGTGACCAGGCCACGCTGACCCTGCGACGCAATCATCACCGTCTGGTGCCCCGGGGTGTGTCCGGGGGTTGGCAGCGTTGTCACCTCGTCGGTTATCGTGTGCTCTCCCTCCACCAGGTCCATGACCCCCAGCGGTTCCAGCGGCTCAACGCTTTCAGCGACGAAGGGCGCGGTGGGGGCAACTTCTGGCTGCCTGAAATACTCCCAGTCGGCCCTGGGGGCCAGGTAGCGGGCTGAGGTGAAGGTGGGGTTGCCTTCTGCGTCCAGATTCCAGCCCACGTGGTCGCCGTGGAGATGGGTATGCACCACGAAGTCCACGTCCTCCGGCGGCAGTCCTTCTTCCCTCATGCGCTGGACCAGCTCGCCCCGGCGATTGCCCCGTTCCGGGTGCGGGCCGGGCCCCATGCCCGTATCCACGAGAATCAGCTTCCCGTGGGATCGGATGGCGAAGCAGCCGTAGTAGAGCTGGAGATTGCCGTCCACGTCCAACACGTCCTTGCGGTAGGGATCCCACCAGTCCAGCGGGATGCTGGGGAAGAAGTCGTCGGGAGGATAGGCGGGCGGGATCATATCCAGGAGCGCCCAGACTTCCACGCCGCCAACGTTGATTTTCTCTGTCATTGGTTGCCCCCTAGTAAGTAATCAGGCTGGAAATCTCGTAGCCCTGCAGCTTCCTGCGGCCCTCCAGGAAGGAAAGCTCAACCACCAGTGAGAGCACGTCGACGGTCGCGCCCGCTTTCTCCACCAGCTGGCAGGCCGCCTCAAGAGTGCCGCCCGTGGCCAGAACGTCGTCCACCACCGCCACCCGCTGACCCGCCGCAACCCCGTCCGTGTGCATCTCAATGGAGTCCTCGCCGTACTCCAGAGTGTAGGTGACGGAAATAACGTCGTAGGGGAGCTTTCCCCGCTTCCTGACGGGCACGATGGGGAGCCCAAGCTCGTAGGCGAGGGCGGCGCCGAAGAGAAACCCCCTCGCGTCGACGGCAATCAACGCATCAAGGCCCCGGCTGCGAAGGGGCACCGCCAATCTGTTGACCGTCTCCCGGAAGGCCTCCGGGGCTCTCAGCAGGGGGGTGATATCCTTAAAGATGATGCCGGGCTCCGGAAAGTCCGGGATGTCTCTGATGAAGTCCTCTAATCTCATTTGCGCCTCCACGCGCCCATTATACCCACCCCGGCGGCATCCGTTCCAACCCACCCTTCAGAACTCCTTACCCCTTGATGGGGAAAGACTAACCCTGCCCTGAGCTTGTCGAACGATGGTGGCGAATACTAACCCTCACAACCCACCCGAGTGACATTTGGCCTATTGCCCTTATTCATCCTCACCTGCTACCATGCCTCCCATGAAAACATTTCTTCGCCATCGCTCAAATTCTCCACCCCCATTCGCCTCCGTGTGAGGATTCCTCTCCCCATTTTCTTAAAACGAATAGACCATAATTTTTTCAGGCACGAAAATTCTGGTTTTGGCCCGTATTTGATTTCCAAATCGAATCCTCCACCGTCGGAATGTCCCGCCCCGGCTCCCGGAACCGACTCTGGTAGAATAAGCCCAACCACAACCCATAGAACACGCAGCCCAGGGAGAGAAAAATGAAACGCATAGCCATCTTTGGAGCCGGAGCCGTGGGAAGCTACCTGGGGGCCTTCATGACCCGCGAGGGAGAGGACGTAACCGTCATCGACCAGTGGCACGAGCACGTGGAGGCGGTCAAGGCCAACGGGATGAACGTCACCGGCACCCAGGGCCCCTTCAACGCACCCGTGAAAGCTGTGCACATTCATGAAGCACAATCCTTCGGGCGGGTGTTTGACGTGGCGTTCATCGCCGTGAAGTCCTACGACACCCTCTGGGCTGCGACGTTCATGGAGCGGTATCTGAAGCCGACGGGGTACATGGTCTCCTCCCAGAACGGCATCAACGACGAGACTATCGCGTCGGTGGTGGGCATTCGCCGCGCCATCGGCTGCGTCATGTCCAACATCCAGGTTGCGCTCTGGACGCCGGGCGAGACCCACCGGGGCGGTGAATTCGGGCGGGATCGCGGACACGACGTGTTTCGCGTCGGGCATATCGACGGGGCGGTCACCGACGCCGTGCTGCGGGTGGTCGAGCTGGTGTCCAGCGTCGACGGGGCAAAGGCCACAACCAACCTGGCGGGGGAGCGGTGGGCCAAGCTGGCCGCCAACTGCATGGGCAACCCGGTCGGCGCAATGTCAGGCCTCGGCTCCCATGGCCAGGCCGACTCCGCGGAGGCCCGCCGGCTGAAGATCCACATCACCCGCGAGGTGGTTCAGGTGGCCACGGCCCTGGGGCATCGCGTGGAGGGTATCAGCGGCGTGAGCGCCGAGACGTGGCTTCTGACGGATAGGGGCGACGTGCTGGAGGACCTGGACGCCCGGCTGCGGGGCAAGGGTCGCGTGGACTGGCATTCTTCGATGGGGCAGGACGCGATCAAGGGGCGGCGGTCGGAGATTGACCACCTGAACGGCCTCGTGTGTCGCCGCGGCGCGGAGGCGGGGGTCCCCACGCCCTATAACGACAGCGTGGTCGCGCTGATGCGAAGGGTGGACGCGGGGGAGCTGCAGCAGTCGCCTGACAACATCAGCCGGGCGTTGGAGACCGGCGACGCTGCGTCCTAACCCTACAGCCGTCTATCGCGGCGCGTTGAAGCGTCGCCTTCCCAGGCTGAGTCCCACAATGCCGACGATAAGACCCGCAATGGACAAGTCAGTCCGGCTGGGCGATATTCCGCAACCACCGCCGCTATCCTGTGCGAGAGTAGGTGCAGGTGTCGTAGGCGTGGGTGTGGGTGCCGTCGCCATGTACGTGGAAGTGGATGGGATAGGCGTGGGTGTTTCTTTCGTGGGTTGCTCAGTACCCACCTCTGGCGTTGGTCTGGGTGTGGGTGTTTCTTTCGTGGGTTGCTCAGTACCTGCCTCTGGCGTGGATCTGGGCGTGGGTGTTTCTTTCGTGGGTTGCTCAGTACCCACCTCTGGCGTTGGTCTGGGTGTGGGTGTTTCTTTCGTGGGTTGCTCAGTACCCACCTCTGGCGTTGGTCTGGGTGTGGGTGTTTCTTTCGTGGGTTGCTCAGTACCCGCCTCTGGCGTGGGCGTGGGTGTGGATGGGGCTGAGGCGGGTTTCTCCTCTTCTTCCGGCTCAGATTCTAGCTCAAGCGGAGGAAAAAGGGTCCCCGGAATCGGCGTATCTCCCTCGCCGAGCTCAGCCAGATCTTCAGCAGCTTCGGCAATCAGGCGTGTACGGCTGTGAAGCGAATCCTCTTCACCGTCGTAAGAGTAGACAACGTATTCTTGGCCTATCTGGAACTTCCGCCCACAAATTGATTCGCTGTCTCTAGTTCTTATCATCCTCTTCTCTGCCAATGGCCCCTTCCATACAGTAGTAACAATAAATTCGTATATCGTTTCCTTATATTCATATCCTCGGTCCAACGGCTCAGCCGAGGTCGCTTCTCCAAGAAATACTGAGTCGAACCTTTCCAACTCTTCTAATGGTGAACCGATAGGGATAGGCTCACAGCCGTATGTGCGCTCTGGATGCAAGAAAGACAGCAAGCCAGTAATCAAGACTGCCAGAGCCACGCCAACTGCAATCTGACCATAGCGGATAGCCATGAGGTCCCTTTCGCGCCAAGACTAGAATCAGTGTACAACATCGTCGTAAGGGGTAACCACTTGGCTTGATTCTGACTCCGACAACCGCCCCAGGCATCGTTCAGGCGTGAAAACTGGCGAAAACACGTCATACGCCGCAGCCTAAGCTCAGGCGTGGACAGGCGTGACGTGGTATAATCACAATATGTAAATTAGGGGCGTTCCGCGCCCCTCGCCAAGACGGCCTTAAATAGGATTTGGGAGACCTGCTTGATGACCACCGAAACGCAGACCAGATACACCGCCAAGGACATCGTTGTCCTTGAAGGACTGGAGGCCGTTCGCCGCCGCCCCGGCATGTACATCGGCAGCACGGACCAACGGGGCCTGCACCATCTTATCTACGAAATTGTCGACAACGCCGTGGACGAAGCCATGGCCGGATTCTGCACCAGCGTGGACATCATTCTCCGGGAGGACGGGGCCGTTTCCGTCACCGACGACGGTCGCGGCATCCCCGTGGACATTCACCCGACTACGGGCAAGACGGCCCTCGAGACCGTCATGACCACCCTTCACGCCGGCGGCAAGTTCGGCGGCGGGGCATACAAGGTCTCCGGCGGCCTCCACGGCGTCGGCGCCTCTGTCGTCAACGCCCTTGCCAGCGACCTGGAGGTGGAGGTGAGAAGGGAAAACGCCCTCTACCGCCAGACCTTCAGTCGCGGCGACGTGTTGACGGAAATGACTCGAGAGATGAACTTCGGCACAACGGGCACCCGCATCACTTATACGCCAGACTCAGAGATCTTCCCAGAGCTCAACTACGACTTCAACGTCATAATCGATCACCTGAAGCAGGTGGCCTACCTGAACCGGGGCCTGGCCATCAAGTTCGTGAGCGAGCGTCACGCCAAGCAGCGGAAGGGCGACGTGGAGCGCTCTTACTACTTCGACGGCGGCATCAGCGACTTCGTGCGCAACCTGAACCGGGGTCGCAAGACCTTGCAGGCCGCGCCCTTTTACTTCGAAAAGACCGTCGAAGGCACCGTCGTAGAAGTCGCTCTGCAGTACAACGACAGCGCCTACGAGAACATCTACACCTTCGCCAACTGCATCAACACGGAGGAGGGCGGCACCCACCTGACGGGCTTCCGCGCCGGTCTGACCCGCGGCGTAAACGACTACGCCCGCAGGTCCAAGCTCATCAAGGACGACCAGCCAAACTTCTCAGGCGAAGATGTGCGGGAGGGGCTGGCGGCTGTCGTCAGCGTGAAGATTGAGGAGCCGCAATTTGAAGGGCAGACGAAGACCAAGCTGGGCAACGCCGAGGTCAAAAGCATCGTCGAATCCTCCCTGGTGGAGGCCCTCAGCCAGTACCTGGAGGAGCACCCCAACGAGGGCAAGCAGATAATCGCCAAGTCCACGGTCAACCAGAAGGCCCGGGAAGCGGCCCGCAAGGCCAGGGCGCTGGTCCTCCGCAAGAACGCTCTCGACGGCAGCTCCCTGCCCGGCAAGCTGGCGGACTGCTCGGAACGCAATCCCGAGCTTTCGGAACTGTTCATCGTCGAGGGCGAGTCGGCGGGCGGCTCCGCCAAGATGGGCCGGGACCGCCGATTCCAGGCCATCCTCCCCATCAAGGGCAAGATTCTCAACGTGGAGAAGGCCCCCCGCGACCGGGTCATCGCCCATGAGGAGATTCGCGCACTCATCGCCGCCCTGGGCGCCAATGAGGGGGAGGAGTTCGACGCCGAGAAGCTACGCTATCACAAGATAATCATCATGACGGACGCCGACGTGGACGGCTCCCACATCCGCACCCTGCTGCTGACGTTCTTCTTCCGCGGCATGGAAGACCTGATCAAGGGCGACTATCTCTACATCGCCCAGCCTCCCCTCTACCGCATCCAGGTGGGCCGCAAGGTGACCTACGTGTACACGGAGGAGGAGAAGGACGAGTTTGTAGCGGGGGTCAACGGCAACCGCAAGGTGAACCTCCAGCGGTACAAGGGACTCGGAGAGATGAACCCCGAGCAGCTCTGGGAGACGACCATGGACCCGGAGAAGCGCAGCCTGCTGAGCGTGGTGATGGAGGGCGAACAGAACCGGGAAGAGGCCAGGCGTGCCTTCTCCGACCTGATGGGCGCCGACGTAGCCCCCAGGAAGCGTTGGATTCAGGCAAACGCCCGCAACGTGAAGGAACTGGACGTTTAGGAGCCCCCCATGCCCAACGCTGAGTCCATGCCCGATTCCACCCCCGGCAACGATGTCTTTCCCCAGTTCGCTACTCTCTATGACCTGGTGGCGCCGGAGGTGGAGGGACTCACCGACGCGCAGCTGGACTGGGACTCCCAGCAGTGGGGCTGGGCCAACTGGAGCATCCGCCGCCAGGTGAGCCACATGGCGTCGTTCATTCCAGGCTGGCTGCTACGCCAGTGGGGATCCCGGCTCTTTCCCGACGGTTTCGAGGAGCTGGACGACTTGCAGCCACTTGTCCCCGAACCTTCCGAAGGGATCGTCCGCTGGCTTGACGAGACGGAGTTCCGCGACATGGACGACATCCTTGCCCGGCTGGGCAAGTCGCTGGCGCTGGCCCGCTACGTGCTTTCCAGGGAGACGCTTGGTTCCATGAAGGTGAAGGAAGTCCCCAGGCCGAACACGCCACCTCACTGGCCCCAGTTCGTCAAGGCCCACCCCAGGGGCGTAAGGTGGCACGAGACGGAGACGTTGTTCACCTACGTCACCCTGGAGGCCACCTTCCGACACCTCTACTTCGAGGTGATCACCCACCTGTACAACGTGCAGCGGCTCAAGCGCGCCCAGGGAATTCCCACCGTGGTTGAGGTGCCCTACGAAGGCTATTGGGCGCTCCCCGACTGGGACCGCAGCGAAGCGACAGACTAAGACCCGTCCAGGCCCGGTACGGGCTGAATCTTCCCCTCCGGCGTGGCCTCCAGCAGGCAACGAAAGTCGTAACCCCGGCGTCGGAGCTCCTCAGAACCGCCCTGATGGCGGTCCAGGATCGCCAGCACAACCACCACCTGGTGCCCGCCGGCTTCTGCCGCGTCTACGGCATGAAACAGGGAAGCTCCCGTGCTGCAGGCGTCGTCCACGATGGCGACGCTGCTCGTCGGCTCCAGCGGGCCTTCGATGAGGTTGCCCATGCCGTGCTGCTTCCCTTCTTTCCTGACGATGAAGGCGCTGATTGGCCTTTTCTCAAGGCTGCTCACGAGCGCTACCGACGTAACTATGGGATCTGCCCCCAGCGTAGGTCCGCCGATAGCGTCTACGTCACAGCCCTGCAGCATCTGAAGGAAGGCCATGCCGCAGAGATGGGCCCCGCGGGGGTCGAGGGTCAGCCGGCGCCCGTCGAAGTAGTAGCTGCTGCGCTGGCCGGACGAGAGGACGTAGTCGCCAAAGGTAAGCGCGCCACGCTCCTTCGCCAACTCCAGTATTTCCAACGCTATCTGAGAGAGTTTCATTTTCTGAACAACCCCCTGGCGTATATGTAGCGCTCCACCGGATCGGGCACCAGGTAGCGGATACTTGTCCCTTCCGACACTCGTCGACGGATGTCCACCGCGCTGATGTCCAGACGAACACTTCGAACCCGCTCCACCCTTCCGTCGATTCCGGCGGGCGTCTCCTCAACTTCCAACAATTCCGCGGCGCCCGGCCTGTCCACCAGCACCAGCTTTGCCAAAGAAAGAATCTCTTCGGGGTCCTTCCACTCGCCGAATCTTGCGAATGCGTCTAATCCCAGAATGAAGAAAAACTCCGCATCCGGGCCGTAGTCTTCCTGGAGGTCCCTGAGGGTATCCACGGTGTAGGAAGGCCCTCTCCGGTCCAGGTCCACGGTGGACACTCGGAAGAAGGGATTGTCCTGCACCGCCTCCCGCACCATGATCAACCTGTCGTAAGCCGACGAGAGCGGCTGGCCGACTTTCATCCACGGCGCGCCGGCAGGGACGAAGCACACCTCCTCCAACTCCAGCCGGACTCTGACTTCCTCCGCGATGGCCAGATGTCCCAGATGAATGGGGTCGAAGGTGCCGCCCAAAACGCCGATTCTCACCTTACGCCCACTCCAGCTCGATTTTGCCCATGCGCACGGTGTCTCCGACCTGGACGCCCGCCTTCTCCAGCGCCTTTGCGACGCCGATGCGCTTGAACTCGCGCCACAGCTGCAGCACCACGCGCTTGTCCTTCATGTTCGCCATGGTCAGCAGGCGCATCGCCTGGGGAGAGTCGACCACATATGCGCCGTCCTCCAACCAGACCTCGGGCCGGGTAAACTTCGGCGTTGGACGGTGGACCACGGGGCCGTTGGTCTGTGTGGACACCGGTCTCGGCATCTCCTTTGTCAACGCCATGGTCTGCTTTATCAACGGTTCGACGCCCTCGCCAGTCATAGCCGACACCAGATGGTAGGGCGCTCCAATCGCTGAGAGCGACTCCTCAACTTCTTGCCGCCGCGCCTTTGTCATCATGTCCGCCTTGTTCACCACCAACAGCTGCGGCTTCTCCAGCAGTTCGTGGCTGAACATGCCCAACTCCTGGTTGATCAAATTCCACTGCGCCGCTACATCGCCGGTCACACCGTCTACCAGGTGCCACAACAGACGGGTCCGGGCCACGTGCCGCAGAAAGTCGTGGCCCAGGCCTACGCCTTTGTGAGCGCCTTCGATCAATCCGGGAATCTCCACCAGCAGAAACTCCTCGTGCCGCCGCGTCACCATGCCCAGGACCGGGCTGAGGGTGGTGAAGGGGTACGACGCAACTTTGGGTTTCGCGCCGGAACAGGTGGATATCAACGTGGACTTGCCAGCGTTGGGCTGGCCGATGATGCCCACATCGGCCAGGAGTTTCAGTTCGCACAGCAACTCCGCCTCCTCGCCTTTATCGCCCGATTCGGCCAGGAGAGGGACCTGATTGATCGCATTGGCAAAGCGGAGATTCCCCCTTCCGCCACTGCCTCCGCGAGCTAGCGTATGTGACGTTTCGTCCAGCACGTCGGCAATCTGGAACCTATCGCCGTTGGCCTCAATCCGCCAAATCAGCGTCCCCAGGGGAACGGGTACAATGGCTTCCTTTCCCCTTGCACCGGTCTTGCCCTTACCGCCCCCGTGGCCGCCACGGCCCGCCCGGAACTGCTGCTGATATCGGAGATGCAACAGCGTATTCAGGGAGCCGTCACCGACGGCGCAGACGCTCCCACCATCGCCCCCATCGCCTCCCTCAGGCCCACCCTTCGGCAACGCCCGCGTCCGACGGAAGCTGACGCACCCGTTTCCACCGCCTCCTCCTATGACTCTTATCTTTGCAATATCAATCATTTTTCTATATGTAGATAGTAATCATACTAAGAATAAGGGAGTTGAGAACCCTGGAATTCTGTGGATTCGTTCCTGTGGAGGCGTGGATAGGATGTGGCTTTCTCTCTAGTTGAAACGTGGGTATCAGGAGGTAAAGTTGGTAATCGCGTTGATGGCGCCCGCTAATAGGATATTAACAGAAACTCCACCGATGGAACAAAGTTATCCATGTGCTATGAACGGGTTTCACACGGGAATCAACAAGTTATCCATGTACTCAGTTGATAAGTAGCCGCCGGGTGCTTACACGGAAGCGGATGCTGGGGCCATCCAAGAGAGCTAGCTGGATAGCTGCTCCGTGGCGGCATCCACCTTCGCCTTGAATCCGTCCACTGACTGAAGGTAGTCGCTGACCCGCTTTATGCCGTGGATGACCGTAGCGTGGTTCTTGCCGCCCATGGCGCGGCCAATCTCGCTGACGCTGAGCTTCAGGTGCCGCCGCATGATGTACATGGCGGCGTGGCGCGCCACCACCAGATGCCGCTGGCGCCTGGAGCCGGTCAGGCTGGCCTGGTCCACTTGGAAGGCGCCTTCTATGGCCTCCAGGACCTTCTCGGGTGAGCTGCCGGTCACCGTCCGGCGTACCTTGTCCGTTTCCAGGGCGCGCCTGGCCACGGAGAGGGTGATGGGCCCCTTGGCGAGCTCCGCCGTGGCTATCACCCGGTTGAAGGCGCCTTCCAGATCCCGAATACTCCCGCCCGTCCTCTCCGAAATATAGGTCAGGACGTCGTTACCCGCAGTGACGTTCTTCTCGTTCGCCTTGGTCTGGAGAATCGCGATCTTCGTCTCCAGAGTCGGGGTCTGGATGTCCGTGGTCAGCCCCCACGAGTAACGGGAGCGAATTCGGTCTTCCAGGTAGGGCATGGTCTTGGGTGACCTGTCGGAGGTGAGGACTATCTGTCTGCCCGTGTTATGAAGGTCGTTAAAGGTGTGGAAGAAGCCTTCCAGCGTCTGCTCCTTGGCGCTCAGGAATTGAACGTCGTCCATGAGCAGGACGTCGACGCTTCTGTAACGGGAACGTAACTCCTCCGTGTCGCCCCGGCGGACTGCCGTGATGAACTCGTTGGTGAACTGCTCCGAGGTGACGTAGAGGAAGTTGATGCTTTTCTGCACGCACCGGTTGGCAATGGCGTGGAGGAGATGGGTCTTGCCGAGCCCTACTCCGGAGTAGATGAAGAGGGGGTTGTAGTGCTCACCTAGGGACGAGGCCACGGCCTGGGCGGCGTTGTAGGAAAGGTCGTTGGATGGGCCTACGACGAAGGAATCGAAGCTGTAGCGCTGGTTGGGAAAGCCGCGGCGGAACAGGGGCGGTGGGTTCTGGCGTTGAGGCGCGGGCCGGCTGCGGGGATCCGGTTCGATACGCGTTGCTGATTCTTCTATGCGGAAGACCACGTCCAACTGACGCCCGGCGATTCGCGACGCCGCTCGATGGACGAGCTGGTAGGCTCGGCGCTCCAACCATTCCGAAGTGAAGACGTTGGGAACGCCAACTATTAGTTTGTCGTCAGCAAGGGCCAGCCCGACAGTGCCCTTCAGCCAAGTGGCAAACGCCGATTGCGACATTTGCATCTGTAGCTCCCCCAGGACCGCCGACCAAGTATCCCTAGCTGTGCTGTCTACCCTTCTGCTATTCCCCATACCCCTTTAGAAACAACACGCGTTTCTCTCGTGGAAAAGATGATGTGCAGTGACTTACCTACTCTAGCAACGAGCAGAGGATGTTTCAAGCGTTAATTATCGAAAAATGGTGCGCAACCTTCATTTGGCTACGATTTAATATGTTGTTTGATAACTTTCTAAACTTTACACTAGTACGTCTATCGCATATATGCTGTTTCCGCAATGGATAGTGATTGAATAGACAGGGTTCAACCCTGTTATGGAGATTGATATGACGCTTTGGCTAGTTTTGTCCTTAGAGCTTGGCCAGTGGCGTTTTCTGAGCTGTTGTTTCCTCCCTTTACGATTTCTATAATGACTAACCGGATGAGAGTAGTCTTTATGGGCAATCCCGGCTTTTCGCTGCCAGCGCTGCAGGCGGTCCACTCCTGTTGGGGAGACCCAGTGGGCGTTTACACCGGCCCTGATCGACGCCGGGGGCGGGGCTTGGCCAAAGGGTATTCAGATATTAAGGCGTATTCTTTGGGAAAAAGCTGGCCCGTCTTTCAACCCTCATCTCTGAAGAGAGGGGCGGCGATCCAGCAGTTCCGGGAGCTTTCGCCGGACATTGCCGTCGTTGCCGCCTATGGGCTGCTCATCCCGCCGGAGATGCTCAGCGTCCCCCGGCACGGCTTCCTTAACATTCATCCATCCATGTTGCCCAGGTATCGCGGCCCCTCCCCCGTGCCGACCGCCATCCTGGACGGCGTTGCGGAGACGGGGGTGAGTCTGATGCTGCTGGAAGAGGGGCTCGACACCGGCCCCGTGGTGGCGCAGCGGGCAACGAAGGTGTTTCCCGGCGAGAAGGCCGATGCCCTCACGATTCGGCTGTTTCAGATGGGCGCCGAACTGCTGGAGGAGAGTGCCCCGCGGTGGATAGACCGTCTCATATCTCCCACGCCCCAGGACGACGAGTTGGCCACGTACACCGCCAAGCTCTCCCGGGAAGACGGCAGGGTGGACTGGTGGGAGACGGCAGGGATGCTGTGCCGCAGATTCCGGGCTTACACTCCGTGGCCGGGACTCTATACACACTGGCAGGGGAAGCGACTGCGCCTGCTGGAGGTAGCAGAGCTGGCGCAATTCATTGAAGGGAAGGAACAAGCCCCGGAATACGCCCCCGGTGTGGTGGGCGTCCATCCGGGAATGCCGGACGCCATTGCCATCGGGGCGGGCAATGGCACTCTGCTGCTGGTGCGCTGCTTACAGATGGAGGGCCGGCGCGCCCAGCAGGCCGCCGAGTTTCTGCGCGGGTATCCTCAGATATTGGGAGAGCAGCTTTCCAGCTGAACGCCCCTTTCTGATCTAGGCCTCCGCCTCCGGTTCGGCTGCTTCTTCGCCCTCGCCCAACTCCAAAGACTCTTCCTCTTCTTCCACAATCTCGGCGCGGACAATCTCCAGCCTGGCGATCACCTCTTCATCTTCCATGAGGGAAACGACCCCTTCGGGCAGAACAATGTCGGCCAGGCGGACCACGTCGCCCGCCTCCTGTATCAGTCCTATGTCGGCTGTAATCTCCGATGGAACGTCCAGCGGGAGCGCACGCACTTCCACCTCGCGAAGCAGCTGCACAATGGACGAGTCCGGGACAATGTGCACCGCCGGTGCGTCGCCGATAAGGATGATGGGCACCGAGGTGGTTATCTCGTTGGCCACGTCCACGTTCAGAAAGTCCACGTGGAGCAGCTCTCCCCTCACCGGGTCCCACTGGATCTCGCGGATGAAAGTCAGCTTCTCCTCATCCTCGCCGGGAATGCTGACGGATATGGGCGTGTTCATTCCCGCGTCGGCCAGTACACGGTACAGAGTCCTCGCCTCGCACTGGAGGGACTGGGACTCTACCCCCTGTCCGTAGAGATGCACCGGAATAATTCCGGCCTTGCGAAGGTTCTTCACCTTCTTGCCCGTCAGAGTGCGCGGGTCTAAAGTAATCGTCAGCCTGTCAGCCATGGTTCTCCTCTAACTGTTGGAAAGGTAGCTGGGGCGAATGGTCGCCCTGCGAAAATTTCGACAATAATGCTACCATCCCCGCCGACGGAATTAAACAGTCCCTCGTTGTGTCATTGGAAAATAGACAGCTATTTGGCCCGGTGCTATAATCGGGTTTCGATAGAAAGAGGCGCGGTTATGAGAATTCCCATGAGAGTGGACTACGGAGTACGCGCCCTGGTGGAGATGGCCCAGGGCGATGCAGCTGTGCCCAAACAGACCGCCCAGATTGCCCGTCGACAGGGCATTCCGGAGGCCTACCTGGAGCAGGTGCTGACTGCCCTGCACAAGGCAGGGATCATAAAGAGTCGACGCGGGCCCCGCGGCGGACACGTCCTGGCGGGCCGTCCCGAGGACATCAACCTCGCCCAGGTCATGGCTGTACTTGAGGGTCGTGGGCCTCTGCTGGACTGTCTCGTCGAACCCATCTGCTGCGATTTTTCGGAGACCTGCGCCCAGCGAGAGGTCTGGTCCTTCTTTGAGGAGGCTGTTCGAGACCTTCTCAGCAGCACCACCATAGCCAGCATGGCCCACAGGCAAAGGGAACTGACCGCGAGGCATGCGGTACTGACAGCCCACGATTGAAGAGAAAACCCGGGTTCGTTTCCCCCAATAGAAATAGCGAATCCCCTAATACACTCAAGAAACTCCACGGAGGAACTCAGATGACACAGGCACGGGTATTGACGCCCCAGCAGGTAAAGCGCTACAGCAGGCACATAATCATGGGTCAGGTGGGCAGCCTGGGTCAGCGCAAGCTCATAAACGCCAAGGTGCTGATAATCGGGGCCGGGGGCCTCGGCTCCCCCTCCGCGGTTTACCTTGCCCTCGCCGGTGTCGGCACGGTCGGCATCGTGGACTTCGACGTGGTGGAGATCTCCAACCTGCAGCGCCAGATTCTGCATCACAACGATGATGTGGGAAAGCCGAAGGTGGTGTCGGCGCAGGACTCCCTGCACGCCTACAACCCGGACGTTGAGGTGGTGGTCCACGAGACGATGCTCTCCTCCGAAAATGCCTTGGAGATAATCAGCCAGTACGACATCGTAATCAACGGCGCGGATAACTTCCCCTGCCGCTACCTGGTCAACGACGCGTGCTATCTGCTGGGCAAGCCACTGGTCGACGGCAGCATCCTCATCTTCGACGGCCAGGCAACGGTGTTCATCCCTGGCAGCGGCTGTTACCGATGCCTCTTCCCCACGCCGCCCCCTCCCGGCATGGTCCCCAACTGCGCGGAAGCGGGCGTGCTTGGCGCCCTCACAGGGCTGGTGGGAAGCATCCAGGCGACGGAAGCGTTGAAGCTGATCCTTGGCATAGGAGAGAGCCTGCAGTCGCGGCTGCTGCTTATAGACGCGCTTTCGATGGACTTCCGGGAAGTGCGAATAAAGAAGAACCCGGCCTGCCCCCTCTGCGGCGACAACCCCACCGTCACTGAGCTCATCGACTACGAGATCTTCTGTGGCCTGCCTTCCCTCGTGGAAGCCGCCGCCGCTGCCCCCGCCGACTAGCCGCCCCTTTCGCCACTGACATTTTGGCGTCGGCTGATGATTCTGGTGCAGATTAGAGCGTCAGGTAGGTAAGGGAGAGAACGCGCTTCATCCGGAGTGGCAACTGATTTACAGGTAAGCCGCACACGTGTACAATAAGCCCCAATCCGAGTCTGGTATGACGGATCAATAAGAACCCCCCAGGAGTACCCACCGTGGTCACGATTGAAGAAACCCTGGCAAGGACAGTCGATACTCTGGAGGGCGTCGTCAATCAGCAGGGCCGCGTTGCAAGAATCATGGATTCATTGGAGGAGCGGGTGACTTCCATGGAGGGGAAACATGAAGCACTCGCACACAAGCAGCAAGCCGCCGATTACAGAGAATCCCTCATGTTGGGGTTGCAAAACCGTATGCAGACTCTGTTGGAGAACCAACAGAGTCAACTGGTCAAGCAGGATGAGCGACTGGCCAAGCAGGACGAGGAACTCGCCGAACTGAAGCGCTTCAATCAGCAGATGAGGCAGGTGTGGATTCTGATGGCGCGCCACATGGGCTTTGAAGAGGATTTTGAACTCGATCCCCTGTAGCTTCCCACTTCGTGGGGAGTGGAGGCGCGAGCGTACAGGGACACAATAGCCGACTAGGCTTAGAACCACGCAAACAAGATTCCGGCCTCTGAGCCGGAATCCGGCCCCGGCTCGTGATTCACGTGAGAACGAAAATCAAGGGGCCGGGACTCGGATCACAAAGAAGCGTCCGCAATTGACTCCCTTTCTGGGGTAGGGGTAGACGTGCGTCTTCAAACCCCCAAACTTGCACAGCCAGAATCTCGGTGATATACTCTCGATGATTCTTCCCACGGGGAATTTGTGTGGAAAGCGGGCCAAGACCCGCTTTCTTAATTTAATGCTGTTGTGAGAGGTGATGGCTTTGAAGAGCGACTTCCTCATAGCGTTGACACAGCTTGCGGCAGAGCGCCACCTGCCTAAGGAGGAGGTGCTCAAGGCCATTGAGGCCGCGCTTGTTTCCGCCTTTAAGAAGGACAGCTACGGCGACGGCGTGAACATCGCCGTTAAGCTGAACCCCAACACGGGCGAAATCAGGGCCCATACCCTGAAGACCGTTGTTGAGGTGGTGGAGGACGACAAGACGGAGATAAAACTCTCCGACGCCGTGGCGCTCCGCAAGAGTGCGGTCCTTGGCCAGGAGCTGGAGATGGAGTCCCTCTCCCACCAGGCCAGCCGAATAGCTGCCCAGACCGCCAAACAGGTGGTCCTGCAGCGCCTCCGAGAGGCCGAGCGGGAGATGGTCTACGAGGAGTTCGCCAAGCGTGTGGACGACATCATCTCAGGAGTGGTGGGTCAGTCGGAGGTTGGCCGCGGTCTGGTCGTCGAACTGGACCGGGCAGAAGCTGTTCTCCCACCGGAGGAGCAGGTACCCACGGAGCGGTACCGCCGGGGCCAGCGCCTGAAGGTGTACGCCATGGAGGTGAACCGCAGCCCACGCGGGCCGGAGATCGTGGTCTCGCGGCGGCATTCGCAGCTGCTCCGCCGTCTCTTTGAGTTGGAGGTGCCGGAGGTCTACAACGGCATCGTCGAAATTCGCTCCATCGCCCGGGAAGCCGGCTCTCGCAGCAAGGTCGCCGTCATTGCACTGCAGGACGGCGTTGACCCCATCGGCTCCTGCATCGGCATGAGGGGCAACCGCATCCAGAATATCGTCAACGAGCTTCAGGGCGAAAAGATTGACGTGGTCCGCTGGGACCGGGACCTGAAGCGCTTTATCTCCAACGCCCTCAGCCCGGCCGAAGTTGTGCAGGTGGTGGCTGACGAGGACGACCACGGCGCCGTTGTGGTGGTGCCGGAACGCCAGCTTTCCCTGGCCATCGGCAAAGAAGGCCAGAACGCCCGCCTCGCCGCCAAGCTCACCGGCTGGCGGCTGGACATCAAGAGCATGGCCGAGTGGGAGGCGGAGAAGGCCCAGATCAAGCTGGAGGCTCAGGCCGCCGCCGAAGCTGAGGCCCAGGCCAAGGAAGAAGCCGAAAAGCTGGCCGCCGAACAGGCTGTCGCCGTGGAAGAAGAACGGGTACTGGAGGAGGAGATCCGGAAGCTGGAGGAGGAAGAAGCCGCCCAGCAAACCGAGACCGTTGCCGCTCCCGTCCTCGAAGAGGTGCTGGAGGAGATTCTGGCCCAGGAAGAGGCCGCCCAGCAGGTTGAACAGCCGGAGGAAGTCCCAGTCATACAGGACGAGTTGGACCCATTCACGCTGGACGACGTTATGGTCGATGAGGCCGTGGAAGAGGAAGAAGAGGAGCCCTTCGATGAGATGGGCGACGAGATCTGGGAGGTTCCCCAGCTTACTCCCGACGCGGGCAAGATACGCTTCGCCGAGGACATCCTGGAATTCGAACGGGGTGGTCGCGAAGGACGTTCCCGCCGCGGTCGGGGCAAGAGGAGGGCCAAAGCCCGTAGAAGATAGCCACCAACCAGGGAGGTAATTTAGAAGAGGTGAGAACCCGACACGTGCCCCTTCGCACCTGCTTGGCCTGTGGCGAAAAGCAGCCCCAGCGCCAGCTGGTGCGCCTCGTCTGCACCTCCCCCGACCGGTTGGAGATAGACTTCAAGCGCGTGAAGCATGGTCGCGGGGGCTATCTATGTCATAGTCGGGAATGCTGGCAGCGGATCTGGGAGAGGGGAATGTTGGAGCGGGCCTTCCGATCGCCCGTCCCGGACAAGGCCAGGGAGCATCTTTGGACAGAGTATATGCAGTGGCAAGGAATTGTCGCGGGAAATGAGGCACCATGACTACCAAAACTACAAAAGCAAGAAGAGCAGGACCCAGGGAAGTGCAGCTTCCCCCCACTCTTACCGTAAAACACCTGGCTGACCTGTTGCGGGTCAGCCCAATCGACGTTATCAAGCAGCTGATGAGAAACGGCGTTATGGCCGCAATCAACCAGGTCATTGACTTCGACCTGGCGGCCACGGTCACCCCGGCGTTCGGCTATCGTGCCAAGCCTGAGGAGAGGGCCAAGACGCCCGTAACCGCCGCTCTCCAGGAGATCGGCCCAGCCGACGGTGCAGGCATGAAGTCACGCAGCCCGGTGGTTACCATCCTGGGCCACGTGGACCATGGAAAGACCACCCTGCTGGACACCATTCGCGACAGCCGGATCACCGAGCGCGAGGTTGGCGGCATCACCCAGCACATCGGCGCCTACCAGGTTGAATACAATGGGCAGAAGATTACCTTTCTGGACACGCCCGGCCACGAGGCTTTCACCGCCATCCGGGCCAGGGGCGCCCAGGTTACCGACATCGCGATTCTGGTAGTGGCGGCCGACGACGGCGTGATGCCCCAGACGGTGGAGGCCATCGACCACGCCAGGGCCGCCGAACTGCCCATAATCGTCGCCATCAACAAGATAGACCTGCCCGACGCCCGGCCCGACCGGGTCAAGGGGCAGCTGTTGGAATACTCCCTTGTCCTGGAAGACTTCGGCGGCGAAATAATAGGCGTTCCCGTTTCCGCCAAGAACAAGATGGGCATCGACGACCTGCTGGAGAGCATCCTGGTCGTTGCGGAGATATCCGAGCTGCAGGCGAATCCCGGGAGCCCCGCCTCCGGCGTGGTTATCGAGTCCCAGCTGGACAGAAACCGCGGCCCCGTGGCCACCCTGCTGATCCAGAGCGGAACTCTGAAGGTTGGCCACAGCCTTGTGGCGGGAACAGCCTGGGGCCGCATCCGGGCCATGGAGAACGACCTCCGCCGACGAATCAAACAGGCAGGCCCTTCGGTGCCCGTAGAAGTTCAGGGCTTCCGATCCGTACCCCAGGCAGGAGACCGGTTTGTGGTGGTGCCCAGCCCCAAGACCGCCAAGGCCCTGGTGCAGGAGAACGTGGTCAAGGGCGAGGAGGAGCAGAACCTGTCCCGTGCCCTCACCCTGGAAGACGTGATGAGCCGCATCTCCGCCGGTGACGTGAAGGAACTCAGCCTTATCATCAAGGCCGACGCCCAGGGCAGCGTGGAGGCCGTCCGGGGAGCGTTGCAGCGGTTGGACAGTCCCTCCGCTCGGGTGAACATTCTTCACGCAAGCCCCGGCGGAGTCAACGAGAGCGACGTGCTGCTGGCCAGCGCCTCGGACGCCATTATTCTCGCCTTCAACGTGGGTACGGAGCCCAGCGCCGAACCCGCCTCCGAGCGGGAGGCCGTCGAAATACGCACCTACGACATTATCTACCAGATAATCGAGGACGTGGAGAAGGCCCTAAAGGGCATTCTCGAACCCGCCTACAAGGATGTGGTCCAGGGAACGGCAACCGTTCGCGCCGTATTCCGTGCGGGCCGGGTGGGTAGGGCCGCCGGCGTTATCGTCAACGATGGCCGGTTCACCCGCGGCATCGCCGCCAGAGTCATTCGCAACGGCAATGTCGTCACCGAAAGCACCGTTTCCAGCCTTCGCCGCTTCAAGGACGACGTGAACGAAGTGAACGCAGGTTTCGAATGCGGCATTGGCGTTGCCGGTTTCGAGGACTTCCAGGAGGGCGACGTCATCGAGGCCCATCGCAGGGAGAGGAGCCGAGCATAGCCTTTCGGCGGCCCGCCGCCGGGGACTACCCCTCCCATGAACAGGCGTATCCGAAGGATCAACGAACTCCTTCGTCAGGAGATGAGTCGTCTCATCCAGGTGGATTTGCGCGACCCGCGACTGCGCTGCGTCATCAGCATCACCCGCGTGGACACCTCTCCCGACCTCAAGACCGCCAAGGTCTACTTCAGCGTCCTCGCCACGCCGGAAAAGCGGGATGAGGTGCTACAGGGCCTTACCGCCGCCGCCGGTTACCTTCGCCGGGAGATGGGGGACGCGCTTCCCCTGCGCTACATTCCCAGCCTGACCTTCGTACCCGACGACTCGCTGGAGCTTAGCGAGGTCATCAGCCGCGCCATGAACCAGATGAAGAAGGATGAGGAATCCCTCTGATGGCGCAGCACAGGTCCAGACGCGGACGAAGGGGAGGCCAGGGGCCCATCGTCAACGGCTTCCTGGTGCTGAATAAGCCTGTGGGCTCCACCTCCATGGATGTGGTGCGAAAGGTGAAGCGGCTCACCGGCATGAGGAAGCGGGTGGGCCACGGCGGCACCCTGGACCCCCTAGCCTCCGGCATACTGCCCATCTGCTTCGGCCAGGCCACCCGCCTCATGGAGCACCTCATCAACGAGACAAAGGGCTACCGGATGGACGTGCGTCTCGGCGTCTCCACCGACACCTACGACGCCGAAGGGCAGGTGGCGGAGGAACGGGACGCTTCCCACATCACCCGGGAGCAGGTGGAGGAGGCGCTGGAAGCCTTTCGCGGTCCCATTCTGCAGAAACCGCCGATGCACAGCGCCCTCAAGAAAGGCGGCAAGCGGCTCTACGAGCTGGCCCGCCAGGGGGTGGAAGTGGAGCGGGAGGCCCGCGAGGTGGAGGTCTACACCCTGGACCTGCTGGACTTCAATCCGCCCCTGATCACCCTGGAAAGCGAGTGTGGCCGCGGAGTGTACATGCGCTCGCTGGCCCACGACCTGGGTGAGATGCTGGGCTGCGGCGGCCACACGGCCAGCCTGGTCCGCCTGCGCACTGGGGGGTTTCGCATTGAGGACGCCGTTACGCTGGAGGAGTTTGAGCAGGCGGTGGAGGAGGGACGTTGGAAGGAGATGATTCTTCCATTGGATTCGCTGCTTCTCAAGATGAAGGCCGTGTGCGTTGAGGAAGGGGTGGAGCGGATGCTCAAGAACGGCCATCCCGTTTCCCTGGGACACCGGGGACTGTACGCGGGCCATCTGGAGAACTACCGGTTATACGCCCACGATGGACGGTTTCTGGGGGTGGTGAAGTTTGACCGGTCCGCCAACCGGTGGAACCCGTACAAGGTCTTCCGTCTTCACGAACCCTCCCCTCACGCGCCCCTTCCCTAGCCCCGCGATACCCCTAAACCCTCGCGGCGTACCCCAACTTTTCCAGCAGCAGGTTGGGATTCTGATGCAGCAGCATCTCCGTCTGTTCCTCGGTGAGACCCGCGCCACGGGCGACGCTGTAACACAGGTCGGGCGTGAGCAGATCCCCGGGCGCATGGGCGTCCGAGTCCAGAATCATCGATGCCTCCTGGGACAGGGCCGTCTTGGCGACGTGGCCGTTGCTCAGGCTGTGGCCCCTTCGCGCCGATATCTCCAAAAACGTCCCGTTCCGACGGGCCATGCGCGCCTCTTCAACCGTCAGCAGCCCCGGATGCGCCAGCACATCCACGTAGGCGGAGTTTACGGCGGCCTCGTTGGTGCCGGGGTCCACGGGCTCCACCACCGTTTCGCCGTGGACGTTCACCAGCCGGGCGCCCATGGCCTTCGCCTCCCGCGCCGCGAGGTCGATGTCTTCCTTGGGCACGTGGGTGATCTCCACGCCGGGGATGGCCAGAATGTCCCACCGGGAGGAGGCCTTGGCGCAATCGACGACCAGGGTCTTGACGACGAACTCGATGTTGCCGAAGCCCACGTGGTCGGTGACGGCGATTACCTTGTAGCCGCGAACGTAGGCGCGCCGGATAAGCTCGATGGGAGAAAGAACGCCGTCGCTCAAAAATGTGTGGGTATGAAAGTCGTACATCGTCTGCCCTCCGCAGCCTAGCAGGATACCACCGAGGGGCTGCGATAACAACGGAGGGGTTCCGGCGTCGTTGAAAAGCTAACGGGCCGACACGTACAATATCATACCTGCAACGAGGGCCGTTAGCTCAGCTTGGTCAGAGCACCGGACTTTTAATCCGGGTGTCCAGGGTTCGAATCCCTGACGGCCCATATTTTGCGGTTTGGTTGTGCATAATAGGCTCCCTTGGATTGTTCGCATCTTCCCGCGCTCTGTCGGTTACTGTTCAAAACCCACTAACTAGTGCTATAGTGCGGGAAAGAGAGTGAAAATGGGAAAAGAGAAGATTCACAAAGTCCCAAAGCTCTTGCCTCGGCAACGCCTGCTAATTGGCTTGCTTGGTGTAGTTCCTTATCCCGTTCCGAACCTCCAATTCCAAAAGTTGCTTTTCCTCTATTGTCAGCAACATGACTCCCTCAACAATTATGAGTTCGTGCCATACCGATTTGGTGCCTTCTCATTTACGAGCTACGCCGACCGTCGGAACCTTGTTAAACGCGGTCTACTTGCTGATGAGCCATCGGCGTGGCAACTCACTTCGGCTGGGAAACGTTTTGCCACTCTTTTTCGTAATCGAGAAATCACATCATTCATGAACTGTCATAGGGTGCTTGAAGGAGATTCACTTGTAGCCGAGACCTATCGCAAGTATCCATATTACGCAATCCGAAGTGAGATTGCTGACAATGTGCTGCGTGGAGACATAGACTCACTTCGTCGGATAGACGACGCGCGGCCGACGCCGAATCCAAACACTCTAGCGACCATCGGTTATGAGGCACGGAGTCTGGAACTCTATCTCAACTTACTACTAAACGCAGGTGTAACTCTGTTGTGTGACGTGCGGCGAAACGCGGTTAGCAGGAAATACGGCTTCGCCAAGGCCACTTTGGAAAACGCCTGCGAAGGAGTCGGTATTCGCTATAGGCATTTACCGGAACTCGGCATCAGCTCGGAAAAACGGCGGAACATAAGGGGGCAGGCTGAATATAGACGCCTTTTCAAACAGTATGAGAATCACGAGTTACCGCGTCATCAGAATGCGCTTGAGAAGATTGCGAGATGGATTAGATCTGGAGAATGCGTTGCGTTGACGTGTTATGAGGCAAATGCGAATCATTGTCACAGAAGCAGGGTTGCGAAAGAACTGCACCGCCAAATCTCGTCATTGCTTCCTGTCTTGGACTTATGACCTTGGCTCAAAAGGAACGAATTCTCGTCACCGTAAAGACATATCCAACCCTCTCAACCAAATACGGCGAGACGGTTTGCACCGCAGCTGTGCGCGAAGATGGTTCTTGGGTGCGCCTGTATCCCGTCCCCTTCCGTAGATTGGATGAGAATGAACAATACAGCAAGTTTGATTGGCTGGAATGTAGAATTAGACGCCACACTGCTGATCCTCGACCAGAATCCTACCGGCCAATAGATAGTACTGAACTTCAGCCAGTAGGACACATAGATACAGCCGATAAGTGGAGAGAAAGAAGGCGGATACTTCTGGATAGTGCGAATGTCTACGATCGGCTCGAGGACATCATCAATGCCGCCAAGGCGAATGAGATGTCCCTGTGTGTATTCAAGCCAACGAGAGTGGTGGGTCTGATTACCGAAGAAGAGGATCCAAACTGGGATAGCAACAAGCTAGAGCGGATGCGGGCTATTTACGGCCAACTTGGCATGTTCGAAAACAACGAATGGCGTAAGACCTTCAATGTGATTCCCAAATTACCGTATAGTTTCTCCTATCGGTTCGAAGATTCCTTGGGTAGGACCAGTGAGTTGCAAATCCTTGATTGGGAGATAGGTGCGCTGTACTGGAATTGCCTTCGTTCAGCTGACGGAGACGAAGAAACCGCCCTTGCGAAAGTCCGGCAAAAGTATCTGGATGAATTTCGAGAGACGGATATTCATTTCTTTCTGGGTACTACTCAGCAGTGGCACCTTGTGGCCCCGAACCCTTGGGTGATAGTTGGAGTCTTTCCAGCTCCATATGATCTAAGGCTACGAATGCTATAGCGGTCAGATGCGGCTTTACTAATGCCACATGAGCTACGTACAAAACTGACCCCCCGGCCACGCCGGATTAGGCGTGGCCGGGGGGTAGTATCCGCGCCCGAGGAGCCTTGTTCGCGGTTAGCTTTGGCGGATGCGGGGGTGGGTCTGGGGGTCGTCAGTTGTAGCGGATGCGGGGGTCCAGGTAGGCGTAGAGGATGTCTACGACCAGGTTGGACGCGATGAAGATTCCCGCCATGAATAGTACCACCGCCTGCACCACCTGGTAGTCGTGCGCCTGGATCGCCTCTACGGCCAGCAAACCGGTGCCGGGGCAAGCGAAACCGTCTCCGTTACCATTGAGCCCGTCAGCAGGAAGCCCGCCACCAGGCCGATGTAGGTCAGCGGCGCTATGGCCGCGTTGCGTAGGCAGTTCTTCTCGGCGTCAATTTGCCGGAACGGCTGGGCACTCTCGGCAACTCCGGTCCGCTGGTGACTAAGGGAGGGTTGGTATTCCTTGGCGGCGGAGAACCGTACCTGTATGCCTTCGACAAGGCAACGGGCGCCGAACTCTGGCGTTGCGCAACGCCATTTCCAACCAACGCCAACCCAATGACATACCAGACGCAGTCGGGCTGGCAGTACGTCGTAATAGCCACGGGACGCGGCGCAGAAGCAGCCCTCGTAGCATTCGCGCTACACGTGCAGAAAGATCGCAGTAAAGAACACGGTAGCCAACGTTTTGTGGCTACAGTTCCATACGCCATTCGGAGACAGGTTTGTCTAAAGTCAACTTCGGCCATTGGCCGTGAACTTTGGCATTGATGGCGTCAGGCAATCTGACGAAGCGCCATATTCCGGAAAATGCCCTCCTCAGCCATCAGGTCGTCGAAGCTGCCCTGCTGGACTATCCGGCCCTGGTGCAAGACGTAGATTCGGTCAGCCCGTCGGATGGTGGAGAGGCGATGGGCGCTGGCTATGCGGGTCACGGAGAGCTTTTCTATTTCCTCCATCACCCTGGCCTGGGACTCGTTGTCGAGCCAGTTGGTGGCCTCGTCCAACAGGAGCACGCTGGGGTTTCGCACCAGGGCGGCGGCCAACATGATACGCTGCACCTGCCCTCCGGAAAACGCTGATGAACCCTCGGCTGTAATGGTGTACATTCCCATTGGCATTGCCAGAATATCCTCGTCTACCAAGGCGAGGCGGGCGGCGCGCCACGCGTCTTCCATGGTCAGGTCGTCTCCGGTTCCGATGATGTTGTCCAAAACCGTCTGGGGCCGTAGAGAGGCGTCCTGCACTACCATACCCACTCCGTTGCGCACCGAGCGGCGGTTGATCCGCTCCAAGTCATGGCCGTCGTAATACACCGCGCCGGAGATGGGGCTTTCCAACCCCAGGGCCAGGCGGAGCAGGGTACTCTTGCCTGACCCCGACTCCCCCACGAGAGCGATGAACTCTCCGGGACGGGCGTGGAGTGATACGTCCTGGAGGATAATGGGGCCGTCCTCGGTGTATCGGAAGGTCGCATGGTCAATCCGTATATAACCTTGCAACTCCAGAATCGAGGTGTCGGCGATTGCCCTCCTGGGACGTTCGGCGATGATGGGAGCCGCCTGTTCGACGGTAGGCACAATGGCGGCAATGGCAGAGAAGGACAATCCGAACTGGGTTATTGCGGTGTAGAAAATCATAAAGGCGGCAAAGACTGCCAGGAAGCTTCCGACCGAGAGCCCGTGCTCACTGCAATAGAGGGCCACGGCCATCAGTCCGGCAATGGCCAGATACGGAGCGGCGGAGGTGAAGGCAATCAGATGCTCGTTGAGGGCGCCCACCTTCATCTCGTTCCGCTTTTGTTCCCTGTAGTTGGTTGCCCACATGGCGAATGCCGAGGCTTCCGCTCCGCTCACCCTCAGCCTTGCTACTCCGCTGATGAGTTGGAGCAGCACTCCGGTCACCATGCGCGAAGCGGCCAGGAGCCGACGGTAATGTGGCAGCTGCCGCAGCCCCAGGTTCAGGGTAACTCCCAGAGAAAATATTCCGACTGCCAGGCCCAGCCAGCCCAAAGCGACGTCGTATATGAAAAGCAGGGCGAATGTGGGAAGGAGGAATATTATGGAAAGTAGCGCCCCAACCACTATGCCGGAGACCTGGTCACGCAGCTGCTGAAACCCCATGGCCCGGCTTCCCAAGTCGCCAACGGTGAAACGTCGGAAGAAAGCTGGACGCAACGTCAGGATGCGGTCCCAGAGCGCGGCACTGATGCGCGCGGCTGCGCGGCCTTCCAACCGCATCAATGCGGTCCCCTTCACCATCTGCAGCAGCGCAAGGGTGACGCCCAACAGAGCCATCGCCAGGGTGATCATTATTAGCATACCTACGTTGCCGGATGGCAGCACCCAGCTCACAATTGCGCCAAGTAACACGGCCGGAGCCAGCTTGGCCAAACCGGACAGAAATCCGGCCCCGACCAGGCGGACCAGGTCGGCCCAACCGCCATTGAAGGCCAAGCCAAATAGCGTGGAGGCCTTGCGCGGGCGGACGATGGGCAACGGGCGATAGAAGAAGTAGGCATTTGTGTACAGCGCTGCGGCGGTTAGAGCGTTGACGGGCACGGAGCGCGTGGACCGCGGATCGTGCATCCGGTAGCGCCCCGACGCACCCGGAATCAAAGCAACGGGGGCGCCGTCCTCCCGGAGTCGGGCGAGCATGGCCCCGCTGTCGGTAAGCCACCACCGGTGGCGGTTTCGCAGGGCAACGCGGCGACTGCGAACGCCCGATGAGCTGATAATATCTTCAAGGGTAGTCTCACTTTCGGATGAGCCCGATCCTGTGATCGTTTTCGGAGCCTGGAACCGGATAGCCTCATGCCGGCCTATCCACTCCAGTGCGCGCAACAGGGCTGAGCCGTCATCTTCGTGGGGAAGATCACCACCCAGCACGCTGAACAGATTCTGTCGGGCCCTTTCCTCGCTCCTCTCCCGATGCAATGCACTGGCCGTCTGCAGGTTGGAAACGTCGGCCAATAGAAGCTTCCGGTTTGTGAGGCCGGCTCCCATGGCCAGGCGGTTGAATTCCATCAGCGCAGAGATTAGCCGTCCATCCCGGCTCAGGCTCGTCGTGCTGACAGCGCTCACGGCTGCCGTGTGCCCCTGGATGATCCAACTGGAGGTTGTGATCGGAACCAGGCCGGACCCCGATGAATCCAGGTCTTCGGTTCCCAGGTACTGCAGGTCGCCTTCGCGGCTGGAGATCCACACCACGCCGTGCTGGGCGGAGATTGCAGCGCCGGGACCGGCCTTCTCAACGCTTCCGGGCGCAAGATTCCGGTCTATGCGCGGACGGTAGGTAACGTCCCTAACGATGGATTCGGAAAGTTCTACGATCCAGGCGTTTGCCTGCTCGACAATCTGCGCCCCAAGCTCCGTGCCGCTCAGAGCGCTGAGAGGAATCCTTCGTAGTTCAGAGTCGGGCAGCCCCTTGGCCACCAATATTATTGAGCCATTTCCATCGATGAGAGGAAAAAGAAGGCGTCCGGGGCCGGCCCTCAGCATGTGCTTGAAGTTTGTCGGGATGCCGTCTTTTCTGAATTGGGTCGCGAATACGTCCACCGATCCCTTGACGACGAACCAGAGGACGCCGGGGTCCGTGAGCCGGATGGGGCGATTCCCGCCACCAATGAATCGTTCTCCCTGGCTCACCGCCACTTCAAGAAGCCGGTCCTTTGGCGACATCTCTTTCATCGCGTTTTCCGGCATAACTACTCCGCTGACATGAGCCGGTAATATAGACCTTTGGTATCGGCCATGAGCTCCGGGTGAGTGCCTCGCTGAACTTCGTTCCCTTTATCCAACACTACAATCAGGTCGCAATCCCGTATGGTGCTCAGTCGGTGGGCCACAATCAGGCAGCTGCAGCCGCGCTTTCTCAGCGCCTCGTCAATGCGCATCTCGGAAACCGGGTCCAAGGCGCTGGTGGCCTCGTCCAGAATCAGCAGCGATGGGTTGCTCACAAGCGCCCTGGCAATTTCCAGACGCTGCCTCTGGCCGCCACTGAAATTGCGCCCTCCCTCCTCAATGAGGGAATCGTAGCCATGGGCCCTGGCCAGAATCTCATCATGTATGGTAGCGTCCTTTGCCGCGTCTACCACCGACTGGTCGGGAATCTCCGGGTTCTATGGTGAGGCTAAGGTTGTTGAGCAAGGGATCGCGGTTGGCTTTGTACCCGAATTGCACGTTGCGCAGCTCCAGATGCCCGCTGAGCCGCAGTTGTCTGGCAAGCGTCCCAACCCTCTCGTTGGACTTGCCGTTACGATGTTGGAAAAATCTATCTTCAGGCGCGTCGAAAACATCTTCGAGTCGCTGGAGGTTGGCTTCCAATACCTGAAAAAGATCTGAGAATTGGACCAGGCGGCCAATGGGCAGGAGGAAGTTTGAGGCAAGAACATAGAAACCCATCATTACGCCCAGGGTCATGTCGCCTTCTATCACACGCCAGCCACCGATTCCCAGAACTGCGGCGTTCGTGACTATCAGGAACAGTCCGGGAAGGGAGGCAATCATATGGCCAAGCTCCGCAAACCGCTGGCGAGCCAGCAACTCACGCGCCTGATAACCGGCCCAATGGGAGAAGAAATCGTCCTCGGCAGAAACGGCCTGCACAGTGTCTATGCTCTTCAATCCATACATGCTTATGCCATGCAGCTTGCCCTGTTCGCGTTGCAGGCGGCGATTCTCGCCTACGCGGGACCGGGTGATGAGTCGCATTATCACAGCGCTGGAGGCTCCAAGGACGGCAACTATGCCTGCCAGCATGGGGTCGTAGAAGAACATGGTCGCCAGGAAGACTGCGCTGGCTATCAACTCGATTATGACCCCGACAAACTGGGTGGTCGCAACTACCGCAATTCCGTCAATCAACTGAAGCCGAGCTGCCAAATCGCCGGAAAACCGTTGGGTAAAGAAGCCCATTTGAAGTCGGAACATTCGCCTGATGAAGCGGTCCGCCTGGTCTACCGACAGCCGCACCGCTAGCAGTCTGAGACAACGTTGGCGCATCCAGGTGAGAAGATAGACCAGCAACCCCGAAATCCAAGCCGCAGCACAGGGCAAAGGCCAGGGGACCGGTGACCTCTCGGAGCCAGGGCCAGAGGCGGGGAAGAACCCCCTCCCTTGTGCCGCCCGGCTGGAATTCCGGGCCAGGATTGAAACTCAACGCTACGCCGGTGAACCCTTGATCAAATTCCTCCTTATCAATTACGCGGCGACCATTGGCGGGGTCGTTCACCAGGTAGTCCCGGCCGCGGAAGCCCTCCAGGACAAGGAAGTGATTGAACTCCCAGAATACGATGAGGGGCATCTCCATGTCCGGGAGCTGCGAAGGTTCTTTTCTCCATCCCTGGGATTCCAGTCCGAAACGACGGGCGGCGCGCGTAATATCGGCAGCGTCGCAGCCGTCCCGATTAACCGCACAGACCTCGCGAAGCTCCTCCAGTGGAACCCAGCGCCCGAAATACGCCACAGCACGATGCCGAGGGAAACCGCGCCGCAGTCGGTTTCCTCCTGCTGCAGCATTAAAGGCGTGCGGGCCCGGCGCCCGCGTCGGGAGCCGGCCAGGAGAGGCCACCGCATCAGCCGCCGCTTTCCGGCCGCAACAGGGACGCAAAGGATTCTCGTCCCAACACAATCCGCAAGGACACACCTGCCCCATCAACCACGGGAGGGTCCGTCACGCGACCGCCCAACCCCACCCGCACCTCATGGGGCTGTTGTGGCACGGACAAGCCCTGATCCAGCAGCCAACCTGGTGGATCGTTCACGGCAGCCGAGACGCCTGCCACCTTGCCGGAGACAACCTGTACACTTTCGTCCCTCCCATCGCGAATACTCACCTGTGCATCCATACCCTCCCTAAGGCGCGCAGCGTCTCTGTGAGAAACAAACGCAACAATTTCCGGAGGTCCTTGCGAATCTGCGCGCACCTGTCCCACGGCCGCTCCGGCGGACACCGCCTGCCCTGGGGCCAGGTCCAGCACCATGACCTCGCCGCCGTAAGGGGCGATTACCTCCACCTCGGAACCGGTTTCCGCGGCTGAACCCGCAACCAGCAGGGCTCGCAGCGACTCCACCTGGTTGCCATCCACCGACTGCCCGCCTTCACCCATGGAATTGATGATTCCCTCAATCACCGATTCCCAATGCTGTGATGTGGAAGTTCTAACGTATGCGACGGTTTGACCGGGCGCCACGACGTCGGACACCCACAAGAACATCCAGCACGGTGCCGGACACCGGGGCAACCAGTTGGTGGCGTTCGCCCGGAAGGACAAGCGCAGCCTCATAGGACACTGTGCGTTCAACGCGCCAAAGTATGGCGTACAAGATCAACGCAAACAGCATCACTCCCAGCCCCACAACAATTAACCACTCGTGGGGAGCGGTTATCTGCAGCCGGTCGTCCAATGGCTCCTGCCGTGCACGGCGTCGTAGAGCCTTTTCGCGAAACACCCGGTTGAAGAACAACTTGCACTCCCTCCATTTCGCTGGTGATTCAGGACAGCCCCGCATGGGGTTCTGGCCGATTGACTAGGCAGAGCAGTTAGCGGATGTGAGATTACACCCGCCGATGCTGTCTTACATCGCTTGAAAGCAGCATGGATTGTATAATGAAACCAATGATTGCACCCTCCCCAGAAGTTGCAAAACGTCATCTCCATTGGTACATCAGAAGCTCAGGAACGGACGGCAAGTCCTGCATAGAAGGCGGGAGCAAGAGGACCTTTCTGTGAACGCCGCTTACTGTTCATTAGGCGTCCTGTTGGAAGAGGTGCGCAGCCTGTTCCCCTCCGCATTAATCGGAGATTCCGGGTGGGAGAGGCTTTATCCCCTAACGCGGCAGCTGCCCCTCTGTGTTGCGGATCATCGCTTTGGGTTTGAGTTCAACTTGTGCGACCCCGACCCAACTGCGGACTTCTTTGTCATAGCCTCCCCGGACACCCGCCTGGCAGATTTCTATCGACGCCTGGATCCATGCGTCGAACCCGCGTTGATCGGGAACGGGTTCGCAGCCTTTCTTGCGGAGCACTGCAGAGCCGGTCCTGATTCGTTCCTTGTCAGGGCGAACAAGGGAATTATGCTGGAATACGACCTCGCCACGGCGCCTCCCGGAGAACACAGCGTACCGGGCATTTTCATCTCGACCAGGGGCCAACTGGAACGCGATATCGCGAACTTGCAGGAGGATACTGATGCACTGGTTGAGACTCTGCGATCGGCCGCGGGTTGGGAGCCGGACGCCGGCGAAACTCGACAGGTAAGGCAGTCGTGCGCTGCCCTGGCGGCCCTGGGCATAGGAATAGGGCATGCAGGGGTTATGCCCGGCAGGGCCGAGCGAAAGGTTCGACTGGTGGCGCGGAGCGTAGAAAGCGTCCTGGTACCCGGGGCTTTGGAGCAGGTGAAGTGGCCCGGAGACCCGTCAAGGCCCGCTGCCATCCTCGCTGCCTTTTCGGGGGTGGTCTATCCGAGAGTCTGGATTGACATTGATGTTTCATCATCCGGTGTGCTGCCAAGTGTCGGTCTCGAGTTCACTCGTATGCTTCAGGGGACCCGGCTGGAGGAGTCTTTCCGTCTGGACCCCGCCGGTTGGAAGCTGCTCATCGACCGGCTGGAAGAGAAGGGATGGTGCCTGCCGGCCAAGGCGGAAGGACTGCGTAACTGGTCGCGACTGGAGGTCTTCTTTGGCCGGGACGGCATGTACCAAATACGCCAGACCATCAACCACGTCAAGGTGGTGATAGACCCGGAAATGGTCTTTGCCAAGGCTTACGTAGGCGTGGACGTACGACGGATCACCCAGTGAGATTGCTTCCACCCCTTTCTCTGGCCGCCGTACCATGTCGAAAAGCGGGCAAACCCGGTCCGCAGGACACATAGACATGGCTAGAGATATTCTGAGAAATCTGGAAATCGGCGAGGAGGCTATGGAGGCCGCCAGCTACGATTTCGGCCGCACTGTTCGAAAGAGGCCCCGGGCCGTGGCTCATCCTCAAGACGTGCAGGAAGTCGTAGACATCGTGCGTGAATTGAATCGGCGGCGTATTCCGTTAACGATTAAAGGCGCAGGCCATTCCCAAAGCGGCCAGTCGTTGAGCAACAACGGAATTCTGGTCGATATGAAGGGGCTGAACAGGATTGGAGATGTTGAGGGCGGCGAGATTCGCGTTCAGGCCGGAGTCCGCTGGAAAGACCTGGTCGAGAGGGTATAGGCTGAAGGCTACCTGCCTCCCGCGCTGACCACCCACCTCAGCGTGACGGTGGGTGGAACGCTGTCCGTTGGCGGACTCAGCATATCATCTCATCGCTTTGGCTCTCAGGTTGATAACGTATCCGAGCTGGAAGTTGTAACCGGGGATGGCAGGCTCCTGCGCTGTTCCGCCGACGCGAATTCTGCTCTATTCGACTTTGTCCGAGGTGGGTTGGGGCAGTTTGGCGTCATTACCGAGGCCCGCATCCCACTGCGTAGAGCATTGCCAAACGTGCGGACGTATACCCTTCTGTACACGGACGTGGCCGCAATGATGCAAGACTTCGCGCTGCTCACCGAGACCGAGCGCTTTCAGCACATTGACGGATGGTGTCTGCCGGTGGTTCGCAACGCTTGGCAGGCACTCTCCGGCGAGCTGTATGCCCACAGAATATTCGTGGTCTATCTCAGTGTGGAATGGGGTGAAACACCTCCCGAACAGGACGAATTACTGGGAGACCTGCACTATAGCTACCTTAGAGGCTGCCACGACGACTCCACTCTTGGGTTCGCGACACGGATGGAGGAAGGCTACCTTTCCGGTGATTCTCCTATGCCTGACCGGATCAAACCGGAATTCGACCGGGAGCGGAAGGCCCGGCGGGCGCACACGTTCAACGATTGGGACCAGTCTCATCCCTGCACGGAAGGACTGCTGCCCTGGGATGCCTTTCCAAGCTTCATAGAGGGCGTGTTGTCCCGGCTTCCGGCGCCTGTTGCGCGCGCATCGCGAATAATGTTGGGGCCCTTCCGAGGCGAGCTGCTCAATGCGCCGCTGCTCATGCGGCCGGAGGGAGAGATGCTCATGGGATACGGCATCATCATTCAGGCTCCACCCTCGGAATTGAAGGAGGTCCTGCCGATTCTGGCCAATGAAAGTCGCCGAATAATCGATGCGGGCGGCAAGAGATATCTTTCGGGCTGGCTGAATTTCGATCGTCAAGGATGGCAGGAACACTACGGTGAGCAGTGGGCGCAGATGCTGGAGTGGAAAAAGGAATTTGACCCGCGGAACATCCTGAACCCGGACCTTATTCCCCTGGAGAAGTAGCGCAGGCAGAGGCCTGGAGGGTTCAGTCCAATTCTCATCCCCACCGCCGATTACATGGAGTTAGCTGATGCGCAATGTCCACGTGGTTGTAGTTGGATTCGGTTTGAGCGCCATACCTCTCATTCGCGAGTTTGAGCGCACGCAAACCGACTTTGTTTGCATCTCGGATGGGAGCAGGACGGTCTGGGACGATCTGAGCGCTTCCGGACGCCTGGACTTCGACCTGGTATCCAACCCGTTGACCAGCTTATTCTCCTTCGACCTCGTATCGAGATTCGAGAGGGATGACTATCAAACCGGTGAAGACTTCTATGCCATGTAACTGAGATGGCGCAGAGCTTACCGGCACAGAATCGTAAGGGATAGGGTCACTCGGATCGACAATTTCAACAGCCACAGCGTGATTTTCACCGCCTCCGGAGAGACCCTGAGGGCAAAACACGTGGTGCTGGCAACCGGCTTTCGTCGCCCCATTCATTCCCTTCTCAACGAGATAGACTATAGCGCCACTAACCGCACTTTCGTATTGGACACCATGGGCGACTCCGCTAACCTGATGATCTCCAAGCTGGCGCCGAACAACAATAAGATTATCCTCAGGACGAACGGCTTCTATCCCCTGGAAAAGGTATTGGACGTGACCGTTGACGGCGCCAGGAAGCTGGCCGCATTCTCTGAGTTTGAGTTTCACAATTTCCGTTACGTCTCCCAGGAAGTCTACAACTCCCTGATTTTTGGCGCGCGCCCCGGTTCAGGCAACCCTCCATTCTTACTGGGCGACCAGTTCCCTGACACCCTGCGCAGCACGACTGGCATCTTGAGCCGTGTTCGTCCGGCCAATGGTACGGTGATCACCAAGTTCTGGCCCATTGACCTCTACGCGCTTCAATTCGCCAAAGACCTGGAGAACGCCATCAAGAAAGGATACCTGCTTAACGACATCGCTATGTGGATTTTGGCGGGGAACGTCATCGTTGTCCCCAAGAACACGCCGATTGACTTCGAAAAGAAGACCATCCATTGGCGAGGTTTCCATCGGAGCTTTCATGAGTACATTCCCGGTGGCGACGAATATCCGAATCTCCCTGAGATCAGAATAGATGGGGGAGAACCTTTCCGGTACTTATACCGCAGTAGCTTTATGGGGGTGATTCCCGCCGAGCTCAGCAACATCTACTTCATAGGATATGCGCGTCCGATGACGGGCGGCGCCGCCAACGTTATGGAGATGCAAGCGTTGCTGGTCCACAAGTTGATCACCCAACCTGAATTTCACAAAAGCATCCACCGTAACCTGGACGACCGCATTGCAGCATACAATCAGCGTTACTACGGCGAGTCGCCTCCAGGCCCTAGAGACCACGTGGTCTTTTACGGCTTCTATAACGACGAGATAGCGCGGCTCATAGGCATTGACCATAGACCCCAGGTTATCTATTCGCTGAGGGACCTGATCTTCTATTATGCCTTCCCAAACGACGCCTATAAGTACCGAGCCAAAGGCGAGTATGCTCTGGAGGGAGTGGGAGACCTGATCGCCAAGGTCAGCCGAGAGTACGGGGGCTTCCTATTGGTCATGGCGTACGTAATGAAGGGAATGGCCATAGGCGCGGCAAGACGCCAGGATTGGTTGCGCGACACCTACCGCCACGTATTTACAGATATGCGACACAGAGAGACCTATCGCCCCTTCCTGCATGAATATATCCACACTTATCGAAGGGTTGTTGGCAGGTTCTCAGGTAAGGTCGGCGATGCGGAGTGGGAGGCAATGACGGCATTGGCCGGTCAAACCAGCAGGCGGCTTGCACCCGGAATCCCGCCGCCGGTCATCGGCGCATGGGACAGAGACATGGCGGAAGGGAACCGGATGCTTTTTTCGCTCTTGGAGCAGGGCAAGCAGCCACTAATCTACGCCCTCATGCAAATGGATCCGCCCAGTCAAAGGGCAATTGCCGATATGCTGAATCCGAAGGAGTACGATCTACCCTACCTGCGCCCCTGAGGCCGCATGGAAGACTACCTTGCTTACTACCGGTGGTGGACTAGTCGGGAGACCAGTGCGCGCCGGAACCGCCTCCGCCGACGACCATCTCCAACTCCGACTCGGTGAGGCTCTCGGAAGGGGGCAGAACCAGGTGTCCGGTAGTTGCGGTGTTCTCATGAATCTGGAAGTCAAAGGACTCCGGGATGAGGACGCCGAGCTCCTCAGATATGACGGCCCTGGGGTTCTCAATCAAATTCGCGCGAAACTCCTTGTCCTCCGCGGCCTTTGCGAGGATGCGACTCTGCATTTCACCCAAAGTCAATGCTGCCATAACTACAACCTCCTTGGCGGTAATTGCCGGATATAAGAGTTTGTGCCGTCAAAGAAAGCGTAATTAAGAGGAGTCCGTATGTCAACTTTATGTACAAGCAATCGTTGCGATAAATCAACTATGTTGCGTTCAGCGTCCGTTGCTTCTGTCCGGCAAGCTGCAACTTGCTGAGGCCCCCGGGTAGATTGGCAGAATCGACCCTATGGGTGCTTTTGTCGCACGACTGCGCAGCGGCGGCCTGTTCCACACCGCTTCTATGGGAATGCTGGAGCGTGGTCTCTCCCAGGTGCACATTCTTGGCCGTCGACGTGGGTGACGCAGCCGCAACAATAGAGAGTGGGGCGTTGGTTATTAATGGCATCCCCGCCATCCTTCTTGATTTTGATGTAATCTCCGGTTCGCAATCAATGGTGGGTGTCCCATTGTTTGAGCCAAACCTCGCCTGTGTTGGGACGAACCCAATTGATTTGGTGTATTGACTGTGACCGAGGTCCATGGGACCTCCCGAAGCGGTTCTTTGCAAAACGCGCGGTAGATGGAGGACTCAACCTTGGTGATGTTGCAGATCTAGATCAGAAAGAGATTGGCCAAGAATAGCCGAGCTTCGGACTTTGTGCGGAACCATGCTGGAGATGTGTCACCCATGTTAACGACGGCTACCCAAAGTATGCCAGGCGTGTGTCTTGGGCATAATCCCCCCGGCCACGCCTAATCCGGCGTGGCCGGGGGGACGCATCCGCGCCCGAGGAGCCTTGTTCCCGTTAGAAGAAGCGGGTGCGGGAGTGGTTGTTGGGGGATCTTCAGTTGTAGCGGATGCGGGGGTCCAGATAGGCGTAGAGGATGTCTACAACCAGGTTGGAGACGATGAAGATGCCCGCCATGAACAGCACCACCGCCTGCACCACCTGGTAGTCGCGCGCCTGGATCGCCTCTACGGCCAGCAGGCCGGTGCCGGGCCACGCGAAGACCGTCTCCGTCACCACCGAGCCCGTCAGAAGGAAGCCCGCCACCAGGCCGAAGTAGGTCAGCGGCGCGATGGCCGCGTTGCGCAGGCAGTGCTTCCACACCACCTTCCACTCCTGCAAGCCCTTGATGCGAGCCAGCTTAACGTACTCGCTGTCCATCACCTCCAGCATCGCCGAGCGGGTCAGCCGCATCAGCGCCGCCACGTTGAACCAGCCGAGGGTTATGGCTGGCATAATCATGTGGGCGATGCCTCCTCTGCCGGAGGTGGGCAGCCAGCCGAGCAGAACGGCGAAGACCCACATGAGCACGATGCCCAGCCAGAAGCTGGGGAGCGACTGGCCAAGCAGGCTGAGGACCTTCCCTCCGTAGTCGAAGGGAGTGTCCTTCCTGGTAGCCACCAGCATACCCATAGCTATTCCGAGGGCGGTGCTGATCGCCAGGGTGAATGACGCCAGCTGCAGGGTGGCGGGGAACTTTTTCAGCACAATCTCAAGGGCGCCGCTGCCCCACTTCCAGGACTGTCCCCAGTCGCCGCTCACCACGTTCTTCACGTAGATGCCATACTGGACTATCATGGGTTTGTCCAACCCCCACGCCTCGCTTACCCGCGTGAAGTCCGCGGCTGTAGCGTCTTCAGGCAGCATGATGTCCAGCACGTTGCCGCTGACCCGGGTCAGGGCGAAGACGATCATCGAGACGCCGATGAGCGCCACGATAGACTGGGCAATTCGAAAGACTAGATACCTTTGCATCTCGAACACCTCACTTATTTTTTGGTGTAGCAGACCCACCCAGAGGGCATCTCAAAGGGCGGAATCCAGCGCCAAAGGCGCGGCGGACGAGACAGTAGAATGGATGAATAGACCTTGAGTAGCAAAGATATACCTCGCCCTATTATATGTTTACTACAAGCCCCCAGGCCCTGTCAAGGTTTGGTACAAGCTTGCGAGCTTCAGGCGTAATACTTACCGAAACTTGTGAATTATGGTAACGAGTATGGGATGAGAAGCGAGGTCTATTTCGAAATATCATGGATGGCGGCTGAAAAACTGCCATATGAGATTTCCCCACCTTCCACTGATGGGGTTGTGATCGACTGCTGCTCACGGGACGGTGTAGAGTGCCCATCGGCAGAACGTGTGACGCGTCGGGGAGTCGGATATGCAAGGAGGGAGGGTATGTAAAGGGTCGAGAATTACTGGTTCAGAGGCAGATGAATGGTGGCGGCAACACCCTGCCCAAGGCCCTCGCTTGCTATGACGATTGTACCCCCGTGCCCCTCCACTATGGCGCGGGTAATGGCCAGTCCCAGCCCAGTGCCGCCTATCCCCCGGCTGCGAGACTGGTCGGTGCGATAGAAGCGGTCGAAGACGTGGGGGATGTCCGCGGGATCGATGCCGATCCCGTCGTCGACAACCGAGATTGCCAACCCCTTGTTCCCATCCAACCCCGCCGTAATGGAAATACTCCCCCCGGCCTCGGTGCAACGAACGGCGTTGCTCAGCAGGTTGCCCAACGCCTGGCTCATGCGCATCCGGTCCAGGTCCAAGTCCGGCAGGTCGTCGGACACTTCCAGCGACATTTCAATCCGGCTTGCCTGCGTCTGTGGCTGCCATCGGTCCACCTCTGCGGCGAGCAGATCCGAAATTGAGCTTTTCTCTATCGTAAGCCTGAGATCGCCAAGGTCCGTCTCAGCAAGCCAGTCCAGGTCCGTTACGAGGCCACGCAGCCTTTCCACCTCCTGGATAATGTGGTCGGAAGCCCCCTCCGGGGTCTGAAGACCGTCCTGCAGCCCCTTAGCCTCCAGAAGAATGACGCTGAGAGGGGTGTTCAGCTCATGGGAAACGTCGTTTATCAGTCGCCTGCGGAGATCGCGTTGAGTTTCCAGGGCGGACGTCATCTGATTGAAAGCGGCGCTCATCCGCCCCAACTCGTCCGAGGACGTGACGGGAAGCCGGGTGCTATCCCCCTGGGCAATAGCCTGGGTTGCTTCCGTGAGGGCCGTCACCGGCGCCGTGATGCGCTTGGACAGCCAGGCGGCCAGCAGTACGGCCACGCCGATGGTCAGCAGACCGCCAACCAGCACGATGTAGAGAAGGGTGTTGAGGAAGCCGTGGGACTCCGTCGAAAGGAATTCCCGGTTCACGTCCACGTAGACGTGCCCCACGGGCTGATTGTTGATCAGGTCCGAGACTGTCTCCCGACGCCCGGACAGATCGGGTGCCTCGGTCCCTGGGGGAAGGTCCGAGAGGTTATCCGTCACCACTCGGCCATCGAGGCCGGTGATGACGACCCTTATCTGGTCCTTGTGGAAGAGCTCGGAGGATTCCCCCGACTCCCCCACGCCTTCCTCATGTCCCGCTGCCTCCCGAGATCCGTTGTAGACGTATCCGGCCTCGGACAGCGTCCGGCCCACTGTTTGCCAACCACCGGCGGCGGTATACTCCCGGCTGAGATTGCGGGCCAGATGGACAGCCTCATCGTCACCTATCCGGTCGACGAACACGTCCAAGCGGGACTGGGTTGCGTAGTAGCCCACGCTCACGCTGACCAGTACGGTGAGCAAGACCAGCAGCACCGTGGCGCCCATGATTTTCCAGTGCAGCGACATCATTCGGCCTCCACGACGAACCTGTATCCGGCGCCGTATACCGTTTGAATGGGCTGGCTGCCTTCCCGGCTGATCTGCTTTCTGAGACGGGCGACCTGGTTGTCGATGGCGCGGTCGAACCCGTCGAATTCGTCGTTGAAAGACAGGGAGATCAGCTGATCGCGGGTGAGCACTTGGTTTGGGTGACGCATGAACGTGGATAGCAGGGCAGTTTGGGCCTGGCTCAGAGTAACCGGTTCATCACCCACGGTTACCATGCCGGTGGTCTCGTTAAGGGTGATGCGGCCGTGGGTGATGACCTGTTGGACCTTGCCCTTCACGCGGCGGAGCACGGCTTCAGCGCGTGCGATGACCTCCTCCGGGTTGAAGGGCTTTATGATGTAGTCGTCTGCGCCGGTGTCCAGTCCCATGATCCGCTCGGCGGGAGCTTCCCTGGCCGTCAGCATGATTATCGGAACGTCCGACTCCCGGCGCAGGATTCTGCACAGTTCCACCCCGTCGAGACGGGGTAACATCAGGTCGAGAATTATCAGGTCCGGTGCAAGATCGCGGGCCAGGTTCAGGCCGGATACGCCGTCGTGAGCAACCTCGGCGGAGAAATCGGCGCGTTCGAAGTACACCTTGACCCAGTTGGCAATCCTCGTATCGTCTTCGATTATCAGTACGGTGCCGCGCATGGTCATTCCTTTGTGGAGGCAGTCAGGGACGCGGCGCCTCTACTGAGACGCCGCGTCCACTTCATGGAGATCCTCAAGGTTAGGTTATCGCACTTGGCGGGAAGTTTCGACATCTCTCTCTATCCGCCTCTCCCCCCTTCGCCGCGACCGCCGTGCTCTCCGCCGCTCTCGCCGCCGGAGCCGTGCTCACCACCACCCTCACCGCCGCCGCTGCCTCCATGCTCGCCTGAGCCTTCGCTGCCGCCGGCCTCTCCACCGCCAACCTCAGCGTGGGCCACCCATCCTGTGAAGGGAGCGGCGGTCGAAGGCATATCGACCAGCGCCACCTGCCCGGGAGCCATGTTGATGGGAATGGTGGGACCGAGTTCCGTACCGTTGGAGAGGTGGACTTCGATTCTGACCCGCGTCAGCACCTCGTTGGTGGTGTTCTCAACGGTGCCCTTGAAGGCATTGGTCTGGGGATCGTAGTTGAGGATGAGCCGGGCGCCGCTGCGCACCATGTCGAAGGTCTCGTCGGGGGCCAGCTGATTGGCGCTGCTGCCCTCTTCGCCGCCGCCTTCCGAACCTTCGGCGGTGCCCTCGCTGCCGCCTTCGCCGCCGCCACCCTCAGCGCCTTCCCCGCCCGTGTGAGGCAAGGGGCCGGGCCCGCCGCAGTCGAATACTTCCATGTGGACTACGTATCCGTCGAAGGCAACGCCCGCCATGCTGGGTTCGCCGGCTATGGACAGGCTGGAGTAGGCGATCTGCCCGGGGTTCAGGTCGCCCAGCATGTCGGGGCCGAGCTCCCCTACAGTTGTCGTGCCAGCCTTCAGGTGGGGTTCCGCCTGGACGTAGCAGAGGGTCTGCGGGAGGGTGTTCTGCACCATTGCCTGGACGGACTGGGTTGCCGCATCGTACCGGGCGGTGATGCCGAGTCCGCCGAGGACGCCGTTCCACGTCTGGTCCAGAGGGGTGATTGGGCTGGACATTGCGGCCTCACCGGCCTCAGCGCCGCCTTCTCCGCCGGGACCGTGTCCCTCGCCGCCGCTGCCTTCGTTGCCGCCCTCCGCCCGACTGGTGCCCTCTCCGGCGCCCTCGTTGCCGCCTTCTGCGCCTTCGCCACCGGCTGCGGCGGAGCTGTGCTCGCCGCCAGCCTCAGCGCCGCTGCCGACCTCGGCGTGGGCTACCCATCCGGTGAAGGGCGCAGCCGTGGAAGGAAGCTCAACCATTGCCATCTGGCCCGGCGCCATGTCTATGGGAGTGGTGGGACCGAGTTCCGTTCCGTTGGAGAGATGAACTTCGATCCTGACCTGGCTCAGAGCGTTGGTGGTGGTGTTTTCCACGGTGCCCTTGAAAGCATTGATCTGAGGGTCGTAGTTGAGGATGAGCCGGGCCCCGCCGCGGACCATGTCAAAGGTCTCGTTCGGGGCCAGCTGATTAGCAGTGGCCTCTTCGCCTCCGCCCTCGGAACCTTCTCCAGCGCCCTCGCGTCCGCCTTCAGCGCCTTCTCCCGCCCCCTCGGAGCCTTCCGAACCTTCGCCGCCGCGGCCTTCGGCTCCCTCGCCGCCGCTGCCACCGTGCTCTCCGGCGCCTTCCCCGCCGCGCCCGTTGTGCTCGCCGGCGGACTCGCCTCCGGTCCCTTCGGACATGACCTGGGTGACTGCGGGCTGGTCAACGTCCCGGCCCGATTCGGAACCGGGGTTGGTGTTGCAGCCGATGAGTATGGCTCCCGAGAGTATTGCCCCACACGCCAGCCCCAAGAAAATCTTTGTCAACTTCTTGCCTACCATTTTGCTACCTCCTTGGTGAATATTGCTTGATGTCAGATACGATAGCGGCGAAATGTCGCAGAAATATGTCATTCAGGAAGCTTCAGAATGCCCACAGAAGCGATTACGAAACATTATGGGAATAAGGGCGTGGGTTTGCGGTAAAAGTTGCAGTGGCATTTATTGACGTTCGGATGCGCCAGTTATTAACGTGTTAGAGATTGATATCGAGGAGACTCGTCGAGGAGGCAAACCATGAGAGAACGCAGGATAAAGAAAGCGAATATTGGACGGACCAACAACGCCTACTATGACAAGGGAATTAACCTGGAGATTCTCGATGAGACCGGCCACGAACACCGGCTGTACGGCAGTCCGGAGGAGATGTTCGACCTGGGCCGGAAGATCCTACAGGCGCTGCCGCAGTCTTTCACTCAACAGACGGAATCTCTGCTGAACCGGAAGGCGAGCATCGAGTCCAGATTGCGCGCCGTGGGGCACAACCTGAGCACGGAACACCACAGCGCGATCTAGCGAAGAGCCTCCCCCCGACATTTCATCAACTTTGCCGGTGGGGCTTCTCTAAGCGACGGACCGAACCGGGCCGTCCACTCAAGGGTGCCGCTAGTATATGCCGGGGCAGATCCGGTACTTGACTTTGGACTTGTACTCTGCCCATTTCTCCGGCCCGTACTTCTCGGCGCAGTGCTCGTCGTCGTTCATTTGGCGGAAGGTGAACAGGGTGACGATGACGACGAAATAGGTCCACGCCCAGGGGTTGCCGAAGTGGCCGAAAATCAGGGCGATGGACAGTGACAGGAACCCCTCGCCCATGTAGTTGAAGTGTCGGGCCACGCCCCAGAAACCGCTATGCAGAATCTTCCGGTCGCCCGCCTGGATGTACTTTGGCTCGATGATGCCGAGGAACTTTCTGTCGGGCCACCGCTTGAACATGTACTTCTGCAGGTTCGCGCCCCGCGTGATGGTCCACCCCAGCAGGAACAACGCCGTAGCCCCGATGAGCCACACGTAGGTCCACGCCGTGGAGTACCCGGGGGCCGGGTGGACGGCCATGCCCCAAAGGGGCAGGATGTACAGCCATCCGTAGACGATCAGCCCGCCCCAGAGGAGCATGAAGCCCAGACGCTCGTGGATAAGGTCGTAGGTGTAAAGCTGTACGCGTTCAAAAACAAAGTAGTCGAATACGTAGAAGGTGAAGAACGCCGCGTAGAAGTAGACGCCCGGATTCGCGTTCGCGCCGTAGAGGCCATGGTGGTACGCCGCCCCGGAGAGCGCGTTCAGCGACAGCATGGTGCCGCCGACCACGTACAGGTACATCTTCACGTCGAACCGGTTGTTGAAGAAGGAAAACTCCCGCTTGCGTCCCGTCCACAGCTCGGCAACGAAACTCTTTGTCGTTGTCTTCGGCTGGCTCAACACCGCTGTTAGCGAGAAGATGATAGAGAAAACCGTCCCACCGACGACGGCTGGGATTGTAGAGCGGTAGAACCAGTCCCGCGGCATGCCGGTCAGCTCGAAGTACCACACGACTATCGCTATGACGAAAACCAGCAGCCCGTTCAACCTGTACTTTCGGGGTTCGCCGGTGTTTTCATCGACGACGTAGCCGGGAACGCGCCGACCAGGCAGGATCACCTGGGCCAGAAAGAAGGCGGCGAAGATGGCAAGCGGGGTGAAGAATCCTGCAACGGCTTCCGCGGTGGAAAGCTCGAAAAGGTGGTCGATGCCAAGCCAATCAATCATGACGGAGTACCCCCTTCTCAGGTGACAGGGCAATTATGCCTAGGCAGGCGAGGTAGGTCAACGTCGCTTCGGGATTCGACTAGCACTTGCATTTGACAAGTCCGAAAGGAATATGCAAAGCTGTATCGCAATCATGCGTTCGCAGCTGGTGCTCAGACTCACGCTGGTTGAATTCGGTCGCGACTTCCCACTTTCAGGCCCGTAAGGGGCAGCTTCTGCGAGGATCCAAATGCCCGTCGTGAAGGAGGGCACGCCACATGCAACAGTTCCTACTTCGGCGGGTAGGCATGGCCCTCCTTGCCCTCTTTGCGCTATCTATCGTGACGTTTGCACTTGTGCGCTCTGAACACTATGAAGAGCGGATTGTCTATGGTCCCGGATGGCCTTACGATGAAAAACCGTCTCTGGTAGTCCAGTACGCTCGGTATATTGGTGACCTGAGCCAAGGTAACTGGGATAAGGCCTGGGGCTTGACCCAAGCTTATAGGACGGGTAATTACTGGGATAGGGAATATAGGTGGCGTGGGAGCTACGGTTCCGGCAATGAAGTCTTGAAACGACTTTCAGACACCATTCGTTTGGCTTCTGTTGCGTTGGGTCTGAGCACCGTTGCGGGGATTGCTCTTGGAATTCTCGCAGCGGTCAAGAAGGGCAACACCTTTGGTGGCTGGGCGAGAATGATCTTCTCGTTGGGAAGAGCCATGCCTGTTTTCTGTGCGGGAATCTTTCTTACATGGTTCTTCGTTCTCTTCCTAGACCGGCTTCCCGTCCCAGGTGGCAGTAGCCCTAGCCATTTAATCCTCCCCGTCATTACTCTGGCTTTGCTGCCTACCGCAGTGACTGCGCAGCTTGTCCGCTCTGCGATGGTGTCGGCCCTTGAGGGCGACTACGTCAAACTGGCCCGCATCAAGGGTGTGACCGAATGGAAGATCATCTGGAAGCACTGCTTGAGGAATGTCGCCGTTTCGCCGCTTTTGTCCTTTGGCTTGATAGGTGGCGCATTCATGACGGCCCTGGTAGTAACGGAAGCGATATTTCAATGGCCCGGCGTCGGCCTATTGGCATTACAGGCAATTAGTGGTAACGGCTATCACCCCATTCTAGGCGGCGTGGTCCTCGTCCTGTCCGGCGGGTTCATCCTGTGCCACCTGATCTATGACGTAGTCCGGGCATTCCTGGATCCCAGAATCCGTTACAGCTTTGGCGAAAACCCTTCCTTAGGTGAAAGCGCGGGATACTGAGTAGCCTCAAGGAGCGAGGGCGGCGGACGGGCTTAACGGCTGGCAAGGCGAAACCTCCCCAATTCCCTCACTCCCACTCCTCCCGCAGGATGGCGTAGACGTAGTAGTCCGTGGGGGCGCCCTCCTTCAGGATCGCTTTGCGCAGCAGCCCCTCCTGCTTGTAGCCCGCCTTCTCCAGCACCCGGGTCGAGGCGTCGTTGCCCCTGTACACCCGGGCGTAGATGCGGAGAAAGCCGAGGGACTCAAACCCGTAGGCCGTCATCGCCATCACGGCTGAGGTGACTACGCCGCGGCCCCAGAAGGGCCTTCCCAGCCAGTAGCCGATGGCGGCGGAGTGTCGCAACTCGTCCGTGAACGTCTGAAAGCCGATGCCGCCGATGGGTCCGGAAGCGTCGCAGACGGCGAAATCCACAACGGGATTGACGCCCGCATGGAGCGCCACCCACGCTTCCGCATTGGCCCTGGTGTACGGGTGCGAGAAGGAATCGCTGAGGTTCTTCCATACCTCGTAGTCGTCCGCCAGCGGGATGAATCGCTCCTGGTCTCCGTTGCGCCACGCCGTGGCCCAGTCCTGTAGAGAATATCCATTGCCAAGTTCGATGCGCATGGAATCGAGGCTATAGAGCGAACGCCCAACCTGTCAAAGCCGTTCGGCTACTGGCGGCGATATTCTTCTGGGCTTTCGTGTATGATATCCTGTGGAATTTCGAACATAAGCAACGGAGGGATTTCATCCATGACATCCATTTCCAAGATCAGCCCTTACCTCTGGTTCGAGTCTCGGGCGGCGGAAGATGCGGCTAACTTCTACATCTCAATTTTCAAGAATTCCAGGATCCTCAGCGTCTCGACAGTCCCCTCCGGCCCTGCGGGTGGCGGCTCCCTGGTGGAATTCGAACTGGATGGTCAGAAGTTCACCGGCATCGACGGCGGCCCCATGTTCAGCTTCACCCCCGCCATCTCCTTTGTCGTCTCTTGCGAGTCCCAGGATGAGATCGACTACTTCTGGGAGAGGCTTTCTGAAGGCGGGATGAAGGCTTATTGTGGCTGGTTGAACGACAAGTTCGGCATTTCCTGGCAGGTGGTGCCCTCCGCCCTGGGGGAGATTATGAGCGCCAGCCCGGAGCAGGTGATGAACAAGCTGCTAACCATGACCAAGATTGAGATAGCCCAGCTGCAAGAGGCGGCGGCGGGCTGAACCGAAACTACACTAAGAGGAAGATAAGGGAGAAGGAAATGAAACTGGGCGCTTTCTCGGTCAGCCTGTCGGTTAAAAGCATTTCGGCATCCAGGGAATTCTACGAGAAATTGGGCTTCCTTCCGGTAGGTGGAGACCCCGACCAGAACTGGCAGATTCTGAGGAATGGCGAGGTCACCATAGGCCTCTTTCACGGCATGTTCGAAGGGAACATCCTCACGTTCAATCCGGGCTGGGACAGCCAGGCCCGCCCCGTGGAAGAGTTCATGGACGTTCGAGAGTTGCAGCGCCGGCTGAAGGACCAGGGACTTGAGATGATCGCTGAGGCGGACGAAGCCGGTTCCGGCCCGGCCAGCTTCGTGATTTCAGACCCCGATGGCAACGCGATTCTGGTGGACCAGCACGTGTGACTCGGCCTCGATAGCCGAAAACAACCAATATTCTGAGTAGCAAGGGCATATTCTTGGCATAAGTGCGTTCCTTTATCCACTTTACCCCAGCGTACAATTAGACAACGTGTCGAATTTTGGGTAAAGTGCATAGAGCATGAAGCTCAAGTTCGACTACAGCTTAGAGACTCTCCGTGGTGACTTGTTCGGGGGCGTCACCGCGGCTGTTGTCGGGCTGCCCGTCGCCCTTGCCTTTGGCGTAGCTTCCGGCCTTGGTCCCCTGGCGGGACTCTACGGGGCGGTTGCGGTTGGCTTCTTTGCCGCCGTCTTTGGCGGTACAAGGTCGCAAATATCCGGGCCCACAGCCCCCATGGCCGTGGCAATGGCGGTTGTTGTTACAACCCAAGCTGAAGGAAACCTTGCCATAGCCTTCACCATCGTTGTCATGGCCGGGTTCATCCAGGTGCTGCTGGGCGCCATGAGAATCGGCCGGTTCGTCTCCTACACGCCCTACTCTGTCATATCAGGCTTCATGTCCGGCATCGGCGTGATAGTGATGCTGGTGCACATCATGCCCTTCATAGGCGGCAGTGTGGTTTCGGGTGGGCCCCTGAACACGCTGAGGGCCCTGCCGGAAGCCTTCCAATCCGTAAACATGGGCGCCGTGGCCATCGCCGCTGTGACTCTGGCGGTGGGAGTCCTCTGGCCCTCCCGGCTGCAGAAAGTGCTGCCACCCACCCTGGCTGCGCTCATCGTCGGTACTCTGCTGGGCGTACTATGGCTGACAAACGTCCCCATCATCGGCGAAGTTCCCACGGGACTGCCAAGCATATCCCTGCCCGACTTCGGCACTGACGCGCTGGTATTGGCGCTGCAGCCCGCGGTGACCATTGCCCTCCTGGGGTCCATCGACAGTCTGCTCACCTCCCTCGTCGCGGATTCCATGACCCGCACTCGCCACAACGCCAACCGGGAATTGATGGGACAGGGCATCGGCAACATGGCAGCGGGATTCATCGGCGCGCTTCCCGGCGCCGGCGCGACGCTCGGTACCGTGGTCAACATTCGCGCCGGGGGCCGCACCCAGATCTCCGGCGTCGTCAGAGCTGCCATCCTTCTGGCCCTTGTACTTGGCCTTGGGCCCCTTGTGGAGAAGATCCCCCACGCCGTCCTTGCCGGAATCCTCGTCAAGGTGGGGTGGGACATCATCGACTGGCGCTTCATTACACGCATCCACCGGGTGCAACGGGAGCATCTGATGGTCATGGTAATCACCATGGGATTGACCGTGTTCCTGGACCTCATTACGGCGGTGATCATAGGGTTAATTGCGGCCGGAATGGCCAGCGCCCGGCAGTTCGAGCGGCTGGAGATGGATAGCGTGGTCTCAGTTCCCCTGTTGGATACGGCATTTTTCGATAAAGACGGAGACGAGGTGGACGAGCAGGAGACGTTCTCCGCCCGCACTGGACTTGTCGCCCTCAGGGGCAGTTTCTCCGTCGCCTCCTCAAGCAAGCTTATTGACGCCATCAGCCTGGACATCGAGCAGCACGAAGTTGTCATACTGGACTTCAGCGACACGGTGTACGTGGACGATAGCGCGGCGCTGGTGGTGGAGCAGCTCATAGAAACGGCCATCGAAGAAGACACGGCTGTAATCATCATGGCTCTGAAGGGGAACCCCGCCGTTACCCTTGCGGCGCTGAATGTTCTGCACCGCGTCCCCGAAGACCGGTTTGTTGCAAATCTGGAAGAAGCCAGGGAAGTGGCGGGAAAGATTCTCGAGGCTTAGCCGAGCGGGCAAAGAATGATCATGTACCCACTCCCTGAAGTGGATACACTCAAACTCTCTCCTCACAGGTTCCTGCCCATTTGTTAACGCGCCTTTGCAATTCCTGCTGTAAAATATTAGGGTGAACTACCTTTTGACGACTCTCCGGAAGATTGCTCATTCTTCCGGCACCCATTGCTAGATACCGACTGCTGCACCGGCGCGTCCGTAAGGGCGCCCTTGACCTTGTGTACATTCGGCTTTCCTTGTCGGGGGCATATCGGCCCCCGGCTACTTCGTGCGCCCCTTTACGCAAACAATTCTCCTGATAGAGGTATGCGAGCATGAGATTCATAACCGCTGCTGCCATCAAGCGCAGGTCCGTCACTCTCCTGGCGGCCATCATTGTGCTGATAGCCGGTGTTTTCACCTACAACTCTCTCCGGGTGGAGCTATTTCCGGAGATCGACTTTCCTCTGGTGGTCGTTACCGCCTCCTATCCTTCGGCCGATCCAGAGGGAGTGGTGCAGGACGTCACCGCTCCGATTGAATCGGCCATTTTAGGCGCTTCGGGGTTGGAGACCCTTCAGTCCACCAGCTTCGAGGGCAACTCAATCGTCCTGGCAACTTTCGTATACGGCACGGACATGGCCAATGCGGAAAGCAACATTGAGACCGCCATCAACGCCTTATCTTTCCCCAGCGGTGTTGAAGATCCGGCGGTTGGGCGATTCAGCCCGGACCAGATTCCGGTTATCCAGTTCGCCGTTCTGTCCGAGCAGGGGCCGGAGATTGCCGCCCCCCTTGTGCAGTCGGAGATTCTGCCCCGCCTTGAGGAGATTGACGGAGTCCTGCAGGTCCGGGCCTCCGGAGAAATTCAGCGTCAGGTTGTTGTTTCCGTAGACCCCGCAGCCCTGGAATCCCGGGGACTCACCCTGGCCCAGGTAACGAGGGCGCTGGAAGACAACAACTTTTCCCTGCCCTCGGGTCTGGTTTTCGAGGCCGGCAGGGCGGTTCCCGTTCGTTCCGGTCACCTGCTCACCTCCGTGGAAGACGTGCGCAATCTCGCCGTGGGCCCCGGCGCCCGGCTGGGCGACGTTGCCCAGGTAACATTGACGGAGGGCGCTCCTACCAGCATATCCCGCACCAATGGCCGGCCCTCCATTGGCGTTGCCGTCCTCAAGGAAGCGGAGGCGAACACCATTGAAGTGACTGAGGCGGTCCGAGGGGTGTTGGACTCCACGACCAACCTTCCTCCCGGTGTCGAGTTCGTCATCATCCAGGACGACGGGCCCCAGGTCCAGGATCAGATTGACACGCTGCTGACGGAGGCCACCTTCGGTTTCCTCTTCGCCGTAGCGGTAGTCTTCCTCTTCATGCTTACCCTACGGCCCACCGCCTGGAAGGGTTTGCTGACGACGGTACGCCCCACAATAGTCATCGCCCTCGTCATCCCCTTGAGCATCCTGACGGGCGTGCTGCTGATGGGGTGGCAAGGCATGAGCCTGAACTTCATGACCCTGGGGGGACTGGCAATCTCCGTTGGCCGCGTCGTAGACGATGCCATCGTGGTCCTGGAGAACGTCTACCGGCATATTCAGGCTGGCAGGGAACGCTGGCGGGCGGCCCTGGATGCAACGGTTGAGGTTGGGCCGGCCATTTTCGCATCCACACTGACGACCATCGTAGTCTTCGCTCCCCTGGCCTTCATCGAAGGCTTGGTGGGCGCCTTCTTCCTCCCCTTCGCATTGACTGTCAGCTTCGCCCTTGTCGCTTCCCTCGTCGTGGCCTTGACCGCGGTGCCGGTGCTTGGCGCATACCTTCTTCGCCCCGGCGACCTGCCTTCAACCGTGGACGATGATGACGACGAAGCAACTTTTGTCCACGAAACGTGGATGCAGCGTCTCTACACCCCAATTCTGCGCTGGGCCCTGGCGCACCGGCTCCGCACTCTCGCGGGAGCGGCGGTCGTCACAGTGGCCAGCCTCGCGCTGGTTGGGTTCATTCCGATAAACCTCTTTCCAAGCGGGGACAACCGCTACGTTGAAGTCGAAGTCTCCCTGCCGCCGGGCTCCCCGCTGGAACAGACCCTGGTGGAAGTCATAGACGTGGAGGGCAGGGTTGCCGGGGTGTCTGAAATCTACACCGTCTCCATCGGTGCGACGGACCTGGCGTCCGGGGGGACCCCGGGCGGTTTCAACCAGGCCAGCATGCTGCTGGTGCTGAACGACAATGCTCCCGACGATTTTGCGGAGACCCTACGCAGCGAGTTGCCCAATCCCGACCGGGATGTCCGCATCCGTGAGCTGGCAGACGGGCCTCCCACCAGCGGCGTCGAGATTGTCGTAACCGGACCCAACTATGACGACATTCAGGCCTTCTCCGGCCAGCTCATGTCATCCCTCTCCACCGTGGAGGGGGTGGTCAACCTGGAGAGCGACGTTGCCCAATCCAGGGACGAGGTGGCCGTCACGGTGGACCCCGATGCCGCCTCCGCCATCGGCCTCAGCTCCCGGGATGTAAGTTCGCAGCTGAACCAGCTGCTTATCGGCCGCCAGGTGACTACCATTGACGTGGGCGGCGATGACGTGGGCGTGGTGCTTGTAGGCGACCGGCGGGCGCTGAGCGGGATTGACTCCATGAAGTCCGTGGTCATTACCGGCCCGCTAGGGGCGGCTCCCTTGGGAGAACTGGCAGAAATGTCCGTCCGTCAGGGTCCCGTGAACATCAGCCGCACCGACGGGCGCCGCTCCGCCAGCATCACCGGCGAGATAACCGCCGATGACACCCAGGCTGTGGGGCTGGAGATCGACTCCATAATCGCTGACTTGGATCTTCCCCCCGGATTGGAAGTCATTAGTGGCGGAATCTTTGGCGACATCGAGGAGGGATTCCAGGCTATCTTCATCGCCATGGCCGCGGGCATCATTCTCATGTACCTCGTGATGGCGGCCAGCCTCGGCTCACTTAAGAACCCCATCGTCATCATTACAAGCCTGCCCCTGGCCCTTATCGGCGTATTGGTGGCTCTCACGGTGACCGGACGCAGCTTGGGACTGCCAGCCATGATGGGCGTACTACTTCTCATAGGCATTGTTGTCACCAACGCCATTGTGCTGATAACTTTCGTGGAACAGCTGCGGGCAAGGGGAATGTCCGTCATGGATGCGCTGATAACAGGCGGCCGCGTGCGCCTGCGGCCCATCCTGATGACGGCTATGACCACCAGCTTTGCGCTGCTCCCCCTGGCGACCTTCGCAGGCAGTTCCAGCGGGATCATCGGCGCGGAGCTGGCTACGGTGGTAATCGGCGGACTGATAAGCTCAACGGCCCTCACGCTCATTGTGGTGCCAATCGTCTACTACCTGTTCAACGTCAGCATTCCGGGGTTCTTCGGGGGTCTATTCGGCCGCACTTCCGAATAGGAGAGGCCGACTCAAACCGGGTCGACTATGAAACAGGGGCCGGTGTCACACCGGCCCCTGTTCTTGCGAGTCATAGTGTAAAGCGGAGGTCTTTGGATGCGACCCGCCCCGTCTAATGGGGGCTAGGTGGTGACCCTTCGCTTAACCAGTGCGGCGAGGGCGAATATACCGATGGCCGTGAGGCTCATGGCTGGGCCGGAGGGCATGTTGAAGTGGTAGGAGAGGTACAAGCCTGTAACTGCTGCCATCACGCCAAGAAACGCGCCAATGACCATGATGTTCACGAACCGCCGCGCCAAGAGGTAGGAAGTGGCCGCCGGGACGACCAGCATGGCCAGCACCAGCACGATGCCCACGGCCTGTACGCTGAGGACGATTACCAGCGCCAGGATGCCCAGAAGCACGTAGTCCATAGCTTGAACGGGAATCCCCACCACCTTTGCTCCTATCGGATCGAAGCTGGTGAACACCAGCTGCCGGTGCATCGCGGCCAGCAGGAATATCACCAGGGCGGCGAGTCCCCCCGTGATTATCACGTCGGTCTGGCTCACGCCCAGCACCTGCCCCAACAGGATATCCTCGATGTCGACGGTGATGCTGTCGGATATGGAGAGGATCAGCAGTCCCAGGGCGAACATGCCGGCGAATAGGATGCCAATGGAGGTATCCTCGCCAAGGCCGGTGCGGTGGCTGATGAATCCGATGAGGACGGCGAAGCCGATACCTGCGGGCACGGCCACTAGGATCGGGCTGAAACCCAGCAGGATGCCCAAGGCCAGGCCGGGCATCACCCCGTGGGCGAGGGCGTCGCCCATGAAGGATAGGTTGCGTGTGATGACGTAGCCGCCAATGAGGGGGCAAACCGCGCCCACCAGCACCGAAACTATCAACGCCCGCACCATGAACTGGTACTGGAAGGGGTCTAGAAGGGCATCAACCATTAGTCTCGTTGTGACGGCGATGGTTGGGCCCGGAACCCGTAACTGTGACGCCATGGGCGCCGTAAAGCTCTTCCAGCACTGCTGGAGTGAAGACCTCATTGGGTGGGCCGTAGGCGCAAACGTGATGGTTCAGGCACAGCACCTGGTCGAACCGCTCCGCCAGGTTTGTCAGGTCGTGGGTGGCCATGAGAATCACCTTGCCGTCGTCCCGAAGCCCCCGGAGAATTTCCACCAGGTATTTCTGTGCGCCGACATCCACGCCGCTGAAAGACTCGTCCAGCAGAAACACGTGGGCCTCCTGGGCCAGGGCACGGGCGATGAACACCCGTTGGCGCTGCCCCCCGGAAAGTTCCGGCATCAGGTCCGTGCGGTGCACCCACATATTCACCCGCTCCAGGCAGTAGCGGACGTATTCCTTATCCTTTGCGCTTGGGCGTTGGAACCAGCGCCAGCGTCCACCGCTTCGGCCCAGCATGACCACGTCTTCCACGCTGGCGGGAAAGCGCCAATTGATCTTCTCTCGCTGTGGAACGTAGGCCAGAAAGTCCGGGTGTTCCGCAGTCCGTCCATTTACGTGAACGGAGCCGGTATCCATGGGTTGGAGACCGGCCATGGCGTTGAAGAGGGTGCTCTTGCCAGCGCCGTTGGGCCCTACTACGCCTATCAGGTTGCCGTCGTGGGCGGCGAAGGAAACGTTGCTGAGCGCCTTGAATCCTTCGAATGCGACGGTTACGTTTTCAACTATCAGCCGGGGATCTGAGGCTCCGTTGGAGCCGTTTGAGAATGATTGATTCACGGTAATACCACGTATCAGGTATGATTTTTCATCGTATGCTACGAAGATTCCGTTGTCAACGCTCTGGGCTTGCGCCGCTCGCATTCATGAAAAGGTCTCCATGATTGACGCTATTCATTGTTGACATATAGTTTCACAAGGAGGTACAGGAAGATATCCGTTATGGGGCGGTCAATTGAGATCTAAGGAAATCGTTGTTCGTTCCCAGTCATGCAGCTAGCTATCCACGGGGCCCACTCGCACATGCACCTCCAGCGTGGATTGGGCGCTGCCGTGAATGATTCCCTGGGTGGGCGAGACGTCGCTATAGTCACGTCCCACCGCCAGGCGCACGTGACGCTCGCCGGCCATACCCTCGTTGGTAGGGTCGAAGCCCACCCAGTCCAAACCCGGCAGCAAGCATTCTACCCAGGCGTGAGAGGCGGAAGAGAGGCTCTCCGCATCCCAGGAGCCGTCGTATAGGTAGCCCGAGGTGTAGCGGGCCGGGATGCCCCAGGAACGGGCGATGGCAATCATCACGTGGGCGTAGTCCTGGCAGACTCCCTGCCTAGCCTCCAGGATATGTTCGATAGGGGAAATTGCAGAGGTGCTGCCTGGCATGAACTGGAACGAACGATGTATTGTGTCGGAGAGCCGCAGCACCGATTCCAGCGGGTCCTGTCCAGGCCGAAGATTCTTCTCCCCGATGAATTCTTGCAGAGTATCGGAGGGCCGGGCGTATGCGCTCGGATTCGTGAAGCTCCACAGTCGAAAGGAGTTTCGCCAGGAGCGAATCTCGTCCCAGGAATCTCTGGGGAGGGATGGTGGGAGCAATGGCTTCGGGGAGGTTTCCACCGCCGAGTTCGCTGCGATCTCCAGATAATTGTGCTGCCGGTGCAGCGTCAGCACGTGCTTGGCATTGCCGAAGTAGTCGTTCTCTTCCCTGAGCGGCGTCGGCGGGTCTGTTTCGACGCGAAATCTCAGAAGACGCTGGCGGCTATTGTCCCGGGGCTTCAGGCAGAGACGCATTATGCTGCGCCTGACCGTCCCGTTGTACACGTAACGGGAGGAGTGACGAACTTCCAGGCGGCGGAGGCCAGCCATAGCTCAGCTTACAGCCGGGGCTTCCGTGGGGTAGTCGAAGTAGGTCTCTGATATCAGCAAGTGGAGCTGACGGCAGTACTCGCTCACCTGGTGCAGCATCTCTTCATGATTGTCGTTGTCCGGCCAATCGTAGTGGATCAGGGCGCAGACGCGACCGGAAAGCCGCTGGGCTGCGGCGCTGGACTGTTCGTTGGGGCCGGATCCCAGCGCGTTTAGTTCCTGAGCGGCCCTGTCCAGGGAGCGGCACAGGGACCGGGGAAGGTATTGGTCCGTGGCAATGAGGTCCAGCACGTAGTCGGGATTTACCTCTATGCCATAGCGCCGGTTGTAGGTCTCCACGGCGTTGTAGTCCCGCAGCAAGGCCATCCAGTCGGCTTCCGGCACTGCCTTGGCGTTGGGCACGTGGAGAAGCTGCCCCAGCAGCAACGACGTCGCCAGCTGGGCTCCCTCGATGAACCGCCCCAACTGCATGAAATGCCACCCTTCGTCCCGGTACATAGTCGCGGTGGCCACTCCGACGAAGGTATCCATCTCCGCGGCGGTCTTGGAGAAGAAGTTCTCCGGCGAAGATTGCCAGATGGAGAGGATGTCAATCTGCTGAATTCGCAAGTAAGCGAGGTTAAGGTGGGTCCACATCTCGCCGCTGATGCAGTGACGCATCTGGCGGGCGGTCTCCCTGCCGTAGGCGAGACAGCTCCATACCGAATCCGGGTTGGTGCGCTCAAATGCCAGGTCGTCGGTCAGTGTGAAGGAGTCCGCAAGGGTGAATTCGTCGCTGTCTATCAGCTCCAGACCGCCCACCGGGGGCATCCGGTTCATGCTGTTGTAGATCCGGTTCCACCCGGAGTGAATCTCCTCGATGGGCCGGTCCACCAGCGCGGCGGTCTGGGAGCGGAGGAGACGGCAAAGGTGCTCCGTTCTCTCCAGGTATCGACCCATCCAATACAGGCCTTGGGCGCTCCGTGCAAGCATCAGTTCAGCCTCTCAGTACCCACAGGTCCTTGCCGCCGCCTCCCTGGCTGGAATTCACCACCAGGCTGCCCCTCTTGAGGGCCACGCGACAGAAGGCTCCGGGTACAATGCGTGTTTTTTGTCCGTGAAGTATGAAGGGTCGCAGGTCCACGTGACGGGGCTCGAAGGTCCCGTCAATCAGGCAGGGCGCCCGCGACAGGTCCAGCACCGGCTGTGAGATGAAGTCCGCCGGATTCGCCCGGACCTGGGCGGCGTACTCGACCCGTTCCTGCGCCGTCGAATGAGGGCCGATGAGCATGCCGTAGCCGCCCGACTCGCCCACCCGCTTCACCACCAGGTTCTCCAGGTTGTCCAGCGTATATTCCAGGTCCTCCGGCCGCCGGCACAGGTAGGTTTCCACGTTTAAGAGAATCGGCTCCTCGCTCAGATAGTACCGGATCATGTCCGGCACGTAGGCGTAGACGCTCTTGTCGTCAGCCACGCCTGTGCCCGGCGAGTTCGCGAGGGAGACGTTGCCCTGCTGGTAGGCGTGCAGCAGTCCCGGAACGCCGAGCAGCGAGTCCGGCCGGAACACGAGGGGGTCTATGAAGTCGTCATCCACCCTCCGATAGATGACGTCGACCCGTCGCAGTCCCTTGGTGGTGCGCATATAGACGAAACCGTCGTTAACAATCAGGTCCTGTCCTTCCACCAGCTCCGCGCCTATCTCCCGGGCGAGGAACATGTGCTCATAGAAGGCGGAGTTGAACACTCCCGGCGTGAGAAGCGCCATGCTCGGCTCTGAACGCCCGGCGGGCGCCAGTTCCTTGAGCGTCTGTTGCAGGATGCGGCCGTAGTGCTCCACCTCCGCAACCTGCGAACTGCGGTAGAGGCGACGCATGGTGGCCTTGATGGCCTTCCGGTTGGCAACCATGTAGGACACGCCGGAAGGTACGCGAAGATTGTCTTCCAGAACGCGGAAGCCGTCGTTGGTGCGAACCAGGTCCGTCCCGCAGATGGCCACCCACGTCCCGTGGGGCGGCGAGAAGCCGCGCATCTCCGTGCGGTATTGGGGACACTCCATGACCACGTCGACGGGAATGACGCCGTCTTCAATGATGTGCCCGTCGTTATATACGTCGTCCAGGAACTTGTTCAGCGCGTTCAGCCGCTGCTCCAAGCCCTTCTCCAGGAAGGCCCAGTCTTCGCTGGACACCACCCTGGGAACGCAGTCAATGGGAATGATCCGCTCCGTGCCCTCCTCGTCGCCGTAGACGGTGAAGGAGATGCCCTCGTTATAGAAGGAGCGGGTCACCTGTTCCTGGATGCTGACAATCTGCTCCTCGGAGACCTGATTCAGGGTCTCGTAGAGCTGGCGATAGTGCTCTCGCGGGTTCTCCCGGTCGAGAAACATCTCGTCGTAGAAGTCTGGGTGTATGTCGTAATTGTTAAAATCCACTGGTTCGTTTCACCGTCCATGCACTTTGAGGCATTCGCACTGGCAATTAAGTGGGCTTGGGGTTCAAATCTAATCTCCGATAAGGAACATGGCTAATGGCAGGCTCCGCTAGGAGCCCTGTTCCTCCGCTACGAGAATCTCTTCAGCAGCAGCAGCCGCGGTGGGCGCCACCAGGGGCAGATTGATAGTCATCAGGGTGTATTCCCCGTCCTTCGATTCCACCTGGATGGAACCGCCGTGGCTACGAATAATGTCGTTGCAGATAGCCAGCCCCAGGCCCGTGCCCTGGTCCGTGGGCTTGGTCGTAAAGAAGGGGTTGAAGATCTTCTCGACTACGTCCTGGGGCATTCCCGCACCGTTATCCCTGATTGTCACCACCGCCATTTCTTCCTTGCGCGCGGTGCCGATGACCACGGTGGGGAAGAACTGCTCGGGGGCGCTCTCCGCCTCGAGCTGCTTGCGCTTTTGGTCCGTCGCGTAACAAGCGTTGTTTACCATGTTGAGGAACACCCGCCCAATGTCCTGCGGGACCATCTCCACGTCTCCCATATCGGGGTCCAACTCCTGTTTCAGGTCCAGCTGGAAGTTGGGGTCGGTGGCCCGGGCGCTGTGGTAGGCCAGCCGGGCGTGTTCCTCTACAATGGCGTTGAGATCGGAAGACTGGCGCTCCGAAGTCCCACGACCCATGGAGAGCATGCTTTCCACAATGCTGTTGGCCCGATTGCCGTGGTTGCGGATACGACCCAGGTTGTCGTTCAGATCATCGGAGATTTCCAGAATCAGGGATAGCTGCTCCTTGTCCAGGTTCCCTTCGTCGTTCTCATCCAGGGTTTCCCTCATCTCCTCCAGCAGCTCCTCTGAGGCCTCCGAGAAGTTCTTGACAAAGTTCAGCGGGTTGCGAATCTCGTGGGCCACTCCGGCTGTCAACTCACCCAGGGCCGCCAGCTTTTCCCGCATGACTATCTGGTCCTGGGCCTTCTGCAGATCCTCCAGCACCGATTCCAGCTGTTCGTTTTTGCCCTGCAGCTCCTCTGCCAGCTTTTCCACCAGGTTCAGACGTTGCACCTCAAGGGCGTGCCGGCGAAATACTTCCAGGGCGGAGGCCATGTCCGCCAGTTCGTCCTTCCCGTCTATGTGAATCTCGGATTCTAGGTCTCCGCTGGCCATGGTGACCATTCGGTCCGAGAGGCGCTGCAGCCGGCGCAGCAGAACCCGCCCAACGAACAGCCAGGCGATCAGCAGTGCGCCACCGACGCTGAGGGCGCTAATGGCCAGCAGCAGCGACCGGCCGGTAAGGATGGCCTGGGATGAGGCGCTGGTGGCGACCTGCGAACTTTCCCTGGACGCCTTCACCAGCCCGTCCACTTCCTGAACGAGATCAACCGCGATGTCCTGGTTTCGGGCAATCAGGGTATTCTGACGCTGCAGCAGTCGGAGTTCGTCTTCCAGGATATTGAACCCGCTGCTTTCGCCCAGTCCAATCAGGAAAAGGCCTTCGAAACTCGTCTGAAGGTCGGCATGATAGGCGGTGTGCTCTATCGTTGTAAGGTTGCGCCGAATACGTCCGGCCACGGCCTCGAATCGTTCCCTGAGCGGTTCCAATAGGGACGGGTCCGAAATGGTGAAGGCGTTTGCGAGCAGTTCCGTTCCAATGTTGGCGTCCGATAGAAGCTCTGAAAGGATCCGATAGTTGGTGAATTCCTCTTCAGTAAAGTGTACCTCCGGCTCTGCGGGCGCCCGTCCCAGTACACTGTAGCCTGTAATGGTGTAGAAAAGCTGGTCGTCGATGGCCGGGATTAGCTGATTCTCCAGGTCGTCCCGAATGGTTACCAGCTCTTCGCGAATGAGATTCCTGCTTTCGGCGAGGGAGAAGTATCTAGACATCTCGCTTTGGATGGCGTTGATGTTGGAGGTCAAGGTGTCCGCGTGGGAGTGGATCCGCTGGAACCGTTCGGGCTCGGTTCCACGCTGCTCAAGGACGCCAAGGGTCGCCTCAAAGGCTTCCTGGTCCTGGTTGATGCTGGTGATCACCCCCTGGAACTCTTCTTGCGAGGTGGAAGAGATGAGCCGCGGCCCCGCGGCCACCAGATTGCCGCTGAACTGGGCAACGCCGAAGGAAGCGGTAAGCTCCGGTACGCTGCCTTCGTTAACGAGGCTTACCGCGTCGTCCACCCGGTTGAAGGAGAACCAACCAACCAGGCTTGCCGCTACGGTGAGGGCCACCGCGCCGCCGATGGCCACGTATATCTGGGTTGAGATGCGGGAGCGCAAACTCAGGATTTTTCGAAGTTGTTCTCTCATGGCGGGACATCATTGAGAGTTCTGGCTGGGTAGTACTCGCCAAAGCGGCCGATTACCGTCAAGAATACATTATCCGACCCCTGATTGTCGTCAGGCCCGTACTGTAATTGAAAGCCGTCTATCTCAAGGGTCTCCGTTTGGTTCAGAATGTCCAGGAAGCACTCCCGGTCCACGTCTCTGCCGCAGCGATCCAGGCTTGCGATGGCGAGCCTCCCGGCCATGTAGCCTTCCAGCGAAACGAAGCCTGGATCGGCGTCCGGATCGAAGTTTTGAAGAGCATCAAGGTATGAGTCGACGATGGGTGTGGAGGAGTCCGTTGGGAAGGGGACCACCTGGGTCACGAATACGCCGTGGCCGCGGGGGCCAAGCTGCTCCGCCAGGGCGTTGCTGCCCACAAAGGAGACGATCATGTACACCGCGTCTCTCATTCCCACGTTCTTGGCCCACGCGATGAATTCTCCAACCGGCTCGTAGGCGCCGATGATGATGACGCCCTGCGGTTGCGCCTTTCTCAGGTCCAAAACCGCCGTCTTGATAGCCGTGGTGTTGCGGGGGTAGAGCCCAACCGCGGCGGGTAGCATATTGCGTCGTTCCAGGGCGAGCAACGCCCCTCTCAAGCCGGCTTGCCCGTAGGAGTCGTCCTGGTACAGCACGGCGATGCGCTCAAAGCCAAGGTCCGTGGTCATCCTGGCTACCATCTCCTCCGTTTCCTGATAGTAGGAGGCGCGGAGATTCAGGATGTTCGTCCATTCCGGGTCGCGAAGGAAGGCCGCGCCGGTGAAGGGCGCAACGTAGGGAACGTCGGCTTCCGCCGCCACCGGCGTGGCGGAGCGGGAGGTGGGGGTGCCGACTGCCCCGATAAGGGCAAACACATTCTCTTCCTGAATCAGCTGCTGGGTGTTGGTGGCGGCGAGTTCCGGCTCATATCTGTCGTCAAGGGAAAAAAGTTCCAGCTGGCGCCCGTGCACGCCGCCCTGCTGATTTTGTTCCTCGAAAGCCGCCATGATGCCGAGCTGCATGTTCAGGCCCAGTTCCTGGGCGGGCCCGCCCAAAGCCGCGGACTGTCCGAAAACTATGCGGTCGTCGTAGACGCCAGCGGTGGGATTAGGGGCCGTCGTGGGTGCAGGGGTAGCCGTCTCCACCGGCTGAACGGTGGGGGTTGCGGTTGGGGGGGGAGTGGCCGTCTCGCTATCGGTGGCACACCCTGCAAAGCCTGCGGCGAGTATAAGCAGAAGGCTTATGCCGAGGCTCAGGGGTCTGATGCTTCGAATAAGGGGCTGCGATTTTTGCTTCATTCCGCCCTACGGGCCATCAGGGTCAGGTAGTTTCTGCCCTCCGCCCGTTTGTATTCCATTTCATCCATCAATGTGTGCACCAGATATACTCCCAGCCCGCCCACGTTTCGTTCCTCCAGGGCTGCTTCCACCCCCGGGTCCGGTGCCTCTTCCAGGGGATTGAAGGGCAGCCCGTTATCCTTTATCTCAATGGTCAGCAGGTCTTCCTTAGAATTGAGCATTATTTCGATGGCTTCCAATTCATCGTGGCGACCATGAGTCATCGTGTTGAGCGTTAACTCTTCCAAGGCGAGATTCACCCGAAACGTGAGGTCCGGGGCCCATTCCTCCTCGTCGGCGAAAGTCTCTATCTGTGCAAAGATCGCATCAAGGTCGAAGTCGCTGGGTTCGACCTTGATAGTAAGGGTTGCGCTCACGATGAAGGGCCCGTGTAGTGAAGACTCAGGCAGGTGATGTCATCTGATTGGGGGGTATCCCCAACAAAATGGCGGACTGCCTGGAAAACTGACTCGTTGGCCTGCTGGGCGCTGTCGGGCGGGGCTGATTCGAAGACCTCTAGGAGCCGTGAGGTCTCGAACTCCTCCTTGTTCTCGTTCATAGCCTCGGTCACCCCGTCGGTATAGAGGACGAGGGTGTCTCCGGGCGCCAGGGTCACCGAATTCATCTCGAAGTCCATTTCCGGAACCACTGCAAGGGCGATGCCGTTAGTCAGCGGCAGCATGGTCGTTGTGCCGTCGGCGTGGTATATGACGGGGGTGTTGTGGCCCCCGTTGGAATAGATGAACTCTCCGGTGTGGGGGTGGAAGACCCCGTAGAAGAGGGTCACAAACATGGAGGCTTCGTTGTCCTCCACGAGCAGGTTGTTGAGCTCGGTCATCAGTCCTGCAACGTCGTCCATGTAACCGATGGCGGAACCCTTCAGCAGGGAGCGGCTCGACATCATGAACAGGGCGGCGGGCACGCCTTTGTCCGAAACGTCCGCCACGGCAAGCCCCACCTTCCCGTCCTGGAGGTTGACCACGTCGAAGAAGTCCCCGCCCACGTTGCGGGCGGCTTCCATGTCTCCGTACACCTCATAGTTATCCCCTGAGGGGAACTTGGTGGGAAGAATAGACCGCTGCATCTGGCTGGCGACGTCCAGTTCGTTCTGGAGTGCCACCAGCTTGTCCCGGGATTGAAGGGCCTCTTTCCATTCCGTCAGATGCTGCAGGGTGCGCTCTATGGTGACCTGCAGGTCCTTGAAGTCCAGAGGCTTGGTCACGAAGTCAAAAGCCCCGCGGTTCATAGCGGTGCGGATATTCTTCATGTCTCCGTAGGCGGAGATGATGACGGCGCGGAGATTAGGGTCCACCTTGGGTATCTGCTCCAGCAGCGCAAGACCGTCCATCTGGGGCATGTTGATGTCGGACAGCACCATGTCTATGTCTTTGTCCTTGGCCAGCACCTCAAGCGCTTCAATGCCATTATGGGCAAAGACGAAGTCATAGGTCCCTGACCGAATCTTCCGGCGCATCCGCTGAAGAACCAGAGGCTCTAGATCTACTTCATCGTCTACTACAAGTATCTTATACGGTTTGTCGCTCACCAATCCTCTCCTAGGAAGCTGCTGGACGCAGACTAAGACATTTCTACGCCTGGGCCGCCCCGAGGTTGGAGCGGCGGGCCGTTCTAATTACGTAAGTGCAGAGAGAGCGTCATCCACAGACGAGTGGATGGGAATAATCCTGTCGAAACCACTAATCTGGAAGACCTCCTTGATGGAGGGTGACAGTGAGCAGATAGCGAACTTCGCCTTTTGCCGCTGAAGAGTCTTCGCAGTCATGAGAATTACCCGGAGGCCTGCACTGCTGATATACGACAGGTTCTCCAGGTCCAGTATGACGTTGCTGTCGGTGGGGTCTATGGCTGACTCCAAGGCCACCTGAAACTCCCGGGCGTTTGCCCCGTCGATTCGGCCATCGGCACGGGCTATGAGAGTACCGTTCTGGCGGTCGCTGTTAACTGCCATTGAGTCTACCTCCTAAGTTGTAACGTTCGGCGGCTGCACAACCTGCTGCCCCAAATAATTGTCAATTGGATTATTTGGCTGTTTCCGGCCTGAATGACCGGTATGCAGAGGCAATATTACCATCTTTTGGGCAATGTGAAAACGTCCTGAATTATTCTGATGAAACTGGCTACCCGGACTCTAGAAGGGCGAATCCGGTAGGCTCCGGGCCGGCGGTTTCGTCTCCCGGCAGATATTTCACATGGGATTCTATGCATCCCCTTAGCGGCTTCATTTTGTTCTATCGTTTATTCCTACAGGTCGTAGGCCTGCTCTCCCTGGGCCGACAGGTCCAGCCCCAGAAGCTCGTCTTCTTCGTCTATCCTCAGGCCGCCAGTAATCTTCGAGATCACTAGCAATAGGATCAGCGAGGCGACGAAGGACCAGCCCGCGGCGGCGGCTATTCCGATAACCTGAACGCCCAATTGAGGCCCGAATCCACGGCTCGCGTCTACCAAGCCGGAACCGCCGAGGGCGTCGAGTGCCAATACCGAGACCAACAGAGTGCCGACCATCCCACTGACGCCAAACACAGCGAAGACGTTCAGAGCGTCGTCTATGTTCAGCTTCCTCTTGACGAAGCCCACGGCTGCGTAAGAAATGATGCCAACCACCGCGCCCATGATGATCCCGCCAATGGGACCGATGAATCCGGCGGCGGGGGTGGCCGCAGCAAGACCGGCAATAGCTCCGGTGGCAGCTCCCACCAGGGAAAATTGACGTCGTCCGAGGTGTCCCAGGAAGACCCAAATCAGCGCGGACGTGGCCGCGGACATGTGGACTGCGGCGATGGCAAATCCCGCCGCGGCGTTTGCGCCCATGGCGCCTCCGCCCGCGAGTCCAAACCAGCCCACCCAGAGCAAAGCCGCGCCCGCGGCAACCAGCCCCGGGCTGTGGGGTTGCCTGATCTGCGTGGGAAAGCCCCTGCGCCGACCCAGCATCATAGCCGCAGCCAGGGCCGACGCGCCAGCGGCGGTGTGGACCACCAGACCTCCCGCAAAGTCCATTATGCTTATGTCGTCCAGCCAACCGCCTCCCCACACCCAGTGACAAATGGGAGAGAAAACAAGCACCACCCACAAACCGCTGAAGAGGAGCATGGCCGGGAACTTGATCCGCTCGGCATAGGCCCCGGCGATAATGGCCGGGGTAATGACGGCAAAGGTCATATGGAACATGGCAAAGACAATGAGGGGCAAGGGGCCGCTGGCGGTGGATATCATGGAATCTCTTTCGATTCCGGCAAAGAAGACGTGCTCCAGGTTGCCGATTATGCCCCCCGACGATTCACCGAAGGAGAGGCTGTAGCCAATGGCTATCCAGATGATGCTCGCAAATGCCGCAATCGCGACACCGTTGAGGACCATCGACAGGGCGGACTGGGAGCGAACAAGCCCCGAAAAGTACATGGCCAGTCCGGGGAGGGTCATGAGAAGAACCAGTGCTGTCGCAGTTAAGATCCAAGCAGTGCCGCCTGAGTCCATAGCCTCCTCCTCAGTAGGTCGAAATTAGCGTCAATTATTACCATAACAATTTTGTTTTATCAAGGCTGATAGAAAGTCTCAAATTAGTCTCCCACGCTGCCCGGATGCTCTTGCGGCCTTCTCCTGTGCCAGTCAGTCTGCTGCTGGTAGTGATACCCCACCCGCACCATCGCAGCTTCCTGGTAGTGCGACGCCATCACCTGCAGGCCGATGGGCATCCCTTCCTCGCCGAATCCGCAGGGCATGGACATCGCCGGCGTGCCGGCAAGCGCCGCCGGAAAGGTGGCAGACTTGCGATTCCCGAAGAGTTGCGCCGCCTTCTCCCTGGAGTCCACGTCTTCAACGTAGCTGATCTTGCCGGCTGTGCCGGGTGTGGTCGGACACACCAGGACATCGAACTTTTCGAACAGGCCCAGCCACTCCCGTCGAAAGATGGCCCGCATGCGCGCGGCCTTGTGCATCAGCCGGGCGGGCAGCAGACTCGCCGCCAACAGGCGTCGCCGGATGGTCGGGCCGTAGTCCTGGGGACGTTCGTCCAGCCACGGCCGGTGGTATGTTGCGCCGTCGGTCTCCGCAAGGACAGCCCCCACGGCCCCCATGTCATCCAGCATCGGCAGAGAGATCTTTGCCACTGCCGCCCCCAGGTCTCGGAAGACCGCCGCCGCCTCATTCGCGGCGCTCAGCACGTCGGGCTTGACGTAGTCCGCCGACGTCAGTTCGTCCAGGATGCCGATGCGCATCCCGTCCAGCCCGCTCCCGGCCTCCCCCGAGTAGTTGGGCACGGGCCGTTTTGAAGTCAGCGGGTCTTTCGGGTCGAATCCGGCGATGGCTCCTAACACCATGCCCGCGTCCTCAGCCGTCCGACACATGGGCCCGCCGGTGTCGAGGGACCAGGAAAAGGGGACGATTCCAAATCGGCTCACCAGCCCCCACGTGGGCCGGATGCCGGTAACGCCGTTGAGGGAGGACGGACCGCGGATGGAGCCGCCCGTGTCCTCGCCCAGGGAGATGGCGCATAGGGAGGCGGCGATGGCGGCGCCGGAGCCGCTGCTGGAACCGCCGGCGTCCCGCTCCAGGTCCCACGGGTTGCGGGTAATTCCCCGGTGCTTGTACCGGTCGCCCATTCCGGCGGCAAACTCCGTCATGTTGTGCTTGCCCAGCAGGATGGCGCCGGCGCCCTTCGCCCGGGCGATTACCGTCGCGTCTTCCGCCGACACGTGGTCCTTCATGATGGTGGAGGCTGCGGTCGTCAGCACCCCCTTCGTGTGGAACTGGTCCTTCACCGCGAGAGGCAACCCGTGCAGCGGGCCGAGGATTTCGCCCCGCATGGCCAGACCCTCCAAACGGCGCGCCTCTACCAGCGCCGCATCCCCGCAGACGGTGATGTAGGAGTAGAGCCGGCCGTCAAGCCGGTCGATCCGGTCCAGATATTGCGAGACAATTTCTACTGGCGAGACTTCTTTCGCGGCGATTAGAGCCGCCATTTCCGCTGCCGAATGCGTGACTACAAGCTCGTCCCTCATAGCTGACCTCCCGTTCTGCTCTACCCTGCCCGTCGATTCCGTAGGGGGTTGTTTGAAACCTTCCCCCGTCGCTAAGCGAATTGTCATACCCCCTAATCAGGCTCGTTCAGGGGGTGGAAGGGAACCGCCTCGATGGTGTGAAGCTCGGGATGGGAGAACTGCTCCACCCCCTCGATGGTCACGTTCAGCCGGTGGGTGACTTCCACGAGGTCCTCTTGGGTCAAGTCTACCCCGGCTGCCTTGGCAAGAGACCTAACGTCGTCAAAACTCAGGTCGGACATTTCTTTTCTCCTGTGTGAAGTTCGAATAGGGAAACGTTGGACTTTATCTGGAGAAGTTCCAACTGCCCATAGTAGTCTAGTGTACCGGGCCGCCCAGGGGCGCCCGCGGACTGCCGCACTCCAGGAAGCTCCCGTACCCCGGCTTCTGCTCAAGTGTGCCTCTGTTTAGCAGCACCTGTCCCCGCACCATACTCAGGTACGGTTTGCCGCTCAGCTCCCACCCTTCGAAGAGGCTGTAGCCCGTGTTGCCGTGATGGTCCTTGGCGCGAACCACCATGCTGTCCTGTGGGTCGATGATGGTCAGGTCTGCGTCAGTGCCCACCTGCAGGGAACCTTTCCGCGGGTAAAGTCCGAAGATGCGGGCCGGGTTCTCCGACATTACCCGGGCGAGCCAGTTGATCGGCATTCCCCGCTTCACCACGCCCTCGCTGAAGGCCAGGGGGGCCGCGGTTTCCACCCCCGGCGAACCGAAGGGGATGGGCACGCCGTCCGGCCCAATGAAGATGTTGTTCCAGCCCGGCGGCTTGGACCCGGGCGGGCTCGGCGAATGATCGCTGCCGATGGTCGAGATGTAGCCCAGCTCCAGACCCTTCCACATGGCGGGCTGGTCCGGACCGTCCTTCGGACGCAGGGGTGGACCAATCTTCGCCAGCGGGCCGACCTTCGCCATCTCTTCGTCTGAGAGCAGCAGGTACTGGGGACAGGTCTCCGTCCACACCCGCTGGCCATCAGCCTGGGCGCGCTTGATTCGCTCCAGCCCCACCTGACTGCTCAGGTGGACCACGTAGATGGGACAGTCCGTCACTGCGCCCATCTTCACGGCCCGGTTGATCGCTTCCTCTTCAGCCCAGTCGGGGCACGCGCCGGGGAAGTCCGTGGGGTGCACGCACCCGTCCTCGATGAGCTTGTCTTCCAGGTAGTCGATGATGCTCCCGCTTTCGCAGTGGAGCTGCATCACGCCGCCCCCCTTGGACACCATCGCCATGGCCTCGCAGATGTAGTCGTCGTCGCACATGCTGGTGAGGCCTTTTTTGTACGTCATGAACATCTTGTAGGAGGTGACACCCATGTCCAGGGCCTGGGGCAGACTCTTAAGGATGTAGGGCCAGTTCTTCAGGATGAAGTGGAAGCCGAAGTCCAAGACCGCGGTGCTGTCGATCTCCTCCCGGTGGTTGTTGATGGCATCCGGCAGCGTCTGCTCCGACGCATCGTCGTAGATGCCGAAGGGGATGAGCGTGGTTATGCCCGAATGGGCGGCGGCGATGGAGCCGAGCTCGTAGGTGTCCACCCGGTCCAGATGCACGTGGGCGTCGATGAGACCGGGGAGCACGTACTTGCCCGAAGCGTCGATATACCGGTCGGCGGGCGGCAGGAGGTGATCGGGGCCGATGGCGGCGATCTGCTCCCCTACGATGGCAATGGCGGCGTCGAACACCTCCGAAGAGGTGACCACTTTTCCGCCGGCAATGATGGTATCCACTCTGCTCTGGGTCATGCTGCGCCTCCCGCGGGCTAATGCTGATGGGCCGTTCCTGCCGCTATTATAGACCCACGGGGAATTTCGGCAACCGCTGGGTCGAGTGTCAGAGGGCTAGACAATCCATGAGTGCTAATGGCATGAAACCAGGCGGCAAGGCCTCCAGGTCGGGCCTTGCCGCCATACTGTTGCTATAGAAGTACAAGATTTGCTGGGCGAGATGAAGCTACGGGGCCAGCACAGGCATGTACGTCACCTGGTATTGAGACAGCTCTTCTTTGGTTAGGCAACTGTAGACCCTCCAGCCGTCTTCCGCCAGCTCCGCGTATTCATCGGGCGTTAGAGCCGAGGTATCCGCGGAAGCCTTACGCGCCAGTTCAATGTATTCAGTATGTTCAGCGGTAAATGCGAGTATGCAATCGCGTGATTCCTGGCTGGTGGCCCCCAGAGCTTGCGCCAAGACCTCTGCCGGCAGGCTGGCAAGGCTCTCCGGGGAGATGCAGGCCAGCAACTGGGGCGGTGCGCTCTGAAGTTGTCCGCCGGCTACCGAAGGGGCACCGGCAATCATGGCAAACACTGGCTCCGGAAGGTTGGCTTTAAGGCACTCTACTTCTGTCGCGGGAATGGCGTCGAGGAAGTCTTGTCCCGTGAATGGCGCAACTTCAAGCGTGTCGGCTATCATGGCTACTGAGAAGCCCACCCTTTCCTCGACGTCAAGACACTGGTACATGTCCAGGATAATTGAGTGGACCTCGGTAGGATGGGAAGGGTTCTGCACTTTCCCTACCACACCCAGGGTCAGATAAACCAGTTCATGGTGCATTCTGGAGAGGTCTGTAACGCACTCCAGAGAATCCTCAGACCACCCTCCTTGATGGGTGCTGATCACTTTCACGCCCAGAATTACCAGGTTTTCTCCTTCCATGCAGTCTGCAAAGATGGTCTTAGCGGACTCATCTGCAATCGCCGCCATCATAGGCGCACCCAGGAAAAGCTGGTAACCGGCAGCGCCCATTGCGGAACCGATGCAGGAGGATTCTTCCTCGGAGAGCAGATCCATTACGTCCTGGCCGGTGGTGGCCGAGGTGACCTTCAAGTCATCCATGGATCCGGTAGGAGCAGCAGCCTCCGTGGCCGTGGTCGCAGGAGTCGTTGTGGGGGTGGGTGTTGCTGTTGGTGTTGGCTCCCGTGTGGGTCTTGTCGTGGGGGTAGGCTGCGGCGTCGGCATAGGAGTCGACGCGATTGTGGGGACAGGCGTGGGAGCCGGTGTCGGTGCGACAGTGGGCGCCGCAGTGGGAGCGACAGTGGGCGTGGCCTCCTCTGCGTCATCTCCACCACAGGCGGCGAGGACTACGACTGTAAGTAGCACAGCGACCACTGCAAACCAGCGTGCCATCAAGACGTAAAGGTTCATTGCGCACATCCTCTTTTGTCAACAGCAAGTTTCTGGAATTGTATAGTTAGAGATGCACTTCTGCAACTTTACCGTCTGGCCCCCCGATCACTATCCACCCCGCTATTCCCGTGAAAACGGGAATCCACCATATCCCTTCCTACCAAAGCCATTCAGCCGCACTGCAGGCAACCGTTTCAGTGTCTGGTTGAACGGGTCCACCTCAATGCCCACAGACTCCGGCACGGGCACTTCGAGCAACGGCTCTGCGTCGTGATACTTTAATGGACGCCTAATAGAATGGTTGCGCCGACGAAGTCGCCCATGAACACCGCCCGTCCGACGGCGACGTCGAATTGGATTTCACTGCCGTCGGCGAGGTCGTAAGATCGCTTTCCTTCGGGTTGAAGGCGAATTGACTTCAAGGCCGAACGAGGCACGCGGCAATCAACAGCTCCTGTTTCAACCAGGTATTCGCCTTCCCACAACCGGTCCTCTTCGGCAGGATTACAGATTGCTACGGTTACATGCGTTGCGCCCAATTTTGACGAACCTGCGTCATTTGTTTCGCATTCAACCGACTATTCCTACCCCGGTTCCCGCACCCGCACCCACCTTTCGACGGCTTGCGAGGGTAAAGTCGTTGTTAAACCCGCCGATTCTGACTAAGATAGCCTAATCATGATGCTGTTTCAGCGGGGCAACCTCTATTATGGCTGGGTAGTCACCTTTGCCTGCGCCTTCATCGTCTTTGGCGCGTCGGGCAGTCACTTCTCCTTTGGCGTCTTTCTCAAGCCCATGACGGAGGATTTCGGCTGGAGCCGAGCCGTCCTCGCCACCGCCTTCGGCACCACATTTATGCTCTCCGGCCTTCTGCGACCTGTGGGCGGGTACCTTGCCGACAGGTACAGCCCCAAGGTCGTGGCCCTCGTCGGCATCGTCATCGTCGGCGCGATGCTCCTGCTTCTTCCCTACGTCCAGACCCTCGTGCACCTCTTTTCCATATTCGCCGTCATGAGCATCGGTCTCACCCTGGCGGCGGGACCGACGCTGACCAAGATTGTCAGCTCCTGGTTCTATCAGCGACGCGGCCTCACCCTGGGCCTCATCAACGGCGGCGGTGCCATCGGCGGTATGGCCCTCGTCCCCGTCTCCACCGTCTTCCTGGAAGTATTTGACTGGCAACAGGCGTACCAGTTCCTTGGCGTCCTGTTGCTGCTGATAATCTTCCCCGTCGGGCTGCTCTTCATCCGCAATCGCCCCGAGGACGTGGGGATGCAGCCGGAAGGAGCGCCCGCGGCGACCGTCAGCGCCGACGGCTCCTCCGGCAACCCCGCCCTTGCCTTCCGCGACTCCACCTTTGCGGAAGCCCTCAAAACTCCCTTCTTCTGGAAACTCACCTTCGGCTACTTCGTATGAGGCTATACGATGTCGTTCGTGAACGCACACATTGTGGCCTACATTACCGACCTGGGTTACAGTTCGTACATCGCCGCCGGTACCTTCAGCCTCATCGGCGGCATGGCCATCCTTGGCGCCCTCGTCCTCGGCCACCTCTCCGATAGGCACGGCCGCAGGTCCTACCTCAGCTTCTCCTACGGCCTCCGCGCCGTCGGCTTCGTCCTGGTGCTCTTTTCAATGGGCATCCCGTTCCTCAATATTCCCGCCATGGGACTGGGCACCCTCCTGATTGGCATTGTGCTCGTCGGGCTTTCCTGGAATGCTGTGGTAGCGCTGACCGCCGCCTTCGCCTCGGACAAGTTCGGCATAAAGAACCTCGGCACCATTTACGGCACTATGTTCGCTGTCATGCCTCTCGGCTCCGGTTTTGGCGCCGCCCTTGGAGGCTTTCTCTACGACGCTCGCGGCACTTACGACCTTGCCATCTGGTCCAACCTCGTCCTGCTGGTCATCTCAGTCATCCTCGTCCTCACCATTCACGAAAAGCGAGGGAGACCCGGCCTCCCCCAGGAGGTTGAACCGGACCAGCCTCGATTGGCCACTGCCTCCGCCGGCGCTGGAGACCCGGATTAGGCGCCCACCCCCTCCTTCCCCTCTGGTGTATACTGTGCCGATATTCTCGCCTGGCTAGGACTCGCCGCAAATACCATTGTCTATCGCATACCTACGAAACGCTTCCGACGACGTGAAGCGTCGCCTGATTCTGTTGGCCACCTGCCTCACCGTATTTCTGGTAGCGCTGGACGTCACCATCATCAACCTGGCTCTGCCCTCCATCCAGCGCGACCTGGAAGTTACCCTTGTGGAGCGGGGCTGGGTGCTCAAGGCCTACACCCTCACCTTCGCCGTCCTCGTCATCGTTGGCGGCAAGCTGGGAGACATCTTCGGGCGGAAGCGCTTCCTGGTCCTCGGCACCGCCCTCTTCGCCGTCGGCTCCCTGCTGGGATTCTTCGCATTAGACATCAGAATGCTGCTCACTGCCCGCGTAATCCAGGCCATTGGAAGCGCTATGATGATGCCAGGATCCCTCTCCGTGCTGACCGCCGCTTACCAGAACCGGAACATGGCCACCGCCGTTGGACTTTGGGGCAGCATCGGCGCGCTGGGCTTCGTGGCCGGCCCCCTCATTGGCGGCGCATTCACCTCCCTGCTGGAGTGGCGAGCCATCTTCCTGCTGAACATCCCCGTGATTCTGGTCGCCCTGGTCATCATCCTGTTTGCCGTGAGGGAGTCCCGGGACGAGACCATAGACCGGCGCATCGACTACGTGGGCGTGGTCCTCATCGCCCTGTCGGTGCTGCTGCTGGCCCTTGGAATTGTGGGTGGCAACGAGGAAGGCTGGACTTCATCCTCCACGTTGCTGCTGTTCGTACTGGCCGGTGTCTCGATGGTGGCCCTCGTAGCCACCGAGTTGCGCGTCGAGTATCCCATCGTAGACCCGCGATTCTTCCGCAACCGGGCCTTCAGCGTGGGCATTCTGGTCCGATTCGCCACCGGCTTTGCCTTTGTGCCCGTAATTTTCATGAGCACCGTCTATCTGCAGGACTTCCTTCACAAGAGCGCCCTGGAGGCCGGTCTGCTGTTTCTGCCCGCCGGCGCGGCGATCGTCGGCGCCACGCTGTTCTGGGGCAAGATTGTGGACAACTACGGCCCGCGATGGGTCATGTTCGTGGGGATGCTCACTACCGGCGCCGCAGCCCTAGTTTGGCTCACCTTCGACGCCAATTCCGCCTACGGAATCCTGCTGGTAAGCCTGCTGCTGGCCAGCATCGGCGGGGCCGCCGCCTTCGTCACCACCACCACGGTGCTCGTAAACTCCCTGGGTGTGAACAAGGCCGGCGTGGCTTCCGGCATCGTCTACATGACGCAGAACGTGTCGGCCACCCTGGGCATAGCCCTGGCTTCCTCCGTGTTCCTCTCCACCCTGCGGGCGGAACTGGCGATAAGAGACCCGGCGGCGGACTACAGCGCGGTTCAGAGCTTTGGCCCGGCGGTGGGCAGCGTTCCCCAGGCGGAGGCCTTCGCCGTCGCGCTATCATACTCCGGACTCGTGGTCGCGGTGGTGCTGTTTCTGGGTGCGGCGGCGGCCTTCTTCCTTCCCCGGGAGACCAGTGTCGCGCCCAAGCCTATGGACGCCGGAAAAACCTCCCGCCAAGCCTGAATTGACCCTTAAAGAGATCTTTTTGCAGTAGGCAATCCCGCTCCCCACACGTCATTCTGAGCGGAGTCGAAGAATCTCGCTCCCGCGTTGCGCATCCTCTACCCCGGTTCTGGTAGGGGCGACCCTCTTAATCCTTCGGAGTCATGGTGCGGCGTGAAGCCGTGGCCAGACCAGCCATTACGTCTTTCCTAGCGAGAGAGCGAAAACCGGTCATATAACCGGTGAATCGCTCGTCCGCGCGGCGAAAAGACTTGGCTGGGAATGCACTCCGCACGGATTTCGTTCCCTCTTTCGGGGATGGGTCGCCGAACGCGGCTATGGTTGGGAACTCGGCGAGACCGCTTTGTCGCACAAGCTCGGGGGTGCCGTAGCTCAAGCCTACAACAGGGTTGACTATCTGGAGAGACGGCGTGGTACGATGCAGGACTAGAGCGACTGCATCGACTCGGTGTAGCGGAAGCCGGGGAGAGTGTCCAGACGGGCAGGCTGAGACAAACAGGAGGGTATCTCGTGGGAGAAAAAGGCATTCAAATTGCGACAATAGGACATGTGGACAATCATAGGATGGCCACCTGTGGCACATGTGGGACTGACGATTGGTACTGTGTAGAGTTTTCCTTTCCCTTCGATGAGGGTGTGATTTGTGAGTATGCTATGTTGTTTCATGACAGCCGTAATCATATCGATTACACGACTGGTCGCTTAGACAAACCGCGTCTGTGGCGTAGGCTACTACGGCGTGTCTTCTTCTGGGTGCCATTCGTATTTAACCTGGTACTGTATGTGTGGCTTGTCCTAAATCTGCGTATGGTTGGTAAAGAGCATGAAGATACAGAGAATTCGCGGCGATGGCATCTGCCGTAGGATACTACTCGCATAGCGCGAACTGTGCCAGAGACCGTCCGGTGGAGGCTTCTGCCGTAGCTCTAAGAGGCCTTCAGGCCTGTGGAATCCCCAGCAAGGGGGATTATAGAGGGTGGTACAAGCAGCATACTGGCATGGCGTCTTAGCCAGCCAAGCCTTTTTCATTAGTCCCCACCCATCATTCGCGCTAAGCATTCTGAGACGATTGTAGACGGCTTTCTAGATGAGAGTGTGGAATATCGCCTCAAAGTTCGGCATTCCTGCGAAAGCAGGAACCCACGGTGGGGTGGTTCAGGGGCGGTCTTCCCCTTCCCCCCCACCCAACCTGTAGAGGCGGTTCGCGAACCGCCTGACCCGTACTTGATACGGGTATGGCGGTGATCCTCCCTCGCTTTCCACTCTGCCCAAAATGGACTCCCGCCGGCAGCCTAGTCGCTGACGGCTACTTCACTGATGAGAAAGTGGGGGTACACGTTGGTGTAGTTCGGGAAGTCCCCCTTCAGTTCCTCGCCGTGCTCTTCTGAGATTCTACGGAAGTCTTCCAGCGACGTTAGAGTAATGAACGCCGCAACCTGGTAGGGCGCCGGCGACCCCGAATTCTCCCCTTCCAGCCCCCGGTCGATCTCCCACTTGATTACTGTGTCCCCGAAGTACTTCTGCGCCAGGGGAGTATGAACGTTGACGTAGTAGTCCCAGTCGAAGTGGGATCCTTTGAGGTTCGGATACATGACGGTAAGCCGTATCATTAACTTCTCTCCTTATAGCCAAACATTTAGGTGTGACGCTTACATGAACTTCAACTGAACGCTGGACATGCCCTTCTCCAGGTGCGCCGCCCGGTACCCCTTGGAATTCAGATGACGGGCCAGGTCCGGGAACCCGTAGACGGTGTAGACTTCCTTTGCCCCCACGGCCTCCACGTAAGCCAGTAGCTCCTGGTAGTCGGCGTGGTCGCTGAATGGAAACGACTCATCCGCTCCAAGCCAGTGCTCCCTGTACCCGTTCAACGCCCAGCCGGACATCCCGAAGTACCGCTTGTTTCTGACGCCTGATAGCGTCTCCCGCGTCTTGCGTCCCGAAGGGAAAATCAGTGCCTCCCCGTCCCGGACCGTGCCGTCGAAGACCCGGTACTCCCCCGGAAACTGCGCTCCCGCCTCTTCGTAGTTACGCGTCACCTCGTAGGCCCCTTCCTCCAACGCAACAGAGTATCCGCGAGCCAGCAGATGGTGCAGCAGCTCCTGGGTCTTCCCCATACGGTAGGCCAGCACCACCGGCGTCCCTCCCACGTCCATCCAGTCAGACACCCTGTCGAAGAATTCTTTCAACACCTCGTCCTGGGACGGAAACACGTAGTCTTCCCTGCCGTAGGTGGTCTCCATGATGAGAATGTCGCAGGGCACTGTGGCCAGAGGATCCGCGGTGGGATTCGGCTTGGCTCGAAAATCGCCGGTGTAGAGAATGCGCTGGCCCGTCGCCTTGCACTCCACCAGCGCCAGCGCCGATCCCAAACAGTGTCCCGATGGGTGCAACGTCAGCGAATAGCGCGGCGTGTGGTACTCCTCGCCGTACTCCAGGGTAAGCGGCTCCGATCGACGCAGCAGCTTCCTGATGAGAATCGAAGTAGCACGGGTTAGAATCGGTATTTGGTGAGCGGCTGTGTGGTCGGCGTGGGCGTGGGAGATGTACCCCACGGGCTGCTTCCTCTTCGAATCGAGCCACAGATCCAGGCTGGGCAGGTAGATGCCCCGGTCGAATAGTACGTCCAAAGATGTCCCTCCGGCCCAGAGTCTATTCCAAGTCCGCCGCTGACACAACGTCCGGGCCGGGCCTGCTTCCTTGTGAGCGTTGCCGCCGCCCCCTATACTCCCCTTATGAACGTAGGCGTCTGCCGTCTCTCCCTGCGGCTTCATGGGGTACAGAGCCTCAAGGGGAAGCGTCGCATCTCCCGATCCCTTATTGCCTTGGTCTCCAATAGGTTCAACGTGTCCATCGCCGAGGTTGACGACAACGACCTGTGGCAGCGCTTGACCCTCGGCGTCTGCTGCGTCAGCAACAACGCCCAGCGTTCATCGGACATCCTGGATACCGTCGTAGAATTCATCCTCCGCCAGAGGCCGGACGCCGAGCTTATCGACCACGAAGTTGAAGTAATCGCCTCCCATTAACCGCTCCAGCCCCCAAACTTGACCGCTTTGGAAGGCCGCTCCTATAATCCGAAAGGCTGAGAGTCTCCCGTGCATGGATGCTGCGTTCATTGCCACGACTCCGAAAATCCCGGATTTCAACTGTCAATTAGCGAGGGTCAAGTGACGAAGATAGGTCTAATCGGCTGCGGCGCCATCGGCACGGAGATCGCCACCCAGGTTTCCGCGGGCCGCGTGGGCAGCGCGAAGCTCGTGGCCCTATTCGACATGGATGCCGCGGTCGCCGGCGCTCTGGCGGAGCAGCTCGACGGCTCCATTCCCACTTTCACAGACATGGACGAGTTCCTTTCGTCCCCTGACCTGGAAATGGTTGTGGAGTGCGCATCTCCAAGCGCCGTCAAAGCTCACGCCGAAAAGGTCCTCGCCGCCGGGAAGGACCTGCTCGTCATCAGCTCCGGCGCCCTCACCGACACAGCGCTTTTTCAGCGTCTCGCCGCTCTTGCAGAAGAAGGTGGTCTCCGCTTCATCATACCCACGGGGGCCCTCGGCGGCATCGACGCCATACGAGCAACTCGCGGTCTGCTGGAAGAAGTGCTTCTGACTACAACTAAGCCCCCGCGAGGACTCACGGGCGCACCCGGCTTCAAGGAGTGGGAATCCGCGGAGATAACTGAGGCGAAGACCATCTTCGACGGCAACGCCCTCGAAGCGATCAAACTCTTCCCGGCCAACGTAAACGTGGGCGCCACCCTGAGCCTCGCCGGCCTTGGCCCGGAGAAGACACGCGTCAAGGTGATCGCCGACCCGAATTCCCCCGGCAACGTTCATCAGATCTACGCCCGCGGCAGTTTCGGCGTCATGCGATTTACCCTGGAGAACAGGCCCCACGACCGGAACCCCAAGACCAGCTACCTCGCCATCCTCTCCGTTCTGGAGACCCTCCGCGAGGCCTGCACCTCCGGCCCCCGCATCGGCACCTGACTCTAGACCGGTTTCCAGGGCTGCGACAGCCGCTCTGGAGGCTTCGGCTTCTTGGCGAACAGAATCAGGAACGCCCCCAGGAGGGTGAATGCGGCTAAGAAGCTGAAGGGCACAAAGTACGACCCCGTCGTGTCGAACATGTACCCCGCGAACAGCGGCGCGCCTATCATCATGAAGTTCGAAGGCAGCTGGGACATGCCCATTATCGTCGCGAAGGACTTCCGCCCGAAGTATTCTCCCCGTATCGAAAACAGCAGCGGCATCCTCCCGCCGAAGGCCACGCCGAACAGCACCGCGAACAGGAATGCCCCCCCAACGTTCGTCGTCATCGCTATCACCAGCACCGCGACCGCCTGCATTGAGAGGAAGAAAAAGATGAGCGGCGGCTTAGGAAACTTGTCTCCCAGATAACCGGAGAGAAACTGCGTGGGCAACGCAACGATCGTATACGTAGCCACCACAACGCCGGCCATGCTCAGCGAAAGCCCGATGTCCGTCAGCTTCGGCACCAGGTGAATCGAAAGGGTGACAATGGGCACCGCCGACGCGATGTGGGCGAAAGCAATGCACCAGAAAGCCCGCGTCTTCAGCGCCTCTCTTGCCGTGAATTCCGGTTCCGGTTCTCCCGCATCCTCCGCCACGTCCCCCGTTTCCTCCGGTACGTGCTCCCCGTCCGGAACCATCCCGTACTCCTCCGGCTTGTTCCGCACCACGAGGCCCGCCGGTATCGCGATGGCAATTAGAAGCAGTCCGGTGCCCAGGGCCACCTTCGCGAATCCAAATGACTCTATGCTCAACGCAAGGACGGGCACCAGCAGCCCCGCCACGTGAGTGCCTGACATGCCAATTGAAAGCGCCAGGGCCCGGTGCTTGATGAACCAGTTGTTGACGGCGGCAATCATCGCCAGCCAACCCCCGAGACCCGCCCCCAGGCTGATGACCACAAAGGCAATGTAGAAGTGCCAGGCCGTTTGCACGAGGGAAAAGAGAATGAACCCCGTGCCCATCACCAGGAACCCCGCCATCACCATGCGGCTCGGCCCGAACCTGTCGATGAGGTATCCCTCGATAGGACCCAAAGCGGCCCCTTGCACCCGGGTCAACGCGAACGCGCCCGAAAGCAGCGTGCGACTCCATCCGAAATGACGCTCAAGGGCCACCACGAAAGTCCCCGTCCCCTGGAACGAGACCAGCGATGAAAGGGTGAGTATGAAGAAGCTGAGGCCCACCAGCTTCCAGCCATAGAAGGCGCCGCTAAGGCGTCGGTAGATGTTTACAAAAGGCGGAATGAGCATGGCTGGGCCATTGTCTCATACAAGCAGGATGCGCTCACCCCTCCCCCGTTCCGGCTGGGGCGGTTCGCGTACCGCCCCCGTGTTGAAACGCCCCTATCCCTCCGTCAGCGGCGCAATCGTGAAGATCACCTGGAAGGGCACGCAGTAGACAATCACGCTTCCTATCGACGCCGGGTCCTGGTCGGCTGGAATGGCGTAGTTCTGGTTGCCGCGGTTCCCCTTCAAAGGCCCAAGGCTGAAGTACCTGGGAGCCTTCACTTCCTCCCGGTTGTCCGGGTTCGGATGCGGCGAAAGCAGCACGTGCAGGTCCGGCCCGTTGGTCACGTTCAGGTTCTCCAGTCGCAGCAGATGGGAACCGTCCTCCGCCCGGTACAGAATCGCCTCGCCGCTACCCTTGTGTATCCTGTCCCGGTCGCTGAACATCCCCGACTTCAGCCGCTCCGGCCCGCCGGGCATCGTCATCATCGCCGCCGGCATCGCTTCCATGGCCGGAGAGTCTACCTTTGACATCACCTCCATCGCCATCTCCACATCCTCCATCGTCACCCCCTCCGGCGGCACCGACGTGAAGGCGAAGGGGAACTCTTCTTCCACCGTCTTGTTGATGAACAGGGGCGATCCCAAATCCCATGCGATGAACAGCATTAAAGCCAGAATGGGCACGCCAATGATCCCAAAGCGCACCCGCCGCTCCCAGATGTAGGTGTGCCAGCCTCGACGGTACGCGAAGTGAAGCACGACGGCGGTCACAAGCAGGACGATGGCCAGAATGAGCCACCGCCACGGATAGAGGTCCGAGGCCAGTCTCTCAAGGTGTCCGAAGAATTCCAGCATGGCCGCTCACCCCTTTATGATATATACGGAATGAGATTAACTCTCGGATTCCCAATCCCTCGGCTCACGACGTAAACGAGGGACGCTGAGAACGACTAACTTAGCCGGGTTTGAGGGGAATCGGCGAAAAGCCTGTCGCCTCGACGCCCACCTCGGCAACGATGTCGTCTCCCGGCCCCGGTGGAAGCCCCGCCACGCCCACGCCGCCGAGCACCGCGCCGTCCGAAGGGTCGATTACGGGGATGCCACCGGGCACTTCAATGAGCATGGGATCGCCCATAGCGGCCACACTCCAACCCCGGCTGCGGACCTCCTCGAAGAAGGTCTCGGTGGTCATGCCCCGCAGCGATGCGGTGTACGCCTTCCTGATGGCGTTCTTGGAGATGATGGGGCGAGATCCGTCGGTACGGGCGTAGGCCAGCAGAAGCCCGTTGTCGTCCACCACCGCAAAGGCGGCAGGCGGGTTTTCCGGGTTCTTCTTGAACTCCGCAATCATGGCGGCAATGGCGGCCTGGCTCTCCTCCATGCCCAAGGTTTTCTTACTATACAACGGTAGCAACCTCCCTGAAATAGTGCGTGGTTCCTGCAATGCGGAACGCTACCACCCGCCAAGCCGCCAAGTCAAACCGGATGCCTCACTTCTCCGGCAAATGCCACACCCATTCCCCCTCTCCCTCCCACGGCTCGTTGGGAACCCTGAAGAGTTCATATTCCGCATTCAATCGTGCCAGGACACGCATGTCTGACCCGTCTGGCGCCATGGTTAATAGTATGGTATCACCTACATTGGGGCCATTCTCGACATGACTCTCCACGGAAACGGCTATTCTTGAGCCGTCTGGAGACCATGAGGCATAGGCAAGATGCCAGTTATCGGGACCGTGAAATACAGCGTATGGGGCTTCACCTTCCGAATAGTTGGTGCTATTGACTTTGACCCGAATAAAGGGGTAGTCCTGCAGTATAATTTCCGAGCCATCCGGAGACCAGGACAAATTCGGATATGGGGTCCACTCCCACAACTCGATAGTATTGTGGCTCAATTCGACTACCTTACGTAGCCCGGACCCCTCCGCACTGATGACGAATAGAGAATTGCGATCTTCTCCTCGCAGGAAGGCTATAGTGCTGCTGTCGGGTGACCAGACGGGGTGGCTGTAAGCCTTTGCCAGCTTGGTCAGATTGGATCCGTCACTATCGACTGTAAAGATGTGTCTGTCGCGAAGATTGCGACCTGACTGGTCCAAATCATAGCCTAGAAATGCGATTTTCTCGCCATCTGGAGACCACGCCAAAGGTCCCGTGGGTTGAACTGAGTCAACAAGTTTACGCACACTGGAACCAGTGGATGCCACGACATACAGGCCGGAAGAGTACTGGCCGTCCTCGTGAGGGCGATGGAATGAGATGAACGCGATCTGAGCACTATCCGGAGACCACTCCGGGCTGTGCTGATTGCCCCTGCTCTTTGTCAGTCGTCGGTATTCGGTCCCCTCCAGGTTAGCAATCACTATCTCGATGTTATCATCGTCAGCCTCATAGCGGTCCGTTTTGAACACTATCCTTGACCCGTCCGGTGAAATCAGCGGGTAGATCCTTTCCGCGTAATCTCCTATGGTGATGTCCCTCAGCTTCGCGCCCTCGCTGCTGGTGTCAACTACGAACGGCCCCCACCAATCCAATAGTATCTTCGTGCCGTCGGGAGACCATTGGGGAGGGATCAAAGGAGGTTCTGCGTAGGGATAATTGCCAGGTTCCTTGCCGACGAGCCAGTCGGTTGAATCAATCAGGGCACACGCCCCCACAAACGCCACCAGCCCCACCAATGCCGCTGCCAGGACGATTACCACGAATTTTCGTTGTGCCAGGTCACTTCTCATGGTCCGTTAGTTTCGCACAACTGTTTACGGCTCTGCAAGTCAAATGAGAGGGGACAGGGGCCTTTCAACCTTTGGTTCGCAGCAAGGGCCGGTATAGGCAACGATTCCCACGGACGTTCCTGAGCGCACTAGACCCGAAAATTCCGGCGCGAATCTTACGCTCCAAATGAGGTTACAATGAAACCCAAGAGGGAGAAGGACGCCAGATACACGAGGTAAAGGAGGACACCAAGTATCAGGCACCGGGTGATGGTGGCCAGAATGGCCTGAAACAGGCTGTTGGAAGTCGGTGGTCCCTCTGCGCTGTACCATGATTGCGCACGCCGGAGCCCATCTGCTACAGAGGCTGAATCCGCCGCGGAATTGTCGCAGCCTGTGCAGAACCTTGAATTTGTGGCCTTTCGGACTCCGCAATTGGCGCAGTACATGGTTCTATCCTGGCTAAGCGCTCCCCATCACCCCCGCGGCACCAGCGGCAGCGTCACGTGCGACGGGTACTCCCCGTCGTGGAACACCGTCTGTAGAGCGGGAATTAGCCGCGTCTCCGCGCCGATGTCTCCGCCGGTGTTCGGGTTGCGGTCGAAGCGGGGGAAGTTGCTGCTGGAGACCTCCAGCCGTATACGGTGCCCCTTCTTGAAGACGTTGCTAGTCGCCCACAGGTCGATGGTGTACTCGTAGACCTCCCCGGGCTGGATGAGGCTGGCCGGGTGTCTCGGCTTCCGATACCTGGCGCGGATGATGCCGTCCGTGAGGTTACGGGCGCAGCCGCACGGTTCCACGTCCACCAGCTTGGCCGTGAAGTCCGTGTCCACGGCAGAGCTGGACGCGTAGAGCGTCATGACCACCGGCCCCGTAACCTCAGTGTCCCGCTCCAGTTCCGGTGTGCTGTAGACCAGTACGTCGGGACGTACCTCGATGGGACGCTGGTCGTAGGCCCCCGACATCATGAAGGCCGGGTCGCAGCACAGGCCGCCGCCCTGGGTGGGGACGGGGTCCAGGGGGTTGTAGGCGAAAACGTCCGGCGGCTCGTTCCCCGGTGCGTCCACGCTCAGCGAGCCGTCGCCGTTCAGGGTGTTCGCCTTCCCGCCGCTGCGCAGGTAGAAGTTTGTCGGCACGGCCCGCTCTAGGGGCCAGTCGTCCTCCATCCGCCACACGTTCTTCCCCATGACGAAGATGCGGACGGGCTTCTCCTCCGCCACCCCGTTGTCCAATCCCTTGAGCCAGTGGTCGTAGTAGCGCAGGATGATCCCCGGCAGGTCCAGCACCGGCGACGATGAACGGGTGCCGAAGTTGAACTGCCCCGAAACGTTGACGGGTTCGCTGCCGTGTATCCACGGCCCGATGAGCAGTCGCTGCCCTTTCCACGCGGCCTCGGTCGCTCCCCGGCTGCGCATCCCCACGTAGTTGTCGATGGTCCCGCCCATGAAGACGTCGTACCAGCCGCCCCAGTTCAGCGCGGGGACGTCTATGGTGGGATGCGACTCTGCGATGCAGACGCTCTTCCAGTAGTCGTCGAACTCCGGGTGGGCCAGCCAGTCGTAGTAGTAAGGCGCCAGCCCGTTCTTCAAGTCCGGCACATCCTCCATCGGCAGATGCAGGAAGCCGTCGGTGAGGTTGTCCTTGGCGTGGATGATGTCATTAAGCTGCTTTTGGGAGAGGCCCAGTCGCTGCGACAGGTTGCCCCAGTTGGCGGCGGTCAGCGGCCCCACGGCCCAGGAAAGGTTGAAGCCCAGCTCGAAAGCGCCCCCCTGCCACGCCCAACCCTCGTGGTAGTCGGAAGCAGTGACGCCGGGCGCGATGCCGGCCAGCGATGGCGGGTTGGCTTTCGCGGCGAGCCACTGCGTAGCCCCCACGTATGACACGCCGTACATGCCAACCTTGCCGGTGCACCAGGGCTGCGACGCCACCCACTCCACCGACGTATAACCGTCGTCTGCCTCGTTGACGAAGGTGTAGAACTCGCCCCCGGAGCTGTACCGACCCCGCACGTCCTGAATGACGACGGCGTACCCGTTCATTGCCCCTCGAATGGCCTCCACGGGCCCGCCCCGGCTCCCCGTCGACCCCTTGTCATACGGGGTCCGCTGAAGTAGCGCGGGATACCGCCCCGGCGCGTCCGGCCGGAACACGTCCACGTAGGACATTGTCCCGTCCCCCAACTGCAACGGAATATGCGACTCAAACTTGACACCATGGCGCTCTGCCATTTTCTCCTCCCCTCTAATCCCTTCCCCCTTGATGGGGGAAGGTTAGGATGGGGGTAATTCCCCCTCCAATTGTCATTCTGAGCGAAGCGAAGAATCTCGTCACGCTTCTGTCGCAATGTAGCACAGGACTGTGGCCCCATCAAACCAGCGTACTAACATTTCGGATTATGGTAAATTACCAACAGAGATTGCTGTTTAAGGTTGAAAAACAAATGACGTTAATTGACGATATTCGCTCAGACTTGATTAATGAATCTGCGGATCTTGCTAATACACTACGGAAGGCTAAGATTCTCGCTAGCGAACTAGGGGTGTCTGAATTTCGTGACTGGGTTGACTCTGAGCTCAATGGCTATTCAGATATTTCCAAACTACCAAACTACAGGCGCTTTAGACCTCAAAATGTTGGTACCTTTGCTGGTTCATTTCAGAGATGGATGGAAAATGTCCCTTTGCCTACATATAACCTGCCTGATGAGGTGAAGGAATTTGCTGAGAACCTTGAATTCCTTGCAGGTGTAGGAGAACTGGAAGCAATGCTAACACAAGAGAATGAGTACCTTCGTAAGCCATGGCCCCAAGAGGGTGTGATTCTAGCTAGACAAGTGGTGAAAATGAGTGGAGGCATGGAATTAGTCGAAGCACACCAACCTATTCTTTCTTCAACGATTGCAGGAATTCTGCACAACGTAAAGAACAAACTACTGGACTTTATACTGGGCCTGCAGGAGAACAATGTCACGTCGGCAAACCTTAACAGCGGTGAAGTGAAACAAGAGGAGGTCAGAAACCTATTCAATATCAACATCTATGGCGACCATAATGTCGTTGCCAGTGGTGAAAGCGTGCAACAACAAGTTAGGACCATTCGTAGGGGTGACGTTGAGTCACTCGTGCATTATTTGAGACAGCACAAAGTTGGCAAGAGCGACCTCAGGGCACTCGAAAAAGCAGTCTCAGCCGAACCGGTCAACCTTGATGGACGATTCGGCCCGAAAGTTCAGGCTTGGGTTGGAAAAATGATAGGGAAGGCATCCTCCGGGGTATGGAAGATTGGGCTTGCTTCGGCTCCAGCCGTATTGATGGAAGCCCTTAGGCGCTACTATGGAGGTTCATTCTGAGTATGAAACACTTTGTGGAGAACTTTCTGGTTGACAAACATCTCTGCAAAGCCCCCTATCTCCCCCTCACGGCACCACCCCCACCTCCCGCAGCAGCGACAGCGTCGCCTGCAGGTCCGCCAGATCGTCCATGTCCGCGTCGGGGGTGTTGATCTCCGACAACGGCGTCAGCGCTTCGTGTATCGGAATCGACTCCACCATGGGGTACTCGAAGGTCTGGTGGGCGAAGTACGCCTGAGCCTGCGCGGATAGCAGGTAACGCAGAAAGGCGTGGGCGTTGGCCTCGTTCTTCGCCGTCTTCATCACCCCCGCGCCGGATATCATTGCCAGGTTTCCCGGCCCCTGCTCCGGCAGGTGGTGGTTCTCGACAGCGACGTTTCCGCCGTTCTCCTGCCTGAACCGGTGGGCGTAATAGTGGTTCACCAGCCCCACGTCCACCTCGCCCCGGTTAACCGCAGCGACGACGGAGGTGTGCCCGTCGAACTTCACCGCGCCGTTTTTCTCCAGGGCGTCCACCCACTGTCGCGTCTCCTCCTCCCCCCACTCGTTACGCATGAACGTAATCATCGTCTGCGTCGGCCCGCTGGTGGGTGACCACCCCACCCTCCCCTCCCATCGGGCGTTCGTCAGGTCTCGCAGAGAACGGGGAAGCTCCCCGGGGGCCACCCGCTGCGGGTTGTAAACCAGCGTGCGCACCCTGGCGGTGATCCCCACCCATCTCCCCTCGGAGGAACGCGACGATGCCGGCACCCGCTCCAGGATATCCGCGGGCAGCGGCGCAAGCCTTTCGGATAGCGCTCCCAACCCACCGGGGTCGCGCGTCCAGAACACGTCTGCCGGACTCGCGTCCCCCTCCTCCAGCAGCGTCGCCGCGACCTGCGCCGTCCCGCCGTATTTCACCGCGACGGCGATACCCGACTCTTCATGAAATCTGTCGACGATGGGCCCTACGAGCGGTTCCTCCCGGGCGGCGTAGATGAAGACCATTTCGGGGTCTTCCGTCGGGTCCGTCCGATGGCAAGCAACAGCCGAAACCAACAAGATCGCCACAGCCAGCAGGGACGCCAGAAGAAAGCGAGTACTGCGGGGAGGGATGATGAAAGCCAACGCAGAGAGGGTCGGTCTACTCAACGTCCTAGTAGCAACCCGTTAGGCTGGTAAGAGTAGGAGCTAGCCCCGCGCGCTGAGCCACTCGCCGGCCTCTGCTCCCCGGACCTCCAGCCACCGGGCGTTGATGCGGATGCGCTCCAGTGACTGCTGAATGGTCCGCTGCGCCCCCGGCGCCGGATGATCGGCGAAGAACGCCTCCACGTCTGCGGCGTGCTCCAGGGTGGTGAATCGCCCGATGATGCTCACCAGGTGCATGATGGCGAATCCGCCTGCGCCGTAGCGACGGTTGAACTCGTCCCAGTTGTCCTTGACGAACTCCCACGCCAGGTCCCCGCCGTGGCGGTTCATGGCAACGCCGATGACCAGCGATACCGAGTCCTGGGAGCGCACTCGAGGGCTGAGGGTCAGTTCCAGCGTCTTCTGCAACAGGTCTGCCCGCTTGAACCTGGTCAGGGCGCGGAGGAAGCGCATCTTCTCCTCCTGCAGGTCTGCCGCGTCCTCCAATTGTAAGAGCGTTTCGAAGGTGTGCTCGTCTCCGGCTTGGGCCGTCAACGCGAACACCGTCCCCCGCAGGTCCGGCGACAGCGATTCCGGCTGCTCCAGAAACCGGTCGAAGCGGCTCCTTGCCTCCTGAATCGTCGCACCGTCCCCGTACATCCCCAGGTTCCCCAGGAGCGTCGTGCGCAGCAGTGTGTCTAGGTGTCCCTCGTCTGTCTGTGGGTCCCAGCCAATCTGTTGTGCTGCCTGCCGGAAGATGCCCTGAGCGAAGGGCAGGAATGAACTGAAGTAGTCCTGCCCCCCAATCATGTTGTCGAAGGATCCCAGGTTGGAAGCCAGGTCGCTCCAGACGGAGACATGAGTCTCGCCGCGGTAATTCTCCGCTAAAGCCAGGAATGTGGCTGGGGATAGGGCGCCGGCGCGCATGAGTGCGTAGGCATCGTTCTGCAGCCCGAGCCGGTCCGTGGCGGGCAGATTCTTGGACGCCACGGCGTCGCCCAGTCGACGCCACTGCTCGGCGTCGTAATTGACGCGGAAGAAGCCCGTCTGCCCTGCGTTGACCTTGACCCAGCCAATGTCGTCGGCTGATTCCAAGGACGCGTGCAGGCTGTCCCCCTCCATCAGCGCCGTGGCCTTCGAGTCAGCGCCCGCCTGCCGGATGCTTACGGGCACCTGCCAGCGCGAGCTGTCGTCCTCATCCGGGTTCAGCAGAGCGTCGTACAGGAACCGGCTCTGCGATAGCAAGAGGGCAACACCGCAGTTGATGGATTCCGCCACCGTCAGCACGGGATAGCCTGCCTGTTTGATCCAGGTATTCATAATGTCCGTGATGGGCTTGCCGGAAACCTCATCCAGGCTGGCCCACAGGTCCTCCGTGCGGGCGTTGCCGTACTGGTGGCTCTTCAGATAGTGGTGGATACCCTGCCGGAAGGTATCCTCCCCCAGAAAGTCCTCCAGCATCCGAAGCACCGCGCCGCCCTTGTTGTAGCTGATGGCGTCGAAAAGTTCGCCTATTTCCGCCGGGTTGGTCACCTGCATTTCGATAGGATGGGAGTTCTTCAGCCCGTCCAGGCTCAGCCCGCCGTTGGTGTCCTGGTAGACGAACTGGGTCCACATGTCCCACTCGGGTCGGATGTGGTCCACGGCCTTGTTGCCCATCCAGGAGGCGAAGCTCTCGTTGAGCCACAGGTCGTCCCACCATTCCATCGTCACCAGGTCGCCGAACCACATGTGGGCCATCTCGTGGGCGATGATTTCCGCGATGCGCTGCCGGGTGTTGGCGGCGGAGTTGGCGGGATCGAATAGCAGCGCTATCTCCCGATATGTGATGGCGCCCCAGTTCTCCATGGCGCCTGCGGCGAAGTCCGGCAGGGCTATGTGGTCCAGCTTCTCCAGCGGATACGGAATGCCGAAGTAGAAGTCCAGGTAGGCCAGCAGGTCCACGGCGGTTTCGAGGGCGAATCGGCCCTGCTCCTCCTTACCGCGGGTGGCCCAGATGCGCACCAGGGTGCCGTTGGGCGCGCGCTCTTCGATGGCGGCAAGGTCGCCGACGACGAAGGCCAGCAGGTACGTGGACATTCTGGGCGTTTCGCCGAAGCGTAATTCTTTGGTTCCGTCTTCAGCGAGGGATTCTGACTCCGGCATGGTGTTCGATACGCCCGTAAGCTCCGACGGAATTCGAAGGGTCAGTTGGAAGGTGGCCTTGGCGGCGGGCTCGTCCCAGCAGGGGAAGGCGCGGCGGGCGTCCGTCGCCTCGAACTGGGTGGCGGCCATGTTTTGTTCAACGCCGTCCGCGTCCGTGTAGCGACACCTGTAGAAGCCCCTAAGCTGGTCGTTGAGGACGCCGGAAAATTCCATTGACAGCGTTGCCGTTCCCCTTGGGATGGACCTGGGAAACGTCAGCGCGGCCCGCTCCCGCTTTTCGTCCAGCAGAATGCCGGCGGCGGGGATGGTCACGCCGTATTCGTCGGTAACGGTCGCTGATGCTATCTGAAGCTCGGCGGCGTTGAGCATAATTCGGCCCGTGGCTTCGGAGACCCGAAGGTCTATGGACACCTGGCCGGTGAAGGTGAAATTCTCGAGGTCCGGGGTCAGCGTCAGCCGGTACGCCGTGGGCCGGACGTTCGCAGGCAATCGGTAGGCAGAGGACTGGGTCATCATCGCTCCTCGGAGGTCGGGGCTGGTGTGGGAAGTGTTTGCAACACCCACAAAATTACAGTCTTTTCAACTTCGTGTCCAGCATTAGGAAGGGTGCCAAGGTCAAATGACAGAGGGCGCTTTGAAAGCGCCCTCTGTGACCCATGTCAAGCGGAGTAGCAGGACACTGCGGCCAGCCTGTGCCCTACTGCTCTTTGATGATCAGCTCATAGGCGCCTGTGGTATAGACCGCGACTACACTTACGTAATAATCGCCGGACTCCGGAGCCTCCCAACCCAGTGCTTCATCAGAGGTGCCATACCAACCGACGCCCTCCGCGTCAAACACCGATACTTCCCAGCAACAGCTGTCAGACAGATCCGGTGTTAGTTCAATCTGGAATGCGTCGCCCTCCTCCGCGGTGAAATGGAAGTAGTCCATGTCCCCCGAGTAGCCAATAGTCCCATCAACGGCTTGCCCCACCTGGATTGCGGTGGCCCGGCTTGCGTCATCACCGTGATCATCTACCAACGCATCGATAGCCAGGGTGTAAGCGCCGGATTCCCCTGACCAGGTGACACTTGCGTAGTACTCTTCAGAACTCGGCGCTTCCCAGGAGATTGCGTTGAAACCGTCTACAAGGAACGCGTCCCTGGAGTATATGCCAAGGTATGCGTCCGGCAAGGATTCCAGACCGGTTTCTATCTGGTAGAGAACGCCCTCCTCCGCCATGAAAGCGAAGAAGTCCTCGTCTCCTTCATAGTCAACTATTCCTGTGACGGCTGTCCCCACCTGTACGGGGGTGGCCCCTTCAATTGCATTGGAGTGGTCATCAGCGGCGGCTGGCTGAGATTGGGTCCCCGAACCACTAGTTGTTGTGTCGGTTGTTGTGACCTCCAGGTCTGCTCCGCTGGATTGTATGCAGCCGGCGTCCACCATACGCTGGCCAACGTCGTCGGGAAGCTGAGCGGCAGTCTCACGCATCTTCTCTTCTGAATTCGATGTTACGGAGGCGAGCAACATGAAGCCGGTGGAATCTATGACATCCCCTTGCGCCTGAGTATTCACGATGTCCAGGATAGTTATATAGATGGCAATTTGCTGTGCGTGAATTACGAATAGTTCGGACGGTGGCGTCAGGCCCACTAATCTATCCGCCTCTTCCGTAATCAAGGTGGAGAAATCCCCCCAGGTGACGTCATCCGCCAATTCGGAATCCGGCGGGGCGCACTGCGACAGATACTCGTCGAGGGACAACGCATCGGGCGCGGGGGATGTAGAAGGAGCGGCGGTAGGCGCGGCAGTTGAAGTCGGCGTGGGGGCCGCCGGAGCCGGTGTGGAAGTCACAGCAGTCGACGCTGCTGCCGTCGCGGGAGGCTGAGTGGTTGCGCTAGTCGTCGCTTCCTCAGGCTCGGACCCGCCACCGCACGCACCCATGACGGCGGCCAGCGTTGCAACCAACACTACCAGCAACGTCAATGTTAAGATTCTGTGTAGCATGTTAATCTGCCTTTCAATCGTTGAATTTGCGCCGGGGTGTTAGTCTTGGATTGGCGCTACTGCTCGTCGCCTGTAATCGTCAGCGTATACGACCCCGTGCCGTTGCCGCCGGCCGTTACGACGTAGTAGCTCCCGGAGCTCGGTGCCTCCCAGGTGATACGTGAGGCGAGGGTATCCTCGTAGTCGTCGTTATCTGCGAAAGTCTCAAGGTTTGAGCCGAACAGCCACACCTCCGAATCCAACAGGCTGCCCAGCGCGACGTCGATCTGATAGATCTCTCCCGATACCGCCTCAAACACGAACCAGTCAAAGTCGCCCTCGTAATCCACCGCGCCTTCCACGGAATCACCCACCATCACAGATGTTGCGGTGTCGAAGTGGCCGCCGTGGTCATCGGGCAGGCTGGACAACGAGATCGTCAGCGTATAGGAACCGGTGCCGGTGCCGGCTGTTCCTACGTAGTAGCTCCCCCCGGATCTCGGGGCATCTACGACAACGCGTGAAGCAAGTGTGTCATCGTAGTCGTCGTTGCTTGCCAGCAAGAACTGCTGGGAATCCCACAGTCCCACCCGCGAATCGGTTAAACTGCCCAGCGATAGGATGATTTCATAGACCTCTCCTGCCGCAGTATCGAACACGAACAAGTCAACGTCGCCCTCGTAATCCACCGCGCCTTCCTTAGACTCGCCCACCGTTATGGCGGTGGCGCTGTTGAAGTCATTTCCATGGTCATCGATAATATCGGAGAGCGAGATCGTCAACGTATACGAGCCCGTCTTGACACCTCCGATGGTGACGTAATATCTGCCGGAACTTGGAGACTGCCACCAGGCGATGCTGTTGAGTGCGTCATTGAAAGGGGTTCCGTACGCGAGTACATCGTCCTGGGAATCGGACAAGGTCAACCACGAATCGGATAGACTGCCGAGCGAAACGTCGATCTTGTAGGTCTCCCCCGCTTCCGCCTCGAACACGAACAAGTCCGTGTCGTTTTCGTAATTCACTACACCTTCCGCAGACACGCCCACTGTCACGGGTGTGGCGTCCGCCAAGGTGTTGGCGTGGTCATCTTCAGAGATGGTGAGGGTATAGGAGCCTGTGCTTCCTCCATCTCCCAACACGACATAGTATTTTCCAGCAGACTCGGCTTGCCAAGCCAATTGGCCTATGGCCGAGTCTTCGCCGTGTCTGGCAATCTCATGGCCGGCAGAATCGTAGACTGCGATACGCGGGTCTTGTCCAGGGTCTCTTGTGTCATAAGAGATGCTTAAGGGAGACAACACAACCACGTATCTATGGCCACCCTCGACTTGGACAACAAAGGCGTCCTTGTTGCCCCAGTCCAAGCCTTCATTCCTGTCTGGGTTGCCCAGATAGCCCTCAACAGCCTCCCCCACCGCCACTGCTGTAGCGCTGTTGATGTCGTTGCCGTGGTCATCTGATGATTCAGTGGGCGTCTCAACAGGCGTGGCGGTGGGTGTCGCGTCAGGATCATCCACGCACCCGTCCTCGACCAGTTTTTGACGGACGACCTCGGACATACTTTCTTCGGCCGCCTGTATATCCGCTTCCCCAATTTGTCTAGCTTCCGAGATGGCAAATCGTGTGAGGAAGTCTATCTTGTCGTCCTCGGGAAACAGACTAATGGCAGCCTCGAGTGTCTCGAAGGACGCAAGAGTCGCCTGGTGCCATTCGGTGACCTCGGCAGGGGGTACCATGGACGACATCCTTTCTATAACCGCTTTCCAGAGAGCCGTTAAGTCACCATTAGTCTCCGGGTCCATATCCCCAACCCAGAACGAACCGCAGTCCACACTTGCGAGGTAGCCGTCCAGAGACGGCTCAGTTGTAGGCGTGGCCGTTGGCCCCGGCGTCGGCGTGGGAGTTGGCATAGGTTCCGGTGTGGGCCTTGCTGTTGCCGTCCCCTCTGGAGTACTCGCGGGCATCGGCGTTACGACCGCTGTAGGCTCCGGCGTAGCCACGGGAGTAGGTGACGGAGTCGGCGTTGCTGTAGCCGCTGGGGTTGGCATCTGCGTGGCTGCCGGAGCCGCCGTGGGCGTCGTTGCGGGAGTTGATGTGTCCGCCGGCGCCGGCGTGGACGTCGCAGCAGGTGTTGTCGCGGGAGGCTGAGTGGTTGTGCTTGGCGTCGGTTCCTCAGGCTCGGACCCGCCGCCGCACGCTGCCAAGTTCGCTGCAACGAATAACACTAACAGCAAGGTTAGTAAGGACAGAGGAATTCTCTTGAACAGGCTTTGCATATTAGCCCTCCATGAATGACGTAGACCGTCCCACGCTTCCGGTTCCGACAACCACCGCCCAGTCGCCGTGGACAGATTTCCCCTCACCCTAAACTGCTTGCCTTGCCCTTAACAAGGTTTGTTTGTAACCTTTGATGAGGGGTACATTTCTACCCTTGGCGAGGGTAATTCCGAATATGACATCCGTCTTGAGCGGCCCCGTTCATTCCATGTAGAGGCTTGAATTTGTACGCCATGTTGCGCAGCTTCATTGCAAGGGTGCGTTTCGTTTCAGGCGGAACCGCCCCGTACAACCTGATTTACGGGATAAGAATCTCGGTATGGGTGCGATGGATTTTGTTGATCGCGTGGTTCGCGCAGATGAATTATCGTCCCAATTTTTCCGATCCCAACTACGTCACCAACACTCTGTTTGCCGCAACGTTGCTTGCGCTTAATGGGTACGTGCATTACCGAATCCTGACGAACCGTCCCGTGACGTGGCACTGGATGCTTGGGCTCAGCGTGATGGACGCTGTGATGATTACTGCGGGCGTGGCTGTGTCCAGTGGCTTCCAAAACTCATTCTTTGTGCTCTACTACCCCGCCCTTGCCATGTTCGCCGTAGTGTTCACGTCCTTCAGGCTCAGCTTTGCTTGGGTCACTATGATCGCGGTTGCATACGCGGCGGTAAGCCTGATGCTGGAGCCGGGAGTTGAATTCGATATCAAGGAGGAGAAGATCCTGTTCACCAGAATCATCGTCATGTATGCCGTAGTGGCCGCGGTCAACCTGGTTTCCAGGTTTGAGCGAATCAGGCGAAGAGAGGCTGTGGAACGGGAAAGGGAACTACAGAGGGAGCGAGTCCAACTATCGCAAACCATTCATGACACTATCGCACAATCCTCCTACGTAATTGGACTAGGCCTGGAGAGAGCCATTGAGTTGGCTGGCGCAAAGACAAAAGCAAGCCGCGACGAGCTGCTTGCCAAGCTGGAGGCGACCCACGCGTTGTCCAAATCCACCATGTGGGAGTTGCGCCATCCCATTGAAGCGGGCCCCATATCCGACGGGCGCAAACTTGTCCCGGTTCTCCGTTCCCACGCCGCTACGTTCACCACCATAACTTCCATACCTACAGAGGTGGTGCAGACTGGCACCGAGCCGAAGCTGCCTTCCACCACCCGGGGGATTCTCTTTTCCATAGCGCATAACGCTTTGACCAACACGTTTCGTCACGCCCGTGCAGGTAATGTCGCAATTGCTCTGAACTTTGGAGAAGACGAGCTTCAGATGTCCGTGTCGGACGACGGAATCGGCCTCCCCCAAGACTATGCAGACCGCGGTCACGGCTTCAGGAACATGAGGGACGACGCTGAAAGAATGGGTGGCCGTCTCGAGGTGTCCTCGGGGGAGGGCGGACGCGGCACGACCATTGCCTGCGCGATTCCGTATGACGCCCACCAGGGAGGCGTATAACGTGGCGACGCCCGCACCCACGAGGGTGATGCTTGTGGACGACCATGAAATCATGCGTGACGGTCTGCGTGAGGTGCTGCAGATCTCCGGCGAATTCGAGGTGGTGGGTGAGGCCGGGGACGGAGAGGCCGCAGTAAGGGTGGCACAATGCCTTAAGCCCGACCTGATCGTCATGGACGTAATGATGCCGCTGAAGAATGGCATCGACGCCTGCCGTGAGATAACGGAGGCGCTGCCGGACACCAAGGTATTGATCCTCACGGCTGCAACGGCCGAGGATGCCGTGATTGAAGCAGTAGCGGCGGGAGCGATGGGATACCTGCAGAAGTTCTCCGGCATGGGGGACCTGCTACGCGCCGCCCGTGACGTTGCCGATGGCGAGTACCGCATATCCGCCAGCGTGGTTAAGCGTTTGTTTGCGGAGATCCGCGCATCGGTTCAGCGACAGAAGACATCGTCTTCCAGGCGACTTACAAGGCGGGAGCGTGAGATTCTCATCCTGTTTTCCCAGGGTTTGTCCTACGCCAGAATCGCTGAAGCCAGGGGCAATCAGCCGGTGACGATTCGAAACGCCATCTACGGCATCCAGGACAAACTGGGCGTCGACACGAAGCAGGAATTGGTCGTGTGGGCCGTGCGAAACGGCCTTTTGGATGACGCGTAGCCCCCTCCCCACACAACCCCGCCCCCATTCCGCGTCTATCTGAGCAAGTGAATGAGGGGATTTCCTGAGAGCGTAAAGGGGATTTTGGGGAACGAGGCCGCACCATTCCTCGATCCCCTGGAATGACAATTCTCCTTCTGCCGTCTAAGATAATCTCCCCCCATGGCAGAAAACACGCTGGGGGTGCGTCCCTCAAAAACGAACCAAATTGGACCCAAAGAAGAGCAAATACCGATTCGTAATAGCAGGAATTATCCTGCTCTTCAATCTTTTCTACTCCGCCAACTTCGCCGTCGTAACCCCCATCATGCCCCTCATCATCGAGGAATACGACGTTACCCGTGGAGCCGCCAGCTTCCTGATGTCCGGCGTGCTGATTGTCCAAGCCCTCTTTGTCATTCCCGGCGGCATGCTTGTGGCCAAGACTCCCCTCCGGCACGTCTTCACCATCGGCTGCGTCGTCGCCGCCGCCATGGGTCTGACCTTCCTGGCCGACCACTTTTCCACCCTGTTACTCCTGCGACTTGTCCACGCCATGGCATTTGTCGTCATTATGCCCGCCACGGCGCCCATTCTTATGCGGTGGTTCGACGTTCGTGAATTGCCCGTGATGAACAGCCTCCACATGACCTTCTTCATCCTGGGCATCGGCGTCGGCACCTTCGCATCCGGACCCCTCTCTTCCGTCATCGGATGGCAGTCCACCCTCGTTCTCTTCGGTGCGTCTATGCTCGGCGTTGGGGCGCTGTGGCTGGCATTTGGCCGGGTGCCTCCCCCAACGGAAGAACGTAGAGTGCGAAGGGTGTCTCTCCGAGACATGTTGGGAGCGGTACGCACCAAGACCATTCTGCTGCTGGGGCTTGCCGACGGGGCGGCCTTCGCCCAGAACCTGGCCCTCACCACCTGGTTGCCCACCTACTACAACGAGGTCTTCGAAATGTCCCTCACCAAGGCCGGCTCCATCGTGGGACTCGTCTCCATGGTGGGCGTTGCCGCCTCCCTCACCGGCGGTTTTCTCAGCGCCCGGCTGGGGGTGCGAAAGCCCTTCCTCATCATTCCCGGCGCCATGGCCGGACTGTCGGGCATTGCCTGCTTCATGTTCCAGAACGAGGCGATAATCTACGCTGGTATCGTCGGCCTCGGAGTCGCCAGCTTCCTGTACCTTCCCGTGTTGATGACCATTCCCATGGAGATGAAGGGTCTGTCTGAAGGGCAGGTGGCCGTGGCGTGGGCAACGATGTTCGCCGTTGCGACCACCTTGGCCACCATTGCCCCCATAACAGTAGGCTTCATGACGGACTGGCTGGGATCCTACGTACCCGGATTCCTGCTTTGGGCTGTGGTGTCCCTGGGACTCCTGGGAGTCGGCATTCTGGTGCCGGAGACAGGCCCTCGCGCTCGACTTGCCCGCACAAAAGGCTAGGGACAGGCTTCTAACCGCCTGTCTCTTCCTTCTTCCTGGTGTGCCTTTAAATGACAAACCCTACTCGCGGCGTCTAAGATAGTCTCCCCCAAACGCGGAAAGCATGGAGTATGCGCCCCCTCCACACACTATATTGGACCCAAAGAAGAGCCGATATCGATTTGTAATAGCAGCAATAATCCTGCTATACAACCTCTTATATGGCATCAACTTCTCCGTCGTAACTCCGGTGATGCCCCTTGTCATAGAGGACTACCAAATAAGCCGGAGCGCTGCCAGCTTCCTGATGTCCGGCGTCCTGATCGCCCACGCCCTGTTTGTCATCCCCGGTGGCATGCTGGTGGCGAAAGTTTCCCTGAAGTATGTCTTCGCCGTCGGATGCGTGTTAGCCGCTGCCATGGGGCTGACACTATTCGCGGAGCACTTCACGGTGTTGCTGGCCCTGAGGTTCCTTTACGCCATGGCCTTCGTGATAGTAATGCCCGCCATCGCGCCCATTCTCATGCGTTGGTTCAACGTCAGGGAACTGCCCGTGATGAACAGCCTCCACATGACATTCTTCACCTTGGGAGTTGGTGTTGGCGTTATCGCCGCCAGCCCCCTCTCTCTGGCCATCGGCTGGCAGGCGACGTTCGCGCTATTCGGGGTGGCTATGCTTGGCGTTGGCGCGTTATGGATGGTCTTCGGAAAAGTGCCTCCACCCGCTGGGGAAGGGACCGTGCGCCGTGTGACCCTCCGCGAAATGATGGGAGCCGTTCGCACGAGGACCATCCTGCTTCTGGGGGTGGCCGACGGCGTCGCATTCGCCCACTACCTGGCCCTGAACACCTGGCTTCCCACCTACTACAACGAAGTATTCGGATGGTCCCTGACCAAAGCAGGCTCAGTTCTGGGTCTCGTATCTATTGTAGGGGTCGCGGGCTCGCTTACCGGAGGATTCCTCAGCGCCCGGCTTGGAATTCGAAAGCCGTTCCTGTTGGCGCCGGGAGCAATCCTTGGCCTGGCTGGCCTTGGGAGCTTTCTATTCCAGAATGAATTAGTGATTTACTCATCCGTCATAATCTTCGGATTCTTCACCTTCCTGTACCTGCCTGTACTATTGACGATTCCCATGGAACTGGAGGGCCTGTCCGAGAGCCAGGTCTCCGTGGCCTGGGCCACCATGCTAGCCGTGGCGAGTGGCATTGCCATCATCGGCCCCGTCACTGTGGGGGTTTTGACGGACTCGTTTGGGTCCTTTGTACCCGGCTTTGTGCTGTGGGCGGCGCTTTCCGGCGGTCTGCTGCTGGTGGGCCTGATGGTGCCGGAAACAGGCCCGCGCGCCCGACACCGACGCCGGCTCAAACGTCAATAGGGGCAGGATTCAATCCTGCCCCTATTAGAAGTCGGTGACTCAGCCAGTGGCTAGAGGATCTGCTCTCCGGCCCGCATGACCATGGTCATGGAGCGCAGTGCGCGGATGTCTTCGATAGGGTCTTTGTCCACCACAATCATGTCTGCGCCCATGCCCGGCGCCAAACTGCCGAACTGGTCGCCCGCACCGATGGAGGTTGCCGCCATGCTGGTGGAAGCGCGAATGACGTCCATGTTGCTCATTCCCGCCTCGGCCATAAGCTCCAGCCCCAGGCAGTAGTCCCCGAATATCTGGATGGCGTCGGTGCCGGAGATGATGTTGATGCCGCACTCCGTCCACATTCGCCCCAGAAACTCCAGCTGGCTTTCGCACTTGGCCTTCAGACCGTCGAGCCGACCCTGCTCTTCCCCGTTGAGTTGACGCTCCAGCTCCGTGGCCAGCAGCACTTCCCGCTGCCGATACCCCGTCTGCACCGTGGGGCTGACGTATACTCCCTGCTCGGCAATCCGGTAGGCGATGGACTCGTCGAATTTGTAGGAACCGTCGGGCTCGATGAACCCGGCGTGTTCGATCATGTCCACCCCCGCGTCGAGGGCGTTGGTCAGGCTCTGGGTCGCCAGGCAGTGGGCGGTGGTGAGCTTGCCGAAGTTATGCGCTTCGTCCACGATGGCCCTCAGCTCTTCGACACTGTAGGAAGTCCTGCGGTTATCCGTTATGGCGGTGCCACCCCCGGAGGCCATTATCTTGATGTGGTCCGCCCCGTCCTTCACCAGCTCTCGCACAGCGGCTCGCACACCGTCCTCGCCGTCCGCCTCCTGGTTGCACCAGTAGAAATGGCCGCCGGTCAGGGTGACGGGCCGGCCGCAGAGGAACAGGCGCGGCGTGGTGGCGTAGCCACGACGGGCGCCTTCCTTCAGGTCGAAAGTGACCCGGTTGCGGGCACCGTTCTCCCGCATGGTTGTCACGCCGGCGTGCAGATGGGTAAGGGCGTTCCTTGCCGCCCGCAGAAGCATTACCTGGTCGGAATCGTTCTCCATCACCTCCTCGTAGGAGGAGCCAAATTCGCCAAAGATGAGGTGCGTATGGACGTCCACCAGACCGGGAAGCAGGTATCGATCGGAATAGTCCAGGGTGCGAACGTGGGGGCCACTGGGCAGACCTGAAAGATCTCCCTGGACCACCTCTTTGATGGTGTCGCCCTCGACGATGACGGCGGCGTGCTCAAGGGGCTTGTCGCCTTTGCCGTCGATTACTGCCTTGGCTTTGATTACCGTTGTTGCGGGGGCTGCGGACATGCTGATACTCCTAACAGAAATTATCGGCGGTATCGCCGGAGGCTAACCGAGACTAGGATAGACCGCAGGAGGCATTGCGGCAAGGCTTAGAGGTTGGAGACTCCTGAAATTGGGCAGAAGAATCTCAGCCGACGGCCAGGGCGTTGACCTCGCTGACCCCTTCGGGCAGGGAGCAGTCTTTCCAGGTCGTGCCGCCGTCGTGGCTGCCCACAACCTGTCCCTCGCGAGTGGCGCCATACATCTGATTGGCGTCGGTGGAGTTGATGGCAAACCCGAAGAGGGTGCAATTCAGAGTGAGGCCCATGTTAACCTGGTTCCAGCTGTCACCACCGTCGCGGCTGCGGAAAAGCGCCCCCGGGGTTCCCCGAAAGTCTGGTCCCGCGCCCACGTAGAGGGTGTTGGGGTCGGCGGGGTCTTCCCGGATGACGCGGCAGTAGGTGCCCTTCTGGCTGAGCATCTGGATCCTGCCCGGGGACCAGTGGTCGCCGCCATCGTCGCTGCGGGACAGCCCGATGCGGGAAATGGTGGAGATGTGCCGGGGACGGTGACTGCTGACCAGCACGCTGTGCATGTCCACCGGGTCGTCGTTCTGATAGTGTCCTTCGCTGACGCTTGCCCACGTGGCCCCGCCGTCGGAGCTTTTCAGCAGCCCGCCCACCTCTACGGCCGCGTAAATCTCCGACGGAGAGTGGGGATCCACCGAAATGCCGATGACGCGCTTGGGGAGCATGGCAGGAGTTGTTGTCACGGATGGGAACGTGGCACTGATGGGCAGAAGCTTCCAGCTCGCCCCGCTATCCTCGGAAAGGTACAGCTTGGCTTCTTCACCCCCGGCGTAGACTATGCGGGGGTCGTTTGGATGGAACGCCACCGACCAGATGGGCACAGACTCACCCGGCAAGTCCATCCGCTCCCACGAATCTCCCCGATTATCGCTCCGGTACAGCCCGTCCTGCGCCCCCGTGTAGATGACGGAGGGATCGTTGGGCGCGATGGCAATGACGCGGATCTCGGGATTTGTGGGAAGCCCGTCGACCTTGAGATCCCAGCCGGCACCGGCCAGGGAGCGACGGTAGAGGCCGTGGCCTTCGGCGCCTCCTTCCGATCCGAGTCCAACGTAAACGTAGGTGTTGGTCATGGAGGCGCCTCCTAGCCAGATTTTCCAGTTATGTGCAACGTCCCTATTGCATCAGAATACGGGTTGGGTGTCAATCAGGGGTAGAAGGACCAGGAAGCAAGCCGGCGCTTCTCTCGTATTCTATTTCCTACAAAGGCGAATACCGCGTTTGGTCCAGATCGCCCTCCCAACCAATGCCCCTGAGACTGCGGGCTTCATCCAAGGATAGTGGCGCTTCTGCCATGGTGCGTAGTGCAAAGTTGATCGCGTCGCTCCTGGTGCTCAGCTGATAACGCCTCATGACTTCCGCGCATGCCTGATCATCTATATTAACGTTTGTGCGTGACATACACATCTGATACACACCTTGGTAGCGAAGAAGCAACCATCGCCGCTATGCCCCGGTCGGCGCCTCCCTCGCAATAAAGCCGTTGTACAGGACATCTCCAACATCTGAAGACACCATTATTTCCCTTGTAATTGATCGCCCCGATATGTCGAAGCATGAGATAAGAATTGCATTGGCATAGAGACATCCCTCGTCTCCAATAATTGTTGCTTCCAGCCTATTGGAACCGCCAGGGTGAGTGCTGATGAATGCCTCAGGGATCTCGCCGCCGTCAATTTCGACCTGCCATTGGCCAACGTTGACCGGTGCAGACTCATGGACGACCTTTTGGACGTAAGCTCTCCATGCCCTGTCGTTGGCTATCCTTATCTCGATATGTTCCGCGACACCATTCTGAAACGCGCCTTCGATCGTGAAGCCATAACTGAATCTGTCCGAACTTGTTGGGTTGACAAATGTAGCCTCCACCAGGAAGTTGTCGAAGGAGTCTTTAAGCGGATCTGATCGCTGTGAACAATCCGGTTCGAAGCAGGACAGGTCCCCCCTGGTGCGCTCTGATGACTTGGGGGTGGATTTTGAAACTGCTGTGGGAGTCGGGGCGGTTGGTGCGGGCGTCCGTGTCTCGATTGTCTCCAAAGTTGGCGGGGTCGCCATGGGCGATCTATCTGGGAAGTACTCCTCGCATGCGATGCCGTCCCTGTCCAGGTCAAGCCGGTGCGGGTCCGAGGCCGGCCCCCCGGCCCCCTCGTAAAAGTACTGCGCCTCCGGCAGCGTCTCAAAGTCGGAGCAGTTGCGATCAGCCAGGGGCGCGGACGTGACCACCTGAATTGCGGCAGCCGTCTCTCCCTGAGGTTCAGAGGACGAGTCAAAGACCGTGAAGTAGACCAGCAGCCCCGCCAGTCCGGCGATTGCCACCACGGCCAGCGTGAACGCCCATCGTGGGTTCCTAAGACCCCGTTCGCGCTCTCCCTTGCTGCCCGGTACTGATGGTCCTCCTGAGCCTGAGTCGCCGGCGCTTCCTTCGTCTTGGGCTGTTGCTGGTTCATCCAACCTCTCACGGCCTGGAGACAGTTCTTGTTCGGCAGACGCGGGAGGAATGGCCGGTTCTCCCCCCCGTCGGGCCTGCTCCAACTCTCCCTCCCGCTCCACGCCTCGCACTGCGCTCTTATGTCGTGCTTCCTGAATGTCCTCCCTTTCCTGAAATGTAAGCCCCCAGCTTACGTTGAAGTTGTTCAGTCGCAGGCCGTAGCCGGAGAACGTGGAGGCTAACTCCGTATTGATTGAGCCGTAAATCTCCTGGAAGGGTCGACGGTTTCCCCGCAGCTCGTCTGAGGTGTATCGGTAGAGTTCGAGAGCCAGTACCTTGGCCAGCAATTCTCCCTTGATGGCGTTGGAGACATCGCTCGCGCTGATTTCATCGGTGGACGTCCGCCTTAGCTGCAGGAGTCTGTAGGCGTGTTCGGTTGTTACTGAAAGAGTGATTTCAATGCGCCCCGTTACGGGTTGCCCATCGGCTGTCAGCACAGGCTGGTCCAGCGAATATCCTTGCGCCGGTCTCGCGGGATCTGAAGGGTCGTCGAGCCAGAAGACCAGGCTGAACGGCGCGGTGGAGGCAACGTATGTCTCCACCTGTCGGCCTCTGGGAATTGATCTCGATCCTTCTGTGAAAGGGGATTGCAATTCTCCATCGACGATGAGTATGCCGACCTGATAGGGACCGACGGTGAAGGACCTGCCGAATAGCCCGCCGGCGGGTCGGCCCGGACCCAGTATCATGTTGCCTCGTTCTTCCTGATTCAAGGAAACGCCTACGTTGCCTGGCTAGCTATGCTTCTCGCTGGCCGCATCTTCAATGGCGGCCCGGGCATTGTCGAATTCACGTCCCCGGTTAAAGGCAACATTCACCTTTGTCATGGCGTTCAGCTTATCGTCCACAGCCTTGCTCCTGATCACGAAGGCATCCAATTGTTCCACAAGGACTTCCCTTTCGAGGTCATTAATCTGCTTCCAAACTCCGTTTTTCTGCAGGTCCATCTTCATGTCGATGTTGTCTATGGCCGAGTCCAGCACAGTCATACGGGTGATGACCCGGCAAAGGCGGGTCTCAGCCCTGCTCTTGCGCCTGGAGGCATGACTCATGCGGTAGGCTGCCACGTTCCTTTCCGCGTCGATTATTCCTGGCTCGGACGCCGCATCCAACTGCCGGTCGTACTCCTCCTGGGCCCGAAGCATGGTTGTCAGGAGCAAGTCCTGCTCCATCTCCAGTTCCACTCTCTCCTTGCGGAGGTCGTCAATCTTGAGGTCTTCGAGGGTCTTTGGTTTGCCGAGTCCCAGAAATGCCATTTCATTTTCTCCTTTCGATCACCTTCATCCGCTCCCCGCTTCGTCCGCGAACATCTGATACCGTTATGAGCCTCTCCTTACGGAGCTGTTCTACAACTTCCCCCACTACGTCGTCTCCGAACTGGTAGGTAAACTGGTCGATGACGAACATGCTGCGGCTCTCATCTCGCGTTACCATCGCAATCTCCTCTCGGCAGGCTTCCAGAAGCTTCCGGTGAGCCTCTTCCTTCTGGCGGCGGACTTCCCACGCCGTTAACGGGGGATCGACCGGCGGAACCAGGGGCGCCCGGAGCGAGGAAACGTCGATCCCTGTTCGATGGATCTCAAGCCACGCGTCTATCTCCGACTGCCGGAACCGCCACGTTGCCCCCAGCTTGAAGGCAGGGATTTTGCCCGATTGCGCCCAGTCGTAGATGGTACGCTCCTTCATGGCCAGATATCGAGCCACCTGTGGCAAGGACATCAGCGCCGATGGAGTGTCGTTCGCTTCCAAAACTGCCCCCAAACGGTTCGGAGAGATTCAGGATATAATGCGATAAACAGCTGTATATGGCAATATACGCTAATATAAGGTATGCATAGACGTCTATGCATTTACGAAAGCGCTCAGATTTTCGTTAAATCTAAGCGCTAAGTGTGAAGGTTCGTTCTACCGCCCCTTGCGCAGGACCCGCCCCGCCGTCTCCCCGGTGAAACGTTCCTCCGACACTGATAGGCGCCCGTTCACCAGCACGTGCTCAATGCCAACGGGGTACTGGTTCGGGTCGCGAAACGTCCCCTTATCGATAACCCTGTCCGGGTCGAAGACAACTATGTCCGCGTCCGCGCCCGGACGAAGCGTTCCCTTGTTGGACAATCCCAGTCGCTGGGCGGGGAAGGACGTCATCTTGCGCACCGCCTCCTCCAGGGTAATCACCCCCTCCTCCCGCACGTAACGGCCCAGCACGCGGGGATAGGTGCCGTAGATTCGGGGGTGGGGGTTGCCCAGCTGGAACAGTCCGTCGGAGCCGATCATCGTATGTGGACTCGCCAGCACCGTCCGCACGTCCTCCTCGTCCATGGAGAAGATCACCATGCCCACGGCGCACCGGTCCTCCACCAGCAGGTCTAAGGCCGTGTCCACCGGCGAACTGTCTTTAATGTCGCTTATCTCGCCGATGGTGTGTCCGGCAAACCGGGCGTTGGCCTCCGACTTCGCCGAAGTAATGAGGATGTCCGCAAGCGCGCCGCCGGTGCGCGTCTCTCCCTTATCGTTGAGGAGCTGCTCAACGATGGTGGCGCGGGTTTCGGCGTCCTGCAGCCGATCCACAATGCGGTCCACGCCGCCCTCCTGCGCCCACGGCGGCAGAATTGCCTGCAGCGTGGTGCTGGCTGCGGCGTAGGGGTACTGGTCCACCGTCACGTCCATCCCCTGCCGTCGAGCCTCGCCGATGAGCTCCAACGACTGTGCCACCTTGCCGTGGTTGGCGCTTCCCGTGGCTTTGTGGTGGGATATCTGGACGGGCAGGTTCGCGTCGCGCCCAATAGTCAGGCTCTCCTCGATGGACTCCATGAGCCGGTCGCCTTCGTTGCGCATGTGGGTGGCGTAGAACCCCCCGAATTGGGACGTCACACGTGCCAGGGCGGCAATCTCTTCCGTTGCCGAATAGGCTCCCGGCACGTAGATGAGGCCGGTGGAGACGCCGAAGGACCCCGCTTCCATCGCCTCCCGCACCAAGTCCTGCATCGACTGAAGCTCCTCCGACGTGGGCGACCGCTCCTCGAATCCCATGACCGCGATTCGTACTGTCCCCTGCCCGACCAGCGGCGCCAGGTTGGTGGCAGGTCGCGACTCCTCTACCGTGGTCAGGTATTCGCCGAAGGTGCGCCACTCCCAGGTCACACCCTTGGGCGGCGTGATGGAGGCCGTGTAGCGCTGCAGATCGTCGCCGGTGGCGTCGCTGAGGGGGGCGGCGGTGAAGCCGCAGTTGCCGCCGACTTCGGTAGTCACGCCCTGACGTAGCTTGTAGTCCTCCACGTCCTTGTAGAACAGCGTCAGGTCCGGGTGGGAGTGCATGTCGATGAAGCCGGGGGAGACGCACATACTCTGAGCGTCGATAACCGTCGACGCCGACTCACGCACGTCCCCCACGGCAGTAATCACCCCGCCCGAAACGGCTACGTCGCCGTGATACCAGGGGTTTCCCGCCCCGTCGATGATCTTGCCGTTGCGGATGATGATGTCAGCCATGGGGGGTGCTCCTTGAGAGAGTAGGGCGATTTGTCCGAAATCGGGGAACCGATGTCGTTTGGACGTTTGTATTGTATACTACTGGGCGCGAAATTCTATTCGTCTTGTTAGGAGTATGGGGCAGCGAATCGCGGAGTGGTTGTTGGGTCATGAAGCGAAACAAGATAACGTCACAAGGAATACTCAACTATGATTAGATTGACATCCTCAATTGCACTAACTGCACTTGTCGTCCTCATGTCCGCTGGGTGCATTTCTGTGAACACCCAACCCCAAACACAGGAACCCTCAGCGACTCCCTCTGCCCCTTTAACGACGGCAATAGCTCCTACTCCCACTTCGACTCCTTTTTCCACTGAGGTAGCTATTCAGACGGCTACACTTGAACCAGTACAGACGCCCAAATCGCCCGCTGTCGTACCCTCAACGCCAATTTTCACTCCTTCGCCGGTTCCGGTTCATAATGTGGAAGACCTAGTGGCTCGTGTGAAACCAGCCATCGTTAGATTGAGCCGAATAGGTAGTACGGGTTCAGGCGTATTCTATGAAAATGAAGGCATGCAACAAACACCTTATATCCTCACCAATTTTCACGTGGTTAACGGTGCCACACAGGTAAATGTGCTCTTGGAGAATGAACAGACCTACAACGGAGAAGTGATCTGGACGGATGCGTTAAGGGACTTGGCCATAGTGGACGTATCATGCTGCTTGGCTAGTGCTGAGCGGCCAATTGGAGTACCCTTTGCGGTTGACTCACCCAGGGACGGCGCGGAGGTTATCGCGATGGGTTTTCCTCTGGGGTTCAATAGTGTCAGGACTACCAGGGGCATTGTAGCTTCTAGCTGGTTCGATGAGCAGACCGACAGTTGGTGGATTCAATCCGATGCCGCAACTAATCCGGGCAATAGTGGCGGGCCCCTCTTGAATGTGGACGGGGAGATTGTAGGCATCAATACGTCCAGGGAAGAAAGCAGCGCGTCAGGGAGGCCTGTGCAAGGAATCAACTACGCAGTCTCAACCGTTAGCATACAAAAGGTTATTCCAAGCCACTCAGAGCTAAACGCAATGTCCTCATCGGTTCCGACTCCAGTTGCGCGGGCAACGCCACGGCCTACGCCTTCACCTACCCCAAAACCGACAGACCCCCCGACTTCTGTGCCAACAGCAATTCCTATTCCCAAGCCAACACCGGTTCCTACCCCGGATCCCGCCCCCCATGCCTGCAGCCTGGCAGTAATGACACCAGCTTACACGATGCTAGAAGAGTGGGAGCAATTCGTGGCTACTCAGTCTATAGGGATTACCAAATTAGTAGAGGAAGTACTTCTTGGTCTATTTCCGGATGTAGCAGGGGCACATATTGTTGAGTTTATTCACAATCCCTTGGAATACTCATCCTTCCGCGACTTTCTCCTGCGGGTGAATTATCAGGTTGCGGCTGATGTTGACCTGAAAGCTGGCCTCAGCAGGATTCAGAATCGCGGCTTGTTGCCCGGCGCTGATGAGTCGATGCAGGAACATAATCGACGACTAGCCTCTGACCCATGCACGACTGCTCGGATTCGCATTTTCCGGGACGATGACCTCATGACAATACTGGCTGTCGGCGTTGCTAGGGAATCTAACCCTACTCTGCGAGGCTACGCGGTAGACGCTGCGATAGACGGCATCAACGCTTACAGATGGGACAACCCAACTACGCCCCTCATATATTATGTTCTACGATATATTGAGTGAAATCTGATGGCCTGGGGTTGGATTTCAATAGGCGCTGGCGAATTTGCAAAGCAGAAAAACAAAATATGAGGATAGTGGGAATGGGGACAGAAGAGTTCAATGCTGCGGATAGATTAAAGTACGTGCGGGCAATCTGGGATGAGATTCCGCCAGCAAGGCCCGCTGCTATAAGGTTGTATCTGGACTGTGTAGCAGAGGCTGTTTCAAAATATGATAGAGTGCTACCCGCAACACGGACAACTGAGTTCTTTCTGAAAGCTCTAGCCAGATGTCTGGAATCCAGAACCGAGTCTCTCGGTAAAGTTGTGGATAAAGAAGACGTGGATAATTCTTACAATTTACTCCGTACGACTGCGGCTATGATTTTGGTTTACAACCACAGAGACTTCTATGAGGCGGGGAAGCCGATTCCAGACTGTGCATTACCTAGAGTAATGCCGGGCAAAGGGCCATGCCCGTATCATTAGCCAAAGGGCCAAGGAATACAGGGTAGAAAATGGCGGGATTGTCCCCCTCCTCCCCTACGTTTGACCGCCGCGGCGCCCGTGCGCTATTCTGGTTTTCAATCCCAGCTCACGGGAGGCGATTATGCCCCGAATCACCTTGGAAGACGGCATGAACATGCTGGATGCCGCCTTTGACAAGGCCCGCAGCCTCAACCTCACCGTCGCCGTCTCCATTGTCGACGCCCGCGGCGATCTGGTGGCCGCCGCCAGAATGGATAACGCCATCTGGTGGTGGACGGAGAGCAGCCGGGGAAAGGCTGTCGCAACCGTCGCCTACGAGGGCGTCCCCAGCGGGGAGCTGCTGGAACGTTCCGCCCGGCCCGTAGCCCAGGGTCTCCAGCAGATGTTTGACGGACGATTCATGCCCCAGCAGGGCGCCATGCCCGTCTTCAAGGACGGCGTCCTGGTCGGCGCCGTCGGCACCGCAGGCGGATCCGGCGAGGAAGACGAAGAGATCTCCGCCGCCGGCGCCGCCGCCGTAGGGGATGGAGAGAGTTGAACCCTTGAAAAAAGGAAAAGAAAAATCCGGTTTGGGTTCTCTTGTGCAGGCCCAGTGGAACGACCCCACTGAGGCCGTTGAGCAGTGCTACGCCCTCGGTTGGACCGACGGTCTGCCCGTAGTTCCGCCCACGGTACAGCGTGTGCAGGCCTTTCTGGACGTCGGCCAGCGCCCCGCCGACGAGGTCATCGGCAGTCTCCCCGAACGTCGTCGGGAGGTGACCGTGGGCAAAGTCGCCGCCAACGCCGTAATGGCGGGCTGCAAGCCGGAGTACTTCCCCGTGGTGCTGGCCACCGCCGAGGCCATGCTGGATCCCGCATTCAATCTCATCGGTCCTTCCTCCAGCCTGGGCGGCGCCGGCATCCTCGTCATTGTCAACGGCCCGGTGGCGACTGACCTGGGCATCAACAGCCGCAACAACCTTTTCGGCCCCGGCAACCGCGCCAACTCCACCATCGGCCGCGCCGTCCGGCTCATCCTGATGAACACCTGCGCCGCCATCCCCGGCCTTTTCGACCGCACCATTCTGGGACATCCAGGCAAGTTCAGCTACTGCATCGCCGAGAACGAAGCCGGCACTCACTGGACTCCGCATCACGTTGAGCGTGGGTTCAAACGGGAGGACAGCGCTGTCACTGTCTTCGCCTGCGAGGGCCCGAGACAGGTGCGGTCCAGCAACCGCCCCGAGACCATGCTCTACTCAACCGCCGACGTCATCTCCAGCCTGGGCACCTCCATGGCCTCCGTCGGCTCCGTTGGCGATACTTCGGAGGTGCTGCGTCAGGGGGAGGTGGTGGTGGTCTTTGCCGGCACCAGCGACGTTTGGGAGGACTGGACGAAGGATGACATTCGTCGATACCTCCACCCCCGACTGAAGCGTTCTCTCGCCGACCTGAAGCGGGCCGGTGCGCTCGATGGCGCCATAACCGACGGCGATGAGGACGAATTCCTGCAGCTTATCCTCTCTCTGGAGGATATAATGATTGTATTCGCCGGCGGCGCGGAGGACTCCCACATGGCGGTCATTCCCAGCTGGGGGCCGAAGGTTTCGTCGACATCAGTGACTGCCAGAGTGCAGTGGCCCACGGGCTAAGCCATTGCCTTAACCTGCGTAGGGGCGGTTCGCGAACCACCCAACAGCAACTCGCAAGACCACCAAAAGGAGAATATCATGGCCAAGAACGGTGCTTACGAACTGGTAGACCCCACCACTCAACCCCTTGTGGCGAGCTTTAACGTTGCGCCCAGGCTTATGGACATCCGCGGCAAGCGGATTGGGCTCATCGACGACAGCAAGACCAACGCCAAGAAGCTTCTGGAAGACCTGGCGACCATCCTGGAAGACCGGTATGAGACCTCCGTGGCACTGTACCATCGCAAGCCTTCCGCCTCCAAGCCCGCCGACCCGCAGGTGGTGGGCCGGATAGCAGAGGAGTGCGACGGGGCAATTGTCGCGGTGGGTGATTGAGGGTCCTGCAGCGCGTGCAGTGTGCACGACGGAATTCACGTTGAAAAGGCAGGCATCCCCGCGGCGGTAATCTGCACAGACCGGTTTGAGGTCACGGCGAAGGGTATGGCGGAGACCTGGGGGGCGCCCGAGTTTCCTGTCATCTACACCCACCACCCGGTGGGCACCCTCGACCGGGACGGCGTAAAGGAAAGGGCCGGCCAACTGGCCGACCCCGTTGTCGCCGTTCTTACCGGGGTGGAAGTCTCGGAGCTGACGCCCCGAGCCTAGCTCCATCCCTGAGGCGTTTTCGCTAGGACTGGCTCCCGTGGACCAGTCCGATGGTCGCCAGGCGCTTCTTTGTCTCCGCATATACGTCGTCGGGCAGGGGGCCTTTTGCCGCGACGGCCACGTTTTCGCTCAGATGCGCCGGGTTCTGTGTGCCGACGATGATGGTGTGGATGTGTGGGTGCGACATGGTGAACCGCAGCAGGAAGGCGGTGCGAGACTCCCCCTCCTCCCGAAGCTCGTCCAGGTTCGCTTCCTCGAAGGCGTCCCACCGCTTGCCGCCGGTGCTGTGGACGCGACCTTCCGCTCCCACACCTGCCCCCGGTTCTCCCTTGGCGACGCCGCCGCGGATGATGGTCCCACCGCCAGCCTCGGCGATCTTCGTGATAATGTCGTGGTGGTCCGGCTCCAGCGCGGAGTACGGAATCTGGAAAACGTCATAGACGCCCGTCGCCAGGTGCTTCTCCAGGTGAGGCAGTACGCTTGAGACGCCGATGTACTTCGTCAGGCCGCGGGCCTTGATCTCCTGCAGGGTTTCGATGGCGCCGGTCTCCTCCACGTCCTCGGCGGTGGGGTTGTGCAGCTGCACAATGTCCAGATGGTCAGTGCCGAGGTTGCGCAGGCTCTCCTCCAGGCACTCCAGCATGTCCTTGCGAGTGTAGCTCGCGAAATTGTCGGCGCTGCAGCGGCCATGTCCCGTCTTGGCGGCAAGCACATATTCGTCGCGCCGCTTGCCGAGGTACTTCCCCATCATCTCCTCGCTGCGGCCGTAGCACCACGCCGTGTCGATGAAATTGATGCCGGAGTCAAGCACGGCGTTGAGAATCTGGTCGGCCCGATCTTCGTTTGGCATCCGTCCGCGTTCGTCGTCCTGACTGGTGCCCCGGACCTCCAGGGCGCCGTAGCCAAGCTGAGTAACCTCGTATCCCGTTCTACCTAGAGTCATTTTTCGCATGAAGAGTACCCCCGTATTCTTTCTTGGATTTTTTCAGCAGGCGTCCGGGCCGAAATCTCCGGCCCGGACGCCAGTTACAATCATGATTGCCAGAGTTGAGTAAGGAACTAGCTGGAGATGCCGGCCTGCGCCTGTGCCTGACCGACCAGGTCCACGCCTACGCGTTCGCTCCACGCGGCCAGCAGTCGCGAGACCACGGGGCCAGGCGTTTCCCCTTCCAGCTCCCGGTTGTCCAACTTGGAAACGGGCAGCAGGCAGTGGCTTGTGCCGGAAACGAAAGCCTCGTCGGCGGTGTAGGCGTCGTAGAGTTGGATGTCATCCATTTCCACTTCGATGCCCAACTCGTCAGCCAGGCTGAGCAGAGTCTTCCGGGAGACGCCCTGCAGCAGGGTGCGGTCGCCGGCGGTGCGCAGCTTTCCGTCCGTGACAATCCAGAAGTTGAAGCCCGTGCCCTCCGAGATGTTGCCGTCCAGGTCCAGCAGGACGGGCCATGAATCCGGGTCCACGTCGTGGGCTTCGAGCTCTGCCAGCACGAAGTTCATCCGGCTCACGTGCTTCACCTTCGGGTCGAGAGAGTCGGGATGGTAGGAGCGCGTGCGGGAAAACACCACGTGGGCGCCATCGTCATAAAGATGGGCGTAGCGGTCGAAGTCCATGGGATAGGCGGCTACGAACACCGTGGCGGGCGAGTTGTCGCTGACGGAGAAACCCTCGCCGCGGGTAACCATCTGCCGCACGTTCATGTCGCCGCCTTCGGGCACCAGGTGCCAGTTCCGCGCCACCGCCTCATTGGTAATTGCGATCATCTCCTCCCGGGAGACGCCTGGGTCGATGCGGGTGTACTTCAGGGAGCGGAACAGCCGGTCCATGTGGTCGTCGGTGTTGTAGAACTTGCCGCCGTAGGTGCGGTCGACCTCAAAGACCGCGTCGCCGAGCCGGAAGCCCCTGTTGTCCATGGTTATCTTGCATTCGCTCTTGGGAATCCATTCACCGTTAAAATAGGCAATAATTTCGTCCGCCATGATGAATCCTCCAGAATCCGTAGAATAGCGGCATTATAAGGGTGGAGACGCTTCAGTTCAACCTGCGGGGCGGGTTGGTGAGACGATGGCTGGGGTGAGTCTGTGCCTATGTGCCGTTGCAATCCAAGAAAAAGGGGCGGCTCACCTGAGCCTCCCCTTTCCATATCTGTCGCGGTTGACGTTTTCGGTTACAGCGTGAATTGCGCCTCGAAGTAGTCCGGGTCCTTCTGGTAGATCTGGACGCGCATGTGCTGGGCCTCGGCTATTATGATGTTGTACTCGTCGTCCACCAAAATAGACGCGGGGTGCCACAGCCGCCATTCCGGCTCCAGGTCCGCCCGGGCGCGCGCCTTGGCCAGGTCCGGGTTAGCGGCGACCTTCGCCTGGGCCCACTTCGAAAGGTTGGTCGCGTCCCCAACCAGATTCACCAGGAAAGTGCCGTCTGCCTGATATACGACCACGCGGTTGTTGGCCCAATCCGCCACGAACACGTCCCCGTCCTTGTCCACTGAAACGTCGCTGGGGTGGTTGAGTTCAACCTGGTCTTGGCCCGCCTCGCCGAAGCTCTGCAGGTGCTGGCCGGAAGCGGTCAGCTTCTGGACCCGGCTGTTGCCCCAATCGGCCACGTAGATGTTGCCGTCGCCGTCCACCGCGAGGCCCCAGGGCAGGTCGAACTCGCCGGGACCGGATCCCTGGGACCCGAAGGCGTCCAGGAACTGCCCGTCCTTCGTGAACTTCTGGATGCGGTGATTGCGGGAGTCGGAGATGAGCAGGTTGCCCTGGGAGTCGAAGGCCGCTCCGCTGGGACGCATCATCTGGCCGGGTTCGGAGCCTTCCTCCCCCCACTTTCCGATGAAGCCGCCTTCCTTGTCGAATATGACAACCTTGTTTTCAGACTGGTCCGTCAGGTATAGATTCTCGTCGGAGTCGACGACCAGAGCGCCGGGCCATATGAACTCGCCGTCCCCGGAGCCGTGCCGGCCGATATCCGCCAGCCACTCCTGGGTACCCATGACGCACTTGGTGATCCTGGCTCCACCCTGGGACTCCGTGCCCCAGTTGGCCACGTATAGAACGTCGTTGGCGCCACGGGCGAGCCCTACGGGATGCCGCAGGCTGGTCGCGGAAGTTCCGATCTGGCCGATGTTATCCCTGTAGCTGAAGGCTCGGCCTGTCGCTATCTGCGTTACTGGCATTTGTAAATCCTTTACTGATTTGGTGAAAATTGCAGACGGGCCACCCCCTTGCGGCGGGGTGGCCCGTCGTTTGTTACCGGATACCTATGGGGTCCCTCGGCAACGAGACTTACTTTGCGATGAAGTCCAGCTGCTCGAAGGTGCCGCCTACGATCTCCGTCGGGTCCAGACCCATAAACTGCTCGAGCAGTGTCGAGTAGAAGCCGCGGAAGTCGTAGTTGGGGGCGAGGTCGCCCTCCTGGAGGTCCTTTTCGTCCATGGACGGGTACTCGGAGTAGTGACCGCCCGCGACGGGGTCGCCGATTGCAAAGGCGATTCCGCCGGCGCCGTGGTCGGTGCCGGAGCCGTTGTCACGGACGCGGCGGCCGAACTCGCTGAACATGATCAGGACCACGTTCTCAGCGGCGTCGTTGGCTCGCAGGTCGGCGAAGAAGTCCGAGATAGCTGCGGCGGAGTCCTTCCAGAGCTGCTCGTGCCCTGCCATCTGGCTGGCGTGGGTGTCGAAGCTGGCATGCTGGGTGTAGAAGAACCGGGTGCCCAGGTTGGCCTGATGCACCATGGAGATGCCTCGCAGCTTCTGGGCGATGGGGGTGGCGGCGTATTCCACGCTGGAGCTGTAGGACTCCGGCGCGGTCTTCAGGATGTCGGCGCCCTTGAGGGCGTCGAGACCCGTCTGGCCCAGATAGTCCATCACGGGTCCGCGGCCAATTGCCGGGGAGTAGATCCGCTGGAAGCGGTCGAGGGCGCGCATTCGCTGCTCCTCGTCCGTGATGCCGGTCAGCACGCCGTAGTTCTCGATGTCGGAGACGGAGGCTACGGGCACGCCCGGAAGAGCCATGGCTCGGGGCAGGCCCTGTCCGAAGTTCACGCCGGTGAGCACGTTCTCCTTGTCGGGGTCGACGGCCTTGATGGAGCGGCCAACCCAACCCTCGGTGCCTACCTTGTCCGGCTCGCAGGTGTGCCAGATGTCCATCGAGCGGAAGTGGGACCTGGGGGAGTTGTCGTACCCGATTCCGTGAATCAGGGCCATCTTGCCCTCGTCCCAGAACTGTTTGATGGGGGCCATCTCGGGATGGAACCCATAATCGTCGTCTATGGGCACCTCTTCACCCTCCGGGATTACTACCAGCTTTCGGTAGTCCCTGTAGAGGGGGTTCTGGCGAGGAACAATCGTGTTGAGGTAGTCATTACCTCCAGTTAGCTGAAAAATTACCAAGACTGGATCTTTAGCCATGACGTTACTCCTTTCTCTAGGCTGTAGATTCATCGTAGCTTTCCAAGTCTTCTAGCCGAACTGGTACTCCCTGGTTGCGGCTATGAGTTGTAGTACTTCCGTTACCCTCTTGCCGAAGGCCCGGGTCTCTTCCTCGGTAGATCCACGGCTGATATCGCCGCTGGAACGCACGTGAGTCAGAAGCTGTTCCCGGGTCTCGTCGTTGATTCTGACGGCGCCCAAAAGCTCGAGGCAGCCGTCCACCAACTCCTCCGGAGTGAGGGTTTCGCGGGCGCCCAGCCGGTTGATTATGGACTTGATCCCGGGCATATCCGCGTTGCTGAAACTGTCGGCGACGTAGTTGACACGTCGGACCAGGGAACCCGTGTCTATCCATTCCCGGCCCGTGTGCCAGCCTTCGACGCTGGGGGGATTGATCAGGTCCTGGCCCTGGTAGGTGCCTTCCAGTCCAATGGGAAGGACGCCCGGACGCGGCTCCTGAAAGTCTCCGACGAGGCGGATGGTTCCGGCCACCACCTCTGCGGGGTTCTTAACCTTGGCGAACCAGACGCTCTCATCCTTGAAGAAGTCCGACTTGAAAATGAAGCGGAGGGTTGCCTTGATGTCATATTCCGAATCGACAAAGACCTTGGCGATGGCTTCAACGGCCTCGGGGTCTCGTGGAGGTAAGTCCAGCCAGCTGGGCACTTGCACCTCATCGGCGACGAAGAAGTTATACAGGTGACGGGCCATGAAATTGGCTGTGGCCGGCTGCTGCACAACTATGTCGATGATGTCCTCCCCGTTAAACCGGCCGGTGTGGCCAAGGAAGGTCTTCTCACTGTGGTCGTGGTCCTCCGCCTTGTAGATGAACTTCCAGTGATGGCGCTGGTAGGGAGTTCGCGGAATCTTGGGAAGAATGGTCCAGCCGGTGAACGCCCGGGCCGCCATCTTAACGTCGTCCTCCGTGTAGTTCCCCTGGCCCATGGAGAAGAGCTCCAGAAGCTCCCGTCCCCAGTTCTCGTTGGGGGCGCGCTTGTGGTTCTCGTTATTGTCTAGCCAGAAGATCATGGAGGGGTCCTTGGAAAGCCGCACCAGCAGGTCCTTGTAGTTACCCATTCCGTGGTCGCGGAACATCTGAATCTGCTGCAGCATTTCCGGAGGATTGTCCACCTTGGAGTTTCCAGTGGCGAAGACCATGTGCCAGAAGAGGGTCATCTTCTCCACGAGGGGCCGAGGCGTCGTGTACAGGTGGTACATGAAGTTTGCCGTGCCCATGGCGGGTGCGGAAGGCACCTCCATGTCCGGGAAATAACGAGCCAGAGTCAAATCGTCGTACTCCGGCACACCGTGATCGTCCGGGTCCACCAGTTCGTCCACGGTTGCTTCGTATCCCATGGCTGCTCGTGCTTCGAGCTCGTCGTATGTGGCTCCGAAACCAGCGCGGCGCATCAGGTGGGCCATCAGTGCGATGTCCTTACTTGCCATTAAGCCACTCCTTTCTTAAAACTACGTGCACCCCTAACTGCCCACGGCTTTCGCCGAGGTCTCCTAGAGGTGCCGCAATTATAGAAAGGTATGTATCCAGTGTCAAGAACAGCATTCGGTACGAAATGACTTTAGCCCAGGAATCTCACCAACCTTTAGGCTTCATTATTTGGCCGTAATTGTCCGAGAGAGAATCAGGAAACAGGCTGGCCTTGATGGGTCCTTCTCGCAGCCGTCTGTACTTGGAAGCCGCTTACCGTAGCTTAGAGCCCCGGTTAGATCTCAGATAGATTTCTCCAATTTGCTCGCCAAGTTTGGAGATCCGCTTGGGTCCCATGGGGACCAGGCCGGCAACTACGGAACACTGAATCTTCACCCGCCCGTTGACGTCGAGTTCCGATGAAATTTCGGGACGCGGATCCGCCGCAAAAGCAAGGGGCCGGTCCCAGACCGGCCCCTTGCGGCATTCTCGATGTGGTTGGGAAATATCCCTAAGCACCGTCTCCATTGAGCCTAACGCCGGTGATGGTCTCCATGATCAAGCGTGTGACCACGTAGGGGTCCATGTTGGCATTGGGGCGACGGTCTTCGATGTAGCCCTTCTGGTCATGCTCAACCTGCCAGGGGATGCGCACGGAGGCGCCCCTGTCCGACACGCCGTATCTGAATTCCTTGTATGAGCAGGTCTCGTGGAGGCCGGTGAGCCGTTCCTCGATACCGTAGCCGTAGTTTTGGATGTGAAGCTCGTGGCGGGTGCCGAGGGCCTCCGCAGCGTCTACGCAGGCCTGGTAGTCATTGCGCATGGTCCTGGTGGAGAAGTTTGTATGGGCGCCGGCGCCGTTCCAGTCGCCGCGGGCAGGCTTGGGGTAGAGGGTGGCGTTGATGCCGAAGTCCTCGGCCACACGGTAGAGCAGCCAGCGGGCGAGCCACAACTGGTCGGATACTTCCACTGCGGGAAGCGGGCCGATTTGGAACTCCCACTGACCGGGCATGACCTCAGCGTTGATGCCGTGGATCTTCAGGCCGGCCTCGAGGCAGGCTTCCAAATGGGCTTCAACAACTTCGCGCCCGTGGACCTCGTCGTCGCCGACGCCGCAGTAGTAGCCGCCCTGGGGCGGGGGATAGCCGGACTCCGGAAAACCGAGAGGACGAACACCTTTGAAGAAGGTGTATTCTTGCTCGATGCCGAAGATCATTTCCTGGTCCCTGCACATTTCGGCAACGGTTGCGCAGGCAGCGCGGGTGTTGCTAACGTGGGGGGTCAGGTCCGTGTTCAGGACCTCGGTCATGACGAGGAGGTCGCCGCGATCCCTCTCCAGCATGGTGTCCAACTTCTTGCGAACAGGGTCTTTGATAGAGAGAACGGGGCGAATGACGCAGTCAGAGTTCTCACCGACGGCCTGGTTGGTGCTGGAGCCGTCAAAGCCCCAGAGGCCCGGCTGCTCAACTCTCATGCCAACCCTGGTCTTCGAACGGAGCTTGGCGGTGGGCTTGGCCCCGTCTATCCAGATATATTCTTCTCTTCGATAATCTTCCCTTCGTATCAGCATTTGTCCCTTGTAACTCCTTAATTGGTTCTAGATGCGAGCTTCCTCGTTTGGCGCTTCATCGAGTCCGTTAACGATGCCAAACCGTGCGGTGAAACTGCAATGGTTGCGTAGGGCAAACAAAGGCATTCTTCGCACGTCGAAAACACGCAAAGAATATAGCAGAAAGTGGGGCGTACTTCAATTTGCCCGGCCTCAGCTGCCGCGAGACATCATATCACGCGAGCCGTACGGGTCGAAGGCCGCCAATTGGGGGCCATTACGCAAAGCTTAATAGAGGCATGGATTATTAAGTTTTAGGGCGTAAAGCTTAATAAGGGGCTAGATAAGTCCTTCAAGAAGGCTCTGTACCCTCGTCCAGGACCGAAATATACTCGTCGTAAGCAAACATCCGGTTACGAGCTTGGCCTGTAATCTCGCTTACGATGCCCAAATCTGCCAAGAGTCTCATGGCAGAAGTCGCTCCCACGATGGATAAGCCGCTATTCTTGCTGGCTTCTGCGATGGACAGTATGGGCCGCTCGGTAAATGCCTGATGTACTCGCAAAGCAGAGCCGGCCCTCCGCAGGCCCTTCCCTTGTATGGTGTCCCGATCCCTTTCGAACATAGCCGTGAGGCGCTGAGCAGTGAGCACGGAGCCTTCCGACGTCGTGCGAACACCCTCCAGGAAGAAGTCCAGCCACTTCTCCCAATCGCCCGTCCTCCTTACTTCCTCCAGGAGATCATAATAGGTATGCCGGTTCTGCTTCAGGTATAGGCTTAGATACAACAAAGGCTCCCTAAGAACTACAGCGTGGCACAACAAGAGGGTGATGAGAAGACGTCCTATCCGCCCGTTGCCGTCCAGGAATGGGTGAATAGTTTCGAATTGCACATGGGCCAACGCCGACCGTGCCAGCCAGGGCAGACCATCGTCCTCCGAGTGAAGAAATCTCTCTAAATCGCCCATGCATCTTTGAACTTCCGTGGAAGGAGGGGGCACGAATACAGCGTTGCCCGGACGGGTCCCGCCAATCCAATTCTGGGAGCGTCGGAATTCCCCCGGCAGCTTATCACTCCCGCGACCATGGGAAAGCAACACACCATGAATCTCTCTCAGCAGCCTGTTGGAAAGGGGAAACCCCTCGCGCATCCGGTTCAATCCGTGCTCCAGGGCTCTCACGTAGTTGGAAACTTCCACTACGTCATTCAGGGGAACTCCGGAGGCACCCTCCAGTTCGAAGAGCAGCAAATCCGAGATGGAGGACTGATTACCTTCGATCTGTGACGAAAGCACCGCCTCTTTGCGGACATAGGCGTATATGAAGAGGGAAGGATCGGGCAGTAGCACAGAGATGGTATCCAGCCGACCGAGAGCCAATGTCGCCCGCTCTAGTGACTGTTGGAGCGGCCCTTCAAGTACGAGCGGCGGCGTTGGCGGCAACGGATTGGGGACGAAGGCGCGCACAAGTTCATCCCCTAACCGCCTGATTTCGTGTCTACCCGTATCCTGTCGAACAACCATGTCCGGACTTCTTTGGCTATAATTCAACGCGTAATATAATTGTAGCTAATTAAGTTTTAGGGGGTAAAGCTTAATAAGGGGCGGTGCTCACGGTTTATGTACGGGCACTCTTTCCTTACTTCCAGCTTTGACACCCTATAGGGCCGATGGTATATTTCCCAGCGTCCTTCGAACCTCGGCTCTGGAGGCGGCTTTGCCCCTGAAGATAATCGTCCTGGCCAAGCAGGTCATCGACCCGGAAATGCCTCGTTCCGCCTTCCAGGTGGACCGGGAGAACCGCAAGGTTGTAACCCCTCCTACGCTGCCGCCGGTGGTCAACGGCTTCGACGAGAATGCCGTAGAAGCCGCCCTTCGCATCAAGGACTCGCAGGGCGCCGAAATAATCGTCATCTCCATGGGGCAAAGCTTCGCCCTGGACGTGATGAAGAAGCCCCTTTCGATGGGCGCCGACAGCCTCGTGCTGCTTCAGGACGACGCATTCGCCAACACGGCGGACAGCTTTGCGGTGGCCCGGGTATTGGCGGCGGCGATTCAGAAGATCGGCCCCTTTGACCTCATCATTGCAGGCAGGCAGGCCTCTGATTGGGACAACGCCCAGGTTCCTCTGGCAGTGGCGGAGATGCTTGGCCTCCCCAGCGTTACTATCGGCAAGAAGGTGGAAGTGGGCGATGGGCGGGTTACGGTGGAGCGGCAGATGCCGGACGGAACTGAAATCGTGGAAGCGCCCATGCCCTCGCTGGTGACGGTGAGTAACGAGTTGGGCCAACCCCGCTATCCCACCCTGCGCGGCATCATGGCCGCAACGCGCAAGCAGCCCGTGGTGTGGTCCCTGGAGGACCTGGGATTGGACGCAACTGAACTCTTGCCCCAGGTGGAAACGGTGGACCTGTACGTTCCGGTTACGGAGGCGGACTGCGAGTTCATTGAAGGGGAAGACGACGCCGACGCGGGCCGGCTCCTGGCCCTGAAGCTGCGAGAGGCGAAGCTGGTCTAGCGGGCCGGTGGGAAGTGAATGAGAATGGCTGATTCCGCAGGGGTTCTGGTGCTGGCCGAAACTGAAGGCGGTGTCCTTTCGCCTACGTCGGCGGAGCTTGTGACGGCAGGACGGAGTGTGGCAGAAGGTTTGGGGTTGTCCCTATCCCTGGCAGTGGCGGGGGAAGACGTCGAGGTGGCGTCGCAGGAAGCGGCAAAGCTGGGCATACAGCGAGTCTACGCCGGTGAGGACCCACTGCTTTCCGACGACAAGCCGGAGCTTCTCCTGGAGGCGTGGTCCCAGATTTGCAGTGAGACCAGTCCCGACGTTGTCCTGATTGCCAGGACCACGGCGGGCCGGGATCTTGCGCCGCGGCTGTCGGCCCGGTTGGGCGTCGGGCTGGCTCAGGACTGCCTGGAAGTGACGGTGGACGAAGCGTCGGGACGGATGGTGGCCCATCGGCCGGTCTACGGCGGCAACGCCATGGCCGCCGTGGTATGCAACGGTACGCCTCAGATAGCGTGCATCCGACCCAAGGCGTATGAGCCAACGGAGCCGGAAGGATCAAATCAGGCGGAGATTGTTCCAGTCAGTCTTTCACTGGACGATTCCATGGCCAAGGTCAAGCTGGTGGAACGGGTTGCGGAGGAGTCTGAAGGGGTTAGGCTGGAATCGGCGAAGATAGTGGTAGCGGGAGGGAGGGGGCTGGGTTCGTCGGAACCATTCAAGGACCTGGAGGTCATCGCCGGACTGCTGGGGGCGGGCATTGGCGCGTCACGGGCTGCGGTGGACGCCGGTTGGGTCCCACCGTCTTGGCAGATTGGCTTGACGGGCAAGACCATCACGCCGGATCTGTATATTACCGTAGCCATCAGCGGGGCAAGCCAGCACATGGCGGGCTGCTCCGGTTCGAAGGTGATAGTGGCGGTGAACAAGGACGGGGAGGCCAACATCTTCAAAGAAGCCCGCTACGGCGTGGTTGGCGATTGGGAGAAGGTGTTGCCTAGCTTTACGGAGACGCTTCGGGAACTGCTGGGCTAATATCCTCGCCGCTCTGCCACTGCCGCCAGCTTGCGACGAGCCTAGGCCAGGTCATAGCCAGCCTGACGGCGCATCCAGAAGTCTGCGGTGCTCCAGCCAATTCGTTCCAAGGCTAGGGCCACGGTTCACGAACTTTCTTGGCCCCGAGAACCTCTGCCCAAGATAATGTTGTCAATCAGGCGGACGTTTCCTATGTGTACTGCGGTGGAAAGCATGGCGCCTCTGACCGCCACTTCCATCTCCTTCATCGTCTCGCCGTTGGCGACGCTGATATAGTCGACTTTACGCACCAGTGGCTCAGCCTCCAGGATGCCGCGCATCCGTTTTTTAAGCAGCTCGGCGCGGGGTTCGCCGGAGAGCCAAATACCCTCGGCTGCTCGCAGGGCACGGTAGACACTGGGCGCGGCTCGGCGCTCGGCCCGACTCAGGCGGCTGTTACGGCTGCTGTAGGCCAGCCCGTCGGATTCCCGGACGGTTGGCGACACAACTACCTCTACGGGCATGTTCAGGTCCTTGACCATGGCCTTGATTACCGCCACCTGCTGCCCGTCTTTCTGTCCGAGATAGGCCCGTGTGGGTGAGGTGACGTTGAATAGCTTGGCAACGACGGTAGCGACGCCGCGAAAGTGGCCGGGGCGGTGTGCGCCTTCCAGTCGACGGGATACTTCACCCACCTCTACCCAGGTGTCCATTTCAGGTGGGTAGATTTCCGACGCCGGCGGGGCGAAGACCAGGTCAACATTCTCACTTTCGAGGAGGGTAAGATCGCGGTCCATGTCCCTGGGATAGGCGTCGAGGTCTTCGTTGGGGCCGAATTGCGTGGGATTGACGAAGATGGTGGCGACCACCGAGGCATTTTCGCGCCGGGCGCGGCGCACCAGGGAAATGTGACCGGGATGCAGGAAGCCCATTGTCGGCACAAGCCCCAACGGGCGGGGAAGTTCGGCACAAGCCGATACCGCTTGCGAAACGGTTTCGATGACGCGCAAGGCTTCAGCTTTCCAGCAGGTCCTCTAGCAGAGACTCGTCCATGTCGAAGCTTTCCTTGGGGGTCGGGAAGGCGCCGTCACGGATATCTTTGGCGTATTGGCTGAGGGCTTCGGTGATGGTCTCCGAGAGTTTCAAGTATTGCCGGGTGTGCTTGGGAACGAAGTCGTCGTATAGGCCCAGAATATCGTGGACCACCTGCACCTGACCGTCGCAGTAGGGCCCTGCCCCGATACCGATGGTCGGTATGGTGAGTTTGCCGGTAATGACGCGGGCGAGTGGAGCAGGAACGAGTTCCAGCACCAGGGCGTAGCATCCGGCGTCTTCCAGGGCCTGCGCGTCTTCCAGCAGCCGGCGGGCATCTTCTCTGGCCTTTCCCTGGACCCGATATCCGCCGAACCGGTGCACGGACTGGGGCGTGAGCCCAAGATGGCCCATGACAGGGATGCCCGCTTCGACGATGAGTCGAACCTTCTCCACGGTGGGGCCTGCGCCCTCCAGCTTTACTGATTGGGCGCCGCCTTCCTGTACCAGCCTGCCGGCGTTTTTCATCGCCTCTTCCACGCTGGATTGGAAGCTCATGAAAGGCATGTCCGTAACCACCAGGGCGCGTTCCGTCCCCCGTACCACGGCCTTGGTGTGGCGCACCATGTCGTCCATGGTGACCGGGATGGTGGAGTCGTAGCCCAGGCAGACCATTCCCAAACTGTCGCCAACCAGGACGATGGGAAAGCCCGACCGGTCCGCAAGCCGCGCCATTGTGTAGTCGTAGGCTGTGACGACGGGAATGCGCTGACCCTTCGACTTCATGGTGCGTATGCGCCGGGCGGTCATCCTAGCCATGGGTTGGGCCTCCGTCGTTTTGGCTGCGACCGGCCGGCACGGATTCTCTTGCGAATCGAAAATCTGCGGTCGTGAAATCGGCCAGCAGGCGGTCCAATTCACTTCGCTTGCGCCCATCGAAAGCGGATGAATGAGTCATCAACGTCTTCGTGAGTTCGACATAGAGGGGAACGACGTCGGGGGCACTCGAAGTCAAGGCCTCCAGATGTGTGCCCACAGTGGTTACGTCGCCCCTGGCAACGGGGCCGGTGGTGGCGGCATCCGGCCCAAGGGTCGCTGCGTTTTCCATGGTGGTCCGAGCGAGAGGGAGGAGGGATTCAAAGGCCGCTTCCTGGTCGACTCCCATCTGCTGCCAGAGGGCTGCGGCGCAACGGAGGAGACCGACAATTGCGCCGCAGCTCATCACTGCCGAGGCGTGGTACAGGGCGCGGTCCTCAGGTGCGATCTCAATGGTCCGACTGCCGAGGTCTGACGCCATAGACTCCAGGGTTTGCCTGAGCCACCCGCTTCCCTCGACTGCGAAGGTGATGCCCCCCAGTCGCTGTCGAGCAGCGGCCAGCGTGGATGTGTCGTCGTCTGCTGGCAAGGGCGTGAAGGTCTGCAGCGGATGGAATGAGCCGCAGTAAACGCCGGATGCTTGGGTGGATGCGAGGAGGGCGGAGCCGGCTGCGCCACAGCAGTGGACCGCCCCTCGCCCTTCGGGCCAGTTGACGGATGCGGAAACCTGAGCGATAGCGTCGTCAGAAACCGTAATGAAGACAACTCGGCAGCCGTCCACTACGGCTTGGGGAGACTTCTCCGCGCGACACCCGGGAATCAGACGGGCAAGACGCGAGGCCGAAGCGTATGTGCGGCTGGCAAGGGCGTCGACCTTCCATCCGGCGGCGGAGAGGGCGATGGCGAGGGTTGTGCCCAAAGATCCAGCGCCTATGAAGCCGATGTTGGGACGTTCGGATGAACATGGCGTCGCCGGGTGGACAGCTTCTTCAGGCGATGTCAGGTCGGCGCCGTCGGGGCGAGGCAAAGATCGACTGTCCGAGACTCCATGGGAATCAACAGATCCCGGATTCTCCAAAGAATCAATCGCGGAGAATCGGGCAAATGGGGAAGGGGGTCCCGGTGTTGCCGTCTCGGTCCTCATGGGATCCCAGCGGCCTCCTGAACTTGACGAGAGGCTCACCCCCCGAACGGGTGGATGGCGGGGCTATAATACCACCGCCAAGCTGCCCCTTCAATGTGGCGTTTCGCTCGATGCATTTGAGACAGTTCAAGTTCAAAGCCAGTATCTGACACGGCCGCAATCACCAATTGCCTGCCGTTCATCACCCTCAGCTACCCTCTATGGTTGCCTACCGCTACGGCTAACGCTATACTACCTTGGCGAATTTGGGTAAACTGCGGCTCAAGGGGGGCCAATCCGGTCCTCACTAGTCGTGTTTGCCGTCAATCGAGTTGACTTTACAGCCGAATCAGGGCCCTCAATTGGGGAATCCGAAGAATTCTTCAAACTGCCCAGGTCCCACCACTTAGAGAAGGAGCAACCTCATGACTTCAGGGAAATTCGATTTCGCCATGGCTATTGGCGGCGAGGCCGGTCAGGGCATCGCCACCCCGGGCGATATTCTGGCCCGCGTCTTCGTGCGCCGCGGCCTTCATCTCTACACCTATAACGCCTACCAGTCGATCATTCGCGGCGGGCATATATTCCTAACCATCCGAGTCGGCGAAGAAGAAATACAGAGCCACGGCGACAAGCTGGACCTGCTCCTCTGTCTCAACCAGGACACCGCCAACCGGCACGTCAATCTTATGGGCCCCGGCTCGAGCATCGTCTATAACGGTGACCGCATCAAGGTGGAAGATGCCCAGGAGGGCGTCCAGCTTTGCGCCCTGCCAATTTCCCACCTAACCGGCGGCAGCAGAAACCGGCTCATCCAGAACACCGTAGCCGTTGGTTCCATCATGTACATGCTGGGTCTCGATTTCGAGATTCTCGAAGACAGTCTCAAGCTCCGGTTTGCGCGCCACGGCCAAGCCGTTGTGGACGAAAACGTCAAGTTCGCCAAGGCCGGCTATGACTATGCAATCGAAAACTTCAAGCCGTTCGGCCAGTCTACGCCGATGGGCGAGAAGCCCCTGGCCGTGTGGTCCGGCAACGATGCCGTCGCCATGGGCGGCGCGGCAGCCGGAGTCAAGTTCTACGCAGCCTACCCCATGAGCCCCTCCACAGGGGTTCTTCACTGGATGGCAGCCCACGCCCGCGCCCTCGACATCATGGTCCGCCAGGTTGAGGACGAAATCGGCGTCGCCAACATGACCATCGGCGCCGCCCATACCGGCTGCCGCGCCATGTGCGCCACCTCCGGCGGCGGCTTCGCCCTCATGACCGAGGCCGTCGGCAGCGCCGCCATGATGGAGATCCCCGCGGTCTTCATCGACGTAATGCGCGCCGGCCCCTCCACCGGAGTTCCCACCAAGTCGGAGCAGGGTGACCTCTGGCAGATTCTCGGAGCAAGCCAGGGCGACTTTGAGCGCTTTATCGTCGCCCCCAAGGATGCTCTCGACGCCTTCAACACCATGCCTGAGCTCTTCAACCTCACCGACAATGCCCAATGTCCCGGCATAGTTATCTCCGACCTCGTCATCGGCGAAGGCCGCTTCAGCTTTGATCCCGACGCCATTGACATGCAGCCCGTAATTGATCGGGGAGACATCATCACAGAGCACTCTGCCACCAACGGCTACAAGCGCTACCTGGACACCGAGACCGGAATCTCCCCTCGGGCGCTTCCGGGCTTGGAGGGATACACCCACGTGGTGGCCACTGACGAGCACGACGAAGACTCAATTCTCATCAGCGATGAATATACGCACCCCCACAAGCGCCGCAAGATGGTGGAGAAGCGGGCGAGAAAGTTCCAGAACGTAGTCCAGAGAGTCGCGGCCCCCGAACTCGAAGGCCCCGAAGACGCCGACGTGACCATCATCGGATGGGGTTCCACATACGGCGTCATCAAGGAGGCCATGGAGCAGCTGGAGGAGCAGGGGATTACCGCCAACCATCTTCCCATCAAGTGGATCGTTCCCCTGCATGGCGACAAGATCGCCGAAGTTTATTCCAAGGCCAAGAAGACCATCATGGTGGAGAACAACTTCTCCGGCCAGTTCCACCGTTACCTGCGCAGCGAGACGGGCCTCGCTTCCGACGGCCACGTGCGCAAGTACGACGGTGAGCCTTTCATGCCCCACCACGTTTCCGAGGGCATCATGGAGATTCTAAACGGCGCCACCGATATTTATGTGCCGTACCAGGAAGTAATAGTCTAAAGAGGTGATAGGATGACAACCGTTGTAGATATTGCGTCGGGCAAGCCTGCCCGCAAGCTGACGGCGAGAGACTTTCGCGGCCCCGTTAACCCCGACTGGTGTCCGGGCTGCGGTGACTTCGGCGTTCTCAACAGTATTCAGAGGGCCTGCGCCGAACAGGGTCTGCAGCCCCATGAGGTGATGGTGATCAGCGGAATCGGCTGTTCTTCCAACCTGCCCGGCTACATCAACACCTACGGAATGCACACCCTCCATGGCCGCGCCCTGGCGGTGGCCACCGGCGCAAAGATGGGCAACCACGAGATGAACATCATCGTCACCACCGGAGATGGCGACGGCTACGGCATAGGCGGCAACCACTTTGCCCATACCGCCCGCCGCAACGTGGACCTCACGATGGTTGTCATGAACAACCAGATCTACGGCCTCACAACCGGCCAGGTCTCCCCCACCAGCACCGAGGGAATGAAGACCAAGAGCACCCCCTTCGGCAGCATTGAGACTCCGATCAATCCCATCACCTCCGCCATCATGAACGGCGCCACCTACGTAGCCCGCGCCTACAGCGGAGACATCCGCCACATGACCGAAATCATCATAAATGGCATGCAGCACAAGGGCTTCTCCATCATCGACGTGTTCAGCCCCTGCGTAACATTCAACAAGGACAACACCCACCCCTTCTTCAAAGACAGGGTCAAGAAGCTGGAAGACGAAGGTCATGATCCTACCGACTGGAAGTCCGCCTGCGAGAAAGCGATGATGTGGGGAGACACGATTTACACCGGCCTGTTCCTGCAGAGAGAGGCCCCAACCCTCGATGGGCAGGAACCCGTTCTGCGTGAGGGCGGACCCCTCGGCTACCGTTCCCTCGGCATCACCAAGGAGCAGTCCGACAAGATCATCGCCCGGATGATGTAAGCCGCTTCTTCGTCCCGCCGTATCGCAATCGCTATTCGGTAGTACGCGACTCTGATGCTTGCAGACGCAGTCGTATTCGATGTGAATGCGGCCTACGGAACGCTACCTACTCCGACGGCGTTCCCCACGACAACGGTGACGCCCCTTCCTCCCGACTACTTCAGCGCCAGGGACTGCTCCATCGTGTTGAGCGCAATTGCCGACCTTGAAGCTGGCGACACATCGAAACAAGATGCGGTGGAGCGTATGAAGGAAGGACCCCTCTTCCTGGACAGGGTGGAACCCGCCGTGAAGGAAACCGATGGGATTCTAGCTCGGGCAATAGTCACCACTCCGAACCGGGCCGGTGTTGCTCTTCTTCCGTTTGAAGAGATATACCCCAAAGGTGTAACATTCAGGGACTCCTGCGAAACTCTCGGTCACTGGTAGAGGCAGCAATGTACGATCTGGAAGGCAAAGTCGCCCTGGTCACCGGCGCCGGGGGTCAACAAGGCATCGGACGCGCAATCGCCGTCCGCCTGGCCCGGGAAGGCGCCCACGTCGCCGTCAACGACGTCACATCCAACCCTCACGCCGGCGCCGACGAGTGGCGTGGGGTCGACAGCGTCGTTGACGAGATTCAAAGCTTGGGGCGCCGCGCCATAAGTGTTATCGCCGACGTTTCCGACGCCACCCAGGTCGACGCCATGGTGAATAAGACCACTGAACGGCTCGGCCACATCGATATCCTGGTAAACAACGCAGGCTCAGCCGCGGGCCCCGATCGTGTGCCCGTTACAGAACTCGAGGAAGAAGCCTGGGACACGGTGCAGCGGGTGAATGTGAAGGGCACTTTCCTCTGCTCTCGGGCTGCGGCTCGGCAGATGCTCAGCTCAGGTAGGGGAGGAAGAATCATCGTCATCTCCTCCGGCGCGGGCAAACAGGGCATGGCCCGCTATGCCGCCTACTGCGCCTCCAAGTTTGCCCTCATCGGCTTCACCCAGTCCCTCGCCCTGGAGCTTGCGCCCTTCGGCATCAACGTAAACGCCATCTGCCCCGGCCTCGTGGAAACGGAGAGAATCTCGGGCATCGCTGCGGCCCTCGCGCCTGAAGGCGAATCCGCTGAGGAGTACCGTGCCCGCATGTTTGCGGAACGGGCCGAGGTAATTCCCCTGGGACGGGTGGCCAGCGGCTCCGACGTGGCGGACGTCGCGGCATTCCTAGCCTCCAGCCAGTCAGGTTATCTCACAGGCCTCTCCATTCCCGTATCCGGCGGCGCCATGATGTATTAGGGGCAGCGCCCAACCTGGGCAGCGCCTATTTTGTTAATCGGACCACCACAACTGAAAGGGGTCCCACAATGAATGGTTCAACGGACGCAACCGGCGAGACTCTACTGGAAGCCGAATTCGACCCCAAGGTGAAGAAGTACACTGTCGGTGTGATTGTCCTGGTAATGATAATCACCGTCGTCGGCATCCCCTTCATCCCCTTCGCGCTGCTTTTTACATGGTGGTACGCCCCCGAGAGCCTGCGGCGCATGTCTGCCCGGCTCACCACCAACGCCGTGCAGGTAAACAAGGGGGTCTTCTTTCGGAAGGAAGCCACCATCCCCCTCAACCGGGTAACCGACGTTCGACTTCACGATGATCCCTGGATGCGCTACTGCGGCATCAGGGGCTTGAAGGTGGAAACGGCGGGATCATCGGGAATGCACGCAGGCAGTGAAGGAGATCTGGTGGGCGTAGTCAATGCGGTGGCTTTCCGCGACGCCGTCCTTCGTCAGCGTCAGATCGTGCTGGAAGGCGGTGTCGAAACCACCCCCACTGCCGCCGCCCTCGCCGCAACCCCCACCGTTGCCAACGAACTGCTTGCGGAGATTCGGGACATCCTCGCCAGGATGGAAAAGACAACCCGCGGCGGCAAAGGATAGTCCCCTCAAACGAAATCACCGGAGGTTCGTCCCTTGCGCTACGACGTTATAGTTGTGGGCGCCGGTTCTGCCGGCGCCCCTCTTGCCGCCAGGCTATCCGAGGACCCCTCCCGCTCCGTTCTCCTGCTTGAGGACGGCCCCGATTATCCCAACGCCGAGCGTCTGCCGGAACTGCTGGCCCGGGGATATAACGTGATGGCAGGCCTTGAGGATCCCCATGTGCGCAACTACGCTGCCCGCGCCAACCCCCAGAAGGCAGAACCCATGATGATGCCCTCCGGAAGGGCCATGGGAGGCACCAGCACCATCAACAGCTCTATCTTCCTCCGCGGCGCAACCCACGACTTCGACGCCTGGGCTGCCTGGGGCAACCCGGAATGGTCCTACCAGGAAGTGCTGCCCTGCTATCTTCGCATTGAGCGAGACCTGGACTTCGGGGGCGATTTTCACAACAGGCAAGGCCCCCTTCCGGTAAGGCGAATTCCCCAATCCGAGTGGGAACCCAACCTGCGAGCCTTCTACCGGGCCTGCGTGGACCGGGGCTTTCCCGAAAGCCCGGACATGAATCTACCCGATGCCGGTGGGGTCGGGACGTATCCCGTCAGCAACCTTGGCGGTCTCCGCGTTAATACCGCAATGGCCTATATGGACCCGGCGAGGCACCGTCTCAACCTCACAATTAGAGGCAATACCCTGGTTAACCGCGTGCTTCTCGAAGGGAATCGCGCCGTAGGGGTGGAGGTCATCAGCGACGGACAGGCCTTCCAAGTCTATGGCCATGAAATCGTCTGCAGCGCGGGCGCATTCGGCTTCCCCATGCTTCTGATGCGGTCCGGCATCGGTCCCGAAGACCATCTGGCCGAAATGGGAATCGAAACGAAGCATCACCTACCCGGTGTAGGACGCAACCTCCGGAATCATCCCGTGTCCGGCGTCATCTACCGTGACGCATCCATGAAGACTAAGGACTCCGTCCTGAGCCTGGTGTTTCTGCGTTACACCGCTACCGGCTCTGATACTCCCCACGACATGTCTATCAGCGTGGATAACCGGTGGGTCTTCGACGGGGTCCCTCACACCCGGCTCAGCGCCTGCTGGAATACGCTCGTGGCGCCGGACGCCTGACTCTCACTTCCGCCGCCGTCGCCGCGCCGCCCCACCTAGAATACAACTACCTGCAGGACCCGTGGGACCTTTCCCGTGTGCGGGAGGGAGTCCACCTGGCCATTGAGCTGGCGGAAAGCCCGGCCATGAATCATATGCTTGCCCAACGGGTTGCCCCGAATGACGAGGAAATGGTGTCGGAGGAATCCCTGAATCAGTGGATACTGGAAAACGTGACCACCGGCCACCACTCCTCTGGCACCTGCAAAATGGGGCCCGCCACCGATTCTCTGGCCGTCGTCGACCAGTATGGTTGCGTCCATGGACTGGATGGCCTACGGGTGGCAGATGCGTCCATCATGCCCGACGTGGTCAGGGTCAACCCCAACGCCACCTGCATAATGATCGGGGAAAAGGTGTCAGACTTTATGCGCCGAAAGGCGTGAGTCGCGAATGGGCACCCTTAAAAGGCTGATTGCTGGGGCTGCGAAAGTTGGAAATTCGGTAAGGGGTAACCTACGTTGACAAGCTGAACCGCCATGACGGTAAGCGCACCCTGGATCGAGGGTAAACAGGCGACCGCCAAGGCGGCAAGTTATTGTTAGACCCTTCGGGAACCCTAAGGGTTAATCTGGTACTCCAGCTTGACTTCCTGCAGGTTGCGAACCACCGGGTTTAAGAAGGTCAACTCGTAGGTGCCGTTCAACTCCGCGGTGAACTCGGTGCCGCCGTCCGCTACCTGCTCTCCCTGGTAGATGGAGTCGCCGATTGGATCGTTTACGTTGAAAATCAGGCCCGGCCTGCCCAATGCGCCGGATTCGGCGAACCCGCCTACCGCCTTGGGTTGGGATGTGTAGGTGGCCCTCACAAAGTCTCCTACAACCAGTTCTACTTCAAAGGACTCCCACTGTTCTGGCAGGATCAACTCCTCCTCCGTGAATGTCCCGGAGGGAGTCAATTCGCCGGCGGCGGGAGCGGCTTGGGTTGGGGTCGCGGCGGGAGCGGCCTGCGTGGCCGGTGCCTGGTCGTTTGAGCCACCAGCGTCATTGCTGTCGCCGCCGCCACAGGCGGCCAGTGTGAGGGTGCCGAGAAGAAGCAACGCCGCAACAAGGGCCGTAAGGCCCCGGCAGCCGCGTCCGAGGGCTGCGAAGAGGGGGATCAGATGGATTCCGCTAATGCGTCCGATGGTGTTGCCTCCTTCGACAACGGGGTAAGGTGTTTTCCGTGCCCCGGCCCTCACAAGTGGGAGGGCCGGGGCACATAGATCTCCTATGCATGCCGTCTCGCGACGGTCTTACTTGTAGACGGGCACCGTGTACTCGTGGTAGCGAACCGGCCCGAAGTGGACGTGGCTAACCTCGTAGCCTTCCAGCACCGAGGGGTTGAATACGGCCTTGCCGAATACCCACAGCAACGGAATGCTCAGGTAGTTGTCGTACCAGTAGTCACCGAGCTTGATGAACTCCTGGACCCTGATTTCGGGGTCCGCGATGGTGTCCACGTTTCTCTTCCAGTCGGTGATGAACTGCTGCTCGTAGTAGGGCCTGGTAGCCTCGTACCATATCCAACCCATGCCGGCAGACGGGGGGTTCAGCGACCAGCGAATCATGCCGATCTTCCCGTTCATGGCTCGGTCGGTATACATGGACTGGACGGGGGCGTACTCCGAAATCTCCAGGTTGACGGTGATGCCGATCTCTTCCCACATGGCTGCGATGGCTTCGCCAACGTCCGGGATTTCCGGCAAGCCGCCCAAGTTTGTGGGAGCGAAGAAATCAAGCTCGAAGCCGTTGGGGTAGCCAGCCTCAACCAGCAATTCCCTGGCTCTATCCGGGTCATAGGGATATGGCCATCCGCCGGCTGCGCCGGTGTTGCCGTCCGGGCCGGGAATGGGAGCCCAACGGTCCTGGAAGAAGTCCCACCACTCTGCCATGTGGGACACGGCGCTGGGTATGGCGTCGTTATTGAAGAAGGACTCGTTAATCCTTGCCCGGTCGATTGCTATGTTGAGAGCTTCCCTTACCTTGATATTGCGGGTCGGGACAGTCTCGTCATAGTTGGGGGTAGGCTCGCCGGCAAAGCCAACGGGTTGGTAGTAGGGTATGGTCCCCCACATGTGGAAGCTGGGCAGTGTGCTCTTGGCAATCTTCATGCCGCGAGATGTAACCTCTCCATGCTGGTCGGTGGGCAGCACCCCGATGTGGACCTCGTCGGTCAACAGCTGGGCCTGGATGGTTGCCGCTTCCTTGTTCCACAGGAACATCAGCTCGTCGAAGTAGGGCTCGTGGCGGTAGTGGTCTACGTTCTTTTCCAAGAGGAAATGCTCGTTGTCCACGTATTCCACGAAGCTGAAGGCTCCCATGCCAACCGGATGATCGATGTAGCCCTCTTCGCCGCCTACCCTGTCCCAGTATTCCTTGCTGATCAGCCCGTACGTCCAGTCCTCGGACACGTAGACGTTCATGTCCGGGTGAACGATGTCCAAGTTGAAGGTTACGGTGTTGCCATCGATTTCGATGTCGCTGCCGTCTTCGCTGGCCAGCCAGGGTCTGTAGGTGCCGGAGTTGTTTGACTTGTCGGATTCGATGGCCGCTTGCAGCAGCCACGTCCACCGAATGTCTATGGGGTCGAACATGATGTCGCTGGCTTCCCCGTTCATGTAGTAGGGGATGCCTTCCTTCATCTCGAAGGTCCAGACTTTGGCGGAGTCATCGACTTCCCAGGACTCGGCGACGTGGGTGTTCTCCACAGCGGCGGTCTTGCGGTCCTTGCCAACCATGTAGTCATACAGGTTGTGCAGAGGTCCGCTGGAGCTCTGGAAGGTCATGTATGGCAGCCTCACCTGGTGGGTGGGCGGGGCCATGGAAACAATGAGCCTGGGGCTCACCAATTCCGGCTCCATCGCCGCGGTAGGCGTCGGGGCCATAGTTGGCGCAGCTGTGGGCGCGGGCGCTGCAGTAGCAGGCGCAGCCGTAGCCGCGGGCGCTGCAGTAGCAGCAGGCGCAGGGGCGTCGTCCTCGTCGTCCGTGCCGCAGGCTGCTATTACCAGCGCCAGCGACGCAGCGACGAGTAATGCCAGAAGCGCGCTCTTTCCTAAAAGTTTAGTGGGTAAAGTCAACATATTTCCTCCTATAGTGTAGAAGTTTTTGGCCTAACCCTGTTTACAGTTCCCGTGGATATGGAGTGTGCCTCCTCAATTGCAAGAGGCATTTTGGGAGTAGCCGTTAAGGTAGCATCGGGTTTTTCCCCTGTCAACCCTGCAAAGCCAACCGGAAGTCGATGTATGCTCAGCAGGCAGAATCCAGACCCTCCGGCGGCTCACCGGTTACATTTGCAATGAACCAACCAAGATCCCCTGAGCACGGAACAATCCCGCGCCCTTGCCGCATGCGCCCTGCGGCGTCTACAATTGTCGGGTTGTCCGCATTTTCGGGGAGTGGCGCAGTTTGGCAGCGCGCTACGTTCGGGACGTAGAGGCCCCGGGTTCAAATCCCGGCTCCCCGACTCTTATTCCTCACCCACTCTGCCTTTTGCCAATGCAAGATCCCCAGTCAAACGATAACGCCTACTCATCGATTGAGGAACTTCACAGCTCCGTGCGGGAGCTGACGGCCGTCATCAAAGAAAACCCGAATGATGCCGAAGCCTACTATCGCCGCGGGGTAGTGTTCGGCCAGCTGGTGGAACCCCTCGCCGCCATTCGGGACTTCGACAACGTTGTCCGTCTCGACCCCACCAACGCTGAGGCCTACTACAATCGCGGACTCGCCTACGTGCATCTCAAGGAGCACATGCCGGCGGTAGACGATTTCTCCCACGCCATCCGCCTGAACCCCGACCACCTCGACGCCTACAACAATCGCGCCGCGGCCCTCTGTGACCTGGGGCAGCCCCGGCGTGCCCTGGAGGACGTGGCGAAGGCCCTGGAGATGAATAACCAGTGGCCCTCCGCCTACGCCATCGCCGCAATTGCCCACTCCTACCTGGGTGAAGAAGACGCCGCCGAGGAGGCGGCACAAAATGCGTCGGCCCTCGGCTTCGACGGCTCAATGCTGCGGCACTTCATGCGTCAGGCCAGAAGACAGAGCCGCTCCTTCGACGGTTGACCTCTCCTTCAAAGGGTTTCTGAGCAGGAAGTCCCTAGACCTCTCGAGTCCTTTACCATTCCCCGCGCACTTCGGTCCTGAGTCCCTTTGCGCCCTCCCGCCTGGACTTTTACCGGCCTCAACGCTTGACAACCCATGTGCCAATGATAATATAGGCATTCGCAAACGTTTGTAGAAAAGCAGAATTGCAAAATGGTACAGCAAGACATCCTGAATCAACTTAGAGGCAAGGGCGTGCGTCTCACGCCCCAACGCCTCCTTATCCTCAATGCGGTCTCCCAGGGCGGCGGTCACATGGGCGTGGACGAAGTCTTCCGCAAGGCTAAAGAGTCCTATCCTTACATAGACATCGCCACCGTCTACCGCACCCTTCACCTCTTCAGGCGAATGGGAGTTGTCACCGAGGTGGCTATCGGCGACCGTCTCCACTTCGAAATCACCGACCCGGAGGCTCCCCACCATCACATGGTCTGCCGCCCCTGCGGGGGCGCCTATGACCTGGCCCCCGATTACCTGGACGAATTCCGAAATACGCTGACGGTGGAATTCGATTTTGAGCCTGACCTCGACAATTTCACTGTCACTGGCGTCTGTTCGCAATGCAAGAAGTCTGGGGTAGATGTTCGTGGCAAGTAAAACTTCCCATCCCATGAAACTCTTTTTGCGACCGCTGGCCGTTGCTCTCCTCTTGATCTTTCCCTTCATAATCGCCCAAGCCTGCGCGGGTGATAATGAAGAAACCGACGGTCGCCTGCGGGTAGTCAGCTCCGTCGCGCCCATCACCAGCCTTGTGGAAAACGTGGGCGGCAGCCGCATCGTCCTGGTGGGCGTAATCCCCGAAGGCGTAAACTCCCACACCTACGATCCCGCGCCATCCGTTGCTCGAAGCCTTGCCGACGCCGACCTCATCATCCTCAACGGGCTGTTTCTGGAGGAACCGTTTCTGGAATTGGCTGAGGCGAGCAAGCAGGACGAGGCGGAGATCCTCACCTTGGCTGACAAGGCCATAACCCGGGACCAGTGGGTCTTCGACTTTTCCTTCCCTGCAGAGGGCGGCAACCCCAATCCCCACCTGTGGACTGCCCCCCTGCTTGCCCTGCGGTATGCCGAAATTGTCAGAGACCGGCTTTCGGTCCTTGATCCCGACAACGCCGCCTACTACACCGAAAACTACGAGAAGCTGAAGATCCGTATTCAGGACCTGGATGGCCGGATTGAAGCGGCTGTCGATACCATTCCACCCCGGAACCGGAAGCTGCTGACCTACCACGATTCTTTCCCCTTCTTTGCCCCCCGTTACGGCATGGAGATAATCGGGGCCATTCAGCCCTCCGACTTCAGTCAACCCTCCGCCCGTGAAATGGCCGGGCTTATCGATCAGGTTAGAGATAGCGGTGTGCCCGCCATCTTCGGCTCGGAGGTCTTCCCCAGCGATGTTATGGAGCAGATTGCCAGCGAGAGCGGGGCAAACTTCGTCGACCAGCTTCGCGACGACGACCTGCCCGGCGCTCCGGGCGATCCCCTCCACAGCTACCTGGGCATGATGCTCACCAACGCCCGGATCATCGTGTCCGCTCTGGGCGGCGATCCATCAGCCCTGGAAGGCTTCAACGCCAGCCATGTATTCGAAGGGGAGAGTGGGGCCGTCTACCCCCAATAGATCGCAGAATCATGCTTCACCCCATCCCCCACCAAGCTCCCTCAGGCGATCCTGCCGTTGAAATTCGCGGCGTCACCTGCGGTTACGATGGCGATCCCGTCCTCCACGACGTTGACCTCAAGCTGATGCCTGGTGACTTCGTCGGGCTCCTCGGCCCCAGCGGCTCCGGCAAAACCACCCTGTTGAGGGCCATCCTCGGCGCCGTGGAACTCTATGGCGGAGACGTGAAGGTGCATGGAGTCTCCACCGGCAACGGCCGGCCTCGCATCGGCTACGTGCCCCAGCTGAAGACCATCGACTGGAACTTTCCCGTAACCGTGGAGGAAACGGTGACGATGGGCCTGACCATGTCTAACCCTTTCTTTCCCTGGAACCGGGCCAGGGACCGAAAGCTCGTCCACCAGATGCTCGAACGGCTCGGAATTGAAGACCTCCGCAAGCGGCACATCAGGCAGCTATCCGGCGGACAGCAGCAGCGCGTCTTTCTGGCTCGGGCATTGGTCAGCAATCCCGGCTTGCTTCTCCTGGACGAACCCACAACGGGCATCGACATCAAGACCAGAGACGAATTTCTACATCTTCTCCACGACCTCAACCACCAGGGCGTTACCATCGTTATGACCACCCACGAGATCAACGCCGTGGCCGCCCATTTACCCTGGGTTGTGTGCCTGAACGGACGCATCCTGGCCAGCGGCCCCCCTTCCGAGGTGTTCACCCCGGAGACGTTCAAGCTCACCTACAATGCCGAAATGCCCGTCATCAAGTACATGGACATGACCCTGGTGGCCGAAAGTCCCCACCGCTTCAACGGCGCGGGGACGGGGCAACCCCATGACGCAGCCCACGCAAAGAAGCATCACTAATGCCCGCAATCACTCCACCACCCCACGCCCAGCGCCTGTAGCCTAGGGAAAAAGCAATGCTGGAACCATTCAGCTACGACTTCTTCGTAAAGGGCCTGATAGCCACAACCCTGGTCGGAGCCCTCTGCGGCCTCATCGGCGTCTACATCGTCCTGCGACGCATGGCCTATGTGGGGCACGGTCTCTCCCACGCAGTGTTTGGAGGCGCCGTAGTCAGCTATGTAATGTCCATCAACTTCTTCATAGGCGCCACCGTTTGGGGCTTTGTCTCCTCCGTACTCATCATCCTCACCACCCGCAAGCGAGGGATCGCCACCGACTCCGCCATCGGCATCGTCACCACCGCCTCGTTCGCCCTTGGCGTGGCCATAATCAGCCGCTACAACACCTTCACCCGCGACTTCGAAGCCGCCCTCATCGGCAATATGCTGGGCGTGTCCGGGGGAGACCTGCTTGCCATAGCGATAGTCTCCGGTCTTGCCGTCCTTTTCTTCCTCGTTGGCTACAAGCTGCTGCTCTTCACAACCTTCGATCCCGAAGCTGCCTCTTTCTACAACGTCCCCACCGGATGGGTCGACGCCTTCTTCTCCCTGGTTCTTGCGGCTACCATCGTCGTGTCCATGCAGGTGGTTGGAGTGACGTTAATCGCTGCCGCCATCGTCATCCCGCCGGTTATCGCCCGGCTCCTCACCCACTCCTTCAGGAAGATGCTCATCCTGTCCACGGCCCTTGGCGCCTTCTGCGGACTGGCGGGCATCTACGTCAGCTGGTATGTGGACGTGTCCTCCGGCGCCAGCGTGGTGCTGTTTGCCGCCCTCATATTCCTGGTAATTCTGGCGTACACGGGTCTGCGCGACCGGAGAAGAGGCAAGGTGACTGCGGAGAAATACTCACGGGGCTCGGAACCCCTCCACCTCTAAATGAATTGACTAATTGGATATGAGTCACATAAACTATTTCTATGACTAAACGACTGCAAGTTCTGTTGGATGAGGAAGAGTACGAAGAAATTCGTGACATCGCCCACCGACACCGCATGAGCCTTGCCGAGTGGGTGCGGCAAGCTCTACGTCGAGCACGAAGCGACCACCCGGACTCTGTGGACGCCAAGCTGCGTGCTATCGCAGAGGCCTCTCGACATTCGTTTCCAAGTGGTGATATTGAAGACATGCTAAAGGAGATCGAGACTGGACGCCAGTTGTTGTGATTTTTGTTGACTGCAATGTGCCAATGTACTTGGTAGGCACCCCGCATCCGAATAAGGACAGAGTGATAGCCCTATTGACGAAGCTGGTACGAGATCGGGAACAGTTTGTTACCAGCGTTGAGGTTTATCAGGAAATACTTCACCGGTATACGGCCATCCAGCGCCCCGACGCGATTGACAAGGCCTTCGCGAGCCTAGATCGAATTACAGACCAAATTCTAACGTTCGGCATGCCTGAAATACGATCTGCACGGACCTTGCTGGATACCGTCAGCGGTCTATCTGCGCGGGATGCATTACATGTGGCTGTCATGCAAAGGGCGGGAGTAAGACGGATACTCAGCTTCGACAGTCGCTTCGATGCTTATCCTGGAATCGAGCGTCTGCGATAGCCTGCAAACAGCCTCTAACTCCTCCTGGGCCGCAGCCTGTCCGCGCTGTCCAGCATGATGGTCACCGGGCCGTGATTATCGATGCTTACCGTCATCAACGCTCCGAATCGGCCCGTTGCGACCTTCAGCCCCGTTTGCTGAAACAGATCCACGGTCCGGTCATATAATTCTTCCGCCAGTTGCGGCCGCGCCGCCTCCATAAAGTCCGGACGTCTTCCCTTCCGAGTGGCAGCGTAGAGGGTAAACTGGCTCACCACCAATAGCTCAGCATCTACGTCCAGCGCGGAGAGGTTGAAGTGGCCGGACTCGTCGGCGAATATCCGGAGGTTGACGGTTTTGCTTACCAGATATTCGGCGTCGGCCTCCACGTCGTCCCGGGCCACCCCCAGAAGCACAACGAGACCCTTGCCTATGTCGGCAGTGATTTCGCCATCAATGGAAACGGAGGCCGCTGCTGCCCGTTGGAGCAGGGCTCGCACAGGACGCTAGTCCCCCGAGAGGGAACTGCTGGAAACCGCGCTGCCGGAGTCCTTTTTGCCTTCGGAAGCGCTGGACTTGGACGCGTCCTTCTTCTCCGACTTGGCCGACGACTTCTCCTTCTTCTCGGAGTCGTCGGAATCACTGGACCCTGTCCCGTTGGCCCGCAGGCTGGACCGGGCGTAGTCCGTGGTATAGAAGCCGGCCCCCTTGTAGATGACGGGAACGGCGTGGAATTTTCGCCGGGAGCGGCTGCCGCACTCCGGGCAGTCTGCCACGGGTTCGTCGCTGAAGCTCTGCTTCAACTCGAAGACGTGGCTGCAACTTAGGCATTCGTAATCGTAGCGGGGCACCGTGATTCACTCCGTTTGTTACGTTTTAGCAGTCTCTTAGACAGATTGCCAACTCGTTTCGCAGTCTAGCATTGCCCCGCCTGAGTGTCAATGCCGCGCTGTCACTCATAGCTAGACTTGCCGACACCCCAATGGTAACTTTTAGGCATGCAGCAGCCCCAACCCAGATATGTTGACGTGGAAGTGGAAGAGAACGAAAATTGCTGGCCCCTTCACCGAATCTTCCAGACCCTTGGGCCGGTCCAAGCCGTAACCACAGTGGAGGCGCCGGATCCCATGGGTGTCGACGCCAACTGCAGCGTCACCGGGTGGTCTACCGACGGTCCGTGTCCAGCATACGCTGTCCCGGTGGCAGACTCCGGCGAGGGCGTCGTCACGCTCATTTTCGGCGGCGACGAGGGGATCCGGCTTAAGCCTGTCGACAGCGGGGAGACGTGGGACCTGGAAAGCCCCAACCAGTGGGGAGAACCATGCCTACTCCTGGACCCTGACGTGGCGATGGGTTGAGAAGGAATACGAACTCGATGGCGAATCAACAACCGCCTCTGGCATCACAGGACAATTTCGCGAATCAAAAGCCTGAAAAAGAGGAAGAAAAATGTACGTGAGAATCTTTTGGGGGAAGATCAAGCCGGGCAGGTGGGACGAGTATGAAGCCCACTACAACGAGAACATCCAGGCCTTGGGGGAGAAGATGCCCGGATTCAGCGGTCGCCAGCTTCTCAGGAGCACCGAAAACCCCGACGAGGGCATCTCCATCACCTTCTGGGACACCGCGGATGAGGTTGAAGCTTATGACAAGAGCCCCCAACGTCATGCTAACGCCCGCGCCGCCGATCACCTTTACGCCGGCGAATACTGGGTCAAGCACTTTGAGGTGCGCTCCTCCGACATAGCCACCTACCGCTGGTCGCCCTAACCCCGGCGCCTTTACACCATAAACACCGGGTTCTCGTCCGTAACCACCCGCGTCTCTGAGGCAATCCCTTCCCGTAGGTAGGTGGGCAGCGAGAACATGTGCCGGTGGGTCTCTCCGTCGTAGAAGCGCAGTTTCCGGCCGAACCGCTCCCGAATCAGACCGTCCACCTCCGACGGTTCCCCAGGAACCCTCGCTACTCCGTCCACAAGGGCCATGGTAAACGTCCAGGGCGTCACAAATGACGCTATGTAGGCAGAGTATGGAAGAACCCTTGCGGCCAGCCCCGAGAGCGTATGAACGATGGCCGTGAAGCACTCCTTGTGGTTCAGCGGGCTGCCCGGCCCGGACTGCGTCACGAGCACCCCGCCCGGATTCAACCGTCCCAGCGCCGTCTCGTAAAACTCCCGAGTATACAGGGTGTAGGCCGTGCCCTCCTCCAGCGGGTCCACCAGGTCCAGAATCATCACGTCGTACCTGTCCGACGTGTTCTCCAGATACCCGCGGGCGTCTTCGTGCAGCAGATTTGTCTTCGGGTCGTCGAAGGCTCCCAGGCTGTGTGATGGCAGATGCCGACGCGCCAACCCCACCACCTGGGCGTCCAGGTCGACCATCGTCACGCGTTCCACCGTTGGATGCGCCAACGCCTCCCGCAGCGTGGCCCCTTCGCCACCGCCGCCGACAAACACGGACCGTGGGTTGGGATGAGACAGCATGGCAGGATGCACCAGCGCTTCGTGGTAGATGTGCTCGTCGAAGGTTGTCGACTGGGTCTTTCCGTCGAGGACCAGGGAATGGCCCAGACTCTCAGTTTCCAGAATCTCCACCGACTGGTACTGTGTCTGGCCGGAGTAGAGGTAGCTCTTCACCCGGTACATCATGACCAGGTCCGGGGTGATTAGCTCAAAGAACCACTTTCCTTCCAGGCTCACGGTTGGCCCGGATTCAGGAGGTTGCAACGCTTGCGGGCGCCTCGATGCCCCGCTTGATTATCTGAATGGACGGGTCCTTGGACTCCATGCGATCTATGATTATCTGAGCCGCTGCCTGCGGCTGAAAAGACACGCCGCAGGTGAAGATATCCGCTGCTGCGTAGTCCAACTCCGGCCAGGTGTGAATGCTAAGGTGGGATTCCGCAATCGACAGAACTCCGGTAACCCCCTGGGGCTTGAACCGGTGGAAGGACTCCCCGATTATCTGGGCGTCCATGAATTCCGCGGCGGCTATCATCGTCTCCTTAACGAAATCCAAGTCGTCCAAGAGACGCGGATTGCACTGCCTCAGTTCAATCAGCAAATGAGTCCCTAGAGCATTCAATCACCTGCCCCCTCGTAGCACTTAGCACAAGCCAAAATTCTAACCCCTACGCCATTTTGAGACAAGACCTTTTGCTTGAGAACGAAGGCCGTCTTGGCCAGTTTTTCCTCGTCGAATATGGTTAAAGCGCCCCATCCAAAACCGCTTCGATATCGCAGTGTAGACGGAGCAGCTGCAGGAAACGCGAAACCTTCTCCGTGTGATACGGGTTCGCCGCCTCCAGCGCTTTGTTCAAAGCCTCCACTGCGGCTGCCGTCCGATGGGGCGTTACCATCAGCGGCACATCCAGCTGTTCCACCTCGTGCAGCAGGTACTCCACCGGCCGGTGTCCGCCGGTGTTGATCATTCCCACCACCGGTCCGGTCAGCGCCGAAAGCTGGATGTCCGGTCGGTCCCCCCTCACAATTACTGCCTTGTTGTCCATCCGGTTGAAGTAGCTTTCCCCGGAGTCCATCAGGTTGCCGCCGATGAGGTAACGCTCCACCAAGTTGTTCCCCTGTTCCTCACCCCACACCCAACTCCCCTCCAGGGCCTCCGCTACTTGGTTAAGGCTCACCGAAACCATCAGCCGGTCTTCCGGCACCACTCCTAGAGCGGCCGCGCCAGTCGTCGACAGCTTCTCCTCCACCTCATGTGCCCGATGCACAATTGCCCGGTTGACGAACACCCCCAGCAGGGAATTTTGAAAGGTCTCTGACATGCGGCCCGTTTCTTCCGACAACGTCCCAGCTTGGAAGTCCACAACCCCCAACACCTTCGCATTTAGTCCCTGCACCACGTGATAGGAGATATCCGCCAGGTCTTCATCTCCTAGGGTGAGGCTCGCGCCCTCCACCACCAGAACATCGCACTCTTCCGAGTCAGCTACCCTCGCCTCCACCTGCTCCACCACCACGGCCGGCGTAGGATGCGCCAGCACCTCCATCCGCAGGCCGACCGGCTTCAGCGTCGTGCTGCCGCCACGTTCCTCCGCCATAGCCGTGGCGAAATCCACATCCGCATCACTGTGGGGATCGACGCAGAAGGGCTTGAAATACCCCACCTTCAGCCCTCTCTGCTGCAGGGCTGAAACCAGGGCCATGGCAGTTACAGTCTTGCCCGCCCCGGGCCTGTCGGAAGCTACGTATAACACGTTCATTGCGATGCGCCTGATGCCTCTGGAAACTCGCCGTTATTCTATCACAGCCAGTCCAGCCATTCCCCTTTCCTACTCTTGTTCTTGCTTGGGCAGAAACGCACTCTCAACCCCTTTGACCCGCCTTCCCTTCTCCTCTACACTTGACCCGTCGACACAAACCGCATCGGGGGGTGAAAAAGTGGCCGTCGTCAACTCCGTCCTGGGACCCCTGGACACGTCCGATATGGGCTTTACTCTGACCCACGAGCACATTATCACCGGCTCCGCAGGCTTCCGCTACACCTACCCGGAAATGGTCAATCGTCGGCGGGTCGAAGAAGTCGCCGTTAACTTGCTCACTCAGGCCCGCAAGGAAGGCGTTTCCACGGTCGTCGACTGCACTCCCATGGACCTGGACAGGGACGTTTCACTTATCCGCGCTGTATCCAGGGGCAGCGGTGTGAATATCATCTGCGCGACGGGCAGCCACCTATACATTCCCCACGACTTCTACCAGACCATGTTCGAGTGGATGGAGCCCATTCCAGCCGACACCGTCGCCGACCTCTGGGTCCGGGAAATTGAGGTGGGCATCGAAGACACCGGCATCCGCGCAGGAATCATCAAGGTGGCCACGAACGATCCTATCCGCCCGGGTGAAGAGCTGATGCTTCGCGCCGCCGCCCGCACCCACCTCCGCACCGGGGTACTCATCACCACCCACACGCCCCACACCTCCCGAGTCGGTCTCGACCAGATTCGGATCCTCAAGGAAGAGGGCGTGGACATCTCCAACGTCTACATTGGCCACGTCAACAGCACACTGGACCACGACTACCATAAGCGAATGATGGAAGAAGGAGCCTGGCTGGGCATGGACCATTTCAGTCCCAGCGGCCCTCCCACGACCCCCGACTGGCGCGCCCGCACTGCCTTCATCCGAGACCTCATCGACGACGGCTACGAAGACCGCATCATGCTATCCCACGACTGGAACGTGAAGGGACTTGCCTCCGGGGACCCCGTCGCATCAATGGGAGAAGGCAACCCCGACGGGTATCTGTGGATAACCCGCGGCGTTCTCCCCTACATGCGGGAGCTGGGCGTTTCTGACGGGGCCGTCGACAAACTCATGATAGACAACCCACGCCGCTTCTTCGAAGAAACCGGGCAGTAACCGCATCAGAAGGTGATCCAGATGGAACGTCGACTACCAACCAGAGACGAGATGTTGTCCTATCTCCGCGACCGCAGCAACTGGGGTCGCTGGCCAGACAACGGCAGCGCCGGGGCCCTTAACCTCATCGATGACGACAAACGCCTCGCCGCAGCAAAGCTCGTCGAAAAGGGACGCGCCGTTTCCCTAAGCCGTCCCTTCCCCGTCGAACCCTCCATCGAAAACCCCCGGCCCGCTCTCCAGTACCTCTTCACCAACGACCGCGAGGGTGGCTGGGGCTCCGCCATGGACTTCTACGGCATCACCTACCACGGCACCTCCACCACCCACATCGACGCCCTTTGCCACATCTGGACTCCCGACGGCATGTGGGACGGCCGCGATCCCAAGGAGGAACTCACCTTCACCGGCGCCAAGTACGGTTCCGTGGACGCCTGGAGCGAGGGGATCCTCACCCGGGGCGTTCTCCTGGACGTGCCCAAGCATCGCGACAAGCCTTACGTCACCCTGGAGGAACCAGTCCACGGATGGGAGCTTGAGGACATTCTGGAGGAGGAAGGGATTACCCTGGAACCCGGCGATGCGGTGGCCGTGTACAGCGGACGCGAAGCCTACACTCGCGACCACGGGAGCTGGGGTGGTGGAGAGTCCCGCGCCGGCCTCCACGCCTCCTGCCTGCCCTTTATCCGTGACCACGACATCGCCATCCTCATCTGGGACATGATGGACGCCGCCCCCAACGACTACGGCTTTTCCCACACCATCCACGGCGTTATCCCCGCCTACGGCGTCGCCCTTCTCGACAACGCGCTGTTGGAGCCGCTGGCGAAAGTTTGCGCCGAAGAGGGCCGTTACACATTTATGATGAGCATCAATCCCCTCGTTGTCATCGGAGGCACGGGCTCTCCCGTGAATCCCATCGCCACCTTCTGACCAATTTCCCTAGTCGCAGTGCTGTGCGTGCGATCGTGGTGGTCGTCCGTATCCCCGTCTTCCGCGCGTGATAGACTACCTCCATGACAGCCAGACGCACCCAGGAGCACCACCCTTCTCGTCCCGGCGCCTCTTGGTCAACGCCGTGAAGATTCCAACTAACCTGGAGGTTCCCACCCTGGGAGATCGACTAGTCGCGGGATTTGACCAACGCCTTTCGGCAACCCTGATAGATTTGCTCGCCATCCTCCTTCTGTACCTGCTTTTTGGGTCCCTTCTAAGCATATTCTCCCGGGTGACCGGGCTATTGGACGCGCTGCCCACGTGGGGCGAACTGCTGGCTGAACTATACCTCCCCGCCCTCGTCTACGGAATTATCGCCATTCGACTTTTCGGCGCTACGGCGGGGAAGCGAATCTTGGGAATTCAGGTAATGCGGTCCGATGGGTCAGGGGTCGGCTGGGGCCGCGCTATACTTCGAGAACTGATTAGGCTTTCACCGTTGCTGCCGGTCGTCGTAGTCATGGCGGCCTTCAGGAGGGACTGCCGGGGCCTACACGACCTGATAGCCGACACCGTCGTTGTCCACGCCTCCCCCGGAATCCCCGCCACGCGGATCGAATAGGCGCTGTACACACCGTCCCCTCCTTCATTGGGGCGGCGGTGAAACTTACTATAGCCGGAGGGGTTCCCCTCGCTTCTGCATGGGGTGATTGATGCGGGGGCTGTCTCGTCATCCGAGCCAGCCCTGGCATCGGGCGGCTCAGCCGTATGGTATGCTCACCACATGGCTAGCTTGGAAATCCGTGACATGCCGGAAGATCTACACCGGAGACTGCGTAATTGCGCTCGCGAGAACGACCTCGCTGTTAGCGAAGTGGTGATAATGGCAGTACAACGAGAACTGGAGCGGTGGGAATGGAAGAAGAGGTTGGCCCAGCGTTCAATAACCGACCTCGGCGTAACTGCGGCAGAGCTTCTTGCGGAGGAGAGAGCTTCCCCTACGCAGCAGAGGGAGTAACCAGATGCTGGGCTAAGCGTCTTCCTGGTTGGCTTCCTCCTCCATGAATGCATCCACAGCAGGTGTGACAGTCTGTATGAACTGCCGGAAGGTTGCGGCGATGGCGTTGGCAAACTCATCGTCCAACTTAGCAGAAGTGTGCGTTACCATGACGTTCCATTCAGTTTTCTGTTGTTCTGGATGGGCATCTAGTTCTACAATCTGCTGTTTTAGTTCAGGTGAAGAACCCCAGTGCTCGAGCCCGACCAAGACTTTCCAACCGTTTGTTGCTTCGTCTGCTGTATATAAGTTTGCGGCATAAGAGAATCCCCAGTTCTTCCAAGGCGGACGATTGAACCAGAATTTATAATATCTATAGTACCCAGTGTCGCCAGCCCATCTGCTATGCTTGTCGGGCTTTATTGCCACGGGCAGATCTCTCAACAGAAGATCTCTAACCTGTCTAAAGAAACGCGTGACGTCATCACCCCTATTTCGAGCGAAGGTCTGACTCAGTTTTTCGCCGAGACTGCTACTTCGGACAGATATGTTCTTGGATCCCACCTGCACAGTATACTCTTCCTCCCCTGGGAGGGGGATGATGGTGTTTGCCTGTAGGTAAAGCGCATCGGCAACCTCGTCCCGGTAAGGAGTCAGCTGAACGCAGGTAATAAGGTTTTCCCTTGCGAACTTTGCGTTGAGCCACAGCACGGCGGACGTAGCTTCTGGGGCGAATCGGTGACTTGCCAGAATGATGCGTTGCTCCCTGTTTAGAGAGTCGAAATCATCTGCATCCAGGTGCTTCAGCAGGCGTTCACCTGCGTCCTCTTGAGAAATGCCCGCATAGTCAGCAAGCATCTCCGCTATTTTGTCCGCATTGGCGTGTCGCAAGTAGCTTGCGTACTTGACGGCCTGCCAGTAGGCATCTGCTCCGCTGTCGTCCCGCTTTAGTTCAATGACCACCAATGAACCTTGAGCATCGATTGCCAGCAAATCTGGTCTCTCGCTTGTCCTGTCAAAGCCACTGAACTCTTTTGCCACGATGAGCAAGTCGTCGCCCAGGATATCTGGGTACTTGGCTACCCACTCCTGAATGTCGCTGCGTTCCTTGAGTTGCAACTCGGCAAAGTCTACTTCACGCACTGATGTGGACTTGCGGGTTTCAGGATCAATTCTAAACAGTTTGGGGCCGTTACTCATCCGCTAGCCCCCACTCGTTGCCTCGAAGATTGCGTTTGGGTTCATTGGGAGGGAGTCCATTCGGATGCCCGTGGCCGCGTAGATGGCGTTGGCCAACGCGGCCGGCGGCGGGATGATGGACGCTTCCCCAACTCCGCGCACTCCATAGGGATGGCCGGGGTTGTGCACCTCGATGATTACCGTGTCTATCATCGGAAGGTCCAACGACGTCGGCATCCGGTAGTCCAGGAACGTGCCGTTCGTCATTTCCCCGTCGTCGGTGTAGAAATACTCCTCGTTCAGGCCCCAGCCGATGCCCTGCACCGTGCCTCCCTGCATTTGACCTTCCACGTAGCTGGGATGCACCGCTTTGCCGGCGTCCTGGAAGGCCGTCACACGTAGAATGTCCACCTTGTGCGTCTCCGGGTCCACCTCCACGTCCACGATGCAGCCCGACGCAGAACCGCCCACCCCCTTGGGGTCGATGGTTGCGGAGCCCATAATCGGGCCGCCGGTGCTGTTCAGCCGACCGGCGAGGTCCTTGAAGCTTATCTGCAGTTCCGGGTCCACGATGGAGGAGAAAGTGCCATCCTTAAGCTCCACCGTATCGGCGTCCACGTCCCAGATGGAAGCGGCCCGCGCTATCATCTGACGCTTCACCTCCTGGGCGGCCTGGTACGCTGCCCAGCCCGTGGCGAAGGTGGTGCGGCTTCCCGCGGTGAGGGCCGTGTATCCAATCAGGTCCGTGTCCACGACGGTCGGGTTCACGTCCTCCGCCCGCAGGCCCAGAACCTCGGCGGCCTGCATGGCGATGGAAGCCCGGGTGCCTCCGATATCCGGGTTGCCTTCCACCAGGTTCACCTTGCCGTCGGCGGAAACGCTGATGCTGCAACTGGACGGCATGCCGATGTTGAACCAGAAGCCCACGGCTGCGCCGCGGCCCCGATTCGGACCTTCCAGCGGCGCCTTCCAGTGGGGATGGTCCCGCATGGCCTCCGTGAGTTCCGGCATGCCCATGCTGACGTGGGTGGGTCCGTCGGCGCGACGGGTACCTATCCTGGAGGTGTTCTTCAGACGGAACTCCAGGGCGTCCATGCCAAGGGCCTCCGCGAGTTCGTCCACGACGGTTTCGGCGGCGAAGGCGGCGTTGGTGGCCCCGGGAGCTCGGTAGGCTGCCGTCTTGGGCTTGTTTACCACAACGTCCAGGCCCTCAATCTCCACGTTTGGAATGTCGTAGCTGGCGAAGAGGCAAGCGGCCCCCGCGTCCACGGGCGAACCCGGGTATGCTCCTGCTTCAAAGGCGAGGTAGGCCTCGCTGGCGACGATGCGGCCTTCCTTTGTTGCGCCCATCTTCAACTTCATATAAGAACCCGGCGTCGGCCCGGTGCCTTCAAACACCTCCTGCCGGGACATGACCAGCTTCACCGCCGTACCCGTCTTCCTCGAAAGCAGTGCAGCCACGGGCTCCAGATATACGGGGATCTTTCCGCCGAATCCGCCCCCAATCTCCAGCGGCACGACTCGTATCTGAGATACGGGCAAGTCCAGTATCTGGGACACGGTGCTCCTCACCTCGAAGGGCGCCTGGGTGCTCAGCCAGATGGTGAGCCGTCCGTCCTGGTTCCAGAAGGCGACGGTGGCGTGGGGTTCGATATAGCCCTGGTGGACCGTCTTGGTGTTGAACTCCCGCTCGATGACTATGTCGGCCTCGGCGAAGCCTTTTTGCACGTCTCCAAGGGAATGACGGAACCGCTTGGCTACATTGCTGGCGTCATCGTGGTCGACGCCCATCTCTTGCGTTTTCAGCCCTCTATGAAGCAGCGAAGCGTCGTCAGACGTTCCTTCGGGCGCTGTGAGAATCGCGGGCATCGGCTGGTAGTCGACTTTGATCAGCGTAATCGCCTCTTCCGCGATGTTCAGGCTCTCCGCTGCTACTGCCGCAACGGCGTGGCCCTTGTAGAGAGCCTTGTCGCTGGCCAGAACGTTGTCGCGGAGGAACTTGAGGCTGGCGACGCTTTCTCCGAGGTCGATCTTGGAGTCCGATTCGCCGGGCTTGATGTGGAAGTCGCGGTTGGTGACCACGGCCTTCACTCCCGGCAGCGCCTCCGCGGCAGAGGTGTCGATGGAGCGGATGGCGGCGTGAGCGTGAGGACTGCGAAGAACCTTGCCGTACAGCAGGATGGCCGGGTTGAAGTCCGCACCGTACTTGGCGGCTCCTGTCACCTTGTCCGCGCCGTCGTGCCGGATGGGCCGAGTGCCCACCACGTTGTAAGTCTTTGTGGCCAGAACCATGTTGGGCTGATATTCTGTCACTGTGTCACCTTCCTGGGGTAATTATTCGAGTCTCTCAAAGGGTTTGTCGCTATTGTTCATCTGGTGGCGGCTCATCGAAAGGCTTTCCATCGGCCTCAGCCTCTAACCGCCGCTTATTCCACTCCCTCCATAGGGAACGTTCTTCCTCTCGCCCTTCCTTTTTCCCTTCTGCATGACGACGCCTAAGGTATCTTTCTGCCAACATTTCTCCCCCTTCTTGTATCAACACAGTCGATGCCGTTGCAAACACGATGATCGGCCCCAAGCCATCAATGACGTCCATGAACGTGGTCAAGGCATCCGTTGGGTTGGAGATTAGTTCATGGTATACCCGGAATCCCGTGAGTATCAGGAATTGAGTAAGAAAAATGACGATATAACGAACTTCCCGACTCATCCCATATCCATGCCTGGCCTGGCTGGATGCCTACCTAACATCAAGTGTGTTGTTGGACTCCTTTTTTCGATTGCACTGGTGTCTGGGATCTCAAGCCTACTCTATCAACGGACATTAAGCCCGTCAACGAAAGTCTGACACAGGCTTTTGCATTGTCCGAATACACGTATGCCTTCCAAACTATTGCTGCAAGGTTGCATTCGACGGAATTCAGGCAGGTTCCGTTCCCACCAGCACCGCAGCCATGACGCATGGATTCTCCCCCAGATTCCGCCACGTGTGTACCGTTCCTCGCTGTATCATCGTGTCCCCTGGCCTGAGCAGGGTCTTGTCCCCACTGTCCATGATGGCCCACACCTCGCCGGAAAGGACAATGATCAGGTCCACCGTGTCGCTCCGGTGCATGCCAAAGTCATCCGAGTCAAGGTTGACGGGCCCGCCCATATACTTCTCTGCCTCCTCCGGGTTTGCCCGAAGAGCTCCTTCGGGAGGAAGCTGGAGCATTCGAAATACCAGGCTGCCCGTATCCGGGAATCCGCCGCCGGTGGTCAAATCCCCGGCGTCGGAGAGCTGCGGCGGAATCTCCGCCATCTCCCAGACGTCGCCTGCCCATCCACCAAGAGCTTCACTCTCCTTCATGAATGGGGCAGCCTCGTCACTGGTGAAAACGGCCTGCCCTTCCTGATCAAATCCCGTCACTACGCGTCGGATACCCTTCATGTTGTGCGCTCCTTGTGTATCGTTGGATTCCTGGTGAATTCTAGAGATGTTGGCAGAAAAGCAGAAGGCCCCTCAATTGAGGGGCCTTCCATTAAGGTCATACTGTGCAACTAGGAGGCGGCAACACCGAGTGACTCGATCTTTGCCCCAATGACGTCCCTGAGCTGCTTCACCCTGGTGAGGTCGGGGTACTTGCCGTCTTCCTCCGAGCGGTCGAAGATCTTCTCTCCATCCAGATAGACTTCCAGGCGACCGTTGGCGCCAGGAGTTAGAGAGATTCCGATGTCGGCGCCGAAGTACCGATAAAACTCATTCGCCATCCACGTGGCGGTAGCGTGGTACTGTCAAGGTACGCAATAGACGATGTCGACGTTAACTTTCCACATAGCAAGTCCCCTCAAGGTAGGTTTCCGGGCCACAAAGCCCCGGTTCCATACAGTTTACCTTGTCCACCGTCGCTGTCAAGTGAAAGGGAGTGCAAGATTCGATCACTCCGCTTGACACTCCTTTGCCTTGGGGGTAGCATCGGGCACGCCTACAACCAATCAGCATTGAGCAGGGAAAATGACAACGACAGGCGCGCAAAGGACCAACTGGCCGGAACGGCTCCGCGAAATAACCAGGTACGTGAATCTCACCGAGGAGGACCGAACGCTGATACGGTCCACCGGCCCGATAGTACGCCGTTATGCCGACCAGCTGACCACGGAGGTCTACGATCTGATCTTTGAGTTTCCCAATGCCGGTCGGTTCTTCTCCTATGATGACGGTACGCCGGACCCCAAGCGGGTGAAGGATAACAAGGACTCCATGATGCAGTGGTTGAACTATCTGGCGCAGGCGCCCTCCAACGACGCCTTTGCCCGCTACCTGATAGCCGTTAGCGCGATGCACCGGGACATCCCCATTCACCGCCCCGGTCTACCTCCGGTGCCCTCCCAGTTCGTCATCGGAACAATCTCCTGGTACCAGTCGCGGCTGATTCAGATCTTCGAAGATGAGATGGGGGATTTGCGAAAAGCGGCAGAAGCCAGCACAGCCTGGAACAAGATGCTGATGATCTCGCTGGATATTCTTCTTGGGGCTTACCTGCTGGATTCCCGATAGCTCGAAGCCGTTAGCGAAGTATGCCTGGCTTGGTGCCCGGGTTAGCCACAAAGTAACTCCAGTTACATTTGGCTGGCCGAAGAGATGCTGAAGTACCCTTCCACCAAGCTGAACTTCTGGAGAGAAGGGCGCCGGCCAGCGAGTCTCGACTCGTTGACGAACTCTTCGCCAACCCATTCATGACCATAAGAAGGGCCAGCGAGATCCTTGAAATGTCTCTGCCAGGGGCTCGCAGAGTTGTGGGCAAGTTGGCGACCTCCGGCATTGTGAAAATACGTCATGACCGTCGGCCTCGGCAGTATGTTGCGGAGGAGATTCTTGAGATTCTGGACGCGCCGGAAGCTTAAGCGTTTAAAGGGGGGTTGGAGCGGGCGATGGGATTCGAACCCACGACGTCTTGCTTGGGAAGCAAGCACTCTACCACTGAGTTACGCCCGCGTCCAAAAAGCGAGGCAGAGCCTGAGTTCCGATGGTAATACGCCCCTTCAAACAATGTCAATGAAACCCTTATCGTCGTCACCCGTCTTGACACCTGACTCCCCCTCCCCTTTAATCTACCCAACCTCCCCGGAAAGGTAACCGATGTCCCAGCCAGCGGATCCGCACTTTCCCTCCCTTCCCGCCTCCAGGCAAGCCCTTCTGGACCAGCTCAAGCAGCAGGCGATCACCCTGTGGGGGGAGGAACGGGCAACCGTCCTGGCGGAGATTCTGGAGGAGCACGCCCAACGGCTGGCGGACCTTTCCACCGTGATGCCGCCCAGTGGAGAAGCGCCTACCATGGGCTGGCAAAACCATCCCTAGATTCTTTTTTCCCTTGAGGCGTTGGGTACGTCTGAAGGCGCACATTACGATAACAGAATCAGGCCACCTATAGAGGATAAACCTTGACCGAACCCCACCAGCTAACCATCGCCCAGGCTTCCGTTGAGATAGCCGCCGGCCGTCTTACTTCGCAGGGGCTGGTCGAAGACCTTCTGAGGCGCATCGACGCCCTTGATGGACGGCTGAAGTCGTGGGTAACGGTGGACGCCGAAGCGGCCTTGGAAACTGCCCGAGAACTGGACCGGAAGCTTGAGCGGTCCGGACCCCGATCACCGCTTCACGGGATTCCCCTGGGCATCAAGGACATCTATTACACAGCCGGATTGAAGACCACCGCCTGCTCCAAGATCCTGGCGGATTTCGTACCCAGCTACGACGCGGCATCCGTTGCCCGACTCCGTGAGGCGGGTTCGGTAATCCTTGGTAAGACAGTCACCACGGAGTTTGCGTCCGGCGATCCGCCGCCGACCCTCAATCCCTGGCGTCCCGCCCATACCCCTGGCGGTTCCAGCAGCGGGTCGGCGGTGGCCGTGGCCGCCCGCATGTGTCCCGGAGCCATGGGGTCCCAGACGGGCGGGTCCATTCTCCGTCCCGCTGCTTACAACGGCATCGTCGGCTTGAAGCCAACTTACGGGAGGATCAGCGTCTACGGCGTCATCCCGCTGGCCTGGTCCCTCGACACCATCGGCCCCATGGTGAATTGTGTGGAGGACGCGGCGATCATGCTCCAACATCTGGCGGGCTATGATGCCAGAGACTCAGGTTGCGCCGACGTTCCCGCATTCGACTATGTCGGTGCGCTCGACGGGTTGGACCGTCCACCTCGCATCGGACTTATTGGCGGCTTCTTCAAGGAGCGATCCAAGGAGGAAGTTTGGAGTCACGCGGAGGCCGTCGCGCAGGAATTCGCCAACGCAGGAGCCGTCGTGGAGGTTGTGGAGCCTCCCCCGAGCTTTGCCAGCGCCCACACCGTTCAGTGGGTCGTGAACAATGCGGAGACCGCCGCTTACCACGAGGAGAACTTCCGCACGCGGGCCGGCGACTACAGCGAGATTCTTCGACAGCGCATTGAAGTCGGCATCCTCACTCCCGCCGTCAGCTACATCCAGGCCCAGCGGCTGCGACGGGTCTTCCGTCGGGAGATGGAAGAGCTGGCCCGTGGCTGGGACCTGCTTCTGACCCCCACGACGCCCACGCCGGCCCCCCGGGACTTGAGCACCACGGGAGATCCTGTATTCCAAAGCCCCTGGACCTCCTGCGGGCTGCCCACGATAACCATCCCTTCGGGCATCAGTCCCTCCACGGGGCTTCCTTTGGGGACCCAGTTTGCCGCGCCGCCCTTCGAAGAGGCGAGGCTTCTGGCCGGGGCTAGGTGGTGCGAAGACGTGCTGGGCTTTGACCTGGCGGCGCCGGACCTCTAGACGTCTAGGCCAGAAACTCCAGCAGAGCCCGATTGTACACGAGGCTGACCTCCAGGTGGGGCCAGTGGCCGCACTGCTCGAACACCCGCAGCTGTCCATCGGGAATGAGCCTTGCCGCCCGCTTGCCGTGGGCCAGCGGGAAGATGCGGTCCTTATTGCCCCAGAACACCATGGTTGGCACCTTAAGCTCTTCCAATCTGGGGGTTAGATCTATGGTGGGTCTCACGCCCAGGAATGAGACGCCCACCCGCAGCATCTTCAGCATGGCGGCGCTGTTTCCCGGCCGGCTCCGTTCAGTGTGAATCAGACTCACCAACCGATCCGTCACCTGTGCCTTGTTGTGAAACACCTGCCGGAGCACCCATTGGGTGGCGTGGGGCCGGTTGCTTATCAGGAACTCCCCGATTATTGGCATGGACATGAAACGCAGGAATCCAGCTATCTCTCGTCCAAGGCCTGCAGCGTCTTCCAGCACCAATCGGCGGACCCGTTGGGGGCGTTCCAGGGCGAGGGCCAGCGCCACAAGTCCGCCCATGGAGTTTCCCACCAGGGAAGCACGCTCGAGGTTCAGGGCGTCCATGAACGCTTCTAGGAAGTAGACGGAATTCTCCAGGGAGTATTCCCAAGGGGGTTCCTCGGACGCTCCGTGTCCGGGCAGGTCAGGCACGTATACGGTGTGTCCCCTGGCCAGCGCTTCCACGTTCGCATACCAGATAACGGCGGCTTCTCCCAGCCCGTGAAGCAGAATGACGGGCGGCCCCGACCCGGCCTGGTAGTATCGCACTCGGGTGTCCGCGGCAGTGACCCACTTCTCGACACCGGCCATCTTCAGAGGCGCACCGTACTTCGTAGCGACCATAGTCAATAGAGTGTAACCTCAGTTTTCCTAAGCCACTACAGTTTAAGATGACCGGCGCAACTGCGACAGCGCGAGCGGATTCCGGTTGACGCCCAATCCCGTAGACGCCTAAGCTGGCGGGAGCCGATGGACACTAATCCAAAAACCTTATGGATGCCCCAACGCAGGCTGGAGACGCTGCTTTCGTTGTTGGATGACGCTCCGCCTATGGACGCTACCACCCTGCTGCTTGATCCGGGAGACTCGGTGGAGACTGCGTCCCCGATTGGAGAACAGGACGCAAACCGGCTTGTGGAGATGCGGGATACGTTGCCGGCCCAGTTATGGGATTCGGAGACGGGCGTGGTTGTATTCTGGAGCGAACACCTCAGGCTGGCGGTTGAGCCTCCATTCCCCCTTGAAGCTACTGCCCTACGTAGCGGGATAAGCACCCCTTCGCTGCGGGCGCTGCTGCTTCGGGAGCCACTCATGGGCGTTGTGCTGCTACGGCTGGGGAGCTACTCCATCGGGGTGTTTCGCGGGCGGCGGCTTCTGGACGCTAAAACGGGGACCCGGTATGTGAAGGGACGTCATAGCGCGGGGGGGACCTCCCAGGGTCGCTTCGCCAGAGTAAGGGAGAAGCAGATCCACTACCTGTACGTGAAGGTCTGTGAGGTAGCTCGGGAGAAGTTCGGGCCATACGAAAGGGAGTTGGAGCGGGTATTCCTGGGCGGGGAGAGGCACACCCTCGCCGGATTTGTGAAGGAGTGTCCCATCCTCCAGCGCCTTCAGCCATTGATCGCCGGGCGCATTCTACCCGTCCGCGAACCCCGTCGGCGCGAACTGGAGCGAATGCCCAACGAGATATGGAAGAGTCGCGTGACCGTCTTCCGGCTGCCGGAGGGACTCCCCTTCGACGGCTTGTAGCGGCATTCGCCTTGCTGCAGCGTCGCAAAGTGGTCAAGTCCCATTGCTACTCCGGCGTTGGGGCTGATAACATTTTCCTGCTTCGTTCTTTCAACCAGGACTGATTCCACGCTAGACTCAACCATGTAACATGTCTACTCAACCAGCAACCGCGAATTCAAGACCCGCAGCAGTTCGGGAGACCGACCTGGAAACCCTGGAACTGCTGGAGTTTCACCTCATCCGGGAACAGCTCGCTCGCTACACGACGCTGGAACCGGCGAGGGAGTCCGTCCTTGCGCTTAATCCCTCTTCGGACCTGGAGCAGATACGCCAACGACAGCAGGGCACGCTGGAAGCGCGCAGGTTCCTTGACGAGCAGGGTTCGCTGGACCTGACGGGCGTGGAGGACATTCGTGGCCTGGTCCAGCGTGCTGTGCTGACGGGCGTCCTGCGTGCGGAGCATCTGCGGGAGATACACGACACGCTACGGGCCTGCCGGCGCGCCCGCTCCGTTCTGGCCCATCGCAGGGACCTGCCCCTCATTTCCGGCTGGGCCAGGTTCATTCCCTCCCTGCGGGACCTGGAGGAGCGGATAGCCGCAGCCATCGACGCCAACGGCCTGATAATGGACCACGTCACTCCAACCCTGCGTCAGCTTCGGCAGCAGGCGGAACAGGCCCGCGCCCGACTCTCTATATCCATGGAGCGGGAGATGCGACGGCTGCGTCGCAGCAACGTGCTTCAGGAACAGCTCATCACCGAGCGAAACGGCAGGCTGGTGCTGCTGGTCAAAAGCCCGCTCCGCCAGAAGGTGCCGGGAATAGTCCATGACGTTTCCGACAGCGGGGCAACCGCATTCATTGAACCGCTGGGGGCGGTTTCCCTCGGCAACCGGTGGAGGGAATCGGCCCTTTCCGCGCGGCGGGAGGAGGAGCGGATCCTACGCTCGCTCTCCTCCCAGGTGGGACTCCAGGGGGAGCAGGTGCTGGCCTCGCTGGACCTCTTGTCCCAGATAGACTTCACCATCGCAAAAGGACGGCTGTCGATGGTGCACGGCGGCACGGCGCCGAGCTTCGTCGATTCGGAAGCATCTCTGCTTAAACTGGAGGGCGCCCGCCATCCGCTGCTGGGAGATTCGGCGGTGCCAATCAACCTGAACTTGGGCAGTGAAGGGCGAATTCTGCTTATCACCGGCCCCAACGCCGGCGGCAAGACCGTTGCGCTCAAGACGGCGGGCCTGCTGACGGCCATGGCCCAGGCCGGACTCCACGTGCCCGCGGGCCGGTGCCAGATGACGGTTTTCGATGCCGTGTACGCCGACATCGGCGATCAGCAGAGTATTGAGCAGTCGCTATCGTCCTTCAGCTCCCACCTTCAGAACCTGCGCGGAATCATGGAAGGAGCCACCTCCCGGTCGCTGGTGTTGCTGGACGAGTTGGGCGCAAGTACGGACCCGGAGGAGGGCGCGGCCCTGGCGAAGGCGACCATTGGATACTTCGCCCGCGGCGGGGTGACCTGCATAGTCACCACCCACCATCGGGACGTGGCCGCCTTCGCGCAGGACCAACCCGGCATGTTGAACGCCAGCGTGGAGCTTGACCCCTCCACCTTCGCACCCACCTACCGGCTGGCGACGGGACTGCCGGGCAGGAGCTATGCCCTGACCATCGCCCAGCGCATGGGAATCGACGGAGCGACGGTGGAGCACGCCCGGAACCTCCTCTCCGAGGACCACCGGCGGGCCGAAGAGCTGCTGCGCAACCTGGAAGTGGAGCGCTCCCAGGCCGAAGAGTATCGCCAAACTGCCCAGAGGGAAGCGCGGCGAGCGCGGAATGAGCGACGTGAATTGGAGAAGCGGCTGAACGCGCTGGAGAATGAGAAGGCGGTAATCCTGGAGGAGGCGCGGCAGGAGATTCAGGCCAGGGCGGACGACCTCTGGAAGCGGCTCCGACGGGCGGAGCGGTCACTGTCTCGGCCCGATTGGAATCGTGGGCTGAAGGACGAACGCATCGATGTGGCCAAGGTACGGAGCGAGATTCGCACATCCCTCGAACCTACGCCAACGCCAACCCCATCGGAAGCAGAAGTCGAGGTCAACCCCAGGCAGTGGGTCGACGACCTGGAGCGGGGCGATTTCGTCTACGTGCGGGGTCTGCCCAATTCGGCGGAGGTGCTGGAACCCTCCCGGAACGGCGGCAGCCTGGAGCTGCTTCTGGGATCGGTGCGAGTCAGCATCCCGTCCCACCAGGTTGAGCGAAAGGCTGACAGACCGCAGCCCCCGAAGATGCCGGAGGGGGTGTCATTCTCCCGGGTTGAGACCGGCCCCGCCAAGTCCGAGTTGGACCTGCGCGGCATGCGGGTGGAGGAGGCCGAGGCGGAGATTGAGACGTTCCTGGACCAGGCGTTGATGAGGGGGCTTTCAGCAGTTCGGATAGTCCACGGCGGGGGCACCGGGGCTTTGCGTTCACTGGTGCGGGAACGGTTAAAGGGACACCCCGTGGTGAAGGCTGCGAGGCCTGAATCCGTCGGGCTTACGGACGGCGCGACGCTGGTGGAGCTTGTGTAAGCCGTGATGAATCACCCTAAACTGATGATGCGCGCTTGGAGTGTTGTGGCGGTAGCGGCCGCCGCCGTGCTGCTTGGCGCAGTGGTGGGTTGCGCACGACCTGATACGCCTTCGGGCACTTCCCAACCAGTGACGCAGCCTGCGCCGACACGGGCCGCTTCGCAGCCCACGTCGCCTCCCCAGGTGGAGGGGGTCGAGGCTGTGGCGGAGCTCGTGGCCGAAGAACTTAAGGCTCCGTGGGCGCTGGCGTTTGCCCCCGACGGCCGCGTCTTCATCACCGAAAAAGAAGGGAACATCCGGGTGTTCGCCAACGACGAATTGCAGGATGCGCCCTACCTGGTCATCGAAGAAGTGGCCCCGGAGGGAGAGGGCGGCTTGCTCGGGATCGCCGTAGACCCAGATTTTGGAACCAACGGCTACTTCTACGTCTACTATACGTACAAGAAGAGCAGCGGAGCGCCGGCGAACAGGGTGGTGCGGTGGAGGGACGCCGGAGATACGGCGGTTGATCCTACCGTCATCCTCGATAGCATTCCCGGAGACCGCATCCACAACGGAGGGCGGCTCAAGTTTGGCCCTGACGGGAAGCTTTACGTGACCATCGGGGACGCCGCCTCAAGAGTCTTGGCGCAGGACCTAACGTCGCTGGCGGGCAAGATTCTTCGGATTAATGCCGACGGGAGCGTCCCTGCTGACAATCCCTTCCCGGGATCGCGTGTGTATTCATACGGTCACCGCAATCCCCAGGGGCTGGCGTGGCACCCGGAAACGGGAGACCTCTTCTCCATCGAGCATGGGCCGGTGGGCAACGATGAGGTGAACCTGATTGTGCCGGGCGGAAACTACGGTTGGCCTGTGGTGGGCGGCGACGAGACCGGCGAGGGATTCATACCCCCTGTGCTGCACAGCGGCATCGAGACGTGGGCGCCGTCGGGAGCCGCCTTCTACGACGGGGACGTTATGCCGGCGCACTGGCAGGGGCGGCTGTTTTTCGGCGCTTTGAGGGGCCAGCGTATCGTGTGGGTGGACTTCCAGGAGCCGGACTATCAGCACGTCCAGCGGCAGGACTCCATATTCGTCCGTTTGCACGGGCGGATTCGCGACGTGGTCATGGGGTCGGACGGGCACCTCTATTTTCTCACAAGCAACCTCGACGGGCGGGGCCGTCCTCGTGAAGGGGATGACCTGCTGCTGCGCATCTCGCCGGTGGCGGGCGTACTGAGCTACCGGGCGCCTTAGGGTACAATGGCGGCATCAACGCCGCCGTGGCGACGCCAGCAGAAGGACTTGGAATGAAGATTGCCGTTTGTGTGAAACAGGTGCCCGTTCTCTCCCGGATAGAGTTCGACTATGAGAAGAAGACGATCCAGCGGGAGGGAGTTCCGCTGGAGATGAACGTCTTTGACCTGATCGCGCTGGGCCGGGCCATCGAGCTGAAAGAGGAAGTCGGTGGGGAGGTGACGGCCATCACCATGGGACCGCCACAGGCCAAGGAGGTGCTGGCCCACGCTCTCGCCGTCGGTGCAGACAAGGGAGTCATCATCTCCGACCCTGTGATGGCGGGTTCGGACACCCTGGCGACGTCACGCACACTTTCGCTGGCGCTGAAAGATGGGGGCTTCGACCTCATTCTATGCGGGAGGAACAGCACCGACGCGGAGACGGGACAGGTGGGACCGGAGCTGGCGGAGATCCTGGGGATTCCCCACGTGAGCCGCGCCCGCCGGATGGACTATCAGCCCGATTCCAACAGCGTTGTGGTGGAGCGGGAGACGGACGAAGGCCACGAAGTTCTGCAGGTAACGCTGCCGGCGCTGATAACGGCGACGGAGGGCTTGAGCGAGGAGCGGTACGCTCGCCGCCGAATGCTGATGGAGGCGCGGGAGCGCCCCGTAGAGGAGATAACGTCGGGGCAGCTTTCGGACGATGCGTCGGTCTTTGGGATGGAGGGTTCTCCGACCTGGGTAGAAGACATCCGCCTGCTTGAGCCTCAGCGTTTGGGCGTGGTGATTGAGGATGCGGACCCCCAAGCTGCGGCACAGGCCGTGGTGGAGGGGCTTCAGGGCCGGGGTGATTCCATCGAAGCAGAACCGGAGGCGGTGGCGGACTGGGAGAGATACCCGTTGGGGGAGGGGGAGTCCATCTGGGTGGTGGCGGAGAGGTCCGCCGAGGGGTTGCGTCGGGCGACGCTGGAGAACCTGGGCAAGGCCAGGATGCTGGCGAAGGAGCTGCGTGGCACGGTGCACGCGGTGCTGGTGGAGGACATTTCTTATGAGGACACCGTCACGCTTTTTCGCTACGGCGCCGACTTTGTCCTGGACCTGGCTCCCGCCGTCTATCGCCATCCCACGGGTCCTGCGACAGCATCCTTGTTCGCCCGGGCGTTGCAGGACTATGATCCCTACGCCGTGCTGTTCTCCTCCACTGCCAACGGCCGGGACCTGGCTTCGCGGGTGGCGGCAAGGCTATCGCTGGGGCTGACCGGGGACTGCATTGACCTGGAGATGGACGAGGAAGGGAGGCTGGTGCAGCTGAAGCCCGCCCTGGGCGGCAACGTGGTTGCGCCCATTCTGTCGAAGACCAAGCCGTACATGGTCACGCTGCGACCCGGTTTGCTGACGCCCGTCGTTCCTGAGGAAGACCCACCTTTTGAATCGGGCTTCCCTGAGTACGACTACCATAGCCCGGACGCGATTCGCCTGTTGGAGAGCCGGGTGGAGGAGGACGCCGGTGGGTTGGCATTGGAGCGGGCGGAGGTTGTCATCGGCGTGGGGATGGGCATCGGGGAGCCGGAATCGCTTCCCGCGATGCGGGAGATGGCAGAGAGGCTGGGGGCGTCGATAGCGGCGACCCGCAGCGTCACGGACATGGGGTGGCTGCCGAAACAGCTTCAGGTGGGCCTGACGGGGCGCGCCATTGCCCCCAAGTTGTACATCGCGGTCGGGATCCGGGGGGACTTCAATCACGTGGTCGGCATACAGAAGGCGGGCACGGTTGTCGGCATCAACACGACACGGCGGCATCCCATCTTCCAGGCGGCGGACTACTGCATTCTCGGTCGATGGGAGGAATACCTGCCGGCGCTGGTGGAGGCGCTGGCCGGAGAGCTCTAGCGGGCCAGCCGTCGCATGAACATGGTTGTCAGGTCCACGAAGACGACCAGAATCAGGTACCAGATCAGCAACAGGGCAACGTCCGTATAGCGGAAGAGGCTCATGTCCACCAGGAACTCCCGTCCCAGCCCACCGGCGCTGACCAGCCCGACCACTACCGTGGTGCGGATGACCACCTCCCAACGGTAGAGGAGGTAGGTGAGGAACTGGGGGAGGGCCTGGGGCAGTATGCCGTAGGCCATCATCTGGAAGACGCTGGAGCCGGAGGTACGGAGGGCGCGGGCCGAGCGCGGGTCGAGGTCTTCCACCACCTCTGCGGAGAGCTTGCCGAGGATGCCGTAGTTGTGGATGCCGAGGGCGAGGGCGCCGGCGAGGATGCCCGGGCTGAATGCGAATACGACAATCATGGCAATCATCAACTCGGGGATGCCCCGGCTGAAGATGAACAGACCCCGCAGCAGGTAGTAGAGGGCCCGCGACGGCAGGGAGGCGGAGGAGGCAAGCTCGCCGGTGGCCACGTTGCGGGCGGCGGGGAGGAAAGTCAGGAGGGCGGCAACCCCGGCTATGCCCATGGCCAGGACGCTCATGGCGAGGGTGTCGTAGGCGAGGGCGCCCGTTTCCATCCACTTGTCCCACTGGAGGAAGGCGGGGGTGCCTTCGGCATTCGAGCCCGCCAGCTGACCGAGGAAGTCCCCGGCCTGTTTATAGGTCTCGCCTTGGAATAACTGCCGGAATCCGCTGCCGGAGTCGATCAGCAGGTAGGCCCAGGATGCGCATGCCAGGACGAGGAACGCGGCGGCCGACAGCCACAGCGGATTCGGCCTGAAAGTGGGGCGTCGGGTTGCAAGCTTGAGGAGGGTCATGAGGTGAGATACCTCCTGACCCAGGAGCTCCAGATATCAACCAGCAGGACCAGTGCGACGAGGGCGTAGAGGAGCGTCCAGACCTCGTTGAAATAGAGGTCAGCAAGGGACAACTGGATCTGCATGCCGAGGCCGCCGACGCCAACGAAGCCCATGATGGCGGCGGAGCGGATGGCGCATTCGAAGCGGTAGAAGGTGTAGCTGAGCATGTCCGGCAAGGCCATGGGGAGCCGCCCATAGAGGAGCACCTTGGTCTCGGAAGCGCCGGAGGCGCGGAGGGCGCGGAGGGGTTCGTCGGGGACGTCGTTGAGGATATCGGCGTAGATGCGTCCGAGGATGCCGGCGTAGGGGATGGCGAGGGCGAAGATGGCGGCGGCGGGGGAGAGTCCCACGGCGGCAACGAAGAACCAGGCCCAGATGAGTTCGTGGACGGCGCGCATAGCGCCGAGCAGAAACCGGAACCCCGCTATGCCGGGGATCTTGACGCGTGGGCTTCTTGCGAGCACTCCTGAGGCCAGAATCCCGAGGGGGAGACCCAATCCGACGGCGAGGCAGATGCCTGCTACGGCGTAGGCGACGGTCTTCCACGCTGAACTAAGGGTCAGACCGAGGAAATCCGCCGATAGCTCCGGTTTTATGGCGGCCTGGAAGAACTGGCCGATGGAACCCAGGCCGCCGGGGTGGACGGGGGAGCTTCCCCAGGATAGGGAAGTCAGGCTCCAGAGGAGGGCGGCGACCAGCAGCAGGGTGAGGAAGCCGCGCCCACGGAAGAAGTCTCCGCGGTGATTACGGGAGGCTTGGGGCGATGTCGTAGAGGCGGTTGAGGGCTTCATCCGTCAGCTGCTCCACGGGGAGGTCAAACTCCAGCGTTCCTTCGCGCAGGCCCACGGCGCGGGAGAAGTATTTTCGCGTCAGGTGGGTGGAATGCACGCTGGCAATTAGGGTCTTGCGGGACTCCGTGACGATGGACACCAGCAGGTCCATCAGGTCTTCGGCGCGGGCAGGGTCGAGGGAGGCCACCGGTTCGTCGGCGAGCACCACCCTCGACTGTTGGGCCAGCAGCCGGGCCATGGCAACGCGCTGCTGCTCGCCGCCGGAGAGATGGGAGGTCCTTTCGTGCAGTTTTTCGGGGATTCCCACCCTTTCCAGGGCGCGCTCCACCATTTCGCTCTCACGGAGGGAGACGAGGGACAGGAGGGACTTCCATAGGCTCCAACGGCCGAGCCGCCCGGCCTGAACGTTGTGCTTGACTGAGAGATGGGGCACGAGGTCCAGCTGCTGGTGCATCATGCCCACCAGTTCTGCCAGCCTGGGGCCCGCGCTCATGGAGGAGAGGGGCTGACCGGCCAGCTGGACTCGACCCTCGCTGGGCCGCTCGATGCCGGCGACGAGGTGGAGGAGGGTGGTCTTTCCGCTGCCGCTGGGACCCAGCACCGCGACGCGCTCGCCCTCGCGAATCTGAAGGGAGACGGAAGCGAGGGCGGCGGTGCCGTTGTAGCGCTTGGACACGCCGTCCAGCCGGACGATCGTAGTGGGAGTTGAGCCGTTGCGCGCCATGCTATTGCAGCATCCCCAGAGATTTGGCCACGGACTCAATGGCGGCGTAGTTCTCGTTGTTGGTGGCGATGAAGGAGTCTGTGCGGAAGGCATTCAGCAGGTCTGATTGATCGGGATCTAGGTGCATGTCCAAGAGAGCTTGCTGGAGGCGGTCGGTGAAACCTTCGCCGAAGGTCTCGTCCAGGTCGCCGCGGGCGGACCAGTTGTAGTTGGAATATGGGGGAGTGACGCCCAGTTGGCGCACTTTCGAGACGTCGACCCGGCTTTCGGCGACGGCGCTGTCCCACACGGTATTGCTGAGGGCGCCGGCCTGGAATGAGCCGGACTCCACCAGCTTCCAGGTGGTGTCGTGGGAGCCGGAGAAGTTGGGCAGTCCGTTGAAGTCGGTATCCGGGTCCACGCCAGCCTGGAGGAGGTAGTGGCGGGGCATGAGGTGACCGGAGGTGGAGCTTACGCTGCCGAAGGAGAAGGTGAGACCGGCGAGGTCCTGCAGGTCTTGGGCAGGGAGGTCGGATTGAACGATGTAGACCGAGACGAACTTGGCGTCGACGGGGCGTTGGGCGATGGCGACCGCGCCGGGGGCCTGGGTGCGGGCCTGCGCGCCTGTGAGGGCGCCGAACCAGGCCAGGTGCAGGTCTTCGTTGGCGAAGGCGGTGACGACGGCGGCGTAGTCGATGCTGGGCTTGTATTCGACGGGCACTTCCAGCTTGCCGCTGAGGTAGTTGGCCACGCCGTCAAAGCGGCGCACCAGCAGGGAGGTGTCCTGGTCGGGGATGCCGCCGATGTAGAGGGTTGGGGAGGAATCGACGTCGTCGCCTGCGCCGGCGACGACGAGCGCGACGAACAACAGCAGGATAAACGCCAAGGATACGGGGTTCCTGAACTTGAGAAGACGCTTCATCTCTTCTTTTGTCCTCCAGGCAGTCGATAGAGGTTATGGGACTGCTACGAAAGCCTGAAACGGGAAGAGAGAAGAACTGCTGAATGGGTAACCGTGAAAGGGTATTACCAGGGAAGCCGGAGCACTGCAGGACGCACCTCGCCCGTCCAGGCGCGGCCTCAGGTGAAGCCCTCGATGAGGGTGGGTATCCATTTGAGTGCGGGCATAAGACAGGGGAATATTATTACGGATGCGGGGCAACGTCAATGGGGAGGATGTCAGTCTATTGCGGGCAGGAATGCCTCCGCTTTGTCGACGAAACGGGTAACGCGATGGAGGCTGGCTTCGACGGCCCTGACCTTGTATGCGTTTTTGTTTCTCGAACTTCTTGCGTCATCCGGTTAGTGGGTGACAGCGATTGAGCTAGAACAGTGTATATCGCTGGTAGGGACGTCGTCAACAAGGGTGTGGCAGTTAGCAAGGGTGGATTATTTCCACTGCTGGCTCTAGAATACCGATGAACTTTCCCCAGGGTCGGGGCGAGAAATCTCGCCCGAATTTTGAGGGAAGTGACAAACGGGAGGATTAACTATGACGGTTTTTGCAAGATACTTGGCTCACGGCGATATCAACTACGGCGTTGTGGAAGGCGACACCGTAAAACAGATAACCACCAGTCCCTTCGAGGACTATGAGGTGACGGACCACACGCACCCCCTGGACGAGGTGAAGCTGCTGGCTCCATCCGTGCCGGGAAAGATTATAGCCGTGGGGCTGAACTACCGCAGTCATTTGGGAGACAGGGCGCCCCTGCAGGAGCCGCTCATCTTCTACAAGACGACCACTTCGCTGGCAGGCCCGGGAGATACGATTGTCATTCCGAAGTCGTTTGACGGGCGCGTGGACGAGGAAGGGGAGGTGGTGGCGATCATCAAGGACAGGTGCAAGAACGTGCCGAAGGAGGAGGCCCTTGACCACGTGCTGGGCTACACGTGCGGCAACGACGTGAGCGCGCGACAGTGGCAGCGGGGCGACGGTCAGTGGTGGCGGGCGAAATCCTCCGACACTTTCAGTCCTGCCGGTCCCTTCCTGGTGACGGGACTCGACCCCAGCGACATGATGCTGCGGGCGCGGGTGAACGGCGAGGAGGTGCAGGCAGAGACGACGGAGATGTTCCTCTTCGACCTGCCGACGGTCATCAGCCACGTGAGCCAGACTATCACGCTGGAGCCTGGCGACATGATCTTCACGGGCACTCCCGGCGAACCCGCGGAGCTTAAGGACGGGGACGTTTGCGAGGTGGAGGTTGAGGGCGTCGGCGTTTTGAGCAATCCCGTGGTGCGGGAAGCTTAGTCAGTTTCGCTTTCTTGAATCTTCCTCCGCCCAGTTCAGCAGGTGAATAGGGAGGTGATCCCATGAAGATGTACGTTGCGGGTCGTTGGGTGGACCGGGCCTCCGTTACCGAGGTGGTCAATCCTTTCGACGGTTCGGTTATCGACACGGTGCCGCGGGCCGACGCTTCGGACGTGGAAGCGGCGCTGGCTGCCGCCTCCCGGGGAGCGAGGGTTATGGGCGGGCTGACCGCGTACGACCGTTATGCCTTGCTGATGAAGGCGGCGGGGATCATTTCCGATAGGGCGGAGGAGTTTGCCCGCATCATCACTATGGAGGAAGGGAAGGTCATCGCCGAGGGTCGGGGGGAGGTGCAGCGGGCGATCCAGACATTGACGCTTTCGGCGGAGGAAGGGAAGCGGATCCACGGCGAGACGGTGCCATTGGACGGGGTGCCCGGCGACGGCAGGCAGATGGGGTTCACGCTGCGGGTGCCGGTAGGCGTTGTGGTGGCCATCAGCCCCTTCAACTTCCCTCTGAACCTGGTGTGCCACAAGGTTGGCCCCGCGCTGGCGGCGGGCAATTCCGTCATCATCAAGCCCGCCAGCGACACTCCGTTGTCGGCGTTGAAGCTGACGGAGGCGCTGCTGGAGGTGGGGATTCCCGAGGACGGGGTGCAGTGCATCACGGGCTCCGGGGCCACCGTGGGCAACGCGTTGGTCAGCGATTCGCGAGTCCGCAAAGTCACCTTCACGGGGAGTCGGGACGTGGGCGAGCAGATAGTGAGGGCGGCGGGTCTGAAGAAGGTGACGATGGAGCTTGGCTCCAACAGTCCGCTGATCATCATGCCCGACGCCGACCTGGAGAAGGTGGCGCAGGCCACGGTGGCGAGCGGCTACTCCAACGCAGGGCAGGTCTGCATCTCCACCCAGCGGGTGCTGGCGGACGGGCAGATATACAGCGATTTCCTCGACGCGCTCAAGCCCCAGGTGGAGGCCGTCAGCACCGGCAACCCCCTGGAGGAAACGGTGCGGATGGGGCCTATGATCCGGGAGACTGACGCGGTGCGGGTGGGCGAATGGGTGCGGGAGGCTGTGGGCCAGGGGGCCAGGGTGGTGACGGGTGGGGAGAGGGAGGGGTCGATGCTGGCGCCGACGGTGGTTGCGGAGGTCAGCCCGGAGATGCGGATCTCCTGCGACGAGCTTTTCGGGCCTGCGGTGGCCGTCACTCCCTTCAAGTCGATCGACGAGGCCATCGCAATGGCCAACAATTCTCGGTACGGGCTGAGCGCTGGGATATTCACGCAGAACGTGGACTGGGCGATGAGGTTTGCCAGGGAAGTGGAGTCGGGGAACCTGATGATCAACTCCGGCCCGCAATGGCGCGCCGACCTGATGCCCTACGGCGGTCTGAAGGAGAGCGGGATGGGGAAGGAAGGTCCCCGGTATGCGGTGGAGGAGATGACGGACCTGAAGATGGTGGTGTTTCACCTTTAGGGGGTGGGGGTTGAGGTGATGGGTGTGTAAGCAGTGTATGGGTTCCTGCCTACGCAGGAACAAGAGTGGGGGTTGGCTACTTGGGCGAGATTCTTCGTCGCGGGCCTCCTCAGAATGACATGTGGGTTGTGGGGGAAGGGACTGCAGGAATGACATTTGGTGCGCTGATGGATGCGCCAGGAGGTAACCGATGACGAGTGAACGCAAGTGGGGAGAGGTGGGCACCAGGATTGTGTTTGAGAACGACCGGGTGAGGATTTGGGAGCTTGCCCTTGAGCCGGGCGAGTCCAGCCACTGGCACACCCACAAGCTGGACTATGTGACGGTGGGGCTGACCGAAAGCCGGATGCGGCGTCGGTTTGAGGATGGTACGTCGGATGAAACCGTCGGGTTCGCGGGGCGGCACACCTATGCCGACAAGCACCAGCCGCACGAGGTGACGAACATCGGGGACACTTCGCACAAGAATATTCTCATCGAGATAAAGGAGTAGCGATGCCGGAATCAGAGGAACTGACGATGGAGACCTTTCTCCAGATGGCGGCCGTGCAAGGGGTGGACACGAGCGACCCGGAGCACACGGCGGAGCTTTACGCCAGCGTGAAGGACATCATGGCCACCGTGAAGGAGCTGCGGAAGCTGGACCTGGGAGAGATAGAGCCGGCCAATATATTTTCACCTAAGGACAGTTAGACATGAACGTCACTGAACTTTGCTTCCTGAGCGCCGTTGAGCTTGGGCGGCTGATTGAGTCCAGGCAGGTGTCGCCGGTTGAGGTGGTGGAGGCACATCTGGAGCGAATAGAGGCGACGGAACCTACACTCAACTCCTTCATAACTCGACCGGGCGAAGAGGCGTTGGAAGCGGCGCGGGAGGCGGAGGCGGAGATTTCAGGCGGCGGCTACCGGGGCGTTCTTCACGGCGTTCCGGTGGGGCTGAAGGACCTGTACTACGTTGCAGGGATGCCGAATACCGCCGGCTCTCGGATCTTCGGCGACTTCGTGCCCGACCATGATGGGGCGTCGGCGGCCAGCCTGAAGGAGGCGGGGGCGATACTGATGGGCAAGCTGAACCTGCACCAGTTCGCCTTCGGACCCACGGGTCACAACGCCGATTACGGTCACATGCACAATCCGTGGGACCCGGAGAGGGTGGCGGGAGGTTCCAGCGGCGGGTCAGGTTCCGCGGCGGCGGCGGGTCAGTGCGCGATAACGCTGGGAACGGATACGGGGGGTTCTATTCGCATACCAAGCGCCCTCTGCGGGCTGGCGGGGTTGAAGCCCACGTACGGGCGGGTGAGCCGCTACGGGCTGGTGTCGCTATCGTGGTCGCTGGACCATCCGGGGCCGATGGCGCGGACGGTGGAAGACTGCGCAGCGGCGATGCAGGCGCTGGCGGGCTACGACCCGCGGGATCCTGGGTCGGCGAATGAGCCGGTGCCGGACTACATGGACGCGCTTTCGGAGGACCTATCAGGCTTGAAGATTGGAGTGCCGCGGGAGTATTTCGAGGTTCCAGTTGATGCGGAGGTCGAGAAGCTGGTGCGGGCCGCGTTGAAGACGTTGGAGGAGTTGGGCGCTGAGGTGGTGGAAGTGGTGTGGCCGATGTACCATCGCTCCGCCGACATCTCCAAGATTATCCTTTACGCGGAGGCGGCGGCGTACCACAAAGAATTGCTGCTGCGTCGGGGTGAGGAGTACGACCCATCGGTGCGGTGGCGGTTCGAGTCGGGGCTGTTCATCGGCGGGCCAGACTATCTGACGGCGCTGCGACATCGTCGGGAGTACACCGAGTCGGCGCGGGAGCTTTTCGAGCAGGTGGACCTGCTGGCGGGGCCGATGGAGCCTGTGGTAGCGCCGCCAATCGTGGCGGATTCGATCATGGTCAACGGGGAGCCGGTGGGGGTGATCCCCGCACTGACGCAGTACACGCGCCCCTTCAACCTGACGGGATATCCGGCGCTTACGGTGCCTTGCGGGTTCTCGGAAGGGTTGCCGGTGGGGTTGCAGCTGGCGGCGCGGCCATTCGAGGAGGCGACGGCGCTGAGGGCGGGGTACGCCTACCAGCAGGCGACCGAGTGGCACAAGCGCAGGCCGCCCATTTAGGGACGGGAGCTTGGATTTATGGCCAGGCGCAGGTGTGGGTGTGCGGACTGAATTGGCAATCCGGTTGGGTGTTGGCTAGAATAGTTTTCCAAGGGATAGGAGCATTTCCGCAATTTCTATGAACGTTATGAATTCATTTGTCGAAAGATTAGAAGATATTGACGCCCGGTTTCGGGAGTTGGGGCATCTGCTGGCGCAGCCCGAGGTGGCGGTGGACTATGAGCAGGTGCAGAAGCTGGCCAAGGAGAGGGCGAGGCTGGAAGACACCGTCAATGGTTACCGGGAGCTGAAGGACCTGCAGGCGCAACGGGACGAGGCGCAGTCGATCATCGACGAGGGCGGCGATCCCGAAATGGAGGCCCTTGCCGCCGAGGAGCTTGAGGGTGCGTCCGGTCGGATTGAGAGCCTGGAGCAGGAGCTCCGGCTGGCGCTGCTGCCGAAGGACCCCAACGACGAACGGAGCGTGATTGTGGAGATACGCAAGGGGGCCGGAGGACAGGAGGCGGGGCTGTTTGCCGGGGACCTGTACCGGATGTACACCAGGTACGCGCACAACATGGGATGGAAGGTGGAGGTGCTGAACTCCAACCCTTCGGACCTGGGAGGGTTCAACGAGATAGCGTTCGGGGTGGAGGGGAAGAACGCCTTCGGGCGGCTCAAGTACGAACGGGGAGTGCACCGGGTGCAGCGGATTCCGACGACGGAGTCTTCAGGCCGGCTGCATACGTCGACGGCGACGGTGGCGGTGCTGCCGGAGGCGGAAGAGGTGGACATCAGGATAAACATGGACGACCTGCGGATCGACGTGTTCCACGCCGGGGGCCACGGCGGGCAGAACGTGAACAAGGTGGCGACGGCGATCCGAATTGTCCACAACCCCACAGGGACGGTGGTGACGTGCCAGGACGAGCGGTCGCAGTACAAGAACAAGCAGCGGGCGTTGAACATTCTGCGGGCACGTTTGTATGAGCAGGAGCAGCTGAAGCTGGAGAAGGAGATCATCCAGTCGCGGCGGACGCAGGTGGGGACGGGGGACAGGGCGGAGAAGATTCGGACGTACAACACTCCCCAGGACCGGATAACGGACCATCGGATTGGGCAGAGTTTCTTTGGCTGTCAGAAGTACATGGACGGGTTCATCGACGACATCATCGACGCGTTGACGGCGCATGAGCAGGCCGGCGCGCTCGAAGCGGCGCTGGCGAGGTGATTTTTGCCCTGGGCGGGGGTAGTCGTTGGCCAACGCTCGGTTTCGACAGTTAGAGTGTGTCAGGGGATGGAGGGGAAGGGTGAAAAGGGCAAGGGGTTCGGCTTCGGGGGCGAGATTCTTCGTCGCGGGGCCTCCTCAGAATGACATGTGGATGGAGGGGGAAGAGGTGGGAGGAGAGGGGAGACCCTCATCCTAGCCTTCTCCCAGGACGGGAGAAGGGAGGGGAGGGGGAAGGGACAAGAGGGAGAATGTCGCGACAATGGCAACGCTGAGGGAGTTTCTGCGAGAGACGCGGAGGCGGTTGGAGGAGGCAGGGGCGCCGGAGCCCCGGCTGGAAGCCGAAGTGATGCTGACGGACGTGCTTGGGGTGCCGCGACATCGCATATACGCATACCAGGACGACGCGATACCGGAGGAGGCGATTGCCGCTCTGGAGGGGGTGGTGGAGCGTCGGCTGAGGCGGGAGCCGCTGGCGTACATTCTGGGGCATCGGGAGTTCTACGGCGTGGACCTGAAGGTTGGGCCGGGGGTGATGGTGCCTAGGCCGGAGACGGAGTTGCTGGTGGAGCGGGCTTTGCTGGTGTGCCTGGAGCGGATGCACCGCCCGGGGCTGAGGGTGGCGGACGTGGGGACGGGAAGTGGGGGCATCGCGGTTAGTCTCGCCATGCACCTGCCGGGGGTCGCGCTCTACGCCATGGATGTCTCCGCAGAGGCGCTGGAGGTGGCGAGGGCGAACGTGGAGAAGTTCGGGCTTGGGCAGCGGGTTACGCTGCTGGAGGGGGACTTGCTGGAGCCGCTGCCGGGCCGGGTGGACGTCATCGTGGCGAACCTTCCGTATATTCCGTCGGCGCGGCTGGAGGGGCTGCAGCCGGAGCTTGCCTGGGAGCCGAGGACCGCTTTGGACGGCGGTGTGGACGGGATGAAGCAGCTGCGGCGGTTGATGGGGCAGGCGGCGTGCCGGTTGACGGCGGATGGGGTGATGCTGCTGGAGATTGACCCGGGACAGGGGGAGCCTTTGCAGCGATTGGCGGGTCGGCTGTTTCCGGGGGTGGGGACTTCCGTTGAGAAGGATTTGGCGGGGCTTGACCGGCTATTTGTGTTGGAGCCGGAGTCCGACGCGGACGTGTGGTAGCGTTTGCGGGAGAGGGGGCGTTGGGGTGGTGTGTGGGTTGAGGTGTGAAGAAGGGAGAGGGATGGCGTTGCGGTTGGAGGATGTGTGGGTTTAGGGGCAAAGAGTGGGCCCCCGCGTACGCGAGGGCACGGTTGAAGTTGAGGGTTTACCAGGAGGTTGGGCGTGGTTTGCGAAGGGGGAGTCACCCCCATCCAAACCTTCCCCCGTCGAGGGGGAAGGGTGAAGAGGGGAGGGGGTTAGTCGGAGGAGGGGAGTTGGCGGGGGGCCTGGAGGGCCATTTCCTCGTCGCAGCAGAAGACTACGCCTTCGCCTCTACGAACGCAGAGGATGAGGGTGCCGCATTGCTGGCAGGCGTATCGTTTTCCTAGCTGGTTGGCCATCTTTTTGTCCTGGTGTTTGTGCTCGGTGAGCCCGGGGATGGTTACTTCTTCAGCTGAGCGGGATCGCTGCAGCATTTCAGGTTGCCGTCGCCGCCGCGGGTGACGAGGAATTCGGAGCCGCAGTGGGAGCAGGTGTAGCGCTTTCCCGTTTCATTCGCCATCAGGGGCGGCTCCTTTCCGATTGGTGTTGTGGGTGGTGGGAAGGGTGAAGTTGGGGGTTATTCTAGCGTTGGAGGGTGATTTTGGTCAACGGGAGGGGGTTCACGAACCGCCCCTACCAGAGGATGTTGATGTTGGGCGTTGCGGCTTGAGAGGGGAAGAGTGGGCCCCGCGTCCACGAGGGAACGGGAGAGGTTGGGCGTCAACCGGTGGCGAGATTCTTCGTCGCGGAGCCTCCTCAGAATGACATGTAAGTTGCGAGGGGGAGGAGGGGTGGGGTTAGAGGACGACGGTGGGTTCGATTTCGATGAGGAGGTTGGGGCGGGCGAGGCCGGGGCTTTCGACGAGGGTGCTGGTGGGGTAGTGGCCCTGGAAGTAGCGCTCCATGAGGACTTCGAATTCGGGTTGGCGAGGTCGGAAGGCATCCATGTCGGTGACGTAGACGACGATTCTGACAACGTCGCTCATTTCACCACCCTCGGCGTTGATGATGGCCTGGATGCGGTTGAGGGTGGCGTCGGCCTGGGCGATAACGTCGTCATTCTCGGCAGGGGTGCCGACGGCGGTGCAGCCGGCAACGTATAGGGTTGATCCGGCGCGGACTGAGCGGACGTAGTTGCCGAGGGTGGGGGCGATGTCCGAGTGGGGGTTGCGGAATTTCTTCATTTGGGTTGGGTTCTCCTTTGGGGGGATGGTGCAAGGGTATGGGAATAGGGTTGGGTGGGCAAGGGGGCCTCTGAGGGGGGCGAGATTCTTCGTCGCGGGGCCTCCTCAGAATGACATGTAGGTTTAGGGGGGAGAGGGAAGACAGGAGAGGAAGAGTGGGTTCCTGCCTCCGCAGGAACAAGGATGGGGGAGGGAATCACCCCCATCCAAACCTTCCCCCGTCGAGGGGGAAGGCTTAAGAGGGGAGAGGGGAGGGAGGCGGGGAAAGTATGAACCCCTCGGCGTGTGCCGAGGGGTTCATGTGGTTCACTAGGTTTTGGGGCGGGTTAGGCCCGGGCCCTGCTGCGCTGGAGGACGGTACCTCCACCGACTATGAGGACTGCGCCAATGCCGAGGGCAATGAGAGCCAGAGTCGTGAAGTTAATGTCGCCGGTTACGGGCGGGCCAGCGCCGATCAAGGGGTTATAGCTGGCCATGTCCTGGGCGGCCATGTGGGCGTGTATAGCGCCACCTTCGCCTTCCCTGGCGTTGATCGTGCCGTCGGCGGGGGGCTTGTCCATGCCATTGAGGGCACGGCTAGCCAGAGCGTGGACGTTGGCGGCGTAGGCCCTAGCGGTGAGCATGTCGGTGGCGGCCTTGGCAGTGAGGGCCTGGTCACGAGCCATGGTTGTCCAAGAGGTCACGTTGTTGGCGGAATTCACCACCTGACCGGAGTTGGTGTGGAAGTTGGGATGGGTAGGCACAGCCGTCACGGCACCCTGGGCTTGACCAGAGGCTGCTTCGGCGTAGGACCCGATGCCCATTCCGTCGCCCGGGTTTCCTTGAGAGGCGTCAAAGTTGTCGCCGCCATCGCCCTCGATGATGTTAATCACGTGGGAAACGTGGGAAACCAGGTCTTCCAAGGTCTTGGACTCGGTAGCCAGCTTGGCGTGAGTGACGGCGAGCTGGGTCTGTCCGACCAGGTTCACGGTAGCCCCGGTGTCGCTGTCGAGCAGGCCGCTGATGTACATGAGGCCGTCTTCAGGGATAATGTCGTAATAGACAATTACGCCGGAGGGCTCGGGATCCGTGTCCGGGGTAGGTTCGACGGTAACGAGGAACTGGCTGTAGTTAGTAGCCAGGTTCATGCCATCCGGGTTGGTGTAGGACTGGTCGACGTTGCCGTTGTCGTCCAGGTTGAAGACGCCAACGCTAAGCTTGTTCGCGCCGTCGGCGGTCACGAGCCAACCTTCATAAGCGTTGCCATCCCCGGGAGCGGGGAGGCTATTGAGTTTAATGGCCAGCATATCGGAGGCTCCCGATTCGGATTCCTCGATCATGGCGGTACCCACGGTTACCTGCCCGTGGGCAATGGTGAGGGGGATGACGAGAGCGATCAACGATAGTAACAGGGCTACTTTGAAGACTTTGGACAAGTACATCTAACCTCCTTTAACGGCTAGCGTAATCAGATGTTCTCAGGCAATTGACAAGCAACAGTGGGGGAACTGCGGGCGTATTATATAGGGTTGTCATTGGCCAATGCAATAGCTTTGCCAACGCCATGGGGGTCAAATGCCCATATTGCATTGAGCCTAGGTGAATGGCCATTCTATTCCGGCTGGAAATTCCTTTCACTTCCCTATTATATAGTAAGGGTTGGGTTTGTTTGGGCGATCCCGGCAGTCCTGAGGCTTTGCCCTTCGCGCCCTTTCCGTTCACCCTGTACCTTTTATTGCAAGCGTGTCCCATTGTAGTTGATGCAGGGATGTTTAGCCAGTCCTTTATATTCACTTTTAGAGCGGTCTGCCCCTGCGTTTTATGAAATCCTGGAAACCCTCCTCCACGGCGAGGCCGCGATGGGTGGTCCTTCTGGCCTGATGCTCCCGCTGTCGCATCTCCTCCCAGGAGCGGCCGAGGTTGCTCTGAACGAGGCTTTTCACGCCCTGGACGGAGCGGGGGTAGTTGGCGGCGATCATCCGGGCCAGTTCCATGGCCTTGTCCATGAGCTTGTCTGCTGGGACGAGGTGATTGAGGAGGCCGAGGCGGTAGGCTTCATCGGCTTCGACGACGCGGCCGGTGTAGAGGAGCTCCTTGGCGCGGGGCCAGCCGATGATAACGGGGAGGGTCCAGGTGGAGTTCATCTGGCCGTAGGCGACGGCGAGGAAGCGGAACTGGCTGCGCTCGCAGCCGACGAGGAAGTCTAGGGAGCTGGCGAGGACGGCGCCGCCGCCGTGGGCGAGGCCATTGAGGGCGCCGATGATGGGCTTGGCGCAGTTTGCGACCCTTTGCTGGCCTTCGGCGCGAACCCGGGCGCCCTGGGCGGTCTGTTCCGGGGTGAAAGTGCGCATCTCGTGAATGTCCGCCCCGGCGGAGAAGGAACGATCGCCGGCGCCGGTGAGGATGATGGCGCGAACATCGTCGTCGGCCTCCAGTTGGGCGACGGCGTGGCAGAGTTCCCGGGAGAGGGCGAGGTTCATGGCGTTGAGGACGCGGGGCCGGTTCAGGGTGACGGTTGCCACGCCATCTTGCCGGTCGACCAGTATAGTCTCGTAGTTCATGGGAGGTTGGTTTTTCCTTCGGGGGAAATCATCATTCACGGCTGGTGATGCGTTGACATAATAGCCGCTTACCCAGCGGGACGCAACGGGCGGGGGTTGGGATTTTGCGAGGGATTGTTTGAGATTGATTTGGAAAACAACCGGCGATTCTTCATCGGATTCACGCCTGAGAAGGGGGAGATTCGGATTGAATTGTTTGAAAACTTTTTTCTGAGGGAATTGATTTGGGAGGTGATTCGGGGGGAATAGATGAGGGGTTGGGCTGTTCGTCGAGTTCGGGACGGTAGGCGGGCCAACGCCAGGTGTATCGGCGCTGGATATTCACGAGCCTGCCGAGGATGGTGAGGACCTGGAGGATCTGGTTCAGGTCAGCGTCGGGGTCGTTGAAGAGGGAGTCGAGCTTGAGCCTCAGGAAGGCGATTTCGTTGGAGAGGTCATCGGTTTCGGCGGCGCGGTGGTATTTGTCGGGATCGTTTGCGGGAATGAGTTTGGAGTAGAGGCCGTGCTTGCGGGCGTTCTGGTTGCCGCGGGGAGCGCCGCGCTTTTTCTTGGGTTGTTCGTTGACGGCCTGCTCTTCGTCGGAGGTGAAGTCGTAGAAGGAGCCTTTGGGGGGTTCTTTGGGGATGCCGAGCTTATCCAGCATTTTGTCTATATTGTCCATTGCCTGCCACATGTGTTCTGTATTATTCATGCTGCGGAGGGTAGCAGGGGGTGGGGGAGTGTGACAAGGGGGAGATTGTCACTGGGGGATTGGGGTTGGGCGGTGATGGCCACGAGATTCCTCGGCTCCGCTGCGCTCGGAATGACAGGTGGGGGTCGAGGGGAAAGGTGATGAAGTTGGGGTGGTGTGTGGGTAGAGGGGTGAAGAGTGGCCCCCCGCTTTCGCGGGGGAACGGAGAGGGTGGGTACCTACGGGGAGGAGGGATGTGGGTAGGGTATGGGTTCCTGCCTTCGCAGGAACAAGAGAAGGAGGGAGGGATTGGTGGTGATGGCAACGAGATTCCTCGGCTCCGCTGCGCTGCGCTCGGAATGACAGGTGGGTAGGAGGAGGTTGATTGTGGGTAGGGTACGGGTTCCTGCCTTCGCAGGAACAAGAGAAGGAGGGAGGGCGGTTCGCGAACCGCCCCTACGTGGGTTGGGGGAGGGGGGGTTGGATTGACACGTTTGGGGATGGGGCATAGCATCGTGGGTAGTTAGGAGGGGCTATGTCGGAGGGTTATGACGTTGTAGTAGTGGGGGCAGGGAACGCGGCCCTGTGCGCCGCGCTTTCGGCCGCGGAGTCGGAGGCTTCCGTGCTCGTGCTGGAGAAGGCGCCGGAGTATTTTCGCGGCGGCAACACCTACTTCACGGGCGGGGCCATTCGATGCGCCTATCGGGGTCTGGACGACGTGAAGGCTTTGATTCCGGATATGTCGGCAGAGGAAGAGTCGACGCTGGATGTGGGCAGCTACACACAGGCTGAATACTACGACGACCTGATGAGGGTGACGGAGGGGATGAGCGATCCGGCGCTGGCGCAGACGCTGGTGAGTCGATCCCATCCGACGCTGAGGTGGCTGCGGGGGATGGGACTTCGATTCGTGCCGCTGTACGGGCGACAGTCGTTCATGCAGGACGGGAAGCACCGGTTCTGGGGCGGGCTGGTGGTGGAGTCCGTGGGCGGAGGCAAGGGGCTTTCCGACCAGCTATTTGACATTTCGCAGGAGCGAGGAGTTGACGTTTGGTATGAGTCGAAAGGAACTGCGCTTCTGACGGACGACCGGGGAGGGGTTTGTGGTGTGAGGGTGCAGACTTCCGAGGGGATGCGGGACGTGGCGGCGCGGTCGGTGGTGCTCGCGTGCGGAGGCTTCGAGGCGAATGCGGAGATGCGGACGCGCTACCTGGGGCCGGGCTGGGAACTGGTGAAGGTGCGGGGCGTGCCGTACAACACGGGGGACGGGATTCGGATGGCGTTGGAGGTGGGGGCGCAGTCGTACGGCCATTGGAGCGGCTGTCACGCGGTGGCGTGGGACCTGAATGCTCCGCCGACGGGGGACCGGAACGTGACGGACCTATTCCAGAAGCATTCGTACCCCTTCGGAATTGTGGTTAATTCGGAATTGTGGTTAATATTGAAGGGAGGAGGTTTGTGGATGAGGGGGCGGACCTGCGGAACTACACCTACGCCAAGTATGGTCGGGAGATTATGAACCAGCCGCGGCGGGCAGCGTTTCAGATATTCGACGGGAAGGTGAAGCACCTGCTGAGGGACGAGTACAGCATCGCCCAATGCACGATGGCGGAGGCGAATTCGTTGGAGGAGTTGGCTGGTGCGCTGGACATTGACCCTGGGGGGTTGATGGAGACGGTTGCTGGGTTCAACGGGGCGGTGCAGGCGGGGGAGTTCGATCCGACGCGGCTGGACGGGAAGGGGACGGCGGGGATTTCACCGCCGAAATCGAACTGGGCGCTGCCCATCGATACGCCGCCTTACCTGGGGTACGCCGTCACTTGCGGGATTACGTTCACCTTCGGGGGACTTCGCATCAACGAACAGGGTCAGGTTTTAAGCACGGAGGGGACGGCGGTGCGAGGCTTGTACGCTGCGGGGGAGCTGGTGGGGGGTCTCTTCTATCATAATTACCCCGGAGGCGCAGGGCTGATGGCGGGGTCGGTGTTTGGGCGGATTGCGGGCGCCAGCGCGGCGGGAGGTTAGGTTTTGTGGATGGGGGAGGGTTGGATCATTGTAAGCGAGGATTTGGCGTCGACGGGTGGCGAGATTCTTCGCCGCGGAGCCTCCTCAGAATGACATGTGGGGGGAGGGCGGTTCGCGAACCGCCCCTACGTGGGGTTGTTGTGGAGAGGGAGGAAGAGTGGACCCCCGCGTTCGCGAGGGATCGGGAGGGGCAGGGTGATGGTTGAGCAGAAGGAGATACAGCGGACGGTGCTGGTGGTGGAGGACGACGACTCGCTGCAGGACGTGCTGTCGTACAACCTGAGCCGGAAAGGCTACCGGGTGCTGCAGGCGATGGACGGGGATTCGGCGTTGGGTATGGCCCGCGAGCAGAAGCCGGACCTGATTGTGCTGGATATCATGCTGCCGGGGCTGGACGGGCTGAAGGTGTGTCGGATTGTGCGGAGGGAGATGGCGACGCCCATCCTGATTCTGACGGCGCGGGACCAGGAATTGGACAAGGTGGGCGGGCTGGAGCTGGGGGCGGACGACTATATGACAAAGCCCTTCAGCATCCGCGAACTCCTGGCGCGGGTGGGCGCGCTCATCCGGCGTCGGGAGATGGACGTGGGACCGCCGGAGTCGGAGAAGAGCATCAAGGTCGGGGAGCTTGCGCTGAACCTGGAGGCGAGGACGGCGATGATGGCCGGAGAATCGCTGAATTTGAGGCCGAAGGAGTACGATCTGCTGGCGTTTATGGCGTCGCATCCGGGGCGGGCGTACACGCGGAACGAGCTGCTGGACCAGGTGTGGGGTACGGAATACTTCGGTGACCCGCGCACGGTGGACGTGCACGTCCGGTGGCTGCGGGAGAAGATAGAGAGGGAACCGGGGTCGCCGCGTCACATCATCACAATTCGCGGGACGGGGTACAGGTTTGAGGATTTTTCAGTTTGACAGGATTGGAATTCCATCAACGGGGCGAGCGGAATGGATGAGTTTCGGGTAGTCGAAAGATGAAGGGTGTTACGCGGGCTGAAGTGCGGTTTCTGCTGGTATGCGGCGTCCTTTCGGCGGTGGTGACTGGGGGCGCTACGGCGTTTCTGGCGGCGCGGCTGGATGGCGCGACGGCGGCGGTTGTTACGGTGCTGCTGACGGGCGGGGCGGTGTTCGTCCTCTGCGCGCTGATGGCGCTTGTTCGCGTGCGACGGAGGACGGGGCCTTTGAGGCTGCTGACGGGGGCGGTCAACAGGCTGGCGCGGGGAGACCTGGACCATCGGATGCCGACGGGACGGGTGCAGGAAACGCAAGAACTGGCGCGGGCGCTGAACGTGATGGCGGATAGCGTGAAGGGGATAGTGACGGAGCTTTCGGAGGAGCGGGACAAGCTTTCCACGATACTGGCGACGATGACGGACGGGGTGGCGCTGCTGGACGACGAGGGGCGCACGACGCTGGCGAACCCGGCGGCCCGGGAGTCGCTGGGGCTGTCGTCGGATGTGGGAGTTGGGCAGAGGTTAATCGAAGTGGTGCGGGACCACGAGCTGAGCGAGTTGGTGGGGAGGTGCCGGGAAACGAAGTCGCCGCAGGTATTGGAGCTTCAGCTGGCCAGGCAGCGTCGATTCTTCAACGTGATAGCGACGCCGCTGACGGTGCAGGGGAGGGAGTCGGTGCTGCTGGTGCTGCACGACCTGACGCAGGCGCGGCGGGTGGAGACGACGAGGCGGGAGTTCGTGGCGAATGTGTCGCACGAGCTGCGGACGCCGCTGGCGTCGATTCGGGCATCGGCGGAGACGCTGCAGGACGGGGCGATGGAGGACCCGGCGGCGGCGCGTCAGTTTCTTGGGCGGATAAGCGATAACGCGGAGAGGATGTCGGAGCTGGTGCGGGACCTGCTGGCCCTCTCGCGGCTGGAGAGCGGCGAGGAGAGTCTGAGCCTTTCGCCGGTGGACGTGGGACGGGCGATTCGGGAGGTGGTGGAGGTCTTCGGGGAGCAGGCGCGGGTCAAGGGGGTAACACTGTCGGCGGATGTTGCGAGTGGGGCGGTGGAGGCGAGCGCGGACGAGAGCAGGCTTCGGCAGGTGCTTGCGAACCTGGTGGAGAACGCGGTGAAGTTCACGCCCGCCGGGGGAGAGGTGCAGGTGGAGTTGGAGAGCCGAGGGCGCTGGCTGGAGGTGCGGGTGTTGGACCGGGGCTTCGGGGTGGCGGAGGAGGATATGCCGCACGTGTTTGAGCGGTTCTACAAGGCGGACAGGAGGCAGGACCAGGGGGGGGCGGGGTTGGGGCTGGCGATAGCGAAGCACATTGTGGAGTCGCACGGGGGGAGGATCTGGGTGGAGAGTCGGGAAGGAGGGGGGAGCGTTTTCGGGTTTACGTTGCCGTCGGGGCCTTCGGTGGGTTCGGGGTGATGGGGGGGAGGGTTGGGTGCTGCGGTTGGGATGGTTTGTGGTTAGCGGGGGAGGGCGGTTCGCGAACCGCCCCTACGTGGGATTGTTGTGGAGTGGGAATCACCCCCATCCAAACCTTCCCCCATCGAGGGGTAAGGGTAAAGAGGGGAAGGGGGATGGCGGTTCTCGAACCGCCCTACAGGGGATCGTAGTGGGGTGGGTTTTGGATGTTTCTTAGACGTTGTTCAGGCGGTGTTTGGGGAACGTTAACCTTGCTTTAACACAGGGCTTTTTCGCTGCCTTCAGTATTTATTTTGGATTTCCGAAATGCTGATGAAGGAGCGATAATTAATATGAATATCTTGGCCTTGAAAAGGGTATTCTATGTTGTTTTAACGATGGCTGTTATGGCAGGGGTTGTCGTCGTTGCGGCCTGCGGCGGCAGTGACGACGCCGGGGAGACCCCCACCCCGGCGTCGGCGGCCCCGGCGGCGGCAACCCCCGCCCCGGCGGCAACCCAGGCGGCCCCGGCGGCAACCCAGGCGGCCCCGGCGGCAACCCAAGCGGCGCCTGCTGCTTCCGCACTGAGCGGAACGATAGCAATAGCGGGTTCGAGCACGGTTTTTCCGATAAGCGAGGCTGTGGCTGAAGAGTTCAGCAAGGCGAACTCCGGGGTGCGCGTAAACGTAGCATCCACGGGAACGGGCGCCGGTGGCCGAGCGATGTGCGAAGAGGGAACGATAGACGTTTGGAACGCATCGAGGCCCGCGAAGGAGTCCGAGCTTGAGGCGTGCGCCGGGAATGGGATCGAGGTGATCGAGCTGCCTGTGGCGTTTGACGCGCTATCGGTGATAGTGAGTCCTGAAAACGACTGGGCGCCGTGTCTGACGGTAGAGCAGTTGAAGACCATCTTCGGGCCTGAGAGCGAAGGAGAGGTCATGAACTGGAACCAGGTGGACTCGAGCTTCCCGGACCAGAGGCTGAGGATTTACGGACCGACGACGGCGTCGGGAACGTTTGACTACTTCACCGAGGCGATCATGGGCGAAGGCGGGGCGCATAGAGGCGACCTGGACCTGGCTACGGAAGAGGACCCGTTGATAGCGAACGGAGTAAACGGGACGCCTGGAGGAGTAGGGTACTTTGGACTGGCGTACCTGGAGCAGTACCGGGCGCTGGTGACCCCGGTATCGGTGGTGAATCCGGCGAGTGGAGAGTGCGTAGCGCCTGGGGCTGAGTCGGTAGAGAGCGGGACGTACCTGCCATTGGCGAGGCCGATCTTCATCTATGTAAACAAGGGAGAGATGGAGAGTCGGCCTGAGTTGAGGGCGTTCGCGGACTTCTACCTGAACGAGGCGCCGGCGCTGGTGACGGAGGTTGGGTACGTGTCCTTGCCCGCGGACGTATACGACTGGGGCAGGGACAAGGTGGAGAACGGGGAGACGGGATCCATCTTCAACACGATAGAGGCCGGGACCCCGATCACCGAGGCTCTGGAGCGAGTCAACTAGGAGGTTCTCAGCAGGGAGAATGGGAGTTATGATAGATCACCCCCTCATCCAGGAGAGCTTTGAGAAACTTCCGAGTGGGACGTTCACTTCGCTCGAATCACCCCCATCTCAATCTTCCCCCATCAAGGGGGAAGAGGGGGACGGGGGAGACCCTCATCCTAACCTTCTCCCAGGACGGGAGAAGGGAGGGGACGGGGAGGGACCCCAACTGATGAACCTGAAAGATAGTCAGGAGGGCTGAGAAGCCATCGCTACGAAGCTGGCAGGCATGGGTCTCTTACCAGGCAATTGGCTAACGGGACGTCTCCCGCGACGAAGGTTGCGGGAGGCTCCCGTTATGGCCTTTCTGTTTTTGTGCGCGGTGCTCTCTGTGGTTACCACGGTGGGGATTGTGGTGGTGCTTCTGGCGGAGGCGATACCGTTCTTCACCCACGTAAACATCTTCGATTTTCTGACGGGGACGGAGTGGAGGCCGCTGTTCGCGAACAAGAGCTTCGGAGCGTTGCCGCTGCTTTCGGCAACGGGGATGATTGCGTTGATGGCGATGGCCGTGGCCTTTCCCATTGGACTATTGACTTCTATCTATTTGAGCGAATATGCGCCCAGCTGGATTCGGGAGACGGTGAAGCCGGCTCTTGAAGTTCTGGCAGGGATACCTACGGTTGTATACGGGTTCTTTGTCATCAGCTTCATCGCGCCGACGATTGTGAGGCCGATTTTTCATTCGGAGACCATTTTCACGGCCCTGGGAGCGTCCCTGGCGATGGGGATTATGCTGATTCCGATGGTCGCGTCTCTCAGCGAAGACGCGATGAGGGCGGTGCCCAACGGGCTGCGTGAGGGGGCCTACGCGCTTGGGGCGAACCGGTTCCAAGTTTCGGTAAGGGTGGTAGTACCCGCAGCGCTCTCCGGGATTGTGGCGGCGGGGCTTCTGGCCCTGGCGCGGGCCATCGGGGAGACGATGATTGTGACGATTGCAGCCGGCGGGATTCCGAACCTGTCCGGAAATCCTCTGGAGCCGATGCAGGCGATGACCGCCTACATAATGGAGGTGGCGTCGGGTGACACGGCAAGGGGCACGGTTGAATACCAGAGCATCTTTGCGATAGGGATGCTGTTGTTCATATTCACCCTTGGATTGAACCTGATAGCCCGGTGGTTCATCGGCAGGTTCAGGGAGGAATACGAATGAACGCCCCGCCCCCAACGCTGATAGGGGAGATTACTGCCAAACTGGGCAAGAAGTGGAGTTCGTGGTTGTTCGCCGGCCTGGCGATATCGGCAACGGGCTTTGGGGTGCTGTGCCTGGTGGTGCTGCTCTTTGTGGTGGCGAAGGACGGGCTTGGAGGGCTGGACTGGAACTTCATTACGAGTTTCCCGTCGCGGAAACCGGAGGACGCGGGGATACTTGCGGCGCTGATGGGGACCCTGTGGGTGATGGGATTGACCTGCCTGTTCTTTGTGCCCGTGGGCGTGGGGGCTGCGATCTACCTGGAGGAATTCGCCCGCCGCAACTGGTTCACAAAGCTCATTGAAACTAATATCAGCACCCTGGCGGGAGTTCCCTCGGTGGTTTACGGGCTGCTGGGGCTGGCGGTGTTCGTGTTTGGAATGAACCTGGGATCGAGCATTGTGGCCGCCGCCGCGACTTTGACGCTACTGGTGCTCCCGATAACAATAGTGGCGTCTCGAGAAGGGTTGAGATCGGTGCCTCCCTCGATGAGGGAGGCGGCGATGGCGCTTGGGGCCACGAAGTGGCAGGCGGTGTGGCACCAGGTGCTGCCTGCGGGAATGCCTGCGGTGTTGACGGGGATTATTCTAGCCCTGGGCCGAGCGATAGGCGAAACTGCACCGTTGATAGCCATGGGAGCGTTCACCTCCGTGTTCTTTGTTCCGACCAGTCCGACGGACACTTTTACGGTTCTCCCGATACAGATATTCAGCTGGGTTGCGCGCCCTCTGCCCGGGTTCCAGGAGAACGCGGCATCCGGTATCGTTGCACTTTTGATTGTGCTATTGTTGCTCAACAGCGTGGCTGTGGCGCTTCGCTACATGTACGCTAGAAGGAGAAGTTGGTGACCACTATAACGATGAGACGAATAGAGGCTAAGTTCAGCCAGAAGCCTGACAATTCCATGCCGAGCGGGTCGGCGTCCAAGGTTATGGAGGCAAAGAATCTGGACGCCTACTACGGCAAATTTCGGGCTATCAAGCACATCAGCATGCCGATGCGCCGCAACGCGGTGACGGCGATCATTGGCCCTTCCGGCTGCGGGAAGAGCACGCTGGTGCGCTGCCTGAACCGGATGCACGAGTTATCCGCCGGCGGTCGAATCGAAGGTCAGATACTGTTCGACGGTGAAGATATCAACGCTCCCGAGGTGGACCCGGTGGAGCTGCGTAGCAGGATTGGGATGGTGTTCCAGAAGCCTAACCCGTTTCCCAAGTCGATATACAACAACATCGCCTTCGGGCTTAAGATCAACGGGTTCCGGGGAAACATGGCGGAGGCGGTGGAGGGTTCGCTGCGGAAGGCGGCGCTGTGGGACGAGGTGAAGGACCGGCTGAAGGACAGCGCTTTGTCGCTTTCGGGCGGACAGCAGCAGCGGCTGTGCATCGCACGGGCCATAGCCATCGAGCCGGAAGTTATCCTGATGGACGAGCCGTGCTCGGCGCTGGACCCCATCGCGACGCTGGCCATCGAGGACCTGATCCGGGAATTGAAAGAGCAGTACAGCATTGTCATCGTCACCCACAACATGCAGCAGGCGGCGCGGGTTTCGGACGAGACGGCGTTCCTGATGGTGGGGCAAGACAGGTCGGGCTACCTGGTGGAATTCGACAACACGGAGACGATGTTCACGAACCCGAGCCAGGAGCAGACGGAAGCGTATATCACGGGCCGGTTCAGCTAGCTTTGAAGCTGGCTGCGGCGATGGCCAAGTAGGAGCGGACGATGCCAAGAACGATATTCGAGCAGGGACTGACTACTTTGCAGGACGACCTACTGGTCATGGGGAGCATGGTGGAGAAGGCGCTTTCCAAGGCCATGCACGCGCTCAGAAATCGGGACGTGCAGGCGGCGCGGGAGGTGATCCGGGACGACGACATTGTGGACGACAAGCTGGTGGACATAGAGGAACAGTGCATCCACATCATTGCGACGCAGACGCCGGTCGCGAGTGACCTTCGGTACATAGTGGCGGTGCTGCACATCATCACGGAGCTGGAGCGGATGGCGGACTACGCCGAGGGGATCGGCAAGATCAGCCTGATGATGGGGGACGAACCGCCGCTGAAGCCGCTGATAGACATTCCGCGCATGGCAGACAAGACTATGGATATGCTGCGGATGAGCCTGGACGCGGTGGTGGGGAGGGACATTGTGTTGGCGCACCAGGTGAGGGACGACGACGACGTGGTGGACAATCTCTACGACCAGGTCTTCCGGGAGCTGCTTACGTACATGATTGAGGACCCGAGGAACATCAAGCGGGCGACGTACCTGCTGTGGGTGGCGCACGACCTGGAGCGGGTGGCGGACCGGGCGACGAACATTGCGGAGCAGGTACTGTTCCTGGTGACGGGCAGCAAGAAGAAGACGTCGGCGGCGCAGCGGTAGGGGTTGGGGGTTTAGGCCCCCGGTACCTAGTCGGGGGTTGGGTTCTGGCCGTTTGAGGGTTCGTCGAGGACGGCTTCGGCTTCGATTCTTCGGATGAGGTCCAAGAGTTCGGCAACCAGGTCTTTCTTGAAGTCAGGGATGGTGAAGCCGTGGACGATGGCGTTGCGGTATTTGCGCAGACGTCTCAGAACGTCTTGATGCTCGGGCGAAATGATACCTTCATAAGCCGCCTGACTCAGGACGAATTCAGTTGCAGTGACGCCTTCGGTGGGAATTCCGTCGGCTGCGAGGATGTCTCGCAGGACGGCTTCTGAGGCCGACCAGGCGAGCAAGAAAGCAGCCTCCGGCAAACCTGCATCGAGAGCCGTCTGAACTTCGCCGAGTCGGTTGTCGATATTCCCTCTTTCGAATATGCGGGCACCTTCTGGAGAAGACAGTTTCTCGGGCTCGGCTACCAAGATTAAGTCGAAGTTCCAACCGGGTTTCTCATCGATTATTTCAGCCAGTTGGGTTACCCGTGGGTCAGCAGCCAACGCTGTGCGGGTCCTAACCAGCACCACCCTCTTCTCGCCATTCTTAGTTGCGAGTAAATCGGCCTGGCAGTCTGGGAAGAAGTCGAGGGGAACGTCTTTCTGGACCTGGTAACCCCTCATCCGATAGTCGTCAGCGGACTTAAAGTTGAATAGATAGTGGATATCCGGCGCTGTTCTTATCATCCTGAGACCTCCGTACTGAGAGCGTGCTCCACATTAACGTGAACGAATTCCTCGGAATTTTCGTAAAACGAGCTAAGCAGAGGGGAAGGATCCGGAATTCTCAATTCTAAGCCATACCGCCGTTTACGGCAAAGGAGGTCTGTGACTTGGGAGTCATCGGAGTATACCCGTCCTTTCAGGGCATCCAAAATCGGCTTCGGAATGTTATCAACATCGATACCCTTTGACTGACTGTTGTACATGTAGGTAATGGTCACCATCACATCCCCGATGAATGGTTGCTCTACTCCCCAATTTAGGCCCGCAAGATTCTGAACGTGTTGCGTCCAAGTTCGTACTCGATTTCTCCGGCGAGCCTGGTTGGACATTGGGGAACCAATCACAACGAATTCGAAGGGTAGCGGCATGTGCAGGTTAGGCGGGGTGGCGGAGGAGTTCCTCCCGCAGGCGTTGGATGAGGGTGGGGAGTTCTTCTTCCGAGACGTTGAAGGGGTCGACGGCGATTACGTCTTCGGGCACTAAGGACCCCTGCAGGAACACGGGGGGGTCTCCCTCTTCCAGAGTGGCCATGAATTCTTCCTTGGACGGGCCGTTCCAGCCGGGGCCGAATTTCAGGACGGCGGTGGGGACGAGGAAGTCGTTCTGGTCGCGCTCCACGGATACCTGCAGATTGGGGATTTCGATTAAAGCGTCGGTTATGCGCTGGGCCATCGAGTGGAGCCTGGACATCTCGACTTCCTCGTCTTCGTCCATGAAGAGTTCGAGGGCGGTGAGGAAGCCGATTATCTCTTCCTTGGAGACCTTCATGCCGCGTCCGAGGAACTGGTTGGGGCTGGCGTTGGCGGCGGCGCCTTCGACGAGGTCCTTGCGTCCAAAGAGGAGGCCGGAGCCCTGGGGTCCGCGGATGCCCTTGCCGCCGCTGATGGTGACGAGGTCCGCGCCCATTTCGACGTAGCGTCGTAGATTGGCCTTGGGGGGCACCATTGATGCGCCATCGACGATGACGGGGACGTCGTGGGCGTGGGCGATTTCGGCGACCTCGGGGAGGGTCAGGACGGTGCGGGAGATGAAGGGGGAGAAGAGGTAGGCGACGGCGGCGGTGCGGTCGGTGATGGCGGCCTCCAGCTCCCAGGGGGCGCATCGACGGCCGGTGCCGACGGTGATGAGTTTTGCGCCGGCGGCGCGGTAGGCCTGGTCGTAGGGGAAGCGGTGGGCCGTCTGGATGATGATTTCGTTGGGGACGCCCACAGGGTGGGGGAGCTGCTGGGCTACGGCGGGGTTTGTGCCCGCGATGACGGCGGCGGCCTGGAGCAGGAGCCCGCTGGCGGCGCCGTTGCAGACGAAGCCCGATTCCGCGCCGGTGACGCGGGCGATGACGTCGCCGGCCTGGCGGTTGAGCTCGTGCATGTCGACCATGAAGTTGGTGGCCTCGGCCATGGCGGCGAAGGCCTCGGGGCGGGTGCGGGAGCCGCCGAGCCGGGTGACGGTTCCGGCGGCGTTGATGATGGGGTGGGCGCCGAAGCGGCGGTAGACCTGGCCTCTCAGGGAAGTCTGGGCCATGAGGTTCCTCCTAAAGCTGAGAATGAATGGGTGGAGTGGGAATCACCCTCACCTCAATCCTCTCCCAGGACGGGAGAGGAGGAAAGAGGGGGCGGAGATGACGGTTATGCAAAGGTCTCCATCAAGGGGGAAGGGTGAAGAGGAGAATGGGGAGGGTGCGCAGGGGTTCTCCTAATACTGATAGTCTTCGCGGACGGGGCTGAAGATGTCGAGGACCTTGGCGCTGATTGTGGTGGCCTTGGCGTAGTGCTCGACGTCGCCGGGGATGATGTACATGTCGCCGGGCTTCAGGATGCGGACGTTACCGTCCACGCCCATTTCCAGTTCGCCCTCGATGATGATGCCGGACTGTTCCTGGGGGTGGGTGTGAAGGGGGACCTCCACGCCGGGTTCGATGTCCACCATGGAGAGGAGGGTGTTGTCTCCCCAGAAAGTGCGGATTGTGCCGCCGGGGACAATCTCCTTGGGGTCTCGTTCGTCTGCGCTGTAGAAGTACAAATCCTGCTCCTTTTGATTGCGGATGTTTCTGCGTTAATTGTCTTTCAGATAGGGGGTAGAAACAAGGGGTGGGGGAGGGGGAAGAGGGAAGAGGCAGGTCGTCTGTGAGAAAGTTGGGTTTGGGTAGCGTATGGGTTCCTGCCTTCGCAGGAACAAGAATGTGGGCGGTTACGGTGGCGAGATTCTTCGTCGCGGGGCCTTCTCAGGAACAAGAGTGGGTGGGGGTTAGAAGGCGAGGCCGTGCTCCTTGAAGCTGACGAACCGTTCTTCGCTGCCGATTACGATGTGGTCGAGCAATTCGATGCCGAGGATCTTGCCGGCTTCGATGAGCTGGCGGGTGACGATGATGTCTTCGCCGCTGGGGGTGGGGTCGCCGGAGGGGTGGTTGTGGACGACGATGATGGCGGGGGCATTCTCGCGGATGGCAGGTCGGAAGATTTCCGAGGGGCGGGCCATGGATGAATTCACGTTGCCAACGTAGATCTCCCGGATGCCCATAATCTCGCTTCTGGTGTTGACCAGCACCGTCCTGAGGTGTTCCCTGTCGAGGAAGCTCATTTCGCCGAAGAGGAGATTCGCTACTTCTCTCGGAGAGCCGATCTTGGGGTTGTCCGTGGCTTTGAGACGGGAGAGGCGATGGCCCAGGTCCATAGCGGCCAGAATCTGGCAGGCCTTGGCCTCGCTGATGCCGTGTTCGGCGCATAGTTCGACGAAGTTGGCGCGGGCGAGGCCGGGCAGTCCGCCGAAGCGTTGGAGGAGGCGCTGGGCCATGATGACGACGCCTTCGCCCTTGACGCCGGTCCTGAGCAGGATGGCGATGAGCTCAGCGTTGCTGAGGTGGTTGGGGCCGAAGTTCTTGAGCTTTTCGCGGGGGCGCTCCGTGGTGGGAGTGTCCCGGATCATGGTGCTGTAGGCGATGGGGGGGTGCTGGTCCATGAAGGCTAAGAGCTTTCGTCCTCTTCCGTTGCTTCCTCCGACTCTTCCTGGCAGGTGGCGCAGACGTAGTCGTCGGGGTGCTCCGCGGCGACGCCCACGGGGACGTTTCGGACGCGGCCGCAGCTGGAGCAGGTGACCTTCTCCAGCGGCGGCCCCGACGTTTGGGCGGGGCTGTCGTAGCCCCTGAAGCCCACGTAGTCCGGATTCAGGCGCTTCTGGGCGAGGAAGCGTTCTCTATCTTTTCGACGGCTCAAGTTTCGACCCCCATGGAAAGCATGATGGGGAAGACGCTACTTCAGTTCGGCCTTGGCGCCGGCGGCTTCCAGCTTCTTCTGGACCTCTTCCGCCTCGTCCTTGCTGACGGCTTCCTTGATGGCCTTGGGAGCGGCTTCCACGACGGCCTTGGCTTCGCGCAGGCCCAGAGTGGTGACTTCCCGGACGGCCTTAATGACGTTGATCTTGTTGGAGCCGATGTCCGTGAGGATGACGGAGAACTCCGTCTGCTCCTCCTCGGCGGCGGCGGGTGAGCCATTGGCTGCGGGGGCAGCGGCGGGTGCGGCCACGGCCATGGGGGCGGCGGCGGAGACGCCGAACTGGTCTTCCAGGGACTTTACCAGCTCCGAAAGCTCCATTACTGTCATGCCTTTTATTGCTTCAAGAATCTCTTCGTTACTCATTCTTCCTCCTGTTTTTCGTTCCTTTGGGTTGAATTGTTGGTGTTGAAGTTGGTTTCGAGGCGCGCCGGCTCGGGGATCAGCCTATGAGGCCGGCTCTTCTTCCAGTTGTTGTATTCGCTGCTGCAGGACGGAACCCAGCCCGCTGAGGGTGCCGCTGAGGGCGTTGACCAGTCCTGAGATGGGGGCCTGCAGCTGGCCCACCAGCCGGGACATGGGGTGCTGCATTTGACCGAGCACCCGGGACAGCAGCTCTTCCTTGGAGGGGAGTGTGGCTAGGGTGCGGACCTCATCCGGGGTGAGGGCGCGGGTGTTGAGGAGGGCGCCCTGGATGCCCAGGGGGGAACGGGTGGCGCGTATGAACTCCTCCAGGGTCTGGGCGACGAGGCGGGGGTCGTCGTAGCCCAGGGCCAAGCCCGTGGGTCCGTTTACCACCTCACGCAGCTGAGGCTTGGAGGCCTCTTCCGCGGCGATGTAGGTGAGGGTGTTCTTGACGATGCGGTATTCCACGTCGCGCTCTCGGAGGCGGCGACGGAGGTCGTTCATGTCGTTGGCGTCGAGGCCGGTGGGGTTGGTGGAGACGGCGATGCTGCAGCGTTCGAGCCGTTCCCTGATGTCCGCGACCTGCTGGACTTTTCTATCGGTTGGCATGGATTTTGGGGTTCTCCTTGTTGTTTTGGGAGGGGGATGCTACAGCGACGAGATTCTTCGTCGCGGGGCCTCCTCAGAATGACATGTGGTTGGATGGGAGTGGTTGGTTATTTTCGCTCCTGGTTATGGTCAAAAAAATCCCCCGCGCTCGTGCGCCGGGAATGAAGGACTCCCACGGGGAGCCGGTCTTTCCGGGGCGCCTCGGCAGGCGGTTTAATCCCTGGCGGGAACCTGCTGTCTTGAGCGGCCGGTTGCTTTGCTTATTCTACTTTAACAGACATGAGGGCGTTCACGTCAAGCCTGATGCTGGGCCCCATGGTGCTTGTGAGGAACGCCGTGCGGATGAAGGCGCCTTTCACGGTGGAGGGGCGGGCCTTCACGACAGCGTCGACGATGGTGGCGATATTCTCGACCAGGTTTTCCTTGGGTAAGCTGATCTTGCCGACGGGGACGTGGATGATGGCGGTGCGGTCGATGCGGTATTCCACGCGGCCCTTCTTGGCTTCATCGATGGCGCGGGGGAGGTCCTGCATCTGGACCATGGTGCCGGTCCTGGGGTTGGGCATGAGGCCCCGGGGGCCGAGGACGCGGCCGAGCCTGCCTATTTTGCTCATCATATCGGGGATGGCGAGGCCGACGTCGAAGTCCACCCAACCGCCCTGGATATTCTTGATGACTTCGTCGTCGCCGATGAAGTCGGCGCCGGCCTGCTTGGCGATTTCGGCGGCCTCACCGTTGGCGAAGACGAGGACGCGGATGGTCTTGCCGAGGCCGTGGGGGAGCATGGCGACGCCGCGCACGAGCTGGTCGGCGTGGCGGGGGTCGGCGCTGGTGCGCATGTGCAGTTCCACGGTTTCGTCGAAATTGACGCTGGAGACCATCTGCAGTGATTCCACTGCTTCATCCAGCAGATATAGTTTTTCTTCTTCCAGGGTGTCGATGGCATCCCGGAGTCTCTTGCCTCGTTTCTTCACGCTAGTCCTCGCTAACTTCTATGCCCATGCTGCGGGCAGTACCTTCGATAATCTTGGTGGCGCCCGCCAGGTCCTTGGCGTTCAGGTCCGCCATTTTCTGCTTGGCAATTTCCTCGAGGGCGCTGCGCTTGACGGAGCCGGCGCGCTCCTGCGCCAGGGAGGCGCCCTTCTCGACGCCGGCGGCGCGACGGAGCATGTCCGAGGCGGGCGGGGTCTTGGTGACGAAGTTGAAGGAGCGGTCTTCGAACACGGTGAGGTGAACGGGGACGATGTTGCCGCCCTGATTGGCGGTGCGGGAATTGTACTCCTTGACGAACGCCATGATGTTTACGCCGTGCTGTCCGAGGGCGGGGCCGACTGGCGGGGCCGGGCTGGCCTGGCCGGCGGCGAGCTGCAGCTTGATGACTGCTCTAACCTTCTTTGCCATTCTTTATAACCCTTGTTGCGCTGTTTGTTTTTCTTGGGGTTTTGTGGAGTTTGTATAGATTGTCTTCATATGTGCTTCAGGATGGGGAGGCGCTGAGTTTATCAGAGCTTCTCCACCTGGAGGAAGTCCAGTTCCACGGGGGTTTCGCGTCCGAAGAATGAGACGAGGACGCGGATGCGGGAACGGTCCGGGTCCACCTCGCCGACGGTGCCCATGAAGTCGGCGAAGGGGCCGGCGGTGATGCGGACGGTCTGGCCGACCTGGAGGCCGACGCTGACGCGGGGCCTTCCGGTTTCCAGCTGGGACATGATGGAGGCGACCTCTTCCGGTTCCATGGGGATGGGCTTCTGTCGCTTGTCCCGTTCGTCTTCGGTGGAAACGAAGCCCGTGACGCCGGGTGTGTTTCGCACGGCGTACCAGCTTTCGTCGTCCATCTTCATCTGAATGAGGATGTAGCCGGGGAAGACCTTGCGCCGCTCCTTGCGTCGCTTGCCGTCCCGGATGACTATTTCTTCCTCCGTGGGCACGACCACCTGGAAGATCCTGTCCTGCATGTCCAGACTCTGGATGCGGATGTCCAGGTTCTTCTTCACCCGGTCTTCCTGGCCGGAATAGGTGTGAACGATGTACCAGTCGGAGTGTTCTTGGATTTCAGGCGTAGCTTTCATAATCCCTGGTGAGTGGAGGGCCGGGTTGATGGGATGGCTAGGGGAGGATTACGTACTGGGTGAGGGTCCTGGAGAGGGTGAAGTCGTAGAGGCCGAGGATGGAGCCGACTAGGGCGCCGATAACGAGGACCACCCAGGTGAGACGCATAGTCTCTTCGCGGGTGGGCCAGACGGCCTTTCGCAGTTCTGCGATGACCTCCTTGATGAACTCGATGGGGCGGAACCGCCGCATTTGTCCCTGGCTGGGACGTCGAAAGGCGGCGGTTCCGGGACCGCGCGTGCTCATCTAGCGGACCTCTCTATGGGCCCGGTGCTGCCTGCAGCGGGAGCAGTACTTGCGCTGCTCAAGCCGCTGCGGGTCGTTTCTGCGGTTCTTGCTGGTGGTGTAATTCCTCTCCCGGCAGTCGGAGCACTGCATGGTAACGAGGATTCGGGCTTCACCGCGCTTTCTGGCCATTGTCTATTCTCCTACTTGGGTGACGACTCCTGCGCCGACGGTTCGGCCGCCCTCACGGATGGCGAAGTGGAGGCCCTCCTCCATGGCGATTGGATAGATGAGGTTGATCTCCATGGTGGTGTTGTCGCCGGGCATGACCATTTCCACGCCCTCCTCCAGCTTGATCTCCCCGGTAATGTCGCTGGTGCGGATGTAGAACTGGGGCTTGTAGCCGGTGAAGAAGGGGGTATGGCGTCCGCCCTCCTCCTTGCTGAGGACGTATACCTCGGCCAGGGCCTTGGAGTGGGGCTGGATGGAGCCGGGGTGGGCGAGGACCTCGCCGCGCTCGACCTGTTCGCGGTCCACGCCGCGGAGGAGGACGCCGACAGCGTCGCCAGCTTCGGACTCATCGAGGGTCTTGTGGAACATTTCCAGGCCGGTGGCGACGGTCTTGGAGACCTTGCCGAAGCCGACAATCTCGACGGGGTCGCCGGTGCGGATGGTGCCGCGCTCGACGCGACCGGTGACGACAGTGCCGCGACCCTTGATGCCGAATACGTCTTCCACGGGCATGAGGAAGGGGCGGTCCTTGGGGCGCTCGGGGACGGGGATGTAGTCTTCCATCGCCTCGACGAGGTGGAGGATGTTCTGACTCCAGGGGCCGTCGGCGTTGCCCGACTCCTGCTCTTCGAGGGCCTTGAGGGCGCTGACGCGGACGACAGGGGTGTCGTCGCCGGGGAAGTCGTACTCGCTGAGGAGTTCGCGGACTTCGAGCTCGACGAGCTCCAGAAGCTCTTCGTCGTCCATGGCGTCGACCTTATTGAGGGCGACGACGATGCGGGGGACTTCGACCTGGCGGGCGAGGAGGATGTGCTCCCTGGTCTGGGGCATGGGCCCGTCGGGGGCGCTGACGACGAGGACGGCGCCGTCCATCTGGGCTGCGCCGGTGATCATGTTCTTGATATAGTCGGCGTGGCCGGGGCAGTCGACGTGGGCGTAATGGCGCTTTTCGGTCTCGTATTCGATGTGGGCGATGTTGATGGTAACGCCGCGGGCCTTCTCTTCGGGGGCGTTGTCGATGGTGTCGAAAGCCCTGTAGTTAGTGCCGGTCGCCTGGTTAGCGAGAACCATGGTCATGGCCGAAGTGAGGGTGGTCTTCCCATGGTCAACGTGGCCGATAGTGCCGACGTTTACGTGAGGCTTACCTCTCTCAAATTTCTGCTTTGCCATCTAGGTTCCTCCTGTTATATAGAGAATTAAATTTTGGGTGCCTGGAGTCTGCTGGAGCCCACAGACGGACTTGAACCGTCGACCTCGCCCTTACCAAGGGCGTGCTCTACCGTCTGAGCTATGTGGGCAGTGAGTTTAGCTTGGGTTGGTGCAATAGGCTAAGTGATGGTGGAGGGGGCAGGATTCGAACCTGCGAAGCCCTTTCGAGCGCCAGATTTACAGTCTGGTGGTTTAAACCACTCACCCACCCCTCCTGAATTATAGGGTGGGTATAGTTTATCACAGGCAAAAAGGAAGGCCAACGGTTTGGGCGTATTTCTTTACCTACTTCGTCGTAATCAGTGTTTGGAGGTATAGCCCCAGAGGGGATTCGAACCCACTAACCTGCCGATTACAAGTCGGCTGCGCTACCTTTGCGCCACTGGGGCCCGCATCCACGGCCAAACACATAAACGCAGCGGCCAAGCCGCTACGATCGGATATATTTTAGCGAAGGATTGCGGGGTTGGTCAAGCGGTTGTGGGGTAGGGGGCGGGGGAAGGTGGGGGGGACGGGGTTGGTGTGTTGGGGCGATAAACTAGGGTGGCGGAGGGAGTGGGATTCGAACCCACGTCTCGCGCAAGACGAGAAGCGGTTTTCAAGACCGCCGCCTTAGTCCACTCGGCCATCCCTCCGTTTCACTATTATAGCGTAGTGGGTTTTGGGTTGGGGGGAGAGTGGGGCTTCTTGTGGATTGGGGTGGGTTTGGGTATGGTTGTTGCATCAATTTCAGGCAGAGTGTCCAGTAGATGACGACGCAGAAAACCAGGACTGAGAGCGCCCCTTCCACCGACTTCATCCGCGCGATTATCGAGTCGCACAACGAGAGCGGTCGGTTTCAGGGAAAGGTTGTCACCCGGTTTCCGCCGGAGCCCAACGGCTATCTGCACATTGGGCACACGAAGGCGGCGTTCATCAACTTCGGCATAGCCAGGGACTATGGGGGCGTCTGCCACCTGCGGTTCGACGATACGAATCCGGCGAAGGAGGAGGAGGAGTTCGTCCGCGCCATCCAGGAGGACCTGCGCTGGCTGGGCCTGAACTGGGGCGACCACCTTTACTACGCCTCCGACTACTTCGAGCAGCTCTACGAATTCGGCGAGCGGCTTATCAAGGCGGGGTTGGCGTACGTTTGCGACCTGTCGCAGGATGAAATTCGCGAACACCGGGGGACTTTTACCCAGCCGGGGGTTGCGAGTCCGTATCGGGACAGGGGTGTTGAGGAAAACCTGGACCTGTTCCGTCGGATGAGGGCGGGGGAGTTCGAGGACGGGGCGCGGGTGCTGCGGGCGAAGATAGACATGGCGTCCGGGAACCTGAACCTGCGCGACCCGGTGCTGTATCGCATCCTGCATCTGGACCACCAACGCACCGGTGATGGATGGCGCATCTATCCGACTTATGATTTCGCCCATGGGCAGTCGGACTCCATCGAGGGGATTACGCACTCGCTGTGCAGCCTGGAGTTCGAAGACCACCGGCCGCTGTACGACTGGCTCATCGACAAGCTGGGGATACATCATCCTCAGCAGATAGAGTTTGCGCGGCTGAACCTGACCCACACCGTCATGAGCAAACGGAAGCTGCGGGATCTGGTTTCGGAGAGGTACGTTTCGGGATGGGACGACCCGCGGATGCCGACGCTTTCGGCGATGCGTCGTCGGGGGTACACCCCGGAGGCGATCTGGACCTTCAACGAGCGGTTGGGGGTGGCGAAGCGTCCGAATACGGTGGAGATCCAGATGCTGGAGCACTGCGTGCGGGAGGACCTGAATCGGAAGGCGCTCCGGGTGATGGGGGTGTTGAATCCGTTGAAGCTGGTCATCGAGAACTACCCGGAGGGGCAGACGGAGGAGATGACGGCCATCAACAACCCGGAGGACGCCTCGATGGGGACGCGGGAGGTGCCCTTCTCGAAGACGCTGTACGTGGAGCGGGACGACTTCATGGAGGACCCGCCGCGAAAGTTTTTCCGTCTGGCGCCGGGCCGGGAGGTGCGGCTGCGCTACGCTTACCTGGTGACATGCGTGGGGTTCAGCAAGGACCCGGAAACTGGGGAGGTGACGGAGGTGCGGTGTACCTACGACCCGGAGACGATGGGGGGCAACGCTCCCGACGGTCGACGGGTGCGGGGGACGATTCACTGGGTTTCGGCGGAGCATGCCATAGACGTGAAGGCGCGGCTGTATGACCATCTATTCAGCGTCGAGAAGCCGGAGGAAGGGGACTTCCTGGAGCATCTGAATCCAGAGTCGCTGGTGACGCTGGAGGGGTGCAAGCTGGAGCCGGGGATGGCGTCGGCGCGGGCTGGGACGTCGTACCAGTTCGAGCGGATCGGATATTTCTGCGTGGACGGGCCGGATTCGAGGCCGGGGGCGCTGGTGTTCAACCGGACGGTGGCGTTGCGGGACTCGTGGGGGAGGCGGCGACGGGGGCGGTGAGGTTGTGGGGTGGGGTGGAAGAGTGGGCCTCCGCGTTCGCGGGGGAGGGGTTGGGCGCTGCGTCTGAGGTTAAGTGTAGGTAGAGTGTTGGTTCCTGCCTTCGCAGGAACAAGAAACTGGGAAGGTTGACAATGGTGCTGATTGCCGTAAATTTATGTAGACACACGAACTAAAGGGAATGCAGGTACTTTAGACACAGATACACCGCACTTATAGAAAGGAATTCAGTTTTCTCGAGATAGGCGAATCGCACACATAGAGCACACAGAGAAAGGATAAGAAAAATGTACACAACTGATATGTACGAAGGCATGATTGCCGAGACCATTACGCTGGAGGGGCACAACGGGACGGAAATCAGCGCGTATTTTGCGCGGCCCATGGGGCCCGGCCCCTTCCCCACGGTGGTGCTGGTGCACCACATACCCGGCTGGGACGAGCTGTACAAGGAGTTCACGCGGAAGTTTGCGCATCACGGCTATGTGGCTATCTGCCCCAACCTGTTCAATGACTTCGGGCACGGCACGGCAGAGGACGTGGCCGCCCACGCCCGGAGCAAGGGCGGCGCTTACGACGAGCACGTCATCGCAGACGCCGTGGCGGCGCGGGACTATGTGAAGGGTCTGCCGTACTCCAGCGGCAAGGTGGGAATTATTGGCAGCTGCTCCGGCGGCCGGCATACCTTCCTCGTCGTCTGCAGCAGCACGGGCTGGGACGCCGCGGTGGAGTTGTGGGGAGGCAACGTGGTCCAGTCGGCGGACGCGCTCACGGAGCAGCAGCCCGTGGCGCCCCATGATTTGACCAAGGGCCTGTGCTGTCCCCTGCTGGGACTGTTCGGCGAGGAGGACGTTTCGCCCCCGCCTGACCAGGTGGCGATGCACGAGGCGGAGTTGAAGAAGCACGGCAAGGACATTGAGTTTCACATGTACGAGGACGCCGGACACGGCTTCTTCTACTACCACATGCCGATGTACCGTCAGGCGCAGGCCGTGGACGGCTGGGAGAAGGTATTTTCGTTCTTTGGGAAGCACCTGAAGGGTTAGGAGTGACGCGATGTGCACCATGATTGTGGAGACGGCGGCCATCGCCGGCGTCGGCAAGGGGACACAGGACTGGATCAAGGTAGACCAGGTAAACGTGTCCTTCGACCATCCCTTCAAAGCGCCCTTCGACCACGCGCTGAACATCGATTTCGTGGACTCGAGCAAGGGGCCGGGGGCGCGGGTGGCGGTGGAGATCGACGCGAAGTCGGCGAAGCAGCTGATCCTTTCGATCCAGGCGGCGTTGGACCAGGGCAAGGAGTACCATTAGGAAAGCTTTGCGTAACCTGCCGTTCAGCCCCACCGCCACCCCTATCCACCCTCACCTCAATCCTCTCCCAGGACGGGAGAGGAGGTAAGAGGGGAGGCGGTCTGTAGCGGTGGCGAGATTCTTCGTCGCGGGTCTCCTCAGAATGACATGTGGTTTGAGGGGGGAGGGCGGTTCGCGAACCGCTCCTACGTGGGATTGTTGTGGAGGGGGAGGAAGAGTGGGCCCCCGCGTTCGCGAGGGAACGGGAGGTTGTTGGGCGCTGCGTTTGAGGCTATGTATAGGTATAGAGTGGGTTCCTGCCTTCGCAGGAGCAAGAGAAGGTGGAGTACTCTGGGGCGAGATTGACATGTGTGGAGGGTAGTTTGGAAGTAACCGTGCGATTCTTTGCGCTCTACCGGGAGCGGGCGGGCGCGTCGGAACGTGTCTGGAGTCTGCCGGAGGGTGCGACGCTGGCGGACCTGCTGGCGGGGATTCGGGAGGCTCATCCGGGTCTCGCGCCGCCCGAGGTAGAGATTGTCGCGGCGGTTAATGAGGAATACGCCGAGGGGGGTGTGGTGCTTAGGGAGGGGGACGAGGTGGCTTTGATTCCGCCTGTTAGTGGGGGTGCGGCGGTTGGGATTCACGCCCACACCTTCGAGAGGCTCAGGGAGGGGTTTGACCGACTACCGAACGTCCCATCCACCCCACTCGAATCACCCCCATCCCTTCAACAAGCTCAGGGCAGGCTCGATCTTCCCCCATCGAGGAGAGATTTGCACAACTCGCCGTTCAGCCTCACCGCCACCCAAGATACCCTCACCCCTTCGACAGACTCAGGGCAGGCTCAATCCTCTCCCAGGGCGGGAGAGGAGGGAAGAGGGGAAGGAAAAGGGAACTTAGATGATTGAAATAACTTACAAGGCGATTGATCCGCAGCCGGTTACCGCATCGGTACGGCGGGACAGCAACGGGGCGGTGGTGACGTTTCTGGGGACCACCCGCCGGACTTCGATGGGGAAGACGGTGCTCCACCTGGAGTACGAGGCGTACCGGCCCATGGCGTTGAGGAAGCTGCGGGAGATTGTGGCGGAGATCGTTCAGAAGTGGCGGATTGAGGACGTTTCCGTAGTGCATCGCATCGGGCGGCTGGAGATTGAGGACATCAGCCTTGTGGTGGCGGTAGCGTCGCCGCACCGGAGGGAAGCGTTTGCGGCGTGCGGGTACGTGGTGGACCGGATAAAGGAGACGGTGCCCATCTGGAAGAAGGAAGTGTTCGAGGATGGGCAGGTGTGGGTGGGGTGCCAGTCGCACGCGGTTTCCGCGCCTGTTGATTGAGGGGTTGGGGCGGCTGATTCGGATATGAAGAGTGGGCCCCCGCGTTCGCGAGGGCACGGGTGGGGTTGGGCGGCTACGGGTGTGTGGGGCCAGGACAGCGGGGGGCGGTTCGCGGAGAATGTTTTAAAAGTCCGACCTCTGCGAGCAATGGGACTTCTGGATTCCGGTTTTCACCGGAATGAAGGGATCTGACACGATATTCCGCACTCCAACTGAGAAAGTCGCGTAGTATCGTCTAGTGGTTCTTGATATGAAGCATGGGTGGGGGCTTCTGAAACAGTCTCCGCGAATCGCCCCTACCGGAGAGTGGCTGTTGGTCGGAGGGTTGGATGTGGGTATGGTATTGGTTCCTGCCTTCGCAGGAACAAGAATGGTGAGGCGGGCTGTTTAGTCAACGAGATTCTTCGTCGCGGGGCCTTCGCAGAACGACATTTGGGTAGCGAGGGAGGGCGGTTCGCAAACCGCCCCTGACGGAGAGTGGCTGTTTAGTCAAGGAGATTCTTCGTCGCGGGGCCTCCTCAGAATGACATTTGGGTAGCGGGGGAGGGGTGAAGAGGAAAGAGGGGGAAATGAAGAAGCTCGCCGGTTGAGGAGGCTTGGTTCCGGCGAGCTTCTTCGTTGGTGGAATGTGGTGGGGGTTAGCGGGTGTAACCCGAAGGGCGGGTTGCCTCCCGTGAGTTGCGGGTGATGTGGTCCAGCAGGAAGCCCATGTCCTGGTAGGAGTCGAGGTGGCCGAGGCTGCCGTCCAAGGAGCGGAACTGGTCCAGCAGGAAGAGCAGATCCTGGTGCACGGAGGGGGCGGAGGAGTCGGCGAAGAGGAGGCTGCTGTAGCGGTCCGAGGCCAGGGCAACAATGGCTCCCAGGCGCAGCATGGGATCGGCGAAGTTGAAGTCGAAGTTGTGGCTGTTGATCTCGGCGTGCTGCCGGTTGGATTCCTGCGTGGAGGGGGTCACCCAGCGGAGTTCAACATCGCCCAGGGTGAGGGGGCCGGTGAACCACTGGTCCTTCAGCTCCAGCTCGTAGAAGACGGTTGTGGCGGTTCCGGCGGGGATCTCGGCAAACTCGCGGCGGGCCTCGGTGAAGGACTCGTCGGAGGTTACGCGGTTCTCGTAGCCGACAATTCGCCACCAGTTGACGACGTTGGGGTCCCAGGTGACCTGGGCGCGGGTGGCGTCGGCGAAGGGGATGGTGAGGGCGAGCCAGTTTTCGCGGGCAAAGGTTGACCTGGCCTGATCGACGTCGGTGAGGTAGCGGTACCAGCCGTTGCCGTGCTGGGCCAGCTGCTCCAGGAGGAAGTCGTTGAAGTTTTCGATGCCGACGCCGACGGTAATGAGCCTAAGGGGGTTGGCGTTGTCGCGGTCGGCGGTGGTCTCCAGGATGGCGAAGGGGTCTGTGGCGTCCACGTTGGCGACGCCGTCTGACATCAGGATGATGTAGTTGTAGGCGTTAGGGTTCTGCCAGCGGGCCTGGTCGGCGAGCCGCACCGCTTGGTTCAGGCCGGCCTGCACGTTTGTCGAGCCGCCGGGGCGGAGATTCCGAATGGAGTTGTAAACATCGGAGTCGCCGGGGTGTCTGTGCTCCACAGTGTATTGGGAGAGAACGTTGCTATCGAAGTGTACGACGGCGATGCGGTCCTGGTCTCTGAGGCTGAGGCGGATGCTCTCAGCGGCTTCGCGGGCAATGTCCACCCGGTTGCCGTTGGACATGGAGCCGGAGGCGTCCAGGACGAGGGTGACGTTGACGGGGGTGCTGTCGTAGTTGAGCTCCGGCGCCTGGAAGGCGATGCGGGCGAGGTGCAAGCGGCTATCGACGGGATGGGTGACGATATCCGTAGTGACGGCGAAGCTGTCGTCGCGTCTGGGCTGTTCGTAGCCGTAGTTGAAGGCGTTGATCCACTCCTCGGCGCGGACGGAGTCGGGGTCCACCTCGTAGCCGTTCTTGGCCCAGTTCAGGGCGAGGAAGTAGGAGGTGCGGTCCGTGTCCAGGCTGAAGGTGGAGACGTTATCGACGGCAGCGGAGACGAAGCGTTCCCTGGCGTAGTCGCGGAAGGTGGTGGCGGAGGGAGTGCCGGCCGCCGCCGGAGGGGCTGCCGTTGGCGCCCTTGCTGCTGCGCCGCCGGTTGTTAGCCCTCCAGACTGGCGAGTTGCGGCTGGGGTGGGGGCCATAGTTGGAGCGGCGGTGGGCCTTGGGGCCGCGGGGGCGGCGGTTGCCGCCGGAGCTGCGGTTGGAGCCATGGTGGCGGCCGGGGCGGCCGTCGCGGCGGGGGCTGCGCGTTCTTCCATCTCGTCGTCGCCGCCGCAGGCGGCTATGGCCAGCAGGCTGATCATGGCTATCAGGGCTATGGTCACAAACTTAGTCATCTTCGTGCCTCCGTAGTGTTTTGTTTGGGGGTCTTCCTTGGGTTGCGCTCGGAATTCGGAGTGGTTACTTCGGGGTCAGGGATCTGTGGTCGTCATTATGGATGTGTCTTTGTATTAGTTATTTTCTAGCCGAGGTTGCTTCCATAGAGGGGGCTACCGGGGAGTGAAGCTGCTGATAATGAAGCTGTCCTCTTCGTCCGCCATACGTTCGTCGTGATCGATGAACAGCTCCGCAGGGTAGCCATAAGTTTCGTCGTAAGTGACTTCGATGCTGGAGACCCCCTGCGTAATCGCCTCCTGTATGAGTGCGAACAGTTCCTCGATGGTAAGGAAACGCTCCGGCGCGGGAATTGTTGTAGTGTCCGGTGAAGCTGAACTTACATCGGTTACCATGCCGGCACTCACGGTTACCTGGGTTTTCGCCAGATAATCTTCGGGGTAGAAGCCGGTCCATGCACCAACGTATTCGTAGTCAGACATATTGGCCTGCTCCCACCGTTCCACGGCCTGCAGGAAGTCTGCTTCAGCCTGGTCCAGGCGGTTCTCCGCGGGGGTTGTGGGGGGTGGTGTCGGGATGGGTATCGCCGTTGGCGGTAGGGGTGTCGGTGCCGGTGTGGTCATTGGCAGTGGGGGAGTCGGGATAGGTATCGCCGTTGGCGGCGGGGGAGTCGGTGTTGGAGACGCCGTTGGTGGAGGGGAAGTAGCCGCAGTTGTTGCCGTTGGCGGCGGGAGTGTCGGGATAGCTGTTGCGGGAGCGGCGGTGGCTGTTGCCCTGGGGGCCGGCGTTTCCTCCGTGTCGTCGCTGCTGGCGCAGGCGGCGATGGTCAGCAGGCTAATTAGTGCTATCAGGGCTATTGTCACAAACTTCGTCATCTTCGTTCCTCAGTGGTGGTATCGCGTGATGGCTCTTCCCTGGGTCTGGACGCGAGGCGTTGGGTCAGCAGTGCGCGCGGATGTTGTTGAACTCGACCTTGTCGCCTACACGAATCTTGTACCTGTCGGTGTCACCGGCGTTTATCTCAAGCGCATAAGCGGCGGTGGCGTAGGAGCGGTAACTTGGTATGCGATTGTCGGGCGTGTTGGGGAGGGGAGCGCTGACGTATGGGTGGATGTCGACCACGCGGCAATTTCTTCCAATCCAGACGAAGTCCAGGGGAAACCGCATGTCCTTCATCCAGAGAGAGCCCACATCCGGGCCGTCGGCAATGTAGAGCATGCCCTTGCCGGCTTCGAGGTACGGGCGGCCGGTGAGGCCCTGCTCCCAGAGGTGCTGAACGCGGGGGACTTCGACGTCGAACCAGACGTCGTCGAATATGACCCTGGCTGCGCCGTCGTCGGGCGGGGACGGGTCGCAGCTGACGAAGGCGGTGGTGAAGAGCAACGCAAGAGGAATGAGCAAGTACTTGACCTTGGACATTGATACCTTCCTTTCCACCTTGGATTTTCTCTGGCCTTACCGGTGCAAATCTATGGCGGATGCTACAGGCTTGGAATAGTTTCTCCGGTAGAGCAGTTTTCCGGGCTTCTGACAGATAATATGCAGGTTTGGAGGGAATCGTTCCCTATTGGGGAAGAGATGTTGAGAAGGGTGCCATTTTGGTAGTGGGAGAGGCGTCTGAAGTTGGGGTGATTAGTGGGTGGAGGAGGAGGGCGGTTCGCGAACCGCCCCTACGGGAGAGATGTGGTGGCGTGGGTAGGGTGACGGTACCTGCCTTCGCAGGAACAAGGGAAGTTTGGGGGAATCCCTCTTGCGAGATTGTGAAATCTGTAGCATAATATCTACAGTATTCCTTGGTGGTTAGAGCGGGGTGGACCCACCCGTTCCCATCCCGAACACGGAAGTGACACGCCCCAGCGCCGACGATACTGCCCTGGCAACAGGGTGGGAAAATAAGCCATTGCCAGGGATTTACAAGTGATGCGTGGGGTTCCTTGAGGACCCCATCCGCTTCACCCCGGATCGAACGTCCCGGCGGTACTGCCGCACCATTCCGGTTATGTTCAAACTAACCAGAAGCCCCGATTCCACGTCTTTACAGCCTTCGTGCGTCAAACCTATACTATAGAGGCTGCACTGCGGGTTTTCCGGGAATGCCGAGCCTGCCGGGAGGCGCAGAAAAAGTGGAGCAACACCCCATCCTCAAACCCATCAAGTCCTGAGGGATTAGCCGATGTCCAGTAGATTCGAAAAGTTCTCAGAGAGAGCACGACGGGTACTGACCCTGGCCCAGAACGAGGCCCAGAGGTTTAACCACAACTACATTGGGACGGAGCATATTCTGCTCGGCCTTGTAGGCGAGACAGAGGGTGTGGTGGCGAGGGTGCTCAAGAACCTTGGCATTGACCTGGAGAAGGTGCGCGCGGCGGTGGAGTTCATCATCGGGCGCGGCGAGAAGGCGGTCACGGGCGAGATTGGCCTGACGCCGAGGGCGAAGAAGGTAATCGAGCTGGCGGTGGACGAGGCCCGCAGGGCCAACCACTCCTACATCGGCACGGAGCATCTGCTGGCGGGGCTGCTGCGGGAGGGCGAGGGCGTTGCTTCCGGCGTGCTGGAGAGTCTGGGCGTTACGCTGGACAAGGTTCGGACGGAAACGCAGCGGGTTCTCAGCCAGAACGTGCCCGCCGCCGCGCAGGGACGCGGCACGGCGCGGACTCCCACTCTCGACCAGATGGGCATTGACCTGACGAAGGCCGCGAGGGATGGCTCCCTGGACCCGGTGGTCGGGCGCGTTACCGAGCGGGACCGGATCATCCAGATTCTGAGTCGTCGTACGAAGAACAACCCCGTGCTCATCGGCGAGCCGGGCGTGGGGAAGACGGCCATCATCGAATCGCTGGCGGCGCATATGGACAATGGTGCGGTGCCGGACACCCTTCGGGGCAAGCGGCTGCTGACGCTGGACATGGGCTCGCTGGTGGCGGGCACGAAGTACCGCGGAGAGTTCGAAGAGCGGCTGAAGAAGATTATCGACGAAATTCGCAGCTCCAAGAACTGCGTCTTATTTATTGACGAGATTCACACCATCGTTGGGGCAGGCGCCGCCGAGGGCGCCGTGGACGCGGCGAACATCCTGAAGCCTTCCCTGCAGAGGGGCGAGATTCAGGTCATCGGCTCGACGACGCCCAACGACTACCGCAAGTATGTGGAGAGGGACTCCGCTTTGGAGCGCCGGTTCCAGCCCGTGAAGGTGGACGAGCCGACGGTGGACGAGACGACGGAGATCCTGAAGGTGCTGCGCAGGAAGTACGAAGAGCACCACAATTTGAAGATAGGCGACGACGCGCTTGAGAGCGCCGCCAACCTGGCCGCGCGGTTCATTCCGGACAGGTATCTGCCGGACAAGGCCGTGGACGTGATCGACGAGGCGGCCTCGCGGGTGCGCATTCGCTCGACCTCCCAGCCGCTTTCGCTGGCCGAGACCCAGCGCATCCTCCAGAGCGTCCGCCGGGAGAAGGACGACGCCATCGGCGGTCAGAACTTCCAGTACGCTGCCGAGCTGCGAGACCGGGAACTCCGGTTGACGGAGCAGCTTGAGGAGCAGGAGCTGGAATGGAAGGATGAGCAGGAGGAAGAGGAAGAGACCACCGTCACCCGCGAGGACGTGGCGGAGGTAATCAGCATGTGGACGGGCATCCCCGTGAGGAAGCTGGCCGTTGAGGAAACGGAACGGCTGCTGCACATGGAGGACGAGCTGCACAAGCGGATAATGGGGCAGGACGAGGCCATTGTGAACATATCCAAGGCCGTTCGCCGTGCGCGGGCCGGGGTCAAGGACCCCCGCCGTCCCATGGGCGTGTTCCTCTTCCTGGGCCCCACGGGCGTGGGCAAGACGGAGCTTGTACGAACCCTCTCCGACTTCATGTTTGGCAGCGAAGATTCGATGATCCGGCTGGACATGTCCGAGTTCATGGAGCGTCACACCGTGGCGCGGCTAATCGGGTCGCCTCCGGGCTACATCGGTTTCGAGGACGGCGGACAGCTTACCGAGGCGGTCCACCGCAAGCCCTACTGCACCATCCTGCTGGACGAGATTGAGAAGGCCAACCCGGAGGTGTTCAACATACTCCTCCAGATCTTCGACAATGGCCAGCTAACGGACGCGAAGGGACGCGCCGTTGACTTCCGCAATTCGATTATCGTGATGACGAGCAACCTGGGGTCGGACCTGATTCGCCGCGAGAACGCCATGGGCTTCGCCACCAAGTCGGACGACGCCAAGACGGAGGAGCAGGCGTACCAGCGGATGAAGGACAAGGTGTTGGATGAGGTGAAGCGCTTCTTCCGGCCCGAGTTCCTGAACCGGATCGACTCGACCATCGTATTCCACGCGCTCAACCGGCAGCACATTCTGAGCATCGTCAGCCTGCAGCTAGGGGAAGTGGAACTGCAGCTGCTGGAGAAGCACATCTCCATGGAGGTGACGGACGAGGCGAAGGAGTACCTTGCCGAGAAGGGCTACGACCCCAACTTCGGCGCCCGGCCGCTGCGCCGCCTGATTCAGGACGAGGTGGAAGACCAGCTCTCCGAGGAGATTCTGGGCGGACGGCTGAACGCCGGAGACGTGGCGCACGTGGAGATCGAGGACGGCAAACTCGTCGTGAAGGCGAAGACGCTCGCCGTCGTGGCCACCACCTAGAGCCAACCGGCGACGTTCGTGGGAGCGGGCGGTTCGCGAACCGCCCCTAGGGATGAGGGGAAGGAGCGCCGCGGCTGTAAAGGCGCAGCAAATGGTCAATGAACGAAAGGCCTGTCCAGGTGGATAGGCCTTTCTTGTTTGCGTGGACTGGCTGGGTGCGGCGGCTTCGCGATCCCTCCGGCTGGCCGTTCTTCTATGGGTGGGTGATAGTGGTCACCCTGTTTCTGGTGAACTTCGCCACCATGGCCACGGGGACGCTTAACTTCGGCCTGTTCGTGATCCCCATGGGCGAGGACCTGGACATGTCGCGGGGGTTCATCGGGTGGTCGCAGACAACGCGGATGCTCGCGGGGGGCGTTTCCGGCTTCATACTTGGACGGCTGCTGGACCGGCACGGGGCGCGGATTCTGATTGCGGTTGCGTCCATCACTACGGGCGCGTGCATGATCGGGCTGTTCTTCTTGCAGAACTCGTGGCAGTTCCTGGGGCTGTTCACGTTGATGGGGTTCATTGGACTCTCCGCGCCGGGGGGGTTGCTGACTTCCGTGCCTGTGGCGAAGTGGTTCGTGCGGCACCGGGGGCGGGCGCTGGCTATGGCTACGACCGGGTTGGGGATGGGCGGGATCGCGTTCATGCCCATCACGCAGCTTTTCATTGACGGCGGGGGATGGCGTTACGCGTGGCTGATGCTGGCGATCATCAGCATGGCGCTGACGCTGCCGCTGGCGCTGTTCTTCCTGAGGAAGCAGCCTGAGGACATTGGGCTGCTGCCGGACGGTGAGGACAGACGGCCTGTCAATCCTCAGCAGTCGCAGCCGCCAGTCGAGGCGCAATGGACGGCGGGCGAGGCGATGAGGACGGGGGCCTTCTGGCGGCTCATTTTGTTCTTCGGGGTGCTGGGGCTTGCGGCTGGGGGAGGGAGCATTCACCGGCTGCCCTACTGGGTGGAGCAGGGCTTCGACGCGGGGCTGGTGTCTATCGCCTTCGCCGCCGACGCTGCAGGCGCGGCGCTGATGGCGCTGGCGGCGGGATTTCTGGTGGAGCGGTTTCCCGTCCGGTACGTGGGGGCGATTTCCAGCCTGGGATTCGCGGCAGCCGTCGCCCTCATGTTTGTCACATTCCATCCCTTTTTCCTGTTCGCCTCGGTCATCCTGTTCGGTATATCCGTGGGGGCAAACATGATAGTCACCACCTACGTTTGGGCGGAATACTACGGTCGGGCGTTTCTGGGGACTATCAGGGGCATCGTACTGCCCGCGACGCTGGTGACTTCCGGGGCCGGCGCGCCGATAGCGGGGTACATCTACGACTACAGCGACAGCTATACGCTGGTGTGGTGGATACTGATAGGGCTGTACGTACTGGCGGCGGTTGTGATCATGGGGGCGCAGATGCCGGAGAAGAGGAGCGCGTAGAGGGGAGGGCAGGTTGGGTTGGGATTTTGGGTTGTGGGGATGATAGAATGCAGGGGGATAAGCGTTCGATTATTCGCAAAGAGGGAGGAAGAGATGGGAGCGACGCACGTGACTGTAACAATTCGTAACCCGGCGCAGCCTGATAAGACCTGGGAGGCGCTGTTTCTGGTGGACACGGGAGCAACGGACTGCCTGGCGCCAAGGAAGCACCTTGAAGCTATTGGACTGGAAGCGCGGGGAAGGAGGATATATGAACTGGCGGACGGGAGCGAACACGTAATGGAGGTGACGGTGGCGGAGATAGAATTCATGGGGGAGATTGTGGGAGGGACGATAATCATGGGGGACGAGGGAGTGGAGCCGCTGCTGGGAGTGACCGCGCTGGAATCCGTCGGGATTGAGGTGGACCCGGTGAATCAGAGGTTGAAACGGCTGCCGGCGGTGCGGTTGAAGGGTCTGTCGTAGGGGACCGGATGGCGGCAAGGTCAAAGAGCAAGCGCACCCTCTTCTTCTGCCAGCATTGCGGGCAGGAAAGCGCCCGTTGGATGGGCTTCTGCTCCGGCTGCGGATCCCGCACGCCGCTGGTGGAAGCGCCGGTGCAGAAGGCGTCGGACCGGCGGGGGCGGTGGAATCCGCTGGCGCGCAGCGAGCCGGTGGAGCTGGCGCAGGTGGAACCGGAGTCGCAGTCACGCATCACGACGGGGTGCGGCGAGATGGACAGGGTGCTGGGCGGAGGGCTGGTGCCGGGCTCGTTGACCCTTTTTGCGGGCGAGCCGGGGGTGGGGAAGTCTACGCTGTTGCTGCAGATTGCGGAGGCCGTGGCGGCGGCTGGGTTGAAGACGTTGTACGTATCCGGCGAGGAGTCGGAGCAGCAGATAAAGCTGCGCTCCGAGCGTCTGGGGCTGAAGGGGAACGACGTTTTTCTGTTGCAGGAAACGGCGGTGGAGCAGGTTGTGGAGCATTTGGAAGGGGCGCGCCCGGGTCTGGTCGTCGTTGATTCCATCCAGACCTTATCCAGCGCGGATGCTACGTCCAGCCCGGGCAGTCCGGCGCAGGTGCGGGACTGTGCGCTGCAGCTGATGCAGTGGGCGAAAGGGCAGCGGGCGCCGGTGCTGCTGGCGGGACACGTGACTAAGGACGGCAGCGTGGCGGGCCCGCGGGTGCTGGAGCACATGGTGGACGCCGTACTGTACCTGGAGGGGGATAATCTGGGAACGAACCGGCTGCTGAGGAGCGTGAAGAACCGGTTCGGATCAACCCACGAGGTGGCGATGTTCCAGATGACGAGCGGCGGGCTGGAGGAAGTGCTTGACCCTTCTGAGGCTTTGTTGGGGGAGAGGTTGGAGGGGACCGTCGGTTCAGCCATCGCGCCGATTCTGGAGGGGAGCCGACCGCTGCTGGTGGAGATTCAGGCGTTGACGTCGCATTCAATGCAGCCGGTGCCGCGGCGAACGGCCAACGGGTTCGACTTCCACCGGATGATCATGGTGTCGGCGGTACTGAGCCGGAGGGCGCGGGTGGCGCTGGCGAACCAGGACGTGATAGTGAGCGTGGCGGGAGGGCTGCGGGTGACGGAGCCAGCGGCGGACCTGGCGTTGGCGCTGGCGCTGGCCTCCAGCTACCGGAATCAGCCGGTGAAACCGGGTCTGGTGGCGATAGGAGAGGTGGGGCTGAGCGGGGAACTCCGGTCGGCGCCGCAGACGGACCGTCGACTGACGGAAGCGGCCAGGATGGGCTTTACCACGGGGCTGGCGCCCGCATCGCTTGGCGGCAAGCTGCCGCGCATCCCGGGGCTAAAGATTGAGTACGCGCCGACTGTTGGGCAGGCCCTGCGGAGGGCGTTGGACCGGAACGTCGACGTTGACCCGCTGAACCTTGAGGCGGCTGCGGTGGACGCTCCGGCGGGGTAGCTGTGGCGGCTAACCGGACAGGAAGTCGAAGACGTTGCCGAGGGTGGAGGAGTCGCCGCGATAGATCTCGGTAAAGCCGCACTGGGTGCAGGAAACAGTGGTGAATTTCTTATTCTGAATGTCGAAGAAACGGCTCCACTTGCCCGTGGTCCTGATTTCTGCCGTTTCAAACCGGCTATGACCGCACTTGGTACAGGAAAACGTCTGCTGCATCGTCATGGCGTCGTTGCCTCCTTCTTTCTATTTAGGGCGCGGTGTTTGGCAAAGTGTTGAAAGCCTAGATTAGGCGGGGAGGGGAATTCAAGGCCGAGACGTGTCTGAAATTGGGAATTGGGCGCTTGGTTCGAGTTGTCAGACACTAGCGAAAGAAGGCCGGTTCAATTTATACTATTGGGACGGTTTTGCCCCCATCGTCTAGTCTGGCCCAGGACGCCAGCCTTTCAAGCTGGAAATCAAGGGTTCGAATCCCTTTGGGGGCATTCTTTTTCCCTTGTGGGGGTCGAATCTTGCCCTTTGGGGATGGCTAGTCGTGCAGGGAGGCGAGGAAGGGCGCCAGGGCCTCCAGGAATCCCTTTGGATTGTCACCCGGCACCAGATGTCCGGCATTCTCCACGGTCACGCTTCGGCATTGGGGAATCACCTTCTGCATCCGCTCGAAGACTTCCTGGGAGAGCACGTCGGTGTTGGCCCCACGGACCACGAGGGTGGGGCATTGGAGCGACGCCAGGCATTGCCAGAGCTTCTCGGAGGGCCAGCTTTCGGGTCGGAAGTCGGGGCTTCTGATTGCGACGTCGTACTTCCAGGTCCACTTGCCGTCGGAGGTCTCTCGGATGGTGTGCTGGAGGCTGCCGTGGACGAGCCAGGCGGGGCGGCCGGTGTATTCCATGACGCGGGCTACAAATTCGTCGTAGCTGTTGAGCCGGTCGGGGAGGGAGATGAAGCTGCGGATGCGCCGGCTGCCGGCGGCGACCTGGCCGGGGCCGGTATCGACGATGACGAGGCCGCGGAGGAGCGCCGGGCGGCGGGAGGCGAAGACGTATCCGTTGCGTCCGCCCATGGAGTGGCCGACGACTACGAAGTTTCGCAGCCCGAGGGCATCTGCCACGGCGTCGAGGTCATGCTGATGGGCGTCGATGGAGTAGTCGGCGTCGGACGGCCACTGGGAGTCGCCGTGGCCTCTGGCATCCAGGGCGATGACGTGATACTGGTGGGCGAGGGCCAGGGAAATGAAGTCCCAACTATGGCACTGCTGGCAGATGCCATGAAGCAAGAGAAGGGTGGGACGGTCTGGGCTGCCCCACTCCAGGTAGTGAAACCGGAGGCCTCCGGCTTCGACGTCGCGGTCCTGGGGCCTGGCTTCCGACTGGAAGGGGACGTGGAAGCGTCGGGCGGCTTCATAGAGGGTGAGTCCCCTGGATTCCGCCGGGGGTTGTGCGTCGCTGGTCAAGGCGTGGTCCTCCGTGGGGGAATTGGTTGCATACAAAATGGATGATGGGACTAGATCATAGTTGAATGCACTTGCGGTCAGCCCAAGTTCGAATATGTTTGGTTGATATGAAAGTCTACAGTGCTCCTGTTAAGCATCAGTACAGACCAAGCCAAGACTAATCCAAGCGTGCATTGCGGTTGCTGAGGCCCTATCTACTTCAGAGATTCCCGCACCTTGCACTATGCATGTCCCTGCCTCTGATTCATTCCAGTGCGTGTCCACCAACAACTCTACCAGGTCGGCGTCCATCTCCAAGAATGGGGAGTCGGCATCGTCCTTATTGACACATTCCAAACCCATCTCCCAGTGTGCTAATGCTATGAAGGGGTTTTCAACATCACTGTATCGGCCAATTTCGAATCCCATCTTGCGGTGGACGTCGTCAGGATGCAAGGCTCCAAACTCACGATAAGTGGGTACCATGGTTACTGGCCTACAATAGAGCAAATTGAAGTGATTGGTACCCACATACAGAACTGCTTCCACTAGCTGGGCCTTGGCCTTCTCCCTCTCCTCTGCAATCTCCGCCGGAATAGCTCTGCAGTCGGAGAAGTTCTGGGTAACCCAATATGTCTCAGACGCGAACCCAAATTCATCGGTTATCTGGACATGCACACCCACCCCAATCCTGCGAGCATCAGGATCAAGGATGTTAGTCCTGTGACCAAGGCTGTCCATCCAGTTCGCGACCAGGGCTTCCGCAACTTTCTCAGAAGTGTTGTGAAAGCCGCTGACGGTAGTGGTGGTAACGCTGCCGCTCGTCGTGTGAGTCCATTCCCAAACTCGTGGCATCATGTTGATATTCTCGGATAGCCCATACGTGTAGCTACCATCTTCCCGATAGTTCCTGCAGGTATAGTTCGCAGCCAATGCCCTGTCAGTAGGACCTTGACCATCGATCTCATGCTCGAATATTCCTGTAGTCGCCATGTTTAGGCTGTGCCCTAGTGCAATCTCACTAATGGAGGGGTCAACAAGTAGAGCAGGGAGTCCTCGTCGCTGTCGTCTTTCATTTGTAAGCTGGATTACCAAGTGCGCAATTTCTGCTGTATCCAACTCGCCTCCTCCTACATCCTTCAATACTACTGGAGTCGGAGAGGGTGTCGGTGTTGGTGTGCTAGTTGGCATAGGGGGGAGGGTCGGAACCGGAGGAATTGTTGGTGCAGGGGTTGGGGTGGGTGTCGCCACGGGAGTAGGAGCAGGAGCACGGCTAGGTGAAGGTAGGGGTTGGGGCGTAGCAGCTGCAGTCTGAGTAGGCTTGGTAGTTGCCGTTGGAGTAGATGTTCTTGTGGGAGTTGGGGTGGTCGTCAGTGCAGGTACTTCTGTGGCTTCAATCGTAGCAGTTGTTGTCGAGGCTGGTGTTGGAGGTGGCTTAGAAGTCGGTTCTGGAGTTCTGACCACAGTAACTACTTGAGGAGCCGGTTCGGACGACGGGCCCTGAAGGACAAAGACAGCTACAACTCCTCCGATGGTCAATACAACTACGCTTAACAGAACTACAATTGGCCAACTCATTGTTTTCTCAATCTCCCATCAGGCATGAACCAAATGTACAGTGCCTTGCATAATATACACCCAATACCGCCTCCACGAAACGATTTGTGAGATGAAGAATCAGGTCATGGTTCCTGATGTTCTCTGGAGCAACAGCCCGGCTTGACTGGTTTTGCGGGCAGACTTAGAATTCTTTTCGATACCAAAATCCGGCCCAGCGCATAGTTTTCGAATTCCTTTCGACGTTGGGTTATTTTCAGAGATTTTGGAACATTATGAGAGACCGACAATACTGATTTGAACGCCAGAAGGGCGAGAGGCAGAGTCAAGAGACCCGTGTCCGCGGGAGGCGTTGTGTATCGCCAGCGGAGGGGTAGGGTTGAAGTCGCCCTATGCGGCCGGCGGGACCCGCTGCGGTGGAGTCTGCCCAAGGGCACGCCAGACCGGGGCGAGACGATGGAGCAGACGGCGCTGCGGGAGGTGCGGGAGGAAACGGGGCTGAAGGTGTCGCTGGAGGAACGCATCGGCAGCATTCAATACTGGTTCATGCAGCCGCCGGACTCCACCCGCTTCAACAAGACGGTTCACTTCTACCTGATGACATGCCAAGGCGGGTCGATGAACGACCACGACTACGAGTTCGACGAGGTGGAATGGGTGCCCATCGACGAGGCCCAGCGGCGGCTCACCTACGCCAACGAGGTGAAGATTCTCGGTTCCGCCCTGGACCTGATACAGAAGAGAGACCATGAGGGATAAGATCCACCTTCGCGGCGCCCGGGTGGTGCTGCGGGAGAAGACAGTGAATGACGCCTGGAACGAGTTTCAGTGGCGGACGGATCCTGAGCTTTCCCAGCTGGACGCGGCGCTGCCGCTGACGATGGGCTACGACGAGTTTCTTAAGCTGTACAGGGAGCAGCTGCGGTATCCGCTGGCGTGGGCCAAGCCGCTTTCCGTGGACACGCTGGACGGCGCATACATTGGCAACTGCATGTATTACGACGTGGACGTGGTGCACAAGACGGCGGAGGTGGGCATTCTGATTGGCAACCGGAGCTACTGGAACGGAGGCTATGGCTTTGACGTGGTGGTGACGCTGATTGACCACATCTTCGCGACTACGGGGCTAAACCGGCTGTACCTGCATACGCTGAAGTGGAACAAGCGGGCGCGTCGGTGCTTTGAGAAGTGCGGGTTTCACACGGTGAGGATGGTGCGTCGGATCCAGCGGGAGTTTGTGTACATGGAGATGCTGCGGGAGGAGTGGGACGCGATGCGGGAGGAGAAGCTGGCGGAGAGGGATGAGTTGTCGAAGACGGGCGCGGGGAAGTAGGGGAGGGTCACCCTCACCCCTTCGGTACACTCAGGGCAGGCTTCTGCCTTCCTCTATGGAGGAGGGCTTTGCACAACTCGCCGTTCAGCCCCGCCGCCACCCAGATTACCCTCACCCCTTCGAAAGGCTCAGGGCAGGCTCAATCCTCTCCCACGACGGGAGAGGAGGAAAGAGGGGCGGTTAGGCGGGGGGAGGCGCGGGGGCGGGGTTGTAGAGGTCGACGCCGATGGTGATGGGGAAGACCTTGATGAGTTCCTCTACAGTCCAGCGGCCTTCTTTGTTTATGGTGCGGACGGCTTCCGGCTGGTTCAGCAGGCTCACGAGACCGTCGGTTACGTAGAAGACCTGACCGTTGACGTGAGAGGACTCGTCGGAGGAGAGCCAGGTGACGAAGGGGGCGATGTCGTCGGCCTCGCCCACGAGGGCGCCGCCGCCCGCGCCTGCGATGCCCTGGGCGGCGCGAAGCTGCCGGGCCGAGGTGGGAACGGCGCCAATCATGCGGGTTCTGGCGCTGGGGGCGATGGAATTGGCGGTGACGCCGTACCGACCCAAGTCTCGCGCGGCCACGCGGGTCAACCCGGCGATGCCGTCCTTGGCGGCGCCGTAGTTGGCCTGGCCGGAGTTGCCTATAAGGCCGGAGGTGGAGCTGAAGGTGATGATGCGTCCCGAACGCTGCTGGCGGAAGAGGATGCTGGCGTGCTTGACCACGGAGAACGTGCCCTTGAGGTGCACTTGAATGACGGCGTCCCACTCGTCTTCGGTCATGTTGAAGATCATGCGGTCCCGGAGGATTCCGGCGCAGGTGACGACAATGTCCAGCTGGCCGAAGCTGTCTAGGGCTGACTGTACGATGGCCTCGCCGCCCTCCATGGTGGCGACGGACTCGTAGCAGGGGACGGCCTCGCCGCCGCTGGCGCGGATTTCGTCGACGACGCTGTCGGCGATGGCGATGGAGCCGCCGGAGCCGTCGAGTTCGGCGCCGGGGTCAACGACGACGACCTTCGCGCCTTCCCGGGCCATGAGCATGGCGATGCCTCGCCCGATGCCGCGGCCGGACCCGGTTACTATTGCCACCTTGTCTTTCAACAACTCTGTCAATTTTGTACCTCTATCCTAGTCTTTGGTCGGGGTTCGTTTTGATTAGAGGGAGATGGGAAGTCACCCTCACCTCAATCCTCTCCCACGACGGGAGAGGAGGGAAGAGGGGTTTCTTTGGGGCGAGATTCTTCGTCGCGGGGCCTCCTCCGAATGACATGAATGGAGAGGGGGAGGGTTAGGCATATTTGCCGGTTAATTGGGGGGTGGTGCCCTCTTTGCCCTGCTCCGCCATTTCCAGCCGGGTGGTGCGGGCCCAGGTGCGCTTCAGGTCGTCGCGAACGTTGAAGGAGAGAGTGCCCAGTCCTCCTATGGTCAAGTCGATTGTGTCTCCGTCCTGGAAGGCGCTGAGGCCGCGATGGTTGGTGCCGGTGGCGACGACGTCGCCGGGCTCCAGGTCGTGGACGGAGCTGACCCACTCGATAATTCGGGGGATCTTGTGGGCCATGTCGTTGGTGTTGAAATTCTGCTTCAGTTCCCCGTTGACCCAGAGCTTGACGGGCAGTTCCTGGGGGTCTTCTATCTCATCGGCGGTGACAATCCACGGGCCGAGGGGGGCGAAGGTGTTGCGGGCCTTCATCTGGTAGAAGGTGTTGCCGCCGGGGGGCAAGCCACGAGCGGAACCGTCGATGAAGTTCGTGTAGCCGAAGACGTAGTCGAAGGCGTCTTCCTGCCTGACAAAGCTTGCCCGTTTGCCGATGACGAGGGCCATTTCCGCCTCGCCTTCGAAGATGGTGGCTGGAACGTCGGGCAGAACCATGGTGTCGCCGGGGCCTATGACGGCGTTGGGCGACTTGTGGAAAGCGTTAATGGGGGCGGGCGCGTCTCTGGTGCCGTCCTCCATGTAGTTGACGGCCATGGCGACGACGTTGCCGGGCTTGGGCAGCGGGGGCCTTAGCCGGACGCTATCCAGGGGGATGCCGGAGCCGGAACCGGCCGCCTGCTGCAACGCCTCTCTGACGTCGTCGAAGTTTTCGATGACGCGGCTGATGAGGTCCTGGGGGGAGGTGTGGTTTAAGCCGGACACCGCGTCGGACACGTCTACCACGGAGTCGTCCTTGATGACTCCCAGTTTGAAGTCGTCGAAGAATGCCAGTTTCATTCTGTTTAGCTCCTATTCTGTCTTTGAGTCGGTGGGTTGCTCTAGCCGGGCTGTCGCGCCGGCGCGGGGTTGTCTATGCCCCTGGTGAGATAGTTTCTGGCGAGGGGGGCGAGCTTGTCCAGGTCCCAGCGCTCTTCGCCGTTGAAGATGGAGCGCTCCGGGCGTGGCTGGGACATGAGGGAGACGACGCCGCCGTAGACGAGGAAAGTCTGGCCGTTTACATCGGCGGCGTAGTCGCTTGCGAGGAAGACGGTGAAGGGCGCAACGTCGTCGGGATCTGCGGACTCGAGGTCGTCCTCGCCCTCGATGGCGGCGACACCCTGGGCGGCGCGGATCTGGCTGGCGGCGCTGGGGATGTCCGACGTCATGCGGGTGTTGGCGCGGGGAGCGATGGAGTTGGCGGTGACGCCGTAGCGACCCATGTCGCGGGCGACGACCTTGGTGAAGCCGGCGATGCCGGACTTGGCGGCGCCGTAATTGGCCTGGCCGGAGTTGCCGATGAGGCCCGACTCCGAGCTGAAAGTGATGATGCGTCCTGAACGCTGCTGGCGGAAGAGGATGGCGGCGTGCTTGACGACGGTGAAGGTGCCCTTGAGGTGGACGGCAATGACGGAGTCCCATTCCTGTTCCGTCATGTTGAATAGCATGCGGTCGCGGAGGATGCCGGCGCAGGTGACGACTATGTCGAGCTGGCCGAAGTTATCGAGGGCCGATTGGACGCTGGCCTCGCCGCCCTCCATGGTGGCGACGGACTCGTAGCAGGGGACGGCTTGGCCGCCGTTGGCGCGAATTTCGTCGACGACGCTGTCGGCGATGGCGATGGAGCCGCCGGAGCCGTCGAGTTCGGCGCCGGGGTCAACGACGACGACCTTCGCGCCTTCCTGGGCCATTAGGATGGCGACGCCGCGTCCGATGCCGCGGCCGGACCCGGTTACTATTGCGACCTTGCCTTCAAGAACACCCGGCATTTTTTCTCCTTGTTGTTTGGGATGGGATTTGGGTTTAGCAGGGACTACTGTACAAAGGACGGGGGGAAAGTGCAATTTTCTAGAGTTGGTGGGGAGAGGGCGGTTCGCGAACCGCCCCTGCCAGCCAGAAGAGAGGAATGGCAGGGTGGGTCGCTCTGTGGTTGGGGTGGTTTGAGGGCAGGGTATTGGCTCCTGCCTTCGCAGGAGCAAGAGGTGGGGGGGTTAGGGGGTGCGGGTGGGGAGTTCCACGGTGGCCCAGCCGGGGGTGTAGCGGCGGCCCTGTTCGTCCTCCACCCACACGTCGCAGTCGAGGAGGCGGCGTCCGTCCGACACGTACTTCTTCGTGACCACGCCGCTGCAGGCGAGGGCGATGCCGGGTTCGTCCATGCCGCGGTACTGGCAGCCGAGCTTGCGGAGGGTGCCGTTGGGGCCAATCCAGTCGGTCAGCATCTGGCCGAGGAAGGCGCTCTTCAACGCTCCGTGGAGGATGACGCCGGGGAGGCCGGTGCCGATAGCGAAGTCCTTGTCGTAGTGGATCTCGTAGAAGTCGCCGGAGACGCCGGCGTAGCGCACCAGCTGGCGGGTGCTCGGGTGCTTCACGAGGGAGGGGATTTCTGTCCCTTGTTCAACGTCTTCCCAGTATGGATGATTGTTCATTCTTTTTCCCTTTTTGTTGGTGGGTTTTTCTGTCTGGTTTCAGGTTAGATTATTGCCGCTATTGGGAAACCGTCGCGGAACACACAATGAGAGTTATCGATGATTGGGGAATCACCCCCATCCGAACCTTCCCCCGTCGAGGGGGAAGGGCTAAGATGGATTCCGGCTTCTGCCGGAATGACGATTCATTGCGTTGGCCTCCTAGTAGCGGATGGAGGTGTTCTTCTGGGTGGCGGTGACCTGGCCCAGCTGGTTGGTGTAGGTGGTCTCGGTGACGACGAAAATCATGGGGCCGATGCTGCCCGTGCGGGAGAAGATGTCTACGATGCGGTTGACGGCGGCGATGCGGTCGCCGACGCGGACGGGCTCGAAGTATTCCCATTCGCTGCCGCCGTCGAGGAGTCGCTTGTAGGGGAAGTCCGGGGGGAGGTCTTCCAGGCGTTGGGTGCGGGCGGCGCGGAGGAAGGTGGGCGGGGCGACGATGCCGCCAAAGCGGGATTTTCGCGCCTCTATTTCGTCGTTCCAGAGGGGGTTGGGGTCGCCGATGGCTTCGGCGAAGGCGCGCACGTGGCCCTTCTCCACATCCAGGTATTCGGGCGGGCTTTCCTGCCCGATGTAGTCGCGTCGCAGAGCATCAACGTCGGGGGCGGCTTCTGCCATTGTTATTCTCCTTGGGGGGCCTTGCTGCAAGAGTCAGCAGGGGTGATTTGCGGCCCTGCTTGGTGCGGCACGAGTGTACGCAGGGGTGGGGAAGAGTGTCAAGGAGGGGGGGAGGGTTGGAGTCACCCCCATCTCAATCTTCCCCCATCAAGGGGGAAGAGGTTAGAGGCGAGGGGGAGGGCGGTTCGCGAACGGCCTCAACTGGCGCCAATGCGGGTTAAGGGTAAAGAATGGGCCCCCGCCTTCGCGGGGGAACGGGAGGGGGTTAGAGGATTTGGCGGAGGAAGGCCTTGGCCCGTTCGCTCTTCGGGTTTTCCAGGAACTCGGTGGGGGTGCCTTCCTCGACTATAACGCCTTCGTCGAACATGACCATCCGGTCGGCAACTTCGCGGGCGAAGCCGATCTCGTGGGTGACGACGAGCATGGTCATGCCGGAGTGGGCGAGGTCTACCATGATGTCGAGGACTTCCTTGATCATCTCGGGGTCGAGGGCGGAGGTGGGTTCGTCGAATAGCATGATGCGGGGTCGCATGGCGAGGGCGCGGGCGATGGCCACGCGCTGCTGCTGGCCGCCGGAGAGTTCGATGGGGAACTTCTCAGCTTGTTCCGGGATGCCCACCCGCTCCAGTAGCTGGGTGGCTACCTCCTCAGCTTCGCTTTGTGGCAGCTTTCGGACCTTGATGGGGGCGAGGGTGATATTCTGCATCACCGAAAGATGGGGGAAGAGGTTGAAGGACTGGAATACCATCCCGACTTCGCTGCGGATAGCGTCGATGTTGCTCAGGTCGTTGCTCATTGCGATGCCGTCGACGATGATGTCGCCCCGCTGGTGTTCCTCCAGCCGGTTGATGCAGCGGATGAAGGTGGACTTGCCGGAGCCGGAGGGGCCGAGGATTACGATTCGTTCGCCCCGCCTGACGGTCATGCTGACGCCGCGGAGGACGTGGAAGTTGCCGAACCACTTGTGAACATCCCGGGCGACGATCATCTCCTCGCCGGCTGAGCCATCGGTTGCCCGGGGGCTAGTCGCTTCCATCACCATAGTTCAGCCTCCCTCCGCTGGTCGCGGATTCCCGTCAGGTTGTTTGGTCGTTGAAGATTGGGCGGTTGTTGAAGGGGGGATACTCATCACGCATGAACATGAGATAGGCGTCGAGGCGCAGGTTCCAGCGGTCGAGGCCCACGGCAAATCTGTAAAGCTCAATGGGGTACTGGCCCTTGAAGACGATGGTGAAGAAGGCGATGAGGGCGGTGACGGAAACGGCGAGGGCGTAGAAGAGGAGGATGATGGCGTGGGGCAGGAAGGCGTAGAGCCAACCGAAGAAGAACTTGAGCAGAGCGTGAGGCTTGGAGTAGCTCTCCTGCCTGACGATGCGTACGTCAACGGGGCTGTCGGGCATCGGCTCCGCGGTGAAGGGGGGATATTGGTCCGTCATGAAATTCAGGTACGCGGAAACGCGGGAACTCCAACGGATGAAGCCCATGTTGAAATTAAAGAGGCTCTCCGGGTACTGCCCGGTGAAGAGGATGGCTACGAAGGCGGCAAGGCTGGCAAAGCCGGTGGCGATACCGTAGAAAAAGAGGATTATTCCGTGGGGGATGCCCACGTAGATCCATCCCAAAAATAGTTTGGCGACTACAAGGCCCGGATGGAGGGTTTCAGGGTACCGAACTTCATAGACCACGGGAGGGCTACCGCTCTCCATAGTCACACCTCCTAGAATGCGATGCTAACATAAAATCACCGCTTTGGCGCATTCTACCATAGGGTACAAGATACATTATATATACATTGTGATGCTGCAAAGAGCAAATTGAAGGGTGTGGGGTGGTGCCGAAGGTCGGATTCGAACCGACACGGGGTTGCCCCCACCGGTTTTTGAGACCGGCGCGTCTACCATTCCGCCACTTCGGCCCGCAAGCATTGTAACGCTGAGTGGGTGGGTGTGGCTAGGGGTTGGGGGTTTGGGAGCGGGGCTTAGGTGTAGACGGCGAAGATTACGGCGTCGTTCTTGTTTTCTTCACTGAAGAAGAGGATGGCGCAGCGCCTGCCCGTTTGCGCATGAGAGGAGGAGATGTTGCGGGCGACGGGAACGGAGCTGATCCAGACGGAGAGGCTGCCCTCCAGCTGGATGGTGGCCTTGTAGGTTGAAGAGCTGAATGCCTTGATGACGCCTTTTTTGATTATCATGTCATACCTTAGTTGGGTTGGGTTTTGGTTGGGAAGGGTGGGCGTCCGCACTGGATGCAGTGCGGAGGGGGTTAGACCCCCGACAGGGTGAGGGTGTGGGAATATCCCGGCGGGCCACCCGGGCCGCGTCTGAAGTCCATCTCAAGGCCCGTGACGCGACGGCGGGCCCCGTTCAGACCCGCCGCCGGGTCCGTGATGCTCACCACGTCGAGCAGCTCCAGCCCGCAATTGACGGGGGCCTCCAGAAGACCGTCCCGGGTGGACCTTCGCTCCCGGGACAGCAGGCTGTCGCTCCGCTGCCTGGCGGCGTCGGTCGTTTCCAGGTTGATGTCGTAGACTTGCAAGAGCCTGTCGGCCATTGCGGACACGGAGTTCCAGTCGAGGGATTCCTGTAGCGTGTCGAGGCCGTAGGTCTGGATGCGGTTGTACCGGGGCGCGCGGAACAGGTACCGCCCGCGGTTAACGGGGTGGTCGTCGCCGTAGGAGTAGGAAGCGGCATCGTCGGCGTCGAGCAGCTTGACGGCGGGGACGCCCCGGCGGAAGAAGAGGACCTCCGGCACGGTGGCCATGAGCCGCTTCACGGCGTCGGCGGCGGTGGTGTTGGGGTGGATGGTGAAGGCGGGTCGCTGTCGCTGAAAGGTGTCGCCGGCGGTGAGGACATCCAGGCTCAACCCGGCCCTGGCGAGGATGTACTCCACCATGTCCTCGACGGAAGTGTATCCCTTGATCCAGTTGTGCTGGTAGCGGGCCCGCCATCGCTCCAGCAGGGCCCAACCGTCTTCCAGGTATAGGGCAAGCAGGGCTTTTCCGGCTTCCGAGCGGCGTTCCAGCGATCGTACCCAGTAGGCGGGGCCGGGGGAATGCTCCACGCCGTCGGAGGTTACGTAGCCGGGGTCGAAACGCACCCGCGCGCCGGGCACCAGGGGCGAACCGCTCTCCAGGCCGGCGTTGTTGTAGCGACCGTGGTCGTTGCGGAGGAGCAGGGTGGCCCCACCGTCGGATACCCCTTCCACCAGCTTAGCCTCCAGCACATCGGCGGTGAGACTGCGGCTGGCGGGAGAGGTGGCACTCCAGACCTGGGTGGAGGTGGAGAGCCAGAGGGTTGTTGAGCTTCCCGCGATGGCGACGCCGGCGTATGGGTTGTCGTTGAAGGGGATGGGTTCGCGCCAGCGGGCGGTGCGGAAGGAGCTGTTGTCCGGGGCGAAGGTCCAGAAGGCGCGGCCGTAGGAATTGGGACCGGCGTAGGACTCCTTGAAGAAAAGGCGGAAGGTGTCGGCATTTGCCAGGTAGGGGTGAGAGAAGGACACTTCAGAGCCGGAGTCCGCCCGGGCGAGGTTGGTGATGCTGGTGAAGCGACCCCGTGCGTTCTCTATGCCGTCGCCGTAGACCGTGGTCCACACGCGGGAGGAGCCGGAGGAGGTGACGCCGCACACCACCACGTTCCAGTCGGTGCTGAAGGCGCAGGCAATGCCTTCTATCTTCCTGATGTAGGAGGACTGCGCCCAGGCGGCGGGGGTGGTCCACGTGCCGTCGATGCGACGCATGCCGTACAGGTTGTGGCTGCTGCTGGCGTAGAAGAGGCCGATCTTGCCGTCGGGGCTCACGGAGGCGGCCAGGTGGGAGACGCCGGAGACGGCGGGATAGAGGAGCCGCGCATCTCTGCTCCAGGTGACGCCGTCGTCGTTGCTCTCGCGGTAGCGCAGCTCGCGGCGGTTGCCGCTGTGAACGTAGACCATGAGGACGTAGGAGCCGTTGCCGCAGAGGGCGACTCCGGCGTCGGGATAGGCGTTGTTCAGGTATGTCCATTGGGTGAAGACGCTGCTTCCCGTGGCGTTGGCGACGCGCTGCACGTACAGCCTGGAGTTCGACCTTCGGACGCGGGCCCGGATGAGGGCGCCGCCGGAAGTCAGGTACAGGGCGTGCCGGGCGGGGGTCTCGTCCAGGTTCAGGTGTTGCGTGAACACGGGGTGGAAGACGTGGGGCAGCCGCCGGTCCACTGTGACGCCCAGGTAGGGCTGGCGGCGGGCGCTCTTCTGCGCTTCCAGCAGGGTTGGGGAGAGCCCGCGCATCAGGATCTCCCGCCGGCGGGCTGGTGGAGGGGACGATTGAGGCGGCGCACCCGCATGGAGGTACGGCGGCTGAGGTCCGACAGACCCTGATGGAAGCGGGCCAGATTCTCCTGCCCCCACTCCAGGAAGTGCCGCCAGGTGTGTGGGCCGCCCACGTTGATGCTGTTGATGGCGTGGCCGGACAGGTCCATGGCGGCGTAACCCGCGGCCCCGGTCAGGACCAGCTCCTCCAGGTGGGACGCAATGGTGGAGGTTGTGGCGTTCAGGGTGTGAAGGCGGCCGTAGTGTACCTTCACCGCTTCGCCGGCATCGGGTCTCTCCCCGGTCAGCAGGGTGATGGTGGCTCCCCGAAGGAAGAAGTCCACGTAGGAAGGGGGGCTTTCGCCGACGGGGAACTCCACCGCATCGACCCTCACCAGTTCCGTCTGGGTAGCGAGGGAGAGGGTGATGCCGTCGGCGCCGGTCTGGATGGTGGTCACGTCGGGCCGGGGCTGGGCCGCGCTGAGTTCGCGCAGCGCCCGGCCCAGGTGACGGTCCAGCTGGGCGTCGGTCCACCGGTAGTCGGAGGAGTCTTCGTCGTGAAGGTCTATGCGGAGCCGGTTTCGCATTTCTGTGAGGGTCATTTGGGAGTCTCCTTGGTGTTGTCGTTGGGTAGAGTAGGGGCGGTTCGCGAACCACCCTCGCGGATATGGGTTGGGGTTTGGTGGAGCGTCACCCCCATCCCTTCGGCAGGCTCAGGACAGGCCTAACCTTCCCCCGTCGAGGGGGAAGGAATAAGAGGTGAGGGGTTAGGGACGGACGCCAGTGAGCTTGGCGAGCTTGAGGGCGTTGAAGACGGCGATGGCGACGTACCACTTGACGCGGACGCGGGTGGCGTCCTTGGTCTCGAGGCTGCCGACGCGCTCCACCTGGAGGCCACCGGGGGAGGTGAGGCCTGCGACGGCGCCTTCGCCCCACTGGAGGGCGTAGATAGTGGAGCAGTCGCTCTTGTTGCCGACGGTCCTGACGTCGCTCACGTAGTCGCTGACGCCGACGGGGATGCCGTCGTAGTAGTCGGTCATCATGCCGAACTGGTCCCTGTCGGCGACGACGACGCCGCTGCCGGCGGCGCGGCCGAGGGCGGAGAGCTTGCGGCGGGAGCGGCGGCTCATGATGAGCATGTCGGGCTTGCCGCCGCGGACCTTGTCGATCATTTCGTCCAGCTTGTCGAGGGTCAGGGCGCCGCCGTTGTCGCCCATTGCGACGGTCTGGGTGTCGGCGGTCAGCTTGTCGATACCGTTGAAAGCCTTGGAGTCGGCGGCGCTGTCGCCGTCGATGAAGGTGGTGTCGAACTGCTGCTGGGTGGCCTTGGACTTGAGGGCGACGACTGTTGCCTCCAGGTCCTGAAGGTTGGAGCGGGTAGCCTTGACGAAGTTGTCCACGTCGGCGTCGCCGCCGAGGATCTTCAGGTTGGCGGTGACCTGGGTGAAAGTGGGTGTGGACTCGTTCCAGGTGTCGCCGGGTTCGTAGAAGGAGACCGAGGGAAGGGCCTTTTCCTGGTTGTAGGTAAGGCCGTTGCCGACCACCTCGATGAAGGGGATGGACTGGAGGACGGGGCTGTCCTTGACGACGGTCTCGATGACGCCGGTTAGGAGCATGTCCTGGGAGAGTTTTGCGGATTCCGTTAGGGTTAGAGCCATAAGAGCACCTCCGATGAAGATTTGATGCAGAGATGCTAGAACATGGATGCTATGGCTGTAAAGGAAAAGTTGTCACTTTTTGGAGGGCGGCATGATTTGCACAATACTTTGAAGTATCAGCTATAATGAACACATGGTTCGTTCGTATTGAATAATCATGCTTGTTCCGTCAGATCCCAAGATATATCACATTGTCCATGTGGACCGACTAGCGTCAATTGTCGCCGACGGTCATTTGTGGGCAGATTCGGAAGTTCGAGAGCGTGGGATTGGGGGAACGAACATTGGAATGACCAACATCAAGCAGTACAGGCTACGTAGACGCATAAGGAGCCACGAAGACCTGAGAGTTGGTGACTGCGTACCATTCTACTTCTGCCCGCGCTCCGTTATGCTCTACGTCATCTATAGAAGAGATCATCCTGAGTTGCAGTATCGGGGAGGTCAAGGCCCTATCGTCCACCTAGAAGCGAACATGCACGAAGCGATTGACTGGGCCGACTCCACAGATCGACGTTGGGCATTCACCTCCTCAAATGCTGGCTCAGGGTACTTCCGGGACTACTCCGACTTACGGCATTTGAACGAGATTAACTGGGATGCAGTTGGAGCTGATAGATGGTCTGGAGTAGACGTCGACGTTTCCATTAAAGAGAGCAAGCAAGCGGAATTCCTGATGGAGAAGTCTTTCCCGTGGCACTTAGTTTCCACGATTGGCATCCGTTCACGCAGGATATATCCTAGCGTCCAGCAAGCTCTAACCGGAGGTCGGCACAGGCCGAAAGTGGAAATCAAGCCGGGTTGGTATTATTGACCGGAGGTGGCGGCATGATTGAGGAGAAGAAGGGTGATCTGTTTCAGGAAGACGTAGAAGCGCTCGTGAACAGCGTGAACTGTGTGGGGGTGATGGGACGGGGAATTGCACTTCAGTTCAAGAAGGCTTTTCCCGGGAATTTCAAGGCATACGCCCAGGCGTGTAAGCGAGGCGAGGTACAACCGGGCCGCATGTTTGTCTACGACTTGGGGCAGATGACAAATCCTCGCTACATCATCAATTTCCCAACCAAACGCCACTGGCGGGCCAAGAGCCGCATTGAAGATGTAGAGGCTGGCTTGGAGGCATTGGTTACCGAGATCAGGGAGCGTGATATTCGTTCCATTGCCATACCGCCGCTGGGCACGAATTTGGGTGGGCTGGGATGGGAGGACGTCAGGCCAAGGATCAAGGAGGCCCTAAGTGAAGTCGAGAACCTGGAGGTAAGACTTTTCATGCCGGGGGCCGGACCAGCAGACGATCGCCCTAACCCGTCAACCAAGTCGCCCAACATGTCACGGGGGCGTGCTGCCCTGATGTGCCTTATGGACCTATACGAGAGGGCGCTGCTTGATCCTTTCGTTACCCTTTTGGAAATCCACAAGCTCATGTACTTCATGCAGGAAGCAGGCGAAAACCTGCGTCTGAAGTTTCAGAAGGGCTACTACGGGCCCTATGCTGAGAATTTGAGGCATGTGCTGAAGGTGATGGAGGGGCACTATATTTCAGGATACCTGGGGGTAGGCGACGCCCCGGGAGATGAGTTGAAGCTAGTGCCCGGCGCTGTAAATGAGGCAAAGACCGTTCTGGAGAGGTTTCCCAGGACGAAGGAAAGGCTGGAGCGTGTTTCTGGGCTGGTGGAGGGCTTCGAGTCTTCCTTCGGGTTGGAGCTATTGGCCACGGTGCACTGGGTGTTTGCCGAAGACCCGTCCAGGAGCGACGAAGAGGTTGTCTTCTACACCCATCGTTGGAATCAGCGGAAGAAGCAGTTTTCGGAGCGTCAGATACGGCTGGCTCTCCAGACGTTGAGGGACAAGGGATGGATTAAATCGGCGGATTCGGTCACGCAAGTGTGAGGGTTCCTTAGCCCTCTCCCTCCGCTTTACGGGTTTGTTGGTTCTGGCTATACTCGATTGGTGGAGATGGTGGGGTTGCAGCGCCTCGTGGGGGGTGCGCCTTCCATCCTGAAATTGTTGGTTGAGGTTTAGCTGCTTGCCCCTATCTGAGGAGTTTCAGGATTTTCTGGACGAGTATCCCCCGTTGAAGGCCATCGGCAATACGCCGCTGGCGCGCATCCCGAATTCTCGCGGTGGCGCGCCCGTTTTCGCCAAGTATGAGCACCTGAACCCCGGTGGCTCCATCAAGGACCGCCCGGTGCTGCGGATGCTGGTGGAGGCGATTCTGTCAGGCGAGTTGACGAAGGATAAGACGATTCTGGACGCGACATCCGGGAACGCGGGCATCGCCTACGCCATGATTGGCGCGGTGCTGGGCTATCGCGTCGCCCTCGTCATGCCGGAGAACGCCAGCCAGGAGCGGAAGAAGCGGCTGCTGGCCCACGGCGCGGATATAATCTTCACCGACCCGATGCTGGGCTACGACGAGACCTTGCGGGAGGTGAAGCGTCGGTACGAGGGGGAGCCGGACCGGTATTTCTGGTGCGACCAGTACTCCAACGGATTCAACCCGCAGGCACACTACGACAGCACCGGCGAGGAGATTCTGCAACAGGCGCCGGACATCACCCACTTCGTGGCGGGCGTCGGGACGGGCGGGACCATCAGCGGGGTGGGGCGGCGGCTGAAGGAGCACAACCCGGAGATGCGGGTCGTCGGGGTGAATCCCCCGGAGTGGCCCGGCGTTGAGGGGTTGAAGCCGCTGGGGCCGGGGCACATCACGCCGCAGACGCTCGACGAAAGCGTGGTGGACGAGATGCTATCGATAGACATCGACGAGGCGCGGGCCGTTTCGATGGAGCTGGCGTCGAAGGGGTTGTTCGCGGGGCAGAGTTCGGGGGCCTACGTGCTGGGGGCGTTCATCGTCGCCGAGCGGGCGGGGGAGGGCAAGGTGGTGACGGTGTTTAACGACATCGGGGAGCGTTATTTCAGCACGGGGCTATGGAGCTGAAGCGAACGGGGGAGAAGGCGGCGATTGCCATTTCGTCCGCATTACCGAGGGCCATTTCCGCGGTGAGTTTGCCCATGGACGGGCTGAGGATGATTCCCTTGCGTCCGGCGCCGGTGGAGAGGTAGACGCCGTTCCAGCCGGGCACGGGGCCGATGACGGGCAGGCCGTCGGGGGCCACGGGACGGAGGCAGGCGGTCTGCAACACGACTCGACCTGTCAGCGCGGGCGGGAAGAATTCACCCACCTCACGGATAATGCGCTCACGCGCTTCCATAGTAGGTTCGTTGTCGAAGCCTACTCGTTCTTCGGTGGTGCCGATCCAGGTTAGGCCGTCGGACTTGGGGCCGGCGTAGTTGCTGCCGTAGTGGACGGAGCAGGACATGGCGGGTTCGCCGACGTCCATGCGGAGGATCTGCCCCTTCAGTGGGCCGACGGGGACGGGCACGCCAAGCCACTTCTCAGCGTCGCCGGTCCACGGCCCCATGGCGAGGATGACGGCGTCGGCTTCAAGGTTGCCCTCGGCGGTCTGGACAATCGCGCCGGTGGAGCGTCGGGCCAAGCCGGTGACGGCGCAGTCGAGAAACTGTGCGCCGTTGAGCTTCGCGCCTGCGGCGAGGGCTTCAGTGTACCTGTCGGCGTCCAGCACCCAGGTGCCGCTCACGAGCATTCCCCGTTCGGCGGCGGGGGTCAGCCGAGACTCGGCATCGCGAAATTCCGCGCCCGTCAGCCAGCGGTAGGAGACGCCGTCCACATTGCCGGAGTAGGAAGCGATGTCGTTCAGTTCCTCCTCGTCCTCGTCGGACAGGGAGAGGTAGATGGAGTCCCGCGGGTGGGCGTGGTAGTCGACGCCGGTGGCTTCCGGGAGCTGGGCGGCCAGGTCGCGGTGCATGAGGAAGCCGTTGAGGGACAGCCCTTCCAGAGGGCCGGGAATGCCCTGACCGTAGAGGGGACTGAGCAGCCCCATGGCGAAGCCGGAGGCTCCGTAGGCGATACGGTTCTTCTCGATTACCGTAACCTTCGCGCCCGCTTGGGACAGGAAGTATGCGGTGGCGCAGCCGACGGCGCCTCCCCCCACGATTACGACGTCGGTGCTCTTCATCTGCAAACCTCCGGTTCTGGCGCATGTGGTCAGGATAAAATCTGGGTGGCCCAGCAGATTCCATCTTAACATCTTGGAGGGTGGCATTTACATTGTCATTGCGATTTTCGTCGCGCTCTGATAAAAAGAGTTGACGCCAAGAGGGAGGAGTCATTTGCGAGCAGCAGACAGGATGAACAACCTGGGTACGGAATCGGCATTCGAGGTGTTGGCTAAGGCCAAGGCCCTGGAGGCCAAGGGACACGACGTGGTGCACCTGGAGATAGGGGAGCCGGACTTCGACACGCCGGACCACATCGTGGACGCGGGCATTCAGGCGCTGCGGCGGGGGTACACTCACTACGGGCCTTCGGCGGGACTGCCGGAACTGCAGGAGGCCATCGCCGACAACGTGAACGCGACGCGCGGGCTGGATGTGGAACCGGGGCAGGTGGTTGTGACGCCTGGCGGCAAGCCGATAATGTTCTTCACCATCATGGCGCTGGTGCAGCCGGGCGACGAGGTGCTGTATCCGAACCCGAGCTTCCCCATCTACGAGTCGATGATCAACTTCTGCGGGGCCGAGCCGGTGCCCGTGCGGCTGCTTCCCAACGAGGGAAACCGGCTGGACCTGGACGACCTGGAACGGAAGCTCTCCGACCGCACCAAGCTGGTGATTTTGAACTCGCCGCAGAATCCGACGGGGTCCGTTATGGGGCGGGAGGACGTGGAGCTGCTGGGCCGGCTGCTGGGTGAGCGGGACGACGTGACGATTCTCTCCGACGAGATCTATAAGGACATAATCTACAAGGGCGCGCACCACAGCATTGCGTCGCTGCCGGGGATGGGAGAGAGGACGGTCATCCTGGACGGCTTTTCAAAGTCCTACGCGATGACGGGCTGGCGGCTGGGGTACGGGGTGTTCCCCCACTGGCTGACGGAGCACGTGGTGAAGCTGGCGGCGAATAGCGTTTCCTGCGCCGCGAGCTTCACGCAAATGGCGGCGATACGCGCGCTGGAGGGACCGCAGGAGCCGGTGATGAATATGGTGGATGAATTTCGGAAGAGGCGCGATTTGATCGTCGAGGGGCTGAACAGCATCCCCGGCATCGAGTGTCCGGTGCCGGACGGGGCCTTCTACGTGTTCCCCAGCATTGCGGGGACGGGTTTCGAAAGCGGCGATTTTCAGGAGCGGGTGCTGAACGAGGCGGGGGTGGCGCTGCTGAATGGCGGCGCGTTCGGCGGGTACGGGGAGGGGTTTGTGCGCCTGTCCTACGCCAACTCTGCGGAGAACATCGCGAAGGCGTTGGAGCGGCTGGCGGGCTTTGTGAGGGAGAACGGCCGCAGGGGTTAGGGTTTTTCGCGATTCTCGTCGGCTAAGACTTTCTCTAGCTGTGGGATGAGGGCGGGGATGTCGTTTTGGACGATATCCCAGATAATGTCGTCGTCAACGCCGGAATAGAAGTGGGTGACCCGGTTGCGAGTACCAATGATTTCGCCCCAAGCGATATGAGGATAAGACAGCCTGATGGAGTCTGGTATTTTGGCCGCCGCCTCCCCTATCATTTCGATTGTCTTTAGGGTGGCTCTATAGACACGCAGATCGTTGACAAACTCGCTCTGGTCCAGCCCGCGGGTAAGGCACAAGACCTCTTTGGCGAACTGGAGCATGTCTCTCACATAGATTGTCCAGAGGAATCTTGTTTCGCTAGACTCAGACATTTATGACGTCTCTTTCCACGAATGGAAGAACTTCGGAACGCAGTGACTTTTGGGTGGCGAGGTCAACGGTCCGGCCCAGTTGCTCTTCCAGGTAGAAAAGTGTGCCGAAGTAGCCTTTCGACGTGGCCGGACCGTTGAACTTCACCATTACGTCCACGTCGCTGTCTTCGGCGGCCTGATCGCGGGCGAAGGAGCCGAAGAGGGCGAGTTCGGTTACGCCGAAACGTTCTTCCAAGATAGGTTTGTGCTCTCTTAGGGTGTTGAGAATTTGTTGTCGGCTTATTGACGCCTTTCCGCCGGACGGACTACGTTGAGGTATCAGTAGTTGAAGTTCCTCGGAGTTTGCCAAGAGCTCATGGAGTTGAGGGGGGAGGGTTGATAGGTCGGTCTGAATGATCTCCCAGATTCCCTTATCGTTCGCCCTGGAAAGGGGGTAGACGCTCCGGTCTTGCGTTTCTATGAACTTGCTCCATTGGATGTGCGGATAGGCTTCCCTAATGGGAACGGGAACCTGGGAAGCGGCACCGCCGATGCGTTCGATGTTCCATAACGTGGCGTGATAGATTCTACCGTCGTCCAGAAACGACTTCTGGTCCAAGCCATGTGTGTATGTCAAGGCAGTTTGCGCGTACCGGATCATATCCTGCACATAGATGGTCCAGAGGCGGGCTTGAGTTGGGGAGTCTGACATTTATGGCCTCGGTGTCTGCAAAGGGGTGGAGCGTTGATGTAAATGCACCGCCACGCTATCTATTCTACAGGGCAACGGGTGTTGCGTCATGGGTGTGGGGGGTCAGGCGCGTCTGATTACTTCTTCCATCATGCGGCGGAGGCGTTTGGGGCGGTCTTCGTCGGGGACGTTGATGCTGTACTGGCGGACGCCGATGGCGGCGTTTCGTCGCAGCTTTTCGATGCACTGTTCCGCAGTGCCGCTGATGCCGCCGAATCGTACCAGCAGGTAATCCCGGACGCCGTACTCCACGGCGAGAGCGTCGTATCTCCGAAGCTGTTCCGGCGTGGGGCGTCCGTGGGTGCTGAGGTCGTAGGCTGCGGCTAGGGCGCGGATGCCCTCCCAGTATTGCTCAGGGACGAACTTGCCCTCCAGGGTGAAGCGATTGAGGTAGTTGGCCTCCCGGGCCGGGCCGCCCTGGGGGTCAATCTCCTCCTCTTCGGTGTCGCGCAGGTTGAAGGGGACGGACCACCAGACGTCGATGTCGTTGGGGTTTCTACCGGCGATGCGGGCACCCTCCGCGAGGGCCTGCAGGGACCCTTCCACCACCTCCGGGGTGGTGCCGGTGCCGATAACCACGCCGTCGGCGAGTTCCCCCGCCAGCCGCAGGGAGCCGCGGGCGTGGGCCGCCATGTAAATGGGGATTCTATTCTCCCTGGTCGGCCAGCTGAGCCTGGCGGTGCCGCCTTGGAATTCAGCTTCGCCCGAGGTCAGGAGGGCGCGGAGGGCGGTGACGTATTCGCGGAGGGAGGCGAGAGTTGAGGCGCGACGTCCGGCGTTGTAGACGCCGCTGTTGCCGGAGCCGATGCCGATGCAGACGCGTCCGGGGGCGATTTCGGCCAGGGCGGATGCCGCGCTGGCTGTTACGACGGGATGCCGCGTCACGGGGTTGGTGACCCACGAGCCGAAGGGGAGTCGACGGGTGTTGAGGGCGACGTGAGTGAGGGACACCCAGATGTCGCGGTAGAGGGCGGGGGAGTCGGCGATGCCGATGCGGTGATAGCCGAGAGCCTCGGCGGCCTGCACCCACTCGACCACTTCTGCGTGGTGCCCCGGCCTGGAGGTGGCGGCGAATTTGAGGTTCATTTGTTGCTCGATACGAGGATGGTTGAGGTCGTTCTTTATTATAGGGTGGCAGTGGTTGTGGGTATAGCAAGGGGTTGGATGCGTCGCTGCCTTAGGAGTGATGCGTGGGTGAGAGGGGCGGTTCGCGAACCGCCCCTACGGGTATGTTCAGGGGTAGGGGCTTCTCACCCCATCCAAACCTTCCCCCGTCGGAGGGGGAAGGCTTAAGAGGGGAGGGGACTGGATTCCGGCTTTCGCCGGAATGACGGATTTGCAGAGTTCTGCTAGGTGGAGAGGGCGGAGCGGATTTTTTCCATGGGGGTTAGGGCGGAGAAGTTGGCGGGGCCGCGGGTGGGAGAACCGGCGGGGAGTCGTTCCCTGGCCAGTTTTTCCTCGACCTCTCGGCGTACCTGGTGGACCAGGGCCCTGGCTTCGTCGAAGGAGCGGTCAATCTCCTCGACGGTCTCGCCGGCGACCATGGACTCCGGTGCTTCCGGCATGGATTCCAGCAGCATCGTCCGGTAGCGGGACACCGCCTCGGCCAGGGATTTCTGAGCCGAGGATAGTTTTTCCCCTTTCTCACGGAGCCGGACTTCGGATTGCTCAAGTTGCTCTTCCAACTCTGCTACTCGGCCTTCCAGCGGCGAGGGTTCTTCCGGGTTGTTGTTTTCATCCTCTGCAGGAGGGGTTTCTGCTTCCTCGATATCCTCGGTCGGGGGACTCGCTATTTCGTGGTTGTTCTCGGGCGATTCACTCTCTGTGGAGAGATTCTCTGCCTCGGTGTGAGAAATTTCCTTTTCCATGATTCCTCCTCTTTTAGTTGTTCATGCTTTCTTCAGCAGACGGATCCGACTCGCGCCGGATGGTCTGCTGTTCCGAATCGGGGTCCGTGACGCCCAGGCGCTCCATGGCGCGGCGTCGGCTGTGGATGCCCGCCTCGACGAGGCTGCGTTCCTGCTGCACCAGCCTAGTGCGGTCCTGGGGAAGCAGCGGCCCCCAATCGACGCGGATCCAGAGGTCGCCGAAGTCGTGACCGGCGAACCGTTCCAGCATCATCAGGGCCATCTCGGCCCGACGGCGGTAGACCCAGGAGCGGATCAGCCGCTTGCGCTGAACACGTTGCAGCAGGGGGTGCATCTCCATCTCAAGGGCAACTCCGGAGAGACGCTGGGGGTTGTGTCCGAAGCTGATGCGGGGCGCTTCCGAAAGGTCGTGAAGGGCATCGTAGACCAGCTGTATATAGTCGGCGTGGAGCTTGGCGCCGCCGCCCTGGAGCAGGTCCAGCAGGTAGGCGCGGGCCTGGTCGGGAAGCTCCCAGACGGCCCCCGGCTCCACGGCGATGTCGCGGGCCTCTTCCACGCCCTCCAGCACGGCGATGGGGTTGCCGGAAAGTTCCAGTATGGTGGAAAGCTGGGACAGGGCGCGGTTCAGTTCCCGCGCCGGTTCCATGAGGATGGGAACGTCGGAGACGCCCCAGAAACGCTTGGGGTCCCGAAGGTTGGGGAATATGACGAAGGGGATGAAGCCGTAGGGGTTGGGGCGTTCATCGACGAGGGCGTCGCCGACCCATAGCTGAAATTCCGACCTGGTCCAGCCCTCGACCACGGTGGCCATGCCGTCTTGGTCGCCCGTCTTGACGTTGTAGAGGTTGTCGGCGTCCTCGGCTGAGATGCGGTAGCGGCTGGCGACGCGCCAGACCCGGGATGGATCGTCGCCGATCCACCAGGCGAAGATGCCCTGAACGTCGGGGGCGGTCACGCGGACGCGGCGCTCTTCCGGGTCCCAGATAACCTTGAAGCAGCCGTCGCCGAGCACGGCGGCGTCGAGCTCCGTGGCCAGGTCAAGCTCCTCCAGGCGGTTGTCCTGGTAGACGCGGCGCACGGCGATTTCGGCCTGGCGGGCGCGGGCCATGCCTTCGTCGGTGGCGTCCACCGGCTCCATGGCGAGAATGCCGCCGGAGGCCATGTAGGACGTGACCTTCTCCAGCAGCGCCCGCACGTAGTTGAAGGTGAGCCGCCGTTCGCCGCGACGCTGGCGGCCCTGCCACTGGCGTCCGGCGAAGAAGCTCATGTTCTCAGCGTAGGCTTGCAGCCGCCGGGAATCTCTTCGCGCCACCAGCTGGGGCAGATTTACTTCTTCCATAACCGTTCCTCCTCAAAATTCGATAGATAGTCCTGTGGCTGAGTCCGAACCGGCGGGCCACCTCCGCCACCGTCAGGTTCTCGCGCAGATGGGCCTGAATGATCAGTCCGTCCCGCTGACGCCGGCGTTGAGCCTGGGCGAAGCGGGGTTCGTCGTACTTGCACTGTGGGATAGGGCATTGCAGGCAGGACGGGGAGATTTCGCATCCCTCGTCCCGGTATTCCTGGCCGTCTATGGTTGCGACGTTGGGACTGGAATTGGTCCGACTTGCGAGCATCTTGTGTGGCGCCCTCCTTGATAGGCGAATGTATTTTCGAATGATGGGCGGTACTATACAGCGGACGTTTGTTTCATTACAAGCGCTTCTTGTCACTTTGGAGAATTTACGTGAGGCGGTTTGGGGAGGGGCGGAAGGTTTGGCAAGGGTCTACAGCGTGCCACTGGCAAGACACATTCGGCTGCGGCATAATAGGCGATGGAGGTTGTGCAGCAATGAGCGCGAAAGCAGTCACATACCGAAGAGAAGGACGCATCGGATACGTAACCCTGAATCGCCCCCGGGTGTTGAACGCCGTCAACAAGACGTTGGAGCGAGACCTGGCCGAGGCGCTGCACATCTTCGATATGGACGACGAAGCATGGGTGGGGGTGATGCACGGCGCGGGGAGGGCCTTCTGCTCCGGCGCGGACGTGAAGGAACGGTTCCACTCCCCCGACGCCCGGCAGCGGGACGCGGACTGGGGTATGGGGATGAACCCGGAGGGGTTTCTGGGTCGCTGCATCAACTGGAAGCCAGTCATCGCGGCCGTCCACGGCTACTGCCTGGGCTACGGCCTCGTCATCGCCGTCGAGTGCGACCTTATCGTTGCCGAGGAGGGGGCCGAGTTCGGCCTCACCGAGACCCTTCGAGGATTTCCCGGAGGTCCTGCGTGGGCGAAGGTGCAGAATTTCATGCCCTCGAAGATGACCACGGAGATGCTGCTGACAGGGCAGTCTCAGACCGCCGAGACACTTCTCAGCCACGGCCTGATCAACCGGGTCACGCCCAAGGGGGAGCACGTTGCGGGGGCGCTGGCGCTGGCGGAACAGATGCTGAAGGCCCCGCCTTTGGCCGTCCGCGCAGGGGTGCGGGTGACTCGCTGGCCCTGGGTAAGCGCCGCCGCCGAGGCGGACTACTACCAGGCGGCGCTGCGGCTCCACAACTCCGCCGACTTCGAAGAATCGGCGCGGGCCTTCGTCGAAAAGCGGGACCCCGACTACACCGGCCGCTAGCGTCCCGGATCCAGGAAGACCACGGGAGAATCATCATCGGAAGATGCCAGCCAATTTAACCCCCCAGTACAAGGAAGCGGAGCAGCGATACCGCCAGTCGAGGACGCTGCCGGCGAAGGTGGCCGCGCTGCAGGAGATGATGGCCGTCATCCCCAAGCACAAGGGGACGGACCATCTGCGGGCGGACCTGCGGGCCCGGATGTCGCGTCACATGGAGGAGCTGGAGAAGCCCAAGAGCACCAGCGGCGGGCCGCAGCCCTTCAGCATCCGCAAGGAGGGCGCGGGGCAGGTGCTGATTGTCGGCCTGCCCAACGCCGGAAAGTCGGAGATCCTGAACGCCCTGACGCGCGCGCCCGCCAAGGTCGGCGACTACCCCTTCACGACGCAGATCCCGATGGTGGGGATGCTGCCGTACGAGAACATCAAGTTTCAGCTGGTGGACACGCCCGCCCTCAACGCATTGGACGTGCAGACGCGGCTGTTCGGCCTGCTGCGCAACACGGACCTGCTGCTGGTGACGCTTAACCTGGAGGCGGACCCCTTCGAGGAGATGCGGCAGATCAACGTGCTGCTCCACGAGTGGGGCTATTCGCTGCTGGAGTCTGGGGAGGCTATCGACCTGGAGGGTTCCAGGGTTCAGAAGCTTTCGATCATCCTGGCCAACAAGGCCGACGCTGAGGGCGCAGAGGAGAAGTTCGCCCGACTGGAGCGAGAATACGGCGGGAAATTCACCCTCATCAAGCTGTCGTGCCTGGACGGGACAGGACTGGACGACGTGGGGCGGGAGGTGTTCAGTCACCTGAAGAAGGTGCGGGTGTATACGAAAAGCCCCAGCGGCGAGCCGGACTTCGACAAGCCTATAGTAATCGCCAGGGGCAGCACTGCCTCGGACGCGGCCCAGCGGCTGCACAAGGAGTGGCGGGAGAAGCTGAAGTACGCGCTGCTATGGGGTTCGGCGAAGTTCGACGGTCAGCGGGTGGGCCGCGACTACGTCCTCGCCGACGGAGACGTGATAGAGCTTCACGGGTAGGGACTACCATCCGTCGGCAGGGTTGATTTCGCGGAGCATTACGGGCGTGCCGGGTCCGATGGCGCACCGGGAGGCCATCCCTTCGTTGACCTCGATGGCGTACTTGGCGGGTGCGGTGGAGGCGTAGATGGGCAGTGACCCTCCTTCAGCATCGTGCTCCGGCCGCATGGTCTGGACGTCTATGACGTTCAGGTCTTCGTCGACGAAGAGGATGTCCAGGGGTATGAGGGTATTCCTCATCCAGAAGCTCAACTCTCGCTCGCGCTGGAAGACGAACAGCATCCCGCGGTCCTCGCCCAGCGATTCCCTGCCCATTAGCCCTTGCGCCCGTTCCTCCGACGTGTCGGCGACTTCAAGGAAGAAGTCGCAGGAGGCGATGGTGGCTGCGGCTTGGATTTCGGGGCCGAGGGAGGGCGTAGGCGATGGGGTTGGGACGCGAGCGGCTGTCGGTGTCGGGGAGGGTGTGGGAGATGGGGTCGGTGTAGGTGAGGGTGGAGGCGTAGTGGTGATTGTGGGCGTGGGCGTCGGGGTGGTTACTGACGGGGATGGAGTGGATTCTGCTGCTGCTGCGGGGGTGGTTGTTGGGGAGGGAGCGACGGATGGTGTGGCGGTCGGCGTGGAGGTGATGCCGGGTGTGGCGGTTAGCGTTGGCGCGGGAGTGGGTGTAGCCGTAGTTGCTGTTTGCGTCGCCTCCCCGTCGTCGCCGGCGCAGGCGGCGAGAAGGAAGAGCGCGGCCAGACACGCGAGGGTGATTCGCGTCAGGGCAAAGGAGACGGCATGAATGGACCCATTACCCAAACACCTCTTTGTGCCGGAGTACACTTTTGTCTAATTCTTAGAACTTGACATATATTGTTCAACTATTGTAGCCTGTAATACAGATGGAGGACATCAAAAAGATGTCCTCCATCTCACGCGGTCGGGTGCCTGAGTGGCCGAAAGTGCCTGACTCCAAATCAGGATTGCGTAGCGCGCATCGTGGGTTCGAATCCCACCCCGACCGCAAAATAATGTCCTTGTCTATTCACCAGAGATTCTTATGTGCCTTATAATTTACACTGCGGTAGTCTAGTCTGTCAACAACAACAAAAAGTTTGAGATAAATTTAATATTTTCTTTGATTAATTACAAAATTATGAACTAAATCGCCATGTAAGGACAACTTTAGCATCCAAATGAGCGACAATTACTCACATATCTTGAGCAAATGAGAGCCCTCATAAGAGTTTTTCTCTCGTAATTTAGTTTCGCCGCATATTGACACAGGAAATGGCAATGTTTGAAGAAGATCACTGTCAAATTGAACAAATCCCCATGGCCCAGGCTCGAGGTATGTTAGGGCGCCTACCGGAAAAGCTTTCTAAGGAGAATCGGGCAGTTGCCTTGACTAAACGCGGTAAGCCTGTGTTGGTCGTTATACCTTGGGAACTGTATGAATCTATCGCTGAGACAATGGAGATTCTCGAAGATGCCGAGATGATGGATGGCGTTCGTAAGGGCATCCAGGATATGCGGGAAGGCAACCTGATCTCCCACGATGAAGTGGTGGCGCGGCTGGGGGACTAGGCCGGGGTCAGGCCAGGGCGAGGGAGCGCTGGCGCATTCGGGGGCGGGCGCGGCCCCGGGCCACCCGCGGCAGGTACTTGCCCGCTTCCACCAGGAGCGCGAGGCTGTTCAGGTAGTCGTCGTGGCCGTCGGATTCTTCCACGTAGAAGTTCATCGTCTTATCCATTCGGTACTGGACCTGCGCCGACGTCACCTGCCGCCAGAACTCGGCCCACTCCTGTGAGCCGTCCCGGGCGTACATCTTCAGCCGGCCTGAATTCACCGCCGACATCAGGTCGTAGCCCAGCCGCGACTTGCTCTGGGTGCTGTATCGCAGCGAAGTTACGGCGCTGGAGCCGAGGGCTTTCGACAACACGCTTGCCACGCCTTCGCCCATGCCGGTGGCGTCGACGGCCACGCGGCGACAGCGCCACACGTTCTTGAGGATGTCCACCAGCCGCGGGTAGAGGGCGTGGTGGGGGACACCCTGCCACTCGTAGTGCTCCACCACACGGACGGCGGGGTCTCGATTGAAGTTATCTATTGCTGAGAAGTCCAGCTCGCCGATTGTCAGCACGGTGGAGTCGGGACGCTGCCCGGACGCGGTCAAGTCGCCAGCGCCGGTCAAGCCTCCGCCCACGTCCAGCCCGGCCACGTAGACGCCGTTCCTTGTCGGCGTGCGCAGGCGGGAGTGACTTCCCTGAAGCTGGCCGGTGTCGCCGGCGGTGAAGAGGCCCCCCTGGCCGGATACGGGCAGCAGCAGGTACTGGGTGCGGAAGAGGGGGTGGTTCTCCCCCATGCGCTGCCGCTCCGCCTCCACGTAGCTGCGGTAGGGCGGGCTGTGGGCCGCCACTTCTTCCCACGGCACTGAGAAGTGGCGCTTGACGCCGTCCTTCCGCTCCAGTTCCCGGTTGGACTCGGCGACCTCCTCCAGCAGGGAGCGGCCGTCCCAGGGGGTGCCGTAGAGGACGGTGGTGACGTTTGTGGAAGCGCCCATGGGACGGAACTCCTTGTGGTACTTGTCCGATTCGATGTCCTGGGCTTCGTCCACCTCCAGCAGGATGTGGGCCGTGTTGCCCACCACGTTGGCGTTTGGTTCGGCGCTGAGAAAGAGCTGACGGGCTTTGCCAAGTACCACGGCGTTACCAGCTTCCGTGTACCAGTGACCGCGATATCCGGCATCGTCCAGCCGCTCCTTCAGCCGGTTCATGCTGATGAGGGCCTGGGGCAAGAAAGTGGGTGCGGCCTTGATCATGTTGCCGCCGTCTGCATAATTCATGGTCAGGAGAAGCGTCCCCAATTGGGCGGAAAGCTCGTTCTTTCCACCCTGTCGGGCAATTTCAACGGTGAAGGTCAGGCCTTTGCCGCGCGCCACGCTCTCCATCACGGCGCGGCCTATCTCGAGTTGGTAGGGACGAAAAGGATGTCTATTCTGCATGTCGGCCTCCTTCTAAGTGACCGCCCGCATTACCACGTCGGTAATGACGGCGGCAAGAATAATCAGCATCAGGGCGTTGACACGCCCCTTCACTTCCTCCAGCTGCTTCTCCAGAAGCTCCATGCGGAGTTCCAGCAGGGCTTCCGGGGCGAGATTTCGGAAGTCCGGCGGCGGACGTCGTCGCATCCTGCTCGAAAGGCTGCGAAGGGCTTTGCCGATGTTCTTGCGGCTCACGGCCCGCCCTCCGTCCACAGCTCCCTGCCGATGCCGTTGATGACCCCGGCGATGCTGTCGGTCAGGTCGTCCGTGGACTTGGGTGAAAGCTTGTAGCGGGTGCTCACTGCCCTGGTCAGCATGTTCATAGCACTGAACATGAGGTCCATCCTTTCCGGGTTCCGCATAATCTGGTCTCGCAGTTTGATGCGAAGAATGGCAATCTCTTCGTCGACGCCCTCCATGTCCCTCGCCGCTTCCAGACGGGCGCGTTCGGCCTCCGAGAGAACGTCTGCATAGAAGTCCTCGGGGGTTATCCCGGCGGTCTTGCTACTCATCCAGCCCGCCCTCCAGGACTTCCATCAGCTCTGTCAGGGCGTCTTCAGGCACGGCCAGCGAGGACCTGAGCATGCCCAGCAGCAGGCACAGGGACATCAACTCCCATTCTTCTTCGGCAACTATCCTATCGAGGGTCATGGCGTTATTTTCTCCTTTTCCAACGTCGCAGAATGAAACTCAGCACCAGTACGGACGCCAGCATGGGCAGCGCGCCGACCATGAAGCGGAGCCTGGGCGCGGACAGAACATCCGCCTCCAGGCCTGCCAGCCAGGGCAGGAGGCCCAGGTAGAGGCTCTGCACGAGGAAGGCGAGGCTGATGACCAGGAGCGTGTACAGGGCCCACCGACGATGCTGCCGGCCGTGGGTCGAGTATGTGAGGAGGTGCAGGGCATTGGCGCCGCTGGCAAAGGCGGTGACGCAGCTCTGGAGCACCAGGGCCATCTCCCATCCGAAGTTCAAGAATTGCCTCCATCGGCAGCCACCTGTTAGCTGAGATGTTCTAAGCATAGAACAACCGTGCACTCGCGTCAAGGATGGGGAGTCACTAATGATACGTTGGAGGGCCGCCAACCAGTTTTGAACGGCCCAAGAAATGAAGTATTGCGCAATGTGCAAATACTACGGATGTCCTCGTTGTTTGATACAATTGCAATCCGCAGCAAAGAATTTCTCATGAAACTATCAAAGCTACTACTCATCAATTGTTTCCTGCTCGTGGCCCTTATCGCCATTTCCTGCGGTGGGAATAGCGCCCCCACTCCGGCGCCGACACCTGTTGCAACTCCCACTCCAAGTCCCACGCCCCTGCCGACCCCCATTTCCACACCCCTACCCTTGGGCATGTCGGTGGATAATCCTTACGGCGCCGGGGATGTCCTCGTTGGCTCCAACGGGGTTCAGGTGCAGGTTGCGGGCGTCATGCAAGACGCTCAGGCGGTTCTTCTCAAGGACTTCCCGGGCAATCCTTCACCGATGCCCGACTACCGGTTCTACATGGTCGCCCTTCGCATCTTTAACCTCACCGGCGCCGAAAGCGTCGGCGTCAGCCATACCCATTTTCACCTGATGGGAAGCAGCCGAAGCAACTTCAATCCGGTGATCCATTCCTGCGGGTCCATCCCCGACCAACTGGAGGGCGAGATTCCTAAAGGCGGCCAGCTTGACGGGAAGGTGTGCTTTCAGGTCCCCATCGACGAGGATGACCTTGTCCTGGTCTATGTCGCTCCCGGCACCGGGGAAGCGGAACGTCGTTATCTGAGCCTAGACTATCCCGGTCTCACAGAGCCACCCATCGTCGTGGCCGTCGACACTCCGACGCCTACGGCTGAACCAACCCCCACGCCCACGCCAACTCCCACACCCACTGCCGTACCCACGCCCACGCCAACTCCCACACCCACTGCCGTACCCACGCCCACGCCAACTCCTACGCCCGAGCCGACCCCGGAACCCACGCCGGAACCCACACCGACACCGACCCCTGAGCCTACGTCTGAACCCACCCTGACCATCAGCGCCATGATTGAGGAGGTGCGTCCCTCGGTGCTCCGAATCCGCTCCAATAGCGGCTCCGGTTCTGGCGTGATTGTCGAGGTGGACGACGATGCAGCCTTGGTTCTCACCAACCACCACGTCATCGAAGACGCGAGTAACGTTCAGGTGGAAGTAAACGACGCGATGACGTACGATGCCCAGGTCCTGGGCGCCGATTCCGTGCGGGATCTGGCCCTTATCCGCATCTGCTGCGGCGCATTTCGCGCTCTGCCCTTCGGAAACCTCCCCAAACTGATGCCTGGAGACGAGGTCTTTGCCATGGGTTATCCGCTGGGACTTCCTGGGGAGGCAACGGTTACCAAGGGCATCGTCTCTGCCATCCGCTTTGACGAGAATAACCAGAGGCTCGTTATCCAAACGGATGCGGCTATTAATCCGGGAAGCAGCGGCGGCCCAATGCTTTCCAAAACAGGGGAGATTCTTGGCATCAATACCTTTCGCCGGGAAGAGACCGAAAGCGGTAGGCCGGTGGACAACGTCGGCTTTGCAATCGCCGCCCCTACAATCCAGGAACAGCTGAACGCCCTCAAGACCTCGCCGCCGCCTCCGATCCCGGGCCCCACGTCGGAACCAACGCCAACCCCAGGTGGGGAATACGCCTTTGGTCCCCTGAACGGAGAATTGAGGCACGACCCAGGGGATGGGTTTATCGAGACAAAGTATGCCGAGGTCACCCTGGACGACACAATGTTAGAGGCGACTTTCACCAATCCCTATGACGCTTCGGAACATGACTGGAGCTATGGCTTCATACTCAGGCGGGACCCAAACAGAGATAATGATTCCCCTTACATGCTGGTGGTCGTCAACAGTGACCGAAACTGGGTGGTGGAAGCGGGTAGTTCCGGCAGTTACCGCCAGATTGCCGGGGGAATGGCGCCCAACCTGATGCTGGGATCGGGGCAGCAGAATCACGTGATGATTGTGGCGCTGGAGGAGCGGGGCTGGCTCTTCGTCAACCGGGTCTTTATTGCGGCCTTCGATCTGAGCGAATTTACGAGCAGCGGCGACGTCGCCGTATTAACCGGCTACTACACCGGCAGCGAAGTGGCCGGAGGCATGACCAGTTACGAAGATTTCAGGGGCTACGATCTGCGGCGGCGATACGGTCCGACCAGCGGGACGATTGAGCACGTTGACGACGGCCGCGTTGGAGCGCATCGCAGCGGTTTAGACACCCTCGATTTTGTTGTTGAAGCTACCTTCAGGAATCCCGTGGCCGGAGGACGAGATCCCGAGGGCGGTCCGTACGATTACGGCTTCATCTTTCGCAATCCAGTCTTCAATCATCTCGAAGTCCTGGGGATTCATAGCCGTGGCAATTGGGCGCACGATACTCGCAGCGAAAGTGACGATGAGTACACAGAGTTGGGATCAGGGAGCCTTTCCAATTGGCGTGACGGCGCCGGCAGCCGGAATCACCTGCTCCTAATCGCTGTGGCGGAAACGGGCTGGTTCTTCGTGAACGATCAACTGGCAGCCACCTTGGCGCTCGAATTCAATTTGAAGCCCGGAAACATCGCCGCAATTGCCGGCTTCTATACCACCAGCACCCACGACGTGGATTTTGGAGACTTCCAGGTCTGGGCGCCGTAGCCGAACTGCATGTCACCTTGATACCAACGAAGAATCTCGCAGAAGCGGGTCCGCCACTATCCCTGCGAGAACGCCGGCATTGTGCGGAACTTAGGTGGAGATGACGAATATGAGGCTCAGGCGGTCGCCATAGCCTCAGCGTTCTGGATGTACTTTATGGTTTCCCGAACATCGGCGATGATGTCATCCTCGGGCTCAAGAACCCCGTCGTAGAAGCAAGCGCCGTGCAGAAACGACTGACGGTATCCGTAGCTGGCGCGCATCGGTTCAAGGGACGCGTCCTGCCTCCGCAGTTGTCAGAGCATCCGCATCGTTTGGCCGGAAGTGTGGGGCTCCTGCCCCGTGCGGGCTAGAATCAGAGCGTCGGTGGCCCGCTTGGTGGCGCACCAGGCTTTCTCTGCCGCGTTGCGCAACCGTCCGAGTTCCAGCATCTCCAGGGCGTCATCATATAATTCCCTGGCATCATCAAAGAGAACCTCTACTTGCCTGGTTTCCAGCATATACTCTCGCCATGTAGGCGTTGGATTTAACAAGGGAGCGACCGCGATAGTATAACAATTCGTTCGCAAGGGCTGAACTTTGAAAGCTCTTTCTTTCCCTGCGGAAGAGACTGGTGGGCGAGTTTGCCGTTTGGGGGCTTTAGTCCTGGGATCCGGCCGCTGAACAGGGGCAGGTTTCTAACCTGGCCCTACGGTAGGGGATGGGGTCACAACGTGAACCGCAACCCCTGGGCAAGAAGCTCGTTGCGGGTTTCGAGGGCTGAGGGGTGGACCATCTGCCCGCGCGCCAACATGGTGCCGATCTCTCGGCTGAGGAACTCCAGCAGGGCTTCGTCGAGGCTCTTCATGGCGCGGTTCTTCAATGCTTCCGACGAGTAGGCGTAGCGCCCCGCCTTGTTTGGCTCCAGCTTGTCGGCGAGGAACACGGCCTTGGCCACGGGGTGCAGCCCGGGGTAGGCGGTGCTGTGGTGATAGACGCCGTCGTACACCACCTGGTCGTCCAGGCCCTTCTGGCGCAGCATTTCAGCCGCCACCTGCCCGTGCAGCAGGATGGGGTTGTGTTCCTCGACCTGGTGCACGGGGATGCCGAATTCGTGGGCCCTGGCAAGCAGTTCCTCGCCGCGCATCCATCGACATAGATCGTGGGCCTGGGCGCAGAGGCGTACCCGCTCCACCTCCAGCTTGTGGGATTTTGCGAACTCCGACGCGAGGGTCTCCACCCGCCCGATGTGGCTGGCCAGCCCGCGGGGAAGGGTGTCCACCCAGTCCTGCACCACCTGATGAATGTCGCTGCTCATGGGCCGTTTAACCTATATTGATCTGGACATGTCCCTGCCGCCCAGCAGGTGCATGTGCACGTGCTCCAGCTCCTGGCCGGAGTCGGGTCCCTGGTTGAGTATGAGCCGGTAGCCGCTGACGGTGACGCCCTCCCGGCGGGCCATCTCCTCGGCGATGACAAACATCTGGCCAAGGGTGGCGGAGGTCCGACCGGCGGCGTAGGTGAGCCCCTTTACGTGCCGACGCGGGATGATGAGGAGGTGGGTGGGCGCACGGGGATTGATGTCTCGGATCACCATTATCTGCTGGTCAAGGTACAGGAAATCGACCTCCATCTTGCCTGTCGACATACTGCAAAATATGCAACTGTTGCCGCTCATGGAGTCCTCCTTCTTTTTCCTAATGGTAGTGTCGCGTATGTCTCGTTGGACACGGACTTGGTCGGATGGATCCGGCCGACCCGCCTACACCGCCATGACGTGATAGCCGGCGTCTACGGGGATGACTGCGCCGGTGACGCCGCTGGAAAGATCGCTGCACAGGTACAGGGCCGTGTCGCCCACCTCCCTGTGGGTGATGTTTCGCTGGAGCGGGGCCCTCTCGGCGTGCATGCGGCGCATGTCGCGGAAGCCGGTGATGCCGCGGCCCGCCAGGGTCTCCAGAGGGCCGGCGTAGATGGCGTTGACGCGAATGTTGCGCGGGCCGTACTCCGCGGCCAGCTGACGCACCTCGTTCTCCAGCGCTGCCTTGGCGATGCCCATGACGTTGTAACCGGGGTACACGCGCTCCGAGGCGTTGAAGGTCATGGTGACGACGCTGCCGCCGTCGGTCATCAGGCCCGCGGCGTGGCGCACCAGCGGAATCAACGAATAGGCGCTGATTTCGAGTGCGTCCTTAAATCCCTCGCGGCTCAGGCTGGAGAAGTCGCCGCCCAGATCGTCGCGGTGAGCAAAGGCTATGCTGTGGACGAGATAGTCGAGGCTGCCGAATTCCTCTGCCGCCTGCTGGAACGCCGATGCAATCTCCTCCTCAGAGGTGACGTCGCACTGGAGCAGCAGCGTGCCATCCATGTCCTTGACGAGACCCTCAGCCCGGCTGCGAAGGCGCTCGTTCTGGTAGACGACGCCCAGACGGACGCCGGCCCGGTGGAGCGACTGGCAAATGGCCCAGGCGATGCTGCGCTGGTTGGCCACGCCGAAAACCAGCGCCTTCTTGTCCGACAGGTCAATGGAAAACAATTTCTTTTCCTTCGAGATGAGGTGATCGAAATGCGGTTGCCAGTATACCACCTGCAAGCATCTATCGTGGCAGCCGCCCGAACCGGTCTTCGTCCGACTCATCCTTCAACAGAGGCCCGGGAAGTACTTAGCGAGAGACGCCATTTCTAATTCTTGCTACGGTCTTGATGGTGAGAGTCACTGGAGCCATCCATTTGCATTATGGGGGCTGGATGCATGGTCAGGGGGTTCAGCTACTTTGTGGTTCTGTTTAGCGGCTCCTGTAACCTATTGCATTGTGGTTTTGGCTTCTGGTGCAGTGCCAAAGAGCAGTTAGCATCAGAGTCTTTGCAGGATTTGTAGAGCGGCCTGGGCGAATGCCCATCCATTAGCTGTAAAGAACATGGAGAGCATGTCGTAGTCTAGTCATTCAAAAGAGGACAATGCAATAGTCTTAGGTGTCATTCGGACTGGCCATTCTCAATAGTGAAGGTGAGTTGTCGGGTGGATATGAAGAAGGGAAATGGGTCCTTTGGGCACATCTAGCCACGCTGTGGCATACCGCTCAAATGCTTTGATATAGCTCTTATGTATCTTTGTCTTGGAAACGGTCGCTCTTGATTGAATTTACAAAGACTATCTTAGGCACTAGAATGGGCAGGAAATCAGTCGGAGAATATTTTGGGAGTGATTGGCCCTGCCAGCAACAGATCACAGAGTTAGTAGGGCGGGATACTATATTACACATGACATGTGTCGACTTCGTCAGTATTTTAATGCGGGCAACCGTTTTCCCCGATGTCCCAAGTGTGACTCAAGAGTACAATGGAATTGGGATGGCGTTTAAGAATGAATGAAGAAAATGAACACGATGTGTGAGGGAAGATTGACGCATCTGTAGAGGAGATTGCTCAACGGGTTTTGCACCAGTTAGAAGAAGGAATGGCGCCATCTATAAGGAGCGGATTCAGATGAAGGTTAAAGTCGGGACACTGTATAGTGGAAATATCGAAGTTGGAGATAACGAATTAGACAAGCGTTATGCCAGCGACAAAGTAATGATTCGGGGCAATAAACTGTCCCTTGACTTGAATAGGCGTCAAGCATTGGAATTGGCTTTTGCCTTGTTAGAAATCATCAGAGTCCATATCGAAGATAGATAAGACAACCAGGCATTTGGGAGTAACAGACAGTCTAGGTGATTGGTCGGAAGGTCTGTCTCCGTCTCAGAATGGGCTCCTATAAACCAACTCTAGCCTAATCGTAGGGAAGAGAGGGCACAACGGCATTTGTGCGACTGTGGGTTCGTTGTGCCCCTAACTCTATGAATTCCGACGTACCCCTAGTCCCTCTGCTAGCCGATGAGATTCGTCGCGAGGATTACGATGGAGATTCCAACACCCACGACGGCGATGGTCCAACGCATCGCCCGTACTTCACCGCGCACCTCGGCCACATCCGCTTTCGTCGCCAAGGAATCCAGCTTACCTTCAATGTAGCTGATACGCTGTTCAGGCGTTATCGCCATGGGCTAATCTCCCTTCTTTGTTTGTCGTTCATTCATAATACAGGGGAATGAAGCAAAGCACAAGCGTTTTCCCTAAATCTACCTTACCTCAACTGCGGCAGCACTTCATCCAGGAAGGTCTGGAACTGCTCCAAGGGGCTGAAGGAGGCGAAGCGGACGATAACCGTTGTCGCCCCTGCCGCCTCGTAGGCACGGATGGACTCGGCGAGCTTGTCCGGCGGCCCCCACGGTCCCCAAAGCTCCCGCCAGATGTTTACGCCGTAGTAGAGTCGGACCCACCGATCGGCCTCCCTTTCTGCTTCTGCAGGGTCTGAGTTCAGGTTCACAGTCATGTAGAAGACGCGCTCCATCTGGGCGGCGTCGCGGCCGTATTCTTCGGCGTATGCGGCCACGCGGCGACCGACTTCGGCGAACTCCGATGGCGGCTCTGAGATGGATATGAACCCGTCGCCCAGCCGCGCTGCCCTTTTGAACTGGGCGACCCGCTTGGCCCGCAGATGGCAGGCGAAAAGGACGGGCACACCGCCATCCTGCACAGATACGGGACGCATCTGCAAGTCCTCCAGCTGGAAGTGACGGCCTTGATGCGACTCCAGATGCCCCGTGCCGAGGGCCTTCACCACCTGCATCACCTCCTCCAGCCGACGCCCCCGACGTCGGGGGTCCACGCCGGCGATGCGCCACTCCCGCTGCTGGGCTTCGTTGAAGGCCCCGCCCGCGCCCACGGCCAAAACCGTGCGACCGCCGGAGAGCAGGTCGAGGGTGCCCACCATCTGGGCGAGCAGCACCGGATGCCGGAGGGCACCCAGCAGCACGGCGGTGCCCAGGCGCACTCGCTCCGTTTGGGTGGCGATGGCGGCCAGGGTGGTCAGCGGCTCCAAGCGCGGCTTGGCGGTGAGGCTATCGCCGACCCACACGGAGTCGAGCCCCGCCGCTTCCGCCCGCCGTGCCATCTCCAGCATCAGGTTGGCGTTTTCCTGTTGCTCCTCCCGCATCACCAGCCCCCGCGTTGGCAGCAATACTCCCAGTTTCAGCGACGATTCAGTCATGTCCAAACTCCCCGTCTCATGTTGCAGCCGTGCACCACGTCACTCCGACTCGCGGGTCAGGCGGGCCAGAAAGCCCGGCTCCTGCGCCTCATATTCCTGCAAATCTTTCCAGGTGTCCAGGTCGCGGGCCAGACCGGGACTGTCGAAGATCGACGGTTCCAGTCCCAGCCGACGCGCCTCCGCGATGTGTCGGGAGAGGCTGTCGGGCCCCAGCTGCAGCCGGAAGGAGATCCGTCGAGGGATGAGGATGGCGTTGGTGCCGCCACCCTTTCGTGCCGGGGCCAGGACGATCTTCGAATCGTCACGCGGTTCGAGAACCGCCTCTACAAGGGGGGAAGGAGCGATTATTGAAGTTAGTCCAGTCAACTCTCCAGCTTGGAGGAAAGTCAGGTCGCCCGGCAGAAACAGGGGCGCGGTTCCTATGCTCCATGCTTCATCGAACACCAACTGCAGGCTTTCGTTGATGTTGCCCCCCGCCTCCCGTCGCCAGCCCGCGCCTGCTTCTTGCGCGATTTCATGGGCCGAATCGTCGGCGCCCAGCACCCACACCTCTGTGCCCGCTTCCTGCGCGGCGACAATCACCCGCCTCAGCATCGCCGTCACCAACCGCCGGCGTTGAGCGTCCTCCAGGTAGGGGGCAAGGCGGGACTTGGCCTGACCCAGGGGCTTTACCGGTATGACCGACACCACCTGCAAGACGGCTGCTAATCCCCCTCCGCATCAACGATTTCCAGGACGTACCGGGCGAGGGTTGCTTTATCCGCTAACGTGTGCATTATGGTGTTGGCAACGTGGGCTTTCATGCCGAGGGACTCTACCTTCTGTGCTTCGTCGGCGTCGGCGTTGTCGATGACGAAGTGGTCGCAGAGTCCGGCGTATTTTCGGGCGACGCCCACGCTTGAGACGGGATGGCCGAGCTCCCGCATCATCTTGGCCGCCGGGCCCCGTATGGCCGCGCCGCCGACGATGGGACTGACGACTATGCGAGGGCGGTTGAAGCGTCGAATGCGCTCGCGAACTTCTCCAACGGCCAGAATCGGGTCGATGCTGAGGAAGGGGTTGGAGGGGCAGAAAACGATGGCGCGGGCGTTGTTCAGGGCTTCGTCGAAGGTGGGGGAGGGGATGGAAGCGTCCGCGCCTTCGAAGCGGACCGCCTTCGCCTCCGGCTCACATCGCCTCCGGACGAAGTAGTCCTGGAAGGCCAGAACCCCCTCGGACGTTTCCACCTTCGTCCGAACTCGGTCGTCTGTCATAGGCGATACCGTGTAAGAGATGCCGACACGGCCGCAAAGCTCACGCGTAGCCTCGGACAGCGACCGGCCCTCACGGAGAAGCTGGGTGCGTCGGATGTGCGTCGCCAGATCACGGTCGCCCAGGTTGAACCAGGTGGGCACGCCGTAGCCGGAGAGCATCTTCAGCGCTTGAAAAGTCTCGCCGGAAAGTCCCCAGCCCCGCCCCGGGTCGGCCAGGCCACTCAGGGTGTACATCACCGTGTCCAGGTCCGGCGAAACGTGGAGGCCGTGAAACTCTTCGTCGTCGCCCGTGTTGACAACGATGACAAGGTCTTGCGGCGGCAGAGAATGGGTGAGGCCCAGGGCCAGCTTTGCGCCGCCCACGCCTCCCGCCAAGGCCAGCACCGGCCCCGGTTTCGCCCCCATGTGACGCTACAGCGCGGTGGGGGACGTGGCTTTGTCCCGGCGCTTGGGATGGATGAAGCGGAAGCCTTCCATCTGCACCATGCGCTGGTAGGAGCCGAACCGCTCCTCCAGATCGCCCTGCAGCAGGTCCAGCGGGTCCTGGGGGTCGTCGTCATCGTCGAAGATGCGCTTGATTTTGTAGGTGGTGAATCGTTCGGCGGGCACGCGGCCCACGTCTCGTATGGTGCTTCGAAACTCGGAGGGACGCACAAGCTGGCCGTGCTGGGCTCCCGCCGCCGTGGAGATGCTCTCGTTGATGAGGCTGCCGCCGAGGTCGTTGACTCCCGCGAGCAGCAGGAGCTGGGACACTCGCAGCCCCTCCTTGACCCACGACGCCTGGATGTTGGGGATCCAGTTGTTCAGCATGATGCGGGCGATGGCGTGGACCTTCACGACTTCCGAACCCGTCGCGCCGCTTCGAAGGCCGTCCACCGTCTGCTGGAAGTGCATGGGCGCTTCCGCGTGAACGAAGCTGAGGGGCACGAACTCCGTGATGCCGCCGCTGGATTTCTGAACGTCGCGGATGAGGGCGATGTGCCGCGCCTTATGCTCGTTGGTCTCCACGTGGCCGAACATGATGGTGGAGGTGGTGGGTATGCCCAGAGAGTGAGCGGTGGTTATGACTTCAATCCAGCTATCAGTGGTGATTCTGCCGGGGGCGATGCGGTCGCGAAGCTCCTGTTCCAGGATCTCCGCCGAAGTGCCGGGTAGACTGCCCACGCCCGCGTCCTTCAACGCCTGCAGGTACTCCCGGATGCTACACCGGGAGCGAATGGAGCCGTACAGCACCTCCTCCGGGGAGAAGCCGTGGATGTGGATGTCGGGAAGCTCTTCCTTGATGGCCTCGCAGATGCGAACGTAGAGGTCGCCCTCCATCTGGGGTGGCAGGCCCGCCTGGATGCATACTTCCGTCGCGCCCAGGTCCCACGCCTCTTTGGCCCGACGGATAACCTCGTTGACGGGCAGGAAATAGCCCTCCTCCTGCCGGTGGTCGCGGCTGAAGGCGCAGAAGCCGCACCGTTTTATGCAGACGTTGGTGAAGTTGATGTTGCGGTTGATCACGTATGTGACCAGGTCGCCGACGGTGCGCCGTCGGAGTTCGTCCGCAACCATCTGTGTGGCGTTGAACTCCAGGCCGGAGGTCTCGAAGAGGGTCACCGCCTGCTCGACGGTGATGTCCTTGCCCTCCAGGGCGTCGGTCAGTGCGTGGGCCACGCTGGCATCGACGGCGCCCACCAGGGATTCCAGTGAACGAGGGGATGGGGCCTCAGCTTGACGAAGTGACATATTTCTCGACACCCCCCTTAACGTAACCGTCGTGGTCGGCCATCTGCAGGAGTCGCTCCCGCATGGGCGGAGACGTGAAGTCGTCGCGCTCCATGAAGAAATCCGGGTAGATGGGCAGACGCGGTCTTAATTGAAATCCCAGCGCTTCAGTGCGCTTGCGAAGCCGACCAATCTGCGGCCACGGCGCTTCCGGGTTGACGTAGTCGATGGTCAGGGGCGAAACGCCGCCCCAGTCGTTGATGCCCGCCGTCAGAAACAGCGGGTAGTCGTGCTGGTTCAGGTTCGGCGGCACCTGCAGGTTGACCGACGGCCCCAGAATCAGCCGCGCCGCCGCAACCGTCCATAGCAGGTTCTCTCTGGCGGCGTCGGGGTGGTCGCCCATTGCCGTGTCGGCCTTGGCGCGGAAGTTTTGAACGATCACTTCCTGCACGTGGCCGTACCGGCGGTGCGAGTCCCGGATGGCCAGCAGCGACTCGATGCGCTCCTGTCGGGTCTCGCCGATGCCGATCAGGATTCCGGTAGTGAAGGGGACTCTCAACTGGCCCGCCAGGTCGAGGGTCTTCAGCCGCACCGAGGGGCGCTTGCTTGGCGCGAGATGGTGGGGTCCGCCTTCGAAGCAGAGTCGTTCGCTGACAATCTCCAGCATCACCCCCATGGAGGCGTTGACCGGCCGCAGGGCCGCCAACTCCCGGCGGCTCATGACGCCCGGGTTGGCGTGGGGCAGCATGGACGTATGCGCCAGCACCTCGGCGGAAACGTGGGTCAGGTACTCCAGGGTGGTCCGGAAGCCGGCGGTGTTGAGCCATACCACAGCCTCGGGATAACGCTGCTCCGGGTGCTCCCCCAGGGTGAAGAGAGCCTCCGTACAGCCGAGCCGCTGTCCGGCCCGGGCCACTTCCAGCGCCTCCTCCGTGGTCATGTAGAGCGTTTCCGCCTCCGACGGCGATTGGCGGAAGGTGCAGTAGCCGCAGAAGTCGCGGCACAGCCGGGTCAGGGGGATGAACACCTTGGGCGAGAACGTCACCACCCGTCCCTTGCCCCTATCGCGAAGGACGGACGCAGCCCGGCACAAGCCCTGCAGGTCTTCGGGCGGCGTGTTGGAAAGGGCAATCGCTTCGTCCGTAGAAAGCTCTCGCTCCTCCTCCATCACGTGATGAAGGATTGGCTTGAGCCAGTCGCTCACGCCGTCCAGGTAGTCGTCGGAAAACTCCGGGGCTGGCGGACGTGGAAAGACTTGCGTTATCGAAGGGGAGGGAATCTGAGTCTGAACCATGCGGCTATTGTAGACGCTGGCCGAAAACGAGGCAACGGCGGCGAGGGAGGTGTTTAGACGAGGTGAAATCAAGTATGCGGGCTACGTGGGCACGTTGAGCAACCGCTCCAACTTGCCTACCAGCTGTTCTACCTGCTGAAGGAGATCTCCAATGTAATCAGAAGAATACTTAATTTCATAGAAGTTAACGTGAAGGGAAGAGGCAGCACTAAACTGGACTGACAGTTCCGGGTCGCCGGTTTCAAGGCGCAAGTCCCTAACTACCTCGTACATGTCGCGATGTCTGGAGTCGCTCCAGCCTCGTTCCAGAGCGACGGCCTTCAGCATCTGAGCCGCTGCGCCCCACCCTTTCTCTGAGGCTTGCGGCAGGTCGCCCTTGGCTAGCTCCTCATACGCTTGGGCCAGGAATATCCGGCTCTGCTCTCTGTGGGTGGTAGTTTTCTGCATGTTGAAACTCTACTGTGGGTAGAATAATGGGCGATTCGCTTAAGCCTGGGTTGCCCCGTTAAGCAGCGCTTCCATCTTTTCTACGAAGCGTTCCACCTGCCGGACGTGGTTTCCAACGATGTTCGCCTCAGACCGATTCTCGTAGAAGTTGATATGCAAATCACCGGCGATGCCGAATAGGGATGCCAGCTCCGAATCCCCAGTCTCGTCGAATAGCGTGCCGATAATTCCGTGCAAGTGTCGATGCCCCCTGTGTTCCCAACCTCTCTGTTGGGCGACGGCTTTAACCATTAGCGCAGCCGCTCCCCAACCTTTCTCCGAGGCTTGGCCCAAGTCGCCCTTGGCAAGCTCGTCATAGGCTTGAGAAAGGTAGATTCGGCTTTGCTCCCCATAAGTTGTCGTCTTCTGCATGTCCCATTTCCTTTCAAGGACAACAAGTCATGGCTTTGCCTACGAATCTCTGGCCTCGTTGTCAATTGTCCGACGAAGTATACCATCTTTTGTTCGCTTGCCACAAAGCCGGGGCAGCTTTCGTTGACGCCCCTAGCTTCCCCTGCCTATTATGGTTGCATATGCAGAAGCAGCCCCCCAACCGCAGCAGCTCCAACCCCAGGCTGGTCTCCGGCAAGTCCCGTGAGGAAGACGCCGGGACGGACACCTCTCTCCGCCCCCGCCTGCTCAACGAATTCGTCGGCCAGGAAAGGGTGAAGGACAACCTTATCATCGCCATCCGCGCCGCCCTCATGCGGGAGGAGCCGTTGGACCACGTACTGCTCTACGGCCCGCCGGGGCTGGGCAAGACCACCCTGGGACACATCATCGCCCAAGAGATGAACGTGAACATTCGCGTCACCTCCGGCCCCGCCATCGAGCGGGCCGGCGATATGGCCGCGATCCTGACCAGCCTGGGCAAGGGCGACGTTCTCTTTATTGACGAGATTCACCGCCTGAGCCGCGTGGTGGAGGAGGTGCTCTATCCCGCTATGGAGGACTTCTTCCTGTCATGGATGATGGGCAAGGGGCTGGCGGCCCGGGCCATGAATCTGCGGGTCAACCCCTTCACCCTCATCGGCGCAACCACCCGCTATGCCATGATCAGCCCGCCCCTGCGAGACCGGTTCGGCTCCATCTTCCGTCTGGACTTCTACGACAATAAGGCGATGGGGCAGATAGTCGAACGCTCCGCGGACATCCTGGACGTTTCGGTGGACAAGAAGGGGGTTGGGGAGATTGCCAGCCGCTCCCGTGGCACACCGAGGGTGGCCAACCGGCTGCTGAAGCGCACCCGCGATTACGCCCAGGTGATGGCCGACGGCCGGATTACCGGCAAGGTGTGTCTGCAGGCGTTGGATAAGCTGGAGATAGACAGCCTTGGTCTGGACGACGTGGACCACCGGCTGCTGCGGGGGCTGGTAGAGAAATTCTCCGGCGGGCCCGTGGGCCTTCATACGTTAGCCGCCTCCATCAGCGAAGAGGCCGACACCATAATGGATATCTACGAGCCGTACCTGTTGCAGCTGGGCTTTCTGGAACGCACTCCCCGGGGCCGGACCGCGACTCCCCGCGCTTACGCTCACCTTGGCGTCGAGTACGCACCCGGCGGCCTGAGCGCCCAGCAGCGGCTGATCTAGCCCGCCGTTTCGCTTACCCCGTTGTCGCCGAAGTTCATCCGGTACAGCTTGGAATAAACGCCGCCCGTCTTCAGCAGCTGCACGTGGTTGCCCTCTTCCGCGATTTCCCCTTCGTGCATGACGATCACCCGGTCGGCGTTTCGGACGGTTGAAAGCCGGTGGGCAATCACCAGGGCCGTGCGACCTTCCAGAACCTCGCCGAGCGCCTCCTGAATCAGCGTTTCCGTCTGGCTGTCCACGGACGCAGTGGCCTCGTCGAGGATGATGATGCGCGGGTCAAATACCAACGCCCTTGCCAGGGCAATCAGCTGGCGCTGGCCGGCGCTGAGGTTCATTCCCCGCTCCTCCACGGGCGAGTCGTAGCCGTCCGCCATCTTCAGGATGAACTCGTGGGCGCCAACGGTTTTGGCCGCGCGCTCTATCTGTTTGTCGGTGACGCGGGGGTGGTTGAAGCGGATGTTGTCCCTGATGCTTCCCGAAAACAGGAACGGTTCCTGCACCACCGTGCCGATCTGGGTTACCAGTGAGGTGCGGTTTACTTCTCGGACATCGTAGCCGTCGACCCTGATGCTGCCGCCGGTAACGTCGTAGAGCCGAAGGATGAGGGATGAAAGCGTCGTCTTTCCCGCGCCTGTTGCGCCCACTACGGCGATGGTCTCGCCGGGGTTCATGGTCAGGTCGATGCCTTTCAGCACCTCCACGTCGGGCGTGTAGCTGAAGTGCACGTTGTCGAATTCCACCTTGCCCTGAATCTGGGGCATGCGCACCGCGTTGGGCTTGTCCACTATCACCGGCTTCTCGTCGATGAGCTCGAAGATGTGGGAGGCGGAAGTCATCGCCCGCTGCATCTGCGTGTACTGCATGGTCAGGTTGCGAATGGGCTCGAAGAAGCGCTGTACGTAGAGGGCGAAGGCTACGACGACGCCCACCTCGTCGGCACCGCCGTTGAGGGCCATCAGCCCGCCGAAGATTACGATCAGCGCCATCGCCGTGCCGCTCAAAATCTCCACGGTGGGCATCAGCGAAGCGGCGAACCTCTGTGAGCTGAGCTGGGCCTCCCGGTGGTCTCGATTGAGGCTGCGGAAGTGTTTGTAGTTCTTCTCCTCCCGGTTCATGCTCTGGATCACCCTCATGCCGGAGACGTTCTCCTGCAGGTTGCCGTTCACTATGGCGAGAGCCGTCCGCACCCGCATGAAGCGTGGCCAGGAGAGGTTCTGCCAGATCAGCATGATTACCAGCAGCGGCGGAACCACCGAGAGGGTAATGAGCGCAAGCTGCCAGTCGATGAAGTACATGGTTACGACGATGGCCCCAATGGTGAGCAAGTCGCCGATGGTCATGGAAAACTGGGTCAGGAATTCCTGTATCTGGAAGACGTCGTTCTGCAGGCGGGACATAATTCGGCCCATCTGCGACTTGTCGTAGTAGGACATGGACAGCGACTGCAGATGATTGAACATGTCGTCGCGAACGTCCAGAAGCAGGTTCTGCGAAACGCGGGCCATGGCGACCTGGTGTATGTAGTGGGTGAGATACTGCACCCCGGCGTTCACGAAGAACAGCACCACCAGCCACGTCAGCCGCGACAAGCTCTGGTCCGGCGGGACGATGGCTTCGATGGCCAGCAGGATGATGATGGGCGTTGCGACCATCGTCGCGGTATAGATCACCATGGTGATCAGCCCAAGCGCCACCAGGCCCCGGTAAGGGGTGGTGTAGTACATGAGCCGCAGAAGTATGCGGAAGTCCTTCAGTCCCCCGCGACGGTGATCAAAGGCGTCCGCGCTGGTTGCGCTCTTCCAGCCGTACATCTAGCGCTCCCGTCCTGTCATCATCGTTTCAGTCACGGGTTACCGCCGATTCCAGGAAAACTTCCTCTCCGGGCAGCAGCTGAAGATCGTATATCTGCTTGTAGAAGCCGTCCCGGGCGATGAGTTCGTCATGGGTGCCCTGGGCGGCAATCACACCGTCCTTCAGCACCAGGATCAGGTCCGCCTCCTTCACGCTGCTGACCCGGTGGGCAATGATGAATGTCGTGCGATTCTCCATAACCTGGTGCAGCGCCTTCTGGATGGACCGCTCGGTCTCCACGTCCACGCTGGATGTGGAGTCGTCCAGAATCAGCACCGGCGGATTGATCAGCAGGGTGCGGGCGATGGCCAGCCGTTGCCGCTGACCGCCGGAGAGTGTCACGCCCCGTTCGCCCACCTGGGTGTCGTATCCGTCCGGCAGGGTCATGATGAAGTCGTGGAGATTGGCAGCCTTGGCCGCTTCCTCCACCTCCTCGGCCGAAATCCCGTTTGCGCCGTAGCTGATATTCTCCCGTATGCTTGTCTGGAATAGAAACACGTCCTGGAAGACGATGCCGACGTTGTGCCGGAGGGAATTCAGCGTAACGTCCTTCACGTTCACACCGTCTATGGTCACCGCTCCGTCGGTTGGATCGTAGAAACGGGGGATGAGGTTGCAGATGGTGGTCTTGCCGCTACCGGCGGCGCCCAGCACCGCGACTCTTTGGCCCGGCTTGATGCGGAAGCTCACGTTGGTGAGCGTAGGGGTGATGGCGTTGTAGGAGAAGGAAACATTTTGGAAGACCACCTCGCCCTCGGCATGGCCCATCTCGTTTGCGCCCTTCTTGTCGGCCACCGGAGAGGGTGAGTCGAGAATCTGGAAGATACGCTCACCGGAGGACATGGCGCGGGTGAATACGTTGACGGCCCAACCCAGCATCCGCACCGGCATCACCAGCAGGCCCAGGAACAGCAGAAACGTGGCCAGTTCGCCCGCGGTGAGGCTGCCGTCGAGCACCCAGCGACCTCCGAATAGGACGACCAACCCGGTGGCGCCGATGTACATAAAAGTCAGGAAAGCGGTGTTGGCCACCCTCAGCCGGTTGGCCGCGAAGGTCTCTTCCGACACCTGGAAGGAGTGCCCGTGAAACAGCTTCTTCTGCGCCTCCTCCGCTCCCAGGGACTTCACTACCCGCATTCCCACCAGGTTCTCCTGGAGCACCGTGGTGAGGACGCCCATCCTGCGTTGGACGGACCGCCAGATCTGCCGCATTCGACGGCTGATGGTCATGGTGGTATACAGGGTTATGGGTACGCCGGCCAGGCTTATCAGCGCTAGCTGCCAGTGGATAATGAGTAGCAGCGGCGCTATGCCGAGAATCAGAAAAGTCAACTGGAGGGAGCGCACCATGCCGAAGTTGATGAACATCCGGGTGCTCTCCACGTCGTAGGTGACCACCGACATCAGGTCGCCCGTGTTTCGTTTGTCGTGAAAGGCGAAGCTCAGCCCCTGCATTCGCTTTAGCAGGTTGTTCTTGAGGGTATAGGTGACGCGGGAGGAGACGTTTTCAGCGAAGTATGTCTGTCCGTAGCTGAATGCGCCTCGCACCACGCTAATAAGCACCAGTGAAACGCCGAGGAGGACCAGGCCGCTCCTGTCGCCGTCTGTAAGGACCTGGTCGACGGCGTCGCCGATTAGCCAGGGGACGGCGAGGGCTAGGGCGTTGGCTCCCAGAATCGACAACCAGGCAAGAATGAGGTACCGCTTGTACCTAAAGCCATATCGCGCAAGGCGAAGGAGAATCTGCATTTAACATATTATAGAACTATCGGAGCGTTATGCCAACTAGAACGCGGGCCACAAATGCCGAATTCCGGTGTGGCAGAAATCTATTCAGGCTGCTCCCGGCTCCCCGAACTTCCTCCACTCCCTTAACCGAAGGGATTAAGCGTAGAAACCCCCGTTGGTTCAAAGTCGCGAACGTTTCGGGTGACAACCGTCAGGCCGTGCTCCAACGCCGTTGCGGCAATCAGCAAGTCCGCGCTGTCGTAACCAAGGGTTGCAGACAGATGCCCCCATCGACGCGCAATCCCCTCATCCACAGGCAATATCCGGTCGCCATACCAGGCCAGCAATCGATCCAGCCACGCCGCCAGGTCCTGCGCGGAAGTTGGGTTGCGACGCTTCTGCTGGGAAATGCCACGCTCTATCTCGCCTATTGTCACGACACTTAGATGCAGGTCCGATGTCCTCTGCGTTTCTGCCCAGCGGACCGTTTCGGGACTGCGTTCGCGCCTGCGGAGCGCAGAAAGGACGTCGGTGTCAACTAGAAACATCACAAATCCAGCGACCTGCCCTGGAGAGGAAGGCGTCCGAATTCCTGGTCGTCCTGCGGTATTTCAAGAAGCAACTCGCCCAGTGACGGAGCGTTGGACTTTTCCATCCGTCGAAGTCGTTCGTATTCTTCCTCTGATACCACAACCACAACGGGGCGGCCCCGCCGGGTCACGCGCTGGACTTCACCTGCCAGTGCAGCGTTTACCAGCGCGCTGAACTTGTTTTTTGCATCCTGTAGCGCCCACTCAGCCATCTCAATCTCCAGCTAGACTATCAGGCTAGATTATACAACAGGCTGCCCCGCCCATCAACCTCGTCCCGGAACAACAATCGGGAGTTGCGTTACGTTAAGGGAGTGCGTGAAACTTTTCCCATTGGATTCGAAACGCCTTTTTCGCACTCGTCTCGCCCGTGATAAAATGTATACACAGGCAAGCGAGAAATCCTCGTCCCACGGCCCAACGTATGGCAACTACTTAAGGGCCGCTTCCCAACGTTCCAACTTCCCCATCCAACAGGCCATGCCTTATATTCTGCGAAAACTTAACAATTCAGACATCCCGTTGGTCAGCGAAATCGAGCGGGAGGCCTTTCCGTCACTCTGGCCCAGCAGCGCCTTCAAGAGCGAAATGGAGAACCCGAAGATCAAGCACCTGGTGGCGGCGCTGCCTTCCAGCGAGGTCCCCGAATACGACCAGGCGGCTGAATCTCCCCCGGACCCCATTACCCAGCGGCTGATCCACAACTTCCGAGAGCTGCTCCGGCGTCCTCCCTCGGGACGGTCCACAGAGGACTACCCCGTCGGCTACGTCTCCACCTGGCTGGTGTTCGAAGAGGCCCACATCACCGCCATCGCCGTTCGGGAAGGCTATCGAGGCCGCGGTGTGGGCGAGCTTCTGCTGGGCGGGGCAATTGAATTCGCAATGCACGAGAAGAGCCGCGTGGTCACCCTGGAGGTTCGGGTCTCCAACGGCAGCGCCATCGCCCTCTACAACAAATACGGCTTCAAGAAGGTGGGGCTGCGCAAGGCCTACTACTCGGATAACCGGGAAGACGCCGACATCATGACCACGGACCCCATCCTGAGCCTCTCCTACCAGCGTCGGTTCATGGAGCTGCGCCACGCCTATCTGAAGCGCCACGGCCCCCTCGGCCTCCCCCAACCCTACGCGAGGGTCTGAGGGGGCGATCTAGATTGATGATACCTGTCCGGCCTTCCTCGCTCCTCATCTGCTGAGGGATGCGGTAGGAAGCTCTTCTAACCTTTCCCCAATCTGTCGTTCGGCAACTACAAGGTCGTATTGGCTTTGAAGGTTCATCCAAAACTGCGGGTCCACACCAAACCAGTGTCCAAACCGCAAGGCAGTGTCGCCGGTGATGGAACGCTTCCCAGCAATAATTTGGCTGACGCGATTGGGAGGCACGTTAATCTGACGGGCGAAAGACGTTGGCGTTATGCCAAACTCTGCTAATTCTTCCTTTAGAATCTCTCCAGGATGCACCGCTAGCCTAAACATGTGGTTAATCCTCTCATTTACTTATGATAGTCAACAATCTCGACGTTGGTAGGGCCGCGCCCCGCTATCCAGGAAAAGCAGATGCGCCACTGTGAATTAATGCGGATGGAGAATTGTCCTTTTCTGTCTCCCTGAAGAGCTTCCAATCGATTGCTCGGTAGCCTTCTCAACACGTCCAGAGAAGGCGCAGCGTTCAGTAAAGCCAATCGTCTTGCCGCTTGGCTTCTGAATGATTGAAATGCTGGGACGAATTCTCCTGCAACAAGTCGTTCAGTCCTCCGGTCACCATAGCTGACAATCATGAGAATTAACCGTAGTGCATATGATGCTTTACGTCAAGCGTAAACGGAAATGAGAATCCGCAACGCATCGATGGGCGTATTATCCGTTGACAACCCATTGCGCCTAATCTAAAATTTCCTTCTATCGCAAATGAACTTTTAGGAACAACACTGAATGCTTAGGATAAGACTCCGGAGGGTCGGCAAAAAGAAGCAGCCCTCCTACCGAATTGTGGTGGCCGACTCCCGCTCGCCCCGGGACGGCGCCTTCGTTGAACGCATTGGCCACTACGACCCCCTCATTGATCCCCCCGCCGTTACACTTGACAAGGACCGCGCCCGCATGTGGCTCAGCCGGGGCGCACAGCCCTCCGACGCCGTGCAGCGCATTTTCAAGTGGCAGCGGTTGCACGAGGAAGACGTCCCGGAGAGCGAGGAGGCCCCCGTAGCGGAAGCTCCTGTAGAGGAGGTCCCCGCTCAGGAAGCCCCCGCGGAAGAAACTGCTGAAGTAGAGACCGCCTAGTGACGCAGGAACTCATCGAGTACATCGCCAGGAATCTGGCCAGCAAGCCGGAAGAGGTGAGGGTCACCTCCGAGATGGAGGACGACCGGGTTGTCCTCCGCCTGGAAGTCGCCGCCGAGGACAAGGGCAAGATAATCGGCCGGCAGGGTCGCGTGGCCCAGGCCATGCGCACCATTCTGCGTGTGGCCGCCATCAAGGAAGGCTCCCGCGTAGTCCTCGAAATCGTCTAGCCCCGCCCCATCCATCCGCATATTCGGTTTGCGGTTTCACCTTTTCCGGCATTCCCCGTTTTGACCCCCCTATTGGGGCAGTGATACAATTCCCCTGCCTAATCCGATGACGGTTTGGCGGTCTCGCCGTTTCTCCTCCGCCCAGGACAGCAGGCTTGGCGGGTTGAATGCGAGGCCATCCGCAACCGTACTTAATGGAGCAATAACCCGGTCTCCACGGACTGCAGGGGCCGAAGTGAGGTGTAACCATGTCCGGTCATTCCAAGTGGAAGACCATCAAGCATCAGAAGGGCGCCGCCGACGCCAAGCGCGGGCAGCTCTTCACCAAACTCACCCGTGAGATATCCATCGCCGCGCGTGAGGGCGCAGGCGGCGGCGATCCCGACATGAACTACCAGCTCCGCCTGGCCATCGACCGGGCCAAGGGCGCCAACATGCCCGCCGACACCATCGACCGTGCAATTAAACGGGGCACCGGCGAGGGCGGCGAGCAGGTGCAGCTCGAAGAGATAACCTACGAAGGGTACGGGCCGGGCGGCGTCGCCATCCTTCTCCAGACCGTCACCGACAATCGCAACCGCACCGCCTCAGAGGTGCGCGCTACCTTCTCCAAGATCGGCGCCAGCCTGGGCGCCTCCGGCTGCGTCGCCTGGAACTTCGACTCCATGGGTCTCATAACCATGGAGCTGGCCGCGGAGGAGGCGGAGGACACGGCGCTGCTTGCCATCGAGGCCGGGGCCGAAGACGTGAAGGTGGAGGACAGCTACGTGGAGGTCTTCACCCTGCCGGAGAACCTGACCGAGGTGAAGCAGCAGCTTGAAGGGGAGAACGTCGCCATTGCCACGGCGGAAGTTGCCATGGTGCCAAAGGCGACCGTCGCGCTCGAGCCTAAGGAAGCGGAGCAGACGCTGCGCCTGCTGGACCTCTTGGAGGACCTGCAGGACTCCCAGAAGGTGTACACCAACGCCGACTTCCCCGAGGAAACGCTGGAAAAGTACAGCCGCGAGAACTGACCACGATGGTCAAGGTCCTCGGCATAGACCCCGGCACACGACACCTCGGCTACGGCCTGCTGGAGGAGTCCGACGGCGACCTCCAAGCCTTGGACTACGGTGCCCTGCATTTCAAGTCCTCCCTGCCGGTGGAGGAGCGGCTCTACCAGGTCCACTCTCACCTGATGAACATGATCGGCATGTTCAAGCCGGACGAGCTTGCCATAGAAGAGCCCTTCATGGGCCAGGGCGAGTCCCGCTTTGTGGGCCCCGCATTTGCGGTGGGCCAGGCTCAGGCGGCGGTGCTAATCGCCTCCGTGTCCCAGGGCGTGCCCATCTTCCGCTACCCGCCCGCGCAGATAAAGTCCTCCGTCGCCGACCACGGCGCCGCATCCAAGGAGCAGGTGCTGACCATGGTCAGAATCACGCTGAATCTCAACGAAATACCCCTCAGCTACGACGCCTCCGACGCGCTGGCCATCGCTCTCTGCCACCTGCGGCAACGGGAGTTGGCCGACATGGCGACGTTGTCGGAATGGTGACTTTCATGCGTTTCCATGGCGACCTGATTTGATAGCTTTCATCACCGGCCAATTGCGGGCCCGCGGCCCCGACTGGGTACAGCTGGACGTGGGCGGCGTCGGCTTCCACATCTCCGTGCCCGCTTCGCTGGCCCTCTCTGTGGGCGAAGAAGGAGAGCGGGTGACGCTCCACACCCGGCTAATTATCCGCGACGACGAACCCCAGCTGTACGGTTTCCCCAGCCCGGCCGCGCTGCAGTTCTTCTACATGCTCACCGGCGTTTCCGGCATCGGACCCCGTTCGGCGCTCAACCTGCTTTCGGCCCGGCCGCCGGAGGCCCTCGCCACCGCCATCATGGCCGGAGACCTGGACGCGTTTACGGCGGTCCCCGGCATCGGGAAGCGCACGGCCACCCGCATCGTGCTGGAGTTGAAGGACCGGCTGGAGAAGGAGGGACTGCCCCTTTCGTCGAGTCCGATGGTGGATGACGCCGACGCTGTGTCGGCGCTCACTGCTCTGGGCTACACCGCCGGAGAGGCCAGACAGGCGCTGCGAAGTCTCGGCCCGGAATCGGTGTCCCTGGAGCTGGAAGAACGCATCCGCCGCGCCCTGACCCAGCTGGCCCAGGGAGGTTGAGGGGGGCTGACGTCAGCCTCCAACGCTGACGCTCTCCGCGGCTCTTTTTACAGCCTCGGTCAACCACGCATTCAGGCTCTTGCCTTCGGCACTGGCGGCGGCGCTTGCGTTTCGGTGCAGCACTGCCGGAATTCTCAGCGCGATTTTGCCGGAATAGGGTTTTTCCGGCTCCTCTCCAAGCTCTTCGCAGAACTTCAGGTATTCGTTCACTGAATCTTTGAATGCGGTGCGGATCTCATCAACGGATCTTCCCTGAAAGGTAATCACATCCCTGGTATTCACCACCTCGCCGTGAAATATATCCGCTTCTTCGTCAAAAGTAACGGTCCCGAAATATCCCTTGTATTTCATCATATTCTCCAAAGTCTGCATTTAGATAATTCAAGAATCCTGTCCTATTACATACCAAAGCTCACTTAGGATTTACTCCAGCCGCGGTCAAGAATCTTCTCAGCGAATTGACCATACCCTTGTCGACAGTATTTTGGGGATGGGGTCTATGCAAGATGGCTTTGATACTCTCCAGTTTCACGGCTATTCTGGAACCGTCCCTCTCTCTAACGTCCGCTCCGCAAGCCTTCAACAGCGACACGATGTCTTCCCATCTGATTCCAGAAGCCGTCGGTCTCCTGAAAATCGCCTCTAAGGTCCTGAGATGCTTACGCCTCACCAGGATGGTTTTGCTTCGGGTTGTTGATTCCGCTCATGAAAGAGCCTCCTTTCTTCTCATTCTGCTATGATAGCATATTATGATACTACATACAATGAAGACTCCCCACGCCGCCGAATGCCTTGTCCAGGCGAATGGCCATCTCCGGCGAAATTCCCGACCGTCCGTTGATGACGCTCGATAGCTGCTTTCGACTCACTCCCAGATGTCGCGCCGATTCCGAAACGGTTAAGCCCAGGGGTTTCAGGCAATTGAAACGAATGGATTGTCCCGGATGTGGAGGATTCTTCATGACCATTGTAGTTGCTCCTACTATCTACTAGTGATAGTCAATCAAGTCTACCGAATGAACATTATTCCCTTCGAAGCGGAATATAATCCGCCAGTTTCCGGATACCGTCACAGCCCCAAAACCCATCAGCGGTCCGGTTAGTGGATGTAGCCCATCACTAATCAGGTTACGATTGTGTCGACTGCAGCTACTCGACGGACACGTTGCGACGACAGACCTAGCCGCCCAAAACCGTGGTATCCTTTATTTGTTGTTTCGGACACATAATTCTTTCATAGCAGTTGAGTCCCGATTTCTGCTTCTCGCGTCATTGGTGAAAGGCAGCGCGTGCCCCTAATATTTGTAATGCCCGTCCAGGACTATCTTCGGTGGCTGAATTGGCTCGTTTGCGTCGTTGTGCTGTGTGCCACCTTCTTTACCCTCGCCTGCGATGCTCCGCCCACCCCCGCGCGGCCCCCGGCAGCCACCCCCACCCCGATCGCCGCGCCCACTCCAACACCCAGTCCTACGCCCACCCCTACGCCGACGCCAACTTCGGCTCCAACCCCCACCCCAACGCCCGTAGCCACACCGACTGCAACGCCGCCGCCTCCATCCACGCCGCCACCGACGGCTGCCCCCACTCCCACTCCGTCGCCCACACCGCGCCCGACGTCAACGCCAGTCCGCACACCCCCACCGACGCCGGCCAATTACCACATAGAGAGTTTCTCTGCGGAAGTCGTCGGTGCAGAGAATGGGCTGGTCAACGCCGAGTTAGTCCTGGTAATTGCCAATACCGGCGAGTCGCCCGCGAAGACCGCCCTACTCCCGCTAATAACCATCGACGACGGAGACCCCGTGGAGTTGGAGTCCCTCCAACCACTGGGGGGCGGTGAAACCGCAACAATCCGCTTCTCCCACAGCCTTCAGCCGGGGCGTCACGTGGCTTCGGCAAGTGTCATGGACGCGAAGGCTGAGATAGACGTTGACACGCGAACGGCGGAAATTGCCCTGGAAGTCTTAGGCCACGACGTGATCGAGGATGGCCTGACGCACTTGCTCGTGAAGGCCGTCAACAGTGGGGATCTCCCTGCCGAATCCATCGTTCTGTCCGCCCTTTGGGAGTCAAGGTCAGAGAATGCCGATGCCCCGTCCGTCGGCGGCAACGAAAGGGCTGCGGTCATCGACAGGTTGGAACCCGGAGAGGATGCGGAAATCGCAGTTCCCCTCAGGGTCTCATCGGGCTCCTACCACGTCGAACTTGTTGGGCGCACGACAACAATTGAAGCAACGCCTGATGACAATCTCGTTCATGCTACGGTAGACGTGGAATACGTGCAGCTTGCCGCAACCGTGGAAGCCGTGCGGACGGTGGGATACGCAACAACCGGCGAGGGACTGGTTGAAGTGGACCTCCGCGTTCTCAATGAGGGCGTGGCCACGGGAAGCGGCCTGGACGTCGGGCTTCGCTGTGTGGCCGACGCAGTGGTTGAATGCTCCGAAAGCGTCGCCTCCGATCCGATCCAGGCCGGCGAAGCCGTCGAATTCACCTTCGCTCTGACAGTTCCTCAGGGCACGACCCCGGCCCTGGCCTACGCCGGCGCCCTCGACGACGGCTTCCGTTGGGGCGAAAACAACGTGGCTGAATTCAAAATCGAAGTTCCCGAGCTTGCCGCCACCGTGCTGGCCCTGGAAGTCGAATCGTCCTCCAGGGACGAATACTGGAGCGACGGCACCGCCAACGTGGACGTGGCATTCTCCCTCCGCGACCAGGGATACGCCCCCCTTGAAGGCGAACAGCCTGTCACCTTCTCATGCTCTGACGGTGAGAGTGTGTTGGAAGATTGCGGCGGCGAGACCACAGTATCCCTTGGCGACGGATTCGGCCCTGTCGTCACAGATGCTTTCGCCCTTCGAATGCCCATGGGTGCGTCCCTGCTGCAGGTTGAGTACGGCGACGGTGAAACCGGGGCATTCGAGCTGTCGGTCCCGGAGCGCATCGTGGGGGTGGAGCGTGACGTTTGGGAGTGCTTCAGCGACAGGCCCGGGCGGGAGGCCGACCGGGAGGGCTGCGGCGGCTGGTTCGCCAAGACCATCGAAAAGTGGGACCACACCAAGCCGGTGAGAGTTTGGGCTTCCGGCGATGACGACTACATTGCGGTGCTGGGTGAGTCCCTGGAGGAACTCTCCCCGCTGCTGAACCTGGAATTCCAGCGCGTCGAAACGGAAGGCGAGGCCGACCTTAAGGCATACGTGGGCGTCACGGTGGAAGAGGCCAGAGCGGTGAATTTCTACTGCGAGCACTCGTTAGGCTGCGCGCGTTCGTGGGATGAACCGACCAACGTTACCTCCGGGGCAATCATCGGCGTCTGGGAATACAACAACTCGCACCTGGAAGACATCGGTCTCTTGGACGACAGGATCAGGCGAACCATTGTGCACGAGCTCCTGCATGCTCTGGTCCCCATTGTGCACCGGAGGGACGCCCTCAGCATTCTCAACGTCACCGGCAGCGTGAGAATGCTGGAAATGAATCCCATGGATGAGGCGCTGATCCGGCTTCATTCCAACCCATTGATTGAACCCGGCATGGCGATGACAGACGTGGAAGATTTGATTGTCTTTCGGGATGAGCTGCTCGACCCTCCGCCACCTGCAGAAGAAGCGAGCGCTATTGATTTTGTAAGAAAGGCTTTTGTCGCCTTTCACGAGGCTGACTCGGTAGGATTCAGGATCAGAGGCTCCTGGGTCGGTTGCGGCCACGAGTTTGATTCGTCGGACCTGAAATTCGCCTCCTTCGGCTCAGGCTCCGTGGACATCGTTCGCTTCAAGGACCGCGGGGTGAACGCATTTATTATTCGCGACATTGCCGGTGATCGACCTATTGAATATTGGCGCACCGTGGATGGCAGCTGGCAAAAGGTGTTGTCCGGCGACATCTTCGACAACACGGGATGGAGGAGCGGCTTTTCGAACCCCTTCACCATGTTTTCCAGCGTCCTGCTCCTCGCCGATCCCAATGATATCAGGGTGTCAGAGCCCGAGCCGGGCCTGCTGAGGTTGGACGTTTACCTGGAAAAGTCCCTGGTGAACGTGCCCTGGTCGGATTCTGAAGTCCTGAGCGCGAACCTGACAATCGATGCCGAGACCCACGAAATCCGCTCCTACTTCATGTCGTGGCAATTCGAACTCCGCAGGGAGAATGCGTGCAGTCGATATTCGTCCAAAGCCACCGAGGGCGAATACGGTATCGACATCGAAATCCCGCCCGCCATCCTGAGGGCTTCCCAGATATTGCGAAGCCTGGACCTGCCGTACGAATAGGGGAGATCCACGCTGCTACGTGGAGGGGGATGGCCCGCCTCCCGGCGCCATTGACCGACGTCTGTCGCCGCAGTCCTGACGCAACTTGCGGGAGGGGTTGACATATCGGTTCGAAATCGCCAAGATAGAACATTATTATAAAGCACAAGAGTATTGACGGGGTGGGAATGGCGATCGAAACAGGTGGGGAGCGCAAGCTGCAATGGATAATCGTCGTATTATTCCTCTGTGTGTTGACGGCGCTGACATTAGCCTGTGACGGCCCGACACCGACTCCGTCGATGCCGGTTGAACCGACCACGCCAGCGGCGGTCACGACTCCGCCGCCCACCCCCACCGTCGCGGTCGCACCGGCTGTCACTCCATCGGCAACCCCTGCGCAGAGGCGCACCCAAACCCCAACGCCCCCGCCCACCCCGGACCCGACCCCCACCCCCACCTCCCCGCCCACCCCAACGCCGACGCCAGCACCAACCCCTGACCCTACCCCTAGTCCCACGCAGCCGCCGACGCCTGAACCAACACCCGCTCCTACGCCTACCCCAACACCCCTGCCCACCCCGGAGCCGACGCCCGAACCTACGCCCGAACCCACGCCAGAACCAACGCCAGAACCCACGCCGGAGCCGACACCGGAACCCACCCCCGAACCCACGCCCGAGCCCACGCCGGAGCCGACACCGGAACCCACGCCTGAGCCAAGACCAACCCTGCCGCCGGTTCAACTTAACACTGAGCCTGTAGCCGCTCGTTATGCTGAAGACCGCGAAGAACAGGTTGAAGACGCCGTTGACGAACTTCGTAAGAGCGAACCGGGGATCGCAGATCAGATCGAAGACTTGGCATGGGTGAAGGACGGCCTCGACAGAAATGAGTTCAGCGCCGTCAGAGGGTTGATTCGCCTGGCGCATGCAGGATACGCAGCGCAACTGCTGAGGGAGCCTTGGGTGGTGGAGGGTAGGAACCATCCCGCCCTGGAGTCCCTTTGGTACCTGGCGGTCAACGATCCAAATGTACTCTCCAATATCATGTCGCATCCCACTATCAGTGACGGCGTAACCGAGCAAGAAGCCAAGATTATCGCCACGCTGCACGACGTGGATTCCGACCTGCTGCCCAAGCTCCTGGACCCTCAGCAGGTCTCCGTGGAGGAACGTACTATCACGCTGCCTATGGCAGGGGAGACGGAGCTGACAATCGTTCGGACCCGTTCAGGGGCGGATCTCACCATGGACTTGCTCGAACATTCGGTACGCAGAATTGAGGAGTTCATGGGATTCCCCTTCCCTCGAAAGCACGTAATTTATTTGTTTGACAATGTTCTTGATGTACGAGGTAGAAACTACTTCACCCACGTATCTATCAGATCTGATGAAGAGGTCAACAGGATAGAGTCAACGTTGGAGCTGCTCGCCCATGAAGCAGCACATTACTATTGGAGGGGACATTATTCTTCCTGGATATCCGAGGGGCTGCCCATCTGATGGCTTCTTTAGCGGCAGACACCTTGGAAGGCCCGTTGATATCTCTCCCTTGTCCCTGTTTTCGAAGCATCGCTGAGTTTGAGAGTAAGATTAGTGATGCCTGCAGCGGTGGGTCATGCTCTCCGTGCACCTATTCATTTGGAGAGCGACTCTTCCGTGACCTGCACCGTATTATGGATGAGACCTCTTTCCGCCAAGCCTTTCGTCGGCTTTTCCTGCATACCTCGCTAGACGTCCCCATCCAAAAGTGTGACGAAAACTCCACTGTCTGTTACGTTGAGGAGGCCTTTAAGGTCTACGCCGCTGAAGCAGGGTTCTCTACCGTCAAGAACGCAATCTCACGCTGGTACGATGTCCCCGAACCCTACGAAACATCCCAAATTGTGGGTACTCCGCCCGCCCCTGATATCTCCGCCATTGACGGACGGATCGAGGATTCATTCCTGAGCCTCTCTTGGGACGGACCTCCTGTGAATGATGTTATTGTGGGACCAAATCGTAATCCTGTGGTCTATTGGCATCTGGACTACTCCTATGGACATTCCAGCAGTCTCGAAAGCTTGCCAATTCAGACCGTGATTTATCTTGACGAAGGCTTTGGCATAGAACGCACCGAGACTAATTTGGATGTCCTTCCAATGCCTACTGATACCACCCGGCGAACCCACCCCATCACAGTCGGATTTTGGAGAGAAGTAGGCCGTTTCTGGGTGCATGCGTACTTGGAAGGAAGAAAAATAGCCGAGATTACCTTTGAAACAATGCAGGATGAGGAACCTCACAGCATCCGGGGAAACATCACATTAGGGGAAGGTTTGCCATATAAGCAGATCGCGTTGCGGATAAGGGAGGAGGGAGGGGACTTCTGGACAACGGCTACCCGGGACGGTGAGTATGATATTGAAGTACCTCCGGGATCATATAAACTGGAAGTGTACGCACTATTCGGCAGAGAATACGCTTTTGTTGGGTGGTACAACGATAGTGGCGGCATAACCATTGATCCTGCCAATGCAGTTGAAATAGTTGTTGAAAACGAAGACGTTGAAGGCATAGACCTTATGCTTAACACCCTTGCTGGTGGTAATTTCCGGGGAGTCATCACTGGCCCTGGAGGTAGGCAGCTGGAGCCACTGGAAAGAGTGGCTCTGGATGCCAGAAAGGGTATTGAGAGGAGAACGATTGACGCTCGACCCGACGGCTCTTTCGACGCCGAATTGCCGACTGGGACCTATACCATTGAAGTATGGGTATTGGTGGGTTCCGAATACCACTTCGTAGGATGGTACGACGGTGATGGCAGTATAACCACAGATCCTACCCAGGCATTCAATGTAGAAATAGTTGACGACGTTGTCCGCGAGATTCAAGTCACGCTGCCTTCGGAATTCTACGATCTCCTGTGTCCGTCAGGCTCGTGGCGCTCGACACGGACCGGGCAGTGCGGTTGACCACTCCCAACCTCCTCCGCCCCCCGTGGTATCATTAGCTTGTCATGGTCAGCACCGCAGAGCGCACCTTCCAGATATCCTCCGACTTCCGTCCCACCGGCGACCAGCCCAAGGCCGTCGATAGCCTCGTCGAGGGCGCCAACGGGGGGCACCGCTACCAGACCCTCATGGGCGTCACCGGCAGCGGCAAGACCTTCACCATGGCCAACATCGTCCAGCGCCTCCAGCGCCCCACCCTCGTCATCGCCCACAACAAGACCCTCGCCGCCCAGCTTGCCACGGAGTTCCGGGAGTTCTTCCCCAAAAACGCCGTCGAATACTTCGTCTCCTACTACGACTACTATCAGCCCGAGGCCTACGTCCCCCAGACGGACACCTACATCGAGAAGGACGCCGACATCAACGAGGAGATAGACAAGCTCCGCCACTCCGCCACCCGCTCCCTCCTCACCCGCCGCGACGTGCTCATTGTCGCTTCCGTTTCGTGCATCTACGGCCTCGGCGACCCGGACGAATACTATTCCTTCGTCGCGCCCCTCCGCGTCGGCGAGACCCGCTCCCGCACCAGCCTGGTCCGCGACCTGGTGGCCATGCAGTACGAGCGCAACGATGTCAGCCTCGTCCGTGGCCGCTTTCGTGTTAAGGGCGACACCCTGGAGATGCTGCCCGCCTACGAAGAAGTCGCGGTGCGCGTCCAGTTCTGGGGCGACGAAATCGAGCGCATTGTCGAAATCGACCCTCTTACCGGCGAGATCCTCGCCGAGCGACAGGAGATGGAGATCTACCCCGCAAAGCACTTTGTCACCTCCGAAGAGAAGATGCGCCTGGCCATCGAGGACATCCACGCGGAGTTGGAGGAATGGCTTTCCCACCTGCGCGGGCAGGGCAAGATTCTGGAGGCCGCGCGGCTGGAGTCCCGCACCCGCTACGACGTGGAGATGATGACGCAGGTTGGCTACTGCTCCGGCATCGAAAACTACTCCCGCCACATCGGCCGCCGCGCCGCCGGCAGCACTCCCTGGACCCTGATGGACTACTTCCCCAAGGATTTTCTCCTGTTCATCGACGAGTCCCACATGACTCTCCCTCAGCTGCGCGGCATGTACCACGGCGATATCTCCCGAAAGAATACGCTGGTGGAGTTCGGCTTCCGCCTCCCCTCGGCCCTCGACAACCGCCCTCTCAACTTCCGTGAGTTTGAGGACCACATAAACCAGGTCGTCTTCGTTTCCGCCACCCCCGGCCCCTACGAGATGGAGGTGAGCAACAAGGTGGTGGAGCAGATAATTCGTCCCACCGGCCTTCTTGACCCCGTCATCACCGTGAAGCCCACCCGCGGCCAGATTGACGACCTGATGGAGCAGATTCAGGCCCGAATCGAGAAGGGCCAGCGCTGCCTTGTCACCACTCTCACCAAGCGAATGGCGGAAGAGCTTGCCGACTACCTGCAGGAGATGGGCATCCGCGTCCACTATCTGCACTCGGAGATTCAGACGCTGGAGCGAAGCGAAATTCTCCGCGACCTGCGTCTCGGCGTCTACGACGTGGTCGTCGGCATCAACCTGCTCCGGGAAGGGCTGGACCTGCCGGAGGTCAGCTTCGTCGCCATCCTCGACGCCGACAAGGAAGGGTATCTCCGCTCGTCGTCATCGTTGATCCAGACCGTCGGTCGCGCTGCCCGTCACGTGGACGGCCAGGTAATCATGTACGCCGACAACGTCACCAAGTCCATGCACTTCGCCATCACCGAGACCAACCGACGTCGGCAGATTCAGGACGAGCACAATCAGCAGCACGGCATCGCGCCCCAGGGCATCCAGAAGGCCGTCCGCGACATCACCGAGCGTGTGAAGGGCGTAGCGGAGGAGCAGGCGCCCTACAAGGCCGAGCGGAAGCTCATGTCCCAGGATGAACTCTTCCGGGTGGTGAAGGATTTGGAGGCGCAGATGAAGCGCGCCGCCAAGAACCTCGAATTCGAGAAGGCGGCCATGTTCCGCGACGAGGTCTTGGAAATCCGCCGCCTCCTCGCCATGGCCAAAAAGGACGCCTCACTACCCTCTTCTTTGTAGACCCGGCAGCCGTTCACCAACCTCTTTTCCCGCGAAGGCGGGAATCCATCTTCTCCCGCTTCTCTTTTGACTCTATACCCCTTCGGGTGCTAGCATTTCACTATCGACGTAGAAAACGTCTGGAGGTATGAGATGGCAGAAGAGATGGTTACTCGGCAAGCAGTGATCGACACTATGAAGAATGTCTACGACCCGGAAATTCCGGTCAACGTGGTGGACCTTGGACTGGTCTACGGCGTACACGTCGACGAAGGAGACGTGCATGTTCTGATGACCCTCACCGCGCCCGGCTGCGGCATGGGCCCCATGATTGCCCAGCAGGCGGAATGGGCCATCTCCGAACTTGAGGGCGTGGAGGACGTGGAAGTGGAGATGACCTTCGACCCGCCCTGGAATCCCGACCTGATTTCCGAAGACGGCAAGAAGCTCCTGGGCATCGACTAGGCTTCTCCAACAACAGAAAAGGACCGGTGCTCAACTTAAATTGACCACGCCTCAGCGACTTCCCACGCCCCAGGAAAAGGCCCGTCTGGACGCCATTCGCAAGACTTGGCAGCAGCGACGCGCCATCACCCAGAACCTCTCCGAGATCAAGACCAAGGTGGCCGTCTACAGCGGCAAGGGCGGCGTGGGCAAGACCACCGTGGCCGTCAATCTTGCCGTGACCCTCGCCCAGCAGGGCAATTCGGTTGGCCTGCTCGACGTGGACATCGACTGTCCCAACGTTACCAAGGTCCTGGGAATCACGGAACCCCCCTCCCAGGTCAACGGCAAGCTGGTTCCTTCGGAGCGGTTTGGCGTGAAAGTCGTCTCGATGGGCTTCTTCCAGCAGAAGGAAGACGAAGCCATCATCTGGCGCGGCCCCATGGTCCACAACGCCATCAACCAGTTTCTCCAGCTAACGCAATGGGGAGAACTTGACTATCTGGTGGTAGACCTGCCGCCGGGCACCTCCGACTCCCCCCTGACAGTGATGCAGACCCTACCGCTTGACGGGTTTGTCATGGTCACCACGCCCCAGACGCTGGCGCAGCTGGACGCGAAGCGCTCCATCAACATGGTGCGCAAGCTGAACGTAAAGGTTCTAGGCGTGGTGGAGAACTACACCGGCGAGATATTCGGGGAGGGCGCGGGCGTCGTCCTTGCGGAAGACCTGGAAGTGCCCTTCCTGGGCACCATGGCCCTCCGCGCCGACTACCGCGACGGAAGCAAGCCCACGGTGCTCACCAGCAAACAAGTCCGCCGCGAATACGAAGAGTTGGTCGGCAACCTCCAGGCCAGCCTGGAAGCGAACGCCGAGGGGGAGTAGGCGGCTCGCACTAAGCCGGCGTCTCACCAACTGACTTCGGCCGTTCAAGCTCCATGCGGATTTCTTGAGTCTTCTCCTCCACGTAGGCGCCAGCGGCAGAAAGGGTTCTGAATCTTCCCTCAGTAATCCGCAACGCCATTGTGGTTGGAATTGCAACAGGCCCGGCCGGGGTGGCCATCATGACCGCTCCAACGGTGGAATAGGCGCCCGCCTTTAAGAGGCGTCCCTTACTCCTCTGCGTCGCCATTACAGCTTCCTTCAACGCGGATCGCCCCAATAATTTCTTGCCGCCTTCCGATGCAATAATGACCGCGATTGAGGCGAATGGAATTGCATCTAAGCCAAATTCAAGGGTATTGTCGGCGAGGTCTTTTATTGGCCCTTCGCTTAGCTCCCCAATCTGTTGACTAGTCGTCTCTCCCAGGGCCTCGTTGGAAATCCCACTGTTAACAACACTGTCGCTATGAGCCGCAAATTCTCCATGCTCACTCGTTGCAACTACCCTAATTTCGGGGTGCTTCTCCATGGCATCTTTAATCGGATAGATGGATTTTGTGGCCTTCATCTGTAGGTTTTCTACGGTTTCTCCATTGGCGTCTTCAATCCTCAGATCCCAGCCCGGTTGATTCAGATCTCCAGCAAGCGTCGCCTTCTGTCCGGGCTCTAACTGGAAGCCGCCGACGCTCTCCCCGTCATTCAACTTATGTTGGACCAAAACCTCAAAATACTTGCCCTTGATAGCATTCTCGTAACCCTTGAGTTGCTCTGGGGTCGCATTTCTGATGGATTCCATGATCCCATCTTGATTCCTATACTGGAGCTCAATCGCATTCCTCAAGAGAGGATTGGATTCCGGCTCTAAACCTAGATTGAAGACATCATCGACAGATATGTCCGACGCAAGGGCTGCCAACTCCAACACTTCTCGTTCTTGTCGGCGGGTATACCTTGCCGCCAGCTTCGACAGCTCTTGTCGTTCCACTGGCGGGTAATGCTCGGCTAGAATCTTCAAATCGTGGTAAGTCATCACATCCACCGCCAGTGCCAAAACTGCCACCAGGGGATTCTCGCCGGCTTCTCCATTTGGTGTAAGCTGTCGTTGAACTGCTGAATCGATTTCGCCAGTGTGTCCTGTTGCTGCCGCAACCCTGCTAACGTTTCGGTAGTTTCTGCCTGCCTGGCCTGAACTTGGGAAATCACCTCCTGGAGATTTGAACCGTCTGACTGAATCTGCGCTATCGTCTTCTGAACGTCATCTTGATCTTGCTTCACTTGGACGAGGGTTTCCTTAACTTTGCTTTGTTCCCCTCGTACTTCAGCGATTTCCAGCTTGAGCCCTGTTTGCTGTACTTGCATTTGCGTCAGTGAAGTCTTTAGGGTGCGTTGGTCGCTATGAACTCCGATGACCGCCGTAGAGACTACGTCGGTGAACTCTTCGATCTGTTGCTGAATCTTCTTGCCGGTCACCGTACTCCCGACATCGGAAACCTTCTCTTTAGTTGCGTCCAATCTTGGGCGTAGTCTACCCCCCGTAGCTTGGTCGAGGGCATCAGTGGCTTGGCCGCCCGCCTTGCGAATTCTGCCCAAGATTCCCTCTGACTTTGGCTGCTCTCGGTTTTTGGACTTATCGCTATCACTATTCATGGCTAATGCATCACCTCGTACATTTGTAGCCACTTTAGCAGTTTTCCATTGTCTGAGCCATGAAGCCGCAACAGTCCATGCTGCCTCTGGACTTGAACGATGCACACCCAAACCGGCAAGGTGCTCCACCCAAGGAGCTAGGAGGTTGCAAAGGAAAAAGCCTTTCCCAATTGTGGGAATGGCCAATAATCCAGGGAGACTATGAGGTCGGCGTTGACCCTCCCAACTCCCTACCCCGTCTTCACCACCTGGCGGGACTTGCCGGGGTCTCCGGCGACTACCAGCCCCTCCTCCTCCAGCACCTCAAGCAGCTGCATCGCCCGTGGGTAGCCTACCTGCAATCGACGTTGCAGCATGGCGGGCGAAACGTGCTGGTACTTTTCGCACATCTCCCGCGCCTTCACCAGCAGCTCATCGTCGTCCGGCACGCCCCCGCGCTCATACTGCTCTTCCTCATCGGGCTCCGTAAGGGGCATTTCTGGCAGCGGCGGCCCCTTCTGCTCCTTCCAGAAGTCGATGACCGAATCGAACTCCTCGTCGGCCACGAAGGTCCCCTGAATCCGCTGCGATGTGGGAGACTGGGCCGAAAGATACAGCATGTCCCCCTTGCCCAGCAGCTTGTCCGCGCCTGAGCCGTCCAGGATCACCCTGGAGTCCACCTGGGACGCCACGGCGAAGGCAATTCGTCCCGGTATGTTGGCCTTCAGCAGACCCGTGACTACCTTCACCGAAGGGCGCTGGGTGCAAAGGATCAGGTGTATTCCCGTTGCCCTTCCCAGCTGGGCCAGCCGCACCAGCGACTGCTCCACCTCAAACCCGGACGTCATCATCAGGTCGGCAAGCTCGTCGATTATCAGCAGAGCGTAGGGCATCTGCTCTTCACTCTTCTTGTTGTAGCCGACGATGTTGCGCACGCCGATGTCTTCCATCAGCTTGTACCGTCGGAACATCTCCTTCAGCAGCGCCGCCAGCACGTCCAGGACCTCGTCCGGGTCGACTATGACGGGCGCATACAAGTGCGGAATTCCGTTGAACGGCGTCAACTCCACCCGCTTGGGGTCCACCATCAGCATTCGCAGCCGGTCCGGCCTGTTCGAAAGCAGTAGCGACATGACTACCGAGTTTATGCACACGCTCTTCCCGCTGCCGGTAGAACCGGCGACGAGCAGGTGCGGCAGACTCAACAGGTTCGCCACTACGGGCTCCCCGGCCGTGTCCTGTCCCAGTGCGATGGGCAGCCCTCCGTGCTTGACTATCTTCTGAAACTCGGGGTTGGTGACCACGGATTTCAACGGGACCACGCTGGGACTCGGATTCGGCACCTCCAGTCCCACGAAACCCTCTCCCGGCACCTGGGGCTGAATCCGCAGCGAGGAGGTCTTCAGCGCCAGCGCGAGGTCCGCCTCCCGCGCCACTATGCTTTGCACCTTCACCCGCCCCCTGTCCACGGGCGCTTTATCGTCCTGGCCCTTTGAGTCGCGGGTGTTTTTGACGCGACCGGGTACCAGTCCGAATCGGATGATTCGCGGCCCGGTCTTCACGTCCGCAACGGAGACCTCCACACCGTAGTCGGCCATGGTCGACTCGATGCACTCTGACATCTCGGAAAGGGTCTCAGGAGACGCCTTCTTGACCTCTACGTCCTCCAGCAGGTCCAGGCTGGGCAGCTTCCACTCCGACGCAGACTTTCCGTCGTCGAAGGAGGCTCCGTTGACGAGGGCAGGTTCCTTCTGGACCGGAGCCTGCAACTCCTCCGTCTCCAACATCTTGCCCATTCGCCCCGTAGCTTCCTGCGCCGATCCTTCTTCCTCAACCTCTCCGGCTCCCTTGAACATCCCCCCAATCATGGCGAAGAGCGCCCCAATTCCGCGTCCAATTGCCAGCAGCCCCAGCCACCCGAATCGCGCCCCATTCAGTACGAAGGATGCGGCGCTGTTTTCCGCGCCCGTTACGTGCCAGCGGTAGAGGAAGACGAGGGCCACGAGCAGCAGAATCCCCAGGACCTTGGCAACGCCCAGATAAAGGGGGAACCCGCCGAAATAGGTGCCCCAGCTTCCGGACATCCCCACCTCGTCCAGTGCGCCGAGTTCGGGGTAGAAGAGCGACAGCCCTCCCAAAACGGCCATGACGAACAGCGCCGAGCCCACCCAGAAGTGGGGGAGCTCCTTGAAGCTGTGCCGGGCGAAGACAAGGGACGCGACGAACGCCGCCAGCCACATGCCCACGGGCAGGTATCCGTAGCCCAGATAGGTCCAGAATCGCTCTCGCAGGTCCACCATGAAGTAGAGGGTGGCGGCGGGTGAAATTACTAATATGAGAAAGGCCAGCGCCCAGATTCCGTAGCGCGTGGTCAGGAAGAAGAGGAACCGTTTCAACAGGCTTGTACCGGGCCTTTCCGAGGTTGCCGCTATGGGTGCAGTCAGACCTCCAGGGTCACGGGTACAATCATAGGGCGGCGGCCCATGTCCTTGTAAAGGAGCCTGCGGGCGATTTTCTTCACTTTTTGGTTTATGTAACCCACGTCGATTGGATAAACGACCCTGCGGTCCAGGGTGTCAAACACCTCTGCCGCCATTCGACGAAATGCCTGCTCCCGCGCTGCATCCTCCGTGAAACCGCTGGAAACCACAACCGGATCCTCAAGGGGGACCCCCGACTCCCGGTCCAGGCTGAGCACGATAATCACGACGCCGTCTTTGCCCAGGCTCCGACGGTCCTCCAGCATCGGGCTGTTGGGGTCTATAGGGTTGAGCCCGTCCAGGTACACGTTTCCTGCCGTGACACGCTCCAGACGGCGTCCGCCCGCCTTTGAAAGCTCGACCACGTCTCCGTCCTGCATCAGGAACACGTTGTCTTCCTTCACGCCCATCTGCTCGGCCAGGGCCGCATGGGCTGCCAGCCCCTTGAACTCGCCATGAACAGGCACGAAGAAGCGGGGCTTGGTCAGCGTCAGCACCGCCTTCAGCTCCTCACGGGCGGCGTGACCGTGCACGTGGACCTTGGCGATCCGGTCGTACAGGACGCGGGCGCCCCTCCGCACCAGGTTGTTGATGGTGCGGTTCACCACCTTCTCGTTCCCCGGAATCGCCGACGCTGAAATTATCACCGTGTCCTTGGGCAATATCCGAATCTGACGGTGGTCGTCGTTGGCGATGCGCACCATGGCGGAGGAAGGTTCCCCCTGGCTGCCAGTGGTTATAAGCACCACCTGCTCCGGCGGCAGCTGATTCGCTCGATGCAGTGGCACCAGTACTCCCGGCGGCTGTTTGATGTATCCCATCTCGGAAGCCATTGCCACGTTGTCCACCATTCGCCGGCCCGCCACCGCCACCTTCCGCCCGTGGACGGCCGCCGCATCCAGCACCAGCTGAATCCGCGATATGAGGGAGGCGAAGGTCGCCACCAGCACCCGCGCCGGCGCCTCCCCTATGGCCTGCATCAACGAGTCGCCCACCACCTGCTCGGAGGGGGTGTAGCCCTCCACCTCAGCGTATGTGGAGTCCGAAAGCAGCGCCAGCACCCCCTCATCACCGAAGCGGCCCAGCGCCTGCAGGTCCGTCGTGGTGCCGTCCACCGGCGTGTAGTCGATCTTGAAATCTCCAGTGTGGACCACGAGCCCGGCGGGCGTCCTGATTGCCAGCCCGAATGCGTCGGGGATGCTGTGGCTTACCCGGAACCCCTCGATTTCGAAGGGTCCTACACGGAAGCGGATACCTTCTTCAATCAGTCGGAGGTCTGCCTTGTCGAGAAGACCGTAGTCCCGCAGCTTCACCCGTATGAGTCCAACGGCCAGTCGCGGCGCGTACACGGGGACGTTCAACTGCGGCAGCACGAAAGGCAGTGCGCCGGTGTGGTCCTCGTGACCGTGGGTGATGACGATCGCCCGCACCTTGTGGCGATGCTTCAGCAGGTAGGAGATGTTGGGTATCGCCAGGTCCACCCCCGGCGCGTCCTCACCCGGAAAGAGGATGCCGCAGTCGACGACAACTATGTCGTCTCCCCACTCCAGCGCCATCATGTTCTTGCCAATATCCCCAAGTCCGCCCAGGGGAATCAGCTTCAACGCGGTTGTCGCCAACTACCGACCCTGCGAGAACATGTCTAGTTGCTGCGCCGGCAGTTTCGGCTCCTCCGGAGGGAGAGCCTGCTCCACCAGGCTGGGAATTGCGCGGAAGTCGTCCTCTATGACGCTTCGCAGACTGCCGTTGTGCAGCGCCGCCGCCGGGTGGTACATGGGATAGATGGTCCGTCCCTCCGACTGCCGCGCCTGCGCCCTCACTCGTCCGATGGTCTGGCCGGGAATGAACCGGGCCATGGAGAACCGACCAAGGGTAACGATGACCTTGGGGTCTATGATTTCAATCTGTTCGTCCAAATGCTTGCGGCAGGCCTGAATCTCCACCGGCATCGGATCGCGATTATTCGGAGGTCGGCACTTGACAACGTTGGTAATGAAAACGTCCTCCCGCTTGAGACCGGCGGACGTGATGAGTTCGTTCAGGAACCGGCCTGCGGGGCCGACGAAGGGCAGCCCCTGCCGGTCCTCGTGGAACCCCGGGCCTTCGCCTATCATCATGATCTCGGCGGATGAAGGGCCGTCTCCCGGCACGGCATTGGTCCTGGTCCTGCTCAGAGGACAGTCCGTGCACTGCTTTATTCTATTGGTCAGTTCTTCAAACCTGTTCATCGCCATTAGTCTCTCGGCAATATGTACCAACCAAGTCTATCACAGAACCCCGTCGGTTTCCCCATCTCTATTCAAAAGCAGCTCCCGCCGCCTCGTTTTCCTCTGTGGGAGGACTATTTCGCGACAACTTGGAACCAGATTGGCAAGACTCTCTTCACTGCAGCGTTCTTTAGTTTGCATTCTGCCGCAAGTGTGCTGTACAATCGTTTCATTGAGAAACCGATAGTCCTGCGGACGTCAGGACGCAAGAGGAGCAGTCCCTTTGGCAATCGTCGACACCCTTGGAGCGGTGCGAAAACTTCGGGAATCAGGCATGGACGAATCCCAGGCTGAGGCCATTGTGGAAATCATTGGGAGCGCGTTTACCAATCTCATGACAAAAGACGACGCAGCATTACTGAAAGCCGAAATCAAAGCGGACATTTTCCGCATTGAGTCAGGAGTCTTTCGTGTGAAGGCGGACGTCTACCGCGCCTTGTGGATTCAGGGCATTGGAATTGTCGCCATCGTCGGGACCTTCATCGCCATCGCAACCGCCCTCGGCTGACCAACAGCCGCCGGAGTCAGCCGGCCCCTACTCCTATTCGTCCGCGACGCCCTGTTCCCGCAGATAGTCGATGGCGTTCTGCACCGTGATGATATTCTCGGATTCCTCGTCGGAGATGGAAATCTCATTGTCGTCCGTGCTGAATTCTTCCTCGAAGGCCATAATGAGTTCCACCTGGTCCAGCGAGTCGGCGTTGAAGGTCTCCGTAAATGAGGCTTCGGGGACAACCTCATCCTCCTCGACGCCTAGCTTGTCCACCACGATGGCAGTGACGCGTTCCTCAATTGATGCCATTATCTTCACCCTTTCGACGCGTGTCTGTTTCCGATTCCGGCCGGTCCAGTTCCATCAGGGACCCCAACACGCCGTTTATGAATCTGGGAGAGCTTCCGCTCCCGTAAGTCTTGGCCAGCTCAACGGCCTCGTTGATCGCCACCTTGGGAGGGGTGTCGGTCTCGTACCTCATTTCGTAGATGGCAATCCTCAATACGTTGCGGTCGACTATCGGAATGTGGGCTACCGGCCACGCTGGGGCCAGTTCCCCTATAGCACCGTCTATCTCTTTCAAGTTGTCCGCTATTCCCTGCACCAGATCCAGGGCGAAGCCGCTGCCCGCAGCGCCCAGAGATACTTCCGTCAGCAGCCGCTCAGCCGTCGCTTGCGGCGAATGATCGGAGGCATCTCCTTCATACAGAGCTTGCAGCGCTACGCCCCGTGCCCTACTGCGAACGGGAGCAGCTTGTTTCGTAGCCATGGGATCCGGTCTCCGGCCCTGGCTACAGCAACGGATACTGCTCGGCTACGCTCTGCGCCGAGCTTGAGTCGCCCACGTTGGCCGTCTTCGCCTTCCGGTCGATGCGCTTGACCAGTCCCGAAAGGACCCGGCCGGGGCCGAACTCAACAAAGGTTGTCACACCCATGCCTATCATGTATTCCACGGACTGCTTCCACTGCACGCAGTTGCAGATCTGCTCCTCCAACTCCTGCTTTATCTCCTCGCCGGTGGTTATCTGTTCGCCGGAGAGGTTCGCCACAATCGGTGCCCTTGGCGAGTTGAAGCTGTTCCCATCCAGGGCCTTGTTCAGGCCGTTCTGAGCCGGGGCCATCAACTGGGAGTGGAACGCTCCGGCCACCGCTAGAGGGATCACCCTCCGGGCACCAGTGGCTTGGGCCGATTCAATGGCCGCCTGCAAGGCGACCTTGTCTCCGCTGATGACTATCTGGTCATGGGAGTTGACGTTGGCAATCTCAACGCCTGCATCCCGGCAAACTTCTGCCAAGGTGTCCTCGTCCATTCCCAACACTGCCGCCATTCCTCCGGAACGGCTCTCCGCCGCCATCTGCATCAGGATGCCACGACGCTGCACCAGCTGAATTCCTTCTACCAGGCTCAGTACGCCGGCGGCAACCAGGGATGTATATTCCCCCAAGCTGTGCCCCGCAAACGCCACCGGCGCCACGGATTCGCACGTTTCAAGCTCCTCGAAGGCGGCTAAAGACGCCAACGACGTCGCCATGATGGCGGGCTGAGAGTTCACGGTCTTCTCCAGGTCACAGGAGGGCCCGTTGAACATCAGGTTGGTTAGGGAAAAGGATAAGGACTCGTCTACGGTATCAAAGACTTCTCTTGCTCGCCGGGAGGTCTTGTACAGTTCCTGACCCATCCCCACAAACTGAGAACCCTGGCCTGGGAATATAAAAGCTATTCCAGGCTTGCTTTGTGTTTTCGTAACGTCCCCCTTAACGAATTTAATGTAGTAAGACTCAAAAAATGGTTACCTAGTTAGAGAGGGTTGTGCATAACCGTTATATTTCTTCGTCGTCACCTCCCAGCCTGAAGACTTGCCGACCTTTGTAGAACCCACACTTGGGACAGGCCCGGTGGGGAAGTTTGGCCGCGCGGCACTGCGGACAAAGGGAAAGATGCATTGCTTTGAGCCGGTACGCCTGGTGTTTTCGGCCGCTTCTCGCTCGGCTCAGTTTTCTGGTTGGTAGGGCTCCCATTAGCGGCCTCTCTCGCCGGTAGCGCCCAAGGCCGCCATGTCCCCCCAGCGTAAGTCCAGCTGGAGTTCCCGGTCCTGGGTCCGGCATCTGTGATTGTGATTGTCTACGTAAGTGCCACAGTGGGGGCATATGCCCGCGCACTGGGGATTGCACAGCAACTTTGCTGGCATGTTTAAGATGAGATGTTGGCGAAAAACCTCCGACAAGTCAAGAACCCCGTCGCCGTCTACGAATAATTCGCCGTTTTCATTGTAGTCTGGCATAGGCTCCCCCGCCCGGCACATCTCGGTGAATTCTGCGCGGACTGGCTGTCGAAAAGCCCGTAGGCACCTGTCGCAGACCTGCACTGCAGCAGTTGTCAGGCGAGCCTCCGCCCAGACGCCCCGGTTGAATCGCGTCAACCATAGCTGCACCTGGATCCGCTCGCCCTTCACCGGCTCCGCAACCCCAACTTCATCCACATCCACCCCCCAGCGGCAGCCTGCGGGTTCCAGTAAAAGATGAGATACGTCGTATTGCATAAAAAGGTACTAGCCGACTTGTGAAAGACGGCACATTATAGGTACAGAATTCGAGTGGTGTCAAGGATTTCCGATGATTCAGGTAGGATTTAGGGGATATTTGGAAGGTTCAAGCGCCGCGTCAGCTCATCCCACCGCTCCCTACCGCTTGACAGAAAGAGAATACACGTGTCAACGTATAAGCACTGCTATGGACAGTCGCGTTGCAAATACCAGACCGTAGCGAAGGTTGGTTTCTATCAATCTTCACATTGAAGATTGTGGTAGGCTTTGTCTTTATAATATGGTTCAGGCCATGGGCAACCACAACCTCGGTTTTGGAATTGATGGCCGCAGCCGTCGTAGTAAGCGCCGCCACAACCGCCATCATAACTCAGGGGGTCACCATGCTAGCCGAACGTTATCTACGCAGAAGATATCAAGAGGGCCTGGAGGAAGGAAAGGAAGAAGGCCGGGAAGAGGGTCGCAAAGAGTTAGCTGAACGACTGAAGAACTTGTCCGACAAAGAGCGTCAGGAGGAGATAGACCGCCTGATTTCAGATACAAAGGACACGAATCACGCCCGCCATACTTAGCCTCTAAACAGGCAATAGGTACAGACTGTTAACAATGCTAGCCGAACGCTATCTACGCAGAAGATATCAAGAGGGCCGGGAAGAAGGGCGTGAAGAAGAACGTAAACAGTTGGCCCAGCGGATGGCGGAACTGTCCCCGGAAGAGCGCCTCAAGGAGATCAATCGCTTGATAGCAGAGACACGGGGCGTGACCGAGAAGCACCCTAACGGTGACTAACTAGGAATGCACCGGGCAGCAGGCCCTTCCTCTGACGGGCTACCCCTCCGTTCCCTGCCCCACGCTCTCCTTGATGAAACTCACGATGTCCCTGGTTGACGCCCCCGGCCCGAATATCCCCCGCAGCCCCATCTTCCGCAGCACCGGGTGGTCCTCCAGCGGAATGATGCCCCCCGCCAGCACCACCACGTCCTCCATCCCGTTCTCTTTGAGGCCCGAAATTATCTCCGGGAAGAGCACCATGTGCGCTCCCGACAGGATGCTCAGGCCGATAACGTCCACGTCTTCCTGCAGCGCTGTTTCCACAATCATCTGCGGCGTCTGGCGTATCCCGGTGTAGACAACCTCCATGCCCGCGTCCCTCAGTGCCCTGGCGATGACTTTAGCTCCCCGGTCGTGCCCGTCCAGGCCCGGTTTGGCCACCAGTACCCGAATTATCCGCCCCGATTCAAGCGCACTCATTCGGCCTCCTCCACGCTCTGCACCAGCTCCGTCAGCACCCCGTGCGCCGACTTGGGATGAATGAAGGCGATGAGGCCCGAAAGCCCCTCCCGCGGCGCCTCGTCGATCACCTGCAATCCCTGCGACTTCACCGCTTCAAGCCCCGCCGACACGTCCATCACGTTGAACGCCAGGTGATGCAGCCCTTCCCCCCGACGCTCAATGAACCGGCCCACGGGCGTCTCCGGCCCCGTCGGCTGCAGCAGTTCGAGCCGGGTCTGCCCCACCTCGATGAGCGCCGCCTTAACTCCCTGGTCCTCCAACTCCTCCACCTCTGCCGCAGGCACTCCGAAAGTCTCCACGAAGAAGTCCATCGCCGCGTCGATGTCGGCGACCGCCACCCCCACGTGGTCCACGTAGTCTACAACGCACGTCTTACCCACGCCGCTCACTCCTCCAATACAACCAGGAAAGCGGACGGAATAACCTTCACACGCACCGGTTTGCTGTCGAGAAAGGAAATCACAGCTGGAACTTTCGCAGCATCTGGCGCGCTATGACGATGCGCTGCACTTCGGACGTTCCCTCGTAGATGCTCGTCACCCGCGCGTCCCGGAAGTATCTCTCCACGTCCGACTCCTTGAAATAACCGTAGCCGCCATGAATCTGCAGCGCCTGTGAGCACACCCTGAAGCATGCCTCAGAGGCGTACAACTTGGCCATGGACGCCGCGTCCAGGTACGGCTCGTCCCGGTCCTTCAGCGTTGCAGCGTGCATCGTCATCGTTTGGCTCGCGTAGATATCCGTGGCCATGTCGGCAAGCATGAACTGGATGGCCTGGTGCTCAGCTATCGGCTTGCCGAATGTCCGACGCTGCTGGGCGTAGGTCACCGCCGCCTCGAACGCCGCAATGGCGATGCCGATGCACTGGGCCGCAATAACTATGCGGCTGGAGTCCAGAATCTGCATGGCGTACCGGAACCCCTGGCCCATCTGCCCCAGCAGGTTCTCCCGCTGCACTTCCACGTTCTCGAATGTCATCTCCACCGTGTTGGACCCCCTCATTCCCATCTTCCCAAGCTGCTTGTTCGTCCGAAACCCGTCGGAGTCTCCGTCCACGATAAATGCGGAAACCCCCCGATGCCGCCGGTTCCGGTCAACGGTGGCGAACACAACCGTTGCGTCGGCTACGTCCCCGTTGGTGATGAAAATCTTGCTGCCGTTGAGCACGAACGCGCCGTTGCGCTCCGTAGCCATCGTCTGCAGCGCCGCAGCGTCGGAGCCCGAACCCGGCTCCGTCATCGCCCACGCGATTATCTTCGAACCGTCCACTCCGACTGGGACGTACTTCGACTTCTGCTCCTCGTTCCCGAACTGGTAGATCGTCTCCAGCCCCAGCGACCGATGGGCCAGCAGGTTCACGGCAGAGGCTGCGTCTCCGCGCGACACCTCCTGGATGGCTATGACCATCTGACGGTGAGTGCCTCCGCTGCCCCCAAAGGCCGGGTCGACGCCGATGCCGGCCAGTCCCAGCCCCGTCATCCCTCGCCACACTTCCGGGTCGAACTCCTCATTCTCGTCCATCTGCCGCGCCCGGGGCTTGAGTTCGTTGTCGGCGAACTCTCTCACCGTGGCCTGCAGCATCCGCTCCTCTTCCGTCAATAGCAGGTCTACCATCTTGGTCACCTTGATTCTTGTTTTGCGACGCGCCGGCGTGCCGGCGCCATTCACCTATAATTTATAACAGAATATGCCCCGCACGGCACAATCGTGTCCAGGGCGATCCCATTCCCGTAAGGTCGATTCGCGAACCGCCCGCCCACCGATGAATCCCACTTCCTAGCCCCGGCCCTACAACACTGCCATCTCCCGCTGTTCCCCGAACACCCCGCGAAACACGTCGCAGATTCCCCCCCGGCCCTGTGAAGGGAAGGGTCGGCGACCAGTTGTTGGCTCTAAACGGACGACATCGATTCTGCGTCCCGGATGTACTCATTGGTCTCTCGCACATCGGCGATGATGTCGTCTGCCGGCTCCAGAATTCCGTCATAGAAACATGCGTCGCGCAGGAATGACTGGCGAACTCCGTAGCCTAGACGCAACGGTTCCAGCGATGGGTCTTGCCCGCGCAGCCGCCTGAGCATCCGCATAGTCTGGCCTGAGGTTCGCGGCTCCTCCCCGGTGCGGGCAAGAATCAGCGCGTCGGTGGCCCGCTTCGTGGCGCACCAGGCCTTCTCTGCGGCGTTGCGCAGCCTGCCCTGCTCCAGCATTTCCAAGGCGTCGTCATACAGGCCTCGGGCGTCTGCGAAAATGAAGTCCACCTCTTGGGTTTCCAGCATAAGGCCTCGCTTTGTTGGCGGCAGGTCCGCCGAACGAATAACGAGAATAGTATATCAGTTCACACCCTGACTTTGTACCTGTTGACTAAACCCTACAACCCAGCCGTCTCCCGCTGTTCCCCGAACACCCCGCGAAACACATCGCAGATCTCCCCCAGGGTGCAGTAGTTTTCGACGCACTCCAGGATGGCCTCCACCGTGTTGTCGTCCGACCGGGCCACCTCCTCCAGCCGCGCCAGCGACGCTGCGACCGCCGCCCCGTCCCGCTCCCCACGCACCTGCTCCAGCCGCGCCGTCTGCTGCCGGGCCGCTTCCTCGTCTACCTTCAGTAGTCCTCCGGTGGGCGAATCCTCCGCTTGGTACTTGTTCACCCCCACGATGATCCGGCTGCCCGCCTCCACCTCCATCTGGTGCCGGTACGCCGCCTGGTGAATCTCCCCCGTCTGAAAGCCCTGCTCCAGCGCGGACACGGCCCCGCCCATGTCGTCGACGCGGCGGATGTACTCCCACGTCCCCTCCTCCAGCCGTCGCGTCAGGTCCTCCACGTAGTAGGATCCCCCCAACGGGTCCGCCACGTCTGCGATGCCCGTCTCGTGGGCCAATATCTGCTGCGTCCGAAGTGAAATCTGCACCGACTCTTCCGAGGGCAGCGAAAGCGCCTCGTCCCTCGAGTTCACGTGCAACGACTGTGTCCCGCCCAGCACCGCCGCCAGCGCCTGCAGCGTCGTCCGCACCACGTTGTTGTCCGGCTGCTGCGCCGTCAGCGTCACCCCCGCCGTCTGGGTGTGAAAACGAAGTCGCATCGAGCGTGGATTGCGGGCGTGGAACCGTTCTTTCATAATCCTGGCCCACGTCCGACGTGCCGCCCGGAACTTCGCCGCCTCCTCGAATACGTTGTTGTGCGAAACGAAGAAGAACGACACCCGACCCGCGAATTCGTCTACGTCCAACCCCGCGTCCACCGCCGCCTGCACGTACTCGATGGCGTTGGCGAAGGTGAACGCCAGCTCCTGCACCGCCGTCGCGCCCGCCTCCCGCATGTGGTAGCCGCTGACGCTGATGGTGTTCCAACGCGGAATGTTGGCCGAGCAGTACTTGAATACGTCCACCACCAGCCGCATGGAGGGTTGGGGCGGGTAAATGTAGGTGCCGCGGGCGATGTACTCCTTCAAAATGTCGTTCTGCAGGGTGCCACTAATCTTGGAGAGGGGGACCCCCCGCTTCCTGGCCACCGCCGCGTACAGACACAGAAGCACCGACGCCGTGGCGTTGATGGTCATGGAAGTGCTGACCTTGTCGAGAGGGATCCCCTCCAGCAGTGTCTCCATGTCCTCCAGGTGGCAGATGGGGACCCCCACCTTGCCCACCTCGCCCCGGGCCAGAGGGTGGTCGGAGTCGTAGCCAATCTGGGTGGGCAGGTCGAAGGCGACGGAAAGCCCCGTCTGGCCCTGCTCCAGCAGGTACCGGTAGCGACGGTTGGACTCCTCAGCGGTGGCGTAGCCGGAATACTGGCGCATGGTCCAGAGGCGGCCCCGGAACATGGTGGGTTGAACGCCGCGCGTGAAGGGGTATTCGCCGGGGTTTCCCAGGGCCTGTTGATGGTCGAAGCCGCTGCCGGAGAGATCGTCCTCGGCGTAGACCGCGTCCACCTCCAACCCCGACTCCGTGGAGAAGTCGTCCCGACGCTGCGCCCGCGCCTTCAAAGCCGGGTCTAGCGTCTGCTTACGCCACTCCTGCTTGTCGATGCTGCCCAAACCGCCACACCTCCCATTGAGTTGCCCCAATTCTAACCCCCACCATGCATGCGCTCAACCGCAATCCACCATTCCGTCATTTCGGCCTCCGAGCCGGAATCGATCCCCCCTTCCCACATCTAACAAAGTTGGACAAGCACCAGGACAATGTCCACTAGAATGTCCAACAAATTCAGGCACGACTCACGCCTGGCGAAATTTGGACACTGTCCATGCCAATGTCCTGTTTCGAGTGGGCGAAATCAACCGTTGAGGATCCTGTTGTGCGAATCCTTTAACGTGGCCGTCCGAACGTAAGACGACCAGGCCCATCGCTTGTCAACATACTCACTCCTCCTGAGTGTTTCCTGTGGGCAGTTCTTATCCCGTAGTTCTTCTTGCCTTCTACCCACACAAAATTGAATCGCTCTGATAGTTCAAGAATCGCTTTGTGGATCTGACCAAAATCCGAATCGAGATACTGCGGCATGTGTTCTGCGGGAAACTTATCTTTCCTATTACTGTGTCGGGCAACATTTGTGCCTTGAAGTAGAATCTCGAAGGCAGCAGCCAACGATTTGGCAAAGGAAGGATCGTCCATAAATTCCCCAAGGTTGACATTAGTGCCGTTAATGCCCAGCTCTGAGAGCCTCGCGGAGAATCGATCCGCTACTTCCTTGCCAAAGAAGTCGGCGAATCTCCTGTTGCTTTCCCTCTTGTCCTGCAATTCACTAAGCGACGAAATGTGGTTTCTTACGTATGCTTGGTGTTGCTTCCACAATTCGTTTTCGTCCCAGGGAATACTGGCCACATCAAGCCAGCTCAGATGCCTTGAATTGGGATAGATACGGACAAATTGTTGGAATATTCGGACAGTTGGGAGCGATGCCGCCGCGTCACCGGCCTTGTCCCTATTGAACGGTGTAAGGTACGAAACCGACACGTCGTACCCACCATATTTCTCCTTCAAACCCTCGTGGTACTTTTCCAATTGCCCCAAACTGGCTGAACCTTCATCAGTCTTCACTTCAATCCCTAGGACTCTCTGATGGGACTGCTCTGAAATGATGCATATATCTATTCGGCCACGTTCAACGACCTCTTCGGCGGACACCCTAGCTTGATGCGGGGTTTTCCAATCAGGCGGCGCGGCCAACTTCCATAGAGCGTCGAACAGGGTGCGGTCAGTCGCCAAGCTGCACTTTAAGGCGTCGGCAAGGAACTGCGAATGGTACGGTTCGCGCCTTGAACTAACTCGTCCAATGGTCTCGAATACGTTCATGGAAGATCTTACCTTCAAAGACCTCAAGGGAGATCTCGAACTCCCCCCTAACCCCCCAACCCCGCCGCCAGTAGGCGACGGTGAAACCCGCCGTCCCCGTACAGTTGCTCCTGCACTCGCGCCCGGCGGGTGAACAGCTGCAGGTTGTGCTCCGCGGTGAACCCCACCCCCCCGTGACACTGCACCGCAGTGGCGCACACCCGCGTATAAGCGTCGCTCACCCACGCCTTCGCCACCGACACCTCCCGGCTCGCCGGCAGCCCCTCCGAAATCCGGTACGCCGCCTGGTACACCGCGTACCTGCTTCCCTCAACGTCGATGGCCATGTTTGCGCAGTGGTGCTGCAACGCCTGAAACGTTCCCACCGGTCTGCCGAACTGCACCCGGTCCTTCAGATACTCCAGCGTCATCTCCAGCACCGCCTCGGCGCCCCCTACCATCTCCAGTCCCTTTGCAGTCGCCGCCCGTTGCAACGCCCGCTCCAGCGCAGGCCACCCCTCATCCACCGACCCCAGCACCGAATCAGCCGAAAGCCGGACATCGTTGAACTCCACCTGCGACTGCTTCTCCAGCGCCATTGTCCTGTGGGGGGCGATGGAGACACCCTCGGTGTCAAGCGGAACCAGAAACAGGGATATTCCGTTCTTCGGATCCAGCCGCAGCGACGTCCTTGCTGCCACGATGGCGTAGTCGGCGACATGGGCGTCGGGCACGAACATCTTGCGACCATTGAGCGTCCACGTTCCTGACCGATGCTTCGCCTCTAGTCGAATGTCCTCCGGCCCATACCCGCCGCCCTCCTCGACGACGGCCAAGGTCATTATCGTCTCGCCGTTCGCAATCCCGGGCAGCAGCTTCGCCTGCATCGCCTCGTCCCCCGCGTCCATCACCGTCAATGCGCCCAGCGCCACCGTCGAAAAGAACGGCCCCGGCGTCAGCGCCCGCCCCATCTCCTCCAGCAGCATCCCCAGGTCCAGGAAGCTCCCTTCCGCTCCGCCATACTTCTCCGGCGCCACCATCCCCAGCCACCCAAGTTCCGACATGGACCTCCAAAGCTCCGGCGTATACCCCCGCTCATCCTCCTCCATCGCCCGCACCGCCTCGAAGGGGAACTCCCGGGCCAGCACCTCCCGGGCGCTGGTCTTCAACATCTGCTGAATTTCGCTTAACGCTAAGTCCACGCTCTATCCGTCCTAATCAACCGACTAATTCCCAAAATCCCTTCCCCCTCGATGGGGGAAGGTTAGGCCTGTCCTGAGTCCATCGAAGGGATGGGGGTGATCCCTCCCCCTATCGCGGCAGCCCCAGCCCCCGGCTGGCAATGATGTTCCGCTGAATCTCTGAAGTCCCAGCCGCAATCGTGTTAGAAAAACTGTGACGCCATGCGTCCTGCACCCGACCGGCTAGCGGCGCCCACCGGTCCTCCTCCGTCAGCTGCCCGTGCAGTCCCAGCACCTTCATCCCCGTGTCCGCCACCCGCTGGAACGTCTCGCTGCCGAAGACCTTGCTCATGGACGCTTCCCGGTTCGGCACCATCCCCTGGCTCTGCATCCACGCCACCCGGTACGCCATCAGCCGCGCCACCTCCGCCTCCACGTACCGCTCCGCCAGCGCGTCCGCCACCCATCCCTCTATTCCTCCCCGAGACTCCCTTACGAACGTCGAAAGATCGTCCAGCAGCCGTCGGCTGGTGGCGGCGTATTCGATGCCGGACCGTTCGAAGTCCAGCAGCGTCACCGCCACGTACCAGCCCCGGTCCTGCTCCCCGACCAGGTTCGTCTTCGGCACCTGCACGTCGTCGAAGAAGACCTCGTTGAACTCGTGCGTGCCCGCCATGTTCATGATGGGCCGCACCTCCACGCCCGGCGACTTCATGTCCACCAGAAGAAAGCTGATGCCCCGGTGCTTGGGAGCGTCCGGGTCCGTGCGCACCAGCACCATCATCCAGTCGGCGCGATGCGCCAGCGAAGTCCAGACCTTGCTGCCGTTGACGCGGAAGAAATCCCCGTCGTCGTCGGCGCGGGTGCTCAACGATGCCAGGTCGGAGCCCGACTGCGGCTCGCTGTACCCCTGGCACCACTGCACCTCGCCGCGGGCCACCGAAGGCAGAAACCGGCGTTTCTGCTCCTCCGTGCCGTAGATCATCAGCGTCGGCCCCAGCATCCGTGCCCCGAAGGCGTCCCGGCCCGGCGCGCCATGGTACGACATCTCTTCGTTGAAGATGAGGCTCAGGATGGTCGATGCGCCCTGCCCACCGTATTCGGTCGGCCAGTGCATCGTCAGCCAGCCCCGCTCCGCCAGCTTGCGCCGCATTCGCAGGGTTTCCGCCCACTCCTCGTCGGGAGTAGGCGCCGGGGCTTCGCCCCATCCCGCGGGAAGCTCCTGGTCCAGAAACTCAAGCAGCTCCTGGCGGAAGCTCTCCTCGGCTTCAGAAAATCGGAAGTCCATGGCCTAAGCTCGTCCGGGGCCAAAGCCCCGAATCAGCACCGACACCGCCGGCTAGCCGATGCCGACGGAGATGCAGGTGACGGTGCGGACCACGCCCGTGAAGTGGACCTGGTCGGTAACCAGGTCGCCCACGGCGGCGATGTCCCGCGCCTCCAGCAGAGCGATGATATCGTAGGGGCCCGTGACCACGTCTACGGATATCATACCCTCCACCTTGCGCAGCGCCTGCGCCACCTCCCTGGTGCGCCCTACGGCTGTTTCTATGAGGATATATGCTTTTGTGCCCAACGTCAGACCCCCAGCAAAAATTTAGAAAATTCCAGTCCCACTCCACACCTCCCCCAGCTAGGCGTCAATTCTATGGTTACCCGACAAAAGGTGTCAAATGAAGCGCGCTGCCTTTTCGCTCCGTGTGCTCGCGGATGCGGGAACTCACTCTTCATGCTCTCCCCAAAGTGACAATCCACCCATTGCCTCAATTCTCCCCCGCCTGCTACCCTCACCTCATGAACCTCTCAAATCCTCCATTGACCGCGACGGAACCTTGGCTGACCCAAACCTTCCGGGAGGGACTCTCGCAGCTGGGCGTTACCCTCTCCGACGATCAGGTCCGCCAACTTCAGGTGTACGAGCGCGAACTGGAATCCTGGAACCGTCGATTCAACCTCACCCGCATCACCGGACGCGAGCGTGTGCAGACCTTTCACTTCCTCGACTCGCTCACCGCCGTTCTCGCCATCCCTCCTGAAATCAGGGCCGGCGGCAGGGTCATCGACGTTGCCACGGGCGCAGGCTTCCCCGGCATTCCCCTGAAGATCGCCCTCCCAGGGCTGCGCTTGACCCTGGTAGACTCCGTCGGCAAGAAGGCAACTTTCCTCGAACATCTTCTGGACGCCCTGGAACTTCCCGACGTTCAACTGCTGCTGGAGCGTGCCGAGACCCTGGCCCACGAGCCAGAAAACCGGGACTCCTTTGACGTCGCCCTCGCCCGCGGCCTCGCCCCGATGCGTATACTGGCAGAGTTGACCCTCCCCTTCTGCAGGCCCGGCGGAATCGTCGTCGCCCACAAGAAGGGGGATGTCTCCCAGGAGTTGGAAGACGCCGACAACGCTATCACCACCTTGGGCGGTCGACTATCCGAAGTCCAACCCGTCAATGTGACGGGGCTGGAGGACAACCGCGCCCTCGTCGTCGTCGAGAAAATATCCCCAACCCCCGCCCGCTACCCCCGCCGACCCGGCATCCCCAAGAAACGCCCCCTTTAGCCGCCGCTGTTGATAACCCGTTGGATTAACGAGAACGATTGTAGAATAATGGGCGAACCAGGTGGGGAAATGACCACAGTTAAGCAGCCCATAACCAGGTCGGAACTCAGAGAAGAGTTGCGGCGTCCTCCGCGGCGTTGGTCATCCAGCGGCTGCTCGGCTGATTCAGGAGTGATGATTACTCCTGACCGCTACACATACAGCGTCATCTGGTTCCCGGAGGACGATGAATACGTCGGCCTCTGCACCGAATTCTCCTCCCTCAGCTGGCTTGCCCCCGCCCAGGCCGAAGCAATGACCGGCATCCGCTCCCTTGTGACCGATGTTGTAGCGGATATGCTCGCCAACAACGAGCCGATACCCCCTCCTGCCAACTCCCCCAACGTGTAGGGGCGGTTCGCGAACCGCCCTCCAGTCATACGTCCCCTCAAGTTGACATAGTTTTGTGCCCGATGATAGAATCGCCCAGCGTCGATAATGGCACCTAAACGGGCCTCAACGCGCCCTCAATTGCCAGCGTCGGCCCGCTACCCCCGCTCTGAAAAGGAGTCCCGTCTATGGAAGACCAGTCCCCTCAGATATTCCGCGGCCTTCGCGGCGTCTATGCGGACACCACCACCTCCAGTTTCATCGACGGCGATGTCGGCAAGCTTCTCTATCGTGGCTACAACATCCACGATCTGGCGGAGAAGTCCACCTTCGAGGAAATAGTCTATCTGCTTCTCTATGGCGAACTCCCCACCAGGGCCCAGCTCGAGGAGATAGACGCCACCCTGAGGGAGAGCAGGAGTCTTCCGTCGGAAGTCCTCGAGGTGCTGAGGGTGGTGAAGGACAGCCACCCCATGGACGCCCTGCGCACCGCCGTCTCCGTCTTGGGCTGCGTCGACCCGGAGCGCGACGACAACTCCGTCGAGGCCACCCGGCGCAAGGGCATCCGCATCACCGCCCAGGTCCCCACCATTGTCACAGCCCATCACCGGATACGATCAGGGCTGGACCCTGTCGATCCCGACCCGACCCTGAACCACGCCGGCAACTTCCTCTACATGCTCTTCGGCGAACGCCCCACCGAGGAAGCGATGAAACTTATGGATGTGGACTTCATCATCCATGCCGAGCACGGCTCTAACGCCTCCTCCTTCGCTGCCCGCGTGGCCGCCTCCACGGTCTCAGACCTGCACTCCGCCGTCGTCACCGGCGTTGGCGTCCTCAAAGGCCCATGGCACGGCGGCGCCGCTGAAGCCGTCATGAAGATGGCCCTCGACATCGGCACCCCCGAAAACGCCGAGGCCTATGCCCGCAACATCATCGACAACGGCGGTCGCATCATGGGCTTCGGACACCGAGTCTACAAGGCCGAAGACCCCAGGGCGGGCCACATGCGCGACCGTTCCGAGGTCCTTAGCATCCAGAAAGGCCAGCCCCAGTGGTTCCAGATCCTCCTCCACCTGGAGCGAGAGGTCATGCGCCCCTACCAGGCTAAGGGAATCTACGTCAACGTGGACTTCTGGGCCGGCTCCATCTACTACCTGCTCGGCATCCCGGACGACCTGTTCGTCCCCATATTCGCCGTGGGACGCATTCCCGGCTGGACCCTCCAGTGCATGGAGCAGTACGAGGACAACATAATCATCCGTCCCCTCACCGAGTACGTCGGCCCCATGGACCTGGAGTACGTCCCCATCGAAGACCGCGGCTAACCTTCTTGCCTCCTCTCCCATCTTGGGAGAGGATTGAGGTGAGGGTGTCCCCTGTCTTATTTGTCCCCTAAACCCGCCGCGCGGTCACCCACATCCGGAACGAATCCGCCCCCACCGGCACAATTCCGTTGTTTTCCCCGTCCAGGGTAAAGCTGCTGACGGTCTCCCACCCCGCCCTCGCAAGCAGTTCCTTCATCTCGTGCAGGCTGTACGCCCTCAGCTCCAGCTCAACCCTCAGCCGCAGATTCAGGTCTCCCCCGCGCTTCTCATAGAAACGCCACTCGCTGCGAATCGACGATGTCTCCAGGTCGAAACAGCGATGGTCGTACCTGACAATCCTGCCTGCCTCCTCATGCCCGATGGGGGTGAAGTTACGCAGGATGAAGTCGCGGTTCAGCGTCTCCAGCACCAACGCCGCCCCCGGCGCGCTGAGGCTGTGCAGGTCGCGGAAAAACTGGAGATCGTCGTCCCTCTGATAATAGCCGTGGGAGGTGAACATGTTGACCACGGCCTGAAACGAGGCATCATCCCGCAGCACACCCCTAACCTCTCGCGTATCTCCCAGGGCGAACCTCGCGTACACCCCCGCCCTATCAGCCGCCTTGCGCGCTTTCTCCAGGTACAGTGGCGAAATGTCCATCGCCACCACTTCATACCCCCTCGACGCCAGCGCAACGCTGTGACGCCCGATTCCGCACCCCGCGTCCAACACCCGCGCGCCGTCAGGGACGCCAATCTGTTGCAGCTGCTCCACAATCACCCCCACCTCCGCCTCGGCCTGTGGTATCGCCGCCTCCAGAAACGGCAGATACACCTCAGCGTTATCTACAAACAGCCGCCGCGTCCAGTGGGAACTACAATTGCCTTCTTTGTCGGTAGTCATGGGGGAGGAGATTCTGTTTTGTGGAGGCGCTGACTACGCCAACATCAGACGTTCACCCTTGGGCTCAGGGATCGGGTCGCCGAACTCCTTCGCTGTGTCTATCCACAATTCTACAGCTTGGTTAATGTTGTCCAATGCCGATTCATGAGTGTCTCCGTGAGCGGCACACCCACTCAATTGTGGAACTTCCGCGACGAAGGCCTGGTCTTCGTTGCTCCAATACAGGATTATCTCGTACTTGTGCATCCCTCCCCCTATTCCTCATCCTCGTACTGCTGCTTCAGCATCTCCACCACCGCCGGGTCAGCCAGCGTCGTCGTGTCCCCCAGCACCCGCCCCTCCGCGATGTCCCGCAGCAGCCGACGCATAATCTTCCCGCTCCGAGTCTTCGGCAGGTCCGCCGCGAAGTAGATCTCGTCCGGGCGCGCAATCGCGCCGATCTTCGTCCTCACGTGCTGCTTCAGTTCCTGCTCCATCTCCGCCGACGTGTCGATCCCCTCCTTCAGCGTCACGAAGGCCACCACACCCTGCCCCTTCACCTCATGGCTCTTGCCGATGGACGCCGCTTCCGCCACTGCGCTGTGGTCGACGAGCGCGCTCTCCACCTCCATGGTGCTGATGCGATGCCCCGCCACGTTGATAACGTCGTCCACCCGCCCAAGAATCCAGAAGAAGCCGTTCTCGTCCACCTTCGCGCCATCGCCGGTGAAGTAGATGTTGGGGTAGCGGCTCCAGTACTGCTCCACGTACCTGTCAGGGTCGCCATAGATGGTCCGCAGCATGGAAGGCCACGGACGCTTCAGCACCAGGTAGCCCCCCTGCGCGGGTCCCACCGGGTCTCCCTTTTCGTCGACAATCTCCGCTTCAATGCCGGGGAATGCCTTCGTGGCCGAACCGGGGGTTGTCGTCGTGATGCCGGGCAGCGGCGTAATCAGGATGCTTCCCGTCTCCGTCTGCCACCACGTATCCACGATGGGTACGCGGTCGCCGCCGATGTTCTTCCGGTACCATATCCACGCTTCCGGGTTGATGGGCTCCCCAACAGTCCCCAGCAGCCGCACCGACGAAAGGTCGTGCTTCCTGGGGTGTTCTTCGCCCCATCTCATGCAGGCGCGGATGGCGGTCGGCGCGGTGTAGACGATGGTCGCGCGGTACTTCTCAACGATGTCCCAGAACCGGTCCCGGTCCGGGTAGTCAGGCGCTCCTTCGTACATAACCGACGTCGCCCCGTTGGCCAGCGGGCCGTAGACAATGTAGCTGTGCCCCGTCACCCAGCCGATGTCCGCCGTGCACCAGTACACGTCCTCCTCCTTCATGTCGAACACCCACTTCACCGTGGCGTAGGTGCCAACCATGTAGCCGCCGGTGGTGTGAACCACGCCCTTGGGCTTGCCCGTGGTGCCGCTGGTGTAGAGGATGAACAGCATGTCCTCGCTGTCCATCGGCTCGGCGGGACACACCCGCGACTGTCCCTCCACCAGGTCGTGCCACCAGATGTCGCGACCCTCCTTCATCGACCCTTCGAACTTGTCCCCCACCCGCTGCACAACCACCACCTTTTGCACCGTGGGTGTTCCTTCCAGCGCCTCGTCCGTGTTCTGCTTGAGCGGGACGATGCCTCCCCTCCGGTAGCCCCCGTCAGCCGTGATGACGATTGTCCCTTGACAGTCGTTGATCCGGTCCCGCAGCGACTCCGGGCTGAAACCGCCGAAGACGATGCTGTGGGGCGCACCGATACGGGCGCAGGCCAGCATTGCGATGGCCAGCTCCGGTATCATCGGCATGTAGAGGGTAATCCTGTCGCCCTTCTTTACCCCCAGGCTCTTCAGCCCGTTGGCGAAGCGGCACACCTCCCGATGCAGGTCGGCGTAGGTGTATACCTGCCAGTCCCCCGGCTCCCCCTCCCACACGATAGCCGCCTTGTTCCTGCGTGCGCCCGTCAGGTGACGGTCCAAGCAGTTGTAGGAGATGTTGGTCTTCCCGCCGATGAACCACTGCGCGAAGGGCGGGTCCCACTGCAGCACCTTGTCCCACTTCTCAAACCAGTCGAGCTCCTCTGCCCAGCTTTCCCAGAACCCCTCGTAGTCGGCGTTGGCACGTTCGTAAACGGCGGGGTCGTTGACGTTCGCCTGGTCGATGAATTCCTGGGAAGGCGGAAAGCGCCGTTCCTCGCTGAGAAGGGCTTCGATGCTGGGGCTGATTTCGGCCATGGGAAACCTCCGGCGTTGGATGGACTTGCAGAATTTTTAACACAAACCCCCACCTTAGTAAACACGAAGGTCTGAGCCACCGGTTGACTGAATGCGGACGCTTTCAAATGCCCTCCACTTCTTGTTCCTGTGAAGGCAGGAACCAATACACAGCCCCAAACCACACCTGTTGCAGTGCATTTCTTGCTCCCTCACCCTGCTCACCCATCTCCACTCCGTTGGTGTTACAATTCCGCCCGAAACCCAAACTTCCCCAAAACAGGAGCATCGCATGATAACCGTCAATCCCTCGCCGGCCCCCGTTGATCCGGCCCTGGTGGCCGCCTACCAGAAACTCGCCCCCGCCACTCTGGGCCACGTCCTCGACACCGCCATGGAGTCTGCCATCGAACCCGTCTACAGGCCCATCAAGCTGGTGGGTACGGCCTTGACAGTCCTGACCTACCCCCAGATAACCTCCGCTGTTGCCGAGGCCATCAAAATCGCCCGACCCGCTGACGTCCTCGTCATCTCCCGCGGCGACGAGCATCGACACGCCACCACCGGCGAGATTGGCAGCCTTGGCTTTATGGAGGTCGGCATCGCCGGACTTGTCACCGACGGCCCGATCGCCGACCGGGTCGCCATCGAGCGCATGCAGTTCCCCGTCTTCTCCCGCGGCTCCGTGGCCATGACCGGCAAGACCGGTGGCTGGGGCATCGAGTGGGGCGGCGTCAACGTGCCCGTCAACGTGGGCGGCGTGGTCGTCAACCCCGGCGACATGGTCTTCGGCGACGAAGACGGCGTCCTCATCGCCGCCCCGGAAGAAGCCAGGCAGCACTTGGCCTTCGTCCAGGAAAAGGAAGCCTGGGAGGAATGGGTCCGCGGCGAAATCGCCAAGGGTCGCACAATCTCCCAGTGCCGCGCAGAACGCCCCGACCCCATGACGAAAATGGTTATCGGCACCATCCGCCGCTAGCCCCCCTCTCCCCCCGTGGGAGACACACGGTCGGTGGGGGACGGTGTAAGCGAAATGCGTGTTGGGTATGGGCCAGGATATCGTCTCTATTTCATGCGTGAGGGCGGATACGTTGTTGTTCTGCTCTGTGGTGGCGACAAGGACAGCCAATCACGAGACATCCGATTGGCGAAACGTATAGCAAGGGAAAGGAGATAGCCATATGGGAGAGACATTTGCGAAGTGGGATGCCGCGGATTCACTGAAGACTGAAGAAGATGCAATGTTCTATTTGGAAGCATGCATCGACGAGGACAAAGGGGACGGACGGTTGATATTGGCGGGGCTGAGCGCCATAGCTCGCAAGCGCAACATGAGCCGACTTGCGCGGGAAGCCGGAATAAGCCGGGACGCCTTGTACAAGACTCTGTCTGAAGGGAAGCGTCCGGGATTTTCCATTGTGTTGCGGATCATAAGGGCTCTCGGATTTGAGCTGATGCTGAGGCGTCGGGCCGAAGTGAAGGAGAAGGAACCCGTATCGGCTTGAAGTGAAGGTGCACACCCCCTTCTACCCACCCCATCCCCAACGCCCGACTCAACCTCGTGCCCCCGCGGACGCGGGGGCCCACTCTTCACCCCTCCGCCCAATAGCGCCCTCCCACGCCCTCCCCAAACTGACATTTCGCCCATTGCCGCCAGTCCCCCTCCCCTGCTAACATCCACCCATGAACAAAACATCCTATCGCCACCACGCGGCACGCTGGCACAACATGATACCTGCTCGCACTTCGGCATCAAAATTCCCCCCAGAATTGCGAGAAACGAGTCTACCCCCCCCAAGTCATCCAATTCCACGCCTGCACAGCCCCCAACTTCCCATAACTCGTCCTGCAAATCGAGTCAGCCCCACACCTGCTCATTCAGAAACGAGTCACTCGTTTTCCCACTCGTTGCAGATAGTGCGTCGCACGACAAATGCCCCTCCCGTCCCCAGCCCAATAATCCCCGCTTGAGTAACGGGGCGGCTTGGGCAGAGGTCCAAAATAACCGCGGGTGACGCCCCCGCCCTAACACTGTTAAAATTGACCTGAGCGCTGGACTCCATAACTTCCCGCTGCCAAACAAAGCATGAACATCTCCAACGAAGCCCTACTCGTAATCGTCGCCACCCTGGTCCTGACGGTGGCGATGCTCGCCGTCTCCCACTATGTCGTGCCACGCTACCTGCTCGGCTTCCTCCAGTGGATGGACGACATCATCCCCGCCGACCAGTCCAGCTTCGTCAAGCCCATAGCCCGCTTCGTCGAGCTTGTCTTCGGCCTCATCATCGTCACCGCCGCCGCATTCACCGTCGCCAGCCAGCTGGGTACCGACATGAGCGGCGTCCTCGACAACGCGGAAACGGGCGGCTCCGCCGTGGGCCGCTGGCTTCTCGGCAAGACCTTCACCGTAAGCATCATCGTCATCGTCGCCTTTCTTGGCATCCGCTTCGTCAGCCGCGTCACCTCGCCCATCATCGAGCAGTACCTCGCCCACCGCGTCCACGAGGACAAGGAGTCCGAGGAGGTGCAGCGTCGCACCCGCACACTGCAGCGAGTGGTCTCCAACACCCTCTCCACCATCATTTTCGCCATGGCCTTCTTCATGGTTCTGTCGGAGCTGGGCGTCAACATCACCCCCATCCTGGCCGGCGCGGGCGTGGCCGGCATCGCCATCGGCTTCGGCGCCCAGAACATCATCAAGGACATTTTCGCCGGCGTCTTCATCATGCTGGAAGACCAGTTCCGCGTCGGCGACGTTGCCGAGCTTGCGGGAGTCGTCGGCATCGTGGAAGATATCAACCTCCGCCGCACTACCCTCCGCGACTTCCACATGAACCAGCACATCATACCCAACGGCGAGATCGGCATCGCCAGCAACTTCACCAAGGAGAAGTCCCGCGTGAACCTGGACGTGGAGGTAGCCTACAAGGAGGACCTGGACCGGGTGATGGAGGTGATCAACAAGGTGGGTGCAGAGATTACCGAAGACCCCGAATGGGCGCCGAAGATTACCGACACGCTGCAGGCGGTGCGAGTGCAGGAGTTCGGCGCTTCCGGCATCGCCATCAAGGTGATGGGCGAGACCATCCCCATGGAGCAGTGGGCCGTCGCGGGCGAGTTCCGACGTCGCATCAAGCGGGTCTTCGACAACGAAGGCATCGAGATCCCATTCCCTCACATGACAGTCTACTGGGGGCCGGGCGAGAACCCCTCCTACCCGGCGCCCGTAGCCCAGATGCAGCCCGCAGCCCGGCAGGCGGCGCCCCAGCCCGAAAACACCACCCCACGAAATTCGGCAGGCCCCGGCGACGGTGACGGCGTTGGCGAATGATTCCGGTGCAATGAATGATTTCATCCGGGCCCTCCTTTCGTCGGAGCGGCCCGACCCCTATGAGCTTCTGACCCGTATCCCCATCGACCCCTACCACCATGTGGCAGACGTGGGCTGCGGCCCCGGCTATTTTTCCCTTCCCTTGGCCAAGTACCTCTCCCACGGCCGCCTCTACGCCGTGGACGTGGACGACGAAATGCTGGATGCCCTCAAGCGCCGCGTCGACTCCGTCCCCCTCGGCAACGTAGAGGCCATCAAGTCCGACGGCGAGGACCTGGGCCTCGCGCCCCACTCCCTCGACGGCATGCTTCTCGCCTACGTGGTCCACTATCCCGACGACCGCATCGCCTTCCTGAAGGCCGCCGCGGAGGCCCTCAAGCCCGCCGCCTGGTGCTGCGTCCTCGAGTGGTACTGCGTGGAGACCGAGCACGGCCCACCCTTGGAAAAGCGCATCGATCCCCCGGAGTTGGTGGACCTTGCCAGAAGGGCCGGACTCTCTTTCCAGCGCCGGTGGGAACTCCCCGGCTCCCAGTACATGCTCCTGTTCAAGAGGCATCCCTGAAATCCCCATGCTGACCAAGCGCATCATCCCCTGCCTCGACGTTAAAGCGGGCCGCGTCGTCAAGGGCGTCAAATTCCTCGACCACGTCGACGCCGGCGACCCCGTCGCCCTCGCCGCCTTCTACGACGCCGAAGGAGCCGACGAGCTCGTCTTCTACGACATCACCGCCTCCGCCGAGGGCCGCGGCATCATGCTGAACGTGGTCTCCCGCACCGCCGACCAGGTCTTCATCCCCCTCACCGTCGGCGGCGGTCTACGCACCGTCGACGACATGCGGCTCATGCTTAAGGCGGGCGCCGACAAGGTCTCCATCAACACCGCCGCCGTCGAAAACCCACGCCTCATCTCCGATGGCGCCTGGGCCTTCGGCAGCCAGTGCATCGTCCTCGGCCTCGACGCTCTCCGCGTCCCCGGCAGCTCCCCGCCCCGCTGGAAGGTCCGCGTCCGCACCGGCCGCGACGGCGGTGACGACGCTAACCTCGATGCCATAGATTGGGCCGTCCGCGCAACCGAGCTCGGAGCGGGCGAGATTGTCGTCAACAGCATGGATAGCGACGGTACACAGGGCGGCTACGACCTGGAACTCAACCGCGCCATCTCGGAGGCCGCCTCCGTGCCCGTCGTCGCCAGCGGCGGCGCCGGAACCCCGGCACATCTCTACGACGCTATCCATCAGGGCAAGGCCGACGCCGTACTCGCCGCCAGCATATTTCACTTCGGCACCTACTCCATTGCCCACGTCAAGGAATACCTTGCCGGTCGAGGAGTCCCCATCAGACCAGTGACCCCAAATCAGCCATAAGGAGAGAAATTTGGCCAAGATCAAGGCCGTCGTTTTCGACATGTATGAGACCCTCGTCTCCAACCCCATCGAGGGCTGGATGGACGTATTCGAAGGGGTCTGCCGCTCCCAGAATCTGAGCATCGACCCCCATACGCTCTACGACGAGTGGAAGGCCCTGGAGGTGCAGTTCCGAAAGGACCGGTTGAACATGGATGACCCCTACAACAGCCCACCCTTCAAGAGCTACGAGGAAGCGTGGCGCGACTGCTTCGCCGCCGTCTTCGCCCATCGCGGCCTCGACGGCGACGCATACCTCGCCGGAAGGGAATCAATCATCTCCATGGGCAAACGTGATGCCTACCCGGAGGTCGCCGAGTCCATCGCCGTCCTACAGCAGCGTTGGACCACGGCAATCCTCTCCAACGCCGACGACGATTATCTGCTGCCTCAGCTGGCACGCATCGGCCTCACCTTTCCCGTCGTCCTCTCCTCGGAGATGGTCGGCGCATACAAGCCCCACCCCCTCCCCTTCCGCCGCGTCCTTGAGGCCCTCGAAGTCGAACCCCAGGAGGCCGTTTACGTGGGTGACAACCCCTTCGACGACGTTCTCGGGGCAAGGGGCGTGGGCATGAACGCCGTCTGGATCAACCGCGACGGCAAGACAATCGCCGAAGGCCAGCCTCGGCCCGATCACCAGATAACCAGCCTCGCCCAGCTTCCCTCAATCCTCGAAAGCTGGGCCTAGCATGAAGATACACCGCCCAGCGCCTTCAAAACCCCTTCCCCCTCGTTGGAGACTTTTGCACAACCCCCTGAAGGCCCTAAAAGCCTCTTCCCCCTTGATGGGGGAAGATTGAGATGGGGGTGATTCCCATGCCAAACAACATTCCCGCCCGTATCGCCGGAATTCTTATGGAGGTAAGCAAATGACTCTCAAACTCGATAAACAGGGCCTCATCCCCGCCATTGCCCAGGACATCAACACCGGCAAGGTGCTCATGCTCGGTTACATGAACCCCGGCTCCCTCAAGCGCACCGTTGACGGCATCCAGGTCTGGTTCTACAGCCGCAGCCGCGAGGACCTTTGGCACAAGGGCGAGGTCTCCGGCAACTATCTGAATCTGCGTGAGGCCTGGGTGGACTGCGACGGCGACACCCTCCTCCTGAAGGTCGTCCCCGACGGCCCCGCCTGCCACACGGAGAACGAGTCCTGCTTCTTCACACCCCTGGAAGGCGTCCCTGATCCCGCCGAATTCACCCGCACCGACCCCGGCTCCGGCGTCCTCGACGAGCTATTCGCCGTCATCCAGGACAGGAAGCAGAAAATGCCGGAAGGCAGCTACACCGCGGAGCTTCTCGCGGAAGGCATCGGAAGGGTGGCCCAGAAGGTGACGGAAGAAGCGGGCGAGACTGCCATCTCAGCCGCCCAGGGCGACGTGGAAAACCTACCCGAGGAAGTCGCCGACCTGCTCTACCACACCCTGGTCCTCATGGCCGCCTCCGGTGTGCAACCCCAGCAGGTGTGGGACACGCTCCGCAAGCGCCGCGGCTAGGCCGGTTTCCCTAAGCGACTTCCCTCTCTGACGGGGGAGGGCTGGGATGGGGGCGAGCCTCACTTCCGACTACTTTCTCTCCCGTAGGCTTGCGTTCTCGCCCCTCGTCCGCCGCGAGGGCCGCGTTCATCGCCTCTATCGCCACCTCAATCTGGTCGTCGTCGGGCCGACGCGTCGTCAACCGTTGCAGCGCCATCCCCGGCGCCGACAGAATCGTCGAAAGCGGATTCCCCTGGCGCAGCCCCGCAAACCGGATAACCTCGTAGCTGGCTCCCGCAATCACCGGAATCAGAAGAATCCGCGAAAGAATCGCCCACTGGATATCCGGCCTTCCCAGCACCGAGAAAACAAGGATCGCCACCACCGCCACCGTCAGCAGAAACGCGGTCCCGCAGCGAGGGTGGGCCGTCGAGAAAGGCCGCACGTTGTCCACCTCCAGCGGCAGACCCCGTTCGTATGCGTGAATCGTCATATGCTCCGCGCCGTGGTAGGCAAACACCCGCTTGATGTCCTTCATCAACCCAATGGCGGCGATATACCCCACCAGCAATCCCAGCCGCAGCAGTCCTTCCACGATGTTGCTGACGAAATCGCCCAGCGCCCCCGGCGCTATCCAGATATCCAGCGACCGGGCGGCGAATAGCGGCATCAGGAAGAATATCCCCACCCCTATCAGCAGCGACACCCCCAGCGACAAAAACAGCACCCAACCCCCCAGCTCCTTCTGCTCCCCCTCCGACTGGTCCTCCACTGCGATGTTCGCCGAGCGGCTGAGGACCTTCATCCCCAGCACCAGCGTCTCCGCCAGCACAACCACCCCCCGCAGCAGCGGAATGTTGCGCAGCTTGCCCGTGTAGAATGTGCTCAGGGGCTCGGCGGTGCTGTAAATCGTCCCGTCCAACCGGCGCACGGCCAAGCTGAAGAACTTTCGGCCGCGAATCATCACGCCTTCAATGACGGCCTGGCCGCCGTAAACGTGGCGTGGTTCAGCCAAGGTTCATCTCACAGACAAATAATGGGTGTGGGCCGACTTGGGAAGGGCCCGGCGGCGTGACGCTAGGCCTTGAGGCCAAACCGACGTCGGAGCCGCTCAACGCGACCCTCCGTGTCCACGATGCGCTGCTCGCCCGTGTAGAAGGGGTGGCACTTGTTGCAAAGCTCCACCCTCAGCGTCCGCTTGGTGGCGCCGGTGGTGAACACGTTCCCGCAGGAGCAGGTGACCACGGTGTCGCGGTAGAAGGTGGGGTGAATGTCTTTCTTCATTGGTCTGCCCTATGCAACTTCGAGTGGATAGACGCTGGCGCGCTTCTTCCCCTTGGAGGCCCACTCGAACTTGACGGCGCCTTCGATGAGGGAAAAGAGGGTATGGTCCTTGCCCATGCCCACGTTGCGGCCCGGCATTATCTTGGTGCCACGCTGGCGCATGATGATGTTGCCGGCGATGACTCTCTCCCCGCCGAACTTCTTGACGCCCAATCGCTGGCCTGGACTGTTCCGGCCGTTGCGCGAGCTTCCGCCCGCCTTCTTATGAGCCATCGGTATCCTCCTGGTCCTGGGCTAGCTCGACTATCTGCAGCCGCGTGTAGGGCTGACGGTGCCCCCGCATCTTGCGATAGCGAGTCTTCGGCTTGTACTTGAACACCCGGATCTTCTTGTCCCGGTATTGCTGCTGCACGTGGGCGATGACCTTCACCCCGTCGAGGAGGGGCCTGCCGATGCTGACCTCGCCGTCCTTGCAGATGGCGAGCACCTCGTCAAGCTCAATCTCCGCGCCGGGCTCCACGGCCAGCTTGTCCACGTCGATAACGTCCCCGGGCGAAACCCGGTACTGCTTGCCGCCCGTTTTGAAAATTGCGTATTCCATAACCTGTAAATTCTATGGCCAGCAGGGATGGGGTGTCAATGGCGCTGGGGTATGATGTGACTGTTTGATTACGATTCAATCCTTTGGAACATCATCACATAGAGGTGGCGCCAAGGTACGCTACCTTCCAATGGGATGCTTCTATGCAATAGACGGATTGCGAGAACCGTGTTATTCCAGTCATTGATGATGGTGCAGGCATCAGTCTAGTATCGGAGACAGGAAAGGGGTCCAAATGCTCGATCGACTTCACCTCCGCTCACTCACCGTCATCGCAATTCTTGCAACGCTGGTTGTCATTTCTATTGCGTCCTGCGGAGGAGATACGGCCCCTGCTCAGACACCCGAAGTAGTGTCGACCGCGACGTCCACATCCTCGCCTGATCCCACTCCCACCCCGACGCTGACAGCCGCTCCCACATTCAGACCTACCATCACCCCGCACGCGACGACCAGAGCGACACCAACCGCCATGCCAACACTCACACCGACCGCCGCGCCCACAGCGACTGCCACAGCGATACCAACTATCACGCCCTCCATCACACCCACCGTCGCACCCGCTGTGACGCCCGCGGTCACCCCTACATCGACGCCTGTAGCTACGCCAACCGCGACGTCCACACCCAAACCGACCGCGATACCAACATCCTCGCCCTCTTCGACTCCCACAATAACACCCATGCCTACGCCCGCTGAAATGCCTTCTCTTGGAGATTCTCCTTTAAAGATTGACTGTAACTCGCTACAAACAGCGGAACCGGAAACCAATGCCGGCTCCCCTTCACAGACAGGGGAGGCTGAGGGTGAAGAATCATCTGTGGATCAGGATGTCCAAGGCATCGAAAGTGATAGAAATGCCCTCGTGGCCTTATATCAGGCTACTGGCGGCGAGTCCTGGCGTAAGAACACCAACTGGCTGACGGACAAGCCCTTGGGCGAATGGGAAGGCGTCAAGACAGATTCGGCAGGCCGCGTGGTCGAACTGTTTCTCTTCCGAAATGGACTCAGCGGGGAGCTCCCCGCTGAGTTAGGAAGTCTTGCCAATCTGGAATTGCTTGCAATTTGGGGTACCACGCTGGACGGGGTAAGGGGCGGCGTAGGTGGAAGGATTCCAGCGGAACTGGGCTGCCTGACCAGTCTAAGTACCCTGTCTCTCCGCGAAAGTCGATTGACTGGGGCAATCCCTCCCTCATTGGGAAATCTTGTCAACCTCCAAGCTCTGTCTCTCTTTGATAACCAGCTAACTGGACAGATCCCGTCGGAGTTGGGCAATCTTGTCAATTTGTACACACTGTCTATCAATAGGAACCAACTGAGTGGAGAGATTCCGGCAGAGTTGGGCCGCCTCGGCAGCTTGAATTCGCTGTCCCTCTTCGGGAACACGCTAAGCGGGAATATCCCGTCGGAGTTGGGCAATCTCGTAAACTTGGAATCTTTGGACATTTCGACCAACCAACTGAGTGGGGAGATACCGGCGGAACTGGGCAACCTGGCCGATTTGATGCATTTGTATATGTTCAGCAACGAACTTAACGGGGAGATACCGGCAGAACTGGGTCGCCTCGCGAAACTTAAGATTCTCTTGCTCTTCGATAACAAGCTGAGCGGAGAGATACCCGCAGAACTAGGCAACCTCGAAACTCTGTCATTACTGAACCTCGACTTAAATCAACTTAGTGGGGAGATTCCGGCGGAGCTTGGAGACCCCATCTTGTTAGCGGAGTTGCGCCTATATGGAAATCAATTGAGCGGGGAGATTCCAGCAGAATTGGGCAATCTTCCTTTTTTGAGCAAACTGACTCTCGACGGAAATCAGCTGATCGGTTGCATTCCGCACCAACTAGAAACGCAATTGTCTTCCCACGACGACTTGGGTGACTTGCCCTTCTGCGAACCATAATCTCCCGCCAGGCACGGCTTCTCTACGACGATTAAACGTCGCTAGTAAGCAGGAGTTGGTCCAACCCCTTCCTTGACCCCAAAGCATCCCCACTTCCATAATTCTTCACCAATACGCTTTCGCTTAAAGACCACTCCCCATCAGCCCCAACCCCGAAGGAGGCCCCTCATCGACATCGGCGAAACCCTCTACGTCTACGACCGGAAGCCCTGGCGCGAGTGGCTGCAAGCCAACTTCGACTCCGCCAGAGAAATCTGGCTTGTCTACCCCAACAAGGCCTCCGGCGAACCGCGCATCATCTACAACGACGCCGTGGAAGAAGCACTCTGCTTCGGCTGGATAGACAGCATCATCAAGAAGCTTGACCCTCTACACGCCGTCCAGCGGTTCTCTCCCAGAAACCCTCGGAGCAGCTACTCCCAGCAGAACAAGGAGCGTCTGCGCTGGCTCGCCGACAACGACCTGCTCCACTCGTCTGTTCACGAGTCTGTCAAGGAAATCCTGACCGAGGAGTTCGTGTTCCCCGAAGACATACTGGACGAAATTCGCGCGAACAAGCAGGCGTGGAAGCGCTTCCAGTCCTTCTCCCCCGCCTACCAGCGAATCCGGGTGGCATACATCGACATTTCCAGGTCCCGCCCGGAGATCTACGAAACCCGCCTCCGAAACTTCCTGAAGGCCACCGAGAAGGGAAAGCAGATAGGCTACGGCGGCATCGACAAGTATTTCTAGAGAGGGAAGCCTTGACCAGCTTTCCCCTCCCGGCCCGCCCGTCCCTCCTTTCTTGACCCTTCGCACGCCCAATTCTATAATTGGCTCCAAATGCCTAACCCACCGACCACGCATCCGCTAACCGGCGAGCTTCGACGCCTCGCCCGTCTTTCCCCAACCCACCTGGCCTCAATGCCTCTTTCTCGCAGGCTTCCGCGATGTCCATGACCTCTGCGCAGCTGATCGAAGACCTCGGCGGGGTGCAGAAGGAAGCCCTGGAGGAACTCCGAGGCCTGACCTCAGAGGAATCGCTCGAAGAGTGGCGCGTAAGATTCCTGGGCCGTCGAGGACGCCTGACCACCGTCCTGCGCTCCCTCGGCTCGCTGCCCCCCGAAGAGCGCCGCGCCGCCGGGCAGGAGGCCAACCGCACCAAGACCCTCCTCGAAGAGGAACTGGACGGCGCCCGCCGTAGCCTCCGCGAAGGCCGGTTCGCCCTTCTCGCCGAGCAGGAGCAGATCGACGTCACCCGGCCGGGACGTCCCGGAATCGTTGGTCGCTACCACCCGCTCACCCAGATTATCCGGGAGATGTGCAACGCCTTCGTCTCCATGGGCTTCCAGGTCATAGAAGGCCCGGAGGTGGAGTGGGACCACTACAACTTCGAGATGCTGAACATCCCCTCGGACCACCCGGCCAGGGACATGTTCAACACCCTCTGGATTGACCACGAGGACGCGCAGGGACGCCAGTCCATGCTCCTCCGCACCCACACCTCCCCCATGCAGGCCCGCACCATGGAAGGCACCCAGCCGCCCGTGAGGGTGGTCGTGCCCGGCAAGGTCTACCGCTACGAGGCCACCGACGCCACCCACGAATGGCACTTCCACCAGGTTGAAGGCCTCGCCGTAGACAAGGGCATCACCATGGCCCACCTGAAGGGCACCCTCTACGAGTTCGCCCGCCGGGTCTTCGGCCCGGAACGTAAAGTCCGCTTCCGCTGCGACTACTTCCCCTTCGTCGAACCCGGCGTGGACATGTCCATAGACTGCTTCGCCTGCGAAGGTCGGGGCAGCGCCAACGGCTCATCCTGCACCGTCTGCCGCGAGGCCGGATGGATAGAGATTCTCGGCGCGGGCATGGTGCATCCGAAGGTCCTCGCCGGCGTGGGCTACGATCCGGCCATCTACACCGGCTTCGCTTTCGGCATCGGCCCCGACCGCGTCGCCATGCTCAAATACGGCATCGAGGACATCCGCCTCTTCTATTCCAACGATCTCCGATTCCTCGGCCAGTTCTAGTGAGGTCCAAGCGTTAGTCCAATGAAAATCCCCCTATCCTGGCTCAAAGAACTGGTGGACTTCGACATGTCCCCCGAGGAGCTCGCCGGCGGCCTGACTATGGCCGGCCTCGAAGTCGGCGACGTTATCACCGTCGGCGGGTGGGAGAACTGCTCCGTCGGTTTCGTCGAGAAAGTCGAGCGGCACCCCAACGCCGATAGGCTCGTCCTCTGCACCGTTGACGTGGGCGAAGACGCCCCTCACCAGGTGGTCTGTGGCGCGCCCAACGTAGCACAGGGACAGAAAATCGCCTTCGCCCAAGTGGGCGCAAGCCTCATCGACGCTCGGAACGGCAAGCTGTCGAAGCTCAAGCCCGCCAAGATCCGCGGCGTCGTCTCCCGCGGCATGGTCTGCTCGGAGCGTGAGCTTGGCCTGGGGGAGGACCACGACGGCATTCTGGTGCTTCCGTCGGACGCCCCTCTGGGCATGGCCCTTGACGACTATCTCGGCGACACTATTCTCGACCTGGAACCCACTCCCAACCGCTCCGACTGGCTCTCCGTACTCGGCGTCGCCTACGAGGTCGCCGCCCTAACCGGCTCCGAAGTCCGTCAGCCGGAGTTGCTCTATACAGAAGAAGGCCAGGAGATCCGCAACCTCCTCTCCGTGAACATTCAGGATGCCGACCTCTGCCCGCGCTACACCGCCAGCCTTATCCGCGGCATCCGCGTCGGCCCTTCCCCCCGGTGGCTGCAAAAGCGGCTGGAGCAGTGCGACGTTCGCCCCATCAACAACGTGGTGGACGTTACCAACTACGTGATGCTGGAGTACGGGCAGCCCCTCCACGCCTTCGACTACGAGACCCTCCTCCGGCAGCGCATCCACGTCCGACGCGCCTACACCGGCGAGACCATGACCACCCTGGACGAAATCGAAATCCCGCTCGGCTCCGACCACCTCGTCATCGCCGACGACCGGGACGCGCGGGCCCTTGGCGGCGTCATCGGCGGCCTCGACAGCGGCATCACGGACGCCACCACCGACGTTGTTCTGGAGTCCGCCAGCTTCGACCCCTCCAACAACCGCCGCACCGCCCACGACTTCAATCTCCGCACGGAAGCAACCGTCCGATTCGAAAAGGGTCTCCGCCCCGGCCTGCCCCCCCTCGCCCTTCGGCGCGCCACCCAGCTCATACAGCAGGTGGCGGGCGGCACCGTGGCCAGGGGCATCATCGACGTCTACCCCGAGGCAGAGAAGCCCCGCCCCATGCTCCTGACCACCGCCCGCATGAAGCAGGTGTTGGGCATGGAGCACTCCGTGGAACAGGCCAGAGCCGTCCTCACGTCGCTGGGTTTCCAGGCGGCGGTGGAGAACGGCGAGAGCCTTAGCGTCACGGCGCCCCCGTGGCGCAGCGACATCACCATCGAAGACGATCTGGTGGAGGAAGTGGCCCGCATCGTCGGCTACGACTCCATACCCACCGAGATGCTCTCAACCGCCATCCCCCACCACGATGGACAGGAACTCCGCGCCTTCCGCGAAAGGGTCCGCGACCTGCTCGTTCGCCAGGGCCTGCAGGAGACCATCAGCTACTCCGGCGTTGGCTTGGACATGCTGCGCAAGGCCCGATTTGCGGATGACGACGACGGGCTGCTGGCGGTGTCCAACCCCATGAGCCGCGAGTTCAAGTATATGCGGCCCACCCTCCGCGCCAGCCTCATGAACACGCTCTCCTACAACGTGGCCCGGGACGCCCGCGCCGTCGCTATCTTTGAAATGGGTCGAATATATCTGAAGCAGGGCGAAGTACTCCCCCAAGAGCCGGAAATCGCCGCCGGTCTCCTCCACGGCCAGCGGACCGGCGAAGGCTGGCTCTCCGGCCAGGGCAGCTTCGATTTCTACGACGCCAAGGGCATTGTCGAATCCCTTCTTCGCCGGCTGGGGGCGGAAGGCGAATTCCGCCCCGACTCAGACGAATTCCTCCACCCCGGAAAGGCCGCCTCCGTCTCCGTCAACGGCGCCGTCGTTGGCAGCGTTGGGGAGGTGCACCCCCTGGCTGCGGAAGCCTTCGAGGTGGACGGCTCCGTCGTCTTCTTCGAAATCAACGTCACTCGGCTGTTCGAGGCCATGCCCCAGGTGCGGCAGTCGGTCAAGCCCCTCGCCCGCTTCCCCGCCTCTCTCCGCGATATATCTATCCTCGTCGACCGGGACGTTCCCGCCTCCCGCATCCAGCAAATCATCGACGGGCAGCCCCTAGTGGAGCGGGCTGTCCTCTTCGACGTTTATGAGGGCGATGAAGCGCCCCCCGGCCAGGTCTCCCTCGGCTATCGCATACACTTCCGAGCACCCAACCGCACCCTTTCGGCGCGTGACGTTAATCGAAGCCTTGCCCGCGTTCTCTCCCTGCTCGAAAGGGAATTGGGAGCGGTGCAGCGGGGCGCCGGAGATGAAGCCGCCTCATGAAGGACCACCGACACGAACACGGGCACGGTCACGACAAGCGACACCACGGCCCCCGGCGCGGTCACTACCACGCCGATATGCTCAGTGTCGAAGAAGCCTTCGACCGCATAATCGCTGCCTTCAGCCCCCTGGAGCCCGAGACCAGACCAATCCTTGAGGCCCTCGGCCAGACCCTCGCCGAGGACGTATTTTCTCCCCTGAACATTCCCCCGTCCGACAACTCCGCCATGGACGGCTACGCTCTGCGACACGAGGACTTGAAGGGCGCTTCCCCTGAAAACCCCGTCGTCCTCCGTGTTATCGGCCTCATCGCCGCGGGCCAGGTTCCCGACCGCGCCGTGGAACCCGGTACCTCCCTCCGCATCATGACAGGCGCTCCCACCCCCGAAGGCTGCGATACCATTGTCCCCTTTGAGGAGACGGACGAGGTGGATCGAAAGGCCCGTGGCGACTCCATGGACGAAATCGCCATCCTCGTCGACCAGCCCCTCGGCACCCACGTCCGACCGGCGGGCGAGGACGTCGAGGCCGGCGAGAGAGTCCTGGAACGCGGCGCCGTCCTCAGGCCCTCGGAAATCGGCGTCCTGGCCTCCCTCGGCATCGAAAACGTGTCGGTGATTCGCCGCCCGCGGATAGCCATCCTCGCCACCGGCGACGAACTCCAGGAGCCGGGGGAAACGCCCCAGCCCGGCCGTATCTACGATAGCAACAGCTACAGCCTCGCCGCTTCCGTGCAGCGCTACGGCGGCGTCCCACAGATGCTCGGCATCGCCCGCGACAACCTGGAAGACATGCACCGCAAGCTGAACGAGGGGCTCACGGCGGACCTGCTCCTCACCTCCGCCGGTGTGTCCAAGGGCGACTACGATATCGTCAAGGACGTGCTCGCCGAACGAGGCAAGGTCAATTTCTGGTCGGTGCGGATGCGCCCCGCCAAGCCCCTCGCATGGGGCATGCTCCGCGGCGAAGATGGCCGCTCCGTCCCCCACCTGGGTCTGCCCGGCAACCCCGTCAGCGCGATGGTCGCCTTCGAAGAGTTCGCCCGCCCCGCCATCCTCAGGATGCTGGGCCGCACGGACCTGGCGAAACCCACCGTCCGCGCCGAGCTTGAGGGGCCGATAATCAACTTCGATGGTCGTCGCGTCTTCGCCCGGGTGCGGGTCACCAGACGCAACGGCAGCTATTACGCCACGCCCACGGGGCCCCAGGGTTCGAACATCCTCACCTCCATGGCGCGCGCCAATGGGCTGGCAATCTGTCCGGAAGATCTGCCCCGCATGGAGGAGGGCCAGATTGTGGACGTGAAAATGTTGGACTGGAATGAAGAGGTAGGAGGGTGAGATGGTACAGAAGGTAGCAAAGCAGGACCGCCCTGCGCACGATATATCCAAGGCCTATTACGTGGTCGATCCGAAAATGGCGGAAGCGCAGCAACGCGACATGTCGGCGTTGCTCTTGAGCCGCCGCTGCCCAGACTGCGTTGACCGGGTGCTGAACGAGAAGAAGCCACCCACGGTGAGAAAGCAGATACGGGACATGTCCCGCTGCTGCGCCCAGAAGGAAGACTTCATCTCTCCCAACCTGCCCCTCAAGGAGATAGTCTTCCGGCTGCTGCTCGCGAACTCCAATAAGGCCACCAGCCTGCAGGACCTCCACTGGGACGTGACGGAAGAGTGGGCCGCTCCCACCCATCCCATGAACCTGTCCATGGAGGTCATGAAGCGGATCCTGGATTCCGACAACTTCTACTGCTTCAAGGAGACCACCAGCAAAGCCCGGGAACGCTCCCGTAAGCGGTCCCGGCGCAATACGAAGTGACCTCCAACCGGCCCTCCAGCCGTCACTCTGAATAATGCGGAGTCAAGGGACCTCGTGAACATGCACGTCTCCGCTCCGGTGACCTCGCCTGACCCCTCCGGACGCCGCCCGGCATGATCCTCCTCCACACCGGCCACGAGCATCTGCCCCTGGCGGAGAACCTTGCCGATTTTCTCGCCTACTGGGACTCAGCCCCATACATCGTCATCCCACTTCTCCTCGCTGCGTCCGTGTACCTCGTGGGCCGTTGGCGACTGGGTCGACGCTCCAGGTACGCGCCCCCCCGAAAGTCCCGCGACTTCCTCTACTTCGCGGGCTTGGTGGCCCTCGTGCTGGCCCTCCTCTCACCTATAGACGTCTATGCTGGCGACCTCTTCTTCATGCACATGATCCAGCATCTCCTCCTGATGATGATCGCTCCGCCCCTCATACAGCTCGCCGACCCCATGTCACGCATCATGTGGGCCTTTCCCAGGGGTGTCCGACGCCGTATCGGTGGGACGCTGAACAACGCCGGTGTGCTTCGGCTCGCCATACAGGGGGTCACCGCCCCGGTAATCGCCTGGCTGGTCTTCGTCTTCACCATCTGGGTCTGGCACACCCCCGCCACCTACAACGCCGCCCTCTCCTCCGAGGGCATCCACCTGCTGGAGCACCTCACCATGTTCGGCGCCGCCCTCATCTTCTGGTGGCCCGTCATCGGCCCCGCCCCCGTCCGCTCCCACATGCCCCATCCCCTCCGCTTCCTCTACCTATTCCTCGCCCTCTTCCAGAACATCATCCTTGGAGCAATCCTCACCTTCGCCCAGGCGCCCGTCTACGCTTACTACGATGGTACCCCCGCCCACTGGGGCATCACCATCGCTCAGGATCAGCAGCTGGGCGGCGTGCTCATGTGGATACCGGGCACAATGATGTACTTCACCGCCCTCGCCCTCCTCTTCTTCATTTGGTTGGAGCAGGAAGAACGACGGACCAAACAGCTTCAGCAGATGGAAGAAGCCCGGCGTCAACACCTGGCGACAATTGGGAAGGAAGACCCCTAGCCCTTTGCCGAACTGACGCGAGCGCCTGCAGCGCCCCTTTTAACCCCCAACGACTCCCTTCACCACCCTCCGCCCCCACCGCCCAACCTCGACCTGCCTCGCGATCGTCCAACCCCTGTGGACAAAAGTGCCGAATATTTGTTGACAACCACGAACATATTCCCTATCGTCACCTCCGAAGAGCGACAAGAAGCTCAAACAAACCCGCCAAACAAAGGAAGTGACACCCATGAAAACAACCAACTGGCAAACAAAAGCCCTCACGCTCTTCATCGCAACCGCAGCCCTCTGGCTGGCAACCGCCTGCACCAGCGCCGACCCGACATACTATCCCATCAACTATCCTGAAGGGGGGCTGCGCATAGTGTCTTCGGACACTTGTGAAATTGAAGTCCCCCTCATCCCGTCACAGGAATTTGCCGATTTGCCAGAGAGTATTAGGCAAAGGATTCAGGATGATCCCGACGCCGCGTACTACAGTATGGTTTCGATTATAAGAACGAGGAGGGAAGCTAGGAACACAAGACTCGCTCCAGAATTCAAGCGCATAAGGGATATCTTTTATGCAAATGAAGACAAGGTGAGGAAGCATCCCTACTATTCCGGCGGCTTTGTAGAGGCTTTGTCAACCTCGGATGGTGTGCCCACGGACAGAATAATTGTAGTGATCCGCCTCGATCATATGGTGGATCTGCGCACAATTCCGCCGGAAGACCAAATACCAAGCTGCATTGCGGGAGTGCCGGTGCATATGGTCGTAGGCAGGTATGTCGCAAATAGCGTAGAAGCAGGCATACAGTAGCTGTTCAAGAACAATCAAAATACAGAATCTGGAACTAAGGAGGAAAAACAATGGGACACAGACAAAGTAATCACAGACCACTACGGGCTGGCATCGCAATCACTCCATCTGGAGGCAAGCCCGGCATGGGCACCATCGGCGCCGTCGCCCGACGCAAATAGGACCTCCCCTAACTAACACCCTCCCTCGTAAGCAATACTCCCCATCATCCATCCAATGAAGAGCGACGAGAAGCTCAAACAAACCCGCCAAACAAAGGAGGTGACACCCATGAAAACAACCAACTGGCAAGCAAAAGCCCTCACACTCTTCATCGCAGCATTAGCCCTCTGGCTGACAGCCGCCTGCACCGAAAACTCGGACGCTCCCATTTACGAGAGTGACGTGCCTGTCTACAAGCGGATCATGCCGCTGAATCCCTGCCCTAACGACATCAACGAATATCGTTCTCTGGACCACCAGCCTGCGTTGCCTTACGAAGAGAGACTACCCCATGCAGAAAAAGTTCTGGAAGAGATAGTCCTTCCAACATTGGCCAGGGAAGGTGGACTGCCATGGCACACCGTCGACGCGTACCTTTCAAGACGGTTTTCCACAACGTGGTTGGATTATGAGTGGGAAGGTGTGGTCATCATCCAGGTTGAATATTTTGCCACTGATGTGCAGCTGAGCCATCTGCCGCCGGAGAATCGGATACCTCACTGCATCGAGGGTGTGCCGGTGCACTTCATAACTGACAAACCTGAGGTTGAGGCAACGATTCGGGATTACGAAGAACCAGAAACACAAAATTAGAGAAAGAAGGAGAAACTCATGACAGAAGCAAACAATATCACCAGACAACACAGGCCTCTTATGGCCGGCATCGCCGTAATGCCGTCCGACGGAGAAGAACACCGCGGAACCCTCGGCGCCATCGCCCGGCGCAAGTCGGACCTCCCCTAACCAACCCCCTCCCCCCATCAGCAATATTCCCTCATCATCCATCATCACCCCCGCTGTCGACCCCCTCACCCAACCCCACCGACCACAAAATGACACAATTGTCTTGACAGCTACGAACTTATATACTATCATCCATCCAGTGAAGAGCGACGAGAAGCTCAAACAAACCCGCCAAACAAAGGAGGTGACACCATGAAAACAACCAACTGGCAAGCAAAAGTCCTCACGCTCTTCATCGCAGCTGCAGCCCTCTGGCTGGCCACCGCCTGCACCAACGCCGACCCGACATACTATCCCATCAACTATCCTGAAGGGGGGCTGCGCATCGTGTCATCGGAACCTTGTGAAATCGAAGTCCCCCTCATCCCGTCACAGGAATTTGCCGATTTGCCAGAGAGTATTAGGCAAAGGATTCAGGATGATCCCGACGTCGCGTACTACAGTATGGTTTCGATTATAAGAACGAGGAGGGAAGCCAGGGACACCAGACTCGCTCCAGAATACAAGCGAATCTGGAATGCCTATTACGCATATCAAGACAAGCTCCGGGGGTATCCCTACCACTCAGTTGTCCAGTTAGGGTCACTGCGCACATGGGATGGTGTGCCCACGGACAGAACGGTTGTCGAGATCCACCTCGAGCATATGGTGGACCTGCGCACAATTCCAATGGAGGGCAGGATTCCGAATTGCATTGGGGGAGTGCCGGTGCATATCGTCGTAGGCAACCACGCAGCTAATTCTTATGCATCTCCTGATGAAGCAGGTATTCAGTAACTGTTCAAGAACAAATAAAGAGAATGAACGAGAAATAAGGAGGAAAAACAATGGGACACAGACAAAGTAACCACAGACCCCTTCGCGCAGGGATAGCAATCACGCCATCCGGAGGCATGCCCGGCATGGGCACCCTGAGCGCCGTAGCAAGGCGCAATTCAGATAACGTACTGGTTCTTGTTACAAACACCCACGTAGTAAGCAATGGAGTTTCCGTCACCCAGACTGGCGGTAGAGGCGAGTATGCTTGGACTGCTACTGAGAAGGACCGCTTCGCCCTCGACAACGAAAATGCCTTCCTGTATCAATTCCTGCCTAACGACTCTGATGGAGCCACGGACAGGGAGGCAAATAGGGTAGGGCAGCTTTACAAGACCGAGGAAGTGGGTACTGGTATCCAGCACAATAGCTGGCATGAGGCTTACCGCAAAAAACTAGACACTGATCAGGGAGATATTGATTTGAGTCGCGATGGTACAACTATCGCTGATATTGCCGCGCTTAAGATTCTCCCTGGAGTTTCTGCAGACTTAGGTGTGCACGACCCGGACGATCCAGACGCTGATGACAACAACCATCCCCCTCGACCAATCGTAGCTCCGTGCATAACACCTCTCCGGAATATGCGAGTGACCTGCTTTGGCGCCAACACCGGAAAACGGGAGGTAGAGGTCAGTGACCCCTCCCCTACAATTCCATTGATCATGCCTACAAGAGATACAAGAGATACGAATGACCCCCAAAGGATCTTGTTCAGACACACATTCCCGGCAGGAAACTACTTCACGACTAACCAGATAAATGATCCGAGTGATAACGGCGACTCAGGGTCTCCGGTTCTGTGGATAGATTCAGACGGAAACTACCGGTTGGTTGGTATACACTTTGGATCAGTGCCAAGTGCTAGAACAGTCGAAAATCCCAATGGAGTTGACAACGGTATAGGTTACGCCATACCTGCATTGCTCGCGGAAAGTCTGCTTGATGTCACCTTCGGCGTTCAGGCCCCCACCGCTGAAGCCGGTGACCCTATAACCGTGAATGCCGGTGAGAGGTTTACGTTGGATGGGCTAGGAAGTATGGTCAACGAACCTAATGCCGGCCCGCTTGAATATTCGTGGGAGCGGTACATTGGCACTCCGAGACCAACCGGACCGTTGGTTGCCCCACAAGTATTCACCACGGAGCGGACCAAGGAATTCACAGCACCACCTGTGCCTGGTGAGGCATACCTCTACCAACTCACTGTCAAGGACGCCAACGGAGCCAAACACAGTGATCTGGTGAGAGTAATCGTCAACACTCCCCCCACTGCCAACCCCGGCTACAACCAGGCCGTCCCCGTCAATGGCACTGTCACCCTCACCGGCGGAGTGAAAGACCCTGACGCTGGCCATGCTGACGATATGGACTATGAGTGGAGTCTGGTTGAAGGGCCAGGCGGCGCCGGTGGCAGCGGCACTCGCTCAGATAGCAGCGCTCCAGACGGTAGGGTTGTCTTGAGCGATCCCAACGTGGCGGCTCCCACCTTCACCCCCACTGCAACTGGAGACTACGTCTTCCGACTCACCGTCACGGACCCCGGCGAACTCTCTGACGAAGCCAACGTGACCATCCACTGCTGTTCCGCCACCGGCACATCCCAGTGGTACGAAACAGGCGAAAGAAGGGTTGTGGAAGGTGTGAGGCAAAGGAGACAGACCCGCGTTCACAACGGCGTCACCGAATGGAGGTGGATTGCACCCCCCGAAGCCGAGGCCGGCGCCGACCAGGTGGCGAAGCTGGGCGCAACCGTCACCCTGGACGGAAGCGGCAGCAGCGACCCGGAAGGCAACACCCTCACCTACAGCTGGAAACAGGTCCAAGGGCCGTCAGTCACCCTGACAGATGCAGACACCGCCAGCCCCACCTTCACCGCGCCCTCCAGCCCCGCCTACCTGCGGTTCCGGCTGACCGTCACGGACACCCACGAGTTCGCAACCAGGCGCTAACTGGACCTCACCAACCTCCTCCCCTAACCAACACCCTCCCCCATCAGCAATACTCCCCAACATCCATAATCCCCCCCACCGTCGCCCCCCCTCACCCAACCCCACCGACCCCAAAGTGACACAATTGTCTTGACAACTACGAACTTACATACTATCATCCATCCAATGAAGAGCGACGAGAAGCTCAAACAAACCCGCCAAACAAAGGAGGTGACACCCATGAAAACAACCAACTGGCAAGCAAAAGCCCTCACACTCTTCATCGCAGCATTAGCCCTCTGGCTGACAGCCGCCTGCACCGAAAACTCGGACGCTCCCATTTACGAGAGTGACGTGCCTGTCCATCATGTCAAGGGCGGAGCAAAAATGTACCAGCGGGGCGGAGTAAAAGTGTACCACTTGGGGGCTATTGGTCAGCAAAATGTCATCAGTTAAATGTCAAGCGAAAATGTCCTCTGCAGCGGCTATTGGCTGGAGGACGAGTGTAGGTCTGGAGTCGCCGCCACAGCATCTAGACTGCTCTGTTTGAGGCGGTAGCTCTCGCCGTTCATCTCCAGGATGTGAACGTGGTGGGTGAGCCTGTCCAGCAGGGCTCCGGTGAGCCTTTCGGAGCCGAACATCTCGGTCCACTCGTCGAAGGGCAGGTTGGTGGTGACGAGTATGGAGCCTCTTTCGTACCGCTGGCTGAAGATCTCAAAGAGCAGTTCCGCTCCCGTTTGAGACAAGGGCACGAAGCCGAGCTCGTCTACGATGAGCAGCTTCAGCCGGAACAGCTTCTTCTGCAGGTTCAGCAGGCGCTTCTCGTCCCTGGCTTCCACAAGCTCATTCACCAGACTGGCAGCCGTGGTGAAGCCGACGGAGAGTCCCCTCTGACAGGCGGCGAGTCCCAGTCCCAGGGCTATGTGGGTCTTGCCGGTACCGCTGTTGCCTATGGCGATGACGTTCTCGCGGCGCTCTATGTACTCGCAGCGGGCGAGTTGAGCCACAAGCCGGCTGTTCACCGACGGAATGGCCTTGAAGTCGAAGGAGTCCAGGCTCTTCATAGACGGGAAGCGCGCGGCCTTGATCCTGCGCCCCACCATGCGATGATGGCGGTCTATGAGCTCAAGCTCAGACAACCTCAGCAGGTAGTCGGGATGGTCCACCCCTTCGGCGGCGCACTGGGCCGCAACCTTGCCGAACTCTCTCAGGAAGGTCGGCAGCTTCAACTCCTTCAGGTTGTGTTGCAGCAGCAGCGTTGATCTGTCACTCACGATGTCCTCCCATTCAGCAACTTCATATAGTCTCCCGCCGACGTGGTGCTCACACACACCCTGGGCAGGTGGGGATACAGGTCTAGGTCCAGCCTGGGTGGCCGTTCCTCGATGTTGCACAGCACAAGATGCTTGACAGCGTCGAAGCCGGCCGCTCCCATCCTGACGGCATCCCGCACGGCCATATGCACATCCTCCCGTGAGAAGGTCTCCAACAACCTCAACACCTGAACGAACTCCCTCTTTCCACGTCTGCCCATGCGGTACTCAAGCAGCCTGCGAAGGGTGTCGAACTCTCCCGGTAGCTTCCACCCGGCCAGGGGCGCCGCCTGGTCCAGTGCTGCTATCTTCTTCTCCAGAAGCGGCAGATAGTGGATGGGATCGAAGACGAAGTTCCCCCGTTCGTAGGACCGCCTGTGGCGGGCTATCACCTCAGAACCGCAGCTGATCACCACCTCGTCCACATAGCCCCTGACCAGCACGTCCCTGTGTCCGTAGGCCACCGGCACCGAGTAGTCGTTGGCCCGGTATCGGACCAGGGACAGGGAACTCACCCGGGTGGCGTGCCTGTCGCACGGGTCGTAGGGAACCGAGGGCAAGGGCAGCAATGCGCCGAGGTCTCGCTCCATTCGCTCTCCTATGCTCTCCCTGTGTCCCCTCAGCTTCGCCTCCTTCCTGCCAAGACATCTTGACTCCAGGTAGGCATTGAGCGCGTTGAAGCTGTCGAACTTCGGCACAGGCACCAGGAAGTTGCGCCTCACGTATCCCACCATCCCCTCCACATGCCCCTTGTCTGTGGCCTTGCCGGGTCGGCCGAACCTGTCGCTGAACAGGTAGTGGGACTGAAGCTCCGTGAACACCCTCGTTCTCTTGCGGCGTCCATCTCCCAGTATCCTGGCCACCGCCAGCTTCGTGTTGTCGTACAGGATGCTCTGCGGAACCCCACCTAGATAGGCGAACGCGGACACGTGGCCATCACAGAACGCCTCCGTAGTCTCCGCCGGGTACGCCTTCACGAAGATTCCGTCACTGTGCGGAAGGGACATCACAAAGTAGTGGGCCCTGCGCCTCTCGCCCCCTATGACTGCCCACGCCTGTCCGAAGTCGCACTGCGCGTGTCCGGGAGGATGGGCCAGGGGAACGAACATCTCTCGCCCCTGCCTCCTGCTCTTGCGCACATGGTCCTTGACTATGGTGTAGCCGCCATCGAAGCCGTGTTCTTCTCTCAGCCGCTCGAAGATGCGCTTGACCGTGTGTCGCTGCTTCCTGGGAAGGCTCAGGTCCTCTTCAAGGATCCGGTCTATGATGCCGGCGAAGGGCTCAAGCTTGGGACGCCGGGCAGGGCGCTGCCTTCGGTATCCGGGTGGCGCCGGGTTGGAGAGCATCTTCCGCACGGTGTCCCTGTGAATTCCAAACACCCGGGATGCTTCCCTCATGCTCATCCCTTCCACCAGACAAGCCTTCCGCACACGAAAATACAGATCCACCACATACATCCTGTCACCCTCCTTCGAGTCTGCTTCGACTCTATCGGAAGGTGGGAGGTGGTACAGTTTTCGACCGCCACAATCAGACGATCAAGCCGCCCCCGTGGTACATTTTCTCTCCGCCCTTCTCACCCCTTTAGTAGCGTTGTAGGCAGCGGACCGGCCTATGGCCACGATACCTGCGGTAGAGGAGATGTTGATAATGGAGCCTCCGCCGGCCCTTCTCATGGCAGGAATTACACATTTGGTACCCAGGAACACGCCCTTGACGTTGACATCCATAATGTGGTCCCAATCCTGGACGGAAGTGTCCTCTATACCGCGTTTGCCGATAGAAACGCCCGCGTTATTCACCAATATATCAAGCTTGCCGAATTTAGTTTCGGTTGTGGCTATTGCTTTCGCCCAGTCCTCTTCACTGGTCACATCCAGATGAACATAGACGGCCTCACACCCCATTTCAATTATCTCCCTCTCGACTTGCTTTCCTTCCTCATCGAGAATATCGCCGAAGACAACCTTGGCTCCTTCCCGCGCAAACAGTTTAGATTCAACGGCGCCCTGGCCACGAGAACCACCGGTAATGAGAGCTACTTTATTGTCCAGCCTTCCCATGTTCTTCCTCACTTTTCATTAACAAACGCATGACTGCCTCCCGGGCAACTAGTGCAAGACATTTGCCATTAACATTATCGTCCCATATCCATACTGCTCCCGCCAGCCTTTACCCTGAGGTACCATTCTACTAACTCGAGACAATCCGCAACCCAACGAGGATCTACTGACCTATAGCATTACAAGGGCGCGAACCCTCTTATGGAAGAGTCCGCACCCTTAGTTCGGTCACTTGATCCACGTCTCGATGGCTATTCGTAGATGGGCGCCGTGTATTCGTGGTGAACGATGGGGCCGTAGCCCATATAGTTGACGGTGTAGTCCTCAATTACCCCTGGATTGAAGGCCACCTGGGAAGGAACGAAGATGATTGGACCTATGAGTGTGTTGTCGTATATGTAGTCTCCAATCTCTCCTAGCTTGGCGGAGCGTTCTTCATCACCCGCGAGCTCAATGAATTCAAGCCATAGAGCGTCCAGGTCATCGAATTCCCAGTATGAGCCGCGCATTCCGATTTTCGTACTGAGAATGAAGGGCAGCCACCCAACCTGCAGAGGAGTAGCCGAGTGAGCGGCAACGGTTACGCTGTTGCCGTTGCCCCTGTTGCGTCCTCTGAAGGTGATTTCCGCAGGCTCGGCGATTTCAAGAGTTGGGTTGAGGCCAATGCTATTCTAGTATCCAACGTAACTTTCCGCGATGTCGACGACTTCAGGAACCCTGCCCGAAGGGGCCGTAGTGACGTTGAAGGAATACCCTTCCGCGCCTGCAGCGGCAATTAGTTGCCGGGCTCTTTCCGGGTCGTACGGATGGGGATCCCACCTGGGATCAAAGTGTTGATGTCCCGGAGGAATGCTGAGGACGGACCCTACCGTGGCCAACTCGTTCAGGAAGTTGTCGACAATGGCCTGCTTGTCAACTGCCAGATTCAAGGCGAGGCGCACGTTGGGGTCCAACAGGGCCGAGTCGGGATCATACGATGGGGCATCAGGGAAATAGAGACCTCCAACGGATGTCCAGACCTGAACGAAGGGGATAGACGCCGTGGCTATCTGATGTCCCTGCGCACGCACCTGGGTGTGTGACGCTCGGGCCACCTGGGCGATGTGATTCTCTCCGGTGAGCAAACTCGCCAGGCGGACTGCATCCTCCGACATATACCTCGCTTCCAGTTCTGCAAACTCGGGAACCTTTCGGAAATGCTCCTCGTTCCTTTCGAATACGGCGCCGACGTTTATTTCAAGGCTAACAAAGCTCCACGGTCCGGTGCCAATTGGGGATTGATTGTATACGTCTTCGCCAACGGCATTTAGATAGGTGTCGCTGATTATGGAGAACTGCCGGGCGTCGCTCCACCACTCCAATAGATCGGGGGAGGGTTTTGGCGTGGTGAAGTTAAACTCATGGTCGCTGACTATCTCAATATTGTCCGAAGTGGTGTCTCTCATCGGACCGCTGCCCGCCCGAGAAGTTGGTCCCAGGTACACCGTGTGGGTGGTGACAATGTCCTTGACGGTTAGCTCGCCAAACCCCTTGTGGAAGTTGACTCCCTGTCTTAGCTTGAAATTCCATAGCTTTCCGTCGGATGACAGAGTCCAGTCTTCGGCCAAGCCTTCCTTAGTGTAGTCAGCCGTTATGTAATTTCGGTGAATGGGGAAGTCATACATGGGAAACAGGGTAGGCATTACGCTGCGTGCCCCCAGATGGGCCATCATCTTCTGAGTTGCCGGCGGACTCACGGCCAGCCTCAATCGAGACGCAACCGGGACCTTTGGCGCTGCCGGGGTGGTCGGCACAGGTGTGGCGGTGGGCACGGCGGTTGCAACAGGGGTGGGAGCAGGGGTGGGCTCTGGTATGGCGGCCCTTACTATGCTCTCTATTTCGCTTTTCGACAGGGGTTCCGAGGCTGAAGCAAGCGCGTCGGCGATGGCTTGACCGATGGCCGCTGTGACGTCCCCCTCGGTGACTGCCTCGGCGGCGGCGGCTGAAACCGCATCATCTACCATTGCCTGGACCTGAGAGGCGGTTAGACCTTCGGGCACACCGCTGCTGACGGCTGCTTCAATGAGATTGCGTATTTCATCCTCAGACAGAGGGGGCTGAACTTTTTCCACTTCCTGTTGGACAATTCTCTGGAAGTCAGCGGTGATACCGGCGATGTCTATTGGGGTAGGTGTGGGAAGGGGCGCGGCGGTGGGAGTTGTAGTTTCTTCGGAAGTCCCACACGCCAATACGAACAGAGTTAGGGCCAATATGCCGGCTATCAGGGCATAAACATTCCACGGGCTTGACATGTGCGTCTTCATTGAATGGAGTCCTCCTAATCTGATCTTTTCAATGTGGCAAAGGCTTCTGAATGAAGGTGGATGATGTTATACGGGTCGGAGCGTACTTCAATTGCGCAAATAGTGTCAAGTTTTGGGCTGTAGTTGCATATAGCACACGAATCAATTGACAATTTACTCCATAGCCCTATGATGGTCAAAAACATTTTGCGGAATACGCAATGCTATATCTAACGGCATCTTGTAGCATTATTCAGGGCATCTCCAATATATCCAACTTCGACATGCAGCAATTCCCTAAATCCAATCACTGAATGGTAAAATAATTCTGCTCCTTAGTCGGTTAAATGATAATAACCCGGCCGACTCTGTCAAACTAAAATACTAGATGAGCCTTATTACCGCCACAGGAGAAAATTGAAATGCTGGCCTTGTTTAGTGTCCAGGAAATGCAAAGTAGGGTTTCTCACCTGCAGGAAGTGATGGATGAGCGGGGGATGGATTGCGCGATTGCGACATCAGTCCACACATCCTTCTACTACACGGGTTTCTGGTTCGGATACCCCTATGGGCGATATGCCGCCGCCGTAATTCCCAAAATGGGTGAACCCATATTGATAGCGCCCAACATGGAAAGCCGGAGGGCACGCGCATTCTCGTGGGTGAAGGACGTTCGAGCATACTCCGATGAGCAGTCTACGTCAGTCCAATTGATCACCGAAGCGAAGAAAATATGCCACGAACTTGGTCTTGTTCGCGGCAAGATTGGCATAGAAAAGGATGTGATTCCCTTTGGGCTTTACAAGGGTTTAAGGCAATCGCTGCCCTCTGCCTCCTTTGATGACATATCTGTCGCAATGATGAAGCAACGATTGATCAAGACCCAGGAAGAGATAGCTGTGGCGCGTAAGGGTGCAGAGATCTGCAGAGTCGCCGTGAGGGCTGGTGAGGATGCTATTGCCGAAGGTGCGACAGAGGTAAATGTTGCCATCGCGGCAGAACTGAAGGCGGCGGCGGAGCACGTAAGGGTGTTCCCGGATATCGAATTTGCCAGCGGACAGGCGCGCTGCAAGTCAGGCAGCAGGAGCCTGATGGGACATACTCCGGCCAGCAGTAAGAAGCTTGTAAAGGGAGAAGTAATCCAGTTTGGCACGAACCACTATGCCTTGGGATATCATCATACGTTACACAGGCAACGGATCATTGGCCCCGTGCCCGAGGATGTAAAGCAACGATTTGATGTAAGGCTGGAGGCGGCCCTTACCGCGATGGACTCTATCAGACCCGGGATTCTCTGCTCCGAAATCGATCGCATTGCCTTCCGGGTGTTTGAAAAGGCCGGATACGTGGATTTCAAGGGTTTTGGAACGGGCCATTCCTTTGGTCTCTTTGGGCCCTTCTGGGGACGGGAGGAGCTGGGAGAACTGCGAATCTACAACGATACACCTATAGAGGAGGGCATGATCTTATCGGTGGAGCCTTCCCTCTATTTCCCCGATCTCGGAGGGCTGATGACCGTTGACATGGTGCTTGTAACCAGGGACGGTCACGAGGTCCTGACAGACTATCCCCGAGAATTGCTCAGCGTTTGAGTCTCTTGTCCAGCGAACCAGTTCCGTCCTTAATGTTCCCAGTCCGCACTACGTGATTCTGACGTAGAAGGAACATGCTCTTTGGTCGACCACTTGTTAGCCAAGTAAGGTGGTCAACGTAGGACGACATGGGGATGGCATTGGGCGTCCTCGCAGGGCCAAATGCCTCAACTAAGACCAGGGAACACAATTTCCGACATGTTGAAGCTTCAGTTACGCACTGCAAACATGCATGAGGTTAACCGATGGACTGAAACGTGTTAAAGTTCTCCAATATGTTCTTGACCGCCCGATAGCGTTCGAACTATCTGATGAGACCGAGGTGATTGTGGGCTTAGAGTTTCATCTGCATCTCAAAGACGGTTCCACTTACAGTCAACTCCAGCCCATTTCGGCACGAAAACAGTTTTGGCAATAGACAGCGCCTTGCGGGATGGCCCCAGACGGCCGGACTTGCAGCCGCCAGGAACTCCACATCGAAGGATGACGCGGATAGCAAATGATGGATGAGCTGAATCGTTGAAGGCGACAAGTAGACGCCGCACCGGTCGGATGGCCGTGTGGACGATTCAGGCGGTTGTTTTAGTCGCTTTTCTTGACCTGTTCATGCAACTCCCGGTCATTGCTGCCTATTCGAAGTCGTTGGGCGCATCGGCCTCCATGGGGGGGCTGATTGTCGGAATGTACTCGGCATCAAACATTGTGGGCAACGCGTTTGCAGGTTCCCTCCTCGACAGGCTTGACCACAAGCGACTGATTGGAATCGGGCTGCTGCTTACCTCGGCGAGCCTGTACCTGTATACCATTGTGGAGACTCCCGGGCAACTGCTGGCCCTTCGCGCCTTCCACGGACTTGCCGCGGGGGTGCTGGCTCCCGGAGCCTTCGCCATGCTGGGACGTCGAGAGGGCAGGAGAGACAGTCATTCGATGGGCACGAGCGGCGCGCTGATTGCGACGTGTGCCGTCGTTGGACCACCGCTGGCCGGCTATATCCGGCACCAATGGGGATTTGAGGCGGTCTTCGCCACCAGCGCAACGATTCTCCTGCTGGCTGCCGCCGTGTTCCTGTGGCGTGCTCCGTCCGGCCCGGAGCGAGAGGTGGAGAATGGGGAGCAGGACGGGTGTCTGAGCTCCGAAGGCATGTGGCTCAGGCTGGCGCCCGTCTTTGGAATACTGCTAGCGTTGACCTTCAGCCTGGGCACTCTGTTCAACCAGCTGCCCGTGGCCCTGGAAGCTACCGCCGGCGACGCTTCGCAACTTCCTGGTCTGGCATTCGCTACCTTTTCGCTGGTGGCGGCGGGGGTGATGATCGGTTATGCGCGGGGAGTCTTCGACCGAAGTTCGGAGAAGTTGGTGGTCCTGGGCGGCCTGTTATTCCTCGGTGTCGGGGGCCTCATACTGGGAGCGACCAACGTATCCCATGCCCCGACCTTTGGGGCGATGGTCGCCTTCGGGCTGGGTTTCGGCATGTTGTTCCCCACGCTGGCGGCGCTGGTTTCCAGCATTGCGCCCAACCACCGGAAGGGAATCGCCTTCGGCATCTTCTATGCCCTCTACTCGCTGGGGGTAGTCATCGGAGCCGTCGCCTCCGGCATCGCCGAAGGAGCGGACATCAGCCTCGGCGCGCCCTTCTTCCTCTGCCTCGGCGCAGCCCTGCTGGTGGCGCCGGTTGTTGGGTGGGTGCGGGGCGGGGGGTGACCCACCTTCGGCGAGGATGGGGGCCTAATGGTGTTTTGGCATCATTCGTGGCTTGGGGAGTTGGACTCCACCTGCCTCAACCTCTCCCCCAGCTGTTCCCCCGCCATTTCCAGGTCATACTGGCTTTGCAACCCCATCCAGAATTGGGCGGAGTTCCCGAAGAATCGCGCCAGCAGCAGGGCGGTTTCCGCAGTGATGGAGCGCTGGCCGTGGACGATGGAGTGGATGCGTCGGGCGTCGACGCCTATGGCCTTGGCGAGTCGATATTGGGTGATTTCCATGGGCTGGAGAAACTCCTCATTCAGGATTTCTCCGGGGTGAATGGGGGGTAGTCTGTCGGATTGGCATGTGGCCTTGATGGCCATGGTCACCTCCAATGCTTAGTGGTAGTCCACTATCTCCACCTGGTAGGCGTCGCCATTGTCCCAGACAAAGCAGATTCGCCATTGGTCGTTTATGCGGATGCTGTGCTGTCCGGTTCGGTCTCCGGTAAGTGATTCAAGACGGTTACCCGGAGGAACTCTCAGGTCATTCAGGTCAATTGCGTTGTTGATTATCATTAGTTTTCGTTGTGCCCTACGCTGGATGTCCAATGGGAGCTTGGCAACACGCCTGCGCTCCGCGACGTCCTGAGTATCTCGGTTCCGGAAGCCTCTTATCACTTAGCGATAGTAGTGGATTGTACTAATAGTGTCAAGTACAATGCAGGTAGAGTGATCAGGTGCATATATACCCCCCTCACCCCTCCCTGCCCATCCCCTCCTCCGGGTAGCGGGCGGTCCAGGCGTCGATGCCGCCGGAGAGGGTGGCCGCGGTTATTCCCCACGCGCTCAGCTGTCCGGCCGCCTCAACGCTGCTCGACTCCCGATGCCAGGTGCAGTAGGCCACCACCAGTCCCTTGATGTCTATTTGGGAGTTCACCCACCGGTCAATCTTGTCCGGCTCCACTCGGATGCTCCCCGGTATCCGGCTTTCCGCCCTTTCGTAAGCGGCGCGAGACCGCACGTCCAGAATCACCGGCGGTTGCGGACTCATTATCAGCTGGTAGAGCTGTTCCGGCGTAATCAGCATCACGCTCGGGCCGTGGTGAATAATCAGGCTGTCCGCCGTGGCGGTCCGCTCCTCCATGAGATGTTGCATCCTGGCCCGCCTCCTGTACCACGCGCCGATGGGTGTGGAGCTAGCGCCGTGGATGCCCGTGGAGACCAGTACCACCACGCCTACCGTAGCCAACAGCATCTCCGCCCCCGGCACCTGGGCCTGCACCGCCAGAAGCGCCAACAACAGCGAGTTCAGCCCCCGTGGCCCAAACCAGGCAATCAGCGCCTTCGCCTCGAAGCTCATGGGCGTTCGAGACAGGACCAGCCCCAGCACCGAAGGCCGGATGAGGAAAATAACTATGCCCGCCAGCACCAGCGACAAGACCACGTTGGTGGTGTGCAGCATGGTGGAGAGCGCAGCCCCGAAGAGCACAAAGGCAAACAGCATCGCCATTTCCGATGTTACCTCGCCGTACTGGGAGAAGGAGTTCACCAGACGCCGGTTGGTGAGCGACACGGCGAGTCCGGCGGCGAAGGCGGCTAGGAATCCGTCGCCCCCCACGGAATCCGCCGCGGTGTATGCAAGCAGGACAATGGCGATGCCGGATAGCGCCTGGTGTTCGGTGCGTATGTGCAGCCGGGCGTCCATCCGTTTCATCAGGAGTGCGCAAACCGCTCCGACCATGGCGCCGATGGCAGGGCCGGTGATGAGCAGCTGCACCAGGAAAACGGTCCACTGGCCGGCGTCGCGGCCGTGGGGTTCGCCAACGGCAATGAGAATAAGAATAATCGGCAGCACGATGAGGTCGTTGGTCCCCGCTTCGATTCGGAGGACCTGCCGAATGGGACGGGGTATGCGCGGGTCTCGCATGAGCTCCCGCAGAACCACGGGGTCGGTGGAGGCGAGGATGGCCCCGCCCAGGAATGCCAGAATCCAGCCGAAGCCCAGCATGAGGGCCAGGGGGACCGCGCCGAGGGAGATGATGATGGCTGTGCCGGGGCCGAGAATAAGCACCGGGATGAGCCACCGGCGTCCCATCTCCTTGACCTGCAGGTTGATGGCGTCGAGAAAGAGGACAAGCGAAAGGGTAAATGTGGCGACAACTTCCAGGATGGGGCTATGGGCGTCGATCTCGATGAAGCCGAGGTAGTTGCCGCCGAGAAGGAATCCCAGCCCCATGAACAGGATGGGGAAAGAGAGGGGTGTCCGGGCCACGATGCCGGAGGCGAGGGCGGGCACCAGCAGGATGATGGCGATTATGTCGAAGATTGCCAGAAAATCCGGCAAGTGGCTGGCTCCTTAGGGTTGGAGTGAGTTTTCCCGCGTCAGCATCCCAACATAGCTTCCTTCCAGGTCATCGAGGCGCGTTGATGGTCACGGACGTGTACACAGGCGGCAGCCGGCCAATCCCGTCACAACGACAAACATGGGATTGATGATGGACCACATAATCAGGTTGATGTCGCTCTCCGACGACGCGATGGCCACGTCTCCCCAGTTCCAGAAGAACCAGAGCGCGAGGAACACTGCGGCGACAAAGCCTGCGTAGGTCTCCAGGTATCTGCGGGTCAGGCCGGTGTCGCCCTCCCGGTCAATCTGAATCTTGTCGTGGTATCGCACCACGAGGGTCATGATTAAGGACGCGGCCATGAACCAGTTCAGAATGTGCCAGATTCCTTCAATATCCATAACGTCGCGATAGAAGGGCGAAAAGATCATCTGGACGGCAATAACCGCGGCCACGCCAGTGAGATATATCGCGGCGCCTCGTTTCAAAAGTTCCATTGACGTTCCTCCCTGTGAGTTTCCGTGGTAAGGCCGCCCCAAAGGTTAACATAAGAGGGCGATGGCTGGGGACAAGCTAACATGCGGCGGCCTTCTACTTCTTTTTCCGCACCATCCAGAAAACGTTGCCGGCTGCTATGCCGGCGGCCACCAGCCATAGGAGGGTGCCCAGCGTGGGGTTAAAGGCGAGACCGACTCCCAGGCCGAAGTAGAAGACGAGGACGGCGAGGACGAAGAGGAGGACGTGGGCGATGATTTTCAGCATGCCCCAATTGTAACGCCCCTCGAGGAGGGGCGCACACTATGGGAAAGGGTTGCCGGGGCCGAATTTGGCCCCGTTTGCTATGAGACGCCGATCAGGCTGGGCCGCTGGCGAGTGGTGACGTAGCCCTCGCCGGACCCCCGGCCGTAGAACCGCCACTTCGGGAAGTTGAAGTCGGATGTGATGGAGCGCGGCTGCATCAGCGCCGCCCGCAGGAAGGCCTGCAGGTCCGGCACGTTGTAGATGTTCAGGCCGTAGCCCCAGTCGTCCAGCAGGTCGAGCACCCGCCGCATGGAGGGGGTGTCCCACTTGATGGACAGCCGGTTGATGCCCCAGGAGGCGAACTCTTCCAGCAGGTTCCTGGCCCGCTCCGGCAGCGTGTTCATCAGCGGCACCATGAAGTTGATGGGGCACTGGAGGGTGGCGATGGGGAAGGCATGGGAAAGCCGCCGGAACCCCTCGGGATGGAGGGTCTCAATCTTGCCGTTGAACCACAGCCGCGAGTGTTCGATGCCCGACTCTTCGATGGCGAAGATTACCCGGTCGATGGTGTCGTTCTCCTTGAGGTCGATCTTCAACGACTTGCCGGCGTTCTTGAGCTTGTGGAGCACGTCCTCAAACTGCAACAGGTCCTGAACGCGCCGGGGCGGTTCGAGGAAGTTGTCGTGGTGCAGCACCAGTTGGTCCGTCCTGGGGTGCACGCGCACGTCTATTTCGCCCCACTGAACGTTGGACCGCATGAACTCGTAGAGGTTGTCCTCCTCGTTGATGCCGTGCCACACGAACTGGACGTGACGGGGCAGCGATGCCTGAACGGCAAGCTCCGTCAGGTCAAAGACGTTGCCGGAGATGGAAGCCTGGGGCAGCCGCTGCCGCTGGGAGAGAAAGATGGTGTCGGCGTGGAGAAGTATCACGTCATCGGCGGTGGGCATCTCCGAGATCGCCTGCAGGTTCTCCGGCTCGTTGTCGATCATCGCGAGGACCCGGAATCCCTGGCTGCGGAAGTAGTTGATGCCGTCCACCTTCACCTGGGGGACGCTGCGGTCCGGCAGTCCCTGGTTCATGAAGAGCAGGCGGTCTTCGAATTCCACCTTGTACTCGGCCCCCAGGAAGTTCAGGGAGCGGAGGGTGTCCTCGCGGAGGGCCTCGTTGCGGCCCGTGTTCAGCCCCACGCAGGTGTCGGGCTGAAGCTGGAACCAGCGCATCACTTCCATCACGCCGTGGCAGGGCTGGTGCGACTCCATGATGGCCTTGGAAGACCATTGGGTGCTTTCGTACCAGAGCCCCACCTGTTCCCGCACCGAAGGGGGCATATCCAGGGATTCGAGAAGGTCCTCGACGCGGTCCTCGTGCATGGTGATGTGGGAGACGTCCAGGTCGTCGAAGTAGGAGGTGCAGTGAATCCGGTCGTAGGAGTTCAGGGCGTGGAGCACCATGTATCGGGTGTCGACGATGGTGCCGTCTATGTCGAAAAGTACGATTAGCTTGTCGTCCGGGAAGATGTGGCGCATCTTCTGATAGTGGTAGGAGAGCTTGTTCATCCAACGATTCATATCTTTATCTTTTCCATTCTCTTTTCTATTTGCCATGATGTTAGCAGTGCGGGGGGCGTCACACGTTAAGGTTAGGTTAAGGGTTGGTGGCGATGATCCCCTCTTCCCTCCTCTCCCGTCGTGGGAGAGGATTGAGGTGAGTGTGATTTGGGTGGCGGCGGGGCTGAACGGCGGGTTGTGCAAAGCTCCCCTTGATGGGGGAAGATTGAGCCTGTCCTGAGCTTGCCGAAGGGATGGAGGTGATTCCCGTTCCCCAAGGATCCAAAAAAATCAGTCTAACCCCAGGTCCTCCCGGATGTGGCGCAGGTGCCCCAGGTGGTCTCGCCAGTGGTTGAGGAATAGGCCCTCCAGCAGGTTCTGCGCGGTGCGATCCTCGCGGTGGTTGCGAAGGGGGAACCAGCAGGAGGTAGCCTTGCCCGAAATGTCTTCGTCAGTGGCGTCGGCCAGCACCGAGTCCAGCGTCTGGAAATACTCGGCCAGGCAGGCCCGGATCTGGTCCATGTCCATCGCCTGTCGTTCGTCGTTCAGATGCGTCTCGTCGGCGATGATTGTCACTTCCGTCAGGGAACCGTCCAGGATGCCCGCGACGGTGTTGGGAATGCCGCCCTCCGGGTCTTCCAGCACGTGCCACAGCACTTCGCGTGGCGACCATTCGTCGTCGTCCTGCTTCCAGTCGAGGCAGTAGTCCATTCCCTCCAGAATGGTGTTCAGTTCCTGTTGAAGCTCCTTGGCTGAGTCGAGAATCGATTGCTTCAGCGTTGTCATCATTGTCCTCCGGTAATCATGGAATGGGGCTGGGTTTAAATGGCCCGCAGAATCTCGTCCCGAAATTCGGGCAGGGAGCGGGCGCGGGCGAGAGAGGCCTTCAGGAGGCCTATGGGGGTGCCGCCGTCGTGCCGCTCACCCTTGAGGGTGAATGCGAATAGCGGGTGGGATTCCAGCAGTAGTGCAAGGCCGTCCGTAAGCTGGATCTCCCCCTTGGCTCCGGGAGCCGTGCGTTCGAGGGCCTCAAAGATGGCTGCCGGGAGAATGTAGCGGCCCACGATGGCCAGGTTGGAGGGGGCTTCTTCGGGGGGCGGTTTTTCCACCAGCCCGCGAATTCTTGACTCGCTGTCGGAGAGGAATTCCGGGTCGATGACGCCGTAGCTGCTTACCCGTTCCGGTGGGACCTCCTCGACGGCTATGACGCCGCCCTGTCTCCGGTGGTACACCTCAAGCATCTGGGCCAGGGCGGGCGTGGAGTGGAAGACAACGTCGTCGGGGAGAATGACGGCGAAGGGTTCGTCCCCCACCTGGTCGCGGGCGGTGAGCACGGCGTGGCCCAGGCCCAGGGGCTGCTCCTGACGCACACAGCTGACCCGCGCGAGTTTGCCGAGGCGTGTCACCTGCTCCAGCAGGTCGGGCGCGACTTTCCCCTCAAGGGAGCGTTCCAGCTTCGGGTGGGGTTGAAAGTATCGCTCCAGGGATTCTTTGCCCTCGGAGGTGACGAGGATAATCTCCTCGATGCCGGAGGATACGGCTTCCTCTACGGCGTACTGAATCAGAGGCTTGTCGAAGAGGGGCAAGAACTCTTTGGGCACGGCCTTTGTGACGGGGAGAAACCGGGTGCCCAGGCCGGCGGCGGGAATGACGGCCTTTCTGATGGCTGGAAAATCTGGCATATGTGCAATTCTAACATTACCCCCACCCTGAAACAACGAAAGGGGCATCTCGCTAAATGTCAAAGTGACACTTTTCGATTGCCGACACATTCCCCATCCTGCTATCCTCCCTGCATGAATGTAAGACCCCACACTGTTGCATCCTCCTCCTCAACCCGGACACGCCGGGCAAACATGATACATACACTCAGTCCATCTTCCCAAAACGCCCAAAACGGGAAAACGAGTCCAATATCGCCGATTTCACGCCTGCATCTCCCGAAAACGGCCCATACTCGTTTTCAAAATCGAGTTGCCTCCCAAAGCTGGCCGGTTTGAAACGAGTCACTCGTTTCCACTCGTTCCTAATACGCCGTATCACAAAAGTGGCCGCACTCCTCCCGTCTGGACACCCCCGGGAAATCGTCGGGCGATTGACACCCGAGGCCGGGCGGGCCTAACATTAACTCAGGCTGTGCTAGGCGGGGAGCTAGCGGTGCCCTGGACCCGCAATCCGCTATAGCGGGGTTGAATTCCTTCCCGAGGCTAGATCAATGTACCTCTATTCTCTGAAAGGGTGCTGAGGGCTGGGTCCCACGCGGCGAAGTCCTGTGAATCCCGCCAGGTCCGGAAGGAAGCAACGGTAAGCAGCCAACTTCGGGCGCCGTGGGGCAGCCTGGCCTGAGCCTGATCAGCCGGATACGTTCATTGATTGTGTCGAAGGAAGGTGCACGGCCTTTAACTCGTTCTCACCGCAGGCCAAGGTCTCCCGCAAAGAGCCTTGGCCAGCATTTCCTTACCGACCGCCGCGTATTGTCGCGCATCCTGGAAGCCGCCGACCTTTCGTCGGAGGATACCGTGGTGGAGGTGGGCCCGGGGAAGGGAGTCCTCACCCGGCAGCTCGTGAAGCGGGCCCGTCGCGTCGTTGCGGTGGAGATCGACGCTTCCCTAGCCGCCAAACTTCCGGCCCGGACCGGCGATCCCGCCAACCTGGAAGTGCTGCAGGCCGACGCCCGCACGGCGGACTTTGGCGTCGATGGTCCCTTTAAGGTGGTGGCGAACCTTCCCTACTACGCCGCGAACCCCATCGTCCGGCGGTTCCTTGAGATGGACCGACCGCCCCTCCGAATGGTGGTGATGGTGCAGAGAGAGGTAGCCCGATCCATGACGGCGCCGCCGGGCCGGATGACCGTACTGTCCGTGGCGGTGCAGTTCTACGGCTCGCCAAAGCAGGTGTGCAGCGTGCCCCCGCGGGCTTTCCGGCCCGCGCCGAAGGTGCATTCCGCCGTGGTGAGCATCGAAGTTGACCCGGAGGCGCGACAGCGTGTGGACGACGAGGCGCGCTTCTTCACCCTGGTGAGAGCGGGATTCGCCGCCCCTCGCAAGCAGCTGCGGAACTCCCTCGCCCAGGGTCTCGGTGTCGGCGGACCGGAGTCGTTGGCCCTGCTGGAACGGGCGGACATCGATCCACGGCGCAGGCCCGGAACGCTGACCGTCGATGAGTGGATTTCTCTCTACGGCGTGATGCCGGAGGTGGCTGGGGAAGGGTCCGGCAATCTCTGATGGCGTCACCTACCGAGGAGGGAAGGCAGAATGCCGAGGGACTGACGGCGCTGGCCTATGCCAAAATCAATCTCACCCTGGAGGTGCTGGGTCGTCGGGACGACGGGTATCACGAGGTGGTGACGGCGCTGCAGACGGTGAGCCTGCACGACACGTTGTACTTCGCGCCGGACGCGGAAGTCCTGGTGGAGTGTTCCATTCCGGCCCTGTCCAACCCCGACAATCTGGCCTGGAAGGCTGCACTGGCCCTCAAAGAACGCAGCGGTTACAAGGGCGGCGTCCGAATCGTGATCGAGAAGGGCATCCCTGAGGCCATGGGGTTGGGTGGGGGCAGCAGCGACGCGGCGGCCACGCTGGTCGCCCTCAACCGCCTGTGGGAGCTGGGATTGACTTTGTCCGAGCTGGAGGAGGTGGGTCGAGGTCTGGGCGCCGACGTCCCCTTTCTCGTGGGTGGAGGCACGGCCCTCGGCGTCGGCAGAGGAGACCGGCTGACCAGGCTCCAACCCCTTCCACGACAGTGGCTGGTGCTGGTCTGTCCACAGATGCTTGTCGAGGGAAAAACGGGCCGTATGTATTCCATGCTGGACGGGGACTCCTACACCGACGGAAAGGTCACACGCGTCCTTGTCGACGCTGTGGAGAGGGGCGAGTTCTCACATCAGCTGATGTACAATGCCTTCGAGCCGGTGGCCTTCGACGTCTTTCCCGGCCTGGACGGCGTAATGCGGGACATGGAGGCGTGCGGGATTCGTCACGTATGCCTGTCGGGGAGCGGGCCGGCGCTATACGCCCTCGTAGGAGACCAAGCTGAGGGAGGCCGCATCCGGGATGGACTCAAGCTCCTTGGCAACCGTGCGTTCCTGTTGGAGACGACGGATCTGTCGCCTTACTTGACGCTGGGCATTGAAGAAAACTAGACTATCTGCGGTCTTCTGCAGGTTTGACCAGAGGGGAATTCGATAATGACAGGCATACTTAACGCCATCCGGGTAGATATGGATCCGGATATGATCACCCTGGGAGCCTTCGTCCTCACGTGGCACGGCTTCTTCACCTTCGTGGGTGTGGCCGTGGCGGTGACCCTGGTGGCCTACTGGGCCAAGAAGGAAAATATCCCGCCGGACACCATCCTTTCCGTGTCCGTCTGGGCCATCCTCGGAGGCATCATCGGGGCGCGTCTAGTCCACGTCGTGGACTTCTGGACCCGCGTCTACCAGAACGATCCCCTCAGCGTCTTCTACGTTTGGGAAGGTGGCATCGCTATCTACGGCGCGGTCCTGGGAGGCTTCGCCGGTGGCGCAATCTACGTGATGGTGCGGAACCGGGACGGGTTGATCAACTTCTGGAACAAGTTCCTCTTCTTCCTGGGACGCATCGAAAAGATGCCCATGCCCTCCGTCGGCAAACTGGCGGACCTGACCGCTCCCGCCCTCGTGCTGACCATGGCCATCGGCCGCATCGGTGATATCATCAACGGGGAGCACATCGCCAGGCTGACAAGCATGCCGTGGGGCTTCGTCTACACCCACCCCAAGACTCAGGCGCTGTACAACAACATCGCCGAAGGCCGGTCATCGCTGACGCCATCCCATCCGGCGGTGGTCTACGAGATGATCTGGGACGTGGCGATCCTTGGCTTTCTCTGGTTAGTCCTGCGCAACAAGCTGCGCCCCGACGGCATGGTATTCGTGGCCTTCCTGGCCCTCTATTCCCTGGGGCGCTTCTTCATCAGCTTCATCCGGCAGGACAGGATCTGGATAGTCGGACTGGACATGGCGCAGATAATCTCGCTGATTGTGTTGTCGATAACCGTTACGGTGCTGATATCGAAAGCCCAGGTTATCCGGCCGGGCCAGAGGCGGCGCATCCGGCAGGAAGCTCAGGGTTAGAGGGAGCGGCGGCCCAAACCCTACCTGGATGGACGAAAGTCCTCCACCCTGAGCTCAATCGTCCTCTTTCCCCTCCACGTATTGACGGAGAAGGAATAGGCCACGTCCACGCTGCCCGACTCGGGAAGCTCCCGCTCTCCCTGGCGGAAGGCGAAACCGGTCCAGCCGGCTCGACCGTCCCACAGCTTCAGGCGCAGGTGCTGGCCCTCCCCGCCCACCCTCGAGGCCTGCTGAATCTTCATCCCCCGCGCAACGAAGACGGGTTTCCGGTTGCCGTACCCGAAGGGTTCCAGCGCCAGCAGGCTCTTGTACGTATCGCCCATCAGGTCCACGGGGCGAACCTCGGCGTCGATCTTCAGGGTGGGTGCGGGTTGACGGTCGCCCAGCATCCCGTGAGCGATGTCAGTCAGCCTTGCTCGGAGTTCCTCGATGTTGCCGCGGTCCATGACGAAACCCGCCGCCATTGAGTGCCCCCCGAATCGCTGGAACAGCGGACGGCACTCCTCGAAGGCGGCGATGACATTGAAGGACGAAATACTGCGGGCGCTGGCCCGAACAGTGTCGCCGTCCAGCGCCATGACCACGGCGGGCTTGTTAAAAGCCTCCACCATCCGGCTGGCGACGAGGCCGGAGATGCCGGGGGAGAACCCTTCGTCCGCCAGGAGGATGATGGGATCCTCGGGCTTGGCAATCTCCAGGGCCTTCCTATAGGCTGCTTCGGTATTTCGCTGCCGTTCCAGGTTAAAGTCCTCCAGCTGTTCCGCCAGGGTGGTTGCCTCGTGGGCGTCGCTGCAGGTGAGCAACCGGTATGCGCTGATGGCGTGCTGCAGACGTCCGGCGGCGTTGAGGCGTGGGGCGATGATGAAGCCGATGGTCCCGCTGTCGATGGCGTTTGGCGTTAGCTTCGCCTGTCGGTAGAGCGCGTTCAGCCCGGGGTTGCGGGTGCGGCGAAGCTGCCGGAGTCCCGCGGCGACGATGGCCCGGTTTTCGCCGCAGAGAGGGCCGAGGTCCGCCACGGTGCCGATGGCGGCGAGGGCAAGCAGTTCCCGGGGCCACTCTTTGTCCAGATGGCCGCATAGGCCCTGCACCAGCTTGAAGGCCAGGCCCGCTCCCGTGAGCTCCGTGAAGGGATAGGTGGAGCCGGACAGCTTGGGGTCGATTATGGCCAGCGCGGGCGGCAAACTGGGTGGGGGTGTGTGGTGGTCGGTGACGATGACGTCCATGCCCAGGTCGGCGGCGAATTCTACCTCCCGGCGGGAGCTGACGCCGCAGTCCACGGTCACGATTACCGAAACACCCGCATCCTTCAGGGCCTGCACTGCCTCGATGTTCAGCCCGTGTCCCTCCAGCACGCGGTGGGGTATGTATGGCGTTACCCGTCCGCCAAGCGCGCTCAGTCCCTGAGTAAGAATGGCGGTGGCCGTTACCCCGTCGGCGTCGAAGTCGCCGAAGACGCCAATGGCCTCGCCGGACCGGATGGCTTCGGCGAGTCGCTCTACTGCTGGCGTCATCTGGGGGAGGAGGTTGGGGTCGTGGAATGGCTCCGAGGGACTTTCGGTGAAGGTTTGGGCATCCTCCGGGTCGGTGATGTCCCGGTTGTATAGGACCTGGGCCACCACCTTCGGCATCCCGACGCGACGGGCAAAATCGGCAGGCGCGGGCGGATACAGACGCCAGACCTTATTCATTGAATCAAGTGTGCTATCATTGGAATCATGTTTTCACGGACAGAGTAGCACAATTTTCCGGTAAACAGTGCGAAGGTGTAGCGTCACTACCGACATGGGGAAAGAAGGCCGAATGAAGAAGCTCAGCGAAATCAAGTCCATAGACGACTTGGAGATTCCGGATAACCTGGATGAGTTGTTGAAGGAGGCGGCCAAAAGAAAAATGTCTCGAGAGGAGAAGCGAGAGCAAAAAATTTCTTGGGTTATTGGGATGATGCCTCATGGAGTCGAGTTAAGCCGGGAGGAAGCCGACCGCATTGTAGACGACGCGTAGAGTTGGATTGCGATAATGGACCACTTCGTCAATATAATCAATCGGTACTGGGAATCTTCCGATGCCGTTGGCCTCGCGGCATACGCGCTATGGCGGGTAAACCACATCCATCCCTTCGTCAATGGAAATGGCCGGACCGCGCGGGCCATGTGCTACTTCATTCTGTGCGTGAAGTCGGGCGGGCCGTTGCCAGGCCGCACGGTTCTGCCGCTAGTTCTTGCGCAGGAACCCGTGCGGACGCTTTATGTTCGGGCCCTTAGAGAGGCTGACGAGGGGGAACTTCTTACTCTGACAACGCTAGTCCGAGGGTTGGTTGCGCGGCAAGTCCAAGATGCCGACTAGCGGCGAGAGTAGGCCGGACGATGTGGCTACAAATTCTCGGCCTGGGTGAAGACGAGCACGGAGTTGTGGCCGCCGAAACCGAAGGAATTGCTGACTACGGCCCGGATGGGTCGGGGTCGGGCCGAGTCCGGCGTGTAGTCCAGATCGCAGTCCACGTCGGGATTCTCCAGGTTGATTGTTGGCGGCACGATGCCTGCCTGCATGGACATGACGCAGATGCCCGCCTCGACGGCGCCGCCTGCGCCCAGGAGGTGCCCGGTCATGGACTTGGTGGAGCTAATCGAGGCCCGGTAGGCGTCTTCCCCCAGGGCCAGCTTGATTGCGAGAGTCTCCTGCCTGTCGTTGAGGGGAGTGGAGGTGCCGTGGGCGTTGATGTAGTCCACTTCGGAGGATTCCAGCGCGGCCTGCTGCAGGGCCTGCTTCACCGCGTTGGCGGCGCTTTCGCCGGTCTCGGAAGGCTCGGTGACGTGGAAGGCGTCGGATGTGGAGGCGTAGCCCGCTAACTCAGCCAGCGGCTTTACGCCCCGCCTGAGGACGCTTTCGTGGCTCTCGAGAACAAGAATACCCGCGCCCTCGCCGATGACGAATCCGTCCCGTTCGGCGTCGAAGGGACGGCTGGCCTTCTGGGGATCGTCGTTGCGCCGGGACAGTGCTCGCATGTTGCCGAAACCGGCTACGGCGATGGGGCAGATGGGGGCCTCGCTGCCGCCCGCAAGCACCACGTCCATCTCGCCGCGGGCCACCAGGCCGGCAGCGGCCCCGATGGCGTCGGCGCCGCTGGAGCAGGATGACACGGTGCAGAAATTGGGCCCAAGCGCGCCCGTCATCATGGAGAGGTGGGCGGCGGCCATGTCACCGAGCATCATCGGAATGAGGAAGGGGGAGACCCGGCGCGGTCCCCGGTTGGACAGAACCTCCTGCTGGCTCGAGAGGGTGAGAATCCCGCCGATGCCGCTGCCAACAAGGGCGGACATGCGGTATCGGTCGACGTGGTTGTTGTTGTGAAGATTGGCTTGGGCGAGGGCTTCCTGGGCGGCGGCGGCGGCAAACTGGGTGAACCGGTCCGTGCGTCGGGCCTGCTTCCTGTCCATGTGGGCCTGGGGATCGAATCCCTTGACCTCGGCGGCGATCCGGGTGCTGAAGCCCTCGGTGTCGAAGGCTGAAATTTGGTCGACCCCCGATGCGCCGGACTTGATTCCGTCCCAGGTGGAGGATGCGTCCAATCCCTGGGGGCTGATTATCCCCAATCCGGTGACGAAGACCCTGTTTCGCTCACTATCCATCTAAAGCAACACTAATAATGCAGAGTAGGTGGGTCTGAATTGTAGGAACAAGCGCTACACCCGGCGCAGCTGTGACCGACGCAGGCTACTCCTGGCCGGCCGTTTTGGGTTGGGCTATTCTGATCTTGAGGGTGCCGCTGGTGAGAATGCGGTTTCTGGAGGTGTCGAGACGTTCCTTGATGGCTTCCCCTATCTCGTTGACGCGCGTGGAGATGGAGCCTTTCAGCTCCTTGCTGGTCGCGGCCAACTCCTTTCGCCGGTAGGTGAGCATGCCGGAGAGTTCCTCTCCCTTGGCGGCGAGACGGATGCGGTAGCGCTCGACGAGACGGAACAGACGCGCGTATAGAGTATCGACGGGGTTCAGCTTGGAGTGGAACTTGTTGAAAATGCGACGGGACTCTTCCATGCCCCAACGATGGTCCTGGTGGACGAACTGGCGGCCCGTGTAGAGATGGTAGGGACGCATCTCACCCTCGCCGAGCACTTCGCCGTTGGCGTCCAGGGGCACCAAGTCGGTCCAGTTGGAGGTGGCGGGCAGGGGGGTAAGTAGGTTCGCAGTCTGGTAACGACTGATCTGGGTCACCCAGTCGGCCATCTCCATGATGCCCTCTTCGGTGTCGTAGGGGAGGCCGATTATCGTCATGGCGACGATGCTGAAGCCCATGTCGTTCAGGTTGATGAGGTCCTTGTAGACCTGGCCGGGGTCCTGGCGCTTGTTGACCAGCTCCAGGTTCTTGGCGTCGGAGGACTCTACGCCAACGTAGAGCATTTCCATGCCAATTTCCTTCAGGGCGTGGGAAAGTTCCGGGTCCTGGCCAATCTCTGCCCGAGTCTGGCAGATCAGGTACATATTGTCGGAGTGGCCCTTCCAGCCCTTAATGCGCTCCAGACGCTCGTTCCGGTACTTGACGGCCCGGAGGGGCGGCGGGTGGAGGTCGTCGGAGAGAAAGACGCTGAACCTGCCACTCTTGTTTGTATGAATCAGCCCGTCGGCTGCCATTTCCTGAAGCTGGGCCAGCCGGCTGAGTTCGACCTCTCGCCTGACCATGCGATAGCCGAGGAACTGCTGAATGACCTGGCAGTAGGTGCAATTCTCCGTGCAGCCTCGCACGGTCTCCATGACGCCGCCAACCAGGGGCCTGGAGGGGGTCAGGTCGCGGATGGAGTAGAAGTCCGGGAGTTCAACCAGGTCCGGCGGAATAACGCCAACGCGGCGGGTCGCCGTGATGTTGCCTTCGACCTGGTAGGTGACGCCGGGAATCTTGGCCAGACACTTGTCCCGCTCGTCACCCTTGAAGGTGAGCAGAACGTCGAGAAGCTGCCCAATGATATCCTCGCCCTCGCGCTGCACGATGACGTCGAACTTGCCTTCGCGGAAGGCTTCGTCCGGGAGGGGGCCCATGTGCGGGCCTCCGCCGACAGTGATCAGGTCGGGGTGGAACTCCTTGGCCATGCTGGCGATTTCGTAGGCGCGGGGGACCTCGTTGATGAGGGCCGAGATCAGAAGAACGTCGACCCCTTCCAGGTCCTTTTCGGGGTCTATCTTGCCGCTCCGGTCTTCGAACCAGATCTCACGGTCATAGAAATAGGGACCGTCCCACTGGGCCAGGGCCCCGGAGAGGAAGAGCATCCCCTGCCTGGGAATGGCAACGAATTCGAAGTTGCCGCCCGGAGACCTGGGTTGCACCAAGACTACTCGCTTAATTCGAGACACTGGAGGAACCTCCGGTTAACCTGTTTGTTGTGATGGGGAAGGGGGGCGCTGCCCCCGGGGACAATGGAAAAATATTGCCCAACAATCTGGCGTATTATACAGGTAAGAATGGGTCAATGAAATAGGGGGTTGAAACGGGCTGCGGAGCGCCGCCCATTTCAATGGAAAAGCAGGGTGCTTGACGCCAAGCTTCGATGGATTGTGTACACAGGCTACGATATCATACTTTGCGTCACGTTTCCACAAGCGGACGTGTAGCCGGACTGTAGGGACGCTCTACCCCGATTGCGACATCGACTGCTTTACCAGAGAACGCATGCGCTTTAATATAGATGGGCTGACTATTCCAGTTGAAGGTGGCGAATTTGACCGTTGATACGAATAAGGGCGCCGTGGCTATCGAAACCCACGGCTGCAAGCTGAACCAGGCCGATAGCCAGTCCCTGGCCCGCCAATTTGCTTCGGCGGGCTACCGCGTGGTTTCCCTCGCCGACGGTCCCGACGTCTATGTGCTCAACTCCTGCACGGTGACCCACGTGGCCGACGCCAAGGCAAGGCAGGCCCTGCGGTCGGCTCGACGCAGAAATCCGTCTATGACGGTGGTGGCCACGGGATGCTACGCCCAAAGGATGCCGCAGCAACTCAGGAGCATCGCCGGCGTGGACCTCGTGGTCGGCAATTTCGATAAGTCGGAGATTGTGGCGCAGGTGCAGCGAGTACGCGCCGTGGAGACCGTATCGTGTGGGGAGGGCATAGAGGGGGCCGCTGCCAGGGAAAGCCTGGGGCGGACCCGTGCGATGGTGAAGATTCAGGAAGGCTGCAACCAGGTCTGCGCCTATTGCATCGTGCCGAAGGTGCGCGGAAGGGAGCGGAGCATCCCCCCCGAAGAGCTGGTTTCGACGATAAGGCGGCGGGTGCGGGAGGGCTTCAAAGAGGTGGCGCTGACTGGCACCCAGCTGGGTTCCTACGGTTTCGACCTTGACGATTCGGATGGTCTAGAGGGCCTTATCGCAGAGATCCTGGCGGAAACGAATATCGAACGACTCCGTGTCTCCTCCCTGCAACCCCAGGAGATTACGCCCGATCTGCTTGAACTGTGGCAGAATCCGAGACTCTGCCCGCACTTCCACATGCCGCTTCAGAGCGGTAGCGACGCTTTGCTTGCCCGGATGCGGCGGCGGTATTCTGCAGAGGAGTACCGTCGGACGGTTGAGAGGATATACGAAGCCGTTCCCCACGCCTCCGTGACGGCGGACGTGATTGTCGGCTTTCCGGGTGAGACGGAGAAAGACCACCGGCATAGCGTGGAGTTGTGCCAGTCGTTGGACTTCGCCGGAATGCACGTGTTTCCGTATTCAGTACGGCCGGGAACCAGCGCAGCCCACATGACTCCGTTGATTGCCCCTCAGCTCAAGCAGCGACGAAAGGCGGAGATGCTCGAACTCGCAAGCGATAAGGCGGAAGACTTTCGGCGTCGCGCGCTGGGGAGTGTGCGGCCCGTATTGTGGGAGCGTGAAGCGAATCCGGGGACGCTGGTTGGGTTGACCGACAACTATGTGAGAGTTGAGACAGATCTGGAATGCACGATGGTGAATGAGATCAGCAGGGTGCGGCTGAAGGAGATTCGGGGAGAGGTGGTGATAGCGGAAGCAGCCTGAGGATACCGGAGAATTTCCTGAATCCGGCCTCGCCAGAACCCGGGGGGTTTTCTTGCAAAGAAAATACGGGCCCGGTGTGCAGAAGCACCGGGCCCGCAAAGTAGTTCGTCCAGTGTGACTTGAGATGGACTAGAGATCTATGGGTCTGAGGTAGGTCTTTCCGTTGTAGTTTTCCAGGTAACCGGCCTTGCGGTCGGTGCCGTGGGAGAAGATGATGAGCCACCCCTCCTTTTCAGCCCGTCCAAGCATTTCGCGCTTCTGCTCCAGGGTTTCTTCGGGGTACTGATCAAAGGACGGAATGGACGGCAGGTCCAGATGGTGTGCCGTGGGGACCAGGTCTCCCAAGAAGGCAACGCGCTCGCCGCCGTGGTTCAGGGTGACGATCTGATGCCCCCGGGCGGGCCCGTTGGTCTCCGTGACGGAGAGACCCGGCAGAATCTCGGTGTCGCCGTCCATCAATTCCAACTGTGCCCAATCGGCGATGGGCTTGAAGTTGTTCTCGAAGTAGACGCTGCTGAATCTTTCGCTGGGGCTGATGGCCTCCTCCCAGCAAGTTCGCTGGACGTAGTGGGTGGCCTTCGGGAAAGTTGGGATCAGGTCTCCCGTACGGTCGAGCTTGGTGCATCCTCCGCTGTGGTCAAAATGAAGGTTGGTGAGTATTACTATGTCTACCTGGTTGGGGGCCACACCCATGCTCTTCAGACTCTTGGTGAGTTTGCTGGGGCCCAGTCCGTACTGTCCCCGCATCCCGTCCATCTCTTTGGATCCTACGCCGGTGTCTACGACGATGTTCTTGCCTGCCAGATGAATGAGCAGGCAGTTGAGGTTCAATGTCATGCGGTTTTTGCGGTCGATTGTAATCCGGTTCTCCCAAACGGTCTTGGGAAGATGACCAAACATACAACCGCCGTCCCTCTTTATGGTTCCATCGGTAAGCAGTTTTATGGATGTTGTCATCATGACTAATTGTGTCGACTCCTATTTTGGATAACTTAGAAATCTAAGCCGAATAAAACTAAAAGGTTCTAACTGACGCCGTATTTCCCCAGTCCTCGTCTGAATTCATCCTCACCTCCTAAACCGAAATTCCAGCGTCGTGGGTGTTTCAAGGCCGCTGCAGGGCCGGGCCCTCAGCTGAAGGAGTCCCACGGAGTCGTTGGCAGTCACAGTGGCAGATCGACGTTCAGCCTGTACGGAGTCGGTCTGCGCTGGTACACTACAAATCTCAGGTAACATTATCATAACTAAGAAATTTGTCAAGTAAAAAAACAAGAAAAATTTGAACTTATTTTGAGATATTATACAGAAATCTGGAGGCTCGGCAATGAAGATTAGCGGTTTCGATCATCTGGTGCTTCGGGTTGACGACCTGGACGCAGCCCTATCTTTCTACACCGACGTGCTGGGAATGGAGCCTCTTCGGGTCGATGAGTTCCGAAAGGGGGAGGTCCCGTTTCCCTCGGTGCGGATCTCAGCAGATTCTCTGATAGACCTGGTCCCAAAATCCCGGATGCCGGGATCCAACAACGTTGACCACTTCTGTCTGGTGGTGCGGGATGACCTGAATGATCTCGCGGCGGCGCTTGAGGCCCGCGGTGTCGAGATGACGGGGGAATCGGGTCGCAGATGGGGCGCCCACGGTTATGGAGATTCCATCTACGTGCTGGACCCGGAGGGGAATACTATAGAGCTCAAGAGCTATCCCGAAGGCTAGCGGATCTTAGGGGCGACCTTTTCCGCCAGCTCGGTGATGGAGTATTCGATCCGGTCGCGGGGGATGAGTCCGCCAAAGGTTACTTCTGCTATGACGGAACTGAGGCCGAACTCCTCCTGAAGCTGCAATAGCCGTTCGGTCACGAACTCGGGAGTCCCGTAGACGGTGTCCGTCTCCAGAATCTCCTCGTAGGAGATGCGCTTCATCCGCTCGCCGCGGTCAACGCGCTCCCGGTTTTCTTCGTCGGAGAGGCCGGGTACTGGTTCGTTGAGGGTGGCCACCGTGTTTTTGAAGAAGTTCAGCGTGCTTTCCCTGGGTTCGGACTGCGCCCTTTCCATGGTGTCCGCAACGTATACGGGAATGCGAAGGGCCACGTCTGGCTCGCCGTGCTGCCCTGCTTCCTTCCACTCCCGACGGTAGCCCTCCACCCGTTCCTGCACAAGGTCCGCTCGGCCCCTGACGCCGATGAAGATGGGCATTCCCATCTTGGCGGAAATGGAGTAGGTGACGGCGGATGTGGCGGCGTTCCGGATGGGTGGATGGGGCTGCTGCAGGGGCTTGGGCACCACGCAAACGTTATCATAATGGAAGAAGTCGCCCTCGTAGGAGAAGCGCTCCTGGGTCCAGGCCCTGCGGATGACCTCCAGGGTCTCGTAGAAGCGGGCGCGGCTCTCGGCGTAGGGGATGTTGTAGCCCACGTAGCCGGTGGGGGAGCCGCTCCTGCCTATGCCGAACTCGAACCGGCCGTTGGAGATGTGGTCCAGGGTGGCCACCTCTTCGGCCAGGCGAATTGGGTTGCCCAGGGGCAGAACCTCCACGGCAGTGCCCACGCGGACGTGCTGCGTCCGGTTGGCCACCGCGGTGGCGATCATCAGGGGAGAGGAGAGGACGGAGCGCCCCGGGGAGAAATGGTGCTCCGCCAGCCAGATGCTGTCGAGACCGAGCTCGTCGGCCAATTCAATCTGATCAAACGCCTCGCCAAAGGCCTCGGCGTGGCTGGCGCCGGGGCGTAGGTAGAACTCGAAGAACAGGCCCAATTCCAAGGGGGTCCTCCCGACAGTAGGTTACGCAGGGTCTTTGGCGATTCTACCATTGGCGGCCTCCAGTGGCTACCGGTGCATTCCACAGTGGAGGAGTTGCCCTGCAAGCTCTATACTTTGCGACGGAGGTTGAGAAGATGCAATTTGCCCTTTCTGACGAACAGCGTTTGGTGGCGGCCACAGCGAAGCGGGTGGCAATGGAGTGCTTGGATCCCAGGGCCGCCCACTATGACGAGAACGCCACCCATCCGGTGGAGAGCTGGCGCGCCCTGTGGGAGAACGGCCTGCTCGGCATGGCGGTGCCGCGTACCTACGGAGGGCTGGGACTGGATATGCTTGCCTACGTGATGGTTGTGGAGGCGCTTGCTCAGGGCTGCACAAACACGGCTATGACGGTGCACATGCACTCGGTGGTGCAGCGGTACATAGACGCGCTCGCAACGCCGGAGGTGAAGGCGTGGCTGTACCCGGAGGTGGTGGAGGAGGGGAGGTTGTTCGGCAGCTGGGGCAGCGAACCTGGTCGACGCGGGGGTTCCGGGGTGGTTCAGACGGTGATATCGCGCGACGAGGATGGCTACGCAATCAATGGGCAGAAGCACTTCTGCACGATGGCCGGCGGGGCCTACCGCTATATGGTGCATTGCAGCATGGAGGGGATGGAAGGTCCCGGGAGCGTGACGATGGCAATGGTGCCTCATGATGCGGCGGGGCTGAAGATTACCGGCGAGTGGAACACGTTGGGTATGCGCGCGACGGTGAGTCCGAGCGTGTCCTTCGACGGATGCAGAGTACCGGCCAAGGCGGTAATGGGTCAGCCCGGCTTGTCGGAGCGGGTGGGCGTGGGCCAGGGGTTCGGGTTGGGGTACGCCGCCGTGTACCTGGGGGCAGCGACGCGGGCGTTGGACTTCTTAGTGGATCACGCGAAGACGAATCGGTACGCGCCGGACCCGGAGATGTTGTCCCACAGCCTGGTGGTGCAGCGGGGAGTGGCTGAGATGACGCTGGCGATTGAGGGGGCGCGGGGGGTGTTGTACGACAGCGCCAGCCGGTGGGAGGACGACGCCGACCCGATTCGGCGCGCGATTCTGGCGGCTAGATCCAAATATCTGGCAACGCAGGCGGCGTTGATGGTGACGTCGAAGGCCCTGCAGCTGGCGGGAGGCCGGGTGGCGCACCGTCGCTATCCGCTGGAGCGCATCTACCGGGACGTGAGGACGTGCACGTTGATGCCGCCCAACGCAGAGCGGAGCCTGGAGATTGTGGGGCGCTCCGAGTTGGGGATAACAGACGATTTGCTGGTTCTGCGGCATTCCTCGTAGGGCGTAGACGGCTAAGGTGGAGTGCGGTTCACGACCCGTTCCTACGGTTTGTGGCGGTAGTTAGCGGTACTAATGAAGAAGGGCGCCCCGATCGGGGCGCCCTTCTCTGGTTGTCCGTATTCAGTTGTTGGTTGGACTTAGCCTACTGTTCAGGCCAGCCTTCGGGGATGTTGTCGGAAGCCAGGGCAGCCTGGATGGATGCGAGGGCCTCGTCTGTGACCCACGTACTCCAGACATCCTCGTTGCCCTTGAGCCACCAGATGGCGGCGTCGTTGGCGGTGGCTTCAGAGTTTTCATTCTGCCAGTTGGCGATGGCCTTGTAGCGGTCAACGGTCAAGCCCCAGTTGCGGAGCATTGAAACAACGTCCGGAGCTCGCTGAAGAATGTCCGGGCCAACGGCGATGAGAACGGTAGCGTCCTCATAGGCGCATGCCTTGGTGGTAAACCAGCACTCGTCGCTGTAGGCCGGCTCTTCCAAGCGAACTATGTCCAGGATCAAGGACGGGTTGTTGGTGCCCCACTGGTAGCCGAGCCAAGCCTCGCCCCTTTCGTAGGCGCCGTAGAGGTCGGCGTTGGCGGCTGCGCCGTCACCGGGGTTGATGATGTGGACGTGGTCGTCCAGCCCGTAACCGGTAATCTGAGCGGCGTTGACTTCTTCGCAGGCCCAGCCGATAACGCATGATACCAAACGGGCCTTGCCGCTGGTTTCGGGTGTGGCGAAGAGCATCTTGAACTGGTCGTCCTTCAGGTCATCAACACTGTCCAGTTCCGGATACTGCTCCTGCAGGTAGGCGGGGATAACGAAGGCGGACTGCCAGTCTTTACCAAGGCTTTCGCCAATGGCAACAACCTGACCCATGGACTGGGCTTCGGTCCAGGCTTCGTCCTGGTTGGGAAGCCAGATTTCCATGGTTACGTGGGTGTCGCCATTGCGCAGTCCGTTGAATAGTGGCAGGGTGGCGCCGAAAACTACGTCGGTCGGATAGTTGTAACCGAACTCAACCAGGTACTGGGCAATCCGGTTTTGAATCTGGGCGCTTGTCCAGTTGAGGTCGGAGAAGATGATGGTCTCTCGCATAGTCATCATTGCGTCCCGCTCTTCCAGAGCTTGAGCAACAATTGCGGCTACCTGCTCTTCGGTAAGAGCTTCCTGAGCGCCTTCGGACAAGATTGACCTGACGTCAGAAGCTGAAAGGGTGCCCTCAGCGGCTTGCATGACGGCGGAGGCGACAGCCTTGTCCACGTCCTCGCTGGTAAGCATTCCGGCCTGGGCCGAGGTAACTGCACGTGTGATGGCAGTCTGGACGTCCGCGCCGGTGACGGCGTTTTCAGTAGCCGCAGTGACAGCGCCTTCCACCATAGCCTGGATCTCTTCAGGGGACGCGCCCTGAGCAGCGGCGGAAGATACAGCGTCTTGCACCATTGCCTGAATTTCAGCGGGAGATGCGCCTTCCATAGAGGTGGCTAGACCAGACATGGCGTTTTCCACCATGGCCCCAATCTCGTCCATGGAAACTTGTGGCTGCGCAGGCTGTTGAGACCGCGCCACCTCTTCTGAAACGATCTGCCGCAGCTCTTCGGCGCTCACGCCCGTGGATTCCGGCTCATCGTCGCCTCCACAGGCGCCGACGACGATGGCGAACATGGCCGTCATCACGCCAATCAATATGAGATACCTTGTAAACCTTGTTCCTAACATGAAACCTCCTTATTTTTGGCTTCTATTGCGCAATCATGCGCCATTGAAAAGCAGCTGGTCTGAAACGATTATCCAACGCTCGTAAATCTTTGCTGTTTTTGGGCGAACGACTGGGTGAGGCGGTCGATGATGATGGCCAGGAAGACGATGGCAAGGCCTGCAAGCAGTCCATTGCCGGACTGGTTCTTCTGCAAGGCACGGAGCACGTTGTCGCCGAGGCCGCCCGCTGCAACCATGCTGGCGATGGTAACCATGGCAAGCGCCATCATAGTGGTCTGGTTTATGCCTGCCATTATGGTGGGCAGCGCCATAGGTATCTGGACCTTGGTGAGCAATTGCAGGGGAGTAGTCCCGAAGGAGCGGGCTGCTTCCACCGTCTCCCCGGAGACTTGCCGGATGCCCAGATTCGTCAACCGGATTACAGGCGGGGTTGCGTATATGATGGTGGCGAAGATCCCTGCGGGTTTGCCAAGGCCAAAGAAGAGGATACCGGGGAGGAGATATACGAAGCTCGGCATTGTCTGCATTCCGTCCAGGATGGGACGCATGATGGAGTCGGCCAGCCGGCTGCGCGCACCCAGAATACCGAGAGGAAGACCTATGGAGACTGAGATTACGACAGCCACCACCATGAGGGCTATGGTGTCTATGGTGTTTGTCCAGAGGCCCATGAATCCCATGTAGAGCAGGGCTACGGTAGTGAATGCGAGGAAGGCCCAACGACCGACTGCGAATGATAGTAGGGCCAATCCGAGGACAACGACAGGCCAGGGGATCCACTTCAATATGTTTTCGATGTACAGCAGGGCGTAGTCTACGGCGGTGCTGATACCGTCGAACAACCAGTTGGCTTTTACGGTGATCCAGTCGACGGTATCGTCTATCGCGTCGCCGGTCACCTGCCGCACCGTTCTCTTCAGTTCAACCGAGGAATCGCCCGTGCTTTCGACGGTGGAGACGGTGGTGGGGAACTCCATTTCCGGTCCCCAAACAATCAGGCTTACGATTAGCAGGGCAAGGACCGCGCCTGCGCCCATGAACCACTTCCTGAAACGAATTGCAAAGTTAGTGGCAACGTCAATGGAGGGAGGAGGCCCCTCGGATTGCATGGAGTTCAATCTAGCCAAGTTAGCCCTCCTCCTCACTAGTTTCAGCGATTCCGGCGAGCAGCGCACCGCGGTGGACCTCCCCCAGCAGCCGTCCGTTGGGGCCGACGACGGCGATGGGGTGGTGGGTCTGGGCGGCGAGGGGGATGACTTCTTCTATGTAGTCGTCGGGACCTGTGGTCATAACCTCGTCCAGTTCCACGTCTTCAAGGCGTTCAACCTTCTGGCGAGCTAGGGTGGCCGCGCGGTCTTCGGTGAGGATGCCTTTAATGGCCCTTTCCCTGTCGAGGAGGAAAAGATGGTCCATGTCGTTGGTGCGCATGAGGTGGAGGGCGGCCCTGGGGCCTTGCCAAGCGTAGGCGACGGCGTCGGGCTGCTGCATGACGGCGTTGACCTGGATGACCTTGGCCCTCGAAACGTCCTGGACGAACTCGGCCACGTAGTCGTCGGCCGGTAGGGTGACGATTTCTTCGGGGGTGCCGTTCTGGACTATCTCGCCGTCGCGCATGATGGCGATGCGGTCTCCCACTTTTAGGGCTTCGTTGAGATCGTGGGTGATGAAGACAATGGTCTTGTTGAGCTGGGACTCCAGGGTGATGAGTTCGTCCTGCATTTCTCGGCGGATGAGGGGGTCGAGGCCGCTGAAGGGTTCGTCCATGAGCATGACTTCCGGGTCGACGGCAAGGGCCCTGGCGAGGCCGACGCGCTGCTGCATGCCGCCGCTCATCTCTCGGGGGAGGTACTCTTCCCAACCCTTCAGACCCACGGTTTCGATGGACTTTGATGCCAGCTCGTAACGCTCTTCCTTCTCCAGCCCTCGAATCTCCAGACCGTAAGATACGTTGTCCATCACGTTGCGATGGGGGAGCAGGCCATAGTGCTGGAACACCATGGCGATCTTCTTGCGGCGGAAGTCGATCAACTCGTCCTGGGTGTATTCAAGGACGTTCTCACCGTCGAAGTGGACCTCGCCGCTGGTGGGTCGAATGAGGCGAATGAGGCAGCGGACGAGGGTAGACTTGCCGCTTCCGGAAAGGCCCATGACTACGAAGACCTGGCCCTCCGGGACCTCGAAGCTTACGTCTCTGAGGCCAACGACGCAGCCGGTGGCTTCCTGAATTTCGCTCCGGGTCTTGTCTTGCCACTCCGGCTGGAGGATGCGGCGCGGATTGTTGCCGAAAACGTGCCAGAGTTCCTTGACGTTAATCTTTACGTTATTGTTTTGCATGCACTATAGGCGATTCGCGGGGCGTGGTTGCGCTGGGCTTGGTTCCGCCAGCAGAAAAGAGGGAGAACCGGATCGCAACCCAGTCGGGCTGACGATGAAAAAAAGTTCGGTGGGGAAGACCTAATGAAATAGGTCTCTAGGCCTGACGTTCAGCGATTCCTGCATTGTTTCCCCCTTTATAACAGCGATGATGGGTGCAGTCAACCCGAAGACCTTAATTACGAATGGGAAGAAATGCAGGGGTATGGGGAATTGTGAGGTGTGTCTAGAAGTTAGGAGAGTGTGAGGAGAGATTAGGAGATTGTAGAACCAACGGGATGGTGTCGGGCGTATTCCAAGTAGCCGGGAGGGGATGGCGTAGCCGTGGGTTTGGTGATTATGAGATACTTTTTTGAAGGAATTTACAAGGAAAGAGGAAAAGATGAGAAGCGATATAGAGTTCAGTCCCGCTTATACAATGCTGACGTTGCACCTGGATCCGGGGGAGAGTGTTAAGGCGGAGCCGGGGGCAATGGTTGCCCAAAAGGGCGTGGAAATGGAGACGGGGATGGGCGGGGGCGGATTGTTTGGAGGATTCAAGCGGATGCTGGGAGGGGAATCTTTCTTCGTCAACACTTTCACCGCAGGAGCGACGGGGGGATGGGTGAGTCTGTCGCCGCCGATTCCGGGGGACATTCACTCGATGCCGTTGCATCCCGGGGAGAACCTGTTTCTGCAGGGAAGCTCCTTCCTGGCCTGTACGGTGGACGTGGAGACGGACACGAAGTTTCAGGGGTTGAAGGGGGTGTTCAGCGGGGAGAGTCTGTTTTTCCTGCGGGCGTTTTCGCAAGGGGCCGGCGGGACGGTATTCTTCGATTCCTACGGGGCGATAAAGAAGCTGAACGTGGATAGTGGCGAGGAGTTGGTGGTGGATACGGGGCACGTGGTGGCGTTTACGGAAGGGATGGAGTATACCATCGGGAAGGTGGGAGGATTCCGGTCGCTGATAGCGGGCGGAGAAGGGTTGGTGATGAAGTTCCATGGCCGCGGGCAGGTTTGGGTGCAGAGCAGAAACATGCTGGGGCTGGCGGAGAGGCTGATCCCGTTCTTGCCGAAGAAGGGGTAGGGGGACAGACTCTATCGGGTGACCAGCGCAAGACACGAACAGACCCTGAATGATGCCTTGGGAGAGGTGCTGGATGGGCTGCGAAAAAGCTGGAGGGTTCGAAGCGAGCCGATTGGCCAGGTTCTTCTGAGGGGCGGTCGTCCGGATATCCTTATTGAAGAAGCAAGCGGTTGGCCCGTGGTCATCGAGGCTGAACGGGCCAGCCACGCAAGCGCGGAGAAGGACGCTTTGGCGAAGCTTGGACGGACGGTGGCAAGAACGGGTCGACAGATTGAGACTGCCATTGCGCTGGTGTATCCGCCGTCCTTGCACTCCCTGGACGGCCCTGAATTGCGGGCAGCAATAGACCAAATTCCCGATCTGGAGTACGCCCTCTATACCCGTCGGCCCAATGAAGACCCCGACCGTCTACCATCGCGGGGTTGGATAAAAGGAGGTGTCAGGGATTTGGCGATGCTGGTGCATCGCGCCGCGGTGCCGCCTCCAAGGATTGACGCCCTCGCCGCGGAGCTTGAGAGGGGGGTGGAACTGGCCGCCGATGCATTCACCCGACGCCACAAATTTGGCAGCGAACTCGGCGAACGGGTGGCGCACATTCTTGGTCAGTCGGATGACAAGGATGGCCAAACCCGAAAGATGGCGATGACGGTGATAGCCAACGCGCTGGTCTTCCACGAGTCGCTTGCGGAGGCGGAATTCAAGGTGAGCGAGTCGGAAGGCGACCCCAAACGCGCGGTCAGGTCTGTTGGGCACTTCCAATTTGTGGGAGAGTTCGACACGGCAGAGATTTGCGACGAGTGGGATAGGATTCTGGTCGAAAACTACTGGCCAATCTTCTGGTCGGCCAAAGAGATGCTTCGCCTGATGCCCACCAAAACGGCCAATGAAGCTCTCACATGGCTGTGGTGGGTGGGGCGCAGGCTGGTGGCGGGAGGCGTGACCCGCTCCCATGACCTGATGGGAATAGTGTTTCAGGGGCTAATTGCGGACCGCAAATTCCTGGCCGCTAACTACACAAGGCCAGAGGCGGCGGCTTTGCTGGCTGCTCTGGCGTTGCCTATCGACAGGCCGCCCGGGGGAGCGGATTGGGGAGACGGGGAGACCTTGGCCAGCGTCCAAGTTGGGGATTTCGCCTGTGGCACGGGAACGTTGCTTTCGACGGCGTATCAGCGTATGTCCTTCCTGCACGAACTACATGGGGGAGACCCGCGTCTGTTGCACGGACCTATGATGCGGCATGGGTTGGTGGGGCTGGACGTTATCAACATCGCCGTACACCTGACGGCGGCGATGTTGGCAGGAAGTCACCCGGATACGCCCTTTGATGGGGAGTGCTTGTTGACGATGCCTTACGGCGGACAAGAGGATGGCGGGGTGGCCATCGGTTCATTGGATTTCCTGTCGACGAACATTCGAATGGATCTGTTGGAGACTGCTGCTGCGGTGTCCGCGGGTGGCAGGGCACCGCATATTGTGCGAGACATCGCATCTAAGATTGGACATGGCAAGTTTGACTTGGTGATTATGAATCCGCCGTTTGTGAGGCCAACCAACCATGAGGCAAGACATTCAGATGTCCCGATACCGTCTTACGCCGCTTTTGAGACGACGCCTGAGGAGCAGGCGGCAATGTCAGAGCAAGTCAAGGCGTTGACTAAAGGCGCGCCATCCCACGGCAACGCGGGGATGGCGTCGGAGTTCATTGAACTGGCGCACAGAAAGGCACGCTTGGACGGAACTATCGCAATGGTGCTGCCCCTGAGCGCTATGAGCGGTAAATCCTGGGATGCGATAAGGATTCGTTGGCGTGAGAGTTACGAAGATATCATCATAGTCACGGTTGCAGGGGTTGGGAATTATGATTCATCCTTTTCCGCCGATACCGGCATGGTCGAATGCTTGTTTATTGGGGTGCGCGGCGAAGGCAATGATCGTCTTAAGGGGTTGAGTTCGCGGAAACGGGCGACCTTCGTCATGCTGCGCCAGCAGATTCAGTCTGCCGCAACCGCCGAGTTGTTGGCGGCAGAGATTCTTAGGCTTCGTGAGGCCGGCCACCTTCGGAAACTGGAAGCTATTGAAGGATCGACTCCGCTTTTGTTGGGCGGCGATTACTACGGCGTTACAATAGACGCGCCACTTCCAAAGTCCGGCCCATGGCCTTTGGCTGGAATTGCGGATGGGGATTTGGCAAAGGCGGCATACCATCTCCAACAAGGCACATTACTGCAATTGGGACAACCAAGTTCGCCGCCGATTGATTTGCCGATTACCGGATTGGGCAACTTTTCATATCGAGGGCCAGTTGACCGAGACATTACAGGAGAGAACTCAGATGGGACGCCGCGGGGTCCTTTCGAGTTGTTTCAACCGGCGATTAGTCCCACATCCACGTATCCGATGCTATGGGCACATGATGCGACACGGGAGCGGAGGCTTTTTGTCGAACCTGATTCAGAGGGCAGAATAAAGACGCCGTTTGGGAAGTCCACTGAGGAAGAATTGACGGATAAGGCTGCTCAAGTTTGGGCTACGTCGACGCGAGCCCACTACAATCGGGATCTGCGGTTCAATTCGCAGTCCTTGTTGGTTGCCATGACGGAGCGTCCGTGTATTGGCGGGAGAGCCTGGCCGTCGGTCATCTTCGAGAATCCCGACCACGAATACCCCTTCGCCCTATGGTGCAACTCCACCTTGGGATTGCTGATGCACTGGTGGGTGTCGAACAAGACACAATCCGGGAGGGGAACTGTCACTGTCACGACTATCCCCAACATCCCGACGTTCGACATGCGGACGCTGACCGCCAAGCAAATCGCGGCGGCCAGGGAAGCCTTTCAGGATTTGAGGGAGCGTCGGTTCCTGCCTTTCGACCAGATTGATGAGGACCCGGCGCGGGCGGAATTGGACCGCCGGCTGTTGGTGGATGTTCTTGGCCTGCCGGAATCGCTGGTTGCGCCGGACGGCCCCATTGACTTGCTGAGGCGCAAGCTGGCGCGGGAGCCGCAAATTCATGGGGGGAAGAAGACGCGGGTGGTGTTCTACGATGACGGAATGGGTGGTGTGGTGGAGGGGAAGGAGCGGCGAGGGGATAGGTAGGGGTGGTTCGGAGGGTTACTGATAATAGGATTCGTTCCAAGGTACATCGTGATAATGCTCAATCAGCATGCTATTTAGAGCGTTTTCTGCTCGATAGCCCAAAGGCTGATTCTGGTTCTCAAGAATCCGAACCACAAGACGAACTATATGAGGCTCGCGATTCCAGGATCCAACCTCCTTTTGAAGCCACTCAAACCAATGGTACAAGACATCTGGTTCTTTCTTGAACTGTAGCCAAATGCAGTCGTCTATTGGGCATTGTAATCCTCGCAATATCGCTTCGAGGTCATGTATTCCTTTTTCAAATCGCCAGGGACAGATATAATTCTGACATGGGCGAAAACCGGGAAGTTCCATTTGTCGCAGTTTCTTCTCAAACCGAAAGCGCCATACAGCAGCCAATATATCGTGGCAACGTTGTAGAGTACGATGATCGTAACGCTCGACGCGCTTTCTGCATTCGGAAGGGAGTGCTGTCAGGGTATAGGCTAATTGCATCAATTCCTGACAGTAGGAAGTAATGACACCCAATGCTTGATGATAATACTCATGCTGATTCAGCATGAAGTAGTTGTCAATGCTCCCGTCCCCCTTAAAGCAACTGCCAACAATCATGAGACTATACTATTTCCACGGACCCATCGGATACTTGAGGTCGTAGTTGTTCATTAGGTCTTGTTCAAACGTTAGAAGAACACCACCAATACCGTTCAGTATCATCTCGGCTGCATTAAGGAAGTTAGCGTATTTGCCGGTCTTGAATTCACGTCCTTGTTGCGGATACAGCAACACATCATGTGCAATTCGAGGGGTCTGACCGAGAGCGACAGCGGGTTCCCAATTCTGTTCGGCAGTTACTGACCTCGACCAATTGTCATCAGTTGCATGCACGTTACTGATTCTTATCCTACCTAGATAATCGGCTATTTCTCTATCAATGATCCTTCTATAACGCTTGAATAAAATGCTACTTGACCTACGTTTAATAGTGTAGGTTTCCGCGGTTCTCTTGATAAGATTGTTAGCCCATTCACTCAACGTCTTTACGTGAATGGGAAACGAGCGAAAATTGTAAATGAACAGTCTCCCTGCTACATCATTCGGTGCCTGTCCCATTTGATGGCTCGTTAAACTGGCTGCTATTATCAGTACGATATCCGCTTGCCTTGTAATTTCGTTGCAAGCTTCGAAGAGTTTGTGCCATTCCGTGCTAAGCGGTATTCTGGGGGTTACGTTGACCTCAAATGGTGGCTTCGCTTCTAGCGGAATGTAGAGGAGATGATTTCTGGATTCATCCTGCTTAACCAGGTCTTCGACCCGCTTCATGTACTCAGGGTCCTGCACCCTCAGGGCTTCGTTGGCGTCAGCCCAGCGGTGGTTTACGAAATCATCTATGGTAGGCATTTGAGGACTGCTAATATCAAGGTGGAAGTGGCACGCCTGACAGGATTCGAACCTGCAACCCCTGGGTCCGAAGCCCAGTGCTCTATCCGTTGAGCTACAGGCGCGCGATGGGTTGGCGGTTTTGGTTAGTGGGGTGAGCGATGGGATTCGAACCCACGATCTCCTGGGCCACAGCCAGGCGCCTTAGACCACTTGGCTACGCTCACCGCGTTTGGTTACCTGCGCCGGGGTAGAATTATAATGCTTTGGGGGTTTTTCGCCAAGTTTGGGTTGGTGGTAGAAGGGGGAGGGTGGTTCGCGAAGCGGCCTTATTGGGGATGCTTTATTTGGGGAATCACCCCTGTCCTTTCGACAAGCTCAGGGCAGGCACTAACCTTCCCCCATCAAGGAGAGCTTTGCGTAACTGCTGAATGCCCCATTCACACCACCCGAATCACCCCCATCTCAATCTTCCCCCCTCAAGGGGGAAGAGGCTAAGAGACGCCGGCGGTGGGTTATGCAAAGGTCTCCATCAAGGGGGAAGGGAGAAGACTGGGTTGGCGGGTGCGGTGGGAGGTTAGGATTCTCCGGCGAGGGCGAGGTTGACGAGGGTGCGGACGGGGACGCCGGTTGCGCCTTTGACGAGGAACCCCTTTTCTTCCGTGCTGCCTGAGGTGCCTGCGATGTCCAGGTGTGCCCAGGGGATGCCTTCGGCGAATTCGGCGAGGAACTTGGCGGCGGTGATGGAGCCTGCGCCCCTATCGGCGCCCACGTTCATCATGTCGGCGAAGTTGCTGGTCAGCGTCTCCCGGTATTCGTCGAACATGGGGAGCTGCCAGAAGCGTTCGCCGGTGTCTTCGCTGGCGCTGATGAGCTGATCTATGAATTCCTGGTCGTTGCCCATGACGCCGGTGCAGATCTTGCCAAGTGATACGACGATTGCGCCGGTGAGGGTGGCGATATCCACCATGCGGTTGACGCCCAGCTCCCTGGCGTAGGCCATGGCGTCGCAGAGGACGAGTCGTCCCTCGGCGTCTGTATTGATGACCTCGACGGTCTTCCCGTTCATGGTCTGGACGATGTCGCCGGGGCGTTGTGCATCGCCGCCGGGCATGTTTTCGGTGGCGGCGACGAGGCCGGTGACGTTGACCTTGGGGCGGATGCGGCCGATGGCCTGCATGGCGCCGATGACGGAAGCGCCGCCGCACATATCGCCCTTCATGCGCTCCATACCGGCGGCGGGCTTGAGGGAGATGCCGCCCGTATCGAAGGTTATGCCCTTGCCGATGATGCCGAGATTATCGTCCGGGTCGTCAGGGTTGCCGCGGTACTTGAGGACGATGAGCTTGGGGGGTTGGTGGCTGCCCCTGGCAACACCCACGAAGGCGCCCATGCCCTTCTCTTCCATGTCTTCGCGGTCGAGGATATCGATTTCGAAGCCTTCGGCGTCTGCGACGCGGCGGGCGACTTCGGCCATCTGGGTAGGGGTCATGACGTTGGCGGGCTCGTTGGCCATGTCGCGAGCGAGGCATGAGGCTTCGGCGGTGATGGTCCCGAGCCGGAGGCCCTTCTGCAGCTCAGCGACCCTTGAATCATCCTGTTCTACGACGGTGATCGCAGTCAGATCCTGGTCGTCGCCGTTGGCGGATAGGTAGTGCTTGAAGCGGTAGAGGCCGAGGAGGGCGCCTTCGGCCATAGCCTGGCCGACGGACTGGGGGTTAAGGCCGCCGATACCGGCGCCATGGGCGATGGTGCAGGCAGTTGCGACGTTGCGGTTGCGGAGGAACCGGGAGGCGTCGCCCATGACGTTGCGGACTGTGTTGGCGGAGAAGGTTTCCTGCTTGCCGAGGCCGGCGACGAGGACGCGGCTGGCGCCGATTCTGCCGAAGGTGTGGATGAGGGTCATCTCACCGGCTTGGCCGCGGATTTCACCATCTTCGATCAGCTGGCTGATGGCGCCCCCAAGTGCCTGGTCGACGGCGCCGGTGGCTCCGCCAGGACTCTTGACGCCCTCGAAAATGTTGACTATGAGTGCGGGTGTATTGACCTTGGTGGCGTCTTCGCGCAGAACTGTGATATTCATCGTCTACTCCTATGTGGTAGTGGGGGCAATGATATGGGATTTGATGGGTGTTTTCCAGAAGGGGGATTGATGCAGATGGTGGGGATCAAGGGGTGGGTTAGTCGTCGGTGTAGTAGGCGATGCCGATGAGTCCGGGGCCTGTGTGGGCGCCCATGACGGGGGTGAATTCACTGATGAATACCTCGCGGCAGTTTATGGATGTCCGGGCCTGTTCCCGCAGCAGGTGGGCCCTTTGGAGGGCGTTGGCGTGCATGATGTTGACGTGGGAGGGTCTTCCGGCGGTGCGTTCGGCAACGATGCCAAGGAGACGTTCCATGGCCTTGGCGGTGCTGCGAGGGCGGGCGATGAGGGTTGCTTCGCCCTGGCTGAGTTCGACGAGGGGTTTGAAGCCCAGAAGGGTGCCGGCCCAGGCCTTGGCCTTGGTGATCTTGCCGCTGCGGCCGAGGTACTTGAGGGTGTCGAGGTAGGCCAGCAGATGGAGGCGGGGCACGAGCTTCTCTATGTGAACGACTGTTTCCTGAAGGCTCAGTCCTTCCCGGGACGCCCGGCAGGCTTCGAGGGCGACGAAACCCTGGGAACCGGCGACGGCGCGGCTGTCGAGTACGTGGATGTCTAGGTCGGGGCGTTCTTCCCGGGCAAGGCGAGCGGCGATTCTTGCGGAGTCGTAAGTGACGGGGCTGAAGCGGGGCGACAGGGTGATGCAGAGGATGCTCCGGGACTCCCGCGCGGCTGCTCGAAAGGCTTCAAGGAAAGCCTGGGGGTTGGGTCCTGAGGTGGAGATCACGGAGCCGTTGCGGGACTGCATGAGGTAGAAATCGGAGGTGTTGAGGTCAATGCCGTCGCGATAAACCTGGCCGTCGGCTATCAGCTGGTGGGGTACGACGATGACGCCGGACTCCTTGAGGGCTTGGGGAGGCAGACAGCAGCTGCTGTCCACCACTACGGCTAACCTGGAGCGGTGAACCAATGAGTCACCACTTGTCGACCGCCATTGGCGTGTCGACGGGAGGAGTTACGCAGGGCCAGGAAGGCTTCCAGGATGGCCGGACTGAACAGGAAGGCGACGGAGGAGAGTATGACAAGAATGACGGCCAGTATGCCGAAGGTAAGGGGAATGGCTACGACGGTGTAGACGACCATGAGGGCCGTGGAAAGGGTGAGCAGGGCAATCTGTACCAGGCGGCGGCCAACTTTGAAGAAGATGGCGGTGGTTAGGGCCAGGGCAAGGAAGACGACGACGCGGTCGACGTCGGTCTCCTGAATTCTCGAGGAGCCTGACCAGAGAAAGCCCTGCCAGTTCAGGAAGAGGATCCATGAGGTGAGAAAGGGGAAGGGAAGAGCGGTGAAGGAGGCCAGCAGCCAGTCGCGCTTGACCAAGCGCATGATGACGCCGGCGAGAATCCAGAGGCTGATGGGCACGTAGATTATCAGGGCCAGCAGCAGAGGGATGCCAAAGGGGAGGCTGCCCTTGGTCAGTAGGGTGTAACCGGCGTAGCCAAGGGCCATGAAGGCCATAATCCAGGAGATGGTCGGGGCGGCGAGGCAGTATCCCAACCAGGAATAGGTCCACCTTGCGCCGCTGTTCTTCCATCCCCGGTAGGCTATGAAGGTGAATAGGGCCATTCCCACCATGAGGACGAGAATCTCCGTCCAAAGATGGAGGGCAAACAGGGCGGCAAGGAGGAGGTGGGGAAGGGTGGCGAGGAGGATGTCCCGCCAGGAGCCGCGGTTGTGGATGGCGTAGAGGTCGCCGGCCACGGCATCGGAGCGTCCCATGTGCTGCGCGGCCCTTTGCCGAGCCTCAGCCGGGGGGAGGCCGGCCTTCTCCATTTCGGCGGTGCGTTCCTCCATGTGCCCTTCCATTTCCCGGAGGATGTCTTCCCTGGCGTGTGGGGCGAGCCTCAACTGCCTGGCCAGGTTTGAGAGATATGAGTCGCGGCGGCGGGGGCTGTTCCTGGGCTGCATGGAGACTCAGGCTCCCCAGGCAGGCATAAACCGGTTGATGGCCCGGGAGAAGCGGCGCCATTCCTCCATTCGCTCCTCAAGCACCTTGTGGCCCTTGGCGGTTATGGAGTAGTAGCGCCGAGGGGTGCCGGTGGAGCCGACGCCCCATTGACCTTCAATGAGGCCCGATGCGGCCATGCGATGGAGGGCGGGATAGAGGGTGCCCTCTTTGAAGTGGAAATAGCCAAGGCTGCGCTGCTCGATCTCCTTGACTATGCGGTAGCCGTGCATGGGTTCCCTGGTGAGGAGGGATAGGAGGAGGGTTTCCGTGTTCCCTTTGAGGAGTTCTTTTTGATACATGGCAAATCCAGAGGCAGGTGGTAACGGCATTTTAGGCATTGCAGTGCGAGGCAGTCAAGGCGGGGGAAGAATGGGGGCCGGTCAGGGAACGATTACACCATACACGTTGGCGTAGACCCAGTAGGCCGAGCCTATGGCAATCCGGTCGTTGGAATCAGTCGCGAGGGAATGTCGCGTTGACATCTGTCCGGTTGAGTCGAAGCCGGAGGCTGCTGTGGCGTCGATGTTGGCGAAGTATTGAGAAGCTTCTATTGCAGTACCGGCCGGTCTTCTGTTTGTATCGACAACAGGGACAAGATTCCAGCCTTTGTAGACCTCCAAGTGTGGGAGGATGAGGATGTCGTCCACTCTGGCGAGCATGACTTCAAGGGTGAGGGCGGCCTCGGAAACGATGAAGTAGCCATGGTCGGCGTCGATGGTCGATAGGTCGCCAGAGAAGGAACCGCTTTCATCGCGGGCAGCCGTCAACCACTGGTTGGTTGGATTGTCGTAGGTGACGACGGTGGTGATTTCTGCCAGCTCACCGAGAATGGCGTCGATGCTTCCATTCTCCGGCTCTGCGGGGAGGGAAATCAGATTGAGGCCGGGGTTGATGGGGAGCCTGAAGGGTTGGCGTTCGATGACTGTGAAGTTGAGGGTGTCCGCCCACCGATTGCCGGCGGAGTCTGTGGCTTCCAGTTCAAGGCGGTAATCGCCTAGGGGGAGTTCACCACGATGGAATGTGAACGTCACATCGTCTCTGGAGATTACTTCACGGGTGACGTCCTCGCCATTGAAGATCGCCTTGGTGAGGGTGACTGTAGTGTGGGTATCGAAGCTGACGTTCACCATGGATGGATCGTCGGTGGCCTTGCGGATCTTGGCGGGGGGAGGGAAAGCGTTGTCGATCTCGCCGGTGAGGCCGTATTCAGCGTGCTCGTTCCCGAAATGTATCTTGATGAAGGTGTTTGGGTTTTCCGTGGTGGCGTCGTCCTCGGGCCAGAAGGTGGGAGGACGGAGGTTGGTGTCCACTTCGAAGAGGACGGTCTTGGAGTCCTTCAGGGAGGTGGGGTCAAATTCGGTCTCGTCCAGGCCTATGGCGGTCTCGATACGACCTCCTTTGTCGACGCCGGATGTTCGCACGTTGTAGAGACCGTCTTTGGAGAGGGCGGCAGTGTAGACCCACCGGTTGGGTTCGCCGGAGGGGATGGCTTCTCCCTGGCTGGCTCGGATAAGAGAGTAGTCATCGCCGACCCTGTTGATTGTGACGATGGGAGGGCTGGAGAGGCTCTCATCAGAATTGACGGTTGCGATGATGGTTCGCCTTGTTAACGGACGGGTGTCACCGACGCTTGTGCCGGTTAGCGTGACGGTGAGCTTGGCGGGGATGCTGTCTTCGGCGGTGACGGGGCTGGCATCAACGAGGTTGCCGGCCCTGTCGGAGACTGCCCCCTCGGACACTCGCACAGTGGGAGTTTCGTCGGAGACGAGTTCGGCCACGGTGAGATAGACGGTAGAATCCTTGCAGGCAACGGCGCTGGGGGCGATGCCGTCGACGGTGAAGTCGTAGGGGGCGACGGTGGTGCAGTCTACGGCCTCATCGAAAACGGCGGCGATGCTGGTACGGATGGCGTTGGGGCCTTCCTTTTCCACTCCATCAGCGTCCAGCCAGGACCCGGTGACGGCCCTTTCCAGAGAGGGGTTTACGTTGTCTACCCGGATGATGTGGGGGTCGCAGCCTTCCTGGAAGTCTATGGTCTTTTCCAGGGCGGCGGTGATGGCGTTCGCCTGTTCCGTGGAGCGTTTTGCATCGAACCTGAAGTCTGCCAGGGTGTCCGTTGGGATGGCGCAACCGGTCTCATTGTCGGAGTCGCTGACGCTTATGTTTCCGGCTTTGTCGGAAGAGACGGCCCACCAGCGAATCTCGTATTGGCTATTGTCAGTCAGCCGGCGGCTGTCGAGTTGGTCTGCATTGTTGCGGCCCTCGTCTATGGTGACAGAAGCGGAATAGCCGTCGATTACGTCGCTGAGGTCCAGATCGCGGCGTTCGAAGACCACGCTGTCTGAGGACCGTTCGGCCTCCAGATCATAGAGACCGGCGACGACGTAGATGGTGTCGATGGCATCGTCGCTGTTGCTGAGGCCCGATGCCACGTCGGTGACCTGGAAGGACACTGTGGGTTCATCATCGCGCCCGGCGTGGCCGCTGGCGGGAGAGAACAGGGCGAAACTGGGACCATTGACGTCCAGAGGCAGGGTTTCGGTGCGGGTGACGGAAGGGGAGTCGTCCTCGTATGTCACTTCTATGGAATCGCCGTCCTTGAAGACGGGCAGCCTGATGGTCTCACCCTGTTCCGCGATGCAGTCGAGATGACCGGCTTCGCAGATAACGATGGTTGAGGCGAAGACTCCGGACGTGGCGTGGGTCTCCTGCAGGGACGCGTTTATGCCCCTTGGGGCGGCGTAGGTGCTGACCGTGACTTGACCTTTTGCTGCGGAGTCGGTGTTGGTTGGGCGGGCTGACCGGTCGGGATAGGCGCTGTCGGAGCTCCCCCAATACTCGTACTCGACGACGACGTTGGAGGCTTGACCACCCGGACCTGCGCCTACCTCAGCCGCCTGCTGAAAGCCCGGATCGCCCGGTTCACCTATGGTTTCGCCATTAAAGACTCTGAAAGTAACGCTGGCGGGGGTTTGACCGTCCGTCGAGGCGGGGGTGAAGAAAGCGTTGACCAGCAGGTCTCCCTCGTCAGGGATTGCCTTGGTCTCGTTGTAGGCTCTGACACTAGCTTCCAGAATTGATTGGACCAATATCGTATCCTGGCGTTCCTTGAGGCCTTCGAAGCGGGCCTCCAACACGTCGATCCAGCCGTAGTTTTCCTGCAGGAGTGAATGTCCATCCGGCGCGGGAATATCATTTCCGTGGGTCAGGGAGTTGTAGACGGCCATGCCCTGTTGGTTACTGCCCGGCCCTTGAGCGGATGAACCTGATCCGGAGCCGAGGGTGGTCCTGGTCTTGATCCAGTATTCCAGCATGGCGGTGTTGGCGGGGACTCGGAGAATTCCGTTGGTCCTGTCGTACCAGATGGATTCTGTGTCGGTCACTGTACTAGCGCCTGAACTATCGAGGGCGCGGATGTCCCTTATATCTATGCGGCCGTCGCCGTTCATGTCCTGAAGATCGAACCATTCTTCACCCTCAAGGGGTTGAACCATGCCTGAAGATAAACGCGAATCGTCTAGAACGTCGGCGTCTTCGCCCTCTCTCTTGATGGTGACGTCCAGGTCCTTGTCTGTGATGCGGAGTTGGAATCCGACGGTGGCGGCAGGCCCGTTGAGGCTGATGTGGGTGACCTCGTCGGCACCCTCAGAGTCTAGGAATTGAATGGTTCCAGCCACGGCTGCGTAAGGGGTGGCTGAAGCGGGAAGGGTGAGAAGAAGTCCCAGCAGCGAGGCCAGCAGAACGGTGAATGCAGCGGCTGTTTGCCTTAGCTGCGATTTGATGCTGTTCCCCGGCGGTTAGAGAGGGTCGATCGTGAGGGAAATGAGCCGAGGATATCCGATACCGGATAAGGATGCTTGGTCGTTGGATCGGAAAGAGATTGACTGAGGAAACTGTTGAAACTCGGAAGCATCCGAGGGATTCTATGGGGAAAGAGGGTTTATTGCAAGCCTAAGCGATGAGGGGTGTTGGGTTAGAGAGTGTGGGCAGAGGAGTTGTACTAGCTGCTGCTGTGGAGGATGCTGGAGGCTACGAAGAGGAAGATCATGAGCAGCATGGGGGAGAAGTCGAACATGCCAACGCGGGGGATGACGTTTCTAATTGGGGCAAGGATTGGTTCGGTTACGCTGAAAAGCATGCTGACGATGGGGTTGGTGGGGGCCATTATCTGGGCAGCCACAAGCCAGGAGATGATGACGCGTCCGAATATGAGGAAGCCGAAAGCGTCCAACAGGAACGCAAGGATTTCTAAGGTGGACACTGGCTACTCCTCTGAAAATTCGATGGACCTGCGGTAGGCGGCGACGACGGCTTTCATCACGGTTGCCCGGAAGGATTCCTCTTCCAGGGCCATGAGGGCCGCGGCGGTGGTGCCTCCGGGGGAGGTGACCATGTTCTTGAGTTCGGCAGGGTGGCTTCCGGTTTCCCGGGCCAGGCGGGCGCTGCCGAGGACGGTCTGGAGGGCCAGTCGGCTGGCCATGGGGCGGGGCATTCCCAGATGGACGCCAGCGTCGATGAGGGACTCTATGAACAGGAATACGTAGGCGGGCCCGCTGGCGCTGAGGGCGGTGGCCATGTCTATGTATGACTCCCGGTCTACCCGCATCTGGTCGCCGAGGGTAGACAGGATGGCTTCTGCCTGGGTTGCGGCATCTTCCGAGACTGACGGGTCGCAGAGCCAGAGGGTCATGCCCGCGCCGATTTGGGCAGGGGTGTTGGGCATGACGCGGATGGTGGCAGCGTGGTCGAGTTCGCCGGTGAGGGTGGTCATGGGGAGGCCTGCGATGATGGATAGGACGGTCTGGTTGGGGGAGAGAAGGGTGCGGAGTTCCGGCGCGACGTCCTGGAAATTCTGGGGCTTGACGGCCAGGGTTACGAGTTCGCCCCTGGTGGCGGCGACCGAGTTTTCACGGGAGGCGTAGATGCGATAGGTGTCGCAGAGGTAACGGCAACGCTCCTCCGAGATTTCGCCTACGTATATGTTCTCCGGCTTGGCCAGGGATTGGGAAAGAACGCCGCGAATCATGGCTTCGGCCATGGCGCCGCCGCCGATGAAGGATAGGTTCATGACACCGCCCAATTTAAAGCTGCGGGTTATTATAGCATTGAGGAGGCGAGGCCAACGAGTTCAGTTGGGAATGAGGCCCTGGCCGGTGCTGAGCAGACTGGCGAGGCGTATGGTTTCTACCATGCTGGTGTGGTCGGCAACGCCCTTGCCGGCGATGTCGAAGGCGGTGCCGTGGTCGACGGAGGCGCGGACGAAGGGCAGACCCAAGTTGACGCTGACGCTTTGCTCAAAGCCGTGGACCTTGATGGGAATGTGGCCCTGGTCGTGATACATGGCGAGGACGACGTCATAGGCGCCGCGGATGGCCTGGTGGAAGACAACATCGGCGGGGATGGGACCCTGGGCGAGGATACGCTGACCCTGAGCGTCCTTTACGGCTGGGGCGATGGCCTGGGCTTCTTCGTCGCCCAGAAGGCCACCGTCGCTGGCGTGGGGATTGAGGGCGGCGGCGGCGATGCGAGGTGTGGGGAAGCCCCATTGGCGGAAAGTTTCGTGGGTCAGTTCCAGCATTCCGAGGACTCTTTCGTGGGTGACGTAATCGCAGGCCACGCGGAGGGAGCGGTGGGTGGTGAGATGGACGACTCGCAGACTGCCGGAGATTAGCATGGTGGCGACTTTGGTGACCCCTGTGATTTCCTGGAGGAGCTCCATGTGGCCGATGGCCTTGTATCCGGCGAGGCTGGCAGCCTCCTTGTTTACGGGTGCGGTGGCCAGGGCTTTGACGCCGCCCTTCAATGCAAGGTGGGCGGCGGTGGTGACCCACTCCATGGCGGCGCGGCCGCAGGGAGGGGAGATTTGGCCGACGGTGATTTCGTCGGGATCCAGGTTCTGAGGATCGATGATGTTGACCAGCGCGGGGTCATCATCCGCCTGTTCCGGTGTTTCTATAGGGTGAGGGTGGAGGGACAGGCCGGTTAGTGCGAGGGCGTCTTCCAAGGCCGGCAGGCTGCCGATGACTATGGGCCGGCAGAGGGCATGAACGTCGGGTTCCGCCAGCGCCTTGACGATGACCTCCGGGCCGATGCCGCAGGGATCCCCCATGGTGATGGCGATGACGGGTCTTTCCCGTTGGACCATTTGGCGCTTCAGTACGGCGCTATTCGCACCGGTTCCAGCCGCAGGACATGCAGGCCTGGCAGCCCTCCTGGAATATGGTCAAGCCGTTGCATTCCGGGCACCGGGAGCCGGTGTCGTGGAGGTGGGCGCCGTTGCCATTGGAACTCTGAGGCTGGGAGATTTCCGTAGTTTCCAACTGAAGCTGGGTAGCGTATGACTGGCGTCCCTGGCCACGAATGGAGCCTGGGATGTAGCGCTCCAGGGCCAGCGCTACGGCGTCGGCCGGGGAACCCACGAGGATTCCCTGGTCCCAGGCGGGGACGCAGGTTATGCCCTTGAGCTGATCGACAATTTCCATGGGGTCTATGCCGGAACGGAGAGCCAGAGAGATGAGTCGAGATATGGCCTCCATGGCCGCTGACTCGCATCCGCCCGCCTTCCCCAGGGTGGAAGAGAAGACCTCGAAGGGCTGGCCTTCTTCGTCAAAGTTGACAGTAACGAAGAGGTTGCCGTGACCGGTCCGGATCCGCTCGGTGGAACCCTGCATTCGGCTGGGCCGCGGCCGCATTTTGATCATGGGGAAGGCAGAAGGTGTCGCTTCCTGTTTGCCCTTGTCCGATTGGACTTCCAGGACCTGGGTGGGCTTGGAGCCGTCCCGGTAGATGGTAATGCCGATGCATTGGGAACCGTGGGCCATGCGGTAGGCGTGCTGGACGTCTTCCTTCTTTGCGTCGTTGGCCATGTTGATGGTCTTGCTGACGGCCAGGTCGGTGTGCTTCTGATAGACGGCCTGCATGCTGACGTGGGCCTTGTAGTCGATTTCCAGGGAGGTCTTGAAGAGTTCCTTCACGTGGGCCGGGACAGCGTCGGAGTGCTGGACGGAGCCTGTGCGGGCCACTTCGTCCATAAGCTCCTCGCTGTAGTAGCCGCCGGCCTTGGCCATTTCCACAAAGTAGGGGTTCACCTCGCGGAGCTGCTTGCCGTCCAGGACGTTCTTTACGTAAGCGACGGCGAAGATGGGTTCGATGCCGCTGGATGCGCCTGCGATGACGCTGATTGTGCCGGTAGGCGCGATGCAGGTGCGGGTGGAGTTTCGGATGGGAGTGTCTTCGCGGCAGGCAGGGTAGGGGCCGCGCTCCCGGGCCAGTTCGATGGAGGTTTCGCGGGCCGTGCGGTTGATGGCGCCCATTACCTGGTCGGCAACGTCGACGGCTTCGGGGGACCCGTAGGAGATGCCCATCTTTATCAGGGCATCGTGCCAGCCCATAACGCCGAGGCCGATCTTGCGGGTCTTCTCGACGGCGTCTTTAACTTCCTGTATGGGGAAGTGGTTGACGGTGACTACATTGTCGAGGAAGCGGGTGGCGGTGCGGGTGGTGGCCTCCAGGCCGGCGATGTCGAAGCTCCCGCTGTCGTCGACGAAGCTGGCGAGGTTAAGGGAGCCGAGATTGCAGGCTTCGAAGCCCAGAAGGGGGACTTCGCCGCAGGGGTTGGTACTGTCGAGGCTGCCGAGGTGGGGTGTGGGATTGTTGCGGTTGGCCTCATCGATGAAGTAGAGGCCGGGATCGCCGGTCTTCCAGGCGGAGTCGATTATCTCATCCCAGATCTGTCGGGCGGGAACGGTGCGGACTACTTCTTTGGTGGTTGGGTCAACGAGGTCCCAGTCCATGTCCCGGTCGACGGCCTGCATGAAGTCGTCGGTAATGGCGACGGAGACGTTGAAGTTCTGGGCGTCCTTGTTGGTGTCCTTCATATGGATGAAATCGAAGATTTCGGGGTGGCTGACGCTGAGGATGCCCATGTTAGCGCCGTGACGCTTGCCGCCCTGGGTGATCATGTCGCTGAGGGCGCTGAGCATCTTGAGAACCGCGACGGCGCCGCAGGCCTTGCCGTGGGTGGTGGAGATGGGGCTGCCGCGGGAGCGGAGCTTGGAGAAGGCGTAGCCGATGCCGCCGCCGAACTTCTGGATCATGGCGGAGGTGGAAGCGGCCGTCATGATGCTCTCCATGGTGTCTTCGACGGGGATGACGAAGCAGGCGGAGAGGGTGCCCTGGCCGGTGCCGGCGTTGAAGAGGGTGGGAGAGTTTGGCATGAAGCGGCAGGTAGCCATCAGGTCGTAGAATTCCCGGGCCCAGTAGTCTTGGCCGCGGATGCTGGTTTCTTCCGGCGCTGCAATGGCCCGGGCCACGCGCCAGAAGAGGTCTTCCGGTGTTTCATTTCCCAGCAGGTAGCGAGTCTTTAGGACGATTTTGGCGTTCTGCGTCAGCTGTAAAGTTGTCATGTAAATCTTCCATATTGTAAATTCTGTAACAATTATTGCTTGATTTCAGTTTGGAGTTTTAAGCTTTCATAATGTCCTTTTCAAATTTTGAGAATAGAAATATTGCTCTGTAGAGACCTTCGGAATGAGGGCCTGCTAATTTACGTAGATGGTGCTGGTAATGCCGTTTGCCAAGTGGTCCCGGCCGCCGGTGAGGCGGTAGACGTACTGGGACTTACGAATGCGACGGCTGAGGATACGATGACGGCGCATCAGCTCCAGAGAGCGGGTGGCCTGGGAATAGCTGATCTTGAGCACCTTAGCCAACTGGCTGCGAGTTATGCCGTCTTCCGGGACTACCAGGGGAATAATCGCGTCGATGGCGGATGCCTGTCTGTTGCTTCCTGTCTTCAAATGATTACACCTGTAAAATTGCTAAGTTGTTCCGTTGGTTGTGCCCTTGGAGGGGCGGCGGGTTCTGCCGCGGGACCGTCTGGGCTTTTCGGGGGACTGGTCAATGAGTGTGAGCTGAATAGAGTCCTGGGGTTGACCTTCCCGCTCCTTAAGGTCTTCCACCACCTGCTCGAAACTCTCCAAGTCTTGGAAGTCCCTGTATACGCTTGTCCAGCGGACGAAGGCGACGGGGTCCAGCTTTCGAAGGTGCTCCATCACCATTTCGCCGATGGCAACGGAGGGGACTTCCGGGCGTCCCAGGGAATGAAGCTGCCGTTCCACGTCCTGCACGATTCTCTCGATGGTGCGGGAGGGAATCGGGCGCTTGGCGCAGGCAATCAGGATGCTGTCGAGGAGTTTGCCTCTCTGGAATTCCTGTCTTTGCCCATCCCGTTTTACGACCTGGAGCTGGACGGCCTCGATGCGTTCGTAGGTGGTGAAGCGATGGCCACAGCTGGCGCATTGACGCCGCCTGCGGATGCTGTCTTCCGCCGAGCGGGAGTCCGTGACCTTGGAGTCTACGCCGTTGCAATATGGACATTGCACTGTGCGGGCCCAGTTTTCTGCTCCTGGATGGATTCAAGGCCGCAACATACCCAGCGGTACCGAATCCGCTCCAAGAGTACAGCAGGTGGAGCACTGCACAGCGCAGAATCTATATCTATATGGAGTATATAAGCGGCGTGAAAACACAATATATAGTAGATGGGCTTTGTCGTCAACGGCAAGAGTCAAAGATACAGACTTCCGGTACTTTTGGGGTTCTGAAGGATGCACTTCTACGATATAAAGACATAATCTCACCTTGAAGCTCCCGGTTGATTCGAAATGGGCGCCTCATTGGGGAAAGCGTCAAAGAAATCGACGGACGTCGAGACACACGGGCCAGGCGGGGGTGGACGGAGGAGAAGGGACCGGGATGGAGGAAGAGGGGGAAATTGGGAAAAATCGAGAGGCCCCGACGCATGCGTCGGGGCCTCAGTGGATTCCCAGGTGTCTTGGGTTTCGGCTACAAGTGGCTAGTAGTCCTTAAACCCTGGGAACATTCCTCAGGAAGAAAGGATCTAGCGGCGATGCCTACCCAAAGAGCCCACCACGTGAGCGTGTGGTCTGCTCCTTGCGAAGGAAGCTGGGAACATCCAGGTCGTCGCCGGTCTGGCTGACGCTCTGCCGGAGGAGGTTTCGAAGCTCCTCTTGGCGCTGGATCATGTTCTCCTCGGGCATTGGGAAGGAAGCGGCCACTAGGGTAATTTTCACTTCGTCGGTCAGCTTGGGATCCTTGACGGTACCGAAGATGACGTTGGCTTCGGGGTCTGCCAACTCCTCGATAACGCTGGAGGCCTGCTGGATCTCGCGGAGCGAGAGTGACGGACCACCGGTCATGACGAAGAGGATCCTCTTGGCGCCTTCGATGGCGATATCGAGCAACGGGCTCTTGGTAGCCATGCGGGCAGCGTCGAGGGCCCGGTTCTCGCCTGAGCCGGTGCCAATGGCGAGCCAAGCGGGGCCGGCGTTGAGCATGATGGACCGGACGTCTGCGAAGTCGACGTTTATCTCACCGGTAACCATGACAACCTCAGCGATGGCCTGGATGCCGTGCTGGAGGACGGAGTCCGCGAGGCGGAGAGCATCGTCCCAAGAGACGGTCTGGTTTTCCCGCTGACGCTCCATGTCGAGAAGCTTGTCGTTGGGAATGGTGATGACGGTGTCGACATGGTCCTGCAAGCGAAGAAGGCCTTCGTCGGCGTTCTTGCGGCGGGTCCGCACCTCAAAAGAGAAGGGGCGGGAGACGACGGCGACGGTAAGGGCGCCGGACTCCTTGGCGATCTGAGCGACTACGGGGATAGCACCGGTGCCGGTGCCGCCGCCCATGCCGCAGGCCAGGAAGACCATGTCTGCGCCCTGGCATACCTGTTCGAGCTTTTCGCGGCTCTCCTCGGCAGCCTGTCGGCCAATGTCAGGGTTTCCGCCGGCGCCGAGGCCGCGGGTGAGGGACTGACCGATGGCCAGCTTGTTGGGAACGTCCAGCAGTGCCAGGTGCTGGGCGTCGGTGTTGATGGCGAAATATTCTACGCCGGCGACTCTGTCGCTGAACATTCGGTTAACGGCATTGCTTCCACCGCCGCCGACACCGACTATGCGAATGACTGGGTTACCGTAAGGCTTGCCTTCGGGAAGCGAAAAGACCGAACCGTGGCCCTCCGCCTGATGGTCTGAATGATGATCCATGACTCCTCCTCTAATGTATGTTTATTGGGGTACCTTTGAGCTTTGTTACCTAACTTTGACGGCCTTCTTGATGCGCTGGAAGAAGGCGCTGGACCCTTTGCCGGATCCGTATTCAGCCCGGCTCTTGCTGAATTTCCGCGTGCGATTCTGGTGCTTTATGCCCCAGAGCAGCAGGCCTATTACAGTGGAGAAGGCATTCTGGTTGTGCTCCGGGCTGAAGCCGCGGATACCGACGGGAGCGGCGACGCGGACGGGGCAAGCCAGGGTTTCAGCGGCCATTTGCTGGAAGCCGGGAATCTTTGAAGTTCCACCCGTCAGCACGACGCCACCGGGCGGAAGGCGGCGCAAGCCAGCCTGCTGGGCCCTCAGCATGATGAGGCCCAGGGTCTCCTGTAGACGATCCATCAGAGGCTTGCACAAGGTGGACCTTCGAATGAGCCTGCGGGACTGCCCCTGGAAACTGGGGAGCATCACTTCCTCGCTGGCCTGTTCGATGTCCGGGGCTGAGTGGCCCCATTTGACCTTGAGGTCCTCTGCAAAGTAGTACGGCATTCCCAGAGCCACGGAGAGGTCCCGCGTCAATTGGTTGCCACCAACGGGAATGGAGGTGTCGAACCAGAGACTGCCGTCTTTGAAGATGGCGAGGTCTGTGGTGCCGGCGCCGATATCGGCCAGCACGACCCCCATCTCCTTTTCATCCTGGAATAGGGTTGCCTCGGCGGAGGCGAGGGAGGAGAGGACGATGTCGCGAACCGGAACGTTGCAGTCCTCAACGGCGTGGAGGGTCTGGACGATGGCGTCCTTGTCAGCCATGACGACGTGGGACTCGACCTCAACACGGCCCGCGTGAAGACCCAGAGGGCTGCGGACGCCGCGATAGCTGTCTACCACGTAGTTGACGGGCATGACGTGAAGCAGTTCCTTGTCCTCCGGAATCTGTGGGTAGGAGGTCTGAACGAGCTGCTCGACGTTTTCGCCGGAGATTGGGTTGCCGTTAGTGTCGGAGTGGATGACTCCGGTGGTGTTGAAACAGGCGGTGGATGCGCCTGCCATGCTTACGTAGGTCCATGGGATCCGGTATCCCATGTACCGCTGAGCTTCATTTAGAGACGCCTGAACTGCTTCCTGCGCCTCTGCCACGTTGACGATCTGGCCCTTGACCACGCCTTGAGAAGGAACCAAACCTGTGCCCACAATCTTGAGTTCCCCGTCCGGTCCCACCTGGGCAACCACGGTGGCGACCTTGCTGGTGCCGATGTCTAGAGCGGTATAAAAGATATCTTTTGCCATGAGCCTTCCTTTCAACCTGTCGCTATGATGACCTAACCTTGAAATATTGAGCTGCTCGCATTCGCGCGCTTCTGCTACGAGGGTTCCGTACCGTTTCCTCGACCGATGGGGTGATGACTTTCCGATGAATAATGCTTAACTGAGCTTGATGACTGCATATGCATTGGACCAGTTCCGGTGGGCATACGCAGTCCCGGGATTCTCGCCTGAAGGTCTCCTTGACTATCCGGTCCTCCAGGCTGTGGTAGCTGATTACGACGAGTCTGCCACCGGGCTTGAGGCTGCATATGGCCTGCCGGAGCCCGGTCTTTAGATTGTTGAGTTCCTGATTGACGGCTATGCGGAGGGCCTGGAAGGTGCGGGTGGCGGGGTGTATGCCGCCACGGGAGGGGCCGACTCTGCGGGTGACAACCTGGGCGAGATGGGCCGCGCTTCGCAGGGGGCGGTTTTCTACGAGAGCCTTTGCTATGGCGCGGGCCCTTCGCTCCTCGCCGTAACTGCGAAGAAGACGGGTCAGTTCCTGCTCGGTGCTTTCGTTAATGATTGACGCCGCCGTAGGACTGGGGGCCGTTGCGTCGAACCGCATGTCCAGAGGCTCTTCCCGACGGAAGCTGAAGCCGCGGCCGGATGATTCAAGCTGGAGGGATGAGAGGCCGAGATCCAGGAGTATGCCATCTACGGGGCCAAAGCCGTTGCTATCCAGGATGTGTTCCAAATCGGCGTAACTGCCGTGGACGAGGGTGAGGGCATCCTGGAAGGGGGCGAGCCTGGATTGGGCAAATTCGAGGGCGGACGAGTCAGCGTCAATGCCAACCAAACGACCACCGGGGAGGCAGTTCTGAAGAATGGCTTCAGCGTGGCCGCCGCCGCCAACTGTGCCGTCGACGTAAGTTCCGCCGGGCTTTATCGCCAAAGCTTCGACGGCTTCCGTCAGCAGGACCGGTTGGTGAACGATTGAAACGTCGTCCATGGGCTGACTCAACCCTTCTAAGGCGGGCCCTGGCAGAGTAGCGGTTATCACCGTGGTAGAGGTCACCTGGCCTCCTGCCCCCGTAATTCTATTTCCTGGTTTGTCCACTCCTCTGAGTGGCGTTGCGGGTGTATCGCTCTTTCCGAAGGGCAAGGAGATTCCGTTAGAGGCTCCTTGCTTGAATATCGCCGCCCGGTTGGACGGCGCTACCTTCTAGTTGAAAGAGAGGCTTTATTCGGCCTGCACACCTGCGTTCCCCAAGCAATGAAGGTAAGTTAACATTGGCTTGAACTTTGCTTCAACCCTTTTTAATATAATTTTTATGTGAATTTTATGTTATTTCCAGAATTTTGCATTGATTTGCAGAGGATGAGGAAATTGGCGGGGCCGTCGAGGCGCCCATTTTGCCCCTATCCAGCTATGGCTGGCATGTGGGATGGCGTTGTGGAAGGGTAGGATGATTTCAAGCATTTGCATGAAATTGTCGCAGCTGAGAGGGGCGTGCTACCATATGGTCAGGAGCGGCTTATGTTTACTTTGGGTATTTTGACCGTGAGCACCAGCGGTCACCAGGGCAAGAGAGAAGACACCAGCGGGATGGCCATCCGTCGGGTACTGGCGCCGCCCCGGTATGAGGAAGTGCGGTACGAGATGATAGCCGACGTGAAGGAGGTCATTGAGGACCGGTTCAGGACGTGGTCGGACGACGAAGGTTTGGACCTGATTGTCAGCACGGGAGGGACGGGGTTGGGGCCATATGACGTGACGCCGGAAGCATGTTTGGCGGTGATTGACCGGCAGGTGCCGGGGATGGCAGAGACAATGCGTGCCCAAACCCTGAGCAAGACGCCGATGGCGATGCTGAGTCGGTCCGTGGTGGGGGCCAGGGGGCACACGCTGATTGTGACGCTGCCGGGGAGTCCCAAGGCGGTGGAGGAGTGCCTGGAGGTGATTCTGCCGGTGTTGCCCCACGCCCTTGAGATATTGAAGGACAGGGCTGAAGGGCATCCGACGGGGCACTGACGCCGCGTCTCTATCATGCAGATACATATATTGACGCTGTTCCCGGAGATGTTTGAGGGGCCTTTCGGTCACAGCATTGTGAAGCGGGCGGTGGACAAGGGGGCGGCGGAGATTTTGATTCACGACATTCGGGACTACACCCACGACCGGCATAGGACGGCGGACGACTACCAGTTTGGCGGGGATTCCGGGATGGTGATGAAGCCGGAGCCGATCTTCGAAGGGGTGGAGTCGATCCTTGCGGGGATAACGCAGCTGGAGATGGCGACGACGCGAGTGATCTTGACATCGCCACAGGGGAGGCTGTTGGACCAGAAGATGGTGCAGGAGTTTGCCCGGCAGAGGTACCTGATAATTCTGTGCGGGCATTACGAGGGGGTGGATGAGCGGGTGAGGGAGCATTTGATAACTGACGACGTTAGTATCGGCGACTACGTGCTGACGGGTGGGGAGCTGGCGGCGATGACGCTGACGGACGCGGTGGTGCGTCTGCTGCCAGGGGTGGTGGGGAAACCGGAAAGCGTGAGTCGGGACTCGATAACTTCAGGGTTGTTGCAGCATCCGGTGTACACAAGACCGGCGGAATACCAAGGTTGGAGTGTGCCGGAGATGCTGCTATCCGGCAATCACGGAGAGATAAGGCGATGGCGTCGAGAGCAGGCGCTGGAGCGGACTCTGCGGTGGCGGCCGGACTTGCTAGATAAGGCGAAGCTTTCGGCGGAAGACGTGGCGTTTCTGGAGGGTTTGGGGTGGAGGAGGGACGGTTAGTGGAACGCATTGTGTTGCTAGTGGTAGGGTGGGGGCGTTAGAATATGGTGTCGCAGCGCAATTGGGAGAAGAACGGTTATGTCGGTTAGTTCTGTAATCAAGTTAGAAGCGAATCCCAAGATCCAGGACTTTGGGCCTGGTGATTCGGTTAAGGTCAACTATCGGGTGCGAGAGGGGGAGCGGGAGCGGATTCAGGCGTTCCAGGGCGTGGTCATCAAGCGGCGAGGGGGAGGCCCTGGCGCAAACTTCACGGTACGCCGGGTCACGCAGAATATTGGGGTGGAGAGGACATTTCCTCTCTATTCGCCCAGGATAGAGTCGGTGGAGGTAGTGAGACGGGGGAAGGTCCGCCGGGCGCGGCTATACTACCTACGGGGCCGCTTTGGACGGGCCGCCCGCATCAAGGAGCGGGGCCGCTACTAGACTCGGGCGAGACGGGCGGTGTGACAATCGCCGCATCCGCGGATGGGGGGATGAGTTCCTGTTTTCTAGGGGAGCGGTTATTCGACGGAATGGCGATGGGGGCGGCGGAGCATGAGGACTTTTCCGTAGGAAGTAGAAGTTTCTTCGCATTCGTTTGTTTCTTTGGTGGGTATGTATCCCGGATTTATTCAACGTGGGGACACGGGCGTTTCATTGATGGGAATAGGTTAACAGGGGAAAGGATGTTTTGGCAAGGGGAAGATGTCAGTGTTGTGAGTGGCTGTGGGGAGAGCGGGGTTGATTCAGGGGAGAGTGGGAGTGAAGAGTGGGAAGCGGGAACGGCGGGTGGTGGAGAAAGGGTGGGGGGACTCTCGGTTGCGTTCAGAATGACGTGCATGAACGCGCTTCGGGATTGGGTGTTGCATGAAATATGTTGAGGTTGCAGTAGATGCGCCCCTGGGGGTCAATCGGACCCTGACCTACAGCGTTCCTTCACGGATGGAAGTATCTCCCGGACAGCTGGTGTGGGTCCCGCTGGGCCCGCGACCCGTGCAAGGAATTGTGTTTGAAGCTTTAGACCAGACTTCCCTGGATGCTACGCGTCCGGTAATTTCCACGATTGCGCGGGGGGCGCTGCTACCGGCGTGGGGATTGAAGTTGGCGCGGTGGTTGAGCCGGTACTATTTGTCATCGCTGTTTGAGGCGGCGGCGCTGATGCTTCCGCCGGGGTTCAGGACCCGCGTGCGGGCCCACGTCAGGACGGTGAAGGACAGGCCGGAAAATCTTGAGGAGGACGAGGCGGGGGTTTACGACGTTGTTGCCCAGGGTGGGCGCATGGCAGAGAAAGGTGTGGGGAGGAGTTTGGGGAGGAAGGCGGGCGCCTCCTTGAATCGGTTGGTGCGGCGGGGAATTCTGGAGCGGGAGTGGGAGATACTTCGGCCACGTACGGCGCCCCGATATGAACGGTACCTGCTGCCGAACGTCCACGGAGAAGAGTCGAGGGAGGAGGCGCTGTCTGCGGTTAAGGGGGCACGGAGGCAGAAGGAACTGCTTGTGGAGTTGCTGGAGCAGCGGCAGGGACTATCGTATGTCGAGGCGATGAAGGGATTCGGGGCTTCAGCGGTGAAGGGGCTGGTTTCGAAGGGGTTGGTGGCGCAGGAGTGGGTGAGGGGTGGGGGTCGACGTAGGGAGCCAGACTATCAGCTTGGGTTGCTACCGACGTTGACGACCGAGCAGAGCAGCGTTGTGGCCTTCATTGAGAGGCTGCTTGAAGATTATAGGGCTGTTCCAAGGAGCGTGCTGGTCCACGGGGTGACGGGGAGCGGCAAGACGGAGGTGTACCTGCGCGCGCTGGAGCGTTGCATCAGCCTGGGGCGGAGGGGAATTCTGCTGGTGCCGGAGATTTCGATGACGCCGCAGATGGAGGACCGGATTAACGCGAGGTTTCCGGGCCGGGTGGCGCTGCTGCACAGCGGAATGAGCCTGCAGAGGCGGTTTGACGAGTGGTGGCGGATCCGAGCGGGGGCCTACGACGTGGTAGTGGGGCCACGGAGCGCGCTGTTTTCGCCGGCGCCAGACCTGGGGCTCATCGTGATAGACGAGGAGCATGAGTGGAATTATAAGGAGGAGAATCTTGCTCCCCGGTATCACGCGAGGGAGACGGCGCGGAAGATTTCGGAGCTTTCCGGGGTGCCGGTGTTGATGGGGAGCGCGACGCCCGACGTGGCGACCTACTATCACTCGCTGCGGGGGAGGAGACACCGGCTGTTCAAGCTGCCCTACCGAATTGGGCCGTCATCGTCGCAGGATGAGAGGCCTGTGAAGAGGGAGGGGGAGTCCGCAGGGCGATCCTCCCAGGAAGGGCCCGGATTACAGGAGGTGGGGACGGGGTTGGCGAGGGTTGTCATTGAGGATATGCGAGAGGAATTGAAAGAGGGTAACCGCAGCCCGTTCAGTCGCCGGCTGACGCGTTCGCTGATGGAGTGCGTCGAGAGAGGGGAGCAGGCGATTCTGTTTCTGAACCGGCGCGGGGCGGCAACGATGGTGCAGTGCAAGAGCTGCGGCTTGGCATTGGAGTGCCGTCGGTGTTCGGTGGCGGTCACCTATCACCGGGGTCGGGGGCTACTGTGCCATCTGTGTGGACGACGCCGGAGGCCGAGTACGCAGTGCGAAGGGTGCGGGGACAGGTCGCATCGATACCTGGGTGTGGGAACACAGAGGGTGGTGGAGGAGTTGGGTCGGGTGGCGCCGGGGGTTGAGGTAGTGCGCCTGGACAGCGATACGGCGGGACGAGGCGGGGAACACGAGGCGCTGCTGAGATCGTTCTCGGAGGGGGAGGCGCAGGTGCTGGTGGGCACGCAGATGGTTGCGAAGGGGCTTCACGTGCCGAACGTCAGCCTGGTTGGGGTGGTGCTGGCCGACGTGGGGCTGCACCGTCCGGACTTTCGGGCTGGAGAGAGGACGTTTCAGCTGTTGTGCCAGGTGGCGGGGCGGGCTGGGAGGGGGCGGACGCCGGGCTTGGTCATCATCCAGACGTACAGCCCGGAGAGTTATGCTATACGCGCCGCGGGACGTCAGGACTATTCGAGCATGTACAGGCGGGAGATTGCTTATCGTCGGGAGCTGGGATATCCGCCGTTCAGCAGGCTGATACGGATGGTGTATCAGCACACAAAGGAGGATGCGTGCGAGAAAGAGGCGACGCGAATGGCGGAGCTGCTTCGTACATCCGCCTTCGGTCGGGGGCTTGCGGGGGTGGACGTGGTGGGCCCGGCGCCGACGCAGCCCCGTAGGATTCGGGGTGTGTACCGGTGGCACCTTGTGCTGAGAGGCACAGGGGGCGACCTTCACAATCTGTTGAAAGACACGGGAATACCGCGGGGTTGGACGGTGGACGTGGATCCGGTGACGGCGCTGTAACGCCTAGAATGGGAGTTGCGGCTTTACACCCGTTGAGGCGAATGTCTATAATCTTTGAGGCCTTTTTAAGGAGGGCCGATGGGAACCAACCCTCAAGAGGAGATTAGAAGGTGGCTGTGAGACCGCTGGTTTCCGCGCAGGATCCGGTGCTGAGTCGGAAGACCAGCCGGGTGAAGCGGGTGGATGCGGGGATTCGCAGACTAGTGAAAGATATGATAGAGACGATGCATGACGCCCAAGGCGTGGGGCTGGCCGCCAACCAGATTGGCGTTCCGCTTCGCATCGCCGTAATTCAGTTGCCCGATGATGAAGAAGCCCTGGTGCTTGTGAATCCTGAAGTTGTGCACCGGGAAGGGTCCAGAGAGCTCACGGAGGGGTGCTTGAGCATACCCGGATATTCGGGATCGACAGTGAGGTCGGAGAAGGTGCATGTGAAGGCGCGGGGGTTGGACGGGAAGCCTATTCGCATCAAGGCGGAGGGTGACCTGCTGGCGCAGGCGCTGGAGCATGAGACGGACCACCTGGACGGGCATCTGTACGTGGAGCGACTGGTGAGCCCGGACGAGATCTGGAGGCATGACGAGGAAGAGGAATCGGAGAGGGACGCAACGGAGGCTGCTTCATCCAGCAATTAACGGTTTCGCCCGGGCCTCAGAGGCTTCCACGTTCAGCGAATTCAGCGCCGCTCGCGTCCAGTGCCGCCGTGCTTGGGGAGTTCTTTGACTCTCGCGGAGTGGAGGCATTCCTGGTAGGGGGCTGTGTGCGGGATGCGTTGATGGGGCGGCAGAGTCACGACGTGGACGCGGCTGTAAGAGGGGACGTTTTGGCATTGGGTCAGGAACTGGCTCGACGGTTGGGTGGGAGCTTCGTGCCGCTGGACCCCATGCGGGGAGTGGCTCGGGTTGTCTGCAGGGACGGTGGGCCGACGGTGGATCTGGCTTCCATGGAAGGAACGGTGGAGCAGGACCTGGCGCGCAGGGACTTCACTATAGATGCGATGGCGCTGCCGGTGACGGAGGCGGACAGGGAGGACTGGGCCGAGGCAGTCATCGACCCGTTTGGGGGTCGGGAGGACCTGGGGCGCGGATTGGTGCGGATGGTGAGCGACGGGGTCTTTCAGGAAGACCCGAGCCGGCTTCTACGAGGAGCCCGGCTGGCGCGGAGCTTTGGCTTTGACATGGAAGAGGGGACGGCGGCGAGGATTCGGGAACAGGGGCATCTGATTGATTCGGTGGCGGGCGAGAGGGTGAGGGACGAGTTTCTTATCTTGCTTTCACTGGACTCTCCGGCGGAGACGCTGCACTGCCTGGATGACCTGGGACTGCTGTGCCGGATTGTGCCGGAGTTGGAGCTTGCGAGAGAAGTGACGCAGCCGAAGGAGCACTACTGGGACGTCTTCGAGCATACGGTGCAGGCGGTGGAGTATGCACACGAGGTGACGGCGCCAGTTTCGTGCGGGAGAGCGTCGCATTTGTCGTCGGTCGTGTGGGACGAGGAGATGGAGGGGCACTTTGACGAGGTGGTGAGCGACGGGCACACACGCCGGACAATATTGAAGCTGGGCGCGCTATTTCACGATATTGCGAAACCTCAGACGAAGGCGGTGGACGCCACGGGCAGGACGCGGTTCCTGGGACACCCGAAGCAGGGAGCGACGGTGGCGGAAGAGCGTCTGCGGGGCCTTCGCATCAGCGCCCGGGGAGTTCGAAGCGTAGCGGCGATGGTTGCGGCGCACCTGAGACCCACGCAGATGAGCCAGGAACTGGAGATGCCCAGTTCGAGGGCGATGTACAAGTTCTTCCGGGACCTGGAAGAGTCGGCGTACTCGGTTTTGTATCTGAGTTTGGCGGACTACCTGGCGGCCCGAGGGCCGTTGTTGGAGATGGAAGACTGGCTGCGACGGGTGGACGTGGTAAATTATGTGGTGACAGAATCGCGTCGGGAGGCAACGGCGGTTGACGCCGGGAAGCGGGAGCCGCTTCTCACGGGGCACGACCTAATTGAAGTGGTTGGCCTTGAGCCGGGGCCCGTATTTCGGCGGCTGCTGGATGGGCTGGAGGAGGCGCGGGCGGCTTTGGAAGTGAATACAAGAGAGGAAGCGCTGGCCTGGGTGCGGGCGCGCTTGGAAGACGGAACATGGTAGTGGACGCTCATGCGTAGAAGTCTAAGAATTTTCCTGATAATTGGGGTCATGTTCGCTCTGGCCGTGCTGGTGCTGTGGAACCAGGACGTGGACCTGCCGGGAGACTCGTTCGACCGGGGAGGAACCGGGCCGTTGGGCCTGGTGCTGGGCCTGGACCTGCGAGGTGGCGCGCACCTGGTCTATGAGGCGGAAAGGCCGGTGACGATCAACGCGACCTTTGAACAGCCCATCGCCGAGTCGGCATTGAGGGAAGGGTTGGACCAGCTAGACCTGGGGCCGGTGACCATATCGACTTTCGAGCAGGAGGAGTATTCGCTGGATGTGCCGGGCATCGACGAGGAGGGCGTGGTCGGCTTCGTGGAGGAACTGCAGGTGGAAATAGGGCCGGCGACTAGCTACGAGTCGAGCATAGAGGACAGGACGCAGATCCACGTCAGCCTGGTGGAGCTGCCGAGCCAAGGGTCGGTGGGTGACGTGGTCAGGGGGTTGGGCTACCAGGACGTGCTGGTGGCGACGGTGCAGTCGCAGGTATTCATTCTCAGCGGGCTTCCCAACATCGATGATGCAGCAGAAGAGGCCATGCGGACGGCGCTGGAGGAACTCTTCACAGTGGCGCAACTTCAGGTGGTGCGGGACCAGGACGACCAGGTGGAGTCGGTATGGGTCTTCTTCGAGCGTCCGCCGGACGAAGGCCAGCTGCAGATTGCCTTCAGCGACCTGGAATACCCGGACGCTCGCATTGTGAACGTGGATGGCAAGAACTTCACGGCTACGCTTGATCCGCTGGATGCGGAGGCCTTCACCGCGCTGGAGGAAGGACTGCAAGAGGCGGTTACCGGAATAGACCAGATTAACTCCACCGACATCCAGTCGGCGCAGATAGAATTGGCCTTGGCTACAGGCGTCGAACGGGCTGTGATGGACACGGCGATGGTGGATTTGGGCTTCTCCGAGGCGACGGTGATCGAGTCGCGTGGGCGGGAATATGCGCTGGACCTTGCATCGCTTGACGACGAACGGGACCTGACAATTGAGGGGAATGTGGCGGAGCAGGTGGGCGTACTTTCGCTCTTCCAGTTGATAAGAAATGATCCCGACACGGAACGGATGCAGGGCGTTGTCGACACCATTACAAAGAGGGTGGACGCCTTCGGTATTACAGAGCCAAGCGTTCAGCTTTTCGGAGAGGACAGGGTGCTGGTGCAGGTGCCGGGGGTGGAGGATACGTTCATAGACATGGTGTTCAAGGGGAGGGTGTCGAGGCCGACGCTGGAGAATGTATTGGAGGGTTTGGGATTCGAGGACGCGCTGGTAAGCGACGCGGAGATAGCCAACGTGCCCGGGGTCTTCGATATTCGGGCGCCTGAGACTACTGAGGAGCAGCGACAGGAAGTTCGGACTGTGCTCGAGGAAGAGCTTGGAGCGATAGAGTCATTTACATTTGACGAGAGCCTCCGGGCGATGCAGGTTGTGTTCCAGGGCATTGTGCAGCCTGAGGAGATCGTCGACGCAATGGTGGGGATGGGATACCTGGAGGACGAGGTTGAGGTGATTGCCACGCCGGGAGTGGCGTTCAACGTGAGGGTCCAGACGCTCAGCGACACGGAACAGAACGAGCTGCGGCAGAATCTTGCTGCGGCATTACTGCCCATAGATACATTTGAAACAACCGGCGGCGTGGAATCGCTGAAGGTTACTATCGGTCAGACGGCCCAGTTGGTGTTTGCGGAGAGGACCTGCTTGAACGCGAACTGTTCGGAATTCGAGGACCAGGAGGCTGTCGGGAGGAGCGGGGAGCCGCTGACTGGTGAAAACCTGTCACAGGCCTTCGCGGGATCGCACCCGACAACGGGTGTACCGATTGTGAACTTCGTATTCGACGGGGACGGGACGCGCATCTTCCGAGACTTCACCACCCGAATTGCGGGAGACCAAACGAAGTGCATTGCGCACTTGCTGGATGGGGAGAGCATAATTTGCCCGGTAACACGGCAGCCAATTGTCAGCGGGACCGGGTTCATTGAGGGGCCGGACTTCACCTTTGACCGGGTGCAGACGCTTTCGATTCAGCTGGAATCGGGTAGCTTGCCGGTATCGCTGGACCTGGTGCGGGAGAGCACGGTGGACTCGTTCCTGGGCGGCGAATCGCTGAGGGCGAGCCTGATGGCGGCGATGGTGGGACTGGGCCTGATTATATTGTTCATGATCATCTACTACCGGGCGGCGGGGCTCGTGGCCGCGGTGGCGCTAATCATATACGCGACTCTTGTGTTGGCGGTGTTCAAGATGGCGCCGGTTACGCTGACACTTTCAGGGCTGGCGGCGGTGATCCTTTCCATCGGTATGGCGGTGGACGCCAACATATTGATATTCGAGCGTCTGAAAGAGGAGCTCAGGGCGGGCCGGAGCCTGCTTTCTTCGATGGAGATTGGGTTCCGGCGGGCGTGGCCGGCGATTCGGGACAGCAACACTTCGACGTTCATCACCTGCGGAATACTGTTCTTCTTCGGACGGGAGTTGGGCGAACCGAGAATCACGGGTTTCGCCATCACGCTGGCGATAGGCGTGGCGGTTAGCATGTTCACGGCGCTCATGGTGAGCCGGAACTTCCTACAGCTGCTGGCCTTCACCAAGTTGGGGAACAGGCTTAACCTGTTCACGCCGGAGGGCGTGCGCAACCGGGACGACGAACTCGAGGAAGGGGGGCGGTAATGGACATAGTCGGCAAGCGGAAATGGTACTTCCTGATTTCGGCGTTGATTCTGGTGCCGGGGATCATTTCGCTAATCATTCCTCCGGCGGTGCGACCGGGGATTGACTTTACCAGCGGTTCCGCCTTCGAGGTGACGTTCGAACAGGTGGTGGATGAAGAACAGGTGCGGGCGGCCCTCAGCGAAGAGGACTACCCGGACATCGATATTCAGGACCACTCCAACGCTCGTATCCAGAAACTTTCGAGCACCACATTGTTCATTCGCACCAAGGAGCTGCAGGAAGGCGAGCGGGGCGAAATTCAGAGGTTGTTGGTGCGAGACGTTGCGTCGGTGGATACCATTTCCAAGGTGGAGACGGTGTCGCCGGAGGTGGCGGGGGAGACGGTGCGGAATGCGGTGATAGCGGTGATGGTGGCTGCGGTTGGGATATTGTTGTACATAACGTGGGCGTTCCGGCACATTCCAGGGTCGTTCAGGTACGGGGTGGCAGCGGTGCTGGCGCTGGTGCACGATATGTTGATAATCATCGGCATCTTCTCGATATTGGGGAAGGTGATAGGGCTGGAAGTGAACGTGATGTTTGTGGTGGGGCTGCTGGCGGTGGCGGGCTATAGCGTGAACGACACGATTGTGGTGTTCGACCGGATTCGTGAGAATGTGGCGCGGGACATCGACCGTCCGCTTGGGCTGTCGGTAAACATCAGCATCATGGAGAGCATGGGACGGTCGCTGGGTACGAGCTTAACAACGACGTTTGCGTTGTTGGCGCTGATTCTGATTGGTGGCGCTACGCTGCGGGAGTTCCTGCTGGTGCTGCTGATTGGCACGATTGCGGGGACGTACAGCTCGATATTCATAGCGAGCCAGTTCCTGGTGATGTGGGAGTTGGGAGAGGTAGGGAGGTTCTTCCGGCTGGTGAATCCGATTCGGCGGCTGAGACGGGCGCGGGCGTAGAGGGGTTAGAACCAGGGGCCGCTTCTTTCGTAGCCGCCTGTTATGTGTAGGGCGGTGCCGGTGACCCATCGGGATGCGGGGCTGGCGAGGTAGAGGACGGCCTGGCCGATATCGCGGGGTTTGCCGATGCCGAGGGGGTAGGGTCTTATCTGGGCGGCGCGATGTTCCGGAGTCCAACCGAAGTCTCTTGATTCCACGAGGGCGGGCATGATGGCGTTGACGCGCACACCCCTGGGGGCGGCCTGGGCGGAAGAGGCGACGGTGAGACCAATGAGCCCGGCTTTGCTGGCATTGTAGGCCGGGGAGCCGTTTGGGTCACCGGCGGCGCGGGCGGCCTGGGAGCTGATATTGACGATGCAGCCGCTGCCTGCTGCCAGCATGGGCTTGAGGGCGGCGCGGGTGCAGTAGAAAACGCCGCTGAGATTAACGTCGATGGTGCGTTGCCATTCTTCATCGGAGAGGCCCCAGATGGTACCGCGTGGGGCGTCTATACCAGCGTTGTTGACGAGAACGTCGAGGGTGCCGAAGCGGTCGAGGGCAAGCTCCACAAGGGCGTTGGCGTCGGCGGGGATGCTGGTGTCCATGAGCATGGAGACGGCGGCGCCGCCTTTTGCCTTTATCTGACTAACCGTATAGGAGGCGTCCTGAATGTCGCCGATGACGATGTTGGCGCCGGCCTCACTGAGGACGAGGGCGATGCCCTGGCCGATACCCTGGGCGGCGCCGGTGACGATGGCGGTCTGGCCGTCGAGGCGGTGGTCTTCATTCATATTTTCGCTCCTGGGAATCGGATATTCGTTTATTGGGGCTTCAGGCGTAGGATTTGTCTTTAAATGGTTCTGAAATTGAATGGGAGAAGAAGGGTCAGTATAGGCGTCAAGATTCTTCGACTCTGCTTCACTTTGTCCAGAATGAGACTCAGGTGGAGGGAGAGGTTGTTTGTTGGCTCTGGATTCCGGTTTTCACAGGAATGACGGGTTGGGTGTGCGTGGTTGGGAGTTGATTCATGGAGGTAGGTTAGCAGGGGAGGGGAGATTGTGGCAACGGAATGTTGTCACAGCGGGGAGGGGGTGGAATGAGGGGGAAAGGCGTCAACAGGGAATGGCGGTTTGGGTGGAGTGGTGTGTTGCGGTGCCGAGATTCTTCGTCGCGGGGCCTCCTCAGAATGACCGCCGGAGTGAGGGGGATGGGGGGAGGGGGATTTACGGCAATGGGCAGGATGTCACAATGGAGGGAAGGGGGCGACCACAAGGTTCGCCCCTACGGGGGGAGATGTAGGGATTGTGTGTGAGTCGCGCACCTGACCGCAATCCAGGGTTCAACGCCTACAATAGATTGGGCTTGAACGACGTCGGCCAAGTACAGGTGACTCGTGACCTGGATTGCATCAACGCCCGCGCCTAGAGACGCGACACCAACCAGCCGCACAGTTGGTCGAGCAACCATGCCCAAGCACGCTCTGGCACTACTACCGCCCACCCTCCCGACGCCGGAATCGCCAATGTCTGAAGCAATGTTGCAACATCCCTACTGACGCAGCCAACTTCTTGGCCCAACTCTCGCACGACCGCAGCTTGGGACGTGTCCGACTGCTGGACGTTACTCGCCGCTTGGCGTAGCCGATTCACCTCAGCCTCGGCCTGTCTCAAAGACTGGCGCAATCTGTTTACCATCACTTGGGAGCTGCTCGACGTCTGGCTCGACCCGCTTGCCCGTGCCGCTGACTGGACATTCCTCAACTCCTGGTTCAGCCTGTTCACTTCTGCCAGGGCCTCGTCATGCGCCTTCACCGTCCTCCTATACCACGTATTCGCATTCTTCAACTCCTGGTTCAACCTGCCAACCTCCGCCTGTTCATTGACCAGCGCTTGGCGCAACTTGGTTGCCACTCCCCACGAGTTACTTAGTTCCTGGCTCAGCCTGACAACTTCCCACTCGGATACACTTCGCGCTTCCTCAGACTTTCTCAGCTCCTCCACCTGGAGCGATGTCAGGTTCTCCGCTCGCACCGCCCGTTCCTCTGCATCCTCTGCCCTGAGCCACGTCACCATAAGAAATACAGTAGCCACCGTTAGCAATCCCAGAATCAATACAAACAGCGATAGCTTTTTCACTGTCTGTTAACCTCCTTCCATGCCTGTGCTGCCAACCATCACTTCGCAAGAATGGACGCCCCCGCTTCCGACGCTGCTGTTACAAAAGCGTGGGTGGCAAGCAGACCTTCCTGACCGCCGATCGCAGGGATTATAACAACCAGACCAGCTCACCGAAATGGCGTATCCGTTGACCTACGGGAGCATTGTTGGCGGGAGGGTATGTCCAAGTCAGGGGAATGCGTGGGTTGGGGAGTTCACCGCCATCCCAGCATTAGCCCACCAAGGGGGAAGGGGTTTATGGTCGGGAGACGGGCGGTTCGCGAACCGCCCCTACCAGAGTACGGCGCACTGGACTAGATTCCAGCGAAAGCGGGAATGACGGGGGGCGGGGATGTTGTTAAGATAAGGGACAGATGAGGCTGCCTTCGCTTGGTGGGGGCGGCAATTTTTTGAGGGGCGATAGATGAATAAGTCAGAGATTCCCTTTCTCACGGCCACGGAGCTTTCGGAGAAGATTCGGGCGCGGGAGGTTTCGCCGGTGGAGGCGACGGAGTCGTACCTGGAGCGGATCGAGTCGCTGAATTCGACGCTGAATTCGTACATCACGGTGATGGCGGATGAGGCGATGGAGGCGGCGCGGGCTGCGGAGTCGGCGATTGGGTCGGGTGGATATCTGGGGCCGATGCACGGGGTGCCGGTGGCGTTGAAGGACCAGTTGTGGACGAAGGGGGTGCTGACGACGGCAGGGTCTAACGTACTGCGGGACTTTGTGCCGGAGGAGGATGCGACGGTGGTGACGCGGCTGAATGAGGCGGGGGCGGTTATCATCGGGAAGACGAATCTGACTGAGTTTGCGATAACGACGAACCACTTCTACCCGTACGGGATGATGCACAACCCGTGGGACATGGGGCATTTCGCCGGTTCTTCCAGCGGGGGTTCGGCTTCGGCGACGGCGGCGTTCATGTGCGCAACGTCGCTGGGGGAGGATACGGGAGGATCGGTGCGGGGACCTGCGGCAGCGTGCGGGCTGGCGGGGTTTCGGAGCACCTACGGGCTGGTGAGCCGGTACGGGCTTCTGGGGGCGTGCTGGTCGAAGGACGTAATCGGCCCGATTTCAAGGACCACGTCGGACTGTGCGATGACTCTGCAGGCGATTGCTGGGTACGATCCGAAGGACAGGTACACCAGCAGGGAACCGGTCGAGGACTTCATGGCGGCGTTGGAGGGGGACATACGGGGATTGAAGGTGGGTGTGGTGGTGGAGCGGGTGCACACGGAGGACGTAATGCCGGAGATTCGGGAAGCGACGCTGGAAGGGATTGAAGTGCTGCGGGAGCTGGGGGCCGAGGTGACGGAGATTTCGCTGCCGTTAATGCCGGATACGGCGGCGTTCTCGCTGGTGGGGGAGCTGGTGGAGGCGGCGTCGATTCACTACAAGTGGGTGAGGGAGCGGCTGGACGATTACCAGAACGAGCTGCGGCTGACGCTTCTGATGGCGAACCTGATTCCGGCGCAGACGTATTACAAGGCGAACCAGCTGCGGGCGTATTGGCGGGAAGAGATGTTGGCGGCGTTTAATGACGTGGATTTGATGGTTTACCCGACGTCGCCTTCGGTTGCTCCGACGGTGCCGCCGCCATCGGGGCTGGCGAGCCGAGACGACATGAGGGTGAATTTCTTCGGACGGCGCAGCTTTACGCACCCGGCGAGCCTGGTGGGTTGTCCGGCGCTATCGGTGAATTGCGGGTTTACGGAGGCGGGGCTTCCGATGGGGATGCAGATAATTGGACGTCCCTTCGAGGACGGGATGGTGCTGCGGGCGGGGCACCTGTACGAGCAGGCGACGCCGTGGCATAAGATGTCGCCGCCTGGGTTCGGGCCGGGGGAGGATGGGGGTTAGGGAGTCTCTGCTTTCCGAGGCTTTGGTTTGGGGAAGAATTGGCCGACTTTGAGGGTGACGTCCGGGAAGGCCTGGGGGGCGACGGTGTCGGTAGGGGTGGCGTGGCTGACGTTGGAGTAGGTTCCCTCTGAGGGTTCGGTGTAGGACTCGATGCGACGGTCTTCGCGGGAAATGATCCACACCTCCGGGATGCCGGCGCGGGCGTAGGCCGAGAGTTTGGCGGTGCGGTCATAGTCGATTGTGGTGTCGGAGACTTCGATTAGGAGTAGGATATCGGATGGTCGCGGGTGCCCTCCCCTGTAGAAATCATCTCGCCATCGCATCAGCAAGACATCGGGTTGGGGCTCGCTGTTGGGGTTAAGGCGAGCCGGTCCCTGGACGCGCACAATGGCTCGATCATTTAATAACTTGCTCAAAGAGTGGTTAAGTAGGTCAACATTGGCTGCGTGCCAATCCCCAATTGGGGTCATGCGTATGATATCTCCATCTAGCAGTTCGACGCGATCGTTTCCGTTTAGGATGCCGGCGTTGGCCATAGCATAGTATTCGTCCACGGTGAAGCGGCGGCGGGTCGGGGCTTGCGCTGGAGCGGCGGTGGCAGTAGTCATGGTGACAGTCTCTTCTCTCTGAGTGATGACGTCATTAGGATACTACAACAATATGGTTATTCTATAACTACAAACGTTTTACCGCAACGGCAAGCCTTAGTAGTGGCAGGGGGGCGGTTCCCGAACCGCCCCTACGGCGTGGGGTGTGGGGGACGGTATTGGCGGGTGGAGACATTTGCATAGCCCTCCGTTAAGCCCCACCGCCACCCCGATCACCCATACCCCTTCGATAGACTCAGGGCAGGCTCAATCTTTTCTCGTCATGGGATAGGAGGAAAGAGGGGGCGGAGATTCCTGTTATGCTAGGGTCTTCGTTGAGGGGGAAGGGTGAAGAGGGGAGGGGATTAGGGGTTTATGGGGAGTTCGAAGGGGATGTTGCAGTTTGTGAGCTGTCGGGGTTGGCCGTTCTTGAGGTGGAAGGTGTCTTCGATGCGGACGCCGCCGATTCCGGGGACGGAGAGTACGGAGTGGCCGACGGTGAGGGTCATGCCGTCGACGAGTTGGAAGCTGAAGTCGGCGGGGTGGATGGTGGGACGGGGTTTTTCTTCGAAGTCCAAGCCGATGCTGTGGCTGATGCCGGGGATGTAGAATTCGCCGAATCCGGCGTCTGTGAAGACCGTTCTGGCTGCTGCGTCGATGTCGCCGTTTCTTGCGCCGGGCCTGACGGCTGCGATTCCCGCGGATTGGGCGCGGCGGTAAACGTCGAAGAGTTCCTGCTGCTTGGCGGTGGGGGGACCGACGACGAAGGTGCGGGACAGGTTGGCGCAGTAGCCCTGATAGCGCGGGATCACGTCGACAACGACGAGATCGCCTTCTTCTACAAGTTTGTCAGACGCGGTACCGTGGAGCCAGCCGGAACGGATGCCGGAGTTGACGAAAACGGGGGTGGCGACGCCGTGCCCCCCGGCCTTTCGCATGGCGTATTCAATTTCTGCGCCCACTTCGTTTTCTGAGATGCCGGGTCTGAGCCATTGGGCGGCGGTGTTCATTCCTACGGCGGCGATGCGGGACGCTTCTTGCATTAGTCGGACTTCTTCCTCGGCCTTCACCAAGCGGAGTTCGTCCATGACGGGGGCGATGTCGACGACCTTGATCATCGGGTTGGCGCGCTGGAAGAGGTTGAGGAGGAAGGCGGGGGTGTTGAACCACATCTGCACGCCCACGGTCATGGAACCCTGGTTGCCGGCCATTTCGCGCATTGTTCCGACGACGTCCTTAATCTGCTGGCCGACGGTGCCGAAGATTTTCACGTCGTCCACGCCGATGGACTCCCTGACCTCGGCTTCTTCGCCCTGGAAGGTGACGACGATGGGAGGCCCGTTGGCAGGAATGACGGCGCGGGGCTGGAAGCGGTCCTCGCCGAAGAAGTAGATATAGTCGTCGTGGGTGAGGATGAGGTAGGCGTCGATGTTTCTTTCCCTCATGCGGGACTGCGCCTTCTGTAGTCGATCTCTGTTGAGCATCATTTTCTCCTTGTCGTCGAGTGGGACGGGTTAGGCTATTGGAGTGGGGAGCCACCATTCGCGGCCGCGGGGGGTGTCGACGTATTCGGGCCAGCGGAGGTCAATGGGCGGGGGGAAGTCCCTGGGTAGGAGGGGTGCGACCCATTTGTCGCCGCCGATGCCGCCGCCGGTGCGGTTTCGGAATTCTGCCTGGGCTTTGGCGAGCAGTTCGGGTTGGGTGAGGAGATCGATGAGGGTTGCGGCGATGGTCTTGCCTGCGACGAACATGCCGGGGTCGATGCAGCTTGAGACGCCGCCGAGGGCGTTTCGCACCCAGGCGGGATAGAGGTAGCCGGGGGTTGGGGGCTTGAGGGAGGGGCGGGCGGTGTGGAGGCGGACGGTGGGGGCGTGCCAGGTGTAGTCGACATAATCGTCGGAGGTGTAGTTGGCCTGCCAGGGCGGAAGCTGTTGGCGGACCTGGGCCTCGAAGTCGGTGGGGGAGATAAGCTGCTGGCATTCGTCTGTGAAGGGGCTGTCCATCTGGTCCAGGCCGAGATTCTGCTGGACGGCGCGTCCGAAGGCTCGGGCCTCTTCGTCGAGGACGGGCGGGCCGACGAGGGCGAGGTTGTCGTAGGTGAGTTGGGCCATGGCGTGGTTGGGGAGGCCGACGCGAGTCTTCGTTACCCATCGGATGGTGACTTCGCAGCCGGTGGCCTCGGCGGCGCTGCGGGCGTTGTTTTCGAGGACGTTGAAGATACGCTGCTGGATATCGAGGTAGGGGGAGCGCCAGGCGTATTGTATCTGGCTGAAGCGGGGAGGGAGGTTGTCGGAGGTGCACTGTCCGCCGGCCATGATGAACTCGTTGAGTGTCCAGGTGCCGGTGTGGGGGTACATGGCCTCCTTGGTGTACTTGGTGGTGGTGTACATGAGGCAGAGGGCGTCGATGGCGCCGGGGCAGCGGGGTGCGGAGTGGGGATGGTTGGGGCCGGAGAGGAGGTCGGGGTCGACCCAGCTCTCGGGGTCCGTGGCATTCGAAGGTGAAGACGGCGCTCCAGTAGGAGCCGCAGTGGGTGTCCCAGATGGTGGTGTTGGTAGGGTGTGGGTGGTAGGCGATGAAGGCGTCGAAGCCGTCGTAGTAGCCCTTGGCTGCGTGGACGGGCTTGGAGCCGCAGACCTTTTCTGCGGGTTCGCCAAAGATGGCGATGGTGCCCTTGAGGTTGTGGCGGTCAATGGCCGACTTGGCGGCGAGGATACCGGCGAGGGCGGCGACGCCGAGGGAGGAGTGGGGGTCGGTGTGGCCCGCTGCCCAGGGGTGGAGGTCCTTGCGGGGGGCTTTGTAGGGGACGGGCTGCTGGGAGTTGCCGGGGACGGCGTCGTACTCGGCGTAGGTACCGAGGACGGGGCCGCTGGAGCCGTAGGTGGCGAGGAAGGCGGTGGGCATTTGGCCGGAGCCGCGCTCGACGTCGAAGCCCTCGGACTCCAGGAGGTCGCAGAAGGCGTTGGCGGAGCGGTATTCGCGCCAGGCGGGTTCGGCGTGGTCCCAGATCTGGCGGTGGAAGTCGGAGAGGGATTGTTGGTTGTCGTCGACCCATTGGAGGGCGTGGGATTTTTCGGGAGAGGGGTTGGGCATGGGGGGGTCTCCTTCTTGGGGTTGGGGGGTACTAGGGATGGAGAGGTTGTCTATAGATGAGAGTGCTCCGTGGGTAGAGAGTGGGTTCCTGCCTTCGCAGGAACAAGGGGTGGGGGAGGGGATGGCGCTGCGGGCGATGAGCAGAGAGCGAATGCTACGGGGGGCGAGATTCTTCGTCGCGGGGCCTTCTCAGAATGACAAGTGGGTTGAGGGGGAAGGGGAGCTGGTGGTTTCCGGGGGCAGTTTTCTTGCTACCGTAGACGCTGGTTTCGGAGCACTCATTGAGGCGGATCAGGTCGAGGGGTTCCAGGATGCTGTCGAAGAGCTCAATCAGCGATTCCGACGTGTGGGTTGCTGGACCCATATTTCGGACGACTGCAGGATGTTTCATAATCGTTCTGGTAGCAACTGTATTCTAAGGCCATGCACACAATCATTTCTACTTCTGATTCTGATTCGGTCTCAGTCAGGATCGTCTGTGCTGACTCCCTTTATCTGAATAAATTACCTAGTAGTTGTACTGCGAAGCCCACAACTAGAAAACCCAATCCTAACCGTGACATCCATAAATAGAACTTATAATTCTGTTCTTGCTTTTCCTGCTCTTCATTACTTGCACCCCATATAATCCTTGTACCGAATGGAATGGAAGGTGCTTCTGAAGGCATACCAAACTTGAACAAGAGACACACCCCTGCGATATCGAATGCTAACCCTAGAGAGATCAATGCCTCACCCAATGCTCTTTCTCCTTCCATTCGCCTTAGCTATCTGTGTATAGAACCGAGTTCTCTGCTCGTTCCTGCGGGCAGGTGTGTCTTGGGTTAGTCAGTGGATGATTGGCTGCTTGACCGCGAATTGCTCCAAGAGATCAGAGATGCCCCAAGCGTAAATGCGGCGGCCATGGCGAATAAGATTGCCAGGAACAATGGCAATTCAGGATCAAGCGGGTGGGAATTATTTTCTGCTGCCATCCACAGGTATGCGCTGCCCATGCTGCTCAGACCGATTAAGATGCTCGGAATCGGTCGAATTTCCAGCCTTCCAGCCTTGATCGCTTCCGTGAGAATCATCGCTGCTACACACAGTGCAACTACTGGGGCGAAGAGCCCTGCTCCTCCGGTAGGGTCTTGGTCTGTGGGTGGCGTCAATAAAGGGATCACGAATGCGATCATGGCGGCCACGGTCGCCATTAAGGACAACCGATTCAAGATTATTTCGGGTGCCTTGCGCCAGTTCATGATTTTCCCTTTGAGGACGGAATATTTCTTCACGTGAGGTAAACCCTACAATCTCTGGCTCGCAATTGTCGATGGGGCTTTATGTGTCTTACCTCACAGAGCCTGTCTGACCGTTTTGGTTTGCTCAAAGTGACGTCGTTGATTGGGGGTGCCCATCCTTAGACAGGTTCAGGGAGAGCGGGCGGTTCGCGAACCGCCCCTAAAGGAGAAGTGCGTCAGGTCGGAGAGGATCACCCCCATCCTAACCTTCCCCCATCGAGGGGGAAGGGACAATCTGGATTCCGGCTTTCGCCGGAATGACGGGCAATCGGGGGGGTTAGAGGGGTGGGCGGTGGGTGTGGTGGGTGGTGTCTTGCTGGTAGGCGTGGCCGAGGCGGAAGACTAGGTCTTCTTCCATTGGTCGACCAAGGATCTGGAGGCCGAGGGGGAGGCCGTCCTTGAAGGCGCAGGGGACGGAGAGGGCGGGTGCGCCAACGACGTTTGCGAGGGAGGTGAGGGTGCGCCGGGGGGAGAACATCTCCGATTTGAAATCTTCCTTGGTGCCGAGGCCGGGCTTGTCGGTGAGGGGAGGGGCGACGTCGGCGGCGGTGGGGAATATGAGGATGTCGACGGATGTCATGAGCTCCATGAAGTCGTTGCGCATCATTTCGCGGAGGCGCTGGGCCTTGTAGTAGGTCTGGGCGGGGATGAGGCTGCCGAGCAGGAGGGTGATGCGCATGTTGTGGTCGTACATGTTAATTTCGGGGCCACGGATGCGGTGTCGGTGGACTGTTGCGCCTTCGAGGTAGGTGATGGGGCTGGAGACGGCGCGTCCGTTCAGGACGGTGGGGAGGGAGACTTCCCGGACGGAAGCGCCCCTATCCCTGAAGAGTTCGCCCGCCTGGAGGACGGCTTCGCGCATTTCCGGGATGACGTGGTCGCTGTAGACTTTTTCGGTGAGGATGCCGACGCGGAGGCCGCGTATGTCGCCATCGAGGAGGTAGGCGTAGTTGGGGACGGGGGTCTTCCAGGTGTAGGCGTCCTTAGGGTCGTGGCCCGCGATGGGCTGCATGGTCATGGCGCAGTCGAGGACGGTGCGGGACATGGGGCCGATGGTGTCCATGGACCAGCAGGAGCCGAGGAGGCCGTAGCGGCTGACCCGGCCCTGGCTGGGTCGGAGGCCTGAGAGGGCGCAGTATGCGGCGGGCCCGCGGATGGAGCCGCCGGTGTCTTCGCCGAGGGAGGTGGCGCACATGAAGGCGGCGGTGGCGGAGCCGGAACCGGCGCTGGAGCCGCCGGGCATGCGGGTCTGGTCCCAGGGGTTGGTGGGGGTGCCGTAGGGGTAGTGGTAGGTGTAGGCCATGGCGAATTCGGTGAGATTGGTGGTGCCGAGGAGGACCGCACCTGCGTCCTTGAGGCGGGTCTGGACCGTGGCGTCCTCTTCGGGGACGAAGTCGCGGAGGATGTTGGAGCCGCCGGTGGTGGGGACGCCCTTTGTCCACCACTGGTCCTTGGAGGCGAAGGGGATGCCGTGGAGGGGGCCGCGATAGTTGCCGCGGGCGATTTCCTGCTCTGCCTTTTCGGCGTCGGCGCGGGCATCGTCGGCGCAGACGGTGATGTAGGAGTTGAGGACGGGGTTGAGGGTTTCAATCCTGTCGAGATAAGCCTCGACGACATCCACGGGGGAGACTTCGCGGGCTCGAATCTTTTCGGAGAGGTCGGCGACGGTTAGGAAGGGAAGGTCTTTGAGGTCCATGTTAGCCCTCCTTGGTGGGAAGCAGAATGGGAAGGGGTTCTACGGACTCGATGCCGGGGGGATTGATTTCGTCGATGGACTCGATGATGGCGTTGAGGACGCCGGCGACCTCGGGGAGATCGGCGTCGCTGATGTCGAGGCCGACGGCTTTGCCCATGGCGCGGACGTCGTCGGTGGTGAGGTCGTTGGGGTTGGGTTCAGGTTCCGGTTCTTCCTCTTCGACGATGCCGAGGAAGGCGGCGGTGGCGTCGATGAACGCCTGGGGCTTGTCGACGGTGACGACGTGACCGGCGTCTTCGACGTCGACGGAGCTGAAGAGATCATTGGCCTGCTTCATCCGCTCGACGATGTCATCGGAGAGGAGGATGCTTTCTTTTCCGCGGACTTCGAGGACGGGGCAGGGGAGGTTGCGGTGGATGCGCCAGTAGTTGTCGATATAGGCGGGGTCCTGGTTGTCGGCGAGGGTGGTGTTCAGGAGGGCGGGATCGGCCTTCCACACCCACTTGCCGGTGTACTTCTGGACCATCTTGTTGGCGACGTCCTTGCGGAGTCGGGTTTCGTCGGCCCAGGGATTGCTTTCGCGGTGCCACTGGAAGGCTTCTTCGAATTTGTAGAAAAAGAGGGGCGTTTCGGGCCGGGTGACCTGGGCGCGGAGGGCCTCCTGGCTGCGCTCGGGGCCGATGTCGACGATGACGACGCGGTCGACCATTTCAGGGTGGGCGTCGGCGTAGAGGAGGGCGTTCCAGCCGCCCATGGAGAGACCGGCGAGGACGCATTTGGTGATGCCGTGGGCTTCGATGAAGGCGGCGAGGTCTTCGACAAAGCGCTGGCGGGCGTAGCCGTCGACGGCCCAGCCGCTGCCGCCGTGGCCGCGCTGGTCGAGGGCGTAGACGTGGTAGAAGGGGGACATGGCTTCGGCGAATTCGTCCCAGATGTGGGCCTGGCCGGCGTGGCCGTGCATGCAGATGAGGGGGGTTTTGCCTGAGGTTCCCCAATCGAGATAGCGGAGGCGGACGCCGTTTAGGGTGATGAATTTTTCCTGGTAGGCGACGGTCATTTCTTTTCCCCTTGGTGGATAGGTGATGGGGATATTGTAGCGGGTGAGGACGTGGGACGCTATGGGGAGGGAGTTGGAGGCGGAAGGGCTAGATTCTTCGCTACGCCCAGCATGACAGGATGGTTAAGACTATGGGGATTCTTGGACCATACATCCACGAATGTCGATAGTGAGACGTCTGGCGTTCATGCCCGCGACTTTCCCTTTAAGAATATAATGGGGTGATGTAAGATGCGAGCCGCTCCTGGCGTCCTTGTCATCGGCCCAGAAGCAGCGAACCGACCACGCCTGGCTGGCGTAGAGGTTTACCCACTCACTCCTCCGTGAATATTGTAAGGGTCTAAAGTCACTATATCGATCTGTCTTATTTCCGGTAACGATGCCCACTTTCCCATTGTATTTTGCGGCGGTGGCGGCCTCGTCTGCCAAATACTCATTTACCAGAGATGGAGCACTGACATGAAACTCAGGAGATGCGGCTTTGACTTCCTTGGCCAAATCGGCCTCGGATATTCTGCTAAAGCAACCTCTGGCGGAGACGATGCCGACAATAAGTATGGAGACGGCGATGAAGGCTAGGGCGAGGGAGAGGAATTTGACTAGATCGGACAATTTCTAATAAACCACCAGTCAAGCAGGCTATGGAGAGTCTTGGACGATGCAGCCGTGGATATCTATGGACAAGTGTTTGTCGTTGACACCTTCGACACGTCCTTTCATTGAAAACAGTGAAGCAGAACCTACAGTCACGCCTGATCGATCCCGTTGGTAGACATTGGTTGTCCTGAAGGAATTCCGCATGGACCAGACCTTGTCCGCTTCCGCATCTGAAACGAAACAGCGTACTTTCCAGATGCCGTTCCCAAAGAATTGGAAGTGATTAGACTCATCTACGAATCCTAACGACGCTGCTTCAACAATGCCCACCTGTCCGTCATAGGTGGACTTAGCCCATTCTTCGTCTTCGAGGTAAGCTTCCACTAGTTCACTGGAGCTCATTTTGAAGGTGGGAGAAATGTCGTTAATTTCTTCGGCGATGGCGGCTTCGGAGGCTCTGCGGGAGCATCGATCGAATACGCCGAAGACTACCAGGAGTCCCGCGATGGTGAAGAAGGCAACGGCGAAGGCCAGGAATCTGATGAGGTTAGACATAGACGGAATAGGGTGAAAAGGTGATTGGTGTCTGGGATTGTGATTTCATTATACGTATAGGTGGATGTTTGAGATGCGGGAGGGCGGGTTTGAAACCCGGCCCTACCGGGATGTGGCCATTGTGATCAAGGTGGCAGGGTGAAGTTGAGGACTATGCGGCCGATGTGGCGGCGTTGTTGCATCAGTTGGAGGGCGGTTTCCCATTGGGGCCAAGGGAGGGTGTGGGAGATGGTGGGGCGGAGTTTGCCTTGGGCGACGAGTTGGGCGGCTTGTTCGACGTGGGGGCGGGAGGTTCCGACGGAGCCGGATACTTGGAGTTCGCGGAAGATGATTTCAGGGAGAGGGAGTTCGGCTTTGGCGCGGGCGACTTCGCCGAGGAGGATGAGACGGCCGTTGGGGGCCAGGGAGCGGAGGGTTTGGGGGAAGAGGGGGGAGCCGACGGTGTCGAGGGTAACGTGGGCGCCGCGGTCTTCGGTGAGGGCGAGGACGATTTCAGAGAAGTCGAGGTCGCCGGTGGGGATGACGTCGGACGCGCCGAGGGATTCGAGGGCGGGGGTCTTGGATTCGTTGGAGGTGATGGCGAAGACTCGGGCGCTGCGGAGGTTGGCGAGTTGGATGAGGTGGGCGCCGAGGCCGCCGGAAGCGCCGGTGATCAGAACTGTTTCGTCCGGTTTGAATTGGGCTTTTTCGACGGCTTTGAGGGCGACGGCGATGGGGCAGGCGAGGAGAGATGCTTGGGGAAAGGGGATTTCTTTGGGGATTTTGACCAGGGTGTTTTCCCGGACGGCCAGGAATTGGGCCATGCCGCCCTTCATGCCGTGACCGATGGCCTGTCCTTGGGGGCAGAGTCGTTCGAGATTCTGGGAGCAGAATTGGCAGCGTCCGCAGGCGTCGGTGAGGAGGGGGACGACGTGGTCGCCGGGGTGGAGTGTGGTGACGTTGGGGCCGACATCTATGACGACGCCGGCGATTTCGTGGCCGGGGATGAGGGGTGGTCGGATGTTGCGTCGGAGGGCGCCGCTGATGACGAGGAGGTCATGGCGGCAGAGGCCACAAGCTTTGACCTGGACGAGGACCTCGGAGTCGGCCAACTGGGGTGTGGGGAGGTCTGCGACGGTGAGTCGGGCGTTTGGGCCGGGTTGGTGGAGGAGGAGGGCTTTCATGGTGTGGGTGCGATGGAGTCGCGCCCATCCAAATCTTCCTCAGTTGAGGGGAAAGGGAGCCCGCCGCCGCCGGATTCTTCGTCGCGAGGCCTCCTCAGACGAAAGAAGGGGATGGGATGGGCGACCACAAGGGTGGCTTTAATCGGGGAAAGAGGATGAGGGTAGAGCGGTGGGTGCCTGCCTTCGCAGGAACAAAAGAGGGGGCGGGTTGCGGGGATTGGAGGGGTTGGTTGATAATGGCTCAAAGGGGACTCTCAAGGGTTTTCGGCTATCTTAGCAGAAGGACGATTAAGAGGAGCGGTTAGATGAAGCTCGGCGCCCACGTATCCACCTCCGGCGGGATCGACACTTCCATTGAAAGGGGGGTGGATATCGGCTGCGAGGCTATTCAGATATTCGGGTCGGCGCCGCAGAGGTGGTCGTTCAAGATGCCGCCGGAGGAGAATATGGCGGCCTTCAAGGAGAAGCGGGAAGGATCCGGGATCGACTCGGTGTTCTTCCACTGCATATACCTGATTAACCTGGGCAGCCCGAAGACCCGCAACGTGAAGATGGGGATAAAGTCGCTGAAGAATTACATGGAACTGGCCCACGACATTGGCGCGGAGGGGATCATCTTCCATCCGGGGAGCCACATGGGGAGGGGCTATGACGCGATTCTGAAGCAGACGGTGGAGAGCATTATCGACGTGCTGGAGGACTCGCCGGAGGGGCCGTGGTTGACGATTGAGAACACGGCTGGGATGGGGCGTCACATCGGGTCGAAGTTCGAGGAGATTGGTCAGATAATTCACACGGTTGGAAGTCCACGAGTGAAGGTGTGCCTGGACACGCAGCACAGCTTTGCCGCGGGATACGACTTTTCGACGAAGGAGGGGTTGGAGGAGGCGATGGACGAGTTTGATAGGGAGATTGGGTTGGACCGGCTGGCGGCGGTGCACGCCAACGATTCGAAGCAGCCGCTGGGATCGGGGGTCGACAGGCACGAGAACATCGGGCAGGGGCACATCGGGGTTGAGGGGTTCGAGAATATTATGGGGCACCCCGCTTTCAGGGACGTGCCGTTTTTCCTGGAGGTGCCGGGGATTGACCGGAGCGGGCCGGACAAAGAGAACCTGGACATTCTGAAGGATATCCGGTCGCGACTGGGCATTGATCCGTGATCCGGTTGAGCGAGGAGGAGTTTGAGGAGATGGTGGTCCGATGCTACGAGCGGCTGCCAGAGGGGTTGTTGGAGTATCTGGAAAACCTGGACATAGTGGTTGAGGAGTGGCCGAGCGAAGAAGAGTTGGATGATTTGGGGACGGACGGAGCCGACGGTCTACTTGGGATGTACATGGGAGTTTCACGTCTCGACCGAGGGGGGGAGTTGCCGTTCTTGCCGGACAAGATCACGTTGTATCAGCGTCCGATTGAGGGAATTTGCGGATCGAGGGAGGAGGTGGCGGAGGAAGTGAGGAAGACGCTGCTGCACGAGGTGGGGCACTACCTGGGGATGGATGAGGACTATCTGGACAGGTTGGGGTATTCGTAGCTGTTAGGAGGCGAAGAGGGCGGTTCGCGAACCGCCCCTACCCTTTGCGGCGCACGGACTGGAGGCGGGCTTCGGCGAGGAGGTCTGCGGCGTGGGCAGAGGTGATGTCTTCATCGGATGCTTTGCGGAGCACACGCTGGATGGTGTCGTAGATGCCCTCGGTCTTGCGGCGGGAGCGGTCGGCGTCGTAGGCGGAGCCGATTTCGCAGGAGACGTTGATGATGCCGCCGGCGTTGATGGCGTAGTCGGGCGCGTAGAGGATACCGCGCTTCGCAAGTGATTTCGCGTCATCGGGGGAGCTCAGCTGGTTGTTGGCTCCGCCGGCGACGATGGCGCACTGGAGGCGGGGGATGGTGTTGGAGTTGAGGACGCCGCCGAGGGCGTTTGGGGAGAAGATCTGGCAGTCGACGTCGTAGATTTCGTCGGGGGAGACTGCGCGGGCGCCGAGGGATTCGGCGTGGCGGAGGGCGTCGGGGAAGATGTCCGTGACGACGAGGTCTGCGCCTTCGTCGAGGAGGTGGGGGGCGAGGTTGGCGGCGACGTGGCCGAATCCCTGAATGGCGACGGTTTTTCCTTCCAGAGAGTCGCTGCCCCACTTCTGTAGGGCGCAGGCCTTCATGCCGAGGTAGATGCCGAGGCCGGTCATGACTGACGTTTCGCCGCTGCCGCCGTTTTCGATAGGAAGGCCAACGACGTGGTCGGTCTCCCTGGAGACTTGGACCATGTCTTCGGGGGTGGCGCCGACGTCTTCGGTGATGATGAAACGACCGCCGAGGGAATCGACGTGCCTGCCGAGGCTGCGAAAGAGAGGCTCTGACTTGTCGGTGTGGGAATCGGCGATGACAAGGGCCTTGCCGCCGCCGAGGTCGAGGCCGGCGAGGGCGGATTTGTAGGTCATAGCCCTGGAGAGACGGAGGACGTCTTCAATGGCGTCGGCTTCGGTCTCGTGGGGCCAGATGCGGCAGCCGCCGCAAGCGGGGCCGAGGGTGGTGTCGTGGACGGCGATGAAGGCCTTGAGGCCGACGGAGGGGTCGGAGCAGATCAGGAGCTGCTCGTGGCCTTCATTTACCATGAAGTCGAGGATTTGCATGGGGGGGTTTCTCCGATTTTCAGGTTAGTGAATTAGTCGTAACAGACTAGTACCGAAGGACACGACGATTCAGGTCTCTAGCGCCTTTGCATTCCGGATATCTGGGACATCCCCAGAGCATTCCATATCTACCTTTCCATAGGTCCATAAGCGCCATTGCGCTCCCGCAAGTAGGACATTGAGGTCCGGTTGGCAGCCTTGAGTTTGGTTCCTTTGCAACTAGTCTCTCTTGATACGTGACATCATCTCGCGCCTGAGTTGCTGGTGCAGCATGGCTCTTGGCACTAGACTTTTCACTTGGAGTGGATAGCTCTTGTGCTAGTTGCTCCTGTTGTTTAAATTCCAATTCCGCCTGAGAGCGGGTTGAAGTGGAGATGGTGGGTGCAATCCCGCTTTGGTCTACGTTTTGGATGGCCTTGCACTTAGGGAATTTGGAACATCGCCAGAACCTGTCGTACTTGGTACTTTGAAGCGTCATCTGATGCCCACATTGAGGACATTTCCGGCCAGTTGAGGGCTTCGGAACAGTGTTTTTCAGCGTCAACGCTTGGTCTTGTTGAGGCTGTGAATACCCTTCTGCCATACGGGCTATTTCAGTTGCCGTAACGAGGCTAATATTTAGAAGCTTGGCAGTGTCCTTAGCGCCTTGAGTGTATCCCTCCGTGCATGCGAAAAGAGTGTGGTGTGGGCTGTAGCCGTGTCTAGCTTTGAAGAGATCTCGAGACCCAGATAACTCTCGGACTTTTTCCGGTGTTGCGCGGTTATTCTGTCCTTTGCATTGCACAATGGTGGTCTTGCCGTCCTTCTTAATGATTAAGTCAATTCCATGATCGCCTGTCCTTGATGTGGTCTGTACCGAATAGCCCATGCTCTTGAACAGGTTCGCCAATTCATCCTCAAATTTGGTAGCTCTAAGGGATCGCCAGTAGTCGATACGTTTTCTGCGTTCTGCCTGTTCCGCCGCCCGTTGGGCACGTTCGGCTGCTTGCCTAACGCGCTTGGCTTCAAGCTGAGCCTGCCGTGCGACGAAGTGCGCTCGCTCGGCCTCTCGTTGTGCTTCAGCAAAGGCTGCTAAAGCTTCTCGGAAGACGTTGATCCTTCTTTTCAGGTCTTTCGGGAGCTCACGTGGCTCATGAAATTGTTCTGCAATCGCGGCGTAGATAACGCCGAAGACAATCATGAACACTATTGCAAATACGATGGCTTCTCCAAGGTCTTTGGTAACGTTGCGTGCGATCAGGAAGGTTATGACCCACGCCAAAATCGATATCAAGAAAAGGCATGATGCTGAGAAGCGAATCCTTATACTGCTACTAGACCTTCTACAATGTTCACGGTATAGAGCGTATTCTACTGGGGAGATGCCGAAGTCTTGGAGTTCTGGTTTTTTCATGGGTGCAGGTGGCGGGGGTGTTGTCTGGGTTGGTGGGGAGTGGCAATGGTTGTGAAAGTGACTATAATCATAGCATGGTGAGGTTCTTGCATACGGCTGACTGGCAGCTTGGGATGACGCGGCATTTCCTTAGGGGCGAGGCGCAGGCGCGGTTCAATGACGCTCGGTTGAACGCGATTGAACAGATGGGGAACATCGCGATTAACGAGGGGTGTGAGTTTGTGGTGGTGTGTGGGGACGTTTTCGAGTCGAACCAGGTGGAGCGGCAGGTCTTGACGCGGGCGTTGGAGCGGATGGGGGCATTTCCGCAGGTGACGTTCTACCTGCTGCCGGGCAACCATGACACGCTGGACGCTGCGTCGATATATCGCTCGAAGACTTTCGCGGAACGTCAGCCTGAGAATGTGAAAGTCCTTGAAGATTCCAGCGCGATGCAGGCCGTTCCCGGAGTGGAGCTAATCGCTGCGCCGTGGAGGAACAAGCATCCGACCGCGGACTTGGTGGCGGAGGCCTGCCGGGGGTTGGGGGCAACGCACGCCATCCGCATTGTCGTGGGACATGGGGGGGTGGACGCCATGTCGCCAAACCCGGATGATCCGAGGCTGGTCAGTCTTGAAGGACTAGAGGGGAAGGTTGAGGCTGGGCTGATACATTTTGTGGCGCTGGGGGACCGGCACTCCACGACGGACGTGGGGTCAACGGGCCGGGTGTGGTACGCAGGGGCACCGGAGCCTACAGACTACGACGAAGTTGAGCCGGGGAACGTGCTGGTGGTTGACGTGGACGCCAACAGCGTCAGCGTGGAGCGCAGGCGGGTTGGGACCTGGGAGTTTTCGAGCCGGGACTGGCAGATTGGCGGGGACGCGGATATTGATGCGCTGGAGGAATGGCTTTCCTCGCTCGCGAACAAGGACCGTTGCATAGTGAAGCTGGGGCTGGTGGGACAGGTATCGCTGGCGCAGAAGGCGCGGCTGGACGGGATTCTGGAGCACAGCGCGGACTTGCTGGCTGCGCTGGAGACGTGGGAGAGGCGGAGCGATCTGGTGGTGGTACCCGACAGTCTGGACGTTGACCGGCTTGGGCTTTCGGGGTTCGCGCGGGATGCGTTGGAGGAACTGAGCGCGAAGGCAGAATCGGGGGAGGAATCGTTGGCGGCGCGGGACGCGCTGGCGCTGCTGTACCGGCTGGCGGGGGCGCGGGAATGAAGCTGCATCGGATACGGCTGCGGAACTTCCGCGGGGTGCGGGACAGGGAAGTCGAGTTCGCCGAGAGCGGGGTGACGATTGTGGAGGGGCCGAACGAGGTGGGGAAGAGTTCGATTGCGGAGGCGTTGGAGCTGGCAATCGAGTACCCGGATTCGTCCAAACACAGGAAAATCCAGAGCGCAAAGCCGGAAGATCGGGACGAGGGGCCGGAAGTTGAGATTGAAATGTCTACGGGTCCTTACGCGTTGACGTATCAGAAGCGGTGGATTCGAAGGCCAACCACATCATTGAAGGTCACGGCGCCGGAGAACGAGAACCACACGGGACGGGCCGCGCACGACAGGCTTGAAGCGATACTGAGGGAAACGTTGGACGATGATTTGCGCCTCGCCCTTCAGATTGAGCAGGGAACGGAGTTGAAGCTGCCCAGCTTTTCCATTCCGTCGATGCGGAGGGCGCTGGAGAATGCGGCGGACGGGGATGCATCCGATGCAGAAGACCACGATCTGGTGGAGCGAATAGGGGCGGAATTTGAGAGGTACTGGACGGCGACGGGGAGGGTGACAGGGAAGCGCAGTACGGCTGCGAAAGAGGTGGAAGAGCAGAGGGAGCGGGTCCAAGCGCTGAAGGAGCAGATGGATAGAATTGAGGGGGACGCAGCGGAGATGGTGCGGCTGGCGGAGGAGGCCAAAGGCATCGGCCAGACGCTCCAGGAGCTTGAGGAGAGTGAGCGTAAGCTGACCGAGGAGTGGGCGGCCATCGACCGGATGCAGACTGACCTGGAGCGGATAGACGCTGTGCAATCCGCCGCGTCGTCGAAGCGACAGCAAGCTTTACAGGAGCATCAGCGCCGGGAAGAGCTGAAGGGCGATCTGGAAGCCGGGGCGAAGGCTCTGACCGACCTGGAAGCGGAGGCAGAACTGGCGGCCCCCGCCCTGTTTGCGGCCACCGGACAGAGTGAAGAGGCTGCGGCGTGCCTGAAGACGGCCGCAACTGCGCTGCGCAGTGCCAGGGAGGGGCAGGACAGGGCCTTCGGCGACCGGAACTTTCGTCAGGACGAAATCGACGAAAAGCTAATCTCCGAACGTTACGAACGTTATAAGGACGCCAGGCAGCTACTCGGGGACTCTGAGGAGTATCTGGAGTCGGCCAAGGTGAACGAGGAAGTTCTGGCCGGCATAGAACGCGCATACAACGAAGACATGAAAGCCCAAGCGGCGGTGGAGAGCGCTGCCGCGAAGGTGGAGGCCACGGCGCTTTCGGACATCGCACTCAGACTTGACGACGAAGAGCTTGAGCTGGGGACGAGTGAGACGCGGGAGATTGTCGTCGAAGATCGGGTGGAGTTGTCTGTGCCCGGGGTGGTGCGATTCAAGGTCAGCGCCGCGCCTGAGGCGCGGGTACTGGCGGAGCAGCGTCGGAGCGTTCACGAAGAGTATCTGCGTCTTTGCGCCAGCGTTGGAGTCTCGGACTTTGAGGATGCGAGGAGGGCGGAGCAGGCGCGAAGGGACGCGATTCGAAACCGGGATGACGCGCGGGCGGCAATGAAGCGTGAGCTGAGGGACTGGACGGCGGAATTCATGGGGAGCAGGATTGCGAGTCTCAAGGCAAACGTAATCTCGTACCCGCAGCAGCGGTCTGAGGACCCGCCGATGCCGGCGGACCTGGACGAAGCTCGCCGGATTGCAGATGAAGCGGCAGGGTGGGTGGCGGACTGCGAGAGGGAATTGCAGGCGCGCGAGACAGTTTGGAAGGAAAGGGAAGAGTATCTCAACAAGGTGAGGCTTCAGCAAGCGGAGTTGGCGGCGAGGGTCGACGTGGCCCGGGAGCGACACAAGGAGGCGTCGGAGCGGCTGGCGACGGCCAGAGAAAGCGCCAGCGACGAAGACCTCGTGGTCGCCCTGGGAATGGCGCAACAGGTATTTGATGTCTCGATAAAGTCTCTTGAGGAGGCCAAGGGGAAGCTCAAGGCGGCAGACCCGGACTCTTTGAGGGCGAGGCTTGACAATGTTTCCGACGCGAAGAACCGGTTTGAGACGCAGCTGCGCACGAATGAGGGACGCCAACACGAGATGCGCGCCAGCCTGGAGCTGCGCGGAGAGATGGGCCTGCACGGCAGCTACGAAGGAGCCGTGAGTCGATTCGAGCAGGCACGGCGGGAGCATGAGGGAGAGGAGAGCCGGGCAAGGGCGGCGAAGCTGTTGAAGGAGACGTTTGACAAGCATCGTCGGCTGGCGAACCAGCGAAACATCAAACCGCTTAAGGAGCGGATCGACTGGCTGGGCGGCTTGGTGTTCGGGCCGACGTTTGAGGTGAAGCTGGACGATGAAGAGTTGCGGGTGGTGGGTCGGACGCTGGACGGGGTGACGTTGGAGGTGGACCAGCTGAGCACGGGAGCGAGGGAGCAATTGGGGGTGTTGAGCCGGTTGGCGTGCGCGGCGATTGTCAGCCCAGAGGATGGGGGGGCGCCGGTGATGATTGACGACGCATTGGGCTGGAGCGACCCGCAGCGGCTACAGAGCATGGGGGCGGCGATTGCCGTTGCGGGGAAGCAGTGTCAGATTGTGATTCTGACGTGTTTTCCGGGCAGGTACGCGCACGTGGGGAACGCGACGGTGGTGAGGTTGTAGGGGGAGGGAGTGGGTTAGTGAAGGGTGCAGGTAGAGGGTGGGTTCCTGCCTTCGCAGGAACAAGAGGGGGTTGGGTGGGCTATGCCGTCGGGAGGGCTGGTTACGGGGGCGAGATTCTTCGTCGCGGGGCCTCCTCAGAATGACATCTGGGTAGAGGGGGTGGGCGGTTCGCGAACCGCCCCGACGTGAGATTGGTAGGGGGAGTCGCCCCCGTCCCTTCGATAAGTTCAGGACAGGCCAAGCCTTTCCCCGTTGAGGAGAGTTTTGCGTGACATGGCGAGTGCATCGTTCACTTCAGCCGAATCACCCCCAATTCCTTTGACAAACTCAGGACAGGCTCAATCTTCCCCCATCGAGGGGGAGAGGTTTTTGAGGCCTTCAGGGAGGGTTTGGTCCGGTGACGAGACCATTCGGCTTCGGTGCGCTCAGAGTGAATGTGGGTGGAGGGGGAGGCGGATGGGGTTAGGGGCTGTGGTTGGGGAGGATTCTGGGTAGAGAATGGGTTCCTGCCTTCGCAGGAACAAGAGTGGGGTGCTGGGCTACGCCGTCGAAAGGGCTGGTTACGGGTGCGAGATTCTTCGTCGCGGGGCCTCCTCAGAATGACATGTGGGTTAGCGGAGGGTGCGGGTGTCGCCGGTGCGGCGGGTTATTCGCTGCTGGTCGAGGTATTCGAGGAGGGGGAGGACGTATTTCCTGCTGGAGTTCAGCAGGGTGCGGGCTTCGGCGACGGTGATGCTTCCGTTTTCCTGGATGTGTCGGGTGACGGCATCGACCATTTGTTGATAGGCGTCGGCGCTGAAGACGACGGAGCCATCGACTTTGACGACTTGCTTACGGTCGATGAGGAGGGCGAGAAGTTCGGGGTTGACGTCACCGTCGGTGGGTGGGGAGAAGGGGTTGGCGTCGAGCTGGGAGACGTAGCTCTTGGCCGCTTTTTCCTGATTGGGGGTCATGGTTGCCTGGTAGCCCGGTGAGCGAACGACGGCGCCGGCTTCATCCACAAGATTCTCTTCTATGAGACGGGCGAGCAGCTGGGGGAAGCCGGCAGCTGATACTCCGAGACGGTTTCTGAATTCTTCCTTGGGGATGCCGCTGCGGAGGGGATGTCGTTCGTGGTAGTTCTTGAGGGTTGCGCTAGTCTGTCGCTTTAGTCGCTGCCATGCGGGGCGGGAGTAAACAAGGGAGCCGGGGGTTGGCCTGGCGCTTCCGAGAAGGGCAACGTCGCCGGTGTCGGCGAGGTTTTCGATGACGGGGCGGAGGTCATCGATGGTGAGGTTGCTACGCTGGGCGAGGGCGTTGAGATCGGAGGGGCCCCATTGTTCGAGGGCGCCGAGGACCAGCTCTTCCACGGTGCCCTCTTCCATGGCCTGCAGGCTGTTGAGGACGGAGGCGGTGAAGGGGCGGTGACGGCGGGGGAAGGGGTCGACGACCTTGCCGCCGCCGATGGTGGTCTCGGTGTCGCGGACGACGAAGAAGTCGCCCTTGACGAGGGGGAGGGCCTCAGTTAGGTGGATCTGTGCCCATGCTTCGTCGCCGGGCCGGAGGCGGCGGGTATCGAGGAGGCGGATTCGGGCGCCGGTCTCGCTGACGTGGGAGTGGAAGGAGACGCGGGCGTTGTGCTTCATTGGGCGGGGAGCGTCGGCGAGCAGCTTGACCTTGGCGTCGAGTATGGTGGTGGGTTGAAGCCAGCCGGGGATGGTGACGGTCTCGCCGCGCTGGGCGTGGTCGTAGGAGACGCCGGAGATATTGACTGCGAGGCGGCGACCGGGGTCTGCTTCCGTGAGCTTCTGGCGGTGGCTCTGAAGGCCGCGGATGCGTCCGCGGAGCCGGGAGGGGACGAGTTCGACGTCCTGGCCGACCTGGAGGGCACCGTCGATGAGGGTGCCGGTGACGACGGTGCCGAAGCCGGAAACTGTGAAGGACCGGTCGACGGCGAGGCGGGGGCGGCCGAGGTCGGGACGGGGCTCGGTGTCGGCGAGGATTTCGTCGACTTTGCGGAGGAGCACGTCGAGGCTCTGGCCGGTGGTGGCGGAGAGGGGGATGATTTCGGCCTGTTCGAGGACGGTGCCTTCGAGGGCTTCGACGGTCTCCATTTCGGCGAGTTCGAGGAGGTCATCGTCGACGAGATCGGACTTGGTGAGGGCGACGAGGCCCCTTTTGACGTTGAGGAGGTCCAGGATGGCGAGGTGCTCGCGGGTCTGGGGCATGACGCCTTCGTCGGCGGCGACAACGAGGAGGGCCATGTCGATGCCGCCGACGCCGGCGAGCATGTTGCGGACGAAGCGTTCGTGACCGGGGACGTCGATGATAGAGACTTCCTGGCCGGAGGGGAGGGTGAGCCAGGCGAAGCCGAGGTCGATGGTCATGCCCCGTTCCTGCTCCTGGGGGAGCCTGTCGGGGTTGATGCCCGTGAGGGCCTGGATGAGGGTGGACTTGCCGTGGTCCACGTGGCCCGCGGTGCCTACAACGTACATATTTGCTTCCAGAGGATGAGGTGATTAAAGGATATCAGGATGGGGGGTTGGGGGGCAATTTTGGGGGGCTGGGGGTTGGGAGAGGGAGGGAAGTTGCGGGGGAGGAAGAGTGGGCCCCCGCTTTCGCGGGGGAACGGGTGGGGTCCCGCGGTTTAGATAGTGGTGGTTAGGGCGTTGGTTCCTGCCTTCGCAGGAACAAGATTAGGGGGTTAGGTGTTGAAGAGGAAGGTGATGACGTCGCCGTCCTGGACGGGGTAGCGGCGTCCTTCGGAGCGGAGGAGGCCCTGGCGTCGGGCTTCGGGGATGGTCTTGCAGGCGGTCATGTCGTCGAAGGAGATGACTTCTGCGCGGATAAAGCCGCGCTCCATGTCGGAGTGGATTGCGCCGGCTGAGGTGGCGGCGTCGGAGCCTTCGGGGACGGTCCAGGCGCGGACTTCGTCCGAGACGTGAGTGAAGAAGGAAACCCTGTTGAGGAGGGAAATGGTGCGGGCGAGGAGGAGGTCGCGGCCCGATTCTTCGGCGCCCATGGACTGGCGGAACTCCCGCTCGTCTTCGGGGGTGAGTTGGGCGAATTCCCATTCGAGGCCGGCGCATAGGGAGAGGGGGTCGGCGTCGGGTTGGGTGTCTGAGATAGATTCCTCGCCGACGTTATAGACCGTCATCATGGGTTTATGGCCGAGGAGGTTGTAGTTGGCGAGGACGGTGGACTCCTCGGAGGTGAGGGGTTGATCGGCTAGAGGATTGCCTGCTTCCATTTCGTCGCTGACGCGCTTGAGGAGGGCGCTTTCCCGAATGAGCAGGTCGCGTTCCCGGCCGCGGGCGCCTTTCATGCCGTCGGCGACGCGGTGGGAGCGTCGTTCGAGGATTGCGAGGTCGGCGAGGATGAGTTCGTCGGATATGGCGGTTGCGTCCTGCTGCGGGGCAGGGGGAGCGGCGGCTTCGGGGACGGTGGGGTCCTGGAAGGCGCGGACGACGAGGATGAAGGCCTCGGCGCCCTGGAGGGCGTTGAGGGTGGGGCCCTGGAAGTAGCCGAAGCCCTGGTCGGAGGGGGGTGGAGGCGGGAGGTCCCAGAAGGTGATTTCGGCGGAAGTTATCTTCTTGGGGGTGAAGAGGCGAGCGAGGCCGTCAAGGCGGGGGTCGGGAATCTTGCTGACGCCTTTGACGACGCGTCCTGGCCCATCTGGGCGGTTCCGGGCGCCGCCGGTAAGGAGGTTGAAGAGGGTGGTCTTGCCGCTGCTGCGGAGTCCGATGAGGGCTACTTCCATGGTGGGTTCAGGATACTTGGTGGGGGCGGGATTTGCCAGAGGGGAGGGCTGGTTTGAAAGCAGCCCCTACAAGTTGGCGAGATTTGCCAGGAGTGGGGGAGGGGGAGTGGTTGGGGTGGTGTGTGGGTAGAGGGGGAGGGCGGTTGGCGACCCGCCCCTATGGGGGATTCGTGTTGCCAGCAGGGTTTCGCGTGAGCGGGGTAATGGTTCCTGCCTTGGAAGGAACAAGGGAGGAGAGGGAGGGGAGTGCTACGGCAACGAGATTCCACGACTTCGCTTCGCTGTGCTCGGAATGTCAGTGTGGGGTGTGAAGGGGAGGGATGAAGAGTGGGCCCCCGCGTTCGCGAGGGAACGGGAGAGGTTGGACGGGTTAGTGAGACTGAGTCGTTAGGACAAAGGGATTTGTTTCTGGTGGGTCAGGCGTGGGAGAGAATTGTTCTTGAAAACAAATCGAATCAGTTCGTGCCTGATTCGTTTCCACTCAGGCGTAAGCATTTGATTCAAAAAAATTTCGGGGTAAAAGGGGGTCATCAGCGATATGGAGTATATGTGGCTTTTAAGGTGGAGAGGTTTATGGAGGAATGATAGCGGAGGGGGGTTCATTGTGGCAACGGAAAGATGTCACAAGTGCGGGGGGGATGTCGCTATGGGGAGTGGTTTGGGTTAAGATTTGGAGAGTCTTTGGGGAGATATCACGTTGGAGAGGATGCAAGGCAGAGGGGGGTGTGCTTCGGGGGCGAGATTCTTCGTCGCGGAGCCTCCTCAGAATGACAAGTGGGTTGCGTGGTGGGAGGGTGAAGAGGGGAGGGAGAAGAGTGGGCCCCCGCGTTCGCGAGGGAACGGGTAGTGTGGGGTGTTGCGGTTGGGGTTGTTCGTGGGTGGAGGGTGGGTTCCTGTACCCGCCTCCGCGAGCACGGGCCTTTGATCGCAGGAACAATAGTGGGGAAAGGGGTGGGTTTGAAACCCGCCTCGACGGATGAGATGACGGTTATTCATGGGTGTTTAATGTTAAGTCAAGGAGGGGATGTTTAGGTGCCGGTTATTGTGCTGCACGGGGACTCTTTTCTGGTGTCGGAGGCGCTGGGCGAAATTCGACGTGAATTGGGGCCGGCGGACCTGCTGGAGAGCAACACGCACAAGCTGAACGGGAATTCGGTGAAATTGGAGGAGCTGCGGGCGATAATCAACGCTATGCCGTTTCTGTCGGAGCACCGTCTGGTGATTGTGGAGGGGCTGCTGGGGTTATTCGAGGCCGGAGGGCCGCGTCGGAGGGGTGGGGGTTCGTCGAGGAATCGGCTAGCGCAGTGGGAGGGATTGGGGGAGTATGCGGGGGAGGCGCCTCCGACGACGTGCCTGGTGTTCGTGGATGACGCGCTTCGGGCAAACAATCCCCTGCTCAGGAGGCTTACTGGCAACGCGGAGGTGCGTCGGCTTCTGGTGCCAAGAGGGGAGGAGCTGGCTCGATGGATTCGGAACAGGGCGAAGGGAAAGGGGGCGAGTGTTGCGCCGGGGGCGCTGCGGCTGTTGAATCAGTACGTGGGGCCGAACCTGCGGCTGCTGGACACTGAGTTGGAGAAGCTATCGCTGTATGCCGGGGGGGAGCAGATCGACGAGGGGCATGTGAGGCGGATGGTGGCTCAGGTGCGGGAGGCGAGTATCTTCGCGGCGGTGGATGCGATAGTCCAGGGGAATCCGTCGCTGGCGCTGCGGCTGCTGCAGAAACTGCGGAACGACGGTGCGGCGCTGCCCTACATCCAGGCGATGATTGCACGTCAGCTGCGGCTGGTTACGGTGGCGAAGGAGCTGGTGGAGACGGGGGTGCCAAGGGGGGAGATGGGGGGGCGGCTGGAGCTTCGGGCGGACTTTGCGGTGAGGAAGACGCTGGAGCAGGCGAGGAGGTTTTCGTGGTCGCGGTTGAAGGGGTTGTACGCGTGCCTTTTGGAGATGGATTTGGCCATCAAGCAGGGTCGGCAGGATGAGGATCTGGCGTTGGAGCTGCTGGTGGCGAGGGCGGCGGTGTTGCGGTAGGGGGTTGTTTGCCGTCGAGGGAGGGCGGTTCGCGAACCGCCCCTACGGGGGGTTGTCTTGGAGGGGGAGGGGGATGGCGTCAATCGGGGGAGAGATTCTTCGTCGCGGGGCCTCCTCAGAATGACAAGTGAGTTGAGGGGGGAAGAGGGGAGGCGGGCGGTTCGCGAACCGCCCCTACCAGAGAGTCGTGTGGGTGGAGGCGGGTTAGAGGAGGGGGAAGTCCCAGTGGTGCTTGAGTGGTCGGCGGGAAACGGCCGGGCTGGGAAGGGATGCCATTTCGGGGACGAAGGGGTTGCACTGGCCGAATCGGAGGGCGGAAACGAGGTCGTCAAGGTCGTTAATTCTGGTCTTGAACTGGGTGGCGCACATGCCGAGGTCGCCAGGGGAATGGCTGTCGCTGCCACCTACGCCGGGGAGAGCCACCGCATGGGCGAGCTTGATTGAAAAGGCGTTTTCGACCCTGGAGCCGCGACCGTTCAGGGTCTCCATGGCGTGACAGTGCTTGAACGTCTTTTCCTTTGCCGTCTTCCGCAAGATTGAGGTCTGGCTGGCGGCTGCGAGCTGGCCGACGCCGCGCCTACGGTAGGGGTGGGCGGCAATCAGGACGCCGCCGGCGGATTCAACCTGCTCCGCGAGGTAGGGGAGCTTGTGCATTCCGAAGGCGTAGTCTTTCAATCCAAAGACGAGGAAGTGGCCATCCTCCGTGTTTATTTCGCAGCCGGGGAGGAGGAGGATGCCGTAACGACGTCCGAGGCGGGCGAGGTCGTCGGGGTCCCAGAAGGCGTCGTGCTCTGTGAGGCAGATGCCATCGAGGCCGAGGCCCTTCGCTTCCAGGATCAGGTCCTCCGGGGACTGGATTGAATCGTAGGAGTGGGCAGCGGTGTGGGTGTGCAGGTCTATAAACATGGGTGAATTGTGTCCAAGGGCGATTAGGAAGATGGATTCCGGCTTCTGCCGGAATGATGAGAAAATTATAGCTAAGAGGTGGGGGGGATGCTGAGAGGTTGGAGCGTGGTTTCGGGCAGTTTTTGTTGATATGGGTGGTTGGGTATGCTATATTGCGGTATCCCCCTTTCAGGCGGGTAACCTGTGCTTGAAGATTATTTCCGCCAGTACGGCCTGATAGCCATCTTCGTCGTGGTGGCGTTCATAGTTCCAACCAGTATGCTGGTGCTTTCCTTCATGCTTTACCGCTTGGGCGTTCGGCCGCAGAAGCCGACGGCGGTGAAGCAGGACATCTACGAGTGCGGAATGCAGACCATCGGGGGGCGTTGGACGCAGTTCAACTTCCGCTATTACATGTACGCGCTGCTGTTCGTGATCTTCGACGTGGCGGTGATATTCATCTACCCCTGGGCGGTGCGGATGGGCAAGCTGGGGCTGTTCGCCCTCATTGAGATGGCGGCGTTCATAACGATTCTGGGATTTGGCTGGGTGTACGCGTGGCGGAAGCGGGACCTGGAGTGGAGGTAGGGCGATGACAACGCAGGACGGGCTATCGCTGGAGGCTCTGACGAGGAAGTTGGACTTTGAGGAGGGGGCCGTCATCGAGGAGATGCGGCTCACCCATCAGAAGCCCTATCCGGAGCCGCTGATTGAGGTGCCGGACGATTTGCAACGGAACCTGATGGTGACGTCGGTGGACGCGCTGCTTAACTGGAGCCGGAAGTCGGCGTTGTGGCCGGTGGCCTTCGGGTTGGCGTGCTGCGCCTTTGAGATGATGGCGACGGCGATGTCGAGGTTCGACATTGCGCGGTTCGGGATGGAGGCGTTTCGTGCCACACCGCGGCAGGCGGACTTGATGATTGTGGCGGGGACGGTGACGTGGAAGATGGCGCCGGCGATTCGTCGCATCTACGACCAGATGGGGGAGCCGAAGTGGGTTATCTCCATGGGGGTCTGCGCCACGAGCGGCGGGCCGTATTATTCGTGCTACAGCGTGGTGCCGGGGGTGAACCACATTGTTCCGGTGGACGTTTACGTGCCGGGATGTCCGCCCCGGCCGGACGCGCTGTTGTACGGGATTATGCAGCTTCACGAGAAGATCAAGCGGTACAGCCTGAAGGGAAGGCCCGCAGGGCGGTAATGACGAGGGCGGTTCAGGGAGAGGAGCTGGCCGGGTACGTGCGGCAGAATTTCCCTGACGCCGTGTGCGAGTGGAAGGGCGAATCGCTGTGGATTGAGCCGTCGGAAATGAGGTCGGTGGCGGAGTTTCTGAGGGATGATCCGAGGCTGGCCTTCAACTTTCTGAGTTCGGTTTCCGCAGTGGACTACGTGTCGCACTTTGAACTTGTTTATCACCTGACTTCCTTCGAGCACAACCAGAGCGCGGTGGTGAAAATGCGGTTGTATTCGCGGGAGGAGCCTACGGCGGATTCGGTGGTGGATGTGTGGCCGGGGGCGGACTTCCAGGAGCGGGAGATCTACGACCTGATGGGGGTGTCTTTCGAGGGGCATCCGAACCTGAAGCGGATAATGCTGTGGGAGGGCTTTCCGGGGCATCCGCAGCGCAAGGACTTTGAAGACGTGGTGACGTACTGAGGCTGACATGGCCATTCGCACCGAACCTGTAACGATAAACATTGGGCCGCAGCATCCGAGCACGCACGGGGTGTTGCGGCTGCGAGTGACGTTCGACGGGGAGGTGATTGTGGACGTGGAGCCGGTCTTCGGCTACCTGCACAGGGGGTCGGAGAAGCTGGCGGAGGAGCGGAACTACGTGCAGGTGCTGACGCTGACGGACCGGCTGGACTACGTAGCTTCGATGACTAACAACCAGGCCTACTGCCTGGCGGTGGAGAAGATGTTGGGGGTGGAGCCGCCGCTGCGTGGGCAGTACCTGCGGGTGCTGGCGGCGGAGCTTCAGAGGGTGGCGAGCCACCTGGTGGCGACGGGGTTTCTGCTTCAGGACCTGGGGGCGCTGGCGACGCCGTTGATGTACTGCTTCCGGTTTCGGGAGAAGATTCTGGACCTGTTCGAGATGCTATGCGGGGCGCGGATCACGGTCAGCTATATGCGTCCGGGAGGGGTGTTCAGTGACGCGCCGCCGGACTTCTGGCATGCCTTGGACGATTTGATGGAGGAAGCCCCGCGGCTGATTCAGGAGTTGGAGCAGCTCTTGATGAAGAATGAGATTGTGCTGGTGAGGACGAAGAACGTGGGCGTGCTTTCGGCGGATTCGGCGATTGCGAGTTCGGTCAGCGGGCCTGTGCTGCGGGCGAGCGGGGTGGCGTGGGACTGGCGGAAGATGGACCCGTACGACGTTTACGACCGGCTGGACTTCGACGTGCCGGTGGGCGAGCGGGGAGACAACTATGACAGGTTCCGGGTGCGGCTTGAGGAAGTGAAGCAGAGCCTTCGGATGGTGGAGCAGTGTCGAGACGAGATTCATCCGGGGCCGGTGAGGGCGGACATCGACGCGGAGGCGATAGGCCTGGTGCTGGAGCGGGGGGACGAGGTGGAGAAGCCGCTGGCGGAGGGGCCGGTGCGGATGGCGCTGCCCTTCGTGCTGCGTCCGCCGGCGGGAGCGGAGGCCTACGGACGAGTGGAGGCTCCCAAGGGGGAGTTGGCCTTCTACCTGGTGAGCGACGGGAGCATTGCGCCGTACCGGTGCAAGATTCGGTCGCCGTCGCTTATAAATCTGACGGTGCTGCGGGAGCTGCTTGTGGGGTGGAAGCTGGCGGATATGATTGTGACGCTGGGCAGCATTGACATAAACATGGGAGAGGTTGACCGCTGATGACGCCTTTCCTGCAGGAGAACGTGGTCTTTCGGGAGGTGTATTGCTTCCTGGGGGGCAACGCGGGCAACGCCAGCTGGTGCGGCGGCGACGGGCTGCTGCCGGGAGGCTTCGAATGGGCGGCGTACTTTGTGGCGGGATTCGTCATCATGTTTATTTTGGTCAACGCAGCGCTTCTGGGGGCGGCGGTGTTCGTGTGGTCGGAGCGTCGATTATTGGCGAGATTTCAGGCGAGGCGGGGTCCGAACCGGTGGGGGCCGTGGGGAACTTTCCAGCCCATTGCGGACCTGTTGAAGCTGATCATCAAGGAGGACATCGTTCCTAACGCAGCCGACAGGCTGGCCTTCACGCTGGTGCCCATCATTATGCTGATGGCGCTGCTGTTGAGCCTGGCGGTGATGCCCTTCGCGCGGAATACGTACCTGGTGAACCTGAACGTGGGGATACTGTACATCGTCGCGGTGAGCTCGATGAGCACGATCGCGATATTCATGGCGGGGTGGTCGTCGGCTAACAAGTATGCGATGTTCGGGGCGATGCGGGGCGTGGCGATGCTTATAAGCTACGAGATACCGCTGGTGCTGTCGCTGGTGGGGGTGGTGCTGATTGTGGGGTCGATGTCGCTGGTTTCGGTGGTTGAGGCGCAGACGGTGCCGTTCCTGCTGGTGCAACCGCTGGGGGCGCTGGTGTTCATGCTGGGGATATCGGCGGAGTTGAACCGGACGCCGTTCGACATACTTGAGGCGGAGTCGGAGATTGTGGCGGGGTATCACACGGAGTACAGCGGGATAAAGTTTGCGTTGATTCAGGCAGCGGAAATGGCGGGAGTGTTGGCGGCATCCGGGTTCCTGGCGACGATATTCATGGGGGGATGGTCGGGGCCGTTCTGGTCTGGCCAGCTGGGGGCGTTCTGGTTCCTGGTGAAGCTGGCGGGGTTCGTGCTGCTGTTCATCTGGATTCGGGCGACGTTCCCACGACTTCGCATCGACCAGATTATGGCGTTTGCGTGGAAATTCCTGCTGCCGCTGGCGCTGATAAACTTCCTGGTGACGGCGGTGCAGGTGTATTTCTTCGGATTCTACGAGGCGGACGTGCCGGGGGAGTTGACGCGGGGCGAATTGTGGATAATGGCGGGGATTAACATACCGGTGGCGCTGATTTCGATTGGGTTATTCGGACGTTTCAGCCGCGAGAAGGTGCGGGTGCCGGAGCCTATATTTCATCAGGCAGCGGGGACACCGCGAACCATGGAGGTGGACTAGATGTATGGATTTGGGCTAGCTAAGGGGCTGATGGTGACGCTGAAGAACTTCATCCGTCCGCCGTTTACGACTCAGTACCCGGAGGAGCGTTTGACACAGCATCCACGGTTCCGGGGGGAGGAGTTCGCGTGGTACGAGGAGCGGTGCACGGGGTGCGCATCCTGCGCAAAGTACTGCCCGCTGGGGATCATCAAGATTGTTACGAGCGAAAGCGGCAGGTCGCCCCAGGAGGGGGGACACTACGACATCGACGTTTTTGACATCGACATTGGGCGTTGCATGTTCTGCGGGCTGTGCGTGGAGGCGTGTCCGTACGACGCGCTGTTCATGGGGAGCGGATTTGAGCGGGGGCAGTACGAACGGGAGAAGCTGGTTATCACGGTGGACGAACTGCGAAAGGCGGTGAAGAAGCCGAGCACGTGGTTCCGTCCGCAGCTGGAGGATTCGGGGTACAACCCGCACGAGGACAGCGAGTTGGACTGGCGCGCGGTGGGCAGGGAGAAGTGGGAGTGGCATCAGCGGGAGAAGGCGGGGGCGCGGATTGAGTTTCGTCCAGCACGGGTGGGGGCGCAGAACAGCGCAGACGAGGAGGCGAAGAGTTAGTCGATGCTGTTCCAGGACCTGATATTCTGGGCGCTTGCCGCGGTTGCGGTGGTGGGGGCGTTGGGGGTGGTGCTGCTGCGGGACGTGTTCCGGTCGGCGCTGCTGCTGGTGCTGGTGTTTCTGACGGTGGCGGGGTTGTTTTTCCTGCTGGCAGCGGAGTTTCTGGGAATAGTGCAGGTGCTTATCTATGCCGGAGCCATCAGCATACTGATTATCTTTGCGATTATGCTGACGCAGAACGTGCAGGAGGGGAATCTGCCGAACAGGCTTCAGTTTGCGGCGGTGTTGCTGCCGGCACTGATTCTGGTGGCGCTGGCGTTCGTGGCCTTCGACACGGACTGGAGGCTGATTGCAGACCTGCCGCCAGTCGGAGGGATGGCGGTGGAGGACGCGGCTTTCAGGGACAATACGTTTACGCTTTCGAAGCTGCTGTTGGAGAACTATGCGCTGGCGTTCGCCGCGGCGGGGGCGCTGCTGCTGGCTTCGATAATCGGGGCGTTATCGCTGGTGAGGGAGAGATAGGGTGGACCTGGAGAAATTTCTAGTTCTCTCGGCGATAATCTTTGCCATCGGGCTGTATGGCGCGCTGGCGCGGCGGAACGTTATCACGGTGCTGATGTCGTTGGAGTTGATGTTCACGGCGGTGATACTGGCTGCGGTGACGATGTCGCGGTACGTGGCGAGCCGGGAGGCGGTGGCGCAGACGGGGGTGGCGACGGAGTCGGTGCTGCAGACGCTGTTGACGGGGCAGGTATTTGCGCTGTTCATCATTGTGGTGGCGGCGGCGGAGATTGCGTTGGGGCTGGGCATTGTCATAGCGTTCTACCGGAACCGGGAGACGGTGGACATAAGCCAAGCCAACCTGATGAATCGGTAGGCGATTATGTGGGTAGACTTTATGAAGGCGCCGAACCTGACGATAGCCGAGATATGGAAAGAGGCTATCGAGGCGGAGGGGCTGCCGGTGCGGCTGCTGCCGGAGGGGGACATCCTGGACTGGCAGGAGAAGGTGGCGTTTCGGATCATGGTGCCGCGGGGTCGGGAGCACGTGGCCGAAGAGATATTGAGGAAGCTGTAGGATCGTGATTGCTTTTGATAGTGGCAGGGGGGGAATCACCCCCATCCCCGTATCGAGTACGGGGCAGGCTCAAACCTTCCCCCGTCGAGGGGGAAGGGTGAAGATGGATTCCCGCCTTCGCGGGAATGACAGGATAGTTGGAGGGGGAAGGGTGAAGATGGGAGAGGACTCGGCTTCAGGGGCGAGATTCTTCGTCGCGGGGCCTCCTCAGAATGACATGTGGGTAGGAGGGGAAGAAAAGAGGAAGAGTGGGTCCCCGCATTCTCGAGGACACGGGAAGGGCGGAGGTTGCGGTTGGGATGGCTGGTGGGTAGAAAGTGGGTTCCTGCCTTCGCAGGAACAAGGGGAGGGGGATTAGGTGATTTCGGAAGGGGCGGTCTGGGTTATTTTTCTACTGCCTGTGGGGGCGTTAGCGGTCAATGCGCTTATTGTAAGGCCGTTTTTGAACGACCGGCCCAGCCTTGCCATGTTGACTATTGTCGCGGCGCTGGGGGCGGCGGTGGTGTTGTCGGTGTGGACGCTGGCGTCGGTTATCGAGAACGGGGCGCACGTCTTCGACGAGTACACGTGGTTGACCGTCGGGGGGGTGGAGCTTCGGTTCGGGTTGATGGTGGACTCGCTGACGGCGATCATGCTGGTGGTGGTGACGTCCGTGAGCCTGATGGTGCAGGTGTACTCTCACGGGTATATGAAGGGCGATCCCGGGTACGTGCGGTACTTCGCATTCATGTCGCTGTTCTCGGCGGCGATGATCGGGCTGGTGATGGCGGGGAACATCATACAACTGTTTGTGATGTGGGAGCTGGTGGGGTTGGGTTCGTACCTGCTGATCGGGTTCTGGACGCACCGACCGGCTGCGGCCGCGGCGGCGAAGAAGGCGTTTCTGGTGACGCGCATCGGGGACTTCGGGTTTCTGCTGGCGATTCTGTACCTGTTCTTCAACAGGGCGGCATTCTTGGAGCAGGGTCTTGACCCTTTGAGCATCGCCGACATTCAGGCGGCGGCGCCTTTGATAACTTCGGGGGCGATGGCGGCGCTGGGCGGACTGGGGCTGACGTGGGTGGCGCTGGGGATTTTCGCGGGCGCGGCGGGGAAGTCGGCGCAGTTTCCGCTACACGTGTGGCTGCCGGACGCGATGGAGGGTCCGACGCCGGTCAGCGCGCTGATTCACGCCGCGACGATGGTTGCGGCGGGGGTGTTCCTGGTGGCGCGGTTTTTCCCCTTGTTCGAAGCATCCCAACACGCAATGACTGTTGTAGCTTTGGTGGGGGCATTTACGGCGCTGTTCGCGGCGAGCATGGGGCTGGTGATGAAGGACATCAAGCGGGTGCTGGCGTATTCGACTATCAGCCAGTTGGGATACATGATGGCGGCGCTGGGAATCGGGGCGTACGGGGCGGCTATATTTCATCTGTTCACGCACGCATTCTTCAAGGCGCTGCTGTTCCTGGGGGCGGGGAGCGTGAACCACGCTACGGGGACCTTCGACATGCGGTACATGGGCGGCCTGCGGAAGATTATGCCGTGGACGTATGCGTTGATGATGATAGGGTCTTTGAGCTTGGTGGGGATATTTCCGCTGGCCGGGTTCTGGAGCAAGGACGAGATTCTGGGGTACGCGTGGAAGGGTGACTCAGTCGTGGATATGGCGGTGTTCTGGATGCTGGCGGTGAGCGTGGCGGCGACGGCCTTCTATACGTTCCGAATGATGTACATGACGTTCCACGGACAGTTCCGGGGCGGCGTCGAGGCGGAGGAGAAGGAGTCGGGAACGGTGGCTGAGGACTCCCACGGTGGGAAGGTTCACCTGGCGGAGTCGCCGTGGGTGATGGTTGCGCCGATGGCGATTTTGGGGGTCGGGGCCGTGGTCGGGGGGTATTTCGTCAATCCACAAGCGGGGCTGTTTGGGATACCCGTCCACTGGTTCAGCGAGTTTGTTGTGCCGCCGGTGGTGGAGCACGGGAAGGTGCTGCCGCTGAATTCGATGCTGGCGGGGGTGACTACTATCGTGGCGCTGGGGTTCATTGGGCTGGCGACGGCGATGTACGTGAAGGGGAAGAGGGCGGGGGCCGGTGTGGAGAGGGCGGTGGAGCCGGTGCGCCGGACGGTGGAGGGGAAGTATTATTTCGACGAGTTGTACGAGGACAAGCTGGTGTCCAAGGGGTTCTATGGGAAGCTGGGAGGGTTCCTGGAGTTGTTCGATCAGCAGGTTGTGGACAGCGTGGTGGACGCGGCGGGGTGGTTCTCGAGGAACCTGGGTTGGGCGTTCGGGCGGATCCAGAGCGGGCAGGTGCAGTTCTACGGGGTGGGGATAACGACGGGGATAGTTGTGATTCTGGTGGCGTATCTTGTTTGGGGATAGACAGCGTTGAGCACGTTTGACGGCATTTTGACGGCGGTGGTCTTCTTGCCCCTGGCGGGGGCGATACTGCTGCTGGTGCTGGCGCGGACGGACCGGTGGGTGCGGCTGACGGCGCTTGGGGTGGTGTTGGCGGACTTTGTGCTGGCGGTGGTGGTGTTCCTGCGTTACGACGCCGACGGATCGTCGAGGTTCCAGCTGCTGGACCGGTTCGAGTGGATCTCGACGGAGGTGTTCACAGCGCAGTACCAGCTGGGGGTGGACGGGATAAGCGCGCCTCTGGTGCTTTTGACGGGGCTGTTGGGATTGTGCGCCGTTTTCGCATCCTGGAGCATCAAGGTGCGGGTGAAGGAATACTTCATGTGGCTGCTGGTGCTACAGACGGCGGTGATGGGGGTGTTCGTATCGCTGGACTTCCTGCTGTTCTTCCTATTCTGGGAGCTGGAGTTGATTCCGATGTACTTCCTCATTTCGATATGGGGATCGGGTCGGAAGGAATACTCGGCGATGAAATTCCTGGTGTTCACGTTCCTGGGGAGCGCGTTCATGCTGGTGAGTATACTGGCGCTTTTCCTTGCGGACGGAGGGGCGCAGTTGGACATGATTGGGTGGGCGGAGAGCGGGGCGGATATGGCGCGGACGGTGATACCGATTTCGGTGGTGTTCTGGTTCTTCTTTGTGGCCTTTGCGGTGAAGCTGCCGTTACTGCCGGTGCATACGTGGCTGCCGGACGCGCACACGGATGCGCCGATGGCGGTGAGCATGATGCTGGCGGGTGTGCTGCTGAAGATGGGCGGGTACGGGCTGCTGCGGATAACGGTGGGGATGTTCCCGGACATAACCGTGGACCACGCTTTGATTCTGACGGTGTTGGCGGTGGTGACGATTTTGTATGCCGCCGTGGTGACGCTGCGTCAGACGGACCTGAAGCGACTGATTGCGTACAGCAGCGTGAGCCACATGGGGCTGGTGGTGCTGGGCATTGGGGCGGTGGGATTGGTCAGTGGCAGTTATGCGAACCTGGGTTTGACGGGGGCAGCGATGCAGCTGTTCACGCACGGGACTATCACGGGGCTGCTGTTCCTTTGCGTAGGGGTGCTCTATGAGCGGACGCATACGAGGTACATCCCGGACCTGGGCGGTTTGGCGCAGCGTATGCCGTTCCTGGCGGTGGCGTTTGTCATCGCGGGGCTGGCGTCGTTGGGGCTGCCGGGACTAAGCGGGTTTGTGTCGGAGATTCTGGTGTTTCTTGGGGCGTTCAAGGCTTATCCGTGGCTGACGGGGTTCGGGGCCTTCGGGATTGTGATTGCGGCGGGGTATATTCTGTGGATGCTGCAGAGGGCGTTGTTCGGGCCGTCGAGGGATCGATTCGCTCACGTGGGGCCGAGCAACCTGATGGAGCGCATTCCTATGGCGCTGCTGGTTATCAGCATTGTGGTTGTTGGGGTTTTCCCGTCCATCCTCACGGACGTATTCGACTCCGGTTTGAGACCGATAGTGACGGTTTTAGGCGGGTAGGGCGATGACAGGTCACGACGTATATCTACTTTCGCCCGAGATCAGCCTTGTTGGGCTGGCGCTGCTGGTGATGGGGCTGGACCTGGTGGTGAGTCGGAAGGGGCTGCTGACACTGGTTGCGGTGGCGGGGCTGGCGCTGCCGCTGGCGCTGAGCATTGTGCTGTGGGGGGATGTGTCGTCGGAGGCGGACGGGCGGCTGGTTGGGGTGATGGGGGCGCTTTCGGTTGACAAGTTTGCGCTGTTCTTCAAATTCCTGATTTTGGGAGTGACGGGGCTGCTGCTGGCGGCTTCGGTGGACTACGCGCGGCGTTTGCCCGGGCTGAGGGGAGAATTCATAGGGCTGATACTGCTTTCGGCGACGGGGATGCTGCTGCTGGCCTCGGCGACGGAGCTGATAACGCTGTACGTGGCGTTGGAGCTTTCGGCGCTGCCGATGATTGCGCTGGTTACTTTCCGGATGACTTCGCGTTCGGGAGAGGCGGGGCTGAAGTTCCTGGTGTTGAGCGGGGTGAGCTCGGCGCTGCTGCTGTACGGGATGGTGCTGGTGTACGGGTTCACGGGGACGACGTATTTGGCGGAGATAGGCGCGGCATTAGCAACGTCGCCGGGCGGAGGAGTGCCCTTCGGGGGGATTGCGCTGCTGGTGGGAGTGATTCTGATAGTGGCGGGGTTCGGGTTCAAGATTTCGGCGGCGCCGTTCCACATGTGGGCGCCGGACGTGTATCAGGGGGGGCCGACGCCGGTGGTGGCGTTTCTTTCGGTGGCGAGCAAGGCGGCGGGGTTCGCGATTCTGCTGCGGGTATTCTATACGGCGTTCCCGTCGGCGGAGATGGACTGGTCGATGCTGTTCGCCATTCTCGCGGTGGTGTCGATGACGTTGGGGAACCTGATGGCGATGGTGCAGACCAACATCAAACGGTTGCTGGCGTACAGCACGGTGGCGCACGCGGGGTACATGCTGGTGGGGCTGGCGGCTGTGGCATCGAGGATAGACGGGGGCGGAATTGCCGCGGGGCCGGGGAGCCTGCTGTTCTACCTGGGGGCGTACGCAGTGACGAATCTGGCGGCGTTCTTTGTGGTGATGGCGGTGGCGAACAGGCTGGAGACGCGGGAGATTGACGACTACAGTGGGCTGTCGCATCGATCGCCGTTCCTGGCGGGGGCGCTAGCGTTTGCGCTGGTGTCGTTAATCGGGATACCGCCGACGGGGTTGTTCATCGGGAAGATTTTCCTGTTCACGTCGGCGGTGCAGAGCGGGTTGGCGTGGCTGGCGGTGGCGGGGGTTATCAACAGCGTGATTTCGGCGTACTACTACCTGCGAGTGGTGCGGCTGATGTACACGGGGGAGCCGAGCGACGAGCGGAAGGTCGGGATTTCGCCGGTCTTTGGGGTGGCGTTGGCGATTAGTGCGGGGGCGGTGTTGGCGTTGGGGGTGGCGCCGAGGCTGATTACGTGGCTGACGGACGGGGCGGCGCGGGTGCTTTTGGGGTAGGTAGTGGGGGTCGATCACAAGGGTTGCCGCTTCGGGGGAGAGTGTTGTAGGTAGGGGATTCACCCCCATCCCTTCGACAAGCTCAGGGCAGGCCAAACCTTCCCCCGTTGAGGAGAGCTTTGCATAACTTCCGAGCGCGTCGTTCGCCTCACCCGAATCACCCCCATCTCAATCTTCCCCCATCAAGGGGGAAGAGGCTAAAGAGGGCCCTTGGAGGGGTTATGCAAAGGTCTCCATTGAGGGGGAATGGTGAAGCGGGGAGGGGACGGTTAGCGAGCGGCCGCTACGGATGGGATAGAAGGTTCAGATGGGGGATGACGGGGAGGATCGTGTTCACGGGGAGGATCGGCGCGGGTGGGGAATGGGTTCCTGCCTTCGCAGGAGCAAGGGGGATTAGAGGGTTGATTTCCGGTGGCGAGATCCTTCGACTTCGCTTCGCTGCGCTCAGGATGACATGTGGGTAGAGGGGGGAAGAGTGGGGCCCGCATAGGCGAAGACACAGGAGGGTGGGGTTGCTCCGGTTGGGTGAGAGTGTGGTTGTCGGCGGAGGCCGGTTCGCGAACCGCCCCTACCGGGGGAGGGGGAAGGGAAGCCTGGATTCGCGGGAAGGAGGGAGGGGATTGCAGGGGCGAGATTCTTGGTTGCGGGGCCTCCTCAGAGAAAAGAGGGAGGGGACGGTTCGCGAGCCGCCCCTACGGAAGGTGGGCGCAGGGAGTTCTAGGGGTGGCCGGATTTGGCGAGGGCGGATTTGTAGTCCTGGGGGGTGTTGATGTCGAGGAGGACTTCGTCGGTTTCCATTTCGAATTCGCTGATTTCTTTGGCATGGGCGCGCATGACTGATTTCAGGCCCTGCCGGGCTTCGGTGACGGCCATGAGTTCATACATGAGCTTGAGGGATACGACGACGGGGTGACCTCGCTTGCGGTTGTGGGTGGGGATGGTGATGAGGGAGGAGTTGCTCTGGTGGTGGTCGAGGATTGTGGTGAGGGTTTCCTGGGAGCGGGGCTGATCCACGTTGAGGATGAGGACTGAGTCGGTCTTGGTGGGGTCTATTCTCCTGAGGCCGGTCTTTAGGGAGGTTGTTTTCCCCCTTTTGTAGAAGGGGTTGATGAGCATGGAAGCGCCGTATTCGTTGTCGACGTGGGGGCTGATTTCGGCGGCGCGATGGCCGAGGACGACTGCTATGGGTATCAGGCCGGCGCGACGGAGCGTCCTTATCTGGTAGGTGACGAGGGGGAGGCCCTGCCAGGTCAGGAGGGCCTTGGGGCCGCCCATCCGACCCCCTTCGCCAGCGGCTAGGAGGACGGCGCCGACGCTGGCCACGGGGACGTCTTTGCTTGCGCCTTTGCCTGCTGCAGGGCTCGGTTGAAGTAGCGGTCTTCCATTTGCATTTTGCCGCCGAGACCGCCGCGGCGGACCATGATGATTTCCGACATGATGCTGACGGCGATTTCTTCGGGAGTGAGGGCGCCGATATCGAGGCCCATGGGGGAGCGGACGCTTCGAAGGACTGTAGGGTCGTGGCCCTTTTCGAGAAGATCCTTGTAGATGAGGAGGGTCTTGCGCTTCGAGCCGAGGAGGCCGACGTAGGTTGCCGGAGTGCCGATGGCGGCTTCGAGGGCGTAGTCGTCCTGGCGGTGGCCGCGGGTGGCGACGACGATGTATGTGTTGGCGTTGATGGGGACCTGGGCGAGGCCTTCGGAGTATGGGGCGATGACGGTGCCAGCGGCCTCCGGGAAGCGTTCGGCGTTGGCAAACTCGGGGCGGTCGTCGACTACGAAGATGCGGAAGCCGAGGGTGGCGGCGAGGGTGGAGGTGGCCTTTCCGATGTGACCGCCGCCCATGATTACGAGGGTGGGCGGGGTGGTGAAGCCTTCGACGAAGAGCTCAGTGCCGTCGGAGGTTAGGACGGTGTCGTTCTTACCGAGGCTGGAGACCTGGTGGATGGCTTCCAGGGCTAGCCTTTCGAGTTCGGGGTCGCCGAGGGCTCCCTGGGTTGATCCGTCCTCGCGGACCATGAAGCGGGCGCCGAGTAGGTCGGAGTTGGGGGAGCGTACGACGGTGGCGATGCCGAGGACGGGACCACCGTCGTAAGCTTGGAGGGCTTCTTTGGCGAAGGGGAGGAAGTCTGTATCGTTCCAGAGGGGGTCTAGGAAGAAGTACATGGAGCCGCCGCAGACGAGGCCGTCGCGGGCGGCGATTTCCTCGTTGAGGAAATAGTCCTTGAACTCGGGGCCGCCCTTGAAGCGCATGATTTCCTTGGCGGCGAACCAGATGTCGCCCTCGACGCAGCCGCCGCCGAGGGTGCCGACGCCGGAGCCGTCCTTTCTCACGAGGAGCTTGGCGCCGGCCTTCTGGGGGGTGGAGCCGCGGGTGCGGACCACGGTGGCGAGGACGCAGTGCTCCCCTTTTTCGAGGAGGTTGACGGCTTCCTGGAGGACTTCTTTCATGGCGATTCCTGGACGGGGGGCATTTTCCTTAGACTAGCACGGTGGGCGGGATTGGGCAATTGGGGGTCAGTTTCTGACGACGTCTTCTTCGGAGATTTGGCCGTTCTGGATGCGGAAGGCGCGGACGACGGGGTTTTCTCTATCCTGGAGGGAGACGATGACGTAGTAGGCTTCGGGCCAGCCGGCGAGTCTGACGTCGGTGTCGGAGGGGTAGGCGGGGCTGTGGGTGTGGGAGTGGTAGACGGCGCGGTGCTCCCAGTCGTTGTCCTCCATTTCGCGCCAGACGAGGAAGAGTTCCTTGTGGTCCCAGCTGAAGCGGTAGGGGCTGGCGTCGACATTGGTCATGGGGAAGCGCTTGAGGAATTTGCCCTTGGGGCCGGCGAGGACGCCGCAGCATTCGTTGGGAAATTCCTCGTTGGCGTGGGCGATCATTTCCTGGACGTAGGATTCGGGGATGTTTACCACGGGCGGCGCTCCTTGGGTGGAATGTGGGGTGGGTTTATTCGTTTCGGAGGGGTTCGTTATTTTTTATAGGGGAATCGAGGGGTGGGTGTGGATGGGGTGGGGCTTCCTTTCGTTGAGGGATGGTAGCAGGGATGGTGGATTTGTGGCAAGGGAATGTTGGCACTTTTGGGGGGAGGGTGGTTTGGGGGTGGTCGACCACCAGGGTCGCGCGTACAAGGGAGGGGGTACGTTGTGGGTGGAGTGATTGGTGGGTGCAGGAGGAAGAGTGGGCCCCCGCTTTCGCGAGGGAACGGGTTGGGTTGGGTGTCGGCTGGGAGGGAGTTGTGTGGGTAGAGGGGGAGGGTGGTTTGCGAACCACCCCTACGTGAGAATGCAGGGCAGGGCACGTGGGGAGGGGGTTCATCGAAGGAGAGAGGGCTGGTTTGAAACCAGCCCCTACCGAAGAATCGCGGCTGTCGGGTGGATAAGGCGTGGGTAGGGTATTGGTTCCTGCCTTCGCAGGAACAAGAGGATGGAGGGTTGGGTTGCCGCAGAGGCGAGATTCTTCGTCGCGGGGCCTCCTCAGAATGACAGGTGAGTGGGGCAAGGAAAGGTCGGGAGAATTGCAGTGCGGTTTGGGGTGATGGGTGGATATAGAGGGGGGAGAGGGGTGGTGAAGCCTTTTGGGGGCGATGTTTCGTATACTAGAAGGTGAGAAGGAATGTTGATGGAGTTGATGGCTACGGGAATCATGGGATGAAGAAATCTCGGCGGATGGCGATGGTTGCGTTTGTGCTGGCGCTGCTGGTGGGGAGCGTCGTGTTCGTCGTGGAGGGGGCCGGGGGGAGTCCGGAGGTGCTTTCGCAGGAGGCGCGGGTGCGCTTTTCCCAAGGGGTGACGTTCAGCGTGGAGGTGGAGGCGGAGGCGCCGGTGGTGGAGGTGAAGCTGAACTTCCGCAACGCCAACGGCGGGCCGTGGAACTACGTGTACCTGGACCTGGAGCCGAGCACGAGGATTGAGGCGGAGCATCTGCTGGAGACGGACGGGGCGATCTACATTCCGCCGCTGGCTTCGCTGGAGTATTTCTACACGGTGAAGGACGCGGAAGGGAACGTGTCGGAGACGCCGTTGCAGAGCCTGTTGTACGAGGACACGAGGTTCAGCTGGGAGTCGGTTACTGCAGGGCCGCTGGTGCTGCTTTATCATGACCTTCCGAGGAGCCGGGCGGAGAAGTTCGCGGAGTCGCTGGAGGAATCGCTGGCATGGGTGGAGGAGGTACTGGGGGGCGGGCCGGAGAAGCCGATGCTGGGTGTTATCTACAACCACGAGAGGGAGGTGAGGGGAGCGTTTCCGCGTTTGAGCAGGACTATCGACGAGGAGCAGATATTTCACGGGTTCGCATTTTCGGACTGGAACCTGTTCGCGGGGATCGGGTTGAAGGAGGGGTTGATAGTCCACGAGTCGGCGCACCTGATGTTGGACGCGGTGATTCATGATCCGTCGCCGCCGATACCGGCGTGGTTGAATGAGGGGTTCGCGAGCTACACGGAGCCGGGGTCGAGGGCGCCGTCGGCGCGGTCGTTGGAGGGGCGCGGCGGGAGTCGGATTCCGTTGCGGGGGATGCAGGCGTTGACGGGGAGAATTTCCGATATCGGCTACTTCTACCGGAAGTCGGAGAGCGTGGTGACGCATCTTATCGAGGAGCACGGGGCGGAGAAGTTCAGGGAATTGCTGTGGGAATTCGGGCATGGGTTGACCATCGACGACGCGCTGACGGAGACTTACGGGTTCGACCAGGACGGGCTGGAGCGGGAGTGGATGGGGGCTTCCGGGTATGTGCCGCCGGATGAGCCCTCGGCGAACCGGGGTGGGGGGGTTGATGCCGGGGCGGAGGATGTTTCGCGTGATGATAGTCGACAGCAGGGAGGCAGCCGAGATGGTGGCGGGGATATGCTGTTCCTGCAGATTGAGAGTGTGTTCCTGGGGGCGGCGGTGCTGCTGGTCGCGGCGGTATTGGGGGCGCGGTTCCTTTATGGACGGCTGTCGCCGCGGCGGCCGGGTCGGGGGGACGGGGATGATTGGAGTTGGGAGGATTAGGGGGGAGAAGAGTGGGCCCCCGCGTTCGCGAGGGAACGGTTTGTGTGGTGTGATGATGTTTAGGTGGTTTGTGGGTAGGGTATGGGTTCCTGCCTTCGCAGGAACAAGATGGGGGGCGTTAATCGGCTTCGGGCGCCTTGAGCCGCTGGGGTGGGCGGTTCGCGAACCGCCCCTACGGAAGATTTGGGCGGTGGGGAGTTAGGGGGTTTCGTTGGGTTCGAGGACGGTGGGGTCCAGGTTTAGGATGTGGAGGAGGTTGTTGGTGGTGGTTTCGACGACCTCGTCGACGGGGAGGTTCTTGAGTTCGGCGAGCTTTTCGGAGATGTCGACGAGGTGGCGGGGTTCAGTCCAGTTGCGTCGGTACTTCTTGAAAGGCTGGGGAGCGGAGTCGGTTTCCAGGACAATGTGCTCAAGGGGCAGGGCTTTGGCGACTTGCTGCAGCTCAGGGAGGCGGAGGAGGGGTTTTGCGAGGGAGATGCGGAAGCCCAGGTCGATGGCTTCGTAGGCGGTGGCTTCGTCGCCCTGGAAGTAGTGCATGATGCCGCCGACAGCTTCTGCGCCTTCTTCGCGTAGAGTCTGAAGGACCTCGGGGTGGGACTCCCGGGAGTGGAAGACGATGGGTTTTTCGAGTTCGAGGGCGAGTCGGATCTGTGCGCGGAAGGCCTGGATCTGGACTTCTTTGTCGGGAGAGGAGGGGAGGAAGTCGAGGCCGATTTCGCTGACACAGACTACCTTGGGGTTGTTTTCGGCGAGGGACTTGAACTCTTCGTAGATAACGTCGGTTATGGGACCCTGGAGGTCGGCGGGGTGGAAGCCCACGCCGGCGTAGATGGGGTGGTATTCGTTGGCGAGGGCCACGGAGTTGCGGGTGGAGACGAGGGTGGTGCCGGCGCAGACCATGAGCCGGACGTTGGCTTCGGAGGCGCGTTGGAGGATGCCGGGGATTTCGTCGGGTTCGTAGTGATCGAGGTGGGTGTGGGAGTCGACTAGTGGCGTCATTTGGCCTTCCTGCGGTGTAATATGCACCTTCAATTATAGTATCTTTGGAGTGCCCGCGTGCGGGCGGAATACCGGCATGTGGGACTTTGAATTTATGAGGCGCGAGATGGTGACGACAGACGATGATTGATGCGAGACGGGGGATCTTGTGGTTTGGGGGTCTGTTGCTGCTGCTTGCGCTGGTTTGGGGATGTGGGGCGTCCGAAGAGCCGACGTCGTCCCCGACGCCGAGGGAGGCTGCGTCGACGTCCGCGCCGGCGGTTACTGCTGCGCCCGCGGTGTCACGGCCTGCGTCGACGGCGCCGGCGGGGGAGTACGGGGGGCACATTGTGGCGCTGGCGCGGGCGGACGTGAAGCAGTTGGACGTTCACCAGGACGTTTCGCCGACGCTTGCAGCGCGGGGGCCGGGGGTGGCGTACAGCCGGATGCTTAGGTTGAGGACGGGGGAGGAGATTGAGCAGCCGAGCCTGCTGCTGGAGTGCGACCTGTGTGAAAGCTGGCGGCTGGACGAGGACCTTGTCTACGAGTTTCGGCTGCGGGAGGGGGTGAACTGGCAGGACATATCGCCGGTAAACGGACGGAGGCTTTCGGCCCAGGACGTGGTGTTCAGCTACAACCGGCAGAGGACTTCCGGCTGGGCCAACAGCCCCTTGCTGCAGGCGGTGGAGAGCGTGGATGCGCCGGACGAGCGGACGGTGAGGGTGAAGCTGGCATATTGGGACACGGACTTTCTGCTGGCGCTGGCGGACGGACGGAGCAAGGTGGTGTCGCCGGAGGTGGTGATAGCGTCGGGGTCGTTGGAGCCGGGGCCGGTGGTGGGGACGGGGCCGTGGACGTGGCTGCAGACGGTTGATGGAGTCGGGAGCGAGTTCGAGGCCAACCCGAACTATTTCGAGGAGGGGCTGCCCTTCGCGGACCTGTTGACCTTCAAGGTTATCAAGGACCCGGAGGCGCGTCTGGCGGCTTTCGTGACGGGGCAGTTGGACATCTACGACGCGGAGGCGAGGGAGTGGGAGCTTCTCGATTCGAGGGGATTTCCGAGCAAGACTGTAACGTCCACGGAGGGAGGGATGGGGTTGATGCTGGCGATGAATGCGGGTGTGCCGCCGTTTGACGACCCGGAGGTGAGGAGGGCGGTGTTCGGCTCGCTGCGGCCGTCGGATTACCTGGAGGGGCCGCTGGCGGATGAGGGGATTTTCGGCGTGGGGATGCCGGTGGTGGAGGGTGGCTGGCTTTTGGACAGGGAGACGGTGCAGGGTTACTTTGGGGGGGATGCTGGAGTGAACGTAGAGGGGAGGGCGGTGGAGGTGTTGGCGGCGGACTTTGGGGACGAGCAGTTGGAGGTGGGGAGAAGGGTGGAGTCTGCGCTGAGGGAGGCGGGTTTCGTTTCGTCGCTGACTGTGTTGAATCCGGTGGAGTATTCGGAGCGGGTGTGGCGAGAGAAGGAATATCAGATGTTTGTGGGGCCGCCGCCGCCCGCATCTGGGCCGAACGGGTTTCTGTTTTCGATGCTGCACAGCGGGGGACAGCGGAACGTGCTGGGGCACGGAGATGGGGAGTTGGACAGGCTGATCGAGGCGCAGCAGGAGCTGGGGTTCGACAGCGGGGAGAGGGGGGAGGTTATTCGGGAGATACAGCGGCTGCTGCTGGGAGAGGCGTATTTTGTGACGCTGGGGGGAGGAAGCACGTTGTGGGTGATGCAGGACGCGGTGGGGGGGTTTTATCCGAATACAGCGCTGGCGGAGTATATATTCTGGGCGAAGACGTGGTTGGGGGGTGGGGGTTAGGGGGTTGGGATGATTTGGGGTGCCGGTTTTGTGTGGGAAGGGGAGTCACCCCCATCCAAACCTTCCCCCGTCGAGGGGGAAGGGTGGCGAGGGCCCTCCGCAACCGGATTCTTCGTCGCGGGGCCTTCTCAGAAAAAAGAAGAGAGGGTTGGTGTTGGCGGCAGGGTTTAGCGCGAGTGGGGTATTGGTTCCTGCCTTCGCAGGAACAAGGGATGGGTTATTTGTTGCGGTAGTCTGCGATGCTGTCGTCGAGGGTGGCCCAGGGGAGGAGGGCGCATTTGACGCGGATGGGGAACTGGCGGACGCCCTGGAGGGCTTCCATGTCGCCGATCATATCGAGTTCGTCGTCGGAGAGTTCTTTGCCTTTTAGGAGTTCTCTCAATAGCTGGGAGAGGTCTTCGGCCTCGGTCAGGGACTTGTTCTTGACGAGGACTGTGAGGATGGAGGCGGAGGCCTGGCTGATGGAGCATCCCTGGCCGTGGAAGGCGACTGACTCGACTTTCTGGTCGGCGTCGAGGTTCAGGCCGAGGAATACTTCGTCGCCGCAGAAGGGGTTGAAGCCGCGGGAGGAGAGGTGGGGGTTGGGGATTTCGCCGTGGTTGCGGGGGTTGCGGTAGTGGTCGAGGATGACCTCCTGGTAGAGGTCGTCGAGGTGGGCTGGGTGCATCTCTTGCATGGCTGAGGACGAGCTTCCGGTCTAGCGGAGGGAGAGGCTCTTGCTGAAGTAGCGTAGGGCGTCCTTGAGGGTGGCGACGAGGAGGTCCACTTCCTCGGTGGTGTTATAGACGTAGAAGCTGGCGCGGGCGGTGGCGGCGACGCCGAGGCGCTCGCGAACGAGGGGCATGGCGCAGTGGTGGCCGGAGCGGATGGCGATGCCGGCCTGGTCGAGGATGGTGCCGAGGTCGTGAGGGTGGATTTGGGGGGAGGAGAAGGAGACGATGCCGCCGCGCCGGGCGGGATCGGTGGGGCCGTAGAAAGTGAATTCCTCGGCCAGCTCCTTGAGGGCTTCGAGGGCGTACTGGGTGATTTCCGTCTCGTGTTGGTGGACGTTTTCCATGCCGAGGGCTTCGAGATAATCGACGGCGGCGCCGAAGCCGATGGATCCGGCGATGTTTGGGGTGCCCGCCTCGAAGCGCATGGGGAGGTCGTTCCAGGTAGCTGCCTGGTAGGTGACCTCCTGGACCATGTCGCCGCCGGTGAGGAAGGGTTCCATCTGCTCGAGGACTTCAGACTTTACATAAAGGGCGCCGATGCCCGTTGGGCCGAGCATTTTGTGGCTGGAGAAGGCGAAGAAATCGCAGTCCAGGTCGGTGACGTCGACGGGCAGGTGGGGGACGCTCTGGGCGGCGTCGATGAGGACGTGAGCGCCGACGGCGTGGGCCTTGGCGGTGAGGTCCTTGACGGGGTTGATGGTGCCGAGGACGTTTGACATGTGAGTCATGGCGACGAGCTTGGTGCGGTGGTTTATGAGGGTGTCGATTTCGGAAAGGTCGAGGGTGCCTTCTTCGGTGACGGGGATGAAGCGGAGGACGGCGTTCTTTGCGCTTGCAATCTGCTGCCAGGGGACGAGGTTGCTGTGGTGCTCCATTTCCGTGGTGAGGATTTCGTCGCCGGGGTTGAGGTTGGCCCTGGCCCAGGTGTTGGCGACGAGATTGATGCCCTCGGTGGTGTTTCGGACGTAGATGAGGTTTTCGGAGCTTTGGGCGCCGATGAAGCGGGCGATCTTCTCGCGGGCTTCTTCGTAGCGGTGGGTGGACTCCATGCTGAGGGCGTGGACGCCGCGGTGGACGTTGGAGTTGTAGCCTTCGTAGTAGTCGACGAGGGTCTGGATGACGGAGGAGGGCTTCTGGGAGGTGGCGGCGTTGTCCAGATAAACGAGGGGCTTGCCGTAGACAAGCATTGAGAGGACGGGGAAGTCCTGCCTGATTTTCGCAACGTCCAGCATATTCGATTTCCTAAGGTTTCGACCCTTGTGGGATCCTAGAGCGCAGTCTCCGGAACACACCAATCACCCTGATTTCAATCTTACCCCATGGAGGGGGAGGAGGGAATCTGGATTCCGGCTTTCGCCGGAATGACGGATGTGGGTGGGTGAGGCAGGCGATGAAGGCGACGAGATTCTTCGTCGCGGAGCCTCCTCAGAATGACATTTGGGTAGAGGGGGAAGAGGTTTGAAGGCGTTATCGTTAGGGTTTTTCAATGGTCTCATAGTGTTGGCAGCTTGGCATCCACCAGCTTGTTGATGTGGGTTTTTACGTTTGGGGAGCCGACGGTTTCTATAATCTCGTTGGCAAAACCGCGCACGAGGAGGCGGTGGGCCTGTCCCCGGTTGATGCCGCGGCTTTGGAGATAGAAGAGGGTATTTTCGTCGATCTGGCCGCTGGCGGCGCCGTGGCCGCACTTAACGTCGTCGGCGTAGATCCAGAATGAGGGCTTCACGTTCACCTGGGCCTGATCGGAGAGGAGGAGATTCTTGTCTTCCTGCTTGGCGTCGACCTTCTGGGCGTCCTTGCGGACGGTGATGCTGCCGTGGAAGGCGGCGCGGGCGCGTCCACCGAGGATGCCCTTATAGAGTTCGCGGCTGTTGGTGTGGGGTTTGGCGTGGTCGATGACGACCTGGTTATCGATATTCTGGGTGTTTCCCGCGAGATAGAGGCCGTTGAGGGTGCAGCTGCTTTCGGGGGCGTCGAGGAGGGCGTTGAGGTTGTTGCGAACGAGGTCGCCGCCGAGGTCGATAGTCGTTGAAGAGAAGTTGGAGCCTTCGCCGAGGACGGCCTGGCTGGTGCCGACGTGGAAGCCCCTGTCGCCGTGCTGCTGGAGGCGGTAGTAGTCGAGGGAAGCGTTTTCCTTGATGATGAGTTCAGAAACGGCGTTGGAGAGATAGGGAGTGCCGTCGGGGCCGGCGTAGGTCTCGACGATGGTGGCCTTGCTGCCGCGACCGATTATGGCGAGGGTGCGGGGTTGGGAGAGGGTGTGGGACTCGGCAGAGGTTGAGAGATATATCAGATGTAGGGGGCGTTCCAACACGGTGTCGGGGGACAGGTGGAGGAAGGCACCGTGGTGGAGGAAGGCGGTGTTCAGGGCGGTGAAGGCGTGGATTTCGGAGGGGGTGTGATGGGCGAGATGCTGCTCGACGAGTGTGCAGTGGGAGTTGAAGGCGTCGGCGAGATTGGTGGCGATGACGCCTGTTGGCAGGGTGGAGATTTCGGAAAGGCCTGGGGAGAAGCGTCCGTCGATGAAGACGAGTCGGTCCCAGGAGGGGTCGGTGAGGCCGTCGATGCGGGCAGCAATGTTGGGGTTGGGGTCTGACGGAAGGGCGGGGAGTCGGAATCCGGCGCGGGCTATGGGGCCGACGTCGGTGTACTTCCACTCCTCGTTGCCGCGTCGGGCGGTGGGGAAACCGAGGGTGGTGAAGGCGTCCATGGCGTTTCGCCGGAGGGTCCGGAGCCAGAGGGGGTGTTGAGCGTAGCTGTCCTGCTCCAGGGACTGGAAGGCGCGGAGGTAGGGGGTTGCTTCGGGGGCGGCGACGGTGGTCATGGGCGGGCTGGCTGGGCGAGGGTGGGTGACGCAGCTTCTTCGTACCCGTCGTAGCCGTTGGCTTCGATTTCGAGGGCGAGTTCCTTGCCGCCGGACCTGACGATGCGTCCGTTTACGAGGACGTGGACCCGGTCTGGCACGACGTAGCTGAGAATTCGCTGGTAGTGGGTGACGAGGAGTAGGGCGTTTTCCGGGGTGCGCAGGTCGTTGATGCTCTGGGCGACGGAGCGGAGGGCGTCTACGTCGAGGCCGGAGTCGGGCTCGTCGAGGATGGCGAGGGTAGGCTCAAGGACGGCCATCTGGAGGACTTCGTTGCGCTTCTTTTCGCCGCCGGAGAAGCCTTCATTGACTGAGCGTCGGGTCATCTGGGGGTCGACGTTGACGGTCTTGACGCGGCGGCGCAGGAGGCGGTCGAACTTGAGGGGGTCGAGTTCTTCCAGGCCCTTGCTCTTGCTGACGGCGTTATAGCCGGCGCGAAGGAACTGGTCGAGGCGGACGCCGGGGACTTCGACGGGGTGCTGGAAGGAGAGGAAGAGTCCGGCGCGGGCCCTGTCTTCGGGCGGCATTTCCAGCAGGTCCTGACCCTGGTAGACGGCGCTGCCGCTTGTGACTTCGTAGCCGGGCCTGCCGGCGAGGACGAAGGCGAGGGTGCTCTTGCCGGAGCCGTTGGGGCCCATTACGGCGTGGACCTCGCCCGCGTTTACGGTGAGGTTGAGGCCACGGAGGATTGGAGTGTCGTTGACGGAGGCGTGGAGGTCTCGAATTTCAAGCATATATTTCTAACCTACTGTGCCTTCGAGGTTCAACTCGAGGAGCCGGGTGGCTTCTACGGCGAATTCGAAGGGGAGCTTCTGGAATACTTCCTTGCAGAAGCCGTTGATGATGAGGGACTGGGCGTCTTCCATGGAGAGGCCGCGCTGGTTGCAGTAGAAGAGCATGTCTTCATCGACGCGGGAGGTGAATGCCTCGTGCTCCAGATGGGCGGTGTTGTTGCGTACTTCGACGTAGGGGGTGGTGTGGGCGCCGCACTTATCGCCGATGAGGAGGGAGTCGCACTGGGTAAAGTTGCGGGCGTTATCGGCCCTTGGGTTGATGCGGACGAGGCCGCGGTAGGTGTTACTGCCCTCGCCGGCGGCGATGCCCTTGGCGATAATCTTGCTGCGGGTGTTCTTGCCGAGGTGGACCATCTTGGTGCCGGTGTCGGCCTGCTGCTTGCCCTTGGTGAGGGCGACGGAGTAGAACTCGCCGATGGAGTTGTCGCCCTGGAGGATGACGCTGGGGTACTTCCAAGTGATGGCGGAGCCGGTTTCCACCTGGGTCCAGGAGATCTTGGAGTTGGGGCCGGCGCAGCGACCGCGCTTGGTGACGAAATTGTAGATGCCGCCCTTGCCGTTCTGGTCACCGGGGTACCAGTTCTGGATGGTGGAGTATTTGATTTCGGCGTCCTTGTGGGCGATGAGCTCAACGACGGCGGCGTGGAGCTGATTTTCGTCGCGCATGGGGGCGCTGCAGCCTTCGAGATAGCTGACGTAGCTGCCTTCCTCCGCGATGATGAGGGTGCGCTCGAACTGACCGGTCTCGGCGGTGTTGATGCGGAAATAGGTTGTCAGCTCGAGGGGGCAGCGGACGCCCTTGGGGATGTAGCAGAAGGAGCCATCGGAGAAGACGGCGGCGTTCAGGGCGGCGTAGAAATTGTCGCTGTAGGGGACGACGGAGCCGAGGTGCTTCTGGATGAGATCGGGGTGCTCCTGAAGGGCCTCGGAGAAGGAGCAGAAGATTATGCCGTGCTTGGAGAGCTCCTCTCGGAAGGTGGTGGCGATTGAGACGCTGTCGAATATGGCGTCGACGGCCACGCCTGCGAGACGCTTCTGCTCTTCCAGGGGGATGCCGAGCTTTTCGTAGGTGCGGAGGAGTTCGGGATCGACCTCATCGAGGCTTTCGAGCTTTTCCTTGGTCTTGGGGGCGGAGTAGTAGATGATGTCCTGGTAGTTGATGGGGGGATAGTCGACCATGGCCCAGGTGGGAGTCTGCTGTTCGGCGTGGAGCTTTACCCAGTGGCGGAAGGCCTTGAGGCGCCATTCGAGCATGAACTGCGGCTCGTTCTTCTTGGCGGAGATCCAGCGGACGATGTCTTCGTTGAGGCCCTTGGGGGCGACGTCGGCTTCGATGTCTGTGATGAAGCCGTAGCGGTACTCCTGGGCGGCGATGGTGTTGAGTTCCTGGTTGGCGATGGTCATCTTCGCACTCTGGGTTTGACGTGGGTCAGAATGGGTGCAGAAGGGGCTGTGATAATGAAGTTGGGAGAGGGGGGCAAAGGCCTTTTATTCAGGTTGCAGAATAGCAATTGTCGATACATTGACTTGACAATTATCCAAGGCAAATGATGGCACATTTCGGCGAATGCGTCAAGGGGAAAGGACGGCGGCGGTTGGCTTCTGGAGGAGGACGTTGCTGGCGGCAAAGGCGGTGACAGCTTCCCGGGCGGTGTAGCGGAATTTGTAGCCGGTGGCGCGGCGGATCTTGCCGGTGGCCATGATTACGGGGTGGCGGACGAAGTCGAGACCGTCGGACGAAGACTCGTGCTGCAGGCCGAATTTCCAGGTGGTGTCGACGATGGGGAAAGCGAGGGAGGAGGGGAGGGAGATGATGCGCTTGCCCATGATGCGGGCCATTTCGCTGTATTTGACGACGCCTTTGCCGGCCAGGTTGAAGACGCCGGGCTGGGGGTTGATGCTGAGGATGGCGAGGATGCGGGCAAGGTCCATGCTGTGGATGAACTGGAGGGGAGGGTCTGAACCGGCGGTTTTCAGTAGCACGGGCTGGTCGAGGCCCTGGGTGACGCGGCTGCCGCCTTCTGGGCCCATGACCATGCAGCACCGGAGGATGGTGACGACGACGTTCGGGTTTTCTACTGCGAAGGACTGCAGAAGATTCTCGCTCAGAAACTTGGTGCGGCCGTACTGGAAGCGGGGAAGCGGACGAGGATCCTGGTCTTCGGTTATCGGAATGGGGTTGTCGACGTGGGCGCCGTAGACGGTGTGGCTGCTGAGATAGACGATGGCCTTGACGCGGGCGCGGAGGCACTCTCGAAGCAGATTTTCGAGGCCCAGAAGATTGTCGCTGCGAATGGCCTCGGCTTCAGACGGGGTCTTGCCCTCCTGAAGGTTGAAGGCGAGGTGGACCACGGAGTCGACGTAGTCTCGCTGAAAAGCCCGGTCCAGGGGTTGACTAACGTCGAGGCGGTGGGTGCGGACGTTGTGGAGGGGGCGAGGGAGGGGTTTGCGGTCTATGGCGACCAGCTTATCCAGGGTATTCATGGATTCGAGCTCCTGGAGGAAGCGGAAGCCGATGAAGCCGGAGGCTCCGGTGACGGCGACGACGGAAGCTGGGGAGCCGGTGGTCATGCTAGACGGTGTCAACGAAGTCGAACTTGAGGATGCCGAATCCGCCGACTTCAAAGGACATGCCGATGGTGTGGGAACCTTCGCTGAGGGTGACGCCGCTGGCGGATATGACTGTTGCCTTGTTCAGGGCCATGGCGAAGGGTTTTTCTTTGGATACTTCCTGAAAAGAAACGGCCTCACCATCGAATTGAAAGGCGCAGGCCTCGAGGGGGAGGTCGTCGCCGTCAACGGTGAGGGGGAGGAGGCGGCGGGCCTGGCCGGAGCCGAGCTTGTTGAGGATCTGGAACTCGAAGCCTGAACCGGTGTTGCGGAGGCTACCCTTGACGTAGAGGCGGCGCAGAATGAAGCCGGGGATGGATACCATCGCTAGTCCTCCAGGCTCTCGGCGGCTTTTTTCATGCGGTAGAGCTCCTTTTCGAGTTCGACGGTGTCTTGGGGCAGGGGGTGGGCCGCGCCCAAGAGGGTAGTATACAGGAAAATTTGGGCGAGCCGCTCTACAAGGAGGCTGTTTTCGAGGGCCTCCGCGGGGGTGCGACCGACGGTGATGAGGCCGTGGTGGCGGAGGAGGACAGCCATGCCGTCGTCGAGGGCTTGCAGGGCCTTTTCGGCGAGTTCTTCCGAGCCGGGGAAGCCGTATTCGGAGACGGGGACGGGGCCGCCGATTTTGATGACGACCTCGTCGATGAGGGGCGGGAGTTCGCGTCCGGCGACGGCGGCGACGGTTGAGAAGACGGGGTGGGAGTGGACGACGCAGCCGACGTCGGGCCTGCCGCGGTAGATGCCGAGGTGCAGGGCGGACTCGGAAGAGGGGGGGAGTTCTTCTTCGACGGGTTCGCCTTCCAAGTCTATGATGGAGAGGCCGTGGGGGCCGAGATCGTCGAGGTTGGCGCCTCTTGCGGTGATGAGGACGAGGTCGTGGGGTTGGTTGCGGAGGCGGAGGCTGACGTTTCCGCTGGAGCCGGAGACGAGGCCGGACCGGACGAGGGAGCGGCAGACGTTGGCGACGGTTTCGCGCTGGGAGTGCCAGCGTTGGGCGGTCACGATTGCGGACCTCGGGATGATGGTGTGGAGGATCCGAGCATTTTGCGTTCTCCGGTTTGGGGGATATCAGGAGTCCTGGATTCTATGATATAGGAGATTCCACTGCTGGTAGAAATCCTCGTATTCGAGGGCGTCTGAAGGGTCTGGGTCCGATACCAGCCATTGGGGAGCGAAGTCTTCGGCGGCTTGGGCGAGGTTGGGGTGGTGTCCGGCGGCGACGGAGGCGGCGGCGAGGGCTCCCAGGAGGGTGACGTGGGGGTTGGCGCTGCGTCGGACTTCGCGTCCCGTGACGCTGGCGAGGACTGCAGCGAACAGGCCGCTGCGGGCCATGCCGCCGCCGTGGTGGAGGACGGCGACAGTGTAACCGGAGGCGCGTTCCAGCGTCGTGAGGTTGGCCTTGATGGCGTAGGCGAGGGACTCCCAGAAGGCGCGCAGGGCGTCGGCGGGGTTGGGGGCGCGGTACTGCAGAGGAGTCGCGAAGAGGAGGCCGCCCCTACGTAGACCGGCTTCGGGGGCGCTGATTGGTGCGGGGCCGAGGTAGGTCAGGGCACCGTTGCTGCCGACGGATGATGCTGCTGCGAGGGCGTCGGCTTGCTCAAAAGCAGCGTCGGGGCCAAGGAGCAGGTCCTTCAGCCAACGGTGGGCGTTTCCGACATCGCCGAGGTTCACCTCGGATACCCAGCGGCCGCTTACGGGGGAGGGACTGAACCAGGCGCTGGCCTGGGGGTCGGGTTGAGGGGAGGGGGTCACGGACTGGATGGCGGCGCTCCATCCGGCGACGAGGCCGGTGTCGCCGGGGTGGGTGAGGCCCATGCCAAGGAGGCCGGTGGAGGTGTCGGCGCCGGCGAGGGTGACGGGGGCGCCGGGGGGGAGGCCCCACGATTGGGCCGCTTTGGGTTGGATGTCGCCGACAACGTCGCCCACGGGGGTGAGGGGAGGGAGTTGGGCGGGGGGGACGCCCATCTTGGCGAGGGTAGTGTTGTTGCGGCGGGCGGTGGGGACGTGGAGGAGGCCAACCCCGGCGGCGAGGGAGGGTTCGTCGGCGATTTTGCCCGTCAGCTTGAAGGCGAGCCAGCCCGCGATGGTGAGGACGTGGGCGACGGCGGCGTGGGAGGCGGGGCGGTTGGCCTGGAGCCAGCGAAGCTTGGCGGGGGCGAGAAGCATAGCGGGGAACTGTCCGGCGGCGTGGTGGAGTTCGTCGCCCAACTCCTCCTGGAGGGCCGCGCCTTCGAAGGCGGCGCGGAGGTCCACGTTGGGGCTGACGAAAAGTTCGCGGCCATGTTCGTCGAGGCAGACGAGGCCGTGACGCTGGCCGGTTATGGCGACGGCGGCAATTGAGGAGGGGGGGACGTTGGCGCTGGAGAGCGTGCGGGAGATGAGGGACGCTGCGGCGTCGAGGACTTCTTTGGGGTGGAATTCGCGGGTCAGCTCGGACTCGCCTTCGGGGGTGAAGTAGCGGATAGAGGAGTGGTTGTCGGCCAGGGGGTGGCCGCGATAGTCGGCGACCATGCAGTGGAGGGCGCTGGTACCGAAGTCGAGGGCGAGGAGGTTAGGCGACAAGGGTCTGCCACACGGTGGGGTTCGCCAGGTTCAGGGGTTTTTCGCCCTTGAGGTGACGGCGGATGTCCCGGAGGATCATTTTGGAGTGGCGGCGGACGGTGCCTTCGGTGGCGCCGCCGACGTGGGGGGTGAGGATGACGCTGGGAAGGGCGAGGAGGGGGCTGGCGGGGGAGATGGGGTGGGTCTCGTGGACATCGAAGGCGGCGCCAGCCAGTTTGCCGGAGGAGAGGGCGTGGACGAGGGCGTCTTCCCGGACCATTTCGTAGAATGCGGTGTTGATGAGGAATGCGCCGGGGGGGAGGGTTCTGAGTTCGTCGTGGCCGATCATGCCGGTGGTGTCGGGGGTGTGTGGGGCGTGGAGGGTGAGGATGTTGGACCGGCGGAGGAGTTCTTTGAGAGGGACTAGGAGGGCGTTGCGACGTCGCTGGCCGGGTTCCCCGGCGTAGGGGTCGTGGGCGAGGACTTTCATGCCAAAGGCATCGGCGAGGGTGGCGACGAGGCTGCCGACGGCGCCGAGGCCGATGATGCCGAGGGTGCGGCCTTCCAACTCGGAGCCACGGTGGTTGACGTAACCGTCCATGGGATGCTCCCACCGGCCGGACTTGAGGTAACCATCGAGATAGGGGATGCGGCGGGCGAGGGAGAGCATGAGGCCGAAGGTCATTTCGGCAACGGCGCGGGCGTTGCGGGCGGGTGTGTTGACGACGAGGACGCCGTGCTGCGTGGCGGCATTGAGGTCGACGTGATTGAGGGCGGCGCGGCAGACGCCGAGGAAGCGGAGGTCTGACGCGTTCTGGAAGAGTTCTTCGAAGGCGAAGTCGGCTTCGATAATGAGGTGGGATATTTTTTTCCTTTGAAGACGGAGGCCGAGTTCCTCTGGATCCTGGAGGGTCTGGGTTTCGGTCCAGCTTTCGTAGTCGACGGGCATAAGGTCTCGCAACGCCGCCAGGGTTGGAGGGTGGAAGGGGGCGAGAACGAGGGCCCTCATTGCCGGTCTTCCTTCAGGACGGCCTGGGCCGCGAAAATCCCGCTGCGGACGGCACCCTCCATGGTGGAGGGCCAGCCGGTGTCGGTCCAGTCGCCGGCGAGGAAGAGGTTTGGGACGGGGGTATGGGAGGAGGGGCGGTAACGATGGGAGCCGGGAAGGCAGCGGAAGGTGGCGTTGTCCTGCTTGACGACGATCCCTCGGGTGACGCGGGCGGTCCTGGCCCTGGGGAAGGCTTCTTTCATGGCTTCCGTGCACATCTGTTGGACGGCCTGTTTGGGTTGGTTGACATAGTCGAAGGCGGCGCTAAGGGAGACGGTGAGGTACTGGCTGTTGTCGTCGGCGCCGCCCATGATGGCGGTCTTGTTGAAGACCCACTGGAGGGGGGAATCGACGAGGGCGACGAAGTCCTGCTCCATGACGGGGCGGTCGTACCAGAGGTAGACGTTGACGATGGGGGCGGTCTCCAGTCCGGCGAGGTCGGCGAAGAAGGGGTTTTGGGCAAGGGGTGGGGGCAAGAGGGGCGTGAGGTTGGCGAGGGGGAGGGCGCTTATGTATGCGTCGGCCTGGAGGGTGTCGCCGGTGGAGAGTTGGACGGCGGCGATGGTTGGTTCGTCAGCGTGGGAATCGTCGTCAAGGTGGAGGGAGGTGGTGGTCTGGCCGGTGATGACGGTTGCGCCGTTGCTTTGTAGATAGGCTTTGGCGGCTTCGCCCATGAGGGTAGAGAGACCTTCGCGGGCGTAGCCGATGCGGGAGGAGCGGGGGCTTTGGAGGATGCCATCCTGGAAGATCATGATGGCGGAGGCCGCCGAAACGTCTTCCACGGAATCGTTGGCGCTGGGCTTAACGATGAGGTCCCAGAAGTTATTTATGGAGCGTTGGGTCTGGCGGTGGCGTCGGAGCCAGTCGGCGAAGGTCTCTTGTTGCAGGCGAGGGTTGGTGCGGTCGGTGACGTTGAGGAGGAGGAGGGCGTAGGCGGCGGTGAGCTTGTCCCAGAGGCCGAGGTGCTTGTAGGCGAGGAAGGAGGGGAGCATGTGGAAGGGTTTTGGGAGTCGTCCGGCGGAGATGGAGCCGGTATCGCCGCCGGGCCGGACGACTTCGACCCTTGTGCGTTGCTGAAGGTAGGCTCTATCCAGGGTGCCGATCTTCCTGAGGAATTCGATGTAGTATGTGCAGCAGCCGAGGAAGACGTGCTGGCCGTTATCGACGACCTGGCCGGTCTCGCGGTCGGTAAAGGAGAAGGCGCGACCGCCGAGGTAGGGGCGCTTTTCCACGAGGGTGACGTGCCAGCCACTATCGAGCAGATGGCAAGCGGAGGCCATGCCCGCCAGCCCGCCGCCAAGGACGACTACTCGGGGTCTGGATGAGGTAGGGGGAGGAAGCTCTTTAGCCATGTGGTGGTCATTATGAGCAGCTTTTCACGGCTGGTGAGGCTGATTCTACCATCAAAGACGATGTGTTCGTTAGACGAGATGTTATGGAGGATGCGGGAGTAGAGGGCGGCGAGGATGGCAGGGCAGGCGCGGGTGCGACGGGTGAGGTAAGGAATGAGCTTGACGCCGCTTTTGAAGAGGGTGCGGGCGCGTTCAACCTGGAAGGCGATGAGGCGGCGCTGGGCGTCGTTGCGGACTTCGCGCTTGAGGTCGTCAACGGAGTAGCCGAAGCGTTGGAGATCTTCCAGGGGGAGGTAGACGCGGTCTCGGCCGAGGTCTTCCTGGATGTCCCTGAGGATGTTGGTGAGTTGCATGGCGAGGCCGAAGTCGACGGCGTAATCCCGGGCCCTGGGGTGACTGTAGCCGAAAATCTGCATACAGATGAGTCCGACTACGGAGGCGACGCGGTAGCAGTATAAGCGGAGGTCTTCGAAGGTGTGATAGCGGTTTTGGGTGAGGTCCATTTCCACGCCGCGGATGACGTCCTGGAAATAGGACTGGGGGATGAGGAAGGTCTCGGCGGAGTGGGCGAGGGCGGTGAAGACGGGGCCATCAGGGCGGTCGTGATAGGCATCGTCGAGGCGTGTTGTGAGGTTGACGAGGGCGGCCTGCTTGGCTTCGAGGGTGGCAACTTCGTCGACGGCGTCGTCGCAGTAGCGGCAGAAGGCGTAGGCGGCGTAGATGGCGCGGCGCTTGTCGGAAGGGAGGGTGAGGAAGGCGTAGTAGAAATTTCTGGCTTCCCGGTGGGCGATGAGGCGGCACTCTTCGTAGGCGTCGGCTAGAGTGACCATGGGGCGTTTCCTACAGGCTCCGCCGACGGCGCTAGAACCGGGGGATCCGGCCCAGCTTTGGCATTGCACCCAACTTCGAGGCGGCCCAGGTCCCAAGGAGGAGCCTGGCCTTCTTGAAGCGGGAGAGGCTGGGGCGACGGGCGAGGACATTGTAGTCCTGCTTTTCGATAGCGTCTAGGACGGCCATGCCGCCACGGGTGAAGAGGGCGACATCGACCCTGGCGTGGCCCTCGATGTGGTTGAGGAGTTGGGCTCCCTGGCGGAAGATTTGGCGGGTGCGTTCGACCTGGAAGGACATGAGGCGGCGAAAGTTGTCGTTGAAGGCGCGGTTGGCGATCTGCTCCTCGGAGACGCCGTAGGTCTGGAGGTCCTCCAGGGGGAGGTAGACGCGGCCTTTCTGCCAATCGCGATTGACGTCCTGCCAGAAGTTGGCGAGCTGGAGGGCGGTGCAGGTGTAGTCGGAGAGACGCTGGCGCTCTTCGTCCCGGTAGTCGAAGACGTAGAGGAAGAGGCGGCCACATGGGTTGGCGGAGTGATCGCAGTAGTGGAGGAGGTCATCGAAGGTTGGGTGGCGGGCGATTTCCTGGTCCATGCGGTTGGCTTCGATGAGCTTGAGGAAGGGTTCGCGGGGGATGCGGAAGAGTTGGATGGTCTGCTGGAGGGCGACCATGACGGGGTGGGAGGGAGCTTCGCTGGTGTAGCAACGTTCGAGGTCTTCGCGCCATTGGTGGAGGAGGTCGAGGCGGTCGCCGTGGGCTTCGTCGCCGAGGTCGTCGACGGTGCGGCAGTAGGCGTAGAGGTTGGAGACGTGCTGGAGGAGGGGTTTGGGGAGGAGGAGGGAGCCGACGGTGAAGTTTTCGTAGTGGGACCTGGTGAGTTGGCGAGTGTAGCCAAGGGACTCCTCGAGGGTCCAGCGGCGGGCGTCGAAGGTGAGAATGGTGGACACGGGTTATGCTCCGTTGAGGAAGCGGCCCAGGGCGGTGAGGGGCCAGTAGTTGCGGTAGAGATGGTAGTTAATCATGAAGCCGGCGCCCATGTCGAGGTCCTGGTAGGCGGGTTCGCCGGGGCTTGGGAGCTTTTTGGGTCGGTGGCCGACGCCGTAGCCGGGGAAGCCGGTGCCGGTGAAGTAGGGCTCGTCCCATGAGCCGTCTGGCTGCTGGGTGTTGTGGAGGTAGCGGATCCCATTGAGGGCGGCGGCGGACTCGGCTTCGCCGGCGGCGATCAGGGCGAGCAGCGCCCAGGCGGTCTGGGAGGCGGTGCTGGGGCCGCGACCGCGGAGCGCGGGGTCGACGTAGGAGCCGCAGCTTTCACCCCAGCCGCCATCGGGGTTCTGGCGCTGCATGAGCCACGCTACCGCCAAACGGACGTAAGGCTGAGTCATGTCTTCGCCGATGGACTGGAGGGCTGGGAGGACAGCGCCGGTGCCGTAGATGTAGTTGACGCCCCAGCGTCCGAACCAGGGGCCGTCCTCTTCCTGCTCCTCGCGGATGTAGTCGTAGGCCCTGCGGATGGGTTCGAAGTCGCGGTCGTAGCCGAGTTTGCCGAGGGCTTCGACGACGTGGGCGGTGACGTCGACGCTGGGGGGATCGAGGGACTCGCCGAAGTCGGCGAAGGGGATGTTGCTGAGATAAGTGCGGTCGTTGTCCTTGTCGAAGGCGGCCCAACCGCCGTTGGCGCTCTGGACGCCGAGGAGCCAGTCGACGCCGCGTTGGATGGCAGCGGAGCGGCAGCCGTCTTCGTCGCCGGGGAGCCGGGCGAGATTCAGGGCCATGAGCACTTCCGCAACGTCGTCGATGTCGGGGTAATTACTGTTGGCGAACTCGAAGGCCCAACCGCCGGGCGGAGTTTCGGGGGCCTTCACCTGCCAGTCGCCGCCGCGGAGGATCTGCTTGTCGATGAGCCAGCGGGCGGCGGACTCCATGCCGGGGTTGTCGGCGGGGACGCCGGATTCGAGCATGGCGATGAGGGCCAGGCCGGTGTCCCAAACGGGGGAGACGCAGGCCTGGACGCGCCAGGTGTCGTCTTCTTCTATGGCGAAGCCCTCGAAGCCCTGCAGGCCGACCTTCATGGCCGGATGGTCCAGGAGGTAGCCGAGATGCTTGAGGCAGATGAGGGAGTAGACCCAGGGGGGCTGGATGCCGCCCCATGAGCCGTCGGCTTCCTGGTGGGAAAGGATCCACTGGGCGGCGAGGCCCTTGGCCCAGGCGCGGCCGGGCTTGATGGGAACCTTTTCGTATAGGCGGAGGACTTTGTCGGCGCCGCTGAAGAGGGTGCGCCAGCTGGCTATGGGGGAGGACCGGCCGTTGGGGGGGGGCGTGTGACCGTTGGAGGTGAAGAGTTCCGGGATGGAGGCGGACTGGGGAATGGGGACGGTGGGCTTTTCGGTGAGGATGACGGTCATGGGGACGATGGTGGCGCGGGCCCAGCTGGAGAACTCGTAGATGTTGATGGGGAACCAGGTGGGCAGGAACATCACCTCCGGGGGCATGGCGGGCAGGTTCTTCCAGGGGTACTGACCGAGCATTGCGAGCCATATTTTGGTGAAGATTCGGGTGCTTTCGACGCCGCCCTTGGAGACGATGAACTCCCTTGCTTTGGTCATATCGGGGGAGTTTGGCGGGATGCCGGCCAGCTTGAGGGCGGTGTAGCATTCAACGGATGTGCTGAGATTGCCGGGGGCGCCGTAGTACTGCGCCCAGGAGCCGTCCTCCTGCTGACGCCCGAGGATGTAGTTGGCGATCTTTCGCCAACGTTCCGGGTTGGGCGCGCCGAGGATGTGGGTAAGCATCAGATATTCGGCTTCCATGGTGGGGTTGGATTCGAGCTCGCCCCACCAGTAGCCTTCTTTGTACTGGATGCTGAGCATGTATTGCTGGGACCTGGCGGCGGTTTCCGCGGCGATGTCCCGAATTTGCTCTTCGATTCTAGGTGTAACCTGGGTCATCCTCCCTCCCTGACTTTATGCTCTTTGGTGGTCCCGGAACCAACGGACGGCCTTTTCCAAGGCTTCCTCGACCGGGGTCTGGGGCAGGCCAAGGTGGTTGACGGCCTTGGCGCTGCTGACGTACATGGGCTTTTTGGCAATTCGCATACCCTCGAGGGGGATGCGGGGCCTTCGCTTGAGAAGCTTGCCTTCTACGAGATAGTCGATCATGCCGAACAGGATTATGAGATTGATGGGGAGCTTTACGCGCGGGGCTTTGACGCCGGTAATGGCCTCCAGGGTGAGGAGAACCTCGTGGAGGGTCATGTTGCGGTTGCCGAGGATGTAACGCTGGCCGGGGACGCCTTTTTCCATAGCTAAGGCGTGGCCGAGGGCGACGTCTTCAACGTCTACGACGTTCATGCCGGTGCCGATATAGAAGGGCATGTTGCCGCGGAGGAAATCGAGGACGATGCCGCCGGTGGGGGTGGGCTTGACGTCCCAGGGGCCCATGGGGGCGGCGGGGTTGACGACAACCACGGGGAGGCCGTTTTGGTTGGCGGCGAGGGCCTGCTGTTCGGCGAGATATTTTGAGTTTTTGTAGTGGCCGACGAGGTCTTTGGGGTTGACATCGGTTTCTTCGGTGCCGAGGCCCTTCTTGGGGAGGCCGATGGTGGAGACGGTGCTGGTGTAGACGACCTTCTCGACGCCGGCGCGTTGGGCTTCTTCGAGGATGATTCTGGTGCCCTCGACGTTGACGGCGTAGACCTCTGAGGGATCGCGAGTCCAGAAGGAGTACATGGCGGCGCAGTGGAAGAGGGCGTGGCAGCCTTGGAGGGCATTGGCCAGGGAGTCCCTGTGGCGGAGATCGCCGGGGACTGCCTCCACGGGGAGGTCCCGGAGGGCGAGGGGGTTGCTGTCGGGTCGCACGAGGCCGCGGACGTCGTAGCCCCTTTTTACGAGGGTGCGGGCGAGGTTGCCGCCGACGAAGCCGGTTGCGCCTGTTACGAGGGCCTTCATGGCGTCGGGGTCCCCATGGGGAGGGCGGTTCGCGAACCGCCCCTACGGGGTGTGGATGTAGGTATGGCGTTGCTCGGGGGCGAGATTCTTCGTCGCGGGGCCTTCTCAGAATGACAAGTGGGTGAAGGGGGAAGGGTGAAGAGGGGGAGAGGTATGGCGTTGCTCGGGGGCGAGATTCTTCGTCGCGGGGCCTTCTCAGAATGACAAGTGGGTGAAGGGGGAAGGGTGAAGAGGGGGAGAGGTGTGGCGTGGCCTGGGGACGAGATTCTTCGTCGCGGGGCCTTCTCAGAATGACAAGTGGGTGAAGGGGGAAGGGTGAAGAGGGGGAGAGGTGTGGCGTGGCCCGGGGGCGAGATTCTTCGTCGCGGGGCCTCCTCAGAATGACATGTGGATGGAGAGGGAAGGGTAGAGAGGGGGGAGGTGGCAGCGGGGGTGATTTGCGTGGGTTGGGTACGGGTTCCTGCCTTCGCAGGAACAAGAATGGGGAGGGGTGTCCCTGTGGGGGCGGTTTTGATATTGGGTTGATGGTGGATATGCATAAGGTGTAATGCTAGGCGGGGTTGGGGTGTGCTCTACGGATGGCTTGGGAGACGAAGGTCTTGGTGAAAACATCGAGGCTTTTCTGGGCTTTCCTGGCGGCACCGGCGAGGGACATGAGCCTGGGGAGACGGCCGGGCTTGGCGAGGGAGCCGAGGATGACGCGCATGCCGCGTCGGGCTTCCCGCTGGAGCATGATTTCTTCGATGTAAGGGGGGAGGTCCTTGTCTGTGGTGTCGGAGATGGCGCGGACGGAGACGAAGGGGACGCCGGCGCGGGAGGCGGCGCTGCAAACCCAGTAGTCCTCCAGGCAGACGGCCTGGGCGTGGAATTGCTGGGCGAGGCGTTCGCGTTCGTTGATGGTGCGGACGAGGCGTCCGGCAGTGAGGGTATCGCGGCGGACAAAGGGCATGGCGTTTTCCAGGATGGCGTCTTCAGCCTGCTGGAAGAGGCGGGGGCTGACGTCGAGAGGAGGGGAGCCGTCGGTCGAGAGGATGCGGCGGGCGAGGACGAGGTCGCCGACGCTGAGTTCGTCTGAGAGGGAGCCTGCAAAGCCGATGGAGAGGACGAGGGAGGGGCGGGGGTCGTCGTTGAGGAGGGCGGAGATGGCGGCGACGGCCTTGTCCTTGCCCACGCCGGTGACGGTGAGGGAGGCCTGGCCGTCGGAGGTGCGTCTGATGCTTCCGAGCTTGCGGACTTCGTCCTTCATTGCTGCGACTATTGCAATCACGTTAGCTTGTACTCAGGGGTAGGGAGAAGATGGATTCCGGCTTTCGCCGGAATGACGAAAGGACGGCGAAGTGGGGCGTTGGTAGGGAGTGGGTTCCTGCCTTCGGAGGAACAAAAGAGGGACAATCAGGCGTGGAACGGTAGCGAGATTCTTCGTCGCGGGGCCTCCTCAGAATGACATGTTGGGTGAGAGGGAATGGAGGAGATGGACTGTTGCCTTCTCGAGATGTAGTAAGTGGGAGGTTCTGCATGGGTCTTCTCAGGCGGCGGTGATGCCGCTCTTGCTGATGGCGCCGGAGCGGATGAGGGTTATCCAGTCCTTGGGCCTGGTGATTGCGTTGAAGATTGTGGCGGACTCGAAGCCGCAGTGCATCATGCAGTTGGCGCAGCGGGGGTCTTTGCCGACGCCGTACTTGTCCCAGACTTCGGGCTGCATGACCTCGCTCATTTTGTCGACGTGCTTGTCGGCGAGGGGGTAGCAGGGGAGACGCCAGCCCATGATGGTGTAGGTGGGGTTGGACCAGGCGGTGCACTGGTAATCGCGTTCGCCGCGGAGGAAGTTGAGGTAGAGGGGGTTGTTGTAGAAGCGGATACCGTCGGAGCGTTCGGGGTCCAGGATCTCCTTGAAGACCCTTTCGGACTCGGCGCGGTGGAGGAACTGTTCGCGGTCGGGGACGGCTTCATAGTCGAAACCGGGGGAGACCATGCAGCCTTCGACGCCCATGTCGGACATGGTGCGGAAGAGCTCGTGGAGGTCTTCAACATCGCTGCCGCGGAAGATAGTGGTGTTGGTGCAGACGCGGTAGCCCTGGGCGAGGGCGCTGGCGATGGCGGCCTTGGCCTTCTTGAAGACGCCCTTGCGGTCGACGGACTCGTCATGCTTCTCCTCCATGCCGTCCATGTGGACGACCCAGCAGAAATACTTGGAGGGTTTGATCTTCTTCATGACGCGCTCCATGAGGAGGCCGTTGGAGCAGCAGTAGACGAAATACTTGCGGCTGATGAGTTCGTTGATGATGTCGGCGATCTGGGGGTGGATGGTGGGTTCGCCGCCGGCGATGGAGACGATGGGAGCGCCGGACTCTTCGACGGCGGCGATTGCCTCGTCGACGGGCATCATCTTGCTCATCATGGCCTTGTACTCACGGATGCGGCCACAGCCGACGCAGGAGAGGTTGCACATCTCCAGGGGTTCGAGCATGGTGACCATGGGGAAGCGTTTGCGGCCCTTGAGCTTCTGGGTGAGCATGTACTTGGCTATCCGGACGGACAGCTCCATGGGCCGCTTCGAGGGCTTGACGGCGGCGGGGGTCTGCGGGGGTCTTTCAGTAGTGATGGTCAATGGGTTTTTCCCTTCTAGTAATCTCTGGATGCGAGGAAGTTCACCAGGCCCTGGGCCTCTTCCCGCGCCCATTCGGAGAGGGGGACTGGTGCGAGGGCTTCCATGGCGAGAGTGGCTTCCCTGTTAATCATGTGCCGGGCGCTTTCCTGGGCGCGGACGGATTCGAGGATTTCGAGGACGTCGTCGACGTCCTGCTGGTTGAGGGTCTGCTTCGCGTAGATGGATTCCAGACGGCGGCGGTCCGGGCCGTCGGCGTTCTGGAGGGCGAGGACGATGGGGAAGGACTTCTTCTTGCGTCGGATGTCGTTGTCAGTGGAGCTGCCCGCTTTGCCGGTGGTCTTTTCGTCGCCCCAGATGCCGAGAACGTCGTCGCGGATCTGAAACATTCTGCCGAGGCTGTTGCCGTAGTCGGTGAAGGCGCTGACGTGGGCGTCGACGTCGGTGGCGAGGAGGGCGCCCATGCGGACGGAGCAGGTGATGAGGGCGCCGGTCTTGAGCTTGATCATGCCGAGATAGGCGTCGATGCCGATGTCTAGGGAATCTTCGAATTGGAGGTCCTGGACCTGGCCCTTGATCATGGAGAGGCTGCTTTCGACGATGAGCTGGGAGCAGCGGAGGGCCTTGGCTTCGGGGACGCCGCGGTTGGTGAGGTCGAGGGCGGTCTGGAATGCGGCGGCGTGCATGGAGTTGCCGACGGCGAGGGCCTTGGGCTGGCCCCAGACGCACCAGACGGTGGGCTTGTGGCGGCGCATTTCGTCGCCGTCTTGGATGTCGTCGTGGACGAGGGAGAAGTTATGGATGAGTTCGAGGGCGAGGGCGGCGGGCATGGCCTGTTCCCAGGAGCCTTCGAGGGCCTGGCAGGCGAAGAGGCAGAGTGCGGGGCGTACCGCTTTGCCGGGGTCCTGGGGCGTGTCCAAGAAGCGGCCTTGCCGGTCGGCCCATCCGAGATGATATCGGAAGGGGCCGGAAAGCCGGAGGCTGTCAACGGGAAGAATTGCGCCCAAGGCCGACTGGATGCCGCTGCCGTAGTGGGTGAGTGGACCAGAGGGCTTGGGGCGGTTCTTCGTGGAGTGAACGCTTTGGGGTGCCGACATAGGTTGCATGGAGACCCCTGGCGCGCGCCAAGAATACATAGTTAGACGATGTACGGAATGCTAGCAAAGGGGGTTGGTGGTGTCAATAGAAATTCGGGGAAGGGGTGGGAGGGGAACGGCGGTTGAGTTTAGTGAGAAAGGCTATCTAAAACGAGGGGTGAAACGAGTCACTCGTTTCAGGATCGTCAGGCGTGGCGTGGACTCGTTCTTGAGGGCGAGTCTTGGGAACTTTGGGGGTTTGCAGGCGTGAAAAAGGCGATCTTGGACTCCTTACTCGTTTCCGGCGATTCTGGGGGGGGGGGGGAATTCGGAAGTGGGATGATATATAGTGTCAAAGTGATTTGTTTGTGGGGAGGGAGGGTTGAGGGGGTGGGTTGTCTTGGGGGTCGGGTTGGTCATGGGGGTAGGTTAGCAGGGGAGTCGGGGTTCTGGCAATGGGGAGGTGTCACGGGGGGTTGGGAGGGTGGGTTGGTGGGGAAGAGTGGGCCCCCGCGTTCGTGGAGGAACGGGGAGGAGGTTGGGTGTTGGTGGTGGGGGTGGTCGCGGGTAGGGGATTGGTTCCTGCGTTCGCAGGAACAAGAGGGGGGAGAAAGCGCTGTTTCTGCAACGAGATTCCTCGGCTCCGCTGCGCTGCGCTCGGAATGACAATTAGGTGGAGGGGGAAGGGAAAGAGCGCCCCCCGCCGCCAGATTCTTCGTCGCGGGGCCTCCTCAGATAAAGAGGGGGAGGAGATTTCTCGGCTGCGCTGCTCTGCGGTTGCGATGACAGTGTGAGGGATGGGGGAGGAAGATACCCTCATCCTAACCTTCTCCCAAGACGGGAGAAGGGAGGGAACGGGGGGGGAAGAGCGCCCCCCGCCACCAGGTTCTTCGTCGCGGGGCCTCCTCAGAATGACATTTGGGTTTGGGGGTAAGAGGAGGGAGGGGTTGGATGTGGTGGTAGGGGCAGTTGTGGGTGGGGTGCTGGTTCATGCATTCGCAGGAACGGGAATTGGGGAGGGGATGGTGTTAAACTACGTTGGACGTTGGACGTTGGTTGTTGGGCGATTTTGTTTAAGGAGAAGGGTGGATGGTTCCTCCGGAATCGATTTTTGGGGTTGTGCCGATCTGGGTGGGGGTGTACGCGGCTTTGGCGGCGACGCTTGGGGCTTCGGGGTTGTTGTTCTACCGGCGAGTGGTGAGGATGGTGCTGCTGGGGAGGTCGGAGGCGCGTTTTGACAGGCCGGTGCGTAGATTCGTCAACTTCCTGCTTGTTTTCGTGGGGCAGCAAAAGGTGCTGCAGAGGGTGTCGGTGCGGGACCTGGCGGGGATCGGGCACGTGCTCATCTTCTTCGGATTTCTGTCGTTCCTGCTGAGCTACGCGATTTTCATATTCGGGGATTCGGCGTGGGGTCCGTTCTCGCAGACGCTGCTGACGGAGGCGGGGGCTCGGGCTTACGCGATGTACCTGGACATAGTGGCGTTGGTGATTCTGTCGGCGTTGGTGTGGGGAGTGGTGCGTCGATGGGTGTTGAAGCCGCATCGATTGAGCTTCGATCTGACCAGAAGCAAGGACGCGATTGTCATCGTGTCGCTAATTGGAGGGTTGATGGCGAGCACGCTGCTGACGGAGGCGTTCTACGTGGCGAAGGGGGGAGTGGGGCCTGAGTCGTCGGTAATTGTGGGCGGAGCGTTGGGGCGGCTGTTTGTGGATGCGGGGATGGGGGTCGACGGGGCGACGTTGCTGCACGGGCTGTTCTGGTGGGCGCACCTGCTGCTGATTCTGGGGTTTGCGGTGTACATACCATTCTCCAAGCACATGCACATGGTGGCGACGCCGTTCAACGCCTTCTTCCACTCGTTGAAGCCCACGGGGACGATGGAGGCGATAGACCTGGAGACGGCGGAGCATTTTGGGGCGGGGAGCGTGGAGCAGTTCAGCTGGAAGCAGCTGTTGGACGGGTACGCCTGCGCGGTGTGCGGTCGGTGCACGGACGCGTGTCCGGCGAATATCAGCGGGAAGATACTTTCGCCGATGCACGTTGTTGAGGATATCAAGGACCACCTGCTGGAGGTGGGGGATGTGGTGAGGGAAGGGGGGGACGGGTCGGAGGGCAAGGCTTTGATTGGGGGGGTGGTGGCGGAGGAGGCTATCTGGGACTGCGTTTCCTGCGGTGCGTGCATGGAGGAGTGTCCGGTGCAGGTGGAGCACGTGCCGACGATTATGGACATGCGGCGGCACCTGGTGTTGGAGGAATCGAAGATGCCGGAGTCGGCGATGGACGCGCTGCTGAGCATGGAGCAGCGGGGGCATCCGTGGAGGGGGAGCGAGTATTCGCGGACGCAGTGGGCTGAGGGGCTGGGGGTGAAGACGATGTCGGAGCATCCTGAGGCGGAGGTGCTGTTCTGGGTGGGGTGCACGTCGGCGCTGGAGGCGAAGAGCCAGAGGATCGCGAGGTCGATGGCGCGGGTGTTGCAGCGGGCGGGGGTGGACTTCGCGATTCTGGGCGAGGAGGAGCGGTGCACGGGGGACCCGGCGCGTCGGATGGGGAACGAGTACCTGTTTCAGATAATGGCGCAGCAGAACATCGAGACGCTGCAGCGGTACGAGGTGAAGAAGGTTGTGGCGACGTGCCCGCACTGCTTCAACACGTTGCGGAACGAGTATCCGCAGCTGGGGGGCGATTTCGAGGTGGTGCATTACAGCCAGATGGTGGACGAGCTTATCAGTGAGGGGCGGCTGCGTCCGGTTGGCACGGTTGCGGGGGAGGTGGCGTACCACGATTCGTGCTTCCTGGGGCGGCACAACGGGATCTACGACGAGCCGCGTCGGATCGCCAAGTCGATTCCGGGGTTGAAGCTGGTGGAGATGGAGCCACGGTGTCGGGAGCGGGGTTTCTGCTGCGGTGCCGGCGGCGGGCACATGTGGATAGAGGAGAGCCGGGGGACGCGGATCAACCACGTGAGGACGGACCATTTTCTGGAGACGGGGGCGGAGACGGTTGGGGTGTCTTGTCCCTTCTGCCTGCAGATGCTGGAGGAGGGGGTAGAGGCGAAGGGTAAGGCCGGGGGGAAGAAGGTGAAGGACCTGCTGGAGATTCTGGCGGAGAGCGTGGGGGAGGGGGATCAGGGGTAGATTCAGACTAGGGGGATGAAATGATTGCAGGCGCGGCGGTTGTATTGGGTATATATGCGGTTGCCGGTTTTGGGTTGAGCCGGTTCTTTCCGAAGGGAGGACATTCATTGTGGGGTTTGATTCTGATGATCCCGACGGCGCTCGCCCTGTACATGATGGACTTTGCGTTCTGGCCTGAAGTGCTGCTTATGATGGGGCTGGGGTCGTCGTTGTTTTCGACGACGTGGGCCATTTGCGACATGGGGAAGGGGGCTGGGGTGCCGGTGGTGAAGAAGGAAGGGGTGCCGGAGTTTGTGGGGCATCTGGAGAAGCCGGGATTTCGGGTGGTTTTGGGCTTGGTTGGGGTGGTGGGGTTTTCGGTTGTTCTCGCCGTACTTGGCTAGGGCTTGGGGGGAGGGAGACGGTTATTTGTCGCCGGGCAAGGATTGGTGCGAGTAGTGGGGAGGGCGGTTCGCGAACCGCCCCTACAGGGGATTGTTGTGGTGGGGAGAGTTGGGGGGATTAGGGGTAGGTTTGGGTGGTGGGGTTGAAGGCGAGCCAGGCGAACCAGAAGTAGTCGCCGTGGAGTAGGGGTTGGAGTTGTTGTCCGGCGAGGGGGCCTTCGACGGCCTGGCCGAGGAGGTCCCAGCGGGTGCCGGTTTCGGTGTCGGTGATTTCGTTGTTTGAGAATTGGAATGCGAGCTTGCGATCTTCCACGTTGGGGGAGAAGACGCCGGTGGCGCCGACGGAGCGGCCCTGGGTGTCTGCTGGGATGTCCTGGAAGGGGGAGAGGGTTTCGGGCTCGAAGAAAACTACCACGTCGGTTTCCCCTATGGTGTAGTTGACGACGCGGTCGCGGGCGAGGGAGGGGTAGGGGAAGGCAACGCTGGCATCGTCGATGGTTATGCCGGCGACTCTTTCCATGACGGGGAGGGTGACGCCGCCGGGACCTTCTTCGGTGGGGGACTTCTCGCTGATGAGGTCAAGAGAAGGATAGAGGGCGTTTTCGTAGGGCCTGCCGAAGCCGGTGTTGAGGGAGAGGACCTGACCCTGGGGGTGGGAGTGCTTGAAGTTCTTCCAGGGGACTATGGCGGTGGGGATGAACTCGAGGCGCTTGCCTGTAAGAACGCCGACGATGGCTTCGCCGGTGAACTGCTGCCACCAGGAATCGGTCTGCCTGTCCCACATGATGAGGTCGAAGTGGCGGAGGTAGCCGGTGGTGCCGAAGTCGTAGACGATGCCTTCGAGTGTGCGTTTAAGGACGACGGCGGAGTTGCAGAGGGGGCAGTAGGTGACGGCGACGGGGATATCGGCGACGACGTCGTTGACGATTTCGTGCCACATCAGGAGCCGGAGGGGGTAGGCGCGGGCGTCGCCGTCGAGGTTGAGGAGGAGGACGGGCTCCCGGTCGTGGAGCCAGGCGTCGGCTTCTGTGGGGGTTTCGAATCTGGGGCGATCCAGGGGAGGAATTTCGTCGCGTCCCGGGCCGCCGGGGGCTATTTCGTCGTAGGGAACGGAGTGGAGGGAGAAGTCTGTGAGCCAGGGGTGGATGTCGTGGTTGGGGTCGATGCCCGAATTGGAGAGGGCCCGAGGGAAGCCGGGGTCTCTGGCGACAGGGAGGGTGCGGGACGGCGGAGGGGGCACGTGGGGGAGGCTTTGGGCGCTGAACTTTTTGGCTGAGTTGGTGATTCTGTCGATGGTCCAGAGGTTTGTGCCGTCGTAGGCGAGGGCGTCGGGATGGGAGGCGACGTTGAAGGAGCCGAGGATCTGGCCGTTGGTGGAGAGCCTGGACAGGGAGGCGCCGGTTAGGTTGAATTCGCTGAGGGAGTTGGCCACCCAGATGGCGCCGTCGGCGTAGAGGATGGCGGAGGGGTTTGAGCCGGTGAGGAAGACGCCGAGGAGATTGCCGTTGGTATCGAACTTGGAGACGGTGGAGCCGGGGATGTGGGGGAAGCCGGTGTTGGTGGCCCAGACGTTGCGGCCATCGAAGGCGAGGGCGCCAGGCTGCTCGGCGTGAACGGTGAGGAGGACCTGGCCTTCGACGCCCAGCTTGACGAGGGTGTCGTTGCCGACGTTGGCGACCCAGAGGTGGGCGCCGTCGTGGAGGAGGTCCGAGGGCTTGACGCCGACATCGTAGGCGCCTTCGATGCGGCCTTCGGGGTGGATTTTTGTAATGACGCCGTGCATGGTGTCGGCGACCCAGAGGTAGCGGCCGTCGAACTCGGCGGAGGTGAGGATTCCGTCCACCTGGAGATTGAGGAGGACTTCGCCATCACGGGAGAGTTTGATTACTTCGCCGATGGATGTGGCGACCCAGATGTGCTGTCCGTCGAAGGTGATGGCCTGGGGGAGGGTGCCGGCGGAGAATTCGCCGAGGAAGCGGCCGTCCGGGGCGAGCTTAGTGACGGAGTCGGAGCCCATGCTGGCGACCCAGACATGCTGACCGTCGAAGACGATGTCGCGGGGCAGGCGGCCAACGGGGAAAGGCTCGACGACGGCGGGGGTGGGCGCATGGCGGGAGGCCCATTCCAGAGTGAACCATAGGGCGAGGCCCGCGGCGAGGGGGATAAGGAAGAGGGGGAGGAGGCGTTTCATTTCGTGGTGGCGACCTGGGCGGGACGGGGGTGCGGGGATGGGGGAAGGGAGGATGCGCGAACTGCTGAGGTCGGAGTTCCGGGGTAGAAGGGCGTCGGCGGGGATCTTTGCAGGGACGGGGACTGGCTTCCATCTTAGGGAGAATGGGCGTTGGGTTCAATGGTGGGGTATTGGTTCCTGCCTTCGCAGGAACAAGAGTGGAAGAGTTTGACGCTCATTCTTGCCCAATCTATAATTCGAGCCAATTCTATGGAGGAGGCGGTCACCGATGATTAACGGTTTTAAAGTGATTGACGCTGACGCCCACATGCAGGAGCCCCTGGACGTGTGGGACAAGTACGTGGAGCCGGAGTTTTACGACCGGAGGCCGATTATCAAGGAACATCGCTATCGGCTGATGTTCGACTACGAAGATAGCGAGTTGTATCCGGCCCAACCCGAGGGCAAGGACCAGATGGGCCGGTTGCGTCCGACGGAGATTCTGGAGAGGCAGCCGATCAAGTACGGGGAGGCCTATGAGGAGTGGTGGAGCCCGGAGAGTCGCTTGCGGGACATGGAGAAGTACGGTTGGGACAGGATGGTGTGCATTCCCGGCACGGGGGCGCAGCCGCTGAAGCTGGAAGGGAAGGACCCTGCTTTGATGTGGGCGTTGACTCGGGCGTACCACAACTGGTCGCACGACTTCTGCGCCGCGGACCCGGACAAGCTAAAGATGGTGGCGACGGTGCCGCCCTACGACATGGAGAACACGCTTATCGAGTTTCGCAGGGCTGTCGAAGAGCTGGGCGCGGTGACGGTGATGATGCCGAAGCCGAAGGACGGCGTCTTCTGGCACCACGACGAGTTCACGCCCTTCTGGGAGTTGGCTGTGGAGTTGGACGTGCCGATTTCCTTCCACGGGGTGCAGAGCGGGTCGCCGCACACAGGGACTCGATACCATGGCGTTCCCGGGACGCTGATTGCGCTTGAGCATGCCATTGGGTTCCCCTTCGAGAATATGATCTCGCTGGGACACCTGATTTACACGGGGGTGCTGGAGCGATACCCGACGCTGCGGGTTTCGATGCTGGAGGGGAACGCCGGTTGGGTGCCCTTCTGGCTGGGCCGGTTGAACGACCACGCGGAGGGACGTCAGGCGGTGTTCGTAGCGCCGAGCGAGAACCCGATGACGATGCCGCCGAGCGAGTATTTCAAGCGGCAGGTGTTTGTGGCGTGCGACGGGGACGAGTTCGGACTGCCGGGCGTAGTGAGCCTGGTGGGGTCGGACAACCTGTTGTGGAACACGGACTATCCGCACCCGGACGCGCCGGACCCGGACAGGGCGCTGCCGGACTTCCTGGATCAGCCGATTCCGGAGGATAGCAAGCGGAAGATTTTGTGGGACAATCCGGCGCGGCTGTATGGAGATAGGGTGGCTGCGTAAGGTCAGCACCGGATTAGCTTTGCGGTTTGAGGAGAATCCTCGCTTCGGCGGGGATTCTTCGGTTTTGGGGGGGTGTGGGTGGAGGGAGGGAGAGTGGGCCTCGGGTCCGCGAGGGCACGGGGTTGGGCGCTGCGGATTGGGTGGAATGTGGGTAGAGGGGAGGGCGGTTCTCGAACTGCCCCTACCGGGATGGGACTCAGATCGCAGTTTAAGATGGACTCAGCCTTCGCTAAATCATGGGATTCTGGATTCCGGTTTTCGCCGGAAAGACGGTTATTCAAAGGTCTCGATTGAGGGGAAAAGTTGAAGAGGGGAGAGGGGGCAGGAGGCCCCCGCCAGATTCTTCGTCGCGGGGACTTTTCAGGGTGACATGGGGGTATGAGGGGAAAGAGTGGGCCCCCGCTTTCGCGGGGGAACGGGAGGGTTTGGGCGCTGCGAGTTGAGTGTGGGTAGCGGGGGAGGGCGGTTCGCGAGCCGCGCCTACGAGTAAGAAGGATGAAGGGAGATGGGGTAGTTGGGGCAGGCATGGTATTGGGTGTGGGTAGGGTGTGGGTTCCTGCCTTCGCAGGAACGAGGGGAGGGGGTGGTCTTGACGTGAAAAATGGGGCTGTGCTACAAAATTAGCAGAAGAAAGTGGATTTGGAAGGTTTTTATGCCTTTGATTGAGTACGGCTGTTACGATTGCAGGAAGATAAGCGAGGCCCTGATTCGGGACAGGTATAACATCCCGGAGTCTTCGAGGTGTGAGCACTGCGAGGGCGAGAACACGGTGCGGCTGATTTCTCGCGTGAATTACAAGATGCAGAAGAAGGCGAAGTACGACGACGAGTTCCTTGGGAAGGCGCTGCCGGCGATGATGAAGAAGAAGGAAACGGCGGAGTATTTCGCGGAGGGGCCGAAGGCGTCGGACGAGGCGAAGATGTTCGAGATGGGGGAGCAGATAGGGGAGCGGATCGACAGGATGATAGAGTCGAGCTTTCCGAAGAAGAAGTAGGGGGTTGGAGGAATCACCCTCCGCTCCTTCGAAAAATTCAGGGTAGGCTCCAGCCGTGCTGCGTCAGAGGGGGAGGGGAGAGTATTAGGGGGCCTATTCCAGCTACAGCCCGGCGTGGGTTCCTGGCTAAGTAGGAACGAGAGGGGAGAGGCCCGCCGCCGCCAGATACTTCGTCGCGGGGCCTCCTCAGAAAAAGAGGGGGCGCTACTGGATTGCCACGTAGGCCCGTCGTATTTCTTGGTGGAAACTTTTGGGCAGTCTAGCCCAATCGTGGATCTGGACCAGTATGGGAATGTTGGAATTTTCGAGGGCATCGACAAGTTTGGAAAACTCGGGACCCAGGGGTTTCAGGGTGGGGCTTCGCAGCACGAGGTCGAGGTCGCTGGCTTGGTGAGCCTCGCCGTTTACGCGGCTTCCGTAGGCCCAGACTTCCACATTGGGGACATGCTCATGTAGCAATGCTTCCAGCAATTGGCGGTGTTGGGGTGAAAGGATAAGCCGGTTAGTCATCGCCCGTCTCCGCAATGACTTCCGCTAATTCTTTGGCGTCGACTATAAAGTTGGGCAGCAGCTTGAGGGTTGTTTCCGCAAAGGCTTCGCCATAGTCGTGGGCTGTATCGTTCCTGTTGTCGCGGTAGGAGAGCCATCGTTCGCAGGCTTCGACGGAGATGAGGCCGTGTTTGGCGGCGTGGCGAAAGGCGTTTTTGAAGGTCAGGCGATCCGCTTGCCTGTTGCTGGCCAGGTAGGGTCTGAGACGCTTCTTCAGCAGGCTGCCGGAGAGTTCCAGGACGAGTTCAAATTCCTTCACGGAGGCGGCGCGGAAGATGTCGTAGAAGGGGTCACCAGGTTTGTGGCGTTGCAGTTGGTTGAATGCTGCGTCCAATGTGTTGATGCAGCGAGTGAGGAATAGGGTGTGTATGGACATGGTGGTTTATGTTGAATTCTACGTGTGCATTTAGATTATCACATAGGGATTCGCGAGTGGGAGGGGATAGCCCACCACCAGATTCTTCGTCGCGGGGCCTCCTCAGAGTGACATGGGGGTTGGGGGAGGAAGGGCGAAGAGGAGGGGGGTTATTCGTAGCGGAGGGCTTCTGCGGGTTGGATGCGTCCGGCTTGGCGGGCGGGGAGGTAGGTGGTGAGCATGGCGAAGACGTAGGCTATGCCGATGATGATTCCCATTTGCAGCCAGGGCATGGAGAAATGGAGGCCCGGAATCTGCTCGGCGAAGGCTTCGACGAGGTTGAAGGAGAGGATGACGCCGAGGGCCACGCCAATGGCGACGCCGAGGAGGGAGATGAAGGAGGCCTCCACCAGGAAGCTGAGTTGGATCATACCCTGCCGGTAGCCGATGGCACGGAGCATACCCACCTGCTGTCTACGTTCGACGACGGCGCGGAGGCTGATAACGCCAAGGGCGGCGACGCCGACGATGAGGCCCATGCCCATGAACCCGGTGAGCAGGTTGTTGAAGGCGTTGTTGACCTCCACCTGTTCTTCAATGACCTCCTGAAGGGTGACGGCCTCTGCACCGTGCTCAAGGAATGAGGACTCCAGGGTGCGGGAAGTTTCCTTAGCGTCCACATTCGAGGCGGTCCTGAAGCGGTAGGTGGTGGTGGGCACGGGGAAGGGGAGGGCATCGTCGATGCTCTGCTTGTGTACTATCATGCTGCCTGAATTGTCCGCCACTAGTTCCAGGACGCCGATGACGGTGTATTCGATGCGGGTCTCAGTCTGGGTTTCGAGGACTTCGACGACGACGGGGGACATGGACTCGTCTTCGACGGAAACCCCATCAACCCTGAAGGATCCGGTGTCTGCTCCGAACCCCTCCTGGCCGCTGTCTTCGACGGAGAAGTAGCTGATTACGGCGAGGGTGGGGTCGTCGCGGAGGGCGTGCCAGACATCTTTCTCAGTTGGGCCGTAGCCGTCGGCGATGAGGTGGAATGTGTACTCGGTGCCATCGAGGTAGGCTTCGTCGGCGGCCTGGATGGAGAAGGCCTTCCAGCGGGGGCTTTCTGCTCCGGCCTGGCGAGCGGCAACGGGGAAGTTCACGAACCCGCCCACGGCGTCGATATCGGAGGCGGGGAGGTCGGACACGCCGGCGAGGCTGGTTTCTATGTCATCGATGGGATTGCCGGGGTTAATCTGCATTTCGATGTCCCAGTGGCCGGAGACGGTATCGGTGTCGGCGAGGGTGGCGCCGAAGGCGCTGTTGAGGATGGACATGACCATGAGGGTGAAGATTACGAGGGCGAACATTGCGAGGGTGAGGCCGGTGCGGAACTTGGCGCTCATGGGGTAGGCGACGGCAAGGACGAGGACGGGGCGGAGCTTGCCGATTCCGGCGGTGAGGAAGGTGAGGGTCTTCAGCAGGAGGTCTGCATTGTACATGATTGACCAGACGGCGGCACCGACCATTATCATGCCGGAGATGAAGAACATTTCCGTGTTCGAATTCAGGGTGCCAGTTACCGGTTCCAAGGTGTCGAAGGGGAGGATCCAGAAGGCGAGGGTGAGGACACCCATGAGGGTGAAGGCGAGCCTGTCGATGAACTCCGGTCGGAGGCCACCGCGGTTCGACCATGTGGTGAGGACCATGGCTACGCCGATTACGACCAGGACGGCGGCGGTGATGATTTCGACTATTGAACCGGTTGCGATACCGTAGATGAGGAGCGCGGCGCCTCCAATGAATATCAGGAGTCCGGGCAGGGGCGCAGTGGAGGGCCAGCGTTTGATGACTAGGCGAAGCATGAGGCCGATGCCGACGAGGACCATGGACGCGCCGATGGAGAAGGGGGCGGCTTGATTCCAGGGGCCGGCGCCGCCATACATGAGAATGAGACCCAGAAGGATGGTGAGCCAGCCGCGCAGGATGTAGGGCCAGGAGAATCGCAAGACCGCTACGGCCGCGTCCGCTATCCAGGGGAGGATTAGCAGCCATAGGGCGGTGAAGGCGAGGTCGCGGAGGGCGCCGCCGAATCTTCTGCCCAGGAGATTCTTTACGGCAGAGGCGAGGAACAGGATGGGGCGGACGAGGGCTTTGAGAATGCCGAAGAGCCTGTGGGTGAATGTCCCTTCCTGCCCAGTGGTGACTGTTTCGGGAAGGCCGCGGACGGCTTCCACGATGTTCATGCGGCTGACGCGGACGGCGGAGAAGGCAACGGTGGCGAAGGTGATGATGATTCCGATGCAGTAGGCGACGACGGCGCTGCGGAGTTCGAAGGTGTAGGCGAATTCGAAACCGTCGGTGGTGCCGCTGAGTATCTGGTTGGAGGCGAGGACTATGAGGTAGCCGACGACGAGGCCGACGATAACGCCGGCGGCGGCAGCAATGAGGCTGTAGGCGGTGCCTTCGAAGATAAACATCTGGACGAGGTGGCTTTGTCGTGCGCCGACGGCGCGGGCCATGCCCATCTCAGTGCGTCGGGCGGCGGCGAGCATGACGAAGATGAGGAAGACTAGGAGGATGCCGACGCCGACGGAGAAGAGGCCGAGGATGATGAAGAGGGCGGTTACGCCGCTGGCGGCCTGGTCGGAGAGTTCGAGTAAGAAGCGTTTGACCTCGGAGACGTTCATCTCGGAAAGGCTGCGGAAGAGGGTATCGGCTTCCTCCTCGATCTGGGGAACGTCGCCTGCGGCCAGAGCCTCGAGGACCTCGGGGCGGACATCTTCGTCGGAGAGGACGCGGATGAGTTCGTCGGTGACCTGAGGGCGTACAAGCTCCTGTCGTAAGATTGCCAAATCTTCCTTGTGGGTTACTCCAAGTCCGGATTCATGGCTTTCGATGAGGGAGATGACTTCCGGGTTATTGAGGAGGAGCTTGAGGTCTTCGACGACCTGTGGGTCGGCAAAGAGGATGCGGAGCCTGGTAGTAACGTCGTGACTGAGGTCGGCGCCGCTGACGTTGCCGCCGCGGTTGGAGATGGCGATGCCGTTTATGCGGCCCGGTTCGTCGAAGATTTCCTGGGCGGCGGACAGGGGCATGAGGATGGTGGGGTCCACGCCTGAGAAGCCGCCGTTTTCGACGATGCCTTCCACCCGGAGGTCCACGGGGCCGTCCTGGAGGAAGAGGCGGAGGGTGTCGCCAACCTGGGCGTCGAGGTCTTCGTTAGCTTCCTGATTGACGAGGGCGGAGCCGGGGGGGAGGTCCTGGAGGGGGTAGGCCTGGCCGGAGAGGAGGGTGAACTGGCCGAACCCTTCGAGGGTGGCGGGATCCGGTGCGACGATATTCGTCTGGCCTTCGGAGAGGGAGGCGCGGAGGTTGAGGGAGGGCGCGCTTTCCGAGATGTAGGCGGAGATACCGTCGACGTCGTCGTTGCCGACGAGCTCTTGTTGGAGGGTGTCGAAGCGGCTGCGTTCGATATAGACGGGGCCGAAGTCTTCGGCGCCGCGAGCGGGGGTGAGGATTTCGTCGATGGTGCCGAGGCCCTCGATGCTGGCGTTGCGGATGGAAGAAGCTATGGTGTCGCCGGTGGCGAAGGAGGAGGTAATGATAACGGCGCTGAGCATGGAGCCGACGACGATGAGTACGGTCTGAGCGGGGCGGCGGGGGATGTTGCGGAGGCCGAGCCTGAGCATTATTCGGTGACGCCAGGCGAGGAAGCCGACGACAAGCATGATGCCGAGGAAGATGGCCAGCAGGATGGCCATCAGGAGGTTCATGGAGAGGCCGAATAGTTCTTGCACTTTGCGCTATGCCCTGAGGCCGTCGTCGACGATCTGACCGTCTCGCATGCGCACGATGCGGTGGCACATTTCGCCCACTTCCGCGGAGTGGGTGACGAGGACGAAAGTCTGGCGGTTTTCGCGGTTGAGGGAGAGGAGGAGGTCCATGATGTCCTGGGTGCTTTCGCTATCGAGGTCGCCTGTAGGTTCGTCGGCCCAGATGATGGCGGGGTTGTTGATGAGGGCGCGGGCGATGGTGACGCGCTGACGCTGGCCGCCGGAAAGCTCGGCGGGGAGGTGCTGGGTCCAATCGGCGAGGCCGACGACCTTCAGCATTTCGAGGGAGCGCTGGCGGGCTTCGTGGCTGTTGACGCCGGAGATGAGGAGGGGCATCTCCACGTTTTCGACGGCGGTGAGGACTGGGAGGAGATTGTATAGCTGGAAGATGAAGCCCATACGCTGGGCGCGGTAGTCGCTGCGTTCGTCGTCGGGGAGCTTGTGGAGCTGCATACTTTCGACGTAGATCTCGCCGGAGTTGGTGGAGTCGAGGCCGGAGAGGCAGTTGAGCATGGTGGTCTTGCCGCAGCCGCTGGGGCCCATGATGGCGACCATTTCTCCCTTTTTGACGTGGAGGTCGATACCACGGAGGGCGTGGACGCTGACGCGTCCGGTGGTGTAGGTCTTGGAGACCTGACTGGCGGAGATGATATAGTCGTTGCCGTTCATTGGTGAGTCATCCTATTTGTGGTTCAAAAGCGGGCCATTTTCGCGGGACGATATTATCATAATGTGATGGTGCTGACCATGTCATAAGCAATCCTAAACAGTCAGCGCTGTATAGTTTGTAACACAAACTAGATTGCTATGTCAACGTACCTGAATGGGGCCGTTGTGCAACTTCATTATTCCTGAAATAGGAGACCTTTGCATAACTGCGAAGGCGGCTGCAGATTCTAGCTTGAGGCGGTAGTATCCGTAGCTAAAACAGGGGATTCTGGATTCCGGTTTTCACCGGAATGACGGATATGAAAGGGTGTCCCTTGGTGGGCACGGGCTTTGAGCCCGAGTGACGGAAATAGGGAAAGAAGTGCTAGAATTGGGCGGTTGGAGGTTCTGGATATGGTTACGGAACGAGAGACCGGCGTAGAGGAATGCGTGGCGCAGGCTTGGGCATTTCTGGCGCAGTCTGACGAGGAATTTGCGTCGGGGAATACGAGGCATGGCGCGGAGAAGCTGTACGGGGCAGCGTCGTAGGTGGTGATAGCAGCCGCGAAACAGCGTGGTTGGGAGTATCGGTCACATCGGGCAAACAAGAACACATTTATGCGGCTGTCCGAAGAGTATAATGACCCGTTCGTTGTTGCAGGATTCGGGCTCGCCGAGAAATTCCACGTGCATTTCTTTCACGAGAACCTGGAGGACTACGAGATTGCTGCCGACCGACCAGCCGTCCATCAGTACGTGGAGCGGGTGGCGGGGTTAATCAAAGAATACGAATCCAAGGGATAGGGGCAGTGTATGACTAACGATTCAGGGCTTTACTTTGACGTGATTGTGGTGGGGGGAGGGAATGCGGCGATGTGCGCCGCGCTTGCCGCCAGAGAGAAGGGGGCGCGGGTGCTGCTGCTGGAGAAGGCCACGCCGGAGGAGAGGGGCGGGAACTGTCCGTACACAGGCGGGGGGTTCCGGTTCACGCACAACGGGGCGGAAGACCTGAGGCCGCTGCTGGGGGACCCGTCTGTGCTGGAGGGGTTGGAGGACGTTATCAGCCCGTATACGGCTGAGGACTACCGGCGAGAGATGCTGGAGAGGACGGACGGTCGGACGGACCTGGACCTGCTGGCCACGCTGATTGAGGAGTCGTATCCGACGGTGTTGTGGATGCGAGGGCAGGGGATTGAGTTCGAGTTGAGCGGACGGGGAGCGAGGGTGGTGCCGGGGGTGCGGGTAGGGGCGAGCGCGGTGGGGTCTGGGCCTGGATTGATTTCGATGCACTACACGGCGGCGCGTCGTCACGGGGTGGAAGTGGTCTATGAGACGAAGATGCTGCGGCTGCTGACTGACGATGAGGGGAGCGTGAGGGGGGTTGTGGCGGAGGATGCCGATGGGGTGCAGGAGATTGGCGCCGGAGGGGTGGTGCTGGCGTGTGGGGGATTCGAAGCAAGCTCGGAGATGCGGGCGGAGCACCTGGGGGAGCACTGGGGTGGGGCGAAGGTGCGAGGTTCGAGGCACAACACGGGGGACGGGCACAGGGCGGCGATGGAGGTTGGGGCGAGGGTTGCGGGTCAGTGGACGGGGTACCACGGAACGCCCATCGACACGGACGCTCCGGCGACGGGTTCGCCGGACTCGGTGGACCGGCTGCCGCGTCGATCTTATCCCTTCGGGGTGATGTTGAACGCCGAAGGGGAGCGGTTCGTGGACGAGGGGTCGGACTTCGCGTTGAACAACTTCGTGGAGATGGGATCGTTGATTCTGAAGCAGACTGGAGGCATCGCCTACCAGGTCTTCGACGCCAAGGCGGAGTCGCTGCTGGAGGAGCGGTACGGGAGCGCGAACGTGGTGAGGGCATCAACTATTGGCGAGTTGGCCGATATGTTGGGGCTGGACAAGGGTAAGGTAGAGGGGACGATTGCTGCGTTCAATGGGGCTGTGCAGGACGGGGAGTTCGATCCCACGAGGTTGGACGGGAAGGGGACTGCGGGGGTAGAGCCACCGAAGAGCAACTGGGCTCGGAGGTTGGATACGCCGCCGTTTTCGGCGTACCGGGTGACGGGGGGGATTACTTACACCTTCGGCGGGTTGAAGATTAACACGCAGGCGCAGGTGTTGGACGGGGAGGACAGGCCGATACCGGGGTTGTACGCCGCGGGGGAGATTGTGGGGGGGTTCTTTTATTTCGACAGCCTGCGGGCTTCGGGGTTGATGCACGGGGCGGTGTTCGGGCGGCTTGGGGGGGCGAACGCGGCGGGAGGGTGAGGGGGGGAAGACGGGACGGGGCCTGCGGAAGAGTGGGGACTGGATTTCGGCTTCCGCCGGATTGAATGATGGGAAGGTGGTACGTGAGCCGCCCCTAGGGGGGATGTGAGCAGAGGAGGGCGGTTACTGGTACGAGATTCTTCGTCGCGGGGCCTCCTCAGAAAAAAGGAGGGGAGAAGAGTAGGTCTCCGCGTTCCCGGGGGAACGGGGAGGGAGATGGGCGTCAACCGGCAGCGAGACCCTTCGACTTCGCTTCGCTGCGCTCAGGGTGACATGTGGGTGGGGGGAGAGGGCTGGTTGTAAACCAGCCGCTACCAGGGGTTAGGAGTTGGGTGGTGGGGGAAGAGTGGGTCTCGGTGTCTGTGAGGGAACGGTGAGGGTTGTTGGCGCTGAGGGTGGGGTATTTCGTGGGCGGAGGACTGGTTCCTGCCTTCGCAGGAACAAGAAGTGGGGGAGGGGAAAGAACACCCCCGCCACCAGATTCTTCGTCGCGGGGCCTTCTCAGAAAAAGAGGGGAGAGAAGAGTGGGTCTCCGCGTTCGCGGGGGAACGAGGAGGGAAATGGACGTCAACCGGTAGCGAGACCCTTCGACTTCGCTGCGCTTCGCTCAGGGTGACATGTGGGTGGGGGGAAGAGGGCTGTCTTGGAACCAGCCCCTACCAGGGGTTGGGAGTTGGGGGGAGGGGGAAGAGTGGGGCTCGGTGTCTGTGAGGGCATGGGAGGGTTGTTGGCGTTGTGGGTGGGGTTTTTCGTTGTCTGGGGACTGGTTTCAGACTTTGCAGGAGCGAGAATGGGGGGAGGGGAAAGAAGACCCCCGCCACCAGATTCTTCGTCGCGGGGCCTCCTCAGAAAAAAGAGGGGGGAGAAGAGGGGGCCTCGGTGTCTGTGAGGGAACGGGAGGGTTGTTGGTGTTGTGGGTGGGGAATTTCGTGGGCGGGGTATTGGTTCCTGCCTTCGCAGGAACAAGGATGGGAGATGGGCGTCAACGGGTAGCGAGACCCTTCGACTCCGCTGCGCTTCGCTCAGGGTGACATGTGGGTGGGGGTTAGTCTATTTCCTCTATTACACGGCCTCTTATGAGGGAGAGGACGGCTACGGTCAGTTGGAGTCCGGCCATCACCAGGAAGACGCTCCGGAGGCCGGAGGAGAAGGCGTTGCCGACTTCCTGGCTGACGCCTTCATCGAAGCCTTCCAGGGTTGCCTCCAGCCCGGCGGAGGTCATGGCGGCGGTGATGAGGAGGGTGGCGATGGCGATGCCGGTTACGGTGGAGCCGGTGCGAATGAGTTGGACAAAGCCTGAGACGACGCCGTAGGCGCGACGGGGAGCGCCGCTGAGGATGCTGCTGGCGTTGGGGGCGGTGAAGGTGCCCATGCCGCTGCTCTGGAGCATGATGGCAAGCATTATGAGGGGCAGGGGGGTGTTGGTGTTGACCTGGGATAGGATGAGCAGACCCGTCATGGAGGTGAGGGCGCCGCCGACGGTGAAGGGTCTGGGGCCGAATCGGTCCGAAAACCGTCCGGCAACGGGGCCCATGATGACCATTCCGACGGCGATGGTCATCATAATCAGGCCGGTCTGTCCGGCGGAGTAGCCCTGAACGCCCTGGAGGAAGAAGGGCATGAGGAAGAGGACGGGGGCGGCGACGACGAAGGAGAGGCAGCGGGCGGAGACTCCGATGGAGAAAATGCTGATCCTGAATAGGGTCATGTCGAGCATGGGGGAGGTGGTCCTGGTCTCCCAGAGGATGAAGGCGCCCAAGAGGACGGCGCAGGTCATTAGAAGCAGGCTCGCTGCTCCCAAGGGAAGGCCGCCGGCTGTCAGATAGGGGAGGCCGAAGGGGTTGGCGAGGCCCATGACCATCAGGACGAGAACGGCGGAGGAGAGGAAGGAGCCCAGGAAGTCGAAGTCGCCGAACCTGGCCTTGATGCGGGCCTGGGTGATGGCGTTTTCGTCGAGGATGAAGAAAGGGGCGATGGTGCAAAGGACGCCCAGGGGGAGGTTGAGGAAGAAGATGGAACGCCAGCCGAAGGCGTCGATCATCATGCCGCCGATGGCGGGGCCGATGATGAGGGCGCTGCCGACGAGGGTCATGTGCATGCCGAGGGCTTTGCCGCGTTCTTCGGCGGGGAAGATGGAAGTCATGATGGCCATCTGGTTGCCGTGGACGAGTCCGACGCCCATGCCCTGGAGGATTCTGAACATGATGAGGGCGGTGAGGTTGGGGGCGAAGGCGGCGAGGAGGGAGCCGAGGGTGAAGATCATGAGGCCCCAGAGATAGACGCGCTTGCGTCCTATCATGTCGGAGAGGCGGCCCATGGGCATGAGGAGGGCGCTGGTGGCGACGAGGTGGCCGGTGGCGATCCACTGGACGGTGGAGAGATTGCTGCCGAATTCGTCGGCGATGGTGGGCATGGCGACATTGACCTCGCCCATGTCGGCGACGGTTACGAGGGTGCCGGTGGCGACACTGGCGAGAGCCCACCACTTGAAGTTGCGGCCTGACCAGAACCGGGACGGCTTATGCGGCGGGGTTTCAGGCTGTTGGAGGCCCGGTTCGGGTGGCTGGGCTTCCCTGGATTTCGAGACTTCTGCCAAAATGCGTCCAAATCTAGAGGATAGTGCAGTTTATCACCAAGTGGGGAATAACTGAAATGGGGAGAGGGTGCATGAGGGTCGTGCGTGGGTAGAGGGTTGATTCCTGTACCCGCAGGAATTAGGAGGGGGGGAAGGGGATTCTGGATTCCGGCTTTCGCCGGAATGACGGATGGGTTTAGCGCTGCGGTTTGGGTGATGTGTGGGTAGGGGGGAGGGCGGTTCGCGAACCGCCCCTGCAGGGGTTTCGTGTTGCCAACAGGTTTTCGTGTTAGCAGGGAATTGTTTCCTGCCTTCGCAGGAACAAGGAGGGGGTATGCGACTGGGGCGAGATTCTTCGTCGCGGGGCCTCCTCAGAATGACATGTGGGGGCTAAGCCTCCTCAGGGTGACATGTGGGTGGAGGGGGAAGGGGGAGGAGGGGTTACCTGCTTGCGCCGGAATGAGTTTTTGGGGTTGAGCATATGTGAATTGAGGGGCTTGTTGCGCTGATGCGTTGGAGAGGGATATATTGCCATCTATGAATATGGAAATTGTTTGCAGCCGCGGTTGTGGGTATCGGGGCGCGTTTTCTTTTTCGGCTCTGGAGTGTCGAGATTGTCGGGGGCCGCTGGACGTGGCGGAGGGGACATTTGAGGATGCCGCGGACCCCGTGAGTCTGGGGGAGGGGAATACGCCGGTGGTGAGGCTGGGCAGCGTAGGGCGGATGTTGGAGATGGAGGAGTTGTACGCCAAGCTGGAGTTTCTGAATCCGACGGGTTCGTTCAAGGACCGGGGATCGGCGGTGATGGTGTCGGCGCTTCGGAGCGCCGGGATACGGAGCGCGGCGGAGGACTCATCGGGGAATGCGGGGGCGTCGGTGGCGGCGTACTGCGCGAAGGCAGGGATAGAGGCGACGATTTTCGCGCCGGAGTCTGCGCCACCTATGAAACTGCAACAGATAAGCTTACACGGGGCGCGGGTGGTGAAGGTTGGGGGAGGTCGGTCGGCAGTGGCGGCGGCGTGCCGGCAATACTGCCTGGACGAAGGGGTAGTGTACGCATCCCACAATCTGAGTCCGCTATTCATAGAGGGGACGAGGAGCTTTGCGGTGGAGGTGGCGTCGCAGATGGTGAAGCCGCCGGAGCACGTGCTGTTTCCGGTGGGGAACGGGTCGTTGCTGATTGGGGCGTGGAAGGGGTTCAGGGGCCTGGGGCAGATGCCGAAGCTGCATTGCATACAATCGGAGGCGTGCATGCCCATCGCGGCGGCGTTTTCGGGTCGAGATTGGACGTCGCCGGAAGGTGGGGTTGCGACGGTGGCGGGGGGCATTGCGGTGGAACGTCCGCCGCGGCTGGAGCAGGTGTTGGGGGCGCTGTCGGACAGCGGCGGGGAGGCGGTGGCGGTGGCCGAGGAGGAGATAATCCGGTGGCAGCGTCGGATGGCCTTCGACGAGGGGTTGTTTGTGGAGCCGACGTCGGCTTCTGCGCTGGCGGGGCTGGAGGCGCTGCTGTCGACGGGGAAGATTGGGAAAGGGGACCGGGTGGTGGTGGCGCTGACGGGGTTTGGGTTTAAGGACAGGGTGCCATAGGGTGGTGGGGAGCGTTGCCCTCGTGTAAGATTCGGTAAAGGAGACGCGGCATCACGCCCCGTCCGGGCAGGAGTTCCGGCATGTACTCACCCAAGGATGGCCCCCCATATAAGCTCAAGAGATTTCTGGGAAGATTCAGCTCGCCGGGTGCGGTAGGGTCCGTCGGAGCGACGGCGGGGGCGGTGATTGTCGCGATAGGACTAGTGATGGAGGGGAATTCAGAGGGATCGGGCGCAGCTTTGAGAGCGGTTGGAGGGGCACTACTTGTTGGAGGGTTAATCCTCCTCTTCTTTGGCGACGCGCGGCGCCGCGCCGCGACCATCAACTCCCTGAAGAGGCTAGTGGCCCGGTATTTGGCCAGGACCACTCATTGGGGCTGGCCCGACAGGTATGGATTGGCGGCGATGGTGCTTGGTTTTGCCTGGGTTGTTCCCTCTCTGGCCATACAGATATTCGTGGGGAACAGCTACGGCATCGTCATCATAGGTGTTTTAGTGTTCTGGGGCGGGTTTGCCCTGCTGATTTACGGCAGATTTTACAAACGAGGCGAAGCGTCTGTCCGGCGTCGCAATTCCTCTGAGAGATCACACAAGGAGGGCCGTGGGAGGCGGGAACGGCGCAGGTGAGGAGTTGCCCTTGTAATGTCGGCGATTCCATCGAAGACGTATAAGAGTTCCTATGGCGGATCATAATTATGATGTAAGGAATCTTGCAATGAGTTTTATGGCTCCAATGATTCCTGCGATGGCGATCACCAATGTTCCGACAAATAACAGAAGCTCCGATATGATACTCGCCAATCCACCGGCCAGAGGAGTGACGCCCACTACCAGCGCAATAACGCCGAGGACGATGTACACAGGATTCCTGTTTTTTAGGAAATATCCTGCCAGCCCAAGAGACGCCGAAATCAAGAGAACTCTTGTAATCAAAAGACCCACTGATGTCTGAAAGAGCAGTCCACAAAGAAATATGAATATGCCTATGAGCAGCCACCTGAACCACGACAACTTGGCGACTGACACTGCTTTCTTGAGTCTGCTAGAGAGGGGAGCCTTCGAGGGAGCGGGGCGGGCTTGCGGGATGGTTGTAGGCCAAGGGGCAGGTGTGGTTGGCTTGGGCGGGGGCGGCTGCGGTGGAGGGGTGGATGTTGAAGCGAGCGGGCGCCGTCGACGTCGTCGAGCGGGGCGGCCGGATGGAGGGGTGCGGGCGGGCGGCCTTGAGGCAGGGGCAGCCATTGTGGAGGGGGGAGTGACCACGGGCACGCCCAGCAGAATCGTTTCCAGGTCGGGAGTCTGCTTTATCGGCAGTCCGCAGTATTCCTGCAGTTTCTCCGTCAGCTTGGTAACTGTAGGGTCGGGGGAATTCCTGAGAGCATGGAAGGCCCTGGAAGCCCCTGGATTGGCGTAGTCCCTGTTGGTGAATATCAGATTGTCTTCGTTGTGGAAGCTCCACAAACCGGGGTCGGCGGCGATAGCGAGCAGGCTGAGGTAGACGACCAAGGCGGGAAAGTTGTCTACGTAGTCGTCGTAGTTTGATTCGGCTCTCTTTGGGTGCTGGTAGTTCTTGTGGCCCAGCTCCGGGCTTTGCTGGCCTCGAAATCTTGGCAGAAACATCCCGTCGTAGTCCACCAGCCTAATTCTGCCGTCCGCCTCCACCAGCACGTTGCCGTGCTGCAAGTCGTTGTGGGCAATGCCCAAGCCCCGGAGGCTGGAGGTGGTTCCCCCGCGCCAACGGGCAGCCAATAGTCGAAGCGCGTCGGGCCGGTTGAGGTTGAACTCGATGAACTTGCTAAGAATCTCCCCTTCAACCCACTCCATCCTGACGATGGGAAACCAGTCGCCTTTGACTTTGATGCCCTGCTCCTGGTATGCGAAGTGGACGAAGGAGGGAGGGAGGACGTTTATCAGGTAGTTGCTTAGTTCATTGTAGCGGCTCTGCTGGTCCACCACCTCCCGGGTGAAGCAACGCACCGCGTAGTCCGAGCCGCCGACGGAGACGCGATAGACGCAGGCGAAGGCGCCGGAGTAGACGAGGGGCATTCCCCTGGGGTTCAACTTCACGCTTCCGGCCTCCAGATCCGCGCCCTCAAAGCAGAGATGCGGATTCTGCACGGCTTCGCTGAAGTCTGTTATGCCTGGCCAGGCCACGTCTAATCCATGGGAATTATAAAGAATAGTTGACAGCGGGGGCTATTTCTGCTAGACTTTTACCCAGGTTAGAGAGGTGAAATATGGCAACGACAAAGGCCCCCGGCAAGTCCCACCGCAAGGGTATCACCATCCTTGAGTTCTCCGAGATGGTCCCCGATGAGAACAAGGCCCAGCAGCTGCTCGAATCCTGGTTCTGGCCCAATGGCCGCCATTGCCCCCGCTGCCAAGGCAGCCAGACCGTAGAATCCTCTCACTCCAATATGCCCTACTGGTGCAGCGCATGCCGCGCCTACTTCTCCGTGCGGACGGGAACCCTCCTCGAATCATCGAAGGTTCCCCTCCGAAAGTGGGCATGGGCGATCTACCTTCACCTCACCAGTTTGAAGGGCGTTAGCTCAATGAAGCTGCATCGCGATATTGGCGTCTCCCAGCCCACGGCCTGGTTCATGCTTCAGCGTATCCGCAAGGCCTTTGACGGCGACGATGAGCCGCCCTTCACCGGCCCGGTAGAGCTGGATGAGGCCTATTTCGGCGGCAAGGAACGCAACAAGCACGAATCCAAGAAGCTGAAGGCCGGACGCGGACCCGTGGGCAAGACTGCGGTAGTCGGCGCAAAGGACAGGAAGACGAACAAGGTCAAGGCGATGGTGGTTGAATCGCCCGATAGGGCTGCTCTATGGGCCTTCGTGAACGATAACGTCGCCCCTGGGGCGACTGTTTACACTGACGGCGCATCCGCATATAGTGGCGTCGGCGATATGTTCAACCGAATTCACCATGAAGCAGTCCATCATTCCGTCGGCGAGTACGTCCGTGGGATGGCTCACACCAACGGGGTGGAATCGTTCTGGGCCATGCTCAAGCGCGGGTACCAGGGAACCTATCACCGCATTTCACCGAAGCACCTTCACCGCTACATCTCAGAATTTGCAGGCCGGCATAGCATCAGGGCATTGGACACACTGGATCAGATGGCCAGCGTCGCCCAGGGGATGGTGGGGAAGCGGCTCAGGTATAGGGAGTTGACAGCATGAAGCGCGATAAGGATTTGCTGAAGAGTATCCTCGAACACCTCGAGGAACACCATGAGATTTTCAGGAACGTTGAGATTGGGGCTAGCACCTTCACGGCACCCCTCGAGACGGTCAAATATCACCTTCGCCTGCTAGAACAAGCCGGGTTCATTAGAGTAGACTCTGAGTCCCTAGAGGGGGTGAGCGTGCGGGAGATCACATGGAATGGCCATGAATATCTCGATGAATTGCGGAAGGACTGACTAATGGACACAAGATATTATCACATTCAGGTTGCATCTCAGACGAAGGACGGACCACTCCCGCCGGTTATCGTAGTGAGGGCGGATTGCATTAAGAAAATCAGCGCTTTGGTGCATGAGTGTAAGGTCGAAGACCTTGTAGTTGCGCGAATCAACGGCAAGATTCTGGCCTGGTGGATTGTCGACAGAGAAGATTAAGCTAGCCGAGTTGCAGCTTCGCCCGTAGATACTCCATTCCTCGATTCCCCTTGATGCGGTTGCATGAACCGCATAGGAGCTGAAGGTTGTCTATATGGTCCGTCCCGCCCTTGCTCCTGGGGATGATGTGGTCAACCTCAAGATGTCTCAACTCAAAATGAGTACCACAGCCCCCACATTCCCCGGCCTGTAAGCCGTACAGGCTGTTTCTGTGCGAGCGGTAGGGGCGAAGGTCTCCTAAGTCCGTCCGGTGGGGTATGTCCGTGCGGTGGATGCAGTGCCATAACCTTGGAGCCGTGTCATTCCCTACAGCGACTTCCCTGGCGAGCCTCTCTTGGACTAACTCATAGGCCTTGGGAGCTATATCTATCCCGGCCCATTGTCTCCCCAGCCGTTCGGCAGCAACGCAAGCCGTCGCACAACCGGCGAAAGGGTCTAGCACCATGTCACCCTCATTACTGGACGCCTGGATCACCCGCTCGACAAGGGCGAGGGGCTTCTGCGTGGGGTAGCCGGTGCGTTCCTTAGAGCCTCGATTGGTAACCGACGATTGCCCGATGGTCCAAACGTTGTCAACTTTCTTCGTCGTGTAGATGCGATAGACCGGTTTCCCGTCCGGCCCCCGTTCAGGTACAACTCGCCCCAGTTCTTTACTCCAAACCCTCCCCCCCCCTCTTTTTCGGCTTGTCCAGGGGTATCCGCACCTGGTTGAAGACATATCCAGGGGCAGCGTAGAAGAGCAGTACATTGGAGTTGGCGGCGAACCGCTTGACATTGCCCTGGAAATTGTCCGGGAAGTGCCAGACAATCTCATTCCTGAAATTGCGCCGTCCGAAAATCGCGTCCATGACCAACTTCAGATAGTGGCTCATCGTAGAATCGCAATGAAGGTAGACGCTGCCAGTCGGCTTGAGAATTCGATGAATGTCCAACAAACGGATTGCCATATAGACCAGGTAAGACTTGTCGGAGTCCGTGAGAGCGGCCAGCAGCACCCGGCGAAGGGCCGGATGCTTGGCCTCGATAAGGTTCACCCATTCGGTGTCGACGTCGCTGAGTGTCCAGGTATCCTTGAAGGCGGCTCCGGCTGCCTGGGAGCCTACCGGGGCGGCGTAGTTGGCGTTCGAATTGAAAGGAGGGTCTAGATATATTAAATCAATGCAATCGGAGTTGAGGCCACGGAGAATTTCGAGGTTGTCACCGGTCCATAGGGTGCGGTTGGCAAAGTTGGCTGGCATGGTGCAGAATTATAGGCATCACCAAAACCAGTGTCAACTATTCTTTATAATTCCCTAATCCATCCTTGCAGTCCTAGACCACTGCTGTGGTGAGGAGGGTCATGTCGTCGTTTCCCATTGACCCTTTGTTCCGCAACTCCGCCGCCCACTCAGCCCAATTATCGTCTTGGAACGCCATCAGAGTCTCCCAAGGTTTCTCACCGGCGGCGATATCGGCGAGGAACCAGCGAGCCAAGGCGTCCGACGCCAAGAGGAAGAGGTCTCCGGTCGCGCACTCACCGGAGATGTGACGGACTCGGTCCCACAGTCCCGCGGTTCCGGCAGAGTTGCTGCAAACCAGCGGCGGGTGGTTGTCGAACTGGTCTGGATTCTCGAGGGGGAAAGAGGTATGCAGACGGTCATCGCGGATTAGAAAGAGGCAGGAATCGCCGATGGCCATTGCCTGCCAGCAGAGGCGTCCGGGATTCTCCGGCGCGGCGCGAAAGGTCACGCCCAGGAGAGTGGCAAAGGCGCCTGCGCGAGCCTTCGCCTCGCCATGCCAGGGGATTCGACCCCAGGGAACGCGGTCACGCCATTCCGTCTGCGCCTGGTTCAGCCACGAGGACAGCGAACCTTCAGTCAGCGTTCCGAGGTCCAACGGGCGGGTGACGAATGCCGAGGCAAGGGCGTTGGCCCACTCGCCGGCGAAAGCGGACTCGGTGGCCCCGTCGGAAACGGCCATGCGGGCCGCGCACGCTTCGGCCTCGTCCAATTGCACTGGGTAGCAGGTTCTGAAGGCGTCTTCGTATTCGTCCGGGGAATTGCCCGCCTTGGGGAGCCAGAGCCGAATGAGAGGCCGGAGGTTCATTTCAGCGGTCCAGTCTTCAGCGGAGGTTGGAAGCCGCCCGAGTGCCGATGTCCAGGAACTGCACGAGAGCGACCATGTCCGCATTGTAGACGTAACCACGGGAGCCTTCCTGCACGGGGAGTCCCATGCCTGCGGCCATCTCCCGGACGGGATCCGGGAATTCTGAAGACATACGGAACAGAAGCGCCGCGAATTCATCAGGGGGCAGGTCGCTTTCCGACGCAGGGTATTGCAACGGCGCTATGGACATCTCCGAAAGATGGGCGTTGTAAAGCAGCAGGTTGCCGCCTTCCGTACTCAACTCCATCAGCTTCTGTGCTATGGGTTCGGGATCGCCGTCGCCTGCCATGCCGTCGGTCACGTGAATCACCATGGGGGGGTAGGATCCCGGGTGGTCGTGGATCCAGTCTTCGACGGCCGCAAAGGCGGCGTCCAAAGCGGCGCACATTGGGGTGCCGTACCTGGCCTCGGGGCGAAGCCAAACAGGGAATTTTCGGGCGACTTCCACCAAGCCGCCCGCCCCGTCGGACTCCTTGACCTGCCGTTCCTCCACATCCGCCGCCTCCACGACCTCGCTGATCTTGAGAAAGGGGTCTTCTATATCGGTGCCGGGGAGGATAGAGTCCAACTCAGCGTTTCCTTGATTATCCGTGGTGTAGGCAATGATGCCGACGTGGAAGTAGTCGCGCACGTCCATGCCCTGGGAGCATCGCTGGGAAATGGCGTCCAGGATTCGGTTTAGAGCGTCGGCCGCCCCATCCATCTTACGCAGACCCGGTTGGCCGCCGAGGGTCATGTCCATAGAGCCGGACTGGTCAATGAGGAACAGGAAGCAGCCGGGGTTGGCTCTGCTTATATCCACCGATGTAGTCATAATCGTTCTTCCTCCTACTTTGGCCAAAGAGCCGTTGCGCAAGGGTGGGGGGAATCTTGTGCTGGCACCTAGCACTTGAAAGCTATTATCCATTAGTTGCCAACTCGATTCAATGGCGGCCCAACCCGTTAGACTCAGGGGCATTAGTGACCTGTCGGGCCTGTTTCGCGAACCGACCCTCTACGCGAGATGAGATTTGAGAATGACCGTTACGGGGGCGAGACCCTTCGACTCCGCTGCGCTGCGCTCAGGGTGACATGTGGGTATGGGGGGAAGAGTGGGCCCCCGTGTTCGCGGAGGAACGGGGAAGGTGTGGTGTCAACGAGGACGTGGGTCTTGGGTTGTGGAAGAGGGCGGTTCGCGAACCGCCCCTACGTGAGATGGGTGGTATGTGGGGTGGTTTGGTTTGGGTAGGGTAATGGTTCCTGCCTTCGCAGGAACAAGAGTGGGGGTGGGGACAGGGAGGAGAGGGGATCGGGCAATCGCCGGAATAATGAAACTGCGGGGCGGGGTTTTAGTGGGTTTCGGCGAGGGTTGGGGTGGGGATGCCTACGAAGACAGAGTAGGTCCCCACCAGGACGTCCTTCCCATTGTCGGCGACGGCCCAGACCAGGATGGTATAGACACCTTTGCCGTGTTCGTCGATGACCGGGGCGAGGTCGGCGGTGACGGAGAAGGAGTCTTCGGAGACGTTCCATTTGCGGGCAGTCACCCAATCGGCGGTACCCTGGTCCATGCTCAGGGACACGGAGGGCTTTGCCAGGAATTCGGTTGGCGCCGGCGTGTCGGGCTGAACGTCGTATGGGTCGGTACAGCCGAGAACGTAGTCTATGGCGAGGGAGTCATTCGGGTAGTTGTGGTCAGGCGGCGGCGGCGGGCGCAAGGCAGCGACGAGATAGCCGGTCTCTCCGTAAACGTAGCAGTTCGTGCCGGCAAGTTGTCCGGGAGACAATGATTGCGGGGGAGGATCGTAGTAGACGTCGATTAGCAGAGCGTCGTTGGTGGGGAGAGAGACGCCGGTCTTGAGGCTTCCCCGAACGGACAGGGTCCCATCGGCGCTGATTGAAGGGAGTTTGGTGAACTCGATGAAGTCCCTTTCGAAAACCAGGTGGGCGGCGTAGAAATGGTCGTTCCAATTCAGGCCGATGCTGACCTTGCTGTACCAGGGGTTCAGGACGTTGGTCGTCCAATCGAGCCTGTTCGTGCGCCATTTGGCGATAACGTCGAGGAACACGCTATCTCCATCGGACCACTGGGGAGTTGCCGAGGGGGAGCAGAGGCCGGAGGCTCCGACAATCTCGCCGTTTGCCTGGTATCCGCCGACGAGGCTGAAGCGCATGTAGGGCTTGAGGCCGTCCATGCCCCAGTTGGAGTAGAGGCAGTTTTCCAAGGCCGACTCCGCCTGCATTTGGGGGAGTGGGCTGTCTGCCAGAGTGAGCAGCATCAAGCCTGCGTCGGAGCGGGCCTGGTTGATCAGGTCCAGCAGCAGCTGCTTGTAATAACTTGCGGGCATAGGCGTGGGGTCCGGGGTGGGCTCCGGCGTAGGTTCAGGCGTGGGTTCGGGAGTTGGTGTGGGGGTGGGCGTTGCGGTAGGCATCGGACTTCTGACAATTGGAAAGGTGGGAGCACGCCCCACTACTGCGACGAAGTCGTAGAGGTAGGTGGATGCGACGGTGGTCCAGGTCGCGCTACCGGTTTGATCCCCCCGGTTGCCATCCCGCGACGAGGCGGCGTCGATATTTTGGATGAGTTCAAGGACTGAAATGTTCTCGCCACCCGCCGGGAGATTTTGGGTTGTTCCCACTACGGCGGCGATGTCGTAGTGAAAGGTGGGCGCCATGGGGGGCGTGGAGGCGGGCACTGCGGCGAGGACGAACAGGCCTGTGAGGAGGGAGACAGCAAGGAGTAAGAGGCTCTTCCGCACGGCTGGTTGTGGGGGACGTGACGGGGCACGTCGCTTCCTTCGAGCGGCTTGAGGAGAGTAATCTATGTAGTGAACGTTCATTCAGTATTATTGGACAATTTTGGTTATCAGAGGACCAGGGGATTGAGAGATGTATATTGATTTCTTGCGGGCATCAGCAGCCGCTAACGCGAGTGGGATGGATTTTGTAGTGGTGGGACCAGGCTCCACCTTGTCCCTCCTGTCGAGACAACCACGGATATTCATCGGTCCTGACTTGAGGGAGCCAAACGCGCAAGTTGTCGTAGGTGCTCCAGGACTGGCGTAGGTGGACGGGGATGCCCGACCAGGCCGGAATGCGTCCTGAAATCTCAACAAACATCAGCACAAGGGGGTCATTATCCCAGGCTGGGTTCCATAGATCTGCGTTCTTGGCGGCGGCGACGCAACCCTGGGTCCGATCTATCAGGCGTTGGTTTCGCTCCGGAATGGTCTCGGTATATTGTTGGACTTGGGCTTGGATTCGGGGCTCAGTGTTTGATCTGGAGATGCGGGGAGTTTGAATGGGGGTTCTGGGGGCGTCTCGGGACTGAGTATTTGAAACTGGAGGGGTTGTAGGCTCAGGGGTCGGGGTGGGCTGATCCGGAACGACGACCTTTTCCAGAACCGGTCTCCTGCGCGACTTGGGAGAGACGTCGAGTTCGTCGTCGATTTCTTCGGAGATGGTGTCCTGGTCTTCGTCGGCAATGGCGAGGGAAGAGGACGCCAAGGTAAGAAGCGCCCATGCGGCGATTCCCAAGGCTGACACTATCAACAGCAGGGGCAGCAGCTTGTTCATGCTCAAGGACATGGGTGACCTCTTGGGAATGGTATTGAGAATTTAACCAAAATATGTTATCTGAAAATTATTCGTAGCTTCTAGGGAGAAGCGCCACACATTTTTTGGAAATTAAAACGATTGCGATGCTCATAGGTTGACACTTGAGGGGGGAGGCGGGTGGGGTGGGGAGCACCCGGTGATGCGGTGGAGGGGAGGTTGGGGGGTGCGAATTGCGGTTACGCGAGAAGAGGGCTGCGAAGGACTGTTACGGGGGCGAGTTTCTTTGTCGCGGGGGGGCCTCAGAGGGATGTTTGGGTGATAAGGGAAGGGAAAAGAGGGGATGGGCGTCTGGAGGAGCGCATAGCGCGGGTTGGGTACGGGTTCCTGCCTTCGCAGGAACAAGAAATGGGAGGGGGCTAGAAGGGTTTGGAGATGTTCAGGTCGTTGCAGATTTGGGTGAACCAGTCGATGACTTCGCGGTGGAGGGGGATGCCGTTGAGTCGTCGTTCCTGTTCGGCCTCCCATTCGAGCTGACCGGCGACCAGGACTCGATCGTGGCCGGGTGCCGGTGGAGTTTCCTTGAGGGTGCGCATGTAGTCGTCCATCATTGCCTTGAACTCGGCAGTGTCGGCGAAGGCTTCCACGTCGAAAGCGGCGACAAAGTGGGCGAAGGTGCCGCGTCCACGTCCGGCGCCGAAGCCGCTGAGGGAGAGGACGCCGCAGAGGATGTCGACGATGCAGGCGAGGCTGTAGCCCTTGTGGGAGCCGGTCTCGCGGACGCTGCCGAGGGGGAGGAGGCGGTGGGGCGACGGAGCGGGAGTCGGTTCCATGACGGGACGGCCATCGTCGTCGGCGAGCCAGCCGGGGAGCAGGTCGACGCCGAGGCGACGGGCGATGTGGACCTTGTTATCGGGGATGACGCTGGTTGCGGCATCGAAGACGAAGGGGGGTTCCTTGTCGGCGGGGGCGGCTAGGGCGATGGGGTTGGTGCCGAGGCGGGGGATGCTGCCGAAGGTGGGGACGACGGTGGGCGGGCAGCTGGTCATGCAGACGCCGATCATGTCGTGCTGGAGGGGGATCATGGCGTGGTAAGCGGCCATGCCGACGCCGGTGTTGCGGGCTTTGGCTACGGCGATTTCCATGGCCTTGGGGGTGGTGATGATGCCGAGGCCGTTGTCGGAGTCGACGGTGGCGGCGGAGGCGGATTCGCGGAGGACGCGGATGTTGGGGTTGGTGTTGAAAGCGCCTTCCTGATAACGCTGGACGTAGAGGCGAAGGAGGTTGGAGACGCCGTGGGTGTCGACGCCGCGGAGGTCGGCGGAGACGAGGACGTCGGCGGCGATACGGGCGTCTTCGTCTGGGACCGAGACCTTGCGGAAGATGGCTTCAACGGTGGGGCGCAGGGCTGATTCTTCGACGCGGACGGAGTCTTGTTGTTTGAGTTTGAAGCGGTCTAGCATTGTTCCTCCGAGGGGTATTTTGGGGGTTAGCGGCGGGGGGAGTCTATGGTGACGCCGCCGTCGACGGGGAGGGCAACGCCGGTTACCCATCGTGCTTCGTCGCTGGCGAGGTAGAGGGCGGCGTAGGCTATGTCCCAGGAGTTGCCTTCGACTTTGAGGGGGGAGGCCTGGCGGCGGACTTCGCGCATGTTTGCCGACATTCCGCCGGCGACCATTGATGTGTAGGCGGGGCCGGGGAGGATGCAGTTGACGCGGACGCCGTCGGGGGCGTGGTCGATGGCCATGGCCTGGGTGAGGGGGATGATGGCGCCCTTGGAGACGGTGTAGGGGGTCATGCCGCGGGGGCGGATGCTGGAGATGGAGGAGACGTTGACGATGGCGCCGCCGCCGGAGTCGATCATGGCGGGGATGGCGTGTTTGCTGCAGAGGATCATGCTGGTGAGGTTTATGGACATTATTCTGTCCCATTCGGACTGGGGGACTTCAGTGACCTTTCCGGGGCCGTTGATGCCGACGTTGTTGTGCAGGATGTGGAGGCCGCCGTAGCGGTCGAGGGTGGCCTGGACCAGGTTGCGGCATTGTGCTTCGTCGGTAACGTCGGCGACGAAGACGCTGGCAACGCCGCCTTCGGCTTCGATGGCTTCGAGGGTTTTGGCGGCGCGCTCTTCGACGTTGTCGACGAGGAGGACTTTCGCGCCCTCGCGGGCAAAGAGGATGCTGACGGCTTTGCCGTTGCCCATGACGTCGGCGCGAGCGCCGGCGCCGGTGACGATGGCGACCTTGTTCTGGAGTCGAGGGGCGCGGTTGTTCATTTCTTTTTCCCAGGAGACGAGGATGGGCGTTATTTTACATGGTTGTGGGGGTGTATGGTTGATGGTTGGGCTGGGGGGAGAGGGCGGGGTTGAAACCCGCCCCTACCAGTGGTTTGGGGCATTGCGGTTGGGATTGTGTGTGAGCAATAGGTGGGGATCACCCCCATCTCAATCTTCCCCCATCGAGGGGGAAGAGGTAAGAGGCGGGCGGTTCGAGGGCCGCTGCTACGAGATAGGGTTGTTTCCGGCGGGCCGGGGTTAGAGGAGGTCCATGTATTTGTAGCCGGAGCCGGTGTTCATGAGGATGATGTTTTCGGAGCCTGTGAGGAAGTTCTGGTCGATGAGCTTTTTGAGGCCGACGAGGGTGGCGGCGCCTTCGGGGGCGGGGAAGACGCCTTCTGCAGACCCCATTTCGGTCATGGCATCGACCATTTCCTTGTCGGAGACTGCGATTGCGGTGCCGCCGGTCTCGCGGAGGACCTTGAGGATGATGTAGTCGGCGAAGACGGCGGGGACGCGGAGACCGGCGGCGTCCGTGCTGGCGTTGGGGTATTCTGTGGCGGAGTCTTCGCCGTCGTGGAAGGCTTTGACGAGGGGCTGGCAGCCATCGGCCTGGATGCAGATGAACTTGGGCTGGGGGGTGTCTATCCATCCAAGCTGTTGGAGTTCCTGGAAGGCCTTGTGCATGCCGACGATGCCGGTGCCGCCGCCGGTGGGGTAGACGATAACATCGGGAGCGCGCCAACCGAGGTCCATGGCGAGTTCGAGGGCCATAGTCTTCTTGCCCTCTGCGCGGTAGGGTTCGCGGAGGGTGGAGAGGTCGAAAAGACCTTCTTTGACGGCCATTTCCTGGGACATGCGGCCAGCGTCGTTGATGAGACCTTCGATGAGGATGAGGCGGGCGCCGAGGGCGCGGCATTCGAGTTGGTTGGCGAGTGGCGCGTCCTGGGGCATGAAGACGGTGGCTTCCATTCCTGCCTTGGCGGCGTAGGCGGCGAGGGCGCCGCCAGCGTTGCCCGCCGTGGGCATGGTGACGCGCATTTCGCCGACCCCCTTGGCCTTGGAGACGGCGGCGGAGAGGCCACGGGCCTTGAAGGATCCGGTGGGGTTGAGGCCTTCGTCCTTGATGTAGAGGTTTTCCAGTCCGAGGGTCGCGCCGAGGTTCTTGGCGCGCATGAGGGGGGTGGCGCCTTCGCCGAGGGTGACGAGATTGTCGAGGTCGATGACGGGCATCATTTCGAAGAAGCGCCACATGTTGCTGGCGCGGTCCTGGAACACGTCGCGGGAGGTGTTCTTACCTATGGCGTCGAGGTCGTAGCGGGCGAAGAGAACGCGTCCACAATCAGGGCAGGTGCGGATGGGCTTATCGTGGGGGAATTCGTTTCCGCACCAGGTGCACTGCAGATGGGTGAAGTAGCTCTTCATGGACACGCTCCTTGAGGGCAAGATGCCGATATTGTATCATTACGCCCTACCGTTCCCCAGGTTCGAATCGCCCCATTTTGGTATCCAGAAGAGGAGCTGCTATGAGCGTCATCGACGAGAGATATATTCTGATGCACCCCAAGTCGGCAGAAGCGTTTCGTCAGGCGGCGGACGTGTTTGCGGACGGGGTTACCCACGACACCCGGTACGTGATGCCGTTCCCGGTGGTGATGACCCACGGGCAGGGGCCGCTGAAGTGGGACGTGGACGGGAATGAGTACGTGGACTACGTTTGCGGTCATGGTTCGCTGATTCTGGGGCATTCGCATCCGGCGATTACGCTGGCGGTGTCGGAGCAGGTGAACCGGGGGACGCACCTGGGCGGCAACACGGAGCTGGAGCTGCGTTGGGCGAAGGCAATCCGGGAACTGGTGCCTTCGGTGGAGAAGCTGCGGTTTCACAGCTCCGGCACGGAGGCCACGATGATGGCCATGAGGTTGGCCAGGGCGTACACGGGCCGGAACAAGATTGTGAAGTTTCAGGACCACTTCCACGGCTGGAGCGATTACGCCAGCGCGGGTTCCGACGGCGGAACGGGCGGGATTCCCGCTTCCACGTGGGAGTCGATGATCGTTGTGCCCTCCGGGGACATCAACGCGGTGGAGGAGACGTTGGGTTCCGACGGGGACGTGGCGGCGGTGATTGCGGAACCCACGGGGGCGCACATGGGTCAGTACCCGCTTCGAGTGCCGAGTTTTCTGCACGAGTTGAGGGCGGTGACGGAGCGCTACGGGGTGTTGATGATTCTGGACGAGGTGGTGACGGGGTTCAGGCTTTCGAGTGGCGGCGCGCAGGTGCGCTACGGGGTGAAGCCGGACTTGACGACGATGGCGAAGATTGTGGCCGGCGGACTGCCGGGAGGAGTGGTCGGCGGGCGGGCGGACGTTATCGACATGATTGCGCATTCGGGAGACGCGGAGTGGGACAACAACCGTCGGGTGGCGCATCCGGGGACGTTCAACGCCAATCCGCTATCGGCGGCAGCGGGCGCGACGTGCCTGGAGATGCTGGCGAGGGAGCCGATCAATGAGCGAGCGGACGAGATGGCGGACAGGCTGCGGAAGGGACTGAACGAGGTGATGGGGAAGATGGAGGTGACCGGCGTGGCCCACGGGATAAGTTCGCTGGTGATGGTGGCCTTCGGGGTGGAGTGCGAGCCGGAGGAGATGTGGAAGCTATCTTCGCATGACGTTCATGCGGCGGCCAAGCCGGGGGCGGCGCAGGGGTTCAAGCGGGGGATGCTGAACGCGGGGGTGGACATCATGGGTGGTAGGGGGTTCATTGTTTCGGCGTCGCATTCGGACGCGGAGGTGGACAAGACGCTGGCGGCGTTTGAGGAGTGTTTGGCGGTTATGCGGGAGGACAACCTGGTCTAGGTGGGGGTTGGCCCCTGTTTTTGTGGAGGATGGACTCTTATTTTCGCCGGAATGAAATGCTGACGTTGGGGCGGAGCGGAGGAAGAAGGGGGGGTTGTGAATCGTCCCGACCAGACTCGGGGATTGTTGACAACGGGGAAGCGTGTCCATAATATACCGCTCAAGCTAACATGGTGGTAATCGCGTGGAGTTTTCCTATGGGGATTAGCCACGCCAAGAAGTTAAGGAAGAAAAGGAGATGCTCATGAGAATCCTAAGACAACGCTCGAGATGGTTGCCGGTAGGCCTGCTAGCGCTGGCCGCCCTGCTGACCGTCTTCATTGTAGCGTGCGGAGGGGATGACGAGGAGCCAGCGGCGACGGCCGCGCCGACGGCAGCGCCCGCACCGGCGCCGGCAGCGGCGCCAACGGCCCCGCCGACGATGGCACCCACGGCTGCGCCGGCAGCTACGATGGCGCCCACGGCCGCCCCGAGGCCCACGGCTGCGCCGGCACCTACGGCGGCCCCGGCCCCGACGATGGCGCCCACGCCGACGCGGCAGCGATTTATTCCTGAGGTGACGGCGACGCCGGAACCGGCTCCCACAATGGCGCCGGAGCCTGTGGAGTCGCGATTGCTGGTAGCCATTCCCAACCCAAGCTATCAGTACACGATGCAGCATCCGCAGAACCAGATCGATGCGCGGATAGTGCCCATCTACTCCCACCTAGTGGGACATCACCCCATAACCAACGTGCAACAGCCACAGCTGGCCGAGAGTTGGTCGATGGAGTCGGATGGCAAGACGTACACGTGGAACCTGCGGCAGGGCGTACCCTTCTACAGGAATGCGGAGCCCACCGACATCCTTTTCAGCGCGAAGGATGCTATTCACTCCTTTGGCATCTTTGCCGGAGTGGTTAGCGACAGATCGCTGAGCATTCGTCCTGAGTTTGGCAACATGGTTGACGCGGACGTAGTGAACGACCATCAGGTTGTGCTGCGTCTGGCCCAGGTTTCACTGGACATGCCGTTCCTGCTTTCGGACGAGTGGTCCACGGGCATCACGAGCAAGGACTGGTGGGACCAGCAGGGCGAAGACGGATACTTCGAAGACCCAATAGGGACGGGACCCTGGAGCCTTATCGAGCTCAAGGTGGACGAATCCATTGCCCACGAACGGGTGCCTGATCACTGGAGAATCACACCCCAGTTCCCGGAGATGCAGTTCATCTTTGCGCCGGAGGCAGCCACCCGGTTGGCAATGCTGCTAACGGACGAGTCCCACATCTCGGCCATTCCGAGGGACCTGCACGGGCAGGCTGAGGCCGGCGGGATGAAGATCTCGAAGAGCGCCCTGCCGGCGGTGCACACGCACATCCGGTATTCCTTCTTCAAGCCAGACAACTACGTGAATCCGGCGACAGGAGAAGGAGCGGCAGGCCAGGTTGCGCATGGCCCGACGATTGCCTATGACCCCGACGACCCGATTCGCAACGTGAAGGCGCGAGCGGCCCTCAACCATGCCATCAACTACCAGGAGATCAACGAGGTATTCTTCGCGGGCGAGGGATTCCCGCTGGTGGACTACTTCCCGCCGTGGAGGAATGACTTCAAGGACGAGTGGGCCCCCATACCCGGTCCCGATGGTCTGACCGGCCGTGACGGCGGTTGGCCCTACGCATACGACCCGGACAGGGCGAGGGAGCTGTTGGTGGAGGCCGGATATCCCGACGGATTCGAGACTACGCTGGTAGCTGCCAGCGGACAGTCTGTCATCCAGGAACAGGGAGAGATTGGCGAGGTAATCCGAGGGTATTGGGAAGCCATTGGAGTCAGGACCAATCTGGTGACGATACCCGTCGGTGACGTTTTGGGGATGTGGTCTGCCAGAGAGGCATCCAACACTTCCTACCTGGTTTCCCCGTCGCTCGACCCGATCTGCGTGGCGATGAGTTTCTCATACTACGAGCGCGGGCGGACGATTTGGGACCACCAGGAGATTTCCGACTACTACGCAGCGTGCACACAGTCGACGGACCTGGACGAGCGGCTTCAGCTGGCCCAGGGCCTGGGCGACTGGTGGGTAGAGAACCACGTCAGCGCGCCGATTACCTGGATCTTCGCCTTCGCGGCGGTGAATCCGAGCGTGGTGCAGGAGTACATGGTGAACATGCTTCACATGGGACCGATTCGCTACCACGAGTACACGGTGCCTGTGTACCAGTAGGCGATCTCTCTACTAATAGAGATTAGGTTTAGATGAGAAGAGGCCCGCATTGTGCGGGCCTCTTCTTTTTTCGGCCGGTCATGCGGGGTGAGTTTGGGGATGGGCGCAGTGGGGATGGGGTGTATACTCTATTCAAACTGGATGGAGAATTGAGAATATGAAGATGAGCGGCGGAGAAGCCTTGGCAAGATCCCTGGCGCAAGAGGGCGTTGACGTGGTGTTCGGCATCACCGGGATTGAGATATACGGTCTTGCGGCGGGACTGCGAGACGAGCCCGACGTGAGGATGATAGCCACGCGCCACGAGCAGGCGGCGGCTCACATGGCAGACGGCTACGCGCGCGCCTCCGGGAGGCCCGGCGTGGCGATGGTTGTTCCCGGCTGCGGCCTGCTCAACGCCGCCTCCGGCCTCGCCACTGCTTATTCCCGCTCCTCGCCCGTTCTGCTGATTGCGGGGCAGATTCCGAGGGGACTCATCGGGAAGAATATAGGGGTGCCTCACGAAATATCGAACCAGGGGGAGGTAATCCGTCCCGTCACCAAGTGGCAGCGTATGGTCACGAGGCCCCGCGAGGTCCCAGCAGCGGTGAATGAAGCCTTCCGCCAGATGCGGACCGGCAGGCCTCGTCCCGTGCTCATTGAGATTCCGCCGGAGGTGGCGGTAGAGCGAGAGGAGGTGGAAATTCTGGAACCGGCGCCCGTCGCGCCAATCGTTCCCGGAGCGTCCCTACTCCACCGAGCGGCTGCCGCGATAGCGGAGTCGAAGCTTCCGGTCATCTATGCCGGTGGCGGGGTCTCCCGGGCCAACGCAGAAGACTCGCTTCTTCGATTTGCGGAAGCGACCAACATACCCGTAGTCACCTCCAACGGGGGGAAGGGCGTCATGTCGGATAGTCATCCCCTCTGCTACGGCTCGTGCTTCAGTCCCCGGGGCGAACTGCAGGAGATGAACCAGCTGTTTGACGTGATGCAATCCGCCGACGTGGTCATCGGAGTTGGCGCCCGATTTTCGCTCGGCAATCCCGCCGGCAACGAGTCCACTCTTATAAACATCAACATAGACGATAACGAACTTATGAAGGTGCAGACCAACTCCATTCCTCTTCACGGCGATGCTCACGCCACGTTGGAGGCACTTCTGCCCGCGGTCCTGGAGGCCAGCGAATCGCCCCGATCATCTCCAGCGGAAGCCGTGGCCGCCGCGCGACGTCTCATCCAGTACCACAACATACAGTTGATAGAACCGCAGTACCTCATCATGGAAACAATAAAGAAGAGTGCGCCGGACGACGCCCTCATCGCCTGGGACGTGACGCAGTTGGGATTCTATGCACGCACCCACTACAAAGTGAACCATCCGAAGACGTTCATCGATCCAGGGTACGTGTACAACCTGGGCTATGCGCTGCCGACGGCCATGGGCGCCAAGGTAGCGCAGCCCGACCGCGCCGTGCTCTGCATGGCGGGCGACGGCGGGTTTATGTTCAACGCCGCCGAGCTTTCAACAGCGGTCAAATACGGCATAAACGCGGTCACGGTGATTTTCCGAAACGACGCCTACGGGAATGTTTCGCAGGACATGAACGAGGTGTTTGGAGGCACTTACGAGACCGATCTGAGCAATCCAGACTTTGTGAAGTTTACCGAATCCTTTGGGGCTGTTGGCATTCGCGCCGAGAATCCGTTGGAGCTGGAGACGCTCATTCCGGAGGCGCTGGCGCGGGAGGCACCGGTTGTAATCGACGTGCCGATGGAGGATATTCCGATCCCCAAAGCGCCGCAGATAGCGCCCTTCTACGGGCTGCCGTGGACGATGCCACAGGAGGGGCTCATTTCATCGTAGTTTGGGTTGGGATGCCGGTTTGAGTTTCGGATAAGTGGGGAGTGATTGAGGAACCGGGGGACTGGAGCTTTCAATATTCTCAAAGGCTGTCTGGACATAACGTTGTAAGAAAATGCAATCATCTATACAATGCGAGGGTGTGAAAGCACATTGCTACTGCTGCTTCTTGGGGGGATGAGCTATGGCAAGAGCCTCTGGAACTCCTGAACACGATGATCACGGTCATGAGGGACATGACCATAGTGCTCATAACGAGCACGGGGGTGATGCCCACGGGGGACACGACGAACACGGTCATGACGACCACGCGGGACACGACCATGGCGCTCACGATGATCATGGACATGACGACCACGCGGGGCACGACCACGGCGGTCATGACGAACATGACCATGACGGACACGACGACCACGGGCATGAGGGACATGACCACTCTGCGCATCTGAGGGAAACCAGCAGACGCAGCTTAGTAATAGCCCTGGTACTAATCGGCGGCTTCATGATAGTCGAGGTCATTGGCGGGATATTGTCCGGCAGCCTGGCCCTTCTTGCTGACGCCGGCCACATGATCACGGACGCCGCGGCCATTGCCCTGGCCCTGTTTGCTCTCTGGGTGTCCGGGCGGCCTGCCTCCGTGGAACGGACCTTTGGGTATCACCGCGCCGAAGTTCTGGCGGCGATGCTAAACGCGCTGAGCCTTTGGGTGATTGCCGCTTACATCTTCTTCGAGGCCTATCACCGCATCTTTGAGGACACGCCGCATATCGAGGGTGGGCTGATGCTGGTGGTGGGGACTATCGGGCTGGTAGTTAACATCATTGCAGCCTTCGTCCTCCACCGATCGGCCGGAGAGAGTCTGAACGTGGAGGGCGCGTTCCTGCACGTCATAGCGGACCTCATCGGTTCCGTCGGAGTTGTAGTTTCCGGCATCATTATCGTCACCACGGGCTGGGTGATAGTTGATCCAATCCTCAGCATACTGCTTGGCATTCTCATCATCGTCAGCACCTGGCGGCTGGTAGTGAAGGTGTTCAACGTGCTGCTGGAGGCTGTGCCGGAACACATTGACGTTTACGCCCTCTGCGGCGACATGGAGGAGCAGGAGGGGGTGACGGTGATTCACGACGTCCACGTTTGGACTATTTCTTCAGGGTACGACGCTTTGACCTGTCACATTCTTCTGGACCCTGATCTCTCCACAGAAGAGGTGGATCCCCTGCTTCGGCGGTTGAGGGAGATTGCGATGAAGAAGCACGGAATCGCCCACGTCACAATTCAGGTGGAGCAGAACGTGGAAGGCTGTACGGAGTTTGACCATGCGGATCATCTGGTGGCAATGAAGCGAAGTCCCGTGAGGAAGCTTCTTCCCTTCTGACGTGACCGGGGCATCGGCCTGAGGGCGAAGAATTGCGAGAGGGCGCGGGATTCAATCCCGCGCCTTTCTGTGTTTGTGGGGTTGGGGTGGTGTGTGGATATGTCTCGATTGGGGAGACGTTTGGATAACTGGTGAATGTGCCGTCCATGCTACCCCAATGGGAGGAGGGGAATGTAGCTGCGGGGTAGGTGGTGTGTGGGTAGCGGGAGGGCGGTTCGCGAACCGCCCCTACGGGGTGAGATGTAGGGGTGAAATGGAGTTAGGTGTGGGTTGAGTGTTGGTTCTTGCCTTCGCAGGAACAAGAGTGGGGGAGTGGAGCGGTTAAATGGCAAGGGCAGGAGGCAAGTCGCCTTCTGCCCTTGCGATGTTTCTAACTTTCCGAAAACGCCTGCACTATGGAAGGCCGGCGTTATAGGGGTTCAGAAGTCCCCGGAAACGGGCCGGGGAGTGGAGCCTTTAGCCGTGGTGCTCGTGCTCGTCGCACTCGTGGGGGTCGTGGACGTGGGCGTGGTGCTCATGCTCGTCGCACTCGTGGATGTCGTGGACGTGGGCGTGGTGCTCATGCTCGTCGCACTCATGGATATCGTGGACGTGGCCTGGCTCGCCGGCGTGGTGCTCATGCTCGTCACACTCATGGACGTCGTGGACGTGGGCATGGTGCTCATGCTCGTCGCACTCATGGACGTCGTGGGCGTGAGCGTGGTGCTCATGCTCGTCGCATTCGTGGACTTCGTGCATGTGGGCGGACTCGCCGGCGTGGTGCTCATGCTCGTCGCACTCGTGGATGTCGTGAACGTGGGCGTGGTGTTCGTGCTCGTCACACTCATGGATGTCATGGACGTGGCCGGATTCGCCGGCGTGGTGCTCATGCTCGTCGCATTCGTGTATGTCATGCACGTGGGCGTGATGTTCGTGGCTATCACACTCGTGGGTGTCGTGCATATGGGCGGTAGTGGTCATATCGTCCCCCTTCGAAATAGATTGCGCCGACGCTTACTCCTACCAAGACCGACATTCCAGCTATTCGGCGCAGAATAAGTTGCCATAAACCGACAAAAAGGTCAAGCATATTAGATACAATGTATCGTATGAGATATAATATCAACGAATCCCGTCGCTATGTGCTAGCTGTAGTCGGGCGTGCTATCTCTTGCATGGCTGGCTACAATTGGAGAGGCCCCTATGGGGGCGGAAAAAGCAAGGAGGCACTTGGCAAAATGCCCATGATTCTAGTTAACCGCGTTATACCAGTCTTCCTATTTGCGGTGGCAATTGCCGTATTCGCCAACCTGATTCTTACGCCGGTGTACCATGACGGTTCTGCGGACTACCCCGTGTGGGAGATATTGAACTGGCCGATGGCGGTGGGCGTTGTAATAGCGATGATTGCCAACTACGCGCGGTATCGGGCGGCGAAGGCGGAGGACCCGGATTCGATGGGTTCTCTGCGGGCTTCGCTGGTGTTCTACGGGGCGATTGCGCTCACGATGATTTTCTTCTGGAACTTGATATGGACGCTGAACCCGGACAGTGAGACGGGGGAGGCGGTGACGAGCCACATGATCTATTTCCCGCTGGCGGACGCTCTGTTTACGGTGATTGGGCTTTCAACGGCGAAATATTTGTGGAGCGAGGGGAAGTAGTCTTCAGATTTTGTGATACCTGTTCCGCCACAGGCCTACGGGGAGGTTGGGCGCTGGTCATGCACGGCGAGAGAGGTTGGGGCGAGGGGTAGGGGCGGTTCGCGAACCGCCCCTACCAGAGATGGGTGTGCGTAAGGAAGTGTAGGGAGGGGGCCTATCAGGACTCTTCGGCGAGTTCTTTGCGTCCCGAGTACATGCCGTAGCCTATGATTATCAGGCTGATTCCCTGGACGTACAGGACGATGGTGTTTACGAGGAGGATGGACTGGATGCCCAAGTCTGGGGCGTTGAGGGCAAAGAGGAAGTTGATGAGCCCGACAATACCTCCAAACGTCAGGAGGTAGCAGCCAAACTTCGCGAAGCTCATTTCATCGAAGCGCTTGGTCAGGCCGATGCCGACGAGGCTGGATGCTATGGGCGCAAGGGCGATAAAAGCCATGGTGACAGCCGCTATCTCAAAGTGGGCGAACAGAGCGGCGGATTCCAGGTCTACGGCGGTCATACTTCCTTCGGCGCCCAGCTGACTTCGCTGAAGCAGATGGATTTCGAAGTGTCGCATCCCCGAGGCGAGGACGAGGATGCTCCATTCGATGATGGTAGCGATGATTCCGAATTAGAGAATTCTGCCCCCCAGTCCAGCTTGCCGGCTCGCCAGAGGATAGAGGCCCAGGAGGCCGAAGGACATCAGAAGCATGGCAATCAGGGTGAAGAAATTCATCCACTGGGCAAGGAGGGGCTTACCGCTGAGGGCTTCAAGCGCTAAGGTGAAATCGGTCTGATCTACGGAGTCGATTAGAGAGTAGCCCGGCATAAACAGGGGAGCTACGAAGGCTATGATCACACCGATCATCAAAGCGAGACCTGCGTGCCTGAGATTCATGATTTCCTCCCTATGAGGTGGGCGTGGACGTTGGGGATGCGGTATCCCATACAGCGATCCAGCCTATATGCGACAGAATATCATTCGTGAGCAATGTCAACAAGGGTGGCACGACTAAAACAGGCTGGGGAACAGCGGCATCAGCTGGGGAAATCGGTGCCCAACGGCGTCTGAACCGGTGCATGGACTGGGCCTTGCCGGCGGACTGCGTGTTTGTGAGGAAGTTGTGACTGTTTATCAGGAGTCGTGCTATGATGGGTCGGTAAGAGCAGGGCCAGTTTTCTACGATTAGCACTAGTGGAGTGGTGAAGAAAGATGCAGCCGATTGCTGAAATTGGAGAGAGGATGGGGCTGGACCCGTCCCACGTGATACCTTACGGTCGGTTCAAGGCGAAGATACCTCTGGATGCGATAAGGACGGAGGGACAGAGGGGGGCGCTGGTGGTGGTAACGGGGATTACGCCGACGCCGGCGGGGGAGGGGAAGACGACAACGAGCGTCGGGCTCACGCAGGGTCTGGGGCGATTGGGCAAGCGGGTAATTGCGACGCTGCGGGAGCCATCGCTGGGGCCGATATTCGGGATCAAGGGGGGCGGAACGGGCGGCGGCGCTTCGCTGGTGGAGCCGGAAGACGAGGTGAACATCCACTTCACGGGGGACGCTCACGCCGTAGGGTCGGCCCACAACCTGTTGGCGGCGATGACGGACAATGCGGTGCAGCGGGGCCTGATTCCGGGGTTGCAGCCTTCGGGGATCATCTGGCGGCGGGTGATGGAGATGGAAGATCGGGCCATGAGGAGCATCATCACGGGGATCGGCGGGCCGGTGAACGCGCCGGTGAGGGAGACGGGTTTCGACATTGTCACGGCATCGGAGATCATGGCAATTCTGGCGCTTTCGAGCAGCCTTGGGGATCTCCGGGCGCGGCTGAGCCGGATGGTGGTGGGATTCAATTCGGTGAACAAGCCTGTGACAGCGCAGGACGTGGGGGCCGTCGGATCGATGATGTCGCTGCTGAGGTTCGCCATACAGCCGAACCTGGTGCAGACGACGGAAGGGCAGCCGGTGATTGTGCACACGGGGCCCTTCGGAAACATCGCTCACGGGTGCAATTCGGTGGTGGCGGACCGGCTGGCTTTGGGGTACGCGGACTACGTAATCACGGAGGCGGGGTTCGGGTCGGACCTGGGCTTCGAGAAGTTCATGCACATCAAGGCGCGTTTCAACGACCTGGAGCCGCGGGCGGCGGTGCTGGTGGCATCGGTGCGCGCGCTGAAGTCGCACGGAGGCGTGCGGCTGAGGGATCTTTCCATTCCAAACGAGGATGCGGTGATGGCCGGGATGCCTAATCTGGAGCATCACGTGGAGCTGGTGAAGTCGTTCGGGGTTCCGGTGGTGGTGGCGGTAAACGTCTTCCCGCCGGACTCGCAGGAGGAGATTGCGCTGGTGAAGCGGGGTGCGATGGAGGCGGGGGCGTTCGCCGTTGCCGAAAGCAGGGTGTTTGCCGAGGGCGGCAAAGGGGGGGTGGAGCTTGCGGAGGCGGTGGTGGAGGCGACGAAGGAGGGGAGCGAGGTCACCTACCTGTACCCACAGGACGCGAGTTTGAGGGAGAAGACGCTGGCGCTGGCGCAGAAGGTCTACAACGCGGACGACGTGGCATGGGACCCGGCGGCGCGCCGGCAGTTGAACGCGTACGAGAATCTGGGTTGGGGGGGTCTGCCAGTGTGCATGGCGAAGACACACCGTTCGATTTCGCATCTAGCGCGGCTGAAGGGACGCCCTTCCGGGTACACGTTCCAGGTGTCGAATGTGAGAGCGTCGGTGGGGGCGGGGTTCATCTACCCCACTGCAGGAAACATCGTCACGATGCCGGGGTTGCCGAGGGCTCCGCGCACACTCGACGTGGACGAGCAGGGGCGGGTGTTGGACTTGTAAGCCCGCTGGATTTCATCACGATTCAGCAAACTTGATTAGAGCATGATGCACTGTGAGGACTTGGCACGTTCAATTGACATAAATAGCAAACGGATGCAGTTGTTCACATCGATATTATTAGACGGGAGATAGTTATGAGGCGCTACGTTGCTTTGGGTCTGATCCTGGCAGTTCTTTCGTCGTTCTTCATTCTGGCCGCAACGGCGTGTCAGAGTGAGAATGAGGAAGAGGGGCCGTTAATCGTCGGCAATCTCAATGCCTTCACCGGAGCCTTGGCGGATTTCGGGCCACCATTGAGGAATTCGGTGGAGCTGGCCTCCGACCATGTGAACCGGGCCGGAGGGGTCAACGGGCAATCGGTGGTGATAGTCAGCCGAGATACGGCGGTCAATCCGGTGCAGGGAGTGGACGCCGCGCGGGCGTTGGTGGACGTGGAAGGGGCGGCGGCGATAGTCGGGGCGCTTTCGAGCGGCGTGACGGTAGCTGCGGCCAACGCGGTGACGATTCCCCAGGGGACGCTGCTGATTTCCGGGGCGTCCACGGCGCCGAGCATTACGGTACTGGAGGACAACGACTTTGTCTTCAGGACGACGCCCTCGGACGCTTCCCAGGGTGTTGTGCTGGCGCGTCTGGCGAGGGAATTGGGGTACAACCGGATAGGCATCATGTACCTGAACAACGCCTATGGGGAGGGGCTCGCGGACCAGTTTGAGGAGAGCTTTACGGCCCTGGGCGGCGCGGTGACGGCGAAGGTGCCCCACGAAGACGTTCAGCCGACTTACGCTTCCGAGCTGGCCAAGGCGACGGCGGACGACATCGACGCGCTCGCGGCGTTCAGCTACACTGGCCACGCGGGAGTGTACGTGCAGGAAGCGTTGGAAGGGGGCTATGCGGACCAGTTCCTTCTCGCCGATGGAACGAAAGGCCCGGAGTGGATTAACGAAATTGACGCATGGGCCGCACTGGATGGGACGATGGGCACGGCGCAGGGGAGCCCGGGAAGTCCGGCCAAGGACGCGTTTAATTCGGCTTACCTGGAGACCTATGGGGTGGAACCTCCGCATCCGTTTATGGCGGAGCATTACGACGCCACGGTGCTCATTGCCCTTGCCGCCGCGAAGGCAGGATCCAATACGGATTCGGCGGCGATTCGAGACGCACTGCGGGAGGTGGCGAATGCACCTGGCGAGGTGGTGGGACCCGGCCGGGCGGAGATAGCCCGGGCGCTGGAACTGATTGCGGACGGAAAGGACATCAACTACAACGGGGCCGGCGGGGACATCGAGTTCGACGCGAACGGGGACGTTGTGGGAACCATCGAGATATGGACGATTTCGGGTGGGGAGATCAAGTCCACGGGACGGTTTGAGTTGCCGTAGGGATTGTCTTGGGAGGGCAGAAGGGCGGATTCGGGTGCGAGATTTCTCGGCTGCGCTGCGCTTTGCTCGGAATGACATGTGGGGAGTGAGGGAGGGAGAGTGCGCCCCCGCATTCGCGGGGGCGCGGGGGCTAGGTTGGTTAAACCTTGGGGTCGTAGTCCCCATTCGCGGGGTTTCTTGCGGGGGTGATGTGGGGTTTCGAGAGGCGGCGGGTTTCGCCGAGGATTCCGCCGGGACGCAGGAGGATGACGCCGACGATGAGGACGCCGATCATGAAGAAGCGGAAGTTGGGGTCGGCGAAGAACCAGGGGAGGAACTGGGTGCCGGACCAGATTCCCCACACGACGAAGGCTCCGAGGAGTGCGCCGCGGTTGTTTCCGAAACCGCCGACCATGAGCATGGCCCAGATGACAAAGGTCGCGAGTAGGGGATCGAAGGTGACGGGGGCAATGAAGCGGATGTGGTGGGCGTAGAGGGCGCCGCCGATGCCCATGATGATTGATCCCAGGATGAAGGCCTGGAGCTTGAAGGAGTAGACGTCCTTCCCGCTGGCCTGCGCGGCCACTTCGTCTTCCCGGATGGCACGGAGGACCCTGCCCCAGGGGGAGTTGACCGCGCGCTGCACGGCCAGATAGAGCAGCGCCAGGACCACCAGGACGACGACGAGGAATACGTAGTCGTAGTGTTTGGGGGAGACGAGGTCGCCGAGGACTTCGGGTATGCGGTAGAGGCCCTTGGAGCCGTTGGCGATCCACTTTTCGTTTAGGAACATCAGGCGCACGGCTTCAGCGATGCCTAGAGTGGCGACGGCGAGGTAGTCGCCGCTGAGCCGGAGGGTGAGTCGTCCCACGGTGTAGGCGACGGCGCCGCAGACCAGAGCGACGGCGGCTAGGGAAAGGACGAACCAGAAGTCGATGCCCCAATCGAGGTAAGGGAGGCCTGCCAGGTTGCCGCCGAATATGAAGTCCTCCACCTGGGCAGCGTCGGGCGCGGGGGTTGTCAGGAGGGCGGTGGTGTAGGCGCCGAGGGCGAAGAAGCCGGCGATTCCGGCGTTGAACAGACCTGTGAACCCCCAGTGGACGTTCAGCCCCAGGGAGAAGATGCCGTAGATTCCCGCCATGATGAAGAATCCGACGAGGTAGTTGAGGAGGCCCGCTAGTTCCACTTCGCTATGCTCCTTCTCAACGTCCTGAGCCTGCCATGCTGAAGAGGCCCTTTGGTCTAATCAGAAGGACGGCAATCATCATGGCGAAGGCCACCGCGGGCTTGTAGCTGGGGTTCATCCATTGGGTGGAGACCTCGGAGGTTACGCCGATGGCGAAGGCGGCGATGAGGGCCCCGTAAGGGTTGCCGATGCCACCCAGGATGACGGCGGAGAAAACGGGAATGAGGAACTTCCAGCCCATGATGGGGAGGAGCTGACCTTGAAAGACCGCTAGGAGCACGCCGGCGGTGGCGGCGAGGGCCGCGCCGATGCCCCAGGTCCACCAGGTGACGTTGCGGACTCCGATGCCGCTGAGGAGGGCCAGGTCCGGATTGTCTGCCGTGGCGCGCATGGCCTTGCCGATTCTGGTGCGGGTGAGGATGAGATAGACGGCGACAACGAGGATTACGGCCATGAGGGCCATGAAGATGGCGTCGGGGGGTATGCGAACGTCCATGGGGAGATGGAAGACCTGTTTGGACTCGCGGGGAAAGGACTCGATGTCGGCGCCCCAAATCATCTGAACCAGGCCCCTGAGGGCGATGGCCACGCCCATGGAGGACATGCTCATGAAGATGTCGCTGACGCCCCGGTCCCGGAGTCGACGATAGACGAACCTGTCCAGGAGGATTGCGCCCGCTATGACGGCGAGGGCGGACAGGGGGAGGGCGATGAGGAGGGTGAAGCCGAAGGTGAAGGGGCCGAATCCGCCAGGTTCCATACCGAGCCAGGGGAAGAAGCTGGCGGTGAAAAACAGGGCTACATAGGCGCCCATGGTCATGTAGTCGCCGTGGGCGAAGTTGGCAAAGTGGAGGATCCCGTAGATGAGGGTGAGGCCCACCGCGCCAAGGGCGATGATGGCGCCGAGGAAGACGCCGTTGACAACGAGGCCCATCTGGACGAAGGGGAGGAGGCCGATGGCTATTGCCGCAAGAATAATGGCAAGGGTGGTGTGAGCAGGCGTCCAATGACGTCGAATGGGCGCGGATAGGCGGGTGAGGGGGGCGAGCTTGGCTGAGAGGGGGTCTGGCACGGTTCAGCCGCCGAGGTAGAGTCGGGAAACTTCCGGGTTGTCCAGGAGGGCGCTGCCCTTGTCTTCGAGGCGGTTCTCGCCTGCGACGAGGACGTAACCCCTGTTGGAGACGGAGAGGGCCTGCCGGGCGTTCTGCTCAACGAGGAGCATGGCTACGCCGCCGCGGTTGATTTCGAGAATGCGGTCGAGGACGAGTTCGACCATGGCGGGGGCGAGTCCGGCGAAGGGCTCGTCCAGAAGGATCAGGGCAGGGTCGAGCATCAGCGCACGGGCGATGGCGAGCATCTGACGTTGGCCGCCGGAGAGGCTGCCGGCGCGGCGGCCCGGGTCGAGGGCGAGATCGGGGAAGAAACGGAACATCTCGTCGATGCGTCCGGAGAAGTCGTCCTTTCGGAGGAACGCACCCATTTCCAGATTCTCGCGGATGCTGAGGGTAGGGAAGACGTCGCTGGTTTGTGGCACGAAGCAAAGGCCGGTCCTTGCAATCCTGTCGGGGGGCGTCGAGGAGATATCGACGCCTCGGAAGTCCACGCTTCCGTCCCAGGCTTCCACCAGGCCGACGATGGTCTTCATGAGGGTGGACTTGCCGCAGCCGTTGGGGCCGATGATGGTGACAATCTCGCCATCTTCGACGGTGAGGGAAACGCCGTGGAGGATTTCGGTCTGGCCGTAGCCGGTGACGACATTGGAGACCTCAAGGAGAGGCATGGGTCGACCCTCCCAGGTAGGCTTCCATGACGAGGGGGTTGTTCTGGATTTCCCTGGGGGTGCCCCTGGCGATGGGGGCGCCGTTGGCCATTACGATGATGGGGTCGCACATAGCCATGACGAAGCCCATGTCGTGTTCGATGATGACGAAGGTGACGTTCAGCTCGGTGCTGGCGAGGAGGATGCTCCGGGAGATGCTACGAAGGAGGGTGCGATTGACGCCTGCGCCGGGTTCGTCCAACAGGACCATCTTGGGTTCGGCCATGAGGGTTCGACCAAGCTCGAGGAGCTTCTTCTGTCCGCCGGAGAGATTGCCTGCGTATTCGTCGGCGAGGTGGGAGAGGGTCAGCATTTCGAGAACGCCGCGGGCCTTAGACTCGTTGGAGCGCTCCTCGCGGGCGACGCGGGCGGGCCGGAACCAGGATGCCCAGAGCTTTTCGCCCATCTGCCGGGCGGGGACCAGCATTAGGTTTTCCATGACGGTCATGCGCTGCATCTCGCGGGGGATCTGGAAAGTGCGGACGAGGCCGAGTCGGAAGGTCTCGTGCATTGCCCGGCCGTCGATGCGGTGGCCTTGGAAATTGATGCGGCCGGCGGTGGGGCGCATGGCGCCGGAGACCAGGTTGAAGAGGGTGGTCTTGCCCGCGCCGTTGGGGCCGATGATGCCGGTGATGTGGCCGGGCTCGATCTGCAGGCTGCAATGGTCCAGCGCTCGAACGCCGCCGAAGTCCTTCACGAGGTCTTGAACTTCCAGGATTGGCGCGAGATTTGCCAAGTTGTTGAGGCTCCATCTGTCGGTTTGGAGATTGGCAAACTCTAACATACAGGGAATCTGATGAGTAATTGGGGGTCAGGGGGGTGCGGCGCTTGGGTTATGGAGCTTCGGCTTGACCCCGCTCGTTGGATGGACACATAATCGCAACGTCGTCAGCGGCTAAATCGTTATTATCGAAGGCGAGCAGGTGGGAAAGGAGCAGCAATGAACATCACGATATATGGAGCGGGAGCTATTGGAGGGATTGCAGGGGCGAAGGTTGCCCTGGCGGGCCACGACGTGACCTTTGTGGACAAGGTGCCGGAGCACGTGGACTTGATCAACCGGCAGGGACTGCTTGTGACGGGGGTGAGCGAGGAGCGAGTGCGGGCGCCGGCGCTGCTGCCGGAGGAGATGGAGGGCCACCTGGAGACGGTGTTTCTGTGCACGAAGGCGCAGGATACGTCGGCATCCATGGAAGCGCTGCTGCCCCATATCGGGCCGGAAACGACGGTTGTGTCTCTGCAGAACGGGCTGAACGAAGAGCTTATTGCGGGCATGATCGGGGCGCATCGGACGGTGGGGTGCCTGGTGAACTGGGGTGGGGACTACATCGAGCCGGGGCACATTCTGTTCGGCAGTCACGGGCCTATGAGGATTGGCGAGATGGACGGCTCCACGTCTGAGCGGATCGTTGAACTTCAGCAGGTGTTGGACAACGTGGCGCCCACGACGATTACTTCCAACATCTTCGGCTACCTGTGGTCGAAGATAATTTGGGGGTGCTTCTACATCGGAAACGCGCTGGGGACCTCGACGGTCATCGAACTGCTGGGAGCTGAAAGGAACCGACCGATTCTGCTGGGGTTGTTCAGGGAGGGCGTGGACGTGGCGGAGGCGGACGGGGTGAAGCTGGAGGCGTTGAACGAGCACCACTTCGATCCTCCAGAACTGGTACGAGCGAGCCCGGAGGTGGCGCTGCCCATGTTTGGCAAGATGTCGGCTGCATTCGAGGGGCACGTGAAGGTGTATTCGGGGCCGTGGAGGGACGTGGCGGTGAGAAAGCGTCCGACTGAGGTGGACTACATCATCGGGCCGATTGTGCAGAAGGGAGTGGAACACGGGGTGCCCACGCCGTTGAACGACAAGCTGGTGGAGTTGATCAAAGAGATCGAGAGAGGGGAGCGGGGACAGGACGACGCCAACCTGTGGAAGTTGGAGCCTTTACTGGTCTAAGGCCGGATGGACAGGAATAGCGTTTTTCAGGCACTGGTGTGGGCCGCCTCGTTCGTTGGGCTACTGGTCGGCTACATTCTGGTGAGTATGTGGCTGACTGGAGACAGCTTTGGAGAGTCCGTCGGGACTTTCCAGGCGATTGTCACGGCGGTCGCCATAGCAATTGCGGCTGCGTTTGCGGTGTTCAAGCTGCAGATATTTCGAGTTTTTGCACCTCATTTGACCATCACGCAGAGGGTCTCGCACAGGCGGATTGGGGAGAGTTATGTGCATATTGACGTGTCTACAAGGTTAGAAAACAGTTCCAAGATCAAAATGGAACTTCGCAGCGGCTTTTTCCACATTCAACAAATAGCTCCAATCGCTGATAGGGATATTGAAGACCTCTATTCGGAAGTCTTCATTGATAATGAGGCAGAAGACATTCTTTGGCCAGTGCTCGACATTGTTCATCGTTCTTGGGACGGAGGTGTGCTCATCATTGAGCCCGGCGAATCTCATCAGGAGGTATGCGAGTTCATTGTCAACGCCCGCGTTGAGTCCGTACTAATCTACTCGTACTTCTTCAATCCGTATTCTGTAACGCCTCGAGGTTGGCATTCCACAACAATTCGCGATATAGCGTGATATAATCGAGGCAAAGCATGTCCTATCTTATTGGAGGACGCTGATCGTGGCTACAGAAAACGTAAGAAACAATGACAGTAAGAAGTCGCGCATGGACCCCAAGCAGACGGGCCCAATTACTCCAAGATCCCGGAAGCCGCCGGGGCCACCGCCAGTAAAGAAATCGCAGGGTTAGGAGAAGTTTATGCCTGATTACAACCTTATTTCTGCGGACTCCCACGTTTTTGAACCGCGTGAGATGTGGGTGGACTATATCGACTCGCAGTTCAGGGAGCGGGCGCCGCGAATCGTCACGGACCCCAACGGTTTGAAGGGCGACTACTTTGTAATGCCCGGACAGGAACCCGAGAAGGTGGGCGGAGGATTTTCCGCCGGGGCCACTCCCGAAGAGTTGAAGAAGATGCTGGAGCAGGCTTCGGTGGAGGAGCAGTGCCCACTGGGAGCGTACATCCCGGAGGAGCGGCTGAAGGAGCTGGAGGTGGACGGGGTAGAGGCCGAGATCATCTACACGACGCTTGGATTCCGGCTGTTCAGGCTGACGGACGCGCCGTTTCAGCAGGCGCTGTTTCGGGCGTACAACACGTGGATATCCGAGTATTGCAGCTATGACTCCAAGACGATGATAGGGCTGGGCATGATTTCCCTGTTGGACGTCAGCGAAGGGGTGAAAGAGCTGCACCGGTGCGCCGAGATCGGTCTGCGGGGCGCGCTCATCATGGCCTCGCCGCCGGATGACGTGAGCTACGCGGACCCGGAATTCGAGCCGTTCTGGGCTGCTGCTGCGGAGTTGGACATGCCCATCAGCCTGCACATTCTGACGGGACATGGGGAAGAGAGCCGGAACGTGGGCAAGTTCAAGAAGAACCACTACCTTCGGGCCATCAGCATCATTCATGAGGTGCAGCGTTCCTTTGCGGAGATCATGTTCTCCGGCGCGTTGGAGCGTCACCCAAATTTGCGGATAGTCTCGGCTGAGAACGACATTGGCTGGGTGCCCCACTTCCTCTACCGGGCGGACCACTTCCACGATAAGGCCGCCTACAGCAATCCGACAGACTTGAAGATGCCGCCAAGCGAATACGCCAAGCGTCAGATGTTCGTCACCTACATGGATGATCCCATCGGCCTGCAGCTGGCGGACTACTACGGGGAGGACAACTATGCCTGGGCGAGCGACTATCCTCACGCCCAGTCCACCTTCCCCAATTCGCACCAGATTGTGGATGAGAACTTCGAAGGGGTTTCCGACGACGTAAAGAAGAAGGTAACCCGCGATAACGTGATCAAGCTCTACAGCATGGAGCTAACTTAGGCCCCGGGACAAGAACCAGGAGGAACCAGCCATGAGGAACGGATTTAGAGTAATCGACGCAGATGGGCACTTCTATGAGCCGGGAGACATCTGGGACAGCTACGTGGAGCCGGCCTACCGGGACCGTCGACCTATCGTCACCCAGGTCCACGGGAAGGCGATCCTGGAATACGAGGGTGAACAGACGATGAACGCCCTCAAGTCCAAGCAGCTGTTTTCGATGATGGACGACAAGTTCGGGCACGCCTTCCGGGACGGCTGGAGCCTGGAGAGTCGTATCAAGGACATGGACACGGAGGGGTGGGACATTCAGGTATGCCTGCCGACGAACGGAGCCGCCGCGCCTTCCTACAAGGAGCCGGACCTCTCCGCGGCCCTTTGCCGCGCCTACAATAACTGGGCCCACGACTTCTGCAGCGGGGCGCCGGGGCGGATAAAGTTTGCAGCCGTCGTTACCGGACAGGACCCGCAGTTGATGGTGGAGGAGACTCGTAGAGCCGTGGCGGAACTGGGGGCGGTTTCTATATTCCTGCCGACGGCGATACCGGAGAAGATGTGGCACCACCCGGACTATGAGCCCGTGTGGGAGGCTGCCCAGGATATGGAGGTGCCGCTGGCCGTCCACGGGGAGAGCAGCTCCAGCGGGGCGCCGGCGGCTAACGCTCGTTACCAGCCATTGGACGGGGCCTTCATTGCTCTCAGCGAAACGATAGGCTTCCCGTTTGAGAACATGATGAACCTGGGGCACTTCATGTACAGCGGCATTCTGGACAGGTTCCCCAATCTGAAGCTGCTGATACTGGAGGCGAACTCCGGTTGGGTGCCCTTCTGGCTGAACAGGCTGGAGAAGTATTGTGAGGGACGTCAGTCGGTGTTCTTCGACGAGCATCCACTGGGGCTGACGCCGCAGGAGTATTTCCTGAGGCAATGCGCGGTGGCGGCCGACGCGGATGAGCCTTCTATCAAGTATGTGGTGGACTACATTGGGGACGACAACATCGTGTTCAACACGGACTATCCGCACCCGGATGCGCCTGCGACGAACGAGCCGTTGGCGAACATGATGGAGCAGCCGTTATCGGACGATACGAAGCGGAAGATCCTGTGGGACAACTCGGTGAGGATCTATGGGGAGCGGCTGACCCAGGGCGCGACTGTGTAGTTTCGAGCCACTGAAAGTTAGGTTGATGATGGAAGGGCGTCTGTATGGGCGCTCTTTCTTATTGGGTGGGGGATTCGTGATGGTTGACGAGATGCGCGGATTCAGCGGGCGGGCGGCTGGCGAGCCTCCCCTACGAAAGAAGGGGGGCGATTACTGGTGCGAGATTCTTCGTCGCGGGGCATTCGCAGAATGATATGTGGGTAGAGGGGTGAAGAGTGGGCCCCCGCGTCCGCGAGGGCACGGGAGGGGTGGTCGCTGGGGCTTGGGTGATGTGTAGGAAAGCACTGGTTCCTGCCTCAGCAGGAACAGGAAGTGGGGAGTGAGGGGTTTCTTCGGCGACGAGATTCTTCACTCCGCTTCGCTGCGTTCAGAATGACATGAGGGTTGATGGGAGAAGGGAGGGGAGGAGGTGGGGTCAGGTGGATTGCATGAGGACGCCGTGGAGGTGGAGGAAGAGCTTGCTGAGTTCTCTGGCGGTGTCCCAGGGGCCTAGCCGGATTTCCGGTGTGACGTGGTCGAAGAGGCCGAATTCGGTGTAGCGGACGTTGTCACGGTCGGCGAGGGCGTCGCCGAGACGGCGGGACTCGAAGGCCGGGACGAGGTTGTCCTCGCGGTCGTGCATGATTAGCAGTTCAGCCTTCAGGTCGTGGATGTATTGGCTGGGGGAGATGATGTCGAAGTCGCGGAGGGTTTCGGCGGGAAGGCGACTCTGGTAGGCGACGGCCTCATCCCGGGGAACGCCCTGAAGCAGGGCGTGCACGGCTTGACCTTCGTCGGAGAGGCTTTGGGGATCTATGACGGAGGGGTCCGCGCCTCTGGCGAAGGCGGCACGGAGCGGGTCTCGTTCGTTTGCAGGGAGGTCTTTGGTCACGTGGGTGACAAAGACTTCGCGGGTGAGCTTGTCGGGCTGCCAGGGCTGAACGAGGCCGTCGTAGCTGCGGGTGCGGGATGCAATGGAGGTGAGGAGGTCGGGCATGTGGAAGTAGGGGCCGAAGGCGTTGACGAAGACCACCTGGTCGCGGATGGGTTCCTGGGCGGCGGCCATGATGCTGTAGCTGGCGCCGACGCAGAAACCGCCGATGCCGACGCGTTCCGGGTCTACGAAGTCCTGGTCGGCGAGGTATTGGAAGGCGGCGACGAGGTTGTGGACGTCCTCGGGTTCCATGCGTCCATCCGCCATGATGGGGGACCAGTAGAACAGGGTGGCCATGTTGGAGCGGGCCAAGGCTTCGCCGAGACGGACGACGCGAGGGTCGTCGGCGCCGGCGGGGGAGACGCCGAGGAAGAGGACTACGGCGGCGAATGGGCCCTCGCCGGGAGGACGGTAGAGGTCGCCGATGCCGGCGCCGGTGGGGATGGGGAAGGCGACGCGCTCCCTGGATGGGGCGGGTGTGAACCATTCCAGGGGTTTGACCGGGGCGTCGAAGACGTGAGGGATGAACAGGGCGGCCTTGACGGAGGCTCTGCCCTGGTGAGTCGCGCCGAGGAAGATGACAAGAAGGACGAGCAGGACCAGCTTGACCTGAATCCCTCGCTTGACTATGAGGGCGATGCGGCTCCTGGTTGTCGGGCCGGTTTGGTCATTCATTGTCTAGCATCTCGTCGAGGATGTTGCGCAGGGCCTCCGGACTCATGGGGCCGACGAAACTACGCTGGATGGCGCCAGTCTTGTCGACGAAGAACTTTTCGGGGATGCCGGATACGCCGTAGTCTAGGGCAACACGGCCTTTGGCGTCTACCACCAGGGGGTAGGAGACGTGGAATTCGTCGGCGAAGGTGGAGATGGCCTGTTCATCGTCCCAGATGGCGATGCCGACAAATTCGATGGGGAGGTCGGAATAATCGCGGTAGACCTGGGATAGGATGGGGGCTTCGACGCGACAGGGGGGGCACCAGGAGCTCCAGAAATCCAGCATGACGATTTTGCCGCGATAGTCCTCCAGGTTGAGGGTTGATGTACCGTCGAGGGATGGTAGGGAGAAGGAGATGGCTTGCCGGGTATCGGTGGGGATCTCCCCAAGCTCGGAGTTGACACCGAGGCCGCCGGGGGTGCCGCCGGTGCGGACCAGGGCCCACCCGAGCAGGGCAAAGAGGGCGACGGCGGGTATGGCGGCGAGGAGCAATATCCACTTCTGGCGGGAGGACAGGGGAATTCTCCTAATCTGGGGGGTCTTCGTATATTATCGCACGTCGCAAGCGACGCTTGAGTTTCGTGCGCTCTTGGCGGTATTCGGCATCGTCAATTCGGTCGTCCTGGTAGAGATTGTCGAGTCGGGCGATTTCGTTGATCAGGCTCTGATGGTTTGGGTTGGCGATGGTGGCCGGCGTGCTGCGGCTGATAAGGCTGTAGAGGAGTATGAGGCCCAGGGCGGCGGCGACTAGGGCGGGTATGCCGATGACGAGGAGGTGGTAGTCTTCGACGGCGCTGGAGGTTCGCTGCCAGAGGGATGGTTGGGGAAGGCCGGTGAGTTCGATTTCGAATCCGGCGCGTTGGGGGAGGTTGGGGATGCTCCAGACCCGGTAGGAGGTTTCGCCGATGTCGGTTGGCTGGGCTTCCGCTATTCCCGGGCCGGAGGCCTCGCCCATGCCTTCCGGGATGAGGATGCGGAAGATGGAAGCGCCCTGCAGGAAGGTGGGGGAGAAGGCGGCGCGTCCGTCTTCGTAGGGGAAGGTGTAGTTGAAAGAGACCTGGTGGGAGCCGGGGGGCACGGCGGCGGCGAGCCCGAATCCTGTGCCGACGTCCAAGATGTCGCCCAGAGGCAGGTCGGACTGGACCTGGAGACCGGCGGCGCCGGGGGGGACGGTGAAGCGGAGGAAGTTCATGGCGGAGGCGGGTTGCATGACGGGCTGGAAGGTGCGGTCCTGAAAGTTTGAGATGAGGACGACTTCCGCTGCGGAGACGAGCTTTTCCCTGGGGTCTGCTTCGCGGAGTATGAGGATGTGGGAGTCTATGTTGAGGGCGGCGAGGTCGCTGGTGGTCTCGTAGACGCCGAGAACGACGGCCGATTGGAGATCCTCCGGTTCGAAGCCGTAGGTGATCTCATTATAGACGGCAGTGAGGGCGTAGCGGACGTTTGGGCCGGTGGTGGGGACGTTTGGGAAAGTGAAGCCGCCGGTAGCGTCGGTGAGGGCGGTGCGGGTATCGACGCCGCCTTCGGGGGTGAAGACGTGGAGGATGACCTCAAGTCCGGCGGGGGTCTGACCTTCGGAGGAGAGGTTGACGACTTCTCCGGTGAGCAGAGCGGGTTCCTGGGCGTTGGCGGAATGGGAGGATAGCATGGCAGCTGCGGCCATGAACAGGAGGGGGAAGAGAGGGAGAAGAAGCCTTTTCACGAGGACTTGCCGTTGCCGTTGCGGAGGGTGCGGCGGTGGAGGCGGATGCGTTCTTCGAGGAGGGCGTCGAGGTCTTGGGGGACGCCTTCAGTTGAAGGGGGGGATTCCTGCTCGTAGGCGCGGAGGGTTTCGGCGGCGGCACGGCGGAGCTCGTCCATCTGGCGTTGGTAGTCGAGGGGTTCGATGACGCCGAGTTCGTATTCCATCTGGAGGCGGTCGATGTCGTCGAGCGTTTCTTCGATGTTTTGGGCCGGGGGGCTGTCGGTGTCGGCCCGGCTGTCGGACGGGATCTCGCGCTGACGGGTTTTCAGCAGGGGGTAGGAGACGAAGAGGAGGCTGAGGAGGGCGAGGAGGAAGGCTAGGAGGTAGTGCATGGGATCCGGCTCCTTGGGGTTGTCAACGGGGTATTGCCGTGGGTGTGGGGGATTGCACGCGGGGGTATAAAGAAGCGCTGCGGGAGTTGGGGGGTGAATGGAGGCGAGATTCCTCGGCTACGCTTCGCTTCGCTCGGAATGACATGCTGGTGGAGGGTGAAGAGTGGAACGGGGGAGACCCTCAACCTAACCTTCTCCCAGGACGGGAGAAGGGAGGGGAGGGGGTCGGGCGGTTCGCGGACCGCCCCAACGGGTGTTGAGTGTGGGGTAGGGTTCATGGGGTGGGGACTCGTCGGCGGGTGGTGGATTTGTTGGGTGGGGTTTGGGTTGGTGGAGGGGAGGTTCGGGAGGGCCAGAGGGCGATGGCGGTGCCGATGATCATTATGGGACCGGCGAGCCACATCCACCAGACGAGGGGGTTGACGAATATGCGGAAGCCGATGCTGGGATCGCCTTCGCGCGCCTCGCTGGGGACGACGTATAGATCTTCCACGGGGGTTGAGCGGATGCCCGCGCGGGTGGCGCTGATGCTGAATTCGGGATAGAAGGTGCGCTCGGCTTCCAGGGTGGTGAGGGGCTGGCCGTCGCGGGCTACGTCGAGGGTGTAGAAGGACTCGCGTCGGTCGGCCTGCTGGACGGTGCGGGAGTCGAGATAAGTGATGTCGTAGCCCTCGACGGTGACGGTCTGGCCGGGGGAGAGGAGAACATCCCGCTGGGTGCCGTAGAAAGAGGAGCCGACGATGCCCAAGCCCAGGACGATGACAGCGAGATGGACCACGTAGCCGCCGTAGCGGGGGCGGTTGGAGGTTATCAGTTTAATGAAGGCGAGGGGGTATGATTCGTTGCGGCGGTGTCTGACTCTCGTGCCGCGGAACCATTCCTGAAGGATGCCGACGGTGACGAGGACGAACAGGGCGAATGCGGCGAGGGCGTAGGGGTTTCGGATACCGACAATGGCGAGAATCGGCAGGGTAATAACGGAGGCGATGGCCGGATAGAGGAGGGTACGTTTGAAGGCGCCACCGGCGGCACGTCGCCAGGGGAGGAGGGGACCGACGCCCATGAGGAAGATGAGGCCGAGGAAGAGGTGGCCGTTGACCTGGTTGTAGAAGGGTTCGCCAACGGTGACGGTGAAGCCGGAGAAGACTTCCGAGACGAGGGGGTAGACGACGCCCCAGAGGGTGACGAAAGCGACGCCTAGAAGCAGGAGATTGTTGACGAGGAAGGCGGCCTCCCGCGAGAGGCTGGACTCCAGGGGACGGGCGCTTTTGATGAGGTTGTAGCGGATGAAGAAGAGGGCGAAGGGGGCGATGGTGCCGACAATCATGAAGGTGAGGAAAACCCAGCCGAGGGAGGAGGCGGCGAAAGAGTGGACGGAGGGGACGGGGCCGCCGCGGTTGATGAACATGCCGAAGAGGGAGAGGCCGAAGGTGAGGTTGATGAGGGCGAGGTTCCACATGCGGAACATGCCCTGTCGCTTTTGGACCATGATGGAGTGGATGAATGCGGTGAGGCCGAGCCAGGGCATGAGGCCGGCGTTTTCGACGGGGTCCCAGGCCCAGTAGCCGCCCCAGCCGAGGATGGTGTAGGCCCACCAGGAGCCGAGGAGGAGGCCGGTGCCGAGGGTGGCCCAGGCGATGATGCCCCAAACGCGGGCGACATCGACCCACTGGTCGACGACCTGTTTGGAGAGGAGGGCGCCGACGGCGAAGGAGAAGGGGATGCTGACCATGACGAGGCCGGTCATGAGCATGGGAGGGTGGGCGAACATGCCGGGGTGGACGAGGAGGGGGTTGATGCCGCGTCCGTCCGCGGGGGTAAAGTCGAAGGTTAAGAAGGGGTTGGCGAGGGAGGCGAGGACGGAGAGGAAGAAGATGAGGATGAGCATTAGGACGGCGTTGGAGTAGGGGAGGCTGGGGAGGAAACGGCGGGGGGCGAAGGCAACGGCAGCGGCGGCAAGGATACCGAAGACGGTGGCTATGAAAAGCAGGGAGCCTTCGTTGCCGGCGTAGATGGCGACCCAGGTGTAGATGCGTGGCATGGCGAGGTTGCTGTGTTCGAAGACGTAGCGGACCTGGAAGTCGTTGGAGAGGAAGGCGGAAACCAGGGCGAAGGAGGAGATGACGAGGGCGAGGGCGACTAGGTAGGTGGCGTTGCGACCGCTCTGGACGAGGGCGGGAATGCCGCGCATCTGGCCGATGACGGAGGCAAGCATCGAGTAGATGGCGAGGGCGAGGGCGAGAAGGATGGTAATGAGGCCGAGTTCAGCCATTCTTTTTGCCCTTGGAAGAGGGTTTGCTCTTATGGGGGGAGCCGGTGCGGGCGGCTATTTCGGCGTCGACGCGCTCCAGGTATTCGTCGATTTCGCTGCCTCCGGCGGGAGGGGTCTCCAACGCTGATGGGTCTGGTTTCTTCATGGAGCGGACGACGAAGAACAGGAGGGTTCCCGCCAGTAGGAAACCTGCGGGGGGGAGGAGCCAGATTGTTAGGGTGGAGCCGGACTTGGGAGGTTCGGCTAGGACGCGCGTACCGTAGCGTTCCGGCGCGGAGAAGTAGTCTAGGATCTGCTGGTCCGTCCAGCCTTCGGCGAGTTTTTCACGGACGAAGGCGCGCATTTCCCTGGCCTGAGGGACCTGGGCCTGGTCGATGGTCTCGGCGGGGCAGTAGGGGCAAATCAAGCGTTTGTCGATGCTCTGGGCTCGCTCCTCAAGGGTTGGGGGGTGGTCTTCGCCGCAGGAGGAGAGGAAGGCGGCGAACAAGACGAGGGTGGCCAAGGCCAGGAATAGTCCGGGAATGCCGAAGGGCTGAGGGTGCATTAGAGGCCCAGCCTGTTGGGGAGTACCTTAGGGCCCTCCCAGGGTGTTGAGATAGTTGACCAGCATCCACCGTTCCTCGGCGGTGAGGAGCTTTTCGAACTGGGGCATTACGACGGCGGTGCCGGGAGCCATGCCGGCTATCTCCGGTCGGACGTCCCGGTTGGTGATGGTGGTGTAGAGAAGCCCGTCGGAGTAGCCGAGAACGTTGACGAGGGTGAGGTTGACGTTGAGCTTGGGGGTGTAGTCGTAGGTCTCAATCATTGTTGTGAGGACCTGGCCGTCTCCAAGGGCGTCCATGCCGTGGCACATGGCGCAGTTAATTTCGTAGAGCTTTGCGCCCTCTTCGATTCCCTGCTCCGGGATGGGGTTTTCGATACTGTCTATTTCGTCCGGATGGTACTGGGCGAAGAGGGGCACGTCCTTGCCGGTGATGGGGACGGCGCCGGCGGGGGGCATGAGTCGTGGCGGCTGCTGGACGTGATGGGAGGGCTGGTAGTGCATTTCGTAGAAGATGTCTACGGGGTAGGAGCCTTCGGCGCAACCGATGCCCATGAGGGCGGCGATAACGGCCAACAGCCCGAACCTTACCGGCGTCGAGAGCAGACGACGGGGCATGCTATCTCTTATGCCCTGGATGGGTTTCAGCATCATGCGGCTTCCCGTCGGACCTCTTCCGCTCCGGCCTGGGTGAGAATATGTTCGGCCCTGTCGACGTTTTCGTCGTCACAGTCGACGACGACGCCGATGAGGCCTTCGGTGATGCGGTCGTCGTAGATGTGCTTCTTGGTGGTGGGGAGTCTTGACTCGAAGATGATGCCGATGACGGTGAAGAGGATGGCGCCAAGCATGGTGCCTTCGTAGGTGATGATGGCCATGGGGGGAATGGAGAGGATGGGCTTGCCGCCGGTTACGAGGGGGTAAGCGAGCTGGGTGCCGGAGGTCAGCAGTATGGCGGCGGTGAGGCCGATGAGGGCGCCGACGAAGGGGAACACGTACAGGCGATGGCTGCTATGCCGCTCGCCGAGAGCGCCTTCAGGGTATGGGGTATCTGTGAGGAACTCGTAGTCCTCCTTGGAAAACCCGGCGTTATCCAGCGCCTCGCCGGCTTCAGCGGCGTATTCGGCGTTGGAGTAGAGGGCCAGGACGGATTGCGTTGCCATTACTGCACCTCGGGCAATACTACTCTTCTCTGATTACGGCGGGGACGCGTCTGCGCCCGACCTTGATTTCGTCGGCTAGTATCTGACCTTCCTTGATGTCGAAAATGGGTATAAGCGGGAATGCCTTGGCGAACAACAGGAATAACATGAGCACAAGGGCAAAGGTACCCGTGACGATGAGTATTTCGATGGGACTTGGGGCGTAGGTGTACCAGGACTGGGTGAAGACCTGCTTGCGGGCGAGGCCGGGGACGATGATGATGAACCTCTCCAGCCACATGCCGACGTTGACGGAGAGAGTGGTTATTGTCATCCAGAGGAAGCTGCGGCGGACGTTTCGGAAGAGCCACAGGGGGACGGGGAAGAAGAAGGCGGTGATCATGAACGTCAGGAACAGCCAGCCCCAGGGTTGTCCGAATATCTGGAGGCTTCTGGTAGCCAGTTCGTCGCCCTCCTGACCGTAGATGCCGAAGAGGAATTCCATGGCGAAGAAGTAGAACCAGGCGATTGCGATGACGATGAGGAGACGTCCGAGGGCGTCGATGTGCTCTCGTCGGACGTACTCTTCCCAGCCGAAGAGCCAGCGCATGAAGATCATGACGGTAACGACGCCGGAGACGCCGGAGTGGACAGCGCCGATGACGAAGTAGGGGGCGAAGATGGTGGAGTGCCAGCTGTTGACGGAGACGGCCATGCCGAAGTCCCAGGAGACTATGCTGTGGACGGATACGAAGACGGGGAGGATGAGGGCGGAGAGGAGGATGCCGGCGATGGCCTGGAGCTTCCACTGGCGGGGGGTGCCGCGCCAGCCCAGGGAGAGGACGGAGTATATAATCCGGCGTATGCCGGTGGCCCTGTCTCTCACGACGGCGAGGTCCGGGACGAGGGCGATGAATACGAAGAGGATGCTGGAGAGCAGGTAGGTGTTGACGGCGGAGGGGTCCCAGACGAGAGGGGAGCGGATATCTGGCCAGATTCCGCGGGAGAGGTCGTAGGGGAAGACCCAGTAGATGAGGCGCCAAGGCCTGCCCGTATGGATGAAGGGCATAAGCACGGCGGTCATGAGAGAGAAGATGGTGAGCACTTCGGCGGCGCGGGTGGCGGGCCGACGCCATTCGGCCTTGGAGAGGCGCAGGATGGCGGAGAGCATGACACCGGCGTGGCTGATGCCTATCCAGAAGACGAAGTTGGTGATGAAGAAGCCCCAGAAGACGGGGCGGTTGAGGCCGGTTACGCCGATGCCGCGGTTGACCATGATTCCGGCGGCACCCACGGCGACGAGGACGACGAGGCCGAGGAACATGACGATAGCCCAGTACTTCACCGGGTTCTCGAAGAGGCCCCGGAGGAGTTCCCGGTTTATTCGCCTGTAGCCTAGTATCTTACCTTCTTGCAACTCGGTTCCTAATTCCTATTCAGGCTTGCCCAGCACCAGGAATTTGCTCCGCAGGTAGGGGCGCACTCGCTGGTAGAGCAGGCCCTCCTTCACTTCCCAAATGGATAGGATGGGGAAGATTCTGGAGGCCAGCAGGTATATCAACACGGCGCCTGCGAGGCCTCCGAGGATTATCAGAATGTCCAGGACGTCGGGCAGCATAGCGGGCTGCACAGCCTTCAGGGCGTGGCCGGTAACGTCTTCGATGCCCATGGCGGGGACGTAGAGCCGGATGGTCATGAAGAATGCCCCGATGAGTACGGAGGCTCCTGCTATTGTGGGGCCGATGATGCTCTTTCTGACCTGGTTCCACATCAGGAGCAGGAAGGGTATGAGGAAGCTGAAGAAGAAGTTCAGCAGGAAGGGTATGCGGTAGGACTCGAACATGAAGGTCTTGAGGACGTTCTGCTCGGTGGGGGTGCGCCCATACCAGAATGTGATGAGGGCGGCGAACCAGAAGTAGGCCCAGAGGAGGCTGAGGGCGAGCAGAATCTTGCTGAAGGACCAGAAGGACTCCATGGGGATGAAGTCCTTGTAGCGGCCGGTGGCCCGGAGGATGAAGGTGGTTACGAGGGTAAGGCCGATGGCGGTCTGGATGCCGGTTAGGGCCTGGTGGGCGGGCATGATGGAATCTTTCCAGCCCGGCACGAGGGACATGACGAAATCTACGTTGATCATGGTCTGGACCATGATGAGGAGCATGAAATAGAAGGCACCGAGGGCGGTGAGGCCGACGCGGTGGTAATTCCACTGGGCCTGGGTGCCGCGCCAGAAGCCAGTGACGCTTCGGAGGAAGCGGGTGCGTGGACCGTCGTTGCCGTGGCGGGCCAGGACGGCCATGTCGGGGACTGACGAGAGGACAAGGAGGGCGAGACCGCAGACGACGAGCCCGAGGACGGCGAAGAAGTCCCACCAAAGGGGGACGCCGATGAATTCCGAGGAGACCCAGAGACTTCTGCGGCCTTCCAGGGGAGGCAACAGGGCCATTAGTGGCAGGAACCAGAGGATGGTGAGGAGGCCCACGGCGGCGTAGAGCTCCGATACGCGGGAGAAGGGTCGACGCCAGTGGTTCTTGGTCCAGCGGAGGGCGACGGCCACGAGGGGGGCGGAGCCGGCGGTGATGAGGAGGAAGGCGAACATGGCGGAGTAGTAGCCCCACTGGGCACGTTCGCTGACGCCGAAGCCGTCGAGGAAACGCAGGATGAGGGCGACGATGCCGACGAGGAACACGGAACCGAGGATGGCGACGGCCATCTTGTAGTTCTTGCTCACACAGAAAAAGTCGCTGGACACCTGCTCGGTGACCATGCGGGAGTTGAGCTCGGGCCCGTCTACGGTGATCGCGACCCTGTCCCGGCTGTTATCGGCGGTGGTGGTCAATGGGCCTCTTCCTTGGGTGCGTTCGGGTCGACCTTCTTGAGATAGATCACGCTGGGATTGGTGCCGATGTGGTCCAGCAGCTTGTAGTGGCGGGGATCCCGGGAGCGGCGCGAAACATCGCTGTTGGGATCGTTGATATTGCCGAAAGTCAGGGTGTCGGTGGGGCAGGCGTTGACGCAGGCGGGCATGTAATTTCCGGCCTTGAGGGTGCGGTCGTCGACCTTCCCGCCGTCACGCCCTTCGATGGTGCGTTCCGCGCGGCGGATGCGCTGGATGCAGAAGGTGCACTTCTCCATGATGCCGCGGCTGCGGACGGTAACGTCGGGGTTCAGCTGATTCCAGAGGGTGTCGGGCCATTCCGGGTCGTAGAAATTGAAGAAGCGCACCTGATAGGGGCAGTTGTTGGCGCAGTAGCGGGTGCCCACGCAGCGGTTGTAGACCTGGACGTTGAGGCCCTGGTTGTTGTGGTAGGTGGCGTAGACGGGGCATACGGGCTCGCAGGGTGCGTTTTCGCAGTGCTGGCATAGGACGGGGATAAACCGGGCCTTGACGTTTGGCCAAGTGCCCTCCCAAACGCGGTCTATGCGGATCCACTGCTTGGCGCGGCGGGAGAGGAAATCGTTTTCGTCGTTAATGGGGATATTATTCTCCGACTGGCACGCGACCACACAGGCCTGGCAACCGGTGCACCGGTCCAGGTCAATTACCATTGCCCACTTCTTTGTATCGGCCATTTTCTAGCGCATTTCCCTTAGTTTGCTTCTAACCTCTGGTGATCTTGACTATAGCTTCTTCCTGGTTGGGGACGAAGGCGGGTACGATGCCTTCGAACTTGGGTATGGGGGAGCTTTCTCCCGTGGGGACTATTCTAACGCGGGTGCCGGCCCAGGCAAGGGACTGAGTCTGTTCTTCGAGGGGCAGGCCGAGCAGGTGGAGGGGGTTTTCGCCCCTTCCCTTTGAGTAACGGAGGGAGGCGGTGTGGCCCTGGCCTACGGGGATGCCTATGACGTTTGGCGGCACGGCGGGATGATGATATATCTGGGCGACGAAGGAGCGTCCGTTGGCGCCTTCTACGCGGACGAAATCGCCTTCCCGGAGACCGATGGCGTCGGCGACGAGGGTGCTGATCTCGACCCAGGTGGTCCAGGCGACGGTGGTGAGGGGGTCGGAGCTGGACTGGAGCCAGGGGAGATGGGCGCCGCTGCCGTCGGCCAGGGATACGGTCTGGAAGGGGATGAGATTGAAGGTGTTGCCGCCGGTGGGACCGGTGATGACAGGGTCCTTGGCGCGGCCTGCTATCTCTGCCAGGTTTGGCGTGTGGGAGGAAGCGTCGGCGGTGGCGTCCTTGTCCCACCAGCCGCCCTGCTGGAGCAGGCTATTCCAGAAGGAGTTGAAATTCGCGTCCTGCACGGAGCCGCGTTCGAGAGCCTGGATCTTGCGGGCCTGGTCCTGCAGGAGGTGATGATAGGTGGGCATGTTGAGGGGGGTTGAACCGTCGAGGCCCATTTCCCGGGACAGCTGGAGCAGGATGTCGCCGAAGCCCATGGGGTTCATGCCGGGGAGGGGGTTGACTACGGGCTGCTGCATGCCGATGACTTCGAATCCGGGGCCTGGGGAGGGAACGTCGTCGCCCCAGTCCTCCATGGGGGAGCGCTCCGGGAGGATGAGATCGGCCATCTCGGCAGTTTCGTCGATGAAAGAAGAGAAGGTGGCGACGAATATATCGTCGCGGTTGAGGGTATGCTGGAGGCCGACGTCGCCGGGCAGGTCGTTGACGGGGTTGACGCCGCGCATGAGGACGACGCCGGTGCGTCCGTTGGCTATGTCGGCTACGGTACGTTGCCAGTCGCCGGTGGATGAGGCCTGGACGGCTCCAGCGAGTTCCGGCACGGGCGCGGGGGGGTTGAGGACGACGCCGCCTTCGGCTCCGACGCTACCGACGAGGTAGTTCAGGGCGAAGATGGCGGCGAGGTTAAAGGCGCCGTTGGTGTGGGCGGCGGCGCTGGAGCCGCCGATGGCGATGCTGCGGGAGCCGCCGTGAGCGAAGTTGCGCGCCAGATCCCGGATGACCTCGTGGGGTTCCATGCCCTGGAGGGGCGGGACGCCGAGGCGCTGGGCGATGATGTTGGGTGCGTAGTCGTTCAGGGCTGTCGCGCCCTGGCCACCGGTCAGTTGATTGATTCGATCCTGGGGGACGAGACCCTCGGAGATGATGACCTGGGCGACACTGAGGGCGAGCATGCCTTCCATGCCGGGGTTTACGGGGACCCAGGTATCGGCGCTGGCGGCGGTGAGGGAGAAGCGGGAGTCCACCTGGGCGAAATTGCCGCGGTGGAGCCTGTGAATTCCCTGGCGAAACTCGCCGTAGCTCTTGGAGAACTGGACGGGGGCCCTCCAGGTGCCGAGGAAGTCGGCGCCAAAGGAGAGGACGTAGTTTGCGTTCTTGAAGTCGAAGGTGGGCATGGTTTCCTGGCCGAGCACGTCCTGCATCACCTGGTTGTAGGCAGCGTCCTCCATGGGCTGGAAGGCTATGTGGCGGGCGCCGTATGCGCCGGCGAAGCTGCTGGTGAGGTGGGCCATGCTGCCGCGGAGGGGGCCGGTGACGGTAAGGACGCGGCTTCGGTCGGTCTGGGCCTGGAGGTGACCGCGAAGGAGGTCGAGGGCCTGGTCCCAGGAGATCGCTCCGTATTGACCGCTGCCGCGGGGGCCCTGCCGGAGCAGGGGGCCGGAGATGCGGTCGGGGTGGTAGAGGGACTGAAGGCCGGCTTCGCAGCGGATGCTGTGACCGCCGAGGTTGGTCGGATATTCGGGGTTACCCTGGACCTTTTTGGCGCGGCCTTCCATGATTCGGACTACGAGGCCCTCGGCTTCGGAGCACTGGCGGCAGAGGGTTGCGTACCAGTTATCTCTGCCGGTAACCAGGTCTTCCGGAAGCTGGACGGGGCTTTGAGAGATGAACTCACGCTCGTCAAAGAAGTTGCACGCCACCGCCCCCAGCGTGGTGAAGCTGGCCAGCCTGAGGAAGTTTCTTCTGCTTATCTTCATTAGCGGGCAGTACCTAGTAGTGGCAGGTGGTGCAATCTGTGATATCGGGGTTGTCGGTCAGGATTTCGTTATCCCGGTGGCAGTCGACGCAGTCGCCCATCTTCAGGCTTCGCACCTGTTCCACTTCGACCATGTCGCGCACGTCGCCGTGGCAGGTGGCGCATGCAGCCTCCAGTTCAAGGCCCTGCACTTCGGTCAGGAAGCGCACGTGGGGTTCGTGGGAGAATTGGACGTGGTCCGGTAAGCGGTGGACGCGTTTCCAGTCGATGGGTTTGTTGCTGTTGTAGTGTTCGATGACCTTGGCCACCTCGGGGGGCGCGTTCTCGCCCTGGACGGTGGCGTGGCAGAGGAGGCAGCCTTCCACGGGCAGGATGGTTGCTGCATCTCCCTTGGTGACGTTGCGGTGGCAGAAGGCGCAGTTGATGCCTTCGATGTCTACGTGGGCGGTGTGGGGGAAGGCGATGGGCTGCTCGGGCGGTCCGGGGAAGCCGAACACCTGGATGGGGGTGGACCACCACGCGCGAAGCAGGAAGATGGCCACGAGGACGATGACTGCGGTTGTGAGAAGTCCCCCCAGAGCTATGGGTAGGATGAGCATCTTGGGGGTGATGAACTTGGGGATCATTGGCCGCACTCTGCCGAGGATGCGGGCGCGCCCGGGTAGCTTGGGAGGATTGCGTGCGACATGCTATATCCAGAAGCGGTCATAGAATCTCTCTATGACGTAGGCGAGATTTACTGCCAGAGACAGCACGGTGAGGGCGAAGGCGAGGATCACCATGGCGGCGATGGTCAGAGAGAAGCGGAGGAGTCCCGCGCTTCTGGGCAGGTGGCCGGTGGATATGAGGGATGGTATTACGGCGTGAGCAGTTAGCATGGTTACGGCGAAGGTAGCGATGAGGAGGAGATAAAACCAGAGGTTATGAAGCAACGCCCCTAATTCTCTCCACTCAAGGGAGCCTATGGCTATGGGATCCGGGAGCATAGAAGCGCTAACTCACTCACCTATAAAAGTCCCTTTGGGCCCCTTCAATGGGCACGTGAAAACTATCACACAAGCTTTTGAGGTGTCAAGGGTAATCAGGCTTGCGCGAGGGTGGGGGAGGAGGCGGTTTGGGGGGCGACGGCGGGGGATTTGTGGAAGGCGGGGAGCACGTGGCGGCCGAAGAGTTCCAGCTGTTCGCGGGCCTCGTTCGCGCCGCACATGGGGCGGGCGACGAACTTGCTTGCACCGGCGTTCACGTAGTCCTGGATGAGGTTGACGACGGTTTCGGGAGGGCCGAGGGCGCAATATTCCCGGAAGGGAACGTTGGGCCTGTGGGCGAAGACGTGCTCGTGGGCGACCTTCGCGGCCTTTTCGGCGTCGGAGGTGATGTAGAAGCCGAGCATGGCGCCGATGTGGTCTTCATCGACGACGCGATTATTTTCCGCGGCGGTGCGGAAGATGAGCTTGCGTCCTTCGTCGACCTCGGCGGGTGTGGCCTGGGAAACGAGCCAGCCGTCGCCGAGACGGCCGGTGCGTCGCTGGGCGGCCTTGCTTCTGCCGCCGATCCAGATGGGAGGCGAGGGTTTCTGAACGGGATTGGGGACTATAGAGACGTTGTTGAGGGTGAAGAAGCTGCCGTGGTGGGTGACGTTTTCCTCCTCCCACAGGCGTCGGATTACGTGGATGGCTTCGTCGGCCCGCTTGCCTCGCCCGGCTTTGTCCACGCCGCAGGCTTCGTATTCGACGGGGTCTTCCTGGCCGAGGCCGACGGCGGGAAGGAGTCTTCCTTTGGAGAGGTAGTCGAGGGTGGCGAGCTCCTTGGCTAGGAGGACGGGGTTGCGGAGGGGGAGGGCTATGACGCTGGTGCCGAACTTGAGGGTGTCGGAGTAGGCGGCAACCATTGACAGGGCGACGACGGGTTCCAGGGGGAATCGGCCGCCGACGACGCGGTCGCTGAGCCAGATGGAGTCGTAGTCGTACTCTTCGCCGAGTTCGACGAGGTTGCGCAGGAGGTCGTGTCCTTCGGCTTCTGACGGGAAGGGGCCGGGGGCGAAGCCGATCCTGACTTTCAGGTGATTTGACATAATACAGGCACAGCAGCCGGGGCGTACAGGTGGGATTGGAGTGACTTCAGTATAGCAGTGGGGAGAGAAAAGGAAAGGCCGGGGCGCAGTGCACGCTGTTGGGGTCAGGCGGGTCGGAGGAAGACCAGTCTACGTAGGGCCAGCCGGATGAAGGGCCAACGGAGGACGCGCCAGGACCAGTTGAGGTCGTCGTAGGCGTCCTGGTCTAGGCGCTTGTTTTTGGCGTAGGTGTTTCTCACGTAGGCGGCGACCACTGCCTCGATGGGTAGGGCGTAACGGGGGACGTGGGCGGCCAGTCGGGCGCCGTACTCGGTGGGGGTCTCGTCGTGGTTGCGGGGATGTCCCGCGAGTCCTGCCAGGAAGGATATGCCGGCGAAGGCGAAAGCCGGGAGGCCCAGCCGGTGGGTCAGGAAGCGCAGATAGAGGTTGGCAGCAAGGTAGAAGGAGGCGATGAGGAGGAGGCCGAGGAGGGGCCACAGGACGTAGGGGCGGAACAGTACGTCCAGGGGGCTGCTGCCCGCTACGGGAGGGGTGTTGAGGTCGCGGGGGATGAAGTCGATGTCGTCCAGGCGGAATTCATCGTCGCCGGCGGAGGGGTCTAGTTCTTCTTCGCAGGCGAAGATGTCTCCGAAGCATTCGTCGATCAGGTTGGCGTTAACGGACCCGGCGGCGGTGGACTGGAGGCCCAGGTTTTCGAGGCTGGGCTGAACTTCAGAGGGGGTGGGTTCGAACTCAACCCAGCCGTATTCGGGGAAGTAGACCTCCGGCCAAGCGTGGTAGTGCCTGGTCTGGACGGTCCAGGCGTTGCGGTTTTCGTCCCATTCACCGGGTGCGAAGCCTACGACCATGCGGGCAGGAATGTCGAGGGAGCGGAGCATGGTAATCATGGCGGAGGCGAAGTAGCTGCAGAAGCCGACGCGCTGGTCGACGAGGAACCACTCCACGGCGTCGACGCCGGGAGGAGGCGGTGCGATATTCTCATCGTACTTCAGCGCGTGCAGGTATTCCTGGATGCTCATGGCGACGTCGTAGGCGTTGTCGTGGTCCTGGGCAAGCTGCCGGGCAAGGTCTCGCACGGGTTGGGGGAAATTGGCGGGCAGCTGGAGGTAACGGTCGGCGATCCAGTTGGGGTAGGCGATGCCGTCCTGGTGGAAGCCGCGGGTGGCGTCCTGAAGCTGGAGAGGGGTGGCGGTGGATACGGAGCCGATGGAGGCGTAGCTGCGGGGCGGGTTTTGGCGGCGAGAAAACAGGAGGGCGGTGGTGGGGAAGCTTTCGGCGTCCAAACGGTGAAGGATAATGTCATTCTCCTGAAGGGGCGCGTCGGCCTGGGGCGGGTAGGTGAAGATGAGTTCGTCCGCCGCCATGTTCAGTTGGAGGTCTGTCAGGGTGGGGATGGACTCGTCGAGGATGCGCTCTCTGAACGGGGCGATGTCCGGGGGGAGGTAGAAGGGGTCGGGCCGGTCAAGGTACAGGTTGAAGGCAGGCTGGGGGGAGAGTTCCCTGAGGCCGGAAACGGTGGAACGGACGGGGAGGCCGGCGGTGGCGACGTGGGTGTTGGAGGAGAAGATGCGGACTTCGGTGCGGATGTCCTGTCGCGCAGCCTGGGTTGCGGGGGAGGGGAATTGGGAGGGGAGGTCCTCTGGAGTGCGGGGAGGGTTGGGAACGCTGATCCAGCCCTGGGGGGTGTAGGTTTCGTAGACGCGTACGCGCCAGCGGTGGGCTTCCGGGGATGAGACGCGCATGATGACGGTGTCGGACAGTTCCACGGGGCTGGTGAAGGGGAGGACGGGTTGGAGGTCGAACCGCAGCCAGTTCTTGCGGCTGGGGATGTTCGCGAATAGGCCGGAGCCGGACTCCAGAAGTTCGAGGACAGGTTCTTCCAACGTGTTCGCGGCGGCGGGTCGGACGGGGGTGGATGGGGATGGGGTAGGCCAGGAGAAGGCTGCCGCTGCGAGGGACAGAATCGTGCCAGCAGCAATGGCGGCGGGTAGGAGAATCCTGCGACCGGGGGTGGGTCGTCCCTGCAGGTAAAAGTATACTACGGCGGGGGTGGAGGCGATGACGAATAGGGGGAGGTGGAAGAAGTAGCTGTTGTCGAGGAATGCGAGGGCGATGACGATGATGAGGAGGCCGGGGAGGGGAATGAGGACGGCGCTGCGGGAGTTGGAGAGTCGGAGAGTGATGTGGGTGGCGAGCCAGGCGATGGCGAGGAAGATGAGGCCGAAGACGGTGTGGGCGCCGCCATCGAGGAGGGGGAGGCCGAGGCCCAAGGTGACGACGGCCCCTGATGCGAGGACTACCGCGTAGCCCAGCGGTCGGCTTTTGCCAGCGACGAATCGACCGACGGCCAGGGCGGCGAGGATGGGGACTATGAGGGGCGGGAGACCGCGCACCCAGTTGGCGTTTTCGATAGTGCTGAAGGCGGCGTAGAGGCTGAGGGCGAGCAGGATGAGTCCGAAGACTTGCCAGGGAGTGGGGAGAGGGTCGTCTTCGGGTTCGGCCGGTATTGTGGCACGGGACGACCAATGCTGAGTCGTCTCACCCGGAGGGAGCATCGAAGATTGGGGGAAATTTGCTCGTGGGGATTGCATGTGGGGCTAGTAGACGAGGCGGTCCATGACGTTTGCCAGGGAGTGGGAGAGGCGGTCGCCGCGGCGAATGACGTAGCCGTCGTAGGGGGCGGTTGCCGCGGTTTGGGTGGGGGCGTCGCCATTGGTCGCGACGTGGAAACTGCCGGCATCGAGGAGGACAGGGAGGACGGTGACGCCGCGTCGGTACATGTGCTGGAAGACGCCTGGGCTGCCGGGGATGGGGCCGGGGGCTATGACGACGGCAAGGCTGCCCTGGGGGAGTTCGCGGCCCGCTTTGATGAGGAGATTGGAGAGTGGGACTTCGCCCTTTGCTTCGATGCGAGAGAGGGTGTCCAGAATCACCCAGAGTTGGGCGGGGTCTCGCAGGGGAGCGATGGTATGGAGGGTTTCCCCGTGGACCATGAGGCCCACGTTCTGGTGGGACTCGATCAGGCTGACGGCGAGGGAGGCGGCGATGGTAATGGCGTATTCTTCGGTGCTTTCGAGGCCTTCGCCGAGCTGACGGGAGGACTGGAGATCGAGGATGAGCCAGACGGCGGTGTGGCCGCCGCTATCGAATTCCTTGCTCATGAGCCGGTTGGTGCGGGCGGTGGTGGGCCAGTGGATGCGGTTGAGGCTATCGCTGGGGCGGTATTCGCGGACGCGGGAGGCGGAGGCGCTGGCGCCGGGCATGAGGCTGGCGCGACCAACGTCGCCAAAGGCGGCGGCGCCGACGGAGAGGCCAGCGACGAGGGGGACCACCTGGGGGTACACGGTGATGGTCTGCGGGTCTCCCACCGAGCGGCGGATGGTCGTCAATCCCAGAGGGTCGGTGGCGGCTATTTCAGCGGCGCCGATTGTGTTGAGTCCGCGCCGGTCCTGGTGGGCCATGACGGTATGCCGGGAAACGGACCTGGGTTTCAGGTTCAGGGTGAGGCTGTTTTCCCTAGTCGCGAGGTCCAACATGCTCAGACGGAGGCCCAGGCGGGGAATACCGAGCTTCTCCCGGACGGTTATGCGTAGGTGCAGGGGGTGGCCCACCTGGGGACGGGCGCTGAGGGTCTCGACGGTGACATCGAGGCCGCGGGTCTGAATCCAGGACCAGAGGTAGCTGAGGGCCGTCAGCAGCAGGCCGAAGTAGAGGAGGAAGTACAGGGGTCGGTAGGCCGTGACGAGGGCGGTGACGAGCAGAATGACGGCCAGCGGCAGCACTACGGTCAGGGTTATCAGGGAGGGGCGGTTCATTCGCGTGCCAATGGTCGGAGCTTCGGCGGTGGGTTGGAGGTGGTGCTCAAGCTTCAGCCGGACTGGCTGCGGACGGTGGGGAAGGGGAATCGCTGCATGCGGCCTGCGCGTTCGACGGGGGTGGATTCGAGGATTTCCTCGACAATCTGCTCTTCGGTGGCCTCTGCGCGGCCTTCGGCGGTGAGCACGAGGCGGTGGCTGAGGGCGGCGACGGCGACGGCTTTGACGTCGTCAGGGAGGGTGAAGTCGCGTCCTTCCAGGAGGGCGTGGGCCTGGGCAAGGCCAACGAGTCCCAGGGTGGCGCGGGGGGATGCGCCGAGGTGGATGGCAGGGCTGTTGCGGGTGGCGGTTACGAGGTCTACGGCGTAATCGGTAACGAGTCGGTCTACGAAGATGTTTCGGACGGCCTGCTGGGAGAGGACCATCTCTTCGAGGGTTACAACGCGGGTGAGGCTTTCGATGGGGTGGGCGGGCATCTGGCGTTCGATGATGTCGGCTTCTTCTTCGATGGTAGGGTAGCCCAGGCGCAGACGCAGGATGAAGCGGTCCAGTTCCGTTTCGGGGAGGGGGAAGGTGCCGCCGTGCTCTGCCGGGTTGCGGGTGGCGAGGAGGAGGAAGGGGCGGGGCACGTTCTGGGTGACGCCGTCAACGGTGACCTGACGCTCCTCCATGGCCTCGAGGAATGCGGACTGGGTGCGGGGAGAGGCGCGGTTTACTTCGTCCACCAACACCATGTTTGCCATGATGGGGCCGGGGCGAAAGCGGAACTCCCGGTCACGCTGGTCGAAGATGTATGCGCCCGTAATGTCGGTGGGGAGCAGGTCCGAGGTGCACTGGATGCGCTTGAAGGCGCCGCCGAGGGAGAGGGCGATGCTCTTGGCGAAGATGGTCTTGCCCACGCCGGGAACGCCGTCGATGAGGACGTGGCCCTGGCAGAGGAGGGCCATGACGCCGAGGCGGAGGGGTTGTTCGTTGCCGACGATGACTTTGCGGAGGTTGTCCAGGAGGGAATCGGCAACCTCGCGGGCGTCGGTGAGGGTAAATTCTTGCATGGAAGTTCATTCTCCTTAGGGGCTTCGTAGAAGCCGTCAATTCAACTTTAACGCAAGTTCTGTAGAGGGGCAACCAATTGGCGCGGGGATGCGGTTGCCAGCGGCGGGTGGCAGGGTTATTCTAGCGGCACGATGTGTTTCCAATTGGGGTCTGATACGTGTGACTATAGAAGGGTGGATTCAGTGACGACCAATTCACAGCAGAGAGGTATAGTTGACTAGTTCCAAGCGACGTTCATGGCTGCTTGTCCCTCCCGACGAAGGGGCGGTTGACGAGGCTTTGGCGCACGGCCCGGACGTGCTTGTGCTGGACATGGTGGAGCTTCTTCCACCTGAGGGCAGGGCGCAGGCTTTGGAACGGCTTCCAGAGTTGGTGGGGAGGGTCGCAGCGGAGGAGGGGACGGAGACATTCCTACAGGTGGATGTTAACCGGATGGGGGAGGAGTTGGAATCGGGAATCCGGCCCGGCGTGAGCGGAATCGTGATGCCAAGGGTGGAGTGGATGGCGCAGATGCGGCAGGCAGACTCGCTACTGACCCGTTTCGAGAGGCGGCGGGGGATGGCTGCGGGCAGCCTGCAGGTGGTGGCGTCGCTAGACACGGCGCTGGGGAATCACCGCGCGATGGAGTTGATTGAGGCCAGTCCGAGGGTGTGGGGCGTGAGCCTGGGGAGGGTTGACCTGGTGATGGACTTGAGGCCGGGGCCCGACGGGGAGGTTCACCTGTTGCCGTTTCTGATGCAGCGTCTGATTACGGTGGCGGGGGCCGCGGGAGTGACGCCCCTGGGGGCCTGGTGGCGACCGCCGGCCAGGGGCTTGAAGGCTTCGGCGAGGGATACTTACGATGCGGCGGTGAGGGGGAAGGCCCTGGGGTTTCGGGGGGCGTTTTGTATCTTGGGGGAGCAGGTTTCGGCGTTGAACGGGGGCTTCGACGGGGAGAGTTGGGAGGCGACGGTATGAGTTCCGGCTTGGTGCGCAGGTCCGGCCTGACTATGCCGGTGAACAACGCCAGGTTTGTGCAGAAGGCGTGGACGAGAGGATGCGACTTCATCATCCTTGACCTGGAGGACTCGGTGCCCCCGTCGGAGAAGGCCCATGCCCGTACGCTGGTGCCGGAGGCCATCGCCATCGTCGGCAATGGAGGGGCGGAGGTGTGGGTGCGGATCAATCATCACCTGGCGCTGGAGGACCTGGAGGCTTCGGTGTGGCCGGGGCTGAAGCGCATCAACTACCCCAAGGCAGAGACGGCGCAGGAGATCTGGTTGGTGGACCGGATAATTTCGCGTCTGGAAAAGGAGCGGGGGATTCCGTCGGGGTACGTGGAGATCGGGGCCAACGTGGAGACGGCGCTGGGGGTGGCGAACGCGCTGGAGATTGCCGCGGCAAGTCCGAGGATCAGGGATTTTGGCGGGGGTGGAGGCTACGACATGTCGCGGGACCTGGGGGTGGAGATGTTCGTGGACTTCAACCAGTTTGTGTACGGGAGCGGGGAGTTAGAGCTGGCGGCAAGGGTGGCGGGGCTGGAGGTGCACTCGACTCCGTACATGCCGAATCCTTCGGGGAGCGTCAGCGACGGCGATCACGCATTCAGAGTGGCAGAGGCGACGCGTAAGCTGGGGTTCCGGATGGGCGGCGGGTTGCATCCCAACGTGGTGGAGCCTCAGAATCGGGGGCTTACTCCGACGTCTGATGAGATAGAAGCGGCGCGAAGGGTGCTGGAGATGTACGAGGAGGTGGCTGCTTCGGGGCGGGCGTGGGCGGAGATTGGGGGCGTGGTGGTGGACTGGTACGAAGCGCGACGGGCCCAGGACTTGCTGGAGTGGACGGAGCTTTGCGAGGGACGCGATCGAGAGAAGTCAGAGGCAGTCGCAAAGGCTATGGGAGCCGAAAATGGCTGAAGCAGCCCCGTTGATTGACCTGGTGCGCCGGACAAACCTGCTGGTCTCGCTGAGTTCGCTGAAGGGGGTGGACAAGGTGTGGCGGTTGGGCGCCGACGCTGTCACGCTGGACTTGAGGGAGATGACGGATGAGGGGTTGAGTCAGCAGGCCCGGAAGTGGATTCGGATAAGCATCGGGTTCGCCGCGTACGGCGGGGCGGAGGTGTTCGTAGCTGTGGGCAGGCAGGATATAGACCGGCGATTGGAGGCGGGGGTGTGGCCGGGAATCGCGGGCGTTGTGCTGTACGACGTGGACTCGGTGGGGGACGTGGAGCGGCTGCTGCCGCTGCTGGAATCCATGGAGTCGAATCGAGGGTTGAGCAAAGGCTCGCTGGAACTGAATCCGGTATTGGGAACGGGGGCGGGGGTGTGGAACGTGAGAGAGATAGTCAACTCCAGCGACAGGGTGAAGCAGACGGTGTTGGATGAAGCCGCGGTGTGTGAGGACCTGGGGATTCTGCCGCAGGCGGAGTATGACGCGCTGGTTTATGCACGGGGGCGGGTGGTGGTGGAGGCAATTGCGGCGGGGGTGCAGCCCCTGGACTTGCCGCATCCGGTAAGCACTCTCTCGCCGGAATTGGCGGAGGGGGAGGTGTTGGAGGAGGGGGTGAGGGCGCGGAACCTGGGGTTCAAGGGCGCGCTGTTTTCCAGGCAGGACTGGGTGGGGCCGCTGAACGCCGCTTTCAGTCCGACGGAGGAGCAGGTGTCGTACTACACGGAGGTGCGTCGGGTGTTTGCGGAGGGGGTGGCGCGGGGCACGGCGGCAGTGCCCTTCCAGGGTCGGATGATCGATGTACCCGTGGACGAGTGGGCGAAGGATGTGCTGCGCCGGGCTGTCTGTTGCGGGGAGCGGGACAGGCGGAAGCGGGAGGCGGTGGAGCGGTCTGGGCGCTAGGCGGAGTCAGGAAAGGGTCAAGAGCGCGTCGACGGCCTTTACGCCCTGACCTTTGGGGAGGACTACAAGGGGGTTGACGTCGAGTTCGGGCTTGCGGTGGGACAGGTCGACGGCCATGCGGGAGAGGTTGATGAGGGTGTCTGCGAGGGCGTCCACGTCGGATTCCGGGGCGCCGCGAAAGCCCTGAAGCAGTCGGGACCCTCGCACTTCGGCAATCATCTCTCTTACGTCTACCTCTGTGATTGGACAGGCGCGCATGGCCACATCCTTATAGACTTCGACGAAGATACCTCCCATGCCGAAAAGGAGGATGGGGCCGAACTGGGGGTCCTGGGAGATTCCCGCTATGGTTTCGACGCCGTCTTTGATCATCTCCTGCACCAGTACGGGCGCGCCTTTGGATTTGGGGGCGAATTTGAGGCCGTTAGCGAGGATTTCGCCGTAGGCACGATGCAGTTCGCGTGGGGTGTTCACGTTAAGGCGCACAACGTCGGCCTCGGTCTTGTGGGGGATGTGGGGCGACTCCAGCTTGAGGGCCACGGGGAAGCCGATGGTCTTGGCGGCTTCTAGGGCTTCCTGGATGCTGTTGACCCGAACTTCTTTGGTGGATGAGATGCCCCAGTGGGACAGCAGGTTTTTGGCGTCGTGCTCGGTGAGGGTTGTTGGGTCGGTGGGTAGTGGGGGTAGGGATTTCGCAGCGGGCGCGGATGCAGTTTCGGAGTCCAGGAACTTCTGACGGCGTTGGTGGAATCGGAAGAGGTCCGCGAGGGACTTGGCGGCGCGGCTGGGGGAGGTGAAGACGGGGACATTGGCTTCCCGCAGCATTATCAGACCTTCTTCTGTGTTGTCGCCGCCGGTGGAGAGGAAGACGACGGGCTTTGAAGTCCGGGCCTGGAGGTCGAGGACGATTCGGGCCTGGGACGGCGTACCGGCGGTGGCGATGAGCAGCGCGCCCGCCTGGGGTTCCTGCTCCAACAGGGCCAGAACGTCGGCGAATTCGGGGCGGCTGGAGACGCCGGTGATGTCGGCGGGGTTGGCGGCCCAACCGAAACCGGCCAGGATTTTCTTGAGACCATTCGAGGCAGTTGCACTCAGAGGCGGCAGATGTATTCCGGCATGGCCGAGATGGTCGGCGATGAGGGAGCTGATGCCGCCGGAGTGGGAGACGACGGCGACGCCTTCGGAGGTGGGAGGTGGGGCGTAGGCCATGAGATGAGCGGTCTGGATGAGGTCGTCGTAGTCTTCGCAGCGGGTCACGCCGAACTGCTGGAAGACGGCGTTGTGAACGTCGTCGGAGCCGGTGAGGGCCGCGGTGTGAGAGCGGGCGGCATTCGCGCCGACGTTGGAGCGGCCGACCTTGATGAGGACGATTTTCTTGCCGAGACGGAGGGCCTTCTCTGCGGCGTTGAGGAACTTCCGGCCGTCCTTCAGGCCCTCGATGAAGCAGGCGACAACGCGGACGTGGGGTTCGTCGAGGAGGTAGTCAATGAAGTCGGAAGTCTCTAGGTCGGCCTCGTTGCCTGTGGAGATTACGTGGGAGTAGCCGAGGCCCATTGCGACGGCGCGGGTTGTGAGGGGGCCGAAGGCTGTGGCGCCGCTCTGGGACACGAGGGCCACGGGGCCGGACTGGAGGGAAGAGTCGGGGGCGTGGGAGCTGGGCCAGACGCCGCTGGTCACGTTGGCGACGCCGAGGCAGTTGGGGCCGCAGACGCGGAGGCCGGAAGAGGCGGCGAAATCGCCAATTTCCTGCTGGAGGAGGTTGCGTTCTTCGCTTCCGCGCTCGGCGAACCCGGCGGAGACGACGACGGCTGCTCCGGCTCCGATCTCTGCGCTCTGCTTGAGGACGGGGAGAACCTGGTGGTAAGGGACGATGATGCCGACGAGGTCGGGGGTTTCGGGCAGGTCGGCGAGAGTGGGGTAGCAGGGAATGCCGAGGACTTCCTGGTAGCGGGGATTGACGGGGTAGACCTTGACCTTGTCCTGAGCCTCCAGGACGGAGCGGAGGAAGCGTCCGCCGTACTGGGGGCGGGGAGTGGCGCCAACGACGGCAATAGAGGTGGGTTCGAGCATTCGCCGGATTGACTGGCGCTTGCGGTCGTGCTGGGAGGGCATGGGGCGTCGTGGTTCCTCCTCGCCGGAAATTTCGTGCCGCCAATGTTAAGGGTTGGGGTGGGCTAATGCCAGAGGACGGGGCGGTTGGTGGCGTATGGGAGCGTTGGCTGATAGAATGAGCGTCGGAATCTTCGGGCATGTTCGTTTCTCGTTAAGTGGAGAGACGTGCGCGGAGAGTCCAAAAGAAATCGGAGGTGACCAATGGCAGACGGGGTGGACCCAAACAGGGTGATATTGACGGGGGAGAATCCTTACGTGCGGCTGGCGCTCAGCCCGGACGGTGAGCTGACGAGCCGGACGAGCCTATGGAAAGTTGTGATGTCTCCGGCGGGGCCGGGCAACGCGCTGTTTATAGTGAGCGACCTGACGGACAACGAGCCGCGCATCTATTCGGACAACATCGCGATGGCCCGGTGGTTCCAACGGGAGATTGTGTTCCGTCAGTATGAGCCTTTCGGGGACCTTTCCCTGGACGTCATCGAGGCGGAATTCGACGCGAATGGCGACGTGCGGTCTTTCTGGACGGAGCGGATTCTGACGGAGGACGAGGAGATTACGCTTACCTGGTACGACATACAGGAACCGAGCATGATCAATCCTCCGCCGAACAGCAGGCCCGGACGGCCCCATGGAGTCTACGCCTGCATGATTGCTTCGGCAGGGGCGCGTCTGGCCCTCAACGGTACGCCGGCCATAGGCACGACTTTCCTGTCGAGCGAGCACCCCGCGACGGAGGCGATGTCTTCGCTGGCGTTCTCCGAGACGTGGACGCTGGAGCGGTAACGGAGTTTTGCCTCAACGGAGGTTGATGATGGGACGCAAACCCGGATACGGAGGTGGATGATGAAGATATACTGGCAGCATAAGCGGAGGGGCCAGGAGTTGATCCTGGACGCCCTGAACGGTCAAACAGCGTCGCTAGGAGCGGTGCGAGAGACGAAGCGGGGCTTCGACGCCTTCGCCACGACGACGGCGTATGACCCGGGGAGGGCGACGAAGGGTCTGGCGAGTATGGAGGAGGCCAAGGCCTTTGTAGAGTCCTTTGAGCCTTGGAATCTGTACGATGGGGGCATGGAGGCCCTTCCCATTGAGCCTGAGGTGAGGCCGCGGGAGACCGTCTAGCCAGCGATGAATTTCGAAAAACGAGGTTGGATGCGTGATGTCACTAAAGCGGGTGCTATTAGTAGGAATCGCCGGTTTGGCGATTGGATTGACGGCGGCTTGCGGCGGCGACGAACCGACTCCGCAGGCCACGCGAGTGGCGACTCCGGTCGCAACTCCAACGCCTGCGCCGACACCCGCTCCCACACAAACAATGCAGCAAACGGAGGAACGCCCCGAAGTTATGAGCAAGAGTTACGACAGCTACCCGGACATGGTAATTGACGAAGGCAAGCAATATACAGCCACGATGGAGACCAGCAAGGGGACCATAGTCCTCCAACTATTCGCGGATGAGGCGCCCAAGACGGTCAACAACTTCGTGTTTCTGGCGAGGGAGGGGTTCTACGACGGGGTTATATTCCACCGAGTTATCAGCGGGTTCATGATCCAGGGAGGCGACCCTACAGGCTCTGGAATGAGCGGACCGGGGTATCGCTTCGATGACGAACCTGTGAACAGGCAGTACCTGGCTGGAACGCTGGCTATGGCAAATGCAGGCCCCAACACGAACGGCAGCCAGTTTTTCATTATGCATAATGACTTTCGCCTGCCGCCCAACTACACCATATTCGGCTTCGCCACTGAGGGACAGGAAGTGGTGAACGCGATTGCGACTACTGCCACATCGCCAACGGACCGTCCATTAGAGGATATTTACATCGTCAGCGTGACGATTGAGGAGTCGGACGGTTAGGTGAGGTCAACGGCCTCCGGCCGAAATAGCGGACACGAAAGAGGGCGGGTTTCACACCCGCCCTCGCGCGTTTCAGAGACATTGGAAAGGAGCCGCTAGTCGTCGGATGGGGTTACGAAGGGATATTCCTTCTTCCAGCCGCTGAAGCCAGGTTCCATGTAGGCCACGTTGGTGTAGCCCATCTCGATAAGTGTCTGCCCTGCCAGGGCAGCTCTACCGGAACCCCCTCAATGGGCGATGATACAGGCACTCTTGTCGGGCACCTGCTTCTCAATGCTACCTTCGATACGGCCTCTGGCAATGAGGGTTGCGCCTTCGATGTGGCCTTCGGCCCATTCGTTGGGTTCTCTAACGTCGAGGATGACGATCTCTTCTCCGGCTGCGAGCCGGTCGTGGGCTTCCTTCAGGGGTACGTTTGGCACGGCCTCCTGTGCGGCCTCTACCATCTTTTTTCCTACGTTTTCCAAGGGCTTTCTCCTTCTAGTTGGGTTGCCTGCTGGGGTTACTCAAAGAGATAGCATAAAGGGAGGCGGGTAGTCAATTGCGGGGGTGGAGGAGTGGGCCGGTCCAGAGGGAGGTGCATGAATTGGGGGTGGGTTGATATACTATCAGGTGAAGGAACAGACTTTTTGTGATGCAGGTTGGCATGAATCGGATGAAGAGCGCTTACGAGTTGGCGATGGAGCGGGCGATGGAGTTGGAGGAGCCCGACGAGGGGCAGAAGCTGGAGTGGGAGCTGGGGCCCAAGGGGCGCCGGCTGGCCGGGTTGTTTCTGAAAGGACAGGGGGCGCCTTTCACCACCATTGAGAATGAATCACCCGAGCGGCGGGCTTATCTCGTCAAAGGGATGATGGAGACGCTCGTGTCTAATCTGCAGCTGCCGAAGTCCGACGGGGCAAATTTCACCAACGAGAAGGTTGTGGAGGGGATTCAGCGGCTGTTCGCGAGCCGGGCGGAGGTCAAGGAGCTGCTGGAGCGGGTGAAGTATGTGACGGACCAGTACCGTCAGTTCGGGATTCCGCAGCGGGAACAGGCCTTCGCCCAGTTGAAGGCGCAGTTTGAGAACCAGGTTATGGGCGCGATGGCGAGGCAGATGGGACAGCAGGCCCACCCGGGTATGCAGGTGAACGTGGAGACAATGCCGGAGTTCCAACAACAGTGGCTGGCAGTTTCCAGCCAGATGGACCTGCAATATGAGCAGCATCTGGAGGATTTCCGTAAGCAGCTGCTGGAGCTGGTGTAAAATGCGCGACTACGACGGAGACTTGCGGCGGCTGATGGACGCAGCGGCGCAAACGGAGGTGGTGAGGGCGCCGCGGCAACTTCTTCTGACCTTTGGCGTGACGAAACTGGACTATTACGTAATCACGGAGCCTTCCTACAGTGAGGTTATTCCGGGTCCGCCAGAGGCGGTGGTGAGGGAGGGGACAGTGTCGGCGCAGCGGCCCGCGGTGGTGACGCCGGGCTACATGAAGCGACTGGAGGGCTTTGGAGACGACGCCTACCGATATTTTGACGACCTGGCTAGGCAGTTCGGCCCCGACTCTCCCGGCATCCTCTACAGCTATTCGAACGAGCCGGGGGAGATGAACATCGTGGAGGGGACTGCGCGGGAGGTGGCGGAGCGCATCAACGGCGAGCTCACCAGCAACGACAAGAGTCATTCCGCCGTCATCCGGGGCGTTGACGAACTGTGGGACGTTTCGCTGCTGAAATTCATCTTTGAATACACGATAGCGTCAATCTCGGCCAACGTTGACGAACTGGGGAGCCGAGGGCTGATGAGCCCCGACCCTCGTCACGGGGTGCCGAGGGGAGCCATCAACCGGATAGAGACGCTGTTTCTGCGGGCGGAGCGGGGCGAAGACCCAACGGAATTGAAGCAGGAGCTGGACCGTTGGGACCTGTTTGACCGGTACCAGGACAGGTTCTTCCACTTGTTCAAGAGGAGTAGCGGCTAGGGATTCGGGTGGTTGCACCTCGGGCCCGCTTGACTGGAACGAATGTGGTGGTAGAATTGCACGCCTTGGCTGTCATGCGCAAGAAAGTGTTCGACGTAATTGGGGTGTCAGAGCAGCTACGCAACAGAAATTGAATGGCGTCTATGGGACGTTCAAATGAGGTAGGAGAATTTGCAAAACGGTGAAGTAATTATTCAGGTTGAGGACCTGGTGAAGGTGTACCCGGGCGGGACGAGGGCCGTGAACGAGGTCAGCTTTTCGGTGAACCAGGGGGAGTTTTTTGGTTTCCTTGGCCCCAACGGCGCGGGGAAGAGCACGACGATGAAGATACTGGGGACGCTGCTGGGCCGGACCTCCGGTCGGGCGGTGGTGGGGGGCTATGACGTGGCGCGCAACCCCAAGGAGGTGCGGCGGACTATCGGGTTTGCCATGCAGGAGGTGGGGTTGGACGACCTGGCTACGGGTTGGGACTTCCTGGTGATGCAGGGGCTTCTCTACGGCATGAGTCGTCGGGAGTCGAAGGCGCGGACGGAGGAGCTTTTGGAATTGGTGGCGCTTACCGACGTGGCTAAACGGAAGGTGGGGGCATATTCGGGTGGGATGCGGCGTCGGATCGACCTGGCGGCGGCGTTGGTGCATCGTCCGGCGGTGCTCTTTCTGGACGAGCCGACGACGGGGCTGGACCCTCAGAGTCGATTGGCCATCTGGGAGCATCTGGAGCAGTTGAACAAGGAGGGAATCACCATCTTTCTGACTACGCAGATGATGGAGGAGGCGGACCACCTTTGCGAGCGGATCGCTATCATCGACGAGGGGGAGATCGTGGCGGAGGGGAAGCCTTCGGAGTTGAAGACCGCCGTGGGGGACGACCTGGTGGTGTTGACGGTGGCCGGTGAGGATGAAGCCGAGCGGCATGGCCAGGCAGAACGGGCGGTGGAGTTGCTCACTCCGTTGGATTACGTGGATGAGGCGTTCGCCACGGACGGGAATGTGTCGGTGAACGTGAAGGACGGCGGAGCGGCTATTCCCACGCTACTTCAGTCGTTGGCGAAGGAGGATATCGCCATTGTGAATCTATCCCTCACCAGCCCCACGCTGGACGACGTATTTCTGAAACATACCGGCCGGACAATTCGGGAAGAGGAGGCCGGCGGCGATGAATTCAACCGGGTGATGGGCCAGTGGATGGGGGTCAGCAGGAGATAGGAATGGCGATTTTTCGAGAAACTTACTACATCTATTTGCGGAATATGAAGGTCTGGCTTATGCCAGCGACCTTCCTGCCGCCCCTGTTCATTTCGGGAGTGCTTTACGTTCTCTTCGCGGCCACCTTTACGGAGGTGACGCAGCTGGGCGGCTTCGCGACGGGGGACTACGACGCGTTCCTGGTGGCGTGGATCATTGTTCAGGCGGTGGTGTTCAGCGGCGGGGACTCCGGTTTCGCCCTTCTGACGGACGTGATGTCGGGCTACTTCGACAAGCTGCTGCTGGCGCCGATCAACCGGTTCTCAATCCTGTTCGGCAGCCTGCTGGTCTCTGGGACCAGGGCCATGTTTCAAGGGGTGGTGATTGTGGTGATTGCGCTGCTTCTGGGGGTGTCCTTCAAGACGGGGGTGCTGGGGGTGCTGGCGCTTCTGGGGTTTGCCGCGGTTTTCGGGCTGGCGTGGGCGTGTCTGAGCATCATCATCGCCCTTAAGACGAAGAACGCGCAGGCGACCCAGTCGTCCTTTGTATTGTTCTTTCCCTTTGTGTTCCTGACCACGGCGTTCATGCCGGAGGACCTGCTCAGCGGCTGGTTCAGGATTGCGGTGAAGCTGAACCCGGTGACCTACGTAACGGAGGCGATGAGGGCGATTGTGGTGGAGGGATGGGAGATGGGAACGATTCTGACGGGGCTTTGGGTCACGCTGGCGACGGTGGGGGTGCTGATGCTGGTGACCACGTGGCTGTACAGACGGGTGACGGTTTAGGGGGACCGGAATCACCCCCATCCCTTCGACAAGCTCAGGACAGGCTCAATCTTCCCCCATCGAGGGGGAAGAGGCTAAGAGACGCCGCGGCGGGGTTAGTCGGGGCGGACGAGTAGGACGGGGGCGGTGGAGGTGGAGACGACGCGGTCGGCGACGCTTCCCAGGATTGCGCGCCCGAGGCCGGCCCGGCCGCGACTGGTCATGATTATCATGCTGTTGGTGTTCTGTTCAGCGGTCTCGACGATGTTGGCTGCGGCGTCGCCAATCAGAACCAGCGAACCGACATTTGTGAGGCCCTGCTGCTTCAGCTCCTCGACCTTGAGCACCAGGTAACCCCTGGAGGCGTCCTCCACGGCGGTGAGGATGTCCGGATATCCGGCGGGCCATTCGCTTGCCATGGACATCTGCATGGTGGAGGAGGCGACGCGGACGAGGAGGAGTTTGGCGCCCAGACGGTTGGCGAGGTCGATGGCCGTGTTAAGGGACTTTTCGGAGGTCTCTGAGCCGTCGAGGGGCACGATGAGGGTGTCTATCTGCGCGGGGCCTTCGAAGTCGTGGGCCGGTATGTCGGGACGTTCCAGGTGGATGGAGAAGGCCTCACCCTGTCTCCAGGTCTCGCGCTCAAGCTGCTCATCATCAATCTCGGGGCGGACGATGAGCATGGGGTTTGAGGAGCTGTGCAGGACCCTGTCGGTAACGCTCCCGACGATGAGTCGGCCGATTCCCGTGCGGCCGTGGGTGGACATGGCGACGAGGGTCTTGAGGAAGTCCTTGCTAGATTCGCCGGTTATTGCGGCGACGGGTTCGTCGAAGGAAACAAGCTGGTCGACGCCAACGCCGTCAAAGCCCTCCTGCAGGTTGGAAAGGTAATTCGCGGCGCGAGTTCGCAGCTTCTCGCGGGCCTCGTTGGCCTTGATTTCTACCATGGGGCCAATGTAGTCAACGGGGAGCGTGCTTTCGTCGAATTCGACAGCCTGGAGCAGGGAAACGTCCGACTCGTAGGCGGAAGCGAGGAGCCTGACGATGGGCAGGACGGCTTCGGCGCGCTTGGAACCGTCGAAGGGAACGATGATGCGAGTAAACACGGAACCCCCTTTGAGACACGGTAGCTTTGTAAGGAAAAGTATATGCTTCACGGTTGGCACGGTCAACTTTTGCGGGGGGTTATCGAGAGATGGGGCTGTGCTATGATGGTTGCCCAAGAACGGGAGATTGACCGGAAACCGGAGGTGCAAAGATGCTGGACCTGTTGATTGAGGGAGGCCTGATAATTGATGGAACGGGGAGTCCCGGGTACTTTGCCGCCGTAGGGGTTGAGGGGGATACGGTGCGGATTCTGAGAGGGGACACCTCCAGGCTGGAAGCGGCGGAGACCATCGACGCGACAGGGAAGGTGGTGTGCCCCGGATTCATTGATCTGCACTGCCACACTGGGTTGACGATTCTGGGCGAGCCGCGACACGAGCCGAAGGTGCGTCAGGGCGTAACGACGGAGCTGGTAGGCATAGATGGCATCTCTCACGCGCCGTTCAAGACACAGGAGGAGCTGCACCGGTATATCTGGCTGGACGCGGGGTTGAACGGTTACCCGCCGCTGCCGGCGGACTGGCTGACGGTGGCGGAGCAGTTGGGGATGTATGACAACAAGGTATCGGTGAACGTGGCCTTCATTCTGGGCAATTCGCCGGTGAGGATCTGGGGCGTTGGCTGGAACGACAGGCCTGCGACGGGGGCGGAACTGGAGGAGATGAAGTCGGTGACGAGGGAGGCGATGGAGGAGGGGGCGTGGGGCCTTTCCACGGGGCTGGACTATCCGCCCGGGGCCTACGCCGACACGGATGAACTGGCGGCGCTTATGGAAACTGTGGCGCGCTTCGGCGGGTTCTACCACACCCACACGAGGACCGAGATGAAGAAGGTGAGCCTGCTGGCACCGTGGGACGAGGCGCTGGAGATCGGGCGCAGAAGCGGTGGGGCGGTGCATCTCACCCATTACAGGCAGAGCACACAGGGGGAGGGTAGTCACTGGGACTACCTGGACCTGGTGGACAACGCCCGGGAGCAGGGGATGGACGTGACCTTCGACTGCTACACGTACCCGTATTCCGGGACGAGCGCGACGATTGCCATCCCCAACTGGGCCAAGGACGGCGGGCCGGAGGTGTTGATGGAGGCGCTGCAGGACCCGGATGCGCGGGCCAGGATGAAAAGGGAGATTTCGCCGGTGCGGCTGGAGGAGAGCTGGTTGACCCACTTTGTGCAGCCGCAGAACAAGGTCTACGAGGGACATCGTCCGGTGGACATTGCGGAGTTGCGCGGGCAGGATCCGGCGGATACGTTTTTTGATTTGTTAGTTGAGGAGAGGTTGGGGATTTCGATAGTTGGGTTGGGGACGAACCCGCAGACACTTCCGGACTTCGTGTCGCACCCGTGCGGGATGATCGCCAGCGACGCTATTCTGCTGGGGGAGTACCCTAGTCCCCGCAGCTACGGGTGTTTTCCTGTGGTGCTGGCGGAGTTTGTGAGAGCGGAGCGGCATCTGAGGCTGCCGGAGGCGATCCGGAAGATGACGTCCTTCCCGGCGCAGCGGATGGGGCTCCCGGACCGGGGACTGCTCATAGACGGGATGAGGGCGGACATTGTGGTGTTTGACGCGAAGACGGTGAAGGCACCGGCGACGAAGCTGAATCCGAAGCAGTTCCCGATTGGAATAGATTACGTGATTGTGAACGGGCAGGTGGTGGTGCGGGAGTCGGAGCACACGGGGGCGCTGCCGGGGAGAGGAATACGGCGAGGACGGGCCACCACGTAGGGGACGGGGAAGGGCTAGTCGACGGGGACCTTAGCCTCTTCCAGCAGGCGGGGTCTGCGCCGGAAATACTCCTGTTCCAGCAGCCCCATAACGGTGGAGTCGTACCATTCACCGTCCTTGGGGTGGGTGCTGCGGAGGTGTCCCTCGAGGAGGAAGCCGAGCCGCTCGCACATGTGGCGGGCATGGATGTTGTAGTCGGGCACGTCGACCCAGGCGCGGTGGAGCTTGTAGGTGGAAAAGGTGACGTCGAGGAGTTCGAGGAGGGCGGCGGAGCCGAAGTGGTGGAGCCAGAGGTCCTGGCGACCGATGATGAGGAAGAGCTGGGCTTCGTGGAGAGGGGCCTCGATGAGCATCTGGGCCTCGCCAATGTGGCCCTCGCTGGTGTCGTAGATGGAGAAGATCTTCCTGTCGGGGTCGTTGAAGATGCGCTCCCATTCTTCGTCGCTGGCCTGCACGGAGGTCTTAGGGGAGTAGCCGATGTGGAGGGGCTCGCCGTCTTCGTCGGCGCCGTACCACATGGTCATGACCTCCGGGTTCTCCAGCCAGGCGGCCATTCGCTCAACGTCTTCGCGAGAAACGTCGGTGAGTCTTACGTCAGGTATCATGGCGATCTCCTTTCGTGGGCGAAATGGGCCTTGATTAAATTGGGGGCTGATTTCAGATTAAACGGAAACGGGACTTTAGTCAATTGCAGATGAAGGTTGGGAGGCGACGGCGCGGGCACTGCGGTCGGGTGCAGGTTAGGGAACCGGAATGCTGCCTTTGGCGGTATAATGGGGGCGATGGAGGAGGATGAAGTCAATGAAGTTGCATTACGATGTTTTTCAGACGCCCTTTGGATGGTACGCCGCGGTGGTCTCCGAGAAGGGTCTGAGGTATGGGTCAATGAGGGGAACGCCTGACGAGGCCGTGGAGGGGATATCGCGCCAGTTGAACGGGGCGACGCAGGACACGGCGGCGGTTGCGGAGGTGAGGGAGGCACTGCTGGCGTTCTTCGATGGGGACAGTAAGGCTCTGGATGGGATTGGGCTGGACCTGGAGGGGGCGCCGCCCTTCCACCGGGCGGCGTGGGAGGCGTGCCTGGAGATACCGCTGGGTGAGACGCGAAGCTACGCGTGGCTGGCGTCGGCGGCGGGCCGTCCGGGAGCGTATCGGGCAGCGGGACAGGCGATGGCGAGGAATTGGGTGCCGGTGGTTGTGCCGTGCCACAGGGTCATTGGGAGCAGCGGTGGGTTGCACGGGTATGGCGCGGGAGGGCTGGCAGTAAAGGACCGGCTGCTGCGGGCGGAGTCGGGGATGGCTCAGCGAGAGGCCGAGCGGGAAGCTTAGACTTCGTCTGATTCCAGCTGGTTCTGGAGGATTTCTAGGGCCTCTTCCTTCTGGTGCTCCCGGACGAGGAGCCGGACGGGAAAGGGGGAGGAGCCGAGGAAGGGGTTAACGTCGCCGCCACGGATAATCACGGGGATGCCGGACTCGTTGAGGATGCCCTGCCAGATGTGGGCGGACCATTCGTTGGGGGCGGTGGTGAGGACGACCCACTTCATTGGTTGAGACTCCTGCGGCATTGGGGATTCAGGGGCCGGTGGGCTCGACGGAGATGCGCTCAGGGCCGAGGAGGTCTTCCAGACGCTCCTGGAGCTCGGGGCAGAACTTGACCGCGAAGGGCATGTCTATTCGCACCTGCTTGCTGTTGGAGAGAATGTTCAGGAGCACCCTGTCCTCGCCCGGGAATTCGAGCATGACCTCGACGGTATTCTGTAGAAGGCTGGCGTCCTGCTGCTGATTGACAGTCTCTTCCATAGTGAGTTGAAGCGTGCGATTTCGGGTGGTATCGGGAGCGCCGTTGACGGGTGGGGGCGTGCCGTTGCCGGAGGCCGTCCTTGTGGCTGCAGGAGGACGGGTGGGCCGGGAGGAACCGTTGGAGGGAGAAGGGGTCCTAGATGATGGCGGCCTGCCGGGTCTTGCTGCGCCGTTGGAGGTTGCGGGGCGCTTCCGGGCGGGGTTGTACTCCCGAACGTTGCTGCAATGGAGGGAGACGTCTTCGCTGCGGACGACAACCTTGCCTTCCACCTGGAGGAGCCTTCCCTCCTGCCAGACGCTCTGGGTGCGCGCGAGCACTTCTGGCCAGGCGATGACTTCCAGGCCTCCACCGCGTAGTTCGAGGGAGGCGTTGAGGAAGGGCCGCTGGTCTCGGGTGAGGCGCTGCTGGGACGACGAGAGCTGACCGAGGACGGTGACCTTGGCTCCCTCCATGTCGGCACTCAGCTGCTCCAGGGAGGCGATGTACCCGGCGGGGACGTTGGCCAGCAGTCGCTGGAGGGGGTTGGAAGTAATGGCAACGCCGAGCAGCTCCTTTTCCCATGTGACCTTTTCGAAGGTTTCAGCGTCGACGCCGCTCAGGTCGAAGGATACGACGGACTCTTCCGATTGGGCGGTCGTGCCGCCGAAGAGGCTGGTCTGCCCGGACTGGCGGATGCGGGCCTCCATCTGGGACTGGGAGAGGATGGATGGGGCGGCGTTGAGGATGGGGCCGCGGCGGCCCATGCTGTCAAATGCCCCGGCTTTAATGAGGCTCTCCAGGGAGCGGCGGTTAAGGCCGCGCAGGTCCACCCTTCGAACAAAGTCTGCGAGTCCGCTGAAGGGACCTTTTTCGGTGCGTTCCTTGACGATGGGACCGACGGCAGACTCGCCGAGATTCTTGATGGCGGAGAGGCCGAAGCGGATTCCGTCTTCCTGATCGGCGTCGATGATGAATTCTACGCTGCTGTGGTTTACGTCGGGAGGGAGGATGGGGATGCCCATACGCAGACACTCAGTGACGGCGCTGGCCATCCGGTCGGGATTGTCGCGGCGGGAGTTTAGGACGGAGGCCATGTATTCGAGGCTGTAGTTGGCCTTGAAGTAGGCGGTCCAGTAGGAGATCTGGGCGTAGCTGACGCTGTGGGCCTTGTTGAAGGCGTAACCGGCGAAGGGTTCAATCAGGTTGAAGATGGCCTGGGACTGCTCCCGGGTGTAGCCCTGCTGCATTGCACCTTTGAGGAATTTTTCTTCCTCCTGGGCCATGAGTTCAGGGATCTTCTTGCCCATGGCCTTTCTGACGATGTCGGCTTCACCCAGGGAGTAGCCGGCGAAGGTCTGTAGGAGGAGGAGCACCTGGTCCTGGAAGACGATGACGCCGTAGGAATCCTTGAGGATTTCGTCGAGGCTGGGGTGGGGGGACTTGACGGGGGAGCGACCGTGTTTTGCTTCGATGAAGGTGGGGATCTGCTCCATCGGGCCGGGACGGTAGAGGGCGATCATGGCCGCAACGTCGCTCAGGGAGGAGGGTTCGAGCGCGCGGATGTTGCGCTGCATTCCAGTGCTTTCCAACTGGAAGACCTCGTTGGTCTTGCCGGAGGAGAGGAGATCGAAGGTCTTCTGATCGTTCCAGGGGATCTGCTCAAGCTCGATGTCCAGGTTGCGGGTCTGCTTGAGCATCTTGATTGTGCGGTCGAGGATGGTCAGGTTGGTGAGGCCGAGGAAATCCATCTTGAGGAGGCCGAGCTTGGCGATGGGGTCCATGGCGAACTGGGTCATGGCGACATCGGACTCATCGCTGCTGCGGGTGGGGCGCTGGAGGGGGACGTACTCAGTGAGGGGTTCTTCCGAGATGACGACGCCGGCGGCGTGGGTGCTGACGTGGTGGGCGATGCCCTCCAGCCCGACGGCCTTCTCCACGAGCTCGGTTACGGCGGGGTCCTGCTCGTACATCTCCCTGAGCTGGGGGGTGTTGTCTACGGCGGCACGGAGGCCGTCGACCTTGAAGGGGATGAGGCGGGCTATTCGGTCGGTGTCGGCGTAGCTCATGCCGAGGGCGCGGCCCACGTCACGGATGGCGGCCTTGGGGCCGAGGGTGCCGAAGGTGATTATCTGGGCGACCTTGTCCTGGCCGTAACGCTGGGTGACGTAGTTGAGGATCTCCTCTCGTCGGTCGTCCTGGAAGTCCATGTCTATGTCCGGCATCTCCTTGCGCTCCACGTTCAGGAAACGCTCGAAGACGAGGTTGTGTCGGAGGGGGTCGACGTCGGTGACGCCGAGGCAGTAGAGGGCGAGGCTTGCGGCGGCGCTGCCGCGGACGGCCAGGAGGATGCGTCGTTTGCGGGCAAAGGAAACTATCTCCCAGACCACGAGGAAGTAGTTGGCGAAGCGGGTCTGGCGGATGACTTCCAGCTCGTATTCCAGGCGCTGAACGAGTTCCGGCGTGCGCGAGGGATAGAGGCGGTCGAGGCCCTTCCAGCAGAGCTTGGCGAGGAACTCGTCGGCGTCTCCGCCGTCGGGAACCGGGTACTTAGGGAGGTGGAGGTTGTCGAACTCCAGGGTGACGTGGCAGGAGTCGGCGATTTTCTGAGTGTTGGAGACGGCGTCGGGGAAATCTGTGAAGAGGGCGTCCATTTCCTGCGGGCTCTTGAGATAGAAAGAATCGTCCTCCATCTTGAGGCGTTTATCGTCGTGAATGGTGGTGTTGGTGTGGATGCAGATGCGCAGGTCCTGGAGTCCGGAGTCTTTCTGATGGGTGTAGTGGCTGTCGTTGGTGGCGACGAGGGGGATGTTGTGGTCCCTGTTCATTGCCACGAGGGCGTTGTTGATTTCGTCGAGGCCTGGGACGCCCTTGTGCTGCTGGACTTCGAGATAGAAGCGGTCCTGGAAGACTTCGCGGTACCAGTTGGCGCGGGAGGCGGCGTCTTCGAGCCGACCCTCCGTGATGAGGCGGGGTATCTGGGCGCTGGGGCAGCCGGAGAGGGCAATGATGCCCTTGCTGTGCTGCTGCAGGAGTTCGTCGTCCACCCTCGGACGGTAGTAGAAGCCTTCGAGGTGGGCCTTGCTGACAAGCTGGAGCAGATTCTTGTAACCGGTGTTGTCCTGGGCCAGGAGAGTCAGGTGGTGAGGGCTCTTCTCGGATTGGTCCTTGATGTTGCGGCTGCTCCTGGCCTCGTAGATTTCGCAGCCGATAATGGGCATGATGCCAGCCTTGCGGGCGGCGGAGTAAAATTCTACGACGCCGTAGAGGGAGCCGTGGTCGGTGATGGCCAAAGAGTCCATGCCGAGCTTTGAGGTCTGCCCCACCAGATCCGAAATACGACTGATGCCGTCTAGGAGGCTGTATTCGGTATGGACGTGGAGGTGTGTGAACATGGCTGGCGGGGGAGACAAACATATTATATCGGGAAGGAAGGGTCAAGACGGAATTGGGACGAAATTTACAATATGGTGTAACGGCAGGAAGGGCCGGATACAAGGGATTGTAGCCATTTGGTTGGTGGTTTACACTGGAATTATGCGTTTGTGCGGGCTGGGTTCTACATTATGACCGTTTTGGTGACGGGGGCAACGGGTTTTCTGGGTCGGCGAGTAGTCCAGGCGTTGCTGGACCGGGGGAAGGACGTGCGCTGTCTGGTGCGCACCCCCGGGGCGGAGGCGATGTTCGACCAGGACAGGGTGGACGTTCACTATGGGAGCGTGACGGACCCGGCTTCGTTGCGGGCGGCATTCTACGACCTTGACGAAGTGGTCCACCTGGTGGCGGTGATTCAGGAGAGGGGTGGCGCGACTTTCGTCCGCGTCAACGTGGAGGGCACCCGGAACGTGCTGAAAGCGGCGAAGGACGCGGGGGTGCGGCGGTTTGTGCACATGAGCGCCATCGGTGCGCAGGAGAACCCGGCGATGAGGTACCTGTACAGCAAGTGGGTGGCGGAGCAGTTGGTATTCAGCAGCGGGATTCCATACACGATACTGCGACCATCGCTGCTGTTCGGGGAGGGGGACGAGTTCATGAACGCCCTGGCGGGGCTGATCAGGACGACGCCCCTGGTGCCGGTTATCGGCAACGGCAAGAACGAGTTCCAGCCGGTGTCGGTGGACGACGTGGCCCGCTGCGCGGCGATTGCTGCAGACGACCCACGTTTGCGTAACAGGAGAGTGGAGATTGGCGGGCCCCAGCGGCTGACTTACGACCAGATTGTGGACGAAGTTACGTTTACCATGAGCGCCAAGCGTCTGAAGCTGCATATTCCCGTGGCGCTGATGAGGTTTCCGGTGTGGCTGACGGAGAAGCTGTTTTCCAGGCCGCCGGTGACGAAGGACCAGCTGGCGATGCTGCAGGTGCCAAACTTCCCGGAGAGGGACACGGTGCAGGGGGTTTTCAGGTTCAGTCCCAAGCGGATAAGAGGGAATATCACCTACGTCCGGAGGGTGAGGTGGGGAGACGGTATGAGGATGCTGTTGGGACGGATGCCGAGGAACATCAGGGACCATTAGGGAGGCCTGTCGTTGACAGGGCCGGAGGGGCGTCCATAGACTAGCCGGGTCGGAGGGCGGCAGCCTTTCGGGCGATTGAGACTTGAGAAGACAACGGAGGGTATGGAGTTATGGCCTGGAACGGCTGGAAAGTAATCGACATGGACTCCCACATAATGGAGCGTCCGCACGAGATGTACAACGGGTACGTGGACCCTTCGTACCAGGATGACTTCGACCGGCTGAAGAGAGCCATCGATGAGAACATCGGCCAGGGTGGGAAGGGGGCCCTGGCGGCCAGCCGTCACGCTATTCTGGCGCCGGTGGTATCGGACAATGCGCTGGGGCAGGCGGACTCCTTCGGGCTGGCGCCGAGAGAGTTCATTCTGCAGCCGGGAGCGGGCGGGCGGCCCAATTTCGGGAGGCCGGACCGGGATAATCTGCCCCACATTCGTCCCGAGGTGAATTGGGACGTGAAAGCGCGGTTGGAGGACATGGACACGGCGCACGTGGACGTGGGCGTGCTCTATCCCACCCACGTTTCGAGCTACTGCGCGCTGCACGACGTGGGCTTTGAGAATGCGCTGTACGAGGCGTATCACCGATGGGTAAGCGATTTCTGCTCGCAGGCGCCGGAGCGGCTGAAGTGGACGTTGGTGGCGAACCTGAGGGACGCCCGGACGGCAGCGTCGGAAATCCGACGTTGGGCGAAGGAGGACGAGAATCTGGTCGGCATATATTTCTCGCCCCAGGGGCCGGACAACCTCCTGCTGGACAGCGGCACTTTGTACTCGATCTATGAGGCTGCGGAGGAGACGGATTTGCCTATTCTGGTGCACGGCGGCACGGCCAGGCCGCCCTTCGGGCCGGGGACGTTTGACTTGCGGGGGGCCTGGTTCCTGCAGCATGGGCTGGGGAACCCGTGGGCGGGCATGGCCGCCATGGGCGCGCTCATCGGCGGCGGCGTGCTGGAGCGGTTTCCGACGCTGAGGGCCGGCATAGTGGAGACGGCGGCGGGCTGGCTGCCGGCTATCCTGGACAGGTTCGACAGTCACTATGTGCTTTCGCCGCACCACGTTCCCTATTTGAAGCGGTCGCCCCGACGGAGATGGTGAAGAGCGGACGGTACTTCCACGGTATTGACACGTGGGAGACCACGTTGGAGTCGGTGGTTGACGTGGTGGGAGAGGACGTGCTGCTGTTCGCGACGGACTGGCCGCACGGGGATACGGCGTGGCCGACGGGCGTGGACCAGGTGGTGGAGTGGCCGGGGCTTACGGACAGCGCCAAGCGGAAGATTCTGGGGGAGAACGCGATGCGGCTGTGTCCTCGTTTACGCGACTGATGTGTTAGAATTGAGCACAGCCGTACTAAGGCGCGAAGGATGAATGTAGAGGAACACATAGAGAAGGCGCGGAATTCTTTGGAGGCTTCGGACAGAGAATTCGCTGCCGGAAACAAGTTGCGGGCGTCTGAGAATTTGTGGGGCGCTGCGACCCATGCACTTAAGGCTCTCATGACGGAAGAAGCGAGAATCTGCAAAGGTCATCGGGAGTTTGCAATTGCCGTAAGGCGTCTGGCGGACGAGCGCGGCGACCAGCAAATCCGACTAGGCTTCTTGATTGCCGAAATGTTCTTCTATAATTCGCAGTTTGGATTTATGGAAGACTGGCAGATTGCAGACGATCGAGAACACTTAAGGGAAATTCTTGCGCACATCCTGCCAAATTCTGCGGTGAAGCAGGCCGTAGACTAGGACAATGGGGTGGTTTGGGCAAAGCGAATTGATTGCTGAATGCCTGAAGGCCAACATGCCAATTGGCAGGGTTAACCAATGAATGCTGATGAACACGCGCAGACTGCGAGGGAGTTCTTGGAGGCGTCGGCACGGGAGTTTGAAGCGGAGGATGTTCTGCAGGCTTCGGAGAAGTTGTGGGGCGCGGCAATGCATGCGCTGATGGCAATCGGTCAAATGGAGGGCCTGCCCGTAGGGAGTCATCGAGAACTGAGAATGGCGGCTAGACATTTGACCAATCTGCGCAACGATGTTTCCATTTACAGCGGATATAAGGTTGCTGAAAGGTTTCACGCCAACTTCTATCACGGCTTCATGGAGGACTTTCAGATCTCTGAAGGACGGGAGGACGTGAGGGAGTTTGTGGTGCGTCTATTGCTTGATTCGTCTACGGAGTTGGCCCGAAAGTAATTGAGACAGCTTCCTGGTTGGTTACCCTGGATTCCTAGCAGCGATATAGCCGGATGGCAATTGCGGTCTCTAATTCCTCAACAGGAGCGGTGGGGTATAATTGACGCGCTCCTATATGGGCGCGGCAGGTGACGTTGGACTACAGAGCTTCGCTGGGGTTGCTGCTGGGACTGGTGGACTTCGAGCGGTTTCGCGGGCCGCGTGGGCCGCGTGTCAAGTTTGATCTGAGCCGGATGGAAGCGCTACTCGACAGTTTGGGGAACCCGCATCTCGACGTGCCGGCGGTGCACGTGGCGGGGACGAAGGGCAAGGGCAGCGTCACCGCCATGGTCGCCTCAGCGCTCACCCAGCAGGGATACAAGACGGGAACGTTTACGTCGCCCCACCTGCACACCTTCCGGGAGCGCATCAGCGTTGACGGGGAGCCGGTCTCGGAGGGGGAGTTTGCGTCACTGGTGGAGCGGGTGTGGCCGCACGTCAGCGGAGTTAGCGCTGAGTGGGGATTCGGGCGGGTGACACTTTTCGAGACGCTGACTGCGATGGCGTTCCTGCATTTTCGGGAGATTGCCGCGGATTTTCAGGTCTTGGAGGTGGGTCTGGGCGGCCGGCTGGACTCAACGAACCTGGTGGAGCCGGAGGTGTGCGCCATAACTTCCGTCAGTCTCGACCATACGGCGATTCTGGGCGATTCGGTGGGCCTCATAGCAAAGGAGAAGGCGGGGATTGTGAAGGCGGGGGTCCCGGTTGTTTCGGCTCCCCAGGAGAGGGATGCAATGTGGGAAATTCGGCGGAAGTGCGTGAAGCAGGCCGCGCAGCTGTTGGAGGCGGGTCGGGACATCACGTGGAGGGCGGGAGGAGAGAACCTGTTCGGCCAATTCTTCTTTGTAGAAGGGAGATTGGGAAGGTATCGGTTGACAATGTCGCTACTGGGGACGCATCAGTTGGAGAATGCGGCAGTGGCGGTGGGGGCGCTGGAATGTTTGATGGAGGGGGGGTGGGAGATAAGCGACGAGGCGATTGAGCGGGGTTTCGAGAATGTGCGGTGGCCGTGTCGTTTGGAAGTCCTTGAGCAGGAGCCGCCTCTGTTGAGCGACGGGGCGCACAATCCTGATTCCATGGGAAGGCTGCGGGAGTTCCTGGAGAGTTATTTCGGGGGCAAGAGACCGGTGGTTATATTTGGGGCATCCAGGGACAAGAACCTGGAGCAAATGATGGACGCGCTGGCGCCCTTGAAACCGGTGGCGGTTGTCACTCAGACGAGGCACCCGCGGGCGGCTTCGCTGTCGGAACTGGTCAGGGGGTTCGCCGAGCGTGGGGTTGAGGTTCACCAGTCCACGGATACCTGGAACGCGGTAGCGAAAGCGAGAGGTCTGGTGTCAGAAGATGGGTATATCGTGGCTACTGGGTCGTTGTTTCTGGCGGCGGAAGTGAGGGAGGCTATATTGGGAATAGAACCTGAACTTTACAGGGAGATTGATATGTCGACTTCAGTACTTGAGACGAGGGACATCGGGATATGAAGAGAAGTCGAGTGGTGGTTACGGGCATGGGGGCGTTTACTCCGCTGGGGCTCTCGGTGGAGGAATCCTGGGAGGGGCTGACGGCGGGGCGGTCGGGGATCGGGCCGATGACATTGTGCGACCCTTCGGACTTTCCGTGCCAGATAGCGGGAGAGGTGAAGGGCTTCGATCCTGCGCAGTTCATTCCGGGGAGGGAGTCCCGTCGGATGGCGCGCTTCTCGCAGCTGGCGGTATCGGCGGCGCTTCAGGCCGTGGAGAACGCGCGGCTGCAGGTTGATCCCGCCACGTCCCACCGGTATGGGGTGCTGTTGGGGAATGGGAATGGCGGATTTCCCACAACGGAGGAGGGGTGCCGGGTGATGATGGAGCGGGGCGGGATGCGGGTGTCGCCGTTCTTCTTCCCGATGACGCTTCCGAACATGGCGGCATCGAACATCAGCCGCACGCTGGGCTTGAAGGGGTACAACTCCACGGTTATCACCGCCTGTGCCGCTTCGAACCAGGCCATTGGCGAGGCGGCGGAGACGCTGCGACGGGGGGCTGCCGACGTGATGCTCACCGGCGGCGCAGAGGCGGGGATAAGCCGGCTGGGGCTGGCAGGGTTCTGCACCATGCGGGCGCTGAGCACCCGGAACGAAGAACCCCAGAAGGCCAGCCGTCCCTTCGATGCGGAGCGGGACGGGTTCGTTCCGGCTGAGGGGGCGTCGGTGCTGGTGTTGGAGACGGAGGAGCACGCCCTGAACCGGGGCGCGGATATTCTCTGCGAGGTGGCGGGGTTCGGGTGCACGTCCGACGCGTTTCACCAGGTGCAGCCGGAGGAATCCGGGGAAGGGGCGATTCGGGCGATGAGGCGGGCGTTGGAGGATGCGGGGGTTTCGGAGGAGGAGATCGATTACATCAACGCTCACGGCACCTCAACGCCGCTGAATGACGCGGTGGAGACGACGGCAATCAAGGGGCTGTTCGGGGAGCTAGCGTACAAGATACCGGTGAGTTCAACCAAGTCGATGGTTGGGCATTCGCTGGGAGCTTCGGGCGGGCTGGAAGCGGCGGCCTGCGTTCGCACCATCACGGACGGGGTGATTCACCCGACGGTCAACTACGAATTCCCCGAGCCGGGCTGCGACCTGGACTACGTGCCGAACGAGGCGCGGAAGGCGGACGTGCGGGTAGCGTTATCAAACGCCTTCGGGTTTGGGGGGCAGAACGCCTGCATCGTCTTCAGGCGTTACGAATAAAGGTTACGAAGATGCTGCCGGGGAAAACCGGGCTGTCAGCATCGGATCCAGAATGCGTTCCAGGGCCATGGTGTGGCTGCACGTCCTGTAGACGGAAAAGAATTCGCATGAGCAGGACCACTTGCCTTTGCTGAAAGAAACATGGTGGTCGCTGTGATTGCCGCGGAATGTGGCTTTGATGGAGCTGATGTCAACCCGCTCCTTCTGCTCAGCGTACTGTCGTGCCTTTTCCATTTTCCTGATAACGCTTGACTGCATCCTACCTCCTGAACCGCTATTTGTTTAATTCTATTTCATGGCGGGTTTGGGGTCAATTGAACACCTGGCCCCTTGTCCTGCAAATGGGGGGCAGACTACACTGGAAGCAGAGCATAAACGCACAGGGGTTGGAATGACGGGCGACGAAATCAGGGAGTTGTTTCTCAGCTATTTCGAAAGCAAGGGGCATTTGCGGATGCCGAGCGCATCGCTGGTGCCTTCGGGGGACCTGACGCTGCTGTTTACCAGCGCGGGGATGGTGCCCTTCAAGCCCTTTTTTCAGGGGGAGCAGACTCCGCCCTCTCGCCGTCTGACGTCCAGCCAGAAGAGCTTCCGGACCACTGACATCGACGAGGTTGGAGACCATACCCACTTGACGATGTTCGAGATGCTGGGGAACTTCAGCATCGGGGACTACTTCAAGAAGCAGGCGGTGGCGTGGGCGTGGGACTTTGTGACTTCGAAAACGCAGGGGTTCGGGTTGGAGCCCGAGCGATTCTACGCCACGGTTCACTACACGGATGACGAGGCGTACGAACTCTGGAATAAGGACGTGGGGCTGCCGCCGGAGCGGATTTACAGGTACGGGGACGAGGACAACTGGTGGGGGCCGGCGGGGTTGGAGGGGCCGTGCGGGCCTTGCAGCGAACTTCACTATGACTTTGGTGTGGAGTTCGGGTGCGGAAAGCCGATGGCTGACCCTTCGGGCGAGTTCGGGGAGGAGTGCCATCCGAACCACGAGTGCGAACGGATTGTGGAGCTGTGGAACCTGGTGTTCATGCAGTATTACCAGGACCTGGAGGGGGAGCGGGAGCCGCTGCCGGCGCCCAGCGTGGACACGGGGTTGGGTCTGGAGCGGGCGGCGATTGTGATGCAGCGGTGCAAGGGGATCTACGACACGGACCTGTTCCAGCCGCTGGTGGCAAAGGCTTCCGAGATATCGGGGAAGGGGTATGGACGGGAGCCGGAAACGGACTACGCGTTGAGGGTGGTGGCGGAGCATGCGCGGGCGGCTTCCTTCCTGATTTCGGATGGAGTGGTGCCCAGCAACGAGGGTCGGGGGTATGTGCTGCGTCGGATTGTGCGGCGGGCGGTGAGGTATGGGCGGCGGTTGGGGCTGGAGCGTCCCTTCATGGAAGAGATGGCCTCGGCGGCAATCGACAGGTTTGAGGGGGCGTACCCGGACTTGGGGACAAACCGCAGTTTTATCCTGAGGGTGGTGGGGCTGGAGGAGGAGCGGTTCAACCAGACGATCCAGGTGGGGATGCCGATGCTGGAGGAGGGGTTGATTCCGCTCCACCTGGGGCTGCGTGAGATTTTTGGGAAGCGGTTGTCCATTACAGAAGTGAGGAGGCTTCTTGCAGAGGCGCAAGTCTTCCTACTGGGTGCCAAGGCTAGTGATTTTGTTCCGACTCAAAGCATACTAGAAGCTTTGGTGGAAGGGGTGGGTGCTTTTGTTCGTCCGCGGAGCGTTCTGGATGGCGTCGTGGAGGAGGCGAGGGCGGATGTTGAAAAGGCAACTGGCTTTCCGATTGAGAGCAGGTTGACGAAAGTGCTTACGGGAAAGGAGGTTGCTGTTCTCTACACTACCTTCGGTTTCCCGTTTGAACTAACGCAGGAGATAGCGCGGGAACGGGGATTGGAAGTGGATGAGGAGGGATTCCGGCAGGAACTGGAAACTCATCGCAGAGTATCCCTTGAGGGTAGAATAACTCTGCCACCGGTTGAAGCTGAGGTCCGAGTGGGGAAGAGGCCGGGCTTCGAACCGGTGAATTTCGTGGGATATGTGGCTGTAGAGAGGGATTCGGAGATTCAAGGGCTCCTAGTTGGAGACAGATGGGTGGGGCATGCCGCCAAGGGTGATGAAGTTGAGGTGGTGCTGAGGGAGACGCCGTTCTACGCGGAGGGGGGAGGTCAGGTTGGGGACGTGGGGATCATCGCCGGGCCGAACGGGGTGATTGCGGTCAAGGATACGCAGAATCCAACGGCGGGGTTGATAGTGCATAAGGGGGTTGTGGTTGAGGGGGACGTTTCGTTGGGAGATGCGGTGTCGGCGCGGGTGGACGCCGGCCGGCGGCACGGGGCGGCGCAAAACCACAGCGGCACGCATATATTGCATGCGTCTCTGAGGTCGGTTCTGGGGCCGCACGTAAGGCAGGCGGGTTCACTGGTGACGCCGGAGCGGCTGCGGTTCGACTTTTCCCACGTGGGGGCGGTGGAGAGTGGGGAGATGCGGGAGATTCAGGGACTGGCCAACGAGAAGGTGAGGGCGGACATGGCCGTTTCCACCCACGTCACGACCTACGCTGAGGCGGTGAACGCCGGGGCGCTGGCCTTCTTTGGCGACAAATATGGGGACAGCGTGAGAGTGGTGACGATGTCGAGCGGGAACGACGACAAGCCTTTCTCGGTCGAGCTTTGCGGAGGGACGCACGTTCACGCGACGGGGGAGGTGGGGCCGCTGTTCATCCTGGGAGAATCCAGCATCGGCGGCGGGATGCGCAGGGTGGAGGCGGTGACGGGGCAGAATTCGGTGGATCTGTTTCAGCAACGGACGGACGTGCTGCAGCGAATTGCCGGAAGGCTGGAGACGCCTGTGGGGGACCTGGAGGAGCGGCTGGAGGGGTTCATTTCCGACATGCGCGCCTTGAGGCGTCAGGTGGAGCAGCTGGAGCGGAAGAACCTGAGGATGGAGGCGCAGGGACTGCTGGGCCAGGTGAGGGAAACGAGGGGGGTGAAGGTGCTGGCGGCTCGAACTTCGGCGGGAAGCGTGGAGGCGCTGCGGGAGATGGGGGACTGGCTGAAGGCGAAGCTGGAAAGCGGGGTGCTGGTGCTGGCGATGGCGCAGAATGGGAGGCCACTGCTGGTTTCGATGGTCACGCCGGACCTGGTGGCGCGGGGGCTGAATGCGGGGAACATCGTGCGGGAGACGGCCCAGAAATTGGGCGGAGGCGGGGGAGGCCGGCCCGAGTCGGCGCAGGCCGGAGGGCGACGGCTGGATATGCTGCCACAGGCGTTGGATGGGGTCGTCGATCTGGTGGAACGGGAGGTGAAGTCCTGAGGCTGCTGGCGCTGGACGTGGGGACGCGTCGAATCGGGATGGCGGTGAGCGATCCTATGGGGATACTCGCTTCGCCACGCGGATATATCGAGAGAAGAGGAATGGCGGCAGACGTGGAGGCGGTGGTGCGGAAGGCGCGGGAGCTGGATGCGGCGGGAGTGCTGGTGGGGATGCCGTTCGATCTGAAGGGAAGGAAGGGGGCGCAGGCCAAGATCGTGGAGGAGTTTTGCCAGCGATTGGAGCAGGATGGGGAAGTCAACGTGACAACGTGGGACGAGCGGTTTTCGACCTTTGACGCCGAAAGCCGGATGAGGGCGGCGGGGAGGAAGCCTTCGCGGAACAAGGGAGAGTCGGACGCGGCGGCGGCGGCGGTTATTTTGCAGTCTTACCTAGATAGTAGGCGGGGACGATGAGTCGACGTCTGGGCATTATCGGCTATCCCCTGGGGCATTCGATGTCACCCGTCATGTTTAGAGCGGCGTTTGAGGAGTACGGGGTTGACGTCACCTATGATGCCTGGGAGGTGGCGCCGAAGGACCTGGGGGATTTCCTGGAGGGGGTGCGGTGTTCGGAGGGGGAGATTCTGGGGTTCAACGCCACGGTGCCCCACAAGGAAGCGGTGATGGCGGCGATGGACGAGGTGTCGGAGGAGGCGCAGAGGGCTGGAGCGGTGAACACGGTGGTGAACGACGACGGGCGGCTGGTGGGGTACAACACGGACGGAGCGGGCTTCGTCAGGGCGCTTCGGGAGGAGGCGGGGTTCGAGTTTGGCGGGAGCAGGGGGCTGATTATCGGGGCGGGTGGGGCTGCGCGAGGGGTGGTGATGGCTATGTCGAGCGAGGGGGTTGGGGAATTCACCATCGCGAATCGCACCCCGGAACGGGCGGAGCGGTTGGCTGAGGATTTGAGGGTTCATTTCGCGGGTGGCGTCAGGGTGGTTGCGATGGAGTCAGGGGAGTTCATACGGGCGGCTGCGTCGGCCAGCCTGATAGTGCAGTGCACGACGATGGGGATGCTTCATTCCCCCGCGGCGGATGCTTCTCCGCTCGCGGCTGAGGATATACCGGGAGACTGCGTAGTTTACGACCTGGTGTATAATCCACCGGAAACGCCGTTGATGCGAGAGGCGTCGCGGGCCGGGGCGAGGGTATATGGAGGCCTCTCAATGCTGGTGTACCAGGGAGCGGTGGGGTTTGAGACGTGGATGGGGCGTCCTGCGCCGGTAGAGGCGATGTTCAAGGCGGCGCGTACGGCGCTGGCCGAGCAGCAAGAGAGAATCAAGGGGAAGCTATGATTAGATTTCTAACCGCCGGGGAATCCCACGGGCAGGGGCTTGTGGTCATTGTCGAGGGGATGCCGGCGGGACTTTCGATAAACGAAGAGTACATCGGGACGGAGATGGCGCGTCGCCAGCGGGGTCATGGGCGGGGCGGACGTATGCTGATAGAGAAGGACTGGGCCCACGTGGTTTCCGGCATCCGGCACGGTCGGACGCTGGGCAGTCCCATCGCCATGACTATCGAGAACCGGGACTGGGTGAACTGGACCACGGTGATGAGCGTGAGTGCGGTGGAGGAAGAGGTGGAGCGGGTGACGCGCATCAGGCCGGGGCACGCGGACCTTCCCGGAACGATGAAGTATGGCTACGACGACGTGCGGGACGTGCTGGAGCGGTCCAGTGCGCGGGAGACGGCGGCGAGGGTGGCGGCGGGAGCGGTGGCGCGGCGTCTGCTGGAGGAATTCGGCATGGAGATCCGCAGTCACTCGCTGATAATCGGAGGGGTGCGGGCAGAGGTGAATGGCGAGGTGGACTGGGAGAGAGTGGAGGCTTCGTCGGTTCGGTGCGCCGATACGGAGGCAGAGCCGCGGATGGTAGATGTCATTGACTCGGCCAAGGAGGCGGGGGACACGGTGGGGGGCGTGGTGGAGGTGATTGTCTACGGGGTGCCCATCGGGCTGGGGTCGCACGTGCAGTGGGACCGGAAGCTGGACGGACGCATCGCCCAGGCATTGATGTCGATCAACGCAACCAAGGCCGTTTCAATCGGCGACGGCTGGGAATCGGTGAATTATCGCGGGTCGCAGGTGCACGACGTAATCGACCCGGTGACGGACCCTGAGCGGCCGTGGCAGCGGCAGACGAATCGATCCGGGGGCACGGAGGGGGGCATGACCAGCGGGATGCCGCTGGTGGCGCGGTTTGCCATCAAGCCGATCTCGACGCTGGTGAAGCCGTTGCCTTCGGTGGACCTGGATACGGGAGAGCTGGTGCAGGCCCACTACGAGCGGTCGGACGTCTGCCAGGTGCCGCCGGCCGGAGTCATAGGCGAGGCGATGGTGGCGCTGGTGCTCGCCGACGCCTTCATGGAGAAATTCGGCGGCGACAACGTGTCGGAGACGCGCCGGAACTATGAGGCCTACCTGAAGACTGTGAGGCCGAGGAAGTGGGGTTCGGGGGTCAACGCCGAATAGGGGAGGGCATCCATGACACAGCCCCAAAACGTCATTGCGGTGGTCTACGACTACGACCGGACTCTCAGTCCGCAGTCGATGCATCAGGACGTGATATTTCCACAGATGGGCGTGGATGCGGATGCCTTCTGGGCCGAGTCGGACAATCTTAGGGACAAACTCTCCTACGAGGACGAGCTGGCGTGGATCCGGTTGCTGCTGGAGAATCGTGAATTTCGTGAGCTTTCGAATAGTGACCTACGGGAGTTTGGGCGGCATCTGAGGTTCTTTCCCGGGGTGCCGGAGGTATTCGATGAGCTTGGCGGATTCTTGGGAGACGAGCGGTACGCTCGGCACGGGGTGGCGATGGAGCACTACATAGTGACTTCGGGGCTGAAGGAGGTGCTGGCGGGGAGTGAGCTTAACGGATGGGTGGAGGCGATATTTGGATGCGAACTGGACGAGGATAGGGAGGGGAAGGTCTTCTGGCCGAAGCGGGTGGTGAGTCACACGGCAAAGACCCAGTACTTATTTCGCATCTCCAAGGGGACCGAGTACGTTGACCTGTCTCACGACGTTAACGACCACATGCCGGAGGAGGAGCGGCGCATACCCTTCCGAAACATGATCTACATTGGCGACGGGCCGACGGACGTGCCCTGCTTCGCGGTGTTGACGCAACGGGGAGGCATAGCGCTGGCGGTGTACAACCCGAAGGTTGGAAGGTCCTTCGACACGTGCATGAGGCTGCAGGAGGCGAAGCGGGTGGATGGGATAGCTCCGGCAGACTATGAAGAGGGCACCCATCTGCGGCGGCTGGTGGAGTATCACGTTGGCCGGATGGCGGACCGGATTGTAGCGGACGAGGACGAGGCGCACCATCGCAGCGTGATTGAGGCCGTAAAGCCCTACTAGGGTTATAATGGTCAATACGTCTGCGGAAGGTGGGTTGGCCCATGAGTAGCCCTCGGAACATCATCCTCACCGGGTTTTCCGGCACCGGCAAGTCGATAGTCGCGGGTGAGGTTGCGCGCATTCTGGGGTGGGAGTTGGTGGATACGGACGCGGATATTGTCCGGCGGGAGGGAAAACCGATAGCGGCGATTTTCTCCGAGAGGGGGGAAGCGGCTTTTCGAAGTTTGGAGAAGGAAGCGTTGAAGCGAGCGTGCGACGGCGAGGGAAGGGTTGTGGCGACGGGCGGCGGGGTGCTGATGGACGCGGAGAACCGACGGCTGCTGTTCGACAGTGGGCTGGTGGTGGGGTTGGAGGCCCGGCCGGAGACTATCTATCGGCGGCTGTCGACGGAGGGGCAGGGGCGGACGCCGGAGGAGCGACCGATGCTGGCAGGGGAGAGTCCGTTGGAGCGGATCCGGAGTCTGAAGGCGAAGCGTCAACCCTTCTATTCGCTGGCCCAATGGGTTGTGCAGACGGATGACTTGAGCGAGGCGCAGGTGGCGGCGGAGGTGGTCCGGGCGTGGCAGATGTTGGGTGGGCGCATGGGGCCGTCGGCGGGAGGGGATGCTGAACTGGCGGCGGTGGTTACCCACTCGCGGGGCAGCTGTCCCATCAGGGTTGGGTGGGGGCTGCTGGAGCGAATAGGGGAGCGGTTCCGTGGGGCGGGAATCGACGGGCCAGTCTATATCATCACCGACAGCAACGTGTTCCCACTATACGGGAGGCAGGTGCAGCGTTCGTTGCAGCGGGCGGAGATAGAGGCGCACTGCTTCATCATCCCCGCGGGGGAGGAGAGCAAATCCTGGGAGATGGCGAATGCCATCTATAGCTGGCTGGCGAGCCGCCGGGCGGAGCGACGGCATACAATCCTGGCGGTCGGTGGGGGTGTTGTGGGGGATTTGGCGGGTTTCGTGGCGTCGACCTATCTGAGGGGGATGCCCTTTGTGCAGGCGCCGACCAGCATGGCGGCGATGGTGGATGCTTCCATTGGGGGGAAGACGGCGGTGAATCTGCCGGAGGCGAAGAACCTGGTGGGGGCCTTCTATCAGCCGCAGATGGTGCTGGCAGACCCGCATACGCTGACGACGCTGGGTCGGCGGGAGCTTTCGGAAGGCTGGGCCGAGGCCATCAAGCACGGATTCATCATGGACGCGGACCTGGTGTCCGTGTTCGAGAATCATGCCACGGAGCTTATGGGTCTGGAGCCGGAGCTGTCCACGGACGTCATCAGGAGGAGCATGGCAATCAAGGCGGAGGTGGTGTCTCAGGACGAGAGAGAGACCCTGGGCAAGCGGGTGCTGCTGAACTACGGGCATACCATTGGCCACGCGATAGAGGCAACCACGGGTTACGGCGAATGGATGCACGGCGAGGGGGTGTCGGTGGGAATGATGGGAGCGGCGGAGTTGAGCCGCAGGATGGGTATGATTGACGGGGACGTGGTGAGGCGTCAGGGGGAACTGCTGAAGCAATTCGATCTGCCTCTCAGGGCGGAGGGGCTGGACGTGGAGCAGCTATTCGCGGCAATGTCGCTGGACAAGAAGTCGACGGGGGGATCTATCAGGTGGGTGCTGTTGGAGGAGGTGGGGAAGGCGACAACCAGCAGGGACGTGCCTATGGAGGACGTGAGGGAAGTGGTGGAGGGGCTGCTTTAGGGGGGAGGCTAGCCCGTGACCTTTTCAATGAGGTACCGGACGGAGCCCTTGGGGACGATGACTTCAACCTTCTCGCCGGCCTGCCGGTTCATGAGAGCCTTGCCGACGGGGGACTCGATGGAGAGCTTGCGCTCCGTGGGGTTGGCTTCCCTGGGGTGAACAACCAAGTAGGAGACCTTGCGGCCGTTGTTTGCGGATTTCAGGACCACGGTCTTGCCTATGGCGACACGCTGGATTTTGACTGTGGAGTCTCCGCCGGTAATGACGGCGGAGCTGAGGGTCTGCTCCAGCTCTCGAATGCGGGATTCAACGAGACCCTGACGTTCCTTAGCGGCGTCCAGTGGGGCGTTTTCGCGGAAGTCCTTGTCGGCCATGGCGCGGCCAATGTCACCGACGACCCTGGTGCGATCTGCTTTGAGGGACTCCAGCTGCGCGGTGAGCCTATCGAAGCCTTCCTGGGTGAGTTCGGCGACGTCCGGCGCGGCTTTCTGGTCCCTGGCGATCTTGGCGAGGGCCTTGTTCTTGGGAACGCGGGCGTGAGTGGCGAGGCTAATCCTGACCAGTTCCTCGTTCTTGAGGTAGGTGAGGAACTTTTTGACCGGATCCAGCTTCTTGGCAACGTCCCCGCCGCTTCGGCCCAACCACTCGCAGTAGGAGGCGACTGTCTGGGGGGTGAGACCACTAATGGGACCGGAACTGCCACACCAGCGTACGAATCTGTTTAGGTCCTGGGAAATTCCCTTTTTTCTGTTTGCCTTTAGTCCGCTTACGTACTGACTGTATGCCTTATTGAGGGGCAGATCCGTCTTTTGTGCCACGTAGTTTCGATCTCCTTCGCGATTTCCCCATCCGCTGAGATTGGAAGCGAACGGGCTCTCAGCACTTTCGTTGGGCTGAGGACGTTGTAGTTGCCAAGCATACCAATTAATTTGAGGGATGGCAAAGGGAGATTTGGAGGGGCGAATGGCAAAGCTGTTCCAAATTTAGTATAATTACATAATATGGTTATTGTAATCTTGAGGCCCACCCGTGGAGGAAAAGCGGATTCCAAAATTGACCTTCCACACGGGGGGGATGCAGACCTTCAACTGATGGAAGCAACGCCTGGGGACGGGCCGTATCTGCTGGACGAAACAGGGGCGGCGGGCATCTACGTTCTGGGCGAAGGGGCAGAGTCTTGCTGGTCTGAGGGGCACCGGGGGATTGTGGCTCGAGCCCTTGAGATGGACATGCCGGTCCTTGCGTTGGGAGACGGGCTTCTGCTGTTGAACGAGGTCTTCGGTGGAAAGTCTCCTGAAGGCACGCCGGCCAGTGTGACAGAGTCCGGGGCGGGTGTGGAAAAGCCGGAACGACGGACGGTTTACGTTTCGCCGGGAAGCAAGACGGCGGCAATTCTGGGAGCGGGGGGCTTCTTTCGGCTTGGAGGCGCAGGCGCAGAGCCGAAGCTCATGGACGGACAGCGGGCGCCGAGTTTGCTGGCATCGGCCTACGACGTTGAAGACGGGGCGGTGGAGGGTCTGGAGAGCGCCGAGCACGGTTGGGTCATCGGCTTCCGCGCGGACCTGAATGCGGACGAGAGACTGCCGAGGGGCTTCGGTGGCATATTTCAGGCGTTTGTGGAGAGGGCGGAGGGGTTTCATCTTGCCCACGCGGTCCCCTAACAGGGGCGGAGGATGAAGAGGGGTGGGGGCGGACCTTTATGCGGCGAAATCCGCCTGTCACTTTGTGGAGGATTTGGGGGAGCTGCTGGTAGAATAGGCGAGGGCGAAGTATACATAATCACCGGGGCGCAGAGTTCGAGATTGCGTCCGGTGACGAAGAGGTGAAGAAGTAGATGGTAACGACTCCTGGAGAGAGAATCCGACCCATTCGCATCCATGACGAGATGCGGACTTCCTATTTGAACTACGCCATGAGCGTCATCGTGTCGCGGGCGTTGCCAGACGTTCGGGACGGACTAAAACCGGTGCAACGGCGCATTCTGTTCGCCATGCACGAGATCAGCCTCGGGCCCGCGAGTTCTCATAAGAAGTGTGCGCGCATTGTGGGAGAGGTGCTGGGCAAGTACCACCCCCATGGGGACTCTCCGGTATACGACGCCCTGGTGCGGATGGCGCAGGAATTCTCGCTTCGTCATCCGCTGATAGACGGACAGGGGAACTTCGGCAGCATCGACGACGACCCGCCGGCGGCGATGAGGTACACGGAGGCGCGGCTGACGCGCATCGCCCAGGAGTTGCTGGCGGACATTCAACTGGACACGGTGGACTATTCGCTCAACTTCGATGATTCCATCAAGGAGCCGGTGGTGCTCCCCGCCCGGCTGCCGAACCTGCTGGTCAACGGTGGCTCGGGCATTGCGGTGGGGATGGCGACCAGCATTCCCCCCCATAATCTGGGCGAGATATGCAATGCTATCACCTATCTGATCGAAAACCCGGACGCGTACGTGGAGGACCTGCTCAAGCTGGTGAAGGGGCCGGACTTTCCGACGAGGGCGATGGCGCTTGTGGGGAAGGACCGGGAGTTCGTCAAGCAGATGTATTCCACGGGCCGGGGCCGGGTGGTCATGCGGGCGTTGGTGGATATTGGCGAATTGAAGAACGGTCGCTCCCAGATAGTGGTATCGGAGCTGCCGTACCAGGTCAACAAGGCGAACCTTGTAGCGCGCATAGCCCAGATGGCGCGAGACAAGAAGATTGAGGGGATTTCCGACATTCGGGACGAGTCTGACAGGAAGGGGCTTCGGATCGTGCTGGACCTGAGGCGAGGAGCCCAGCCCCAGATGGTGCTGAACAACCTCTACAAGCATACGCCGATGCAGTCGTCCTTCAACGCGACGATGCTGGCGCTGGTGGACGGGCAGCCGCAGGTGCTGAACCTGAAGCGGATGCTGCAGCTGTTCATCGAGCACCGGCGCGTGGTGGTGGTCAGGCGGACGGAATTCCTGCTGAAGCGGGCGAATGAGCGGGCGCACATCCTTGAGGGGTTGCGCATCGCGATCAAGTTCCTGGACATGGTCATCAAGCTCATTCGCGGGGCGGAGAACGTGGAGGCGGCGAGAGAGAGCCTGATGGTGGAGTTGGGGCTGACGGAGGCGCAGGCGCAGGCGATCCTGGACATGCAGCTGCGTCGATTGGCGGCCCTGGAGCGGCAGAAGCTGGAGGACGAATACGAGGCGTTGCTGCAGACCATTGGCGAGCTGGAGGAGCTGCTGGCGGACCCGGGGAAGGTAATGAGCGTCATCAAAGAAGAGACGGCGGAGCTGAAGAAGAAGTACGCCAATCCTCGCAGGACGAAGATAATTCGGGATGAGCCGACGCAGATATCGTTGAAGGACCTGACTCAGCACCAGGAGGTGGTGATCACTATCAGCCGGCGGGGGTACATCAAGCGGATGCCGACGGCGACGTACCGCTCCCAGCTTCGGGGTGGGAAGGGCAAGCGGGGGATGGTAACGCGAGAGAGCGATGCGGTGCAGCATCTTATCGTCTCAGACACCCATGATGTTTTACTGTTCTTCACAAACACGGGCAGGGTCTATCGGCTGGACTGTTTTGAGATCGTGGGAGATACGTCGCGAACTACCCGGGGAACTCCGCTGGTAAACCTGATAAATCTGACGCCCGGTGAGCAGGTTACCGAGGTGGTATCGACGTCGGAGTTGGACCTGGAGAGCAGGTTGGTTCTGGGAACCAGGCAGGGGAAAGTGAAAGCGCTGGAGTTGAAGAATCTGGCCAACCTCCGGAGCAACGGCCTGATTATCATGCGGCTGGACGCGGGGGACGAGTTGATATCCGTCAGGGAGCTGATGGAAGAGGAGGAGGTAATACTGTTTACCGCGGGCGGCAAGTCGATCCGCTTCCCGGTAAACGAGCAACTTATCCGGTCCCGCACTTCGGGTGGATTGAAGGGCATACAGCTGATGGGCGACGACAAAGTTGTGGGGATGGAGTCGATCATGTCCAAGGACAAGATTCTGATCATCAGCGCCAATGGCATTGGCAAACTGATGACGGTGGTAAGGAACAGGACACAACAGAGGGGCGGACAGGGAGTTATTTCCTTCCGCGTGACTGAGAAGACCGGGCCGGTGGTGGATGCCAGGGTTGTGCGTGATGGAGAAGAAGACGAGATATTTGTGGTTTCTGAACAGTCGCAGGTCTACCGCACAAACCTTGAAGGCATATCAACGTACAGCCGAACCGCGGGCGGGGTGATCATCTGGCGACCCGGTGAGGACGACCAGGTAGCTTCGATAGCCTGCTTCAGGAACGGTCACAACGCCCCATAGACGGTTATTGTAGGGACGGTCCGTGAAACCGCCTCTACAAGGGATTCGGGAGAAGGGTGCCCAGGCTAGGCCAGTTTGGTGAAGCGGCTTTCGTAGTAGAGCAGGGGGTTGGCTTTTTCTCCCAGAGACATTTCGTCCACGGAGCCGATATAGATGGTGTGGTCGCCGTGGACGTGGGCGTCCACCACGCGGCAGCCGAAGTAGGCCATGGAGCCTTCGATGACGGGCAAGCCCATTTCGCTCATGTAGTGCCGGAAGGGTGTGCCGAGACGATCCTGGGGCTTGCGGGCGAAGTAGCCGCCTATCTCCTCCTGTTCCTGGCTGAGGACGCTCACTCCGAAGGCGCCAAGGGCTTTGATGTAGTTGTGGGTGTGGGTGCTGAAGTCCACGCATACGAGGGCCAGGGGAGGGGCGAGGGAAACGGAGGTGAAGGAGTTGGCGGTCATTCCATGGAGGTTTCCCTGATGGTCCAGGGTGGTGACTATGGTTACGCCTGTGGCGAACCGGGCCATGCCGCCCCTGAAATCATCCTTACTTACCATAACTGCCCCCAATCGGCGCTAAAGTTACCTATTTTTGTACTACTGTCCGGCGTATGTCAACGGCGACGGGGTACGGATTTGGGGTGGTCTACCCCAATGGCAGGCGTCGAAAGGGGATGCGGACTGCCGCGGCGGGGTTGCCCGGTGGCTCTTGGGTGGGTGGTTGACCGTCCGGTTTCAAGCTGGAGACGGTGTGGTTGTGGCGGGTCTGTTGGGTGCTATACTTGGCGGGCCGCTAAGGCGAACGGAGCGCTGAGGAGGATCTTTGGAGCTATTGAGAAGTCTGCAATTCGTGCCGGGGAACCGGCGGAGCATGCTTGAGAAAGCCAGAGGGTTTCGGGCGGATGCGTTGGTCGCCGATCTGGAGGACTCGGTGCCTCCGGACGAGAAGACGGCGGCGCGGGAGCTGGTGACGGAACTGATTCCGACCCTTTCGCAGTTGGGGCAGAAGGTGATGGTGCGGGTAAATTCGCTAGACACGGGGAGGACGGCTGAAGAGCTGCGGGCGGTTGTCGCTCCAGAACTGTACGGGATCAGCCTGGGTAAGGTGGACTCGCCGTGGCACGTCACGGAGTGTCACCGGCTGTTGAGCGTGGAGGAGGCGAGGCGAGGGATTCCCGACGGAACGGTTAGGATCATACCGTGGATTGAGAGTGCGGCGGGGGTGCTTTCGGCATCGGCCATAGCGGCGGCTTCGAGCCGGGTGGTGGCCGTCGCCTTCGGGGCGGAGGACTTCACGAATGATATGGGGCTGCAGAGGACTGAGGGCGGGGAAGAGGTCGCATTTCCGCGGGCCATGATTCCCATAGCGGCGCGGGCGGCCGGCATCGTTGCGTTGGACACGCCCTACGTGCGGTTTCGGGACGCGGAGGGGCTGCGGAGGGAGGCCGACTCGGCGGCGAGCCTGGGATATAAGGGGAAGTTCGCGATTCATCCGGCCCAGCTGGAGACTATCAACAGAGTATTCACGCCAAGGGAGGAAGACCTGGACTACGCCCGCCGTGTGGTTGCGGCGTGGGAAGAGTCGACGGCGCAGGGTCGGGGGGCGCTGGCGCTGGACGGGGAGATGGTGGACGTGCCGGTGGTGAAGCGGGCGTATAATCTGCTGGAACTGGCGGCGGAAATTTCCAGGATGGAGAACGGCTGATGATTACGGTTACCACGGAAACGGTTCAAGGAAGACGGGTTGTGAATACGTTGGGGATGGTGGAGGGCAGCACGGTGAGGGCGCGCAACCTGGGGCGGGACATAATGGCCGCCATCAAGAGCCTGTTCGGGGGCGAGATTGTCGAGTATTCAGAGCTTCTGGCGGAGGCCAGAGCCGAAGCGATGGGGCGGATGATCGAGCAGGCGGAAGGCATGGGGGCCAACGGGGTGGTAAACGTGCGGTTGGCGACCTCGGTGATTATGACCGGGGCCACGGAGCTTTTCGCCTATGGCACGGCGGTGGTCATGGAGGACGAATAGACCGGTGAGCGATCGGATAATACTGGAGGGGATGAAGTTCTACGGCTATCACGGTCGAAATGAGGAGGAGCGGGTGCTGGGTCAGCCCTTTGAGGTGGACCTGGAAGCGGAGCTGGATCTGAGAGCGGCGGGGGAGTCCGACGACATCGTCGACAGTGTAAGCTACACGGACCTGTACCGGGTGGCTAAGAGGCATCTGGAGGGGCAGGGGCGGAATCTGGTTGAGGCGGTGGCCGAATCCATTGCCAGCGAGATTCTGCGTGACCATCCGGTTGCGAGTGTGACGGTGCGGGTGATGAAGGTGCGTCCGCCCATCAAGGGAGGGGTTCTGGCGGGCGCGGGGGTGGAGGTTTTTCGGCAACGGGAAGAATCCCAGGAGAGACGCTAGGCGATGATTGAGTTCACTACGGACCTTGCGTTGTGGCAGCTGGCGTTGCTTTCGCTCCTGTCATTGGGAGTGGGACTGCTGGGGGGTTTTGTGGGGCTGGCGCTGGGGACTATGCGGCTGCCGGCGCTGCTGCTGATGGGGGTGAATCCGCAGTTTGCCGCGGGCACCAACATCCTGACGAGTGCACTGTCGGCGATGGCGGGGGGTTACCGGCACGTAACGGAGGGTCGCATTGATTGGGGGGTGGTGATGTGGCTGGGGATACCTTCGATAGTGGGGGGCTTCCTGGGAGGGTTCTATGCGGGGGAGTTTCCGAAGGGGCTGCTGATTGGGCTGGCGGGGTTGCTTGTGCTGTGGCAGGGGGTGGAGTTCTTCGGATTGCGTCGACGGTTGGCTGCGGCGGAACAAGGTGGGGAGTCGGGTGAGGAAGGGGCCGGGCAGGAGGCGTTGACGAAGACGAGCGGGAGCGTGGCGGCGGCGGGCGGCGCGGCCATCGGGTTGCTGGGAGGCGGTGTGGGGCTGATTCTGGGAAGCTTGCGGCTGCCGCTGATGATACGGTTGTTGAAGATCAATCCCCGGAGGGCGGCGGGATCCAACCTGGTGGTGGGAGCGGTGCTGGGCGTTTTCGGGTTTGTTGGGCACGGACTTCACGGGGAGGTGGACCTGCCGCTGCTGCTGGCAATCGCGTCGACGGGGATGATCGGGTCCTACATTGGGGCGCGATACACTGGGCGAGTCAGCGTTCGGAGCCTGGTGCTGGTGTTGGCGTGGGTGCTGCTGGCGGTGGGGATTATCCTGGTGGTGCGTGGGGTGAGGGACCTGGTGGGGTAGGGGTGGTGGGGTAGGGAAGCGTTAACCCTGCTTGTTGAGTATTGGTTTGAGCCCCCTCTCTCTGTTCCAGCACCTGACTGCGGGAATAAGGATGGTCTCTAGCTTCCTTGCTGTTGCTTTGTTAGACACTGGAAAAATGGCGAACCATATCTCGTCTATTCCGAATTTGGCATAGTCCTCACCATGTCTCACTGCCAGCGGTGGCTTGTAGTGAGTTTTGGCATATTTTACGATCTCGTTAGCACTCTGATTGTTTTTGATTCTTAATCTGACCTCATTTTTGCTTGGGCCGAAATTCTTGTAGTGTCGCAAAATAAGGCTATCGAATATATCGGGTAACTGCTTCCATCCTCCATCAACGTTCGCCAGGCCATTTATTGTAAGCCAGGTTGCTATCGCGCATTGCTTGATCTTGCTGTCTTCTGGATGAAGGTTGAATCGCTTAGTTGGTATATATCTATTACGAAGTCGTCGTACAAGAGTGTTTTCCCTCTTGGACCTGCTCTTGCCAGTCTTGCCAATATATCGTGGAGCAACTGTATCGTACCCCGAACCCCAGCCGAACAAGTAGCAGCCTGGAGAGTTCAGCATTTGCCCCATACCATGTTGCATCAGCTCGTCGTTGGATGGGCGACATTGCAAAGTAATACTACTTTGCCAACTCTTATAGCGCTCCCAAACTGTGCTTAGAGATTTCCAATGGATGCGCTGCCCATTGGGGTTGTTTTCGGACCAGTTGTCCGTGTTAGCAGCTTCCCGAATCCAATCGTCAAACGCCTCGTAGAGTTCGCTTTGACTGAGCTTCAGCCAATCTTCACCTAGCATATTCATGGCACCTCTTCATTCTATTTCGGTTAATCTATTGAATCCCTCAAAACCTCCACTAGGTGGCGGGGACGGCGGGTGGTGGCGTGTTCGACTTGCTGGCGGCAGGAGATGCCCATGACGGCGATTTCCCATTCGTCGTCCTTCGATTCGACGAGGGGGAAGAGCTTCTGGTCGCCGATGGCCATTGAGATGTCGTAGTGTTCCTTTTCGAAGCCGAAGGAGCCGGCCATGCCGCAGCAGCCCGTCTTCGCTTCCTCAATTGTGAATTTGGGGGGCAGCCCGAGGATGCCGACGGCGTCTGTCGTTCCGACGAGGGCCTTCTGGTGGCAGTGGCCGTGGAACAGGACTTTCTTGCCCACGTCGGAGAAGTTCAGGTCGAGTTTGCCCTTGCGGTGGAGGTCCATGAGGAATTCGTCTATTAGGAGAGAGTTGGCGGCTACGGTCTTTGAATCGTCGTCGCGGAGGAGGTCGGGGTATTCGTCGCGGAGGGTGAGGAGGCAGCTGGGTTCGCAGCCGACGATGGGGACGCCGTTGGCGGCGTAGGGGGCCAGCAGGTTCACGTTGAAGCGGGCGTTGGCCTTCGCCTCGAATAGCAAGCCCTTGGAGATCATGGGACGGGCGCAACAGCGGGAATTGGCGAGAATAACCTCGAATCCAGCGTGTTCCAGCAGCTCAACGGCAGCGATGCCGATGGAAGGGACGTTGTAGTTCATGAAGGTGTCGTTGAAGAGGACGACGGGACCGCGGGGGGCGTTCTTGGGGGGAGTTCGTTTCTCGAACCAGCTGGGGAAGGACTGACGGGCGAAGGAAGGGAGGGGGCGGTTCTTGTGGATGCCTAAGAAATGGTGGAGGAGCCAGCGGAGGCCGGGGGTGCGGGCCGCGAGATTGGCGAGGGGGGCGAAACGGCTGCAGAGGCGGCTCAGGCGGTTGATGTGGGCGAAGAGTTTGGCCCTGATCGGCGTGCCGTTGGCAGCGTTGTAATTGTGGAGAAACTCGTACTTGAGCTTGGCCATGTCGACGTTGGAGGGGCATTCGCCCTTGCAGCCTTTGCATTCGAGGCAGAGGTCAAGGGCCTCGTAGAGGCGGCGGCCGGTGAGGGTGTCCGGGGGGAGGGCGCCGGAGATGGCGGCGCGGAGGAGGTTGGCGCGGCCCCTGGTGGAGTGCTCCTCGTCGCGGGTTGCCATGTAGGAGGGGCACATGGTGCCGTCGGGCTTGCGGCAGGCGCCCATGCCGTTGCACATGTCGATGGCGCCTTCGAAACCGTCGTTGTCGGAGAAGTCCAGCTGGGTGGGGAAGGTGAGGGCCTTGTAGGTCGGGCCGTAGCGGAGATTGTCGGTTAGGGGCGGAGTGTCGATTATCTTGCCGGGATTCATGATGCCGTCGGGGTCGAAGGCCTGCTTGACCTGGCGGAAGGCGTCGTAGATTTTGGGGCCGAACATTTTCTCCGTCCAGACGCCGCGGACGATGCCGTCGCCGTGTTCGCCGCTGAGGGAGCCGCCGAATTCCTGGACGAGGTCGGCGATTTCCGAGGCGATGGAGGTCATGGTGTCGAGGCCGTTTTGGGTCTTGAGGCTGACGAGTGGGCGGATGTGGAGGCAGCCGACGCTGGCGTGGCCGTAGTAGCCGGCGGTGGTGCCGTTGGAGGCGACTATCTCGTCGAAGCGGCGGACGAATTGGCCGAGATGTTCGGGGTCGACGGCGGTGTCTTCGACGAAGGGGATGGGCTTGGCGTCGCCGCGGACGCTCATGAGCAGGCCGAGGCCGGCCTTTCTGACGGCCCAGACGTTGACTTGTCCGGCGCTGTCGAGGATGGTTGTGCAGTCGTAGCCGAGACGTTGACGGGCGAGGGCGTCCTTGAGTTTTCGGGCTCTGTCTGCAGCTTCGGCTGGGGTGTCGCCGGTGAATTCCACGACTAGGATTGCTCCGGGTCGGCCGTTCACGAAGGTCATGCGGCGGGAGAAGGTGGGGGAGTTTCGGGTACGCTCCAGCAGCATTTCGCCGACCAGCTCGATTGCGGCGGGGGAGTGCTCCAGAATGGTGGGAGTGGCGTCGCAAGCCTCTCCGAGGGTGTCGAAGTGGGCGATGGAGAGGGTGGTGGCCTTGGGGGTGGGGACGAGGTTAATCTTTGCTTCGGTGATGACGCCTAGGGTGCCTTCCGAGCCGACGAGCATCCGGCTGAGATTTACGTTGGCGCCGTTCAGGAACTGGTCGAGATTGTATCCGCTGACTCGTCGCATGATGTTTGGGTAGCGGGACTCTATCTCTTCGCTGTGATGACGGGCGATTTCGGGGATGGCGCGGTAGATTTGGGACTCCAGGCCGCTGCCGGAAAGCTTGGTTTCCAACTGGGATGGGCTGAGGTTGGAAAAGCGGGCTTCTGAGCCGTCGGCCAGGACCACGTCGAGCTCTTGGACGTGGTCGCCGGTCTTGCCGTAGATGACGGAGTGGGAGCCGCAGGAGTTATTGCCGATGCCGCCGCCCACGGAGGCGCGGTTGGCGGTGGAGGGGTCGGGAGCGTACTTGAGGCCGTGGGGGGTGAGGAGTCCGTTCAGGGTGTCCAGGACAATGCCCGGCTGGACTCGCGCCCAGTGTTCGCCCGGGTTAACCTCGATTAGGGTGTCCATGTATTTGGAGAAGTCGAGGACTATGGCGTGGTTGACGGTCTGGCCTGCGAGGCTGGTGCCGCCGCCGCGAGGCAGGATGGGGACGCCGGTGCGGCGGGCGACGTCGACAACGGCGAGGACGTCGTCATTGTGGCGGGGGATCACGACGCCGACGGGTTCCATCTGATAGATGCTGGCGTCGGTGCTGTAGAGGACCTTGGAGAAGTCGTCGAAGCGCACCTCGCCTTCGACCAGCTTTCGCAGCTCGTGTTCAAGGGCCCGGGTGTCGGACTGGGTGCCTCTCATAACGGGTTACTTTAGAGGAGAAGGACGAGAGGGGCAAGCGAGGGCGGTTGCTCCGAAGGCAGGTTTGAAACCTGCCCCTACGGACGGATGGGGCAGGCGGCAACTGTCCGGTTGCTGTGGTATATTCTCTTGGATGGCGACTGAAGACAGATATTGCCCCCATTGTGCGGGGGATCTCAGGAAGATGACGGTGGAGGGGGTGAGCCGGCCCGTGTGCTCGCGCTGCGGCCGGATTGTCTACCACGACCCTAAGGTGGCAACGGCGATGATTCTGGAGAGGGGTGGAAGGGTGCTGCTGGTGCGTCGGGGGACGGAGCCGGGTCTGGGTCTGTGGAGCCTGCCGGGCGGGTACGTGGACCGAGGGGAGGTGGTAGAGGAGGCTGCGGTGGGGGAAGTGTGGGAGGAGACGGGGTTGCGGACGAGGATCGCCCGGCTGGTGGGGGTGTTTTCGGAGTCGGGAGGTCCGGTGGTGCTGGTGGTCTACGCGGGGGAGATATTGGAGGGAGAGCCGGAGGCGAGGGACGAGGTGATGGAGGTGGGGTTCTTTGAGGTGGGAGGTCTGCCGCCGCTGGCGTTTGAGCGGGATAAGGAGATTGTCGCCGGGTGGTTGGGCGAGTAAGGGGAGGGGGCTAGCCGGGTATGGGCACTGTCAGGAGGGCGGCTCCGTCAAGTCGGGCGAGTCTGCGGTCAAAGGTGTAGAGAGGGTTTGCGCCCGCGCGGTTGGCGGCGGCTAGGATGAGGAGGTCGGAGAAATCGGCGGATGATTGGCCATATCTTGTAGCCGCCTTGACCACATCTTCTTTTGACTCAACCACGATGTTGGGAGCAGAAGTAAGGCTCAGAACAGTGTCTGCAATCTTGTCGCGGGGGTAGCTGTAGCTTCTTTCCAGAACCCACATAAACTCCAAAGCGACTTCGCGAGAGATAAAGGCCGGACGTTCAGGCGTAAGAGATTCGATGAAATGTCGAGCAACGTCAGCCTGTTCTTGATTGTTGCGGACAATGTACCTTATCAGTATGTTTGTATCAATCGCGAGAGCTTTCATATGCTCCCTGAGCGATGCCCTCGTCCATTTCTTCCAAGGTTTTGGGTGGACCGTCATATGGTAAGGCTCCGTGAAGCCAACTCACGGGTCGCACTGTTAGGATCTTGATTTCGCCTCCGTAGATGAAGAGCCGCAGCTTGTCACCCGGCTTTGCGGAGAGGGCTTCCAGTGCGGCTTCGGGAAGGGTGATATTTCCTTCGGGAGAAATAGTGACGTCTTTCATGGCGGCTCCGTCCTCTGGAGTCAGGACTGTTCATATTTTCGCATATTGTACAGTATGCAGTCGTTCAGAGCAAAGTTGGTGTACTGCTCAGGGGGTTAGAGCATGGACTTTTGGCCGCCCTGGACGGTGACTTTGGCCATCTCCTCCAGTCCCTTGATGTAGGACTGGGTGCCCTCTTCTCCGAGTCCCTTCTGGGCCAGCAGATAGAAGAACTGGCGGGCCACGGCGGAGACGGGCATGGGCAGCTCCATTTCCTGAGAGGCCTGGTTGACGAGTCGTTGGTCCTTGAGCATTAGCTTGACGGAGAAGCCGGGGTTGAAGTCGCGTTGTAGTATGCGAGAGCCGAGGTTTTCCAGCTGCCAGGAGTTTGCGGCGCCGCCGGTGACGGCTTGGAAGACTTTGTCGAGGTCGACGCCGGCTTTCGCGCCGAGGAGGAGGCCTTCGCAGACGGCGGCGAGAGTTCCGGCTACCATGACCTGGTTGACCAGCTTGCACACCTGGCCCATGCCGCCGGGGCCTATGTGGATGATGTTGGTGCCCATGGCCTGCATGACGGGGAGCCCGCGTTGGAAGGCCTCCGGTTCGCCGCCGACCATGATGGAAAGGGTACCGTCGGCGGCGGCCCAGGAGCTGCCGCTGACAGGGGCGTCCAGCATCTGGACACCCTTTTCGGCAAGGAGGCCGCCGATGTGGCGGGTGACGGAGGGGGCGATGGTGCTCATGTCGATTACGATGGAGCCTTCCTGGACGCCTTGGATGATGCCGTTTTCGCCGAGGACGACTTCTTCGACGTCAGGGGAGTCGGCAACCATGACGATGATGACGGAGGAGCGTTGGGCGACTTCCTTTGGGGAGTCCGCGACGGCGGCGCCCTCGGCGGCGGGCTCTGCGGTCTTGGTGCGGGTGCGGTTGTACACCGTCAGGGGATAGCCTGCCTTGATGAGGTTGAGGCTCATGGGAAGGCCCATGATGCCCAGTCCGACGAATCCAACGGTCTCCTTGCCAGTCATCTTTTCTCCTTCTGTGTGGAAGTGTGGGTGTTGGTGAATGTACCGAAGATGGCGAGTTGCGTCAATGAAGGGGGATTCACCCCCATCCCTTCGACAAGCTCAGGACAGGCTCAATCTTCCCCCGTCGAGGGGGAAGAGGTCAGGCGGCGCTCGTGAGGGGGGTATGGGGAGGTTTCCGACGAGGGGGAGGGAGAAGGGGGAAGGGATTAGGTGTGTTAGAATATGCGCTGATATTTTGGGCGGGAGGTATCGTCATCAAGATCCACGAGTATCAGTCCAAGGAGTTGCTGGGGAGTTCCGGGGTGCCTGTTCCGAAGGGACGGGTGGCTTCGACGCCGGAGGAGGTTGCGGAGATATGCCGGGAGCTGGGGGGAACGGCGGTGGTGAAGGCGCAGGTGTACGCAGGCGGGAGAGGAAAGGCGGGAGGAGTGAAGCTGGTGAACTCTCCGGAGGAGGGTGAAGAGTATGCCCGTGGGCTGCTTGGCACCCGGCTGGTGACGGTGCAGACGGGACCGGAGGGCGTGCCTGTGCAGCGGGTGCTGGTGGAGGAACCGGCGCAGGTGGAGAGGGAGTTGTACCTGGCGGTTACGGTGGACAGATCGGCCCAGGGGCCGGTGTTCATCGCCAGCGCCGCCGGTGGGATGGAGATAGAGGAGGTGGCGGAAACACAGCCGGAGGCCATAGCTCGGGAGGGAGTGGACATTGCGGTTGGGCTTCAAGCATTTCAGGCTCGGCGCATTGCGCGGGGGTTGGATCTGGACCCCGGGCAGCAGAGGAGCGCCGCACGGATTATGGCCGCGATGTACAAGCTATTCATGGAGCGGGACCTGACTTTGATAGAGATCAACCCGCTGGTGGTATCCAATGACGGGAGCCTGGTGGCGGTGGATGCGAAGGTGAGCCTGGAGGACGACGCACTGTTCCGCAACAAGGACCTGGCTGATTGGGGAGACCCGGAGCAGGAAACGCCTTTGGAAGTGGAAGCCTCCGAGTATGGCATCGCATACGTGAAGCTGGATGGGTCCGTGGGTTGCCTGGTGAACGGGGCGGGGCTGGCGATGGCCACGATGGACCTGGTGAGGGGCGCGGGAGCCACGCCGGCGAACTTCCTGGACGTGGGGGGCGGCGCCGACGAGGCCAAGGTGGCCAAGGCGGTTAACATCATGCTTTCCGACCCGGACGTTGACAGTATTCTGGTCAACATTTTCGGCGGGATACTTCGGAGTGACATTGTGGCCAGAGGCATCGTGCAGGCCTACGAGGAAACGAAATCGGAGATTCCGTTGACGATTCGTTTGCAGGGGGTGCAGGTGGACGAAGCCAGGGCGGTGCTGGATAAGTCGGGGCTTCAGGTGTCCTTCGCAGAGACGCTGCTGGACGTGGAAGCCCGGCTGGCAGAGTCACTAAGCTAGGGCGCGGCACTTCGAATAGATTAAGCGGCTAAGGAGCGAAATGAGCATACTGGTTGATGAGAATACGCGGGTACTGGTGCAGGGGATTACGGGTCGGGAGGGGAGTTTTCACGCCACCCGCTGCATGGATTACGGCACCAACGTGGTGGCAGGGGTGACCCCGGGTCGGGGCGGCACGACATTCAATGAATCGGTGCCGGTGTTCGATTCGGTGGAGGAGGCGGTGAATGAGACGGGGGCGGACGTTTCGCTTCTCTTTGTGCCCGCGCCATTCGCACAGGACGCGATGATCGAGGCGGCGGATGCGGGGATAGGGTTGATCGTGTGCATCGCCGAAGGGGTGCCGGTACTGGACTCAGCCAGGGTGCTGAGGTATCTCGAAGGTCGGGGAAGCAGACTGCTGGGGCCGAACTGTCCGGGGCTGATTTCGCCAACGGGACATTGCAAGGTGGGGATAATGCCGGGGCACATTCACCAGGCCGGCAGGGTGGGGGTTGTGTCACGCAGCGGCACGTTGACCTACGAGGCGGTGAGCCAGTTGAGCGCCCTGGACCTGGGCCAATCCACCTGCGTGGGGATAGGCGGGGACCCGTTGATAGGGACGAATTTCGTGGATGTGCTGGAGCTGTTCAATGAGGACCCGGATACGGATGCGGTGGTGATGATTGGGGAGATTGGCGGGAGCATGGAGCAGGAGGCGGCCCAGTATATCAAGGAGAGCTTTACGAAACCCGTCGTGTCGTTCATTGCTGGGGCGACGGCGCCTCCGGGGAAGCGGATGGGCCATGCCGGGGCGATCATCACGGGTTCCGACGCGACGGCGGAGGCGAAGAATGAGGCCCTGCGGGACGCGGGCGCCCACGTGGTGCCTTCGCCGGGGCTCATCGGGGCAGTGATGAAAGAGACGTTGGGCTAGGTTGTAACCAGCGACCTAATCATGGAACCTACGGGAATAGGCATGGTTGCCAGGGGCGCAATAATCGGGGTTGGGTTGAGCATCTTGTTGCTACTGATTCCGATAGTGCATTTCATAGTGGGCCCCTTTGGGCCGCTGATTGGCGGGTACGTGGGGGGCGGGGTTGCGCGGGCGACACCCGGTCAGGCCCTTGGCATCGGGCTCCTGATGGCATTCTTAATGGCGGCACCGACATTTCTGACTGCGCTTGTGCTGGAATCGCTCGGAGTCTGGACTTCGGCGCAGGAAATACTGACTTGGGTGGCGGGTATACTGGCCGTTTTGGCCGGACTGCTCGGGACGGTGGGGGCTTACTTTGGCGGGCGTGCAAGCACCAGCAGCGGGGTAATCATCATCCGGGGCGGGCGATTCGGCAGACGCCGGATTCGCTAGGAAGCGATCCTCTTCAGGAAGTCTTCGCGCGCGACAATTTGCTGCTTCCTGGTGGACATCTCGCGGACTGTGACGGTGCCGGCCATTGCTTCGTCTTCGCCGATGATTAGGACGCTGGATACGCCTAGGGAGTTGGCGTTCCGCATCTGGCCGCGCATGCTTCGGCTCCACGCTCCCTGAATGACTCCGACGCCGTGTTTACGCATACTGGCGCTTAGCTCCAGGGCAGGCCCGACTGCTTCCTCGCCGAGGGCGGCGATGTAGTAGTCCGGCTTCTCCTCTTCGGCGACTTCTACGCCCTGACCCTGAACGTTCAAAATAAGCCGCTCCATGCCTGTGGCGAAACCTACGCCCGGGGTGGGACGTCCTCCAATTTGCTCAATGAGGCCATCGTAGCGACCACCGCCGAGGATCGTGCCCTGGGCGCCGGCGCCGGGGGGTACGATTTCGAAGACGGTGCGGGTGTAGTAGTCGAGGCCGCGCACGAGGCGGTGGTCGACGGTGTAGGGGATTTCGAGAGCTTTCAGGTAGGTCTGAAGCCGCTGCCAGTGCGCTTCGCAATCGTCGCAGAGGTGTTCGGTAGACTTTGGGGCGCCTTCCTGTAGGGGCTGGCAGGAGTCGCGCTTGCAGTCCAGCAGGCGGAGGGGGTTGTGTTCCCATCGCTGGCGGCAGTCGGTGCATAGGTCGTTGCGGGCTGCCTTATAGTAGCTGCGGAGGGCGTCGATATAGCCCGGGCGGCAGGCGGGGTCGCCGATGCTGTTGATGAAGAGGCTCAGACCTGTCAGGCCGAGATTGGAAACGAGGGCCCATCCCATGTCCACGATTTCGGCGTCGGCCAGGGGCGAGGGATCGCCGAGGATTTCGACGCCGTATTGGTGGTGCTGGCGATAGCGCCCGGCCTGGGGTCTGTCGTACCTGAAGACGGGGCAGAAGTAGTAGAGGCGCACGGGCTGGGGGAGGCTGTGCATGCCCGCTTCCAGGTAGGCGCGGCAGACTGGGGCGGTGCCTTCCGGTCGGAGGGTGAGGGAATCGCCGCCCCGGTCCAGGAAGGTGTAGGTCTCCTTGTCCATGATGTCGGTACCTGCGCCCACGGAGCGGTGAAAGAGTTCCGAGCTTTCGAATACGGGAGTGTCGAGACGGCCGAACCCGTGGTGACGGGCCAGGGACGCAGCGGTGTCTTCCACGTACCGCCAATACTTCTGCTCGGCGGGACCAATGTCCTTGGTGCCTCTAGCTGCCCTGTACAACTGCCATCGCCTCTGCGTCCCGAATGTACCCCGCGGTTTCCCGCACGTCGGCGATAATGGCGTCAGCAGGCTCCAGAATCCCGTCGTAGAAACACGCTCCATGCAGAAAGGATTGCCGGACGGCATACTGCAAACGCAATGGCTCCAGGGATGGGTCCTGCCTACGCAGTTGCTGAAGCTGCCGAATAGTCTGGCCCGATGTGCGGGGTTCCCTTCCGGTGCGGGCGAGAATCAAACCGTCCGTGGCCCGCTTTGTGGCGCCCCACGCCTTCTCGGCGGCGTTGCGCAACCGACCCTGCTCGAGCATCTCTAAAGCGTCGTCATACAGGCTTTTGGCATCGGCGAACAGGAAGTCTGCCTGGTTGGTTTCGAGCATGTATCCTCTCTTCGCAGGTGTCGGATTGGCTGACCGCGGAACAGAAAAATTATACCACCTCATGTTCCGGGCTTGAACCTTGGGAAGACTCCTTACTTCCCGTAGCCGAGGAAGGTCGGCGCTTGCCCTTGTTAAAGCAAGGGATTGGGGTGGAAATTCCTCAGCCATTATCCTTTCCTGTAGACTAGACGAAAACCATGCGGACAAATATGATAGGGACATGGCATTGAAGACGGCAACGGCGCCGAGCCTGCGACAATTGATTCGTCGCACCAGGAAGTATCTCCCCAAGGAGAAGAACGAACTGGTGGAGACTGCGTACCAATTCGCGGAGCAAGCTCACCAGGGACAGTTCAGAGCTTCAGGGGGGCCTTACATTGAGCACCCTCTCAGCATCGCACTTTTCCTGGCCGACCTGCAGTTGGACGGGACTACTCTTTCCGCCGCGCTGCTCCACGACGTGGTGGAGGACTGTGACGTCACCTCCCAGGATATAAGCCGCCGGTTCGGGCCGGAGGTGTCCAAGCTGGTGGACGGGGTTACCAAGCTGACGCGGATGGAGTTGGTGGACATGGTTGACATGTCCAGCCAGCCGGCGGAGGACAGGCTGAAGGCCGAGACGCTGCGCAAGATGCTGGTGGCGATGGCGGAGGACGTGCGGGTTGTGCTCATAAAGCTGGCGGACCGGCTGCACAACATGCTGACGCTGGATGCCCTGCCGCCGCCCAAGCAGCGGGCCATGGCCCAGGAGACGATGGACATTTACGCGCCGCTGGCCCACCGGCTGGGGATCTGGGACATCAAGTGGCGGCTGGAGGACCGCTCCTTCCACTACCTTCAGCCGAAGTTGTACCGGGAGATTTCCGAAATGCTTGCGACCCGGCGGGAGGAGCGGGAGCGTTACATCGAGGAACAGCGCCAGATTCTTGTCGACGCCCTGGACAGGGAGAACCTTGATGCGCAGGTAGTAGGGCGGCCCAAACACATCTACAGCATCTATCTGAAGAGCCTGAAGTACGAGAGTGAGGGTAAGAGCAGCCGGGACATCTACGATCTCTACGCCCTCAGGGTGCTGGTGAAGTCGAAGCAGGATTGCTACAACACACTGGGGGTGGTGCATAACCTGTGGAGGCCCATACCGGGCCAGTTTGACGACTACGTGGCCAATCCCAAGGAAAACCTGTACCAGGCGCTGCACACGACGGTGATGTGCAAGGGAGCGGTTCCACTGGAGGTGCAGATTCGGACCAATGAGATGCACCAGCTGGCGGAGTACGGTGTTGCCGCCCACTGGCACTACAAGGAGGGCAACAGCGCGGACCTGAAGTTTGAACAGAAGATGACGTGGATGCGTCAGCTGCTGGAATGGCAGCGGGACGTGCAGGCGACGGACGAGTTTCTGGAGTCGGTCAAGACGGACATCTTCCAGGACCAGGTGTTTGTGTTCACTCCCCAGGGGGACATCGTCGAGCTGCCTTCGGGGGCGACACCTATAGATTTTGCCTATCGTATCCACACGGAGCTGGGACACCGTTGCATCGGCGGCAAGGTCAACGGGCGGCTGATGGCGCTGGACTATCAGCTGCAAAACGGGGACACGGTTGAGATTCTAACCACGAAGGTGGCCCGGGGGCCCAGCCTGGACTGGCTGAATCCCAACCTGGGCTATATTCGCACGGCGGGCGCCCGCAGCCGCATTCGACTGTGGTTCCGGCGTCAATCGCGAACGGCGAACATACAGCAGGGACGGGAGCTCCTGAAGAAGGAGGCCCGACGCCTGAACATGAAGATAGACGAGCAGGCGTTGGCCACGACCTTCAAGATGGACAACGTGGAAGAGTTCCTCATTTCGCTGGCCTCAGGCGGCACCACGATAAACCAGGTTATCAACCGATTGACCGCCGACGAGCGTAAGGAGGAGGAGAAGCGGTCGAGCAGCGTGCCCCTGACCAGCCCGGGTTCGGGGATCAAGGTGTTGGGAGTTGGAGACCTGCTTACGCGGATAGGCCAATGCTGCAACCCGCTGCCGGGAGACAAGATAATTGGCTTCATCACCCGTTCCAGGGGGATCACGGTGCACAAGACCAGCTGCCACAGCGTGCGAAACGAGGACGAGCAGGAGCGGCTGGTGGACGTGGACTGGGGGGAGGAGAAGAAACTCTATCCCGTTCGAATTGAGATACAGGCGCGAGACCGTGTGGGGCTGCTGCGGGACATCACCGCCCGCGTGTCCGAGGAGAAGGTGAATATTGCGGAGGTGCTCACGGATGAGCAACCCGACGGGACGGTGACGATCTATCTGACCCTGCACACGACGGGTCTGGAGCAGTTGGGGCGGATTTTCGCGAAGCTGGACGGGATCAAGGGGATGCTGAGCGCGGGGCGGATAGTGACGGACCCACTGGGGATTGCCAGGAAGTAGCCCCTTTCAATGGGGGAACTAAAGATATATACTATCAGCCAAACATTTCTTTTGATTCGGAGGTACCATTGCCGTCTGAGAAATCAATGCGGGCTTCCATGCGGAAGCAGCAACGAAACCGTGGCGTAAGGTCTGCCACGAGGACATACGTGACCAAGGCTGTCAGGGCCATCGAAGAGCAGGACGTGGACGAGCGAGAATCTGCGGTCAAGCGGGCATTGAAGGCGCTCGACCAGACGGCGAGGAAGGGCGTTATCCATTCCAGCAACGCCGCGCGCCGGAAGTCCCGGCTGATGAAGCGGCTAAACGCTGCTTCGAGCGATTAGAAAACTTACACAAACTAACATTGGATTAACACATGGGGTTGACGAACATAGTCAACGTGTGTTATGTTCTCAGCGAACGCCCGTTCAGAGGAGATTTATGAGGAAACGAAGCAGGAAAACTTCAGACAAACAGCAACGCATGTTGCAATTTATCCGGGAATTCATGTCTGAGAACGGCTTCCCGCCCACGGTCAGGGACATACAGTTCGCCTGTGGGATCAGTTCTACTTCGGTGGTTGACTACAACCTCCGGCTTATGCAGCGGGATGGACTGATACGGCGTCGCCCAGAGATGGCGCGGGGCATAGAGTTGTTGGACGAAAAGGGGAGAGCCGCAGGCTTTCTGCCCCAGATTCCGGTGATGGGTTATATTGCTGCGGGCGAACCCCTACCCGGACCCTCAAGCGAGGGATGGGACCACGAGCCTATCGAGACCATCGAGATGCCCCGTTACATGTCCGAGTCGCACAAGAATCTGTACGCGCTCCGCGTGAAGGGGACGTCGATGATTGATGCGTTGATTGACGACGGCGATATTGTGCTCATCGATCCGAACCATCAGATCAAGAATGGGGACATGACCGTTGCCTGGCTCAAGCTGGAACAGGAAGCGACGCTCAAGCGGTTTTACAAGGAAGGGAGGCAGGTGAGGCTACAGCCCGCCAACTCCCGGATGAAGCCGATCTTGACGAAGGCGTCCAACGTGGAAACCAGGGGCAAGGTAGTAGCGGTACTACGCTCGCTGTAGACCCGTCCCGGTTCCGGGAATAGGTTCCCGCTTAAGTACGTGAAGATGTGAGGTTGCGCCTGCCGTCGCGCAAATGTGAGGGCAGGCGATCAGCCTGACCGTAAATTTTTCCCGTTTAGGATCGGATGGCCCTGATTTACGTTGCTCAGAGGAGCAGGGTGGTCCTGGCTTTCGTATTCGGATGGATTCCACGTCTTTAGTTGGCCATGCCTGGTGATTCCCTCGGTGAGCGAGAGCAGCGGTTGTTGTGGGGAATATGCGACGCTGTTATCATCGGAGCAATTTGAGTGGGGTTCTGAGGGAAGTCTAGCGGGAGGCGCTTTTGGGCCTTTTATCCAACTACCGGGAGGTCTTGAACACGCCTGCGCGCAGGCAGGTGATGCTGGCACTGGCTTCCACCTTCCTGCTGGTGCAGGTGGCGAGCTTTCCGGTGGCGCTGGCGCTGCCCAGCATTGCTAAACATTTTCTCATCGACGTGGAGACTGCGGCGTGGGTGCTGGTGGCGGAGCTGCTGGCGCTGGGAGCGACGGTCTACCTGGCGGCGAAGCTGGGAGACAGGTACGGGCATAACCGGATCTTCTTCTCCGGGATAGTCATTACGACGATAGGCGCCGTGGCGGCGGGGTTTGCCATGGACTTCACCCAGCTGCTGCTGTTCCGCGGGTTGCAGGGATTGGGGGCGGCGCTGGTGACCGGCAACGCCAACGCGATTCTGGCGGGGACTTTTGCGCCGGAGGAGCGAGGCAGGGCCTTTGCGATACCGATTACGGCGGCGAGATTCGGGACCTTTGCCGGGCTGATCTTCTTCGCGGCGTTCCTGCAGTGGCTGGACTGGCGGTACATCTTCTTTTCGTTCATACCGCTGGGCATAGTTGCCGTCGTGTCCGGGCTGCCGTTGCTAAAGCAAAAGGAAGCCCCGGACGTGGGTGCAGAGGGGCCGGTGGACTTCGGGGGCGCGTTCCTGTTCATCGGGATGATTGGGGCGCTTATTCTCTCCGGGCTTCACCTTCACCCCGGGGAAGAGTCCTTCACCAGCAGCGACGCAGTTTCGTGGCACGTGCCGATGCACATCGCGTCGGTAGTGTTGCTGGTGGCGTTCATTATCTATGAACGGAGGATGAGGCAGCCCTTCGTGGACCTGAGGCTGTTCAAGAACCGGCATTTTTCGCTGGCGCTGTTTTCCAACACCACTTTCCATCTCTCGATGCTGGCGATTATGACGCTGGTGCCGATTCTGGTGGAGAACGGGTTTGGCTACGGGCCGCTATTTGTGGTCTACGTGCTCCTGCCGCATCAGAGCATGGGGTTGTTCATCCCGATCCTGGCGGGCTGGTACTACGACAGGTTCCAGCCAAGGTTGCTGCGACCCATCGCCATGTCCTTGATTGCGTTGGGTATATTTCTGATAGGTATGTTTGCGCTTAAGGTGCCGTTCTGGTTCATGCCGCTGCTGCTCTTTCCCGCTTCCATAGGGACGTCCATCTTCAACACCATCAACAACGCGGTGATAATGAACTCGATTGGACAGGAACATCGGGGATTCGCTTCCGGGATGATCGAAACGACGCGACAGGTGGGGCACACGCTGGGGGCGACTGTGGCGGCTTCGGCGCTGGGGCTGGTGCTCCCGGCGGGGATTGCGCTGATGAGCGAGGCGGAGGCGCAGAGCTTCTATTTCCAGGGGTTGCAGGCTTCGGCGCTGGTGGTGGTGTGGATAATTCTGGCGGGGGCGGTGGTGGCCTTCAACCACAGGGTGCTGCCGGCGACGCCGAAGGCGGAGGCGCCGCAATCCTCGGGCGCCGGCGCCGGTTAGGACGCAGACGAATTGTTGGGCAATAACCAATTGGGATAGAATAGCTACTAGTGATGGAGAATTTGGAGGGTAGGCAATGAAAGCAGGACAATTGACGGGACCCCGCCGGATGGATCTGGTTGAGGTTGACGAACCTTCTCCGAGGGAGGGGGAGGCGCTGGTGCGGCTGGAGAAAATATCTATCTGCGGGAGCGACATTCGGCCTTTCGCCGCTGTGTTGGACGAGAGCCGGTATCCGCTGCATCCGGGTAGGCCCACCCACGAGTGCGCCGGGGTGGTGGAGGAGAGCCTTTGCGACGAGTTCAACGTGGGGCAGCGGGTGATAGTATTCCCGTATGCCGAGGGAGGGTTTCGGGAGTACCTGGCGGCGCCGCCGCAGAACCTGGTCGCGCTGCCGGACGAGGGGTCTCTGGACACGTGGATCATGTGCCAGCCCATGGGGACGGTGCTCTATTCGGTTAGCCGGATTGGGGACGTCATCGACAAGAACGTGGTGGTGCTGGGTCAGGGAGCCATCGGGTTGAGTTTTACGACGTTCCTGAGCGGTATGCACTGCAGGGAGTTGATTGTGGTGGACCTGGAGGACTACCGGCTGGATGTGGCGAAGTCCCTGGGAGCGACGAGGACCATCAATCCGCGCTATGAGAACGTGATGGAGGCGATTGAGGACCTGACGGGCGGGGAGGGTGCAGACGTGGTGGTGGAGGCGGCCGGGGAGCACGAGACGGTGCGTCAGTCGGTGGTGATGGCGAAGAAGTTCGGAAAGGTTATCTGGTTCGGGATGACGCATAACGAATATTTCTCGATTGACTTCCAGCAGATACGGAACAAGGACCTGACGATGATCGGGACGTCGAGCGCGCGGGCGGGGACGATGCCGCAGTACGTGAGACAGGTGGTGCACATGGTGGAACAGGGGCGGATGGACCCTTCGATGCTGGTGACGCATCGGATGAAGGCGGAGGACGTTCAGGACGCCTTTGTGATGTACGAGGAGCGGGCGGACGGGATTATCAAGGTGGTTCTGGATATGTAGGGGGTGACTGCGTCACGGCAAATTTTGCAGGGGTGGGCGTGGGTGTAGGGGGTCGGTTTCGGCGCGGGGTGTTGCTGACGGGGGAGGGCGGTTCGCGAACCTCCCCTACGAGGGGTTTGTGGTGTCCTGGAGCGTTACGCGTGAGCAGGGTATTGGTTTCTGCCTTCGCAGGAACAAGGGGGTGGGGGTTAGAGGAGGGGGTGGATTTGGGCCCAGATTTTTTCGGCGATTTCTTCGGTGGGTAGGGTTCCGTCGACCATGACCCAGGTTTTGGGGTTGTTGGCGGATTGGATCAGGTAGCCTTGGCGGACTCTGCGGTAGAAGTTCAAGTTTTGCTTTTCGATCTCATCAAGCGTGTCGGCTTGTTTGCGGGCACGCGTTTCTTCCGGTGGCAGATCCAGAAACACGGTTTGGGTTGGTTGCAGTCCGCCTGTGGCCAGCCGGTTGATGCTCTCCACAGTCTTGAGATCTAACCCGCGACCGTAGGCCTGATAGGCGATTGTAGAGGCAGTGAAGCGGTCGCAGAGGATTATTCTCCCCTGGTCAAGGGAGGGTTGGATTACTTTAGAGACGTGCTCCGCACGCACGGCGTTGAAGAGGAGCAATTCCGTAAGTGGTGAAAGGTCTTCGAGACGCTTGAGCCACGGACCAGCTTGTTCTCCCAAAGGAGTTCCCCCCGGTTCGAGCGTGACCAGGGGGGAGTGTCCGACGGCCACCAGCTTGCGCCGCAGTAGTTCTATCTGGGTGGACTTTCCTGCCCCGTCGATGCCTTCGAAAACGATGAAGAGGGCCACGGGAGGCCTCCTACTTGCGGAGGAGCCGGACGTGGCGGCGGGGGTCGACGCCGATACTGAGAGAGCCGAGATTGTACTTTTGGGCCAGCAGGTGTTGGAGCCTGCGTACGTAGGCGCGCTGGGAGGTGAGGTCCACGTACTCCTCGCCGTCGAGGATGCTCTGGGCGGCCTCGTGGGCTTCCTGGAGGGCGACGTTGAGATTCTTGTCCCCGTTGTTGCGTCGCTTTTGGCCGCGGAGGAACTGCTGCACCTGGGCGGCGGTATTTTTGCGGACGACATGGACGGGGGTGCCGGACTCCTCGGCGATGCGGGCGACCCTGGCGCCGCGCTTGTAGTGGGACTTGGTGGTGAGGATGAGGTCCGCGTGGCGAAGGTCGTTGACGATTTCAACGTCGACGCCGGAGTTACCGGCGGCCTGCTCCAGCTTGTCGCGGCCGATGCCAAACAGGAAGATGCGGGGGGCGAGGGTTTCCTGGTCAAAAGCGGCATTGTCGTTTACGTTTCGGGCGGGCAAAAGGTCCGCCCGTGCGGAGGATGCGGCGGGCTCCGGAGCTGCGTCCATTGTCAACTGACCGGCCTCGTCGAGGCGGCGTACTTCGGGAGCTAGGGCGTAGCCTCTGAGCCAGGAATCTACGACCTTGGCAACGTCGTTGTGGACGGCGACGGTGTCCCAGCTCTGGATTTCTACGACTACGTCGAAGGTGGGAGGGGCCTTGCGCTCGAGGACGCTTTTCTGGGTACCGCGATAGCGGGCTTCGTCGTCGCCGAGGGTGACGGTCTGGATGCCGCCAACGAGGTCGGAGAGGGTGGGGTTGAGGATGAGATTGTCGAGGGAGTTGCCGTGGGCGGTAGCGATGAGCTGGACGCCGCGCTCGGCGATGGTTCGGGCGGCGGCGGCCTCTAGTTCGGTGCCCATTTCGTCGATGACAATGACCTGGGGCATGTGGTTTTCGACGGCTTCAATCATGACGGCGTGCTGGAGACTGGAGGAGGCCACCTGCATCCGGCGGGCGTGGCCGATGGCGGGGTGGGGAATGTCGCCGTCGCCCGCGATTTCGTTGGATGTATCTACGACGATGACGCGCTTCCTGGCGGTGTCGGCGAGGACACGGCTGACCTCGCGGAGCATGGTGGTCTTGCCGACGCCGGGGCGTCCGAGGAGGAGGATGTTCTTGCCGGAGAAGACGAAGTCCTCGATGGTCTTGATGGTGCCGTACACGGCCCGGCCGACGCGGCAAGTGATGCCGAGGATGCGGCCTTTGCGGTTTCTGATGGCGGAGATGCGGTGGAGAGTGCGCTCTATGCCGGAGCGGTTATCGTCGCCGAACTCGCTGATGCGGGTGGTGACGTAGTCGAGGTCGGCGGCGGAGACTTCATCGGTGTCGAGGATGACGTCGCCGTGGGGGAAGCGTGCTTCCGGCGGGCGGGCGATATCCATGACCACTTCCAGGAGGTCGTTGAGGTCTGGCATGTTGCTGAGGGGGCCGACTATCCTGGGCGGGAGACACTGGAGGAGGAGGTCCAGGTCGTCCTGCACCTGGCGTTCAAGCTGTTGGATATGCTGTTGCATGGGTGGGTTGTCGCTTATGAGGAAGGGTTAATCAGGCTAAGGAAATACTGGTGGAATCGGGTGTCCCCGGTGAGTTCGGGGTGGAAGGAAGTGATCAGAAGATTCCCCTGGCGGAGGGCCACGGGGGTGCCGTCGGGGAGTTTGCCGAGCACCTGGACGCCAGGGCCGATGCGGGTGGCGGCGGGGGCGCGGATGAAGACAGTATGGAAGGGTTCTGCGCCGAGAATCGGAAAGTTGATATCGATAACAAAGCTGTCCACCTGGCGACCGTAGGCGTTGCGGCTGACGGTGACGTCCATGAGGCCGAGGGGCTCTGGGCGGTGGTCCTCAAGCTCCGAGGCCATCATAATCATGCCGGCGCAGGTGCCCCAGATGGGGACGCCGGAGGTTGCGAGGGCGGCGATTGGTTCGGCCAAGCCGTAGAGGTCGAAGAGGTGGCGAAAAGTCGTGCTTTCCCCGCCGGGCATGATGATGGCGTCCAGGCCCTCCAGATCCTTGGGCAGACGCACCTCCCGGGTGGAGACGTTCAGCTTTTTGAGGAGGGCGACATGCTTGGCGAAATCGCCCTGAACGGCAACCACGCCCACGGTGAGCACTGGTTCTTGCACTTGCGCTGCGGTCAGAGGTCTACTACCAGCCTCTGGTGGCGAGGAGTTCCTCTTCCTTCATGTCTCTGACGGCGAGGCCGGGCATGGCGTCTCCCAAGCCCCTTGAGACCTCAGCGATGATCTTGGGGTCCTGATAGTGGGTGACGGCCTCGACGATGGCCTTGGCCATGAGGGCCGGGTTGGAGGACTTGAAGATGCCGGAACCGACGAAAACGCCGTCGGAGCCGAGCTGCATCATAAGGGCGGCATCGGCGGGGGTGGCGACGCCACCGGCGGAGAAATTGACGACAGGCATGCGTCCCTGCTGCTTGACTGCCTGGACGAGTTCCAAGGGAGCGCCGAGGTTCTTGGCCTCGGTGGGGAGTTCGTCGTCCGACATGTTCATAATCTTGCGGATTTCGCCCTGGACGGTGCGGTTGTGGCGGACGGCCTCGACGATGTCGCCGGTGCCGGCTTCGCCCTTGGTGCGGATCATGGCGGCGCCTTCGCTGATGCGGCGGAGGGCCTCGCCGAGGTCTCGGCAGCCGCAGACGAAGGGGACGGTGAAGTTGTGCTTCAACACGTGGTGGGCTTCGTCGGCGGGGGTGAGGACTTCGGACTCGTCGATATAGTCTACACCGAGGGCCTGGAGGACCTGGGCTTCGACGAAGTGGCCGATGCGGCACTTGGCCATGACAGGGATGGTGACGGCTTCCTGGATTTCGATAATCTTGGTGGGGTCGGACATGCGGGCGACGCCGCCGTCCTTGCGGATGTCGGAGGGGACGCGTTCCAGGGCCATGACGGCGCAGGCGCCGGCGTCTTCGGCAATCCTGGCCTGTTCAGCGGTAACGACGTCCATAATGACGCCGCCCTTAAGCTGTTCGGCCATTCCGGTTTTCACTTCCCAAGTACCGGTCTGAGAGTTTTCCGAGCCGTTGAGTCTATCCTTGCCAGTTGCCATGTCTGCTCCTCTTTTACAGCAATAGAACTGTGAGTATCGCCATTATACGATAGGGGTTGACAATTGGCAATTGAGAAGGGGGCGTGGGAGGGTTTGCGCGGGCGGGTTTCGCTATCAGTGGGGAGGTTTCTTGGAGGTGGAGGGGGATTGTGTTTATTGGGGGGTGTGGTAGACTGGGTTGCGGACCCAAATTTGGGACTATCCTTTAATTCAACCCGGCGAGGTTGGCAAGGAAGGCCCCACGCGAACGGTGTGCGTGTGCGCCCCCTGCCGAGCCGGCAAGGGGGTTTTTATTGGCCAGAATTATGGCACAGGTCAGCCGCCCAGCGGCTCCGGAGAAGATGATTCTTGACGGCGAAGCGCTGGACAGGATTCTGTGGCGCATTGCCCACCAAATATTGGAGCGGAACAGGGGCATCGACGGGCTGACGCTGGTGGGCATTCTGACCCGCGGGCTGCCGCTGGCCCAGCGGCTGGCTTCGAAGATTCGGGAAGTGGAGGGGGTGGCGCCGCCGCTGGCAGGGCTGGACGTGAGTCCGTTCAGGGACGACGGGGCGGCTTCGGCGGGTGGACGTCCCTCGCAGTCGATGGACGTGGATGGGCGGAAGATTGTGGTGGTGGACGACGTGTTGTACACGGGTCGGACGGCCCGGTGCGCGCTGGAGGCGCTGGTGCAGGCGGGGAGGCCCCGGCTGGTGCAGCTGGCGATTCTGGTGGACCGGGGTCACAGGGAACTGCCCATTCGCGCGGACTACGTGGGCAAGAATCTTCCGACTTCGCGGAGTGAGAGGGTGCAGGTGCGGCTGACTGAGGTGGATGGTCGGGACGAGGTGGCGCTGCTGAGGCGGGAGGACGATTAGGGATGTACCGGGGCGGATTGATTTCCATCGAAGACATGTCCAACGATGAGATTGCGGACGTGTTGGAGCTGGCGCGGGAGATGTCCGGGAACATCCGGGGGTATTCTACGCTGGCGCAGGGGTCGATCATGGCGAGCCTGTTCTTCGAACCCAGCACACGGACCCGGGGTTCGTTCGAGTCGGCCATGAACCGGCTCGGAGGAAGGGTGATTTCGACGGTTGGGACGGGTTCTTCCTCCATGGAGAAGGGTGAGACGCTGGTGGATACTATCCGGATCTGGAGCGGGTATTCCGACGTGATTACGCTGCGGCATCCGTGGGAGGGTTCGGCGCGATTGGCGGCGGACTACGCCTCGGTGCCGGTAATCAACGGCGGCGACGGGGGGCACGAGCACCCGACGCAGACGCTGTGCGACCTGTTTACCCTGGTGGCGGAGAAGGGATCCCTGGAGGGGCTGCGGGTTGCGTTGTGCGGGGACCTGAAGCACGGGCGGACGGTGCATTCGCTGATATTCGGGTTGCTGCGGTTCGGGGCGGAGCTTTTCTTTGTGCCGGGGGAGGGTTTGGGGCTGCCGGAGCACGTGAGGGCGAAGATTCAGATCCAGTACGGGAGGCAGATAGAGAGGGTGCCGGCGGGGGATTTTGAGGCTCTATATGGCGGCGCTTCTCCGGAAACGGACGAGGGCTCGTCATTGGACGCCATCTATATGACGCCAAGCAGGCCGCACCAGAGGACTCTGTTGGAGGACGAATTGAACTTCCGGCTTCAGCTTTCTCCAGGGTCGGACTTGGTGTTCTACGTGACGCGCAAGCAGGTGGAACGGGACGCGGCACTAAAGGAGGATGGGGAGGATGAGCGGAGATACCCGCGCATAAGCAGGGACACGATGCGGAGCCGATTCACGCGTTCCATCGTGCTGCACCCGCTGCCGAGGGTGGATGAGATCTCCTACGACATGGATGAGGATCACCGCAGCAAGTATTTTCTGCAGGCGGGTTACGGGGTACCGGTGCGGATGGCGCTACTGAGCCTGGTGCTGGGGCTGAGGCCGTGGAAGAGAGCGGCGCCGTCCGGAGACGAACCGGAGGATGGGACGGTCAGGGCGCAGGGGGTGGAGTGTTCCAACGCGACGTGCGTGGTGAACGCAGAGCCGCAGGGGTGCGAGCCGGGATTCTCGGTGATGCAGGGCGAGGAGGGGGACGTGACGTTCGCGTGCAAGTATTGCGGGTGGCAGAAATCGCCGGCCTACTACGGCGTGCAGCAGAGCGGCCAGTTGATTTACAAGCCCATCCACAGGTTGAGATTTATTTCACAGCACCAGCTTTACCAGTTCCGGTTCTTCGCCAGCGAGGAGGAGGCCCGTAGTCAGGGTTTCGAGCTTTCGGTAAGGGAACCGGACGGTTCGGGGCCGGTGTATGAGGTGACAGAGGAATGAGTCGTCGCGCTTATCTGGTTCTGGAAGACGGGACCGTCTACGAGGGACAGTCCTTCGGAGCGGAGCGGGACTCCTACGGGGAGTTGGTATTCAGCACCAGCATGACGGGCTATCAGGAGGCGTTGACGGACCCGTCTTTTGCGGGGCAGCTGGTGGTGCTGACGTATCCCCTGGTGGGGAATTACGGCATCAACGACGCGGACAACGAGTCGGTGAAGGTGCAGGTGGCGGGGTTCGTGGTGCGGGAGCACTGCCTCACGCCGAGCAACGGGGAGAACGCCTCGACGCTGCACGAGTTTCTGGCGGCTCAGAACGTGCCGGGCATCTTCGGGGTGGACACGAGGGCCATAACGCGGCGGCTTCGGAATCGGGGTGTGATGATGGGGGTGATAGTCCTGGATTCGCCGTCGAGGGCGGAGAGGGTGTGGGGAACGACGCCGAAGTACGACGACGTGGATCACGTGGCGCGGGTGACTACGCCTTCGGTGTACCGCTGGGGACGGGCTGCGGAGGTTGGGGAGAAGCGGGGGCCGCGGATTGTGGTGACGGACTACGGGGTGAAGAACAACGTGCTGCGATGCCTGTACGACCGGGGATGCGAGGTGGTGACGGCGCCCGCCGCGGCGTCGTCGAAGGAGATTCTGGCGCTGAAGCCGGACGGGCTGCTGCTTTCGCCCGGGCCGGGGGACCCGGCGCTGCTGGACTACGCCGTGGATGCGGCGTCGGAGCTATTGGGACGGGTTCCCGTGCTGGGCATCTGCCTGGGGCACCAGGTGGTGGCGAGGACGCTGGGCGCGGGGACGTTCAAGCTGCCCTTCGGGCACCGGGGGGCGAACCATCCGGTGAAGGACCTGGCGACTGGGCGGGTGTACATCACGGCGCAGAACCACGGCTACGCGGTGGACGCCGCCACGCTGCCGAAGGGGCTGACGGCGAGTCACGTTAATCTGAACGACGACACCATAGAGGGGCTGGTGCACCGTGACATGCCGATAATGACAATCCAGTACCACTCGGAGGCTTCGCCGGGGCCGCGGGACAACGAGTATATTTTCGACAGGTTCCTGGATATGGTCAGGGGGAGTGGATTCCGGCCTTCGCCGGAATGACGGAAGGTGGAGGTTTTATGGATGTGGTAGGGGAAAGGAGACAGAAAGCGGAGAAAAGAGGCAGCCACTTTCCTTGGCGAAACGCAGGAATAGCCATCAGAATAAGGCATTGCCCACAAAGTTTGAGGGTCGCACTTATCGGCCCGGGCCTGCTGCGAAGGGTGGTTCCGCCCGGGGCCTAATTGATGGAGGTAGTATTTTGTACAATCATTTTCTAGTGGAGCAGGGTCTAGAGGTAGAGGTTGAAGCAGACATCTATGACTTGGTGGACTTCATAGATGACTGCGTCTCTTCTTTTGAGTTTGGTGAATACGGATTCAGCGTCAGTTCGGGCAGGGGAGTAATCGGGTCCGAGTGGAAGCTGCTGGTCAGGCCCAAGATATTGGCGAATCCGTTTCTGAAGCCGGACCCCATCGGATTCATCCTGGTGGAGAAGGTTGATGAATTTTCGACGCGACTTCTGGTCCCGCCTCACCGAGAGATTCAGAGGGAAACGGGCGAATGGTCCGACCTGGACTCCAAGCTGTTCCTAAACTTGATCTGCCAGATGTTGAACGGTATGCAGGAAAGAGGATACGTTCAACTGCCGGGTCTTATTCCCGTTCAATGAAGGTTTACCAATAGGAATCGTAACGAACCCTCGCCGGACCACCGCCGGCGGGGGTTTAGTTTTATAATGGGGTAGGGAAAAGGAGATGGGGATAGATTCACCCCCATCTCAATCTTCCCCTCGTCAAGGGGGAAGAGTCTTAATGGAAAGGGATATATGAGCGAAGAGCTTAAAAAGGTGTTGGTGATAGGTTCGGGGCCAATTGTCATTGGCCAAGCGGCGGAGTTTGACTACGCCGGGACGCAGGCCTGCAAGTCGTTGAGGGAGGAGGGGGTCTACACGGTGCTGGTGAACTCCAATCCGGCGACGATAATGACTGACCACGGCATCGCGGACGCCATCTACATAGAGCCTTTGACGGTGGACGTGGTGGAGCGGATTATCGCCAAGGAGAAGCCGGACGGGATTCTCCCCACGCTCGGAGGACAGACGGGGTTGAACCTGGCGGTGGACCTGGCGGAGGCCGGGGCGCTGGAGCGTCATGGTGTGCGACTGTTGGGGACGCCGCTGAAGACCATCAAGATGGCGGAGGACAGGGAAGAGTTCCGGCAGCTGCTGATTGACTTGGGAGAGCCTTCGCCGCCGAGCGCCACGGTATCTTCGGAGGAGGAGGCGGAGGAGGCTTTGGAGTCGCTGGGGTTGCCGTTAGTGGTCCGGCCGGCGTACACGCTGGGCGGCACGGGCGGTGGGATGGTCTACAACGAGGAGCAGTTCCGCACGGTGGTGAAGGAGGGGATGGACGCCAGCCCCATCGGGCAGGTGCTGGTGGAGCGGTCGCTTGAGGGGTGGAGGGAGCTGGAGTACGAGGTTATGCGGGACGGGGCTGACAACTGCATCACCATCTGCAACATGGAGAACCTGGACCCGATGGGGGTGCACACGGGTGATAGCATTGTGGTTGCGCCCAGCCAGACGCTGACGGACAAGGAGCACCAGATGCTGCGGTCCGCGAGTCTTCGCATCATCAGGGCGCTGGGGATCCAGGGAGGGTGCAACATCCAGTTTGCGTTGCGGCCCCATCCTATGGTGAACGATGCGTTTCAGAAAGAGTGGACGCCGGACTCGTCCTACTACGTCATCGAGGTGAACCCGAGGTTGAGCCGGAGTTCCGCGCTGGCGAGCAAGGCGACGGCGTACCCGATAGCGCGGGTGGCGGCCAAGATTGCGGTTGGGAAGAGGCTGGACGAGATACCGAACGCGGTGACGCAGAAGACGAAGGCGGCGTTTGAACCGGCGCTGGACTACTGCGTGGTGAAGATTCCACGGTGGCCCTTCGACAAGTTTGCGGCAGGGGACCGGAGGCTTTCGACGCAGATGAAGGCGACGGGCGAGGTGATGGCCGTAGACCGGTCTTTCGAAGGGGCCTTTCAGAAGGCGGTGAGGTCGGTGGAGGTGGGAGGACGAACGCTGCTGTGGGAAGACCCGGAGTGGAGCAGGGGAGGGGAGTTTGCGGCGAAGGAGCTTTTGCGAGAGGCCACGGACTTCCGGTTGTGGGCGGTGATGGCGGCCTTGCGTCGGGGGATGAGCGAGGAGGAGATTTCGAAGCTGAGCGGGATAGACCCGTGGTTCGTGAATTCCCTGGCCAGGATCGTCGCGATGGAGCGTCGGCTTCTGGCTGAGGACCTGGGACCGGGGCAGCTGTGGGAGGCGAAGCGGCTGGGCTTCTCGGACGAGCAGATCGGCGTACTGGCGGACCTGCTGCCGCCCCGGGTGCGGGAGCTGCGTCGGCAGTGGGGAATTCGCCCGGTCTACAAGATGATAGACACGTGCGCGGCGGAATTCGAGGCGGTGACTTCTTATTTCTACGGTACCTACGAGCAGGAGAACGAGGCCGAGCCATTGGAGGGGGCCAAAGCGCTGGTGGTGGGGAGCGGGCCCATTCGCATAGGGCAGGGGATAGAGTTCGACTATTGCAGCGTTCACGCGGCTTGGGCCCTTCAGGAGGAGGGCGTGAAGGGGATCATGGTGAATTCCAACCCGGAGACGGTGTCCACGGACTTTGATACGAGCAGCAGGCTGTATTTCGAACCGCTGGACGGGGAGAGCCTGCAGGACATAATCGAGAACGAGACGGTGGACGAAGAGCCGCCGCCATCGGTGGTGCAGTTCGGGGGCCAGACGGCGATTGACCTTTCGCAGATACTGGATCAGGCGGCGCTGCCCATTCTGGGTTCAAGCGCGGACGCCATAGACATTGCCTCGGACCGGCACAGGTTCGACGAATTCCTGGCGCGGCTGGGGATTCCCCAACCGCCGGGTGCGGCGGTGACCACGGCGGAGAGCGCCCTCCGGGTGGCGCAGAACATCGGATATCCGGTGGTGGTGCGGCCCAGCTACGTGCTGGGAGGACGGGCGATGGAGATTGTACGGGACGCGGGCGAGCTCATCCGGTATTTGAACGAGGCGGTGGCGCTGGAGAGCGGCCGCCCAGTGCTGATAGACCGGTACATGGAGGGGAAGGAGTGCGAAGTGGACGCGATCTGCGACGGGGAGGACGTGCTTATTCCCGGCATCATGGAGCATATCGAGCGAGCGGGAGTGCACAGCGGGGACTCGATGGCCATCTATCCGGCGCTGAACCTGACGGAGCAGGAAACGGATGCGATGGTGGACTACACGACGCGGATTGGACGGGCGCTGAACATCAAGGGTCTGATGAACGTGCAGTTCGTAATCGTCGGGGGGCGTCCCTATCGGAGTCCCAATCAGCCGGCGGAAGAGTCTACGGATACGACGGTGTACGTGCTGGAGGTGAACCCGCGCTCCAGCCGAACGGTGCCGTTCCTTTCCAAGGTCACGGATGTGCCGATGGTGAGTCTGGCCACACAGGTTATCCTGGGCAAGAGCCTGCGGGAGATGGGGTACGAGGGGGGGCTATGGCCCAGCAGGGACATGGTGGGGGTGAAGGCTCCGGTGTTTTCGATGTCCAAGCTGGTGGGGGTGGACTGGTACCTGGGGCCGGAGATGAAGTCGACGGGCGAGGTGATGGGGGTGGACTTCAACTTTCCGGCGGCGCTCACGAAGGCGCTGGCGGCGGCGAATCTGACGATGGCCCGGGGACAATCGATTCTGCTGAGCATTGCAGATAGAGACAAGGCGGAATCGCTGGGACTCATTCGGGACCTGGTGAAGGCCAACTGCAAGCTGTACGCCACGGAGGGCACGGCGGCGATGCTGAGGGCGGTGGGGGCGAAGGTGACGATGATTCCGGAGAAGTTGGATGAGGGGCATCCCAACGTGGTCGACATAATCAGCGACGGTACGGTGAAGGCGGTGATCAATACGGTGTCGGACGTGGGGTCGACGTTGAGGGACGGATTCTATATCCGGAGGGCGGCGGCAGAGAGCAACATTCCCTGCTATACTAGCCTGGACACTGCACGGGTGGCGGTGGAGAGCCTGCTTATGGGGTCCACGGGGTACAGCGTGGAGCGGATAGAGCGCTACGTTGGACGGGGGAAAGGCTAAGGATTCTAGCAGTTTCGCCGCATGGAACTGGATATGAACGGCGGAAACAGGTACCCAGAATCCTTTTACTTTGCCAAAACCTATGTATAGCATTACAATGAGGAAACATGGAATCCTCCGTCGACATAGTAATTCCCGTACTGAACGAGGAAGAGCGTCTTCCCCGGGGAATTGTGATTCTGCACAATTTCCTGCAGCAGGAGATGAGGGATAATCCGTGGCGGATCATCATTGCCGACAACGGCTCCACGGACAGGACGCGTTCCGTCAGCGAGATGTTGGTGCAGCGGTATCCCGGCGTGGGATATATGTACATTCCCCAACGGGGTCGAGGCAGGGCTCTGAGGGCGGCGTGGATGGAGAGCACGGCGGACATCGTGAGTTACATGGACGTGGACATCTCCACCAGCCTCACCCACTTTCCGAGGCTTGTGAGGGCCATCGACAGGGGTTACGATGTGGCCATCGGCAGCCGGCACGTCAAAGGGGCGAAGGTGCAGCGGTCATTCCGGCGGGAATTCCTGTCCCGGACTTACAACCTGATGATTCGGGCCATGTTCATGGTGCCGTTCAAGGACGCACAGTGCGGCTACAAGGTGTTGAGCCGGCGCGCCGCCCGCTCACTGGTGCCCATGGTGAAGGACAACCACTGGTTCTTCGATACGGAGCTGCTGATTATTGCTTCCAAGTGGAACTTTAAGATCCGCGAGGTGCCGGTGGAGTGGGTGGAGGACGACAACAGCACGGTGAGAGTGTTCAGCACGGCGTGGAAGGACATAAAGGGGCTGATGCGTCTGCGGTTTGGCGGGGTTCCGCCACTGCGGGACGGTTCGCTGTCCGATAGAGGGTTAGGAAGCAGGCTCCCACCGGAATAGGAGCCTTCTGAGGGTTTTGCCGTCGACCCTGGCCAACTCCGAGGTGCGGTAAGGGAATACCCAGAGGACGCCTTTCTCCGAGACGAGGAGGGGGGTGTAGGACCGCAGGCTTCGGGGAATCTTCAAGTCTATGAACAGGTCCTTGAGCTTTTTGCGTCCCGACATGCCGAGGGGTTGTATGCGGTCACCGGGCCTTCTGTTCCTGACAACGAGGCAATTGCCTAGTTTGTCGGCGTCGAATATGGCTTCTGAAGCGCTGAGGGACCTGGGGTCTACTGTGTCTGGTGTGGGTTCGGCGGTGATGAGCCAGCCCGGGATGCGGGTGGCGCCGGGGACGTTCAGGGGATATTCGAATTCGTGAGCGTCATGGGTGTTTTCGGAAGGTTGCATGGGGCCGATGATGAGGCGGTCCCGGGTGGAGGCGGCGGCGAGGCCGCCGGGAAGGTGGACGGTCTTGCCGGCGGGGGCTTCCGTGAGGGATAGCATTGCTCTCACGTGGGACTCGGACAGGCGGCGGATGCTGCCGTGGGCGTGGACGTAGGCCCGACGGAGGGCCATGGCGCGGAGGGTGGGGTGAACGCTTCGGAGGGATGCGGCGTCCAGAGTGACGTTCCCTGCGTCCGTTGAGGAGATCTGGGGCCAGAGAGCTTCGAGGTGTTCGTCCAGAAATTCCAGGCTTTCAGTGGCGGCGCGACCGATTCTGATGAGGGCGTCGCGGACCTGCGGGTTGTATTCCTTGAGGGTCGGCATGAGCCGGAGGCGGATGCGATTGCGGGTGAAGCGCACGGAGCGGTTGGTTGAGTCTTCCCGGAAGGGTATGTCCCGTTCCAGGCAGTAGGCGCGGGTGTCTTGCCTTGATGCCTGCAGCAGGGGACGGAAGAGGGTCGCGGCCTCGGCGTTTGGAGCGTCTTGCCAGGGGGTGAGCGCCTGCATTCCGCGGAGGCCGGGCAGTCCGGCGCCCCGGATGAGGTGCATCAGGATGGTCTCGGCCTGGTCGTCGGCGGTGTGGCCCAGGGCGATGGAGTGGGCGTCTATGCGGTTGGCGAGGTTGGTGAGGAAGCGGTAGCGGACCTCGCGGGCCGCCTCTTCGAAGGAGGAGATGCCGCGCTCCCGCTGGTAGGCGATGGGGTCCGCTTCTTCGACGGTGGAGGGGAGGGATAATTTCTCGGCCATAGTAGCTACAAATTCGGCGTCGTCCTCGGCTTCCTGGCCACGGAAGTCGTGGTTGAGGTGGGCGACATGGAGGTTGAGGCGCGTTGCCGGTTGGAGGGCGAGGAGGGTGTGTAGTAGGGCGGTGGAGTCGGGACCGCCGGAGCAGGCGACGACGAGGGTTGCGCCGGGGGGGACTTCGGCGCGACGCAGGGCTTTGCGGAGTACGGCTTCCAGTTTGCGGCGGGCTTTCATGGGGTGTCTACGCGCCGCGTTGGTGGAGGGTCTCGTTGAGGGAGAGGAGACGCCACTCATCGCGCCGGTGTGCGAGGACGGTCAGGGAACCCAATTCGATGCGGAGTCGCTGGAATTGGGAGAGGGGCAGCCCCAGGACGCGGAGGACGGTGACGCCAATGACGAAGTTGTGGGTGACGGCTGCGGCGAGGCCGTCGGGGAATTGCTGGCGGATTTCTTCGATAGCCTGCCACGCTCGCTGCTGGACCTGACGGAGAGACTCGCCGCCGGGCATCTGCACGGCGGAGGGGTCGTTGCGCCATTGGTCCAGCAGGTCAGGGAATTCGTGCTGAGTTTCTTCGTTGGTGAGACCGTCCAGCCGGCCGAGGTCCATCTCCATGAGGCCGTTGATGGGGACGACGGGAAGGGATAGGGTGTGGCCGATGGTCTCTGCGGTCTGCATGGCGCGGGGGAGGGGGCTGGAATAGAGTGCTTGAAGTTGGAAGTTGCGGAGCGCTTGGGCGAGGTTGTTGGCTTGACGGGTTCCCTCTTCGTTGAGCTCTGTGGGAGTCCGGCCCTGGTTGCGACGTTCCCGGTTCCACGAGGTCTCTCCGTGGCGCGCGAGGATGAGCCTCACCTGGGGTCCCGCTCTTGCACGGGGGCGAGCCGGAGCACCTCCACCTCTTCGATTTTGACGCCTTCCATGCGCTGAACGGTGAACCGCAGTCCATTGTAGTTCATGTGCTCCCCGGCTTCCGGCACGCGGCCGAGCCGTTCCAGCAGGAAGCCCGCCAGGGTCTGGTATTCGCCCATGGGGAGGTTTAGGCCCAGCTGGCTGTTGAGCTGGGTGATGGTCATGCCGGCGTCGAGGATGAAGGTGTTCTCGTCCACGGAGGAGTAGGGGGTTTCGAGGGGCTGGCCCTCTTCGCCCACGGGGCCGACGATGACGGAGAGGAGTTGCTTGAGGGTGGCGAGCCCGGCGATGCCGCCGAATTCGTCGACGATCATGGCCATGGACTGTCCCTGGGCTTGGAGTTCGGAGAAGAGGCTGGCCACGGTCTTGGTTTCCGGCACGAAGTGGGCGGGACGGAGTAGGTTCGTAACATCGTCCTCCATCCGCAGGTTTTCTTCCCCCTGGGCCTTGAGAACGTCTTTAACCGAGAGGATCCCGATTACGTTGTCGATGCTATCCGCGAAGACGGGGAAGCGGGTGTGGTAGTGGAGGGCGTAGACGTTCAGGAACTGGCGCAGGGTGGTGTGCTGCTCGATGGAGACGATTTCGGGCCTGGGGGTCATGATTCCCGAAACGGGGTTGTCGCCGAAGTGAAAGATTTTTTCGAGCATTTCAGCTTCGGAAGTCTCGACGGCGCCGGCTTCCTTGCCGATGGATATGAGGCTGCGAATCTCCTGCTCCGTTACGAGGGAGGTGCGGGCTTTTGCGCCGGTGAGCTTGGTGAATAGAGAGGCCAGGATTCGAAGGGCCACCACGATGGGGAAGAAGATCATTTCGACGATTCGCAGTGGGATGGACACGGTGAAGGAGAACCTCTCGGCGTGGCGGGCGGCGAAGGTCTTGGGGAGGATTTCGCCGAAGATCAGAAGCAGCAGGGTCACGCCGAGGGTGGCGATGATGATGGCGAAACTGTCGTTGCCGAGGAGGGATATGACGAGGGAGGCGCCGATGGCGGCGGCGGCGGTGTTGACCAGGTTGTTGCCGAGGAGGACTGTGGAGAGGAAGCGTTCCGGGTTTTCCGCCATCTGAAAGACGCGCCTGGCCCTGGGGACTCCGGAGCGGACGAGGTGCATGAGCCGGACCCGTTGGAGGGCGAGGAAGGCGGTTTCCGATCCGGAGAAGAATGCGGAAATGGCCAGAAAGAGGACCAGGAGGCCAAGTTTTAGATAGTCGTCACCCTCAAGCATCTATTTCACGCCAATCTGGAGGGTTCAGCCGTTCGTTTCACTGTTCCGTGATGATAGCAGAGGGGAAATTCGGCTGTAAAGGAGGGGGCTGTCAGAGAAGGGCCGGATGCGGCCTTTCTGCGGTCAGTTTTGGGGGTTATACTGTTGGGGTGAAGATTCTGGGAATAGAAACGTCCTGCGACGAGACGGCGGTGGCGGTGGTGGAGGACGGTCGGAAGCTGCTGTCGAACGTCATCTCTTCGCAGGTGGCCATCCACAGGCCCTATGGCGGGGTGGTGCCCGAGCTGGCGTCGCGTCAGCACGTGGTGGCCATCGGGACTATCGTCGACCAGGCGCTGACTGAGGCGCAGGTGGGCTGGGATGAGGTGGACGCGGTGTCGGTGACCCACGGGCCGGGGCTGGCCGGGGCGCTGGTGGTGGGGGTCAACGCGGCGAAGGCCCTGTCGCTGACGCTGGATCTGCCCCTGGTGGGGGTCAACCACCTGGAGGGGCACGTGTACGCCGCGTGGCTGGAGGAGGACCCGCCGGACGGGGAGTTGGGATTTCCCCTGCTGTGCCTGATCGCCTCCGGCGGGCACACGGACCTGGTGTTGATGTCTGGGCACGGGGAGTACCGGCTGCTGGGCCGGACGAGGGACGACGCGGCAGGGGAGGCTTTCGATAAGGCGGCGCGGGTGCTGGGACTGGGATTTCCGGGAGGGCCGGAGATCCAGCGAATTTCGGAAGCCGCGGCGGGTACGGAGCGGCTGCCAAGGGCGTGGCTGAGGGGTACGTTGGACTTCAGCTTCAGCGGATTGAAGACGGCGCTGCTCCACCGGGCGCAGGCGGAGAAGATCTATCCGCCGGGGGAGCTGGAGGACGACGAGGCGGAGGAGATGGTGAAGGAGCTGGCGGCGGCATTCCAGGAGTCGGTGGTGGACGTGCTGACGAGGAAGACGCTGCAGGCGGCGTCGGAGTACGGTGCCAGGGGGGTGATTCTGGGGGGCGGAGTTACGGCCAACCGGCTGCTCAGGGAAAGAATACGCGCCAAGTCTGAACTTCCGGTGATGATTCCGGCGCCCATTCTGTGCACGGACAATGGGGCAATGGTGGCGGCGTGCGCCTATTACCAGCTCAGTAGGGGCGCAGAAGGGGATTTTGGACTTGAGGTGGACCCTTCGTTGGGGCTGGGGTAGTTCTTGCCCTTGGGGATTGTCAGTTGCTTACGGGCCTGATTGGCTGAAACGGAACCTACCCGGCCTTTTGCTTTGCAAGTCGTCTACGAGCGGAATGAAGGCTGGGTCGGCCAGGGCCGGGCAGAGGGTGGCGTCGGTGCCGGATTATCTCACGCAGGTCCCGCAGCTGGGCGCGGGTATTTCGTGGTGTGGGTGGGGTTGTGCCGGTAGGGAATCGCTGGAGGCGCAAGGTACTTATGCGACTCCCGCGGCTCATTGCGGGGTCGCGGCGCAACAGCCGGAAGGTGGGCATCAACGGTCGGACGCGTCTCCTCCAAGTCTGGCGGTCTCGCAAGCGTGGAGACGCCGGTTGCGGTGGAGGGGTGGGGGCCGCTTTCGGGGGCGGCGGCGCAGGTGGAGGGGGCATTCTCAGTAGAGGCGGCCAGCTGGGAGCGGTGGTGTGAGGATACAGGGGTTGCACCCCCTGCCCCGACTGTAGCTGGAAGAAGCGGGTTAGGAGGGCGTGAATGGGTTCGTTCGTCTTCCTGGAATTGTAGGGAAAAATCAGCTCCAGGCCCCCCGCCTGAAATGCCAGCTCCCCGCCCTGTTCCCAAAACGCGAATCGCAGGATGTAGATGAGGCCGAGAAGGGCGACGGCGCCGCCCAGCAGGGCGCCGATGGTTATGCCCGTATTGACGGGTATGCCGGTGCTGAAGGTGCCGACCACCAGGTAGACCAGGATGCCGACGAGGATGAGGATGATGCCCTGGAGCAGGGGTTTGAAGGGTCTCTGGTGGGTTCGCATCGAGACGGCCTGAATGTTGTCGACGGAGGCCAGGCGGGTATCGTGCCGGTCTTCTTCCTTTACGAGGGAAATAACGCGGCGGTCCGTGAGGGCCAGGAGGTCGTCCGTTTCGGTGGGCGCCTCAATGAGACCGGCGGAACCGTTCAGAAGACCGATGACCTTCTCGTCTCCGAGGAGGCGCACCTCCCGGATCAGATAGCCCCCGGACCGTCTGCGCTGGGCGTTGCCGGCGGTTCTTTCGTCCATGGCATATATGGTATCACAAATGAGCTAACCTTCACCCTGAATGAGGCGATGAAGATGGATGAGGCCCTGCTGGCGTACGGCGGCGTTGCCCAGGGGACGCCATTGCCTGGGGAAGAGTTCCTCTTCCATTTCCCGGGTTATGCGGTTGGGTTGGAGTTTGGGGGCCGCGATAAAGAGATTCAGCGCTTCGTCAGCCAGGGCCGAACCCCGTTCGAGACCGGCGTAGGCGTGGATGAGGGGCAAGAAAACGTTGACGGCGACATCCAGGGCGCGGGAACGGCCAATGAGGGTGGGGCCGCCGGCGGGGGAGGCTACGGTGAGGCCCTGCAGCAAGGTCTTGAAGGAACCGCTGCGCACCCAGTGGACGGCGGACGGGAGCAGGCCGCGATGGGCCGTCCGGTGGAGCAGGGCGGCGGCGCCCGCTATGCGGCGACGGGGATGGTTGGCGGGGCGGATGCGGAAGAGACGCCACCTGCTGCGGTCCATGACGGGGCCAGAGACGAGGGGGTTTTCCAACTCGTTGCCGAATCCTGCGGCTTCGAGGAGCGTTTTTGCTATTCGGAGAGGGCGTTCTGTATACGGGACGGCGAGGACGGCGTTCATGAGGGTCTCGTAGGGGACGCGTTGGGACAACTCCAGGAAGCCGGCGCGGTTTTCGCTGTAGCCGAGTGACTCCATCAGCGCCTGGTAGAGGGTCTCCTCAGTGCCTGTGGATTCCATGAGGGATGATAAGGAAGCTGCCTTCTGTAGAAAGCGCGCCCTCCCTGCCCGTTCCAGGAGGAAAAGAGCTTCCGACTTGATGGCGGGTTTTGGGTAGCCGTGGGGCTTGAGGAGGGACCACAACAGCTTGCGGTGATTGGGGGTTGGGAGGCTTGGGGTTGGGGAGGGTTTCAGGAGGGAGGCGAGCTCCACTGCCGGGGCGGCGTTGCCGTTGGGGAGGGGCTGGGAAGCTTCGGGAGGGGCGAGGACACCGTGGAGGACCACGCCGTTGTAGCGGTGGTCGGAGGCGTGGCCGTGGCGGTCCCAGTCCTTTGGGTGCAGGTGGAGCTCCACGTCCCCGCGGACCAGGCCCGACGCTTCCGTATAGATAAGGGCGTCCCGGAAGTCCGGGCCTGCCTCCGTGCCCCGTCGGCCGGGGTAGAGGACCTTGACCAGGCGCCCTTCCGTGGTGCGGAGATTCTGCTGGCGGCTGGCGCGTTCCCGCCATAGACGGGCCAGCAGGGCTTCCGGTATCTGCCGGCGCAGGGTCTTTTTGCGTTTGGACCGTGGAAGGGGCTTTTGGGGAGGCATGGGGATATTGTACACGGAAACGTGTAATAATGCCAAGGGAAGGGCGGGTTGGTTCAGGGGATTCGGACGAGGTCCGAGGCTACTGGGACTCGGAGTCTTCGTCCTTTGGCGGTTTCTTCGGGGAGAGTTTGTACTCGAAGCCCGAGCGTTCCGCGACTATCGAAAGCACCGTATTGGAGGCGCCCCGCGGCTTGTACATGCCCGTCTCCCACTCGCTGATGGTCTGCTGGCGGGTGCCCAATTCCCTGGCCAGCTGGTCCTGGGTCAGGGACAGGTGCTTGCGCAGGGCGCGGATTCGCTCCTTGTCCCAGTCCTTCTTTTCCTCTACTTCGTCGGTCATCTCTACGCTCAGTTTGCCGCGGACTGTCCCCCAGCGTTTGAGACGAGCAGGTCTTTGCGGTTGCCCCACCGCTTGAAGAAGTGGCGGAAGTTCCTCCGGCTCAGCTGGTCCCGTTCTTCCTCGCCGAGGCTGGCCCACTGGCGGTGCTCGTGGCGGACGAGGGGCAGGCCGCCATCGGCCAGGATGCGATAGCCCCTGTTGAGGAACTGGAAGCTGAAGTCCAGGTCCAGGTTGCGGTAGAAGCGGAAGCACTCCCGGAGTAGGCCCACTTCCTGAAGAAGCTCCCGGCGGAAGGCGAAGCAGTAGCCCTGCATGGCGTCGGCGTCGCCCTCGGACACTTCCTCGTGGAAGTGGTGCAGATTTTCGGAGATTATCCCCCAGGGGCCGGTGACGCCGACTTTTTCGTCCCGCAGCCTGTTAGCGATCAGGGGAAGAAAATCGCCGACGGCTTCCACGGAGGTGTCCATCATGACTACTATGCGGCCCCGGCTGAGAGCGATGCCGATGTTCTTGGCCTGGGCCTCGCCCAGCTGGTGGTCGCAGTGGAGGACGGTCAGGTTGTCGTGGCGGTCCTGCATCTCCTCCAGCCACTCGGCGGCGCCGTCGGTGGAGCCGTTGTCTACGACCACGATTTCGGCGTCGGCGTTTGAAGTGCAGCGGAGCAGGCTATTGACGCAGCGCTTGACGTCGTCCACGTAGTCGCTGGCGGTGATGACTACTGAAAAATCCCTGGTTGAGGGGGAGTCCAGATGGGAGGGGGCCTCGCGGGGGGAGGATACGGAGGGCCAGCGTTCCGCCACCAGCTCGAAGGAAGTCTTGGGGCGGGCAATGGGGCCGCTGAGTGTGTCCCGCACCTGATAGCCCTGCTCGCCCAGGTGGTCGCGGATGCGGTCGGAGCGGTCGTAGCTGGAGCGGGAGCGGTAGCTCTCCCGGTCCATGAGGATGTTGAGTGTCTCCTGGGGAAGGGGGTAGGAGTGGGGGACGCGGGCCAGGTCCAGGCCGAGGATGCGGTCCATCTCCAGCAGCAGTTCCAGCTTGCGGCCTTCGGGCAGGTCCGACTGGGCCATGCCCCAGGCAACGGAGAGGGCGCGGGGCATGTTCAGATCATCCTCCACCGCGTCCCAGAATTCTTTTGCCCATTTACGGCCATGAGAGCCGTTGGCGCCGTTGGGGTGGGAGGCGTTTCGTTGCCAGGCCCAGACCCGGTCCCGGAGGCGGGTGAGTCCCCGCTGGGCGGCCTTCAGGGCGGAGAAGGTGAAATTGAGACGCCGCCGGTACTTTACGGTGAGGCAGAGGTAGCGGAAGGCGAGGGGTTCGAAGCCGCGGAGTTCCAGGTCGGCGAGGAGGAACTCGTTGCCGGCGGACTTGGCCATCTTCACGCCGTCGGCGAGGAGGTGCTGGCCGTGGACCCAGTGGCGGACGTAGCGGGTGCCGAAGGCGGCTTCGCTCTGGGCTATTTCGCCCTCGTGATGGGGGAAGATATTGTCGACGCCGCCGGTGTGCAGGTCCTGCTCCCGGCCCAGGTAGCGGGTGGACATGGCGGAGCATTCGATGTGCCAGCCGGGGAAGCCCTCGCCCCAGGGGGAGTCCCACTTGACTTCGCGTCCCGGCTCAGCGGACTTCCAGAGGGTGAAGTCGCGGGGATCCCGCTTGAGGGGATCGGCCTCGACGCGGACGCCCTCCATGAGCTCCTGGCCCAGGTTGCCGGAGAGCTGGCCGTAGGGTTCGTACCTGGCAACGTCGAAGTAGACGTTGCCCTCGACCTCGTAGGCGTAGCCGTTCTCCACGAGCCTTCGGATAACGTCCAGCATCTCGGGTACGTGGTCCGTCGCGCGGGGGAACTCGTCGGCGGGGAGAATGTTCATCTTCGCTTCGTCGGCGTGGAAGGCCTCGGTGTAGAAGTCGGCGATCTCCCGGGGGGTCTTGCCTTCGGCGAGGGCGGCCAGTATCACCTTGTCGCCGCCCCTTTCCAGCTGCTCCTGGCGCATGTGGCCCACGTCGGTGATGTTCTTGATGTGGACGACCTTCGTGCCCCGCTCGGCAAGGGCGCGTCGGATCCAGTCGGCCATGAGGTAGGAGCGGAGGTTGCCCACGTGGGCGTAGCGGTAGACGGTGGGGCCGCAGGTGTAGACGCGGGCAACGCCGGGTTCGACGGTGGAGACGGTTTCCACCCGCTTGTTAAGGGTGTTGTATATGCGTAGCAACGGAAATCCCCTTTGCGATACTTTCGAATTGTAACATTTTAGACCGGTTACTGCCCGTGGGTTGGGAGTGGGTTCAGGGACAATGGCGGGTTTGTTGACACGCTTTTGGGGTGTATCTACAATCCGACTCACTTGGCCGACTATGCTTGGCCGATATCACTTGGCCGACCACACCGGGGCATGGGAGAGTTATGGCCGTATCCAGGATATTGTACGACCTGCAGAATCTGGACCAGATGCTGGACGAGGCCAGGGGGCGGGTGGCGTTCATCGAGAAGAGCCTGGGGGACCGGAGCGAACTGGCGAGGCAGGAAGAGGCGCTGGAGGAGCTTCGAGGGGCGCTGCGGGAGTTGGACAGGAAGCAGCGCTTGCTGGACCTGAGCTCGAAGTCGACGAAGGAGAGGCTCGACAGCATTGAGGCGAAGCTGTACGGCGGCACGGTGGCAAGTCCGTGGGAGTTGCAGGACCTGGGCAGGGAGCTTCAGAACGTGAAGCGGAACCTGAACGAGGTGGACGAGGAGGCGCTGGAGAACCTGATGAGTCTGGAGGAGACGGAGCAGAAGGTGACGGAGGGGGAGGAGTCGCTGGCCAGGCAAAAGCAGGCGTGGAAGGAGGACCAGCAGGGGATGGAGGTGGAGTGGGAGAAGCTTTCTATCCGCATTGAGGGTATGGAGAAGCAGCGCAGGCAGGCGGCCGGGGGGTTGGATGCTAGGTCCCTGGGGATGTACGAGCGGGTGAGGGTGTCACATTCGGGGAAGGCGCTGGCGACGGTGGAGCGGGGGTTGTGCCGGGCGTGCGGGGTGACGCTGCCGACGCATGCGATCCAGCGGGCACGGGCGGGGGCGGAGGCGGTGCAGTGCGGCAGCTGCGGGAGTATTCTGTACGCGAATTAGATTTTCCCTATTCGGAGGGGGGCGTGGGTGTGGGAGTCACCCCCATCCAAACCTTCCCCCATCGAGGGGGAAGGGTGGTCCTTCGACAAGCTCAGGGTGAGGAGGGCAAGCTCAGTTGCAGGAGGAGTCTGTCGGGTTTTTCGCGCAAAATTCCTGACGCATCTTGAGCTGTAGTTTCATGAGGTATTTCTGATGGCTCTCTATACCCTCTGTGGTCGAGCAAATCGCCTGACCGCTGAAGGTATAGAGACCGGTGAAGTCCACGTAAGTGGTGGTGCTGTTCACAGTGTGGCCTAGAGATCTGGCCTGACTGCAGAGAACTTCTCCCCAGCCCAGCGTGTGGTGCCGGCGAACGCATCTTGCGTCTTCCGGGGCGGTGCTGCCGTCATGGCCGTAGTACCCAACATGGAAGAACGCTCCCACGTCCCGCCTCTGCCCGTCGGCGTCCCTCTTCCACCCGCTCGGGTGCGGCCATTTGAGATGAGCGTTGCAATCGAAGTTATCGGGCGATCTTTCAACGGGAGGTATCGTTTGACTGATTCCAGCCCCTCCCCCGCTTTGTTGGGCTTGGGCGCCCTGGTCGTTCTGCACCTGGACGCTCCGGGTCTGCGTCAGGGTCCTCGCGCGCGGTTTGGGCGTTGCGGTGCTGAAGGTGTAGGTGAAGTCCTTGATGGGCGGAATCGGCGGGATTACGCTTGCCACCTTGGTGGGACGCAAAGAGCCATCGTGCAGCACGTCCGGCACGGGCATCCACCGGGCGAAACCGACCTCCTCCGTCGGTTCCGGCGTCGGAGTGGAGGTCGTTGAAAGCGTAGTCTCCCCATCCGGGGAGGTGCAGACCTGCTCCATCAGGATAACGTCGTACTCGCACTTCTGCTCGCTGCCCTGAACGGAGCCGGTGGAGGTGGCCACCACGGCGAGAAACAGGGCTGTGAGCGCAAGCACTGCGACGGCCGCTCCAAGCGTGAATCTGCCGGGCGTGGTGATGGTCATGTTTCCTCCTTCACTGCTTGGGGGGCGCTACAAGTGGTTCAGCATTGCGTGGTTACCAGTTCCGATTCGTTGGGCATGTTCCCTCCCTACTGCCTTCGGGCAGGGACACTATTCCGTTGTCGAGGTTTTCACAAAACGCCCTTTTCTGGTACATCATGTCGTTGACGCACTCGGAGATCGTAAACGGCTTGGTGCCTGTGACGACACCAGTTGTCGCATCCTGTACCCATCCCCATTTCCACCCGTTCCTCGCTTGGGTCATGACTCTGCGTCCGTCGATCTCCGTATATTGCGAATAGTCGTGGGCGGTCTGCAGAGACCTCTGACTAATGCAGCTATCTCTGAAGTAGTCGAGAAGGGTGTCAAGGTCGGCGGAAGCCGCTCTGTTTTCGACTACCTCTTTCTCGCCGTCCGCATTGTTGTACGTGACATACTGCGCAGAACGCACTTGGTCTGCATTGACGGTCACGGGCTGATCGCTGAACGAGTCCGAGGCTAGGCCGGCGGTGTTCCTGAGGGGATTGCGGGTCGGTTTGGTATAGGACACGGTCACCACCTGCCCCGCTCTCACCTCTGGAACTGTGAGTGTGACCTGCTTTCCACTGATGGCGATAGCAGTGGCCCGTTTCAGCGCGCCGCCGCCAAACCTGATCCCGAACTGGCCGGCAGCCGGACGAGAAGCGGTGTCCAGGTTCTGGTCAAAGGTGAGCACCAACGTGGTGCCGGTGACCACCTGGCTCGTCAGGGCTGGCAGTGTAATTGTGAATCCATTGACGGCGACCTGCACTTTTTGGGAGCCACCCCCAGTCCAGAAGGTTGATTTCCAGCTTCGACTATGGCCATTGTTTCCGATGCTCCAGCCGTCCGCCGCGCCCGCATCCTCATTGTCGGTTGCCGTTGATCTTATACTCGTTGGTGTGCCGACAGTATTGAGATTCTTGTGGGCGTCAAAGAAGATGAAGTACGTTGTGCCAGGGTCCAGGTCGATGCCCGAGCCAGTCGCCGTGAACTCATTGTTGCCCGCGACCAGCGAAGTCGGATTTTTCAGCGTGGCAATAGCGTGGTTACCCGGGAATTTTTGGCCGGCAGGGTTAGTGAACTCATTCAATATCTGCACGCTGTATTTAGGCGGCGACAATTCCTTGGTGAATTCGATTTGCACGCTGGTCAATTTGTAGCCGTGGGTGTTGCTCCCCGTCGTGAATGGTTGAGCGTAGTCTTGATCTAATGGAAAGTCCCCTGCATCGGTCTGGTTGGTGTTCTTGACGAGCACCCCGCTGGTCTGTTGAATCTGGGCGCCTTGGCCCTGGGCGCCCTGGTCATTCTGCACCTGGACGTCCCGGACCTGCCTCAGCATCCTCACCCGCGGTTTGGGCGTTGCGGTGCTGATGGTGTAGGTGAAGTTCTTGATGGGCGGAATCGGCGGGATTACGATTGGCTCCTTGGTGGGACGCAATGAGCCATCGTGCAGCACGTCCGGCACGGGCATCCACCGGGCGAGATCCGACTCCTCCGTGGGTTCCGGCGTCGGAGTCGAGGTAGTTGAAAGCTTAGTCTCCCCATCCGAGGAGGTGCAGACTTCCTCCATCAGAATAACGTCGTACTCGCACACCTGCTCACTGCCCTGGACGGAGCCGGTGGAGGTGGCCACCACGGCGAGAAACAGGGCTGTGAGCGCAAGGAGCGCGGCGACTGCTCCAAGGGTGAATCTGCCGGGCATGGTGATTGTCATGCTTTCTCCTTTACTGCTTGGGGCGCGCCCGCTGACGGTGACCTGGCAACAAATGCCGCCGGAACATGCTGCTATAGCAACATATACCGTAGGTAAATTGTGAGATATGCAAGCACTCTAGCTTCACCCTTCTCCTCATGTCAAGCGCAAGCGTTGCCGGCAGCATTTGGTGTGTGGGGAGAGGGACGACATTGGGGAGGATTGGGTCTTACGGCAGCGAGATTCCTCGGCTCCGCTTCGCTGCGCTCGGAATGACATTTGGGTAAAGGGGGAAGGGCGAAGAGGGTAGGGTGGGCGTTGTGGGAGGAGTATTTCGTGGGCAGAGGACGGGTTCCTGCCTTCGCAGGAACAAGAGGGGGGTGGTGGTTGTGGGTGGGTTTGGCGTGGTACATTTGGGGTGGAAGAGTTGGAGGGCCGGGCGGCCGCTGCGCTTCGGCGGAGAGGAAAGTCCGGGCTCCACCGGGCAGGGTGCTGGGTAACGCCCAGGGTCCGCCGTCCTGCGGGGCGGCGGTCACGGAAAGTGACACAGAAACACACCGTCTCACGTTGTGGGATAAGGTTGAAATCGTGAGGTAAGGGCTCACGGCCGCTCGCGGTGACGCGGCGGCGGTCAAACCCCACCCGGAGCAAGGCCAAATAGGGGGTAACGGGCGCCCGGCCCATCCCCGGGTAGGCCGCATGACCCCGACGGCAACGTCGTCGCCGGTGCGCCGGTGAGTCCTCCCCCACGGGGAGGGTGGGCTAGATAGATGGTCGCCGTCCCTACGGGGAAACAGAACCCGGCTTACAGGCCCTCTTTACTCTTCCTTCAGTCAGTGGTGTCTGAGTATCACCCCCATCCGAACCTTCCCCCGTCGAGGGGGGAAGGGCGAAGAGGGGAGGGTGGTTATGGAAGGGTCTCCGTCGAGCGGGGAGGGTGGTGCTCTGCGGCAACGAGATTCTTCGTTGCGGAGCCTCCTCAGAATGACATTTGGGTGGCGGGGGAAGAGGGGGAGGGCGGTTCGCGCACCGCCCCTACCGGGGATGGCGGGTTGGTTGTTATACTGGGGCTGTCAATTCCGGTATGCGGAGGAGAACCATGACCTCTTCCATTATCAGGGGCAAGCACGTTGTAACGCGGGTCATCGACGACAGCGCCAGCGAGATCATTGACGACGGGGCCGTCTACCAGGAGAACGGGGCCGTCGTCGAGGTGGGCAAGTTCGACGATCTGAAGGCGCGTTATTCGCCGGACGAGGTGGTGGGGGACGGGTCGCAGCTGGTGATTCCGGGGCTGGTGAACGCCCATCATCACGTGGGGCTGACGCCGTTCCAGCTGGGCAGCCCGGACCTGGCGCTGGAGCCGTGGATTGTGGTGCGGACGATGAACCGGGACGTGGACAACTACCTGGACACGCTGTACTGCGCCATCCAGATGATTGAGGCGGGCATCACCACGGTGATGCACAATCACGCCACCTGGCGGAAGACCGAGGGCAGGGGGTTCCACGACTCCGGGGCCGAGGTGCTGCAGGCGTACCAGGACGCGGGGATGCGGGTGGCTTTTTCCTTCTCCCACCGGGACCAGAACCGGGTGGCGTACGAGGAGGACGAGCGGTTTCTGGGGAGGCTGCCGTCGGATTTGGCGTCGCGAATCAGCCAGCGGCTGGTGGAGACACAGATGTCGACGGAAGAGTATGTCGCGCTGTTCGAGGATCTTAGCCGTGACTTCGGGGGCGATTCTCGCGTCCGGGTGTTCCTGAGCCCGGGGAACGTGCAGTGGTGCAGCGACGGGTTCATGGCGTCGGTGAAAGCGGCGGCGGCGGAGCACGGGACGGGGATACACATCCACCTGCAGGAGAGCTTCTATCAGAAGCTGTACGGGATCCGGACGTGGGGGAAGACGCCGCTGGCGCACCTGCGGGACCTGGGGTTCACGGGGCCGGAGGTTTCCTGCGCCCACGGGGTCTGGATCACGGACTCGGACATCAGGACGCTGGCCGAGACGGGGACGATGGTGTGTCACAACGCAAGCTCCAACCTGAGGTTGAAGAGCGGCATCGCCCCCCTGAACAAGATGCTGGCCAACGGGGTGGGGGTGGCGCTGGGCATCGACGAGGCGGGACTGAACGACGACAACGACATGATCCAGGAGATGCGGCTGGTGCACAAGATTCACCGGGAGCCGGGGGTGTACAGTCCCGCGCCGACGTCGCACCAGGTGCTCAGGCTGGCGACGGCCAACGGGGCGAAGGCGACTTTCTTCGGCGATGACGTGGGCACGCTGGAGGCGGGAAAGCGGGCGGACGCGGTGCTGGTGGACATGAACCACATCAACGAGCCGTACCTGCACGCGGGGACGAATGCGGTGGACGCGCTGCTGTATCGGGGTCGGGGTCTGGACGTGGACACGGTGGTAGTGGACGGGGAGGTGCTGATGCGGGGCCGGCGGATGACGAGGGTGAACAAGGGGGAGGTGTGGCGGGCTCTGAAGGACCACCTTTCGAGGGAGCTTTCGGAGCAGGAGTTGGAGCGGATTGAGGCGGCGCAGGAGCTTCTGCCCCACGTCAACAGCTTCTACGGTCAGTGGCACCTGGGGCAGGGCGAGGCCCACAGTCGATACAACCAGGCGATTTAGTTTTTCCCTTAGAGGTTCAACGGGGCTGTGCCCCGCCAAGATCAGTTGATAACAGTCAGGAGGTTTTGAAGGCAATGGGTAATGAAGCAGTTACGTATTCGGTGAAGGACTTTGTGGGGTTTGTGAACGAGACCATCCAGCGAGACGGCACGGGGCCGGAGGCGCTGGAGGCCATCGGCGCCAACCTCAGGAGGCTGGTTATGGAGGGGGGCGATCTGACATCGCAGGGCGTCCCTGCGGAGAATCCCGGCGGGCTGACGGGGCGGTGGCTCCACAAGGAGGATGGGGGCGATTTCCAGCTTTCCGTGACGTATTTCCCGCCGGACGAGCCTACGCCGGTGCACAGCCACTATCGCTGGGGCGTGGAGTGCGTCATTCACGGAGAGGAGCGGTTCACGGTTTGGGAGCGGCAGGACGACGCCGCCAAGCCGGGGCGTTCCGACCTGAAGGTGGTGTCGGACGGAAAAATGACGCGAGGGGAAGTTCGGGCGTGGTACGACCCGCCGAAGAACGTGCATCGCCAGTGGGCGCAGGGCGACAAGCCCGTCTGCCTGGCGATGCTGATGGGTGGCGATGGCGCGCGGGAGCACATTTTCGACCTGGAGAATGGGACGTTTGAGGACGCGGCGGCGCGGTAGGGGGGTTGTTGGGTGGTAGAGAGGGCTGGTTTGAAACCCGCCCCTACCGATTGAGCATCGATATGGACATCATTAGCCAATTCTCGTAGGAATTATTTGGGGTGAATATGGATACGTATGCGCTTTGCAACGCTAATATCATTGACTGCACCGGCAGGGACCCGATTGTGGGGGGAACTCTGGTGGTGAGCGGAGACCGGATTCAGGACGTGGGGGCGGCCAACAGCGTGTCGATTCCTCGTGACGCCAGGAAGGTGGACGTGGGAGGCCGGACGGTGATGCCGGGGCTGATGGACGCTCACGCCCACATGGCGCTGCTGGAGGCGAAGATTGCCGAGTACGAGGACAAGCATCCCGGGGCGGTCTTCGCGTTCTCGGTGGCGCGAAACATCGAAAACACGTTGATGCAGGGCTACACGACTATCCGGGACACGGGCGGATGCGATTGGAGCTTCAAGGAGGCGGTTGAGCGGGGGATGATTCCGGGGCCGCGGATGTTCGTGAGCAACGGCCCGATTTCGCAGACGGGGGGTCACGGTGACCACCGGCTGCGGCACGACCGTCGGAGCGAGCACCACGACCATCCGCTGATGGCAGGCTCGGCGATTGCCGACGGAGCGGACCAGGTCAGGTACGCGACGCGGTGGCAGCTGCGAACGGGCGCGGACCAGATAAAGATAATGGCGGGCGGTGGGGCAGCTTCGCCTACGGACGCGGTTGAGGACCCGCAGTACACGGTGGAGGAGCTTGCGGCGGCGGTGTACGAGGCGCGGGCGGTGCGGAAGTACGTGTGCGCCCACGTGTACGTGCCGCAGGGGATAATCAACTGCGTGAAGGCGGGGGTCAAGTCCATCGAGCACGGGAACTTCATGGACGAAGAGTCGGCTTCGCTGATGAAGGAGAGCGACGTTTTTCTGGTGCCGACGCTGGCCATCTTCGAAATGTCGAGCAGGTACGGAAGGAAGAACGGAGCGCCTGAGTCGATGCTGCAGAAGATCAACGCCGTGCGGGACGTGGGGGCTCAGAGCCTGGAGATAGCGCAGTCCGTTGGGTTGAAGATCGGGTCCGGGTCGGACGTATTCGGGCCTTACGCGGAAGGCAGGGCGCTGTCGCTGGAGCTGCAGGCTGGGGTGCTCGGGCCGATGGAGAGCCTGATCTGCGCCACGCGCAACAACGCAGAGCTTTTCGGCATCGTCGACGATGTAGGAACGCTGGAGGCGGGGAAGCTGGCGGACGTGATTATCGTGGACGGGGACCCGCTGGAAGACATTCGGATTCTGCAGGACCAGGATAACGTGAAGGTGGTGTTGCAGTCGGGGCGGGTGGTGAAGGGGGAGATTTAGGGGGACGAGCGACCACAAGGGCCGCACCTGCGGGTGTAGTATTGGTTCCCGCCTTCGCAGGGACAAGGCTGGGGAGTTACCCCCATCCAAACCTTCCCCCGTCGAGGGGGAAGGGTGAAGAGGAGAGGGGGAATGGGGTTAGAGGCCGCGGGCTAACTGGCCCTTCTGCCAGTCGTAGTCAACGTCGCCCTCGTAGAACCTGTCGGGGTTTTCTACCGCCCAGATCTGCTTGCGGATGACGAAATTGTCGGGCTCTAGCTCCACTCCTTTTCTCCAGAGGACGAGGGCCTTCTCCACCTGTCCGGCGTTGTAGAGGGACATGCCTTCGTCGAAGAGCCGGACGGCTTCGGAGTGGCTGCTTTCGGAATCTGTGACGTTGGTGTCCTGAAGGGAGCGCTGTTGGGGCGATTCGCCGGTGGCGGCCCAGGTCTCGGCTATCTGTCTGTGCTCGGATTTGATGATGTCGAAGCCGGAGTACTTCAGATAACGAATGACGCCGTCTTCGTCGATGAAGAGTGCGTTGGGAATGGCCTTGAAGCCGAAGATGCGGCTGAGAAGGTTGTTGCGGTCGACGACGGTGGGGAAGGTGGCGCCTGCGTCTTCGACGAAGGGGCGGGCTTTATCCGCGCCCTGGGCGTCGACGGCCACGGAGAGGATAACGACGTCTTTCTCGCCATGCTCACGGAAGAATTGCTGCCAGACCGGCAGCTGACCGCGGCACCCTCACCAGGAGGCCCACATGAAGACGATCACCTTCCTGCCCCTGTAGGAGGAGAGGGAGATGAGGTTGCCGTGGAGGGAAGGCAGGGTGAAGTCCGGGGAGAGGTCGCCGACTTCGGGGTAGCTGGGAGCGATTGTGGTCATTGTTTTCTCCTGTGATGGGGGGTAGGACTAAGGATGTCCGGGGAGTCCGGGTTGATGGGTGCGTAGCAGGTATAGGGAGGTGCGGGCGGTGAAGAAGAGGTCGCGGCGGTCTGGGCCGCCGAAGGCCAGATTGGCGGGCACCTCCTGGAGCTTGATTGTGCCGAGGTGAGAGCCGTCGGCGTCGAAGATCCAGCAGCCGCCCGCGCCGGTACAGAAGATTCGTCCATCCACGTCCACCTTCATGCCGTCGGGGACGCCGTCTTCGGCGGAGGACATGTCGGCGAAGATGCGGTTGTTGGCCAGGGAGCCGTCCGGTTGAACGTCGAAGGCGCGGATGTACTGGTGGGGGCAGACTTCGCCGCGTTCCTTTTCGGCAATGCAGGACTCGTCGAGGCGGCTGATGGCGACGTACATGGTCTGTTCGTCTGGGGAGAATGCGAGGCCGTTGGGGTATTCGCATTCGTCGGTGGCGACGGAGAGGGATCTGTCGTTGGCAATCATCATTACGCCTGCGAAGTCGAGGTCCCGCTCCTCGGCGGGAAGCCTGCCGGCGGGGTCGGTGAAATAGATCGTGCCGTCGGAGCGGCAGATAACGTCGTTAGGGCGGTTGATGCGCTTGCCATCGTAGCAGCTGGCGATGTCTACCCACGTGCCGTCGTCCTCTTTGCGGGTGACGCGGCGTCGGCTGCCCTCGCACATTATCATGCGGCCATTTTTGTCGAAGGTGGTGCCGTTGCCTTCACCGGAGTCCGTGCGGACAATCTGGGTGCCGGTGGCGCGGCTCCAACGCAGCTGGAGGTCCCGGCGGATGTCCACGAAGTAGATGAATCCGTCGGGTCCCCAGAGGGGGCCCTCGGTGAAGCGGAAGCCGGTGCAGGCCATCTCAGGGTAGGTGACTTCGAGGATGTGGGAGAGTTCTTCGTTCAAGGGGTCTCCTTACGGCGCAGCGGGTGGTTCAAGGATAGGGCGAAGGCGATATTGTCGTCAATAAGCACCGGTTCTGATAGGATAGGGCGATGTTAGGGCCGATTGCGCTGGCTGGGGGCGACGAGTTTCGCTCCGGCTGCAGAGGGATGGACACGGCGCTGCTGGAACTTTCGGGTTCCGACAGTCCGTCGGTGCTTGTGATTCCGACGGCTGCTGCCGCTGAAGGCAGGCCGGATCTGGCAGCGGCCAACGGCGTTTCGTACTTCAAGAGTCTGGGTGCGCGGGCGTTGCCACTGATGGTTATAAGCGCGGAGGATGCGAACGTGCCAGAGCTGGCGGTGGCGTTGGAGGGGTTCTCGCACGTGTATTTTTCCGGCGGGAGTCCCGATTACCTGCTGGGGGTTTTGAAGGGTTCGCTGCTTTTGGAGCGGATTCTGGAGTGGAGAAGGGAAGGCGGGATTCTGGCAGGCTCCAGCGCCGGCGCGATGGTGATGGGAGAATATATGCGGTCGCCGAGAGGAGGCCGGTGGGTTGAGGGGTTGGGAGTGTGTCCCGGCGTGGCGGTGCTGCCGCATCACGAGGGACGGGACCCGGGGGAGGTTTCGGCGAGCCTGGAGGGAGCGCTGCCGGAGGGGGTAAACGTGCTGGGGATTGACGCGCAGAGCGGCTGCGTGTTGAGCGACAGGGGTTGGGAGGTGTTGGGGGAGGGAAACGTAACGCTATACCGCAATGGTGGGTGGAGCCGTTGCGGCCCGAATGAGAAGTTTTTCACGGAATCCCCCAATGGGGCTGCCGGCGGGCTGCTGAAGGGGTAAGACAGTGACCCGCATAGGGTCAGCGAATGACATAAAGAGAGGCTAGGAGGTAATCCATGTCCGAGTTGAACGCACTATTGGCACAGGTTGACCAGAACTTTGATGAGCTTCTTTCACTCCATAGAGACTTGGTGCGGATACCCTCCGTGAACACGGGGTTCATGCCCACGGGCAACGAGACGGAGGCGGCGGAGTATGGCCGGCAGTGGCTGGCCCAGCGGGGGATATCGTCGGAGATACTGGAGTCGGACAAGGACCGGGGGAACCTGATAGCCCTGATGCCCGGCGAGTCGGGGGAGAACAAGCTGCTGCTGATGTCGCATCTGGACGTGGTGCCGGTGGAGGACGCGGCGAAGTGGGACTACGATCCCTTCGGGGCGGAGGTGGATGAGGGACGGGTCTTTGGCAGGGGAGCGTCGGACTGCAAGGGGCTGCTGGCGAGCCAAATGATGGCCGTCAGCCTGCTGCAACGGAATGGCGTGAAGCTTTCGGACAACCTGGTGCTTGCTTCAGGGGCGGACGAGGAGAGCGGGGGGAGGTACGGGTTCGGCTGGCTGGCGGAGAACCACCCGGAGAAAATTCGCGCGCCGCTGGCGGTTAACGAGGGGGGCGGGACGCACCTGAACGTGGCGGGTACGACGACGTACCTGCTGGGGGTGGGGGAGAAGGGCAGGCTGGAGGTGAAGCTGGACGTCAAAGGCACGAGCGCGCACGCTTCGACGCCGTGGCTGGGGGACAACGCTAACTTCAAGGTGGCGGAGATTCTGAAGCGGCTGGAAGCCTACGAGGCGGAGCGGGATACTTCCTCGTCGATATTCAGGTACTTGTCCAGCATGGCGATTGAGGACGTGGCTACGCCGGAGAACGTGGACGCGATCATCGAGGAGGTGGGCAGCCGGAACCGGCAGCTGGGTTCGATTCTGAGGGCGCTTTCGCGGATGACGCTGACGCCGACGATGATTGAGGGCGGGATCAAGTCCAACAGCGTGCCGGAGATGTGCAGGATTACGTGCGACGTTCGGACTTTGCCGCACCAGGACGACGGGTACACGCGACAAGAGCTGGAGGGAATTCTGGAGGGGATCGAAGGGGTGAACGTGGACATCGACTACATGGCGGTGCCGAACAGCTCCGACTTCGAGACGGACTTCGCCCGGCGCATCCGGGAGGCGACGAATCTGAGCCTGGAGAGGCAGGACCTGAACTGGATACCTTCGATTTCGACGGGGTTCACGGACTCGCGGTTCCTGCGTCCTCTGGGGACGACTACGTACGGATTCAGCGGGTCTCACCCGGAGGACGATCCCATGCTGGACCACGTTCACGGGACTAACGAGTCCATCGGGGTGAAGAGTCTGGTCAGCGGGACGAAGATAATGCTGGCGCTGGCGTACGACCTGCTTGCGGTGAGGTAGGGGACTAGAGCGACGCCGCAGGGTGCTGCTGGCATTTAGGTTTTACAGGCGTTCTGCTGAGCGGTACTATGATCTTACTTACTCCCCGTCCGAACAGCTGTGATGTAAATTGCAGCCCCGGGCGGGTGTTTCTTTGAGCGAGGCTTGCGCAGAGGGAGCGTTCTCAGGTTCGAGACTTTGGAGTGATTGACAGAGGGATGTACAGCCATTATCATTGCTTTCACTTGCTCCCCGTCCGCAGCGGCTGTGGTTTCGACCATAGCCCCCGGGCGGGTGTTTTTTTATGCGCACAATCGTATTCATAGACGGTCAGAATCTTTATCACCTAGCAAAGGATGCTTGGGGATCTAAGGCATCGTCCGAATATAGTTGGCCTGGTTATGACGTCGATAAACTCGCTCATGCTTTGGTTAATGCTACAAGTGGTCGAATCCTCTCCGAGATCCGATTCTATACGGGTGTGCCCAATCCAAGGATGGGAACTAAACAGGCATTCTGGCACGATTTCTGGTCGAGCAAAACAAGGCTCTTGTTGAATCAGGGGATTTACGTCTACAGGGGCAGGGTGAATGTTGGGGGACAGGAGAAGGGGGTGGATGTTAGCCTGGCAATTGATTTGATCCAGGCTACATACGAATCGCGATATGAGGCGGCGCTAATAGTGAGCCAGGACTCTGACTTTGGCCCAGCGGTTCGGCTAGCGAAGCAGATAGCTAAGGGTCAGAGCAGAATGTTGTCATTCGAGTCATGGTACCCGGTGGGGCCGGGAAGCCGGTCGCGTAGAGGGGTTCCGGGGACTTTGTGGCGTCCGATTAAGAAGGAAGTCTATGACGCGTGCCTGGACTCCAGGGATTACCGGCCGAAGAGGGTGTCGCTGAGTTGACGTTGGCTCCGTAGGGTTAGGTGGAAGTCATCCGCTCCAGCTGGTCGCCGACGTGGGATTGGATGAGGTCCAGGGTGCCGAAGTCCCACTCCGAGACGAAGATGATGGCGGTGCCGGGCCTTCCCATGCGGGCGGTGCGGCCGATCCGGTGAACGTACTCTTCCAGGTTGTCTGGCACGTCGTAGTTGATGACGTGGGAGACGGCGGGTATGTCGAGGCCCCTGGAGGCCACGTTGGTGGCTACCAGAACGCGGAGGTCCTTGGCGCGGAAACGCTTGATGACGCTGTTGCGCTGGGACTGAGTCATGTCGCCGTGGATGGCCTGGGCGTCGAATCCGTCGCGGCGCAGGTTTCGCTCCAGCCAGTCTACGCCGGCCTTGGTGCGTCGGAAAATGAGGGCCTGGGTTATGGATTCCGGCGCCTTCAGGAGATTGCCAAGCAGCCTCGTGCGGTCTCGTTCAGCGACTTCGTAGTAGACCTGTCGAACTTCCTTGACGGGCTCCGCTTCGCCGCCGACTCTGATCCATTCGGGGTTGCGCAGGTAGCGGTAGGCGAGGCTGCGTATGGGCCCGGGCATAGTGGCGGAGAACAGGAGGGTCTGGCGGGAGCGCGGGGTGCGACGCAGGATGTAGGCGATGTCCGGGGCGAAGCCGATGTCCAGCATCTGGTCCGCTTCGTCGAGGACGGCGGCCTTTACCTGGTTGAGTCGGATGGTTCCGCGTTCCATGTGGTCCATGAGCCGTCCGGGTGTGGCAACGATAATATGGGAAGGCCGTTCCAGGGCGGTAAGCTGCTTATTCATGGACTGTCCGCCGTAGATGGCGACAGTCTTGACGCCGCGGTATTCGCCGAGGCGGATAAGTTCGTCCCGCACCTGCATGGCGAGCTCTCGAGTTGGGGCGAGGATGAGGGCCTGGATGTCGGGCGATCGGGTATCCACCATCTCCACGAGGGGGATGCCGAAGGATGCAGTCTTGCCGGTGCCCGTTTGGGCCTGGCCGACTACGTCCTGTCCCGATTTCACGAGGGGGATCACCTTTGCCTGTATGGGAGTTGGTTCGCCGTAGCCCATGGCAGCGAGGGAACGGGCCACGGGGGCGGAGACGTTTATCTCGCCGAAGTTCAGAGATATGGGGATGTCCTCAACTTCGGGCTCGACTACGCCGTTGGTGGATGCAACAGGCGTCGTTTGTGGCTTGGAGTTTCCTCTACGGCGTCGACGGCGTCGACGTTTGGGCCTGTGTCCGTTAGCCTGGGAATTCGAGCCGTTGGCGCTATGGGATGGGGAAGAAGGCGGCGCGCTGGGAAGAGTCTGGGTGGTGATGGTCGCTTCGGGTTCGGGGACGGCGGGGGTTGGGGAATCTTCCGGGGGGTCGGATTCTGTCGGGTAAGAGTCTGTTCTCTCTTTAGCGAATAGGGTGGTGAATTTGCGAATTACTGGTCGAAGAATGGAAAGGGCCTCCGGGTTGTTGAAGTGGAGAGAGGTTGGGGCAAAAAGAAGGGGCGCTCCACCCCAGAGTGTGCGCCCGACGTTGAGTCCTATGTACTTGTATTAGCATCAACTCCGCTCTATGGATAAAGTATCACAGCCCGTGGGACTATGTCAAAAGGGGGTGGCACGGGGGTTAGGGGATTCCGTTGCGAGACGATGGGAAGTGGGGCTGGGCATAGTTTGCTTGACGGGGGATTGGTTCGACTCTACACTGCGAACAAGAGCAGAAAGAGGTTCGTCGATGCCGGTCGTTGCTTGGTTGGCGCTCCGGCACGGAAGGGAGAGGCCATGATAGACCAGGTACAGATGATGGAAGTAATTCAGAAGCGACGGGGAGACGCGGTTGTTGTGACGGTGGAGCGGGCCAGCGTGGCCTGGCCCAAGGTGAGCACAATGCAATCGCGGGACGTGTCGCCTACGGTGATGGGGAAGGGGTCTTCCTTCGCCCTGGGGGTGTGCCTGGCCCAGCCGGACACCAAGGTGATTGTGCTGGACGGGGACGGCAGTCTTCTGATGAACCTGGGGACCTTGACCACGGTGGGCAACATGAAGCCGAAGAACATGTACCACTTTGTGTTGGAGAACGGGATGTACGCCACGACGGGCGGGCAGCCCATTCCCGGCCAGAACGAGATCTCCTTCTCCGGCATGGCCAAGGATGCAGGCTACGCCAACGTTTATGACTTCAGCGATCTGGAGGAGTTTGACGGGGGTATCGATAGCGTGCTGAACGCAGAGGGGCCGGCGCTTATCTGTGTGAAGACTACGCCAAATCCGCGTTTGCCCGGTCAGCGGCCGATGGAGATGTCGGGGAGGCGGCGGACGATCCGGGAGGCGGTCTCGGACCTGCAGGGCAGCTTGGCCGGGGCGTAGAGGGACCCCCAATTCCATAGACTGGCTCACTGCAGATCCAACCTTCCCTCATGGAGGGGGAAGGTTTCTTAGGCATTGGGCGATCGATTCGCGAACCGACCTGCCTGGTCTAACCGGCGAGGGTAGCTTCCACGCTGAGTTCCACGTTGCCCTGGAGGGCCTGGGAGACGGGGCAGCCGTCCTTGGCAGCTTCGGCGGCTTCGGCGAAACCTTCTGCGTCAATTCCGTCCACCCAACCCGCGACTCTGAGAGAACTTGAGACGACCTTGGGGCCCCCGCCGGCGTCGCTGAACACGACCGAAGCGGTCACTTCGAGCTTCCTGGGGGTGGCGCCACCCTGGTTGAGGCCGTGGGAGAAGGCCATGGCATAGCAGCTGGCATGGGCAGCGGCAATCAGCTCCTCGGGACTGGTGCGACCGTCAGATCTTTCGGACCGGGAGGCCCAGGTGACGGGGAGGTCGGTGAATGCCTTGCTGGTGGCAGCGCCAACGGTGCCCCCGCCTCTCAAGAGATTGCCTTCCCAGGTTACTTCCGCCCTTCTTAAGGCCCTCATTGATGCCTCCTTTGTAATTGGTGTGACTACATACTACTATAGTTGAGAGTTGGGGGCTAAGGGATGGATGGGCGGGTGTTGATCGAAAAGGCGAGCGATTCGCGAACCGCCCTTACGGTGAATTGGCGTGTTGGGCGAGGTTCTCACAGCCCCGTCCCCCGTCTTCGCGAAGGCGGGCTCTAACCTTCCCCAATCAAGGGTGAAGGGACTCTGATAGGAGGTTTCCGATGATAACGAAATTCGACAGCCTGTTTGCCGGGCACGTGGACGTGGAGAACGTAGGCTATAGCGGGACGCCAGTAAACGACCGCGACTACTCCGACGAATACCTGGCGACGGCCTTCGACAAGGCGCTAGCCATCGCGCAGCTGATGGACAGGAAGGGGTACGACACGCTTTGGCTGGCGGAGCACCACTTCCAGCCGGAGGGGTTCGAGTGCATCCCCAACGTGCTGATGCTGAGCGTGCATCTGGCGCACCAGACGGAGCGGATAGACTTCGGGTGCGGGTTCAACATCACGCCAATGTGGCATCCGCTGCGGCTGGCCGAGGACTTTGCCCAGGCGGACATCTTCACCAAGGGGCGGGTGATTTTCGGTGTGGGACGGGGGTATCACACGCGGGAGGTAGAGACCTTCGGCGCGCCGCTTCTGGACCAGGGGGCTAACCGGGACATGTTCGAGGAGCAGGTGGACATCATCTTCAAGGCGTTGACGGAGCGTCCGTTTTCGCACAAGGGTGAATACTACGAACTGCCGCCGGAGGTGCCCTACCGAGGATACGACCTGAAGGAGCTGACGCTGGTACCGCGTCCCATCTACCGGCAGTTGGAATGCTGGCAGCCGATACAGAGCGCGACGCTGCGAGGGTTGGACTTCATGGTGAAGCACGGCATCAAGGGGCTGATCGGCGGAGGAGTGGCGGAGGGCGGAGCGATGGACAACACGGTGGTCGCGTGGCAGCAGGCCCACGCCAGGGCGGGGAATGAGAAGGCGTTGGGGGAGGACCTGAGCATCGGGTTCCACTTCTTCCTTGCGGACACGGTGGAGGAGGGGATTGAGCGGTACTCCAAGTTCTACGAGGAGAATATCAAGATGTTCGGGCCGCTGCGGCTGGTGCGGGCGCTCTCGGACGGGCAGATAGAGGAGATGGGGGACCCGAACGCCGCGCCGAACGCGGGTCTGCCGACGATGGCGCAGGCCATAGAGGCGGGAGCGGTGCTTTGCGGCCCGCCGGGCCGGGTTATCGACCAGCTGAAGGGGTTGGAGAAGCGTCTGCCGGGGTTGGAGAGGGTGAGCATGAGTCATCCCGTGGGGACGCCGGAGTCGGTGGTTTTGGAGCAGCTGGAGTGGTTTGCGGAGGACGTGATGCCGGAGTTTGTGGAGCGGTAGGATTGGGATGGGGAGTGTCACCCCCATCCCTTCGACAAGCTCAGGACAGGCCGAACCTTCCCCCATCAAGGGGGAAGGGCTAAGAGGGGATGGAGGTGGGTGTTTGCCGTGGGGTGGTGTTGGGCTTAGACTAGGCCAAGTGGTCACATCGATTCAGGAGGCGAACTATGCGTGGAAATACTGCCCTGGCGAACGTGCTGAAGATGGAAGGGACGGAGCTTCTCTTCTGCTATCCGGCGAATCCGCTCATCGAGGCGGCGGCGATTGCGGGCATCCGGCCCATCATGTCGCGTACGGAGAGGACGACGGTGAACATGGCGGACGGGTTTACGCGGGTGGCCAACGGTCGTCGGACTGGGGTGGTGGTGACGCAGTCGGGGCCGGGCATCGAGAACGCCTACGGCGGGGTGGCCCACGCCTTTGCCGAGTCGACACCGATTCTTGTGATTCCGGGTGGGCCGCCGAGGGACAAGACGCAGCAGCTTCCCAACTTCCCCGCGGTGGAAGCCTACGACAAGGTGCTGAAGTGGGGGGCGCAGGCGAACCAGGCGGGGCGGATTCCCGAGATGATGCGCCGGGCGTATACGTCGCTGAGGTCTGGACGCCCGGGGCCGGTGATGGTGGAGATTCCGGCGGACGTGGGGGATGAGGAGATTTCGGAGGAGGCGTTCGACTACCGTCCGGTGCGGGGCATTCGGAGCGCGGGGGACCCGGCTGATGTGCGGGAGGCGGCCCGGGCATTGCTGAACGCCAAGCGTCCGGTTATCTACGCCGGGCAGGGGGTGTTGTGGGCGGAGGCTTCGTCGGAGTTGGTTGAGCTGGCGGAGCTTGCCAACGCGCCTGTCATGACTACGAATATCGGCAAGAGCGCTTTCCCGGAGAACCACCCGTTGGCGCTGGGGACGGGGGCAAACACGCTGACCAAGCAGGTGCGTCATTTTCTGGACAGGGCTGATTTGGTGTTCGGCGTGGGTTGCAGCTTCACGACTAACCTGGCGTCGATTGGGGTGCCGCCGGGGAAGACGATGGTGCAGTGCACCGTGGACGCTAGGGACATTAACAAAGAGCATCGGATCGACCACGCTGTAATTGGGGATGCTAAGCTGGTGCTGGGGCAGTTGATAGATGAAATACAGCGGCTGACGGGGGAGGACGGACGGAGGGGCGAGTCGGAGCCGACGGCAGAGATCGCGCGGGTGAAGGGGGAATGGCTGGAGGAGTGGATGCCGCGTCTGACTTCCGACGAGGCGCCCATCAATCCGTATCGGATCATCTGGGACTTGATGCACACGCTGGATCGCACGCAGACGATTGTGACGCACGACTCAGGGCATCCGCGGGACCAGACGATACCGTTCTACGAGGCGATTGTGCCGCGGGGCTACCTGGGCTGGGGGAATTCGAGCCAGCTGGGGTATTCGGTGGGGTTGAGCATGGGGGCGAAGCTGGCGGCGCCGGAGAAGACGGTCGTGTCAATCATGGGGGACGCGGCGATAGGGATGGCGGGGATGGACATCGAGACGGCGGCGCGGCTGGAGATCCCGATTCTGTTGGTGGTGTTCAACAATCACGTGCTGAGCGGGTACTCGGTCAACTATCCAGTGGCGACTGAGCGGTTCGGATTTACGAACCTTTACGGCAACTACGCCGATCTGTCGCAGGCTTTGGGAGGATACGGAGAGCGGATCACTGACCCGTCGCAGATCATTCCGGCGCTGGGCCGGGCGCAGGCGGCGATGGCGGGTGGGAAGCCCGCGCTGCTGGAGTTCATGACGAAGGAGGAGAATGCGCTGTCGCGGTATTAGGGGAGGGTCAAGACAGGGAGAAGCCGATTGTGAAGTACGCCGTGGTGATAGAAAAGGGGCCGACCAGCTTTGGCGCCCACGTGCCGGACTTGCCGGGGTGCGTGGCCGCAGCCGAGACCAGGGACGAGGTATGCACGCTAATTCGTGAGGCGATTCAACTCTACGTCGAGGCGCTTGAGGAGGACGGACTTCCCGTTCCGGAGCCGCAGTCCTACGAGCTGATTCAGGCGTAGCCGGAGTTTGGGCGGGAGAGGACACTTGAGAGGGAGGTACTGGTATGCCAAACGGTGGGTCTGATTGCTGCGGGACGTGCTGGTTCAATCGTCGGAATCAGGGAGAAGCAGGCTATGGGCAGGCTATGAATAGCTCTGAGGAGCCTTACTGCGACATTCGGGACAGGGCGATTGAGAACCCCTTCTATACCTATTGCGCCAACCATCCGCACCGACGGCCCGACAGGGACCAGATACCCATAGGGCCAATTCTGCGTTTTGCGGGCGACGGGATGAGCAACGACCGGGAGGTGTGGGTGGAGTCGCCGGACACTGAGGAGATACGGTTGCACCTGCTGGCGCTGCTGGAGGAGTTTTTCGGGACTGTGGCGCAGGACCGGTACCCGATAGGGCCGGGAGTCGGGGAGGTGGTTATTCGGCAGTTGGGGGAGTTTCGGGAGGAGAGGGCGCTGGAGAGTCTGCGGTGGATAGGTCGGGAGGTTCCCGGTCGGCTGGGGGAGTTGGCGCGGGAGGCGGTGGGGAAGATTGAGGGGGGATGAGGAGAGTAGGAAGCTATTCGCTGAAGGAATGCCGATACTTGTCATACAGGCTGTCGGCCATGGATGCTATTTCTAGGGACATTGTAAGCATTTCGCGCCACTCAAGAGGGATTGCTTCGACCCCATAGTGGGCACCGGCGATCTGTCCGAAGATTGCGGCGGTGGTGTCTGCGTCGTCTCCGAGATTGGCGGCCAGCAGTGCCCCTTCTCGGAAACTATTGGACTTGTGGAAGGCCCAAAGGGCCGCCTCGATTGACTCAACGACGTAACCGGTGCCTCTGATTTTGGGCGGTTCGCGGCGCTTGAAGGAGCCATCCGCTACGTCCGCGATCTTCTCCGCCAAGGGGCTTCTATCCCAGAGGCCCTGCGCAGGGCAGTATCGCGGGGATAGGATGGTGTGTTTGTCCTCCCCGTTCAGTGCGCCAACTAGCAGGCCGCCGAAGTAACGGCAGGCGTCGATGGCTTCCGCGGCGCCGTGGGTGGTTCGGGAACTATCGGCGCTTTTGCTGATGGCTTCTGCGGCGTCGGCGGCGTAGTACATGGGGACCGGAGCCAGTCTCATGAGGGAACCATTTCCTGCGGAGAACGGATCGGTGGATCCGGCATATGGATCACCGGTGTCAGTGAAGAGCCACAGGGCATCTGAGATTGTATTTCCGATGTCGAAGCAACTCCCTGTCGAGGACATGTAGCCCTCTTTCCACCAACGAACGTAACGTTTCATCTGGTCTTTCGGGTCAAAGCGTTGCAATTCGATCAGGCTTGCGGCCAGGCAAAGGGCCATGGAAGTGTCGTCGGTCCACTGTCCGGGCTTCAATCTGAAAGGCCCGCCACCAATCATGTCGTCGATTGGCTCGAATGAACAGGGAGGCCTGAATTCCAGGGTGGTGCCCAAGGCGTCACCCGCCGCAAGTCCCAATAGGCAACCCCGAAAACGGTCTTTGTGACTAGGCTGATTCATTTTGCAATTTGCTCACAAATTATTCGTGCCATTTGCGCACGTATTCTCTCTGCTTATGGGTCTCCGGTGAATTGGGGATACGCCAAGCCTTTTCTACGCCCTGCCACAACTGGGCAATCCGCGCCAGGGCCTCGTCTCCAGTGAGGCCGTGCCTAACTAGCCAACAACCTATCACAGTTCCGGTGCGTCCCACCCCGCCCCAGCAGTGGATATAAACGACATCGCCCTTTTCAATGGTGCGGTCAATTGCATCCAGCATCTTCGTCATCTCTTTGGAATCTTTGGGAATGGACAAGTCGGTTATTGGGAATCGCTCATAGGAGACTTTCTTACCAAGGCGTTGGGCCTCCAGCCGTGCAATCTGGTTGCAGGGTTCCAACTCATAGGAATGGGTCAGGTCTATGAAGTGATTGACGCCGGCTTCCAGCAAGGTTCGTATTTTTGCCGCAGCATCGCTGGGATCCTTTGCGCCAGGGTATTCGCCGGCGGCCAGTCGACCTGGTCTTACCCAATAGCTGTTAGGGATCGGATTCTTCATTGGTTGGAATGGGGGTCAGGTGAGGATGCGGGGGCCGTAGAGGCGGACGGGGTTGTCCCAGAGGATTCTGCGCTTGCTTTCTTCGGGGATGGGTTGGTGGAGGAGTTCGGGGAGGGCCACGTTGGGGGCGGGAGCGTCGGTGTGGGGATAGTCGGTGTTCCAGATGAGGTTGCCGTCGCCGAGAAGGTTGATGACGGAGGGCAGGGCCTCCTCGTCGGCGTCGGCGGCCACGAAAATCTGGCGCTTGAAGAACTCGGTGGGGGTCAATTCGAGGTTGTTATCGTCCCAGAAGACGGACTGGCGTCCGACGGAATGGTCGTCGAGGCGACCCAGCCAGAAGGGGAGCCAGCCGGCGTTGCCTTCGAGGAAGCTGGCGCGGAGGGTGGGGTACTTCTGCAGGATGCCGGTGTAGATGAGGTGGCCGAGGGAGATCATGTTTTCCATGGGGAAGCCGATGGCGTGGTTGAGGGCGAAGAGGGCGCCGGTGTGGCCGCGATAGCGGTGGCCGGCGTGGGGATAGCCGCTGCCGGCGCCGTGGAAGCAGACGGGCACGTCCAGCTCCGTGACGAGGTCCCAGAAGGGTTCGTATTCGGGGTAGTGCCAGAACTGGCCTTCCTGGGGGCGTGGGGCCATGACGGTGACGGCGCCCAGTTCTGCGACAGCGCGGCGGGTCTCGATGATGGCGCGTTCGATGTCGTAGGGAGGTAGTTCGACGACCATCTTGAGGCGCGCGGGGTCGGCGCTGCAGAAGTCGTGGGCCCAGTTGTGGTAGGCACGGGCCAGCGCCCACATCAGATCCGCGTCCTTGTCCGTCTGTCGGAGGGGAGCGGAGCCGTGGCCGGGAATGCAGATCATCTTGTCCCAGCCGAAGCGGTCCATGTCGACGATGCGGCTTTCGGCGCTCCACCAGTGATCGTAAGCCTGGCCGTACTTCTTGCGCAGGTCCTGGTATAGCTTGCCGGGACGTCGCTTCCATACGGAGGTGGGGAGACCTTCGGAGTCGCCGGGGAAGAGTTCGCCGGGCTCGTAGCGGAAGATGATGCGGTTCTGGACGTGCTCAACGACGGGACGCCGGTCATAGAACTCGGCCTCTACGTAGTTGTCCCAGATGTCCGGGGGTTCCTGCATGTGGGCGTCTGCGTCGATTACCTTGAAGCCGTTGCGCATGGGGACTACCTCCTGGGTGGTGGGGCTATGATACCAAGTTTTGGGGGAGGGATGGGGGAAGCCGGGTCTTGGAGAGGGGAATCACCCCCATCGAGGGGGAAGGGTAAAGAGGGGAGGGGGAAGTTGCCGCCGTTGAGGGAGGGTGTTAAGGTTCCGTCAGTTCAGGCCAGTTCGGAGATTGCGGGGGCGTATTGATGGCAGAAGAGATGAGCAGGAAGGTTGACCTTCTAATCGACGGCGGGGTGGTGATTTCCATGGACGCCGAGCGTCGGGTTTTCAATCCGGGGTACGTGGCGGTTGACGGGGGTAAGATTGTGGGGGTGGGGCCCGCCGGGAAGGGTTCCCACGAGGGGCGGGAGCGGATAGACGCTTCCGAGATGGCGGTGATGCCGGGAATTGTGAACGCGCACGACCACCTGGACCAGTCGGTGTTCCGGAGTCTGCTGGATCACAAGCGGGCGTCGCGAGACAGCTTGCTCCACCTGGCGCGGGGACTGACGCGAGAGCGGGCGCGGGCCGCCGCCGCTTCCAGCCTGTTGGAACTGCTGAAGTATGGGGTTACCACCACGCAGGAGAACCACTGGACCCACTATCATCAGGACTCTACGGACGGAATCTGTGACGCGATTGTTGAGTCGGGGATGCGGGGCGTGGTGTCGCGGGGCATCAGCGACGACGAGGAGTTCACGCCGCCGGACTTCATCGAGCGCACGGAGGACGTGCTGGAGGACTTGGACAGGCTGGAGTCTGCCTACGATTCGGACCGGATAGTTATAACGTCGGAGCCTACGACGATAATCCGGTGCAAGCCGGACACGGTTCATGCGATGCGAGACTGGGCGCTGAAGCGGGGGAAGATGTGGCACATTCACCTGGCGCAGACCAGCGACGAGCTGGCGGAGGCGATGGCCAAGGTGGGCATGGGAAGCGTGCAGTATGCGGAGAAGCTGGGGGTGCTGGGCCCGGAGATGCTGGCGATCCACTGCAGCGGGTTGCTGGATGAGGAAGTGGAGCTCTTCGGGGAGTACAGGGTGAACGTTTCCCACTGTCCCTTGACGGTGATGAGGGGCGGAAACCGGGTGCCGCCCATCTGGGAGATGACCAAGTTGGGAGCGCTGGTGGCGGTGGGGACGGACGGTTCCGCGACGAATAACGGTCAGAATCCGTGGGAAGCGATGAAGATGGCGATCTACATGCAGCGGGTCAGGTTCGGGGACAGGTATCTGGGAACGGCGGAGGAGGCGGTGGAGATGGCGACGGTGAAGGCTGCGTCGGTGCTGGACATGGCCGGCCGAGTGGGATCGCTGGAGCCGGGGAAGGAGGCGGACGTGGCCATGTTCCGCATGGACCAGCCGCATCTGCTGCCGGGGGCCAGGCTGGTCAGTAACCTGGTGTTTTCGGGCGTGAACAACATGGCGGACACGGTGCTGGTGGGCGGGAAGGCGCTGTTGAGGGAAGGGAAAGCGGTTGTGGTAAACGAGGAGGAAGTTGTGGCACGAGTGCGGGAGGCGCAAGCGGCGATGATTCGGGAGGCGGGAATGGAGGGAGACGTTGGTGGTGTCTCGGCGTGGCCGGAGTTTGGAAGCTGATAGGTTGCTAGATTTGGATATTCTGAGTGGAGGGACTGAAAGATGAGCGAAGAAGCGAGAGTTGCCGTCGTTACGGGCGGTGGAACGGGGATAGGACGGCTTAGCGCCCTGGCACTGTGGCGGGAGGGATATTCGGTGGCGATATGCGGTAGGCGGTTGGAGCGGCTGGAGTCGGTGGTCGAAGAATCCGGAGCGCCGCTGTCGAGGGCGCTGGTTGTGCGGGCCGACGTGGGGAATCCCGACGACGTTGAATCGCTGTTCGAGCGGGTAATGGAGCGGTTCGGGCGGATTGACGTGCTGTTCAACAACGCAGGAATGGGAGCCCCACCGCTTTCGGTGGAGGAGTTGAGCTTCGAGCAGTGGAGGCAGGTGGTGGACGTGAACCTGAACGGGGCCTTCTTATGCACCCGGGCGGCGATGCGGGTAATGAAGTCGCAGGACCCCATGGGCGGCCGAATCATCAACAACGGGTCGATTTCGGCGCAAACTCCCCGTCCGAACTCGGCGCCGTACACGGCCACCAAGCACGCCATGACGGGGCTGACGAAATCGACGGCCTTGGACGGGAGGAAGTACAACATCGCCTGCGGCCAGATAGACGTGGGGAACGCCGCCACCCGGATGGCGTCGCGGATGAAGGAGGGGATAGAGCAGGCGGACGGGTCGGTGCGGGTGGAGCCGGTGATGGACACGGAGCACGTGGCGGAGGCGGTGGTGCACATGGCGAACTTGCCGCTGGACGCGAACATCCTGTTCATGACCATCATGGCGACGAAGATGCCGTACACGGGCCGGGGTTGATTTTCCCCATAGCGGAGTGGGTTCAGGCGCAAGGTTGGCGGGGTCTTATTGGGTGGGCGCATCATCGTCGAATTTGTGTGCGGAGACCGCGGATAAGGCCCTGATTCGACGGGTTACGTGGGGATCAGAACTCGTAATTGGCGGATTCTTTGCGTCAAGTAGGTTACATAATTCATTGACAGCCAGAAACGGCCAAACCTAGAATCGAAATAGGCCCAAAATTAACTCGTGGCAGGTGTGAGAACCGCCTTGTCACGACAGGCTCGCGGCAAGCTAATCATGCGGGCGTAAGGGCCATTTAGAACGATGACGAAAGGGCAGGTCTGAGAGGGTCATGTTACACATTCTGGTTGGCATTGTTGCGATAATAGTCATAATCAGTTCGATATGTACCGGCGGAGACGAGCCAGCGGAGGTGGCCGCGACTCCAGCTCCGACGCCCGTTGCGGCGAGGCCCACAGCTACTCCTGCCCCGCCGCCGACGGCAACGGCTGTGCCCACGCCCGTGGCGACGATGGCGCCCGATCCCAGCACCCCCACCCCTACGGCTGTGCCCGTGGTAACGAGCACTCCCACGGCGACAGAAGAGCCCACGGCGAGTCCACGGTTCACGCCGGACCCGACTCGGACTCTGCCTCCCACCCAGGTAGGGCCGATTGAGCCGGTGGCTTCCCGGCTGAAAGTGAGCATGACCCCACCGGCACACCAGATGACGGTGTTCTGGAAGGGTTTCCAGAGCTCCGGCGGGCCGCTGTTTCCGATGTATGAGACGCTTCTGGGCAGCAATCGGGTGACGCAAGAGTTGTACCCGATGCTGGCGACGGAGTGGTCCATGGCCCCGGACGGCATGTCGTGGAGCTTCAAGCTGAGGGAGGGCGTTCCCTTCTATCAGAACAGGCAGGCAACGGCTTACAACATGACGGCGGACGACGTGGTGTTCACCTTCGAAAAGAACCAGGCTGACGAGTATGCTTGGCCTTCTCCCTGCTGCAAAGAAATGACGGTGGACGATTTTGATATCGTCGGTGATTACGATATTACCTTCAACCAGAACAAGGTGGACGTAACCACCGACTACCAGTTGAGCGGCCAGAACATCTTCTTCATCAGCAGTCGCGATCACTACGACGCCGTAGGAGATGACGGATACCAGGCGAGCCCCATCGGCACCGGGCCGTTCACCTTCGTGGACTTCAGGACCAACCAGTACATTCTTTACGAGCGTGTAGAGAATCACTGGAGGCAGACGCCGGAGTTTCCCGAATTGCAGATCTTCTACGTCCTGGAGGACGCTACCCGGATGGCGATGCTGCTGACCGGCGAGGCGCACATAGCCGCAGTCCAACAATCCTTGATGCCGACGGTGGTTGAGCGGGGCTACTCCAGGATCCCAAGCACCAACCCCAGCTTTGCACTGATGGCGATCATTGGCGGACTTTACTATGAAGATGAGCGGGACCTGAGCGAGCCCATGACCAACATTCTGGTGCGCCAGGCCTTGAACCAGGCAATAGACCGGAACACGATCAACCAGGTCTTCTACGAGGGTAAGTCCCTGCCGATGCCGGTCCCGGGCATCAAGCCCTTCCAGGACATCTTCAAGTGGCCCGAATATCCCTACGACCCCGACGGGGCCAGAATCCTGCTTGAGCAGGCGGGGTACCCTGACGGATTCGACTTTGATTTCCTTGTGGCAAAGATGCCAGGTATCCCGGAGGCTCCCGAGATAGGGGAGGCGATGGCGACCTATTTCCGAGAGGTTGGACTGCGTCCGCACCTACAGGAGACGAACTTCGGAAATCTGGCAGCCACTTATGGCAACAAAGATGCCAGGAACAAGGTTCTGCTGTTCCGTGGCTCGGCAGTGCCGGACTTCCAGTGGATTCGGGCCATTCAGGGCGAGCCTTACGGACGCATCAATGCGCCCGCCGACGAGGAGCTGAGAGCGCTGACGGACGAGTGGGAGATGATTGTGGACCCGGACGCGAGGAAGGCGGCGACGCAGGCCATCGGCGACTGGTTCTACGACTACTACTGGGCCATTCCGCTATTCTGGGTGAGGGCGGAGGTGGCGATTGATCCCGGAGTGGTAGCGGACTACACGTCGGACCAGATCCACTTCGGCCCGAGCAGGCATCACGAGTTTACGGTGCCAGTGTACCGGTAGAGCTTTAGAGTCGAGAGATTTGAAGGGGCCTCGCCTGGATTACAGGCGAGGCCCCTTTCTTTTGGAAATGGGTGAGGTGGCTCGCGCATTACAAACGTGCTACAATGGGCGCGGTGCATTGACTGCTATGACTACTTTAGATGTGACATATCGCGAGGCGAGCCGGGGGCTGCTGACTCAGGCCCATGCGAAGCTTGAGATTGGCGACCTGAGGCAGGCCTCGGAGAAGGCATGGGGGGCGGCGGCGCAGATGGTGAAGGCTGCCTGCACGCTGCGAGGGTGGGAGCACGACCAGCATCGATTTCTATGGGTTGCAGCCAGGGAATTGTCTAACGAGGCCAATGATCAGGAAATGCACACTCTCTTTGTTGTTGCCAATGGGTTGCATGCCAATTTCTATGAGAATACCTATGATGCAGACAAAGTGGCGCTCTACATAGGCAAGGTTGAACAGTTTGTGGAAAAGGTGGAGGCGATGCTGGGGGGTTGATGGGGTCTCTGCTCGACGTCAGCAACAAGTAAGGGCGGTCACAAGACCGCCCTTACTTTATTTCCGGGGGGGATGGAGGTCTACATCTGAGGGACTTTGTCGCCGTAGAGGCGGACGGAGTTGTCCCACAGGATCTTCTGCATGTGCTCCCTGGAGATGGGCTGGTCGAAGAATGCGTCGACGGCGCCGGGGAATGGAGCGTCGGGGTGGGGATAGTCGGTGTTGAAGATGATATTCTCCCCGTCCATGAATTCCACGACCTGCTTGAGGGCGCCCTCGTCGGCATCGCAGGCGATGAAGCACTGGCGCTTGAAGTAATCGGAGGGCATCAACTCGGCGGTGCCGGTGGACTCCTCGTGCTGTCGGAGGAAGACGCCCTGGCGGCCACCCGCGTGGTCGTCCAGCCGGGCGAGCCAGAAGGGGAGCCAGGCTGCGTTGGACTCGTAGAAGGCGGCCTTGAGATTCGGGTATCGCTCCAGGACTCCGCCGTAGATCATGCCGCCGACGGCGAGCATCGCGCCGACGGGGTGCATGAGGGCGTGGTTGAGGGCGCCGTACTTCTGCCTGATCGGGTCGAAGGACTGGGCGAGGGGGTGGGAGGCGCTGCCGTGCCAGCACACGGGGATGCCGGTCTCCTCCAGGGCCTTCCAGTAGGGTTCGAAATCTTCGTCGCCCCAGGAGTTGTCGATCTCCATTGAGGGATGAAAGATTCCCGCAATATGGGGAGACTCGGCCATCCGATAGATCTCAGCCACACCTGCTGCAACGTCTGCGGAGGTGGCGTGGGCGATGGCGAGGACGCGTCCGCCTGAGTCGCTGCAGTAGTCGACGGCCCAGTTATTGTAGGCGGTGATGCAGGCAGCGTGGAGAGCGGGGTCCTTGGCCCAGACGTTGGAGCCGAGGAGCTGGCAGTTGGTGGGGAAGGCGATTGCAACGTCGATGCCTTCGCTGTCCATGTCCCGCAGGCGGTCGGGCATGGCCCACCAGGACCTGTAGGCGTCGCCGTAGCGGTCTTCCATGTGGCGGAAGGTGGAATCGTCGGAGGCGATGATCTTGCCTTCCGGGTAGATTTCGCAGGGGCCGTAGGTGTGGATGATCTTGCCGGTGTGGCCGATGATGTTCGGGGCGCGGTGGGCGAAGGCCGAGGGCATGTAGTTCGTCCACATGTCCATGGGTTCCTGAAGATGGCCGTCGCCATCGATGACTTTAAGTCCGTTTTTCATGGGGTTCTCCTTTCTGATTTGGAGGGGTCGAGATTTCTTGGGATCACCCCCATCCCTTCGACAAGCTCAGGACAGGCCTAACCTTCCCCCTCGATGGGGGAAGGTTAAGATGGTGGGTTGTATCTAGTTGCGTCCGCTGAGGAGGCGGGGGCCGTAGAGGCTGACGGAGTTGTCCCAGAGGATCTTCCGCTTCGACTCGTCGGAGATGGGCTGCTCCAGCATGTTGGGTACGGGTTCCTCCGGCGCGGGAGCGTCGGGGTGGGGATAGTCGGTGTTGAATATGATGTTGCCATCGCCGACGTAGTCGATGACGAAGCCGATGGAGGGTTCGTCGGCGTCGGCGGCAACGAAGCACTGGCGGGCGAAATACTCCTGGGGAGTGGCCTGGAGGGGCTTTTCGTCGAAGAAGACGGACTGCCGTCCCTCGCAGCATTTCTCCAGGCGGTTGAGCCAGAAGGGGACCCAGCCGGCGTTGCCTTCCAGGATGGAGATGCGCATGTTGGGGAAGCGGTCCAGGATGCCGCCGTACATGAAGTGGCCGATTGAGATCATGTTCTCGAAGGGGAAGCCGATGGCCTGGGTGAGGGCGCGGAAGGCGCCATCAAGTTCGTTGTAGCGGTCGGAGGAGCTGGGGCCGCCGGGGCCGCCGCCGTGGAGAGAGAGGGGGAAGTCGAGCTCTTCGCAGGCCTCCCAGAGAGGATCGTATTCGGGCTGGTGCCACCAGGTGTCAGTGACGGGGCGGGGCATCTGGAGGGAGACGGCGCCGAGCTCTCCGACGGCGCGGCGGGCTTCCTTGACGAATTCGTCGATGTTGCCGCCGGGCACGATGGCGACGAACTTGAGCCTGTCCGGGTTGGTGGCGCAGAAATCGTGGGCCCAGTTGTTGTAGGCGCGGGAGAGGGCGGCGCCGAGGGGGGCGTTCTTGAAGGACACGGTCATGGCTATCTGGGCGTTGGTGGCGAGGCAGACCTGGAGGTCCCAGCCGACGCGATCCATGTCCTCGATGCGGCTTTCGACGCTCCACCAGTTGTTGTAACCGTGGGTGAATCGGACGGGGATGTCCTGGGTGAGGGTCTTGGCGCGGAGGGCGCCGGCGAACTGGTCGCCGGGGATATATTTGCTGGTCTTGTAGGTTAGCAGGGCGCGCTCCCAGACCCGGTCGATGATGGGGCGTTCGGCGTGGAATTCGGGTTCCACGTACCTGTCCCACATGTCGACGGGCTCATACATGTGGCCGTCTCCGTCTATTACTTGATATCCGTTATACATGGCTGACCTCCTAAGTTGGGTTCCTGGTGGCGTTGGCGGGCTACTTGCCCATGCGGTATCTGTCGACGGCGTTCTGGCAGGTAATCTTGTGGATAACGTCGTCGTCCAGCTGGCCCATGGTGCGCTTGATGACCTCCCTGGAGTCGGGCCAAACGCCGTCCGGGTGGGGGTAGTCGGAGCCCCAGATGAGGTTATCGACGCCGATGTAGTGGGCCATGTGGCCGACGCATGGGTCCTGCTGGAAGGTGGTCGCGCCCTGGCGATACCAGTATTCACTGGGTTTGAGGTCCAGGGGCGGATCGAATTTCTGGTCGAGGAGGCCGTCGGTGTACTTGATGTCCATGCGCTCGATTACGAAGGGGACCCAGCCGGCTCCGCATTCGCCGAGGACGAACTGGAAGTCCGGGAAGCGCTGGCAGGCGCCGCTCATGATGATGCTGACGAGCCATTCGGAGCCGGCAAGCTGGCCGAGGGGGGCGCTGGTGCCCTGGAAGGCGAGCTGGTTCTGAGAAGGGGCGCCGGAGAGATAGGCGTCGGCAAAGTCGGATTCGTCGTCGGAGGGTTGGACTTTCAGCCCGCCGCCCCCGCCGATATGGAAGGAGATGGGCATCTGGGTTTCGGCAGCGGCTTCCCAAAGGGGGTCCCAGTAGCCGTCACGGACGTAGATGGGCCTGACGGTGCCGCCGACGTAGAGGTCGAAGCCTCGGAGGCCTAGGGCGGAGACGCGTCGCAGCTCTGCGGCGGCGACGGTGGGGTCGTGGACGGGGACGCAGGCGAGGGCGTACCAGCGTCCGGGGCGCTTGTTGCAGAAGTCGGCGACCCAGTCGTTGTAGACACCGAAGGTGGCTTCGACGATTTCCGGGTCCTGGATGCGGATGCCGGCGGAAGTCATGCCGTAGAGGATTTCGGCGTCGACGCCGTCGAGGGCCATGTCTTTCATGCGGAGGTCGGGGTCGGTGGGGTGATAGCGGCCCTCGGTCATGCCGTCGAGGAAGCCCATTTCAATCATGCGGTCCATACGGCGGAAGCGGTTTTTCAGAGTGGGTAGGAAGCTGAAGCCCGCGCCGCCTGCGACGCCAAGGACCTGGTCGCCGACGACCCAGCGCTCGCCTTCGTCGGTTTCGGTCACGTGGGGCATGCGGTCTTTGAGGGATTGGGGGGAGTTGTCGGTGAATAGATCGCCGGGGAGCCAGCTCATGTCAACGTGGGAGTCGCCGGAAACGAGGTTGTATTCCATGGGGGCCTCCGAGGAGAGGATTGTCAACAATATACTATATTTTTGGGGCGAGCGGGATGCGGGGTGATGGTGGCGGGGTGTTTGGTGCAGGTGGGTAGGAGAAGAGTGTTTGAGGGCGGGTTTCAGCTTAGGGATATTCAATATGGAGAACGAGTGGGAAAACGAGTGACTCGTTTCAGGATGGTCAGGCGTAGGGTTGACTCGTTTTCGCAATCGAGAAACAATGGGCTTGGGTTGATGCAGGCACGGAATTGGCTGAATTGGGGGGGGGATACTCGTTTTCTGGGATTTTGGGGCGTTTTGCGGAGACTCTGTGGGATTGCATATCAATTTGGCACGGGCTGCGTTCTGGGATGGTGGTGGGGATATTGGAGGCATGAGGGAAGAGTAGCAAGGAGAGGGGATTTTGGGCAAGAAAATGTTGTCAGTTCAGGGGGTGCGCCTCAATGGAGCATGTGGTCATATTATGTAGCTAGATGTTTAGTGGGATGTATGAGTATGAAGCAGATTGATGCGGAGCAGTTTAAGGAGCGGTGCCTGGAGTTGTTGGACAGGTTGGACGCCGAAGGGCTGGTGGTGACGAAGCGGGGAAAGCCGGTGGCGAGGGTGATTGCTTACGAGAGTGGGGATGTGGACTTGATTGGGAGTCTGAAGCACAAGCTGAAGGTGAAGGGGGGCGTTTTCGGGACGGGGTGTTGGTGACGCGGGATGGGGAGGTGAGGAGTTTGGAGGGTGTTTGGACAGGGAATTAAGACTGGGATTAGCATCTCGGAGAGCGCTGGAGGATTGGGGTGATGGAGATTTAGCCATTTGGGGCCGGATAATTCTTTGGAATTCCTGTTTCAGAGTGGTAGAATGTTCGGAGGGAATGGAGAAACGTTAGGGGGCGAGATGAAAGAGGTTGAAACGTTAACGGAGGTTGAGGGTTGGCCGAAGCCGATAGTGCCGACTCTTTCCCTTGAGGAGACAGTCCGCTTGGGGAAGGAGATTTATGAGCGGGACATCCGTCACAAGGTGGAGAAGGACCACGTGGGAAAGATTTGCGCCATTGACGTGAACACCGGCTGTTGGGCCTTAGGGGACGACAGGGTAATCCCGGACGATGAGGTAGCGGTGAAACGTCTACAAGAGAAGTGGCCAGAAGTTACAGATATCTATAGTGAGCGGGTCGGGTACCGGGGAGTGCGCAGCTTCGGAGCCGGTTCGCTGCGCAGGACTGATTGATTCAGGGGAGGGTAAATGCTGGATTCGAGGTGATGGTACGGCTTGTCATTCGGGGTACGTCAGGACGGGCGCGGGAAGTCGAGGCGGTAATTGACACCGGATTCAACGGCTTTCTGTCTTTGCCGCCAACATTGGCGACGGAGTTGGGACTACCCTTAATCGAAAGAGGCCAGGTGTTGTTGGCTGACGGTTCTGAGGTGTGGCTCAATGTTTATGCCGTTTTCGTGGAGTGGGATGGTCGGCGTAGATACGTGAAAGCTGATGCGACAGGCAAGATACCGATGGTTGGCATGAGTTTACTACACCGGCATAACCTCTACGTGGAGGTGGTTGAGGGTGGAATGGTGGCTATCGACGCGCGGAATTAGGAGGTGGGGGGTTAGGCGGGGAGGTTGCAGACGTCGAGGGCGGTGAGGGTTAGGACTTTGGCGACTTCTTCCATGTCTGAGATGCGGATGTATTCGTCGGGGATGGTGTCGGACTCGGAGCCGCCGCCGGGGCCGAAGAGGAGGCAGGGGACGCCGGCCTGCCACAAGTGGCAGGTGTCGTCGCCGGTGTAGGAGTAGGGGAGGACGGCGCCGAGGCCCTCGGGGTCGCCGCCGGTTACGGTGCGGTAGTGGCGCAGGACGGACTGGAGGATGTACTCGTCGCGCGGCAGGTCGAAGGGTTCCATGACTACGCGGAAGACCTTGTGTTTAGGATCCGGGGGCATTTCGATTTCGAAGCGGAAGTCGGGATCGTCAGCGGCAATGGCGTAGAGGGCGCGGTGAATGTCGGCCTTGACGGACTGGGAAGTCATGCCGGGTAGGTAGCGAACGTCGACGATGACGGTGCAGAAGTCGGATACGAAGTTGGGGCCTCTAAGATCGTAGTCGCGTCCGCGTCCGCCGATGATGGCGCCGACGTTGATGCGGGGGAGGCCGGGGAGGTCTGCGCGGGGTTCGTAGGTGAATTCCACGTTACCGATGGCTGGGACTGCCTTGCACATCTTGGCGATGGCGTCGACGGCCTCCTCCTTGCGGCTGATGTGGCGGGAGTTGCCGAGGACGTGGACAGCCATTTCCAGCACGCCGGCGTGGACGGTTACGACGTTTTCGGAGCCGAAGGGTTCGGGGACAACGGCCATGTCGGCGAGGGGGCCGTTCTTGACGAGGTGGGAGGTGCCGACGCCACCCTGAAGCTCGCCGACGACGCAGGCGAGGACTAGGTCGCCGTTGAGTTTCGTGCCGGAGAGTCGGACGGCCTCGGCGGCGGTAATCATGGAAGCGACGCCCGCCTTCATGTTGCGGATGCCGCCGCCGAATATGCGGTTGCCCTCCACGGAGGGGGTCCAGGGATCGCGGTTCCAGCCCATGGCGAGGGGGTCCATGTCTATGTGTCCGTTGAGCATGAGGGACTTGCCGCCGCCCGCGCCCTTGAGGGTGGCGATGGTCTGGAAGCGGCCGGGATCGACTTCCTGCAGTTCGACGTCGTAGCCGCGGGAGCCGAGGAACTCGGCGAGGAAGCGGGCGAGGTCGGATTCTTCCGTCTTGAAGCTGGGTATGCGGACCATGTCCTGGGCGAGGTCCAGCATGGCGGCGGTGTCGACGGAGTTCAGGAGGGTCTGGGCGTCGGTGTTGGGCATGGCGTTTCCTTTTGGAAGAGTTGGGTCAGGAGGAAGGTTTCCAGTAGCGCTTGCCGTTTTCGCGGACGACGTGGCCGTAGCCGGGGAGGGGGAAGTGGCAGGCGACGACGGTTATGTTTTCGTCTTCGACGGTCTGGAGCAAGGCGCGGCGGGTGATGTTGGAAAGAGGCCAGTCAAAGTCGAAGTGGCAGTTCCATTCGTGTTCGGTTATCTGGGCGGGATGGACAAAAACGTCCCCTTCGATGAGGGCCTGCTGGCCCTGGGAGGAGACGAGGACGCTCATGTGGCCCGGGGTATGGCCGGGGGTGTGGACGGCGCGGACTTCCGGGGTGAGGTTGGTGTCTTCGGTGAGGGTGTCAAGGAGGCCGAGGTCGACGAGTCGTTCGACGGAGGGGCCCATGAAGGGGATGGACTGCTTGGCCTGGATGTCTGGCCTGCGGAAGTGGACCAAGTCTTCTTCATGGACCACGTAGCGGGCGTTGGGGAAGGCGGGGACGTATTCGCCGTCCTGCTCGACGGTGTTCCAGCCGACGTGGTCGCTGTGGAGGTGGGAGAGGAAGACGGTGTCGATTTCGTGGGGTTGGACGTTCTGGGATTGTAGGTGGTCCATGAGCTCGCCTTCGAGGCCGCCGATGGACTCGATGGGGCCGGGGCCGTAGCCGGTGTCGATGAGGATGGTCTGCTGAGGGGTGCGGAGGAGGTAGCAGCCGATTTCGATGAGCATGAGGTCTTGGTGGAAAGTGTCGGGGTAGCGTCGTCGATATTCGTCCCAAGCGTCGACGGGGACTTCGGGCCAGAGCTCGTCCAGGGGCATGGGAAAGGGGAAGCTCATGTCGGTGAGGGCGACGATCTGGACGCTGCCGACGGTGAGGGTGAGGTGGGACGGCATGGGGCCTCCGCGGGCGGTTGGCGGGATTGGGGGGTTAGCGCCGATTATAGGAGGCGTGAGGTTGGGCGGTCAACGTTGGAGGGGTGTTGGCAGCCTATACCGTTGCGGGCAACGCCATCCGTATCAAATTAGACCTCCTCATTCCGGTATCCTAAGGATGATGATTGAAAATTCGCTTCCAGATGCAGTGATGCCCTTCATCAAAGTGTGACGATTCACTTCGTTGCGGTGCCTTACATCAATCCAGATTTCCCCGGCAGGCTCAAAATCACAGCCCCACGTAGGCATTTCCAGACCAGCCCGGCCCCATCTCGTTGCAATTCTGGAACCATCAGGGGACCAGTCTGCAAACTGGGGTGGAGCAGGTGGGATTGTACAAAAAGCGGGACGGCTTGAACCGGAGACGCGATTTAGCCCTATACTGGTGAAAGAGCTTGTGGGTAGGCTATCCGAAGAATAGCTGGCTGGGTCCAGCCTAATCAGTTCATTGGCAATAGGTATATCCTGCAGCAGAATTTCGGAGCCGTCGGGGGACCAGGATAGGCTGCCTACCCAAGGATATGTAAGTAATATAACAATGTCCGGCGTATCAGGGCCTGAGCCGTCCGCAGAAAAGATGTAGAGGCTCAGCTCATATTCACCGTTCTCGTCCTCATCTTCCGGCACCACCACCGCTATGCGGCTGCCGTCGGGGGACCAGGCGGGACCGCTGGCGGCAGTTGAAATCCTCGTTAACTCCGAGCCATCGGGGCGAACTGTGTAGATCGCCGACAGGGGGTATTCCTCCCTCTCATGGACAACAAAGGCTATCCTCTGGCCATCGGGAGACCAGACTGGGGCTTGCAGTGGTGGAATGTAGTAGCCGTTGGGAAGGGGAATATCCCTGGATTCGCCCGTAGCCATTGTGTGGATGGTGAGTTGCCCCATTATTGAATCAGGATAACGATTGCGGGATTTCTTGTCTGAGATGAAGGCGATGCTGTCGCCGTCCGGTGACCACGCCGGGAAGTTGTCGAAATGAGTATTCTCGGTGAGCCTTGTTATGTCCGTGCCGTCTATGTTTGCCACGGCTATCTCGTAGTTGTAGACTCGTCCGTCATCGCCCGCCGTCTGCTCTCCTACCTGGGTGTAGGCGCAGGCGGAGTACGCAATGAGGTAGCTGTTCGGCGACACGTCAAAGTGGGTCACCAAGCCGCCGTCGCCCCAAACAGGGTCTCCGGCTGACAAGTCCAAAACCTTCTCCAGCTGGGAGCCGTCGACATGGACAGCATAGATGCCAAGGGCGAGGTTCGGGACATCAGGCAGTTCCAGTCCTTCAGCATCCACTACGGCCGTGCCGAGGAAGTCAAAGAGTATACGGGAGCCGTCCGCCGACCACTGAATACGGTTAGTGTAGTCTGGGTTTCGCCAATCCTGTATTCTCTCTGCAGGTAATTCAGGGATACAGGGTGTGTCGGTGATTAGGTCTACTGCTGTGGGAGTGGTGGGCGGTGTGGGTTCTGGTGTCGGTGTAGTCGTTGGTGTAGGGGGCGGGGCTAGGACAGGTGTCGGTGTAGGCGTTGGCGTAGGGGGCGTAGCGGGATCAGGTGTCGGTGTAGGCGTTGGCGTAGGCGTAGGCGTAGGCGCGGGAGACTGCACCGATGCGGGTTCAGACGTTGCTGTGGGCGTAGGCAGACGCGCGGGCTCGGGCGTCGTCGTAGTCGTTGGTGTGGGTTCGGGCGCTGGTGTGACCATAGGGGATTCTGTGGACGTGGCCGCTGGCTTAGGAGTTCCATCGCTGCCGCAGGCAGTCGTGCCTGCAAGGGCGATGAGGAGGAAGAGGAAGACGGTTAAGCGGCGTGGCACTGCATCACCTTGATTGGTGGCGTGTGTGGATGGTCAGGGATGTCAAAAGGATGTGTTTGACAACCGTTGCCGATTATAGGAGGGGTGAGGTTGGGGGGTCAACGTGGGGGAGTGCGGGGAGGGCGGTTCGCGAACCGCCCCTACAGGGGAACTGTGGCGAAAGGGGTTTGTCGTGGGTATAGGGGGGGTCCCCGCATCCGCGAGGACAAGAGGGGGTGGTGGGGGGGTCAGGAGATGGGGGGGCGCTTTTCTATCCAGGGGCGGGCGCGTTCGAAGGCGGCGGAGGCGGCGATGACGGTTTCCTCGTCGTACATTCGCCCGACGATGTGGAGGCCGATGGGGAGACCGTTGGCGGCGAAGCCGGCGGGAACGCTGGCGGCGGGGTGGCCGACGACGTTGATGGGATAGGTGAAGGGGTGGAAGCTGAAATATTTATGGGGGTAGGAGGGTTTGCCGGCAATCTCCTCCGGGAACTTGCCTACGGGAACGCCAGGAACGGCGAGGGTGGGGGAGATGAGGAGGTCGTAGTCTTCGAAGACGTCGGCAACCTGGGCCTTGAGCCGGTCCCGGCTGCCGAGGGCGCGGGAGTAGTCGGAGATCGTGACCTTCGAACCCATCTCCAGGTACTCGCGGGCGTAGTGGGTCATCATGTGGCCGTGGGTGTCCCGCATGCCACCGTAGTTGAGAAAGGCGGCTGACTCGTAGATGGGGCCAAATGCCTGGTAAGGGTCGTCCATCTTGAGTTTGGCATCGCCGACGTAGGCGCCCAGCACCTGGAATACCTTGGCGGCGTCGGTAGTGACTTTTATAACCTCCGGTTCGACGGAGGCGAAGCCGTAATCGGAACTCCATGCGATGCGGAGTCCCTTGACGTCGCGTTCGAGAGCGTCGAGGAAATTGGGGGTCTTGACGCGGAGGGAGTTTGGGTCGCGGGAATCGTGACCGGCGAGGACCTGTAGCAGCAGGGCGGAGTCGCGGACAGTGCGGCTGAGAGGCCCCTGCTGTCCGAAGAGGTTGGGAGCGGGCGGGCCTTGTACGCCGGTGTAGCCGGAGACGCGGCCCTGGGTGGGCTTGATGCCGTAGATGCCGCAGAGGCTGGCGGGGATGCGGATGGAGCCGCCGCCGTCGCCGCCGGTGGAGAGGGGACAGAGGAAGGCTGCCGCGGCTGCTGCCGCGCCGCCGCTGGAGCCACCGGGGGTGTAGTCGGCGTTCCAGGGGTTGCGGCCGTGGTCGCCGAGTCGGTTTTCGCACATGCCGACGAGGGCGAATTCGGAGGTGTTGGTCTTGCCGAGCATGATGGCGCCGGCCTTCTTGACCCGCTCTACGACGGCTGCATCTCTTTGCGGGATGCGCTCTTTGAAGAGGAGGGAGCCGGTGGTGGTGGGGACGCCCTTCGTCATCTGGGTGTCTTTGATGGAGATGGGGAGGCCGTGGAGGGGGCCGAGGTCGTCGCCACGCATGATGGCGTCCTCGGCGGCCTTGGCGTCGGCGAGGGCCTGTTCGTGGGTGACAAGGAGGAAGGAGTTCAGCTGGGGGTCGATGCGCTCTATGCGGTCAAGGAAGAGTTGGGTAAGTTCGACCGGGGATACCTGCCTGGCGGAGAGGAGTTGGATGAGTTTGGTGGCGGAGGAGTATGCGAGTTCCTGGTTTGGCATGTCTGGGGCGCTCCTTAGATGGTTGGGATCAGCCAAGAAGTCGGGAGAAGCCGACGGCGGCAGCGACGGCGGCTACGACGAGGCCGCCCATTCGGAGGAACATGCGGGTCTCTAGTTGGGCGATCTGGGCTTCCATCCTCGCAAATCGAGAATCTACGTCGCCCTTGAGCTCAACGATGTTCGCTTTGAGTGCTGTGACGTCGGCTTTGGTAGCTAGGTGCTCGTACCCGCCTTCCGGGCGGCTGAGTCGTTCGCCCAGATTTTCAGTGGAAGTTGTCATGCATGTTCCTTATGGTTGTGGTCAGCCAAGAAGTCGGGAGAAGCCGACGGCGGCGGCTACGGCGGCTACGGCTACGCTGCCGAACCGGAGAAGCAGACGGGTTTCCATTCTAGCGATACGCTCGTCGATTTGGGATTTGAACTGGGCAAGCTCGGTCTTCACCTCGGCAACGTCGGCTTTTAGTTCCGCTTTTGCGTTGGCGAGGTCGGCTTTGGTAGCTAGGTGCTCGTACCCGCCTTCAAGGCGGCTGAGTCGTTCGCCCAAATTTTCAGTGGATGTTGTCATGCACGTTCTTTCAGAAGGGGATCGTGTTCCTAATATACAGGATTTGAAGGGGGTGCGCTATGAGATGGGGGTTGGTAGCACGAGAATTATGTGTTAAGTATACTGGCACCGGTATGGGCAATAGTTTTCGGTTTGGAGGCTGAGATGACTTCAGGCAGCGCGGGGTTGGACGGGTTTCTGGAAAGGGCCAAGTCCCTGCACAAAGGGACGCCCCTCATCGACGGGCATAACGACTTGCCGTGGCAGTACCGGTTGCGGGCGCAGCGGGCGATTTCCAGGATCGACATTGGCAGTCGCCAGGACGAGATGGGGCTTCATACGGACATACCGCGTCTGAGAGAAGGGGGCGTCGGAGGGCAGTTCTGGTCGGTGTACATGGACACGGGGCTGTCGGGAGGAGAGGCGGTGCAGGCGACGATGGAGCAGATTGACGTGGTGTACAACATGATTCGCGCCTATTCCGAAGACCTGGGGCTGGCGCTGACGGCGGACGGGGTGGAGGAGGCCTTCAGCAACGGGAAGATAGCGTCGCTCATCGGAATGGAGGGCGGGCACTGCATCGGCGGTTCCCTGGGGGCGCTGCGGATGTTCTACCGGCTGGGGGCGCGGTACATGACGCTGACTCACAACAAGAACGTACCGTGGGCAGACTCCTGCACGGACGCGCCGGCGGCCCATGGGATGACGGACTTCGGCCGCGAGGTGGTGAGGGAGATGAACCGGCTGGGGATGATGGTTGACTTATCTCACGTTGCGGCGGAGACGATGCACGACGCGCTGGATGTGTCTGAGGTGCCGGTGATATTCAGCCATTCGTCGGCGAGGGCTGTTGCGTCGCATCCGAGAAACGTGCCGGACGACGTGCTGACCAGGGTGCCGGGGAACGGCGGGGTGGTGATGGTGACTTTCGTGTCGGCGTTCGTTTCGGACAGGGTCTTCGACTACGAGAAGGCGTTGGAAGTGGAGAGGCATCGCTTGATGTTTGAGGATATGGGGGGAGACGGGAAGCTGGTCGAGGAAGGGTTGAAACGGTGGAGGGAGGAGAATCCTGAGCCGGTGGCGACGCTGGCCGACGTGGCTGACCACATCGACCATATCAGGGAGGTTGCGGGCATCGATCACGTGGGGATTGGCGGGGACTATGACGGAACGGTGTCGCTGCCCAACGGGCTGGGGGACGTGTCGGGGTATCATCTGCTGACGGCGGAACTGCTGCGTCGGGAATACCAGGACGACGAGATACGAAAGATACTGGGGGAGAACGTGCTGCGGGTGATGCGGGACGTGGAGTCGGGGTCGGAGGGCATTGAGCGCGGGCCGTCTGAAATGCTGCTGGAGGAAGGAGGCTAGAAGCTATGGCCGAACCCGTAAGAATGGTCACACTGGAGGAGATTCGAGAGGCGGCGGAGTTTCTAAAGGGCCTGGTCCACCGGACGCCGGTCATGGGGTCCGAGTATCTGAGCAACCGGATTGGGGCGCGGATAGTGCTGAAGCTGGAGCTGTTTCAGAAGACGGGGTCTTTCAAGGTGCGGGGAGTGCTGAACAAGCTGAATGCGCTGACTGACGAGGAGAAAAAGAGCGGTGTCGTATCCCTCTCGGCGGGCAACCACGCCCAATCCCTGGCTTATGGGGCGACTCAGCAGGGTATTTCTTCCATCATTGTGATGCCGGCTGGAGCGAGTCGGACGAAAATCGCTGCCACGGAGGGTTATGGTGGCAAGGTGCATCTGGCGGAGGGAGACCTGGGGAAGGCGACGGATGAGGTACAGCGGGAGGGAGGCCTGACGATGGTGCATTCCTTCGACGATCTGAAGATCATTGCCGGCGCGGGTACGGTGGGTCTGGAAATTCTGGAGGATGAGCCGGGCGTGGACGTGGTGGTGGCGGGCATAGGCGGCGGTGGGCTGATTTCCGGCGTGGCGGCGGCAATCAAGCTGCAGAAGCCTTCGGTTAGGGTGGTGGGAGTGGAACCGGAGGGAGCGGACGGGATCAGCCGCAGCCTGGAGGAGGGGTACCCGGTGACGCTGGAGAAGCGGGAAACGGTGGCGGACGGGCTTGCGGCGCCCTTTGCTGGAGAGTATACCCTCGCGCACGTGCAGCATTTTGTGGTTGAGGTCATCAGGATCCCTGACGACGAAATTCTGGAGGCGATGGTGGTGTTGATGGAGAGGTGCAAGCTGGTGGTGGAGCCTGCGGCGGCTGCGTGCGTCGCGGCACTCTTGTCGGGAAGAATCTCAGTCCCGCAGGGGAGCACGGTAGCGTGTATCATCAGCGGGGGGAACGTTGGCGTCCGGGAGCTGCGGAGCCTGCTTGCCCAGGTTGAGTAGGAGGGGCCGATCCGTAATTTCGAGTCACGTCGATTTAGAAACCGTGGAAGGGAGGTAGAGAAGCGTTAGTTGGGACATGAAGCTCAAGCAATACTATCCATAGGACTCCTTGTGGTGGTGGCGAAGCTCGCCGAGGGTGTCGGGCGCAGGTTCGGGTTGAACTCAGTTATTGCGTACGCGGCTACGGGCGTTCTGCTTGGCCCGGTGTTGGGGCTGGTGGAGATCAGCCAGGAACTGAGTGTGCTGCTGAGCATCGGCATCTTCGTGTTCTTCTTCCTCATCGGCCTGGACGAGATAGATATTTCCGCCTTTGTAGCCTCCATACAGGGGCGGTTCTTTGTGGCGGCGATAGTTTCGCTTCTGATCGCGATGCTGGGGGCGCTGGCCGTTACCACGGACTACCTGATCGACTTCAAGCTTGGGATGAGTTTCACCGCGGCGCTGGCGTTGTCGGGGGTGCTGGCGCTTTCGAGCCTGGGCCTGGTGGCGAAGGTGCTATCGGACGGGGGGCATCTGAGCAAGCCCGTGGGGATACAGATCTTTTCGACGGTGGTAATTGCGGAGCTTGTGGCGCTGCTGGTGGTGGGCTTCACCATAGGGGAGCATGGAGGAGGGGATGGCGCGGTGCCGAGCGTGGCGAGAGTGGGGATCTTGCTGGGCCAGATTGCGGGGTTCACCGTAGTGACGTGGATATTATCGCGGAAGGTGGCTCCGCCCCTGATGATGTTTCTGCAGAGGTATTTCAACGTGCCTCAGCTATCCTTTGGGCTGCTGCTGGGTGGGCTGTTCCTGATGGTGATTGTTGCCGAGCAGATTGGGATGCACGGGACCATTGGCGCGCTGCTCTTCGGGGCGGCGCTATCCGGCCTGCCCCACGAGCTCAAAGTTGACATAATGCCAGGAATGCGGAGCGTGGCGGGCGGGTTGTTCGTGCCGCTGTTTTTCGCTTCGGCGGGGTTGTATTTCAGCCTGGACTTCGTGAACCTTCCGCCCTGGACCATCGCTGCGCTGGTCTTCATCCCCCTAATCGCCAAAGTAGCGGGGGCATTCATTGGCTCGTACATGGCCCGGTTGGAGATTGCCTTGCCCATGGCAGCGGGACTTATGGCCAAAGGGGTGGCGGAGATTGCGCTGCTGCTGGTGCTGCTGCAGCACGGGGACATCACCGACGAAGTATTTTCGCTGATTGTGCTTGTGATGTTCTGCTACATTCTGATTGTTCCGCCAATTATTGAATTCACAATCAAGAGGGCCAAGGATCCCAAGAACGTGAGGCTGCCCAACGTGGTGCCGGCTTCGCTTGCCAGTTTCGCCCTGGACGGTGTGAAGGTGGGGGCGATACTGGACCCGTCGCGCACCTATCCGCGTCCGGATATGACGGTGAGGAGATTTGTTGACACGTGGGCAAACTCGTATCAGGATGATTATGTGGTCACGGAGAAGAACGACTTTGTGGGAATTGTGTCTCTGAGCAAGCTGAGGCACTTGCCGAGGGGAGAATGGCACAGGGTGCATGTGAGAAATGTGCTGAGGCATGATCCACTTGTGGCTCACAAGGACGATTTCATTGAGGACGTGCTGCAACGTATGACTGAGCGGGGGATTTCGGTGGCGCCGGTGCTGGACGATGAGACTGGGAAGTTCCTGGGAACCGTGACGAGCCACGACGTGTTGGAGCATATGCTTTCGGCGGCCAGAGGAGAGCATCTAGCGTAGGCAGTGGGGTCAGATTGGGGCGGCCTCACCAGGAAGATTGGACAGGAGTTTATGAACATGGAAAGGGTGAGAGAAGTTCTTTCCGTTCTGGACGTGATGTACCAGTATTCGCCGGGCTACATGAGGCAGGTGGTGGACGTGGCCCTGCGATTTCGGGACCAGGTTTCCCAGGGGCCCCGGGACTCTCTCAACGCGGCCATCAACAACAGCGGCATCAGGCTGGACGGGTTTCGGGACACGAGCAAGGCAGACGCGGACACGTTGGTGAAGCCAGTGTTCGACCAGCTTGCGGATGGGAATGAGAGGCTGCTCCGGTCTATTCTGAGGACGTGGATGGAGTCGAGGGAGGTTTTGCGGGCACAGGTGGCGGAGTCGCTGGATAGGTTGGGCATTCCGACGGACGGACTCAGGGGAAAGAACGCCGACAGCATAGAGGTGTGGGAGGAAGAAGAATGGCTGGAGAAGCTGCGAATCGTTACGTCGGAAGCAAAGGGCGAGGACGAGAAGGACGTGAAGCTGATGATGACGTGCGTTACAGGAATGGCGCCGGACCTGCCGGATGAGGAGGAGCTGGAATCGGCACTGCTGAAGGGGTGGCTTCAGAAGCTGCGGGAACTGCCCGCCGTCGCCCACGAATGGATTGAGTTGGATCTATTCGTTAGGGAGTTGGGAACACTGGCTCATGAGAAAGCCGGGCAGATGATCGGTGAACAGACGGAGAGGCTGGAGGTGGCCGTCGAGGACATCCGGGGCAAGTTTGAAGATGAGCTGGGCTACCTGGAGGTCGATATAAGTGGATGGGTAGAAGAAGCAAAGGCGTATCCATTCGTATTTCCTGAGGCGGTGACGGTGGCTGAGTCTTTGCACGACTGTCTGTTGCAGTATATGAACGTGAGGCCGATAGCCAGAACAAGGAAGGAGGAGTTGGAGCGCAGGGAGAAGCGGGATAGTTACGAAGATTCCATCTACGGCTTCATGTCGGAGTGGAAGGAATTGGTTGACCAGGCTGTCAGGGTGGAGGAGAAGCGGCGGGAGGAAACCAAGGAAGGAAAGACTCAGGCCGGGGAGGGTGTTGCCCATGAGGAAGTTTCTGTCGAAGTGGTGGTAGATCTCGACGGCACAACAGATGCCCAGGAGGAAGAGGGGGTTGGGGTGGATGATGCTCCGCAGGCTGCTGCGGCCGCGGCGGAATTGGAGGCGGCGCGACGGGAGAACGACAGACTGCGGGGAGACAGGGAGACTTTAGAGTCGGAGAGGCGGGGGCTGGAGGTGAAGCTGTCGGACATGGAGGAGGAGGTGGACAGGCTTCGCCGGGAGTTGTACGAGAGCCAGCAGACGGAGAAGGTGTGGCGGGAGCAGTTCGTTTCGGTCAGCAAGTCGGTGGGGGATGTGAAGGGGGAGGTGGTTGACGAGATCCGGGACGTGGAGGATGCGGTGGAGCGGGCGGGACGGGCGTTTCCCGCCCAACTGGTTGTGTCGCTGAATTCCAAGTCGGACGTTGCGACGCCGTTCCAGAGGCCAGAGGAAGTGTACGACGTGCTGGCGTGGCTGGGAACGGAGTACCATCGGGCGCGGACACGGGAGACTGGCCGAGGGGCGCAGTTTGACAAGCTGCTGAAGGAGGCGTGTTCCGGGTGGTTCTACAAGCCGAAGCAGACGGACGAGACGAAGGATCAGTACCCGGACTGGTATCGGACGAGGGTGGGGGAGAGGGAGTACGAGTTGGACGCGCACGTGGGAAAGGGGACGAGTTTCGACCCGCAGAACACGATCCGGATAGCGTTCGACTGGGACGATGAGGGGAAACGGGTAGTGGTGGGATACATCGGCCGGCACCAGAAGAATCGGAGGAGTTAGGGGGAGTCGATGGCTCCGGGGGCGAGATTCTTCGTCGCGGGGCCTATTCAGAATCGCAGGTGGGTAACGGGGGAAGGGTAAAGAGGGGAAGGGGTGCTAGGGTGAGGGTGGGGTAGATTCAGCGGCTTGGGCGGCGCGGGCTCCTTCTTGCACGTCGACGCGTTTCAGAAGCAGGGCGCCTGCAACGATTATCAGCAGAATTGCGGTGACGGCGGCGCGGGTGTCGATCAGGGAGGTGGCGAGGATGTACAGGACGGGGCCAAGGACGGATGAGGCGCGGCTCATGAAGCCGAAGAAGGCGAAGAACTCGCCGCTGCGAGAGGGAGGGGTAATCTGGGCGAAGAGGCTTCGGGCGAGGGCCTGGCTGCCGCCGATGATGAATCCGACGAGGACGCCCAGGATTAGCCACTGGTAGCCAACGTCGATGCCGAGGGGCTTCCACAGGATGCTTCGTATCAGCCCGGGCCACCAGTCCAGGGGACCGTCGCCGAGAACGGACGGGTGGGCAGGGGCAACGGCGGACTGACTGTCCATTGGGCCGTCCCGGAAGGACAGGCTGTGTTGGAATTCCGACGATTCCCGGAAGGCCTGGGGCAGGTCCCGGGCCTGCTGAGGAGTCAGTGCGTCGTCGGGCTGCAGGGGCCAGTCGTTGTTGTTCCATTGGAGTCGATCGTCCTCGTCCCATCCTCCCGGCGCGGAGGCCACGCGGTACTGGTTTGACTGGGCGTCGTATTCGAGCTGAAATTCGTGGTCGGAATGGGCAGTGGGCGTCAGGGGGATGAGGGAAACGCCGAATAGGACAATGATTATCCAGGCGAGGAGGGAGACGCCGAGGGCGAACTTGGTGGTGGTGCGGTAGGCGAGGCGGCTGAAGGCCATGGCGCCGGGGACGGCGATGAACTGGATGATGGCGATAGTGGCCATATTGAAGGCCAGGCCGATGCCGAGGGTGTCGGCGGCATAGGCTCCGGCGATGACGAGGACAGTCTGGATGCCGTCATTGAAGAGAAGATAGGACATCAGATAGTTGATGACGACCTTGAACTGCTTTACCTGCCGGGCTGTGTCGCGGATCTGCCGGAAGGAGAGGGAGACGGCGGAGGAGATTGTGAGTCCGCGGATAGGGTTCCGGATGGGAGGTTCGGGGACGACTATGAGGGTCCACAATGCCCAGCCGAACCACCAGACGCCGATGGAGGCGATGGCGACGCGGGCGGCGAGGTCTTCGTAGGAGGTGTCCTGGGTGAGCAGGATGAGGACAAGGTGGACGACCAGCAGTATCCCGCCGCCGGCGTATCCGTAGGCGAAACCCCGGCTGCTGACGTCGTCCCAGAGGTTGCGGGGGGCGACGTGGGGAAGGAGGGCGTTGTAGAAGACCAGGCTGCTGGAGAAGCCGACGTTGGCGATGATGAAGGCCCCGAGAAGCCATGCCCAGGGCTGGCCGGTGTAGGCGGAGAAGAACATGAGGAGGGTGAAGAGGCTGCCCACGATGGTGAAGACCCAGAGCAGGGTCTTCTTGATGGGTACCCGGTCGGAGATGATGCCGATGATTGGGGAGGAGAGGGCGGCGGTCAGGACGGAGAGGACGATGGCGAGGCTCCAGAGGGAGCTGCCGGTGAAGGTGAAGCCAAGAAGGACTGCCTCTTCTCCGAGGGACTCCTTGAAGAGGAAGACGAAATAGACGGGGATGATGGCGGCGATGCCGCTGGTGGCATAGGCGGAGTTCGCCCAATCGTACATGCACCAGCCGCGGATGATGCGTCGCTGGGATTGGGGGAGGTCCTTCAGGGTGGGTCTGGGGTTTTCCGGCGGGTTGGGGTTCATGGATGCGGGTATGATACAGGATATTAGGAGAGGATGGGGACAAGTCGGTCGTAGGGAGGGGCTGAGTCGTGCGGCGTCGGATCGAGACTAGGTGACCCAGGGGGGGCAATTGAAGCGGCACTAGGGTATAAGCTATGCTACGTGCAATATTTGTCTGGGCCAATGGCAAGGGGGGTTAGATGAAGAACATTCGGCTGATGTTGCTGCTATCACTGGTTGGGCTGGTTACGATGGCGTGCGTGCGTTTCGAGATCGGGTTCGTAGTGAATGAAGACGGGTCAGGGGTTATCAGCTATCAGGTAGCCTTGCAGGACGAAGTTGTGGCGATGGCAGACCTTGCGGGGGAGGGCGATGACTTCAACCTGGTAGACGAAATGGAAGATCTGCCGCCGGGGGCAGAGGTCCAGGAGTACGAGGAGGATGGCTACACAGGTGTCATTGTTACCGTGCCGATTGCTGATTTCTCCGACGAGCAGGCTGTAGATGCAGTCCTAAGCGGGTTGGGCGACTCCACCGGGGGAGATCCCCAACCGTTTGACGTTCCCACGATAAGTACGGATGGGGATGGCGCATGGGAGTTTTCCATGCTGATTCCCAGTAGTGAGGACTCCGGGGACCTGATGGGTCTTGGGGGGTCAGAGGAGGGGGTGGATGAGTTTGCGGCGATGCTTCTTGCAGATGCGTCGTTCCGGGTGCGCCTCAAGCTTCCTGGAGAACTCACCGAGCACAACGCCGACCGCATCGAGGACGGCGCACTGGTATGGGAGCTGGACATCCTGTCTACGGAATCGCGTCAGCTGACGGCTAGCTCCGTTTCAGGGGGAGGGTTTCCGATTGTTCCAGTCGTCGCCGTGGTTGCAGGGGCTGCCGTGTTGGTTGTGATAGTTTCGCTGGCATACGTACGCCGGAGCAGGTAACTTTGATTATTCCTTGCCTGTCGGCAAGTTAGTAGGGCGGGATATGTCCGCTGAGGGAACCGTTCCGGGGGGTTAGCCGCCTTTTGCGCCGGTGATGTCGCGGCGTAGGAAGAGCCAGAAGGCAGCGGCGGTGAAAACGGCTGTGTAGGCGAGGATTACCAGGAAGCCCTGGAGGGTGTCCGGGGTTCTGGCGACACCAAGGGTTTCGGCCGCCTGGGTATTGCCTGCGAACATCCATTCAATGACGTTCGTGTTCAAGAGACCCTCGTTGATCTTCTCGAAGGTGTCGTTGATGCGAAGGATGGGCGGTAGGACCAGCCATTCGACAATCAGGTAGCCCAGGGACAGGCCGATGCCGGCGGCGCTGGACTGGGTGAGGATGGTGAGGAAGGTGGCTATGGCGACGAAGGGGATGATGGCGTAGATGGTCTTGCCGAGAAAGACGAAGGCGTTCCCCCATTCTCCGGAGAGGAAGATGCTGCCGTGTTCGGCGGGTGGGATGATCTGGGCTAGGAGGCTGGCGAGGGTGGTTATGAGGACTATGGCCAGAATTGCGCCGACACCGATGAAGACCATGGCAAGCATTTTGGAGGCGAGGAACTGAGCGCGGCCAGGGCCGCTGGCAATGGAGGCCCGCAGGGTGCCCCAGCCGTATTCGGATCCCATTGCCGAGGCGGTGAGTATGAGCAGCAGGATTATGCCGAAGGCGCCGGTCTCGAAGCTAAAGAGCATGAAAAGGGATAGCGCCGCGCTGACTGGCAGGGTGAAGAAAACCCGGCTTTCGTCCGAGGTGGTGTAGCCTTCGCAGGAGGGGGTCCACTCCTGGAGATCCGTGAAGAACTCGTCCCGTTCCTGGGGGGAGAGGCTGGAGACTTTCTGCTCCACAACGTCTCCCTGGAGAAGTTCTTCGCAGGTGATTTCGATGACGCCCTGGTTGCTGGCGTATTCGTAGGGTGGAATGAAATCGCCGATGGAGCCGTCGGTGAGGTGGAAGGCGGCGTAGAAACCCCATAGGATGACCTGGCTGATGAGGATGGCGATGGCGAGGAGAATCCAGGGGAGCCAGCGCCTTCTGATTTTGAACCATTCCCAGCGGGTTAGGCCAAGAACGTGGGAGATCATCAGGCCCCGTTTTGGTCGCCGGTGACCTGCAGGAAGTAGTCTTCGAGCGATATCTGGATGGGTGCTGTCTCGACCACGTAGACTTCTTCGCGGCCGAGGGCTGCGGAAAGCTCTGCGGTGCGTTCCAGCGGCGCGGTGACGATGAGCGAGTCTTCATCGGCGGTGATTTCTTCGACCCAGTCGAGGGCGGCGAGGATGGTGCGGGCCTTGGTGTTATCGGTGGTCTTCATTCGGACCTGCTCGCGACCCGCGGAGTGGATGAGTTCGTCCACGGTGCCCTGGGCGATGAGCTTGCCCTTGGAGAGAATGGTGACGCTGTCACAGACCTGCTCGACCTCGTGGAGGAGGTGGCTGGAGAGGAGGACGGTGCGTTGACCGTCGCCGAGGCTGCGGATGAGCTCCCGCACTTCGATCATACCCTCCGGGTCGAGGCCGTTGGTGGGTTCGTCGAGGATGACTAGGTCGGGGTCGCCCAGGAGAGAGTAGGCGAGGCCGAGGCGCTGCTTCATGCCCATGGAGTAGGTGTTGAACTTGGAGTCTGCGCGGTCCGCCAGACCCACCTGACCCAGCAGGCGGTCGATATCGTCAGGAGCCCCGCGTTGGGAGATGCCCTGGAAGTAGGCGAGATTGCGACGTCCGGAGAGATAAGGGTAGAAGGATGGGGTCTCGATGACTGCGCCGATGCGACGGAGGGACTCTTCCTGGCTGTCGGACCCGCCGAAGAGGGAGAATGAGCCGGCGGTAGGCCTGAGGAGGCCGAGAAGCATGCCCATGGTGGTGGTCTTGCCGGAGCCGTTGGGGCCGAGGAGGCCGTAGACGTGGCCGCGGCGGACCTGGATGGAGAGATCGTCGACGGCTAGAATGTTGCCGTAACGCTTGGTGAGGCCGTCGGTTTGAATAACGTAGTCGGTCATGTGGGGAGTGGGGTCATCCCAGCAGGCGCGACGCTGCGAACAGGGCGCCTGAAATGGCTATGAAGAGACCGCCTAGCCTAAGGGTCATGCGGTTTTCCATGCGGGCAATCTTGGCTTCCATCTTGGCAAATCGTGCATCAATTTGCGCAAACCGGGAGTTTACCTCGCCGCGGAGCTGGGCTACTTCGGTTCTGACTTCCGCAACATTCACCTTGACTGCTGCAACGTCGGCCTTAGTGGCTACGTGTTCGTAGCCGCCTTCCAGTCGGCTAACCCTTTCGCCTAGTTGCTCAGTTGCCATCTCACTCGCCGGTAGGTGTACTTGAGTTCCCATTATACAGGAGAATGGACAGGAATTCTACTATGTACAGGGGACGTTGCAGAAATGGTGCCTTCTGAGGTGGTTCAGGCGAACACCTGCGGGTTGGCGCAGCGGGGGAGGGGGCGTCCTTCCAGGCCGGCGATGAGGTTTTGAGCGGCGAGGACGGCCATGCGGGTTCGGGTCCCGACGGTGGAGCTGCCCAGGTGGGGGGCTACGACGAGGTTCTCGAGGGATAGGAGCGGGTCGTCGGGGTCGATGGGTTCCGGGGAGGTGACGTCGAGGGCGGCGGCGGCGATGGCCTTGTCGCGGAGGGCGTCGTAGAGGGCGGCGGGGTCGACGACGGGGCCTCGGGCGGCGTTGACCAGGATTGAGGTAGGCTTCATCTGTGACAGTTCGTTGGCGCTAATGAGATGGTGGGTCTCAGGGGTCAGGGGTACGTGTAGGCTGACGAAATCGGACTCAGCAAGCAGGGTGGGCATAGAAACGTATTCCATGTCGTAGAGGGCTTCGGCTTCGGGCTTGCGGGTGCGGCTGTAGTAGATGATGCGCATGTCAAATCCGCGGGCGCGCTTGGCCATTTCCAGGCCGATGCTGCCCATGCCGATAATACCAATGGTGGCCTGGTGGACCTCCGCGCCGAGCCAGAATAGGGGATGGAAGGCGATTTTCCAACCGCCTTTTCGCACCCAGCGTTCGGCCTCGGTGAGTCGACGCGCGGCGGCTAACAGCAGGGCAAATGCCTGGTCAGCGGTGGCGTTGGATACTACGCCCGGCGTGTAGCCGACGGGGATGCGGAGTCGGGTGGCTTCCGCCACGTCGATGTTATCGAGGCCGACGGCCATCTGGCTGACAACCTTCAGGTTGGGCGCGGCGTCGAACAGATCAGCGTCGATGCGGTCCATGATGTTCGTTAGAAGCCCGTCGGCGCGAGTGGCTAGCCGACGCAGGGTGACGGGGTCGGGCGGTTCGTCGTAGGGCCAGACCTCCATGTCAGCGTGGGCGGCGACGAGGTCGAGGGCCTCCTGAGGGATGGCGCGGGTGACGAGGGCTCTTGGTTTAGTCATGGCGTTGGGCGGCGGAGGCTCACTTCTCGTAGACCTCCGGGTTTACGCAGTTGGGCATGGGCTGACCGTTGAGTCCGGCGAGGAGGTTTTCGGCGGCCATGGTGGACATTTGGAGGCGGGTGGGGATGCTGGCGCTGGCAATGTGGGGAACGATGATGCAGTTGTCGAGGGTGAGGAGGGGGTCGTACATGGTGATCGGTTCCGGCTCGGTAACATCAAGGCCGGCGAAGCCAATCTGACCTTCCTTGAGGGCGAGGTACAGGGCGGCAGGGTCGATGACGGGGCCGCGGGCGGCGTTTATCAGGACGGCGTTGGACTTCATCAGGTGGAGCTCGTGGTGGCTGATGAGGTGGTAGGTTTCCGGTGTGAGGTTTACGTGGACGCTGACGAAGTCGGACTGCCTGAGAACGGCGTCAATGGAGGCGTAGGTCATGTTGTACTGTCGCTCGACTTCCTCGGGGCGGCGGTAGACGTCGTAGTAGATAATGGGCATGTCGAAGCCCTGGGCGCGCTTGGCCATCTCCAGGCCGATGCGGCCCATGCCGAGGATGCCGAGGGTGCCGCCGAAGACGTCCGGGCCGAGATAGTGGAGGGGGTGCCAGGTCTTCCATCTGCCGGCCTTGACGGCTTCCGCGCCTTCCACGAGGCGTCGAGCGGCGGCCATGAGCAGGGCGAAGGCCATGTCTGCCGTGGTGCCGGTGAGGACGCCGGGGGTGTAGCCCACGGGGATGCCGCGGCAGGTGGCCTCGGCTACGTCGATGTTTTCGAAGCCGACGGCAATCTGGCTGATGGAGCGCAGGTTGGGGGCGGCGTCCATGAGCTGGGCGTCTATCTTGTCGGTGAGAAGGCAGAGGAGACCGTCGACGTTGGCGACCTTCTGGAGGAGGGTCTCGTAGGGCGGGGGAAGCTCGTCGGGCCAGAGTTCAACGTCGGCCTCGGCGGCTATCATGTCGATGGCTTCCTGGAAGATGCGGCGGGCAATGAAGACTTTGGGTCTGGGCATATCGACTCCTGGGGCTGAATTTTGGGCCATTATAGCGGAAAGGGTTGGAGGAAGGGAAAGGATGGACTCCGGCTTCCGACGGAATGACGGAGGGTTGGGTGAAGGGTGAGATGCGTCGTTGTTTCGGTTTTAGGGGTTGCCTATAATTGAGGGCAGTCAAACGAGTAGGAGAGTGGCATGAGCGGCAACGGCAAGGTGAACATAAGGGCCCGCAGCAGCGTGATAATGGACGGACCGGACAGGGCTCCGGCGAGGGCAATGCTGAGGGCAGTGGGGCTAGGCGACAAGGAGTTGAAGCAGCCCTTTGTGGGTGTGTCAAACCTGGCGAGCGACGTTACGCCCTGCAACGTGCACCTGTACAGCGTGGTGCAGGCGGTGCGGCGGGGCATCGGGGAGGCGGGCGGCACGCCCTTCGAGTTCGGCACGCTGACGGTGAGCGACGCGGTTTCGATGGGGACGCAGGGGATGAAGGCCTCGCTGGTAAGCCGGGAGGTCATCGCCGACTCCATTGAGCTGGTGTCGTTCGCAGAGGGATTTGACGGGCTGGTGGTGGTGGCGGGGTGCGACAAGAATATGCCTGGAACGATGATGGCGGCGGCGCGTTTGAACATCCCCGCCATCCACGTTTTCGGAGGCACGATCATGCCCGGCAGGCACAGGGACAAGGACATCAACATTCAGGACGTATTCGAGGCGGTTGGGGCCTATTCCAAGGGCAGCATCAGCAGGGAGGAGCTTCACGACGTGGAATGCGCGGCGTGTCCGGGGGCGGGTTCCTGCGCCGGACTGTTCACTGCGAATACGATGTCGTCGGCCATCGAGGCGATGGGCATGGCGCTGCCGGGGGACGCTTCCGTGCCCGCGGAGAGTCCCTTCAAGAAGGCGGCGGCAATGGAGGCGGGCAAGGCGCTGCTGAAGCTGATGGAGCAGGGAATACGCCCGCGCGACATCATGACAAGGCAGGCGTTTGAGAATGCGATAACGCTGGTGATGGCGATGGGCGGCTCCACCAATGCTGTACTGCATCTGCTGGCCATCGCGCGAGAGGCGAAGGTCGAACTTTCCATAGAGGACTTCGACGAGATAAGCCAGCGGACGCCGTACATCACGGACATGAAGCCGGGGGGTCGGTACGTTATGGCGGACCTGCACCGCGAGGGGGGGATTCCCGTGGTGATGAAGAGTCTTCTGGACGCGGGGCTGCTGCACGGGGACGCGCTGACGGTCACGGGCCGTACGGTGGCTGAGAACCTGGCGGACGTATTTGAGGACCGCCCGCAGAAGGTGGTGTCGCCGGTGGAGTCGCCCCTGGGTACGACGGGTGGAATGGCGATACTTAAAGGGAACCTCGCCTCGGAGGGGGCGGTGGTGAAGGTCGCGGGAAAGCAGCACCTGTACCAGCGGGGGCCTGCGAAAGTCTTCGACCGCGAGGAGGACGCCTTCGCGGCGGTTCAGACGCAGGAGATCAAGGCGGGCGACGTGGTCGTCATCCGTTACGAGGGGCCGAAGGGCGGCCCTGGAATGAGGGAGATGCTTACGGTTACGGGGGCGTTGATGGGGCAGGGTCTGGGGGAGGACGTGGCGCTGATGACGGACGGGCGATTTTCGGGGGCCACTCACGGGTTGATGGTGGGTCACGTGGCGCCGGAGGCGGCTGTCGGCGGAAACATCGGGCTGGTGGAGACCGGAGACACGGTGGTGGTGGACGTGCCAAATCGTCGGCTGGACGTGGAGATCTCTGAGGCCGAATTGGAGCGTCGACGGGCGGCGTGGAAGCCGCGGGCGACACAGTATCCCACGGGGGCCTTGGCGAAGTACGCAAAGCTGGTGTCGTCGGCGTCGGAGGGGGCGGTGACGGGGTAGGGGGATTGGGTTTGCAAGCATGGCGTTGAACTGAGGGAGGATTCATGGAGATTCTGGTTGGGGTTTTGGGGGTGGGGGTGGTGGTTCTGGCGGCGGCGCTGGTTGTGGCGCTGCGTCGGGATGGCGCGAAGGGGTTGGACGACAGGTTGAAGCTGGAGTTTCAGAGTCTGACCCAGTCGGCGCTTCGGGAGTCCAGGGAGGAGTTGGAGCGGGAGCTGGCCCGGCACTCTTCGGCGGGGTCTCAGGAGCTGGAGGGGAAGAAGGCGCTGATAGACCAACAGCTCTATAACATCAGGTCGGAGCTGACCAGGGTTTCGGACTTGGTGCGCGGCATTGAGAAGGATAGGGAGGCCAAATTCGGGCAGCTGGCCGAACAGATAAGGAACGTGGGGGAGCAGGCGGCGGCGCTGACGGCGTCAACGGGCACGCTTCGGGAGGCGCTTTCGAGTTCACAGGCGCGGGGTCAGTGGGGCGAGCGGATGGCTGAGGATATCTTGCGGTTGATGGGTATGAAGGAGGGGGTGAACTATCGGAAGCAGGAAACCATGGGGTCAAACGGCTCTCGACCCGACTTCAGCTTCCTGCTGCCGAGGGGCGAGAAGCTGAACATGGACGTGAAGTTTCCGTTGGACAACTACGTCCGATTTCTGGAGTCGGAGGACGATTCGGACCGTTCGGCATTCCTGAGGGACGTGAGACAGAAGGTGAAGGAAGTCAGCAGCAGGGGGTACATCGACACCTCCCAGGGTACGCTGGACTACGTGCTGCTGTTTATTCCAAACGAGAGCGTTTATTCCTTCATCCATGAGAATGACCCGAACCTGTTGGACGACGCTTTGAAAAGCAGGGTAATCTGGTGCTCGCCGTCCACGCTCTACTGTGTGCTGGCGGTGGTGAGGCAGGCAGTGGACAACTTCGCCATGGAGCAGACTTCCAACGAGATTATCTCGGTGATGGGGGCGTTCAACGAGCAGTGGCAGAGGTACCAGCAGAGCGTGACGACGCTGGGCAACCGGCTGGACTCGACGCAGAAGGCCTTCGAGCAGGTGCGCGGGACTCGCAGGCGGGCGATGGAGAGGCCGCTGGGCAGGATTGAGGAGCTGCGCCAGCAGCGTCGGCTTCCGGTGGAGTCGATGGGGGACGTGGAGGGCGTCTCGGTGGATGAGACGGAGAGCAGTTCGACAGCGGTCAGGTAGGCAGAGGTGGAAGGCGGCAGGCTGTCGTTCGCGGCTGCGACGCGGGTTCGGACAGGACGCATGTATGAGGCATCCGGAGGCATCTGTTGTACGCGGGGAAGATACCGGAATATGCCGAAAGGGCGTGTTAGCGATGGTTAATATTCGTGAGCGAATCCGGTAATATACTTCTGCGTAGGCATTCAGCCTTGCCGCGCTTGTGAATTACTGGCTTCAGGTTGGGCCATAGCTTCGTAGAATCTGTGGTCGCAGGACATTTACGAATGATGAGATAGGGGGCCGCCTTGCCGTACGTTTCGGACATGGTTGCAAAAGGGACTCGTACAACTTTGCAGAGGGTCGGTGTGCGGGCGATGATTCTGGCAGTTGTGGTTGCCGCCCTGGTGGCAGCCACTTTCGCGGTGCGGGGATTCGATGAGGTTTCGGCCCAGAGCGACACTGATTGCGAGACTACGGACCTGGGAACGCTCGACTCGAATTCGCATAGCCAGTTGGAGGCCAGCGGCCGCTGGACGACGGAGGACTGCGATTCCAGCTTCATTTCGGACAGCGACACGCACTACTATTCGTTTGAGGTCATTGTAGCGGGCCAGGTCAGGATTGATTTGAGCTCCGAGAAGGGCGACGCCTTTCTTCACCTGTTGACGGAGGATGGGAGCCGCCTGGCCCACGACGACGACTCAGGCCCGGCGGTTGATGCTCGCATCGAGGCAAACCTGGACACAGGCATTTACCTGATAGAAGCGACGGCGGGAGCCGGTAGAGGACGCGGGGCGGCAGACTTCACTCTGACTGTGAACTGGGCTACCAATTGCGCCCCCATAGATCTGAGGACGGTTGGGGAGGAGACGTCCCTGTCGGCGGAGGGAATGTGGGCCGTAGCCAGCTGCGGCGCCCGTTTCCGAAACGACACACCGGCGATAACTTACAAGTTCAATCTTGAAGAAGAAGCATTCGTCAGGATCGAATTGATTGCTCCTTCGGGCGGCGATCCCTATATGTACTTGCTGGAGGAGGACGAGTCCTTCATCTACGGCGACGACGACGGCGCAGGCGGGCGCAACTCTCGAATCGAAAATGACCTGCCCGCCGGCACGTACCTGGTGGAGGCCACCACATTCGGAGACAGGGAGCACGGGCACGAGCTGACGGAGTTCACTCTCACCATTGAGATCATGGACGAGGACCGGCACAAGATGAAGGCGGAGGAGTTGTACATTCCCAAGCCGGTGGTGGCCGGTCAGCCCGTGACAATTCAGTACCGGGTGGGCAACGCGGGGGGAACGGACCTGCCCGAAGATCTCAGGGCGAGGGCGGCGATATATGGGCGGGGCGTGTACCGGGCAACGGAGCTGATCGCCGCCGCAGACGGCAACTGGAAGGCGGGCGTTTCGCATCACGCGGGTGACGAGACTGCAATCTCGTCGAGCGTAACACACGACGAGATAAAGCCCTTCACGGTGACCTTCAACGGGTCCGGGGACAACTGGGCCTACCTGAGCGTCGGCACCTACGATGAGGAGGACGAGCGGATAGACTTGCACGGATTCTTCGAGGAATTCGTGGTTTACGAGGGCTTCCCCATCGATCCGATGACCGTACGCGTCGGCGGACTGGACTACGAGGTTTCGGCGGTGGCGGACGAAGAAGGAGAGGTGACGACGTCCGTTGCCCTGGGCATTGCGCCGGACTCGGAAGTGCTGCCGGAGCAGCGGGAGAAGGCCCTCTATACGGCTGGAGTGCAGACGCAGGGGCTGGAGGGAATCTTCGACAGGCCCGCCGTTGCGAGTCTGCCTTCCACTGGAGAGGGTGATCCTACAAGCGTGCCGAGCCCTTCATCGAGGGACCTGATGAAGCTGTTTGGGAACCAGTACTCGACGGCGCTGCGGGATGCAGGTATGAGAAGGTCCATCCTGGATGGATTTTCGGTGAATCCCATTGAGGTGGAGGATATTCTGCTCAGCATGGCGGAGAAGGCGTCGGCGCGGGCGGTGTCGTTGGTGTCGACGTGGAAGGGGCTGGAGGCCCGCATCGGCGACGCATCACCCATGAGCTTCGTTGATGCCTTTGCGTTGCACTCGCAGCTGTTCTACGGGGAGAAGGTGCTCGCGCCGTTGATAGATGCGGGGGAGATTGTGGAAGCGGCGCGGGCCGCCGAGACGGGTTGGGAGGACGAGGGGGTGCAGGGGATGATGGAGGAGTTTGGGGATGCTTACTCGTGCCGGAGCCCTGCGTCCATAGCGGTGCCGTTGAGGCGAGCGGAGTTGGTGGACCTGGGGTGGATGCTGACGGCGGACACGGAGATGCGGCTGGCGCTGCCGATGTATGAATTGGCGGCAGACGCCGTACTGTGCGCCGACGGAGCGGACGAAGAGAACGAGCAATTCTTCGAGAACCTGTTCATCGGGGAGAACCGGGAGTTCCTGGACCTGTTCAACATCGCACCGCCGCCGCCGCGACCTACACCTGCGCCGTACCGGCTGAGGGTGTTGTCCCGGTTGGGCGACGATGGCCGGATAGAGCATGGGGTGGAGTTGAGCAACGGGGAGCAGGTATTCCCCGAGATGCGTCATCTGGCCGCGGACTCCGAGGTAGACGAGTGGGTGATAACCAGCGACGTGCTGGTGGAGGAGGAAGTGATAGGACAGATACAGTCCAGGCGGCTGGAAGGTGGTCGAGTAGAGGTGGGATACATCACGGTGACGGGACGGGAGGTGAAGCCGAGGGTGCGATACCTGCCGGACGACATGCCGGAGGATGTGTGGTTCCGCACCGGGAACGTGACTGCGACGAGGCGTGCCCCGGAGTAGGGACACGCGGAGCCAAGAATACGTTGTAGGGGCCGGATTGATTCCGGCCCCCGCTAGTTTTCGGCGCGGCGGGCTATGGCCTTGATGAGGCCGCTGAAGATCCAGGAGTGGACGGGGTACAGGCCGTACCAGTAAAGGAGGCCGGGCAGGCCCCTGGGGATGAAGGCGGCTGTCTGCTCCAGCTGGGTCGTGCCGTTGGGGGTCTCCCGAAATTCGTACTGGAGCCAGGCGCGGCCGGGAAGCTTCATCTCGGCTCGCAATCGGATGAGCCGGTCGGGTTCGATTGCTTCCACGCGCCAGAAGTCGATGGCGTCGCCGACACGCAGTTCATCGGGGTGACGTCGCCCCCTGCGGAGACCGGCGCCACCCAGGAGTCGGTCCACCATCCCCCGCAGTCTCCACGTCCAGTTGGCAAAGAACCATCCCCTGCGCCCGCCGATGCCTGCGACGACTTTGTAGACCTCGGCAGGTGTGGCGTTCACGGGACGGCGTCGGCTTTCGATTATGGCGCCCTCGCGGGACTCGATGCGTACGTTGCCTTCGGGTTCCTCGGAAACGTCCGTAGCGTCGCTCCATGAGGTGTCGATGCGTCCCTGGTCGAGGTCCTGAATAACGCTGTCGATGGCGGCGGAGTAGTCCCGCGGCTTCACATGGGGAAAAATAGTCTGGGAGAGGTTGTTGGTGACGATTACTTCGTTTCGCAGTCCTTCCACGAGGGCGTGGGTGATCTTGGCGGGAATGGGCGTGAACCAGTGGACCCAGTAGGAGGAGAGGCGGGGGGAGAGGACGGGGACGGGGACGGGGACCATGAAGCGACGCAGCCCGTGGGCGCGGGCGTAGCCGAGCATGAGCCCGCGGTAGGTGGTAACGTCGGCGCCGCCGATCTCGATGGTCCGTCCCCGGCTTTCGGGGGTGTGTAAGGCGGAGACGAGGTAGTCCAGAAGGTCGTCGACGGCGATGGGCTGGATGCGGGAGTAGACCCACTTGGGGCAGACCATTATGGGGAGCCGTTCCGCGAGGTGTCGGATCATTTCGAAGGAGATGCTGCCGGAGCCGACGATGACGGCGGCGCGGAATTCAGTGACAGGAACGCCGCTTTCTCGGAGGGCGTCGCCGGTGTGCTGGCGGGAGCGGAGGTGGGGGGAGAGGTCGGCCCGGGGGTCGCCGAGTCCGCCGAGGTAGATGATGCGCTCAACGCCCGCTTGTTTCGCGGCGTTGCCGAAGTTGCGGGCGGCCTGGATGTCGAGCTCCTCGAAGCCGGTGGGGCCGGCGATGCTGTGAATGAGGTAGTAGGCGGTGTGGACGCCCTGCATGGCTTCGGGGAGGGTTTCAGGCTTGAGAGCGTCGCCGACGGCAATTTCAACATCGCCGCTCCAGGGCCGGGAGAGAACACGCCGGCGGCTGCGGACGAGGACTCGGACGGGGTGGTCATCCGCGAGGAGGCGGGGGACGAGCCTGCCGCCAATGTATCCGGTGGCGCCGGTTACGAGGATGGTTTTGGGCATGGGGGATGAGATTTCGAGATTCTTCAAAGGACTGGATTTGGGGGAATGTCCGTTGTTGCGCTGGCTAGGGGTTGATGAAATACTCCAGGTTGACGTTCAACCCTTCCAGTCTGTTGGGGTTTATGAAGACAATCTGGTGGCGGCCCGTAACCTGTACCACCACATCCACTGAATTGTCAGCCGACCCTTCCGCCGTTATGAGCTGTCCCTCGTTGGGGTCAAGGACGACCAGTGTCACACCGCGTTCCTGGTGTCCCGTGCCACCCAACCCGGGGCTGATGCTTACCTCGGAAGAATAGACAACGCGGAGGAGGTCACCCGCGGCCAGATCCACCTCTACTTCGTCAAATTGGTCAGCGCTCAGAAAGAGTTTTTTCTGTTCGGAGGTTGAAACCCTGTCCGGAGTGGGCGTCTGGGTGGCCGGCTGCGCGGTGGGAACGGACTCGTTTGCCTGTGGCGGCTGGGTCGAATCGGCACCGTCGTCGGATGTAGAACTTCCGCAAGCGGCGAGAATTCCCGTAACCAGGATTAGCGTAGCCAAGATTGTCACTACTATCAGTCGTGGAAACATTTCGTAGTCTAGTTTAAAGCCGCACGACACTTTCATCAATCCTTGTTCTTATAGATAGAACCATTTCGGAGTAGATTTCGGCCTGCAGCTTGACAAAGCTTACATGCATGTCTAGCCTTCCCGATATCGACGTTTCATCTAAAATCTACTAAGTAAAATAACAATAAGTTATACGAAATTAGGAGGATGTAATTTGAGAACTCAGAAGAAAGTTACCATTTCCGTATTGCGAATTCCGGGGGCTGTAGCCGTTTTTTCGTTGCTACTGCTGCTGGCGTTGGTGATAGCGGCTTGTGGTGATGACGACGAGCCCGCGGTGACGGCGGCTCCAACAGCGGCGCCGGCCGCGACGGCAACTGCCATGCCCGCACCCACGATGGCCCCCACTACGGCCGCTGCCACTCCAGCGCCGACTATGGCGGAGCGCATTCCGGTTGAGTCCAGGCTAATCACGGCCAACCCCGTGGACGGAGAGCAGTACACAATTCCTTATCCGGGCAGCCAGGTTTCGTGGGCCAAGATGCCGGAATACGAGCACCTCATTGGCCACGACATTCGCAGCAACGAAGAGCTGCCGGAGCTGGCGCTTGCCTGGGACTCCGGCACCGACGGCAAGACGTGGACCTTCGAGCTGAGGGAGGGCGTCCCCTTCTACAAGGACGGCGAGCCTTACGGGGACTTCACCTTCAGCGCCAAGGACCTGACCATGACGTGGGACTTGCTGATTGGCGACACCGGCAACTTTCCGACCACGTTGACCAGAAGCCCGGGCCGCTGGCACGGCCTTCTCGGCGACCCCGAAGACTGGGAGGTAGTCAACGAATATAGGGTTACTGCCCACACTCCAAACGTGAACCTGGAATTGCCTTTCAACGTGTCGGACGTTTGGGAGTCCGGCATCCTGAGCCGAGACCACTGGGATGCAGTAGGGGGAGAGGAAGGCTATCAGGCTGAACCTGTGGGCACCGGACCCTGGTCGTACGTCAGCCACGAGGTTGACCAGTCGTACCTCCACGAACGGGTGGAGGGGCACTGGAGGAAGACGCCGGAGTTCCACGAGTTGGAGTACCTTCAGATTCAGGAGCCCGCAACCCGCCTCGCAATGCTTTTCAGCAAGGAGGCGCACATCATACCCCTGGTAGCAGACCAGCGGGAGCAGATTCTTGGTGGAGGATACTCCGTCAGCAAGGCGACTCTGCCCAGCGTTAACCAGGCCATCGCATTCATCTACTATCGTGAGATGAACTACGTGGACCCGGATACCGGCGAGCCGCCTACCAATGGTCGTGAAAAGGGTGCGCCGGAGGGGTACAACCCGGACGATCCGATACGCAATCCGCAAGTACGGCTGGCCCTGAATTATGCCGTCGACCGCAACGAGTTGAACGAAGTCTTCTATAATGGGGAAGCGTTCCCACTGGTCGACGAGTACCCAACGTGGCGCTCGGACTGGCAGGACCGTTGGGCGCCGGTTCCCGGGCCTGATGGCCGGACGGGCAAGGAAGGCGGTTGGCCGTATCCGTACGATCCCGAAGCCGCCAAACAGATGCTGGCCGATGCAGGATTTGAGGACGGATTCGAGACCCGGATAAACTGCCTGCGAACCCACCGGGTCATCCCAGACTGGCCATCCATGTGCGAGCAGATAATCCAGTACTTCGCAGCAGTAGGCGTAACTGCCAAATTGGAGATAGACCAGAACTTCGGAGAGTTCCGCGCAAAGGCGCAGTCGGGCAAGGACTCAAGCTGGATGTACGGCGCGTCCCCCGGCTATAGCCCGATATGCAACCGCATTCAGTTTGGATTCCCCCACGACAGTGGGGTGGGATATCGAGAGTTCGAAGAGGTGGACACCCTACAGGAAGTGTGCCGCACGGCTACCAGCGTGGAGGAAAGGGACGCTGGCGCCATAGTCTTTGGCGACGCATGGCATGACAAGGCGTTCACGATACCGCTGGTCTGGGTCTTCTCCCAGGTGGCGTACAATCCAGACATTCTGGAGGACTACACGGTTAACTTCTCCAACTTCGGGACGTACCGATACCACGAACACACCGTCCCCGTGTATCAGTAGAGTCGCAGGGACAAAGAATTTGAGCGCATTAGCGCGACAGGAAGCCCCGCCGTTGCACCCCCAAAACGGCGGGGCTTCTTTTATGCATCGGCGACGCCTTTCCACCATTCTCCGACTTATCTGGAATTCTCTTGCCACACGTGCAGCTTCCCCGGCCTCCGCTTGCTTTCCCTCGCCCTTCATCCTATGCTGAGGCCAAACGTTTCTTGGGGGTTTGGCATGGGGTTTTCACCGCATGGAGTCAGGTATTCGGCGCATCGGCCGGTGGTTATGGGGCGGAGAGGGATGGTGGCCGCCAGTCATCCGCTGGCGTCGCAGGCGGGGGTGCGAATTCTGCAGAAGGGCGGCAACGCAGTCGACGCGTCAGTGGCCGTTGCGGCGGCGCTGCAGGTGGTGGAACCCCTCATGTCCGGCATCGGCGGCGACGGTTTCATCATGGTGTATACGAGCGCCGACGATACGGTGAAGGTGGTGAACGGCACGGGGCCGGCCCCATACGCCGCCACGCGAGATAGATATCTGCCGGAGGGAATTCCGCTGAAGGGGATACTTTCGACGTCGGTGCCGGGGTTGCTGCGAAGCTGGACGGAGGCCCACGAACGCTACGGACGCCTTTCGCTTTCGGAGGTCTTGGAGCCCGCCATCGAGCTTGCGGAGGAGGGGTTTCCCGTCAGCCACACCGTCGCCGACGCCATCGCTGCCGACGAGCTGCTGTGCCAGTTTCCCACGTCGGCGGCTATATTCGCGTCGGAGGGTCGGCCCCTGCGGGCGGGGGAGATTCTGTACCAGAAGGACCTGGCGCGGACGTTTGGCAAGATAGCCGACGAGGGCGCGGGCGTATTCTATGAGGGCGAAATCGCCCAGGCCATCGCGAAGTTTGCGGTGGCGCAGGGCGGGCTTCTGACGATGAAGGACCTGGCGGATTTTCGCGTCCGCTGGCAGGACTCGATATTCACGGACTATCACGGGTACACCGTCCACGAGGCGCCTCCCAACTCCAGCGGTCACATTCTGCTTCAGGATTTGAACCTGGTGGAATGCTTCGACCTGAAGTCGATGGGGTGCAACACCGTTGAGAGTGTTCACCTGATGACGGAGGCGAAGAAGCTGGCCTTCGCTGACCGGGAGGCGTACCTGGCTGACCCGGAGTGGGTGGACGTGCCGATTCCGGGGCTGCTTTCCAAGGAATACGCCCGCCACCGGGCAGAGTCGATAGACCTGGAGCGGGCGGCCGTCGACGTTGAGGCCGGGGACCCGTGGCGATTCCAGGAACCGGCGGGCGCTGCGCCGAGGGCGGTCAACCGCGTCGGCAGGCCGGTGGAAGACACGACGTGCTTTGCGGTGGTGGACCGGTGGGGGAACGCGGTGTCGCAGCTTCAGAGCCTGCAGAGCGCCTTCGGGTCGAGCCTCGTCGCGGAAGGGACGGGGGTGCTTCTGAACAACAGGATGAGCTATTGGCACCTGGAGGAGGACCACGTGGACTGCCTACAGCCTGGAAAGCGGGTGCGGCACACGATGAACCCGGTGATGGTGTTCCGCAAGACCGATGCCGGGCGTCAACTGGCGCTGGTGTGCGGAACCCCCGGGGCGGACACACAGGTGCAGACGAACCTGCAGGTGATCACCCACGTGCTGGACTTCGGGATGACGGTTGCGGAGGCGGTGGAGGCCCCCCGGTGGAGGCATACGCAAAACCCCACGGAGTCGACGTACCCGCACACCTGCGACGACGAGCTATGGCTGGAAGGCCGGTTCTCACCGCACGTGCGGCGGGGGCTGGAGCGAAAGGGGCACGCGCTTAACATAATCGGCGACTGGGAGGGGACGGGGAGCCAGATGATGATTCAGGTGGACGCGGAGAAGGGGGCGCTCCACGGCGGGGCGGACCCGCGTCGGGACGGATACGCGCTGGGGTGGTAGGTTGCTACGACGGGGTGGATTCCGTATCATCTGAAAGCCAATTTCGGTTAGGAGTTTCTTCGCATGGATAGAGCGCCCCGGTCGGTACTTCTCGTGACCCCTCATCAGGACGACGCCGAAGGTGGGTGCGGCGGCACGGTGGGCATGTGGACGAAGCAGGGAACGAAGGCTGCGTACGTGCTGTGCACCAACGGGGACAAGGGCACCAGCGATCCTGATATGACGTCGCCCAAGCTGGCGGCCATCCGGGAGGAGGAGCAGCTGAACGCCGCGAAGGTGCTCGGCGTGGAGTCCGTGGTGTTCCTTCGGCACCCCGACGGAGGCTTGGAGGACGCACTGGAGGTCCGTCGGCAGGTGGTGCGGGAGATCCGGCGGCACAAGCCGGAGGTTGTGATGTGCATCGACCCGTTTCGCACCACGTCCCACACCCACCGGGACCACCGGATGAGCGGGATGGTGGCGTTGGACTCCGTCTTCACCTACGCGTGGAGCCCACACCAGTTCCCGGAGCAGATAACTGAGGAGGGGTTGGAGCCGCATCTGGTCAGCGAGATCTACATGTGGGGCAGCGAGCGTCCCGACATATACGTGGACATTTCCGAGTCCGTGGACGCCAAGGCCGAATCGCTGAGCAAGCACGTGAGCCAGATGAGGGAGCCGGAGCGTCTGCCGGAGCGGACCCGTCGGCGGGCGTCGAACGTGGGGAAGCGAGCGGGTCTGCCATATGCCGAGGGGTTCCGCCACCTGGTGGTGGGGAAGGCGAGGCTGCACCGGGCGGCGTATTAGGGTGTTGGGGTAGGGTTCCACCCTCACCCTTTCGATAGACTCAGGGCAGGCTTAACCTTCCCCCATCGAGGAGAGATTTGCATAACCCTCTGTTCAGCCCCACCGCCACCCAAATCACCCTCACCTCAATCCTCTCCCACGACGGGAGAGGAGGAAAGAGGGGGAAGGGATAAATGGTGTGCTAGAATATCTTCTCAGAGATGACTTCGTCCCTCAGAAATCTTCCCAGCGTCGAACGTGTGCTTGGGGCCGAACCGCTGAAGGCGCTTGCCCTAGAGTACGGCCATGATTGGGTCGTCGGCGCCGTTCGGGAGTGCATCCAACAGGCGCGGGCCCAGGCCCTGAACGGTCGGGAGGCGCCTTCGCTCGACGAGATCGCCGGTCAGGCAGCGGAGCGGCTCGGGCGGATGGGGCGAATTCAGCCGACGCCGGTCATCAACGCCACGGGCGTCATCATCCACACGAACTTGGGGCGCGCGCCTCTCAGCGAGGACGCCGTCGCCGCCATGAACGCCGCCGCGGGCGGCTACAGCAACCTGGAGATTGACCTAGATTCGGGGAGGCGCGGGTCCAGGCAAGGTCACCTCCAGCGGCTGCTCAACCATCTGACGGGCGCGGAGGCTTCGCTGCTGGTGAACAACAACGCCGCCGCCGTTTTGCTGGGGCTTTCGGCGGTCGCCGCCGGGAAAGAGGTCATCGTGTCGCGGGGGGAGGCGGTGGAGATTGGGGGAGGCTTCCGCATCCCGGACGTGCTGGAGCAGAGCGGCGCGACGCTGGTGGAGGTGGGTACGACGAATCGCACCTACGCCCGGGACTTCGAGGCCGCTACAACCGAGAACACCGGCGCAATGCTGCTGGTCCACGCCAGCAACTTTAAGGTTGTCGGGTTTACCCACTCGCCCGCTATAGAGGAGCTGGTGGAGCTGGGGCGACGGCACAACGTGCCCGTGCTTCACGACGTGGGCAGCGGATGTCTTCTGGACACGCGGGACTTCGGTCTTGCCTATGAGCCGAGGCCGCAGGACAGCATCCGGGCGGGAGCGGACCTGGTCTTCTTCTCCGGTGACAAGCTGCTGGGCGGCCCTCAGGGCGGCATCGTCGTCGGGTCGGAGGCGTTGGTGGGCGCGCTGGCGCGGCACCCCTTGGCAAGGGCCTTCAGAATAGATAAGATGAGCCTCGCGGCCACCACGGCAACCCTGCTGCACTACATTAAGGAAGAGGCGCTGCAAGCCATACCTGTCTGGCGAATGATTTCGGCTTCCAGGGAAGATATCCTCAAGCGGGCCACTGCGTGGGCCGAGGGCATTGGCGGCAGCGCAACGGTAGAGCCGGCGCAATCGACCATCGGCGGGGGCAGCCTGCCGGGAGAATCCCTCGACTCATGGGCGCTTTCTATTTCGTGCGATAATATAGATGGTGGCGCGACGGGGCTGGCGGCCCGACTCAGGGCTCAGCCCACTCCCGTGGTGGCCCGAATCGAGAACGAGCGGGTCTTAATGGACCCGCGCACGGTACTCCCCGAACAGGACAGCCAACTTTTAGACGCAACCAGAGCAGCGCTGCGAGAGATATGACGAACTTTCTACTTGTTCACGGACAATGGCACAACGCAACCATGTGGGACGACGTTTCGCGTCATCTGCGGAATGCGACAAACGGCTCCGAAGTGGGAGACGTTACAGCCGTCGACCTGCCCGGACACGGGGAGCGTCGGTCCCTTGACATCAGCCGGATTACGCTGGACTACTACGTCAACGCGGTGGTTACGCCCCCGAAGGTGAAGTTGCAGGAGAACGTGACGCTGGTGGCGCACGCATTTGCCGCCACGTTCACGCCCCAGGTGGCCAAGGCCCTCGGCAGCGTTCTGACCCGAATAGTCTTCATCGGCGGGATACTGCCCAGAGAAGGGGCGCAGCCCATTGGCGAGCTTCCGTTCCTGGCAAGGAAGTCCGCGATACCCTTCAGGATGATGGAGAAAGGATTCAAGCCCCTGAATCCGATTCTGGCGAAGTGTCTCTACAACGACGTGGGTTCGGAGGAGGCGTCGATACGGACAGGACGGCTTGTGCCGGACCCGTACCAGCCGTGGGTGACGCCTATGGCGGCGCTGGACTTCCCCTCGCACGTTGAACTGATCTACGTGGTTCAGACGGAGGACAAGTTCCTGTCGGGCAAGAAGCAGCGGGGATATGCGGGGTCGCTGAGTGGTGCGAAGGTGTTGGAGTTAGGGTCGGGGCACGTGGCGCCGGTGTCGCAACCGAGGGCGGTAGCGGAGATCCTGCTGGGGAGCTAGGCGGCGGACCACTCTATTTTGCGTTGCGAAGTGGGAGTGGGGTGGCCGAAGGGTCGGTCCCAGTCCCCATGCTATAATCAAATTTGGACAGTTAGCAGACCGGTTTCGGTAGAATTGCGACATGGAAGATAAAGAATTTCTGAAGAAGATGAAGGCCAAGATAGAGGCGATGGCGGGCACGTCCGTCACTATGAGCCTGGATCGCCGGAAGGAAGACCGGCTGGAAGTGGACCCCGACAGGTTCGATCCGAAGGTGATTGTAGGGTCGGCGGTGCTGAAGTATCCGGGGTTCGCGCGGATGTGTATCGAGTACGCCGTGGCGTCGATCCGGGAGGGGCGACAGATCAGCGCACTGGAGTTTCACATGGTGCTGGGGAGGAATTAGGGGGAGCGGGAGTCACCCCCATCTCAATCTTCCCCCATCGAGGGGGAAGAGGTAGGGAGAAGAGGGGGGGTTAGCCGGGGAGGGCTTCTACCTCGGCCATGAGGGCCGAGAGCATTTCGGATTCGGGGACCACTTTCACCTTTTCGCCCTTGCGGAAGATGACCGCGCGTCCGGCTCCGGCCGCGATGCCTACGTCGGCGTCCTTGGCCTCGCCGGGGCCGTTGACCTCGCAGCCCATGACGGCGACTTTGATCTTCTTGTCCACCTTCTGCAGCAGTTCGTCCACGGTGTTGGAAAGCTTGATGACATCCACGTCGGCGCGGCCGCAGCTGGGGCAGGCGATGAGGGTGGTGCCCTTCTGGCGAAGGTTGAGCGACTTCAGAATTTCGTAGCCGGCGATAACTTCTTCGCGGGACTGTCCGCTGAGCGACACGCGGATGGTGTCGCCGATGCCGTCGTAGAGCAGGTAGCCGAGTCCGATGGCACTGCGGATGGAGCCGGACTTGACGGTGCCGGCTTCGGTGATGCCCAGGTGCAGCGGGTAGGGGACCAGCTTGGCCAGCCGCTGGTAGGCCTGGATGGTGGTCGGAACGTCGAAGGCTTTCAGTGAGACCTTAATCAGGTCGAAGTCTAGGGACTCCAGCAGGCCGATCTCCCAGAGGGCGGTGGCCACCATGTGGTCGACCGCGTTGTACTGGCCTGCCGCGGCCTCGCCCGCCTTGGGGAGCTGGTTGACCATGTCCATGACGCGGGAGAAACCGCGGGACTTGCCGATGCCGCCCACGGGGGGAAGGCTGCCGAAGTTGACGCCGATGCGGATGGGGATGTGGCGTTCCTTTGCCGCCCGGACCACCTGCTTCACCTTCTCCGGATCACGGATGTTGCCCGGGTTGAGTCGGAGGGCGTCGACGCCCCCCTTGATGGCTTCCAGGGCTAGCTGGTGGTGGAAGTGAATGTCGGCGATGAGGGGGATGTTAATCTGGGAGCGGATGGCGGGGATGGCCTTGGCGGCCTCCATGTCAGGCACGGCGCAACGAATAACGTCGCAGCCCGCCTCTTCGACTTCGCGGATCTGGGCCACGGTGGCGGCCACGTCCCGCGTGTCCGTCTTGGTCATGGACTGGACGGCTATTTCCGCGTCGCCGCCTATCTTGACGTCGCCTACGTAGATTGCCTTGGTAACCCGGCGCTTGGCCATTCAGTGTGCTCCCAATTTTCTTTCCCTGGCAGAGCGTTCTTCTCGGATTGATCCCTCAGTGCATATCTGCATTGGGGTCATCCTATGAAGCTCTCGCCCCTGATGAGGCGGGCAATGTCATTGTAGCTTACCATCAGAACGAGGGTGATTAAAAGGGCAAAGCCCAGCATGTGGACGAGGCGTTCCTTCTCGGCGGGAATTTTCTTGCCACGACGGACTATCTCAATGATGACGAAGAGCAGACGGCCTCCGTCGAGGGCGGGTATGGGCAGAATATTGAAGATGGCAAGGCTGATGCTGAGCAGGGCGGCCAGGGGGATGAGGGTGTCGAGGCCGCCGAGGTCGACGGCCTGCTTGGAGCCGCTGACGATGCCGACAGGGCCGGAGAAGGGGGCGGGGGCGTCGCGGAAGAGCCAGTGGCTGATGGACCGCCAGGTGAGGGTGAGCACCTCGCCCACCTGGCGCGTGCCGAGGGCGACGGCCTCCCAGGGGTAGTAGGAGAGGGTCTCGACGCGCTCGTTTTGGAGGCCCAGGCGGACGCCTACGTTGCCCTCGCCTTCCGGCGGGTGCCAGCGGGGGATGACGACGACCTCCCGCGTCCCGCCGCCGCCTTCGAGCTGGAGGGAGAGGTCGACGCCGAGGTTGCGGGTGATGCCTGCGGAGACATCGTTGATGCTGTCCACGGGATCACCGTCGACGGCGATTATTCTATCGCCGGGGGCGATGCCCGCCTCCGCCGCTGGGGAGTTTGGGCTTACGGCTTCGATGAAGACGTCGCCGGCAGTAACGTCGCGGGGCACCATGAAGAGGGCGGCGAAGATGGCGATGGCCAGGATCGCGTTCATGAAGGAGCCGGCAGACAGGATGGCGGCGCGGACGGGGGCGGACTTGGAGGAGAAGCTGCGGGGGCCGGTGGACTCATCCTCTCCCTCCAGACGGACGAAACCGCCGAGGGGGAGGGCGTTAAGGGTGTATTCCGTTTCGCCCTTCTTCCAGCCGAAGAGCTTGGGCGGGAAGCCGACGCCGAACTCGTTGACCCTTACCTTGAAGAACTTGGCCACGGCGAAGTGGCCAAGTTCGTGGATGACCACGAGGGCCACGACCATTGCTATCATGGCGAATACGAAAATCAACGCCAATCACCCCCATCCAAACCTTCCCTCATCAAAAGGGAAGGGTGAAGATGCAGAGGGGATGCTTCCGGGGGCGAGATTCTTTGTCGCCGGGCCTCCTCAGAATGACATGTGTGGGAAGATTGAAGGCGGCTATCCGTCGTTAGTTGAAACAGGTTCATCGGAGGGTTGAGGCCAGGTCCAGGGCTGCGGAACGCGCCCACCGGTCGGCGCCCAGGATGTCTTCGATGTTGTCGGCGGCGGTTGATTCGTGGCTCTCCAGGACTGCTTCCACCACCTTCGGGATGTGGGTGAAGACCAGATTTCCCGCCAGGAATTGCTCGACGGCGATCTCGTCGGCGGCGCAGAGGACGGCGGGGTAGGTGCCGCCCTTTCGTCCTGCCTCCAATGCCAGCGGGAAGCAGGGGTATAGTGCCGGGTCCATCGGTTCGAAGGTCATTGCTATTGCCTGGGTGATGTCCAGGCGGGGGATGCCCTCGTTGGGCTGCCTTTCCGGGTACAGCATGGCGTACTGGATTGGCAGCTTCATGTCGGGCGGGCCTATCTGGGCCTTCACGGAGCCGTCGTCGAACTCCACCATGGAGTGGATGAGACTCTGGGGGTGGACGACGACCTCGATGCGCTCCCAGGGTACATCGAAGAGCCAGCGGGCCTCGATTACCTCGAAGCCCTTGTTCATCAGGGTAGAAGAGTCGATGGTGATGCGGCGGCCCATTCTCCAGGTGGGGTGGTTGAGGGCCTGCTCCGGGGTGACGCCGGAGAGGTCTTCGTGGAGGCGGGTCCGAAAGGGGCCGCCGGAAGCGGTGATAATGAGACGCCGGATTGTCTTTTCCTCTCCCTGGAGACACTGCCAGATGGCGCTTGGTTCGCTGTCGACGGGTAAAAGCTCCCCATCGCCGTTGCGGGCGAGGCTGCCGACAAGTTCGCCCGCCATGATGATGACTTCCTTGTTGGCGAGGCATACGCGGCGTCCCTGCTGGAGAGCGCGAATGGTGGGGAGAAGTCCGACGCGGCCCACGGTGCTGACCATGACGATGTCGGCGTCGGGGTGGCAGACCATCTCCTCCATGGGGGTGAATTCGGCATCGCCAAGCATCGCGCCGGTGAATTCGGGCGATGGACTGTAAAGGAGGGCGGGGCTGAACTCTGCGGCCTGGGCCTGGAGCAGGTCGACGTTGCTTCCGGCGGCGAGTCCGACGACGCGGAACCGGTCCGGAAAGGCGCGGACAACGTCGAGGGTCTGCCGGCCGATGGAGCCGGTGGATCCGAGGACAACGAGGCCTCTAGAAGTCAAACAATTCTCCTGTGGGCGGGTGGGTTTCGATGAAACCCTTCAGACAATTATATAAGCCGCCACGTAGAACGTCACGGGAATGGTGACCAACAGGGAGTCCATCCTGTCGAGGATGCCGCCGTGGCCCGGCACGATGACGCCCGAGTCCTTGAGGTTTGCGCGCCGCTTCATGTAGGACTCGGCCAGGTCTCCGAGAGGCGCGACGGTTCCGAGGAGGAGTCCAAAAACTATCTGGCAGGGAAGTGAACAGGGCAGGCCGAGCAATGCCGTGAGGCCGACGGAGACTCCTGCGGCGCCCACGAGGCCGCCGACGAAGCCCTCCCAGGTCTTGCCGGGGCTGATTTCCGGGGCCATCTTGTTTCGGCCCAGGAACTTGCCTATGAAGAAGGCGCCGGTATCGGCGGCAAAGGTGACGAATAAGGCGTAGAGGAGCCAGTCGCGTCCCACTTCCAGCCCTGCGGCGCCTTCCCGGAGGAGCAGGGCGTGGGAAAGCAGGAAGCCGACATAGAGGGGGCCGAGGGCGGTGTGGAGGCAGTTCCTGAACGTGCCCCGGTCTCTGCGGATGAGGGCGAAGGCAAGCAGGGGAGCGATCCCTCCGGCGATGAGGAAAGCGGAAAAATTGCCATGATCGGCGACCAGCTGGGCGTGGGCGACGAACAGGACTGTCCAGAGAAGGCTGTAGGGCAGGTAGGGGGCGGCGCCCCACTTCCTGGCCATGCGGTGAAACTCCCAGAGGCCAATGATGGCAGCAACTCCGACGAGGATGGGTAGGGAGGGGAAGCCCTGCCAGATGGCGCCGATGAGGACGGGGATGCCAACGATGGCGACGAGGATTCGGGCTTTCATGGGGGGAAGGCCTCAGGGGTTGGGGGATAGTGAACCGAATTTGCGCTTGCGGCTTCCGTAAGCGCGGATGGCTTCCTCCACCTCGGCGGCGTCCAGCTCCGGCCAGGGCACGGTGGTGGTGTAGAACTCGCTGTAGGCGGACTGCCACAGCAGGAAGTTGCTCAGACGGTACTCGCCGCTGGTCCTGATGATGAGGTCGGGATCGGGGATGTCCCTGGTGTAGAGATGTTGGCTGAGCATGGCTTCGTCGACCTCTTCTGGTCGGACGCCGCTGCGGACGATATTCCGGACGGCTTCCACGATTTCGCTGCGTCCGCCGTAGTCGAAGGCGACGCTGAGGGTGATGCCAGCGTTGTGCCGGGTCAGCTCTTGCGCTTCGGAGACCGCCTCGCGGAGGTCGGGGAGAAGGCGATCGCTGCGTCCCAGATGGACGATTCGGACGCCTCTTTCGTGCAACGCCTTCGACTCCCGGTGGATGACTTCACGAAGGATGGACATGATGCCTTCGACTTCGTCACTGGGTCGTTTCCAGTTCTCGGTGGAGAAGGCGTAGATGGTGACGAACTTGACGCCTCGTCTGGCAAGGGGGTCGAGCACGGAGCGGATATTCTCCACGCCGGCGCGGTGTCCCTCCAGGCGGGGGAGGCCCCGATCTTCGGCCCAGCGGCCATTGCCGTCCATGATGATGGCGACGTGACGGGGGATTTCGAGCGCACCCCGGCCATTGGCGTTCATTGGAAACGTTGGACCCGGCTCTCCGGCCATTAGATTATTGCGCTCGCCGTTCTTGAATCGGCCTTAAACGGTCAGCATCTCGTCGACCTTGGACTTCCAGAACCGGTCAATCTCCTCAACGTGGTCGTTGGTTGTGTTTTGCAGCCTGCCCTGGGCGCGCTTATTTTCGTCCTGGGAGATATCCTTGTTGCGCTCCATGGAGCGGAGCTTGTCCTGGGCGTCGCGGCGGACGTTGCGGACGGCGATCTTTCCGTCCTCGACCTTGCGGCCGAGGGACTTGACGAGTTCTTCGCGCCGTTCCTGGCTGAGGGGCGGGATGGGTACGCGGATGATTGCGCCGTCGTTGGAGGGATTGAGTCCGGTGGGCGACTGCTGGATGGCCCTTTCAATGGCCCGCAGCGCCGTTCTGTCGTAGGGTTGGATGGTGATGAGCTGGGCTTCGGGGGCGGAGATGGTCGCCATCTGGTTGAGGGGGGTGGGTACGCCGTAGTATTCGGCGGTGAGGTTTTCGACGAGGGCGGGGCTGGCTCTGCCGGTGCGCACCGACTGCAGGTCCCGCTTCAGGAACTCTATGGCCATGTCCATGCGGCGGGAGGCGTCCTTGAGGACCTCCTCCGGGGTTGGTGTGTCGATGCTGTTAGACGCGGACATTTTGCGGTGCCTCCGTAATGGTGGTGCCCACCCGGTCTCCCTGCAGGATGGAAACCATGTTGCTGGGCGTGAAGATATCGAAAACGATGATGGGAAGCTTGTTGGTCATACACAGGGAGAGGGCCGTGTTGTCCATCACCTGGAGCCGGAGATTGATGGCCTCCAGGTAATCAAGCCGTTCGTAGCGTTTGGCGGTGGGGTTCCTGTTCGGGTCGGCGTCGTATACGCCGTCCACGTTGTTCTTCGCCATTATCAGCACTTCGGCGCCGATTTCGATGGCGCGAAGGGCCGCTGCCGTGTCGGTGGTCATGTAGGGGTTGCCGGTGCCCGCGGCGAAGATGACGACGCGTCCCTTCTCCATGTGGCGGACTGCCCTGCGGCGGATGTATGGCTCGGCGATGGCTTGCATTTCGATGGCGACCTGGATGCGGGTCTCCACACCCTGACGCTCCAGAGCGTCCTGGAGGGCGAGGGAGTTTATGACGGTGGCGAGCATTCCGGCGTAGTCGGCGGTGGAACGGTCCATGCCCTGAGCGGCGGCTTCGGCCCCACGCCAGATGTTGCCGCCGCCGATGACGACGGCCATCTGGACGCCCAGGTCCTGGGCGATCCTTATCTGGCTGGCAACGTAGTTGGCGGAATCGGCGTCTATGCCGTATTCGGACTTGCCGATGATGGAGCGGCCGCTCATCTTGAGCATCGCCCTCTTATAGACGGAGCCCGCCATGATGCCGGTTACTCTCCCAGGGCGAAGCGGGAAAACCGGTTGACGCGGATATTCTCCCCAACTTTGCCGATGGTTTCCTGGACCAGCTCCTCGACGCGCCGGCTGGGGTCCTTGATGAAGGTCTGCTTCAGGAGGCAGACTTCCTCGGGGGGCCGGGTCTCGTCATCGTCCAGGTCTTCGTCCCGGATGTACTGGGGGGCCATGGCGGCCACCTGCATTGCGAGGTCGTGGGCCAGGCTCCTGAACTCTGCCGTGCGGGCGACGAAGTCCGTCTCGCAGCCGAGTTCAACCAGGGCGCCCAAGCGTGCGCCGGGGTGTATGTACGCCTCCACGAGGCCTTCGCGAGTCTCGCGGCTGGCCCGCTTCACGGCGGCGGCGAGGCCGGCCGCCTTCAGTATGTTCTCTGCCTTGTCCAGGTCCCCTCCGGACTCTTCCAGCGCGCGCTTGCAGTCCATGATTCCCACGCTGGTCCTGGCACGGAGGGCTTTGATTTGATCTACGCTAGCCGCCAAGGTCAACTCCTAAAAGTCAAAAGTTGTGTTTATTTTCTGTTCGGTGCGGTGGTGGGGCCCTGCTTCATTGCCGCCTCCAACTCCGCGACGTCTACGTCGAGTTCCACGTTGACGGGCTCATCGGCTGCTTCGGCCTCTGCCAACTCCTGCTCCTCCCGCAGCCGCTCTTCCTCCCGGGCGCGCTTTTCGGCGAGACCTTCAACGACGCCGTCGGCTATCCGGGTAGTGATGAGGCGGATGGAGCGAATGGCGTCGTCGTTGCCGGGGATGCGATAGTCGATGAGTTCCGGGTCGCAGTCGGAGTCGATGATGGAGAAGAGGGTGATGCCGAGCTTGCGGGCTTCGGCGATACAGATGCTCTCTTTGGGCATGTCGACCACAAATATGGCGTCGGGCAGCTTGGACATGTTGCGAACGCCGCCAAAGTATTTCTGGAGTCGCTGGAGCTTCTCCTCCAGCTTGAGGGCTTCCTTCTTTATCATGGCGTCGAAGTAGCCCTGCTCCTTCCTGGCTTCCAGCTCAAGCATGTAGTCGATTCGCTTGCGAATGGTGGCGAAATTGGTCATGGTGCCGCCAAGCCAGCGCTGGTTGACGTAGGGCATTTCGCAGCGGGTGGCCTGTTCGGAGATGGACTCCTGGGCCTGCTTCTTGGTGCCTACGAAGAGGATCTCCCCCCCGTCGGCGACAAGGTCGCGGACGGCGTTCATGGCCCTGTCCATGTAGCGGAGGCTCTTCTGAAGATCGATGATGTGGATGCCGTTTCGCTGGGTGAAGATGTACTGTTTCATACGGGGGTTCCAGCGGCGGGTCTGATGCCCGAAATGGACGCCTGCTTCCAGCAGAGACTTCATGGTGATGGGAGGGCGCTGCTGCTGGTGAATCGGCGGATTCTGTACTTGTTGGACCATGAAAGCTAACCTTGTTCCTTCTTTAGAATGGATATCCAGACGCAATTTGAAGCGCAAAAACTCAGCAATGCAGTATAGCACAACGGGTAGGGGTGGGAAAGGGGAGGGGGGATGGGGGGTCATCGACTAGTATTCCCCTTGAGCTTCTGATACAGTCCCGCCGCCTTTCTCTAAGATTGTGCCCGGCAACTAATCGTGACATTTTGCCGTAGTGCAGTATCCTCCGACTTCAAGACCCCATGTAGCGGACGAGAATAGGGGGGATTTCAGTATTGTGCCCACGCATGGGACATAATGTCGCCCGCAATTACCCCAGTGCCGCTTTTTTTGCAATGATTTCCGTTGCCCTTGTTTCGTTTGTAGCCAACGCTTGCTCGCACCCCGCCTCCACCAATGCACCCATTCCTGTCCCAACAGCCACCCCCAATCCAACTACACTTCCCATACCGCAATCCCGCCTTGAACTTGCTCTGTCATGGGTTCCACTTGAATATGCCCACAGGCTCATCGAATTCTCTGATCATGCTTCATCAGCACTCGCGACCGGTGTGCCAATCCCCCGTAGCTACCAGGAGTACGAAAGGCTGGACGAAAGACAAAGAAGCCGCCTTTTTGAAGGGACGTCGCGGTCTTATCCCGATGTGGCAGGGCGAGATCGAGAATTCCTGGAAAAGCAATTCAATTATTTGATATGGGAGTACAACCTGGGCATCTGGAGCGATTACCGTGGCGGTCAAGTTCCGCGCTTCATGATATTCGAGGGCATTTCAGACGCAGATGGCATGCTGAGAGGGCTCGCTGAGCAGGGCTTTGAGCAAACGACCTATAACGGCACCCGCTATTGGCGTATATATGAGGACTTCAGATACGACATCCGTCGTCATCCGATGCGCCTTCTTCAGGCTTCATGGAACAGAGTCGCGATAATGGACAATCACATCCTCACAGCCCCGGCCACGTCCATTATCGAGAACCTGATTGATGTTCAGAAGGAGGAATCTGCAAATCTGTTGGAAAGCCCGCCTCATTTGGCTCTGTCGCGTGTTGTGGGCAGAGGTATGATAGGCGGGGTCTTCGTAACCCCAGACTGGATAGCGGAAAATGCTTTTGGCAGTTTCAGGTTCAACATTCGTGTCGGCGACATAACAACTTTAGGGTGCTGCGAATTTAGACCCGACGCCCTCGATACGCACCTCACGGAACCCGACGCTTGGGACAAGCTATCGCCTTACAGCTTGGCCCTATTTGGATATAGAGTGCAGGACGGCGTTGAAGAGACAGTCATTGCCTTACACTACTTTGATCCAGACGCAGCCAGGAGGGACGCTGCGGAGTTGGCGAAACGCTGGAACAGCTTCCATCTGCACGTTGAGCTTGATGTTCCAGTTGCCGATTCCTGCTCTCCCCTATCGACAAGAGTAGAGCAGTCTGAAGAATCCTCGGTGTTGCTCGCCACGTGCCCAGTTATCCGGAGGGCTGGAGAAGATGAGACACTCGCTCCCGGCCCAGACCTTTGGATTAATCTGGTTCAAATAGGCGGCAAGTTGGAGTTCTTGGTTGGAGACTTGGAATCGCACAAAGAGAGGGTGCGGGAGCGGGCTGAAAGATAGGCTGGTGAATCGCTGCTGGCTTTAACTCCGCTAGCCCCACCCTTGGCGGGGTGGTATACTTGCGGCGTTGTTTGACGCACTTTTTGGGAGGGCCTATGAACGCCTACACCTTTGACTTTTCGGACCGTATTGCCAGGGGAATTCCGCCCGCGCCCAAGGCCGCTCCCGGCGGCGGACGCGTGGAGTTCGACTTCACCACGGCTTTCCCGGACCCCGACTCTTTTCCCGCCGACGGACTGCACGAAGCCCTAGGCCGCGCCCTGAAGGACGAAGGCAAGGACCTGGTCTACTATCCCGACATTCAGGGGCACCCCGCCATGCGGGAGTTCATCGCCCAGAAGCTGGAGCGGGAGCGCGGCATGAACGTGTCGGCCGACCAGATCCTGCTCACCACCGGCTCCGGCCAGGCAGTGGCGCGGTACGTGGAGCTGCTGACGGACCCCGGGGACATCATTCTTATGGAGAAGTTCAGCTACTCCGGCACCATGGGCATCATGCGTCGACACGGGGCAAGGCTCGTCGGCGTGGACATGGACGAGGAGGGGATCATCCCCAGCGCGTTGGATGAGGTTCTCACCAGCCTGCGGGACCGTGGCCAGCGGGCGAAGTTCCTCTACACCATTCCCACCTTCCAGAACCCCACCGGCACAGACATGAGCCTCGGTCGACGTCAGGACGTGCTCGACGTGGCGCAGCGTCACCGGCTACCCATCTTCGAGGACGACTGCTACGCGGACCTGCGATTCGCGGGGGAGAACGCTCCCTCCATTCAGTCGCTGGACCGGGAAGGTTCGGTGCTGTACTGCGGCTCTTTTTCCAAGATTGTCGCGCCGGGGATGAGGCTGGGATACATGGCCGCGCCGCCATCGGTGATCGACGCGGTGAAGGCGATCCACCTGGGAGCTACGCCGAGCCAATTTTCAGCCCTCGCCACCATGTACTACCTGCAGGACCACCTGGACGAACACGTCGAGGAGTTGCGGGAGATCTTCCGCTCCAAGAAGGACACCGCCGTCGCCGCCGTGGGCGAGTATTTCGGCTCCAGGGCGGAGTGCGCCGACCCGGACGGGGGGCTGTATCTGTGGCTGAAGCTGCCGGAGGGAGCCAACACCGCCGCTGTCCTGGCCAGGGCGAGGGAGCGTGGCATCAGCTACGGCCCCGGCACGAATTTCTCCCCCGGTCAGGATGCGTACAACTACCTCAGGCTTTGCTACGGGCACCTGACCCACGAGACCATCCGGCAGGGGATCGCCAACCTGGCGGCCTTCCTGGAAGAGGAAGGGATGCTGGAATAAGTCTTGGATTCAATGAATCCGACCGATACGCAGTGTCGTAGATAGGATTGTAATGCACATGAATGCGCGTAGATTGACCGCAATAATGCTGGCGACCGTTTTGACGTTGGCAATTATCGTTGCGGCTTGCGGCGGTGATGACGCTGCCGGCACAGCCGCCACTGTTGCGCCGACCATCGCGCCTGCACCAACTGCCGCTCCCTCGACGCCTGCTGCAACGGCGATGGCCACCCCTGAGCCGACACAAGCCGCCGCATCGGTGGACGTGGGCTCCGGCATTGGAGACGTAGGCGCAGACTTTACTCTGACCTCGGTGGACGGGGAAGAGATTAACCTGAACAGCCTGCGCGGCAGTCCCGTCGTCCTGTACTACTTCGCCACCTGGTGACCCAAATGTCGCTCCGCGTTGCGGAGTCTGACAGAGGTTTACCCCGACTATGAAGGGACCATTCACGTCATAGGCATCGACGTCGACGGTGGCGAATGCGATTCCAAGATTCGGGACTGGAGCGAGTCCAACGGTTTCACCTGGCCCATGGCCCCCTACCACAAAGGCGCCAACGACGACTACGGCATCACCTATCAGGCGCAGGCCGTGGTGCTGGACTCCTTTGGGACCATCGTGGACAAGGGCAGTTTCTCCGGGGCCGACGGTTGGCGCACCCTATTCGACGGTCTCATCGAAAGCTGACCGCTGATTTAGGTCACGGGCTGACCTGTAGGGAAGCCTGGAAAGGCGATAGAAGGGCTTTGAAGGTTTGCAAATACCGCAATTGGGCGAAGGAGTTTCGGATTGGACGAATCCGGCAGGAATGGATGAGGCGTAAATAGGACTGGAATGCCCATGAGCACGCGTAATCTTACCCTGTTGTTGATGTCAGTCGTCCTTGTGATGGCGGCTGTCGTTGCGGCTTGTGGCGGGGACGCAACCGACGTCGAGACCGACGAGGCTCCGCAACCCGCCGTCGCTCCCACCACGGCGCCCGCGCCGACCGCCGTCCCCGCGCCACCTACGACGGCGCCCGCAACTCCGGCAGCGCCCACTCCTGCTCCAACGGCTGCACCTTCGACGCCAACTGGTGCGCCGGCGACGGCAGCAGCCACGCCCGCGCCATCGACACCGACGCGGGCCGCCGCGACGCAAGCCGCGACAACGGCTGCACCAACACAGGCGGCAGCAGCCACGCCCGCGCCGCCGACTCCGGCGCCGACGGCTGCGGCAACTCCTGCACCGGCGACGTTGACTCCTGCAACGCCCGCCGCGCCGCTGCTGCCACCTACGCTACCACCACCACCTACGGCTGTGGCAACACCCGAGCCGACGCCGGAGCCTACCCCAGAGCCAACACCTGAGCCGACGCCGGAGCCGACACCCGAACCTACGCCTGAACCGACGCCCGAACCAACAGTGGTTGCGGTTGAGGTGGGTTCCGGGGTGGGACAGCAGGGGCCGGACTTCTCGTTGACCAGCGTGGACGGTGATGAGATTACGCTTTCCGCTTTGCGGGGCAGTCCCGTCGTCCTGTACTACTTCGCCACCTGGTGACCTGCGTGCCGCTCCGAGTTTCGGAGCCTCAAGAGCGTGTACTCAGACTACGAGGACCAGCTGCATTTCATCGCCATCGACGTGGATGGCGGCGAGGACGCCAATCGTATCCGATCCTTCGCCGAGCAGAACGGCTACAACTGGCCGATGATACCCGCCGACGGCGACGTTCTGAAAGGCTACCGGATAACCAGTCAGTCCACCGCCGTGATGTTGGATTCGAATGGGATTATAACCTCCCGTTCCGGATACGGAAGCTCGAAGAACTGGCGGAGCATTTTCGACTCTCTGCTGGAAGGGTAAGGGCGGTTAGTATTTGCCGGTAAACCCCTGACGCTGACTGCTCCCAGCGCTTCCTTCTCCCCAAAGCTAGTCTAGCTTCGGCTCCTTCTGTACACTTGGCCTCGTCCGTCGCAGTTGGACGGGCAGAGTATACCGGAGGCTGAAGCACCCTGGCGTTAAACCCTTCTGACAAGGCCATAACTGACCTGGAATCGCCCCACAGGTGGCGCACGCTTGCGTTGATGTCGCTGGCCACGCTGTTTAGCCTGAGCGTGTGGTTCAGCGCCAACGCCATTGCTCCCGCCCTTGAGTTGGAGCGCGGCTATTCCCAGGACGATCTTGCGTGGCTGACCATGGGGGTGCAGCTGGGGTTTGTGGCGGGGACGCTGATAATCGCCCTCACCAACCTGGCGGACCTGATTAACACCCGGACGCTTTTTGCCGTCTGCTCGATTATGGCCGGTGTTGTCAATGTGGCGCTGGTTTTTCTGCCGCAGGATTTCACCTATGCGCTGGTGATGCGGATTCTGGCTGGGGCGTTCTTAGGCGGGGTGTATCCGCCGGGAATGAAAATCATCGCCGGGTGGTTCAGGTCAGGCCGGGGGGTGGCCATTGGCGCGATGGTCGGCGCTTTGACTATCGGTTCCGGCTCTCCCCACCTGCTGAGCGCGATCTTCACCGCCCAGTGGGAGACGACGCTGTTTGTGAGTTCGGCGCTGGCCGTCGTAGCCGGGGGAGTGGTCTATTTCCTGGTGTCGGACGGCCCCTTCGACGTTCCCGCGGCCAAATTCAACCCGAAATTCGTGGTCCACGTGGTCAGGGAGCGTGCTTCGCGGCTGGTGCTGCTGGGCTACCTGGGGCACATGTGGGAGCTATACGCCATGTGGGCGTGGATTTCCACGTACCTGCTTGCGGTGTTCGGCTCCCGCAGCCTGGCGGGGGACTCGCTGGGACTGGCTGGTCTCATCGCCTTCCTGGTCTTTGTGGCGGGAGGTATCGGGAGCTTTGCTGCGGGGTGGTTCGCGGAGAGGTGGGGACGGTGCCTGGTGACCAGCGCGGCAATGTTCCTGAGCGGGGGAATCGCCCTGTTCATCGGATTCATTGACGCCGACTTGGGATGGCTGATTGTGGTGGCGGCGCTGGTGTGGGGGGTGTTTGTCATTGCCGACTCGGCGCAGTTCTCAACGGGTATGACGGAGCTCTCCGAGGAGGCGTATCGAGGGACGGCGCTGACGTTTCAGACGGGGCTGGGGTTCCTGCTGACCATAGTGACTATCCGGCTGGTGCCGTTAATTGAAGCCGCCGCCGGTTGGGGGTGGGCGTTCGCGTTCCTTGCCATCGGCCCAGCTGCGGGAATCGCGGCGATGATGAGGCTGCGGGCGCTGCCGGAGTCGCGGCGCATGGCAATGGGGAGGAGATAAGAGGGGGGAGGGGATATGCTAGGAAGTTGGGCTGACGGAGGGCTTGGCTTCCTGTAAACGGGCCTGTGCCGCCTCATACTTAGCCTGCCGGCGCATCCAAAAATCTGCTGTTGACCAACCGATTCGCTCCAATGCGTTAGCTACGGAGGGGGTGATACCGCTGTTTCCGCTGAGCAGCCGTGAAGCTGCTCCGGGCGTAATTCCGAGCTCGTCAGCGAAACGCCTTACGTCCCAGCCTTCGGCATCCATGCTTCGACGGAGGCTCACGGACGGATGGGAAGGATTGCCTAAAGTCATGGCTCCTCCTAGTGGTAGTCCTCCAAGTTAATGTCAACGGCTTCGTTGCTTACGAAGCGAAAGGTTATCCGCCAATTCGCGGACACCCTCACACTCCAAATTCCCCGGCGGTTCCCGGCCAATTGGTGCAATCGCAAGCCCGGCAGGTTCATCTGCGCCGGACGTTGCGCAGCATCTAAATCGTCCAACATGTCGGAAATGCGGTCCAACAAGTTCGGTGGCAATCGACGGGCATCGTTTCGTTCCCAGAACCGCCTCAGCGCGTTGTGCTTAAACCTCACTACTTGTGCATTGTACCATGTGTTGCCGCGTCGCCCTCTTCCCCGACTGTGGCCAGCAGGTAGGCCTTGAGGAACTCGTCTATGTCGCCGTCAAGGACTGAGTTGGCGTCGGACACCTGGTGCTGGCTGCGGTGGTCTTTGACCATCCTGTAGGGGTGGAGGACGTAGCTGCGGATCTGGCTGCCCCACTCGGCGGAGACCCTTTCGCCCCGCAGTTCCGCCATATGTTTGGCGCGCTCTTCCAGTCGCAGCTGCAGCAGGTGGGCCTTCAGCAGGGTGGTGGCGTACTCCCGGTTCTGGTGCTGGGAGCGTTCCGTCTGGCATGAAACGACAATGCCGGTGGGCAGGTGGGTGAGGCGGACTGCGGAGGCGACCTTCTGGACGTTCTGCCCGCCGGGGCCGCTGGAGCGGAAGAAGTCTATCTTCAGGTCTTCGGGGCGGATTTCCACCTCGGAATCGTCTTTGTCTGCTGTGGGCAGAACGACGACCTGGGCGAACGAAGTGTGGCGGAGGTGGTCGCTGTTGAAGGGGGAGAGGCGGACGAGGCGATGGACGCCCTTCTCTGCCTTCAGGTAGCCGAAGGCGAGGGGGCCGGAAATCTCCACCGCGGCGCTCTTGATGCCGCCCCAATCACCGTCGGAGAGGTCCAGGAGCTGCGTCTTGTAGCCGTGTCGCTCGGCCCAGCGCAGGTACATGCGCAGGAGCATCTGGCTCCAGTCCTGGGAGTCGACGCCGCCCGCGCCGGGTTGGATGGAGAGGATGGCGGGACGGCGGTCGTAGGGGCCGGAGAGGGTGAGTTCCATCTCCTTGTCCTGCAGTTCAGCGAAAAATGCGTCGTATTCCTCGGCCAACTGCTCACCGAGGGAATCGTCCCCCTCTTCCATGGACATCTCTACGAGTTCGAGAAGGGAGGACCCCTGCTCACGGAGGTCTTTCCAGGTCTGAACGGTGTCCTTCAGCTGGGTGAGCCGCTGCATCCGCGACTGGGCCCTGGGAGGGTCCTGCCAGAAGTCCGTGTTGTAGGACTCCTTCTCTATTTGCGCAATTTCGAGTTCTTTGGAGGGAACGTCAAAGATGCTCCAGCACCTGGTCAACCTTGCGGTTCATATCCTGGAGCTTGTGTCTTAACTCTTGCACTTGCGATTCTCCAAAGTTTGCCGATGAGTTTCGAGGGAGTCTACCCGGCAGTCGCGCCGTTGGGCGAAGGGGGCGCCAGGCGACCGGCGGCGGCCTGGTGGGCCAGGCGCGTGGGTTCTGGCAGGCGATAGCCTCGACAGCAGGACAGGACCCACCGGACGGCGGTGTCCAGGTCAATCTTGTGGCCCACGGAGACGAATACGGGGGAGACGTTGGTGCGGGTGCGCAGGGCCGTGCCAAGATGGTCCTGTCGGTCCATGAGGGGCACCTGGGCTCCGCGGTGTTCCTCCAGCGGGTCGTGCTTGCCGGTCAGGATGGACTTGCCGCAGCCGATGGAGGGGAGGTCCATGAGCAGCCCGAGATGGCTGGCGATGCCGAACCGGCGGGGGTGGGCAACGCCCTGTCCGTCCACCATGATGAGGTCGGGTACGGTGTCGAGGGTCTCCAGGGCCTTCACCAGCACGGGCACTTCCCGGAAGGAGAGGAGCCCGGGTAAGTATTTCATGGGAGGCTCGGCCTGGACAGTGCGGATTTCACGGATGGTGAAGGTGGGGACGTCCAGAACGACGACGGCGCCGGTGGCAAAGCCCTGACGGTTGACGCCGGAGATGTCGACGCCTGCGATAAGGCGCGCCCCGACGGGGACGTGGTTTTCTTTCAGGACCTGCTGGGAGAGTTGCTGCTGTATGCTTCTTGCTTCCTGGGGCGAAACGTCCCAAGGATGCAGTTCTTTTAATTCCATGCTCAGATTATACCATTAGAGGGCCGCATCTGGAATTGGCGGCGTTCATGGGCGGTCATGTATAGTAGCCGCCAATCCTGTGGAAGGGATGGCAGGCGCCGCCGGACATTGGAAGATTTGACGATTCTATCTGCCCTGGCTTTCGTGGCCCTTGGGGTCGTAGCGAGCAGCTATGGGGTGCTCATCGGCTCCGGTGGCGGCTTCATCGTCGCGCCGCTGCTCATCATCCTGTTCGGCATGGACCACAACGTGGCGGTGGGCACCAGCCTGTTCACCGTGGCTCTGGCTTCCATCTCTGGATCAATTTCGTACCTGTACCTGAAGCGGGTGGACCTGAGGTCGGCCTTCCTGTTCAGCCTGGCGGCCATTCCCGGATCGCTTCTGGGCATTTTCGGGTTGAAGGCAGTGGGCGGCGGGCCTTTCGAGGTGCTGTTCGGTTCCTTTCTCTGCCTGATAGGACTTTACGTAATGTTTCGCCCGGATTATAAGGTCAAACCCCACGAGCACGGGCCGGCCAGGGGCATACGAAGGCCACCGCAGGCGCGCGTTTTCGGCTCCACCATCCGACGCATCAGGACCGCGAACCTGGGCACCTTTCGCTACATGTACAACGAACCGGGAGCAGTGGCAACCAACGGGCTGTTCGGGTTCCTCTCCAGCTTCTTCGGCATGGGCGGCGGGCCGGTTCGGACGCCGATGCTGGTGTACCTGTTCCGCTTTCCGGTAATAATCGCGACGGCCACGTCGGTCTTCACCCAGGCAATCTACACGAGCATCGGAACCGTTGGGCACGTGATTGACGGCAACGTGGCCATTGGCGCGGCGCTTCTGGTCGGCTTCGGGATGGTTTTCGGGGCGCAGCTGGGGGTGTTTGTGTCCAAGTTCCTGAGGGGCGGCTGGATCCTCAAGCTGCTCTCGCTGGCGCTGATAGTAATTGGGTCTCAGTTGATCCTGAAGGGATTGGGGGTAGTGTGACGGCGGCGGGCTTCAGGTTCGGCGTGCAAGCTGAGTGCGGCAGGGCCCGCGCGGGGGTGATCGAGACGCCTCACGGGAGCGCGAAGACGCCGGCCTTCATGCCGGTGGCGACCCAGGGCAGCGTGAAGGGGGTGACGCCGCAGGAGCTGCGTGACCTGGGATCGGAGATCATACTCGGCAACACCTATCATCTGTACCTGAGGCCGGGCATCGACGTGATTGAGGAGATGGGTGGTCTGCAACGGTTCATGGGGTGGGACGGGCCGATTCTGACGGATAGTGGCGGCTTTCAGGCGTTCAGCCTTGGGTCGATGGCCAAGTTGACGGACGACGCGGTAGTCTTTCGTTCCCATCTGGACGGCAGCCTGCACAGGTTCACGCCGGAATCGGCTGTGGCATACCAGGAGAGGTTGGGCGTGGACGTGATGATGTGCCTGGACCAGTGCGTGGCCGCCGACGGTTCGGCGGGGCAGGTCCGGGAGGCGATGGAGAGGACCCACCGTTGGGCGGCCCGGTGCCGCGAAGCGTGGAGTAGCGAATCGCAGGCATTGTTCGGAATCGTGCAGGGCGGTGTCTCGAAGGAGATGCGGCAGGAATCGGCGGAGTTCATCACCGGCCTGGACTTTCCGGGCTACGCCGTAGGCGGGCTGGCCGTGGGGGAAACGAAGACCGAGATGTACGACATGGTGTCGTTCACGGGGGAACTGCTGCCTGCGAACAAGCCGCGTTACCTGATGGGTGTCGGGTCGCCGGAGGACCTGGTGGAGGGCGTAGCCCGGGGCATGGACATGTTTGACTGCGCGCTGCCCACGCGGGTGGGGCGGAACGGGGCGCTGTTCACGCCGGAGGGGAGGGTAAACGTGACGTCGGCGCGCTTTCGTCGGGAGCAGGGGCCGGTGCAGGAGGGGTGCGACTGCCTGGCGTGCGTCGGGTTTTCCGTGGGGTATATCAGCCACCTGTTCAGGGCAAACGAACTCTTGGGGCTGCGGCTTGCGTCCATCCACAACCTGCGATTCGTGCAGCGGTTGATGAGGGAGATGCGGCGTCGGATTTTGGCCGGGGACTTCGACGCGTTCGTCGAGGAGTTTCTGGGGCGATACCGTCCCACGGATGAGGCGGCGCGGCTGGCGCAGAAGCGACAGTGGATGCGGGGGCGAACTAACCCCGCCTAGATCTTGCCGTTGGGCGGCGGTTCGGAGAAGTCCTCGCCTCGCGCCTTGGCCTCTTTCCACCGGGCGTACCAACTCTCCCACGCCTGCCGCTCCTCGGCGCGGCCCTCGGCCTTGCCTTCCTTTTGAGCAGCTCCTACAGCGGCTTCCATGCGCCGCTTGCGCCAATCGTCCAGTGCTTTCGCTATTACCATTAGTATCCTCCCTGCCTCGGTTAGGGCGTAGGCTCCGCCCAAGCTGAACGCCATCGCGTCGGAGGAAGGGGCTAGCAACCCGAGGCATGTGTCAATTATACTCTGACCCTTCCCGATTTCTCTAGCGATTATCAGGATTTCCCAGGCGGTGAATAAGAGTGTGAATATTCCGAAGTACCAGTGCCTGGCTTCCGATAGGGCTGTCCAGACGGTATCCTTGGGCGGTTCCTGATTTTCGATTACTGGTCTCCTAAACTGAATCGTTGCGGTTGGAGGTTATAGGAGAAGAGCAATTGTGTCAATTGACGGGGTTTTGACGCCAAACCCTCTCTAAGGTGGGACTTGCTTCAATTGAATTTCACCCCGTCTCACTCCTCCATTCGGGAAAGAAAAACCTTCCCTTATCAAGGAGCGACGGGGGTTGATGTTGGCGGCTACCGCCGTCGAAGGGGAAGGGACGGGGCGGCCGTCAGCCGCCGGCTACCGCCGGGACGATGCTTATCTCGTCGCCCGACTCGGTGGCGGTGTCCACGCCCTGCAGAAAGCGGACGTCCTCGCCGTTCAGATAGATGTTGACGAAGTAGCGCAGCTGCCCGGACTCGTCCATGACCCGTTCCTTGAAGCCGGGGTAGTCGCTCTCCATGCTGTCGATGAACTCTGCGATGGTGGAAGCCTCCACCTCAACCTTGTCCTGATTATTTGTAATGCGCCGAAGGGGTGTGGGCACCCGCACCAGAACTCCCATTAGCCGGTAACCTCCTTAGAAACCAAAGGGTAAACTCATTTTACAACGTTTACGGGGCGGAGTGGGGCTTTACCCCTCCACCACGTCCCCGGCGATGGGGTCCACCCGCACGCCCAGGGAGCTTACCCAGGCGACGCCGCGGTTAATCTCGTCCTGGGAACCTTCAAGCTCCAGGATCACCCAGCCCATTTCGTCGCGAACGTCGGCGCGGCGGATGTTGGTGATCACTCCGTACTTCTTCCCCAGGTTGTAGATGATGGGCTGGGTTACCAGGGCCGTCGGGAAGGTAAATTTCACGCGCTGCTTGTCCATATCGTTCACCTCCGCACCGGGGTTTGGCCGTTCAGGGCCGCTTCGAAGTCTTTCATCGTGGGTTTGATGGTCAGGGGTTGGGCAACGTCGCTGATGACCTCCTGGGTCTTCAGCCCGTTGCCGGTGATGAACGCGACGGTCAACTCGTCCCTGCCAATCAGGCCGCGCTTCACCAGGTTTTTGAGAGCGGATATGACAACGCCGCCCGCCGTTTCGGTGAAGATGCCCTCGGTTTCGGCGAGAAGCTTCATCCCCTCGGCGACCTCTTCTTCCTGAACGCCGTGGGCGTCGCCGCCGGAGCGTTTCATCGTCTGGATGGCGTACATGCCGTCGGCGGGGTTGCCGATGGCCAGCGACTTGGCGATGGAGTTGGGCCGGACGGGCATGACCATCTCCTCGCCCGCTTTGAAGGCGTCGACGACGGGGGAACAGCCGACGGCCTGGGCGGCGTACATACGGCTGGGCACCGGGCCTTCCATGAGGCCGACGTCGACCATCTCGCCGAAGCCCTTCCATATCTTGGAGAGCAGCGCGCCGGAGGCAACGGGCACTACGCAGTGGGCGGGGAAGCGCCAGCCCAGCTGCTCGGCCACCTCCAGGCCCAGGGTCTTGCTGCCCTCCGCGTAGAAGGGGCGCATGTTGATGTTCACAAAGGCCCAGTGGTAGCTGTCGGCAATCTCGCTGCAGAGCCGGTTCACCTCGTCGTAGCCGCCGTCGATGGCCATAATCGTCGGGCCGTAGATGGCCGCGCCGATGACCTTCCCGGCCTCCAGGTCAGAGGGGATGAAGACGACGGACTTCATGCCGGCCCGGGCGGCGTGGGCCGCGACGGAGCAGGCCAGGTTGCCGGTGGAGGCGCAGCTCAGGGTGTCGAAGCCGAACTCCAGGGCCTTGGTGGCCGCAACGGAAACAACCCGGTCCTTAAATGAGAAGGAAGGGTTGACGCTGTCGTTTTTCAGATAGAGGTTGTCGAGGCCCAGGTACTTGCCCAGGTTGTTGGCCTTCATCAACGGCGTGTATCCCGCGTGGATGTCGACGGCGTATTCGTCGTCCACGGGCAGCAGGTCCTTGTAGCGCCAGATGGTGAGGGGGCCGTTCTCGATGCGACGGCGGCTGGTGGCCCTGGCGACGGCTGCATAATCGTAGGCGGCCTCCAGGGGGCCGAAGCAGAAGTCGCAGACGTTCAGAGGCTCCACGGGATACTCCCGGGCGCACTCGCGACATCGAAGGGCGGTTACGAAAGACATTTGCAGCTTTTTCACAGGGTTGGCTTTGCCAATCGGGTGGCAGTTAACGGTTGGGGATGGTAGCAGGCGGCCCTCATTCTGTCAATGAAACATGGTCGGTTGTGACGTTTTTCGACGCGGCCGGGACAGCTCACACGCATCTGCGAGACCTTTCCATAACCCCCTCTCCCTTGAGGGAGAGGATTAAGGTGAGGGTGAAAACGTCCCCAAAGCGAGCTACTGTCCGGCTTGGATGACGACGCGGCCGCCGTTGCGAACCTGGATGCTCAGGTCATGGTCGTCCAGCAGCATCATGCCCACGAGAGGCGTACTGTCCGCCGCATAGGTATAGACGTCTCTGGGAAGCCCGTCCCAGAGCACAGTAACATCGTAGACCTCAAAGGTCGCCTCGCTGCCGTCCGCCAGCGTCACCCTTCCACTGGTCACGAAGGTCAGGCCCAACTCAGCCACCAACGAAGGCGGCAGAGTGAGAAATCGGTTGAAACCAGTGTCTATCACGGCTTCGACTTCCAGCGACCGTCCGTCCGGGCCTTGCACAGGAATGGTCACGACGGCTTCGTACGCGACATTGACGACCCCTTCTATCACCTACCCCTCCGAGTGACGGGATCCTCCCCCAATGCTGCCTATAACGCGATACCCAACCCGTACCGACCACACGTCAATGGCGTCGGGGCGCTGTTCCCGCAGCCGTTTGGCTGAGGCAAGAAGGTCCTTCGAGACGGCCCAATCCCCGCTGTCAACGTCTATGGAGACAAACTCGCCGTAGTGGTCGGCCTCAATCTGCCTTCGGATGTCGCGTTCGTAAATCTCATCGCCCAGGCGGGCCGCCTCCTCGCGTGGCCGGCGGGAGGGTGGCGCGTCGGAACCGGGTGATTGTGTGGGCGCCGTGATATCCGCGTTTGCCATTCTGTCCCCTTCACGGACTCAGTTTTTCAGAGGCAATCCTACCATTTACAGGCCAATAGCACCAACAATTGAGCGTTTCGGAAAGGCCTCTCGCATGCCGAAGTTCCGCGCCCGAACACAGCATGATTATGGCAACCATTGTGCTTGACATTCGGGGAAGCGTGAAGCTATTGTGATTGTATATCTCAAAGTTTACCTACGGTATATGTTGCTATAGCAGCATGTTCCGGCGGCATTTGTTGCCAAGTTACCGGCAGCGGGCGCGCCCCAAGCAGTCTAGGAGGAAACATGACCATCACAATGCCCGGCAGATTCACCCTTGGAGCAGCTGCGGCGCTCCTTGCCCTCACAGCCCTGTTTCTCGCCGTGGTGGCCACCTCCACCGGCCCCGTGCAGGGCAGCGAGCAGCAGTGTGAGTATGACGTTATCCTGATGGAGCAGGTCTGCACATCCTCGGATGGGGAGACTACGCTTTCAACGACCTCAACTCCTACGCCGGAACCCACGGAGGAGACGGATCTCGCCCGGTGGATGCCCGTGCCGGACGTGCTGCACGATGGCTCATTGCGTCCCACCAAGGAGCCAATCGTAATCCCGCCGATTCCGCCCATCAAGAACTTCAAGTACACCATCAGCACCGCGACGCCCAAACCGCGGGTGAGGGTGCTGAGGCAGATCCGGGACGTCCAGGTGCAGAACGACCAGGGCGCACAGGGGCAGGGCGCCCAGATTCAACAGACCTCCACCGCCCTCGTCAAGAACACCGGGCAGACGGATGGAACGGCATTTGGTATGAATTCAGACCTAGCTCAAAGGTTCACCACGGGCAGCAACAGCCTTGGCTACAAGCTGACCAGCGTACAAGTTGACATCGGTGTAGGAGGGACACCCTCAACTTACACCGTGACTATTGCTGATGCGGACTCTTCCGGGCGCCCGAACAACAAGGTGGGAGATCTGACCGCTCTATCTACGCTGTCCACGGGGATCACCAGTTTCACTGGAAGCGTCGACTTGGCCTCCAATACCATGTACTACTTTGTCTTGGACCTCACCGCGCAGGACACCGCCATAAAGTGGAAGTCAACGACAACCAATGCCGAGGATTCGGGCGCAGCGGCCGGTTGGAGCATGGCGGACGACATACGGTGGCGGGGGCTTACAACCACCACATGGGGTACGAATACGAATACGGACCCGAGAGAAATGAAAATTGTAGTCAACGGCTATGCAAAGACGCCGCCGCCCGCGACGCCCGCGCCGACGCCGGCGACGCCGCGCGGTGAAAGATACTTCCCTGCGGAAGACGGTGGTACGCCAGTCCATGCCAAGGCGTATTCCGAGGACCGTGGCACGCTATTGGAATACTTCACCGCGGAGTGCACCGGCCTGAGGAATGAATCGAGCCCCTACCACGACTTCAGCCATTTCGACGCTGATGGAAATCGATTGATGGCCAGGAACGGCTGGAAATGGGTGTATGCACAAGATTCCCAAGGGAATCTCACAGGCCGCACAAGGGCGATGACTATCTCTGAGTGCGCCTCCAACAAGCTATACGAGAGACAGCAGCTTTGTAGCAATTACACCACCGGGCAACTCGCCCCAAACAATAAGGAGAATGTGTGTCCAGCAGCTCGCAACTGGTAACCGCGCAAAACTGCACCACTTGTAGCGCGCGCCCCAAGAATTGAAGGAGTAAGCATGACCATAACTATGCCCGGCAGGTTCACCCTTGGAGCGGCCGTCGCAGTGCTTGCGCTCGTGGGCCTGTTTCTCGCCGCGGTGGCCACCTCCACCGGCTCCGTGCAGGGCAGCGAGCAGGTGTGCGAGTACGACGTTATTCTGATGGAGGAGGTCTGTACCTCCTCGGATGGGGAGACTACGCTTTCAACGACCTCGACCCCGACGCCGGAACCGACGGAGGAGACGGATCTCGGCCGGTGGATGCCGGTGCCGGACGTGCTGCACGACGGCTCGTTGCGTCCCACCAAGGTGGCAAACGTAATCCCGCCGATCCCGCCCATCAAGAACTTCAAGTACACCATCAGCACCGCAACGCCCAAGCCGCGGGTGAGGGCGCTGAGGCAGATCCGGGACGTCCAGGTGCAGAACGACCAGGGCGCACAGGGCCAGGGCGCCCAGATTCAACAGAACTCCACCACGCTGATCAGTAACAACGGGAGGCCATTGAGTCAGGTCATTGGGATAGTGAGCGAGCAAGCGCAGTCGTTCACCACCGGCAGCAATACCTATGGCTACCGGGTGACCAGCGTCGAAATGGACGTGAATCCCGACAGTACGCAGTCTAATTACTCGGTATCTATCCGTGCGAACTCGTCCGGAATACCTGGCAGCACCACTCTCGGCACGCTCACAAAGTCGGGTTCACTGTCGCCCGTGAACACGTGGACACTCGTGAGTTTCCCGGCATCCGGCGACGGCATTGATCTCGCTGCCAGCAGCACGTATTGGGTGGTGGCCAGCGTAAACAGCAATGTCCGAATGGAAACTACGAATGCGGACGGGGAGGATTCGGGCGGCGCTGCCGGGTGGAGCATGGGGAACAGTCGCCTCTTCAATTTTCCCAATTGGGACCCCAGCAACTCCGATACAGGAGCCCTCAAGCTTGCCGTCAAGGGCTACGCGAAGACGTCCACCACACCGCCCACGACCTCGCCGCCGGCGACGCCGCGCGGTGAAAGATACTTCCCTTCGGAGGACGGTGGTACGCCAGTCCATGCCAAGGCGTATTCCGAGGACCGTGGCATCCTTCTCGAATACTTCACCGCGGAATGCACCGGTCTGAGGTCTGCTTCGAGCCCCTACCACGACTTTAGCTTTTTCGACGCTGATGGACATCGATTGATGGCCAGGAACGGCTGGAAATATGTGTATGTACAGAATTCCCAAGGGGATGTCACGGGCACCAAGGCGATGACTATCTCTGAGTGCGCCTCCAACAAGCTATACCAGAGACAGCAGCTTTGTAGCAATTACACCACCGGGCAACTCGCCCCAAACAATAAGGAAAATGTGTGTCCAGCAGCTCGCAACTGGTAACCGCGCAATACTGGGCGGCTTGTAGCACAGGCCGCACAGTAAAGGAGTAAGCATGACCATAACCATGCCCGGCAGGTTCACCCTCGGAGCGGCCGTCGCAGTGCTTGCCCTCACAGCCCTGTTTCTCGCCGTGGTGGCCACCTCAACCGGCTCCGTTCAGGGCAGTGAGCAGGTGTGCGAGTACGACGTTATCCTGATGGAGCAGGTCTGTACCTCCCCGGATGGGGAGACTACGCTTTCAACGACCTCGACCTCGACTCCGACGCCGGAACCGACGGAGGAGACGGATCTCGCGCGGTGGATGCCGGTGCCGGACGTGCTGCACGACGGCTCATTGCGCCCCACCAAGGAGCCAAACGTAATCCCGCCAATCCCGCCCATCAAGAACTTCAAATACACCATCAGCACCGCAACGCCCAAACCGCGGGTGAGGATGCTGAGGCAGATCCGGGACGTCCAGGTCCAGAATAACCAGGGGCCCCAGGCCCAGGCAGTCCAAGCCCAACAGACCAACAGGGTGCTCGTCAAGAACACCAACCAGACGAATGCAGGGAACCTTGATTTAGATCAAGACTACGCTCAAGACTTCACGACGGGCGGCAACAGCAACGGATACAAGCTGACCAGCGTGGAAATCGAATTCACCAACGCCACCAGCGACGTGACGTCGACTGACTACAGAGTGCAGATAGCGAATGCACACATTACCTCTCAAGGCCCCAAACCGGGTAACGCTTTTGCCACGCTGAAAAATCCGACTTCGCTGGTTGCGGGCAACAATGAGTTCACGGCGACTGGCTCGGGCATCGACCTGGACCCTGGCAAAACGTACTTCATCTTCTTTGACGCCCACAAGAATCTCAATACTGTCGGCACACCAACGAGTATAAGATCAACGGCAACCGACAATGAGGATGCGGGCGCGGCGGACGGCTGGAGCCTCGGAGACAGATCCTCGCGTCGATCGCATTCAGGAACCTTCTGGGTGGGTGGCGCCCAAGAAGTGCAGGTCGTCGTCAATGGATTCATAATTACACCGCCGGCCCCGGTGAGCGCGGAGGTCACCGGCACCACGTTGGTGCTCACCTTTGACCAGAACCTGGACACCGCTTCTCGTCCGGCTGCCGGCCAGTTCGGGATCAGGTTTGGCGGCGGCGCGCTGAAACGGGCCACTGCTATCGCCATCAGCGGAAAGCAGGTCACACTCACAGTGCCGAATGTGAGAGCGGGCCAGGTAGTAACCGTGTCCTACGCCAAACCGACCAGCAGGCCCCTCAGGAACACCGCCGGCCTAGCCTCGGACTCGTTCAGCGATCAGGCCGTGACCGTCAATGCAGACCAAGTGCGTACTGCACAGTATGTCACGTACAACAATGCGGACGGCGAGAAAGAGGTAGTCGAAAACAGAGCGGCTTCCGCCGACCTTGACACCCTTCTCGACTACTTCAGAGATTCGTGCATTAGTCGGAGGTCTTTGCGGACCGTCCACGACTATGGCTGGTTTGGCACATATGGACGGATGCAGGCCAGCAACGGCTGGCGATGGCTGGAGCGACAAAATGCGAAGGGCGAGGTCACACACACCAGTCCGATGACGATTGACGAGTGCGTCTCCCACAGTTGGTTCGAGAGACGGGCGTTTTGTGAAAACCTCGCCAACGGAATAGTGTCCCTGCCAGAAGGCGCTAAGGAAAATACGTGTCCAGCAGCTCGCAACTGGTAACCGCGCAATACTGGGCGGCTTGTAGCGCGCGCCCCAAGAATTGAAGGAGCAAACATGACCATAACTATGCCCGGCAGGTTCACCCTCGGAGCGGCCGTCGCAGTGCTTGCGCTCACGGGCCTGTTTCTCGCTGTGGTTGCGACCTCTACCGGCTCCGTGCAGGGCAGCGAGCAGCAGTGCGAGTACGACGTTATTCTGATGGAGGAGGTCTGCACCTCCTCAGATGGGGAGACTACGCTTTCAACGACCTCGACGCCGACGCCGGAACCGACGGAGGAGACGGATCTCGCCCGGTGGATGCCGGTGCCGGACGTGCTGCACGACGGCTCATTGCGTCCCACCAAGGAGCCAAGCGTAATTCCGCCAATCCCGCCCATCAAGAACTTCAAATACACCATCAGCACCGCCACGCCCAAACCGCGGGTGAGGATGCTGAGGCAGATCCGGGACGTCCAGGTCCAGAACGACCAGGGCGCACAGGGCCAGGGCGCCCTGGCCCAACAGACCACCCCGACCATCACCACCCTCGTCAGCAACATCGGCAACCAAAACGAAGATAACTTTACTCCAACAAATGGAGAGCATGCGCAGGCGTTTACCACCGGCAGCAATGCCTTCGGCTACCGGTTGACCGGCGTGGAATTAAAGATGGCGGCCTTGGGTATGCAGACCGGCTATTCGTTGTCCATCCACAAGAGCTCGTCCGGATTGCCGGGCAGCAAACTCGGCACGCTCACTCGTACGTCTGCGATTCAGAACTCGTTTGCAGCCACGAGCTTCCCGGCACCTGGCAACGGCATCGACCTCGCCGCCAACACCACGTATTGGGTGGTGACCAGCGTCAACGGGAATATCAGAATCGAGGACGCGAGTTCCGACGCGGAGGATGCGGGCGGCGCGGCCGGTTGGAGCATCGGGAACGACCGCATCAACAACAATCCCTCGTGGGGCGCCGGTACAACACATTCGGATGCGATGAAGATGGCCGTCAAAGGCTATGCGCATACGGGGCCGCGTGCTCCAATTCACACCACATTCACCAATGCGGACGGCGAGGAAGAGACAGTCGAAATCAAGGCGGCTTCCGCCGAACTTGACACCCTTCTCGAACACTACAGAGAAGCGTGCATTAGCCAGAAGTCTGTGCGGACCGTCCACAACTATGAATGGTTTAACGCAGATGGACGTAGAATGCAGGCCAGGAACGGCTGGCGATGGCTGGAGCGACAAGATTCGAGTGGCAAGGTCACACACACCAGTCCGATGACGATTGACGAGTGCGTCTCCCACAGTTGGTTCCAGAGACGGGCGTTTTGCGAGGGTCTCGACGACGGAAGAGTGACGGTGGCCAAAGGCAATGAGGGCAACATATGCCCAGTGAATCGGAGCTGGTAGAAGCGGGAAACCGACCCTCCGGTAGCGCAGGCCGATAACCGAGCGGGAGCGCTTGTGAAGAGAAACGAAAACAGGGGCGGGATCCTAAGATCCCGCCCCTTCGTGCGTGCCGGCGGAGCGGTTCGTTCCCGCGCTCGCGCCGCCCTAGGACTTGACGTCGATCTTGTGCGTCGTGGTTCTGGTCTCCTCACTCTTGGGAATCGTGATGGTGAGGATGCCGTCCTCGAAGGATGCCTGGGCATTCTCCGGCTGCAAGCCCTTGGGCAGCCGCATGGTGCGGTGGAAGGCGCCGTAGCCGTGCTCCTTCATGACGTACTGCTTCTCCTCAGTCTCCTTGCTGCCCTTGAGCACGAGCCAGTTGCCACTGACGCTGAGGTCCACGTCATCTGCCTTGAAGCCGGGAGCGGCGGCCCGGAGGACCAGGGACTCGTCGGTGTAGTAGGCGTCCATGGGCAGGGCGGACATCGGGGTCCCGTGGCGGGGCATGAGGCCCACGTGGGGGAACATCCTGAACACGTCGTGCTCCGTTCTGCGAAGATTGTTGAAGGGGTTCCAGCGCTGAATAGCCATCGAGTACTACCTCCTGATATTGCTTTGGTGTATTCGGAAAGCCCCTCTGTGACTTCCCGAAACTGACAATCAGGATTATATATACTTGATAGTAGGCTGTCAAGTATAGTTATGTGAGAAGCATTAACTTACATAATACTAGTACCGCAGATTAATTGACTATTCGGCATATTATCTCTAAAATATGAGCAAGGATAATACATCAGACGTCGCCGCAGGAAGGGTGGCCCTGAGAGAGTCAAGATGGCCAGCTACTACGACATACTGGGCGTTGCGAAAACCGCCTCGGACGCGGACATCCGAAAGGCGTATCGCAAGCTGGCTCGCAAGCACCACCCGGACGTGAACGCCAACAACGCCGAGGCGGAGGCGAAGTTCAAGGAGATTAACGAGGCGTACCAGGTGCTCTCCGACGAGGAGACTCGGAAGAAGTACGACGTCTACGGGGAGAAGTGGAAGTACGCCGACCACTACCGGCAGGCGGAGGCCGCTTCCGGCCCCTTCGTGTGGCGCTCCACTTTCACGGGCGACAGGAACGCATTCCACGGCACGGGCCCGGACCTGTTCGACGGGCTGTTTGGCGGGCGAAGTCGCGGCTATCCGCGGATCAATGTGGAGCACCCCGTGTCCGTCACCCTGGAGGAGGCCCACGCGGGGACAACGCGATTGCTGTCCGTCCCTTCACCTTCCGGTGATATGAAGAAGCTGGAAGTGAAGATTCCGCCCGGCGTGGACTCCGGCTCCAGGGTGAACGTCGCCTACGAGAACGGCCGAAGCGGCGGCATCACCCTGAAGGTGACGGCGCTGCCGCATTCCCGGTTCCAGCGGGAGGGGGCCAACCTCCGCGGAGAGGTGGACGTGCCGCTGCTGGACGCGGTGCTGGGCGGCGTCGTCTCCGTGGACACCCTCAAAGGCAGGGTGGAACTGACGATTCCGCCGGAAACCCAGAACGGCCAGACCTTCCGGCTGAGCGGTCGGGGAATGCCTCACCTGAACGACCCCGCCAGGTTCGGCGACCTGTTCGTGAAGGTCCGGGTGGCTGTGCCAAGGGGGTTGAACGAAGAAGAACGAAGGCTGTTCCGGCAGCTTCGCGACGTGAGATCTGCAAGGAGATAGGTACATGGCTTTTGAACAGGACCACAGCGCGGAACCGTGCTATGTCATCAGTATTGCAGCCAGAATGGTAGGATTGCACGCCCAGACTTTGAGATACTATGAACGGGCGGGCCTGCTTTCCCCCTCGCGCTCCCTGGGTCGCCAGCGTCTGTATTCGCCGCTGGACGTGCAGAGGATACTCCGCATCAAGGCGCTGACGGAGGACATGGGCGTGAACCTTGCGGGCGCGGAGGTGGCGCTGCGGCTCATGGCGCAAATCAAGCAGCTGCAGGCGGAGAACGAAGCGTTGAAGCTCGAAAATAGACGATTGAAGTCCAGGGCCGCATCCGGCAGACGGACGGCCCAGAGGAGGATTCCCTGATGGTGCTAGGTCCGGAGCGTTTTACACAAAAAGCCAGAGAGGCTCTCTTCGACTCGCAAAGCCTCCTTCGACAGTACAGGCATAGCCAGTGGGATATGGAGCATATCCTTCTGGGCTTGTTGCGGCAGAAGGGCGGGGTCATGGAGCAGATTCTTCAGGGCCTTGAGGTGTCGGTCAACAAATTGACCGCCCGCGTAGAATCCGTGTTGTCCGATGCGCCCAAGACCACATTCGACTCCAACCAGGTCTATAAGACACCCCGCGCCGAGCGCCTGATGGAATACGCCGCGAACGAGTCGAGCCGCATGGGTGACGAGTACGTGGACGTAGGACATCTGCTGATAGCGGCCACCCTGGTCGAAGAAGAGCACGTCGCCGGCCCCAGGCTTCTGGCCGAATTCGGCGTCACCAAGGAGAAGGTATATGTGGCTCTTCAGGATGTCCGTGGTTCTCATCGGGTCACGGACGAGCGGGCTGAGAGCAAATACCGCTCCCTGGAGCGATACAGCATCGACCTGACGGACCTGGCGGCGGAGGGTAAACTGGACCCGGTGGTGGGAAGGGATGAGGAGATCCGACGGGTGATGCAGACGCTGATGCGCCGCAAGAAGAACAACCCGGTGGTAATCGGCGAAGCGGGTGTGGGCAAGACGGCCATCGCCGAGGGGCTGGCCCAGCGCATCTCCGACGGCGACGTGCCGGAGAGTCTCAAGAATCGCCGGTTGAAGGCCCTGGACATGGGCAGGCTGGTGGCGGGCGCAAAGTTCCGCGGCGAGTTCGAGGAGCGGCTGAAGGCGGTTATCGACGAGGTGAAGAACGCGGACGAGAAGGTCTATCTGTTTATCGACGAGATTCACACAATGGTAGGGGCCGGCGCCGCCGAAGGGGCCATCGACGCGGGCAACCTGCTGAAGCCCGCCCTTGCGCGGGGGGAGTTTCAGACCATCGGCGCCACTACGATGAGCGAGTACCGAAAGTATATCGAGAAGGATGCGGCCCTTGAGCGTCGCTTCCAGCCCATCTACCTGGACGAGCCCTCCGTCGAGGAGACCGTTGAAATACTGCAGAGCCAGCGGTCCAGATACGAGGAGCACCACGGCGTGACCATCACGGAGGATGCGTTGGAGTCGGCGGCAAGCCTGAGCCACCGCTACCTCACGGAGCGCCATCTGCCCGACAAGGCCATAGACCTGCTGGATGAGGCGGCAAGCAAGCTGAGGCTGGCGGCGGAGAGTCCTCCCGCCCCACTGAAGGCAAAGGGAGAAGAACTCAGAGCCCTGGAAGAGCGAGAGGAAACGGCGGCGCTGGAAGGGGACTACGAGATGGCGGCGCAGCTGAAGATGGAAAAGGTGCAGTGCGAAACGGAGTATGTGCGGCAACACGAAGAGTGGAAATCGGAGAACCCGGACCGTCCGACGGTTGGGGCGGAGGACATCGCGGAGCTTATCACCAACTGGACAGGGATACCCGTTGCCCGTCTGCTGGAGGGTGAAGCGCAGCGGCTGCTTCACATGGAAGACCGGCTGCACGAGCGCATCATCGGCCAGAACGAGGCGGTTCAGGCCATCTCGGAGGCCATCCGGCGCTCCCGCTCCAGGCTGAAGGACCCCAAGCGTCCCATCGGCAGCTTCATCTTCCTCGGTCCCACGGGGGTGGGCAAGACGGAGCTGGCCCGGGCGCTGGCCCAGTACCTGTTCGACGACGAAGACGCCATGGTCCGCATCGACATGTCGGAGTACATGGAGCGCCATACGGCGTCGCGGCTGGTGGGAGCGCCTCCGGGCTACGTGGGGTACGAGGAGGGGGGGCAGCTGGTCGAAGCTGTGCGCGCCCGGCCCTTCCGCGTGGTGCTTTTCGACGAAATCGAAAAGGCGCACCCCGAGGTGTTCAACATCCTGCTGCAGATTCTGGAGGACGGACGCCTGACGGACGGCCATGGCCGCACGGTGGACTTCCGCAACACGGTCATCATCATGACCAGCAACCTGGGAACCGGCATGGCCAACCGCTCCGCCGTGGGCTTCCGTTCCGGCGAGAACGGCGTGCTGGACGAGGAGCGGCTGAAGTCTACGGTGCAGGACGCGTTGAAGAAGGCCTTCCGGCCGGAGTTCCTCAACCGCATAGACGAAATCATCGTCTTCAACGCTCTCACGGAGGAGCAGATCCTCGAGATAGTCAAGCTGATGGCTAAGGACATCCAGGACCGTCTTTCGGAGCAGAATATAACGCTGGAATTGACGGGGGACGCCCTGGACTGGCTGGTGAAGGAGGGGTACGATCCGGTGTACGGCGCAAGACCGCTCCGTCGGGCGTTGCAGCGGTACGTGGAAAACTCCCTGGCCAAGATGCTGCTTTCGGGAGAGTTGGAGGAGGGCGACACCATAACGGTGGGACTGAAAAACGGCTCCCTGGACTTCCGCAAGAAGGAAGAGGCGACAGCAGCTCTGGCGGAGGCGCCTGCGGACGAATAGGTGTTGGCGGGCTATTCATAATCTTGCCCGCCTGTGCTATGCTAAGGGCAGCACTATTTTCCAACTCTCGCCTCGCTCCGGCTTGGGAGAAAATCGGCTTTGCCCAATGCACTATTCGCTTTATTCGGGATTTCCCTCAGGGCCGAGGGGTGGACGGGAGGAGTAGTTAGGCAGCTAGTTAGTTGTTTGTAAGACTGGCATCTTTTGTCGTCTTTGCTGTCATCGGTTGGCAGATTAGCCTCGCATTGTCGCCGGTATCGGACGGAGACGTCGGTTACCTGCCCTGGGGCCTTGCCATTACCGCAATCTCCGTGGTCAGCGGGTTAGCGGGCGGCATCTACGGGCCCCGCCTCATTTCCGCCCTGACCAGGGCGGTGGACGAGGTCTCCCGCGTGTCCCTGAGCACCATCGTTTCCGGTACGCTGGGGCTAATTGTGGGCCTCATCGTCGCGGCCCTCGTCTCCATCCCCTTCTTCCAGCTGCCCGGAGAGCTGAACTGGATTATTCCCTTCATCATCATGGGCACCTTCGCCTTCGTGGGGCTGTCCATCGGCCTGCACAGGGAGCAGGACCTGCACCTGATTCTGCCGGGCGCCGGGGGAGGTTCCAGGGGTTCGACCGGGACCAAGATCCGCATCCTCGTGGACACCAGCGCCATCATCGACGGGCGCATCGGCGACCTCAGCGAAACGGGTTTCGTTCAGGGCTCGCTCATCGTCCCCCAGTTTGTGCTCGACGAATTGCGCCACATAGCCGACTCCAGCGACGCCTTGCGTCGGACCCGCGGCAGGCGGGGACTGGAGGTGCTTTCCAACCTGCGCCGAAACAACGACCTGCCGATCCAATTCACCGACGCGCAGGTGCCTCGCGGCGGCGAGGTGGACACCGAGCTGGTGCGCATGGCCAAGGAGATGAAGGCCTACATCCTCACCACGGACTACAATCTCAACCGCGTGGCGGAGCTGAGCGGGGTTCACGTGCTGAACGTGAACCAGCTGGCCAACGCCCTCAAGCCCGTGGTGCTGCCGGGCGAGACCCTGGCCGTCAACATAATCCAGGAGGGCAAGGAGCTGGGGCAGGGGGTGGCGTACCTGGACGACGGTACGATGGTGGTGGTGGAAGGGGGCCGTCGCTTCATTAACTCCATCCAGGAAGTGACCGTGACCCGTGTGCTGCAGACGGCGGCGGGACGCATCATCTTTGCCCAGCCGAGAGGCATGTACAGATGACGAGTGACGAAGCGCCTTCTATCGGCACCGTGGGCGTGGTGATTGTGGGCGCGGGCAAGGGCATCCGCATGGCGGGCGTGGACAAAGTATTCGTTCGCCTCAGGGGCCTTCCGGTTATCGCCTACTCTCTCAGGACCTTTGCCACCCTGCGCGAAGTGACCCGCATCGCCATCGTCCTGTCCGAGGAACGGATGAGGGACGTGCGTCGGCTTGTAACCGCATTCGGCATGGGCAAGGTGGGGCTGTGCGCCGGCGGGGAGCGACGTCAGGACTCGGTGCGTGCGGGACTGGAAACCCTGGGCGAGTGCGATTATGTGGTGGTGCACGACGCCGCCCGGCCCCTGGTCGATGCCGCCATAGTTCGTCGAGGCTTGAAGGCTGTCGAAGAAACGGGCGCGGCCGTCTGTGCAGTGCCCGCCACGGACACCATCAAGATTGTTTCCGAAGAGGGCAATGTCCTGGAGACTCCGCCGCGGGACAGCCTGTGGCAGGTGCAGACCCCTCAGATTTTTAGCTACCAGACCCTGCTGCGGGCCCACGAGGAGTGCAACGGGGACTTCACGGACGACGCGGCCATGGTCGAGAGCTTGGGTGTGGGCGTGAAGGTGTTTGTGGGGTCCTATCGCAACGTGAAAGTCACCACGCCGGAGGACCTGGCGGTGGTGGAGGCGTTGATGAGGACGCCAAGGGGGGCCTCGTTCCGGTGAGCATCCGGGTGGGCATGGGATTCGACGCCCATCCTCTCACCGATGGCGGGCCGCTGATTCTCGGCGGCGTCCACGTCCCCTTTGGGAAGGGACTGTCCGGGCATAGCGACGGAGACGTGGTTGTGCACGCCATCATGGACGCAATGCTGGGGGCCGCTGCCCTGGGAGACAAAGGCGTCCACTTCCCTTCCAGCGACCCTTCCCTTGAGGGTATATCGAGCCTGCTACTGCTGAAGCAGACGGTTTCCCTGGTGGCGGCCCGTCGGTGGCGAGTGGTAAACGTGGATGCTACAATACTGGCTCAGCAGCCCCGTCTGGGGCCTTTTATCGACAGTATGAGAGAGAACGTGGCGCAAGCCCTGGAAATGCACGAGGGGAACGTGAGCATCAAGGCTACGACCACTGACCACATGGGTTTCACCGGCCGTGGCGAAGGTCTGGCGGCCTACGCCGTCGCGCTGATTGAGGCCATCCAATGAAGCTGTACAGCACCCTTACCGGCACGGAGAAGGACTTCGCGCCCACCGGCGACCGGGTGAAGATGTACGTTTGCGGCATCACTCCCTATTCCTCCAGCCACGTGGGACACGCCTTCAGCTCTGTGGTCTTCGACGTGCTGCGTCGGTACCTGGAGTTCAGGGGTCTCAAGGTACAACACGTCCAGAACTTCACCGACATAGACGACAAGATTATCGTCCGCTCCGCCGAGGAGGGCGTCAGCTACCGGGAGCTTGCCGACCGGTACATCGAGGAGTACAGCTCAGAACTCTCCCGGCTGCGGATCAAACCCGCCAACGTCTATCCCCTGGCCACGGAGGCCATCCCCCGGATGCAGGAGATAATCAGCAAGCTGGTGGAGAAGGGCCACGCCTACGAGTCGGGCGGGGACGTGTACTTCCGGGTCGCGGGCTGCGAGGGTTACGGCAAGCTGAGTCACCGTTCCATCGAGAGCATGATTGCAGGCGCGAGAGTCGAAGCGCTGGAGGGCAAGGACCATCCGATGGACTTCACCCTCTGGAAGGGAGCCAAGCCGGGAGAGCCGGCGTGGGAAAGCCCGTGGGGCCCCGGTCGTCCCGGCTGGCACATCGAGTGCAGCGCCATCGCCCTGGAGCACCTGGGGGAGACGCTGGACATACACGGTGGCGGGCAGGACCTGGTGTTCCCGCACCACGAGAACGAGATAGCACAGAGCGAATGTTACACCGGCGTCACTCCATTCGCCCGCTTCTGGGTCCACAATGGGCTGCTTAACATGGGCGAAAGCAAGATGAGCAAGTCCCTCGGCAACCTGGTGGGAGTCTCGGAGGTGCTTGAAGGTCACAGCGTGGACGCGCTGCGTCTCTTCTTCCTGGGGTCTCACTATCGCAGCCCGCTGAACTACAGCGACGAGGGCCTGGAAGCCATGGAGCGCGCCGCAACCCGGCTTCGCAACGCCCTGCGACCCGGCGCCGACAGCTCCGTTAACGGTCAGCTGGCCGCCGATCCCTTTGAAGACCGGTTCTCCGTCGCAATGGACGACGACCTCAATACGCCCCAGGCCATGGGCGCGCTCTTCGACCTGGCAAGGGAGATTAACCGGGCCAGGGAGCGCAGGCAGGCGGTGAACGCCGCCCAAGCCAGCCTGAAACGGCTGGGAGCCGTGCTGGGACTCGCCTTCGCGGAGGACGAGCAGAAACAGGACCTGCCAATGGAGGCGCTGATGGGCCTCTTCCGGGAAACTGGGTCGCAGCTTCACGCTTCGGGCCAGCACATGCTGGCCGGTTGGGTGGAGGCGCACCTCTCGGACAGGGACGGCGCGGTCATCGTAGAGACGATGCTGGCCATTCGCCGGGAACTGCGTCAGGCGCGGGAGTACCAGCTGGCGGACGCCATCCGCTCCGGCCTGGGGGACATGGGATTCACGCTAGAGGACACGGCCGACGGTACGGTTTGGCGATACCGCCCTTCATAACCGTCCCAAACCCGGACCCGCCCCCGGCCGCAACCAATTCCGCGGACGGGCTCCAGCCGCAGCAAACCCGTTGAGATAAACATGCTGTATTGGGACTTGATAGACAGGCTCAAGGGGCTGCTGGATCCCGAGCGAGTGGTCACGAACGAGGCGGAAGTCCGCCGCTACTCTCAGGACGCGCTCAGCCCCAGCCGGGCCTTCGATGCCGCGCCCCTACTGGAACGTCACGGCGACGTGCTGGTGAGGCCGAAGTCCACGGAGGAGGTGGCGTGGGTGGTGAGGTCGGCCAGGGACTTCGGGGCACCCGTAATCCCCTACGGCGGCGGCACGGGCGTCATGGGCGGGCTGGTTCCCCTGCGCGGCGGCGTAATCGTCGACATGGGGTTGATGAACTCAATCCTGGAAATCAGCCCGCAAGACAGGACGGCCACCGCAGAGGCGGGGGTGATTCTGGAGGATCTGGCGTCGGCGCTGGCGGAGCAGGGCCTGATGCTCGGTCACGACCCCTGGAGCGTGCCCATCGCCACCGTCGGCGGCGCAATCTCCACCAACGGCGTGGGCTACCGTGCTGCCGCCGTGGGCCCCATGGGCGCGCAGGTGCTCGGGCTGGAGGTGGTGACGCCCATCGGCCACGTGATATCCACCAGAAGCGTTCCCAAGACGTCCAGCGGACCCAACCTCAACCACCTCTTCATCGGCTCTGAGGGCGTCTTTGGCATTATTACAAAGGCGACGCTGAGGGTGTACCGGCAGCCGGAGGAGCGGGTCTTCTCCACCTTCAGGTTCAACACCTTCGAAGATGGATTCGCCGCGGTGTCGGAGATGTTCGCCCTTGGTCTGCGTCCAGCGGTGATAGACTTGGCCGACGATTTCGAAGGGGTCCATCTCTACATGGTTTTCGAGGGGTTCAGGGAGCTGGTGGAGGCCCAGCGACGTCGGTCTGCAGAGATTTGCCTGGGCCGGAATGGGCGGGACATGGGCCCCACGGAGGCGATCCTCTACTGGGACACCCGCTACCAGGTGGCGGAGGCCTATCGCGACAGCCTGGCTGAATCCACGGACGGCGAAAAGCAGAGGCCCCAGGGCCGCTCTTTCGACTATCTGCACGTGGCGCTGCCCGTATCTAAAGTCCTGGAGTACCGGCTGAAATGCGAGGAGATCTTCAGAGAGTACGATATCCGGGGCACGGAATACGCCATCTGGACGGAACCTGAGCTTTTCTCGATGGTGCTGGTGCCGGGCACGGACACGAAGCCGGAGGACATGCCAGTGGCGGTGGAGCGGGCGCTGACGCTGGCGCAGGATATGGGCGGCATCATGGAATACTGCCACGGCGTTGGGGTCAAGCTGGCGCACCTGCTCCCCCGGGAGATGGGCACCAGCATGGAGGTGGTCCGTGCGATGAAGATGACCCTGGACCCGCAGAACATCATGAACCCGGGCAAGCTGGGCCTGTAGTCGGGCCGTGATTCATCAATTGACAGCCAAATCCAGCCCAATAGTATTTCACATCTGGAGGTTTGACTCATGCTGAAGATGTTTGCCCCACGTGACCTGGCGCCCATTCCCGCCGTCGCTCTGACAGCCTTCATAGCCCTGGCCGTCTTTGCCTGGACGGAGAGGACCGTCCTCGTGGACCCGGACCACATGTCCGTTCCCTACTGGCCCTGGAAGCTGTGGCAAGTCGCCCCTCTGCTGATGGGGTTTGGTGGAGCCTGGTGGATCTGGGCGAGCACCCGTCGCGTTCCCTGGGTGCGCAGCCTGGCGCTGGGAGTGTTGGCCTTCGTCGTGCTCGCCAACGCCTATAGCGGCTTGTTCGGCGACCATTGGGGCGACGTGTGGCGCACCGTCAATCCGCTGTTCATCGGCTCCTCCACCGTCGCGGCTGTGGCTCTCTGGCGCTGCGGCTGCCCGCAGGCGCGCGTTGCCGCCGTGGTCTCGCTGGCGCTGGGCGCGCTGGTTTTCGCCAACGCCTACTTCGTCAACAACGGGACTCTGTGGCAGGCGCTCGACCCGGTGAGACTGCTAACGACGCTGGCATGGGCCGCCGGCGCCGGCCAGGTCAATCTCGCCGCTGCCGAGACAGACTAGTCGGAGGGCGGCGGCCGCTTCCCGCCGCCTTTAAGGCCCTCGCCGAACTGTGACGGGAGCGGCGGGGGCCATGCCGAGTTTCCGGGCAGCGTTGCCGTTCTTCAGCGCAATCTCCAACGTGCCGAAGCTGCCAATGATGGCGAGCAGGCCGTCGGCCTCGGCGTAGCTATTGCTTAGACTTTCGATCGTCGCGCCGCCCGCTTCCACCCGGACAGAGTCTACTGATGGCAGTGAAGCAGCGGGAATGTCCGACACCAGGTTGCCGTACCTGTCCACGTGGACGACTCTACCCCGGAGAGTGTCGCCTATCCAGTGGGGTGTGCAAATGGCCAAGCATTGAAGGCCCTCTATTTCGTCGCCCAATTCCGAAGGTGGCACGCTTTTGGAGAGGTGGGCGGCCACAGGAGAAAAAAGATCCCGGCCATGGAACGTGCGGCTCAGGGGTTGGAGCCAGTAGTCTGCGTTGGTGAGATGGTAGGCCCTCCACCCGTTGGGGAGTGGCTCCGGTCCGCCCTTCGTCGACGGCTGGCCCAGGCCGTCTAGCAGCACCTGGGTTAGGAGGCCGTTGTCCGGCGCGACAAACCGTCCCCCGGGCGTCTCCAGCAAGACGGCGCGTCGATTCGTGCCAACGCCGGGGTCCACGACTGCGACGTGGATCGCGTCCTTGGTGAAGTAGGAGTGGCTGTGATGGAGCAGGAAAGAGCCTTGGAGCACGTTCTGGGGCGTTACCCCGTGAGTCACGTCCACTATGACTGCGTCGGGGTTTATGCGGAGAATGACGCCCTTCATCAGTCCCACGTAGGGGTCCTGGAGGCCGAAGTCCGTCGTCAGAGTGATGACGGGCCTGGGGGAGGACAAGGGGCGTCCTTAGAGGATCCTCACGCTGAGGATGGAGACGACGATGAACAGTACCACCAGGGCGATGGTGGACCTGAACAGGACCAGCTCAATGCCGCGTCGGACGCGAAAGGTGGAGTTGGCGCTGCCGAAGAGGCCGCTGCCAAGGTCTCGAACCTGGAATAGGATGACCAGCACAAGGGTCACGGAGATGGTTATCTGAATGAAGTTCAGGATGGTTTCCAACTAGCTGCTCCCGTTGGTGTTTTGTAGGTTGCCGAGTTTCTGCTCCATGAGCTTGTTGACGATGGCGGGGTTGGCCTTGCCGCGAGTAATTCGCATCACCTGCCCGACCAGGAACTTTGAGGCCGTCTCCCGTCCGCCCAGATAGTCTTGCACGGCCTTGGGGTTCTCGTCCATGGCCTGCTGCACCGCCTTCTCCACCACGGAGGAATCGCTAATCTGAACGTAGCCTTCCTCCTTGACGATGCGCTTTGGGCCCTTGCCGGTCTCAAAGGCCTTCTTCAGCACGGTCTTGGCCAGGGAGCTGCTCAGGTCGCCCGCCTCCACCATGTCCGAAAGCTGTCCCAGATGTTCGGGCTTCAACGGCGTCTCGTGGATGGCCGCCAGCCCGCCGTCCAACAGCCGTGAGACCTCTCCCAGCATCCAGTTGCTTACCCGCTTGGCCCGTCGCTGGACGGTCTTGCCGGTCTCGCCATTTATCGCCTCCTCGAAGAACTCGGCGGAGGGACGGTTCGCGGTCAGCAGCCCGGCGTCGTATAGGGGCAGCCCGTACTGGCTGACGAACCGGTCCCGACGCTGGGCGGGCAGCTCCGGCAGGGAAGCACGTATCTCATCCACCCACGCGGGATCGGGCAGGAGCTCCGGCAGGTCCGGTTCGGGGAAGTAGCGGTAGTCGTGGGCGTGCTCCTTGGAACGCTGGCTCACGGTGACGGCCCGGTCTTCCTGCCAGCCGCGGGTCTCCTGAACCACGCGCCCGCCGTCCTCGACCACTCGTCGCTGCCGCTCCACCTCGTACTCCAGGGCGCTGAACACGGAGCGGAAGCTGTTCACGTTCTTGATCTCGGTGCGGGTGGAAAGCTCGCTGCTGCCCATGGGCCGGATGCTCACGTTGGCGTCGCAGCGGAAGTTCCCCTCCTCCATGTTGCCCGTGGAAACGCCGATGTAGCGCAGGATAGAACGAAGGGCGGTCAGGTACTGCCGCGCCTCCTCGGGGGAGCGGATGTCAGGCTCGCTGACTATCTCCATCAGGGGCACGCCGGAGCGGTTGACGTCGACGAGGCTGAAGGTCTCGCCGGTGGAGTTGCGGACGTGGGTTAGTTTGGCCACGTCCTCCTCCATGTGTACGCGGGTGATGCCAATCGTGCGGGTGTCGCCGTCGGCTTCCACCTCCAGGTGCCCTTCGTACGCGATGGGCATGTCGTACTGCGATATCTGGTAGCCCTTCATCAAGTCCGGGTAGGCGTAGTTCTTCCTGTCGAACTTGGTGCGGGCGGCAATCTTGCAGTTGAGCGCCAGGCCGGTGGCGATGGCGTATTCCACGGCCTTCCTGTTGATAACCGGAAGCACGCCGGGCATACCCAGGCAGACGGGGCAGACCAGGGAGTTGGGGTCCGCGCCCTGGTAGTCCGACCGGCAGGAGCAGAACATCTTGCTCCGGGTCTTCAACTGGACGTGGACTTCCAGTCCTATGACGGTCTCGTATCTTGTGGGCGCCGAGGTGGTCAAGCTGTATCTTTCGTCGGCGAAATAGAAGATTGCCGGTGCAAGTATATCAATCAGCAGGGAGGGGCTTCAACGGACGGAGTCGGGTGAATGCTGCTACGGGGAGGGCGGCCACGCCTCCTCGCCCACGAGCGGCACGAACCGGCAGGGTCCCTTGTACTTGATGGATACGCCCTCCCCCGTCCTGATGGCGAGCACCAGCTCCTGCTCCTCGCGGCTGCCCACGGGGACAACCAGCCTCCCCCCGACGGCAAGCTGCTTCAACAGGGATTGGGGCAGCTGGGGCGCGGCGGCGGTGACTAGAATAGCGTCGTAGGGGGCCTTCGCCGGGCAGCCGAGGGTGGGGCCGGCAGTCTCGCATCCAACGTTGGCCAGGCCGAGGAATCTGAGAAGTTCGGCGGCGTGGCGCGAAAGGCTGGGGAAGCGCTCTACGGTGACCACGGAGCCTTTGTGGGCCAGCACCCCCAGCACCGCCGCCTGGTATCCGCTGCCCGTGCCCACCTCCAGCACCCGGTCGGTGGCGGCCGGCTGGAGGACGCTGGTCATCACAGCCGTCATCAGCGGTTGAGATATGGTCTGCCCGTGCCCGATGGGCAGCGGCTCGTTGGTGTAGGCCCGGTGGCGAAGTCCCGGCGGCACGAACAGTTCGCGCGGAACCCGGGCCATGGCCGAAAGCACGCGGCTGTCGCGGACGTGCCCGCCCAGTCTCAGAAAAAGCGAGTCCTTGGCGTCCGATAATCGGCGGGTCACGGCACTCGATTCGTTGGCTGAAGAATCCCCATACGTCCAGTATACAACGGACGCGGAGATGGTTTTGGTACAATTGAATGAAGCAATGTCTGAATCCAACTTTCCCAGCTACTACCCCGTGTTCCTCAGCCTGAAGGACAGGCGGTGCGTGGTGGTGGGCGGCGGCCCCATCGCCGAGGGCAAGGTCAGAAACCTGTTGAAGCACCCCTGCGAGGTCGTCCTCATCAGCCCCGATGCTACCGATGTCCTGGCGCAGTGGGCAGCCGAGGGGCGTTTCGCGTGGAAGCGGCGAGAATATCGTGAAGGAGACCTGGAAGGAGCGTTTCTGGCCATAGGCGCGACGGGCAATCTACACGTGGACCGGCTGATGGCGGATGAAGCGGAGCGAGAACGCGTGCTGCTGAACGTGGTCGACTACGTGCCCCTCTGCATGTTCATCGCGCCGTCAATAGTCGAGCGCGAGCCGGTTACCGTGGCGATTTCCACGTCCGGCGCGAGTCCCGCCCTGGCCCGTAAGCTGCGCGAGTCCATGGAGAAGAGCGACCTGCTGGACTACGCGGAGATAGCCGGACTGCTGTCGAGGGCGCGGGCGGAGGTGAAGCGGCGTGGCTTGAAGGTGCCGCCGGACCGGTGGCAGGAAGTCATCGACCGGACACTCATCGAGGCGGTGCGGGAAGGGCGCGAAGACGAGGCCCTGGCAGACATCCTGCGTAAGCTCTCCGGCTGTGAGGAACAGCAATGAAGCGCGTGGTGGTCGGCACACGGGGATCCCCCCTGGCGTTGATTCAGACCCAGTGCGTGGTCGACACGCTGGGGGAGAAAAACCCCGACGTGGACTTCGAGATCAAGGTTGTCCGCACGGCGGGCGACCGGGCGTCGGAAGCGCCCCTCCGCAGCCTGGGCGTGGGCATATTCGTCAAGGAAATCGAAGAGGCCCTGCTTCGGGGAGATATCGACATGGCGGTGCACAGCCACAAGGACCTGCCGCCAAAACTTTCGGCGGGACTGTCAATCGGCGCGGTGACGGAACGTCTAGACCCGCGGGACGCCCTCGTCAACCGGTGGAACGCGAACCTGGAAGACCTTCCCGTCGGCGCCAGAATCGGCACCAGCAGTCCCCGTCGCGCCGCCCAGATGAAGCGTTGGTCGCCCCACGTTCAGGTGCTGCCCATCCGCGGCAGCGTGGGCACCCGCATCGATAAGGCCTTGGGTAAAGACTTCGACGGCGTGGTCCTCGCGGCGGCGGGGATGCTCCGGCTGGGCGTTGAGGATAAGATATCCCAGTATCTTCCGGCGGATAAGTTCGTTCCGCCGCCGGGCCAGGGCGCGTTGGCGGTGGAAGTCCGCTCCGACGACCGTTCGACGTCGTGGATGCTGCGAAGCGTGGACCACGTGCCGACTCGTCGGGCCGTGATGGCGGAGATGGCCTTCCTGGAGCGGCTGGGCAGCGGCTGCCAGGATCCGTCGGCGGCTTACGCCAGGATTGCCGGCGAAACAATGGTGATGCAGGTGTTCCTCGCTTCCCCCGACGGCCAGCAGTCCTTCTACACGAAGGCGCGCGGCCAGGCCTCCAACCCCCACGAATTGGCCATGGAAGCGGTGCAGCAGCTCATCGAACGGGGCGCGGGGGCGCTGGTGCCGGGTAGCGGAGGATGATGGTGAGTTTCCCGGTTGCAGAACCTTCGGATGTTCACCTGCTTCTGCGGACATGGTAGGGCGAATGGGTAAGGTGTCGTTGGTGGGGGCCGGACCGGGCGACCCCGGGCTGATTACCGTCAAGGGCCTGCAGCGTCTTCGCGAGGCAGACGTGGTGGCCTACGACCGGCTTGTTGACGTCCGGCTGCTGGAGGAGGCGCGGCAAAGCGCAGAGATTATCGACGTTGGGAAGCAGGCGGGAGAGAGCGGCGCGGGACAAAGAAACATCTTCACTATCCTCATCGACCGCGCCCACGAGGGGAAGCGCGTGGTGCGGCTGAAGGGCGGCGACCCCTTCGTCTTCGGCCGGGGTGGCGAAGAAGCCCAGGTGCTCGCAATGGCGGGCATCCCCTTCGAGGTCGTTCCCGGCGTCACCTCCGCCGTGGCCGCGCCCGCCTACGCCGGCATCCCCCTCACCCACCGCGACGCTGCATCTTCCTTCACTGTGGTCAGCGCCGTGGAGGACGCGTCAAAGAAGGAGTCCGCAGTCCCCTGGGAGGCGCTGGCTCGAACGAGAGGCACGCTGGTGGTGATGATGGGCTGGGCCGCCCTGCCCCAGGTGGTGGAGCGGCTGCTGGACGGAGGAATGGCCCCGTCAATGCCCGTCGCGGCGGTGCAGTGGGGCACGGAACCGTACCAGCAGACGGTGGTGGGAAACCTGGCGAACATCGTCGAGCGGGCGCGGGATGCAGGACTGGGTCCGCCGGTGGTGGTCGTCATAGGAAGGGTGGTGACGCTTCGCGAGGAGGTCCGATGGATTGAGGACAAGCCATTCTTCGGCAAGCGGGTGCTGGTGACCCGCTCCAGGACGCAGGCGTCGGTGCTGAGCCGGATGCTCGCAGAGGAAGGCGCGGAGGCCATCGAGCTGCCGACGATAGAGATAGCCCCACCCTCGGACTTTTCTGCCCTGGACGAATCTCTGAACAGACTAAAAGAATGCGACTGGGTGGTGTTCACCAGCGTCAACGGGGTGGCGGCCTTCTTCGACCGTCTAAACAAGCTGGGCATGGACGCTCGCGCCCTCGGCGATAGCCGCGTCTGCGCCATCGGCCCGGTGACGGCGACGGCGCTGGTGCAAAGGGGAATTGTCCCAAACTTCACGCCTGCCAGGTACACCACGGAACGGCTGGTGATGGGTCTGTCGGAACGAGGCGTCGCAGGTTCGCGGGTGCTGATGCCCCGCACCAACATCGCCCCGGAGGACGCGGCGCGGGCGTTGGAGAAGCTGGGAGCCCGCGTGGTCCAACCCGTCGCCTACCGGACGCTGACCCCTGCCGGTTCGTCGGCGAAGGCCAGGAGTCTTCTGGGCCGTGGTAAGATTGATATAGCGACCTTCACCAGCTCCTCAACCGTTCAGAACTTGCTGGAGCTCCTCGACGGGGACTCCACCCCCCTTGACGACGTGTTGATTGCCTGCATCGGCCCGGTGACGGCTGGAAAGGCGCGAGAACTGGGTTTGAAGGTGGATGTTGTGGCCCGCCGACACACCGTAGCGGGACTGGTGCAAGCCCTGAAAGCACACCTGAAATCTCCCATGGAGGAATAAGCCAAGAATGCCCCCTAACCCTGTAATACGGCTGCGAAGGCTGAGGGAATCGAAAGTCCTCCGCTCCATGGTGCGGGAGACTGACCTGTCTGTCTCAGACCTCATCTATCCCATCTTCGTCACTCACGGGCGCGACAAACGGGAGCCCGTGGACCCGATGCCAGGCTCCTATCACCTCTCTCTGGACAAGCTGCTCGACGAGGTGGACGAAGTATCCGACCTGGGGATCCCCGGCGTCATTCTATTCGGTATTCCGGCGGAAAAGGACGCGGTGGGGTCGGAAGCCTACGACAGCAACGGCATAATCCAGGAAGCCATCCGGGTTATCAAGAAGACGATTCCCCATCTGATGGTGATTACGGACGTTTGCCTCTGCCAGTACACCACCCACGGCCATTGCGGTGTGGTGGATGAGGGGGGCCGGATAGACAACGACGCTACCGTGGAGCTTTACACCCGCACGGCGGTCTCCCACGCGGAGGCGGGCGCCGACGTGGTCGCTCCGTCGGGGATGATGGACGGTCAGGTGGCGGCCATTCGCGCCGGGCTGGACGGGAGCGGGTTTGGGCATCTGCCCATCATGTCATACGCCGCCAAGCACGCCTCGGCCCTCTATGGCCCCTTCCGGGTGGCGGCGGACTCCGCCCCGCAGCGCGGCGACAGGCGTAGCTACCAGATTGACCCCGCCAACGGCCGGATGGCGTTGCGGGAGATTCAGGCGGACATCGACGAAGGGGCAGACATCGTGATTGTGAAACCGGCCCTGGCCTACCTGGATGTCATCGCCCGGGCGCGAGACCGGTTCGACCACCCCATCGCTGCCTACAACGTCAGCGGCGAGTATTCGCTGGTGAAGGCCGCCGCCGCCAACGAGTGGATTGACGAGGAGCGGGTGACGCTGGAACTGCTGATGGGCATGCGAAGGGCGGGGGCGGATATCATCATCACCTACCACGCCAAGGACGCCGCCCGCTGGCTGCAGGGAAGGGGTTAGGCAGGCCTGATCCCCGCCAACGCCGAAACGGTCCGCTCCCAGGAAGCGTTGGCGTCGGAGCCGGTCAGCACCGGCGACGCGATGATCTCCGTTATCCCGTAGGAAAACAGCCGCTGCACGCCTTCCGCCACCTGCTCACGATTGCCGTGAATGGCCACGGCATCAATCATTCCGTCGCTCCACTCGCCCGACTGCGCCTCCGGGAATCCGGCGTCGACAAACATCTGGGCATAAAAGGGTAGCGTCACGTACAGGGCCATCTGCTCCCGCACCGCCTTCCGGACCGCGTCTGCGTCCTCGTCGACAGCGACGATGGCGTGGGCGACGAGGGGCGGCGTCGTCCGTCCCGCGCGCTGGGCCGCGTCGGTCATGGCGGGCAGCGCCGAGTCGCGCAAGTACGCCGACGGGCACACCCAGCTGATTGCTCCGTCGGCCTCCTCGCCGCACAGCTCGTAGGAGCGTCGACGTAGCGCCGAGGCCATGACGGGTACGTCGATAGGCGCGTCGATTTCGCCCCGGGCGATGTAGAAACGACCTTCGAAGTCCACCCGTCCCTGTTGCAGCAGCGACTTGAGGATGCGCAGATACTCCCGCAGGTGGCTCAACGGCGCGCGGAAGTTCACCCCGAAGGCGTGAATCATGCCGTCGCGATGACTCGGCCCCATTCCCAGGCGGAAACGCCCGTCGCTTAGTTGGTGCAGCACCTGCACCTGCTGCGCCACCGCGATGGGGTGTCGCGGCCAGGTTGGGACGATGGACGTGCCCAGCAGAATCCGGCTTGTCTTGACGGCCGCAGCGGCGAGAATCGTCAGCCCGTCGGGACGCGCCCCGCCGGTGGTAAGCCATGCGGCATCAACGCCGAGTTCTTCGGCGCGCTGGATTTGGGCGACGGCTTCGGACGGTGAGCCGGTGATGGCAAGACCGATGCGTTTCTGGGTTGTCATCGTGTGTGGGGCCTCCGTGAGTTCTTGTTGACTATCATCATACACCCAATCTGCAGGATCATTGAATGCAAATTCTCGGTCAGATACACTGCCGAATGGCTTCGCATGACAGGAGTGAAATTTTGCGGCAGACAACAGTCAAGGGCTACCGATTTATTGTGGAAGTGAATTATTGGCCCGTCTCAACCGAACCCGACAAGTGGATGGCGGAGATTCCAGAGTTGCCCGGCTGCAGGGCTTGGGGCGACACGCCGGAAGAAGCCATCGACATCATCTCTGACTTTGTGCCTGACTTCTTGCCGGACAGAAACACGGGAGACGTAACTCCCGTGAACGAATCCCCCTAGTCCACCGCCGCTTCCACCGTCTCCCTCACCGCCCCCAGCGCTTTCTGTAAGTAGTGCCCCGTGTGGGAAGCGTCCACCGACGCGATGTATTCCGGCGTCCCTTCCGCCACCACCTGCCCCCCCTTGTCGGCGGGGCCCGGGCCCATGTCGATTATCCAGTCGGCGTTCTTGATCATGTCCAGGTGGTGCTCAATCAGGATTATCGAGTTCCCCGCGTCCACCAGCCGGTGCAGCACGTTCAGCAGGGCGGCGCAGTCCGAGAACGATAGTCCCGTGGTCGGCTCGTCCAGCAGATAGAGGGTCTTGCCCGTGGCCCGTTTGGACAGCTCTGTTGACAGCTTGACCCGCTGCGCCTCGCCGCCGGATAGCGTTGTCGCGGGCTGGCCCAGCCGGATGTAACCCAGACCCACGTCGCGCATCGTCTCCAGCTTGTTGCGAATCTTCGGGATATTCTGGAAGAACTCCAGCGCCGTGTGTACCGTCATGCTGAGCACGTCGGCGATGCTCTTCTCCTTGTAATGGATCTCCAGCGCCTCCCGGTTGTAACGCTTACCCTTGCACACCTCGCAGGGAACGGTCACGTCGGGCAGGAACTGCATCTCCACGTGGGTGTAGCCCTCGCCCTTGCATGCCTCGCACCGCCCGCCCTTCACGTTGAATGAGAAACGACCGGGCTTGTAGCCTCGGACCTTGGATTCGGGCAGACTGGCGAATAGGTCCCGGATGGGCGTGAAGGCGCCGGTGTAGGTGGCGGGATTGCTGCGGGGTGTGCGTCCGATGGGAGACTGGTCGATGTTAATGACCTTGTCCAGCAGGTCGATGCCGACTACGTTGTCGTGCTTCCCCGGACGGTCCTTGGCGCGGCTGATGGCCTGGGCCAGCCGCTTGTAGAGTATTTCGTATACCAGGGTGCTCTTGCCGGAGCCGGAGACGCCCGTGACGCAGACCAGCCGGCCCAGGGGGAACTTGACGCTCACGTCCTTCAGGTTGTTTTCGCGGGCGCCCTTCACCTCCAACGCCGAACCGTTTCCGTTGCGACGGGCGTCGGGCACGGGAATGATTCTACGTCCGCTGAGATAGAGGCCGGTGAGCGATTCGTCGGAGGCCATGATGTCGTCGATGGTGCCGGTGACGACGATGTTGCCGCCGTTCTCGCCCGCGCCGGGGCCGAGGTCGACAATGTGGTTCGCGGCGCGCATGACCGCCTCGTCGTGTTCCACGACAATGACGGTGTTGCCCAGGTCCCGCAGATGGTTGAGCGTGCCGATGAGCCGGTTATCGTCGAAGGGGTGCAGGCCGATGGTAGGTTCGTCGCAAACGTAGAGGACTCCGGTTAGCCCGGAGCCTATCTGGGTCGCCAGCCGGATGCGCTGGGCCTCGCCGCCGGACAGTGTCCGGGCCGAGCGGTCCAGGGTCAGATAGCCCAGGCCGATGTCTTCCAGAAACTGCAGACGGCTGAAGATCTCCTTGAGGATGGGCTGGGCAATGGCCCTCTCGCGGGCCGAAAGCGGAAGAATAGCGCCGTTGGTTGAGCCTTCCGACGCGAGGCCGCTTGCCCACTGAAGGGCCAGTGTGACGGGCAGGGCGCAAACGTCCATGATTCCGCGTCCGTCCACCTTCACGGATAGGGCCTCGGGCCGCAGTCGGCGGCCCTTGCAGGACTGGCAGGGACGCGCCGCCATGTACCGCTCGATCTCGCGTCGGATGTAGTCGGAGTCCGTGTCGCGGAAGCGCCGTTCCAGGTTGGGAATCACGCCTTCGAAGTTTGTCTTCCAGCTGTAGACGCGTCCCCGCTGGGTGGTGTGCTTAATTGTGACGGTCTCGCCCTGGCTTCCATAGAGAATTAGCTCTATGGCCTGCTTCGACAGTTTGCGTATGGGGGTGCTTGTGGAGAATCCGTAGTTGCGGGCCATGGACTCCAGCATGCTGCTGTACCAGGGGCTTGAGGAACCGGCCCTCGACCACGGGAGGACGCCCCCTTCCCGCAGCGAAATTTCCTTGTTGGAAAGCACCAGCTCCGGGTCCACCTCCAGCTTGAATCCCAGCCCTGTGCACGCGGAGCAGGCGCCGTGGGGGCTGTTGAAGCTGAAGGTTCGGGGTTCGATCTCGGGGAGACCGGTTCCACAGCGGACGCAGGCGAACTGCTCGGAGAATTCCAGCTCCTCACCGCCCTCGACGGCAATCTGCACCACGCCGCCGCCCTCTCTCAGGGCCGTCTCGACGGAATCGGTGACGCGCACCAACTCCAGGTGATCGTCGATGATGAGGCGGTCGACGGCCAGCTCAATGTAGTGCCAGTATCGCTTGTCCAGGTTGAGTTGCTCCGCGTCCTCCACGCGCATGACGTCGCCGTTGACGCGAACTCGGGCGAATCCCTCTTTTCGGGCCTCGCTGAACACGTCCTTGTGCTCGCCCTTGCGACGTCGCACCTTGGGGGCCAGCACCATGATGCGGGTCCCCTTGGGGAGACTCAGGATTGAGTCGACAATCTGCTGGACGGTCTGCCGTGCCACGGGCTCGCCGCAGCCGGGACAGTGGGGCCGCCCCGCGCGGGCGAAGAGCAGGCGTAGATAGTCGTAGATTTCGGTGACGGTGCCCACCGTGGAGCGGGGGTTGTGGGACACGCCCTTCTGGTCGATGGAGATGGCGGGGGAAAGCCCTTCGATGTACTCCACCTCCGGCTTGTCCATGCGACCCAGGAACTGCCGGGCGTAGGCGGAGAGCGACTCAACGTAGCGTCGCTGTCCTTCAGCGTAGATTGTGTCGAAAGCCAGGGAGCTTTTGCCGGAACCGGAAACGCCGGTGATGACCACAAGCTTGTCCCGGGGAATGGTCACGCTGACGTTTTTGAGGTTGTGCTGGGTAGCGCCTCGAATGATGATGTTTTCCTGTGGCATCTGCACCTTGTCCGGACGTGGTTAACCCCCATTTTAGCACTACCGGGAAGCAAACAGTACCTCTGCCCCGTGTCCATTCTCAAAGGAGTGAGGCTCGCGGCAAGAGTAGTATCAATTACAGAACGGTTGTATGTGCCAAGCAAATGTGCTAACCTCAGTGGCAAATGCCTTCTTTACCGAAATCAAGGGCGATATGGTTTGTCTTGCTTTTCATAATTCAATCTCTTGGTTGTATGGGAATTGTGACCTACCAGGAAATTGTGAGCAACACATCCGATACAGCGTTGGAAACCTCAATTGCCGTCGGTGAAGGCTTTTCGTATTTTGTTATAATCATAATTGCAACAAGTTGGATTGCAGTTGAAGGTGTAGCCATGCTGTATGACCTGTACAAGCGAGAAGTTGAGCAAAGGGCTGAGCGCAGGACTTCTCAAAGGAAGAATGAGGAAACCCTCCGGCTTGCCAGAGAATGGGATAAGCTAAGTCCGGAGGAGAAGAGCAGACAGTCTAATGCAGAGTTCTTTCGAACCAAGTTGAGCGAACTCGACGAGGACAATTAGGCCGACGTTGCTTGATACGTTCAGATGGAATGTGGAGGAAAGGGCCGAGAAAGATAGCAGGGAGGCGCGTCGCAAGGAACGAGAACGGGAAGAGAACCGAAATGAACCGAATCTAATGCGGGTTCTGTATATTCCGTTCGGGCATATACCCTATTCTGATCGGGATTAGTCGGCCCTTCAGGAGAAGGGCTCTACCACCCCACCCGGCTTATGGGTCGGCGTTCCAACTGCTCCTGGTCCTCCAGCATGCAGCCGGACTCCGGCGCGGGCCTCATATCGGCTTTGGCGGCGTTGCGGTGCCTGCGGGCGCGCTTCTGCTTCTTCATCTCCTCCTCCACCATGTTGAAATCGAACTTGGAAATGAGATGCAGGCTGCTCTGGAAGGCCAGGTACCATAGCTCGGGAGTCCACCTCCGGGTGAAGTCCATCCGGGGGGCAAACTGGTAAGCGTCGATGTACTGGGAGGGGTGCAGCACCACGTCGGGCCGGATGCCGACCCGGTAGGGGTAGTCGCTGCCGCCCTCCACGTTCCACAGCGGCGTATGGTCGATGTTCAGGGTATTGGTTACGGTGGCGGAGGCGGCGAAGTACCTCTCCTGCGCGATGTACAGGATCACCCTGTCTCCCGGGGCCATACGTTGTACCTTGCGCCGGTGCTGGGCTATCAGCCCCACCATGTCAAAGTTTCGTTTCTTGGCAATCTGGAAATTTGCCGGACTCTTTACCACCATCCAGAAGCTCTTGGGCATAGCGAATCAATTTCCCATTGAAGTTTTGTTGCCGGTTCCCATTATTGCACAACCTCGCTGATTTGTTAACCGTGCCCCTCGCCCTTGTGCCTCCCTGGATTCTGCGCTTACTATTGGTGCCTGGACTTTGAAGCTCCGGCCCGCATGTGAATGGGGTTGGACGAAGGGAAAATTGGCAAGTTTGAATTCCACCAAGAAAAAAGAAAATCTCGCCGACCTGATTGAGCGGCGCATTCTGGTGGCGGGCGACGCCAACGGCACCCGCATTCAGGCGCTGGACCTCTCCGCGGAAGACTTCGGCGGGCCCGAGTACGAAGGGTGCAACGAGTACCTGAACCTGCTCCGCCCAGACCTGGTTCAAGGCATCCACTGCTCCTACCTTGAGGCGGGCGTGGACATCGTCATAACCAACTCCTTCGGCAGCACCCCACTGGTTCTGGACGAGTATGACCTCGGCCATCGGGCGCGGGAGATAAGCGAAGCGGCGGCCCGAAACGCCCGGATAGTCGTTGACCAGTATTCCACTCCCGAACGCCCCCGTCTGGTGGCGGGTTCCATGGGTCCCACCACCCGTTCTATCTCCGTTACGGGGGGCGTCACCTGGGACGAGCTGCGGGAGCACTATTTCGTTCAGGCGTCGGGGCTCTGGGAAGGTGGCGCTCACCTGCTGCTGGTGGAAACTTCTCAGGACACGCTGAACGTGAAGGCCGCCCTCGCCGCTATCGACGATCTCTCCGACAAGCTCGGCGTGGAGGTCCCCGTCGCCGTCCAGTGCACCATCGAAACCATGGGCACAACCCTCGGCGGGCAGGACGTCGAAGCCTTCTACGCCTCCGTGAGTCACCGCAACCTGCTCTGGTTAGGCATGAACTGCTCCACCGGGCCGGAGTTCATGCGCGACCACCTGCGAACGCTGGCGTCCATCTCCCGCTTTCCAGTGTCGGTTATCCCCAACGCCGGTCTGCCCGACGAGGACGGAAACTACAACGAAACGCCGCAGAAATTCTCGCAAACGCTGCTGTCCTTCGTCCGGGAGGGATGGGTGAACGTCCTCGGGGGCTGCTGCGGCACCACGCCTGAGCATCTGAAGCCCCTCGTGGAAGCTGTGAGAAGCTACCCTCCCAGAAAAATGTCGGAACGCCGCGCCGCCGTATTCTCCGGGCTGGAGCCGCTGACGGTCGACGAGGATACCCGCCCCGTCCTGGTCGGCGAGCGCACCAACGTCCTGGGCAGCCGCCGGTTCAAGCGGCTCATCCGCCAGGGCAAATTCGACGAAGCTACGGAAATCGGACGCAGACAGGTGCGCCGCGGCGCCCACGTGATCGATGTCTGCCTGCAGGACCCTGACCGAGACGAAATGGTGGACGTCGTGACGTTCCTGAAGGGCCTGGTGGGGAAGGTCAAGGCCCCCATAATGCTGGACTCCACGGACAACGACGTGCTGGCCGAGGCGCTCAAACACACCCCCGGCAAGAGCATCATAAACTCCATCAACCTGGAAGACGGCGAGGAGCGTTTCGCGTCCGTCGTGCCCGTGGCGCGCAGCTTCGGCGCGGGGCTGGTGGTGGGCTGCATCGACGACGACAAGCAGCAGGCCCAGGCCATCACCCGGCAGCGCAAGCTCGACATTGCCAAGCGTTCCTACAAGCTCCTGACGGAGAAATACGGCGTCCCCCCGGAGGACATCATATTCGACCCGCTGGTCTTCCCCATCGGCACGGGCGACGTCAATTACCAGGGGGCCGGGGTGGAAACCGTGGAAGGGGTGCGTCTGATCAAGGAGCATCTGCCTCGCACACGCACGGTCCTGGGCATCTCCAACGTGTCCTTCGGCCTGCCCCCCGCCGGCCGCGAGGTGCTGAACTCAGTGATGCTCTACCACTGCGTTCAGGCCGGTCTGGACATGGCAATCGTCAACACGGAGGGGCTTGTTCGATACGCGTCTATTCCCGAAGACGAGCGCAAACTGGCGGAGGACCTGATCTGGTGGCGAGGCGACGACCCCATCGCCGCCTTCGCCGAGCGATTCCGGGAACGAAGGGTTCAGCGGCCCGAATCGGAACGAAAGAAGATGCCGCTGGACGAGCGCCTGGCCCTGGCCATAGTTGAGGGCACGAGGGAGGGGCTGGAGGGTGATCTGAATGAAGCCCTCCGGGAACGCTCGCCCCTGGAGATAATCAACGGCCCGCTCATGAACGGCATGAACGAAGTGGGCCGGCTCTTCGGCCTGAACCAGCTGATCGTCGCAGAGGTCCTGAGCTCGGCGGAGGTGATGAAGGCGGCGGTCTCCAAGCTGGAGCCCCTGATGGAGAGCGGGGAGGCCGCAACCCGCGGCAGCATCGTCCTCGCCACCGTTAAGGGGGACGTGCACGACATCGGCAAAAACCTGGTTGACATAATCCTGTCCAACAACGGCTACCGAGTCATCAACCTTGGCATCAAGGTGCCGCCGCAGGACCTGATTCAGGCGTACCGCGAGCACCGGCCCGACATGATCGGGCTGTCCGGGCTGCTCGTCAAGTCGGCGCAGATGATGGTGGAGACGGTGCGCGACCTGACCGAGGCGGGCGTGGACTGCCCGGTGCTGGTGGGCGGCGCCGCCCTGACGAACCGCTTCACCCGCATGCGAATCGCCCCCGGACACCGTGGGGTGGTGAGCTACGCCCGCGACGCCATGTCCGGCCTGGAGCTGGCCCACCGTCTGGCAGATGCGGACGAACGACAGCGTTTGGCATCGGAGCTCGTTCGGGAGACGCAGATCATGGAGAAGGAGGAGGCCTCGCGCAGTCGTAGACCGCGGACGCCGCGCCCCCCTTCCGCCGGGTCAACAGTTGTGCCGGTGAAGTCTCCCCCCACGCCGCCGGACCTGCGTCGGCACCTCCTGAATGGCTTCGACCTCTCCGATATCTTCAGCTACGTGAATCCCGTGATGCTCTACGTCAGACATCTCGGCTATCGCGGCCGGTTTACGGAAGCGCTTGAGGCGGGCGAAGAGAAGGCGGTGGAACTTAATGAGCGGGTGCGGCAGGTGGAGGACGTGATGGTCGAAAGGGCGGACATCTCCGCCAGCGCCGTCTACCAGTTCTACCGCGCCGCCTCAGACGGCGACGACCTTCTCATCCTCTCCGCCGACGGCAGCGACGTGCTGGAGCGGTTCCAATTCGGGCGTCAATCGTCTGGCGACGGCTTGTGCCTCTCTGACTACGTCCTCCCCAGAAACGTCGGCGCTCCCGACTACGTGGGCGCGTTCGTCACAACCGTCGGCCCCGGAGTGCGTGATCTCGCCGCCCAATGGCAGGAAAAAGGCGACTACCTCGCCTCCCACATCCTGCAGGTGCTGGCCCTGGAGGGCGCGGAGGCCTTCGCTGAGCTTCTCCACAAGCGGCTGCGCACCGCATGGGGATTCGCCGACCCGGATGGCCTGACCAACCTGGACCTGTTCAAGGCCAACTATCACGGACGCCGCTATTCCTTCGGCTATCCCGCCTGTCCCAGGCTGGAAGATCAGGAGCAGCTGTGGCGTCTGCTGGAGCCGGAAAAAACCGTCGGAGTCGGCCTTACCGAGGGCTTCATGATGGAGCCGGAAGGTTCCGTCAGCGCCCTCGTGCTACACCATCCGCAGGCCAGGTACTTCAACCTCAGCCCGGAAGACGTGGAGCGGCTGGAGTCGAAGTTCGCGTAGACGAAAAAGGAGTCCGTCCGCTTAGACCAGCGCGTTCCTGTAGTAGCAGGGGAGTTCGCGGTCCGTGGTGAACCGCACCTGCACACTGGTGCCCTCCGGGTACAGCTCCAGCGTTGGCTTCATGCAGTAGACGATCTCCCCGTTGTCCATGATGATGGTGTAGAGGGTGTAGGCCCCGTGGTACGCCGACGCGATGAGTCGTCCTTGTCCCTCCTCGCTCGGCTCGAAGGTCAGGTCTTCAGGTCGGGCCATCACCTCCAGCATTCTGGCGTGCCTGGGCGGGGATTCCCGCTTGACGGCTCCCGCGGACGTATGCAGCTGTCCCTCGGCGTAGGTGGCGGAAAGGAATCCGGCCATCCCCACAAAGTTGGCCACGAAGGCCGTCGCCGGACGCTGGTATACGTTCTGAGGGGTGTCCACCTGCTCCAGGTGTCCCTGATTCATCACTGCCACCCTGTCCGCCATCGCCAGGGCTTCCTCCTGGTTATGCGTGACCAGAACGGTGGTCACCTCCGTAAGGGATAGAATTCGCTTCACGTCCTCGCGCACCTGCTCCCGGAGCTTGGCGTCCAGGTTGGAGAAGGGTTCGTCCATCAGCAGCGCCAGCGGTTGTGGCGCGAGGGCCCGGGCCAGGGCCGCGCGCTGCTGCTCTCCGCCGGAGAGTTCGTGGGGCATGCGCTTTGCCAGCTGCGTAAGCCCCACCAGCCCCAGCACCTCCGAGACGCGGACGGATAGGCGCAGGTGCTCCATCATCCGGTTCGGACTCCTCGAGATTCTCGTCTTGCGCACGTCCGGCAGCCCGTAGGCGATGTTCTTCTCCAGCGTCAGGTGGGGGAAGAGGGCGTAGTCCTGAAACACCATCCCGATCTTCCGCTTTTCGGGTGCGGTAAAGGTGTGCGGGCCCGCAACGGTGCGGCCGCTGAGCTCAATGGTCCCGGAGTCGGGCCACTCGAATCCCGCCATCATGCGCAGGGTGGTGGTCTTGCCGCACCCGCTGGGGCCGAGAATCACCAGCAATTCGCCCCTTTCTACCTCCAGGCTCACGTCCTGAACGGCGGTAACCCCGCCGTATGACTTCGAAAGTCCGGCGCACCGGAGGAGCGTCTCGCTCATTGCGTCTGCCAGCGCTGTCTGATGATGATGAGGGCCATGGGCACAGATGATACCAGTATTAGCATCAGGGCGTGGGACGCCGCCTGGGTGAAGAATGCCTCCGAAGAGGCGGACCAGATCGAAGTGGCAAGCGTCTTGAATCCGGCGGGGCCGAGGATGAGTGTCGCGGGCAGCTCCTTCATGATAAGCAGGAAGGTCAGGCTTCCTCCGGCGATGAGCCCCGGCCGCATGAGGGGCAGGTCTATGGTGCGTATAACGGCCAGCGGCCCCCTGCCCAGGCTGCGCCCCGCCTCCTCCCAGCGCGGGCTTATCTGCAGCAGCGAGGTTCGGAGAGCGCCCACCCCGGCGGGCAGGAAGAGCACCAGGTAGGCGAAAACCAGCAACGCCGTCGTCTGATATAGGGCGGGGGCGAATTGGGATCCGAAGTACACCAGCGACAGCGCTACCGCGATGCCCGGCAGGGCGAACCCCACGTGGGAGGCCCGCTCCAGCAGCGCGCTGGGACGGCTGGGAAAGCGTATCGAGAGCAGCGCCACGGGCAGGGAGGCGGCCAGCACAACAACCACCGCGACGGCCGAAACCACTACGGAGTTTGCCGCGGCGCTCCACAGGTGGGGCACCGCCTCGCCGGCGGACACGCCACGGGCCACCCACCAGCCAAGCACGGACATGGGCAGCGCCAACGCGAGGAGCACAATGGCGGTGCAGAATGCCAGCGCGGGCCACCGCCAGGCGCCCAGCGAGAGGAGTTGGGCGGGTCTGGGCGCCCCCGATGAGCTGCGATGGTAGGCGGCCCTGCTCTGCGTCCTCGACTCCGCCAGCAATATCCCCGCGGCAAAGAGCGCCAGCACGAGACAGAGGCCCGCCGCGAGAATTCTGTCCAACGACGAGTTGTACTGAAGGTAGATGGCCCAGGTGAAGGTCTCGTACCGCATCAGGGAAACCGCACCGAAGTCGCTGAGGGTGTACAGGGCTGTAAGCAGCGCGCCGGAGGCGATGGCGGGCCGAAGAAGAGGCAGCGTAATCCGTCGGAAGGTACTCCAGGCGGAGTGCCCCAGGCTGCGGGAGGCCTCCTCCAGAGAGGGGTCCATCCGCGACAGGGCGGCCTGCGCGGGAAGCAGCACGTAGGGAAAACTCAACAGCGTCATGGTAATCATCGCCCCGGGAAAGCCGTATATCTCCGGCAGCCGTTCGACGCCGAACGGGCCTTCCAGCGCCCGCTGCAACATCCCCCTCGGCCCAAGGGCCACGATGACAAGGAAGGCCCCGATGTAGCTGGGAATTACCAGCGGCAGCGCCGTCAGGATGGCCCAGACCCGGCGAAACGGCAGGTCCGTCCGGGTGATGAGCCACGCCAGGGGCACGGCAATTAGGATGCAGGCCCCGGTGACCGCAGCCACCAGCAGGGCCGAGCGTATGACTATCTGAAGGGTGCGAAGCCGGAAGAGCAGCTCCCAGAACTCGGCGCCGGAACCGACCCCCCGGATGAACAGGTACACCAGCGGGAGTGCGATGGCCACGGCCACCACTGCGGCGGCGCCCAGCAGCACAGGGTGGGGGCCCGCCCGGCGGGACTTTCGACGTTGGGTCAGGGTCCCTTCCGGGTCAGTTTCGGTTCTATTGGCAGACGCCATGGCTTTGGGTCAACGTTGCGTCCTCACGCTGGCGTAGATTTGGCGGATTATACCACGCACTCGGCTGGGTAGAGTTTGGTGGTTCGTTGAGACTAGCTATGGCGGCAATGCGTCCGCCGCCACCCAGGAATCCCCCATTCCTCCCCCTTTCCGTCATTCCGGTGAAAACCGGAATCCATCTTCTCCCTTCCCTCTCCCCTAACCTCCGACACACCCCTTCAAAAGCGCCAAACATCCTCTTCCCCCTCGATGGGGGAAGACTGAGCCTGTCCTGAGCTTGTCGAAGGGATGGGGGTGATTCCCGCGTCGTCGAAGGCATATTCTACGTTCACGAGAACACCTCCGTCTTCCAAGGGAAAGAAAAACCCTGCGGGGAATGGGCGGTGATAGGCACTCCCCGCAGGGGTATAGGATGTTGTCTTGCCTGTCTAGGGAATGATGCCGACGCTTCTCAGCATCTCCTGGGTCCCCTTCAGGTCGGCCAGGTCTCCCATCCGCACCGAGGGGTTGTTGATCTCCGAAAGGGGCGTCAACAGCCGGTTGACGTTCACGCCCTCCACCAGCGGGTACTCGTAGGTCTGGCCCGCAAAGTACTGCTGGGCGACGGGCGAAAGCAGGAAGTCCAGGAACTTGGCGGCAGCGTCGGCATTGTCCGATGCGGAGAGAATGCCCGCCCCCGCAACCATGATCAGCGAGCCCGGCCCGCCCGCGGCGAGGTGGTGGTTTCGGGCGGCGAATCCTTCCCCTTCCTCGGCCAGGAATCGGTACAGGTAGTAGTGGTTCACGAAGCCCACGTCGACCTCCCCCGCGCCCGCCGCCGCCACGGTTGGCGTGTTCTTCTCGTACACCTTGGGTTCGTTGGCCTGGATGCCCTCCAGCCACTGGCGGGCCCGCTCGTCGCCCCAAAGCTGGCGCATTGCCGTTACCATAGTTTGGAAGGAGGCGTTGGTGGGCGGCCAGCCGATGCGCCCCTTCCACATCGGGTCGGTGAATCCCCACATGTCGGCGGGGAGCTCGCTCGGCGAGACGTTGTCAGTGCTGAATACGACGACCCGCGCGCGACCGGAAATGCCGACCCAGCGGCCCTCAGGGGAACGCGCCCAGGCCGGGACCTTGTCCAGGATTTCCTGTGGGACCGTCTGAAGCATATTCTCGACGGAGCCGAGGCCGCCGGGGTCCTGGGCGAAGAATACGTCGGCGGGGGTGTTGCCCCCCTCCTCCGACAGCGTCGCGGCCATCTGCGAGGTGCTCGCGTACTTCACGCTGACGTTGATGCCGGTGGCGTTGGAGAACTGCTCGATGATGGGCCCGACGAGAGACTCGCTGCGGCCGGAATAGACGGTCAACGACTCTGATTCATCGCCGTCACCGCCGCAAGCGGCGATAATTCCCACCAGCAGCGGCATCAGCAGGGCTAACAATAAGGCTCCCCTTACGGCAACTTTCCGAGACCGCGAGGGTCGTGAGGCTAGGCCACTGGTGTCGAAATGTTTCTTCCAGGTCATGGGCATCCACTCCTCAAACTCAAGATTAAGGTCGCGCTGAGAAACCGATTCCTGTGAATCACATATGTATGTGCAAACACCTCTGTTAGTTAGTGCATACTAATTCGCAAAGTTATATACAATAACTCGCGGCTGATGTCAATAGCTGCATGCATCAATTCTCGTTTCTCCTACCCCCTTGTTCCTGCGGAAGCAGGAACCAATACCCTTCCCACGTCCCACCTCCTCGTAGTTGCCCAACCTCCTGTTCCCACTCTTTCTTGACGCTGTTGTGGCCCGATGCTAGATTTCCGAAGGCCCTCCGGTCAATCATCCCTTCTGACGCCTCCCTCTTATGCACCCAATCGCCGAACAGCTATTGAGCGGAAACAAGCGCGCCCTGTCCCGGGCGATTTCCCTGTTGGAGCGTGACGACCCCCTTGCCGCCCGGATAATGGCCGAGGTCCACCCTCAATCCGGATCGGGGTACGTCATTGGCATAACCGGCCCTCCCGGCGCGGGAAAGAGCACCCTCGTCGCCCAGCTTACTCGCGAATATCGCAGACAGGGCCGCTGCGTGGGCATCCTGGCCGTGGACCCTTCCAGCCCCTTCTCCGGCGGCGCGCTGTTGGGCGACCGCATCCGCATGGAGGGGCACTATCTCGATGCGGGGGTGTTCATCCGCAGCATGTCCACCCGCGGCGCCCACGGGGGCGTCCCCCGAATCGTCAAAGGCGTCGTTCGGCTGCTGGAGGCGTCCGGGAAAGACGTGACTATGGTGGAGACCGTCGGCGTGGGCCAGACCGAGCTGGACGTGATGGGCGTGGCGGATACGGTGGTAGTTGCGCTGGTGCCGGAAGCGGGCGACGCCGTCCAGACGCTGAAAGCTGGGCTGATGGAAATCGCCGACGTTTTCGTCGTCAACAAGTCGGACCGGCCCGGCGCGCAGCAGATGACGGCAAACGTCCGCTCGCTGCTGACTTTGTCCCCCGCGGGTCACGGATGGATGCCGCCCGTGGTGGAAACCCAAGCCGTCAAGGGCGTCGGCATCGACGAACTTGCCCAGGCCATTCAGCAGCACCGCCAGCACCTGGCGGAATCAGGGGAACTGGAGGAGCGACGTCGTAAGCGACGGTCCTCCGAGCTTACGGAAGCGCTGCGGGACAGGGTTGCCCGGAGAGTTGAGCGACAGATAACCGGCAGCGCGGCCCTGAAGGCGATGGTGGAGCGGGTGGAGTCGGGCGAACTGGAACCCTACTCCGCGTCGCTGCAACTGCTGGACGAGCTCTTCCCCACCCAAGGCGGACCGGAAAGCTAGGGCATCGTCCCAAAAGCAACGGGGACGGCATGAGCGCCGCCCCCGTTATTCTTAAAGCGTCTGCTGATTCCGTGGGTTGACTAAGAGGCTCCGTCCTTGCCGTTGCCCGAGCCGCCTCCGCCCAGGTTCAGGAAGGGTTGCAGCATGGAGGTGAACTCCATCGGGAAAATGAACTTGGTGGAAGCGCTGGAACCCATCTCCTTCAGCACTTCGAAGTACTGCAAGCTCATGGTCTTGTTGTCCACGTTGGAGGCCACCCGGTAGATTCGGTCCAGCGCGGTGCTGAACCCTTCGGCGCGAAGAATCGCCGCCTGCTGGTCGCCCTCCGCCTCCAGAATCTCTGACTGGCGTCGGCCTTCGGCCTCCAGGATTGCCGACTGCTTTTCGCCCTGGGCCCTGTTGATCGCCGCCTGACGCTGACCCTCCGACTCGGTGATGTCTGCGGTCTTGATGGCCGCGGCGGACTTCTCCCGCTCCATCGCGGCCTTTACGCCCGGCGGTGGGTCAATCTCGTTGATCTCTACCTGGCTCACCTTAACGCCCCAGCGCCCCGTCACCTCGTCCAGCCTGATCTGCAGCGCGTCCCGCACCTTCTCCCGCTCCGCCAGCGCCGATGCCAGGGAGGTGGAACCGATGACGGCCCTCAGGGTGGAGAGGGCGAGGTTGACGACGGCGGCCTCGAAGTTCTGTACGTTGAGCACTGCCGCTTCCGCCTGCTCCTCCATCACCCGGTAATAGATCACAAAGTCCATGTCCACCACCACGTTGTCGCTGGTGATGTATTTCTGGGTGGGCACCCGCTGCACCCGCTCGCGAAGATCCACCTTTCTTCCGTCCTCCATGAAGGGCACCACAAAGCGTAGGCCGGGATCCGAAACCCGCTCCAGGCGTCCCCACCTGAGCACAACCATCTTCTCGAACTGTCTTACAACCGTTAATCCAAAGGGCATGTTGTCCTCCCTGTTATTCCTGTTCAGATGATGAAGAGTCGTCCCCGTCCTCAATGGGCGTTACTTTCAATATGGCGCCCTCGACGGTTTCCACCCGGACCCTTCGCCCCTCTGGGATCATTGTCCCATGTTTGCAGTAGGCTGTCCATATTTCCGTATTTGTCCGCACCGTTCCCCTCGGGTCCAAATCGGACGTCACCACCGCTTCCGAACCCACCAGGGGCGTAAGTTCCAGCACCTTCTCCATCTTGTGCTGCCGCACGATGGTTGTGATAACCCAGACGCCGATTATCGAAATGACGGCTACCGTCGGCCACAGCACCCAGGGACTCACCCCAAGGGACGGTGCGACAGGGGATGGTGCGCCAAAGTGGGCAAACAAGAGCAGCCCCCCCAGTATGAAGCTGATGATACCGCCGATGCCTAAAACGCCAAAGCCGGATACGTACATCTCCAGCGCTATGAGTGCCAAGCCGACCAGCAACAGGGCGACGCCGCCCCAGTTGACGGGAAGATTGCCCAGGCTGATGAACGCTATCACCAGGAAAACCACGCCGGTCAATCCCGGTATGACCAGGCCGGGACTCCATAGCTCCACCACGAGGCCCAATCCGCCGAGGGTCAGCAGCAGGAAGGAGATGTTCGGGTCGGCCAGAATAAAGAGCGCGCGGTTGATGAGGCCCATGTTGAGCCGCTCAATCTGTGCGTCCCTGGTCGCAAGGGTTCGGGTCTCCGTTCCCAGGTCCACCTCCAGCCCATCCAGCTGTAGGAGTAGATCGTCGAGGTCTCTGGCAATGAAGTCCACCACGTTCAGTTCGACGGCCTCTACTGCGGAAAAAGACATGGCGAAAATTACGGTATTTTCCAGCTGTTGAACATTCCGCCCCCGCTGCCCCGCGATGGCCCTTATGTCCGCGGCGGCGGCGTTTGTCGCCTTGTCGGCCAGGGTGTCCGGCAGATCCTCGCCCCCGCCGCCCACGGGCGTGGCTGCACCGATGCTGGTGCTGGGCGACATTACGGCCACGTGGGCCGCCGCGGTGATGAAGGTCCCCGCCGACGCTGCCTGCGCCCCACGAGGCGAAACGTATACCACCGTCGGCACCTTGGCGTTCAGCAACGACTCGTAGATCTCGCGGGTGGACGAGAGCAGCCCCCCCGGCGTGTTGAGGAGAATGATCACCACCTCGGCCCCTTCATCCTCCCCCTTCTCCACGGTGCGCGTGATGTACCGCTGAGCTATGGGGTTGATGATGCCGTCCACGTCCGCGACCAGGGCCGTGCGTTCCGGCTGCGCCTGCGCCAGCCCAAGTCCGACCAGCCCCAGCATAAACGAGGCGACGAATAACGAAAGGAGCAGGACTCTCGCGAGTTTCCAAGGGCGGGTCTTCAACATTTTGCACCCTCCCAAGCCTGCACAGCGAAAAATTACGGACAAATCGTGTCTTGTCCCCAAATCCAATGATGCTGTGGATGCCAGATTGTGTCAACCGGAGGCATCGCCCGGCGCTTGATGCACTTCTCCATGAGCGGCAAATCCCTGCGGAGTCCCCCGTCGTATTATATGCAGAGGCCCGGAACAGCCCGCATTAGGGCCGATTCGTTGACAGGCCATGAGGCCCCACTTAGACTAACGGGCACATTTTGGGGAGCCGGAGACTTTGGACAATGACGGCAGTTCGACAGGTTGATACAGCTGTGGCCGACATCATCGAGCGGGAGAATCGACGCCAGAGGACGAATATCGTCCTCATAGCGTCGGAGAACTACGCCAGCCGCGCCGTGCTGGAAGCCCAGGCCAACCTGATGAACAACAAGTACGCCGAAGGCTACCCCGGCCGCCGCTACTATGCCGGATGCAGCGTCGTCGACGAAGTGGAAGAGCTGGCCAGGGGACGGGCCAAAGCGCTGTTCGGCGCGGAGCACGCAAACGTGCAGCCCCACAGCGGCGCCCAGGCGAACATGGCCGTCTACTTCGCGCTCCTTGAACCCGGCGACACTGTCATGGGCCTGCGCCTCGACCAGGGCGGGCACCTCACCCACGGCAGCCCGGTCAACTTCTCCGGCAAGCTCTACAACTTCATTGGCTACGAACTGGAGCGTGAGACCGAGACCATCGACTACGAAGAGGTGGAGAGGCTGGCCAAGGAACACCGGCCAAAGATGATTGTAGCCGGATATACCGCGTACCCGCGCACAATCAACTTCCCGCGCTTCCGCTACATCGCAAACCTGGTGGGCGCCACGTTGATGGTGGACATGGCCCACGTTGCAGGACTTGTCGCCGGCGGCGCTTATCCCTCCCCATTCCCTCACGCTCACGTGGTCACGTCCACCACCCAGAAGACCCTCCGGGGCCCCCGAGGCGGCATCATCCTTTGCGAGTCCAAGCTGGCCCGGCAGATCGACAGAGCGGTGTTTCCACACACCCAGGGCGGTCCCTTCATGCAGGTCATCGCCGCCAAGGCCGTCTGCTTCGGAGAAGGGCTGAAGCCGGAGTTTCGCAAATATGCCAGCGCGGTGGTGGAAAACTCCAGGACTATGGCCGCCTCCCTGTCCGAAGAGGGGCTGCGAATCGTGTCCGACGGCACCGACAATCATCTGTGCCTCGTTGACCTGCGTCCCCTGGGGGTGAAGGGGAACGTGGCCGAGAAAGTGTTGGAGCGGGCCTCGATCATCACCAACAAGAATGCCATTCCCTACGATCCGGAACCGCCCCGCGTGACCAGCGGCCTCCGAATCGGCACCGCCGCCGTAACCAGCAGAGGTTTCGGCACGGATGAGATCAGGCAGACGGCCAAAATGATAGTCCGTGCGCTGGCCTCCAGGCAGGACAGGGATGAGATCGAATCCATCCGGCAGGAAGCCGAAACGCTGGCTTCACGCTTTCCCGTCCCCGGCATAGACGACTAGCGGTGTTGAGGGCATGGGGGCGAAAGTGCTATAATCGCCGCCGACTTGTAGGAGGGTGAATTGAAACAGGACTATGAACTGATGCTGGTGTTGAATCCCGCCCTGAGCCGGGAGGAGGACGCCTCCGCCCGGGAGCGCGTGCGGGACCTCATTACCACTAACGGGGGAACCATCGCCAAGGAAGACGCTTGGGGTACCCGTCGCCTGGCCTACACCATCAAGAAGGCGGGACAAGACTACATGGAGGGCGTCTACTACCTCTACCACTTCGATCTGGAACCCGACCAGGTGAACGCCATTCAGCGCCCTCTGCTGCTTTCTGAGCAGGTGCTCAGGCACATGGTGGTCCGGTCCGAGATTCCGGTAAAGGTTGAAGAAAAGGAAGCCCCGGAAGCCGAAGCGGAGGCCAGTCCCGCGCCGGGAAGCCCCGCGCAGGGGTAGCCTTGGGGAGCTTGAGAGGAGGCGCAGGCGAGCATGGTTAGAGGCCTAAGTAAGATAACAGTTATCGGCAATTTGGGAGGTGACCCTGAGATGAGGTATACTCCCAATGGAAATGCAGTATCCAGCTTTTCAGTTGCCACAAATCGCAGATATCGCACCAGTGATGGAGAAAACCGGGAAGAAACTGAATGGTTCCGCGTTTCAGCTTGGGGACGGCTGGCGGAAGTTGCCAACCAGTACCTGACCAAGGGCAGCCCGGTCTACGTGGAAGGCCGTTTCAGCACAAGCCGGTGGACCGGGCGTGACGGCGAAGAGCGAACATCTAGTGAAATCTTTGCGACCGAGGTGGTGTTCCTTTCTGGGCGAGACGGGGAAGGTAGCGGCGGCTACGGCGGATCCCAGCCTCGGGACGACTTCGGCGGACCCCAGGACCCGGACGACCTGCCCTTCTAGCAGCAACAGCCGGCTTACATCAAGGAGATGATTAACAGATGACCAGCAGACCCCCATTCAGGCCCGGCGGCAGGCCCGGCGGAAGGCCTGGCGGCAGGCCCCGACGTCGCTACATTCCCAGACGCAAAGTCTGCGCCTTCTGCGTGGACAAGATCCAGTTTATCGACTATAAGGACGTGGGCCGCCTCAGGAGATACCTCTCCGACAGGTTCAAGATCGACCCGCGCCGCAAGACCGGCAACTGCGCCCGCCACCAGCGGGCCCTTTCCCGCGCCATCAAGCGGGCGCGCATCGTCGCCCTTCTTCCTCTCAGCCCCGACCACGGCCGCGTCATGGCCTAGAAAACCTTTCTTGCCCCAGCAGCGTATTTTAAGCATCATCCGGCCGCCGGCTAACTTCCGGCGGCCTTTGGGAGTTGCATAGATGGCGTCACCGCAGCGGCGAGACAGGCGCAGGGGCGGGTCCGAAGCCGACGATAGACGAATAAGGCGCGTCCGCGCGCAGAGCAGCCGGGCCAAAAAGCGTGTGGCCATCGTCTTTCTCAGCCTCGGCCTGCTCGCCATCACAGGCGTCGCCGTCGCCTACTGGTACACCCAGCTCTACGCCCCGCCGAGAGTGGAAGCCGCCGTCGTTAACGACGTTCAGTTCAACCAGGGAGACCTGGTTAAAAGGGCGCGGATGATTCAGGCCGGCCAGGGGTACACCGGCGCATTCGTTGACCTCACCTCAATCCTCCGCGTTCTGTACAACCCGGACATCGAAATCACTTCCGGCCCCTTCACCCTCGGCTGGGTGCAGATGGAACTCCTGAAACAGAGCGCCCCCGAGTTCGGCGTTTCGGTCACGGAGGATGACATAGATGGTACCGTGCGCCAGATTTTCACCCCCGAATATGCGCCTGACGAAGTCATTTCCGATGACCAGAAGGACCGGGAATTCAGGGAACGCTTCGAGTCCTACCTCACGCTCAACCGCATCTCCGAGGCCGACTTCCGTCGCATTGTTGAGGAGCAGCTCTATTTCTACGAAATGCGAGATGCCATCGGCGAAAACGTACCTACGGAAGCGGAGCATCTGGAGCTCTACTGGCTCCGCACCCCCGTCCGCCCGGATCCCGCCATGGGCGACCCCGCCAGATTCCAGGACCTGCAGCTCATCGCCGACCGCCTCGAAAAGGAAGATTTCGAGGCCGTGGCCTCCGAATACAGCATGGTCTTCGACACCAGGTACACCGAATCCAACGGCTACGTGGGCTGGCTTCCCAGGGGCGCCTTCCCCAATCTTGATTTCCAGCTATTCGGCGGCGAAAGGTTTGATCGCGAAATTGAACCCCTTGAATACGGCGAAATCAGCGATCCCTGGGAGAGCAGCGGCTACATGTATTTCATGAAAGTTGTGGATGGCCCGGAAGTGCGCGAGGTGGAACAGAAATGGAACGCAAGACTCAAGGATATCGCCCTGCAGACCTGGCTGGAGGATAAGTTCGAAGAGGGCACCAGCGAGGAGTGGGTGAGGGTGAAGTACGATAGTCGCATCTATGCTTGGGCGGCGGAGCAGCTGCGTCAGACCGCCGAGCAGAAGAGGGGAGACATCCAGGCGCCGCAGGGGACGGGAGCCCAGGGGATCCCTGGGAATTGAACCCCGGCCGCCCTATCGGCGTCGGCCTCCTGGGCCTGGGAGTCGTGGGCGCTGGGGTAGCGCAGGCCCTCCGTGAGCGGCAGGACGCCCTCGCAAAGTCCATCGGCGCGCCCGTCCGGCTGGTAAAAGTCCTGGTCAGAGACAGGCTCAAGCCCCGCCGCCTCAAACTCTTCCCCAGCCTCCTTACCACAAGCCCGTTGGATGTCCTGGACAATCCTGACGTGGACGTGGTGGTGGAGCTCATCGGCGGCGAAGAGCCGGCGGGAGAGTACGTCCGGCGCGCCCTGAGCCACGGTAAGCACGTCGTCACCGCCAACAAAGACCTTATCTCCCAGCAGGGCCCGGACCTGCTGGACTTGGCTGACGAAAGAAGGCTGAGTCTCCGATTCGAAGGGGCCGTCGGGGGCGCCATTCCCGTCGTAAGCTCCCTCACGGAAGACCTGCTAGGCAACCACATCACCTCCATCCACGCTATCATCAACGGCACCACAAACTTCATCCTCACCAGCATGGCCGAAAGCGGCATGGACGCCGAGGAAGCTCTGAACCGCGCCCAACAGCTGGGCTACGCCGAGGCCGACCCGACCAAGGACGTTTCCGGCCTGGACGCCGCCTACAAGCTGGCCATCCTGGCCTCCCTGGCCTTTCATACGCGGGTCGATTCCGGCCAGGTGTACCGCCAGGGCATCGACGGTCTTTCCGCCAGGGACTTCCGGTACGCCCGGGAGCTCGGCTACGCCATCAAGCTGCTGGCCATCGCCAAGTCTCAATCCTCCGGCGTGGAACTTAGGGTGCACCCGGCGCTGATACCGGAGGGCCACATTCTGGCCAAGGTTGGCGGCGTGTTCAACGCCGTCGAAGTGGCGGGAGAGCCGGTGGGAAGGACCTTCTTCCACGGCCTCGGCGCGGGTGCCGACCCCACTACCAGCGCCGTCCTCGGAGACCTGGTCCACGTGGGCCGCACGCTGGTCACCGGCGGGCGTCCCCTCCGCAGGGTCCCCGACGACGCTGCGCTGACGGTCAAAGAAATGGCCGACGTGGAAACCCGCTACTACTTCCGGCTGAACGTCCCCGACCGCGCAGGCGTCCTGAGCCAGATTACCCGGGTCCTCGGTGACCTGGACATCAGCATCGCCTCCATAATCCAGAAGGACGCCGACCCTCAGGCGGGCACGGCTGAGATTGTCATTACCACTCATCCGGCCAGAGAGGCTGCGGTGCAGCAATCTCTGGCTTTGCTTGAGGAGCTGGATGTGGTAAAAGTGGTAAATAACATGATCCGCTTGGAGGAGCTTCCGGTCTGAGGACCGGGCGTTATGGCTTGGGGAGTTCTGGAGAGGTACAGGGACTATCTGCCCGTGGGCGAAAAAACGCCCATGATTACCCTGGGGGAGGGCAACACCCCCCTGGTGCGCTCCTACCGTCTGGCGCAGGAGATAGGCTGCCCGGAACTATATTTTAAGCTGGAAGCCTGCAACCCCACCGGCTCGTTTAAGGACCGGGGCATGGTTCTGGCCGTGGCCAAGGCCATGGAGGCCGAAAGCCGCGGAATTATCTGCGCCTCTACGGGAAACACCAGCGCCTCCGCCGCCGCGTACGGCGCGCGGGTGGGGCTGCCCGCCACGGTGCTGGTCCCCCAGGGCGACATCGCCTTCGGAAAGCTGGCCCAGGCCCAGGCCCACGGCGCCCGAATCCTGGCCATAGACGGCAATTTTGATAAGGCACTCTCCCTCGTCAGGACAATCACCGAACGGCACCCCCTCACCCTCGTCAACTCCGTCAACCGCGTCCGGTTGGAGGGACAGAAGACCGCCGCCTTCGAAATAATCGACCGGCTTGGAGACGCCCCGGACCTCCTCTGCATCCCCGTGGGCAACGCCGGCAACATCACCTCCTACTGGAAGGGCTTTAACGAATACAAAGCGGGCGGCAAGTCGGAGTCCCTCCCGCGCATGATGGGCTTTCAGGCCCAGGGCGCCGCGCCCCTGGTGGAAGGCCGCCCCGTGGCCAGCCCCGAAACCGTCGCCTCCGCCATCCGCATCGGCAGCCCCGCCTCGTGGCAGGGCGCCATCGACGCCCGGGACGAGTCCGGCGGAGCTATTGACGCGGTCACGGACCAGGAAATCATGGACGCCTACCGCCTCCTCTCCACCGGCGAGGGCATCTTCTGCGAACCGGCGTCGGCGGCCAGCGTGGCCGGAATCATCAAGCTCCACCAGCAGGGCATGGACCTGCGAAACCGGCGCGTTGTGTGCGTCATCACCGGCTCCGGTCTCAAGGACCCTGAGCTCGCCGTACGCTTCATCAGCACCGGCGTAAAGGAAGTCTCCTCCGATCTGGAGGAGGTGGAGGCTGCCTTGCTGGAGTTCGCGGCCTAGGCCATGGACTCGGACGCACTGATACGCTCCAGCGTCGCCAACATTCTGCGCGCCGTCGGTGACCGCCCTGAGCGCGAGGGGCTCAGGGACACACCCAAGCGGGTCGCCGCCCTATATCAAGAAATCTTCAGCGGCGTCGGCGTGGACCCCGCCAGCGCCATCGACACGGTATTCGAAGAGCAGACCGACGGTGCGGTCATTCTCAAAGACGTAAGATTCTTCTCTATCTGCGAGCATCATCTGCTGCCCTTCTTCGGCGTCGCCCAGATGGGCTATTTCCCCAGGGGCAAGGTGGCCGGTGCCAGCAAGCTGGTCCGCGCCCTGGACGTGGTGTCGAAGCGCCCTCAGCTTCAGGAGCGCATGACCTCCCAGCTGGCGGACGCCATAACCACGGCATTGCAGCCCGCGGCCGCCGCAGTGCTGGTAGAGGCGGAGCATCTCTGCATGTCGATGCGGGGAGTGCGCAGAACAGGCAGCAAGGTCGTCACCACCGCCCTGCGCGGCCCCTTCCCCGACAACGGCGCCGACCCCAAAGACTTACTGACAATGATGCGAGGGCGTTAGCATGCCGGAGGTACACTGTATAGGCTCCCTTGAAGCCGCCGCCGGAGAGTGGGGTCGATTCCTTCCCCAAAGCGCCGTCAGCACCCCCTTCCAGACCCTGGAGTGGCAGCGCGTCTGGCTGGAGGAGGTGGGCGACAACGCCTCCCCCCACATCATCAAGGTTGTAGATGGTTCGGAGACGCTGGGCATGGCCTCGCTGCGCAGCGACGGCGATGCCATGACTTTCGTCGGCGACGAAGACCTCTGCGACTACAACGACTTCCTGATTCTCCCCGGTCGGGAGCGCCAGTTCTTTGATGCGCTCCTGGACCACCTGGAAGAAACCCGCAGTACGAATCTCCGCCTCTTTTCCCTGACCGAAGACTCGCCGACGCTCACCCTCTTGCCGGAGGCGGCCCGCTCAAGGGGTTGCTCCGTGGACGTTGTCCAGCAGGAGGTCTGTCCGGGCCGGGACCTGCCCGACGATTGGGAGGAGTACGTGGCCGGGCTGTCGAAGAAGCACCGACACGAGCTGCGCCGCAAGCTGCGCCGGTTGAACACCGCGGAGGGCGTCCGCTGGTACTCGCTTACGGAGCCGAAAGAAGTGTACGACGCCATGAACGACTTCCTGAGGCTCCTCGCCATGAGCCGCCACGACAAGGCCGAATTTCTAACTCCAGAGCGGGAAAAATTCTTCCGGTCCCTGGCGTCGACCCTGAGCCGCGAGGGGTTGCTCAGCCTATTCTTCATGGAGATTCAGGGTTCCCGCGTCGCCTCCGCCATGACCTTCGACTACGGCGGTTCGCGCCTCCTCTATAACAGCGGCTTCAACCCGGAATTCGGCTACTACAGCGTCGGACTGCTGCTGAAGGCCCTCAGCGTCAAAAGCGCCATCGAAGACGGCAAGAGCTACTACGACTTCCTGCGAGGCAACGAGCGCTACAAGTACCACCTGGGTGGCATCGACAAGCCCATTTACAACATGGTTGTGACCAGTCCTTGAGGTCAACCATAGAAGCCTCAGCTGGTGAGAAAAAGGGCCTCCGGCAATCGCATGATGATCAGTCGCAGCCCAGGGTGGCCCTCATCAGCTTCCACACCTGCCCGGTGATGGCCCCCGGCGCGGGCAAGGTGGGAGGCATGAACGTCTACGTTCGGGAACTGGCCAACCGCCTGGGCGCTCTCGGCGTCGATGTTGACGTTTTCACTCGAAACCACGCCGGGTCAGACGAAGATGGCAGCCTCGAGGGTGAAAACGTCCGCGTAGTCCATCTGGATGGCGGGCCGAAGGACGCCAACCTCAAAGACCTGCTTCTCCACGTTGAAGAATTCTCTCGCGGTATCCTGGCATTCCGGCAAGCCGCCGGAGCGCGCTACGACGTGGTCCACTCCCACTACTGGCTCTCCGCCCTCGCGGGACGCGCCATGGCTGACAACACCGGCGCCCGCCACGTGGCTACCTTCCACACCCTGGCGGAGCTGAAGCGACGTGCCCGCGCCGGTGAGGACGAGCCGGACTACAGGAGTCGCGCCGAGGGCGACATCATGCGCTCCGCCGACTGGATTACCGCCTCTACCCCCCACGAAGTGGACGCCATGTCCGAACTCTACGGCGTGCCCCGGGAGCGTCTGAAGGTTGTCTACTGCGGCGTCGATACGTCCCTGTTCCGCCCCCTCGATGCTGTGCAGTCGCGCCGAAGGCTGGGCCTGAACGGCGAGAAGGTTGCGCTCTACGTGGGGCGCATCGAGCCGCTCAAGGGAGTGGAATTCCTCCTCCGCATTGCGGCCTGCGTCGACGGCGACGTGCCCTTCAAGCTGATGATTGTCGGCGGCGATCCTGACACGGAGCCCGAGTCCCGGCGGTTAGCGCAATTGGCGGCCCATCTCGGCCTGGACGACGTCGTGGAATTCGTTGGCCGCGTGCCCCGGCACACCCTCGCCGCCTACTTCTCCGCCGCCGACGTTTGCGTCGTGCCCTCCTACTATGAGAGCTTCGGCCTCGTTGCCCTCGAGGCTATGGCTTGCGGCTCCCCCGTGGTCGCGACCCGCGTGGGCGGGCTGCCCTGGGTGGTGAAGCACGGACGCAACGGCTACCTGCTTCCCTGGCGGTGCCCGGAGAGGTTCGCCGACACCTTGTCTATGATATTTTTTAACGAGGGACTGCGTGACTCATTGAGCCGTGCGGCCCTGAAAACGGCGGATTCCATGAGTTGGGACAACGCCGCGGGGAAGTTTCTGGAGCTTTACGGCTTAACCTGAAATTAACCTAAGCCGCTCATGGTAATATAATACTAGGTATCGCAATCAGGTCCTGGAGGAATAAATGCCCAGTCCGGCGGGTATATTGAGGTCAATTGGAGGCCACTTTCGTGGAAAGATAATCTCCGGCCTTCTCATCCTGCTGCCCCTGGCCGCAACCTACCTCATAATCAAGTTCGTCTTCGACCTGATAGACCCGCCCCTGGTCCAGATCATAGACGAGATAACCGGCAGGCACATCCCCGGTGTTGGAATCGTCAGTTTCGTCATTGTGCTTTACCTTGTCGGCATTGTGGGAAGCTACGTTATCGGACGGCGGCTCATAGCCTTCGGACACTCCATGGCAAACCTGATCCCCATTGTCAGGCCCATCTACAGGACCGCCAAGCAGACCGTCGACGCCCTCGGCTCCAGCAACATTGAGAAGCACTACAGCAGGGTGGTGTTTCTGGATTTCCCCAGAAGGGGGGTCAAGTCCATCGGATTCGCAACATCCACCTTCACAGCCCCCGACGGGGACACGCTGGTGGCGGTGTACATTCCGACAACCCCCATTCCCACCTCCGGTTACCTCGCCCTGGTGCCGGAGAGCGATGTTGTTTCCACAAACCTGACTGTGGACGAGGCGATGAAAATAGTGATTTCCGGCGGTGTGCTAACGCCGGACGAAATTAAGGGCGTAGAGGACGAGTCTGAAAACGGGAAGGCGGAACTGAAAGACGGCTAGGACCGGGCTTAGCCGGGATTCAAGTCAGCCTCGTACCAGTAACTCTCCGAGTCCTTGGTGAAGCCCAGCGAAAGGTAGAGCCTCGTGGCCGGGGTATTCGCTCCGTCCACCTCCAGTTCCACGTGGTCCACGCCCAGTGAAGCCAGATACTCCAGCCCCGCCGTAAGCAGCGGCCTGCCCAGCCTCCGGCGTCTGAAATCGGGGTGGATCCCAATCATGAAGATGATCCCCACCCGCTTGGCGGAGTCTCCCATAACGTATGTCCAGCAATACCCGCAGACGGTCTCCCCCTGACAGAGAAAAACAATACCGTCGTGGCTGGTGACGCTCATGTCGGCCCGATAGGCAATCTCCTGTGGAGTGTTCGGCGCAAACCCCCAGCTCCCCCCGAAGGCGGCGTTCTGGATTTCCGTTAGCGCCTCGGCGTCCCCGTCCTTCCCGTAGCTGCGGAAGACGCAACCCTCCGGCGGTTCGGCGGTGGGCAGTTCCTGAATCCGCCAGCCCATGGTCCAGTAGGTGCGGACGTGCCGGAACCCCCGACGCAACAACAACCGGCTCTGGTGAGAGTCGGGCATTGTCTGAATTTGCAGCACCCTGGCGCCAAGTTCCCCGGCTCGGCGGACGGCCGTCTCCAGCAGCGCCCCCTCGACTTCGGAAGCGTCCGTGTCGGGGTGGGTCTTCAACATCAGCACGCTCCGGCTGATGGCCGGCTCAGGAAAAATCAGCCCGTACCCCTGCAGGTTCCCCGCCGATTCGTACAGGAACAGGTCCGCCTCGGGATTCAGATTCGGCTGCCCCAGAAACTCGGAGACAAACCGCTGCTTGGGCGCCGGTGTGGCGTGGGGTGATTGCAGCAGCCGGTTGTCCAGGTCTGCCAGGGCGGGTACGTCTTCCCACCGGAAATTGCGTGTGGTCAAAGAATTGCTTTCTCGTCAGGCCGGCGGGGATTTTCCTCCCCGAATATGCCGAAAATGCTGGGCCAATTGTCCCCTGAATCCTCCACAAGAAAGGGGCACAATTGCCCCTTTTTGAGGTGATTTTCGCGTCTTGACAGCGAATTGAGATTGTAGCAGAGTAGCTTGTCACTAACAACCCAACCTGTGGAGGAGGCCTGTGGTAGAGGTTCCCAAGTCAGTATTGGTGGTAACTCCCCATCCCGACGACGCCGAGATTTCCGCCGGCGGTACCGTGGCCAACTGGATACGTCAGGGAGCCACCGTCAACTACGTCCTGTGCAGCGACGGCAGCAAGGGCACGGAAGACCCCGACATGACCCCGGAGCGACTGGCGAAGATCCGCTACGCGGAGCAGCTGGAAGCAGCGAAGACCCTCGGTGTGAAGGAAGTGGTGGCCTTGGGCTACCCCGACGGCGAGTTGGAGGACACCAGCGAATTTCGCGGCCATTTGGTGCGGGCGCTGCGTCGCTTCCGGCCCCAGGTGGTCATCTGCCCCGACCCCTATCGCCGGTCTTTCTACTTCCATCGCGACCACCGCATCGTCGGGGAGGTCACCCAGGACGCCGTATTCCCCTACGCTCGCGACCGGCTCCACTTCCCGGAGCACGAGGCCGAAGGACTGGCTCCCCACAAGACGGGCACGCTCATGTTCTGGGGCCCCGAGGAGATTGAGACCTACGTGGACATTTCCGAAAGCATGGACATTAAGACGGAGGCCCTCAAGTGCCACCGCAGCCAGCTTTCCGGACTGTCGGAGGACGAAACCGTCGGTTGGCTAAGGCGCTGGTGCGCCGACATGGGAAAGAAGGCAGGCTTCGAATACGCCGAGGGCTTCCGCGTGGTCCGGTTCCGCGTCTAACGCTTATGACGACCGGATTGCTTGGAAGGGCCGGCAAGGCTGCCCTGGACTTTTTTCTTCCCCTCTATTGCGTCAAATGCCGCAGAGAAGGCCGCGGCATCTGCCCGGAGTGCCTGGCCGGAATGCCCGAACTGCATGCCTTCTGCGAGGTGTGCGCCCAGCCCGGCGAAGCCCGTCGATGCCGCAGCTGCTCAAATTCGCCCTTGCCTATTAGCGGCATACGCGCCGCCTATCCCTTCGAGGGGGTCATCCGCTCCGCCGTCCACGCCTTCAAGTATCGAAACTACCGCGCCCTCGCGCCGCAGCTGACCGACATTCTGGCTCACCGTCTGCGCGGCTCCCGGATCCCCGCCACCCTGCTCCTCCCCGTCCCCATGCACCCTCGCCGGGAGCGAAGCCGCGGTTACAATCAGGCGTCGCTCCTCGCCAAAGAGCTTGGCAAACTGACCGGTATCCCGGTAGGCGAGGACGTGCTCGAGCGGGTCGTTGACTCCCCGCCGCAGGTGCAGCGAGGTACAAGGGCAGACCGGATGCGAATAGCGGAGGGTACATTCTCCGCGACGGCAACCGTCGAGGGGGAGTCCGTCCTTGTCATCGACGACGTGGTGACCACGGGCAGCACCATGGCCGCCTGCGCCAAGGCCCTGTGGGAATCGTCCCCGTCGTCCGTCTGGGGCCTTGCCCTGGCCCGAGAGGTCTGACAACTACGATGATGCTTGGTAGTTAGCTGATGATCAAAGCCGTCCTGTTCGATTTCTACAACACCCTGGCCTACTTCTGGCCGCCCGTCCAGGAGATACAGGCCGCCGCCTGCCGGGAGGTGGGGCTGTTCGTCGAGAAGGATGGAATACTGAAGGGATACGCTAGGGCCGACGAACTCTTCAGCAAGGAGAACCATGACCGCCCCCTGTATCTGCGGTCGGATGAAGAACGCAACAAGTTCTTTACCCACTACGAGCAGATAATTCTCAGTGGCGCGGGCCTGGACGTAAGCCCGGCCCTCGCCGAAAGCATCTGGAGAATCGGCGCCTCCGTGCCCAAGAGTTTCGCCCTGTTCGGCGACGTTGCGCCCACCCTGGCCAGGCTTAAGGAGTTGGGCTTTGCCACCGGCATCCTCTCCAACCTGGTCGAAGACCTGGGGCCGTTGGTGAATGAATTGGGCATCGCCCCCAACCTCGATGCGCTGGTCACCTCGCTGGAGGTGGGAGCCGAAAAACCCGACCCGCGAATGTTCAACGCCGCCCTGGAAAAGCTTGGCGTCTCGCCCCAAGAGGCGGTGCACGTCGGCGACCAGTATCACTCCGACGTCGGCGGCGCAAGGGGCGTGGGCATGAACGCCGTGCTGCTGGACAGGGGCGACTGGCACCCCGACATTACCGACTGCCCCCGCGTCGCCAGCCTCACGGAATTGCTCACCCTCCTGGAGAAAAACCCCTTCCCCTGACTCCACTCTTTCTCCCTCAACCCACATGTCATTCTGAGGAGGCCCCGCGACGAAGAATCTCGCCCCAATTGACGCCCAACTCCCCTCTTCTCCCTTCCCCTTTGAAGGAGACGGTCCCATAACAGTCATTCCGGCGAAAGCCGGAATCCAGAAGTCCCATTGTTCGCGGAGGTCGGACTTCTGAAACAGGCTCTTCAAACCCGCCCTTTCCCTCCATCCGTCATTCCGCTGTAGAACCTGCCTCCGAAAGGCGAGGGAAGAGGGCAAAGACTGCGCCCCTAAACCGTACCGACTGGCAGCAGCGTAAGCTTCTCCTGGAATTCCTGCAGCCGCTGCAGCGTAACGTCGAGCACCGCCCGCCACTTCTCCCCCATAACTCCCCGGTTCAGCCGTATCTGCCGGTTGCCGACCGCGGCCCAGCCCCCCAGCGAACGCTCCAGCACCAGCCGAGCGCCCCCCACCCCTTCTCTCAGCGTAATGTTGATCTCTGTCTCCGACGACGTGATGGACTGCACCCCCATCTCCCGGGCCATGATCTTCAACGAAACCAGGTAGAGAAGGTTTCCCACAGCCTTTGGAATCAGGCCGAAGCGGTCTCGCAGCTCCTCCCGCATGTCGTCTATCTGAGGTTGTTCGCGCAGGTCCATCAGCCGCTGGTAGATATTCAGTCTAACCGGCAGATGGCCGATGTAGTCGTTGGGAATGTGGGCGGAAAGGGGCAGGTCCACCCGCACGTCTTCCTTCGCCTCGGCCTGCGCCGGGGCCTCTCCGTTCCGCTGCTCCCGGAGCTCCTGCACGGCCTGGTTCAGCAGCTTCGTGTACAGTTCGAAGCCGATGGCGTGGATGTGCCCGCTCTGCTCCGCGCCCAGTATGTTGCCCGCCCCCCGAATCTCCAGGTCCCGCATGGCAATACGGAAGCCGGAGCCAAGCTCGGACGCTTCAAGTATCGCCTGCAGACGTTTCTCCGCGCCGGGCGTGATGCGCTTGCCCCGGGGCACCAGCAGGTAGGAATAGGCGCGGCTGCTGCTGCGCCCGATGCGACCCCGCAGCTGGTACAGCTGGGAGAGGCCGAACCGGTCCGCCCGGTCCACTATCAGCGTGTTTGCGTTGGGTATGTCCAGCCCGGACTCGATAATCGTCGTGCAGACGAGTACGTTGGATTCACCTTCGCTGAAGGCCAGCATCACGTCTTCCAGCCGCGATTCCTCCATTCGGCCGTGCGCCACGGCTATGCGGGCCTGGGGCGTCAGCTTGCCCAGCTCGGCCGCCACCCGGTAGATTGACCGGATCCGGTTGTGCAGGAAGAAGACCTGCCCGCCCCGGTCCAGCTCCCGCTTGACCGCCTCCTGGATGATGTGGTCGCTGTATTCCCCCACGTAGGTCTTCACCGGGTACCGCTCCTCCGGCGGCGTGTCCATCGCGCTCATGTCGCGCACGCCGGAGAGGGCCATATACAGCGTGCGCGGAATCGGCGTGGCGCTCAGTGTAAGAAAGTCCACCGAGCGGCGCAGCTTCTTGATGTGCTCCTTGTGGGCCACGCCGAATCGCTGCTCCTCGTCCACCACCACCAGGCCCAGGTTGCGGAACCTGATGTCTTTCTGGATGAGACGGTGGGTGCCGATGACGATGTCGATGGCCCCCTTGCGAAGCTCTTCCACAATCCGACGCTGCTCCTTCTGAGTGCGGAACCGGCTCAGCACGTCCACGCGAATGGGGTAGGGACTGAGCCTGTCCACGAATGTCGCGTAGTGCTGCTGGGCCAGAATCGTCGTGGGCACAAGCAGCGCCACCTGTCGACCGTCGTTCACGGCCTTGAATGCGGCGCGAAGGGCCACCTCCGTCTTGCCGTAGCCCACGTCGCCGCAGACGAGCCGGTCCATGGGCTGCACGTCCTCCATGTCGGCCTTCACCTCGTCAATGACGCGGGCCTGGTCGGGCGTCTCCTCGTAGGGGAACGCGTCCTCCATCTCCTGTTGCCACACCACGTCGGCGGAAAAGGCGTGACCCTTCGCCACCCGCCGGTTGGCGTACAGGTCCAGAAGCTCCCTGGCCAGCTCCCGGGTGGATGCCTTCACCCGCTCCTTGGCCCGCGCCCATTCGGAGCTGCTCAGGCGCGTCAGCGTCGGCGGACGGTCGCTCGTCCCCACGTAGGGATAGATGCGGTCCAGGTGGTCCGTGGGCAGATACAGCTTGTCCGACTCTGCATATTCCAGCACCAGATACTCGCGACTCTCGCCGTTGGCCTCCATGCTCGTCGTCCCGGAGAATTGCGCCACCCCGTGGTCTTCGTGCACCACGAAAGTTCCCGGCTCCAGCTGGGACAGGAACAAAGACTTCTTGACCGCCCTCTTGGGCCGGCTCCTGCGTTCCTTGGCGGTGCCGAATATCTCCAGGTCCGTCAGCAGCAGGATCTCCGCCTCCGGCAGGGCCAGACGCCAGCCGTGCTCAAGCGAGCCGGGCACGATGACCACCCGCCCGGGCCGGAGATTCGGGTTTGCGTCATCTACGAGGACGGAGCCTATTTCCGCATCGGCCAGAATCTCCGCCAGCCTCCGGGCGTGTCGACTGGCCAGCACTACGGTCTTGTCGCCGCGAAGCTCCTCCTTCATCTCGGAGGTGAACTGTTCGATTCGCCCGAAGTAGGAAGGCGCGCTGCGGAACTCGAAACCCACCCCCTCGGTGTTCCACGGCGTCACGTCCAGCACCGGCTTGTCAGCCAGGCACCCGGCAAACTCTGCCCATTCCAGCGTGGAGGCCGGGAAGTTTCCCGGAAGCTCCCCGCGGTCCACCTGTCCGCGGCGCATCCGACCCACGTGCTCCTCCAGGGACTCCGCTTCCTGCTCCACGTAGCTCTGCTGCAGGAACACCACAATTGCGTCGTCCGTCAGGTGGTCCAGAATCGACGACTGGTTGATAAGCCCGTGGTAGTAGTCCATCTCGTCCCAGTTGGCCCCGGCAAAGATGTCCGCCAGGTCTTCCTGAAACCTCTCCTGCACCCCCTCGGGGCACCGTCCGAAGTCCAACTCCGACGCCAGCCGGTCGACGCTGTCGCGGTCCACGTGGAGGGGCAGTGATTCCTGGGCGGGGACGATTCGCGCCCTCTCCACGGTCCTCACGGAACGCTGCGTCAGTGGGTCGAAGAGGTGCAGGCTTTCGATCTCGTCTCCGAACAGGTCCAACCGGAGCGGCAATTCCGAATTGGGCGAGAATACGTCCACAATGCCGCCGCGAATGCTGAATGAGCCGGGAATCTCCACGGAATGCTCCCGACGGTAGCCCATGTTCACCCACGCCTCGGCGAGCTCTCCCATCCGCACCCTCTGCCCCACTTCCAGCGCCACGGCGGTCTGCCGGAATGTCGATGGTGGCACCGTCTTCCGAAGCGCCGCCGCCAGAGACGCCACGACAACTGCCGGGTCGTCCGGCGACGAATAGGCCAGCGCGTTTATCGCCATCAGCCGCCGGTTGTTCGTGGAGGCGTCCACCGTCATCCGCTCAAATGGGAGCACGTCCGGTTCGGGAAGGGCGAGGGCGGTATCGTCGCTGCCCAGGTACAACGACAGCTGGTCGAGAAGACGCCGGGCGTCGTCCTGTCGCGGCGCTATCACCAGCATGGGGCGCTTCAACGCCTCCCGCAGCGCGGCGAGTAGCAGGGCGGTGCCGCCGCTGGAAACGGATGCGGTGGCGCTTCCCCCGTCGGCCAGTCCGTCCGCCAACCCATGGAATGCGGGGTGGTCCGTCAATAGGGGCAGCAGCGCTTTCAGGGTCAATCCGTTTCCTCTCGCATAACAGGCATATGGCCTGGCTGCCTCCAGCCAGACCTTCCGCCTATTGTATTGCTTGCGGACGGGCGGTTCAACGCCACTCCGGCGATCAGTAAGGCCCAATCCCCGTTGTTGGGCCTCTGGCCCCCTGATATAATGAGTCCCTCCCAACACACAGAGCACACGCCACGCAAAATGACCAGAAACACAGCCCCCCAACCCCTTAAGCAGGAGAGGTCCGTTGCCTCCAAACGTTACCAGCGAATCGTTGTGAAGGCCGGCACCGGCGTCCTCACGGGCGGCGCCAACTCCCTCCACGCGCCCACGATGGAGTCTTTGGTCTCTCAGATTGGGAAACTCTATCGCGAGGGGAAGGAAATACTGCTGGTCACCTCCGGGGCCATCGCCGCCGGCATGAACTATCTCGGCGTCTCGGAGCAGGCCCGCCAGGTCTCCTTCCGGCAGGTGCTCGCCGCCGTGGGCCAGAACCACCTCATGCACGCCTACAGTTCGCTCTTTGAACGGCAGGAAATTCCCGTGGCCCAGGTGCTGCTCACCCGTCGCGACCTCGAAGACAGGCAGGGCTACCTGAACGTCCGCAACACCATTCTATCCCTCCTGCAGCGTCGCGTGGTCCCCATCATCAATGAGAACGACGTGGTAGCCGTGGACGAGATTGGCCCCGTCTTCGGCGACAACGACACCCTCTCCGCCCTTGTCGCCAACCAGGTGGACGCGGACCTGCTGCTGGTGCTGACGGACATGGACGGCCTGTTCACCGCCGACCCCCGACGCAGCCCCAACGCAACGCTGATTCCCAGGGTGGAGCGCATAGATTCCTACATCGAGTCCCTTGCCGGAAAGCACGTCAGCAGCTGGTCCCGGGGCGGCATGTCCTCCAAGCTGCAGGCCTGCAAGGTCGCCACCCGTTCCGGCGTCCCCGTGGTCATCTGCAACGGCCGGGAGCCGAATATCGTCGGCCGCGTCGTGGGTGGCGAGGGCGTCGGCACCTACTTCGCCACGTCGGTCAACAAGATGGAGAGCCGCAAACGGTGGATGCTCAGCGGCCTCTCCCTCCACGGCGACATCATCGTGGACCGTGGGGCGGAAGCCTCTCTCCGTCGCAGGCACGGCAGCCTGTTGCCCGTTGGCATCAAGGAAGTGAACGGCCCCTTCGAGCGCGGCGACATAGTTTACATAAGCGACGTTGATGGACAGCGCTTCGCCTGCGGCCTCGTCAACTACAACTCCGAACAGGTGGACGCCATCAAGGGCAAGCAGTCCGACGGCATTCCGGAACTCATTGGTTGCAGCTACGGCCAGGAAGTAATCCACCGCAACAACCTGGCGCTGATTTAGTGGACAGAGTTAGAGTAGTTGGCATAAAGACTGAAGCCTGCAACTGTCCACTAATATTGGGCAAAGGAGAGAAGCATGGAAATATCTACGGCAATATCTCTAATGGGAGTGGTTGTAACCGTAATTCTTGCTGTGGTGGCTATATGGTATAGCTACCAATCTGAACGTAAGAGCCTACGCAATTATGAGAGGACTCGCGACACTCTTGCCGAAATAACTACAAAGGCAGCGGTAATTGAAACAACGGTGTCCGGAACTCAAGAGAAACTAGTTGATACTATTACATCTATTGCTAGACCAAAAGAAGAATCCGAGAACGAAATGTTGATGAAACTAATAATTCCAATGATGGCGCAAAATCCGGAGTTATTGAATACTTTTGTTGAATTAGGGAAAAAGCAAGAGGGAACGAATTAGGCCACAACTGGTGTTTTGTAACTCCCAAACAATCTCTGATTCTCAGAAAGCGTACATAGCATGATTACAGCAACGGAAAGCATAACCTCCCAGGGAAGGCGGGCGCGGCAGGCAGGCAAGGAGCTGGCCCGATGCTCCACCGCCCAGAAGGACCGCGCCCTTCACAACATCGCTCAAGCCCTGCTCGATAACCAGCCGGCCATCCTCGCCGCCAACGAACTCGACATCCAGGCCAGCCGCGAGATGGGCCTCTCCGATTCCCTCCTGGACCGCATCCTCCTCACCGGCCCAAGGCTGGAGACCATGGCCGCCGACGTTCGTTCTATCGCCATGCTCCCGGACCCCGTAGGCCAGGTCTTCGACATGCACACCCGGCCCAACGGCCTCCAGGTCGGCAAGAAACGCGTACCCCTCGGCGTGGTGGGCGCAATATACGAAAACAGACCCAATGTGACCATAGACATCTCCGCCCTCTGCCTCAAGTCCGGCAACGCCTGCATCCTTCGCGGCGGCAAGGAGGCCGTCAATTCCAACCGGCTCCTCGCCCGGCTGGTGCAGGACTCAATCGAGGCCGCGGGAATCCCCCGCGACGCTGCACAGCTCGTCGGCGACACCGACCGAAGGCTGGTCTCAGCCATGCTTCAGATGGACGAATACATAGATCTGATGATTCCCAGGGGCGGCGCCGGCTTCATCCGGTTCGTCTCCGAGTACGCCACCATGCCCGTCGTTGCGGGCGGCGTCGGCGTCTGCCACACCTACCTCGACCGCACCGCTTCTCTCGATATGGCCGTGGAAATCGCCAACAACGCCAAAACCCGGCGTCCCACCGTCTGCAACGCCCTCGACACCCTGCTCGTCCACGCCGGCGTCGCCGCCACCCACCTGCCCGCCGTCGCCCGCAAGTGGTCGGAGGTGGGCGTGGAGATGCGCTGCGACGAACGCGCCATGAGCCTGCTCGCCCCTCTGGACGGAATGAAGCTGAAGCTCGCCGAACCGGAAGACTACGGCACGGAGTTTCTCTCCCTGGTCGCCGGAGTGAAGATTGTCGATTCCCTCGACGAAGCGCTGGAGCACGTGGACGCCCACGGCTCCGGCCACTCGGAGGCCATCGTCACGGAGGACTATTCCGCCGCCTCCCGCTTCCTGCAGGAGGTCGACGCCGCGGCGGTTTTCGTCAACGCCAGCACCTATTTTTGCGACGGGGCGCAGTTCGGCCTGGGCGCAGAAGTCGGCATCAGCACCCAGAAGTTCCACGCCCGCGGGCCCATGGGCCTGCAGGAGCTGACAACGTATAAGTGGATTATCCTGGGTAGCGGCCAGATACGCACCTGAGAGGACGGAGCGCTTGGGAGATTTTACCTTCGAGAGAGACTGCCGCACACCCTATTCCGAGTCGTACCTGATTATCGATAACGATCGCCCTCTCGGCAGAATCGAGCTTCATTTCACCTCCAATATCGTCCACGGCACCCTCTGCATCACGGAGGAAGTCGGACAGGAGGGAATCCGCGAGATTATCCGCGCCGTCGACCAGGAACTGGTGGACGTCCTCGGCGTGCAGCGACAGGAGCTCATAATCCACGTCTTCGAAGGCCGCGAGATCGGCATCTATGGAGAACACGGCTTCGACCAGAACGGCAACGGCCTGGAGCGGATATGAACAGGCAGAACGGCAGCGACCACGGCGAAAAAGGATCAGAACGAATATGAACGGCAAGATTCCGGCCCCGCCGCCGGTGGTCCGCCTCATCACAGAGCTTCACCGGCTGCCCGGCGTTGGCCCAAAGAGCGCCCAGCGGCTCGCCTACTTCATCATCCGCCAGCCGGAGGAAGAAGCCCAGGAGTTGGCGGAAGCCATCATTGGCGTAAAGGAGCGAATCATTTTCTGCTCCGTCTGCCAGAATCTCACCGAAATCGATCCCTGCGACCTCTGCAGCGGCCCCCAGCGGGATAGAAGCCAGGTCTGCGTCGTAGAAGAGCCGCTGGACGTCCTTGCCCTGGAGCGGGCCGGTTTCTACAAGGGCCTCTACCACATCCTCCACGGCGTCATCTCCCCCATGAACGGCGTCGGCCCCGAGGACATCCGCATCCGCGAACTCCTGCCCCGGCTGAAGGACGGATCCGTCGAGGAGGTCATCATCGGCATCAATCCCACCCTGGAGGGCGACGCCACCGCGATGTATCTCCACGGCCTCATCCGGCCGCTGGGCATCAAGGTCTCCAACCTGGCGAGGGGGCTGCCCGTCGGCGGTCATCTGGAGTACGCAGACGAAATCACCCTCAGCCGCGCCTTCCAGGGACGGCAGGAGCTCTGATGGCTGCCCCGCGGCTGTTCAAATCGGAAGGAATCGTCCTGAAGGCCGACCCCTACGGAGAAGCCGATCTGCTGGTTACCCTCATATCCCGGGACGGCTCCAAGCTCCGCGCCATGGCCTGGGGCGCCCGAAAGATGAACAGCCGCAAAATGGGCCACCTCGACTCCCTCACCCGCGTCGACCTGGACCTCTATCGCGGCCCCAGCCTCGCCAGCATCCGGCAGGTGCAGACCCTGGAGGCCTTCATCCTCCTCAAGGGACGGCTAGACTCCACCGCCCGCGCCTTCTATCTCGCGGAACTCGTCGACGGTTTCGCCGTGGAAGGAAGTCCCAACCCGTCCCTCTTCGATCTATTTCTGACCACCCTCCGCTCGGTTCAGGACACCCCGGAGGACAACGAGCCGATTCTGAGGTTCCAGCTGGAGCTTTTGCAGGTCAACGGCTTCATGCCGGAGCTGTACCGCTGCGTCGAGTGCCGCAAAAACGTCGAACCCGGCCGACACCGCTTCGTCGTGAGCCTTGGCGGGGTCATCTGCACCGACTGCGCGTCGAGGCGGGAGGGCGCGTCCCCCCTGTCCCTCCCGGCCCTGAAGGTCCTCCGCCACTTCCATCGCAACGGGGACGCCGCAGCGTCCCGCATCCGCATCTCCCCCGACTTGTACGAAGAGGTCCGCGCCATCCTCGACCGCGCCATCCGCTACTGGCTCGACAGGGACGTACGCTCACGGAGGTTCGTCGTCCAGGTCCAGCGTCAAAAATCCCTCCTCATCCCCAAAGTCCCTTCCCCCTCGACGAGGGAAGGTTAGGATGGGGGTGAATTCCTTGATTCCATCCCCCCGCCACCAAACCTGTAAGGGCGGTTCGCGAACCGCCCTTCCTCCGCCGCCAACGCCACCCGCCCTCGCCCCAAACCCAAAGGTGTATAATTGCCGGAGCAGCCATGTTTAGCAAAATCCTGGTAGCCAACAGGGGAGAGATAGCCTGCCGCGTCATCCGCAGCTGCCAAAGGCTGGGGGTCCGCACCGTGGCCGTCTTCTCCGAGGCAGACAGAGACGCCCTCCACGTGCGGATGGCCGACGAGGCTTATCTGCTCGGCCCGGCCCCCGCTTCGGAGAGCTACCTGAACATCGTCAAGATTGTCGAAGCGGCGGAAACTTCCGGCGCAGAGGCCATCCATCCCGGTTACGGCTTCCTTTCGGAGAACGCCGCCTTTGCCGTTGCCTGCCGCAAGGCCGGCATCAAGTTCATCGGCCCCCAACCGGAAGTCATGGAGAAGATGGGCGACAAGGTCTCCGCCCGCAAGCTGGCCAAGAAGGCGGGAATCCCCGTCATCCCCGGCACCAACACCGCCGTCGGCGACAAGAACGCCCTCAAGCAGGCCAAGAAGATCGGTTTCCCCCTCATGGTCAAGGCCGCTGCGGGCGGCGGCGGCATCGGTATGCAGATTGTCCACTCCGAGGACGAGCTTTCCCCCATAATCGCCCGCGCCCGCCATCAGGCCCAGAACTCCTTCGGCAGTCGCCGCCTCTACTTCGAGCGCTACCTGGAGCACGCCTCCCACATCGAGGTGCAGATCCTAGCCGACGAACGAAAGAAGACTATCCACCTGCTGGAGCGGGACTGCTCCGTCCAGCGTCGCAACCAGAAGATTCTGGAGATTGCCCCCTCAATCAAGATGACCCAAAAGCTCCGGCGCGAGCTCACCAAGTACGCGCTGAAGCTGGCCAAGAACGTGGGCTACACCAACGCCGGCACCGTAGAGTTCCTCGTCACCCCCAAGGGAGAGATATTCTTCCTCGAAATGAACATGCGGCTCCAGGTGGAACACGGCATAACCGAGATGATTACCGGCGTGGACCTGGTGGAGATGCAGCTCCGCATCGCCTCCGGTGAGCGAATGCCCTTCCGGCAGAAGGATATCGAGAGCCACGGCTTCGCTATGGAAGCCCGCATCTATGCCGAGGACCCGGATATGTTTCTCCCCTCTTCCGGCGTCATCGAAGCCCTGCACGAGCCCACCACCCACGAGCACGTGCGGGTCGATGGTCACGTCTACCCCGGCTACAAGGTGGATATCTACTACGACCCGCTGCTGGCCAAGTTGATGTGCTGGGGCGAAACGCGGGAGGAGGCGCGCTCCCTGCTGGCGGATTCCCTGTCCAGGTACCGCGTGAGCGGCGTTCAGACCAACATCCCCTTCCTGCAGCAGGTGGTGGACAGCGATGAGTTCACCTCCGGCGTCTACGACACCTGGCTCGTGCGCAACCTGAAGGCGCGGGAAGCGGAATCAACCAACGGCGCCGGACCTCTGGACACCGAGTCGGCCCGGCGGGAACTGGCCGCCGCAACCGCCGTCGCCCTGGTGGCGGCTGAGGAAGAAAACGGCAGAGTGCTCAACGGCAACGGACACCTCCCCACCCCGTGGCGCATGGCCGGCCGAATTGCCCAGATGTCTCGAAGGCTCACCGGCGGGAGTTGGCGTTGAAAGAGGTCAGAGTCAAAGTCGGGGACCGCTGGTACACCGTTGAGGTGGAAGAACCCCTCGGCTCCCCCGCCAAGGTCACCGTCGAGGGCGAAACTTTCCTGGTGGAGGTGGATAGGGACGTCCCCGCCCGCTCACCCGGCCGCACCTTCCGGCCCGGCATCCCTGCCCCCGCTCCCCGGGCCGCCGCGCCCGCTCAGAGCACAGCCGCCGAAGGCGTCATAACGTCGCCCATGTCCGGCAAAGTCCTGGCCGTCCGGGTCAAGCCCGGAAGCAAGGTGGCCTCCGGCGAAGAAGTCTGCGTGGTGGAGGCGATGAAGATGGAGCAGAGCATCAAGGCTCCCAGGGCGGGCACAGTCAAGAAGATCCACGTCAAGCCCCTCCAGCAGGTCAACATCCACGCACCCCTGGTAGAACTCGACTAACCCTCCCATCTTGTTCCTGCGAAGGCAGGAACCACTACCCTTCCTACGCCATGCAACCCCTTCCCTGAACACACCCGTAGGGGCGGTTCGCGAACCGCCCTCCCCCTCCACCAACGCTCTACCCCATCCGTAGCCGCCCAACCCTATCCGTTCCCTCGCGAACGCGGGGGCCCACTCTTCCTCCCTCCACCAACGCTCTACGCCAATCGTTGCGCCCCCTAACCCCTCCGCACCAGCTTCTGCAGGCTCCGCATCTCCCGCGGCGGCTCCAGTGTCCGCCCCATCATCGTCCAGGACACCTCCCCCACGTAAACGTCCCCGTGGGAGTCCAGGCATAACCCGTGCGGGCTGACGAACTGCCCCGCCGCCTCGCCTGCGTAAGCATCCCCAAGCACAGCCACCCGATTCCCCGACTGGTCGTACACCGTCACCCTGTGCCCGAAGTTCGGAGCGTCGTTGTAATATGCGTCCGCGATAAGCTCCGCCACGTACACGTTCCCGTCCGCACCAACACGAATGCCGGAAGGCTTCCAGATGTTATTCCACATCGCCAGCAGCTTCCCGTTCGTGTCGAACACCTGCACCCGGTGGCACTCCCTGTCCGCCACGTACACGTTGTCGTCCTTGTCCGTGGCGATGTTGTGCGGAATCACGAACTGGCCCGGCCCGATGCCCGCCTCGCCCCAAGACATGATGTGCTCGCCGTCGGAGCTGTACTTGTGGATCCTGGAGTTGCCGTACCCGTCGGAGACGAACAGGTCCCCCGACTCGTTGGAAACTGCCAGCCCTGTCGGCAGGTTGAACGCGTCGCCGCTGAATCGGGGAGAAGGCATGTCCTTCGTTCCCAGCGTCATGAGAAGCTCCCCGTCAGTGGAGAACTTGCGCACCGTATGGTCGCCGTTGTCCACGCAGTAGACCGCGTCGTCGGGGCCGATGCAGATGCCGTGGGCGTTGCCGAATACGTCCGCGCCCCACGCCTTCAGATAGTTCCCGTCCCTGTCGTAAACCACCACCCCGTGGTCGCCCCTTGAGAAGGCGTACACGTTGTCCTTGCTGTCCACCGCCACGTCTGGCGTCTCCTTCAGGGTCATCCCGTCCGGCAAAGCTCCCCACCCCTCCGCAACCTCAAAGCTCAACGCGCCGCTGCCCACTACTGTAGTCATGGAGTGCCTCCTCTGGTATATTCGGGCCAATGCTATGTCTGGCACGGATTCTTGTCAATCTCCCGTCTTTCCTCTTCCCCCCTCCAACCGCATGTCATTCTGAGGAGGCTCCGCGACGAAGAATCTCGCCCCGGTAACGCTCCCACCATTCCCAAACCACTTCTCCCCCCACGCCACAATTTGAATCCGTTATACTGGTTTCCCAAAGGCCCCCGTAAGCGCGATACCACAGACCACAGCAAAAGGAGCAAATCATGGATCTGGGACTTACTGACAAAAAGGCCCTCGTGGCCGGTGGAGGCAGAGGCATCGGCAAAGCCATCGCCATGGAATTGGCGCGAGAAGGCGCCGACGTCGTAGTCGTCTCCCGAACTCAGGACGAACTGGAGCGCACGGCCCGCGAGATAGCCGACGAAACCGGGCGGCTGATCTATCCCCTCTCCTTCGACGTTACCAACACGGAGCAGGTGAACTGGGGCGTCAAGCAGGCCGCTGCCGCCCTCGGTGGGCTGCACATTCTCGTCAACAGCGCCGCCCTCCCCGGCGGTTCGCCGGAGGCCATCGGCCCCGTCGAAACCGTCGACGAGGAGATTCTGAAGTGGGACTTCGATGTTAAGTACGTGGGCGCCCTCCGCCTCGCCAAGGCCGCCATCCCCTTCCTCAAGCAATCCGGCTGGGGACGCATCATCAACATCAGCGGCGGCAACGCCCGCTCCGCCGGCAACCTCAGCGGCGGCGCCCGCAATGTTTCGATGGTGCATTTCACCAAGACTCTCTCAATTCAGCTCGGACGCTTCGGCATTACCGTCAACTGCATCCACCCGGGCACCACCCGCACCGAGCGCACCCCGGGGATGTTCGCGGAACGAGGCCAGGAGTTGGGCGTGGATGCCGCAGAGGTGGAGCGACAGGACTTCGCGGCTGGCTCCCCCTCCGCCAACGCCATCGGGCGCATGGTGGAAGCCACAGAGGTCGGCTACGTGGCCGCCTACCTCGCCTCCGACAAAGCCTGGGCCGTCACCGGCGAAGTCCTCGCCGCAGGCGGCGGCGTAGGCAACGCCGTCTACTACTAACGCCTCCGAATTCCAGCCATTCCGGTGAAAACTGGAATCCAGTCGGTCAGTGTTCGTCGCCTTCCGAGGTGGTCTGGACGTCCGAAACGAGCCCCGCCTCGACAGGGGGCCGCCGAACTCGGACGAGGTAAATGAGCGCCAGCTGCAGTGGAAATATTGACAGGGCGATTGCGCTATCTACGGGGAAGAAGGCCGGCAACCACAACAGAGGGAGGACTTCCATCCCCGCCAGTGCCACGACCGCAACGGCTGCGGCCCTGCGGAACAAGGTCCCGCGCAAATCAAAGTTGACCAGTAACCAGACTGCAAGGATGTCCCCGACCCGTCCCCATAGCCACTCCAGGTAGAATGGCAAGGATTCCGGAAGGTCAGGCAGACTCAGTCCTCCGATGATGAACACGAGGAAGAACGCATGGCTAAGGCTGGCCCTCGACGCTTGGCGGGAGAACCACAGTAGTGGCAAGGCATACAGCAATTCAAGCAGAAAAAGCTCCCGTGGGTATCGTAACGGCCAGAGGGAGTACTCATAGCCCGCTAACAAAGCGCCGAAGTACAGCAGCGCCGAAATCCCTGCGACTGTGAGTGCGTAACTCCAGACGAGACGCAGAAGGGCCTGTTCCGAGTTCCGTACCCAAAAGTATAGGGTGCCGAGTAGCACGACCGAAGTGAGGCTCGCCCCTCCCAACATCCAGAGAGACAAGTCGAATGAGTCCCCGTTGCCAGAAGTAGACACGTCGTAGAAGTATGTAGCTGCAGTTTGGCCTAGTATCGCGGCGAACGGAATACCCACGAATAGCACGAGAGGCCAACCGTACTTTCGCAAGTCGTCACGCCCCCGCGTTGCGCTTGGCGAAATCAGGCTTGATCAAAGACCTCAATCTATGCCCGCCCGTTGGCGTGTCGTATGCATCAGCAACAACAATTGCAAGAACCCTTCCAACCTCAATGGGACAATCGCGCCAAAACCACAGCCTCAACCACTTTCGCATTCCCGCTCCCGGTTCTCGCCAGCCCATCGACGTCCCCATGCTTCCCCTCCCAACTGTATTTCCCTGTGTCCAAAGCAATCTTCTGCAATGAGATTCGTTCAGCCGCAACGTCGTCATACCCCTCTTCATAGCCATTCACTTCAACGCGCAAATCGGAGGGATGTCTTTCCAAATACCTGATCAGTTCATCGACAGTCACAAGATTCTCCCGAAACAGGGCCTTCTTCCCATGGATTAGACAGGGACGCTTACGTGGTAGACAACGTCAGCATCCTTGGGCGCATCCAGACCATCGTCCCTGAGCGTTTCGAGATACAACGCTATAGCTTCCTTCACGTTTTCCAGCGTCTCAGGAATTGATTCACCTTGAGAGTAGCAGCCGGGCAGGGCAGGTACCTGCACCCAGAAACCGCCTTCCTCTGCTTTGTGTATCACGACTGAGTATTCCATGGGTCGACCTCACAACATTTTTCGGAATTCTTCCGGGGAAATGCCAGCCCGCTCGATTGCGTCCAGCAGAATGCCAACTTTAAGTGCGCCTCTGTGGACCGGCAAGACTATCATGCTTCCGTTGGGATGCTTCAGAATATGATGACTTCCACGGATGCGCACGGTTTCATAGCCCAGGCGATGAAGAGCCCGAATCGCACGTAGGTCCCTGACATTCCATAGTCTTCTTACGCCTGAACTCTTTCCTGGGACTCTTTGGCAGTCGAAGCTTCTCTGCCAACGGGCGCGACAGAAATTGTTTTGAATAAGAATAACACTAATGGACGGCAGTATAGCCGTTTCATCACAAGATTCGCCAGCCGCCCTCCCCGCTGCACATCTTCCCAAATCCCAACACCCCCTTCCCATCAGCGGCGTCCAGATGTAATCTGACAACATGTGGCGTCTGACTGAAGACCACCTCCAATCCATCGCCACCGGCGCCGCCATCCTTGGCACCGGCGGCGGCGGCAACCCCTACGTTGGCATGCTCCGCGCCCGCGAATCCCTCCGGCGCTACTCCCCCGTCGACGTCCTCGACCCGGAGGAGTTGGACCACAACGCCCGCGTGGTCTGCGTCGGCGGCATCGGAGCGCCCACCGTCGGCATCGAGAAGATGCGCGACATCCAGGCCTACCACGCCCTCCGCGCCCTTGAGGACTACGTCGGCGAGAAGGCCACCGCGCTGATCTCCAACGAAATGGGCGGCAGCAACTCCCTGGAGCCCATCATTCCCGCCTCCATCGCCGGTCTCCCCATCGTCGACGGCGACGCTATGGGCCGCGCCTTCCCCGAACTCCAGATGAAGACCTTTTTCATCTACGGCGTCCCCTGGTACCCCCTCGCCCTCGCCGACGAAAAAGGCAACACCAGTATCTTTCCCAAGGCCATCACCGCCAAGTGGATGGAGCAGATGGCCCGCGCCGTCACCATTCAGATGGGCTGCATCGCCTGCTACGCCCTTGCCCCCATGTCGGCTGACCAGATTCGACGCACCGCCGTCCCCCGCACTCTCTCGCTGGCCCTGAAGCTGGGCGACGCCGTCAAGGACGCCCAGACCCGTCACGAAGACCCTATCGAAGCCATCATGTCCGTCTACCCCGGCAAGGTCCTCTTCCAGGGCAAAATCGTCGACTTGGAGCGACGCACCACCACCGGGTTCGCCCGCGGCAAAGTGGTCATCGACGGCCTCGGCGAATTTGCCCCCGGCCTCATGTCCATCGAGTTCCAGAATGAGAACCTCATCGCCTCCATCGACGGGCAAGTCGTCTGCCTCGTCCCCTACCTCATCTGCGTCGTCGACACCGAGCGAGGCGAACCCATCACCACGGAGCTTCTCCGCTACGGCTTCCGCGTCACCGTCCTCGGCTTCCCCGCCCACCCCCTGCTGAAGTCCCCCCAGGCCCTCGAAGTTGTCGGCCCCCAAGCCTTCGGCTACCCCCACCAATACCTCCCCCTGGAAGTCTGAAATGCCCAGAAGCACCCAGACATCCTCCTCCATTCCCCCCCATCTGGCATTCCGAACGCATCGCAGCGGAGTCGAGGAATCTCGCCACCAGTCATCGGCGACCCTCCCTCTCTTGTTCCTGCGGAGGCAGGAACCAACCCTCTGCCCACCTGGAATGCCAGCCGCAACGACCCACACTACCCGTTCCCTCGCGAACGCGGGGGCCCACTCTTCTCCCTCCCCCCTCACCCACATGTCATTCCGAGCGCAGCGAAGCGGAGTCGAGGGATCTCGCCACCAGTCATCGGCGACCCTCCCCCTCTTGTTCCTGCGGAGGCAGGAACCAACCCTCTGCCCACCTGGAATCCCAACCGCAACACCCCAGACTATCCGTACCCTCGCGAACGCGGGGGCCCACTCTTCTCCCTCCCCCCTTCACCCACATGTCATTCCGAGCGCAGCGAAGCGAAGTCGAGGAATCTCGTCGCTTTCGCAACACACCCTCCCCCATCCTCCAGGGAATAACCCCCCATGCTGACTAGAATCGGCGTAGACGTAGGCGGCACCAACACCGACGCCGTACTCATGCAGGGCGACGAACTCCTCGCTCAGGCGAAGGTCCCCACCACCCCCGACGTCACCTCCGGCATCGAGACATCCATCCGCGCCGTACTCGGCGGAGCGAACCCCGACGCCCACCCCTCGGCGGTGATGCTCGGCACCACCCACTTCACCAACGCCCTGCTGGAACGTCGCAGACTCGCCAAAACCGCCGTCCTCCGACTCTGCCTCCCCGCCACCACCCTCCTCCCACCCCTCTGCGACTGGCCCGGCCCCCTCAAGCAGGCCATCGGCGGCCTCAGCTACATGGTCCACGGCGGCCACGAATTCGACGGCCGCGAAATCTCCCCCTTCGACCACGAAGAAATCCGCAACGCCGCCCTCCGAATGCGCGAGGAAGGCGTCGAAGCCGTCGCCGTCAGCGGCGTCTTCTCCCCCATAGACCCCGCCCACGAAGAGCAGGCCGCCGACGTTATCCGCCAAACGGCCCCGGAACTCCGCGTCACCCTCTCCCACCAGATAGGTCGTGTGGGCATCCTCGAACGCGAAAACGCCGCCGCCCTCAACGCCGCTCTATCCGTCGCCGCCGAAAGCATCATACCCCGCATCCGTGGGTCTCTGGCCGCGCTCGGCCTCCACGTTCCCCTCTACCTCAGCCAGAACGACGGCACCCTCATGGACGCCGAATTCGCCACCCGCTATCCCGTCTTCACCATCGCCTCCGGCCCCACCAACAGCATGCGCGGCGCCGCCTTCCTCTCCGGCGTCCGCAACGGCATCGTCATGGACGTCGGCGGCACCTCCACCGACGGCGGCGCCCTCGTCAACGGCTTCCCCAGGGAGGCGTCAGTGTCCGTCGAGATGGCCGGCGTCCGCACCAATTTCCGCATGCCGGACGTTACCAGCATCGCCCTCGGCGGCGGCAGCATCGTTGAGACGACTCCTCTCCGCATCGGCCCCACCAGCGTCGGCCACCGATTAACTCATGAAGCGCAAGTCTTCGGCGGAACAACCCTGACCGCCAGCGATCTCGCTGTCGCCGGCGGACTGACCCAAATGGGCGACCCCGACGCCCTTCGCGCACTTGACGCCAAACTGGTGACCCAAGGCCTGGCCCGCATCAAGGCAATGCTGGAAGACGTGATGGACAGGATCAAGCTGAGCCGGGGCGACGTTCCTCTGATCCTGGTCGGCGGCGGCAGCGTCCTTGCGCCCACCCCTCTGACCGGCGCGTCCGAAATCGTCCGACCGCCCCACGCATATGTCAAGGGTGTCGCCGCTCAGGATAAATGTCAGTGAAAATGGCCAGCATAAATGTCACCAACTTGGTCTCTGATCATAACAGGTCACGAATCATTGGATCTGGGTTGATGGCCGGTTAAGGGCGGGCTCTTGGCGTTCATGTACTTCTTCGCGGTGTCCCTATGAATGCCCAGTTCCCTGGCTATTCCTCGAATAGACAGGCCCTTTCGCTTAGCCTTTTGCACCGCCTTCCACCTGGCCGTCTGCAGTGGCGTGGGCTCTCTTCGTGGCGGGCTTACAGATTTGCGAACTCTTCTAGTGCCATTGGGACCGGCGACAGCAATGAGCTTTCCGACATGGTGAACCTGGTCCGGCGTCGCTAGCCTGGTCACCGATCTTCCACCCAGACCGTTGCCGTTGACTTTGGTGGACAGGTAAGGGGCAACTGTGTGTGCGGTTCTCCCGGCGAGGCCGCGAAGGACACTCGGATGTGGCGGCGCCTCTTGAGAGGGGATGTCCCACCCTTGGTGCTGCACTTCCAGGTGTCCGTCCAATCTCTCAAGTACATCTACGACTGTACCGGCGTAACTCGTCCTGTCGGTACCGGGCAGCAGTTGCAGAGTACGGCGACGATATCTGACAGTGTTGTCCCTGGCAACTCTGCGGCGATACTTGAAGCACAGCACCTTCTCCAAGCGTATTCCATCGTCCACTGGGCGGTAGACGGCTTCAGACTCCTGGGAAGGCACCTTGAAGCGGCTGTTGAAACGTGGAAGAAAGTCCTCTAGCACGCGATTTGCATCATCGATGGTGATCGCCCCCGCAAGCCGAAGCTCCGTAACCAGCCTATCCTGGAGTGTTCCCGCTGTACGTTCCACTCGTCCCTTAGCCTGTGGCGAGCGAGCGAATATCAGCTGTATCCCCAGCTCGTCCATAGCTCGACTAAACTGAGTAGGAGCGGCGGCACTATCAGAGGAAGGCGTGTACTTGAAGACGGCATGCCGGTCCGTATAAAGGGCGAGGGGCAACCCGCAACGCCTTATCAGGGCCTCAAGCAACTGGAAGTAGCTGCGGGTCTTCTCCAGCTCACAAAACAGGGCGCTAGCCACGATGCCCGTAGCATCATCCACCGCCAGCAGTAATGTGAACTGTGGACCATCTTCCCCAAGCCATCTATGGTAGCTCCCGTCTATCTGAATGAGCATACCCTCACGAGGCATTCTCTGACGTCGACTTCGATGCTTGGGTGGACGTCTCCCGCGCGGGCTGTTCTCACCGGCGCTCACCAGGAGTCTCCGCAGCGTGCTGCGAGGAATGTCTATGCCTTCGTGTTCTCTCAACAACTCGCTCATGTGCGTGTGATTGGTTCCCACGTACCGTGTCTGTGCCAGGTAAAGCACAACAGCCTTCGTATCCTCCGATATCGCGTTGGGCGCTCTACGACCTCGATGACCGTGAGCCAGGGCGGCTGCTCCCTCCTCCTTGTAAGCCGCCAGAATGCGCCAGGCTTGACGTATGCTCACCCCCATCAGCGTAGATGCCTGCTCTATCGTCATATGCTTCGCCAGCAAGCTGTTGAGTACCTGTAGTCTCCCTTGTTCCTTTTGATTCAACGTCACATTCTCCATGATGTGACATTCTTGCTGAACAGTTAACTACTGACACTTATGCTGGGCAACAACACCCTTCTCATTACGTAGGAATATCGTGTTGCGAGCCTTTCCCATGCATTTTCAACCAGTCTTCCAAGAGCGTTCAACTGAATCTATCCATCCACAACGTCCCGGAAGTAGAGTTCACGATTCTGAACCACAATAGTTACGAAGTATGCTCCGGCTTGGCTGTAGTCATATCCCCGAAGTCTTAGAGATCTACGGCGATGTATCTTGGGATTGAAGCGCTGGTTCAATGATGTATCCCCCGGTACGAATGTCGAGTCCCCCGTAGGGGCGGTTCGCGAACCGCCCCTACCTCGATGGGTGCCAGTTTTGTTATCTCGCGACCAACTCGGCGTAAAGTAGCGCTGCCTTCACCGCTTCCTTGGACACAGACGGATAGCTCGCGACAATTTCCCCAGCAGCCATCCCAGCAGCAAAGTGGTCCAAGATAACTGTAACCATCACGCGACTTCCCGTAATACACGTCTGGCCGTGACAGAAAGTTGGGTCCACGGACATTTACCTAATTCCAAATTCATCATCAGTCCATACGCGCTCTGGCTCCGAAACAACCACCAACGCCCTCCCAATTCTTGCCTAAACCTAGTCTACATTAGACTATAGCCCCCACCCAATAACAAACCCGCAGCGGACTTGGAGAACGGCGCGATGCAGCGAGGGATTGCCAAGAAACCTATTTATGTGCGGTTCCCCATATACTGATCGATGTCGCGAATCTGGCTCCTTAGCATGTCAATTGGCAGCAATTTGGTTTCTTTGTTTCCTAAGTCTTTCCTGATGGCCAAGAAGAGCTCACACAGCCTTTCGACGGATGTAACTAGATCTTCGCTATTTGAGTGATAAGCATGCTGCATGTATTTGTTCAACGCCCGCACTACTTCGTCAGATCCCATGAAACTAATCTCCAAGAGTGCTTTACGATGTTCATACGAAGTGACTTGCTTTGCTGCTTCCTCCACCTTTCTTTTGTTATCGGGATAGGTCAAGAGACGAATATAGGGTTGCAAGGTTCGCATGTATATCGCTCGCCTAGTTTCATGCAATTGCTCACGCTCGCTTCTAATTGCTTCAAGACGAGATTGAAGGAGCCACACCAGAAAGCCACCAATTGCTGCAACAAGTGGATATAGGAGGAATTCCCAGTTCATTGCACCATATCCACTATCTGGCCAATTCAGCCGCATAATGCACTGCCGCCCTGACAGCAGCGGCAGAAACAGAAGGATAGCTTTCGGAAATCTCCCCCGCGGTCATCCCAGCAGCAAGGTTGTCCAAGATAACTCTTACCATGACACGCGTTCCCGAAATGCAGGCTTGTCCGTGGCAGACGTTTGGGTCCACTGAGATGTACTCTCGCCAGTTCATAACGCCCTTATGCCTACCACTCCCAATAGATTGGGCCATCATTTCTTGTGGTAAGGACCCTGCGACGCTTTCCATTGATGGATATGCCGGATGCATGTTGGCCGTATACTGAAGACATTTTCTGGGTATCGTAAGCAATTGAAGCATCAGAAAAAATTATGGCCTTCGGACTACAGTATTTGAACACTTCCTCACAGTACCCGTTTTCTCGTCCGTGGTGAGAGGCTATGAAGTAGTCTACATGTCCGAGTAGTGTTTGCACCCGTCGCTTTTTGAGCAATGATAGCCATCCCGGACGTTCCAAGTCTCCGGTGAGCAAAAAAGTAGTGTTGCCCATTTTCATGAATACCAGCAGGCTTAGATTGTTAGAGTCCTTGAATTGTGAGTAGCTATTATGAAAGACCTCGGTTTCAATTGAAGTACATGGTACTGATGCTGGGTTGATATATTTTTCATGCATTTTGAGCATTTCTCTCATTGCTGGGGTAATGACTGTTTTCATTTGTCGAACTGCCCTAGAAGGCAATGAGCGATTTCGAGTCAACACCTTGATCGAGAAGTACTCTTGCAGCTGAGGGAGGTCGCCTATATGGTCTTCATCAAAGTGTGATATAAACAAATGGTCGATTTCTGAAACACCTCTCTCCAATAGCACATCCGATGGTCGGACATACGGGGAATATCCGCAGTCGAATACTTTTACACACCCATCTAGGGCAATAGCATAAGCCGCGAAACCGTGTTCGACATCGAGAATTTCGAAGCGCATGATTTCCCTTCCACTTAAGAATGAATTCGTTCTTCTGACCCTGTCATTTGTTTAGGTTAAGAGCTGCCTCTAAGAGGAAGTGAGCATATTCTTCATCTGCTCGCTTCACCCTGGATTCATTAACACCGAAAACCCATATCATCAACAGTGCTAGATTCAGAAAGATCGCCAAAGCCGTTGAACCGAATTGTTCGAATTGTGTTTGCCAGAGCACGGCAATTATGGAGCACATTGCAATTGAAAACAACGTTATGACAATTCCAATGCTTTTGAGACCGAGCAAGTTTCTTTGTAGTCCATAGGACACCAGAGAGCGCAATACCAAAGGATATGTCTCAAGGCTGCGAGTTCGTCGGATTACTTCAAATGCGCAATTCCGATAGCACTTGTCTGCTGAAACTGGGTCAACACTCTCTTCATCCTTGGTTGGAACAGTTATTCCCAACTGGCTAAGCTTTTTGTGGAGAGCATTCCTCTTGTCTGCATCATATTCACCATTTGAATGGCGAAGGAAGCGTGTCGTTGGTGGGCCACCCCACTTTTGCCAAAGCTCTTTCTCCTTGCGCTGACCACGAGATCTACCGATCTGGTATGCAATGAAATAGAGGACCGGGAGAATAAGGGCTGCGGCACCTAAAGATAATTGCAGATTTGTAGAAGAGAATAAGAATGGAAAACTTAAGGGTATTATGGTTATGTACCCCGGAAGAATCCGCGCGACTAGACTGTAAGCATCGAATCCGATAGTCATAGTTGGTTGAATCCTGGTAGCTTACAGTTTTCCTATCCGCAAGTTCTAGCTCTTACTTTTGGGAGGCTTCCTCATCCCTAATGGGAATTGGGATGTCATCCTCCCCCCCTAAACCCCAAAAACCTCCCGAAACCGCCTCTCGCTCCGAAACGGCCCCACCACCGCCAGGTTAAGCCGCTTCTCGTCCACCAACTCCCCCGCCACCCGGTTCACGTCCTCCAGCGTCACCCCCTCAATCGCCGACACCACCTCCTCCACCGACGACACCCGGTCAAGCAGCAGCTCCTGCCCCCCCTGCCACATCGCCACGCTGCGAGTGTCCTCCATCCGCAGCATTATCCGACCCTTGGAATACTCTCGCGCCTTCTCCAGCTCCCGCTCCGAAAATCCCTCCCGCAGCGCCGAAAGCTGGGCCATGATGGCCTCCAACGACTTCCGACTCCGGGAAGGCTCCGACCCGCAGTACACCACCAACGACCCGCAGTCCCGAAACTGGCTCAGCGAGCTGTGAACGTCGTAGGCCAACCCCTGCTTCTCCCGAATCTCCAGGAACAGCCGGCTGCTCATCCCCTCCCCCAGCATGATGTTCACGAGGCTCTGCGCGTACCTGTCCGGGTGGTCCAGCGGCAGCGCGGGCATCCCCACGCAGATGTGCGCCTGCTCCGCCTTCTTGTATTCGACCCGGATCGCCGATTCCTCCTGAACAAGCGTGACCGGCGACCACGACATCGTGTCCCGTCGTTTCCAGCCGGAAGTCGCGCCCTCAATCTCCTCCAACACCTCCTCGTGGGAAACGCCGCCCGCCACGGAAATTACTACGTTGGATGGGCCGTACTGCCTCTGCATCAAGCCCACCAGGTCGTCGCGTGTGATCGCGTTCACGGAGTCGGGCGTACCCCCCACGTCGCGGCCCATGGGCTGGTCCGGCCAAAGCATCTCGTCCATCAGCAGGTCCACCCGGTGCGTCGGATAGTCGTTGCTCATCCGCAACTCTTCCAGGATGACCTGGCGTTCCTTCTCCATCTCCTCCGAATCCAGCAGCGGATTCAGCACCATGTCAAGCAGCACCGACAGCGACCGCCGGAAGTGGGGCTTGGCCACCTTGCACCAGTAGATGGTAATTTCCCGGTCCGTGCTCGCGTTCATCACCCCGCCGACGCCTTCGATGGCCTCGCTGATGTCCTGCGCCTTCGGCCAGTTCTTTGTGCCCTTGAACAGCAGGTGCTCCAGGAAGTGGGTGGAACCCGCCGTTTCGTCGGGCTCGTATCGGGAACCCACGCCCACAAACAGCGCCAGCGTCACCGAATAGGTTTGGGGCATGTTGGAAGTGAGGACGCGCAGTCCGCTGTCCAGTGTTGTACTGTTGTGTTCTAGACTCATGATGTGTTCAGCCGCCTGCCAATTGGCCTCTTCCCCCTCGATGGGCCTGCCCTGAGTCCGTCGAAGGGAGGGGGGTGATTCCCCTCTTGTCGATAAACCATAATGTCAGCCAAGCAAACCTCTCCTAGCTGGACAGCCAGGCGATTTCGCCGTGGATGTCTTCAGGATGGTTCTTGGAATCGAAGACGGCAAACTCTTCCTTGGCCGCGCCGATGGTCGTGTCTCCCCCGTGGCCGGGGTAGACGTGGGTGTCCTCAGGCAGCGTCAACAGGCGAGAAGTGATGCTCACCACAAGCTGCTGAAAGGCCTCCGGCGAACGGCTGTAGCCAGGCCCGCCGGGAAAGAGAGTGTCGCCGGAAAACAGGTGCTTGCCTGTCAGCAGGCACACGGCGCCGGGCGTATGTCCGGGCGTGAACATCACCTGCAGTGTCACGTCCCCAACCTGAATGGTGTCCCCGTCTTTGAGGAAGAAGTCCACGTCCCCGGAGGAAAGATTATCCTCGTCCTCCTTGTGAATGCCCAGCTCCTTGCCCGTGCCGTCCTTAATCTCCCGCACCCCTTCAATATGGTCCCGGTGCCCGTGGGTAATCAGGATGGCCTTGATCTTGGCGTCGCCGATCTCGTTCAGCAGCTTCTCCGGCTCCCCGGGCGCGTCGATGATTATCGCCTCGCCCGTGTTCGGACAGCGCACGATGTACCCGTTGTTGTCCATGTAAGTCATGTGGGGGACCTTGTAAATCTGGACCTCGCCATCGTAGTGCAGGGGCATGCTTCCTCCCGAAAATGAACTGCAACCAATCGTAGCAAATCGAGCCACGAATTGAAACTGCGTCCCTCTCCCCTCTTCACCCTCCCCCTCACCCAGATGTCATTCCGAGCGCAGCGCAGCGGAGCCGAGGAATCTCGTTGCAGAAACCGCGCTCCCTTCCCTCTCTTGTTCCTGCTATCAAAGGCTCGTGCCCGTGGAGACGGGTATAGGAACCAATTCTCCACCCACAACGCACTCCCACCTCCCACACTGACAAGTTCCCCCTGTCCAAAACCCACAATCCCTGCTATCCTTCCCTTGATGAATAGAACACATACGCGACGACCCCGCCCTCACCCACTCCCGCGCTGTCCAACAAGCGATGCAGTATCACAGAGACCCCATTTTTCTCCAAAAATTTTTCCAAAAACAAATTCAATCCCAAATCTCCAAATTCATGCCTGAAACTTTACATAATGACCACACATTTCTCTGCCCCTTTGCCATCTCGAGTCAATTTCACGCCTGTCCAATCGAAAGCAGGTCAGGTTGTTTCCCGTTTGTTTCCTGGTTGTTTCCCGGTTGAATTGGAGATTGCGTCGCACTAATTCAACCCTGAATATTCTCCCGCTTGACACCCTCAAATTCCCCTACCTAAGATTAGTCCACTATTGAGGAGGAACGCCCATGTTTCCCCGGAATGTCTTTCCCACCACCACCCAGGTCAACGACGCCGGCCACCTCGTCATCGGTGGCTGCGATACCGTCGACCTGGCCGCCGAGTTCGGCACCCCGCTCTACATCTTCGACGATGCGACCCTCAGAGGTCGCTGCAGGAGCTTCGTCCAGGAGTTCACCAAGCGCTACCCAAACACCACCGTAGCCTATGCCAGCAAGGCCTACGTCAACCCCGCCGTGGCCCAGATCTTCGCCGAGGAGGGTCTGGGTCTAGACGTGGTCTCCGGCGGTGAACTCGCCGTCGCCCAGGCCGTGGACTTCCCCCGCGAGAAGGTCTACTTCCACGGCAGCAACAAGACCGCCCCGGAGCTCGAGCAGGCCGTTGATTGGAAGATTGGCCGCATCGTCATAGATAGCTTCCACGAGCTTTCCCTCCTGGAAGAGATTGCCGCCGCCGCGGGCACGACGCAGGACGTTCTGCTCCGCGTATCCCCCAGCATTGACCCCCACACCCATGAGAAGACCACCACCGGCGTCCTCGACAGCAAGTTTGGCTTCGCCATCGAAACGGGCCACGCCGCTGAGGCGGTCCGTCAAGCCGTCGTCGCGCCCCACCTGAACCTGAAAGGTCTGCACTTCCACCTCGGTTCGCCCATCTTCGAGCTTCAGCCCTATCGCGACGGCGTGGAGGTGGTGTTGGAGTTCGCCGCTGAAATGCGAGAGGAAGGCCTGGACCTCCAGGAGTTCAGCCCCGGCGGCGGGTTTGCCATCGCATACACCGCCGACCAGAATCCCCCCACTCCCGCCGACTACGCCGAAGCCATCGTAGGCACCATGAACGCCGAGTGCGACCGGCTTGGCCTCGATCTCCCCCTTCTCACCATCGAGCCGGGCCGCGCCGTCGCCGGCCCCGCGGGCGTCGCCCTCTATCGCGTTGGCGCAGTCAAGGAGATCCCCGGCGTCCGGCGCTACGTCTCAGTCGACGGCGGCATGGGCGACAACATCCGCCCCGCCCTCTACGACGCCGCATACGAGGCCGTCGTGGCCAACCGCGTCAACGACAGATCCGACCAGGTCGCGACAATCGCGGGCAAGTATTGCGAGTCCGGCGACGTTCTGGTGAAGGACGTTCTCCTACCCGCCATCGATGGCAACGGCAATGACCTGATCGCCATCCCCGCCTCCGGCGCCTACTGCATTCCCATGGCCAGTAACTACAACCTGAACCCCAAGCCGCCCATCGTCCTGGTCAAAGACGGTCAGGCCCGCCTCATTCGCCGCCGCGAGACCTTCCAGGACCAGATGCTCCTCGACGTTGCCTGAGCAGCTTGTCTTTCCCATTCTCCCCCTTCTTTCCTCCTCTCCCGTCGTGGGAGAGGATTGAGGTGAGGGTGAGTTGCGTGGCGGTGGGGCTGAACGGCAGGTTATGCAAAGCTCTCCTTGACGGGGGAAGGTTCCACTCTTTTCCCTTCCCCCTCGATGGGGGAAGGTTAGGATGGGGGTGATCCTCCCCTAACCCCATGTGGCAAGTAATCGGACAGGAAAACGCCACCCGCATCCTCGATGCCAGCCTGGAGACGGGTCGGCTCTCCCACGCCTACCTCTTCGCAGGCCCGTCCCACGTGGGCAAGACCACCCTGGCCCTGGACCTGGCGCGGGCCGTCAACTGCCTCGCCGTCGACGACAGACTCCCCTGCCAGAACTGCATCCAGTGCCGCCGCGTCGCCAGCGGCCATCACGCCGACGTCCGCATCATCGGCCTCCGAAGGCAGGAAGAGGGGTCGCGACGCAGAGAACTGGGAATCGCCGAGGTCCGCTCCGTCACCAACCAGTCGCACCTCAAGCCCTACGAAGGCGCCTACCGGGTCTTCATCTTCGAGGACGCCGAGACCATGAGCGAAGAGGCGGCCAACGCCCTGCTCAAGACCCTGGAGGAGCCGCCGCCCCAGACCCTCCTCATCCTCCTGACCTCCCAGGAAGACCGCCTGCTGCCGACTATCAAGTCCCGGTGCAGCCGCATCGAACTCAAGCCGATGGCGGAAGCGCCCCTCGCCACCTACCTGCAAGAAAATCACGGCGTCGAACCTGAGCAAGCGGAACTGCTGGCCCGGCTGTCGAAGGGCAGCCTCGGCTGGGCGCTCACTTCCCTCGAGGACCCGCTGCTTCTGGAACGCCGCACCACCGAGCTGGACCGGCTTATCGGCCTACTTGGAGCCTCCATTGAGCAGCGCTTCCATGCCGCCTCCGACGTGGCAGGACTCTACTACCGCGACCGCGACGAGGCCCTGGAAACCCTCGATATTTGGCTCTCCTGGTGGAGGGACCTGTTGGTGCTGCGGGAGGCGGGTCCCGAGTGGGTCTACAACCTCGACTACGCCGACCGCCTCGAGGAGTGGATGTCTGCCTACACCCCCGGTCAGATAGCCGGATTCATCGGCGCAATGGGCAAGAGCATCGAGGCGCTGAACAGCAACGTAAACGCCCGCCTGGCCCTGGAATCCCTCATGCTCTCCCTCCCCACCCCCGCCCAAAACCCCTCCCCATAACCCCTTCCCCCACCCTTGTTCCTGCGAAGGCAGGAACCCGTTCCCAACCTACAGTCCACCCCAACCTTACAACCCAACCCGCTCCCCGCACTTCCCGCTCCACCCACATGTCATTCTGAGGAGGCTCCGCGACGAAGAATCTCGCCCCCGGTTGACGCCTACCCAATCTTCACTCCCGCGCAGGAGGGAATCCATCCCCCTCCCCTTCCCTCGCGAACCCAGGGGCACACTCTTCCTACACAAAATAGCCCAACCACCCCTAACCCAGACTCACCCAATCTCCCACGGAACAAACTTCTTCCACTCGTCCAGAATCGTGCGCCCATGCAGCACGTAATAGGGGCTGGGGTACGGAGCCTTCGGCACCTTCAGCAGCTTCATCTCCGCCTGGTATGGTGTGCGCCCCGCCTTACGATGGTTGCAAGGTATGCAGGCGCTGACAATGTTCTCCCACGTCTGCTTCCCGCCCAGCCGGCGGGGCGTCACGTGGTCCATCGTGAGCTCAAGGTTTCGCTGGCCGCAATACTGGCACGTGTGCCGGTCCCTCAGCAGCACTTCCTTCTTGGAAAGCTTCCGCTTCACAAAGGGTCGCTTCACCATGTATACCAGCCGGATGATGCACGGCAGGTCAAAGACCTGTCTCTCCGTGCGCACCTGTCCCCTTCCGTTCTCCAACATTTCCGCCTTGCCCCGAAAGATGAGCAGCAGGGCCCGACGGGCATTGCAGACGTTTATCGGCTCATAGTTGAGGTTGAGAACTAGGACTGGAGCGTTCAGCATTTGAGGCCATTATAGATGCGAGAAGTCCGCTTTTCCACCGCCACCCGTACCCGCGAAATGAGCGAAACGCCCACCGCCACGATGCCCCAGAGAAAGACCCCGCCGTACAGCCACGCGCCCAGAATGTCCGTCGGCCAGTGCGCGCCAACGTAGATGCGCGAGTAGCTGATGACCGCAATGGCCAGTATTAGCAGCCCCTGCAGAGCGAAACGCAACTTCCCGGGCCGCATGTAGACGTGCACCAGATAGACAATGAATCCGAAGAACATCACAGCATGCAGCGTTGTCCCGCTGGGAAAGCCTGCGCTTTCCGAAACCGCAGCCAGGTCCGTCAATACCGGCCGCTCCCTGCCGATGACCTCCCGAATGCCGAGCGTCGTCATCTCCAACGGAATTATCAGCAGGCAGGCAATGGCCTCTGTCCTTCGCCGCCGCACCCACAGCACCGCGCTCAACGCCACCACCGTCCCGATAATCATCCAGCGTCCGCCCAGGCAGTCCAACGACCGGCATATCAGATCCAGCAGCGGCACTTCCGCATTCCGCAGCCACTCCAGCATCGCCTCTTCCCCGGACACTGGCGACGTGGAGGACACCAGCACCGAAAGGCCCGCCGCCGCTGCCGCAAGCGCAAACACGATCAGCAGCCACCCCTTTGACCTGATTTTCTCTGTTCTCCAACCCAAGATAGTCGTAACCGCCTCCGTATCTGCTGCTACCGCAGCTAGCCAGATGCTATAATAAATCCGATAGCCCTTGCCAGTTATTAGCGCGAATACCCTATTGCCCAAACCGAACTTGATAGCCATCGACGGCGCCGTGGCGACGGGCAAAAGCGTGGTTGGGCGCCGCCTGGCGGAGCGGCTGGGCTACCGCTTCCTCGACACCGGCGCCATGTACCGCGCCGTCACCTGGTTGGCCATGCAGCGCGACGTAGACCACGAGGACGAAGCTTCCCTGACTGAACTTGCCTCCGACGCCAGCTTCCGGATGTCAGCGGAAGGCGACGAACTCCTCGTCAACGGCGCGCCTCTCCCCCTGGAGCAGCACCGCGCCCGCATCGATCAGCTCGTATCCCCCGTAAGCAAGATTCCCGGCGTTCGCCAGGCCCTCGTCCGCAAGCAGAGAGAGATAGCATCTGAGGGAAATATCGTATTGGCAGGTCGCGACATCGGCACCGTTGTTGCCCCTCAAGCACCGGTCAAGCTCTTCTTGAAAGCCGCAACCCGTGAGCGGGCCAGGAGGCGGCATCAGGAGCTTGTAGAGAAGGGAAAACCCATCGAATTCGCCCAGGTGCTGAGAGACTTGGAAGCCAGGGACAAGCTCGACTCGGAGCGCGCCCACTCCCCCCTCCGCCCCGCAGTCGACGCCCGTATCATCAACAGTGATAGTCTCACCGTGGAGCAGGTGACCCTGCACGCTTTGGCGATAATCGAGGGACGGTAGCGCAATGCTCTACGAAATAGGCACAGGTTTTGCGAGGCTCCAATTCACGCTGTTCGCCCGCTGGAAGGTCGAGGGTAGGAACTCCATCCCCACCAGGGGGCCGCTGATTGTCGCCGCCAACCACCTCAGCAACGCGGACCCGCCCGTGGTGGTGGCCAGCGCCAACAGAAAATTGCACTCCCTCGCCAAGGAGGGGCTGTTCAAGAGCCCGATCAGCCACTGGTTCTTCTCCCGATGCCTTGCCCATCCCGTCAAGGAGGGGCAGGTGGAACGAACGGCCCTGCGTTGGGCGCTCAGGGTCTTGGAGCGCGACGGCGCGATCCTGGTATTCCCCGAAGGCAGACGAAGCCTCGAAGGGGGCCTTAATCCCGCCATGCCGGGAGTCGGCTATCTCGCCTTCAAGTCCCAAGCCCCGGTCGTGCCCGTGGCCGTCACCGGCACTGAAAATATCCCCGGCTACTGGCGCATCGCCCTCCCTTTCTGCAAAATGAGCGTGAGATTTGGGGAGCCGTTCACGCTGCCCTACATAGAGGGCAGGCTGAGCCGAGAGATGCTCCAGCAGGGTTCGGACATGGTCATGAGCAGAATTGCCCAGCTGCTTCCCCCCGAATATCGCGGACACTATTCGATGTCGAATCAGCCTCAGGCTTAAGGGATAGCACTCTAGCAGTCGAAGGGAGTTTTGATGAGGATCTACATGGCTGGAAACATGCACACCAACTGGCGGGAGAAGGTCGCCTCCGCCATCAGCGGTTGCGAGTTTCTCTGGCCCCACAAGTACCCCAAGCACGGTGGATCCAGAGGCAAGGGCGCCGACGTATTCTTTCCCAGGGACGTGACGCTGCTGAAGTCGGCAGACCTCGTATTTTGCGTCATAGAAAATGAAGGGAGAAACATCGGGACTGCGGCCGAAGTCGGTATGGCCTACGCCTGGAACAAGCCGGTGGTGATGGTCAACCTGTGCCCGGACATTCCCAGCTTCTACTTCCTGGAAAAGGCCTCCACCACCGTCTGCTACACCATGGAGGACGGACTGGAAATTCTCCGCTTCCTCACCCTCGACGGCCCCGTCCACGCCCCCTGACCCTCCGCTCGACCCCGCATCCCAGACAAAGTGGCCCTTGAGCAATGGTATACAATTGACTGCACATAACGTAAGGTTGCTCCCAACTCCCCTCGCAGGCAGGTTTCATCCAAATTCATGACCGTTGTCGATGACATAAAAGCCAAGTTGGACGTCGCGGACCTGGTCTCCGGCTACGTCTCGCTCCAGAAGTCCGGCGCAAACTTCAAGGGCCTGTGCCCCTTCCACACGGAAAAGACGCCGTCCTTCTTCGTCTTCCCCAACCGCCAGAGCTGGCGCTGCTTCGGCGCCTGCGCCACCGGCGGCGACGTCTTCTCCTTCTACATGCAGCGCGAGAACGTGGACTTCAGACAAGCTCTCCAGGACCTGGCCCGCATGACGGGCACCGAGGTCCCCACCCGGCAACGCCGGAAGAGCGAAGACCCCCTCCTCAAGCTAACGGAGGCAGCGGCAAAATTCTTCACCCGAAACCTCGCCTCGGCCGAAGGCGCCGAAGCCCGCGCCTACGTCGAAAGCCGCGGCATCACCCCCGAAACCGCCACCAAGTTCCAGCTTGGCCTCAGCCCCAACGACGGCTCTGCAATGCGTCGTCATCTCCTCTCCCTCGGCTACACGGAAGGGCAGCTCTCCCTCGCCGGTCTCGTTTCCCAGCCCCAGGATGGCGCGGGCCAGGACCTCTTCCGCCGACGCCTCATCTTCCCCATCTGGGACGCCGAAGGCCGCATGGTCGGTTTCGGCGGCCGCGCCCTCGACGATTCAATGCCCAAGTATCTCAACTCCCGCCAGGGCCCAATCTTCGACAAGAGTAAGATCCTCTTCGCCTTCCATCTAGCCAGGGACTCCGTCAGAAACAACGGCGCCGCAGTGGTGGTTGAGGGCTACATGGACGCCATCATGGCCCACCAGAACGGCTTCGACAATGTCGTCGCCTCAATGGGCACCGCCCTCACCACCTATCAGACGGACCTTCTCCGCTCCGCCAGCGAAGTTATCATGGCCCTGGACCCCGACGCCGCCGGTCAGGAAGCAACCCTCCGCAGCATGGAGACATCCTGGAAGGTGATGCAGAAGCAGGAAGTGTCCCGCTCCCAGCGGAACTCCGTGTACCGGCGACCCGGCGGCCCCACCCTGAAGATCGCCCCCCTGCCCGCCGGAAGAGACCCGGACGACATCATCCGGGAGGACAGTTCGGAATGGGAGCGTCTCACCAAGGAGACGCAGCCCGTCTTTGAATTCCTGCTGCAGGCCTACGCCCGCCGCTTCGACATCACCACCCCCCAGGGCAAGTCGGACATGGCTGGCGCCGTATCCCACCTGGTATATGCGGCGGACGATCCCTTCGAGCAGGATCGGCACGTACGAGTCCTTGCGGAGATCCTGGGCGTACCGGAGTCAACGCTGAGAATCAGAATAGACCGTCCCCGCCCCCAGCGAAGGGCCCGCCGGCCCATGCGGCCCGACGCAGCGGCGGCCACGCCCTTCAAGCAGCTGGAGCGGGACCCCCTCGAGGAATACTGTCTGGCCTTACTGCTGCAAAACCCGGATATCGCCGACCAGACCGCCGGGCTTCGCTCGGAAATGTTTGAGCGGGTGGAGAATAGAGAACTGTTTACAAATTGGCTGCGAGGCATCACAATAGAGTTATTGGACGAGGGTATTCGTAGCCATCTCGACTATCTCACCGCCAAGCCGCTTCCGCCCGCCGACCCCAAGGAAAAAGAGGCGGACCTGTCCCAGTGCATCCAGCGCTTGCAGGAGCGTCGGCTTCGTCAGTTGAAGATAGAAGAAGGGCTGCGTCTATCCGATGTTGACCCTGAAGAATTCAGCCGATTCGAGGAGGAGATTCTGAAAGTTAACAGCGACATGGAAGCTCTCTTTAGAGCCAGGAGCGTGTGAATATATGGTAAGCACTAGAAAGAAACGGGGAACCCGCAAGGCGGACGAAGAATATCTGGAGTCCGTGGCCAACGGCTCGGAAGTCAGTGAAGCCGTCAACCTGCTCGGCGTAGACACCGCCGCCGCCAAGGCCCTGGAGGTAATCCCCACCGCCATAACCACCGCCAACGTGGACTCCGGCGACGACTCTCTTGAAGGCGGCGCAGGCCCCCTCAAAGTTGTCGTGCCTCCTTACGCCGTGCAAATTCAGGCCGAAGACCCCGATTGGGAGCCTGACCTGGAAGGCGCCGAGGTGCTGGACGACCCCGTCCGCATGTATCTGCGTGAAATCGGCCGGGTCCAGCTGCTCACCTCCGAGGACGAGCGTGTCCTCGCCCGCAGCATGGAGGGCGGCAAGCACCTGGACGAACTTGAAGCAGAGCTGAACGAAGGCACCGGCAGGCCCGTCCCCTCCTGGGAGATGAGCATTGCCCTGCTGAAGAGGCTGGTCAACGCCGAGCCCCTCGTTTTCTCCCTCGGTCGGCGTCTCGGCATATGTCATGATCTGACCCTCTTCGCCATAATCACAAACCGCGAGGTCCGGGACGCCATCGACGTCCTGCTGGACCCGGAGCTCATGGAGAGGGTGGCCGGCGACCTGGACTGGGAGATGCTGGATGTGGCGAAGGCCATCATCCAACTCTCGCTGGATAGCTGGGTCCTCCCCCCGGAAAGCGCCAACGTTCTCGGCGATTGCACCCTCAGCCAGCTACGTGTGAAGCTCCAGGACGAAGCCAGCGCCGCCCGATTGAAGCGCGTCGACACTCGCCTCCGCTACCACATCTTACGCATCCGCCGGGAGGCATTCCGCTCCCAGCAGCACCTCACCGAAGCCAACCTTCGGCTGGTGGTCAGCGTGGCCAAGAAGTACATTGGCCGCGGCATGTCCCTCCTGGACCTCATCCAGGAAGGAAACATCGGCCTCATCCGCGCCGTGGAGAAGTTCGACTATCGCAAGGGCTACAAGTTCAGCACCTACGCCACCTGGTGGATTCGTCAGGCCATAACCAGGGCCATCGCCGACCAGGCAAGGACCATCCGCATCCCCGTCCACATGGTGGAGACCATCAACAAGCTTATGCGGCACAACCGCCGCCTGCTCCAGGACTTCGGTCGCGAACCCAGCCCGGAGGAGATCGGCAAGGAGATGGACCTGACCCCGGAGCGCGTGGAGGAGATTATCAAGATCTCCCAGGAACCCGTCTCCCTTCAGACCCCCATCGGCGAGGAAGAGGACAGCCACCTCGGAGACTTCATCGAGGACCAGAGCGCCCCCGCGCCCTCCGACGCTGCTTCCTTCCAGCTATTGAAGGAGCAGATAAGCGACGTTCTACACACGCTGACGGATCGGGAGAGGCGCGTGCTGCAACTGCGCTTCGGCCTGGAAGACGGACGCAGCCGCACCCTGGAAGAGGTGGGTCGAGAGTTCGGCGTCACACGGGAGCGCATCCGGCAGATCGAGGCCAAGGCCCTTCGAAAACTGCGACATCCTACCCGGTCGCGCCGACTGAAGGACTTCCTGGAATAAGCGCGGCCTAGCTCCCGCCCGTCACGGTCACCGTATAGCTGGCTGGTTGTCGGCTGTGCTCGGCCAGGCTACCCACCACCAGCACCACGTCGTCCGCATCGTCCGCGTCGGTCACTGACAGGCTCCCCCGGTTGTCGCCGTCCAGCGCCATCGGCGTGACGCTCACGTCGTCGCCCCGAATCTCTATCAGGTGCACCACAAAGTCCTGCGGCACCCGATTGTCGGTCCGGTAGAACCCCTCCGACGTCCAACCCTGGTTGGCCGACGCGTCGTCGTAGAAGCCCAACTCCGGCACCGCCACCGAGTCCACACAGATTCCCTGGCCCGTGATGGCGTCGTCGGTCACGTAGTGGAACCGCACCAACACCGACCGACCCGCGTATGCCGTCAGGTCCACGGAATCGGCAACCCAGCCGTCGCTCTCGCCCGTGTAGCCCGGCCCGTAGGCGTTCAGCGATGGGTTATCCGTGGACGCAAGCGCCCCCTGCAGCACATCCCAGGTGGACCCGCCGTCGGTGGATGCCAGCACGTACGCGTAGTCCCAGTCCTCCTCGATGGAGTACCAAGCCGTATAATTCAGGGTGGCCTGCTGCAGACCGGAAAGGTCGAACTCCCTCGTCAGCGTCGAGCTGATAGTGTCACCGTAGTTGCCCCACCAGCAATGCCCCCCCGTCGGCGGATGACTGGAGACTAGATTCACTGAAGTGTCAGAAGCGAAACTCACCTCGGCGCTATCCGAATCGAGGTCGAGCCGCAGGTACCGGGCGGAAAACTGGGGTTGGCCGAACCGGTAGTCACCATCGCCGTCCAATTCGTCCGTGGCGTCCACGGAGGGCCACCATCTCGCGTAGCCATAAGCTCCGCCCTGTCCCATCTCCGAGAGGTAAGCGGCCACGGTCCAGCGTCCAAATATGGACTCGAAAGATTCTCCCGAACCCAACGACTCCAGGTAAGCATCCACGGCGTGTATCCCGCGATGGTGGGCCCTTACCAGGACTTCCAGGCTCCCGGGCGATCCAACCTGCTCGGTCAGGAACTGGCTGAACATGAAGGAGCTGCCATAGTATGGCCGCGTGTCCCGAAAACTGAGAGGCCAGTAGACCAGCGATGTGGGCCCCGAATGTACGAAGGCCTCCACAGATGCCGGACGCCAACCCAGCCTCTGCTCGGCCACCTGGGACAGCCCCTCGTTGAGCCAGGTGCTCTGTCCCCCGCTGAGGTTCCAGTTGACCGCGTGCTGAAGCTCATGCGCCAGGACTGAGAGGTATCTTTCCGTGCCAATGCGAAGGGCCGATGGGTTGATGTAGATCATCTTCCGCTGGTTGCTGTTCTCGTGCACCTGCACCGGGTACTCGTCGGCGGAACTGTAATAGCCGCCCAGCCCACGCGTCGGCGCATGGAGAATGGTCAACTTTTGCCCCGGGGGATCTTCCGGCCCCCACAGTGGTCCAAAGGAGGATTGAAGGCCGGGCATAATCCTCTCCTCGAAGATAACCGCCGACTCCCTGAGCGAGTCATCGTTGAACCTGACGCCGTTTTCGACGTACCAGTAGGCGTTGCCGGAAACATGCTCAAGCGTAGCCTCAATCTCGCGAAACTCGACCGGATCCACGTTGGAGAGGACCTTGAAGGTGTCCACCTGCCCAACCTGTAAGTCCGATGAAATCTGATGGCGCAGATATGGGATGGGTTCCGCCGACTTCTGACGCAAGGCCCGCGACAACTCGTAGAGGTCTCGCCGCGGCGGGACGGGTATCCCGTCCTGGACGACGGAAGTCTCCGAGGGAAGGGAAGGCGCCGTCGCCGATGCCGTGGGTGTCGAGGACGGAGTGGCAACGGCGGTCGCGGCGGTGGCGCTGGTGGGCGCGGGAGGTGGAGTGGTCGGGACTGAAGCCGGAGCGGTGGAAGTTCCGGCGGGGCTTGGGCTGCTGGTGGGTGTAACTTCGGGCGTAGCAGCCGCCGTCGTAAGGGGAGCGCCCGACTGCGTCGGGGCCGCGTCATCGGTGCACCCAACCAGCAGAAACAGCGCCGCGACGATTGCCAGAATGCCGGCCAGCATAGCCGGGCGGGCGCTATTTGGTTTGCTGGTTATGATTGACCGTCCTCTATATCGCAGCAAGTTGCCTACCGGGTATGCCGATAGTCGGGCCGCATGACTGTTTGAGAATCAACTACGCTCCCTGAAATTATACGCTGGCGTTAGCCCGGAAGATTGCCGCAGGCTGTCGATGTTTCCGTTTGTGACAAAATGCCCCTTGATACTTTTTCTGGAATCGCTAAACTAGTATCTGCACGGTGCGCTCCGGCACACCCGAAAAACGCAAGAACAAGAAACGAATGAGGGATGATGAGCAAGGAAGAAAACAAAAAGCAGTCCACCGGAATGACTCGCCGCGGCTTTCTTGGCCGCGTCTCGCTGGGTCTGGCGGCAGCAGCGGCGCTGACGTTACCCGTGCGCAATCTTCTTTCCTCAGATTCGGCCTCCAACGACCCCGCCGACGGGCTGCCGGAAGACTCTATCTACCGTCCCCGAGACGACTCTCGGGGCGACGGCTCCCTCAACGCCTAGCCTGATCTGACGCCCATCAGGTCGGTCACCGACGGCCAAACTGCCGCTCCAGATTCTGAGAGCTTAAATGCAGCATCGTCGGGCGTCCGTGGGGACAGGTGTGGGGGTTCTCCACCTTCTCCAGCAGTCTGATGATCTCCTGCATCTCCTCCAGGCTCAGGCTCTTGCCCGCCCGTACTGAACTGTGGCAGGCGATAGAAGCCGCCAGGGCCTCCTGACGTCCCCCCAGCGACGGCCCGTCCCGCTGCGTCATCTCCAGCACTTCCAGTAGCGCCTCAGCCGGATCGCCCCTCCGAAAGACCGCCGGCACCGCCCGCAACACCCAGGCCTCTCTATCGAAGGACTCCAGCTCAAATCCATATGCCTTCATAGCCTCGGCCCCGTCCTTCACCAACTCCTGGTGCTCCGAGGAGAGCTCCACCGGCACGGGCTCCAACAGCGCCTGCATCGACGGGCTGCCCCGCTTCATTTCTGCGACGATCTTCTCGTATAGCACACACTCGTGGGCCGCGTGCTGGTCCATCAGGAATATGCCGCTCGGCCCTTCCGCCACTATGTAGGTGTTCGACGCCTGCCCCAATACCCGCAATGCTGGCGACTCCACCTCCGGGCCCCGGCCGTCGGCTGGGGGAGGAGGTTGAGTGACCGTCGTACGCGACGCCAGCGGCGAGGCCATGAAGGAGGGTTGGAAGGCAGGCGCGCTTTCGGTCGAGCCTATATGGAACTGCGGCACGGGCGTCGACGCGATAAGCACCCCCCGGACGGCCCTCTGTAGGGAGGAGAAGACCTGCGCCCCCTTGCGAAACCGCACCTCCGCCTTCGTCGGATGCACGTTTACGTCCACGTCCTCGTAGGGCAGCATGATGTTGACCGCCGCCACCGGGTGTCGGCCCTGCGGGAGCAGCCCGTGGTAGGACTCCTCCAACGCTACGCTGAGCATCCGGCTCATCACCCACCGCCTGTTGACGAAGAAGGTGATGTGCCGACGGTTCGACCGGTGAAGGGATGGCGGCCCCACGAAGCCCTCCACGGCTACCTCCCCCGTAACGTCCTGCCACTCCACGGCGATGGCATCCTTCGCCACCTGCGGCCCGTAGACGGCGGCCAGCGCGTCCTCCGAACGTCCGCTGCCCGAGAAGTTAAGCGCCTCCCTGCCGTCTATTGTCAGGTGAAAGGCTACGCCCGGGTAGGCAAGAATCAGGCGGGAAATCAAAGTCCGAATTCGTCCCGCCTCTGCTGCGTTGGATCGTAGAAACTTCCTGCGAGCCGGCACGTTCTCGAACAATTCAGATACGGCAACCATAGTCCCCGGCGCGCATCCCACCGGGCCCTGCCGCTCAATGCGCCCCCACTTCAAGGCGACCTCCCAGCCGGTGGGGGAGGACTCTCGCCGGCTGGCCAGGCTGACTTCCGCAACGGAGGCAATGCTCGGCAGCGCCTCCCCCCTGAAACCCAGTGTGTCGATGCTGTCCAGTCCAGATACGTCGGTCAGCTTGCTGGTGGCGTGGCGCTGGAAGGCCAGCGGTATCTCTTCCGACTCCATGCCGGACCCGTTGTCGACCACGCGGATGAGTTCAACGCCCCCGCCCTTGATGTCGACGCGTACCCTAGTTGCCCCCGCGTCCAGGGAGTTCTCTATCAGCTCCTTGGCCACGGAAACTGGCCGCTCCACCACCTCCCCCGCGGCAATCTTTGCCGCCAGCTGCTCCGAAAGTAGCCTTATTGCCATAACAGCGATGCTTTCACATTCCAGAGGTGATGACAACTCCCGCCATGGGGCCGCGGCTTCAACTCCGCACCAGCGGACGGAGATCGCCCCTGGCGCGAAAATGGGGGTCTCCCGAATGGCCGGAATCGGCGAAGGCCGCTATAGAAGCCAGCGCCCTCGTCATGGCCCCGTCGTCATCGCCCTGCTTATAATAGGGCGGCAACCAGAAGCCCCCGAAGGCCGACACAATCTGCGGATCGTCGTCCACCACAAAATCGGGAGCAAAGGGCACCTTCAACTCTTCCAACCGCTCCATGTAGTCGTACAGCGGCTTCTGATGAAGACCGGAAACCAGCTCCTCCAGTCCGTGCCGGCGGACGGTCTCCCGCCTGATCCCCATGCCTGACCACACGAAGACCCGATGCCCTGTTTCCGTCAGCGCCGTCATCGTCTCCTTCACACCTGGACGAAGGGAGTTGTCCATCCCCAGGATGGTCTGGTCTACGTCGAAGAAGATATTCACTGCTATGTAAGCCTATGCCGACGCCAGGACGCTGTCGATGGCCTTCTTGCCGCCACCCACAATCAGCTTATCCCCCACCCGGAACATTGGACGCCTGATGAGCCGGGGTTCCTCGGCCATGAGACGGACCAGGTCCTGCGGGTCAAGGCTGTCCTTGTCCAGCTTCAACTTGCGGAAACTCGGGCTCCTCCACGAAAAGACTTCCGAAGGCGGAGCCAGCGTCAGAAGCTCCTCGATTTCAGCCTCTGATAGGGGGTCTTTGAAGAAGTCCCGCTCGTCGAACTCCAGGCCATGCTGCGAGAGCAACTCTCTCGCTTTGCGGCAGGAGCTTCAACGCGCCCACCAGTAGTAAGTTATCGGCTGTGCCATGTTTTCTCCTTTGGGGTAAATTGGGCTGTCCGGGTTTGAATCTCTAACCCGCTTCCCTGGCCATCGACTGCAACTCGTACAGCTTGTTGATGGCCTCCAGGGGCGTCATGTTGGTCACGTCCAGCTTCAGCAGCTCCTCCACCAGCGGAGGGGTCAGCGAGAAAAGCGGAATCTGCTGATGGTTTGAGGACGCCGGCCCGCCGCCGTTGAGAGGCTTGGACTGCGGCAGTGCTTCTAGCGCTTCCAGAATCTCCCACGCTCTATGTACTACGGTTTGGGGCAGTCCCGCCAGCTGCGCAACGTGGACGCCGTAGCTCCTGTCGGCCCCGCCGGGAACTATCCGGTGCAGGAACACCAGCTGCCCGCCGCTTTCGCTGACTGCGACGGTGTGGTTCTGCACCCGCGGAAGGCTCTCGGCCAGCTGCGTGAGCTCGTGGTAGTGGGTCGCGAAAAGGGTCCGGCACCCCATCTTGGGGTCGTTGTGAATGTGCTCCGCCACTGCCCTTGCGATGGACAATCCGTCGTAGGTGCTTGTGCCCCGCCCTATCTCGTCCAGAATCACCAGGGAGCGATTCGTCGCCTGGTTCAGTATGGCCGCCGTCTCCACCATCTCCACCATGAAGGTGGACTGACCGGCGGCCAGGTCGTCCTGCAGTCCCACCCGGGTGAAGATGCGGTCTGCGAGCCCTATGGTGGCGGAATCGGCGGGCACGAAGCTGCCGATCTGCGCCATGAGGGTGATGAGCGCGGCCTGGCGGATGTACGTAGACTTGCCGGACATGTTGGGCCCCGTGATGAGGAGCAGCTGGGAGTCCTCCGAGGAAAGCTGCAGGTCGTTGGGCACAAACGCGCCCGCCGGGAGAATTCTCTCCGCCATGGGGTGCCGCCCGCCCTTCACGTCCAGCACCGGTTCCTCCACCAGTTGAGGTTCAACGTAGCCGTAGTTGTCGGCCGCCTCCGCAAAGGAGGCCAGCACGTCCGTCAGCGCCATGCCGTGGGCCAGTTCCAGAATCCCCTTGGCTTCCTGCCCCACCTGGGCGCAGATCCGGGAGTAGAGGTCCTGCTCCAGACGCTGAATGCGCTCCTGAGCGTCCAGAATGCGCGCCTCGTACCCCTTCAACTCCGGGATGATGAAGCGTTCGCCGTTGGTGAGGGTCTGCCGACGTTCGTAGGTGCTGGGCACCTGGTCCAGGTTGGTCTTTCTCACCTCGATGTAGTAGCCGAAGATCCGGTTGTATCCTACCTTCAGGGTGCGGATGCCCGTGGCTTCCTTTTCGCGACGTTCCAGGCTCGCGATGAACCGGCGCGCCTCCCGCACCGAGGACCGCAATTCGTCCAGTTCGTCCGAAAATCCTTCCCTCAGCACCTCGCCGTCGCCGGGGCTGCCCGTGGCATTCTCCTTCAGGGACATCTCCAGCAGCTCTTCCAGGGCGTCGAAGGAACGTACTCGCCTCCTGAGCCATTCGGCAGCCCCTTCGCCTTCCAGCAGGGGCGAAATGGCGGCGGAGGCGCGCAGGCTCTCCTTGAGGGCCAGCAGGTCCCTGGGCGGCGCGGTCCCCAGCCGGACGCGGCTCATTATCCGCTCCAGGTCGGATATCCGCGACAGATGTGAGCGCACCTCCTGTCTTCTCAACAGGTTGGAGTGGAAATAACTGGTGCCTTCCAGACGGCGCTTGAGGCCGTCCATGTCCAGCAGAGGCTGGCCGATCCAGCGCCGGAGTAGCCGCGCCCCCATGGCCGTGCGGGTGAAGTCCAGCGTCCCAACGAGGGAGTGTCCTCCCTCGCCCCAGCGCCCGCCGTCGAAGAGCTCCAGGTTGCGCCGGCTCTGCGGGTCCAGGGTCATGTACTCGGAAACAGAGTAGGTCTTGAGGGTAGAAACCTGGCCTAGAATCTGGGACTGGGTTTCGCTCAGATAACCCAGAATCGCCCCCGCGCTGCCGATGGCCAGAGGCAGGTTGTCGCAGCCGTAGGCCTCCAGCGTAAGAGACCCAAAATGGGTCAGCAGCGCCTGCCGCGCCGCTGAGGGATGAAACTCCTTAGGCGGCAGCGGCACGGAGAAGTCCACGTTAAGCTCGGTAAAATCTTCTTCGCCTTCGGGCACCAGCAGTTCGGCGGGTGAGAGACGGTTTATCTCCGAGGGCAGATGCTCCAGCGCCATCTGTGTAACGGCAAACTCTCCGGTGGTGATGTCGATGTACGCGAGACCGGCCTCCGTCCCCTCCACCAGCAGAGCCGCCAGGTAGTTGTTCGACTGCTGGTCGAGCATGGAAGGCTCAACTATCGTCCCGGGAGTGACCACCCGCACCACGTTCCTGTCAACCAGCCCCCGTGATGCGGAGGGATCGCTCAGCTGCTCGCAGATGGCCACCCGGTGCCCCGCTTCTATCAGCCTTGCGAGGTACGATTCCACCGAGTGGGCGGGAATGCCGGCCATGGGCACTCTTACACCTTTGCCCATGCTTCGTGAAGTGAGGACGATGTCGAGCGCCCGGGCCGCCAGCTTGGCGTCTTCATCGAATGTCTCGTAGAAGTCGCCAAGGCGAAAGAGAAGGATGGCGTTCGGATAACGCTGTTTGATGCTCAGGTACTGGCGGCGGATGGGCGTCAATGCAGTTCTTCCTGTCTATAAAGGCATTGTACCCCAAAGAGCAGGGTGGGGAAACGCCCGGCCCCTTTCGACACTCCAAAATTGACTTTAGAAGAAAGCCGTACATATAATGCCTCATCCCCGGATGAATATTGCGCCTTCAGACTGTTGCCGTTCTTGGGATCTTGTACTGTGAAGCTGAAGTTAGTTTGAGTATCAGATAGGAGGTAACGCATGGAATTAGTCTTTTTGTTGGTCTTACCTGCAACACTATGGGCCCAGTCTTGGTATTTCCTGGACCTTTACAACAACACCAAGACTCTCGGGATCATGGCCGCCACGGCCGCGATTATTCTGGGAGGCTTGGTCATCTTCTCGGGCGGTAGCTTCACCTCCCTGGTTGGCGGACCGCCGGAGGTGGCGGACGTAGGCGCTGTCCTGTCCACCTTCATAGCTCTCTGGGTTGTCTACTTTGCCATTCTGGCGGGCGTCCACCTGGGAGGGTTCGACGAGCGCACCCTGGGGCTTTACTCCCTGTTCCTTTCGGTGGTCTCCATTCTCTACACCATCTACTTCTTCGCGGGTGGAGAGATTCTGGGCGGCGCCCAGGTCGGCTACCTGATGCACTGGCCTCTGGCCATTGTTTCCGCCATGTTGGCAGCATTCTCACTGCTGATGTTCTTCCACCTGGCCCCACCCTACCCGCGGCTGCGGTACATCACGGGTTGGTACACTCTGGTAATCTCCATTGTGACCACCATTCTCGCAGGCCTGATACTCCTCGGTGTTGCCGTCGACTAACGAAGCCGACTGTAATATCCAGGGCCCAACGGCAGTAGTTTGACATAAGTGAAGGGGCCTCCAAACCTGGAGGCCCCTTCCTTGCGTTTGACGAATCCCGCGCTACTGTTTCCAGAAGCGCTCTTCTTTGATGGTGAAGCCCCTGGGAGCCAGCCGCTCCTTCACATCCTCAATCATACCGGGGTGGCCGCAGGCGTAGACGAGGGTGGAGGAGGATTCCAGCCCCAGCTTCTCTATCTGTTCCTCGACAATCTCGTTGGCGCGGCCAGAAGCGCCAGTCCAGCCTTCGTTTTTTGCCTCGCCGGGCCGGCTGACGGTGGGAATGAACGTGACGGTGCCGGGGTGGTCGGCGGCCATCTGCTCCAACTCCCGGTCGTAGACGAACTCGTCCTGGTAGCTGGCGCCCTCCAGCACGTAGAAGCGGTGTCCCTCGCCCCCGCGATGGAAGTAGCTCCTGAGCATGCTGACGAAGGGAGCAACCCCGGTAACCGTCGCGACCATGAGATGGGAATTGTACTTTTCATCCAGCGTGAATATGCCCTTGCACCTGGGCCGGATCGTCATGGTGTCCCCTTCCTTCATCTTCCACATCAGGGGAGTCAGCGCGCCGTCGGGATAGGGGACCAGCTCAACGAAGATTTCCAGGTCTTTCTCATGGGGTGCAGACACGATGGAGTAGGCCCTTTCGATGCCCTCAAGGCCCAGGGTGCAGTATTGGCCGGGCTTGAAGGTCATGTCCGTTTCCGGCCTCATCTTGATTATCATCAGGTCTTCGGTTATATCTTTCCGCTCCACCAGAGCGGCTGTGGGCAGGCTTACCTGTCTGCGCGCCATAACGTCCTCTTCGGTTCTAGATTCCCCCGCAGGTCCTGGATACCTATGATTCCACTTTGACAAGCCGGGCGGCGGCGACGTTCAGTCCGGCTATCTGTGACATGGGGTCCGGCGACTGGCTGGCTTCAACCTCCACCATAAGCTGCCCGAATAGCTGGGTGGAGGACACAACGCCCCGCTGTACCCCTTCTTTGAAGGCCACGCGTCCGGTGAGCTTGGAGCCGTTGGTCTGCAGCTCCACCATGTCTCCTTCTGCAAGTCCCAATACCTTGCCATCGTCCCGGTGCAGTTCGATGATTTCCTCCCGCTCTATGCGGTTGGAGAGACCCTTGATGACGGTCATCTCTCTCTCAGACTGCAGGAGCACCCGGCCGGGGGTGAAAAGCAGTGGGAATGCCGCGTCCTCAGCCAAATCGGCCCTCCGGTAGCCGGGTATGGGGATGCGAGGCTTCGCATCCGCGAGACCATTGGCAAATAGTATCTCAACGCCGGGGCTTTCGGCGGTGGGGCAGGGCCACTGGATGCCGTGATACTCCTTGTCGGAGTAAAGCACCTGGGTGGGCAGCGGGTTGCTTACGTCCGGACGGAATACCAGCCGACCCTCCTTCTCTAACCTTTCATGACTCACGCCGCCGTATATGGGCGCGACGTGGGCAATTTCGTCCATGATTGCGGCGGTGTCGGGAAAATCGAAGCCCGCTGCTCCCATCCGCTGGGCCAGCTGGCAGAGGGCCCACGACTCGGGTTTGGCGAAGATATTCTTGGGGGCGATGGCAGGACGGAGCGACTGAATCCGGCGCTCCAGGTTTGTGTATGTGCCGCTCTTTTCTGCGAAGGTGCTGCGGGGCAGGACTACGTCCGCATTCTGGGCAGCGAAATTCAGGAAGCTGTCCTGCACTACAAGGAAGTCCAGGCCTTCCAGTTTGCCGGCGTCGGATTCAGACAGGTCGCCAACCAGGAAGAGTGCTTTCACTTGTCCCGGCTCAAGAATCCCCCGCTGGCCCAACCCAGCAGCCTGTGGGATCTTGGCAAACCATGCTTCCTCAACGCGTTGACGTGATTCGGCATCCCCAAGGGGTGAAAAGCCCGGCAGATGGGTGGGAACGCACCCCACGTCCCAGGCCCCCTGGCTGTTCGCACCCTGCTTGAGAGGATAGATGCCGGCGGATGGCTTGCCCATGCTGCCAGTCAGCATCGACAGTCCGGTGAGCGCATAGACGCAGTCCTTGTGAAGCTCTTCGGGCACGTTGTCCATGCCGTATACGATGGACGAAGGGTCGGCAGGCCCGTACGTCCGAATAGCGGAGTCGATCATGTCCTTGGATATCCCCGTTTGGGCAGAGATGTCCGCAATATCCAGCGACGCCATCGCTCCCCGCAAGTCGTCGAGTCCGGCACAGTTTTCGTACAGCCACTCGCGACGCTCCAAACCCTGGTGCAGCAGGGACTTGACCAGTCCATTGAGCAGCAGAAGCTCGGTGCCGGGCTTCGGGCGGAGCCACAAGTCCGCGTAACGGGTGAGTTCGACCTCCCGCGCGTCTATGACGATAAGTTTCGTGCCCTCTTTGACCGCCCGCTTGATGGGCACAGCAAGAACGTTGTGCTCTTCCGTAATGTTGGCGTTGAAGACCAGGATGCAGTCGGCTTTCTCCAAGTCCCAGATGGGATTGGTTGCCGCGCTGACGCCCAATACCTGCTGAAGCGCATCGACAGCCTCCGGCTGGGTGTTTGTGGTGTAGTCCACGTTGTTGCTGTTCATCGCAACGCGGGCGAATTTCTGCGCCAGGTAGTGTTCTTCGTTGGTGCTGTCTGGCGCCGAAAGCATCGCGAAGGAATCGCCGCGAAATTCATCCAGCCTCTCCGCAACGTAGCCGAGAGCCTCGTCCCAGGTGGCCTTCTCCAGGGTCCCGTTGCGCCTGATGAGAGGAGTCTTCAGCCGCTTCTTGCTGTTTACGAAGTCTAGTCCGAACTTTCCCTTGAAGCAGCCCTGGCCCCGATTGGCGGGGGAGCTGATCTCAGGCACAGCCCGAACGACTTTGTCGAACCGGTTCACTTCCAGGTTAAGCTGGCAGCCCACGGGACAGTGGGGGCAGATGGTGCGTTCCACCTGCTGGGCCTTCTCCCACTTGTGGTCGCTCTCTACGAGCGCGCCCACTGGGCAGACGTCCAGGCAGGCGCCGCAGAACTCGCAGCCCGATTCCAGCAGGGAGGTTCCGGCGGAAGTGCCCACCAGGGCCTGCCCGGCCCGCTCGGTGAACGTGATGGCGTTGTCGCCGCGCACCTCTTCGCAAACGCGGACACAGCGTCCACAGACAATGCATAGGTTGTAGTCGCGGTCATAGAAGGGGTCGCCCGTCTCCACCGGCAGGTCGCGGTACTTGTACTCCAGGGGAGATTCCATCTCCATGCCCAGGTAGCGGACTGTGTCCTTCAGCTCACATCGCTCGTTCTTGGGACAGGTGACGCAGCGGTCGTTGACGGAGACGTGACGTAGGCAAACGTCCTGAGGGCCGCACAGGTCCACCCGGTGGCACGTCAAGCAGCCGTGGGGATGGTCTGCAATGAGTAACTCCATTACGTCCCTGCGCAGTTCGTGGACCCGCCTGGTGGCGTTCCGGACCTTCATGCCCTCCGCCGCGGGAAGGGTGCAGGACGCTGGAAAGCCCCGCCCGTTCTCGACTTCCACAACGCACATGCGACAGGCGGCGAAGGGCTCCATGCCGGGGTGATAGCAGAGGTATGGGATGTAGATGCCCGCCTCAATGGCGGCCTCCAGCACCGTCTGTCCGCGGCGTGCTTTGACCTCTACGCCGTCGATGGTGATGGTTATGCGGTCATCGGCCATTTGGGTTACCTCCGTACCCGGGTTGGGGCATGCCAGGCGCCTGGGCAGTTGCCTGTGGGGCATACCTTGTCATTCAAGTGTTGTTCAAACTCTTCCCGGAAGTAACGCACCGCCGAAGAAACCGGGTTGAAGCCAAGCTGACCGTGTCCGCAGAGAGACCCGGCCTGCATGCTGCGGCCCACGCGGCCCATGAGGGCCATGTCCTCAGGCGTGCTGTCCATCCGGCAGATACGTTCAAGAACCTCCAGCAGGTGGGTCATGCCGGCGCGGCACGGGAAGCACTTGCCGCAGGACTCGTACTGGCAGAAGGCGATGAGCGCACGGGTGAGGTCCACGACGCAAGCGTCTTCGCTGGCGGCTATCAGGCCGCCGGACCCCAGAATCGCGCCCGCCTTGGACATTGCGTCGAAGTCCAGCGCGATGTCAAGGTCCACAGCGCTCAGCACCCCGCCTAGAGGACCGCCGGTCTGGAGCAGCTTCAAGTCCTTCCCGTTGGGAACGCCGCCTCCAATCTGCTCCACCACCTGTCGAAGGGTCATGCCCATGGGCACCTCGGCCATGCCCGTATAGGTCAGGTCCCCCGACAGGCACAGGATGGCGGTGCCGGTGCTGCGGTCCTGACCGATTCCGGCAAACCACCGGCCTCCGTTGAGCACAATCTGAGGGACGTATGCGAGAGTCTTCACGTTATTGATATTGCTTGGCTTGCCGAACAGCCCTATCTGCGCCGGGAATGGCGGACGGTACCGGGGCATGGCCCGCTTGCCTTCTATGGACTCCATCAGGGCCGTCTCTTCACCTGCCACGTAGGAATCGCCCGTGAGAGAAACTTCCATGTCGAAGCAGAAGTTGGAGCCGAAGATGTTTCGCCCCAGGATTCCCAGCTGTCGCGCCTGTTCAATGGCCCGCCACGTGCGGTCGATAGGGCCGTCGTGGCCGTGTCGAATGAACACGTACCCCTTGGTTGCGCCGGTTGCATACCCCGCGAGGATTACGCCTTCGATGAGGCTGTGCGGGTCGCTTTCCAGGATGCCCTTATCGTTGAAGGCGCCGGGATCGCCTTCCTCGCAGTTGACCAGAATATACTTGACCTCGTCCTTTGCGCCGGCGAGGAAATTCCACTTGGTTCCCGTGGGGAACGCCGCGCCGCCCCTCCCCCTTAGACCGGAATCGCTGACTTCCTGCCGTACCTCGTCGGGGGTCATCTCGGTGAGCGCCTTGTGGAGGGCGGCATAACCATCGTTGGCCACGTACTGGTGAATGTCCATGGGGTCCAACTGGCCGGCGTTGCGAAGGGCGATGCGACGCTGGGGCTTCATCATCGGATGGTCCCAGAAGGAGGGCATGCTGCCGTTTAGGTGGTTCCCTACGGAGCCAAGTGCAGCCTCCGGGAGGGGTTGCCCTTCAAGCAGGTGCGTATCGACTATGCGGCAGGCTAGTTCGGGCGTCACGTTTCGGTAGATCACGCGAGAGCCGTCGGGCATTGAAACGTCCACCAGCGGTTCGGCAAAGCAGGGGCCCAGGCATCCTACTTCGCTGACCATGGCGCTGACGTGTCGCTGGTCCATCCGCTCAACGAGGGAGGCGATGACGGCATCGGCCCCCGCAGCCTTTCCGCACAGTGCGGTGCCTATTCTGACCCAGGGCCGCGTCCCCTGGGTCAAGCCGCGCCAGCGTTCCTGGCCCTGAGACCGGATTTCTTCAAAGCTAGGAGGCACCGTCGTCCTCCGGTGAGAGTCCGTTCCTGATACCTTCGAGGGCGGCACGCGCCCTGTCCGGCGTCATCCTGCCCATCAGATGATGATCCACACTGATGACTGGACCGTTGGCGCAAGCTCCAAGGCAGGTGTTGAAGCGTAGGCTCACGTTGCCGTCGTCAGTGGCGCCTTCTTCCTCAATGCCCAGGGAATCCAGTACCTGGCGGATGACGGGCATCACACCCTTTACGTGACAAGTGGGGCCCCAACATACCTCGACCCGATGACGACCGGGGGGCTGAAATTGAAAGTTGGTGTAGAAGGAAGCCACTCCCCAAACGTCGTTGATGGTGGAGCCTGTTACGCGGGCCACTTCCTCGGCGGCTTCATGGGGGATGTACCCTAACTCGTCCTCGACGGCAAGAAGGCAGGAAAGGACGGTTACGGTTTCTGGTTTCTGGTCCCTGATGGCCTCGGCGGCGCGCTTTCGCAAGGTTCCGGTGTTGGAGGTCACAGGCCCTCCGGAATAGTGGATTTGCTGACTGGCAAAGGGGTCACGCAGTATCCAAACTCGCTGATTGACATATCGCTGGAATAGTAGCACAGCCCTTCCCAAGGTTCAATTGTGAATTCAAACACAGGGCGGTCCCGGTCTGAAGAAGAGCGAGAGGGGGAATTGCCTGGGTCGGCTACCGGTGTTCGTGGTCCTGCATCACCAGCCCAGCAACCTTCCGACCAAGCTTCACGCTGTAGTTGGTGCCCCTGTCTTCCGGGTAAATCTGGGTGGTGTTTGCCAGGTACAGTCCCGGGATGGGAGTTCGCAGATCCGGAATCTGTTCTCCGTAGTTGACGCCAATTATTGGTTGGGCCGCATCCACCTTGTGGTGGTGGTAGTCGATTATCCAGGAGCGGTCGAATTCGGGGTTGATCCGGGAGAGATGGGGGAGGTATTCCTCCAACAGTTCGTCCGGCGTCATCTGGTAGATAGGCTCGTCGGTGGCGGGGTAGTTGGTAAGATAGACAACGTGGTTGCCGCCATAGAGTTCGGGAGAGACGAAGTTCGTCTGCTCGATGATGCCCACGAAGGGGATTGTGCGGTCTGCAATGTTCAACCAGTACTTCTCCGAAAGCGGGCGGTCCAGCACAAGAATGGCAAGCACCGCCGAAAGGTATGTCACGTTGGACAGTTGGGTCTGATAGTCTTTCGGAAGCATGGGTGCAAGCCGGGTGAATACGTAGGACGGGGTCGTGGCGATTACGGCGTCGTAGCGCCTGGTCTCCGATTCGCTGCCGCGGGTCTGGACTTCAAGACCCACAGCGCGCCCGTCTTCGACGATGACCCGCCTTACTCCGGTAGCGAGGCGCACCTCACCTCCCATACGCTTGATCTCCCTGTCCAGGGCGTCGAAGATCTCTTCGAAGCTGCCCATGGGGTACCCCAGCTTCTCCTTCTCCCAGATGCGTTCCCTGGAGGCTACGCGGAGGTATATCTTGCCCCACAGCCAGGCCATGCTGACCTTGTCGTAGTGGCGGCCGAATTTCCCACGCAGCATCGGCTCCCAGATGACCTCGTAGGGGCGCCGGCCCACCCGCTTCTGGAGCCATTCCAGGGCGGTGATGTCCTCGAAGCGCTGCCAGTTCCTGGTCTTCTGTAGATAAAGCGTTACTAAACCCAGCCGGACTCTGTCGATGAAGCTGAGGGGTGTGAAGGTCAGCAGGTCCTTGGGGGAGGCGAAGTTCCATATACGGTCTCCGTGGAACAGGCCGACCTTGGACTCAATCCAGTGAAGCTTCGGCCCCAGGCCCAGCTTGTGGATCAAGTCCACAATGTCGGTGTCGCTTCTGAACAGGTGGTGGTAGCCCTTCTCTAACAGACCGCCGCCCACCTCGAAGGTGGACGCCTGCCCTCCAAGGAAGGGCGCGACTTCGAACACGTCCGGCTTGTGCCCCTTGAGACAGAGGTCGTAAGCGGCGGCCAGACCCAATGCGCCCCCTCCGATGATCGCTACCTTCACCGAGCCTCCATGCGCCGCAACAACAGTTTAGACCTCCTCGCGGCTCAGTTGAGGATAGCCCTTGTCTTCCCGACGCATCAGCCGGGAGAGTGAAATGTTGCCGAACCACAGGTAGAGCAGCCCAAGGATGGTTACGGGGAGGAGGGCCGTCACGTGTACGAGGACCGCGTAGGCCCCGGCAACGCCTTCTCCGCCTCCGGGCCCTCCGCCCATGCCAACAAGGGCGAGGGCTGCAACGGCGGGGGCCTCAAAGGTACCCAGCGATCCCGGTGAGGAGGGTATGGACGTGGCAAGGTTAGAGACCGCCGTTACCAGAATCACTACCGGGATCACCATGGCGGCGGGTTCGAAATAGGTTGGCAGGTCGAAGGAGAGGGCGACTACCATGTACATGCTCCCCTCTAGAAGCCACACGGGGAGGGAGAGCAGGAACAGCCCCAGGTGTCGTCGCGGCTCCTTCAAAACCGACAGTCCCTCTATGAACATGGCTATCAGCTCTCGAGCCTTTGGCCGCAGGGGCTTGGGCAGCAGGTTCGCAAGCCTTTCGATGAACCCGCTGAAACCGGGATACAGGGCGATTAGGGTGAGTACGACGATGGCGCCGATGAAGACGAGGGCGGTGATTCCGCCCACTATCGCCCATGTGACTTCGGACGTCGTCCCGGAGCCGTCCACAAGCCCGCCGAAGATGAGGAACGGCACGGCCAAGGCAACCAGGAACAGCAGGGTCAGGCCGTCGTAGATCCTTTCGACTACAACGGTCGCCAGTCCTGTGCTGGTGCTCAGGCCCTCCCGCCGGCTGAGATAGTATGCCCTTGCAATCTCGCCCAGCCGGGCGGGAAGCAGGTTGTTGGCCATATATCCAACGGTCACCACGGGGAAAAGGCGGGCGACGGGAATGCGGCTTACCGGCGTAAGCAGAAACTGCCATCGAATGGACCGGAAGAAGAGGGCCACGAAGTAAAGGGCGATGGCAGGAAGGATAAAGCGGTACTTGGCGGATGACAGTGCCTGGCCCATCTCCCCCAGGTCTACGATCAGGAAGAAGAGGAGGACAAACGCGAGGCTGACGGCGATTCCTAGAATAAAGCGGCGGCTGACTAACAAGTTTCTTTTTTCCTGTTTAGACGTCTCGCAATCTTAGGATCCCGTAAAAGTATAGCCGGGATTGAGCGTTCTGTCTTTAAGGTGAAGCGCACCGACTCCAGTCCTATATGTCTCTGGGCCGGTAGTTGTAGAATTTGGAGTCCCACCATTCTTCGTCAATTCGGCGGTACAGAATGTAGTCCAACGCGTCCTTCCAGGAAGCACGGCGCGGCGCCACGTTAATGGCAAATTTGGTGTCCCGCCACATCTCCTGGAGGATATTCTCTTCCTTGCGCCGCTCCCCAGGCCGCCGGTACACCTCCGGGAACCAGAGGAGTTCCTTGTATGAGCCTTCTCTCTGGTACTCGGATAGATTTTCATGGTACTTGTAGCCGTTCTCGTCCAGCAGCATTAGACCCTGGGCAGTAGGCGGGTCAGTAATCTCCAGGCAGCCCGGGTCGTTGCCATAGCACTGGTATTGGACGAATTCGTCGCTGCGAACGTACCAGTTGAGCGGATACCATAGCTCGTAGTCCACGAGCAGTTCCGCCTCCGGGTCCTGAAGGTAAGACTGATCCCGGAGCTCGTTGGCCACCTCACGCAGTTCCGCGCTCGCGCCGGCGTATACAATCATCTCAACCGTATCGTCGTCGCTGACCCATCCGGCGCGGAGAGCAACAAATGCGGTGAATCCCAGAAGCAGCACGGCCACTCCAATACCGCCCAGAGCCAGGCCGCGCCGGACCCCCAGCTTGTCCACAATCGCGCTGAAGACCAATGCAAGTACAACGACCGCAGCCAGGCTCAGCCAACCGGCAAGGGTGTTAACCCCGTCGGGGTCCAGCAATCGCAGCATCAGATTCACCAAAGCGGCCAGCAGCAGCGGGCCGACGATGATGATCGCCCCGTTCAGGCTGGGGAAGAGCCTTCGCCAGCATAGGCGCTCCACCGCCTCGCCGAGGAATTTGGCCGAGAGAATAATGAAGGGCAGAGTGATGTTTACGAGCAGCCATGGCATCTTCTCGCTGGCCACGGTGTAGGCTCCGAAGGTGACCACAGCCCAAAATACGAGGAACAGGGAGAGGGGGCTTCGCTTTCTCAGATAGTAGATGATGGCGACCACGCCCACGAGGAGGGGGAGGAATTCGTAAACTGAGCCGATGAGCAGATAGTAGTACCAGGGTTGGTTGCCGCGTGCGACCTCCTGCTGCGCCAGCCAGTAACCGAGACCCTGCCACACCCCGGTGAAGGCGCCGCCAAACCGGGAGCACACAGACTCTACAGTGTCGTTGAGGGCGGAAGGGCATTCCGTGAAGGGCCGCCCGAAAGCACCTAAGACTGCGGTGTAGAAGGTGAGCCAAACGGTGTAGAAAATGGCGGCGCAGCCCAGCCACACCCGCCATCGCCACATCAGACCGATGGCCACAGCGGTCGCGGACACGAGGAACAGTACGACACCCGCAACCAGATAGGTCCTGGCGATTTCCAGTTCCGGCAGCGACATTGCGGCGTAGAGGAGAGCTATGGCGGCCACGACGAGGAACGATGCCAGGGCGTACCGGACGCTGTAGCGAGCCAGATAAAGGGATGCTAGGGCAAGGGCAGCAATGCCGCCCCGCACAACGTGGTGGAAGAAACCCAGATCGGTGAACACGCCAAGGTTGACGTAGGGTTCCCCCCACAGTGGCAGGCCGGTGGGGTTCGAAGTGTCGTCGCCGGAATAGGCGAGGACCAGGCTCTCGCCGAATAGGCCCTGAAATACGGAAATCAGGCCCGCCCACTGAGGGAGCGTCAATGTGACCAACAGCAGCAGGAATACCCCCGGACGGGTAAGGCCCGACAGGCTGAATCGTGCCATGACCCCGGATCGTAGGTCATTTGCGGCGAGTATGAAGAGAAAGAGGCCAAAGATGGCTACGATGATGTACGCCGTTTCTTTGGAGGCAAAGGCGAGGGCCAGCACCGCAGAGGCGATGTACAGGTAGCGGTTCTTCCCTTCCTGGATATAGCGCCACATGAGAATGACGAGGCCGAGGGCGAATACGGCCATGTAGATGTCGTTCCGGGAGTAGCGGCTGAAGTAGAAAAGGGCCGGGGAGAAGGCCAACATGACAGCTGCCAGCAATGCCCCGGTACGGCCGATGTAGTCTCGGAAGAAATAAGGGAGTCCAACCAGAATTACGCCGAAGATCGCGTAGGTGATGCGGACGGTGTAGTCGCTGTCCCAGAAGATGGCGAACACGGCGGAATTGAGGAAGAACTGCAGCGGGCCGTGGATCCAGGGTTCGTGACGATACCCGTCGCCAACGAATAGCTGCCAACTGTAGTAGGCGTGAAGTCCCTCATCGTAATGGATAGGCCTCCCGCCCAGGTCCCACAAGCGCAGGGCCAGAGCCAGCAGCATGATGGCGCCAAAGGCCGCCATGTATGGGGATATGCCTATCTTTTCAAGGGGATCCAAGACCCGCCGGGGGAGGCGAGAAAGGGATTCGGCAGCGTTGCTATTCAAGATCCAGACTTCCTCTCGAATACAACTACGTCGCCGCTTCTAAAATAGACCTGCATGGAGTGCAGAAACTTCTCCTCGTCTATCGGGCCGTAGGCAGCCCGTTCTCTGGCACCAAGATATACGTATCTAACGTCATATTTGTCAAGGAGGTATACGAGCTCCATCGGATCGATTGTCCGGTAGATGGCAGCCACGTCTTCCTCCCTTCCGGCCAATGGGAGATGGGAGCCGCGCCACTGGGCTTCGTGTCCCGGCCAGTTCAGGACGGAAGGGAGACCGGTGCTTGAGGCGACCCGGCCAAAGTCCGAATAGGAGGACCCTACGGCTTCAACCAGGACTCCTCTGGGGGCGTGGTCCCGCAGCTGTAGAATTGCATCGTATTCGTGGGGGGCGCTCCTCTCTACGTAGGCCAAACCGTCCAGAGTTGCGGGGTGGGAGGTGGCCTGAACTCTGTCCATCGCTGCTCCAATCGGGTAGTAGAGTGAGGACAAGACCAGAACCGACACCAGTCCAACCCAGGCGTAGTCGGCAATCCTCAGGGTGGGGAGTTTCGGCAGAGGCTGGGAGAACCAGTAGTAGACCCCGAAGGCGGAGGCGACTGCCAGCAGCAGCCAGGCTTGGTAGTAGAGTTTGAATACGGTGTTCATCCTCAGGGGGAAGAAATCCTCAACGTAAAAGAGCTCGGCGCCCATGAGGAGATAGAATCCGAGGGCGGTGAGGGACAAGCAGAACAAGAGGGGCGATGGTCCTGTTCTGGCCCGTGCCAGCGCGCTGTAGATGGCAAGGCCGACTACGGCCATGATGGGCAGGAGCTTTGCCAAACGGGAGCCGACGAGAGTGAAGGCGGAATAGAGGCCACTATCGAAGGCTTCCAGGGGCAGGACTAAGACTGCCCAGATCAGGAAGGGAAGAACGGTCATTGCCAGAGCGAGAGACAGGAGGGGGTTGGACCTTCGCCCAATAGACGGAAGGCTCCAAAGCTGTCGCAAGATGACGGCGGCGGCAATTGTGAGGAATAGTCCCCAGATTAGTAGGAAGTGCAGCGGACGTGTGCTGACTTCCCGTAGGGGCACGATTCCGGCGACCTGGCTCTCCAGGTTCAGGTAGAAGGGAAGAAAGAGGACCACGGCAGCAATAAGCACCGGCACGCCGACGATGGCGCCGCCGAGCAGTGACGAACCGAGTCCGGCGTCTTTGCGCCTCAGCCCGGCCAAAAGCAGCGCAGCGAGGAGGAGCACGCTGAACGTGGGAATGTCCCAGGTGTTGATGAAGCCCAGCGCGCCAATTGAGAGGGCGAGAGCTACAGCCTGCCACGGGTTGCGTCGGAGCCAACCCAAGCCGGCTGGGTCTTTGGTGAGCAGCGTGTTCAAGAGCAGCCCCATGGCCAGGGCGAGGAATGGCAAGGCCATCACGTGGGCGTGTAGGTCTCCCAGAAGGAAGCTGAAGAAAGGAAACTCGGTGATGGTGTAGTCCCGGCTGACACCGTTTACCACGGTGTCGATTACGCGAGTATCGCGCCACCACCAGTTGAACTGGTCAGGGAAGATCCCGCCTGTCCCGATGGCTCTGAGGTCCTTAATGCCTATCCACTCCCAGAAACCGGGCCCTCCCCAGCCCCTCGTCTGGAAGAAGTGCAGGATGCCGACAAGGTTACTGAGCATCCCAACGAAGACCGGCGCGGCAAGGGAAAACACACCGGCCTTGAGTCGAGAGGCTCCGGCCAGTCGGATGAGGTTGTACATCAATCCGTAAACGGCAACGGACGCCAGGGCGGGGATGACGGCCATTGCAAGGTTGTAGGACACGTTGGTAGGCAGGCCGGACAATACGGTCAGGCCGCTCATGGCCAGGTGGCCGAAGTGGTAGTAGTTGACGGGGTGACCGGCAAGCCAGAAATCTTCCGGCGGGTAGCTGGAAGCGTGGACAAGGGCGTTGAGGAACCCGAAGTCCATGGGCTTTTCGGTGTGGTTGATTGCCGGGACCTGTGAAGCGATAAGAACCCATCCGATGAGTACGGCTAGGAAGACTGCTTCAGAAGCCAGGAGATGCCATCGTTCCTGCTTAAGGAACTCCAACAAGTTGTCGCGTCGACGCCAGGCAAACCAGCTGGAGGGTGCGGCGAGGGCAATGAACAATATCCAGACGGTGAATTGGGAATGGGGCGCTAGTCCTGCCAGGCCCACCAGCCAGAGGGTGTAGCTGAACAGGAGAATGCCGAAGACCTTGCTGAGGGCAGCGCCTCTTTCAGGAATCCACTTGAACAGCCCGTGGGCCAGCGGAAAGGCGATGAGGCCGAGAAGCTCCACCACCAGGAGCCAGACTAGAAAACTGCTCACTGTATCTTGTGCGGAAGGGACCGCATCGTGATGCTAGTCGGCGGGGGCCAGAAGGGCTTCCACGAACTCACGGGGATCGAAGGGGGCCATGTCCTCGACTCCCTCCCCGGTGCCGATGTAATGAATGGGGATCCCAAGCTCGCTGGTAATCGCCAAAACGATGCCGCCGCGGGCGGAACCGTCGAGCTTGGAGAGGAATACGCCGGTGCAGCCGAGAGCGTCAGTGAAGGCCCGAGCCTGGTTCAAACCGTTGAGTCCGGTGGTGGCGTCCAGGGCCAGCAGAACTTCGTGTGGGGCCGTTGGCTCCAGTCGGCGGATAACGGAGTGTATCTTCTTCGCCTCGGCCATCAGATTGGTCTTGGTGTGAAGCCGGCCTGCGGTGTCGATGATTAACGTGTCGGCTCCACGAGCGCGAGCGGCCTGAAATGAGTCGTAGGCGACGGCCCCCGGGTCTGCGCCCTGGGAGTGTGCCACAACGTCCACGCCCACACGCTGCCCCCAGATCTGAAGCTGATCGATGGCGGCGGCGCGGAAGGTGTCGGCGGCTGCCAGGAGGACCTGGCGTCCATCCTCCTTGTAGGCGTGGGCCAACTTGGCGATGCTGGTGGTCTTGCCCACGCCGTTCACGCCCACAACCAGGACTACGTGGGGCAAATTGTCAGCCTCCGCCGGTGTGTCGTTAGAGCCTTTGCTGGTGGAGTTGAGGAGGGCAACCAGTTCCTCTTTGAGGGCAGTGAAGACCTGTTCAGTTTCTTGCAGGGAATCCCTGCGCGTGCGCCCTCTCAGGTCCTCGACAAGGCTCAGGGATGTTTCCACGCCGACGTCGCCAGAGATGAGCAACTCTTCCAGTTCTTCCCAGATGCTATCGTCCAAACGGGAACGCTGAAAGACCTCTCGAATGCGCCCGAAGAGGCCTCGACGGCTGCGCTTGACTGCGGTTTCGGTCTTGGCCTTGTTCTCACCGGCTTTTCTGCGCAGGAACTTCAGCATCACCCTTGCTCCTGATCGGTGGTTTCCAGGGGTGGCAGGGACATCAATGCCTTTTGGGCCGCCTTGCGCTCCGCATCCACCTTGCGTCTGGCGACTCCGACACCGGCGACGCGGTCTTCCAGGAGCACTTGAACGATGAAGGTGCGCCGGTGGTCCGGCCCGTGCTCGTCCACGACCCGATACTGGGGCAGCGGTTCGTGGCGGGCCTGGACTACCTCCTGCAGGTGAGACTTGGGGTCCAGAGGCGCGTGTCCCATCTCCTCTGCCAGTTCCATCTCCGGTGACAGGAGCATCAGGATAAGTTCCCTTGCCGCATCCGGCCCCTGGTCCAGATAGGCCGCGCCGATTAGCGCCTCCACCGCCGCCGCCAGATTGGAGCTGCGTTGTCGGCCGCCTATGGCTTCCTCACCCCGGCCCATGAAAAGCCGGTTTCCCAGGTCGAGGGTTTCCGCAGTGGCGGCCAGTGTGCGTTCCTGGACGAGATGAGCGCGCAGCTTGGTCAATTCCCCCTCATCGAGGGTGGGAAAGCGTCTGAAAAGCTCTGCCGCGGTCACGTAGCCCAATACAGCGTCACCGAGGAACTCGAGTCGCTGATAGGATGACCTGGGCTCATCCGGGTTTTCGTTGAGGAACGAGGGGTGCGTCAGCGCCTCAATGAGCAAAGCGGGACTGTCAAAAGACAGTCCCAGCCTTTCAGCCGCCCACTCTATTTCCGACAACCTGCCTCCGGTGGCTACGATGCGGGGGTGACTCCCGCCGGCCAGGGGGGCTGCGGGCGCTTGATCTCGCCGATGTTGACCCATTGGGACATCATCTTCACAAGGCTGTCGTACATCTCGGCCGCATCATCCTGGGACGGGTAGAACATCTTGAGAAACACGGAGCCGCCGTTGTCGAAGGCAAATGTCGGAACGCCAAAGGCGCCGAACTTCTGGGTGGCCTCCGTGTGGCTTTCGCCGATGGTGGTCAGGATGGAGGGGTCTTTCATGTCCTCCTGCAGTCGGCCCACGTCCAGGCCGGAGTCCCTGGCGATGCCCATAAGCACTTCCGGGTCGTCCAGGTTCCTTCTGTCCACGTGGCGGGCAGATAGCAGGCCGTCGTGGAAGGCGTCGTACAGGGTGTTGCCCTGGCGCATGGCGGCAATTCCGGCTATGTGGGCCAGCATGCCCCTGACCTTCTCATCAGCAGGGCGCTCCCAGGCTATCCAGTCGGGTCCTTCCTTGCTGTTGGCCTGCGCCAGAACGAAGGGCCGCCACCGGATGTTCTGCCTTTCGCCCTTATCTTCTTCGACTCTTCGCAACCAGACCGTTGCGTTGTAGACGAAGGGTCAAGTGTAGTCATAGAAAACCGTGAATTCTTCCTTTCCCATAACGCCCTCCTTTAGTTGAAATTCTAGCCAGCGAGGGCCCGAAAGTCAAAGAAACTCGGCACAGATTCAGGAACTCAAATGCCCCGTGCTATAATGCGATTACGATGCGTACTACGCCTATTTCTGCACCAGCGGACGGCTTGGCTGAGAGGTTTCAGCGCTCTCTGAAGGATGAGGTCGCCCGCCTTCTGGAGGCAACCCGCGCGGAAGCCAGGCGGCTGAATGCGTCTCTATACCTGGTTGGCGGGCCGGTGCGCGATCTGATGCTGCATCGCAGGTCGGAAGACTTGGACCTGGTGGCTGAGGGCGACGTTGAGGCTTTGGCGACGAGGGTTTCGGAGGCCGTTGGGTCGAAGGCGGTCCTCCACCGGCGGTTTGGCACCGCAACGGTGAGGTGTGGGACGGTGCGGATGGATCTGGCGACGGCGCGCAAGGAGAGTTACGCCCACCCCGGGGCGCTGCCGACAGTGACGGCAGGCACGATTGAAGAGGATCTTCTTCGGCGACGGGACTTCACCATCAACGCCATGGCACTGGGACTAATAGGACGACACAAAGGACGGCTCCTGGACCCCAGTGGTGGGGCGGCGGACTTACGCGAAGGCGTGGTCAGAATTCTACATAGAAAGAGCTTTGAAGACGACGCCACGCGTATCTTCCGTGGGGTGCGCTACGAACAACGACTGGGTTTCCGTCTGGATTCTGACACTCTTGAACGGCTGGCCGAAGCCCTTGCCGGCGGGATGCTGGCAACGGTCAGCGCCGACCGGCTGCGCCATGAGCTGGAGCTGATTCTGGTGGAAGAACGGGCCATGCAAACTTTGTTGCGGGCGGGGGAGTTGGGTGCTATGAAAAGCCTCTATGCACCCCTGAAACGCGTGGAATGGCTTGGGGAGTTTGATGAAGGATCAGGCTCGCTTGCCCTGGTTGCGGCTTTGGCATTCGGCATGAGCCCGGCGGAGGCCCAGGGACTAGTCGCCCGGCTGAATACGCCTTCGTCGTGGTCCGAAGCGGTCATGGGCATGGCGCGGCTGGCTTCCGTGACGCCGACGCTGGAAGATTCGACCCTAACGCCGTCCCAGCTTTACCGCGCCCTGGAGGGCTGTCCGATAGCCAGCATTGACGCAATGCAAGTGTTGACGCACAGTGTAGCGGTAAGCGAGAGGTTGGCCCATTATTCGCAGAATCTCCGATTTGTGAAGCCCATTCTGCGGGGTGGTGACTTGGTCGAGTTGGGAGTGCCGGAGGGGCCTGCGGTGGGGGAGTTACTGCGTCGAATTCAGGATGCTCGCCTGGACGGAGAGGTTACATCTCGGAGCGACGAGTGTAAACTGGCAATACGGTTGTCGAGGGGCGTTGGTGACCGGGGTTCTCTGTCCAGGATAAGAGCTACGGTAGGGTCGAAGAATCTGAATGCATCCGAGGGGACGAGGTAGGAATGAAAGCAGTCTACATCGAAAGTCATGGCGGGCCGGAAGTGCTGCAATTCGGGCAGCGTCCTGAACCTTCGCCAATGTCGGGTGAGGTCAAGGTACGTGTGAAGGCGGCGGCCCTGAACAGGCTGGATACCTATGTCAGGTCCGGGAGGCGCGGGCAGCGTCGAAACTTTCCACCGGCGCATATTCTGGGCGGCGATTCCGCCGGCGTGGTGGCCGAGGTGGCTTTCGGCACTGACACCAACCTGGTGGGGCGGAGGGTCGTAGTGAATCCGCGGATCCCTTGCGGGACCTGTGAATTTTGCATAGATGGGAACGATGATATCTGCCCCAGATTCCGCTTTCTGGGAAGCAACTGCGATGGCAGCTATTCAGAGTATGTGTGCCTGCCTGCTTCGAACGTCCATCTTCTGGATGGCAACGTTGCCTTTGAGACGGCTGCGGCCACTCCTACGGTTTATCTGCCCATGTGGAACATGCTTATCCGAAAGGCCCAGTTGAAGCCTTGGGAAACGGTGCTTGTTCTCTCCGCCTCTGCAGGCGTGGGGACGGCTGCAATTCAGGTGGCCAAGTCCGTGGTTGGGGCTACGGTGATAACCACCACGAGCAGCGCAAAGAAAGCGGAAAGGGCGAAGGAAATCGGCGCGGACCACGTGATCAACTACACGGAAGAGAGCATCCCCGAGCGGGTGCGGGAGCTTACCCGTGGGCGTGGTGTGGATGTGGTGGTGGACCACGTGGGCGCACAGTTTTTTGAGGATGCCTACAATTCTCTGAAGCGTGGCGGTCGCTACGGTCTGTGTGGAGTGACCTCCGGCTACCTGGCAAACCTGCAGTTGGGGAGTCTCTTCACAAAGCAGCTGCAGGTGTTTGGAGTCTTCATGGGTTCCAGGGCGGATATGTCTCAGGTCACCCAGATGTTGAATGGTGGCAGGATTAAGCCTGTCATACACCGGACATTTCAGCTGGAGCAGGCCGCTGAGGCCCACAGGACGATGGAGGAGAGGAGTTTCTTCGGGAAGCTGGTGCTTAGGGTGTAACCTTCGCCGGGCCGCGACGCGTCAGGCCGCGGAGGCTAACGGAGAATGCGCTCGACCAGTTGCTGAATACGGAGGGCAGCTTCGAAGCTTGGAAGCTCGTGGTGTTCACCCCGGATCATCGAAGCAAGGGAGTCGAGCTGACCGGGGACATTTTCCCACGCATTCACGGAAACGGGTTCCCAATGTTGGCCTCTTCTCTCTTCCAGGGTGGACCAGTTAAGAATGCGATATGTCCGGCGGCTTCCGTGCAGGGTCCAGGTCAGGCAGTCTTCAGGGACTTCTCCCACTCTGCCCTCCAGGGTGATGGGAATGTTTCCGGTGCTCATCTGTGTAAACCCCCGGGATTCGGAAAGGCTGGAATCTTCGGGATAGACTGTCAAGGTATTGTTCACTACGGGTACGCCGAACAGCTTGCTGGTGAGGAAAGCGAAGTGGGAGAAGACCTCCCGGACGAATCCGCCTTCCCTGCGGTAGGCGAGCCAGCCGGCGGCGTCTCTCTGCCAGGTCCGGGGCCATTCGGCGAAGTTCAGGACTATTTCCACCTTCAGAGGGTCGCCCACGAGCCCGGTGGCGATGGCGTTTCTGAGGGCGCTGTATATCGGCCCGGTGGCGTAGCTGAAGTTAACGGCGTTTGGAATGCCGGAGAGCTTGGCGTCTTCCACAAGCCCGCGGGCTTGCGCCAGATCCACAGCCAGAGGCTTTTCACAAGAGACGGGTTTGCCCATTTCCAAGGCTAATTCGGAGTATTCCACGTGGGTGGAAGGGGGCGTGGCAATGTACACGAGATTAACGTCGTCGAAAGACACCAACTCGTCGGCGCTTCGGGGAAACTGGATTCTGGGGTAGGAGCTCCAGACCTTATGGCACTGGAGAACGTTCAAGTCCCAAGCGTAGCGAACGTCGAATTCCGTGTGTCCGTTCATGGACTCCAGTATGCGCTGGCCCATGGTTCCGAGGCCGATGATTCCAACACCCAGAGACTGATCGTGCTTGAATACAGTGCGGACCATCCGCCATCTGCTGGACTGGGGGGCTGTCATCTCTAGCGGGACCTCTTCCATTGCTCGTAGCGTTCCTGGAGGTCAGGAGGCAGGTCGCCGTGGACCTGGTTTACGGAGTAGCCTTCCTCCAGAAGGGTCCGGGTGAAGGTTTCCTCGATTTCCTGAGCGATGGCGCCTTCGATGACTTCTTCGGCGATCGCCTGGGGACATACAACCACGCCATCGTCGTCGCCGACGAGGAGGTCGCCGGGATACACGGTGACGTTGCCGCAATCCACTGGGAGTTGAACGTCGGCGGCCCAGTGCTCCGACATGTGGCCGTATCCGTGTGGGGCGCGGACGAAGACGGGAAAATCCTGGTCTCTCAGGTAGGGAACGTCGCGAATGGCGCCGTCGGTAACCAAGCCGGAGGCTCCTAGATAGTGCATGCGGGCGACCAGTCTATCTCCGAAAATGCCCGCGTGGACATTGCCGCGGGCGCTGACGACCAACACGTCCCCGGGCCCGACGGATTCGACGGCCACGTGCTCAGGGTAAAGATGGCGGGCTTCCATGGGTATGGGAAACATGGGATGGTCTTCGCGCCGGGGCAGGTATCGGAGGGTGTAGGCGCGGCCGGCAAATACGGCGCCGGCCTTCAGGGGAAGCACTCCGGCCATGTATACGAACCGGAATCCCCGCTGATTCAGTTCCCATGATATGGTTGCGGAACTGGCCTGCTTTGCCCGTTCTAGAAACTCCAGGGATAAGTGCTTTACGGGCGGCCTTAGCGGAGAAGATGCTGTTTCGTTGGTCTCCAAGGCGATGACTCCCTTCCTAGTCTCGACTGCTATTGCCTTGGCCCCAGCTATCCCAGAAGGTTACTTCCCCCACGGGGCGACGGCGTGTGGGGCCGTAGCCATCTCCCTCTTGGATGTAGCCGACAGGCAACAGGGCGGCGGTTTCAACGTTGTCCGGTATGTTGAGCAAGGTTTTGATTTCGTCCTCAAAGCCCTTATGCAGCGTTGTGAGGGCGCTGCCGAGGCCGAGGCCCCTGGCGGCGAGGAGGATGTTCTGTACGGCGGGATAGATAGAGGCGCCGCGGCCCATGGTAGTTGGCCCGCCGTTGTGCTCTATGCAGGCCAGGATTAGGGCAGGGGCGCGGTGCATATTCTCGGCGAGGTAGGTTGCAGACCGCCTTACCCTCGGCGCGAGTGGAGGCGGAGATGACGACTGGGAGCCGTAAACTTTCTCCCAGGACCGGCAGTAGTAGTGACCTATGCGCTCCTTGAGGCCCTCGTCACGGATTATAAGGAACTTCCAGGGCTGGCTGTTGCCGCCGCTGGGTGCCTTGACGGCCGCCTCGATAAGCCGTATGAGGATTGCGTCGGGCACCGGATCTGGCTTGAGGTAGCGGACTGCCCGCTGGCTAGAAATGGCTTCGAATAGCCCTATGTCTTCGTTCATGAACTCACTTAATCGGACAGGGTTGCAGCAGTTGACGTTCAGACCCTTGACTTCAACACTCCCTAGGCGGAGGGGAGGCCCAAGCCATAATCGTTGGTTGCGTCTAGGGTACTCATAGTTTCGTGAACGAGACGGCCCGTGTCAACGATGAACTGACGTTGTTCCTGGCCATCCATCATACCGTACTTGGTCATAATTGCGACAATGTAGGGCTTCCGGGGGAGATAGACAATGCCGGCATCGCATTGGACTTTGTCCATGCCGCCGGGCTTGTTGGCCAGAGGAATCTCAAGGGGAACCACCTTGTTCAGGGGGGCGTCCTTAGGCTTCTTCAGGACATCCAGAGTTTCCCTGGCCACGTATGACGAGGGGCGGCCTTGCTGCAGGGCCATCAGCATGGCGACGCATTCATCGGGAGTAGACACGTTTTCCCGGCTTTGGGAGATGGCGTCGGGGTCTTGCATCTTGCGGCGGAGGGTTGTGGCTCTCAGTCCCAAATCGCGGACCAGTCTGTTGGTCTCTTCCATGCCTGCCAGGTCGATGCAGAGGTTGGTTGCGGTGTTGTCGGAGAGGGCTATCATGAGAACGGCCAGGTTGTACAAGGTCAGTTCGACGTGGCCCTGAAGATGGCTGAGAATGCCGCTCCCGGGGACACGCATTTCCTGGGTGACTACAATCCGGCGGTGCATGTCCAGTTCGCCCTTTTCCGCTTTTGCGAAGAGTTGAGCAAGGACGTGGATCTTGATTGTGGAGGCTGTGGGAAAAGGCTCGCTGCCATTGATGGAGATGCGGTTCTGGCCACCTATCTCCTGGATGCAAACGCCGGCGACACCCGGGAATCCCACCAGGACTTCGTGAAGTTCTGATTCCAGCTGTTGCCACATCAGTTGTGAGGCCATAAACGCAACCTTCCTTGGTCAGGGCGAAGAGTTCGCCGGATATTAGCAAGATGTTAGCACAAATCAATATTCTTTGGGGACAAAGAACAAGATGAATGTTGATATAATGCCTGCATTCAGTCTTCTTGAGGGGTGTGAAATGGCAACGGCGGTAAGCGGCGGAACGGGCTTTGTGGGATCTAATATCGTAAGGATGTTGGCGGAAAGAGGACATCGCGTGGTCTCTCTTGACATCGCCCCTCCCAACGAGATGGTGCTGAAGTACCTTAAGCCCTGGGCTGATCAGATCGATTTCGTGGAGGTGGACATTCTGGACACGGGCGCATTGGACACTGTGGCCGGGAGCCGAGTTATGAACGGGGTGGAGAAGGTAATTCACGCTGCCGTCGATACCTCCACGCTTCCCGAAACGGAACGGGACGACAGTAAGCGGATAGTCGACGTTAACGTGGGATGTACTATCAACCTGTTGGAGATGGCTCGTGGAATATCTGCAAAACGGTTTCTCTTTGTGAGTTCCGGGGGCGTTTACAGGGGATAGGGCGGACCAGGCAAGGCATTGACTGAGGACCTGCCACTCCTGCCAGAGTCGTTCTATGGCGTGACCAAGTTTGCTTCTGAGGGGATTACGAAGAGGTACGGTGAGCTTCACGAACTGGAAACGGTTTCGGTGCGGTTGTCGTCGCCCTATGGACCCATGGAGCGGGCAACAGACTATCGAATAAAGATGGGGATGCTGTACGACTGGACGCGAAACGTGGTTCGGGGTGAGCCGATACACGTGCCTGCCGAGGTGAGAGGGGACGACTGGATGTTTGCGACGGACAAGGCGGAGGCGATTGCAACGGTGTCGGACGCGCCGGTGCTGGAACACAGCATGTACAACATTACGCAGGCCGAACCAACGTCGTTGAATGGGCTTATGGACGCGTTCCGCCAGGCGGAGCCATCGGTGGAGTTCACCGGCCCGGGGGCCGACGGGACAGGTTCTGTATCGGACCAGGGTTACATGGACGTGAGCCGGTTGCGGAGTCTGGGATTCCGACCAAAATACAACATCGTGACCGGGGTGGCGGAGTACATCAGGTGGAGGCGGGAGTTTCCGTTCCTGGACTAGGGGAGCGGACTGCGGTCATACCCTCATTTTGCAAGCGCCAGTCAATTGGGCAGGTTGTACATCTCCAGGGCGTTGTCGCGAAGGATGGCCTTCTTGTCGGATTCGGATAGGTCTGAGCGACGCCAGATGCAGTAGAGGCTTTCCGGGTACTCGTGGTCCCAGTGAGGCCAGTCGGAAGCGTAGAAGAGGCGGTTGCTTCCCATGAGCCGGATGACGTCCGGTATGAGCTTTTCGCCAGGTTCGGCATGGATGAATACGTTGCCGCTCTTGATGTATTCGCTGGGTTCTTTCTTGCAGTTGGGAGTCTCGAACCAGCCGCGCTTTTCCCACTCTTCGTCCATGCGGTCGAGCATGCCGGGAACCCAGCTGCAGCCTCCTTCCAGGTAGCCGACTTTCAGGTTGGGGAACTTTTCGAAGACACCCTCGTAGGTCATGTGCATCATCTGTATCATGTTGGAGACGGGGAAGCCGATGGTGTGGCTCTGGATGAACTTGGTGTAGCTATTGTACTCGGCGGTGGCGTGGCCGCCGTGCACGGCAATGGTAGCGCCGAGGCGTTCGGCTTCGGCATATAGGGGATCGAAGCGGCGATCGCCTAGCAACCCTGCGCCGGTGGCTCCGACGAAGATGCCGGAGTAGCCCAACTCCTGAACGCAGCGGCGCATTTCCTTTACTGATTCGTCGATGTCTTTGAGAGGGACCATGGCGACGGACTTGAATCGGGGGCTGAACTTCAGCCACTCCTCGTAAACATAGTTGTTGTAACCCTTGCCGAGGGCGACCTGATAGTCGGGGTCCCGGATGCCCGAATAACCGAGGAGAACAGTGGGGAAGAGGAAGACGGTCTCCATGCCTCCCGCGTCGGCGTTGTCGAGCCATTCCTGGGGAGTCGGGAAATCGGGACCGCCGTGGGTGCCGAGCCGGCCGCCGAGGGTAGAATCCATGTATGATTTGGTTGCGATGACGCTGGCGCTGGTACCCACGATGCCATCCTTGTTGGGGATGTAACAGTGAATCTGCTTCATCTCTCCGTAGGGACCTTCGATGAATTCCCGAAGTCTATGTTCGGGTTCAAGGATGTGACCATCGCCGTCTGTGACGCCAAAGGGTATCTTCATAGCGAACCTCCGTATTGGTGTGGCAGTTCAGTTGAATATTCGGATTCACAAACGTGGAAGGAGGCCGCCCTGGAGCGGCCTCCTTCGCTCTCAAGTAAGGGCCTTCTAGTTGTACACCGGCACGGCGAATTCAAGATGTCGCACTGGTCCGAAGTTACCCATGTTGGCTTCGTATTCTGCTACGACTTCGGGGTCTACTGCTGCTTCTGGAAGTATCCAGAACATGGGCACGGTGCCGAAGTTTTCGTACATTCTCTGGCCATAGATGAGTTCCAACTCGTCCAGCCTGTCGGCGTCGACGGTCTGCTCGTACTCCTTATAGTGTTCCAGGAGGAAAGGGTCCTGCCAGATAGGTACGCCGGAGAAGAGTCCGTTACTCCAGGTACCGGAAATGTAGCCGGGGCCAACGCCAAACCGGTATCCCACAACTGTGCGCCCGTATTGATAGGTCTGGGTGTTGCTGATGACAAGGCCGTAGTCCAGGGTGGTGAATTTTGTGTTGACGCCGATGGCGTTCCAGTAGGGCAGGGTGGCTTCGGTAATGTCCGGCGCCTCCGGGAAGCCGGACATGTTTGGGGCGACCACGACGTTGAGGTCAAGGCCGTCGGGATAGCCTGCCTCTGCCAGGAGGGCCTTGGCCCTTTCAGGATCGTAGGGGTAGGGAGTCCATGAGGGATCGTAGGCGCGACGCGTGGGCATCATGCCGTGAACCGCCTGAAGGAAGGCGCGGTCGCCCAGGAAGACCTCCTGGATTTCCTCCCGGTTTATGGCAATGTTAAGAGCTTCTCGCACCCGAACGTCATTGAGGGGGTCCTCCGGATCGTAATTGTCCCCATAACTCGATCCCTGGAACTCGATGGGTTCAGGGAAGAAGAGGGGGAAAACGAAGAAGAAGGACATGCCCGGGAGGGTGCTGCGGACGCGCTTGAAGCCTGCGGCGGTGGTTCCCTGCATGAGGAGAGCGGGAATGCTGGCGATGTGGGATTCGCGGGCGATGAGTTTTGCCTGCCGAGTTGCAGGTTCCGGGATGTACTGGAATTCAACCTCTGCGAACTCGGGAATCTTCCACCAGTGGTCGTCGTCGGGATCCTTGAAGCGCTCAACGACGAGGCCCACGCCCACGCCGAATTCGGCGAAAGTAAAGGGGCCCGTGCCTATGGGATTATCGGAGTATCCCTCCTCTCCCTCGCTGTCCCAGTGGTCGGCGCTAAGGATAGGGAAGACAGACGCTTCAGCCACGTCTTGGACGAGGAAGGGAGTGGGCACTTGGAGATTGAAGACAACCCGGTAGGGGTCTGAGGTGTCTATGTTGGCGGAGTCGCCCACCCAGTTGTCCCAAGTTCTCTTCCTGTAGCTGAGGCTTGACTCCAGGGTGGTAACGTCAAATGATCGTTGAACGTCCTTGGAGGTGAATTCTGTTCCATCGTGGAACATGACACCCTCTCGAAGGCCGAAAGTCCAGGTTTTTCCGTCGGGAGACATGGACCAATCAGTGGCCAGCATAGGCTCATAAGCCTCGGTATATCGGTCCATCCAGAGAAGCTGGTCGTAGATAGTGCGGAGCACGCCAGTGGAACTGCCGCTGTTTTGGGTGTGGTACATGGTTGTTTGAGAACCGGGTGGAGAAATTGCAACCATGAGGCGGGAGGTAACTGGGACCTTGGGCGCCATTGTGGCGGCGGGAGTGGGGGTAGGAACTGCTGTCGCTGCGGGTGTCGGTGCGGGAGTAGGCACGGGTGTGGCTACGGCGGCGCGCACAATGCGCTCCACGTCGGCTTGGGTGAGCGGGTCCGGTTGGCCGGAGGCGGCGGCGGCCAGCGCTGCACCAATTGCAGTGGTGACGTCTTCTTGATTCACGCCTTCGGCGGCTGCCGCTGTCACTGCGCTATCCACCATTGCCTGAATCTCAGCGCTGGAAATGCCTTCCGGAGCGCTCTCGCTCACTGCACTCTCGATGAGGACGCGAATCTCGTCCTCGGAGAGTGGGGGCTGCAGCTGGGCAATTGCGTCTAGGAGAGATTGCTCAAGACTGGACATTTGATTTGCAAGTGGTGAGATGTCTACCGGAGCGGCTGCAGGGGCCGGTTGAGGCGTTGGCTCAGGAGCATCTTCGTCGCCGCAAGCAAGGATGAATAAAAGCAACACAAGGAAGGCTGCTAATGCGCTCAGTGTAGGGAGCTTAAGAGCATTTACGTATAGCAACATAGTTATCACCTTGTCTGTAGATATTTCGTGGGATAAAGCTGCAAAAGCAACTATTACTCGATATATATTCTGGGATGATATTATATTATCGAACTTTGGCAGTCAAGCTGAGGAAGTTGATGCCGGTGGGCTGGAAAAACGGACAATTTGGACTGAGATTGACAAATGGTGATTCTTGGAAGAAGTAGTGTTGGAGCTTAGGGGAGCCTGTGCTTAGGTGAGAATCATCAGGTTAAGCAGAGTATGGTAGGTGGGAAAAGGGAAGGGGCCGACCCGCTGCGGGTCGGCCCCTTCTTCGCGTTCTATTGGAACGGGAGGGTTACTTGTAAACGGGCTTGGTGTACTCGTGGTGTCGTACCGGGCCCATGTGAAGCATGTTGGCTTCGTAACCTTCCAGGATGCCGGGATCGTATCCCACCTGAGGGAAGAGGAAGAACAGCGGGATAATCAGGTGGTTGGCGTACATCCAGTCGCCCACATTATGAATTGCGGACAGCATAGTGTCAGGGGTTACCTGTTTCCGAAGGTGGACGTAGAGTTCGTCCAGTTCGTTATACTCCCAGGCGGAGGAACCGCAGCCGCCGCCGACGTTGCTCATGGGGAAGCACCAACCTAGCGGCGCCGGGCCGGTGGCATAGCGCATCATGAAGACGGTGCGACCCATGTCGCGCTCCCGGTTGAGGCGCAGGACTTCGGCAAACTCCACCTCAACTATTTCGGCGGAGAGGCCAATGGCGCCCCAGTCGGAGTGAATGGCTTGGCCAACGTCCGGTCCTTCAGGCACACCGGCCATGTTGGGGGCCATCATGAGGCGGAAGTCAAAGCCATCAGGATATCCGGCTTCGGCCAGAAGTTCCTTGGCACGTTCCTGGTCGAAGGGATAGGGATAGCCGTTGCCATCGCAGCCCGTGGATCCCTCAGGGCCGGGGAAGGGGAACCATTCGTCCTTACAGTCGAAGCGGTAGGGCGGGACGTTGTGGATGGCCTGAGGTATAGCGGCGTCGCCCCAGAATGCCTGCCGAATGGCATCGCGATTGATGGCTACGTTGAGGGCCTCGCGGACTCTCGGATCGCGCAACGGGTCATCGGCGGAGTATCCGGGTGCAATAGGTTCCATTTCGCCCGTGCGAGCTCCCGCAAGTACTTCGGTTTCCTTGTCGTAGTACTGGCCGCCGATGAAGGCGTAGATGTAGAAGCCCGGCAAAGTGCTGGTTGCAATCTGCAGGCCCCTCTGGGTGGCTTCAGGAAGCTGAGTTCGGGGAACGTCCGCAATGGCAACTTCTCTCGCGAGGAGCTGTGCCAGGCGGGTCGAGTCCTCCTTGACATAGTAGAACTGTGCCTCGTGGAACTCGGGGGTCTTGCGCCAGTGGTTTTCGACCCTTTCGTGGAGAATGTGGGAATCAATAACTATCTCAACGAACTGGAAGGGACCCGTGCCGATGGGGTGGTCATGATAGCCGTCCGGGCCGCGGTCGTCCCAGTAGTCCTTGCTGATGATGCCGGCTACCCATTCTTCAGCCATCCAGAAATCTATCAGGGGTTCCGGCTTATCCAGGTTCCAGGTAATCTCGTAATCGTTGATAATCTCGAAGTTGCTGTCTGCAACGCCCAGGTCCCTCCAGATGGAAGCGCTTGCGAGTGAGTCATCACGTGCAAGCGTCTGAACGGTCTGGACCACGTCTTTCGCGGTGAATTCAGTTCCGGTCCAGGAATCAGTAGTGTGGAATGGAACTCCTTGACGGAGCTTGGCGCTCCATGTCGTTCCGTCTGGTGTCAGGCTCCACTCGGTCGCCAACTGCTCGTTGGTGAATTCGCCTGAGTAGCGGTCCTTATAGATGAGGTGCTCGTACATGGCCTTCTGGGGGCCTGTGGAGCTCTGGAAAGTCCTGTACATCATGGTCACCTGGTGACCAGGGGGGACCATTGCCACCTTGAGCCGTGGATCCACGGGCTCCGGTGCGGCGGGCTCTGGAGTAGCCGTTGGCATGGCTGTCGGCGCTGCCGTTGGGGCCATGGTGGGTGCTGCTGTGGGAGCCGCGGTAGCGGCCGGCGCGGGCGTTGCGTCGTCCTCATCATCGCCGCCGCAGGCCAGGATCACCAGCGATAACACCGCCAGAGCCGCTATAGCCAGATAGACTGTTTTCATGCCTTTCGTCATTGACTTGATACCCCCTTCTACGGATATTTTGAAGGTCTGGAAGCCGATTCTCCGCAATGGCGTCGCATTGACATAGCTTCGCTCAGATAGGAAAATCAGCGTACCTTGGCGGTGACGCTAGCACCCATCATTAGGTTTGTCAAGGAATGGTGTCAGGCTCCAGTGGGGTGTGCGATGCAGGTCTCGAAAACCGCAAAAAATTGGGAATTCGTTATCGCTTTCCGTTAATGAGGAGGACTCAAATATGGCCGCACAACTCGACAAGAAAGCACTGTTCAATGAGGCGAGATTCCGGCGGCTGATGGAGGAATCGGACCTGGCGGCAGTGATTGCCACCAGTCCGGCGAACATCACGTATGCGTCGGGCTATCACAACATAGATATGAAGCTGCTGCCGGAGCGGATGAAGGCAGTCATTCTCCCAAGGGACGGCGAGCCGATTCTGATGCTGAACGGCAACAAGAACACGGTGGACACGTTCATTGAAGACGTACGCCGATACGCGCTCTACGAGGGAGTGAAGGACCCAGGGCTGTGGAGCCTTGTGGACGTGCTGCGTACGATGGAGCTGGTGGATGAGAAGGTGGGCATCGAAATGAGGTACGTCACAGGCCACACGCTGGGCGTGCTGCAGAAGGAGTTTCCGCGGGTGCGATGGGTGGGGGCAGACGACATCCTGGAGCGGACGCGGCAGGTGAAGACGGAGGCGGAGATAGAGCTGATGCGCCATGCGGCGAGGGTGACGGACCGGGCCATTGCCATGGCATACCGGTCGGCCACGCCTACGGATACGGAGAAATCCGTGGGGGACGCGATGAGCTACAACGTGATGCGCTTCGGGGCGGACATTGTGGCGTTCAACATTCTGGCGTCGGGGATGAGGATGACCGCCGGCCATCACACCGGCGCGGCGGTGCCGTTGGAGGCGGGGAGCTTGATGCGATGCGACTTTGGCGCCAACTTCCAGGGCTACTACAGCGATCTGGCCCGGCTGGCGGTGATAGGCAAACTCAGCCAGAGGCAGAGAGACACCTACGCTCGCTATCTGGACGTGCATCAGCGTACCCTTGACTTCGTCAAACCCGGGGTGACTGGAGAAGAGATTTTCGACTACGCCTGCGGCCTGTACAGGGAGCACGGGTTGAGTCTGCCGATGATGGGCGGGCACAGCATTGGGCTGATAATCCACGAGCGTCCCGTCATCATTCCCGGGGACGATTGTGAGGTGGAAGAGGGAATGACGATGTGCATAGAAACGGTGAGTTCCGTGGAGGAGCACAACGAGCACTACCACCTTGAGGACATGATCGTGGTGAGGGACAAAGGGGTTGAAGTGCTTTCCGACTACACACCCCTGGATGCACCCATAGAAATAATGTAAACAAGATGGCTGGTGGCTGAGGAGCGCCACGCCCAAAGGAGAATATGCTCAAGCAGTTTCAGATTCCCCAGGAGAACGTGGTGAGGGTAGGCCACGAGGGACTTCGTGAGACGACGAGGTCGCTGTTCGAGGCACACGGAGTTCCAGGTGACGACGCTGAGATTGGGGCGGACGTGCTTGTGAGGGCGGACCTTCGCGGGGTTGATACCCACGGCGTTTCCAACATGCTGCGACACTACCTTAGCGACTTCCAGAATGGGGTCATCAATCCAACGCCGGAAATACGCATTCTGAGAGAAACTGCAGCCACGGCGAATATGCACTCGGACGACGGGCTTGGGGTAATCGTGGCGCCCAAGGCGATGGACCTGGCGGTGCAGAAGGCAAAGAATGCGGGTGTGGGGATGGTGACGGTGGCCTTCGGACGGCACCTGGGGATGGCGTCGTACCACGCAATGATGGCAATGGAGCACGACATGATTGGCCTTTGCGTGACGAATGCGGGGCCTCGCGTGGTGCCGACCTACGGGGCAGTGCCGAGACTGGGCACAAATCCCATTGCGGTGGCGGCGCCGGCAGGAAATGAGCCGCCCTTCGTGTTCGACGTGGCGACCAGCGTAGTCGCCGGGAACAAGATAGTCATTGCGCAGAGGCTGGGGAACCAGCTGACGGGCGGATGGGTTGCGGAGGCTGACGGTACGCCCATCATGGAAGATTCGGACCCACCCTCGGTGGACGTGGCGGCGCTGCTTCCACTCGGTAGCACCCGGGAGACGGGTTCCCATAAAGGTTTTGGTCTTGGGTGCGTGGTGGATATTCTGAGCGGGATACTGTCGGGCGGCGGGTACAGCATGTTTCCCGGAAGGCCGTTCAATCATCACATGGTGACGGCGTACCGGATCGACGCTTTTTCGGACGTGGACGACTTCAAGGCGATGATGGACGAGTTCCTACAGACGTTGAAGGCGACGCCGCCCGCCCCTGGTCATGACAGGGTGATCGTGCCTGGGGAGCCGGAGTGGGAAACGGAACAGGACAGGCTGGTCAACGGGATTCCTCTTCATCGAGAAGTCATCGAATGGTTCCGCACCACGTGCAAAGAGCTGAGCGTCCCGTACAGCCTGGAGTGATGTACTCGTCGGGCAGAGTGGTGCTCATCCATCTGGTCCGTGGCCTGAGCGGCTGGCGTTGGGACGGGGTTGCCCTTGGCTGAGAATGACTCTTTTCCCAAGATAACCGAGCGGGAGTTGGACCGTTTGCGGCGGGTGATGAACGTGGAGTTGGAGGCGCGGGACCCGTTCAACCGGTACGCCTCTCCAGATACAATCCGCCACTTCGCTCACGGCATCGGGGACGATAATCCACTGTTTGCCGATGAGGAGTATGCCGCTTCTACCCGGTGGGGCGAACCCGTGGCGCCGCCGACGTTTCTGTTCAGCTGCTTCGGAAGGGGTGCTCCCCAGGGTTTGCGGGGCATACACAGCATGTGGGGCGGCGCCTCCTTTGACATGAGGCGTCCGATTACCTCTGGGACGCGAATTGCAGGCACGGTAGCGCTGTCAGGCCTGACTCCGAAGCAGAGCCGGTTTGCCGCGAAGTCCATCCTTCAGGAGCACCTCTATACCTTTAAGGGTAGAGAAGGGGATCTGCTGGCCAAGGTGAAGGAATGGCATCTGCGGACGGAGCGGGACACGGCGCGTCGCAGGGGGAAACATCGCAAGCTGGAGCCTGCAAGCTATTCGGCGGAGGAGATTGAAGAGATATTTCGAGGCTACGAGAATGAGGAAGTCCGGGGGGGTGAGACGCGATTTTGGGAGGATACGGCGATCGGAGAAGAACTTCCGACGGTGGTGAAGGGGCCTCTGCGTGTGACGGATAACGTCGCATGGAAGGTGGGGTGGGGGTTCCGTCCATTTACGTACGCGCACAAGCTGGGAGTGGACTACTACCGGCGGCATCCAATGGCGTTCATCCCCAACTATCAGGGAGTGCCGGACGTGCCGGAGAGGGTGCACTGGGATGAGAACTTCGCACGTCGGGTGGGGGTGCCGACGTCGTACGACTTCGGGCCTCAGAGGGTGGCGTGGCTGGGTCAGGTGGTGACGAATTGGATGGGGGACGATGGCTTCATCGTGGGCTTCTGGGGAGAGGTGAGGCGGTTCAATCTGGTAGGGGACACCCACTGGCTCAGGGGGGAGGTTGCAGGCAAGGAGGTGGAGGAGGGACGGCGATTGGTGTCTGTGACTCTGTCGGGGGTGGACCAGCGGGGAGAGGAGACCATCCGTGGCGGGGCCGAGATTGAACTTCCAACCCGGCAGGTAGGATAGGGCCCTATTGATGATGGTGTTTGTGAAATCAGCGTCGAAGTGGAGGGGCCGATGGGCGGGGTGAACGGGACGGCAGGCACGCCACCGCTGGAAGGGGTGCGGGTGCTCGACCTGTGTGGGCCGGAGGGTCAACTGTGTGGCCGACTGCTGGCGGACCTGGGGGCGGAGGTGATTTTGGTGGAGCCGCCGACGGGGAACGTGGGACGCAGGTCGGGGCCATTTGCCAAAGGAATAGAGGGGCTTGAGACGAGTCTGTCTTTCGCGTACTTCAACGCAAACAAGAAGAGCATTGTCCTGGACTTGGAAGTCGAGGAGGGTCGGATGCGGCTGAGGAAACTGGCGCAGAATTCGGACGCGATTCTGGAGACCTCTTCGCCGGGCGTGATGGAGGAGTGGGGGTTGGATCATGCACGGCTCTCCAGGGGCAACCCCGGGCTGGTAACGTGCTCCATCACGGGGTTTGGGCTTTCGGGTCCGCACAGTGGGTTCAGGGCCCCGAGCATTGTGTGTTCCGCCATGGGGGGAGTCATGTTCTTGTGCGGGTCGAAGGACAGGCCGCCGTTGGCGGAGTTGGAGAACCAGCCTTATCACCTTGCGTCGGCCTTTGCGGCGGTGGGGGTGATGTTGGCCTTGCGGCAGCGGGAGTCTACGGGGCGGGGGCAGATGGTGGAAGTGGCCTGCCAGGAGGTGCAGGCAGCGCAGCAGCATATTCTGGTGAACTACAGCTCTAACCGGAACGTGTTGAAGCGAGAAGGAAGCCGCACTCCGGTGGGCGGCGGGATGCCGTATGGCATTTATCCGACGAAGGACGGATTCTGTCACCTGGTGGTGATTGCTACGTCGCACTGGCGGAGCTTGGTTGATTGGATGGGCAGCCCGGATGCGTTGACGGATGACCTATGGGACAACCGGCATATACGGATTGCGAACCCGGACTTGATCGAACATTTAACTGCGGAATTCACGCAGGAATTTGGGAAGGAGGAGTTCTTCCGTCAGGGGCAGTCTCGACGGGTGACGACAGCGCCGGTCAACACGCCGGAGGAGTTTGTGAAGGATCCGCATGTGAGAGAGGTGGGTTTGTTAGAGGAGGTGGGGCATCCCGTGTTAGGGAAGACGAGGCTGGTCAGACCTCCCTTTCGTTTGAGTTCGTCGCCGACGGTTGGCTCCACAGCGGCGCCGCTATTGGGGGAACATACGGAAAGAATTCTTGGCGAGGTGGAGGCTGATGGTTCAAGCAGGGGGGATGGGCGTTCGGTGATGAAGCAGGGAGTGTCCAGCGGTGGAGCAGAAGTGGGAGCCGGGCCGCTTTCGGGCGTGCGGGTGTTGGACTTCAGCCAGGCGGTGGCGGGGCCGGTGCTGACGCAGATGCTGGGTGCCTTCGGGGCCGAGGTTATCAAGGTGGAATCCGAGTCGCACCAGCAGCGGGGTAGGACACGGGAGGGGATGGACCCTCGGATTGTGATGCAGCAGCGGGTGACGTTTGCGGACATGAACCGCAACAAGCGGTCCATCACCGTCAATATGGGCACCCAGGAGGGAAGGAGGGTTATCCGACAACTTATTCCCCACTGCGACGTGGTGGTGGAGAATTTCAGCCCGCGGGTAATGGACCGTTGGGACCTGGGCTACAAAGGGTTGAAGAAGCTTAGAGATGACATAATCATGGTGAGGCTTCCCGGGTTTGGGCTTTCGGGGCCGTACCGGGACTACGTTGGCCTGGCTGCGGTGGCGATGGGCGTTACGGGGATGTACCACCTGTGGTCGTACCCCGATGCCGACGAGCCTGCGGGACCTCCCGTTTGGGCGCCGGATTACCTGAGTGCGGCCTTTGGCGCAGTTGCCCTGCTGGCGGCCTTGCGGCATCGGGGAATGACCGGAGAGGGTCAAATGATTGAGCTGAGCCAGATGGACGCCACAGCCTACGTTATGGGATCGGCGTACCTGGAATACTTCGTCAACGGGAGGAAACAAGAGCCTGTGGGCAACGGGCATTTGCAGTTTGCACCGCACGGCGTGTATCTGTGCATGGGCGAAGATAGGTGGTGCGCCATTGCGGTGACTACTGACGAGGAGTGGCGGGCTCTGGTGGAGGTGATGGGCAGCCCGGAGTGGGGAATGGAGCCGGGGTTCGCAACGTCCGAGGGTCGATTGCGGGAGAGAGAACGACTGGACAAGAACATAGGGAGGTGGACGCAGACACGAACTCGAGGGGAAGTCATGGAATTGCTCCAACGCGCGGGAGTGCCTGCCGCAGCGGTGCAGGACGGGGCGGACCTGTTCGCCGATGCGCATCTAAGGGCGCGAGGGTTTATGAAGACCGTGGAGCATCCGTCGACGGGGGCGATTGAGTACCCCGACGTACCGCTGCGGCTGTGGGAGTCGCCGGGAAGGTTGGATTGGTGGCACGAGATGGGTCAGGACAATGGCTACGTGTTTGGGGAGATTCTGGGGATGGGCGAGGCGGAGATTGCGGCGTTGGAAGAGGCTGGGGTGTTGAAATGAAGGCCGAACAGTGAATATGACAGGGGTTCCGGCGGGGTCATTGCATGGAGTGCGGGTACTGGACCTGACGCGCGTACTGGCGGGGCCCTTCTGCACTCGGCTGATGGCGGACATGGGGGCCCACGTGGTGAAGGTTGAGCCGCCAGGAGGCGACGCTGCCAGGCAGTTTGAATACATTACGCCGGAGGGGGTGAGCGGCTACTTCATGCAGCAGAATTGCGGCAAGGAGGATATCTGCCTCGACCTGGCCCACCCAGGGGCGAGAGAGGTGGTGGAGCGGTTGGTGCGAGTTTCCGACGTGGTGGTGGAGAATTTTCGGCCGGGGGTGATTGGGCGGCTGGGGTTAGACTACGAGAGCCTCAAACGGCTGAATCCCTCCATTATTCTGTGCAGCATCAGCGCGTTTGGGCAGAACAGTCCCTACGCCCACCGAGCCGCGGGGGACATGGTGGTGCAGGCGATGAGCGGAATTGCGTCGTTGACGGGGGACCCGGATGGACCGCCGCAGACTGTGGGTATGTCGCTGAGCGACACCAGCGGCGGGGTGCATGCTTTCGGGGCAATCTGCGCGGCGCTGTATCACCGGAGCGTGTCGGGCAAGGGTCAGTTTATTGACCTGGCGCTGGCGGACTGCATTCTGTGGCAGAACGAGTGGGCAAGCCAGTACCTCTTTCTGAGCGGCGGCAAGCAGGTGCCCCAACGATACGGCAATCGACGGCCCATCCTCATCCCCGGGAACCTGTTTCGTGGGAAGGACGGTTGGGTGGCGATTGTAGCGTCGACGGACCCCGGGTGGCGCAGTCTGTCGGCGGCCATGGGGCTGCCGCATTTGGCCGATGACAAAAGGTTCGTGGACAGGGTCTCTCGGATGGCCAACCGGGATGAGCTGGAGGAGATTGTGGAGGAGTGGGTGGGGTCCTTCGAGTCTGTACAGGAAGTGGAAAAGCTTCTGGCGGACCGGGGTGGGGTGCAGTGCGGACGGGTGCGCTCCTGGCAGGAGATGCTGGAGGACGAGCACGTGGCGAGCCGGCGGCTGGTAACGTCGGTGGATGACCCGCTGATGGGGGATACGCCGGTGATGAATTCGCCGTTCAGGACCGAGGGTGTGGGGTCGGAGGGGCGGGGGCCCGCGCCGCTTGTGGGACAGCATACGTATGAGGTGCTGTGGAAGCTGTTGGGGTGCACCGACGGGGAGATTCTGGAGATGATAAACGCCAATGCTGTCCACGCAGATCCGGTGGTGATGACTGAGCTGGTAGAGCGGTTGATGGAGGGGGTTTCACCCCCATCCTAGCCTTTCCCCATCGAGGGGGAAGGGAGAAGCCGGGAGAGGTTGACGCTAGCGCTCGCCAACTGTGTAGGCGGCTGGTGTTTCCATCAGAATTCCCTGCTCTCCCTTGGAGGGCCGGATGCGCTGGGCGGGATGGTAGGCCGAGGGGACGGGTGGTAGGTCAAAGCCGGGTCCGTGCAGCATCTGGTCAATCGTGCGAATCTGAATCTTGGGGTAGTCACGGTCCCAGATGTGGGAGTGGAACAGGCCGCCGCTTGCGGCCTCGGTGAGCATGGCCCTCGTCGGCTTCCCCAGGGTGATAAAAAGTCCCATGGCGGCTTTCTCCCGTTCGACCACGCCCTTGAGGTCTCTGATGTGTGGGGAAGAGACCCGGCCCCCCTTGACTTGGATGACGACTTTCTTGGGGCTTCGGCGAGGCCCATCTATGAAATAGAGGATGCCGTCGATTCCGCGGTCGGGGCCGCGACGGGCTCTGTCCTGGGGTTGGGCTTCCAGAAGGGAGACGGCCCAGAACTGGAACTGAAAAGGGTCCTGCTGCCAGAGCGCACGGGCACTGCCGGTGTCCACGGGTTCCCCGAAGACCCGGTAGTCCCTGCCGGGGAGCAGGTTGAAGGCGGTCTTGAGGCGGGACTTCATTAGGGCTACGGCGAGGTGTGTGACGTCGATTCCCATCCAGTTGCGACGCAGTTTTTCTGCTGCGGCTACAGCGGTGCCGCAGCCGCAAAAGGGGTCGAGGACCATGTCGCCGGGGTTGGAGGAGGAGTTGATGATGCGCTCCAGGAGGGCCTGCGGTTTCTGGGTGGGGTAGCCGAGTCGCTCCTTGGCGCGGGAGCCTATTGGTTTGATATCCGTCCACATATCCTGCAGCGGAACGCCGGGCATCTCGTCCAGGTATCGCTTGTATGCAGGAACTGCACTAGGGCTCTTTTGAATGACTCGTCCTTCATCAATTAGTCGCTGCATCCGCTCTTTGCTATATCGCCAATATCGCGTGACCCCCATGACCTCATAGGAGGGGTTGCCCTTTCTGGCGCCGCCTGGGCCAGTTAAGTTGTCTAATCTATAGCGTCTGCCGGTTTCTTCCTCCGTGTAGCGATAGAATTGGTCTATATAGTCCTGGTCGTAGGGCGTGTAGATGGGGTTCCAGGTCCACTCTTCACCCTTGGTGTAGAAGAGAATCAGGTCGGTAATGCGACCGTGTTGCTTTCTGCCCTGTCGGGTGTCGCTGTGGGCGCTGGTACGCTTCCAGACTATTTGGGTGCGGAATTTCTCCTTGCCGAACACCGCGTCCATCAGGAGTCTGAGGTAGTGACCGGCGGTGGGGTCGCAGTGGAGGTAGATGCTGCCCGTTGGCTTGAGGATGCGGTGAAGTTCGACCAGCCGGGGGGCCATCATCACCAGGTAGGCCGTCATGGCATTGGTTCCAGCGAATTGGCGCAGGGCCGCAACCATCTCCTTGACCTGTAGGGGAGTGGACGGGTTCTGGATGATGTCGAGCTCGTAGGTGCGCTCCGATTCCTGAGTCCACTGCCAGGTGTCGGTGAAGGCCTTGATTTGGGCCGGGGAATCTTCGCCGGACTTTTCGCGGAAGAGGACATTGTATGAAGCGTTCGAGTTGAAGGGCGGGTCCAGATAGATGAGGTCTACGGACTCGTCGGATATGTACTCTCGCAATACGGCGAGATTGTCGCCGTAGTAGAGGGCATTGGGAGAAGTGACGTATTCGGGATTGGATACTATTGGAATGCTCCTTCCGGTTGGCGGTCCAACACTGCTCGGGCATCATAGCACAAATAGGCTGTGATGGCACTGCATTGATGTCAGTGGACGCCAGCAGTTGGCGGGAGGAACAGGCGTAACCGGGGCTTGCTGTGCTCCAGGGTGGAAGCTAGACCTCATCCTCCGGCAAATCGTCCTCATCCAACCAGTCAACCTTCCTTGCAATCTTCACCCACAGATTGCGGGTCTGCCGGTTGAAACGGTCCATAGATTCCATGTGCTGCTGAAACCGTCCCATCTGCTGCTGGAAGTGATTCATCTGCTCCTGGAACCGCCCCATCTGCTGCTGGAAGTGATTCATCTGCTGTTGAAACTGCCCCATCTGCTGCTGGAACTGATTCATCTGTTCCTGCTGATTCACCTGGACCTGCTTCACCTCACGCAGCAGCTCCAAAGTGCTTTCTTGCACAGACATCAGCTGGTTGATGGCCGTTTCGTTGGCCGAGACTCTTTGCTCAAGCGTCAATTTCTACCTCCTGCACAGCCCTACTATATCATCTGACGAGTACGGCGTGTTGCATATTGGGGGCGATGGGCATATCATTTTGGGGACTGAAAATTCAGTCCACTCTCCAGAAATCGAGGAGGAATATCAATGGTCAAATCTGCTGAAACCCTGGAACGGCTTTTCGTTGAAAGCCGACCGAAGTCCGCCGCGCTGTTCGAAAGCGGCAAGGGTGTGATGCCCGGCGGGGGTATGAAGAGCCTGGGCTATTCGCCGCCGCTTTATATCGAAAGAGCCGAAGACTGCTACATGTATGACATCGACGGCTACCGTTACGTCGACTGGATCAACAACGCCTGCACGCTGGTACTGGGGCACAGTCCCAAGGGCGTGGTTAACGCGCTGAACAACGTGGTCAACAACGGTATAGTTTTTGGCGCTCCCAACGCCTTTGAGAAGCCCATCGCCGATCACATCTGCAAGAGAATTCCGTCAATCGAGAAGGTGCGGTTCACCAACTCTGGCACGGAGGCAGTGATGAACGCGCTTCGGCTGGCTCGCGCGTATACGGGGAAGCCGAAGATCGCCAAGTTCGAGGGAGGCTTCCACGGCACCACGGACGATGCAGAGATTAGCATTGCGCCCAACCTCGACGACGCCGGCTCCGACGAGGCGCCGAACGCGGTGGCGGAGTACCAGGGCATCAACCAGGCCACGGTGGACAACATCGTAGTCATGCCGTACAACGACCCGGAAGCGGTGGACCTGATCCTTACAGAGAACCAGGAAGACGTTGCCGCGGTCATATACGACCCGAAGTCGGGCAACTACGAGATTCCCCACGAGTTCCTGCGCTTCGTCGCCGACAAGTGCAAGGAGCTGGGGATTCTGTTCATCATGGATGAGGTGAAGAGCCTGCGCGTATCCTACGGCGGCTTCCAGGAATTGGCCGGGGTGGACCCGGACATCACGACCCTGGGCAAGCTCGTTGGCGGCGGAATGCCCGTCGGCGCGTTTGGCGGCAAGTCTCACATCATGGACATGATGAGCGGTGGGAGCATAAGCTCCGGCGGGACCTACTCCGCGAATCCGATGACCCTGGCGGCGGGGCTTGCTCACATGGAGGAGGCGACTCCCGAGGTGTACGAGCACCTGAAGGCGCTGGGCGAGAGGCTGCGGCAGGGACTTGAGGACGTGTTCGCCCGCTCGGGCGTGCCGGCGAGGGTCATCTGCACCGAGAACATCATGAGCGCGCACATGACGCCGGACCCGGTGCGGAACTATCGGGACATCGTGAACTTCGACAGGGACATGCGGCGTCGGCTGATGCTGGGCATGTTTATGGAGGGTCACTACGCCAGGGAACTGCAGGAGATGACGACCTCCGCTCCTATGACGAACGAGACGGTGGACGACTTCCTTGCTTCGCTGGAGAAGGTCCTCAACGACAAGGACTAGTCACGACTAGAGGCAACTCAGGAGGGGTCGGCGGTTGAACGCCGACCCCTTTTCTATTGCTGAGGGAAGGGGTCTTGCTGGCTGGCGTAGGCCTGGGACTCGGAGATGGAAAGGCCGCGGCTGGTTTTGTCTTCCCAGAGGCTCTTTACATAGGTGAGGACTGCGACGATTTCCTGGTGACTGAGAATTTCGTTGAAGGAGGGCATTACGGTCTTGTAGCCGGGGAGGGAGAGTTGGGCTCCGCCGTCGCGGACAATGGTGTAGAGGAGACCGTCGGAATGGTGCCAGGTGTGTCCGTCGCCGTTCAGAGGGGGCGCTGGCAGGGAGCCGTCGGCGTTGCGGATGTGCCAGTTGGGCTGGCCTTCACCGAATGCACCGTGGCAGCCGGCGCAGTTGGCCGCGAAGAGAGTGCGTCCCGAGGGTGCGGAGGGGGAGGTGGACTGTGGGGCCGGGCTATCTGCTTTCTGGGATGAGGAGCAGCCCCAGAGGGCGACTGCGGCGAGGGTAAGGATGAGGATGATGATGAGATTCTTCACTTCGTAATGCTCGTTCAGAAAGAAGTATAGGGGGTGGGTGGATGAGGGCCGGGGCGGTTCGCGAACCGCCCCTACATGACCGTCGCATCGGAGACAGAGTGGGGGTTAGGCGGGGTGGATGCGTTGGTGGAGGCCGAGGCGGACGTCGGTGGTGACGGCGTGCATGCGCTGGGCCCATTCGGTGCCGTTGGCGGCTTTGACGCCGGGGTGGGAGATGGCGTTGGGATCGTCGATTTCAAAGATGGAGATAAACTCAGGGTCCAGGCAGGGGGTGCGTGGATGGAGGCCGGCTCGGCGGCCCAGCCGGGCGCTGCGGAAGCCAGGGACTTTCATCATCATTGGGATGTGCTCTTCCTCGTGCCATTTGACCAGTTCGTCGGCGTTTCCGGGGGATACGTCCATCCGAACCGTTATCAGGAAGTCGCTCTGAACGGCGCCCATGGATTTGGCGGGATCTCGAGGTTCTTCGAAGTCGCGGGGAGTTTCAGCGATGTTGGCGGTGACGACCTGGTTGTAGAGCGAGGCGGAGTGGTTGGAGAAGCCGTGGCTCAGCTTCGGACCCCAATCGTCTTTTATGCGGACATTCTTATAGGCCTGGGTGCTGAGGAGATCGATGTTGGGGAGCTCGTAGAGGTGGAGGTACTGGGGTTCGCCCTTGAGGGAGCGGAAGCGGACGGCGCTGAGGAAGCCGGAGCCGAGGAGGTCGGAGATGTGGCGGGTGTTGTTCCAGAGGTTGGCTTCCTCTGTGATATCGTCCTGCATGTCCAGGCGGATGGTGTAGATGATTGGAAGGTCTGGCATGGGTTGGGTTCCTTTCTGTTTGAGTCTTGGGGATTCAACCCCTTCGGTTGGAGTTGGAGGGAATCACCCCCATCCTAACCTTCCCCCATCGAGGGGGAAGGAATAATAGGGGGCGGTATTAGTCGGAGGTGCGGGCGCCATCCGTGGAGCGCATGCCCTGGCGATAACCGGCTATGATGCCGTCGGAGTTCCAACGCTGGGTCTTGTCCCAGGCGCGCTGGATGCTGGCGTTGGTGCCCTGGAGGGCGGGCATGACGTAACGGGCGAAGAGTTCCATGCTGTGGTTCATCTTCTGGGTGGAGGCCCACTCGTTGATGGTGATGAGGAAGCCGCCGGCGCCACCGGCTTCGTCGAAGAGAGCCTTAAGCTGGGAGGCGACGTCGTCGGGGTCGCCCACGATCCATTGCCGGTTGCGGACCACTTCTTCGGCGGTAAGGTCGTTGAAGGGCTGGTCTGCGTAGGACTGGAACTGGCGCTGGCTGCCGTTGCCGAAGTTGTAGCTGACTGAAGTTAGGATGCCGTCGCTGACGTCGGCCATTGCCTGCTCGCGGGTCTCGCCGACGTGGACGTAGTGGACAAGACGCCAGTCGTCGCGGCTGACGGTCCTGCCGGCTTCCTGAGCGGCAGTTTCAACGACGCCCCACTGCTGGGACAGGGGGATGGAGCCGGCGATGGCAGAGTTGACCAGAGACCAGATGGGGAGGCCGTGGCGTCCGGCCTGGGTGAGGCTGTTGACGCTGCCGGAGCTGGCCATGGCGATGGGGAGCCTGGGCTGCTGGTAGGACTTGACCATGAGCTCCATTTCATTGAGCTGCCAGTAGTCGCCGTCGTAGGTAATAGGCCCGTCGGACTCGAGGAGCTTGATGATGATGTCGAGGGCCTCGTTGGACATGGGACGGACCTGGTCGACGGAGAGGCCGAAGAGCATGAGGTCGGTGGCGAGGACGCCTGGGCCGACGCCCATGACAAGCCGGCCGCGGGTGAGGTGGTCCAGGAAGGCCATGCGCTCGGCGACCTGGAAGGGGTGGTGATAGGGGAGGTTGATGACGCCGGTGCCGAGGGTTATGCGCTTAGTTTTGGCGGCGGCCATGGCGATGAAGATGTCGGGGGCGGGGATGGTCTCCCAGCCGGCGGAGTGGTGCTCGCCGATGAAGCATTCGTCGAAGCCCAGGTGGTCGACGAATTCGATGAAGTCGAGGTCGCGTTCGAAGGCGAGGGTGGGGTTTTCGCTGGGGTGATGCAGGGGCATCATGAAGAATCCGAATTTCATGCAGTTCTCCTGGAGAGTTTGGGATTGAGGCTGATTATAACAGAGGCCCGATGGGAGGCCAATTAAGGGGACGTTAACCGGAGGGGATGGATGGGCGATCAGGGTCGGGATGGAGGGCGATTAGTGCTATGGAGTATCAAGAACGAGTGGGGCTTGGAGGCTCGTCTTGCCAATTCGAGTGGGAAACAGGGTGACTCGTTTCAGGATTTCCAGGCGCAGGGAGGACTCGTTTTGGGAAACGAGTATGGCGGATTTTCGGGTTATTCAGGCACGAATTCAGGCGATCTTGGGACTCGATTCGTTTCTCTCCGCGATCTTGAAGGGCGTTAATGATACTGAGTAGCGCAAAGAGAAAGTTTGGGAGGGGAGGGCTTTGACTTTGGGGAATCGAAGTTTTGTTCATGTAGGGAGGGTAGCAGGGGAGGGGGTGTTGGGCAAGGGGGAAGTTGTCACAGGGGGAAGGGGTCTTGGGGGATGGGCGACCACAGGAGGGAAAAGGAAAGAAGGGCGAGGTAACGCTTTGAGGGCGAGATTGCGCTTGGTCAAAGCGTTGGTTCCTGTCTTCGCAGGAACCAGGATGGGGGAGAAGGGATTGGGGAGATAGGAAGAGCGAGCCCCCGTGTCCTCGGGGGCTCGCTTAGTGGGGGTTACCAGGCGGCGAGGAGCAGGCCGATGAGGGCGTAGGAGATGAGGGGGTAGCCGATGTTGATGAGGAAAAGTCGCAGGCTGCGGCTTTCGAAGCTGTAGGTGGTGGCGAAGGAGGTGACTACGAATCCTACGCCCACCAGCAGGCCGAGGAGGAGTCCTTCGAGGGCGCCGCTGGCTTCCATGCCCTGGATGAGTAGGGCGAGGACGAAGGTGAATACGAGGGTGCTGACTATGGCGATGACGTAGGGGAGCCACTGCATGGAAGTGCCCTTCATGGCTTCCATGTCCTCCATGGTTAGGCCGACGTCGGCCATCCAAGGCTTGGCCCAGGTGCGGTACCAGGCGGCTCCGAGGAGTTGGTTGAAGACGACTCCGATGATGATTGCGAGGTAGTTGAGAGATCCGATATCCAGGTTGTTCATTCTTCTTCTCCTTTGAGTTGGGGAAGGGGATGGTTCTCTGGTGGTGTGGGGTTTTGGGAAACAGGCTATCGGAAAGGTTTCGGTTTTGCAATGGGGGTGGGAGTCGGGCGTCAACGGGTAGGATGCTGTGTAAGTAGGGCAGTGGTTCCTGCCTTCGCAGGAACTAAGGAATGGGGTGGGGATGGTTGCTTGTGAGGTGGTGTGGGGGTAGAATCGCAACGGCAACCATTGTAGAGAGGCGGGGCGCAATGTTTTTCAATCGCAGGCTTTTTGGATTCACCGAAGGCGTGAGGCTGAGGCTGTTCCTGGCCCTGATCTTCGGGCTTCTGACGGCTGCCTCCGGGGTCAGCCGGCTTGCGCTTTCGGGTTATGCAATTGCGCTGGTTATCCGAGGGGCTCCGACCAATGAGATTATTCTCGTCGTAGTGGGGGTTGTGGCCTCGGCGGTGATGCGGGGAGTGTTCCAGTATCTGAAGGAGATGACGGGACATCTCGCTTCGGTGCGGGTGCAGGCGAAGATGCGTCGGGAGCTCTACCAGAGGGCGCTGATTCTGGGGCCCGGCGCGCTGGACCAGAAGCGGGCGGGGGATGTACTGGTGTCGCTGGTGGAGGGCGTGGACCAGCTGGAGACATACTACGGGGAGTATCTGCCGCAGGTGGCGGTGGCGGCGCTCACGCCCATCGGAATTTTCATATTCATGGCGTTCCTGGACGTGCCAACGGCGGCGATTTATCTGGGCTTTGCTCTGTTTACACTGTTTGCCCCGCTGTTGTTCCACCATTGGAACGCAGTTAGCAGCGCCAGGCGTCGGGAGGTGTACGGGGACCTGAGCGCAGAGTTTCTCGACAGCGTTCAGGGGCTGGCGACGCTAAAGGCCTTCGGTCAGAGTCGGGCCCGTGGCCAGGTGCTGGCAACGAAGGCGCGCGACGTGTACCAGAAGACGATGCGGATCCTGTTTATGAACGTGGGCACGACGGGCGCGACCTGGTTCGGCATCACGGCGGGAGCAGCGGTTGCACTGGGGTTCGGTGCAGTGCGGGTGGCCGACGATTCGATGAGCCTGGCAACCTTGTTGATAGTTCTGATGCTGGGGGTGGAGGTCTTCCGTCCCTTGCGGGAGCTGACGATGCTGTACCACAAGGGGATGCTGGGGATGTCGGCTGCGACGGCGGTGTTTGATTTGCTGGACGCCAAGCCCCAGGTTGAGGACGTGGTGGAGGAGTCTGAGGCCGATCCCGTGTTGCAGCCCACGCTGAAGTTTGAGGACGTGACGTTTGCGTACCCCACGGGGCGGGCCGACGCGGTGAGCAGCCTTTCCTTCGAGGTGAAGGCGGGCGAGACGTTGGGGGTGGTGGGAAGGAGCGGCGCGGGAAAGAGCACGCTGGTGTGGCTGGCACTTCGGTTCTTCGACCCGTCTCAGGGTCGGATATTGCTGGGGGGCCAGGATGTTCGCACAATGCCGTTGGAAACGCTTCGAAAGCACCTGGCTGTTGTAGCGCAGGACACGTACCTGTTCCACGGAACGGTGGCGGACAACTTGCGGCTGGGGAACCCGGATGCGACGCCGGAGGAGATGCAGGAGGCGACGAAGGCGGCAAACGCTGACCAGTTCATCACGTCGCTGCCCAACGGGTACGACACGGTAATCGGAGAGAGGGGAATCCGGCTTTCAGGCGGGCAACGTCAGCGCATCGCCATTGCGAGGGCGCTGTTGAAGGACGCGCCGATTCTGCTTCTGGACGAAGCGCTTTCCAACGTGGACACGGAGAATGAATCGATAATTCAGCAGGCGTTGAACCGGCTGATGCAGGGCAGAACGACGCTGGTGATAGCGCACAGGCTTTCGAGCGTCATTGCCGCCGACCGGATAATGGTCCTGGAAGACGGACATCTGGCGGAGGAGGGGGTACACCGTCAGTTGATGGCCCAGCGAGGGGTGTACCGGAGCCTGATGGAGGCGCAGATGGAGACGGAATCGGTGGAGCTGGCGCCGCTGCTGGCGACGGCTACCGCCGATGGCCCGGGGGAGATGGAGACGTACCACGGAGAGTGGACGGGCCGGGGGTCCCAGGAGTACCTGCAGGAGCCGAGCATCATCAGCGCTACGGCGGAGGAGATGAGCTGGTTCCGCGTCTTCGGGCGGTTGCTGAAGCTGGTGAGTCCGTGGAAGAAGGCGCTTACATTTACCTTCATCCTGGGAATTCTTCGAGTCTTCGTCCTGATTGGAATAGGTGTCACGGGCGCGCTGATTGTGCGTCAGGTGGCGTTGGAAGGAGATTTCGGCCTGCTGCTGTTGCTGCTGGGAATCATGGCGGTGTTGACGCCGATATTGCACTGGGCGGAATCCTGGGTGTCGCATGACATGGCGTTCCGGCTTCTGGCGGAGATGCGGATTGCGATGTACGAGAAGCTGGACCCGCTTTCGCCGGCGTACTTGGTTAGGCGGCGGTCGGGGGACATCGTGGGGCTGGTGACGAGCGACATTGAGACGGTGGAGTACTTCTTCGCCCATACCATAGCGCCTGCTTTTGTTGCGGTTACGGTGCCCGGGGCGGTGCTGGTTACGCTGGCCATATTCCAATGGCCGCTGGCGCTGATTCTGCTGCCGTTCCTGTTCCTGGTGGCGCTGACGCCGTTCTACGCCAACAAGACGCTGGACCGGGTGGCTTCCCGCTCGCGTCAGCAGCTGGGAGAGATAAACGCCCACATGGTGGACAGTGTTCAGGGGATGCGGGAGATTGTCGCGTTCGGGCACGAGGAGCAGCGCTTGGCAGAGGTGCAGGAGAACCAGAGGAAGTTTGCCGCTTACCGGATTACATTCTTCAAGCACCTGACGATTCAGAAGGTGGCGATTGAGGTGTGCATCGGGCTGGGAGGCATCGCGGTGCTGGGGGCGGGGGCGTACTTTGCCACGCAGGGGAACCTGACGGGCACGCTTTTGCCGCTGTTGAGCCTGATTGCGCTGTCATCGTTCATACCGGTGTCGGAAGTGGCGCAGGTGGGCAAGCAGCTGGCGGACACGCTGGGAAGCTCGCGCCGGGTATTCGCCGTCCACGACGAGCCTGTGCCGGTGCAGGACGGCAAGGGAGTCCACAAGCCTCGGGAGGCGGCGCAGGGTTCTGCGGTGGCGTTCGAAGAGGTGGACTTCACCTACGGTAAGGGTCTGCCGCAGGCGTTGAAGCGGGTAGAATTTGACATAAAGCCGGGACAGACTGTGGCGATGGTGGGGCGTTCGGGGGCGGGGAAGACAACGTCAGCGCACCTGCTGCTGCGGTTCTGGGACCCGACGGAGGGTGCGATTAACCTGGACCTCCATGACCTGAAGGAGTTTGAGCTGGACGAACTGCGTCACTCAATTGCGCTGGTGTCGCAGGACACCTACCTGTTCAACACGACTATCAGGGAGAACCTGAAAGTGGCCAAGCCGGACGCGACGGACGAGGAGATTGTGGCGGCGGCGAAGCAGGCTAACGCGGACGAGTTCATTGCCGCTATGCCGGATGCGTACGACACCAACGTTGGCGAGCGGGGGGTGCAGCTATCCGGCGGGCAGCGTCAACGGATCGCGATCGCGCGGGCGGTGCTGAAGGGCGCGCCGGTTCTGGTGCTGGACGAAGCAACGTCGCACCTGGACGCGGTGAACGAACGGCTGGTGCGGCAGGCGCTATCGCGGTTGATGGCGGACCGGACGACGCTGGTTATTGCGCACCGGCTTTCGACGGTGCGGGACGCGGACAAGATTCTTGTACTGGAGGAAGGGGAGCTGGTGGAGCACGGGACGCACGAGGAGCTGCTGGCGAAGGGCGGGCTGTATTCGCACCTGGTTTCGGCGCAGGTGCTGCCCAGCGAGGAAGCCAGGGGCTGAGGGGTCCGGGCCCGCTTGGGTTCAGCTAGTTTGGCCCCAACGGGGCTGATATAATGGCCGCGCGCCACTTCTCCCATGGGGAAGTGCGCCACCTTCAGAAAGGACGCTTTTGATTCTCCATGATTTCTATATTTGTGACTATCAACATCAAGCCGGGGTTCAGGGACGCATTTGTTGCTTCGCTGATGGGGGACGCCCAGGGTTCCGTGAGGGACGAGCCGGGCTGCTTCCGCTTCGACGTGCTCCAGAGCGACGAGAACCCGAACCGGCTGCACCTTTACGAGGTGTACGCAGACCAGGACGCGCTGGCGGCGCACCGCGCGGCGCCCCACTACGTGAAGTGGCGCTCGGAGGTTGAGGAGTGGTTCGACGGGGAGCCGGAACGGATAGCGACCACCACCGTCTTCCCTTCGGACGAAGGCTGGAGGGAGCAGAAGCCGGGATTGGTCAACTGGTAGGTTCGGCTTACGGGGCGGTCCATTTTCCGCCCGGGATTCCAAATTTACATAATGCAAGGTGAGAAATGAATAAGCGTCAAGCGGCGCACCAACACGTCATCGATAATCAGCCAGCGCACCTGGAGCGGGTGCGGGAGTTCATGTCCCAGCCCAGCGTGAGCCAGGATAACCAGGGGGTGGAGGAGTGCGCCAAGCTGCTGCTTCGCTACTACCAGGAGTTGGGTTGCAAGGAAGCGGAAATAGCGGAGACGCCCGTATTCCCCGCAGTGTGGGGGTACTACGATGCGGGAGCGCCAAAGACGCTGGCGGTGTACAGCTACTTCGACACTAACGTGGTGGGAGAGGGCTGGGACCATCCGCCTTATGATGCGGTGGTGGCGCCTCACGGGCCGTTCAAGAAGGTGCTGTACGGCCGTGGGGCGAACAACAAGGGCGCGTTCATGGGGTTCCTGAACGCGCTGGAGTCGATCAAGGCTACGGCGGGGGAGCTGCCGGTGAACCTGATGTTTGTGTCAGAGGGGGAGGAATTCGTCGGGAGCGACCATATTCCGATGCTGATCGACAAATACCGGCATCACTTGTCAAAGGCGGACGACGCCATTGTCGCGGGGGCTTGCCAGACGGCATCCGGGGACGTCACGCTTTTTCTCGGGAACAAGGGAAACCTGCACCTTGAGCTGGAGTGCTCCGGCGACCGATGGGGCAGGGGTCCGGCAGGAGGTCCGGTGCATTCGTCGGCCCAGCCCGTGGTGGACCACCCGGTTTGGCGGATGGTGCAGGCGCTGGCGACGATGTTCGACCCGGAGACGAACCGGGTGCTGGTGGACGGGTTCTATGACGACCTGGAGGCGCCGTCGGCTGAGGACCTGGAGTTGATCGACGGTCTGTCGGTGAGGTACAAGGGGCAGGAACGGAGCGCAATTCCGAGCCTGTCGCCGGGCAAGGTGGAACGCTTTGTGAATGACGTGTCCGGTAGAGACGCCTTTCTGCGGTACTGCTTTGAGCCGACGATGAACATCAACGGTCTGCGGGCCGGGTACACGGGTCCGGGGACGCTGCTGTGGACGCTTCCGAGCGCGGCTTACTGCACCATCGACCACCGTCTGCCGCCGGACATGGACCCGCTCGACATTCGCGACAAGGTTCGAGCACACCTGGACAGGAACGGCTTTGAGGACGTGGGGATCAAGGTTCTGATGGCGGTGCCGGCGCAGAAGTTGAGCGTGACGGACGACGTCGCCAAGGCGGGACTTCGCGTGTTCGACGGGTGGGATATAGAGCCGACGGTATGGCCGCGGCGGGGAGCGAGCGGGCCAATGGGGTTCTTCAGCAAGATGCTGGGGCTGAAGCTGCTTGGTTCCACGGGCATAGGATATGCCAGCGGCCATTCTGCGCCGAACGAGTTTCTCGTAATCGAGGGGGACGGAAAAGTCGGGGGACTTTCGGAGCTGGAGCGTTCTTTCGTGGACCTGCTGTATAGCTATGCTGCGTATCCGGAGGAGTTCTAGGGGCGGAAGATCGGCTTGAGAGACTGTTGGACGGGCGTTCTTTGAACATGGTAGAGTTGAGGTAGTACAGGAAGAACTTGAACCAAGGAGGGGTGGATGAGAGACGCAGAGACGTCGACAGACTTGGCAGGGGGATCTGTGCCGAGGCAACCCCGTCGTGAGGCTCGTGAGACGGGACGGCTGGGCAGGGAGATATACAAGCGGGATATCCGACACAAAGTGGAGCCGGAGCACATCGGCGAGTTCGTTGCCATTGATGTAGACAGTGGGTGTTGGGCATTGGGGGAGAGTATTGAAGAAGCGCGCGACCGTTTGGATTCGGTGCGACCTGAGGCAGTGGACGTTCTATTGGAGAAGATAGGGTATAACGCCACAGGCAGCATTGGGGGAGGCGCTCCGCGGAGAACCACTTGGTCGAAGGAGTAGTCAATACCAGGCTGGAAGCTGTTTTAGCCCTTTCGTTGAGTGGCCCGTCGGGACGCGCGTGGGAAATTGAAGCCGTAGTCGATACCGGCTTCAGTGAGTTTTTGACAATGCCAGCAGAATTGGCAAGAGGGTTGGGGCTTGCATTTGGCGGCGTGACTTCAATGATTCTGGCCGATGGAAAGCAACGGGACTTTGAATACTTCAATGCTACGGAGATGTGGGATGGAAGCCCAAGAAGTGTCAGAGCACACGTTGCCGACGGAACGCCGCTGATTGGGATGCGTCTGCTTCATGGGCATAGCGTGAATGTGGAGGTGTTGGAGGGGGGACGGGTGGAGATTCGCGGCCTGGGATAGGGACTTTGTGGCTAGCGGTTGGTGATGCGGTGGGCGTGGGTAAGGGTGGGGTTGCTGGGTTGGGACGAGGTTATGAAGAACTGGTACCCCTGCTCCATCTGTCGATCTAATTCGTCAGGACTCCCGGATACGGCGCCGCAGGGTACGCCGAACTGCTTGCAGGTGTTGAGGGTGGAGAGGAGTGCTGCTTGCACTTCCGGGTCTTGGGGGTTGCCGGCAGCGCCCATTGTCACAGAGAGGTCGCCGGGGCCTGCAAGGACGCCGCCGATGCCCTTAACTTCGCGGAGAATATCGGGAAGATTCTTGACGCCTTTGGCGGACTCGCAGATGGCCATGAGGAAGATTTCGCCGTCGGGGTCGAGGGGCCAGAGTCCGGCGGAGTCGTAGTATTCAGGGACAGATAGGCCCCAGTAGCGGGCGGCAGCGGTGGGACTCCATCCACGTTCGCCCCAGGGGTGTTTCGCGCCGCGCTTCTGAGGGTAGCGGCAAGCTAGGACGGCGGCGTGGGCCGCTTCGACCGTTTCCACCTTAGGCAGCAGGACGCCGTAAACGCCGTGGTCGAGGGTCTGTTTGACGACCCACTGGTTCATTTCGCCGGTGTTTGGGGCGACGCGGACGAAGGGGGTGGGGTTGGCCTGCAGCGTCCCCTGTTCGACGATGGCCTTTCGGTTAAGGAAGAACTGTAGAGAGACCTTCAGCTGGGTGAAGTCCATGCCGACGTGTTCGTTTTCGATAAAGACGAAGCCGTATCCGGCGGTGGTGGCTTGGGCGATTTCGTCGAGGTTGCCGTTGTAGACGTGTGCGCCAAAGGCGGGTTTGCCTTCCTCCAGGAGTTGGATGAGTCGGTTGAGTCGGGGCTTGTGTGGCATGGATCAGCCTGCTTTTTCGGATAGAATGGTAGCGTCATCATACGTTGGGTGGATAAGGCAGTCAAAGGGCGGTTTCGATGTCGACTGGGGCTGTGATAGGATAATCGAGATTGGATTTCGAACATCTTAGACCGTCGAGAGGTGATGGTTATGGCTATGTCCAAGGGCGCGTTGGATGGGATTAGAGTTCTGGACCTGGGTCGATATCAGGCTGGGCCGAGGGCGAGCCTGGTTATGGCGCGGTTGGGTGCGGAGGTCATCAAGGTTGAGGGACCGGGGGGCGACGAGAGCCGGGACCACGGGCCTTTTGTGCGGGGTCAGAGCGCCTACTGGGTGCAGTACAACAGCGGCAAGAAGAGCCTGGGTTTGAATCTTCGCACGGAGGAGGGGAAGGAAGTCTTGCGGGGACTTGTGAAGAAGTCCGATATTCTGGTGCAGAATTTTCGCCCCGGGACCATCGCCAAGATGGGCTTCTCCTACGAGAACCTTCGGAAGCTGAACAAGGGCATCATCATGGTCAACGTATCGGCCTACGGGCAGTATGGGCCGTACAGCAGTCGTATTGGGTTCGACCCCATCGGGCAGGCGATTAGCGGGATGATGATGCTGACGGGGTTTGAGGGAATGCCTCCCATCACCACGGCCAATCCGATCATTGACCGGATAACTTCGCTGCACGCCTGCATCGGCGCGCTTGCGGCGCTGCATGAAAGAAAGACGTCGGGCGAAGGGCAGTGCGTGGATGTGTGCCTGGCGGACACGGGCTACACGATGACTGAGATCCAGTGCAGCGCGTTCTTAGGGTCAGGGGAGGATACGCCGCGCAAGGGGAACGGGAAGGGGACGAGCAACGTCTATCAGGCATCCGACGGGTGGGTGCTGCTTTCGGCGCAGAGCAACAACATCTGGCCGCGATTCTGTGGGGTTGTTGGCAAGCCGGAGTGGGCGGAGGATCCGCGGTTCGCCACACGATCGGCGCGGGATGCGAATGCGGACGCCATCACGGAGGAGTTGGAGGAGTGGTTCCGAAGTCGGACGGTTGCGGAGGCGGTGGGGGTTATCGCGGACGTGGGGATTCCGTGCCAGGCGGTGAACCGGATACCAGAGGCAGCGACGGACCCGCACCTGCACGACCGGGAGATCCTGAAGGAGGTGCCGGACCCGGTGGCAGGGTCGATTCACGTTTCGGGGAAGAACATCAAACTGAGTCGAAGCGGCGCGGTCGTGGGATCGACGCCGACGGCGGGACAGCATACGCGGGAGATTCTGACGTCGCTACTGGGGTATTCGGACGAGAAGATTGACGGGTTGGAGTCGACCGGGGCCTTGTACACGGGGTTGGAGGCGCGGGAGGCGGTGGCGCCGCAGGACGAGTAGGGCGTTCGGGTCAGCCGGCTCGTTGAGCGTCGACCTCCTCCAGGAATTCGAGGACGGCGCGGTTGAAGGCTTCCGGCTGGTCGAGATTGGAGAGATGTCCGGCGTTGGGGATGATTTTCATCTGAGACCCCGCTATCTTGCTGTGGATGAGTTTGCAGGCTTCAAGGGCGGGGTCTTCGTCGCCGGATAGCACTAGGGTTGGCACTCGTATTTTCATGAGGAGATTGGGGTCGAATTCGGCGTTGACAGTGGTCGCAAGGGTGCTGTAGGCGTAGCCAACGGGGTCGAGCGCGGCGTACATCTCGCGGACGGCGCGTTCCCCTTCAGGGCCGGATTTGGCGGTGCGGCTGATGTTGGGGTTGTGTCGGATGGAGTAGTCGGCAACGGCGTCCATCCGCTCGGAGAGGGCGAGCTCTACGATGCGGTGTCGCATGCGCAGGGCAGCGGGAGGAGTCGGGAGGCCCGACGCGGAGGCGGAGTCGATGACGACAAGGGCGGCCGTGCGGTGGGGGAAGAGGAGGGCGAAGCGCGTCGAGATGCCGCCACCCATGGACAGGCCGCCGACGTACGCTTTTTCGATGCCGAGATGGTCCAGGAGTGCAAGAAGGTCGTAGGCGGCGTTGCCGCTACCGTACTGGTCTAGGTTGGGCGGGCTATCGGACTGGCCGTGGCCACGCGGGTCCCAGATAATGAAGCGGTACTTCTTCGAGAATTCGGGCACCTGTCCGTACCACTCGGTGGTGTTGCCGCCGAGGCCGTAGGCGAATACGAGGGGGAAGCCTTGGCCGTGGCTTTCGTAGTGGATGCGGACGCCGTTGAGCAGGGCGGTGGGCATGGAAATTTCCTCCGAGGGTGGTGTGCTGGAATCAGTATAGCATTATGGGAAGCCGACACCGTCTTCCTGAGGGAAAAAGGAGACAACAAAAAAGAAGCCTTGCGGCTTCCTTTTCGTCAACGCTATCGGGTCCGAACCTGGGTTTGGTTACCAATTAGGTCCTGGGTTGGACCCTGCACAGGGCGATGGTAGGCATTTGCCCGAACCCGACGGCTGATTATTTGTTGATGTTAGGGCGCTATTAAAGCGTCGAATCCAGACAGATGCCTACCATCGCCCTCTTAGTTAAACTATGTTCCATACGTCACCTCCTTCGGCTGTTGGAGCCCTGTCAAAATTCCGCGCGAGCGGTAGCCTCATAGTACGGGGGAGAAACGGCGCGTGTCAAGGGGATGGGGAGGCTGTTGTTGATGGTCGTTGAACAGGTCCCTGAGAATCGGAGTCTTTCTACGTTGATTAGGCAGCCCCGCTTTCGGGCTGACGGATAAGCTGATATAATGTGCTATAACATGGAATAGGGGGTTGCGATTTGGGAACGTTCAACTGGCCCATCCGGCTGGAGAGTATGGACGGCGCAAAGTCGTTGGAGATTGAGGCTATGGTGGACACCGGCGCCAGCTACACCATCGTGCCCGCTTATTTGCTTAGGGAAATGGAAATTCCGCCTATTGACACAATCAAGCTAGTGCTGGCCGACGGTCGGGAAGTGGAATACGATATCGGAAGAGTTTGGGCCACCATTGACGGGAACAGTGAAGTAACGCTCGTGGTATTTGGAGCGGATGATGCCCGCGCCCTGTTAGGAGCCTACACCCTGGAGGGTCTGCGCCTTACGGTCGATCCTGCCCACGCCCGACTTGTGCCGGCTACTTCTGCGTGGGCGTAGGTTTTGGGGAAGAGGGGATTGGGCTGGTTTGAAACCAGCCCCTACCGAGGAGGAGGAAGCCCTACCGGGGGGGAAGCGATTGCCTTAACTTAGGCCGTAGAGCTCCGCGCAGTTGTCGCCGACCAACATCGCCCTCTCTTCATCGGGGACGCCTTCCATGATTTCGTTCAGGATTCGCTGAGACTCGGGGAAGGTGGACTCGGCGTGGGGGTAGTCGGAACCCCACATTATCCGGTCGACGCCTATGATGTCTCGAAGCCGGATTCCCAGATCGTCCTCCTGGAACCCGTGGTAGATGTTCGTACGCATGAAGTCGCTGGGTAGCGCGTCGGACCGATAGCGGTGGACGGCCTGGGTGTGACGCTCGATATATGTGGAGTCCATGCGCTTCATGAAGAAGGGAATCCAGGCCAGTTCGTGCTCCACGTTGACCACCCTGAGGTTGGGGAAGCGCTCAAACACGCCTGAGAATACCATGTGGCCCAGGGAGAGCCGGACCCAGTAGTCCGCAACACTGCGTTCGGCGGCCGACTGGGTTATTCGCCCTTCCGTCCGCATCTGCGCCACGCCCTCGCCGGGTCGCTTCGTGCCCACGTGCAGGCTCAGGGGCATTCCCAGGTCCTGGGCGGCGGCCCAGAGGGGATCGTACATGGGCAGGTCGTAGGTCTCGGAGGGCCTTGGGTAGATCGGGATCATGGCCCCGCAGAGGCCCAGTTCGGCGGCGTGCTTCAATTGGGCGATTCCTGCCGACATGTCGTCGTCCAGGAGCACCTGGGCGATGCCCTTGAGCCGGTTGGGATGGGCGCTGCAGAACTCAGCCAGCCACCGGTTGTAGGCGGTGAACACGTCCCGCATGAAGGCGGCGTCCGGCACGGCGTACATATTCCCCGCCACCGACGAATACAGGACGCTGGCATAGACGCCGTCCACGTCCAGGTCCTGAACGTGGGCGTGGGGATCATAGCCACCGGGGGGGACGTTGGCGAAGCTGCCCTCCAGGATAATCTCCTCGGGCCTGGAAAACCGCATTCCGGCGGAGGAGGCGCCACCCAGGGTGCCTACAACCTCTCCGTCGCAGAGCCACTGATCGTGGGGGTCTCCTACCTGCAGGCGGGGGATGCGCTCACCAAGGTCGGGGTCCATCCGGTCGATCCAGAGACGCGGCGGTTCCACCACGTGAGAATCCGAAGAAATGATAAACGAGTTGGCGCCCATGAAATCACACCTCTTTTTCGCGGTCGACTAAGACCCGCCGCGGACTCCCAAATTCGACTAGATTGTCGAGTTAGTCTAAGACTAGCTGAGGTTGTAGAGCTCCGAGCAGTTGCGGGAGACTATCATTTCCCGCTCTTCGTCGGAGACGCCGTTCAGGATCTCATCCAGCACCCTCTGAGACTCGGGGAAGGTGGACTCGGCGTGGGGGTAGTCGGAGGCCCAAACCAGCTTGTCGACGCCGATAATCTCCCGGTCGCGAATGCCGAGACCATCGTCCTGGAAGCTGTGGTAGATGTTGCGGCGCATGAAGTCGCTGGGGAGCATGTCGTCCTTGAATCGGTGGGACGCCTGGGTGGGACGCTCGATGTAGGTCACGTCCATCCGCTGCATGTAGTAGGGGATCCAGGCCAGGTCGTGCTCCACGTTGACCACCCTGAGGGTGGGGTACCGCTCGAAAACGCCGGAGAAGATCATGTGGCCCATGGACATGCGCACCCAGTAGTCCGTGTTGCTGCGGTCCACGCCGGTCTGGGTCACCTCGCCTTCGGTGCGCATGACGGTGGAGCCGGGGCGGTTAGTTCCCGTGTGCAGGCTGAGGGGGATGTCCATCTCGTGGGCGGTGGCCCAGAAAGGCTCGTAGATGGGGCTGTCGTAGGTCTCGTGTCCCCTGGGAAAGACGGGAATCATGGCGCCGCAGAGGCCCAACTCCGCGCTGCGCTTCAGCTCGCTTATGCCGGCTTCGATGTCGTCGTCCAGCAGAAGCATGGCGATGCCCTTCAGACGGTTGGGATAGGCGTTGCAGAACTCTGCCAGCCAGTCGTTGTAGGCGGCGAAGACATCCCGGATGAATACGGGGTCCGGAATGGCGTAGAGGTTAAGGCCGATGGAGGGATAGAGCACGTCGGCGTAGACGCCATCCACGTCCAGGTCCTGCACGTGGGCATGGGGGTTGTAGCCTCCGGGGGGAACGTCGGCGAAGCTGCCCTCCAGGGTGATTTCCTCAGGGTTGGAGTAGCGCTTGCCCGCCTGGGATATGCCGCCAAGGACGCCGACGCCTTCGCCGTCGCAGAACCACTGGTCAAAGGGGTCGCCGGTGACGAGGTGGGGGATGCGGTCGCCGTACTTTGGGTCCATCCGGTCCGTCCAAAGGTCTGGCGGCTCTACAACGTGGGAGTCTGAGGAGATGATCAGCTTCTTTGACATGGCAAGCTCTCCATTAAAGTTTGCGGCTTGGCAACCCAAGAGTTGACCTCATTGCGCCATTCAAGCCGTACTGTTGGGTATTTTCCAGAATTTTACTGCAACACTAGAGGGCTTGCAATCGGGTAATTGCGACGATTTACATAATTCGGCTAAGGGATGCGTTCGTTTGGGAAGCAAGCGGGGGTAGAATCGCCTCTACGAGTTCGCTTAGGGATGGTATGGCGGCTTTGGCGACGAGATTCTTCGTCGCGGAGCCTCGTCAAAATGACTTGCTGGCATAGTCTGAGGCGGGCGATTCGTGAACTGCCTCTACCGGATGGGTGGGAGTGGGGTGGATTTACCCGGATTGTTCGGTGTAGAGCCAGGGTTCGGTGAGAGGGTTGGACTTCGACTCTTCGAAAGTCTCGCGGAATCTGTAGAGGGTCATCTCCGGCTCTATGGGGGCGTAGGGCAGGTGCTCCGTCTCCTCTATCTTGGCGACGATGAACCAGGGGCCGGGTGTGCTCAACGCCTCCCTGAGAACTGTCTCCAGCTGCTCCTCGCTGCTGACGGTTGCAGTGTGGGGTATGCCACAGCCCTTCGCCACTTTCTCCAGGTCCGTGCCCATGGCGGTGTGGGAGGACTGATGCCCCGTCTGTCCCCATTCCTCGTTGTCCCAAACGATGACGATGAGGTTTTGCGGCTTCTCCCGTCCGATGGAGGCTATTGTCCCCAGGTTCATCAGAAGCGAACCGTCGCCGTCCAGGGAGATTATCTGCTCGTCGGTGGAGAGGGCCATCCCCAATGCAATCGATGAGCAGAGTCCCATGGAACCCCAGGTGTAGAAGTTCCGGTCCCTGTGGCCCGTGTGCCAGAGCTCGTCCGTGGTGGGGCCGAGGTTGCTGACGATGGGCCGGTCGCCGACCTGCTCCAGGACAACTTTGGTTGCTTCTATTCTATGCAAGGGAACCTCTGTGGAGCAGCGGAGTCATGCAGAGCGCCACCGGCTCCCGGCTGGCGTAGCAGAGGTCCAGCGCGCCATCCAGCACGGTATCGAGTTGATCGGCGGTGGTCAGTGTGTAGTGGGGAATGCCGAGGATGTCCAGGATGGGTTTTGAGGCCCGACCCATGGCAACCTGTGCAATGTTGAACTCGCCCAACTCTCCGCGAAGGTTGATGAAGAAGGGTATTGGCGTGCGGCACGGCATGCAAAGGCTGGCAATGGCGTTGATGCAGTTGCCGAGCCCGCTGGACTGCATGAAAACGGCGGACCTGCGACCTACGGCGTATGCCCCGACGGCTACTCCGATGGCTTCTTCCTCCCGTGTGGAGGACACCACCTGAAAGTAAGGATCATCCTCCATCAGCTTGGTAGCCTGGTAGATGCTGATGTCCGGGACGTATGCAATTAGGGAGATTCCCGCCTTCTTGAGGGCGGCAACCAGAATGTCGGCCCAAGTCAAGGGCTGCCTCGCAAATTTTATTTTGAAGCCGAAGCCAAAATAGCAGAGCAGAGGCGTGCTGTCAAAGAACGGTCACGCCAAGACTATGGGCCCGGGGGCGAAGGACGAGGTCCTCAGCCCTGGAAAGAATGGGCCGCAATTCCGAAAGGGAAAGCGGCCCGGCGAACAAATCTAGGCGGTGGCCTTGCCGATACGGAACATCTTCGTGCCGCACACAGGGCAGACGCCGCGCGTGGCCGGCCGGCCGTTCTTCATGGTGATCTGTTCCGGGTCGTTCATCTCCTGAGAAGCTCGGCACTTCACACAGTAGGCTTGCATTCCTATAACCCCCGTTCTTAATTTCGTTTATCCTACTCTACATAACCACAAGATTCACTACAGTCAGAAACGAATTCACGTGAGTTTTTGCGTTTTAGGCGTGTTTTGGCCCTTTTCCGCGCCTGAGGGGTCGGCCTGTAGCCGCTAATCCACGCCTGCAGGCCTCGTGGGAGCGTGTTCCCGAGAAGGGCGTGTTGAATTCCGAAGTGCTGCCTCACCAGCCAATTAGTCCGGCGAAAACGTCAGAAATAACCGGAGGTTGCTGCCGGTTCAGTCGCGCTGATAGACAGTTTCGCCGCCGACAATAGTCCGTAGGACTGGGATGTCCATGATGGACCGGGGATTTACTGTTCGGGGATCGTCGCCCAGGATCACCAGGTCTGCCAGCTTTCCAGGCTCTATCGATCCCTTCAAGTCCTCTTCGAAGGAAGCGTATGCGCCATTGATGGTGTAGAGCTTCAGCGCTTCCTCCACGGTGATGCGCTGCTCCGGGCCCCAAACCTGGCCGTTGTAGTCTTCACGCGTTACGCAGCTCTGGATCCCCATGAGGGGTGGCAGCGGACTGCAGGGATAGTCGGCTGCGCCGGTGGAGTTGATGCCGTGGTCGATGAAGGACCGCTGGGCAAACATCCACTTGAGCCGTTCCTCGCCGTAGAAGCGCATCTTTTCGCCGTGGTAGTAGACGTAAGAGCAGAAGGGGGTAACCACGCAGCCAGCAGCCTTGATCCTTCGCAGCAGGTCCGGGTTGACGACGCTGCAATGCTCTATGCGATGACGCGGGTCCTTGCGCGGAAATGCTTCTTGGGCCTTCTCGTAGGCAGTGACGACCATGTCGATGGCCTCGTCGCCGTTTGAGTGGATGCAGACCTGGAAACCGGCTTTGTGCGCCTCCAGCACGCGGTGTTCCGTTTCCTCTGCGTCCATGACGGCCAGGCCGTGGTCGCAGCAGCTGCCAACGTAGGGCTGGGAGAGATAGGCCGTGCGGGTGGCAATAGCGCCGTCGGCGACCATTTTGATGCCGCCGATGCGCAGCCGCTCGTCTCCGAGGCCGCTGCGGATGCCCGCGTCGCGGAGGGCGGGAAAGTGGTCGCGGTACATGAGCAGGTAGACACGCAGCGGCAGGTCGCCTTCGTCCCGCGCCTGCTGGTAGACCCGCAGATCGTCGATTGAGACCATGGCGTCGTGCACGCTTGTAAGGCCCGCCTCAGCGAACATGCGGCAGATAAGGTCGAGGCCACTGCGCCTGTCCTCGTCGGTGTGACGGGGTAGCACCTTTTGCAGGACGGGATAGATGGCTGCGCCGTAGACGCGTCCGTTCAGCTTGCCTGTCTCCGTATCGCGTCCCAGGCGGCCGCCGTGGGGGTCGGGGGTATCGTCGCTGAATCCGGCCCGGCGCAGCCCGAGGGAGTTGAAGAAATAGACGTGGCCCGCCTGGTGGGCGACCATGATGGGGTGCTCGCAGGAGACGGCGTCCAGGTCGCGGCGGTGGAGGAAACGCTGCTCGGATGTCTTGGTGTCGTCAAACTTGAAGCCCCGGACCCACTCGCCCGAAGCCGTAGTGACGGTGCGGACCTTGAGGGCTTCCTGGATTTCGCCAATGGAGCGGAGGTCGCAGTCCTCCTCCGCCACGTGCCGGAGGCCGCTGCTCATGACGTGGGTGTGAGCGTCTATGAAGCCGGGAAGAACCGTGCCGCCCTCCGCGTCCAGAATCTCGGTGGCGCTGTTCCTGAACGGGGCCAAGTCCTCGTCTGCGCCTACGGCCAGGAACCTGCCGTCCTTGATGGCGATGGCGCCGGCGGAGGGGGAGGCGGGATCCATGGTGATGACGTTGGCGTTTAGGATGATTGTATCGGCCCGGATGGTGTCGGCGAGCCCGCGGTCGGGCGTGTGCAGAAAAACATCTTTGCCGGGCCCGTGTCCGTTGCCGTTCAAGCGCCACACGCCCCATCCGGCGTTGGGATCGCAGCGGCCGGCCCGTTCCAACCTCTTATACGCCTGCCTGATGGCCGACTGCACGTCGGTATCCGAAAAGTCTGCTAGCCGGTAGTGGCTGATTAGCAGTTGACGCTCAGTTTCGCTTGAATGCGACAGCATGTGTTCTCTCATGGCGACTATGCGCTCTTCCTGGGCGTCTACGGACGATAGGCCGTCGTGTTCCAGCTCTGTCCCTCTTGTGATGACTCCGTGCCTGCGGCCTTCGATTTCGTAGAGAATTTCCGCCGTTCTTCGGATGACATCCTTCACTTTGCCCTCGCCGCCGATCTCTTCCAGCGCGGTCACAAGCGCCGGATCCAGAATCGCCGGGTCTTCCAGCGCGTAGGAGCCGTTTCCGTTTGCCGCGGTCTCCTCACCCGTATATTCGAATGCGTATATTCCCGGGATGGCTGGCAAATCCGCCTGTTGGTGGGCGTCCTTGTGGCACAGGTTGCACACCCTTTCGTGGGAGAACCCACACTTTCCGTCCAGCGACCAGTGGGAGAAGGCGCGCCATTTGCCGCATCGCGGACAGTCTTCGCCGAAGGGGGCGCTGCAGTGTCCGCAAAGGTGGCTGCCTGCGGGCGAGGCGGACTGGCATTCGTTGCACATCACCACGGGCGGCTCTCCTTCGTCCGCTTCCCCTCGAGCTGTAAGCGACCATTCCCGGTCGTCTTCGGGCAGGCCGTGCTCCAGGGCGTTTCCCGCCAGGTCCAGGATCAGGCAGTTGCCGCCCTGCTCCTTGGGACGGAGACCACGCCCCACCATCTGGAGGTAGAGCGAGAGACTCTTGGTGGGCCGTGCGATGACGACGCATGAAGCGTCGGGCAGGTCGAAGCCCTCGGTGGCGATTGCCACGTTTATCAGCACCCTCAGCCTTCCGTGTGAGAAGCTGTCAATAGCCTGAGCCCGCGCAGGAGCGTCGGTCCTGGCGTGGATTGCCGCGGCGGGGATTCCCTGCTCCTGCAGCAGCGCGGCCAGGTTGTCGGCGTGGGCGACGGAAACGGCGTACATAATCGTCTGCCGGTCGGCGGCGTATTCCTGCCAGAATTTGATTGCGAGGGCCGTCAGTACGCCCCCGGAGTCGTTTGCCGCTTCGATGCCAGTCTCGGTGTAGTCGCCCGTGGAGCCGATATTGCCGCCGGCGATGCGATTTTCTTCGTCGGGGAGCACCACCTGGGCAGGGCAGAGGAAGCGCTGCGCCTGAAGGTCACGGATTTGCGGCCCCGGGATGAGTTCGCCGAAGAGGTGGTCGAAGCCCTCTTTCCTGGACAGACGCCAGGGGGTGGCCGTCATGCCCAGCACACGACCGGGCCACTGGCGCATGGCCCTCTCCCAGCCTTTGGCGACGGCGTGATGTGCCTCATCGATGATCATCAGGTCGTCCCGGTCGTAGTCCCCCCAAACGTCGTCGGCAATGTTGATGGTGCGACGTCCGACGGTCTGGGCCATGAGGATGACAGTGCCGTTGGCGATTCTGGGCGCCCTTGCTCCCGGCGTCCACCTGACGTTTTGGGTGGCCGAGACGCCCGACTGGAACAGCCTGCTCTCCGTTTGGCTGGCAAGTTCCTTGCGGTGGGTGAGCCAGACGGCCTTGCGCCCTCCGGCGAGGTATTTCGACAGGAAAGCAGCGGCAATGTCGGTCTTGCCGGCGCCCGTCGGAAGCTGCATCATCACCGGCCTTTCGCTGCTTTGGAGGGCCGTGAGGACTTTATCCAGGAGTTCCTGCTGGTATTCTCGCAGTCCGTGGGCTGTGGTTGCCGCTTGGGTAGTGGTGATGACGCGCCTCCTACTCCGCTTGATTCCGCCTAGAATATATCATGGTAAAGGCGGCTCAGGCATTGGGTTTTGTGCCTGAGGTTTGGGACAAATTCGGAATTTCTGGTTGCCTTACTTATGTTCGCAGTGTTAGACTTGAAGGCGGCGAAAGGCGTAGGGGCCTGAAATGGAGGAACGTATGCAGGACGTCAACAAGAGTACGGGCATTTACGAAGAGCGCGATCGGCGGGTACCCAGACTCACGCCTGATGAAGCGGGGCGGTTGGGGAAGGAGATCTACAGGAGGGAAATCCGGCATAAGGTGGAGCCGGAGCTCGTCGGAAAATACGTTGCCATCGATGTAGAAAGCAGCTGTTGGGCCGTGGGGGAAAGCACAATGGGGGCGAGGGACAAACTTGCGGAATTGAGGCCCGATGCGATTGACGTGTGGATGGAGTGGATTGGCTACGAGGCGGTATTCAGCATCGGAGGTGGGGCTCCCAGGAGAACGAATTGGTCGAAGGAGTAGTCAACGATCAGCTGGAACCTGTAGTTATTCTGTCAGTTATGGGACCATCGGGTCACGCCCGAGAAATCGAAGCCGTGATCGACACCGGCTTTAACGGTTTCATTTTCCTTCCCACTGACGTGGTGCTGGGGCTCAATCTGGAATTCATCTATGACAGTCCCGTAGTTTTGGCAGATGGAACCATTGGAAGGTCGGGAATTTATAGGGCTACGGTCATTTGGGACGGAGAGGAACGGGAGGTTCAAGCCATCGCATCAACCGGAATGTTCCTCGTCGGTATGCGTATGCTTGAAGACCATGACCTGCATGTGCAAGTCAGGAATGGCGGCAGTGTCCTCATAGAGTCGCTGGTTTGACGCCGCCCGGCGGGGCTGTCGCAGGCTTATTCGTTGCCGGTAGGGGATTGTAGATGGATGTTCTTGGCCAGTTCTCGTCCGCTTATAGATAGGCGCCATATTCCCCAAGGCGAGTTGGAGTCGCAGTGGCCGGATTTCTTTAGTTGGTTATATGCACTAGTAATCGATTTACGGAGATTCGTATGAGTGGAAGTGTCTTGGTAGGTGATAATCAATAACAGCTTACTCTGTTCAGATGGCGTAAGTTTCATAATCTCTTCCGCATCTGGAATGGGAATTAGAATGTGTTTCTGCGCATCATTTAGAGACAACGTTCCCTTAATTACAAGATTTGTGTACTTGTTCCAAGTGTGTCTCCGTACGTCTTCCGGGTTAAGGGAAATCCCCAATCGCTTACCCTCTGTCACATAAAGTAACTCGGCTATCCTGCGAATTACACTCCCAGTTTCCCCCTCTCCTCCCATATCCCCTAGTGTAGCTAATAGTGCTTGAGAGACGATTCTAGGATTCTTGTGGAGTTCTCCATTGGCTATGTAATCCGGATTTGCTCTAGCCGACCATTCTAAGAGGTTTTCGATGGGTATGGTGGGCAAATTCTGCCGTTCGTGGGCATCTGCATGGCAATAATCGCATACTGGGTCATGCGGTAAATTACACAGTTCTTCCAGCATCCACCCACTTCGGAAGGCGCGCCACTTGACGCAGCGGGGGCAAACTTTGCCGAAGGGCGCACCGCAGGACTTGCAGTCATGGCTGGCGGCTGGGGAAACGGTTCGGCATTTATTACAGGTGACAACGGGCGCATCTCCGTCACTCTCTGCTTCACCCCGTGCTACCAGGGACCATTCACGGTAATCTTCCGGCAAACCATGCTTCCCAGCGTTGTGTGCCAAGTCTAATATTAAACAGTTGCCCCCGTCATCCTTGCGTCGAAGGCCCCGGCCTACCATCTGGAGGTAGAGGGAGAGACTCTTGGTGGGGCGGGCGATGACGATGCAGGATGCATCAGGCAAATCGAAACCTTCGGTTGCAATAGCCACGTTAATTAGCACGTTGAGATTCCCATTCCCAAAGTTATCAATTGCGTTGAAGCGCCGGTCTTGGTCAATCTTGCTATGAATCACCTCAGCGGAAACACCAGCCTCTTGAAACAGAGCGGCCAAATTCTCGGCATGGCCAATGGAGACTGCGTAAACGATGGTCTGTCGATTCTCGGCGTGCTCTTGCCAGAACTTCAGGGCGCGGGCAGTCATCACGTCCCTATTTGCGTTCGCTGCTTCAATACTCTTTGGGTTGTAATCAAGATGGGATGGGACATTTCCGCCAAAGATGCGTCCTTCTGAATCTGGCACAAGAACGTTGGCCTTGCAGAGGAACCCTTTGTCTTGCAATTCGCTCACTTGCGGGCCGAGCACGAGTTCATCAAAAAGATGGCTAAAGCCTTCTTTCTTGGATAGCCTCCACGGAGTTGCGGTCATGCCTAGCACTTTGCCGGGCCACTGTCGGATTGCCCGTTCCCAACTCTTCGCGACTGCGTGATGAGCTTCATCGATTATCATCAGATCATTGGCGTCGTAGTCTCCCCATACGTCGTCAGCGATACGCGTACGACGCCCGACGGTTTGCGCCATCAGAATAACCGCACATCTGAGAATGCTGGGCGCCTTCCTATGGGGTGTCCAATCGATGTTGCATGTGGCCGATATGTCGGCCTCAGATAGCATCAATTCTGTTTGACTGGCTAGCTCTCTACGATGAGTAAGCCATACTGCCTTACGCCGACCGAGAAGGTATTTCGAAAGTAGCGCAGCAGCAATCACCGTCTTGCCGCCGCCGGTCGGCAGTTGCATCATCACCGGCTTGTCCGTTGATTCGAGTGACGATAGGACTTCCTCCAGAAGTTTTTGCTGGTAAGGGCGTAGTTCGGTCATGGAGATAGCAGTATCCTCTACAGTTGGAATTGATTCTCAGCCGTTTGAATATATCACGGGTGTTTGGCCTCTCGGTATTGCCGTAATCGTTGACGGTTCCCAAAGCGTCTTCATATACTGCTGCTTTACGGTAATTCTGTCGTCGGAGGGTTGAACATGGCAGTCGGCCCAATCAACATCTACGAATACGAACCACTGGCCAAGGAGCGTCTTTCCAAAAGTCAGTACGACTTCATCGCGGGAGGGGCCACCGACGAAGTCACCCTCCGCCGTACGCGCCGAATGATGGACTCAATAGTCCTTCGCCCCAAGGTGATGGAGGACGTCAGCGTGGTCGACACCTCGACAACGGTGCTTGGGCATCAGATAATCTTTCCCGTGATGCCCGCGCCCTCCGGCGCCCACGGTCGGGCGCACCCCGACGCTGAACTGGCCACGGTGCGGGCCGCTGGCGACGCAGGCACGGTGATGCTTCTCAGCTCCGGCTCCACGTTCACCATGGAGGAGGTGGCCCAGGCCGCCACGGGCCCCGTCTGGTTCCAGCAGTATTTCTACACCGACAGGGGGATGACGGTGGAGATGGCCCACCGGGCGGAGGAAGCCGGATTCTCGGCCATTGCCCTCACGCTGGACATCAAGACCCTATCCAAGCGGGAGCGGAACATCCGCAACGAATACGTGCCACCTCAGACGGCCAACTACCAGTGGGCCAGCAACCTGGTGCGGGACCCGGCGGCCTCGTGGGACTACCTGGAATGGTTTGCGTCGCAGACCTCCCTGCCCATCGTCATGAAGGGTATCATGACGGCGGAGGAGGCGGCGCGGTGCGGACAGTACGGCGCAAAGGCAATCGTCGTTTCTAACCACGGTGCGCGGCAGCTGGACACCACCTTTGCCACCATCGAGGTGCTGCCGGAAGTGGTTGACGCAGTTGACGGAGCGGTGGAGGTGTACATGGACGGGGGAATACGCCGCGGCGCGGACATCGTCAAGGCGGTGGCCCTGGGGGCGCGGGCCGTGCTCATCGGACGACCTCTCTTTTGGGGCTTGGCCGTCGACGGCCAAGCGGGGGTGCGGAACGTGCTTCAGATCCTGAAGGACGAGATGGAAATGACCATGGCTCTATGCGGCCGCCCCAACCTGGCCAGCCTGGACCGGACGCTGCTGGGGTTCCGCTCGCCGCTGCAGGACGTGCTGCCGGAGGTGGGGGGATTGGGCGGCTAGTCGCGAGTCAACGTCTTCCCACGGGGTTGCACCCGTTCCCTGATGAGGGTACCCGATTTCGTCTCTGCTTTTCGCAGCTCGTAAGTCTTCTGCAGGTTCAGCCAGAATTGGGGAGACGTCCCGAGGTATCGGCCAAGACGTAGCGCCGTGTCCGCAGTCACCCCTCGTTGGCGGTTCAAGATGGCCGTAATTCGATTTGTTGGGACGTGCAGAACTTTCGCCAGTCCGCTTGCAGACATTCCCAATTCCTCCAACTCCTCCGCCAGAATCTCTCCCGGATGGACCGGCCTCATGCCGTTCTTGAATTTCATAAAATGCCGCCTAATGGGATAAATGAGCGCCAAGCAATCTATCAGGGTCTCCTCCCACAAGCAACTTCCCCTTCGTTGACGCTTTTGGCTTTGCTATCTATAATCCCGTCCGCTGGGACTGGGGGCAGTGGCCCATCCTTGGGTCTGCTTCGTGTTGCGGTCCCGGCGCTTATTCGGAAGGAAGAAGAATTTTGGACCCCAGCAAGATTGGCATATACCTGCAGCCCGTAGAGGGTAAGCTGGTGCGCATCACCTCGCCATATTGGATTCCCGAGGCCCCCGACTGGGTGATGATAGCCAGCGACCCCAACGTCACCCTGCTCGCCGCCAGGCAGATTATCGGCGAGAAGGGACTGATGGAAGAATCCCAATCAGCTTTCTGGGCCAGAATTCCCGTGAAGGACTAGCAAGCCGGACTCCAGCTGTCACAAGATTCGGCTTTGGGAGAAATGATGATAGACAGAATCGAGCAGTTTCTGAAGGATTCCCAAGCCTGCGTCGGCAAACGCGCCGAGGACGTTCCCCAGGGAGCGGACCTGGCCGACTGGCTGACCATCCGGCGCTTCTGCGCCGCCCTGGGAGACCCGAACCCCCTGTATAAGGACCCCGCCTCCGGGGTAGGCACCAAGTATCACAGCATGATCGCTCCGCCGACTTTTGTCGCAGCCATTCGCACCCCCACTGCCGCGGCCGCTTACCAGACGAAGGACTACGGCGTCACCAGGATCACCCGCCGCGCCTCCATGGAGCTTGTGGACGTTATCCGCGTGGGCGACCGACTGAAGAGCGGCTTGCAGGTGACCGGCGTGTCTGTGGGCAAGGCCATGAACGGCAAGGCCACCGCCGACGTGGACTGCCGCGCCGTCTACCATAACTCCTACGGCGGGCTGATAGGCACGAGCACGGGCACGACCGCTCTGGTCCCATTTCAGACGGGCGAGGGGATGATCTGTGACCGCGAGATATATGTCTATTCCGACGAGGAGATCGATAACATTCGGGAGGGCATCGAAGGCGAGCCGCCGCCAAGGGGCCGTCTGCTTCGCTACTGGGAGGACGCCGCCATCGGCGAAGAGCTTCCCCAACTGGTGAAAGGCCCCCTGAGTCTTTCCGACATGATGGCGTGGACGGTGGCGGAGCAGAAGACGATGCCCCTCGGTTCGCCGGTTTACAGCGAACTGAAGCGGATGCCGGGCCGGGTGCGCACGAACCCCTCCACCAACTGGCCCTACTGGGACGCCGACCAGGAATACGAGGACATCCTCTCCTGCCGCGACGCTGGATTCGTCGCTCCCTTCAGCCGGGGCATGCACGTGGTCTGCGTCGCAGGGCAGGTTGTCACAAGCTGGATGGGCGACGACGCATTTATGCGGTCGCTGGACGTCGAACTCCCCAACCACTTCCTTTACGGCGATACGATGTGGCTGAAGGGTACGGTTTCGGACAAGTACAAGGAACGCGTCGGCGGCCAGACCTACTTCGCCGTAGAGGTGCGAATCAACGGAGTCAACCAGCTTGGGGAGACTGTCGTCATTGGCAAGGCCGTCGCCTATCTGCCTTCGCCCGGCCATCACGTGTCGCTGCCCATTCCCCACGCCGACTACGCCCCCCTCGGACGCTAATTCCCGGACAGGAGCATTGCATGACCACCGAACAGACCTTTGACGAAGCTATAGAGGAATATATTTCGCGCACCAGGGCCATGATCGACGAAGAGGTCATGGAGAACCTCCCGCCGGATCCGCCCTCGCCCATCGACCAGTCGGGGCCGCCCTATGAGGCGACGCTGCGCCTCGACGAGCGCACCATTCGCAATTACGCCCTCAGCATCGGCGACGACAATCCACTATTCACCGACCCTGAGTATGGCCGTCGTTCACGTTATGGTTCCCAGATAGCGCCGGGGCCGGTTCTCGCGCTTATTCGATACCCCTCGGCCCACGGGGCGAAGCGTCCCCAGGGCTACCCTATGGCCAACTTCATCTCCGGCACGGCGTGGGAGTTCTACGACGTTATCCGCGCCGGTGCGAAATTCCGCTCTTCCAAGGTCACCAAAGAGCTTATCGAGAGGTCCGGCTCCCAGGGCAAGCTGATTTTTCTGATTTCCGAATGCTATTATCACGACTTTCATGGCGACATGCCCGCCAAGTGCTACGGCACCCAGATTATGGTGCCCCAGCGCAACATGGAGTCCAGCCGCGCCGTTCCCCGAGAACGGCTGGGCAAGCACATGATGTACGAGCGAAAAGCGTCCCAGTACTCCCCGGAGCAGATTGACGAATACGTGCGGATGATTGAGGAATTCAAACCCCGCGGCGCAGAACCGCTCTACTGGGAGGACGTGAACGAAGGCGACGAAATCGGTCCCTTCGTGCTGCCGCCGTGGACGCTCCAGGACCAGGTGTCCCGCCACTTCATGGACTACTGCACCAAGGCGGCGGAGAATCTCCCCGGCGACGAACTGGCCTTCGAGCCTTCCTACCACCACTCCCGCAAGACCGGCGAATGGGTGCGTGTGCATCCCATCACTCGATGGCCCTGGACGCCCGGCTCCGAGCACGAAGACGCGCTGCTGGCGATCTATCGCGGTCTGCCCGGCCCCTTCGATTTCGGCGTTCAGCGCGTCCAGATCCCCGCACAGCTGCTGACTAACTGGATGGGTGACGAGGGGTTCATCCGACGCCTCTACATCGCCATGCGCAAGCCCGTGTTCTACGGCGACGTGACCATCTACAAGGGCACTATCGTCAAGAAGTTCAAGGAGGTCCAGCGGGGCGAGGAAGGCCCCGGAGCCGTGCCCGGCGAGGTGGAATACTGCGCCGTCGGCATCGATATCGAGGGCACCAACCAGGTGGGCGAGGCCCAGGCCCCCGGCTCCGCGACGGTCTACCTTCCCTCCCGGGAATCCGGTCCGGTGCAGCTGCCCATCCCCCATCCGGCGCGTCCGCCCTTCGTCGGCTACAACACCTACCGGAAGAACTGGTACTAGCATCGATGCCCAACGTAAATCTATCTCATAAGGGTGAAAAATAATGGCGCTGCTTCTCGGCGACGCTGAAGTCGATCAGGTGATGTCCATGGCCGACTGCGTAGAAGTCATGGAGGACGCGTTTCTGCAGGCGGGGCAGGGCGACACATGGAACCGACCCCGCTCCCGCATCCGCCTTCCTCGGGGGTTTCATCATCTGATGGCCGCGTCGGTGCTGGGTAGCGGTGTCTTCGGCCTGAAGACGTACACCAGCTTCCGCGCGGGCACCCGATTTCTGATCCTGCTGTATGACAGCAACACGGGAGACCTGCTGTCGCTGGTACAGGGGGCGCGCTGTTCCCTGCTTCGCACCAGCGCCGTGAGCGCCGTGGCGACGCGGCACATGGCGAGGGAAGATTCGGCGTCCGTGGGCATAATTGGCACGGGGTTTCAGGGTCGAGGCCAGCTGGAGGGGGTGTGCGCCGTTCGCGACATCAAGTCGGTCAAGGCCTTCGACCGCTTCCCCGAAGCCGCCGCCAAGTTCTCCGAAGAAATGTCGGCCAAGCTCGGTATCGAAGTCTCCCAGGCCGAAAGCGCCGAGGATTGCGTCCGCGGCTCCGACATCGCCATCACCATGACCACCGCCCGCAGTCCCGTTCTGCTGGGCGAATGGCTGGAACCGGGCATCCACGTCAACGCCGCCGGCAGCAACCACTGGATTCGCCAGGAGGTGGACGACGACGTCATACGCAGCGCCGACCGGATAGTCGTCGACAGCATCGAGGACGCGAAAATCGAAGCGGGCGACCTGCTCTACCCCATCGAACGCGGCAGGGTGCGCTGGGACCAGATCCACGACCTCGCCTCCGTAGTGGTGGGGCGGGTTTCGGGTCGGGACTCCGCCGAGGATATCACCCTTTTTGAGTCCCAGGGCATCGCAGTCAGCGACGTTGCCGCCGCCGCTTACGTCTACCGCAAGGCCAAAGAAGCGGGCCTGGGCGTGGAAGTCCCCCTGGAGTTGTAACCTTTGAAAGCTGACGCGAAGAAGAAAGGCCCCCTCGCCGGTCTGCGCATCATAGACTCCACCACCATGGTCGCCATGCCCATGGCGCTTCACATCATGGCGGACATGGGCGCGGAGGTCATCAAGGTGGAGACGCACACGCTATTTCGCACCGAGGCCGCCCGCCTCCTCTACGCTGACAACGAACCCGGCGACGACCCGTGGAACCGGGACGGCTCCTTCAACACCCTCCAACGCAGCAAGCTCGGGGTCACCCTGAACCTGAAAGTCCCCGAAGCCGTCCAGGCCTTCAAGGATCTGGCTCGCATCAGCGACGTTGTGGTGGAAAACAACCGCGCGGGCACCATGAAGCGCCTAGGCCTCTCCTACGAGGACCTGAAGCAGGAGAAGCCTGACCTTATCTACGTTTCCAACACCGGCTTCGGCCACACGGGCCCGTGGCGCACCTACGCCGGCATCGGGCGGATGTTTGAGCTCACCTGCGGCCTCAGCCAGTTCACCGGATACCCCGACGAAGGGCCCCGCCGCGTCGGAAAGTCCTTCTTCGACCAGCACGTGGGCTGGACGGCGGTCTTCGCCATCCTCGCCGCGCTGCACTACCGCCAGAAGACGGGCAAAGGGCAGTGGCTCGACCTGGCCATGTACCAGATTGGCGTGGCTACGATGGGCGACGCGCTGCTGGACTACGAGGTGAACGGACGCAACGGGCGCATCATGGGCAACCGCCACCCCTACCACGCCCCCCACGGCGTCTACCCCTGCCGCGGCGACGATAACTGGATCGCCATTGGCGTGGAAGACGACGAGCAGTGGCAGGCGTTGGTGAAAGCTATGGGCAGCCCCGACTGGAGCCTCGACCCACGGTTTGCCAGCGCGCCCTTCCGTCTCCAGCACCAGGACGAAATCGACGTCCATCTGGGCCGGTGGACCTCTGGCTGGGACCACATGGAGCTTATGCAGATTCTTCAGGACGAAAATATTCCTGCCGCCGGGGTGCTGAACAGCCGGGAGGTGCTCACGAATTCCCACATGAGAGGACGCGGCTTCTACGAAAGGGTAGAGCACAACCCCGATTCCGGCATCGGCCCGAAGATCTACTTCGGACGTCCCTGGAAGATGTCGAAAACACCGGCGAAAATCCGCCGCCCAGCGCCCGCCCTTGGCGAGCACAACGAGTTCATTCTAGGAGACCTGCTGGGTCGCGACGACGCTGAAATCCAGCGTCTATATGACATAAACGTCCTCGGCAAGACGCCCACGGACCCGCCCGACTTCAAGCCTCCTTCCTACGAACGCCAGCTGGAGGAGGGCACGCTGGCCGGGTACGATCCGGACTACTCCAGGAAAGTGGGGACCGACTAGGATGCTGGACACCGCCCTCGGCCAGTTCAAGGTCGTCGACCTGAGCACCTACATCGCGGGGCCGCTGTGCTCCAAGATGTTCGCAGACTACGGCTCCGAGGTGCTGAAGGTGGAGCCCGCCCCCGCCGGAGACCCCGCCCGTGGCGTCGGCCCCTTCTTCCACGACGACCCCCACCCGGAGAAGAGCCTGCTCTACTTCTATCTCAACTGCAACAAGCGCGGCGTCACACTGAACCTGGAGACCGCCGCCGGTCGCAAGCTGCTGCTGGAACTGGTGAAGGACGCCGACGTTCTGCTGGAGAGTTTCCCCGCCGGTTACCTCGCTTCGTTGGGTCTTGGATGCGAAGACCTGGAAAAAGTGAATCCGGGGCTGGTGGTCACGTCCATAACCCCCTTCGGCCAGTTTGGCCCCTACCGTGACTACGCGGGCAGCGACCTGGTCTACTACGCCCTGAGCGGCATGATGTATTCCAGCGGTGCCCACGATCGGGAGCCATTGAAGCACGGACACCCTCAGAGCTTCTACATGGGCGGAATGATCGCCGCCTACGCCACCTCCGCCGCGCTGTTCTCCCGGCTGCTGACGGGCGAGGGACAGCACATCGACCTGTCCCTCCAGGAATCGGTCGCGGCGCACCACTACGACAGCGCCACCCGCTACTCCTATACCGGCACCATCGAGCGTCGCGCGCCCAAAATCGAGAGCGGCTCCTTCAAGGGCACCCGCTTCGAAGGCATCGTCCCCGCCGCCGACGGACACATCGCGCCGACGATGCAGCGAGGCCGCCCCACGGCGCCCTTCCACGAATACGTCACCTTCCTCGGCCACCCTGAGCTGGACGACACGAAATTCGCCGACCGGCAGATGATTGCCGAGAACCGGGAGGAGCTGGACGAGGTGCTGCTTCCCCTGCTAAAGCAGTGGAAGAAGCTGGAGTACTTCAACACCTTCATGTCGGAGGGATTCGTGGCGGGCGTGGTGCAGACCTCGGAAGACCTGGCCAACTGCCCCCAGCTTGAGCACCGGGGCTACTTCGCTGAAATCGACCATCCCGTCATGGGACGACTGCGAGTGCCGGGGGAGATGTTCCGCCTGCCGGAGTGTCCGTGGTCACTGCGCCTTCCCGCGCCTTTGCTGGGCCAGCACAACGGGGAAGTCTACCGCGACGAACTCGGCCTCTCCCAGTCGGACCTGGTAAACCTCCGACAACTGGGCGCGATCTGAACCCTTAATCCGTGGTGACGCAGGTCACCGTGTTTCTGATCCCGCCGATGTTGCGGATGTGCTGTTGGAGGATTACGAGAATCGCCTCGACGTTCTCCGCCACCACCTCTGCGACGATGTCGTAGGGGCCAAGCACCTCGTGCACCTCCACCAACCCCTCCAGCTTCCGCAACGCCTCCAACACATCCTTGGTGTAGGCAACCTCAGAAGTTATCAGCACGTAGGCCTTGGTCATGACAAAATCCTCCCCGGCATTCGGAATCTTGCCTACCAGCTTACCACCGATTGCAGATGGACGACGGCTACGACGCCTCCCGAATCCGCAGCATCAGCAAGTCCCCCTCCTCCCACGGCTGCGATTCCACCACCCACGAATACGCCCCCACCCCATCGTCAACCTCCGCGTCATCAACAACCAACGACAACGACACGCTCCCATCCAGCTCTATAAACTCCAACGCATACCCGAACAGCGACGCGTGGGGACTCAGCGTCAGCACCACCTCGTTGTTCTCCCACTCCAACCCCGTCATCTCCGTCAACGCGCCGCCTACGGTGAATGACGCGGGACTGAGCACCCCGTTGGTCCCGTCGGCCCCCACCCCTGTGCCAATAGCCACAGGGTCGAAGAACGCCTCGTGCAGCGTGTACAGAGGGGCCTCGACCGTGACTTCATACTTACTGTAACCGTCTGTGGGTTTGAAATTGCAGACCATTTTCTTGTAACCCTGTTGGTGGAAGTTCACCGAATATAGGCCTGCAGGGAGAGGACGTTTTGTGGTCTCAACATAATAATATCCATTGGACGGGACATCGTCGTTATCAACTACATACTCTTGGAAAAGCTCAGAATCAGGGCCGCTAGTCCAATAAGAATTATACTGAATGCCATGAACTTCTTTTGATTTGTAGAATGGGTCCGCTTGTGGATCTTTCCCAGAAACGATAGTTGCCTCATATTCGGTTGGGGTCCAGTCGCGATAATATCGCTCCCTGGTCAGCATGGAGTAGATGCAGTCCGCATAGCCCTCAATGCCTTCTCCCGCCGCTAGCATCGCGTCAACCTCGCCGATGCGGGTGCGCAGGCTGGAGAGAGAGACCACAGGGGAGGGAGTCTCAGAACCGTCAGTGATGTACTCTGGGTCGGCGGTGCCTGTTTCGCCGGTGGCCCCACCTGTGGGCGCGTCCTTCGCCGGCAGCCACGCCCTGCTTAGGGTATCAATGGAGTATTCAAAACTAGACTGTACCGATGGATGAGCTGAGAGGAATCTGAGGATAGGGGTGGACTCAGCCCCGACATCTCCCGAGGCTTCTTCCTCAGATGAGGGTGGCGCCGCAAGGGGTCCGAATAGAAAGAGAACCCCGGACTTGTCATCGTAGGCAGTATTGCGCTGGGATACCAGTGCGCTTGCCGCAGTCATCGCATCCGCCTCTGTGAGGTAACCTTCATAGCGACTTCCCCCGATGTACACGCCGCCTGAGTAATCCAGCACTTCCACGACGAACTCGTCAGGGCCTGTTCCCTTCAGGTACTCATCTGCCCTGAATCTCAGCACCTGCTTGGGTTGATAGGTGGGAGCCACACCTTCATCCCCTGAAATGGTCTGCACTCCCGCCGCCACGGATAGCAGGGACGCGACAACGATGACGTCGGAGTCCAGAATCTGCTGGTCTAAGGAGGGAGGAACCAACCAAATGGGATTGATATGAGCATACTGAACCTGTGGGCTTTGTGGGATTGGCTGGGGAGGGCGAAGGGTAGGTGCAGGGGTTTTCGCCGGCGTAGGCGCCGGCGCTTGCGTTGCCATCGGGATCGCCGCCGCCGTCGTGGGCGTTGCCGTCGGGGTTGGGGTGTCAAGCCCGTCGGAACGGCAGGCAGCTAATGCCATCGCCATCAGCAGGATTGCGGCTATCAGAATTGATTGCTTCATTGCGTTACCCTTTGCACCCTCTATAGATTATATGCATATCTTGTGCAAAAGGTTCCCGACGCACTGATTGCGGGATAAAGAGCAACAAGCACGCCCACAATCTCGCGCTCCCGCCGCAAACACGCTATTGACGCCAAACTCGCCTGCGCCTGAAAATAGCACTGCCCACGGACGAATCATCCGCCGGGGCATCCATTCCCCGTCATTCACCTCCGCGGGTGCGCGAAATGCCTTCCAGGGGCGCCAGAAAAGGGATCTTCTATGGCTGGTGGATAGTCCTCATCGGCCTGCTTGTCAACGCCGTCCCCGCCGGTCTCTACTTCATCGGCTTTGCCGTCCTCTTTCTCCCCATCACCCGGGACCTGGGCATGAGCCGCGCCGCCGCATCCCTGCCCTTCTCCCTCACCCGGGGGATTTCGGCGGTGCAGAGCCCCCTCATCGGCATCGCCATCGACCGATACGGTCCGGGACGCGTACTCTTTTTCTGCTCCCTCTTCGCCGGACTCGGCTTTATTCTGCTCAGCCGCGTCGACTCGTACCTGACCTATTTTCTGGTTGTCCTGCTGGTGCTTTCGCCGCCGATCATGGGCGGCTTCGACTCCACTTCCATCACGGCCACCTGCCGCTGGTTCATCCGAAAGCGGGGAATGGCGCTGGCCATCACCGTCCTGGGCTTCTCCATCGGTGGCGCAGCCATTCCGCCCATACTCTCAATCTCCAGCGACGTCTATGGATGGAGGACTACACTGCTGGCCGCGGGCCTGTTGATGTGGGTGCTCTATCTACCCCTCAGCACTCGAATGTACAGCTCCCCGGAGGAGCGGGGCCTGCTGCCCGACGGCGACCCTCCGCCGGACGGAGACGACTCTCCCGAATCCGCGTCCCGTCCCCCACCGCCCCGCAACTCCATTGTGCACGAGGGGATGAGCCCCGGTGAGGCCTTCCGCACTCCCACCTACTGGATTCTCTCCCTCTCCCTGGCCATGCGCGGCATGGTCTTCACCGCCATCGCCATCCACGTCGTCGCAATCATGGTCTGGAAGGGCATCGACGAAGGGACAGCCGGACTGCTCATCTCCTTCATGTCCATGGCGTGGCTGCCCATCTCCCTGCTTATGGGCTGGCTGGGCGACCGGTGGGAGAAGAAATACGTGGCCGGAACGGGGGCAATCATCGCCGGCCTGGGGATGTTCAGTCTCGCCTTCTGGGACCAGGTGGGGCCGTGGCAGATGGTCGTAATCTTCGTCATGTGGGCCTTCAGCGAAGGCGGCCTTCCCCTCGGCTGGGCCATGCTGGCGGACCAGTTCGGACGTCGCAGCTTCGGCGTCCTGCGGGGAGGCATCATGGCCACCTTCAGCGTTCTGGGCCTTGGGACGCCCCTCTATGCGGGCTGGGTTTTCGACGCCACCCAGAGCTATTTCTGGGCAATTATCCCCGCTGGTGCGCTTCTCGTCGCGGCGGGACTGCTGGGCTGGGCCATGCCCCGGCTGGATACCGCCACCACCCAAAGCTGATATAGCGACGGGTTGTGCCAATGGGGGCGTTGACCCTCGGTGTCCCAAGGCTGGAAGGTGTAGATTCTTGGCTCTCACCACCATCCATGGAAACCTTTCCGTCTTGATGTGCGTATTATCTGGTGTAAGGGGAAATCAAGAATTTGATAACATGTCCTGACGGGGCCTTTCATGGCCCCACCCTTGAGCCAAATGCCAGTTGGGAGAAATAGATTACATGAAGCTGCCCCTCGCCCTGGTTTCCGCCGCCGCGATAGTGCTGATTATCGTCTCAGTTATGGTGTTCGTGCTGGTTACCAACGATGGTCCAACAGAAACTCCGCTGGCGACGCCCGTCGCCACGCCCGCGCCGACCCCCTTGCCGCCGCCGCCGACACCCGCGGCCACGCCGGTCCCCACCCCGGAACCAACGCCGACGCCCACGCCAACACCAGGGGTCACGCCGTTCCCCACGCCCCCACCGACCGTGACGCCAACGCCTGTGCCGGAGCCGACACCGCCGCCCATCGTTGAAGCGGTTAACCCGCTGCGGGTGGGCGACACGGCGCCGGACTTCGACCTCCTGGATGCCGACGGCACACCTACGTCCCTGTATTCCACGCTCTCATTGTATGACGCGGTGGTGGTCGTGTTCTACCGGGAATTCTCTTGAGGCATCTGCCAGTCGCAGCTCGGTGAGTTGCAAGAGGTCTACACGGATTTCAAAGCCCTGAACGCAGAAATTTTGGCTATCAGCAAGGACGATGTCGCTCACGCCGCTGAAATGCGGGCATTGCTGGGCGCGGAATACGTCATACTCGCGGACCCCTCAGGCGTCGTCGTCAAGTCTTACGGCGTGGACGACCTGCTGAGCGACGGCCTTGCCGCCCCGTCAACCTTTATTGTCGGGTCTGACGGCGTGGTCCGCTGGGCCTACGTCGCGCAGGACGACTCAGACCGGCCCTCCGCGGCGGAGACGCTGGCGGCCCTCGTAGACACCGCTCCGTCCGCCAGGTACATCCTCTTTGAAGACTCGACCCTCGGCATATCCTTCATGCACCCCGAATCATGGACCTCCATCCCGATTGAGGCAGGCAACGGAGAGGAAGTCGACGACGCCATGGAAGAAGGATCCCCCTGGGCGATTCTTGAAGCGGAAGACGGCGTCACCCTCCAGATTATGCTTGAGTTCAACAGCCCCGGCTCCGACCAGCGCCCAACATTGGCGGGCACCATTGAGTCGCTCCTGCCGGAGGGCGGCGTCCCGTCCCCGGGGGACCTGCGCTACTTCGACCTGGAAAGCGGCGACCCCGCAGTTCGCGCCGACCTGCTCTTCGAATCGGACGCCGGCGACACGAGAACCGTCATCCAATCCGCCATGCGGGGCGCGGCGACCTTCGTTGTCGTCGCGTCCGGCCCCGCCGAAGCGTTGGACGCCCAGCAGGAGGCCATCGACACCGTTTTCGACACCCTAACCACGTCCGTGCCTGCGCCCTACGGCATCGACCGCAGCACGGCCTTCACCATGCCCCTGGGCGAACCCAGGACCCTCGACCCCCACGTCTCGAGGGAGACCACGTCCCACTTCTACGTCTCCAGCATCTTCAGCGGTCTGGTGAAGCTGGGCGAGGGCTTGGCAGTCGTGCCGGACCTGGCTGAATCCTGGGAGGTCGACGAGTCCGGCGCCGTCTACACCTTCACCATCAGGGACGACATCACCTTCCACGATGGCAGGCCCATCACCGCCGCCGACTTCAAGTACTCCATCGAGCGGGCCACGGACCACGAACTGCACAGCGACACCGCGCTCCTCTATCTTTCCGACATCGTCGGTGCGCGGGAGAAGCTGGACGACGAAGCAGAGGAAGTCTCGGGCGTCGTGGTGGTCGACGACCGCACCCTCCAAATCACCATCGATTCGCCCAAGGAGTATTTCCTGGCCAAGCTCACCTACCCCACCAGCTACGTGGTGGACTCTGCCTCCATCGAAGGGCAGGGCGAAGAGTGGTGGCGCGCGGAACCGCTGAACGGCTCCGGCCCCTACACCCTCCACACCTGGGACGCTGAAGAAGTCCTCATCCTCAAGCGATTCGACGGCTACTACCAGCCGCCGCAGATGCAGCACATCATCTCCCCCTTTGCCGCCCTCCCCGGCGCCAACGGCAGGCACATGTACGAGTCCGGCTACTGGGACGGCATCTACATCCGATTGTCCTCCGTGGACCGCCTCAGGGCCGACGAAGCGCTCGGCAGCCACGTGCAGCAATTCGAACAGCTGGTGAGCTACTACGTTGGCATCGACGCCGACAAGGCGCCGCTTGACGACCCCATGGTACGTCGCGCCCTGGCGATGTCCGTGGACCGGCAGAAGCTCGTCGACGAACTCTTCGGCGGCAACGTTCAACGGGCCGAAGGTCTTCTTCCGCCGGGCCTTCCCGGCTTCTCCGAAGACCTGCAGGGCATCACCTTCGACCCCGCGGAAGCAAAGCGGCTGCTCGCCGAGTCGAGGTACGGCGAGGACCTCCCCGAAATTACGTATCTGGCCACCGGCTCTGAAGGTGAACCGTCGTCCATAGTCCGGTTCCTGGTCGACTCATGGGAGGAGAACCTGGGCGTGACCGTGAAGCTGAACCTGGTGGATTCGGAGGAATACTACTACCACCTGGAGGAGCAGGAGGGGCACCTGTTCACCTACGGCTGGGTGGCCGACTACCCGGACCCGGAGAACTTCCTGGACCTGCTACTGCACTCCGAGTCCCACGACTCCCGCTACGCAAACCCGGTCTTTGACGGCCTGCTGGAGCTGGCGCGGTTGACCCAGGACCGTGAGATCCGCCTGAGCCTGTACGCGCAGGCGGAGCAGCTGCTGGTGGACGACGCGGGGATTATCCCCCTCTTCCACACCCAGGAATACGCCCTCATCCAGCCCTACGTCAGGAACTTCACCGTCGGCCCCGTGGGCCAGCCGGTAATCGCCAACGTGGAGCTCGAAGGCGGGCCGTAGGACAATGAAGTAGGCGAAAGTCTGGTAGGGGCGGTTCGCGAACCGCCCGCCCCTTCCAACGCCACTTCAACGTAGGGGCGGGTTTCAAACCCGCCCCTGCGTTGTGTTCCCCCAATCGTCCACCAACTCAATTCGGTACCCGTAGCGTCGGAAGTCTGCCACGTTCAGAGTCAACAGCCGGTGTTCTCCGTGGGCAAGCATGGTAGCCACGATGTTGGCGTCGTGAATCTGACTTCCCCCGACCGGGGTTTCCCGACACAATGTAGTCAACGATTCGGTTACCCACGGGCCGTCCTCCAATATGTCGAAGGTCTGGATAAATCGATTCACGTCGTCAAGCGCATCGTTAATGGAAATGGCCAACAGCCAAGTCTGCGGCCTGGTGACCACTGACAAATACTCGCGTAGAACTTGCCTGCTGATTCTCACCGGTTCTTCCTGAAAGGCTCTCCCCAGCCTGATCCTCGCCATGTGATGATCCGGCGCTTCCCGGATCCGAGCATTGACGAGTACGTTTGTGTCTATAAACATAGAGCGGATTATACTCCAGACTCGTACATATCCCGTCGGCTGAGACTCAGGCCTTCTGGCCAGCCTCCAGCGCTGTGAACAGGCAGAACCTGGTCCAGGGTGGGTTTGCGTGGATCCATTGATTGGCGTGAACGTCGCAGCAGCAGAGTCTCAGCCTCCAAATCCACGTTTGCCGTTTCCCACCCGGCCGCTATCCATGCCAGGGCTTGGCTGTGACCGCCGCTCTTCTGATTCGCCCACCAGGGGCGGTGGCGCCGAGCGGAATCGGGGAGGCGGAAACCCAGAATCGCTTCAATTTCTCTGAAGGATGTCAACCACTGCCCGTCCTCTTTATCGCACAAATGCGTATAAAGCCTCCTGTACTTGCTCCTGGACGCCATTTCCTGATACATATTGAGCGCTTCTTTGGACATCTTGACGTTTCTCCTGTTCAAATAGTGTTAGTACCTACTTAGTATCTTATAGTTAGTTCGAAGCGTCAATGCCCCTTTCCACCATTTGCATCCCCCACCCCTCCCTCTGCATAATGACGGGTGATGCCGAAACACATCAACCACAACAATCCGAAGTTCCGCGAGGCTGCCGCCGAAATCCTGCGTCGCCACGATAGCGGCGAGGCGGAGGCGAACATCACCACCGCCGTCCGGGACTTCCTTGTCGTCACCGGCCTCGCGAGGGCCCACGAGATTGTTGAGGAAAAGCACCCCGCCCTCGACTCCCGTCAGGCCGTGGATCTGGCGGCTCTCGACACCTTCATCGAATTCAAGCGTCGCATCGGCTCCACCGGCGGCATGGACCCCAACCCCGAATACGTCGACCAGCTTGACCACTACCTGGAGCAGTCCCACAGGCAGGGCCGCGTCCGCATGGGCGTCCTCACCGACGGCAAGCACTGGCTGCTCCGCTGGCCCAACGCCGGCCCCGTGAAGCCCACCCTCCCTTACGCCTTCACCCTGGATGGCCCGGACGGGTGGATTCCCCTCTACGACTGGCTGCGGGACAACGCCCTGAACGCCGAGGAGAACGTAGCCCCCGACCGTGGCACCATCCCTGAACGTTTCGGCCCGAAGAGCACCCGCTATGAGCAGGACATCGCCGTCCTCAAGTCCCTCTATCAGCGCAACAAGCGCGCCAAGACCATCAGCGTCAAGACCCAGCTGTGGCGCAACCTGCTCATGGCCGCCCTCGGCGAGGTCGCCAGCACCGAAGCGAAAATGGACGACCTCTTCGTCCGCCACACCTACCTCACCGCCGTCATCGGCATGGTGGTGCAGGCCCGCTTCGGCATCGACGTCAGGGAGCGGGCGGAGAACGACCCCGCGGACCTGCTCTATGGCCGGGAGTTCCGCAGCAAGACGGGCCTGCAGGGGGTGGTGGAGTCGGACTTCTTCGCCTGGCCCACCGAGGTCGATGGCGGCCTCCCCTTCCTCAAGACCCTCGCCCGCCGCGTCGCCCGCTTCGACTGGCAAATGGCCCCCAACGACGTTGCGTCCATCCTCTACGAGACCGTCATCCCGCCGGACGAACGCCGCCAGCTTGGCGAATACTACACCCCCGACTGGCTGGCGCGGACGATGGTCCGGGAGGTGGTGACGGACCCCTTCGAGCAGTCCGTCCTCGACCCCGCCTGTGGCTCCGGGACCTTCGTAGCCGAGGCCGTAACCCACCTCATCGAGACCGCCAGAGACCGCCGCATGAGCGGCAAGGAAACGTTGGACTGGCTCCGCATTCAGGTTGCAGGCATCGACGTTCATCCCGTGGCCGTCCACCTCGCCCGCGCCGCCTGGGTGCTGGCCGCCTCGCCAGCCATTCAGGACGCCTTAAGCGAGGGCTTTCAGAGCAGCATCACCGTCCCCATCTACCTTGGGGACGCGCTGCAGCTGCGCTATCGCTACCGTGCAGGGGACATGTTCGATGAGAAGGAAGTGACAATCCAGGTGAACGACGAACAAAACACGGAGCTTGTCTTCCCCGTGAGCCTGATCGACAGGGCGGAGGACTTCGACGCGCTGATGGGGGACGTTTCCGAGTCGATCGAAAAGGGAGAACACCCCTTTGTGTACCTGGACGACCACGGCATCAAGGCAGGGACTTCCGAAAGGGAGATACTGGAAGCGACCATCGACACGCTTCAGAGGCTGCACAACGAAGGGCGCAACCACATCTGGGCCTACTACACCCGCAACCTGGTGCGCCCCGTGGCCCTCTCCCGCAGCAAGGTGGACGTGGTCATCGGCAACCCGCCCTGGCTCAACTACAACAAGACCGCCAGCACCCTGCGCACGGAACTGGAGCGGCAGAGCAAGGACGACTACGGCATCTGGCAGGGTGGAATTTACGCCACCCACCAGGACGTTGCCGGTCTGTTCTTTGCCCGATGCGTCGACCTCTACCTGAAGGACGGCGGCGTCATCGGAATGGTGCTGCCTCACAGCGCGTTACAGACGGGGCAGTACGCCAAGTGGCGCAACGGCACCTGGAGACCGAGGCGATACCTGCCGGACTTCACCGTCAAGTTCGATTACAAAATGGCCTGGGACCTTGAGGGGCTTGAACCAAACGACTTTTTCCCCGTTCCGGCCTCCGTGGTGTTCGCGAAACGCTCGGCGAAGATTGGAGATGCGACGCCCCTTGTCGGAAAGGTGGAACGCTGGCTAGGCAAGCCGGGCCTGGACGCCAACAGGAGCGCCCGATTCATCATTACTGATCGGAATAAGTAGTTAGGGGCTTATTGTATCTCAAGAACCAGTCCCTGGCAAGCGGGGCTGGCGTTCATGGCGGCCCAATACCCACGGCGTCTCAAACCGTTTGCCTTCCAGTATCTCCCCAACTGTGAGTATCTGCAACTTTGGGTACTCCGCTGGCCCTATCTTCAGCAACCCAGCATCTGCCATGAAGTTGTTGAAGTTCCGGGCCTTAGGGACTCCCAGGGGATGAAGCACTATCAGGCCGCCTAGAAGGGCCTCGTCATTATCCAGGACGCCTTTCAAGGCCCTCAAGTCCCTTATGTTAACGTTCCGTCCGCCCTTCACTTCTATCACCATGCTTTGAATGTCTGGGTTACCCGGCACGTCAAAGTACAGCCGGCCGTCAATGCCGCCGTCCGCCGTTCTCTTGGAAGTGACGAACCCATCCACCATCTCCACCGCCCACTGTTGGAAGTGGTACGTGTCCCGCTTCCACAAGTCCTGTGCGGCCTCTACGGAAGATGGTACCCCGCTGACCTGGAAATCCTTACCTTCCTCCAGTCCCAGCCGTTCTCTGAGCCTTTGTCGGGTCACCCGATTGATGCAGTGGAACGCTATGTCTATGCCTATCCATTTCCGCCCCAACTTGTGGGCCGCCTCTATGGTGGACGCACAGCCGCAGAAAGGGTCTAGCACCACGTCCCCGGGGTTGGAGGACGCTTTTATGATTCGCTCCATCAAAGATACGGGCTTTTGAGTAGCGTACCCTATACGTTCTTTTGCTTGCGAATTTATCGGCGCGATGTCCCAAACAATATCTCTAATCGGTATACCTTTGCCCATGCTCAGATAGCGTTTGTAGGACGGCATGAACCCTCGCATTGGCCAATAAATCAGATCTGACTCATCCAACACGTCTAACCGTTCTTGTACCGTCAATGTCTCGTAGTTGGGTGGCGGGTCAAAGTGCGGGGGTAATCGCCGTCGTGTCGGAACGGCCCAGTGGCGCCCCTGTTCCGTAGGGTCTATCCCGCGCCAAGGCTGTCCTGACTCGCCGCGGGTAGTTCCTGGGCCGGTTAGTCCGTCATCCCTGAATCGCCCATGTTTGTCTCTGTAGCGGTAGTGACTGTCAATATATTTTGGGTCATACGCTTCATAAATTTCGTTCCAGGTATAGGCATTCGCTTTGGTATAAAAGAGTACCGTATCGTGGATAGGCGCCCATTTCTTCGCCCCTCCATGGGCGGCCACCCTCCGCCAGATTATTTCACTGCGGAAATTGCGGTGTCCAAAGATAGCATCGAGGAAGGGCTTTACATAGTGGGAAACTGTGGGATCGCAATGAAAGTAGAGGCTTCCCGTGGACTTGAGAATTCGCCGCATGATTAACAGGCGTTGCGCCATATATGATAGGTACGCCAAGAGACGAGGCTGCGTCTTCCTTAGAGCGTTCATCCATAGTCGCCAAAATTCGGTTGTTGCATCATCTACGCCGCTATCCCGCATCAGAACGGGGATGGTCCTAATCTCTCTCTCCCGGTCTGGGGTCAGCTCCCACATATCGTTGAAGGCGTCCACCTGGTCGGGGAGGGGGCGCCCTGTTTCGTCCTTATAGATGCTGTTGTATTGACGCTGGGAATTGAAGGGTGGGTCTAGGTAAATCAGGTCAACGCTGGCCAGCGGCATGTCCAGCATGATGGTTAAGCAGTCGCCATAATAGAGTTGGTTCATGCCGGAGCCGCGACGGTAGACCGCAAGAAGGCGTTGAACGGGTCCGAAACCTTGCGGATGTTGTACTTGAAGGCGGCTTCTGCAACGTACAGAAAGGCGTTGGCCCTGGAGTAGTGGTGATGGGAGCCGTACCAGGCCCTCTTTAAGAGGCTCCAAAAGCCCTCGATGGTGTTGGTGTGAACCATTCCATCAACGTACTGCTTGGAGTGGTCTACAGTGGCATGGCGGACGTAACGGCGCATTGGCCGATAGGCGGGGTAGGCGTCGGTGATAAGTAGGCTTGCGTCCTCGTCAATGTGACGATTCAGGAAGCTGGTTATGGCCTTGGCGTCAACCTTGATTGAAGGTTCGGCAACAACTCTCCCCCCCTCTCAACTGCGCCAAGGATGGGGAGCTTGTCAGTACCACGCCCAGGGAGTGAAGGGCGGAAATCAGCCCGCTTGTTGGGCCGACGGGGCTTCCCGCCCACGTACGCTTCATCAGCCTCTACCAGGCCGGTCAGAAGCTCCCTCTCCTCTACCATTGCGCGCCTGATGCGTTCCTGCATGTATAGGGCTGACTTCTGGTTCATATCCAGGTCTCGGGCCAACTGGTGGGAGCTTAGGGACTTCTTGGCATTCAGCATCAGGGATATCCCCAGGAACCAGCGTTGAAGGTCAATTTTCGTCTTCTGGAATATTGTACCGGAGAGGACGTTGAAGCTAGAATGACAACTATGGCAATTCCAGCGGCCCACCCTATGACCGTCGGCCTTGCGGCCCACCGAAGTCTTGCCACAGTGCGGGCAAGTGGGCGTGTCACCCCATCGTAGTTGCTCCAGATGTTCGATGCAGGATTCATGGGTTGGAAAGCGTTGGAAGACTTCAATCAGATTCATGGTGTACCCCCTATGTGGGTATACTACCAAAACCCTTATCCCTTGTCAAGCCCCTAACTACTTATTCCGTTACTGATACGTCTATACAAGGTGAGTCGCCATACTCTGTTCTGTCCCGAAATGGGGCCACCATATGTCCCCGGGTATTGTTCTTTGTCAATGAGGCAACCAACACCGCCATCATACAGGCGGGCCAAACAGTAACGTTAAACCCTCGCCGAGGGCGCTACGATAAGGAACCGTGGCGCAGTCAGGACTTGAGCGCCATAACCGGCTAGACCATTGAAATTAACCACCTTTTTGATGTCCATCTAGGAGAGACCGTTGCGCCCTATGTTACGCTCACTCCCCTCAAGGCAGTCTTGCCCATGAAGACGGGCGAATGCAAGATTCCGGTAGACAAAGGTGGGGTTAGTAGGGTTCGCCTTGGCGGCCTTGAACGACGGATGCGAGACCGCTGGCGAACTATCACGCGCTTATGGGAAAAGAACAAGTCGGCGGCAAACAAGCTAGATTTGCTAGGTCAGTTGGACTACTTCGGCAAACTATCGTCGCAACTAGAGTGGCAGGGGGATACAGGAACACGGAATATTCGCGTACTGTACAACGGATCAGGAGCACCTACGGCCGCTTTACTTGAGGGTGATAATACGCTCGTTGACTATACGTTGTTCTGGATCACCTGCAAGGAATTAGGCGAGGCACACTATCTTCTTTCCATAATCAACAGCGATAAATTGAGAGAAGCTGTAACCCCTCTAATGCCCAAGGGCCAATTCGGGGCGCGACACCTGCAAAAACACCTGTGGAAGCTGCCGATACCGGAGTTCGACGCCGACGTCCCGCTCCACGTCGAGATATCCGAGGCCGGGAAAGCGGCGGCGACAGGCGCGGCCCAGCGTCTGTCGGAACTCCGCGCCGAACGCGGCGACAACGTCTCCGTCACCATCGCCCGCCGCGAACTCCGCGCCTGGCTCCGAACGTCGCCCGAAGGGGCGGCGGTGGAGGGGGCGGTGGGGCGGCTGTTGGGGTAGGGGGTTATGTTGCGTGATTGATTGCATCCCGCTACAATGCCTCTGCCTTGACCGCTGCCTTTGTGGCAAGGCGAGGTAATGTAAGGTTGCAAGTGCCTAGGTGGGCAACGGGTTCGCCTAGGCATTTTATTTTATTGGGGAAAGAGGATATGAAAAGCAGATTTCTTGTAAACAAGACTGATGACCCGTTTGTCAGAGGCGCACCACCCCCATCACCAAGGCCTCGACCGGCGCCGAAGCCTCCGAAGAAGTAAGGACCTTCCAAGCCCAGAGAGCCCAAAAGACTAACTCCACAAACAAGAATACCGCGGCCCAATTCACAAGCGCGTGTTTCTTATTAATCGTGCTCATTGTCGTCTCAAAATTGCGGCCTGCTCGCTGTATCATCTTCAGTTGAAACTCATTTGGGCGCAGCCTGATCAACGCACCCTCGTCCCTTGCTTTGGTCAAATTAGAGGGATGTGGCAGTTGGATTCCTTTGTAGTATCTGGTTCGGTACAGTATTCCGATAAAGACAATGAACGAAACCATTGCTAGAATTGGGAATAACCAACCACTGAATAGACTCCCATCGTCATTTAGGGCACTGATTATGATTGGAACAGCCAAGGTAACAGTTGTTCCAAGTGTTGCAAACTGGTTTATTCGGTCTTCAACAGATTCGAATCGTCGCAACATGAAATCATAAGATGGCAAGACGTAATCATGCGCGATGTCAATAGTAGTTCTTTCCATAATTACCCCACTGGTCTGAAGTCAATTTCTGCCTTCATTATATTTCGGACGGTGGATGTCTTCCAAATCAATGCTCATTTGAGACCCCGCGCCCCCCACATGTCATTCTGAACGCAGCGCAGCGGAGTGAAGAATCTCGTTGCCATTGACGCCCAACTCCTGCGAGATTCTTCGTCGCGGGGCCTCCTCAGAATGACAGCTAAAGCGGGCAAACGTCTACCGGTGTATAATCCAAAACAGACATCCCACAATCCCCCAACAAATCCCTCGCCAACAGATAGAGTGAGCCATGACCGCAAACTCAGATAACCAGGAACGCCTCACCACAACCAAGCAGCACCAAGTCGCCGAAAGTCCAGCTTCGGACCCCGCAGGAGACTACTACAACCGCGCCATCGCCTCCCTTAAGCGGTCGGAGTGGGACAAGGCCTGCGCCGACCTCTCAGCCGCCGTCGAACGAGGCTTGGACGTCGCCGCCACCTTCATCGAAACGTACAAGAGCGCCGGCGACTTCGAGGATTCCTTCGACGTAGAACTGCCGGGAGACATCGCAGACATCGTCGACCCCATCAGCGAAGAAGAAGACGCTGCTCTGGCCAGACTAACCGAAGAGGGCCTGGATTCTGAACTGGTCAGCGAAGAGTGTGTAATGGCCATCCTCAGAGGTGAGGATGGAGGTTGAGCAGAGGGCAACCTTCATTCGTGACCTGCGACGACTGCGTAATGGGGACATTCTCAACAGGCTTCACCGGAAGATCAAACAGTTGGAGCAAGCTTCCAGCATTTCTCAAATCTCAGGACTTCGGAAACTGAAATCCTCTCGGAATATATTCCGCGTCAGAATAGGCAACCATCGTTTGACCTTCGCAGTTGAAGGCAGCAGCGTGCAGTTGATTAGGTTCAGGCATAGGCGGGACGTTTATAGGTAACCTCCATAGTGCCCCCCCTCTGCCACCTCCCCCTTGCCACAACCCCTGCGTTCCTGCTACCATACGCGCAGGAACACAAGTGCTGTAAGCCGCGCCTTCCCTGACCTGCCATCATCCTCCAAAAACTTTTTTCGAAACAAAAACAATCCTCAAAACACCCTGATTCGTGCCTGAAACACCCCCAACCCCGGCTAATTGTTTCCCGAAACAACTCGAAACAATTCGATTCTTGACACCTCGTTACCCGAAACGGGAGCCCCCGATTTTCGGAGGCGAGTCCCGGAATCCCATTCGTGGCTCATTCGAATTCCCCCGTCCGGCAGGGGGAATTTGCGGGGATGTCTCAAACTGTGCATAATTGACATGTTAATTCCGGTTTACTGTTGAAGGGAGAAAGATGACAACCGATAAAGACGACGGCCTATGCTAGGGCTGTTCAAGAGGATCACCAACTCAAAGGGCTCGACGCAGGCCGGGTCGAAGACCAGGGCGCTGCGGAAGGCCGGCAAGGCCGCCCTGTACGTGGACACGGAGAACCTGCTGGCTGCGGCCCAGGGCACCGTCAAGACCATCGTCGAAAAGTGGCCGGAGGGCGCTCCCGCCCTCGGCTCGCTCCACCTTTACGTCCGCGCAGACCGCGTCGCCCTCTGGGAGATGTGGGCCACCGGCAACTACCCCGGCCTCACCGTCACCGTCAAGGGCGTCCAGCACTTCAGCCACCACCATTCCAAGAACTCCGCCGACATGGCCATCGCCATGGACGCCATCGCAGACTTCGTCACGGGCGACACGGAGTTTGTCGCCGTCCTGAGCGACGACAGCGACTTCATGCCCGTGTTTGCCAAGCTGAAGGCAATGTCGGCTGGAAGGGCGCCCTTCCTCTGGCTGGTCACCGACCGCGTGCGGACCCGTTCCGCCACCATCGAGGAATACTTCCCCAGCGACCACATCCACACTATCAAGATGAGTACGCCCGCCAACGACTTTATACTGCTGCGCCCCGGGGACGATGGCAACAACGTCAATCAGAGGGCCCTGGAGGAAGAGCGAAGGCGGGCCGCCGATAACAAGGTCAGGGAAGACGACGTCAGGATTCGGGAAGAGATGGTGGACCTGATTGTCCGCCAGATCCCCGTCGGCTCCTTCAAGAGCACCGACTGCCTGCCGATAATCCAGGGCCGGTTCCCGCGCCACCGCATGGCAAGGATGCAGGGGGGGAGCTTCGGAATGGAGTTCACCAACAAGCTCTGGCCGCTGCTGGAGAAACGGGGAGTCCGCGTCGGCAGCAAGCGCCCCCGCAAGTACGAAATGACCCCCGAGGCCAAGAACGCCGGCCAGCCGCGAAGGCGGCACATCGGTCAATAGACCCGGGCGTCGGTCAGTCCCAACCCAATAGCAAAACGGGCAGCCCTGATTGGCGAGAATCAGGACTGCCCGTCGTCTTTGCCCGTTTTAGCTAATCTTCGTCGAAGTCCTCCGGCATCAGTACGAATTCAGGGTAGGACTCCATGCCAAGCTCGCCTGCGTCCTGTCCCAAACGCTCCACCGAGTAGGGCACCCGAACGCTGATGGTCCTTTCCAGGGCCTTCCACACGAGCCAGGATACGCCGAATGCGAATGCGCCAACGCACACGATGCCGATGAGCTGTACGTGGAATGTGGCGCCGACCGTGAAGCTGGCCGCCAGCGTGCCCCAGACTCCCGCAATCAGGTGCGCGGGAATGGCGCCCACAACGTCGTCCACCTTCAGGTTCTCCAGCAGCTTGAGGCCCATGACGACCAACACTCCGCCTACCGCGCCGACCAGCAGCGCCCACTGATGGTCTACGAAGTTCGGCGCAGCAGTGACCGCCACCAGACCCGCGATGGCGCCGTTCAGGCCTGCAAACAGGTCGATGCGGCCCATGATAGGCCGGGAGACCAGCAAAGCCGCGACGACACCGGCCGCTGCGGCCAGGTTGGTGTTGACGATGACCACGCTCATGGCTATCGCGTCAGCGGCGCTGCCCAAGGCCAGTTGGGACCCGCCATTGAATCCGAACCAGCCCAGCCAGAGAATGAACACGCCCAGGGTGACTACGAGAATGTTGGAAGGCGGGGTGGCTCTGGCCGTCCCATCCTTCCTGAACTTGCCCAGCCTGGGGCCGACTATCAGCACTCCGGCGAGGGCCGCCCAGCCGCCTGTGCTGTGCACTATGGTGGAGCCGGCGAAGTCTACGAAGCCCATGTCCGCCAGCCAGCCGCCGCCCCAGTACCAAGCGCCGATAACCGGGTAGATGAAGGCGGTGAGAACGAGCACGAAGACGAAGAAGGACCACATCTTGACCCTTTCCGCTAGCGCACCAGACACGATGGACGCCGCCGTGGCGACGAACACCATCTGGAAGAACCAGTCGGACATGGCGGCGTAACCGGCGCTGCCTTCAAGCATCGCCGCCGTGCTGCCATTGCCTGCCAGCAGCGCCGCCTCCGCAGCGGACGACTCGTAGAAGATCCTGAAGGAACCAATGAGGCCGCCGAAGTCGACGCCGAAGAGGCTCAACTCCCTGCCTACGTCCACGTACATCAGGTTGTAGCCAAGGATGAAATAGGCCAACCCGGCAATGGAGTAGATGCCTATGTTCTTGAGGCAGATCATGGAGGCGTTCTTGGTGCGAACGGAACCGGCTTCCAGCATTGTGAATCCGGCGGCCATCCACATAACCAGCGCCCCCCAGATGAGGAACGCGAAAGTATTGAATATAAAGACTGCTTCTTCTTCAACTCCGGCCGCTTCCGCAGCGACCGGACGGAAAACAAACAAGAGCAGGGTGGCTATACCGGTTGCCGCCAGAAGCGTGATGATCCGGCTACGGTTGAATGCTCCTACCAGTGTCTTCAAGGAATCTCCTCCGCTATCTAAATTTGCCGCCCCGGCTCTTAGACCGGGCACTCAAGTGGCAGTTTAGGAATTGTGAGACAGACTTGCAACAGCAGGCTAAACTTTGGCGATGTTACCATAACTGCAAAGTCAAAACCAACGCTCGCGCAACTTTCTCTGCATAGGGGAGATTCTGGCGCACGCCGAGACCTGTTCGGGTGAGTGATGGGTGGGCGAATCGCTGATTCTCAAGCCGGGACGTGTCAAGCGCACCTTTCGGACCGTCGGAGACGGCCAAACGGGAAGCGGACTGATTCTCACTCCAGAGGCAAATTCAAGGCGCGCCGTAGGTTGACCAGGTAGTCGCCGTATGCCAGCCGGCCATCGTGGGTTGCTTGTACCCAGGTGCGTGGCTTGTCCTCCACAAACTCCTTGGAGGTCGCCACGTACCCTGCCTGCTCAAGTTTGCGTAGATGGATGGTCAGATTGCCGCCGGTGAGCTTCAGAGCCCTCTGAATGAAACCGTAGGCCGTCCGGTCCTCCTCGGACAGGTCCACCAGCAGGGTCATGATGCGGAGGCGCGTGGACTGGTGGATGAGTTCGTTCAGGACGACGGATTCGTCGATCATGTGGCGTCGCTTCTCCGCAGCCACAGCCAGGCGACGCCAACCACCGCAAGCATGAACACTGCGGACACCACGGGAGCGGCGTCGCCGAACAGGTGGTATGGGAGATAGTAGGAGGAGGCGATTCCAAGACCGACTAGGGATATGGCCGGGCGACTCATGATGCCGAAGAGGACGTAGCCAAGGGCGATGATACCGATAACCACGCCGCCGATTGCAGCTCCGTCGACCTCGGCGGTCCACATGCCAGCAGCCGGCGGGATAACAAAGGCGGCGGAGACGACGGCCATCCAAAAGAAGAAGATGCGAAGGCCGATCTTGGTGGCGGTGCGGCCCTGAGCGTTGCGACTGCCGGCGCGATGTCCGATGATGGCGCTGCCGATCATTCCCACGAAGCCCACGCCCGCCCAGACTGGAGCCGGGTACCAGGGATAGGTCTCCGCAAAGGAGGTGGCGAGGGTCTCGATCGCGTACTGGGAAAGGAAACCTATGGCGTACAGGGCCCCCCACATGAGCATGATGGTGGTCCATCCGGCTACGTACATGGAACTGCGGGAGCTGTCTAGAGTGTGTTGAATGGACTCCCAGCTTTGCTCCGGGGTGATGGCCTGTTGTTCTCCATGCTGTCGTTCCATTGTATCCTCGCTCTTTCAAGTCATAAAATAGTTTGTATTATAAATCAGAGCGTTTGTCAAGTGGTCAGGAGAAGGAGAATGGGGTGGGAGGCGCAAGCCTTGCGGGGAGTGGTTGCCGGGAGTTGCGCAGCTACGACCGGTTGGGAGGGGGTGGATAGACTAAAGGAGGCAGTCCGTTCCCTTGACACGGCAAAGTCTGCTCTTACATCATCCAATTGCCGAAGGCGCGACTCTTGATGGCGAGTGACTACCATGTGGCGAGCGAATTGTATTCTGGATGCAGGCGCAGCTGAACTGCCCCAAAGCCGGGCGACACACAATAAGCCGGGGTGGTCAGTAGCGTGAGACGGGCCATTCTACGTTTCATCGGCAGGTGGCTCTCCAGGGAGATGCGGGACGCCCGAACCCGGTGGGTGTATGGGTTTGAGCAGGGCAGGGTCTGGCTCGCCGTTCCCATCACCATCGCGACCATGTACGTGCTGTGGCAGTGGGCCTTCGGTCTCAGCTTCTACTTCGGGGTCTCATTCGTCGCTGCCGCTTCTCTCGCCATTCTCAGGGGGCACGTGTTCACCCACCCATTCCGCATGGTGCTGGTGGCGGTCGCGGTGGTCATCGGTTCCTTCGTCATACCCAGCCTGGCGGGGGACGCGTGGGCGGCATTCCGCCGGGGCGACACGATTACTGCGCTGGTGCTGTTGGGAATCGTGGCGCTTACGTGGCTGCTGAAGCGGTACCTGGAGACGGGACAGATTAAGGGTCGAAACGTTCCCCGTAGGCGCAAACGCGGCAGGTCGCGGTCTAAGCGCCGCAGGCGTTAGAGTCTTTCGTCCCTTTTCAGGCTTCGAATCTCGCAAATCCAAAAGGGAAACAGCACGCGTCCTGAGACGAATAAGATGACTTTGTGAGTCAGCTTATCGATGTCCTATCACCGCCTAATTTTGTGATAAGATGTGCCGAGCCGTGGAGACCGAGTCCTGAGAGACCGGTCGAATCTCCACCGCGAATATGAGGAGGTGAAGCAAACCGATGCTAGGAAGAATGCTGGGAGCCGCCCGCTTGAACGTCCAGACCTACGAGGACGTGGAGCATGACAGCGGGGCAACTATGCAGGCGCTGCTGGTTGTAATTCTGGTATCCATCGCCAGTGTTGTTGGTCAGATCATTGGCGCCAGCGGCGACGATGTGATTTGGGCAATTGTCATTGGCGTCATTCGTGGAGTTGTTAGCTGGGCGCTGTGGGCGCTGTTTACCTGGTTGATCGGGTCAACGATTCTGAAGACGGAGCAGACCGAGGCAAACTGGGGTCAGTTGGCCAGGGGCACGGGTTTTGCTCAAACACCGGGACTGTTTAACGTCCTGTTCTTCATTCCCATAGTCGGCGGGATAATCTACCTGATAGCCCTGATCTGGACCATCGTTTGCATGGTTGTGGCCGTGCGTCAGAGTCTTGACTACACGTCCTCGTTGCGCGCGTTCATTGTGATTCTGCTCGCCCTGATTCCGGTCGCCATCCTGAACGTCATAGTCTTTGCACTGACGGGTGGTGTGACGGATGACGAGAGCAGCGCTACGCTCATCAACAACGTGCTGCAGGTGTTCACCGCCTAGACTGGAATATGCCGTCGCATCCTCGGACCTCCGGGGGTGCGATGGTTAACTTTCCCCTGGAAGGATCACGATGGTCTCGTCTCACCTTCCGCCGCGTTGAGCAGCGACGTGCCCGACACGAAGGTGGGAGAGAGGGGCGTCTTAGGATTTACATAAATTAGGAGCGCTTGATGTCGGAATACATACCCTCCACCAAGGACTGGGTGCGAGAGCAGGTTGCGCAGTACGAGGCCAGCGGCGGCACCGAGGCGACCACGCTGCGCGATACGGGGTTGCCCGTGATAATCGTCACCAACCGCGGCAATCGCACCGGCGCCATCCGTAAGACCCCACTGATGCGCGCGAAGGATGGTGACAACTACATTCTCGTCGCCTCCGTCGGCGGCTCTCCGAAGAACCCCGTGTGGGTCTACAACCTCCGCGCCGACGCCAATGTCCAGATTCAGGACGAGGCGGAGGTCTACCGGATGCGTGTCCGGGAGGTGGAGGACGGTGAGGAACGGGAGCGGTTGTGGAAGCTGGCTGCCGAAGCGTACCCGCCCTACGACGTCATGCAGAAGCAGACGCCGCGAAAGATTCCCGTATTTCTCGCAGAGCCGGCCTGAGACACCGATTCAGCATCCCGGTGACCCTGAGGGTGAGGGTTGCAGGTCTAGCTTCGGAATAGATGTTGACGCCCTAGCCACCGGGACGGGGCGCGAGACCCAGCGACTCACGCCAGCCGGTTTCCAGGGAGTCGAAGTCCAACCCGTAGACCTGACGGATTGCCTTCTCATCTGTGGAGCCTCGGGAGAATACCGCAAGAAGCTCCTGCATTTTTGTCCAGCCGTAGGTATCCAGCAGGTAGTTGACCAGGCTGTAGCTCTGGGCGTAGGACAGAATGGCCCCCGTATGGTCGGCGGGGAAGCTGCTGTTAAGGCTTCGCAGGCTGATTAGATCGTCGTTGGCGATAGCGTCGGCGAGGGCGACCCTCTGGGATTCGGTCGGAACACCTTCGGCATAGACTGCCAGACCCTCGTTCAGCCAGGTGGGCAGACCTCTAAAGCAGTTGAAGGTGACTTCTTCCACAAGCAGGTGTGTCAGCTCGTGGACCACTCCCTGCAAGTCGATGTCGAACCGGGCCGGGTTCACGGTAATCAGGATGATATTGTGGCGAACGTAGGCCAGGCCGCCGGTCCACTCCTGGGCGAAAAGCACCGCTCCGCGAACGTCGTCGGAACTTTCGTAGACGAAGACCCTGATGGGCTCGACCAGTTCCTGGCCCAAGACCAGGGAGTCGAGACCGGTGCGGACGCCTTCAGCAATGCGACGGCCGAAATCGTCGCCGCCAGCGTACCAGTGGAATGTGACGTTTCCGTCGGTGTGGGACTGCCAGTCGAAGCGGGCATCCTCGAACACCGTCTCCTTGCGGGGGGTCAGGAACTCCAGGCCACTGTCGTCGGTCACTCTCCACCGCCACCAGATTGCGGCGCCGGGCGGAATGGATCCGCTGCGCCGCATGTCCCACTCCCACATTACCGAAACCTCCTCCCCGGCCTCCAGGTCAGCCCGGGCCGTCCAGTAGGAGGTGGAGGCGCAAGAGAAGACATGCTCCGTGCCGAACTCCAAGTCAACGGTCGAGATGCTGCTTTCGCTCCGCGCCTCCATGTGAAACAGCGCGGACTCAGGGAAATTCAGGGTCGCGTGGTTAACCGACACCTGGATGTCGGGCACGGGTGTGACGGGAGCAACGGTCGGAGGTTGGGTAGGGGAAGGTTTGGGGCTGGATGTAGGCGTTGGCGTAGGAGTCGGTGTTGAAACAGGCGCGACTGGCGTTGCTGGTGTGGGAGTTGGCGTAGAATCAGGCGCAACTGGCGTCGACGTTGTAGGCGTAGAGGTGGGCGCTGGCGTAGGAGCAGGCGGCGGCGTTACCGTCGGGAAGGGCGCCGCCTGGGTGGAGGGGATGGGCGCGGGGGTCGGAGTCGGTGGAGGCGTCACTGTCGGGAACGGCGCGGCCTGGGTCTGAGGGGCCGGCGTCGGCGTGGGGGTGGCAACGGTCGCGCGTGTCTCCGCCGGAGTGGCGAGGGGTGTCGGAGTGGGCGGGTCGCAAGCTGCCAACGCCAAGACGATGACGGCAAATGCGATGGCGTATAACAGCGCGCGCATCACGGTTCACGCTCTATGGAGATATTCTGGAGCTGGGGTATGCCAATGGGCGTAAGCTCATAGCCCTTCACGTATGGCTGCACCAGCATGTGTCTTGTGGTGTGGCGCAGCGGCACGGCAACCCAATCGTCGAGGACCAGCCTTTCCGCCTCGTGATACAGGCTGGCCCGCCGCTCGGCGTCCGCCTCAGTGGACGCCTCTTCCAGCAGCGCGTCCACCTGCTCGTTGCTGTAGCCGAACCGGTTTTCCCCACTATCGCTGTGGAACAGCACGTGAAGGAAGTTCTGCGGGTCGGGGTAGTCGGCGCACCAACCGGTGGCGAACACCCCCAGCTCTTCGTTGTCCAACCTTTGAAGGAAGTCCGCGAACTCGAAGACCGAAACGGCTTCAACTTCCAGGCCGAGGTGTTCGCGCCACGCCCAGTGAATGGACTCGTTCTCGGCGAATGACTTGATTGGAGGCAGGTTCTCAGCACCGCCGTACCCGGACTCATCCAGCAGCTGTTTCGCCCTCTGCAGGTCAAAGGGCGTTGGTTCCAGGGCCTCGTTGTGCCCGAACATGCCGGGCGGAACAAAACCGGCGGCCCGCTCCGACAGTCCCTTCAGGGAAACCTCCAGCCACTTGTCCGTTTCCATAACCAGAGCGAGAGCCTCCCGAACCTTGGGATCATCGAAGGGCGGCTGGGATGCGTTGAAGCCCAGGTAGTAGGTGCACAGATTGGTCCCTTCCCTGAGGTGGGCGTTAAGGGAATTGGAAGGATCCTGAACGCGGTCGATATCATATGTGCCGACCCGTGTCAGGTCAATCTCGCCCTGTTCATACATCTGGATGGGCCTGCCGGCAAAGATGCGGTACACGGCGTGGGCCAGATTCGGCGTGCCGCCGTACCAGCCCTCGTTGCGCTCGAGGACGAGTAGCTGGTCCTTTTGCCAGACCTTCAGTTTGAACGCGCCGGTGCCGTTGGGATTGTCGGTCCAGTTTTCGACGCTTTCCACGTTGGCGCGGTCGACCACGAAGGAAGTGGGATAGGTCAGCTTGGCCAGAAAGTAGGGGAACGGACCGGTGATGGTCACCTGAAGCGTCCGGTCATCCAGCGCTTGCACACCTTCCAGGGTCTCAGCCTCGCCAGCGGCGAGAGTGGCTGCGCCCACCACGTCGCCAAGATAGGTCCTTGCCACCGGCGAAGCCGTTTCCGGGTGGAGGGCCCTTTCCCACGAGTACTTGACGTCCAGGGCCGTGACCGGGCGGCCGTCATGGAATCGGGCGTTTTCTCGCAGCGTGAAGGTGTAGACGGTCCTGTCCTCCGATACCTCCCACCCTTCGGCGAGGTCGGCGACGACTTCCAGGTTGTCGTCCAGCTTGACCAAGCCGCTGAAGATAGCGCCCACAATGTCGCCTGCGCCGCGGCGGGAGAGCGCCGGATCGATAGTGATAATCTCTCCCCAATACTGAAAAAGGGAGTCCTTGGGAGAAGCGCCGAAGGGCATTGGCTCCTGCAGGGCGAAACTGTCGGCGAAAGCGGTGGCTTTCGACCTGATGTCGGGCCACAGGCCCTCCGTGGTCTGGACGCGGAGCAGGAAAACCTGCGAACCACGGACAACGGCGGTCCAGAAATCTACGATGACAGTCCCGTTTTGCTGGGCGTAGGCCATCAACGTTCGGTGTCCTGAATCGGCGCCGGCATAGACGACGGGGCCGCTGCTTCGGATGTCGTCAATGCCCAGCCGGGCAATCTGCCCTTCGAGCCATTCCTCCGCCGTTGCGTCGCTTTCCAGAGGGAAAATCCACAGCTCCCCCGCAGCCAGGAAAACGGTCTGCGACGCATCTATGGATAGCAGGGGCAGGTTCGTGTCGTTCTCATGCCCGGTCCAGCCATCCGGGATGACAACGGAAAATCCCTCTGTGGTGTTTACGTATAGGCCGGTGAGGTGATCATCGCCGTCGTGAAACGGTGGGGAAGACCACGATAGGGCGAGGGTGACGCCGGCGACGGCCAGCAGTACGGCAAACGCCGTGAGCGTCCTAAGCATTTTTCAATGATACGGGCATTCGCAGCAAGCCCACAAGAGAAGATTGGGTCATTCTCTAATACGTGAGGAGCCGTCGACTAGATTCCCAAGGGCCAGACCCACATCAGAAGTGGGATAGCGACCGCGACGATGAGGACCACCATCGGAAGGCCCAATCTGGGATAGTCCGTGAAATGGTAGCCTCCCGGCCCCATGACGATGGTGTTGGACTGGTGACCTATTGGGGAAAGGAAGGCTGAAGAACCGCCGATGGCCACCGCCATCAAGAATGGGTCCGCCGACGCTCCGAGGGTCTGGGCTACGCCAATGCCAATTGGCGCCATCAGAATGACAGCGGCGGCGTTGTTGATGACGGCGGACAGCAGCATGGACACTACCAGAATCACGCCGAGCATCGCCCACGGGGGCAGCGCGTTGCCCAGGTCCGTTATCAGCATGGCAATTCGGGCCGCGCCACCGGTGGTCTCCAGGGCTTCGCCCACTGGGATCATTGCGCCGAGCAAAATAATCACGGGCCAGTCCACGGCCTGGTACGCTGACTCCAGGCTCAGGAACCGGGATATCAGCAGGACCGCAACGGCGGCCACAAAGGAGACCTGCACCGACAGGACGCCAAGGGACGTGAGCAGGACCGCAACAACGAACACGGCCAGCGGGAAGACGAGCTTGCGTTCCCGGCCTATTCTTAACTCCCTTTCGGCGAGGGGGAGAAGGCCCAGGCGTGGAAGCGCCTTCCGCACCACGTCCTTCTTTCCCTGGAGCAGTAGCACGTCGCCCACGTTGAAGACCACGGCGCCGAGATGCCGTATGAACCTGGTGCCCCTTCGGGATATGCCGAGCAGGTTCACGCCGAAGGTCTCGTGGAGGTGCAGCCCGTGGGCGCTGCCGCCTTCAGCCAGACTGTCAGGCCCGACGATGGCTTCAATCATGGCCACGTCTCGTCCCTTCAACGTCTCGTCTATGTCCGCCTTGATGTCCCTCGAGGAGCCTTCGAGGGCAAACCCCGTCTTGTCGACGAAGGTCTTGAGGTCCTCGGGATCGGCCTCGATGATGTAGATGTCGTTTGCGTCGATGATCTGGAAGCTGGAGGGGGCGGCGTGGACTACGCCATTATGCAGAAGGCCGACGATTGCCACGTCGTCCTCGGCCAGCTCCTCCAGGTTTCGCACCATCTTGCCCACGAATCTGGAGCCCTCCGGCACCCTCACTTCCGTCATGTAGTCCTCAATGTGGAGCGCGTCGCTCAGGGAGCCGGGGGCGCTGCGGGAGGGGAGCAGTCGCCAGCCGACGAGGGCGATGAAGGCCACGCCGGCAACCGTCAGCCCCAGCCCCACCAAGGCAAAGTCGAACATGTTGAATGCCGCACCGCTCTGCTCCAATCGAAAGTTGGAGATGATGATGTTCGGCGGTGTCCCTATCATGGTGATCATCCCGCCCAGCAGCGATGCGAAGGCCAGCGGCATAAGGTAGCGCGAAGCCGGATGATTGCCCTTGCTGGAAACCCGCATGGCAACCGGCAAGAGCAGGCTAACCGCTCCTACGTTGTTGATGAACGCCGAGAGGAAGGCCCCCAACCCGGAGAGGGATGCTATCCTCACCGGGAGGTAGTCGGGGATGCGCTGATACCAGCTGGCTATAACGTCTACCACTCCGGACTCGTACAGGGCCCGGCTCAGGATGAGCACGGCAGCGACGGTGATGACCGCGGGATGTCCGAACCCGAGAAACGCTTCCGAGGGCGAGACAATTCCCACAACGGCAAGAATAAGCAGAGACGCCAAGGCGACGATGTCGTACCGCCACCTGCCCCAAATGAACATCACAAGGGCAAAGGCCAGCACCGCAAACACCACGGCTTCATCCATGGTTCACCCCTGTAAAACGCAGGATACCGGAGCCGCGCCTACCACAATGGAGGACTGGAAACCCTGGACCACCGGGCACAACTTCTCAGCTTGAACACTATCGCGATTCAAGGGATCTCCTCGTTGGAGAGCCTCGAATCGGCGGGTTATTGTAAACCAATTATACAGCGTATCCTGTTTCGAGACACCTGCAGAGATTCTTCGGCCTTCGCAGGTGCAATGAATTCCACGTCCTGATGAGCGCTCTGCATCCGGTCTGTTTCCCGCAACTGCCCTGTGGATCCAATGGCTGGGAACCCGCGCAGTCGAATGGAAACAGCATCACATACCCTTACAGAACCTAACAACGGAACGACAGAAGCAGTCCTTCTCTTGCGACTTGCGGGGCGTAGTTATGCTACAATGCCGTGCCGTGGACGTTTGATGAATTGCAGGAAGCGATTCAGGCTGGGCGCCACGACGGAGGACCATTGGAAATACAACGAGGCGATGGCAGTTGCCTCTCGTAGATTAGTCGAGGCGGATCATTTCGGTACTGTCTGCTCTGGGTAGATTCATAGTCAGCTGGAATCTTCTCGTACCGGTGTTTGTCGCCGTGGGCGTAACGGCGGGGGCGTGGATATTTTTCAACGTGACGCCAGGCCCGCCGAAAATAGGCGTCATAAACGTACCATTTACCGTCATCAGCGAAAATTCCGCCGCGGCAATCGGGGAACTGGTCAACTACGCCCGCCGGGACGACTCCATAAAAGGCGTGGTGCTCAACCTGAACTCACCCGGCGGAACCGCTGGGGCCAGCGAGCGGCTCTACATCGAGACCCGCAAGCTCAGGGAGGAGAAGCCGGTGGTGATTGTGGTGAACGATCTGGTCGCCAGCGGCGGGTACATGATGGCCATGGGCGCATCGTACACCTATGCTCAGTCTTCCTCCCTGGTGGGCAACGTGGGCGTTATCTCGACGGTGGGACCGCTGGTTCCGGACCTCCCCGAAGAGTCAATGGTTATCAGCAGCCCCTACAAGGCCTCAGGGTTTACGCGTCGGGACAGGATGGCGACGGTAGACATGCTGAAGACTTCTTTCGGCCAGATGGTGGTGAGCGAGCGGGGCGACAGGCTGCGCATTTCCAGGGAAGAGCTGGTGGAGGGACGCGTATATCCCGGCATGACGGCTGTGAGGCTGGGCCTGGTCGACGAAATTGGCGGGGAAAGCGACGCCATCGAAAAAGTCGCCGAACTGGCCGGGATCTCCAACTATGAATTCGTGGACGTGAACCTGGAGGTCCTGCGGGAACAGCTGGCAGCCCTGCAGCGTATTCTGCCCTCCCTGGGCCAACAGGACGGCGACGGTTCCGGTCTCGCGGATGTCCTTGCGCTGGTAGCGCAGGACTTCGACGAGGATGGCGCGGATACGTCCGGCGGCGGCGCGGGCAACACCATCGCCGCCCTCCAGGCACTTCGTGCCATGATGCTGAGCGGGAACATTATGGTGGACGGGGAAGATCCTTTGCCAAACTTCCCCGTGGACATAAACCGCCCGAATATGTACTACCTGTACGTGGGACATGGTCAGTAGACTGCTGTTGCTGGGCCTGCTGCCCATCGCCGGCATTGCGACCTTTGCCGGGCTCTTTTTCTTTTATTACCGCGGAAACTATACGCCTCCCCCATCTGTGGATATTCCGTTTGAACAGATAACTGCTCCCGGTGTTGTTCCTTCGCCCGCAACGGACGTGGGCGGATTCCAGTCTGAGGGCGGGCTTCTTATAATTGACGCCCTACACGACAACTTTTTCATGGAGAGCGAGATAGTCACCCTCACTTCATGGGTCTCGAACCGAGGCTACGACGTGGAGATTCTCGGCGAGGACTCCGTGGAGAGGGGATCTTCCAGGCTAAGTTTGCTGGAGGAAAGGCTAAAGCGGGCAGACAGTCTTCTGGTCATGCTGCCCCAAGAGCCATATTCGGATGCCGAGGCAAGGGTGGTGGAGAGATTCGTTGGCAAGGGGGGCAAGCTGCTGCTCGTATCCGACCCTACCCGTCCAAACGCGGTGAATGGCCTGGCGCAGAGATTCGGCCTCGAGTTTCGGTCCGACTATCTTTACAACACGGTGGAATACGACCAGAACTTCCGCCATATATTCGTCAGGGATTTTCAGCCGGATGCCCTCACGAACGGGCTGGACACCATCGCCTTCTACGTCGCGAGCTCCGTGCGCTCCTCCGGGCCCGGGCTGGCGGTCACCGACGCGAATACGCAGTCCTCGCTGATTGAAGCCGGGCGGAATTTCTCTCCAATTGCCTGGGGCGACCGCCGGAACGTGCTCGCAATCGGCGACTTCACATTCATGGTGCCGCCTTACAACTCCCTGTTGGACAACGACAAACTGTTGTCTAACCTGACTGACTACCTGACGGATAGCCAGAGAAGTTTCGAACTGGCAGACTTTCCCTATTTCTTCGCTGGCGATGGTGGGGAGAGCATCGATATCCTGCTGGGGCGGGACGACCTATGGGACAATGGAGTGCTGATGAGAAGCGTTCTATCCACGGTTGGAGTTACTGCCGGAATCAGCGCGGATGAGAACCTCAGCCGGGATACGGTGTTCCTGGGCCTGTTTGAGGACGCGGCTCAGGTGGAACGATATTTGCAAACTGTTGGGGTCACAATTGATGGAGCCATACGCCTTCCCTCCGGCCTGGAATTGGAGAGAAGAGGTACGTCGATAACGCTCCTGCACGGGGATGAAGACCGCCACGTCCTGGTGCTATTGGCTGACACTGCAAGATCGCTGTCCTCAGCGGTGGATGCCCTGCTTGGCGGCAATTTCAGGGAAGACCTTGTGAACGATTTTGTGGGGGTGCGCAGCAGGCCATGATGTCAAGAATTATTATCTATCCATTGCTCTGCGCAGTCATGCTTCTGCCTGCCCTGGCCTTGGCTTGTCGTGGGGACGACGGACCCGAATCCGTGCCCGTAACCTTGCCTACGGCCCTTCCGACGGAATCCGCGAGGCCGCTTTCGGCCTCGGATTTGATGCAGTTGGAAGAGTTTGCCACCCAGCAGCAGGCTATTGACCAGGACTGGGACAGGTTCCACCGTGAATTCGACGCCTGGCGCAACGGACTGACGGCCTGCACCAGGAGTTCCGTGGAAGAGGCGCTGCAGGGATTCGCCGTGGGATTCGGCGACGTAACCGCGCAGGCGAGGAATTTGCCGAGGTCCGACGATGAGACAAGGGACCTGGCGGACATGCTGATTGCCGCCGCAGAGGCCGAAGAGACCGCGTACCGTCAGCTGCGAGACGAATGGCAGCCCGATGCCCTGTCGTTGTTCGAGTTGGTGGAGGAGAATCGTGCCGACTCTGCGCGTGCCCACCGTATGGTGGAAGACGAAGCAGAGGACCTGCTTGACGGGCTCGAGGATGCCGCAGATCCGGTAGAGATCCGCAACGTCGAAGAGATATCCGTCGCCCTAGCCGAAGTCACATCGGAGTGGAGACGGTTTAACGACGAATTTGACGTGCTGCTGCAGGTAATGGACGATCTGGAGGATGCTGCCCTGCTCTCACGCGTGAAAGGTCTGGTCGATGCCTTCGATGCTATTCTGGAGGACGTGAACGCGCTGGCCGATTCGGACGCCCTGGGGGACAAGATAGAGAACCTAAAGCGGGCTGCCCATGCGGAGTCGGCGGCCCTACTAAGCTTGCATGACGCTATTTCTGTGGGAACCCCGTCGGAACCCGAAAAGGGGCCACCGCCAATCCCCACCGCCACCAGTGCGCCCAAGCGATCCATAGAGGCCCACCTCGAGGCGATGAATGGGGCCATCGGGGAGGCGGAATCGATGTTTACCGACGTAGACCAGGGCGTGAGAGACATCATTGACGGCAGGGCGACCGAGCGTATCGAACACGTCCATGCCTTTCTCCTGGAATATGAGACGCTTCTCCTCGGGTGGGGCCAATTCCACCAGGGATACAACCAGTGGCGGAGCACCAATGGCGGCTGCGACGAGGGAGCAGTGCTTGATAAGCTGGCCCAATTCAGGACCCAGATATCGGAGGTTGGGCATCGGACCCGTGACCTTCCCCAGTCCGGATACCTTCTGCCAGCATACGGCCTGCTCGTTGAAGCAGCGGACAAGGAAGAAGGGGCAATCCGCGCGTTGCAGAACACGTGGAGGCCCTACACCGTGGACGCTTTCGTAGCCGTAGACAGGGAGAGGAGCAACGCCACCGGTCTCCGTCGTGAGGCGGACACAGCCGTTCAGGAGCTCCGAAGCCGCGCCGCCGGCCCTTAGCTCAGTCTGACGCCAACCAGGCGGTGATCTTATAGCCGGAGGCCGTCGGGCCAGCATCACCGGATGGATTGGGTATTGGGCGGCTGCCAACCTCGCTGGGCCGCAACTGTTTCCTGCTTGACCGCATGCTCCATCGCAACTCCTGACCGGCGACTTGCTGCGCCCGTGCCTCCAGGGTGGAGCATCAGCTTCCGCTATGGTTGCAGTAGCTAAAACGGCGGGGGCATGTTGATATTCCACTTAAAAATTGACTGCAATTAGGTATCGGTATTGTTTACGTAATGTATATCATCTAGTTGCCCGGCATTACATAACCCACTTGGACGACGATACGTTTGCTTCCTTTGAAACGGTGTCCGGAAAAGTTGAACAAAAAAAGCGTCGGACTTCCGGTACTGAGCGCGGCCTCAGGAAGTGAGGAACCAAGAGACGAGGGACCATTGGTGGAGCAAGTCAAAAATACGCCAGACTGTGTGGAAGAGTAGTGAGGCTTCTCCTTGTCATAGCCATTGCCGGATTCTTGACCGCATTCGCGGTGAGCGTTGCTTTGGGGCATGACAGGAATGATTGTGGCGGGACTACCCAAGAGGACGTGAATAATGGCCCAGCAGGCCGATACTGGCTGTACGTAGAGACTTCCCACGATAATCTGTTTGTCAGGGCGGGGAGCAGCGTTTCCAGCATTTCGACCAGCAAGGTGTCATCCGGTATTTTCGACTACAATGGCATCGAGATTAGAGTACCCAACAGCAATGTATACAGGATAAGCTACACGACGACGGGAAGAGGCGCCGTAGTCTTAATATGCTTTGAGGATGACCTGGGCTTGTGGGCCCCACTCCCGCAGGGGGGGACACGATCCCCGCCGCCGCCCCCGCCCCCTCCTCCCCGTGTAGAAGAACAGCAAGCGCCTACGCCCAGGCCCACTCGGGAGTCCACGCCTACTCCAAAGCCGACGCCCTCTCCGACGGCCACGCCTACGCCGACGCCCCGTCCTACGGCGGAAGCGACGCCCCGACCCACTCGTCAATCCACTCCGAGGCCCACCCGGGAGTCTACGCCTACGCCGGTACCCACTCCAGAGCCTACTCCGGAGCCTACGCCCACGCCTACGCCCGAACCCACGCCAACCCCCACGCCGGAACCCACCCCCACCCCTACGCCGGTACCGACTCCGACGCCTACTCCCGAACCCACGCCTACTCCAACGCCGGAGCCCACGCCCACTCCCACCCCGGAGCCCACACCGACACCCACGGCTGCGCCGACGCCTACTCCTGCGCCGACGCTCATTGCTCCGCCTAATATCGTGCCTTCAGCTTCAGAGGCACTAGAGGTTGCCGTAGCAGCTCTTCCTACTCCGCTGCCAACGTCGATTGAGGAAGTGCAGCCCGAGCTTCTTGAGTTGGAGGAGCCACCAATACCGATAATCGGCGCCCCGGTGGAGCGGGTGCGAAACACCCTGAGCGGTATTGCGTCCAGCCCGAGAAAGCGGATGACGCTGATCATCATCCAGGCCTTCACGATACTCTTCGCTCTTTCGGTGTTCGGATATCTGGTATTGCGCCGACGCTAGACTTTGAGGCCCGGCGGGCTCAAGGTGGGGAATTCTGCCTACGGGCCCCGGAGGGACTCCTCAAGGCCGTTCCCTATGCGGCGGCGGGTACGAGGGCTGTCGGGAGGCTCATGACAAGCTCGGCGTACTCCCCGTAGACCGTTTCAACAGAGAGGTCGCCGCCCAGCCTGCGGGCCACGTCCGCGGCCACCGGCAGTCCCAACCCGGCGCCCTCCGAACCGCTGCGAGTGGAGAAGAAGGGGTTGAATATTTGGCCGACAACGTCGTCAGCGATGCCGGGGCCGTTGTCCCGGATTCGAATGGTAACAGCGTCGTTCTCCCTGAGGGAAGAAACTGCCAGCATAGGCTCGTAGCCTTCTTCCGATTCAAGCAATTTGCCGCGCATTGCATAGCAGGCGTTGGAGACGAGGTTTACGATGGCGTCGCCGAAATCACCCTCGACCAACATCAATTCGCCGACGGACGAATCCAGGTCGAATTCGGTCTTCATGGAGAAGTCCGGCCAGGTCCCCGTGAAGGTGTTATAGCCTGAGACCACGGCGTTCCTCAGGACCGAGTTCAGGTCGGTGAGCACGGGTTCACCACCCACAAGTCCCAAGCCCTGCATGCGTTCCACGATGGCCAGAGCGCGACCGCCATTGGTAAGCACGCGATTGAGGCTGCTGGTCAAGTCCTGGCTGATCTCGTCCAGCAATGCGCTGTCGTCGGTGGACATCCTGCTCTTGTAGATATCCAGCATCTCGGCCAATTCGTCGTAAAGGTCCAGGGAACCCTCGGTGAAGTTCTTGACGAAGTTCAACGGGTTGCTAATCTCGTGGGCCACGCCGGACACCAACTCGCCGAGGGCGGCCAGCTTCTCCTGGGCGACCAGACGTGCCTGGGCCTGCTTCAGTTCATCGTTGGTAACTCGCAGCTCCTCGTAAAGCTGTTCGACCAGGTTCAGGCGTTGCACCTCCAGGGCATTTTGCCTGAACACCTCCAGAGCGTTGGCCAACTCGCCAATCTCGTCCTGGCCTATTTCGGGCACCGGGGTCTCCAGATCGCCATCGGCCATGCCTCGCATGCGGTCGGACATGCGGGAGAGCCGGCGCACCATGCCATTGCCCACCCAAACCCAGGCAGCGATGGTGGCTACAATGACGCTGATAACACTGATGCCCGTTAGCAGAGTCCTGCCTTCGTCGAAGCTGCTTACTGCCATTGCCAGGTTCTCCGAAGAGTTGGCCCTGGCCGAAGTCAGAAGACCGGCTACGGTGCCCTCCAGCTGTGTGCTGGCGGCATCGAAATTCCCCGTTAGTTCCCTCAGATTCGATAGGAGCAGCAGCTGACGGCCCCGAACGAAGAAGGCCCCTTCGCCTTCACCGAGGGACCTTACTTCCGGCTCAACACCAACTGCCAGACTTGAGAATTGGCTCCAGAGAACCTGGAGGTCAGCGTCGCTCTCCGCCAGCCACACCTGCCGCAGCACCGCGAGGACCGCCCGTGACTCGGCGGAGTCCACAGAAAGTGTCGAGGCGCGCGCCTGGAGTTCGGCGGCGTTGGCGTTTGCCTCCACAAGCGAGTCTCTATTGGCGTCGAGATTGTCGATAACCTGTACCAATTCGTTTGCCGAATCGTTCACCGCTTGCGCGTCACCAGCGAGCGACGAGACGCCTCCGACAACGTTCAGGGCGTTTCCGAGCCGTTCCAGCGTGTCCGTAACGGTCTCAGACTGAAATTCCTGGGCTTCGGCGCCCGGGTCTGCCATCAGTCCCAACGCCAGCACCCTAAGCCGCTCAGACTCTCTGGCAGCCTCCCAGGAGGCTTCCAGCGCGGGCACAGACTCCGATTCAAGCTCGTAGTTCAGGTCGCCGCTCTGCTCAAAGTAGAAGACTGCCGTAGCTCCTGAAACGAGGGTGAGAAGCACCGCGACGCCCAGGGCGATATAGAGGCGGACTCCGATTCGTCGCCATCTATCCATCAAGAAGCGCATGTGCAATAGCCCTCCCATGGCCGTTGGAGGCAGGCAAGCGATACTGTGTCAGCTTGTCTCTGATGTAGAGTATCACAATTGTGAAACCGCTTAATCAAGTAGTCAGACGCTCTTAGTTACCGTAAATGAGAAGTAGGCAATGCCGTCTCGACAACGATTTTCAGGCCCTGCTTGGTCCGGTTATTGTTGGGGACGTATCCGGCAAGTCCGAAGGTTGAATCGAGTGTCAGGGCGGAAAGAGACGCTAATTCGTAGGTCAAGCCAATTGAACGTCGAAATGGGCCTATCTTAGAATCAAGCTTAGTCCCTTGCGCCAGCAACCCGCCGCCAGCGTCCCGAGCCGAGAATTCATTCAATAGGTAGCGCCATACATGGACATAAACAGTATCGTAGACTCCGCATTCCTCAATGGTCTGAGCTTAGAGGCCGGTATCGACCTCGTTTTGCCCGTCGTCTTCTATGTTCTGGGCATGGTCGCTTACACTGTTTTCATCTTCAAGTTCTACCGGTTCATCGCCTCCAGGGACATGTTCGCATTGGATCTTTCCAGCTACGAGCAGTCTCGCTATGTGTGGGTGCGGCGATTTCTCCACATGGTCATGTACGTGGCAAAGTACCTCATTGTGTTTCCAGCCTTCGCCTTCTTCTGGTTCGCCGTTCTCACCTTCATTCTTGCGCTGCTGTCAAAGGAACGGCCAATTTCCGAGATCTTGATCATTGCTCTGGCCACGGTTGGAGTGATCCGGGTTGCCAGCTACTACAGCGAGGAGCTGTCCCGCGACGTTGCCAAGATCCTGCCATTTGCGGTACTGGGACTCTTTCTGATAGATGCCTCATTCTTCGAGGTCGGAAAGTCGTTGAATGTGCTGAGAGGGGCTGACGACTACCGGGAGAGCATTCTCTACTACATGTTGTTCATCATTGCGCTGGAGTTCACAATGAGGACTCTGTTGGGTGTGGTGAGCCTTTTCCTTCGATGGAAGGGAACCCCCATGAGAGGAGCAGCACCGCCCGACGAGACTGGGGACTCCGCCTCTGCTACGGTGGAATGGCCGGATTGGGAGGAAGACGTGGGGAACAGCCACACCGCCAGCACCCTGGAGCAGGCGACCGAAGCCTCCCCGGCTAAGGAGAATGTCGCGGAGAGGCGCGAGGACGAAGAAGAGAAAAGCGCGCCCACCGTTCCTCAGACTTCGTAGTCGTTTCGGTCCGCCGGTTACCTTCGTTCCAGTCCTGCGTCTTGGGTTGGGCGAATCTTGTGATTCCTTGCTTGTATCGACTAGTTTTGTGTTTGCGGTGGGTCAGTTGTTTCTCCCGTGGGGCAGGCGCGCCAGCAATTCGTCCAAATTTTCAAGGAATTTGACATGGTTGGCAGCTTAGGCTTACTATCCCGACGCCAAACAAGCTCTTTTCCGGGCTACTCGTGCGTTTTGTGACGATTGTCCCGACCCGAATTCACATCATCCAGGGAGGCGTAGAAGTGAAACCTCTAGTTCGCAATAGGAGTCCCCTAATCCTGGCCGCACTTGCCCTGCTTTCCCTGGTTGCGATCTTGATCGTAGCCTGCGGAGATGACGCCACGCCAACGCCCGTGGCGGGACCGTCGACGGCCTCAGCCCCGACGCAAGCCCCCGCCCCGGCAGCACCGCAGCCGACGGCGGCACCGGCTCAGGCGCCTCAGGCAACAGCCCGACCGGCGCCAACGCCAGCTGCGACTCAGAGGCCCGCCGCCACCTCTGCTGCAACGCAGGCCGCCACGGCTACCGCTGCCCCGGCAGCTGCTGCAACCGTCGCGCCCACCGCGGCGCCAACGGCCTTGCCTACAGCCGCTCCGGCGACACCTGCCGTGATGGTGCCCGTGTCTTCGAGGATTGTGGTGGCTGCTCCCGCGTTGACCTGGTACACCACCCTGCCTCACAAGGGAGGATTCTCGGGGTCTGGTCAGATTCGCCCGGCCTTCGAATACCCCATCGGCTCCGATCGCTACACCGGTGTGGAAGAACCGCAGCTGTTTCGCGAGTGGGTGATGGCCCCCGACGGGATGGGCTGGACATTCAACCTGCAGGAAGGGGTGCCCTTCCATTCCACGGACACCTTTACCGGGCCTGAATTCACCTCCAAGGACTTCGTTCACAGCTGGATGAAGTACGTCGCGCCGGATGCCCAGGTCGTCGGTTCCGGCCTGTTTGCTATTTGGGCCAATAGCGAGGACAACTTCGATATCGTCGACGACTACGAAGTCAAGATGACCCTGAACGTGCCCAACCCGGTGCTTGCTGTGTGGCTCGGAGAGATTTCCTTCCTCGTGCAGAGCAAGGACTACTATGATGCCGTGGGCGAAGAGGGCTACGCCGCCCACCCCATCGGCACCGGTCCCTTCCGGTACCTGGAGCACTCCATTAACAGCCACTTCCAGTATGAGCGGGTGGAGAACCATTGGCGCAAGACTCCGGAGATTCAGGAGCTTCGGTTCATCGGCGTTCAGGAAACGGCCACCCGCATGGCTATGCTATTCAACCAGGAAGTTCAGCTGGCTTCCATTTCCCCCAACCTGGTGCCCACCGTGCGTGACAGGGGCTTCCAGATAAACTACAGCACACTGCCGGGCAACTGGCTGGAAGTGCAGTTTGGCGGTCAATACTACGCCGTGCCCGAGGGAGTCGAACCCAAGCTGGACGAATCGGACCCATTGACGAATCTCAACGTCCGCAAGGCCCTGAACTATGCCATCAATCGGGAAGCGATTAACGATTCATTCTACGAAGGGCAGATGGTACCCCAGACTATCTCCGACATTCCGCCCAACGCGCGGGGGTTCCAGGATTCGTGGACTCCCTACCCGTACGACCCCGACGAAGCCAGGCGGCTGCTCGCAGAAGCGGGCTACGCCGACGGTTTTGACCTGGCCGTTCGCTGGGGCCTGAATCCCTCCATCCCGGAGATTGGAGACATTGCGGAGGCCATCACTGCCTACTGGAACGAAGTGGGCGTCCGCGCCAACCTGGAGTTCGTAGAGTCGTCGAGATTCAGGAATTTGCGCCGAAACTGGGGCATGAACCAGGCCGTCGCCATCGCTGGCATCGGCTACATCAACCTGGAGTTCCAGCTGCCCCTGAACATGAAGCTGCAGGCCTCCAGCGAGCACTGGTTCGATCACCCCGAGTTGAGCGTGTTGGTGGACATGTTCGCGGAAGAGCTGGACCCCAACAGGCGTGAACAGCTGGTGACTGAGATTGGCCAGTTCCTCTACGACAACCATGCCACGGGGCCGATGTTCTGGATACTGCCCGTAATGGGGATGGACCACAGCATCATCGAGGAGTATTCCGCCCACATTTCCGTGTGGGGCCCAACGGCCAAGTACGAGTACGCCACCCTCGTCAAGCAATAGGGCCTGCAACTCCAGCCGTTAGCAAAGCAAATCCGTAGGCGTCTTGGCAGGTGCCAATCTAGGCGCCTGCGGATTTGCTTGCTCCAAGCATCAGGCATGCGACGTTCTAAGAACCGCCTTTCCCGCGGGTTCCAAATGGGGTTTGCGTGTATGTTGTGGCATTCTGAATTTGAGGGGAGTAGAATCGGCGACATGCGTGAGAGCGGCGCTCCAAGACGGTGAGAGACGACACATTCCGATCCCGACTGTTGGGGGCGCTTCATTATGCGGAATACCGCCGTCTATGGTTCGCCACGGCGTTTTCGCAGTCGTCGGCGTGGGCGCTGATTGTTGCACGGGCGGCCCTTGCACTGAACGAAACGGGTTCTTCCAGCGCGGCAGGAATAGTTACATTCGCGGCGATGATGCCCTCCGTGGTGATGTCCCCAATAGCGGGCTATCTGGCGGATCGATTTGACCGTCGGAAGGTTCTGGCCGCAGCCTACTCGGTAAATCTGGCCCAGAACCTGATACTGGCCATGCTGGTGATTACGGGGAACATCGAGTTCTGGCATCTTGTCATACTCTCTACGGTGAACGGGTTTGCGAGGGCAACCCAGATGCCGGCTGCGCAGGCGCTGCTGCCGAATCTTGTGCCAAAGAGAATACTGGTGAATGCGGTGGCGTTCCACCACGCCACCCTGCAGGCGAGCAAGCTGACCGGGCCGCTTTTCATCCTTCCGGTGGTGCTGATGGGCTATGGCGACTGGGCTTTCGTCATATCCCTGGCGCTTTACGTGGTTGGGTTCTTCCTGATAATGCAGATTCGGACGGTGTCGAGGGGGGTGGTGGACCGGAGCAGAAGCGCGGTGGGCAACCTGGCGCAAGGTTTGACCTTTGTTTACCACCACAAACTGCTGCTGCCTCTCTTTCTGATGGTGATTTTCCACTGTGCATTGACAATGTCCTATGAGACGCTATTCCCTGTTCTATCCAGGGACAATCTGGGCATGCAAGAGGGATCGGAGTTGTACAAAGGGGGGAACCTGCTGATGATTGGGGTTGGGGCAGGCTCACTGTTGTCGTCCTTCGGAATTGCAGGGTTGGGCAGTGAGGTGGTGCGGGGGCGGACTCTGCTTGTGCTGGGGGTGCTGAGCGGGCTTACGCCGGTGTTGATGGGCCTTTCCACCAACCTGACCATGGCCGTGCTTGCAGCGGCGGGGGTGGGGTTCTCGCAGGCGGGCTATATGACGCTTTCCAGCGCGATGGTGCAGCAGATTGTGCCGGACGAGATTCGGGGAAGGGTTATGGCGGTGTACAGCTGGCACATACAGGGGGCGATGGCCAGCTTCAACCTGGTGAACGGGATCCTGGCGGACACTACGTGGCTGAACGCCACGCGGGTGCTGGGCATATTCGGATCGGTGTTTACGGGGATGATGGCGATCAGCGTGCTGAACGGGCCGCTGAGGGGCTTGTACAATCGAGGCATCAGGACTCGTTCCGCCGTGAAGGAGATGGCGGGACGCCCAGCATAGAATGAATTGGGGGGAGAAGCTATGGTGCAGACTATCATCCGCGCAGAGAGGGTAATCGACGGTTTCGGCGGGCCTCCGCATAGGGACGTGGCCGTTGTGGTGAAGGGAAATAGGATTGTGAAGGTGTGTCCGGCGGAGCAGCTCGGCGACGGAGTGGACCCTGCGGGAACGCTTCACTTTCCCGGGGCGACGTTGCTGCCGGGTTTGATTGACGTTCACACGCACACGAACATGGCGGGGAGAGGGCGCAGCGGGGAGGAGGCAATCGCCGACGGGGACGATCTGATGCTGCTACGGTCCGCCCGCAATGCACGCATCGCGCTGCGGAGCGGGGTGACGACGATGTGCGACAACGGAGCGTGGCACAACACGGGGTTATCGTTGAAGCGCGGCATCGAGGAGGGGGAGGTCTCAGGGCCTACACTGCTGGCCTGTGGGCGACCGGTAACGGTGACGGGGGGACACCTGTGGTTCATGGGCGGCGAGGCCGACGGGGTGGACGGGGTGCGGACGGCTACGCGGCAGCTTATGAAGGAGGGGGCGGACTTCATCAAGGTAATTGCGACGGGGGGCAGCACGCTCACCAGCTATCCGTTCCGTCCGGCGTTCGGAGTGGACGAGTTGAGGGCGATTGTGGCTGAAGCGCACAACCAGGGTCGGTTCGTGGGGGCGCACTGTCGCTCCAACCAGGGTATGAGTAACGTGCTGGAGGCGGGACTGGACGCAATTTACCACGCATTCTTCACGGACGAGGAGGGAATCGCCAGTTACGACGGGGACATCGTCGAGCGAATAGTTCAGCAGGGGGTGTGGGTGAATCCGACGATGCACATCGGTCGGAGCGCTATATGGGCGTTGGAGGCCAAACGGGACGGAGAGGGGTTGACGTCGGAAGAAGAGGCGAAGCTTTCGGCGGGGTATGAGCATCGGAAGGTAAGGGTGGATCAGGTTGCTAGGATGGTGGATGCGGGGGTGCGGCTGATTGCCGGGTCGGATTGCGGCTGGGGGAGCTATCCCTTCGGCCAGCTTCATTATGAGTTGGACTGCATGGTTCAGGGCGGTTTAGCGCCGATGCAGGCGATTCTTTCGGCGACGAGCCATGCGGCGGAAGCGCTGGGCATCGGCGACGGGGTGGGGACGTTGGCGTCGGGAAAGAGGGCGGACCTGCTGGTGGTGGAGGGGGACCCGTCGGAAGACATTCTTGATTTGATGAAAGTGCAGTCGGTGTTTAAGGGCGGGGAGCGGGTGGAGGCGTAGCTGTCGGAGTGGACGTTGGTGAGAGTTACTCAGGGAGGGTGCCAGTTTAGGGGGCTACCCCGTACCGTTGGGAGGAGATTCGGCGATGTCCTCGCCGCGGGCTAGGGCGTCCTTCCAGCATGCGTACCAGTCTTCCAAAGCTTGTTGATTTTCGTCGCGGCCTTCCGCCAGGAGCTTCTTGCGAAGCGTCTTGGTCACCCATCTCTGGAAAGAGTGAGCCATTCACATAGCGCATATCGCCATTTCGGCAAAGCCGAATGACAGACCCGTGGAAGCAGTAACCATGCAGCCGAGCCGACGAGCATTCCAAATGACGCTTCATTTGTGCAGTTATACTGAACGATTTCTCTTGCGCCGTTGATTGTCGCTCCAATAACCAGCAGGGCGACGTAAAATCGGAATTGCCTATGCCTGGAGACGGGGACCGGGGCCCAGATGAAATCTCCCTGTGGACTTACTGTAGATTAGTTTTCTCTAAGGGGTCTGTACGATTCAGCGACAAAAGTCTCCCTCTGTATTGGTCGCCAGCGGAGCTGTCGCGGTTGGAATGCAGAATAATACTAGATATGTCGAGGTGCATGGTAAGCAGGTGTGGAGAAATAGTTGCGTGGTGACAGCGGTTCCCTGTTGGGATATGATGGTCGAAAATCAGGAAGGATGCCATGACTCTTCCCGTCATTTACACCATTCAGTTCTGCCCCGCCTGCGATAAGCTTCGTGAGACCTGGACGGCCCAGGGCATCGAGTTTGTGGAGAAGCGGGTGGACGAGAGCCAGGAGGCACTCGACGAGGCGTTGGAGTATGGAAGCGCGGTGCCAATCATCGTCTTTCCGGACGGGCGGATTGAGGAAGGGGAGTTTGAGGGCGTCCATGGTTGAGACATCGGCTGACGGGCCGTGAGCCCGTATAGGAGGCAGGCAATGACAGGCAAGACGACGGTAGTGACATCGCAGAGGTATGCGCAGGGGCTTTCCTACGAGGAGTACCTTTCGCAGATAAAGGTGAACAAGCTGCGTTTTCAGCAGTATTACGATGAGTTCGAACCGGAAGAGGGGGAGGTTGAGCGATTCAGGAGCCTTACGCGACGGGAGGCAGGGCCGACGAAGGTGGTGGCGATCGGGGAAGACTGGTGTCCCGACGTGTACCGGGGACTGCCGACAATGGCGAAGCTGGCGGACAGCGCGGGGGTGGAGGTGCGGGTGTTTCCGCGGGACTCGAACGTGGACGTGATGAACGAGTTTCTGAAGGAAGGGAAGTACATGTCCATTCCCGTCTTCGTGTTCTACACGGATGAGTTGGGGTACATCTGCCACTGGATTGAGCGTCCGGCGAAGGCGGACCGGGAGTCGGAGGCGATAGAGTCGGAGATTCGGGAGGAGAACCCAGGGATGGACGACAGACAGTTCGGAATTGAGCGTCGGAAGAGGGTTAGCAGGCGATTTCCGGCGTGGCAGCAGGAGACTGTCCGGGAGATTAACGAGATACTGGAGCAGGCGGTGGGTGGTTAGGGCGGGGGCGTCTGGATTTCAGCCTTCGCCGGAAAGACGATAGAGGGGCCGGAGTGACGTCCGTGGAGAGGGCGGTTCGTGAACCGCCCCTACATGGGATATGCGAGCGGTCGGAGAGACAAAAGAGACGTTGAAATAGACAGTTCTTGGGGACCAGCACAAGCGCAACAAGGGGAGGGAAAGAAAAATGAAGTTTGGCATGAACCATATTCACATCAAGGCGGAGGACCCGAGGAGCACGGCCCCGTGGTACGTGGACACGTTCGGGGCGAAGATAGATGCAGAGGCGGAGATGGGCGGAACGTTGACGGTCCGCACGGACCTGGGAGGCGTGCGGGTGAACATAACGCAGGCCTCGGCGGAGAGCCTGCCGGCGGGTTCGTCGGACCCTCACATGGGGCTGGAGCACTTCGGCATCGAGACGGACGACATAGACGCGGCGATGTCGGAGTTAGAGGGGAAGGGGGTGAAGGTGTTGGAGGGTATACGCCCGTTGCCGAACGGGATGCGGATCGCCTTTGTGGAAGCGCCGGACAACGTTCGGGTGGAGATAATGCAGCTTCCCTAGTTTAGGGAGGTGTAGTCAAGATAGGAGCGGAGTTGGTGAACTGCCTGCCGACCCCTGCTACGACGGAGAACTTGTGAGGCATGGGTAGACTCTGGTTGGTGACGCTGTCGGCGGTGGGGCTTGTTTTGGTTGGGCTGCTTTCTGGCTGCGACGATAAGCCGCCAACTCCCGTTGCTACGCCGACGCCAACCCCACCACCGATGGCCGCGTTAACGGCGAGTCCCACACCTACCCCGGCTCCGACGAAGACCCAAACACCGATGGCCCCGCTTACGGCTGTACCCACATCTACCGCGGAGGCGCGGCCGACTGCTAGCGCAACTCCCACATCTACGCCGGAGCCAACCCCGACGCTTGCGCCAACTTCCACTCCTATAGCCGAGCAGGCTCCTGAACCGGCTCCAATGCCTACTCTCCGTCCTACGCCAACATTGATACCTATTGATTCACCCAGCTCACGCGAAAAGGCTGCCGCAAGTCTGGCTGAGTTACTTTCATGGTTTGAGGACCCGGGGGATAGGGCTGAAAGCGACGCAATAGAATCGCTGATTGACCTGTGGCTTATGGACGTCGAACTGGCGGAGCGGGTTGCCGCGTTCAATTGGGTCGCTAATGGGGTGAATTCGACGGAGAGCGATGCTCTAGAAAGTTTGCTGTGGTTGGTTGCTGCCTATCCAGATCTATCCGACGAGGTCATGACATGGCCTTGGATCGAGGACGGTGTGACCGAGTCTGAAGAATATGACCTTGAACGATTGACCATAATTGCATCTGAGGATATGGAGATTGCCAGGCACTTGTTGGCACTTGACTGGATAACCGACACCATAACTCTAAATGAGGAGATCGCCTTGAACGCACTTTCCCGCATTGCTTCTTACGACATACGGATTGTCAGAGAGTTGGTATACCTACCCTGGTTTACCGACAACGACATGACAACAACCGAAGGCAATGTTCTGAACGGACTGCACCGAGCTATTCCCAATAGAAATAGAATTGGGTTAGTCAAGGAGTTGGCAGCTCTTCTGTGGATTAGAGACGATGTGACGAATGAGGAGGGCAGCGCATTTGGCCCACTCTCCACCATTGTTTCTCGATTAGCCTCTCAAGACTTGGAATTAGCCAGGAGGTTGGCGGCATACTCGTGGATAGCGGACGGAGTGACAGAAGAAGAGGTCATTGCGTTAAAGGCCCTAGCAACTGTGTCCAGTCGAGACGTGGAGTTGGCTGTGGAGGTGGCAAGTTTTGACTGGTTCGTTGACGGTGTGACAGAGGCTGAGAGTGTTGTCATGGATAGCTTCGCGGATTCAGATTCGCGAGATAACGGGTTGATAAACCGGATCATCACGCTTGGATGGGTCGACGATGCCATGACATCAGATGAGGAGACTGCCTTGAACGCACTTTCCTACATTGCTTTGAGCGACATACAGCTTGCCGGAGAGTTGGTAGACCTACCCTGGTTCATCGACAATGAAATTACAGTAGCTGAGAGTAACGTTCTGAACGGATTGCGCAGAGTTATTCCCGGTACTGGATATATAGCGTTAGCCAAGGTGTTGGCAGCTCTCCCGTGGATAAGAGACGACGTAACGAATGAGGAGGGCGGTGCCTTTGAGTCACTTGCTTATGTTATTGCTAGCTTTACTTATCAAGACTTGGAGTTGGCCAGGGGGTTGGCAACTTACTGGTGGATTGCAGACGGAGTGACCGAAGAGGAGGTCACTGCGTTACAGGCACTAGAAGAGGTGGTCAGTCGAGACGTTGAGTTAGCAGTGGAGGTGGCAAGTCTTGACTGGTTCGTTGATGGTGTGACAGAGGCTGAGAGTGTTGTCTTGGACAGCTTTGCAGCTTCAGATTCGCGTGATATCGAGATAATGAACAGGGCATTGCACTCCGGTGTTTCGGCGACTAGCTCACAAGTAGTGAAATCGTTGTCGTGAGGCGCCGATTAAGCATTGCGGTCAAGGACTCAGAGCTGATTGCCGTGCTTCGCGGATTCGAAGAATCTCCGCCGATTGTGTGAATGCTTACACGAGGATATTGCATGAGTAGATTCTGGTTGGTGACGCTGTCGGTGGTGGGGATTGTTTCGATTGGGCTGCTTTCGGGCTGCCGCGATGAGCCTGCGACACCCAATGCGGCGCCGGAAGCGACGGTCGCGCCAACCGCTGTGGTGTTACCAACTCCGACCGCGACCCCTACCTTCACGCCTACTCAAGAGCCTACAGTAGAGCAGACGCCAACTGCAACGCCGACGGCAACCGCAACGCAGACTCGTCGACCGACGCCTTCGGCTACGCCTCGTCCAACTCCCACAACCACACCAACACCAGCGCCTACGCCGAGACCTACTCCCTCTGTGACGCGTACCCCTCGACCGACACCTACGGCGACGCCCAGACCAACCCCGAGGCCACGTCCCATACCCACGCCCAGTCCGAGGGAGGCGGCTGCGCTGAACCTGGCGGAGGCGCTTCCGTGGGCTGCACGACCTTCTGAGGGGGCTGAGAGTGATGCTGTGGAAGGGCTGCTTGAATTGTGGCTTGCGCATGCGGAGCTGGCGGAGAGAGTTGCGGCGCTGACGTGGGTCGTGGACGGTGTGGACCAGTCGACGTTGGGGGCGCTTCAGGCGTTGCTGGGACTGGCGCGGGTGGACAGAGACTTGGCCGAAAGCGTTTTGGAGTTTCCGTGGGTAGGGGACGATGTGACGGAGGTAGAGGGCGATGTTTTGGATGCCTTGGGTGAGGTAGCGTCTTATGACATTGATCTGGCAAAGGAGGTGGTGGGACTTCCCTGGCTGGTGGATGGGGTAACCCAGGGTGAGGGTGCGGTTGTCAACGCATTTGCCTCTGTGGGATACGGAGAAGTGGACCTGCTGGACTCGGTAGTCGCGGTTGATTGGGTGGACGAAGAGATCGAGCCGGATGAGGTCGCCGCTTTCAGGCACCTCTTTAGCCTTGCGGCGAAGGAGGCGGAGCTTGGTGACGTGCTGCTTAGGACGGACTGGTTCAGAGCGGGACCAGGGGAAAGTGAATCGGAAGCGCTGGTGCGCCTGGACTTCGTCGCATCCAGCAGCGTAGATCTGGCAATACACCTAAGCGGGCTTTCCTGGTTTGCCGACGAAGTTAGTGAGGAAGAGAGCGATTTCATCGACACAATTGCCGCGCTGGCTACAAGGGACTTTGAACTGATGGAAAGGCTGATCGCATTGCCGTGGCTCGTCGATGACGTCACGGAAGCTGAGAGCCTCGTCGTAGAGGCGTTTGAGTCCGTGGGTTTCGAAGGCGTGGAGGTAGCAAATTGGGCCGTGGGTCTGCCTTGGCTAGTAGATGGGGTATCGCAAAATGAGCGGGGCGCCCTATATAGTGCGTTAAGGCTAAGGATTGTGGATGTGGGGTTGTCGGAAGGTGTGGCGGGGATGAGTTGGCTGGCGGACGGGGTTACGGTGACGGAAATCGGGATCATTGGTCGCATAGAGTCTATGGCTAAGATTGACCCGGATATGGCTCTGGCGGCGGCAAGGCTCCCCTGGTTTGTCGACGATATCTCGGCGGATGAGCAGAATGTTATGAACTTCCTGAGGAGCATCGCCGAAGCTGAGGTGCGAGAGACAGGCGGTGAGGAAGAGATGGGGGCGGAGGCAGCAACGCTCCTTATGACGCGGCCCTGGTTGGCCGACGGAGTCGGGCAGTCCGAAGCAGCGGTCATTCACGCCATCAGGAATATGGCAGAAAGAGACGTAGGTCTTGCGAGGCGGGTTGCGACTCTTCCCTGGCTCGAGGACGACGCGACCGGGCATGATTGGTTCGTTGCAACCACTCTGGACGAGATGTCAGGAATAGACGTAGATCTGACTAATGCAGTAGCGACTCTAACGTGGTTTACGGACGATGTAACGGGGGGAGAAGGAGAAGCGGTGAGGCAATTGGGAGAGATTGCATCCAAAGACGTCGAACTGGCCAAGGAACTTGCAACACTTTCGTGGTTCGTCGATGGAGTCAATGAATATGAGGCCAACACTCTCGCGGCACTGAGCGATCTCTTCACCGGCGGCCTGGAACTGGTCAAGGAGGTGGCGCTACTACCGTGGTTAAACGTCGGAGCGACGGAGGATGAAAGGACAGTTAGTTCAGTCCTGCTCGGAATCGCGGCCAGAGACTTGGAGTTAGCCAAAGAGGTGGCGGCGCTTCTCTGGCTTGCTGATGGGATAACGGAAGATGAGTTGAACGCCCTGCTTGAGCTGAGCTATTACCTGTACAGTGATAGCGGAGCGGGCAAGGAGATAGTGGCGCGTCCCTGGTTCGCGGGCGGTGTGACCGAGGATGAAGGAGCCTTGAGACGCGCCCTTATGGAAGTGGCGTCCAGGGACTTGAAATTCACAAACGAGATTGCAGCTTTGCCCTGGATAACCGACGGGGCGACAAAGCTTGAAATCTCTGCCATCTATTCCCTTGATGAACTTGCCTATGTGGACGAGGAGTTGGCGCGGCAGGTCCTTAGCTGGCCAAGATATCAGGCCGGCGTCCAAAGGGACCTGGACTTCTTCCTCTTGTGGGGATTGGGTCGTGCAGACTCGGACCTCCTGGATACTTTGAACGCCAGGACGTGGTTTAGCGATGGGTTGACTGATGAAGAAGCTGCGCTGATTGTGACGCTTGCCGGCCAAAACCCCAGTTTGTACAAGGCGTTGCTCATTGACAGCCATCTTTACCATGAGACGATTTCGCTTCCACTAGCGGGTGACGTCAACGTATGGCTGGTCCAGGACTCCAGCCCGGTACTGAATCAAGAGTCGCTGAGGCAGATTGAGTCCGCGGCGCAGATTGCCGAGGAGTTCTTTGGCGCTCCCTTCCCAACTACAGACATCATCGTTCTGTTGGTTACAGAAGGAAGAGCAGAGTACGGACATTTTGTCAGGCACCTGGGAAGTCATATGTCGGTCATTACCCACCGCGGGCGACTATACGGCGTTCCACATGAGGCGGCGCACTATTACCTGACGTCAAACTTCAGTGGGCATCCCTGGTTCACGGAAGGTGGAGCCAACTTCATTGAGGCTTTCTTCAATCACGAGAGAGGGGACCAGAACATCTCCAGCCGAGAGACCGTAGTGTCCAAAGAGGTTCAGAGTTTTTGCAAGGACTCTGGAGTCGAAAACATTCGCCACAACATGTACCTGTTAGATCGCGGCCAAGTTTCCTACTTTCAGTGCAACTACAGGCAGGGGGAATATTTGCTGCTCAATCTGCTGAATATAATGGGCAAGAATGCCATGTCGTCGGCCTTGAACGAGTTGTATGAATCAAGCGGAGGGCATGTGCCCGAGTTGAGATTCAGCACTCCGCCGTCTGTTGAGGATATATATGAGGCGTTTCTGAAGCAGGCGCCGTCTCAGCAAGACAGGATTGTCGAACTCTTCCAGGACCTACATGGAGGGAATTTTGCATTCCCTGAAGTGGACCGCATGGATGGCGAGGCCAATGAGGCCGAGAATGCCGAATCGGTAGAGATTGGTGATGTCGCCACGGGCTCATTGGACTACACATTTGACTTTGACTTCTTCAAGTTTGAGGCGGAAGAAGGACAGATTTACCGGATAAGCGTGGAGCACAAAACACTGGGACATACAAGCATCACGTTGTTTGGGCCCGACGGGTTGAGCGAGCTAAGGAACAGATGGCAGGGCCGGTTAAGGGGCGCCGATGGTCCGATGATTCAGTGGAAAGCACCCAGTTCCGAGACGTATTTCTTTGCCATTCAGAACTTTGGCGGTAAGTCGGGCGAATATTCCTTCACGATTACTCCGGCGGAGGAGGCGCCGGAGGACGACCATGGGAATGGAATAGAGTCCGCGACCAGGATAGGGCGATTCAAGGATATTCATGGCACAATAGACGATACATTCGATGAAGACTTCTTCCGCTTTAACGCTCACGAAGGCAGGGTATACCATATCTTCATGTCGCCAGAGCAGACGACCGACCTGTGCGCCCAGATGTACAGAGCGGATGGCAGCAGATCGTCGGAATGGTACAATCGTTGCGATCACGGGGATCTGTGGCAGGGCGGCTCCGTGCACGGGATTCGGTGGGTGGCTCCTGAAACGGGGGACTACTACCTGGCCATCGGAGGGTTCATGGAGAGTCTCGGCGACTACAAGTTCGAAATCATACTGGCGCTGGATCCCGGCAACCCGAATTGAAGTTGTTACCTCTTCGGAGCCGCGTTGTCGGCTACGGTCTGGCGAGGGATGAAACAAGAGGCGAAGGAGCACTTGTCCTTGCTTTATTGCCTTACCACTGAAGGGAGGAAGCGTGGGTAGTTTGCGGATTGCGACGATGTTGGCGGTGTGCCTGGCTTTGGCTGGGCTGCTTGCGGGTTGTGTGGACAAACCGCCGACCCGAGTCGCAACGTCGGCGCCCGCGCAGGAGGTCACGCCGGCCGTGACGCCCACGGCCACGCCTACACCCGAGCCAACGCCGACTCCGATACCTTCACCTTCACCGACATCGACGCCGGACCCCACGCCCAGCCCAACCCCGACCCCTTCACCTGAACCGACGCCAACACCAACACCTCAGCCGACGCCCACTCCAACGCCCGATCCGACGCCAAGACCAACGCCTACTTCTACGCCGGACCCCGCACCCAGCCCCGTTGAACTGGCTATTGCGACACTGTCGGATATCCTTTCGTGGATTGCGGAACCTGAACAGGGAATAGAAGCGGATGCTGCTGATTCACTTGTCAATCTTTGGCTTCAAAATGCGGAGCTGGCGGAGCAATTTGCCAGTCTCTTGTGGCTTTCGGACGGGGCGGACTCCCTGGATAGGGACGCGCTTGAGGGATTGTTGGGGGTTGCCGAGGCCGATCCTGCCTTGACAGAGCAACTGCTATCACACTCCTGGGTAGCGGACGTGTTAACGGAGGAGGAGAGGGTTGTCAAAAATGCACTTGCAGAAATTGCTGAATACAATGTCGAGTTGGCGAGGGAGGTGGCTGCCCTTTCGTGGCTAGTTGACGGAGTCACGGAGGCCGAGAGCGTTGTCCTGGACGGTTTTGCATCTTCAGGCTCAACGGACGTGGAGTTGATGAATGTGGTCTCCACGCTGGCCTGGTTAAATGACGGAATTGTGCGGGATGAGGCAGCTGCCATAAGGATTCTTTTCAGCATGGCGGGCAAGAATGCCGAGTTGGGCGGCGTTGTTCTAGGCACCGACTGGTTCAGAAGAGGCCCCACGGAGACTGAGTCGGAGGCGATGGTGCGAATTAACTTTCTCGCAACCAACAGCGTGGACCTGGCGACTCACATTGCCGGATTTTCCTGGTTTGCCGACGACATAACGGATGCTGAAAGCACTTTCATTAACGCAATTTCAGGCTTGTCTCCGAGGAATTTTGGGTTGACCGAAAGGCTTGTAGCCCTGCCGTGGTTAGTTGAAGACGTGACGGAGGCTGAAGGCTACGTGGTTTACGATTTTTCCTTTACGGGTTCCGAGGATGTAGAGATTGCGAACTGGGCCGTGAACCTGGAATGGATGAAAGACGGGGTGTCTCCCAATGAACGAATAGCGCTCCGTCGAGCAATTGGTCTAAGAGTGCTGGACGCGGGGTTGTCGGATGCGCTGGTAGGTGCAGCCTGGATGTCCGATGGGATCACGGTGACTGAAAACGCTGTGCTGAACAGCTTCGTCCAATTGGCAAATAAGGACGTTGAGTTGGCCGTTTCGATGTCAGGTGTCTCGTGGCTCGCGGACGACGTGACGAAGTGGGAGCAGGAGGCCTTAAACGGGTTAGACTCGTTGGCTTCCAGGGACGTTGAGGTGGCAAAGAGGGTGACGGCCTTTCCATGGTTCGCTGACGACGTGACGAGAGAGCATGGGGCGGGTGATGAAGTGGGGACCCTAGACTTTTTGAGCCGATTGTTAGCTCGAGACGAAGAGCTAGGGCAACTCATCGCAAACCTGCCGTGGCTTACCGACGCGATTGCCCAATCCGAGGTTGCCGTGATTCACGCTATCACCAACATTGCGGGAAGGGACGTGGCTCTTGCCGGGAAATTTGCGTCGCTTCCCTGGGTGAGTGAAAGGGCGACGGGACTGGAGTGGGCGGTGGCAACTCACCTGGATATGTTGTCCGAAGAAGACATAGGGTTGGCCAACTCTGTGGCAACGCTGCCCTGGATTGTCGACGGCCTTACGTGGGATGAGGAGTGGGCCTTAGGCAATCTAAAGAATGCCTCGGGTATTGACTTGGCGATGGCCGAGAAAATTGTTGCTCTGCCCTGGTTCAGCGACGGTGTCACAAGGGTGGAGGGAGCAACAGTGTTGCACCTCAATTCTCTGGCGTCGAGCGATGCCGAGTTTGCCAGGGGAATTACGGAGCGCCAGTGGTTTACCGACGGAGTGGCCGAACCTGAAGGCGGGACGAGATTAGCGCTAGTCTTCATGGCAACGAAGGACATTCAATTGATCGAGGAGATAACAAGTCTCCCGTGGTTCGCTGATGGTCTGACCAAGCTGGAGGCTTCATCTATTTCGTCCCTGAGCTCTATCGTTTGGCGAGACCTGGAGTTGGTCCGAGAACTGATAGGTTGGCCGAGGTACGAGTCAGGTGTGGAGAGAGAACTGGACTCTCACCTTCTCTATTCATTAGGCAGGCTGGACGAGGGCGTCTTGGGCGACCTGACGAATCGGCCGTGGTTCGCTGATGGTCTGGATGATGAGGAAGTGATTGCAGTAATAGCCCGGCCCTATCAATCCGAGGAGTTTTACGGAGAATTGCTGGATAATCATCGTGTGAGGCGTGAGACGGTCTCATTGCCCAGCGCCGGCGAAGTAAACGTTTGGATAATGCAAAACGGTGAAGCCTTCTCGATTGAAGATACGATGTCGGAGATTGGGGAAGCCATGCGGTTTAGTGAGGACATTTTTGGCGAGCCGTTTCCTACCACTGACGTCGTCCTTTTGGTTTCTGCGAATGAAGAGAGAAAATATGGAATAAGAACGGGCAATTTAGGTTCCCACGTGGTCTTGAGCAGCTGGGAAGGTGAGTTGTATTCCGCAGCAAACTACATCGCCAGCTACTACTTTTCCGACAACCTTCGCCCACATTGGTGGCTGATTGAGGGAGGAGTAGGGTTCGTCAATTCCAAATTCAATCACCAAGAGGGGATAGAGGATCTGGTAGAGAGAAAATCTGAATTGAGGAGTATTGTTCAGGCTCAGTGCATTGACCAGGGAGTGGAGAACATACGCCACGATGCCTACCTGGCGGAGCACAACTATATTTCACACAACTATTGCAGCCATTTCATTGGTGAGCGATTGTTGCTTGGCTTGGAGGAGATTATTGGCGATGTGGGGATGTCGTCCGCTCTAAACGAGATATACGTAGCCAGTGGGGGGGCACGCGCCGGCGCTGAGATTCAGCACACCTCCCACCGAGGAGGACATATACGAGGTTTTCCTGGAGAACGCTCCGGCCCAGCGGCGAGACGAGGTGCGCAATCTGTTTCAGAAGCTTCACGGCGGGGACTTCGCTTTTCCAGAGATAGACTACAACGATGGCGAAGGGGGAAGGGCAGGAGAGGCCGTGCTAATGGGGGTTGGTGAATCTGTAACGGGTTCGCTGGACTATATTTTTGACTTTGACTTTTTCCGGTTCCAGGCGGAGGAAGGGCGGAAGTATCGCTTCAGCGTGGAGCACGACACTCTTAAACATAGCAGCATAAATCTCTATGGACCGAACGCGTTGAACGATGAGCGAGAGAGATGGCAGGGTAGGGACAATGGGCCGGATGGCCCACTGCTTTTGTGGCAGGCGCCAAGTTCGGAGGTGTATTATTTTGCGGTACAAGACTTCGGAGGGGAGACTGGTGACTACACCTTGAGGATTACGCCGTTGGAAACAGTGGAGACGGAGGACGATCACGGTGATGGGCCTGGGTCGGCCACCGAGATAAGTATTGGCGGGAAGGTTTCAGGGATCATTGACAATGAATTCGACCATGACATCTTTAGCTTCAGCGCCCGAGAAGGGGACTTATATCTCTTTGAATTCTTCCGTGGTTCATTTAACATCCTATGCGCCGACGTTCTTCTGAAGGACGACACCGTGGACGCCGATTGGAACAATGACTGCGATGAATTCGTTCGTTCGAACTATTCCGAAACTTACGGGATACAATGGGGAGCACCGGAGACCGGGACGTACTACCTCGACCTGTATGGCTATGCGGCGAGGGTTGGGGAGTACGAATTTGAGATTTCGCGGTATCAGGGTACTTGAGCAGGCAACTTTGAGAATTTCGCAGATGATTGAACCAGTTTCCAGTCGTGGGTTCATACCGGGGCTTAATTCGTTTTGCTAGCAGGTTGGGTGATTTCCCGGATACGGGGGATGTTCTATGGGTGGTGGGTTGTAGCAGGGGGCATGGTGAGCATCGCCATCAGCAGCGGCATGTTCATGCACGGGTTCCAGTTCTACTTTGAGCCGATGCGGCGGCAGTTTGGGTGGAGCCGTACACTGATATCCGGCGCGTATACCTTGTCACGGGTGGAGAGCGGTTTTCTGGGGCCTCTGGGGGGCTGGCTGGTCCAGCGTTTCGGCTCGCGCATTGTCATGGCAGGCGGATTCGTCATACTGTCATTAGGGCTGGTGATGCTGAGCCAGACGCAGAATGTGCCGATGTTCTACGCGGCTTTCCTGATTCTTTCGGTGGGCTCCGGCCTGGCCGCGTGGACTCCGGTGGTGCCCGCGCTGACCAACTGGTTCCGGCGGAGGCGGGCGATGGCGGTGGGGCTGACGATGATGGGGATGGGATTCGGGGGCATTCTGGTTGCTCCGGTTGTGGCCTTCTTCATCAACAACTTCAGCTGGGACAAGACGGCCCTGGGCTGCGGCATAATCGCCTTGATAATTGGCATTCCCCTGTCAAGGATCATGCGCTACAGTCCAGAACCTTACGGCTACCTGCCGGATGGGGACAAACCTGCGGAGGAAGCGACGGAGGGATCTGAGAAGCCCAATCGGGCGGCGGCGGAGCAGGAGTTTGACTATACTCTCAAGGAGGCGTTGAAGTCGCCCGCTTTCTGGCTGATGTCCATAGGACATTCAGTTTCGTTGCTTACAATATCGTCGCTTAGCCTGCACATGGTGCCCTACCTGGAGACGGACCTCGGTTTCTCTACGGAGAGGGCAGCCACGGCGGTGGTGGCGGTAAACGGGTTCCTGATGGCGGCGCAGCCGGTGGGGGGATTTCTGGGGGACCGCCTGCCGAAGCGGTACATTGCCGCTGGAACCATGCTGGGTCACGCCTCGGCGCTGCTGATTCTTGCCTTGGCCGGGGGCTTCTGGCTGGTGATTCTGGCGTCGGCGATTCAGGGGATGTCCTGGGGAATCCGTGGACCGGTGATAACGGCGATGAGGGGCGAATACTTCGGGCGGAAGAATTTTCCGATGATCCAGGGTTATTCGCACCTGGTGTTGATGGGCGGGCAGATAGTGGGGCCGATGCTGCTTGGCTACATGGCGGATAACTACAGCTATAGCCTGGGCCTGAAGATCATCTCCGCGATGACTGCCGCGGGGGTGGTTATGTTCCTGCTTCTGCGGAATCCGCAGCCGCCACAACGGGCCGCCGATCCTATGCGGCGATGAGGTTCGGGACGTTCGGAGATGTATGATTTACTATATGGAAATCGAAAATTCATTAGGAGAGAGCAGCTAGATGACCAACGGTGAAGGCTACAAGCGGGGAATGGTGATTGTTGCCCATCCCGACGATGCGGAGTTCGGGTGTTCGGGGACGGTGGCTACGTGGTGCCGGCAGGGAATGGAAGTGGTGCAGGTTATCTGCACGGACGGCAGCAAAGGTTCCAGCGACCCGAATATGACGTCGGCGGAATTGGCGGAGATCCGGATGCGGGAACAACGTAACGCGGCGCGGGTTTTGGGGGTGAAGGAGGTGGTTTTCCTGGGATACGAGGACGCAATGCTGGTGCCCACGTTGGAGCTTCGGCGGGACATTGCGAGGGAGATCCGGCGTCACCGACCGCAGGTAATTATCTGTCCCTCTCCGGTGCGAAGTCTGACGGAGGGGCCGTACATTGGGCATCCGGACCACATCGCCGCGGGGGAGGCGGCGCTGGCGGCGGTATTTCCGACGGCGCGGGACCGGCTGACGTTCCCGGAGCTGCTGGAGGAGGGATTCGAGCCTCACAAGGTGGAGGAGGTGCTGATAACCGACCGGAACACCGCCGACACGTGGATTGACGTTACGGATGCTATCGAGGTAGCCATCGAGGCGCTGAAGCAACACGTGAGCCAAGTGGGGCACTTCGACGTGGCCAAAGGGATGCGACATTGGAGGTCCATGACCGGGGAGTCGAAGGGAATTCAATACGCTGAGTGTTTCAAGTCCTACAAATTCCGATAAGGCTAGCAGAAACGGCATTTTGCTGATTTGAAGTCGCATCAATAAACAACGACAGAGGCGCAATCCTTCACTGAGCGGCCATTTGGCGTTGGTTCTCAGCTAGTTCTCCTTGACACTCCCATGCCTCGTGGATATGATGGGGCCACCGGCTTAACCATACATAATGTCAGGTCGGCAGCTCCGCGAGGGGGTATTGGAATGCCAGACAGAGAAATTGCGCTGATGGCGCATCTGATGAGAAGGGCGGGGTTTGGAGCCACGCGCGAGGAGTTGGAAACGCGCGTAGCCAAGGGATACGAGGCCACCGTAGAAGAGCTGGTTTTTCCGGAGGAGCACGGGGTGCCGCCCATCGACGAAGGGATGATATTCCGTCATAACCCCGGCTTCGAGATTCCTGGCGGAAACCCCACCAACGGCCAGGCTCACTGGATGTACCGGCTAATCAACACGCCGAGACCTCTGGAAGAAAAGATGGCGCTGTTCTGGCACCACGTATTCGCCACGGGCAACTCCAAGGTGGACAACTGCGACCAGCTTCTGGCCCAGATCGACATGTTTCGTAAGCACGGGATGGGAAACTACAGAGACCTGCTGGTGCACCTTGCCAAGGATCCTGCGATGATCTTCTGGCTGGACAACAATGAGAACCACCGAGACGCGCCCAACGAGAACTGGGGTCGGGAGCTGCTGGAGCTTTTCTCCATGGGTCAGGGGAACTACACGGAGGACGACGTTAAGGAATGCTCCCGGGCGTTCACGGGCTGGACCATCGGCGCGAAGATCCCGCGTTTGCCCTATGGTCGCTATCCCTGGAGCTTCGAATACCTGCCGCACGATCACGACGATGGCGAGAAGACTTTCCTGGGGCACCGGGGTAGATTCAACGGAGAGGACATCATAGACATTGTGGTGAGGCAGCCGGCGACGGCCCGGTTCGTCGCACGTCATCTTTACAATTTCTTTGTCGCGGACGAGGTGCAGGTGCCAAGCTGGCTGGACGTGGCGCCGAGAGACCCGGTGGCGATCAACATGCTGGGAGAGACCTTCATCAGCTCCGGCTACGACATGCGGGCGACGCTGCGGATGTTGTTCAACTCGGACTTCTTCAAGGACGAGAGTGTCTGGTTCGGCAAGGTGAAGAGTCCGGCGGAGGTGGTGGCCGGGACGATGCGGCTGGTGCAGGACCACGTAGCTCCGAAGCCTGGGATGGCGCCCATCGGGCTGGAGACGAACTACCAGGGGCAGGCGCTGTTGGACCCGCCCAGCGTGGAGGGATGGCATACGGGCCAGGAGTGGATCGACAGCGGCTCGCTGCTGCGTCGGATTAACTTCGTGGCCAACAGGGTGGGGGATACGAACCTGCCGGGAGTTCAGTCGATAATCGAGAGGCTGGCTGGGCGGGAAATCCTAAGCGCCGCTGAGTTCGTTGACGGCTGCATCGACCTGATGGGGCCGGCGAATGTGGACGGAGACACGCGGGCGGAGTTAATAGCCCACGTGGAGGCCGGAGGGCCGGTGAGTAGGGGCGCAACGGAGGACGAGCGGGCAGCTTTCGGCCGCAGGGTGGCGGACGTTCTGCGGCTGATAGCTTCAACCAGGGAGTACCAGTTCGGCTAAATCCTCATTTTTTGGAGGCAATTCCATGCAAACGGTGATGGTTAGGGGTCGGGTGTACAACTACAGTCATACAATTGGACGAAACGCCACGGGTGGGCCCGGGTTTCGCCATCCGGTGGACTTGGCCTTGGGAGGAAACGGGACCGTCTACGTCGTCAACCGGGGGGATGAGTTCCAGCCCTGCCAGAGGGTGAGCGTGATTACGATTGACGAGGAGTTCGTCCGCGATTTTGGAGGCTCTGGCACGGGAGACGGGGAGTTCACTTGGCCAACGGCCATTGCCCTTGACAGTGACCAGAATGTGTACGTGGCGGACGAGTGGCTGAACCGTATCTCGATTTTCGACAAAGACGGCAACTACCTGGGCAAGTGGGGAACTGCGGGGAACGGCGAGGGGCAGATTAGCGGGCCTTCCGGCATGGTGTTTGACAAGGAGGACAACCTATATATCACGGAGGAGTTGAACCACCGGGTGTCCAAGTTTTCCAGGGATGGACGGTTCATTCAGAGCTGGGGATGTGAGGGGCAGGGACCGGGGGAGTTCAATCATCCGTGGGGCATTGCAATGGACGGCCGGGGGGATGTGTATGTGTCGGACTGGCATAACGACCGAATACAGAAATTCTCACCGGACGGGGAGTTTCTTTCCAGCATCGGTAGCGCGGGGGACGGTCACGGTCAGTTGAAGCTTCCGAGCGACGTGGCGGTGGATGACGAGGGAGATGTGTACGTGACGGACTGGTGGAACAATAAAGTGGAGGTCTTTGATGCGGATGGGACGCCGTTGACGACGTTTATCGGCGACGCGGAGGAGCTTTCCAAGTGGGCGCAGGAGGCGGTGGACGCCAACCCGGACTATGTGAAGGCACGGCTTAGGGTGAAGAGCCTGGAACCGCAGTGGCGGTTTACACGGCCCACGTCCATAGAGATTTCGGAGGACGGGAAGATACTGGTTCTCGACAACCAGAGGGCGCGGATTCAGATCTACCAGAAGGAAAGCGGCTGGGTTGATCCGCAGTTCAATCTGTAGAGGAGGCGGTATGGTGGCTTTGGCACGCAGGTTGGGGCAACAACGCAAAAGACGGTGCAGATTGGCTGTTGATGTACGGATTGCGTAGATACATTGCCGAGTGAGCCAAGCTTCCACAATTCATTGCCTATTATGTTGACACCGCATATAAGCGGGAGTATTCTTGGCGATAACGCTCAAAATCGCTCATAAGGGGGAGAGATGACCACAAAGAAGGTTAGTCACGTTGTGAAGCGGCCCGGGCTTCGACTGAAAGATCCAGACTATGAGATTCCCGTAGCCGAGGACCTGGCCACTACTCCCGGAATTCGGCAGAACCAGAAGGACGTGGACTTCTATTCCAGGTCCTACCCCCTGGAGAGCCAGAACATTGAGTACACCGCCGACCGGCAGTGGGTGTGGACCGTCTACAGTCCTGAAGAGGCGGAGTCCCACCTGGAGCACGAGCGCCTGCAGGCGCCGGTCGTAAACGCCGCTGCCACCTCCGCGGACGTGGCCCCGACGGCAACGCCGACGGGCAAGGACGTTACGGAAGAAATCAAGACGAAGGCGCGTGAGCTTGGCTTCGGCGAGGTGGGGATGACCCGCTATGACCGGCGCTACACCTTCAAGTACAAGAAGCGATGGACCAGGTTTGAGCACGCCATCTGCCTGGCCTATGAGCAGGACTATGAGAGGACGCAGTCCATTCCCAGCAGCTTTGCCGAATACACTCACTTCGGGACCTACCGGACGATGAGCCAGCTGGGCCTGATGATGGCGGACTACATCCGCAGTCTGGGCTATCACGCCCAGGTGCACAGTCCCAACGACAACAGCGCTCCCTACATCCCCATGTTCGTCGCGGCGGGCCTGGGCCAGCTGGGGGCCAACGGTCAGCTGCTTTCGCCCCACTTCGGCTCCCGCGCCCGGCTGATGGTGATCACCACGGACGCGCCGGTGACCTACGACGAGTCGGTGGACTACGGCATTCACAAGTTTTGCGAAATTTGCCAGGTGTGCGTGAACCGGTGCCCGGGCCGCGCCCTGATGCGGGACAAGGTCTGGTGGAGGGGCGTGGAGAAGCACAAGCTGGTCTACGAGCGCTGCCGCCCGGTGATGGCGCGCTACTCCGGCTGCGGCGTGTGCATGAAGGTTTGCCCCATTCAGAAGTACGGAATGAAGCCTGTTATGGAGCACTACGTCGAGACGGGCGAAGTGCTGGGCAAGGGTTCCCACGAACTGGAAGGATTCACCATCGAGGGGAAGGGATATTTTGGGCCCGGGGAGCTTCCCCACTTCAACCACGACTTTTTCGAGATTCCCCACGGCCGCTCCGAGGATGTGTTATTTGAGGAGTTCAAGGCTAAGTTAACCGCCCACGAGGTGCCGGACGGGCCTGCGGGCGACGAGGTGCTGAGGCAATTCAAGAAGGGTGTGGAGGAGATTCTGGCCCAGCCGGAGTCGGACTCCATGTTCGCGGTACTGCCCGAAGAAGCGTAACCGGACAGAGGATAGAATCGGGAAGGCGCCGACGATTTTCGTCGGCGCCTTCTATTTGTGGGGCGTTGTGCTGGGTGGGAGAGGGGGCAGGTGGGTTGCGAGCAGCCCCTACCAGATGGTGGGCGCGTGGGAGAAAGGGGTTAAGAGTGTGCTCCCGCGTCCGCGAGGGCAGGGAAGGAGGCTGATTCCGGCGACGAGATTCTTCGTCGCGGAGCCTTCTCAGAATGACACTTGAATGTGGGGGGGTTACCAGTCGGGCGGGGCGTTCCAGAGGGCGCGGAGCCAGGCCCAAGCCTCGTCCTGTTTGATGGACTGAATATCCTGATTGTCCAGTCCGGCGTCTTCAATGACCTGGACAGGGTTGGCGATGAGATCGTCGCGGAACATTTCGTTGTTTGCGCACTTTTCTATGAATGCGAACATGGCGTCGCTGGGCACTGCGGCACCTCCTCAGGAGATAGGGAGTGGGTTCAATTTTGGTGAATACAAGGGGGGTTAGCGGAAGGGGATGTTTCTTTGGTTCATGGCGCTGGTGAAGTCGTTTAGACTTGTGGTGGCGGCGGCGGAGATGGTCCGGACGTCGCCAATGACGTGGCAGAGCATGAAGCCCATGGCCATCATGTCGGCGGATACTTGTGCTCCTGAGCCGTGGTGGCAGGGGGCAACGCCGGCCTCTCGGGCGGCTTCGACGATGCGGCGGCAGGCGGCGAGGTGTTGTTCGTCGTTGGCCCAACCTGAGATGCTGACACCCATGTCCAGGGACAGGTCGCTGGGGCCAACGTAGAGACCGTCGACGCCGGGTGCGGCGGCTATGGCATCCACGTTATCGAGGGATTCCATGGTCTCGATCATCACGAGGCAGAGCATTTCGTCGTTGGCGTGCTCTAAATAATCGTCCTGACCGGAGGCGAGGGATGCGCGGCTGCTGCCGATGCTACGATTGCCGGTGGGGGCGTAGCGGCAGGCGAGGCCCGCGGCTGCTGCCTCCTCCGGGGTGTTGACCATTGGGACGATGACTCCGTATGCGCCCGCGTCAAATACGAAGGAGATATAGTCGGGGTCGTTTTTGGGGACACGCACCATTGGCATGGTGTCGGTGTTGCCGATGGCCTGGATGCAGCTGATGATGGAGCCCTGAGTGACGCCGATGCCGTGCTGCCAGTCGAGGGTTACGGCGTCGAAGCCAGCGTGGGCCATGACCTCGGCGATGTAGGGGTTGCCGGAGGAGCACCAGCCCATGACGGCTGGTCGGCCCTGACGCCAAAGCTCCTTGATTCTGTTTTTCTTCAACTATGCTACCTCGGTGTGATCTATTGGGGGACTTCACCCCCATCCTAACCTTCCTCCGTCAAGGGGGAAGGGACTAATTTGTGCGGGCGAGTTTGACGATGGTCCTGATTTGAGGGCCGTGGGACGGGTTGTGGCGGGACATTGCTTCGTCCATCCACTCCGGGCCCATGTTGGCGTGGGGCATCTCGCAGACGTAGAGGTCGCCGTGGGAGTCGACTGCGATGCCGTGGGGAGCGGTGAAGTGTCCTGGGTCTTCGCCGGGGGAGGGATCGCCGAAACGGGTCTGGAGGTTGCCCTGTTTGTCGTAGATGCTGACGCTGTGGCCGAGGCTGGGAGCGTCGATGATGTAGACGTGGGGAGGCATTTCGGCCACGTAGAAGTTGCCGTCGGCATCCATGTCCAGGCCGGCGGCGCGCCAGATGCCGGGCCACTGGCCGAGGAACTCGCCCGCGGCGGTGAAGACCTGTACGCGGTGGTTTTCGCGGTCTGCGACGAAGACGTTTTCGTCCTCGTCGATGACGATGTTGTGGGGAACGACGAATTGTCCCGGAGCTGTGCCGGCCTCGCCCCAGGAATAGATAAGCTTGCCCTCCGGGCTGAAACGGTGAATGTTGGAGTTGCCGTAGCCATCGGCGACGAAGATGTCCCCAGAAACGGGGGAGATGGCGAGGTGGGCGGGGCGGTTCAAGGGCTGGCCGCTGAATCTGTCGGAGGGGCCGCCGATGGTCTGGAGCAGTTCACCTTCCGGGGTGAACTTTCGGATGACGTGATGCTGGGTGTCGGTGCAGTAGATGGAGTCGTCGGGGCCGATGGCGATGCCGTGGGTGCCGCCGAAGACGCCGTGCCCCCAGGAGGCAATGTAGGTTCCGTCGCGGTCGAAAACGACCACGGGGTGTTCGCCGCGGGTGTAGACGTAGATGCGTCCCTTTGAGTCTACGACAGCTCCGGCGCAGTCGCCGAGAAGGAAGCCATCGGGCAGCTTGGGCCAGTCCTCAACAACGGTATAGTTCCAGTCGCCGCTTCCCAGAATTGTGGCCATGGTTACCTCCGATTTCGTCTGCAAGCCAGCATAGCCTAAGGGGCGAGAAATGTCACGCATTCGGTGTCACATTCCATGCTCGCTTCAAAGGTGCTAGAATCCCGCTATGTCAGAGGCATCCGGCATACACGTTTCCGAAATTCGGCTGAGGGTGAACGGGCGCGATCTCAACGTGGACGTGTCGCATCACTGGACGCTGCTGCGGCTCTTGAGGGACGCGTTGGACTTAACGGGTGCGAAGGTGGGGTGCGACCGGGGGGAGTGCGGCGCCTGCACGGTGATGGTTGAGGGGAATTCGGTGTATGCATGCCAGATGCTGGCGCTTCAGGCCAGAGGGAAAGAGGTGGTAACGGTGGAGGGACTGGCTGAGGAGGATGGGCTGCATCCGGTGCAGAGGGCCTTTCTGGAGGAGGATGCGGGACAGTGCGGTTACTGCACGCCGGGGTTTGTGATGGCGGCTTACGGGTTGCTGAAGCGGAACCCGACACCGTCGGAAGGGGAGATTCGGGAGGCGCTGGCGGGGAATCTGTGCAGGTGCAACGCCTACGGGCGGATCATCGAAGGGGTGAAGGCGGCTGCGGAGGCGATTAAGGAGCGGAGCGGGTGATGGCGGGACTGAAAGTGGTGGGCCGTTCTGTGCATCGTAGAGGGCTTGAGGAGAAGCTGACGGGAGAGGCGCGGTACACGGCGGACTTGAAGCTGCCAGGGATGCTCCACGCCAGGGTGCTGCTTTCGCCATATCCTCACGCCGACGTGGTAAGCGTAGATGTTTCTGCGGCGCGCAGTTCCCCGGGAGTCCACGCGGTATTCGCGCCGTTCGACGAAGAGGCTTCGGGGTTGTTTGCGGGTGACATGCGGGTGTTGGACACGCGGGTGAGGTTCGTTGGTGACGAGGTTGCCGCCGTTGCCGCCGAGACGGAGGAGGAAGCAGACAGGGCCATTGAACTGCTTGAGGTTTCATATCGAGAGCTGCCCTTTGAGACTGACGCCAAGAAGGCGCTCGGTCCCATGGCGACGGATATCCATGCCGGGGGGAACTTGTGGGGAGGAGAGCCACTAGTGTTGGAACGGGGGGATGTGGAGGCGGGTCTGCGGGAGGCGGACGTTGTAGTGGAAGGGGCTTACGTTGTAGCGTCCCATTCGGCTGCGCCGCTGGAGCCGCGGGCGGCGGTTGCCCGATGGGATGGGGACAGGCTGACGGTGTGGAAGACGAGCCGGGGGGTTCACCAGGACCGGGCGCATCTATCGGCTGCGCTGGGCGTGCCGGAGGAGAGGATTCGGGTGGTGGGGCCGCATTTCGGCGCGGGGTACGGCGCGAAGGACGAGAGCCGCTGCGCCATGCTGGCGGCGGTTTTGGCACGGAAGGCGGGCCGTCCCGTTCGGCTGGAGTACTCACGATACCAGGAGTTCGTTGCGGGACGGGTGCGGCACGGGGCGATGATCGAGTTGAAGGTGGGGCTGAAGCGGAGTGGGGAGATTACGGCTATCGACAACAGGACGTTGATGAACACCGGCGCATACCTGGCATCGGGGGCGGGAGAACTGCGTCGGGCGGCGCAGGGAGGGCTTTATCTGTATCGATGCCCGAACGTGAGGTATGAGGGGAGGCTGGCGTATACGAATACGCCGGTGGCGGGATCGTACCGGGGATTGGGCGCGCCCCAGGGTCACTTTGCCGTGGAGGCCCTGATGGACCGGGCGGCGGAGTCGATTGGGATTGACCCCGTGGAATTTCGGTTGATGAATCACGTGGGCTTGGAGGGACAGCCGGGCCCGCGGACTTCACCCCCAGATCAGATTGTGGACACGCAGCCTGTGGAGGGCGGGATTCCTTTCTCCAGCAACGGGCTGAGGGAGTGTATCTTGAGGGGGGCGGAAGCGATTGGGTGGGGTGAGGGAGTCGAAGCTGCGACGGAGCCTTATCTGAAGCGGGGCATGGGCATGGCGACGTGCATCTACCGCGGAGGGCCGGGATGGGAGTCGAGGGCGCGGGTGATTCTGCAGCGGGACGGCAGGGTAGACCTGCATACAGGGATTGTGGATGTGGGACAGGGATCTCATACGGTGCTGGCGCAGATGGCGGCGGAGGCCTTCGGGAGCGGTTATGAGGACGTGCGGGTGGTGAGTGGGGACAGCGACGTGGCGCCGCATTCGTCGATAACGGCTGGGTCCACGGCGACGTTCTCTGCGGGGCTGGCGGTGAAGCGGGCGGCGGAGAAGCTTCGCGACGGGCTGCTGGACTTGGCGTCGACTTACCTGGAACGTCCGAAGGAAAGCCTGGATGTGTCGGAAGGGAATGTGGTTGCCAGGGGGAGCGGAGAAGGACTGGCGTCGGTGTCGGAGGTGGCCGAAGGTATGCCTGGCGAATTCATGGAAGCTGAGGCGTCGGTTGTGCCGGGCAGCGCGGACTATATCGTCAACTCATTCGCGGCCCATTTCGCGATGGTGGAGGTGGACGTGCTGACAGGGAGCGTTTCGGTGGTGCGGTACGTGGCGGCACACGATTCGGGAAGAATCATCAATCCGAAGTCCGCGGTAAACCAGGTGGAGGGGGGTGTGTCGCAGACGCTGGGACTGGCTTTGAGCGAGGAGTTGGTAACGGATGAGGTGTCGGGAGTGTCTCTGAATGGGAGCTTCCTTGAGCATAAGTGCCCGACCATCGGCCAATACCCCGACATCGAGACGATATTTGTAGAGACGGAAGACCCGATTGCGCCATTCGGGGCGAAGGCGTTGGGGGAGCCGCCGAGCGTTCCCGTGGCGGCTGCGGTTATCAACGCTGTGTACGACGCCATTGGAATTCGATTTACGGAGATCCCGCTCACGCCGGACAAGGTGCTGGATGGATTGGCCCGCAAGGCGGATTCGGCGTGAATCCGTTTGAGTTTGTAGAGCCTCAGAGTCTCGAAGACGCGGTGGAGATGCTCGGAGAGGGGCAGGGGAGGGTGGAGGTCATCGCCGGAGGGACGGACCTGCTTTCGGAGTTGAAGGACGGATTGCGTAGGCCGGAAAGGTTGGTGTCGCTGGCGGGGATTGGGGAGTTGAGGGGAGTCCGGTGGGAGGAGGAAGGGGTGAGGCTGGGGGCTTCGATCACGTTGGGAACTCTGGAGGGCGACAGGCGTCTGGCGAGGGAGTTTCCAATCCTGGGGGAAGCAGCCCGGTCAATAGCTACCCCGCAGATCCGGAGCGTTGCGACTTTGGGGGGCAATCTGTGTCAGAGGCCACGGTGCTGGTACTACCGGCATCCGGGGTTCCCGTGCTACAAGAAGGGCGGGGTGCACTGCTACGGTGCGAACGGGTACAACCGGAATCTGGCCATACTGGGAGTTGGGGCGTCCGTCATGGTGCATCCTTCCGACATGGCCCCAGCGTTGATTGCCATGGACGCGGAGTTGGAAGCCTTCGGGCCCGGGGGTCGTCGGACGATGGAGTTGAAGGACTTCTTCGCGGGGCCGAACGAGCAGCAGATGCAGGAACACGTGCTGCGGCGAGGCGAGATTGTGACGGGGGTGTCTATGCCCAAGGCTCTACCCGGAACGAGGAGCATATTCCTGAAGGCGCAGGACCGGACGGGGGAGGACTTTGCGCTGGCCAGCGTGGCGATGAATTTGAGGGTGTGGTATGGGAAGGTGGCGCGGGCCAACGTGATTCTGGGCGGGGTTGCGCCGATTCCGTACAGGTCCCATGAGGCGGAGGAATACCTGGTGGGTCGAGCGGCGAGGGAGGTCAAGGCGTCGGACGTCGCGGAGCTTGCGCTTTGCCACGCCCGTCCGTTGCATCATAACGGGTTCAAGGTGATTCTGGCCAAGAACCTGGTGCGGCATGGCGTTGAGACTATTTTAAATCAGCAAAATTGAAAGGAGAACAAGTAATGGCCAAGAAGTCGAAGTATCTGTTTATCGCGAGCATGGACGTGGAGTCGGAACAGGACGACCTGTTCAACGAGGTGTACGACAAGGAGCACGTACCGAACCTTCTGACGGTACCGGGCGTGGTTTCGGTGGCGCGCTACAAGATGCGGGAGCTGACGATGCTCATCGGGGGGGAGCGGAAGGAGATGAGGTTCGAGAGCGAGCCCAGCTATCATGCGATGTATGAGGTAGAGAGCCCCGATGTGCTGCTTACGGACGCGTGGGGAGAGGCGGTGGAGTTGGGTCGGTGGCCGGAGCAGGTGCGTCAGCACACGCGTAACCGGCGTCACATTCTGACGGAGCGGATAGACTAGGCGGCACAATTGCGATGGTGGACGGTATCCCCGTATTTGATGGTATTGGGGAAGGGCACTCACCCCCATCCCTCCCTTCCCCCGTCGAGGGGGAAGGGAGGGATAGGGAAGAGAAAGTTCGGTGGTGGTTTGGGGGAGCCTTCGCTATAATCGCCAACGCCGCTGGCGGCTAAAACTATGCGCTTTCGATTCACACTAGAACAGCAGGAGTTCAGGCAGGAAGTCTGCGAGTTTCTCCGAAAGGAGATGAGTCCCGAGCACGAGACCGTGTTTGGGACGTTTTCGGAGGAGAAATACTGGTTCAGCAGGGACCTGTTCCGTCGATTGGCGGAAAGGCGGTGGTTAACCGTTGGTTGGCCGGAGGAGTTTGGCGGGGGCGGGAAGACGTTCCTTGAGCAGTCGATTCTGGACGAGCAGATCGGCTATCACAAGGTGCAGCGAGTCGGCATTACCGGGATAAACTTCGCGGGACCGGCGATTATCAAGTTTGGGACACCTGAGCAGAAGGCGCGATATCTTCCTCCCATCGCCCGGGGCGATGCGGAATACTGCCAGGGGTTTACTGAGCCCGACGCAGGGTCGGACCTGGCGTCGCTGCAGATGCGGGCGGAGCCGGACGGGGACCACTATGTGCTGAACGGCTCCAAGATGTTCACGAGCTACTATGCCCACGCCGACTACATCTACCTGCTGGCGAGGACGGACCCGGACGCGCCGAAGCACCGGGGTATCAGCCTGTTTATCGTGGAGATGGACACGCCCGGCATTTCGACGCGGCCGCTGCCATATATCAACGGCGAGGTGGCGGCGCAGACGTTCTTCGACAACGTGCGGGTGCCGCGGACTTGCCTGGTGGGACAGGAGAACCAGGGGTGGTACCACGCCATGACGACGCTGGACTACGAGCGGGCGGGGCTGGAGCGGTACGCGCGGGTTCGTCGGACATTTGACGAATTCGTGGACTATTGCAAGTCGACTCCGTACCAGGGTGGTGTGCTGGGAAGGGACCCGGTGGTGCGGCACAAGCTGGCGAGGGTGAAAGTGGGGCTGGAGGGTTGGGCGGCGCTGTGCTGGAAAGTGGCGTGGATGCAGAGTCGCGGGGAGGTGCCGAATGCCGAGGCTTCGATTGCGTTCCTGTATGGTACGCAGCAGCGATTGTACTTCGCCCAGGAGGCGATGGAAATTCTGGGTAGGTTGGGGACGTTGACGCCGGAGAGCAACGCGGCGCCGATTCAGGGGTCCATCGAGGGGTTGAGCAGGGAGAGCATGCACATGCACGGGGCGGGGACGATGGAGATTCATCGCAACATCATCGCGCAGAGGGGGCTGGGGCTTCCCAGGTAGGCGACGTGGACCTAGCTCTGAACCAAGTACAAGAGATGTTGCGTCGGACGGCGCGGGAGTTCCTCGAGGCAAACTGTCCCCCAACGCTGGTCAGGGAGGTGGAGGCTTCGGGGAAGGGGTATTCGCCTGAGTTGTGGGCGCAGATGGCGGCGCTGGGGTGGCTGGGACTATCGCTGCCGGAAGAGTACGGCGGAGAGGGTGGGGATGCCGTGGACCAGCTTGTGCTGTCGGAGGAGATGGGGCGGGCGTTGGTGCCTTCGCCTTACCTGGCGTCTGTCGTGACGTGCGGGCGGCTGGTGGCGTTGGCGGGGAGTCATTCCCAGCGTCAGGCGACTTTGCCGAGGCTGGCGCGGGGGGAACTGATATTGAGTTTGGCGATGGATGAAGAGGGCAGTGGGCAATCCACCAGGGTCACTAAAGAAGACGGAGGACATCGCCTCAACGGAGTCAAGAGTTTCGTGCCGTTCGCGAATTTGGCGGACACGCTGATTTGCGTCGCCGGGTGGCTTGGGGATGGAGGAGTTTCGCTATGTTTGATTCCGTCCGATGCTGACAGGGTGACGATTCAGGCCATGGAAAGCATTGCAGGTTATCCGCAAGCGCGGGTGGTGTTCGAGGATGTGGAGATTGGCGTTGATGGGGTGCTGGGTAAACCGGGCGAGGGTGGGGATGTTCTCGGCGAGGCAATGCAGTGGGCGACGCTGGTGCAGTGTGGGGAGATGGTGGGGCGAGGGCGGAAGATTCTGGAGATGGTCCTTGACTATGCCAAGAACCGCGTGCAGTTCGGGAGGCCCATAGGGGCGTTCCAGGCAATTCAACACCAGATGGCTGATCTGCGAGTGGCCGTTGATGCCGCCGAGCTCCTGACTTATCGTGCGGCTTGCAGCATGGCGGAAGGGCGCGACTGTGCCGAGGAGATAGCCTTGGCCAAGGCGTCGGCGGACGAGATGAGCCGAATGTCGACGGTGGTGGGGCACGGGGTCTATGCGGGGATTTCCTACACGGTTGAACACGATATGCAGCTTTATAGTGCCCACAACAGGCTGGCCGAGGCGGAGAGCGGCGGGACGTTGGGACAGATTGACCGCATCGCCGGCCTGATGGGGCTTTAGATCCGCCGGGTGTTTGGCGCAGTCATGTCAGATTCAGCCCTTTCAGACGTAATGGTCCTTGATCTGAGCGACAACATCGCCGGGGCATATTGCGGTCGGCTGCTGGCGGGATTTGGCGCGGACGTAATGAAGGTGGAGCCGTCGGGCGTTGGGGACTGGGCCCGGGGTATTGGCCCGTTTCCAGGGGATGTTTCTCATCCAGAGAAGAGTGGGCTTTTTCTGCATCTAAATGCGGGTAAGCGAAGTGTCTTGCTGAACTGGGAGAGTGGAGAAGGGCGCGAGACACTAAGGCGGCTGGCAGCAAAGGCGGATATTGTCATTGAGACTTGCCCGCCGGGATACATGGACTCGGTGGGGTCGGGGTTCGACAGGTTGAAGGTAGTGAATCCATCGCTGGTGATGACGTCAATTACCCCTTTTGGGCAGACTGGTCCGTACCGGGGCTTCAGGGCCACAGACTTCGGGGTATTTGCCATGAGCGGTCGGATGTACGTGCACGGTCTGCCGGAAAGGACGCCGTTGCCCTATGCGCCGGACGTGGTCTGGTACCAGGTTGCGGCCACTGCCGCGGCGGCGACTATGGGGGCGTTGTTCGCAAGCCGGAGGGAGGGAGTCGGACAGCAGGTAGACATTTCGGCACAGGAAGCGTTGATCGGAAACGTGGACAGCCGTAACTTGTTTTACGCGTACACGGGGGTGAAGACCTCCAGGGAGAGGTGGCCGGGGGGCATTCCCCAGGGGGCGTATCCGTGCCTGGACGGTTACGTGGTGATGGGGGTGGGCTACGACCTGTATTTCCAGCGGCTGTGCGAGGCGATGGGGATGCCGGAGGTGGCGGAAGATCCCCGGTTTGCGGAGTCGGAGAACAGGAGCAGGAACGCCGAGGAGTTCGACGCCCTGTTTATCGAATGGCTGATGCAGCACACAAAGCAGGAGGTGTTCGAGCTTTGCCAGGCGCATAAGGTGATGTGCGCGCCGGTGTTGAGCTTCGAGGAGCTGTTGGAGGACCCGCAGCTGGAGGCGCGGGGATACTTCAGCAGGATGGAGCATCGGGGCGTGGGAGAGCTGCCGGAATTGGGGGCGCCGGTTAAGATGAGCGAGACGCCTTGGCTGACCGGACTTCAGGCTCCAACGTTGGGCGAGCATACCGAGGAGGTGTTGGCGGGTGCGGAGGGCATTGAGGGGGAGGACGTTGCAGCGACGAGGAGTGAAGGCGGGGCCTACCTTGCTCGAAGAATATCGGCGCCGTTGGAGGGATTCCTGGTGGTGGACATGACGGAAGTGTGGGCGGGGCCGATGGCGGGATCGATGCTGGGGGACTTGGGCGCAACGGTTATCAAGCTGGAGTCGTTTCCCCGTCCATCACTGACGCGACTGACGGGACAGGCAATCGGGTACAGTGGGAACGACCCGGACGCCCCGCGTCCGTGGGACAGGTCGGCGCTTCACAACATGGCGAATCGGAACAAGCTGGGGATTACGCTGAACCTCAAGGACGAGCGAGGCATGGCGTTATTCAAGCAGATGATTGGCAAGGCGGACGCAGTCCTCACGTCGTTTACCGCGGGAACGTCGGCGCGGTTGGGGGTGGACTATGCTTCCCTGAGAAAGATGAAACCGGATATCGTGATGCTTGGGATGTCAGGCTGGGGAGAGGAGGGGCCGTACCAGGGGTACGCCGCGCTGGGGAGCGCGCTGGACGGGTTTACGGGGCACCATGCCATGCGGGGCTATGCGGACACGGACGATTCGACGACTCCGCTCATTCAGCATACGGATGCAACGGCGTCGGTGACTGCTGTTTACGCGATTCTGGCTGCTTTGCACCATCGGACTCGAACGGGGCGGGGGCAGTGGATTGATATGTCGCAGGTGGAGACGTTTCTGCACCATCTAGGCGGGCCGTTCGTGGACTACGCGATGAATGGGCGGAATCCCCGGAAATGGGGCAATCGTCATCCCCGTAACGCCCCCTACGGGTGTTATCCATGTCTAGGAGAGGACCAGTGGCTCGTGGTCAACGTGACGTCGGAGGAGGAGTGGCGGGGGTTGTGCGTCGCTACGGGAAACGAGGGGTGGCTGCGGGACCCGCGATTCTCAAACGAAGTACTTCGCAGGAGGAACGCTGAACCGTTAGAAGAGGGAATCGGGGAGTGGGCCAGTCAGCGGGACAAGTTTGAGGCGATGGAGATGCTGCAGTCGTCGGGGGTGTCTGCGCTGGCGGTATTGGACGATGAGGACTTGTTCAGGGACGCGCATCTGGGAGAGCGGGGATTCTTCCTGGAGATGAACCACCTTGCTGCGGGGAGGCATCGGTATCCGGGGTTGCTGTGGGGCCTGACGGCGGTGGAGAGGGGGACGCCGATTCCGCCGAATATGTTGGGGGAGCACAACGACTATGTGTACGGGGAGATGTTGGGGTTGAGCGCGGTGGAGATTGAGAGTTTACGGGCGGATGGTGTTATTGGGGAGGAGTACCCGTAGGAAGGGAATAAACGGGTTGCAATTGTCTCGGCGTTTTGGATGTAATCGATGGTTTCCCGGACATCGGCAATGACGGCATCCTCCGGCTCCAGGATTCCGTCGTAGAAACACCTGCCGTGGAGAAAGTATTGGCGAGCTACATATTGCAATCTAATCTGTTCCAGGGAAGGGTCCTGCCTCCGCAGTTGCTGGAGCATGCGCGCAGTCTGGCCGGAGGTTCGCGGCTCCGTCGCGATGGTGGGCTAGTATGAGTGCGTCGGTGGCGAGCTTAGCGGCGCACCAGGCCTTCTCCGCGGCGTTGCGTAGGCGGCCCTGATCCAGCATTTCGAGGGCGTCGTCGTATAGGGTTCTTGCGTCGGCAAAAAGAAAATCCACTTGTTTGGTTTCCAGCATAATGCCTCGCCCTGCTGCCGGAGAACAATTGTTAGATTATCAACGGAGAAAGCATATCATAATTTCTGATTGGCGACGCCTTGAATAACAGGTGCGTTATGGAGGGGTGTGACAACGATCAGGCGAAGGCGCTGTGGCCGGTGATGTCGCGACCAAGGGCCAGGGAGTGGATGTCGTAGGTGCCTTCGTAGGTGTCGACGGTTTCCAGGTTGAGCATGTGTCGAATTGCGTGGTTCTCCAGGGTGATGCCGCTCGCGCCGAGAATTTCGCGGGCGTCGCGGGAGGATTCGAGGGCGGCGCGGACGTTTTGTCGCTTGGCGAGGGATACGTGGGTGTAGGACATTTCGCCCCGGTCTTTCAGTGAAGCCAGACGCCAGGCTATGGCGAGGCCTTGGGTGTGGCGGGCCAGCATGTCGACGAGTTTGGCCTGGACGAGCTGTCGGGAGGCTATGGGCGCGCCGAATGTCCGGCGGGTCTGTGCAAAGGCCAATGCCTCTGAGTAGGCGGCTTCAAGGGAGCCGAGGGCGCCCCAGGCGATGCCGTAACGGGCCTGGGTGAGGCAAGAGAGGGGGCCGCGGAGGCTGCTGACCTTGGGCAGCATCTGGGAACGGTCCACTCGAACGTCGTTGAGGACGAGTTCGCTGGTGACCGAGAGGCGGAGGCTCATCTTGCGCTTGATGAGGTTGGCCTGGAAGCCGGGGCTGTCGGTGGGGACGAGGAAGCCGCGGACTGCGCCTTCGTCATCCTTGGCCCAGATGAGGGCGACGTGGGCCATGTTGCCGTTGGAGATCCACATCTTTGCGCCGGTGAGCACGTAGTCGTCACCGTCGGCGTGGGCACGGGTGGCCATCGCGCCGGGGTCGGAGCCGCCCTCGTGCTCGGTGAGGCCGAAGCAGCCGATGAGTTCACCGCGGGCCATGGGGGGAAGGTAGCGCTGCTTCTGCTCGTCGGAACCGAATGCGTGGATGGGGTACATAACGAGGGCGCCCTGAACGCTGGCGAAGCTGCGGAGGCCGGAGTCGACTCGCTCCAGCTCGTACATGATAAGGCCATAGGCGGCGCTTGAGACTCCCGCTGTGCCGTACTCGGCGGGGAGATTGGCGCCCAGGTAGCCCATGCGGCCCAGCTCCGGGCCAAGCTCTGACGGGAAGGTCTCCTCCTCCCACCAGCGGCTGGCGTGGGGCATAGCGTTAGCGTCGAGGAACTCGCGGGCGGTGCGCTGGACGAGCCTTTCTTCGGGGGTGCAGAGATCCAGGATATTGTAGTAATCAAGCATATTCGTTACTCCAGGACGGCCCACGCCTCAAGGCCAAAGTTGGCTTCTAGCGGCATGAGTTGGTTGGCAGTGATGGTGGTTGCCGCAGGAAGGTTTTCGCCATAGAAGCTGCGTCGGGCGGCGTCTATAGCGGGGTATTGATGGGCGTTTTGGGGGTTGACGAACTCCAAGCTGCGGACCACGTCTGCGGGTGACGACCCGGCGGCTTGGAGGACTTGACGTAGGGTGTCGTAGGTCTGGGTGAGTTGAGCGTTGAAGTCGTTGGTGGAATCGACCTCGCCGGTGGCGGGGTTGGTGGGGACGAGGCCGGAGCAGAAGATATACTTGCCGCAGCGAACGGCGGCGGGGGCTGTCTGGGCGTCGCGTGGCCAGCCGGGGACGTGGATTATCTCTTTGTCGTCGCCGAGATAACAGAGGGCGTCGGTCTCCAGCAGGGCGGGACGGTGGAGGAGGCGAGAGATGACCATTGCCGCTGTGGCAGCGCTGCCGGTGGTGAGTCCGCCACGGTTGCGAGAGGCGTTGGGATAGCCGTTCACGCCTGCGGGGTGGACATAATCAAAGACCTTGACGACGCGGTCGGTTTCGACTCCGGCGTCGTGCATCACTTGGCCGAGGGCGCTTTCCCAGATGTCCTGGGCCTGAGATTCTATGCCGTTACGGTAGGCTTCGCGGCCTGTGGTGTGGTCGAAGCGGCGTCCGGTGGAGCCGGAGAGCCAGAACCAGTCGTCGCCAACGAAGAAGCCGGGCCAAAAGGTGCGGGAGCGGTAGCGCTCCCAGGTGGGGGTGCCTTTGGGGAAGACGGCGCGCTTGTGGCGGCCGCCGCGCATGGCGACGGCCGTGACGGCCATGAGGGAGACGGAGTTCGGGATGCCGTTGACGAGGATGCCAACGGCGGCGGGCATAGAGTCGCCGAAGGCGTTGCGGCGGACGGCGCCGCTGGCGCGATACTCGGGCATGACGGGTTCGAGGGCGTAGTCGACGGTATAGACAACGTCGGCGAAGGTGTAGCCCGCAGCGTCGAGGATGGCGCCCATCTTCTCGAAGATGACCTCTGTCTGCTTTACCAGGCTGGTGGATTCGACGATATAGGTGCGACGCCGGGGAGAGTAGGTCTCGGCGGTGAGGCCGGAGATGCAGAGGAGGCCGTGGCGCTCGACGGCGAGGGAGTAGGGTTGGCCGTCGTAGTTGGGGTCCCACGGGTAGTGGGCGGGCCTTATGATGCGCTTGGAGGGCACTATGCCGTCTCACATAGAGAGGGAATACTGACGGTTGCGGAGGCGGGGCCAACTACCCGTTTGCCGTGCTGGTTGTCGATCCAGAGATCGCAGTCAACCAGGAGGTTTTTGCCTTCACGATGAACGTTGGCGATGCGTCCTTCGCAGGTTAGGACATCCCCGGGGAGGACCATTCCGCGGTTCCGGAAGCTCAGGCTTTGGATGAAGCTATGCGAGCCGGCCCAGTCCTGGACGAGCTGGGCTAGAAATGCGCCGAGCATCTGACCATCGACGACGGGGCCGGGAAGGCCCTGACTTCGGGCGTGGCGCTCGTCGTAGTGGATGCGGGCGAAGTCCCAGGTGGCGGCGCCGTAGGCCATCATGTTTGGCAGGTGGATTTTCTTTTCCAGACCAGGGAGAGCATCACCGACTGAAATCCTTTGGAGGGGTTGGGTTGAGGTGTTCATGCTTCGCCGCCACCGTCCTCGGAGTCGCGGTAGCAGAGAACCTCGGTGTTGACTACGAGGAGTTCTTCGTCCTGGTTGCGGTAGGTGATTTCGACCTCCCGGAAGGTTAGGGACCCGGAGCGGCCTTGCTTCTGCCATACGCGGGCGATTTTGCGGGTGGCGGTGACTACGTCGGTGGGGTGGAGTTGTCGGAAAAAGCGGTAGCTGTTGCCAGCGCGAATGGGAGTGCCGAGGGAGTGCCTCTCCAGGGCGTAGGGGAGGCCGTTTTCGGTGAGGGTGTCGCCGTAGAAGCGGAAGGTGTCGGTGAGGAGGGTTGGGGGGGCGACTACGTCGGGCAGGCCTGCGCTGTGGGCTGCTTCGGGGTTGGTGTAGAGGGGGTTGGGGTCGCCGACGGCACCGGCGTAAAGACGGAAGGCGGCGTGTCCGATGGGTCTTTCTGATCTAAAGGTCTGATGTTGGCCCACAGCGCTTTGGAGCTGGAGAAATAGGGTGTCCGTATCGTCCATCAATGTCTAGTCGGAGTCCGTTCCCGGCCCCCACGTTTTGCCGAAGTCGTCGACGTGGACGTATTGGCCGGTCATGGTTTGGGCGGACTGGAGGGCGAGGAAGACGGCCCCTGGGCCGTTCTGGGCAGGATCGAGGCGCGCGTCCCAGTTCTGACGGTTCCACGCAATCTGCCAGGAGCCTTCGCTCTTGAGGCTGCCGGGGCCCAGGACGTTTACGGCGACGTTGTAGGGCTGCATCTCGTCGGCGAGGGCGTAGCTGACCATGTGGAGGGCGGCCTTGCTTGCGCTGTAGGCAGTGCCGCCGCCGGGGATGAGCTCCAGGCCCATGCGGGAGCCGATGTTGACGACGCTGCCGCTCTGCTGCTTGATCATGACGGGGAGGACGTGGCGGCAGCAGAGGTAGGGGCCGCGGATGTTGACGGCCATGAGGTTGTCCCATCGATGGGGTTCGATGTCTAGGAAGGGTTCGTTGATTATCATGAGGCCGGCGTTGTTAACCAGGACGTCGATGCGCCCATAGGTTTCCAAGACGCGCTCGACCATGGCCTTGACCTGGACATCATCGGTAACGTCGCAGGGGATGCCGAGGGCCTGACCACCGTTGGCGCGGATCTCGTCGGCGGTGTCGTCGGCGGTGCCGGCGAGGCCGGTTGGGGAGGAGGGACGGGAGCAGGCGACGACGGTAGCGCCTTCGGCCGCGTAGGCGATGGCGATGGCCTTGCCCAGGCCTCTGCTTGCGCCGGTTACGATGGCTACCATGCCCTTCATCTGCATTTCTTTGCCCTCGCGAAGTTGGTTGTGGTTGGGGGTGGTGTCCTCGGTCGTGTTCGGGGAATATTATACCGCAGTGGGCAGTGGGAGGTTGGGGAGGATGCGGACGTCGTAGCCGGCGCGTTTGAGGGCGAGGTAGCCGATGGCGGCGCGAGCGCCGGTGGTGGAGTAGGTGACGACTTTGTCCATACGTCCGACGCCTATGTTTCGCAGGCGGCTGGCCAGATCGGAGTCGGGTCGGAGGAGGTAATGGTCGTCGCCGAGGTACTCGGTCCAGGGGAGGTTGGACGCGCCGGGGAGTCGTCCGGCGGAGTTGAATTCCTCCTGGCTGCGGAGGTCGATGAGCTTGGGCGGATTAAGGGAGTCGAACTCAGAGAGGGATGCGCGTTTGTTGGGGTTGATGTTGACGTTGAACTTGCAGGGGGTTGGGGTTTCGGGGTTGGTTGAGGTGGGGAGGCCCTGCTTCGCCCAGCCTTCGTAGAGGAGGGCGGAGAGGGAGACTTCGCCGCGGCCCAGGTATTCCAAAACCCAGGACATGAGCGCGCCGCGTCGACCGTCTGCACCGTCGTAGACGAGGGAGCGCTTGGACTCGTCCACGCCTGCTTGGCCGAATGGGACGGCGAGAGCATCGTCGCGAAGGAGTGCTCCCCTTTTGTCGAGAAGTCGTTCGAGGGGGAGGTTAACCGCGCCGGGAAGGTGACCGCGGGCGTAGTCATCGGGCGGTCGGGGATCCAGGACGTGTACGTCTCCCAGTTCCAGCCAGTATTCTACCCAGGTAGGGTCGGCAAGGGTTGCCATGTCTTAGTCCTCCTTGGGGTCTTGTTTGTGGCTTTCCGCGGGTTCCCGGTCATCGGGATTGCTCTCTGCCTCGGGGTCTTGGGGAGGGAGGATTCCAGCGGTCCTGAGGCCCTTGTAGGAGACCAGCATAACAGAAACGGCAGCCAGGATGACGGCGCCTCCGGTGGAGACGGCGATGCCTGCGGTGGTCAGGGTAGCGATGATGCCGCTGACGAAACCGCCCAGCGGGGTGAAGCCAAAGGTGAGGCTGTAGAGGCCGAGAATGCGTCCACGCATCCGGTCGATGGAGAGTAGCTGAAGAATGGCGCCCATGGTGGCGTCGTAGGAGGTAAGGCAGAGGCCCACGAAGACGGAGAGGACGAGGGAGGCGGCGTACCAGGAGGAGAAGCCGAAGAGGAAAAGAGAAACGCCGGCGGCGGCGGCGGTGATGGCGACAAGTAGTCCCTTGGAGCGGGACTCCGACAGGGCGGCCATGACGACCATGGCCAGAACGCCGCCGATGCTGCCCGCGGCGGAGAGGTAGCCCAGGCCTGAAGCGCCAACGTCGAGGACTTCCCGGGCGATGACGGGCAGCATGACAAAGTAGGAGAAGCCGAAGAGTTCCACGACGGAACTGAACAGGAGCAGGTTCCTGATGGCGGGAGAGCGGGAGGCGTAGGCGAGGCCCTCCCGGGCGTTTTTCCAGATGCTGCCGGAGGAGGCGGCGCGTTGGTACTTTGTCTTCACGAAGAGGATGGGAATGGGAGCGAAGAGCATGACTACGGTCATTGCTACGTAGCAGTAGCCGAGTCCGACTTCGTCTATGAGGAATCCTGCCAGGATGGAGCCGGGGATTCTGGCTATGCTGAAGGCCCCGTGTGTAATGGCGACGGCGTTCAGGATGCGGCGGGGGCCTACAGTGTCGTAGATCAGGGCTTCCCCAGAGGGGAGGACGGTGGCCATGAGCATGCCGAGCAGCAGAGTTGAGACCATGATGTGCCAGAGTTCCATGCTCCCGGCGATGAGCAGGACCGCCAGCAATAGGTAGATGACGGCGCGGGCCAGCTGCACGACTATCAGAATCATGCGGCGGCTGAACCGGTCGACGATGACGCCGGCGACGACGCCGAAGAGGACCTGACCCGCGCCCCTGAGTCCGGCCATTCCACCTACCCAGAAGGCGGAATCGGTAATTTCCAATACCATCCAGCCCATGGCCAGCATTTCCATGGTCATGCCGAGATAGTTGAGGATGTAGAAGACCCAGATGTAGCGGAAGTCTCGGTTGGTGAGGGCTATGAAGAGGCGGCCCAGCCTGCCGGTGGGGCGGAAATGGTCTTCGCCGGGATCCGGCCGGGCCGGAGGCGGGATTTGGGGCGCGTCCTGTTCCCGGCTCGGCTGCTGTTGGGGCGTCGTCATGGAACGGTACCGTCAATGCTGAAATTCGCTGCAGTCAACGGTATGGCCTAGCTTCCGAATGCTTCTGCTTCGGTGTTCAGGAGTCGGCCGGAGCGAATTCCGGCGTCTAGGACGCCACGGCGGGGATGCCCAGGTCTTGCACCAGGTTGTTGAATGCGGAAACGTCTTCGTCCATCACCTGCTTGAGCTTGCCAAGCTGGACGCCGATGCGTCCGGAAACGTCGTCGTACACGTCGTAGGACTGGCGGGTGGGGACCCAATCTGCGCTGGCGACGACGCTGGTGAGGGAGGCGATCTTGACGTTCAGCCGCGTGGGGAAGTTCACACGATCCAGGGGAGCGGATCCCCTGGGCTGGATGAGTTCTTCCTCGACGGCGGTGAGCTTCTCGTCCAGGTCCTCGGCGGCGGCAACGATGGACGTGGGCGCGCCGGGGCGGTCCTTCCAGCCGGTCAGTTGACTCTTTAGGGTGCGGATGGTGTTGATGGCCTCCTGGGTCTCGGAGAGCTTGTCGCGAATCTTCATGAGGAGGTCGAATTGGGCCTGCAGGTCCTCCCGGGTGGCGGGAACCCGCGGGTCCTTGCGAATCTCGAATGACTGAACGTCGGAGTAGCCCTCGGTGGAGAGACGGACCTTGTAAGTGCCGGGGGTTGCGACGGGTCCGTCGAGGCTGTTCTTGGTGGAGGTGTCCCCTTCGACCTTGGTGGCGGGGGCGTAGCGCATGTCCCAAACGAAACGATTGACGCCGGCGCTGGCCGTGACCTTGGGGCCGTCGGAATCGTCGCTGCTGGAGAAACTGCGAATCTCGCCGCCGTCGGCGTCCAAGAAGGTGAGGGTGACGTCGCCGGTGGGCTTGTCCTTCAGATAGTAGTTGACGACGACGCCCGCGGGCGGGTTCTTGCCCGCGTCCAGGAAGACCTTCTCGGTACGGTCTTCGGAGATCTTGGACTCGTAGAAGGTGACGATGACGCCGGAAGCAAGGGTGTAATTCTTGCCGGGACCGCCGGCTCGTTCCGCGCCGGTGGAGGTGAGGTAGCGGTAGGCGGCGCGGGGCTTGAAGATGTGGTTGCTTCCGGCGTTGACACCGTCCTTCATTTGGTGGAGGGGCGTCAGGTCGTCAAGCACCCAGAAGGAGCGGCCATGGGTGGCGGCAACCAGGTCCTGCTCCTTGACGGCCAGGTCGTGGACGGGTACGACGGGCAGGTTGGACTGGAGGCTCTGCCATCGTTCGCCGTTGTCGAAGGAGACGTAGACGCCGGACTCGGTACCGGCGTAGAGGAGGCCCTGCCGCTCCGGGTCTTCGCGGACGACGCGGGTGAAGGCGCCGTTGGGGATGCCGTCGACGATGGCGGTCCAGGACCGGCCGTAGTCGTCGGTGCGGTATATGTAGGGGCTCTGGTCAGCCCACTTGTACCGGGTGGCGGCTAGATACGCCGTGGCGGGGTTGTGGGGAGAGGGTTCGATGGAGGAGACGAGGGCCCAGGGAGGGAGGTCGGGTGGGGTGATGTTGTCCCAGTTCGCGCCGCCGTTGCGAGATACGTGGACGAGGCCGTCGTCGCTTCCTGCCCAGAAAAGGCCCTGCTGCAGGGGTGATTCGGCGAAGGCGAAGATGGTGCAGTAGTGCTCCGCGCCGGTATCGTCATTGGTGATGGAGCCGCCGGAGGGGCCCAGCTTGGAGTCGTCGTTGCGGGTGAGGTCTGGGCTGATGCATTCCCAACTGGTGCCGTCGTCGGTGGACTTGAATAGGTGGTTTCCGGCAGTGAAGAGGACGTTTGGATCGTGGGGGGAGATCAGGATGGGGAATGTCCACTGGAATCGGTAGCGGGCGGCTCGTGCGCCAAGGCCGTTGGTGACTTCCGGCCAAACGGTGACGCTGCGCACTTGGCCGCTGCTGTGGTCGTAGCGGAGGAGGGAGCCTCCGCCGCCAGGGGAGCTGCCGATGGCGCCGGAGTATACGATATCGGAGTTGTCCGGGCGGACGGCGATGTGGCCGCTTTCCGAAGTGCCCACCTGGTAGCAGTCGGAGTAGGGGATTGCGCCCTTGTGGGAGCGGCTTGGGACGCTCATGGCGGTGTTGTCCTGCTGAGTGCCATAGACGCGGTAGGGGTAGTTGTTGTCTGTGTCGACGTGGTAGAACTGGGCCGTGGGCTGGTTATAAATTGTCGACCAGGTGTCGCCGCCGTTGAAGGAGACGCAGGCGCCGCCGTCGTTGCCTTCGATCATGCGCTGGGGGTTATTGGGGTCAATCCAGAGGTCGTGGTTGTCGCCGTGGGGGGTTGTCAGCTGGGTGAAGGTTTTGCCGCCGTCGGTGGACTTCCAGGCGGCCAGATTGAGGATATAGAGGGTGTCGGGGTCCTGGGTGTCGGCGAAGACGTGATTGTAGTACCAGGGCCGGGTGAGGAGGTTTCGGTCGTCGCTGACCTTCTGCCAGGTATCGCCGCCGTCGTCGGAGCGGTAGAGGCCATCGTCTTCGGCTTCGATGATGGCCCAGACGCGGTTGGGCCTGGCGGGGGAGACGGCGACGCCGATGCGGCCCTTGATGCCAGAGGGGAGGCCGGGATTGTCGGAGATGTCGGTCCAGGAGTCGCCGCCGTCGGTGGTCTTGAAGATGCCGCTGCCGGGGCCGCCGCTTTCGAGGCTCCAGGGGGTGCGGCGGGTCTCCCACATGCCAGCGAAGAGGATTCGAGGGTTGGCGTAGCTCATGGCCAGGTCTGATGCGCCGGTGCGGGGGCCACGAGATAGGACGTGCTGCCAGGATTTTCCGCCATTATTGGAGCGGTAGATACCGCGGGCGGCGCTGGCGCCGAAGGGGTCGCCGAGGGCGGCGACGTAGAGAAGATTGGCGTCGGAGGGGTGCACGCGAATGCGGGCGATGTGGCGGGTGTCGCGAAGGCCCAGGTGGGCCCAGGTCTTGCCGCCGTTGGTGGTGCCGTAGACGCCGTCGCCGTGGCAGACGTTGCCGCGGATTTGGGACTCGCCCATGCCAGCGTAGACCACGTTGGGGTCGGACTCGGAGGCGGCGATGGCTCCCACGGCGGCGGAGGTGAAGAAGCCGTCTGAGACGTTCTCCCAGTAGGTGCCGCCGTCGGTGGTCTTCCAGACTCCGCCGGCGCAGGCGCCGAAGTAGAAGACGCCGGGGTTTGAGACGTCGCCTGTGACGGCGACGGAACGGCCGCCCCGGTGGGGGCCGATGAGTCGCCATTCCATAGTGTTCAGCAGGTCCGGGTGCACGGTCGCGTTAGCCATTTAGAGCCTCCGATGGTGGTTGCGCCCAAGGATTATCCAGGGTGCGCGGATTTCGAGTGGATAGTGAGTATTCGGGTAGCTTTTGGCAGATTAGCACTGGGGGTTGGGGCTGTCAACGAAAGTTGGGCTACAGGTCAAACAGGAGACCGAGATCGCAGTCTGGAATGAGTCTAGAACTCAACGATGTTTCGTACGTCCAAGACGTGGTCGATGTTGAAGTCAGGGGACATCAGGTCTGGGGGGAATTCTCTACCGCCGTGAATCCAGGCGGCGGCCATACCGAAGTGCTTTGCGCCGTCAATGTCGGCGACGGGGTTGTCGCCAACGAAGATGGCGTGGGCGGGGTTGGTGAGGCCGGTAGCGTCGAAGGCGTCGCGGAAGATGCGCTCGTCGGGCTTCCAATAGCCGACTTCGGCTGAGACGATGATGAAGGGTGCGATTTGCTCGAGGCCCGCGGCTTTGCACTTGTCGCGCTGGGTTAGAGGCCCGTTGGTGACGATGCCCCAGGGGACCTGTTTGGCGTTGAGGGCGGTGAGGTAGTCGATGATTTCGGGGTCCGGCTGGATGTTTTGCACCATGGCGGCGCGGTACCAGGTCTCCAGAGACTGCAAGTCGAGGCCCGTGTGCGGCCAGTGGTTGAGCCATTGGGAGCGCATCCACTCGCGATCGGTGTAGCCGTCGCCGTCCCACCTGACCATCATTGCGACGGCCTCGTCTCGTGTTTGGGAGGCGCGGTTGCGGAGGTGCTGTTCGTAGAAGTCTTGGGCGACTTTGACGAATACGGCGTTCCTATCGAGAAGGGTGCCGTCGAGGTCGAAGATGATGGCGTTGTGTGGGGTCATGGTTGCGTCTCTAATAGCTATTGTTGGCCAATGGCGAATTGGTGTCAATGTGCCTGCCTGACTATATGCGCACGGGGAGTTGGTGTTGACAGCATCTGCAGCGGGCAATAAGTTTGGGGGGTTCGTTCAGACTGGAGAGAGGGGGCGGTGGTCTTATGGACCTGAGCAGGGCAACGATTGTTGAGGCGGGTCGGGAGATGGCGTCGGGGAGGCTTTCGCCTGTGGAGCTTGTTGAGGCGACGCTTCGTCGAATAGAGAGGCTGAATCCGACTCTAAAGGCGTTTCTGACGGTGAGCGGGGATATCGGAATGGAGCGGGCACGTCAGGCACAGTCGGAGATTGCGTCGGGTCGATATCGGGGGCCGCTTCATGGGATTCCGTATAGCTTGAAGGACGTGATTGCCACGAAGGACGTGCGAACGACATTCGGCCATCCGCGGCTGATCGATTTCCAGCCTGACGAGGACGCGACGGTGCGTCGTTTACTGGACGAGGCGGGGGCGATTCTGGTGGGGAAGGTGTACTCGCAGATTGGGCGGGGAGATTCCATCGTCGACTGCTGCAATCCGTGGGATGTGACGAGGAGTCCGGGGACGTCCAGCAGCGGATCGGGGTCGGCGGTAGCCGCGGGATTGGGGTTGCTGTCTATTGGGACGGACACGGGCGGGTCGGTGCGGCATCCGGCGAGTAGCTGCAACCTGGTGGGAATTCGGGCGACTTTCGGGCGCATCAGCCGTCATGGGGTGCTGGCGCCATCGTGGTCGCACGACCAGGCGGGGCCGCTGACTCGGACGGTTGCAGATAATGCGCTGGTTATGGAGACGCTGGCGCAGTACGACGCGCTGGACCCGGTGAGCGTGGAGAGACCGGCTGAGAAGTTCTTGGAGTTGATGGAGGGGGACGTGAAGGGGCTGCGGATTGGGGTGCCGACGGACCGATGGCTGTGGGAGCGGGAGGCGGAGGAGGTGGAGGAATTGGTGCGGACGGCCATCGGGGTGCTGGAGGAGTTGGGAGCCACAGTGCGGGAGGTATCGCTTCCCCTGGCGTCAGAGAATCGGGCGGTGCATTTCAAGCTGAGTCAGCCGGAGGCCTACGTGTACTGGACGAGCTTCTTCGGCGAGGAAGTCGTGGAGAAATGGGAAGAGATTCGGCCCGGGATCGTGGCGGGGAAGCGTCAGCCGTTTTCGGTATACATGGAGGGACAACAAGAGGCGGCGCGGATACGTCAAGAGGTTGAAGCTGCGATGTCGGAGGTGGACGTGATTGCGACGCCGACGGGCAGCACGCTGGGGGACAAGTGCGACGCGTCGACGGCGATGATTCGGGGTCGGGAGGTGCCGGCGCGGTCGAGGGCGGTCTACATAAACGGCATCGCGAGTTTGATGGGGATGCCGGCGATTTCGGTGCCCTGCGGGTTCGCGTTGGGAGATCGGATGCCGGTGGGTCTGCAGCTGATGGGACCGAAGTTCAGCGAGGGGCTGCTGTACCGGGCGGCGAATGCGTACCAGCAGGCGACGGAATGGCATGGGAGGGGGCCTGACATCGAGAGCCAACTGGGGACATTGATAAAATGGTGATTGAGGTAAGAAATGCAGGTTAACATCTTGAATCTTCAGAGTCTCTTTGCGAATCCGGTACGTTATGAGATTCCGTTGTTCCAACGCCCGTATGTGTGGAATCAGGAGCAGCAATGGGATCCTCTTTGGGAGGATGTCAGGAATACAGCCGAGAGGATTCTGGGGATTGAAAGCGGTGGAAGTGGGGTGAGTAATCCTAAGCCCCACTTCCTTGGTGCAATTGTCCTTCAGCAACAACCGGTACCGGCACCGATGTTTATGACTAGGGCTGTGGTTGACGGGCAACAACGGTTGACCACAATGCAATTGATGTTGGACGCGATTCAGGAAGTGTTGCTTGAAAGGAGTCAGGAAGGAGCGGCGGCGCGTCTGGAGCTTCTTGTTCTTAACAACAAGGCATTCTGCGCGGACGATCCAGATCTTGCCTATAAGGTGTGGCCGACTCGAATTGACCAAGAAGCGTTTCGACACGCGATGCACAACGAACTCCCAAGCGAAGCGCACAAGGATTCGCAGATTGTCCAGGCACATGAGTTTTTCAAGCTGCAAACCAACCAATGGCTAGATGCAAATGCCTTGGAAAGAACTAGCAGGGCAAGAGCCTTGGAGCAAGCGGTAACTAGCCACTTGGAACTTGTTGTAATCGATCTTGATCTTGCTGATGATCCCCACGTGATTTTTGAGACGCTAAATGCCAGAGGAACGGCCCTATTGCAGTCGGACCTGATCAAGAACATGGTTCTGTATGAGGCGGAAAAGTCAGGCATATCGAATGAAGATGCAGAAAGACTCTGGGGCTTTCAAGACAAATGGTGGCGGGAAGAAATTCGGCAGGGAAGGTTATATAGACAGAGAATAGACGCATATTTGAACTACTGGATAGTAATGCGTAAAGTCGACGAAGTTCTCGCATCTGACGTGTTTTCTACATTCAGGCGATACTATTCAGACAGCGGCGAGGAGATAGTTCATACATTAGAAGACATAGGAACAGTCTCCAACGCATATCGTGAATTGGAACAATCCGGAAGGCCTGGCATGGCAAAGTTCTTGTATCGGTGGCGCGTCATGCAGGCGGGTGTACTGACTCCCGCCTTGCTGTGGTTGCTTTCTTCGGATGTTCCTCCTGAACAACTTCAAAAGGGGCTTCGGGCAATTGAGAGTCATCAAGTACGAAGAATGATTTGCAGAATGTCAACGATGGGCGCAAATCGTCTATTCATTACCTTGGTGGACAGATTGGAAGCAGAGGGGCCAGAAGTCTCTGGCGATACCATCTTGGAGTTCTTGGGGAGCCAAGAGTCACGGGTTGGCGAATGGCCGAATGACAGTCAGTTGGAAAAGGCCTTTGTTAGCCTTCCACTATACAGGCTTCTCACGAGAGGCCGACTCAGAATAGTGCTGGAAGGGATCGAGGAAAACCTTCGAACAGACAAAGTGGAAAGCCCAGACGCCCCACGGAATCTTACCATCGAACATATTATGCCACGAGCGTGGCGAAACCGTTGGAAGTATCCTCATGAAGGCGTCGACGGGTTAGAGAAAGAGGAGCAACTAGAATTGGAAAGGCAACGTGACCACGTGATCCACTCGATAGGGAACTTGACGCTAGTGACCAGCGGTCTGCAACCCGTTTTGTCTAATGCTCCTTGGGACTGTAAACAAGGGACTCTAAATGAGCATTCAGTACTCTTTCTCAATAAGGATCTGCTGACTAACCCGCCTCAGAAATGGGATGAATGCGCGATTGAAGCGCGTTCAAGGAAACTGGCACACATTGCAATTAAGGCTTGGCCACACGCGGACAAGATTTAGAATATAAGCACACTGGGGGAAAGAGAAATGAGGTTGAAGGATAAGGTTGCGTTTATTAGTGGGGGGGCGCGTGGGATGGGCGCTTCGGAGGGGCGGATTTTCGCCCAGGAGGGCGCGAAGGTGGCGTTGGGGGACATTCGGGACGAGTTGGGGCGTCAGGTGGCGCAGGAGATCTGCGACGCCGGCGGGGAGGCTATCTTCGTGCATCTGGACGTAGCCAGCGAGGAGTCGTGGCAGAATGCTGTCGCCGCCACTGTCGAGCGATTCGGCAAGCTGGACATTCTGGTCAACAACGCCGGCATCTCCGTTTCGGGCGGGGTTGTTGATACCACGGAGGAGACGTGGGACAGGGTTATGGACGTGAACGCCAAGGGGGTGTTCCTGGGCACAAAAGTCGCCATACCGGAGATGCAGAAGGTGGGTGGCGGCTCCATCGTCAACATCTCGTCGCAGATGGGGCTGGTGGGCAGCGACATGGGGAGTCCGGCGTACAACGCGTCCAAGGGCGCGGTGCACATCTTCACCAAGTCGGCGGCGTTGCGACACGTGGGCGACAACATCCGGGTCAATTCCGTTCATCCGGGGCCGATCAACACGCCGATGTTGAACGACGGGTTTGAGGACCCGAGCCGGGAGACGAAGGTGCTGCAGATGACGCCGATGGGACGCAGGGGCGAGCCGGAAGAGGTGGCGTGGGGCGTGCTATACCTGGCGTCGGACGAGGCTTCGTACGTGACGGGGGCGGCGCTGGTGATAGACGGGGGATATATTGCGCATTAGGGGGGATGGATTGTTGCGAGAGGAGGGCGGTTCGCGAACCGCCCCTACGCGCAGGACGAAAAGAGGGGGAAGGGTGTTGCAGCTGGGATGGGCGACCACAAGGGTCGCCCCTACGAGATGAGGCAGATTTGAGGTAATTGAGAGGAATTTGATTATGCCGACGTATATTGGATTGGTGAAGTATGAGGACAAGGACGGGGAGGCAGAGTTGATGGTGGGCAGGGCGGCTCGTCAGCTGGTGGAGGTGCATGGGGGGCGGATTCTGAGCACGTATTGGACGGAGGGCGACAACCAGCTGATCATCGCCTTCGAGGGTCGTGGGGAGGAGCAGGCGATGAAGGTCTACGACGATCTGGCGTCTCAGCAGGGCGTTCAGATCAGCGTGGTGCGAGGGCTGACGGAGGGAGAGAAGGAGCGTTTTTCTTCCCCTTGAGGCCAAGTTGAACGTTGTTTGGGCTGGCGAGCACTACGGGATTCGACATTGGCCAGTTGCACTGAGATGAGACGAGAGTTGGGGAGATTGCAGAATGACTATGACGATTGTGGGATACGATCCGGCGACAGGGCAGTTTGGGGGCGCGGTGGCGACGAAGAACATCGGCGTGGGGTCGCGGGTGCTGCGGGGCAAGGGGGAGGTGGGGATGATCGGCTTCAGCGGCCACGAAATCCAGCGTTTGAGAGGCATCGCGCTGCTGGAGCTGGGATTTCCCGCGCCGGTGGCGTTGGAGGCGTTGATTAAGGTCAGCGGCGACCGGGGGCAGTATAGCCTGATCGACCGGACTGGGACGCCCGCCGCGTACACCGCGCCGGCGCAGTTCCCGTGGCGGGGGAGCCGGACGGGGGTCAACTACGCCTGCGGGGCGAACACGATGGTGGGGCCGGAGGTGGTGCAGGCGCTGGGGGACACCTTCGAGGCGACGGAGGAGAGCGGCCTTCCGCTGGAGGAGCGGCTCTTGCAGTGCCTGGAGGCGGCGCAGGCCACGGGGGGCGACAACCGGGGTCGGCAGTCGGCGGCGATTCAGGTGCACTGGAAGCGGGTGGACGCGAATCCGTTCCTGGACTTGCGGGTGGACGACCATCCGAACCCGATTCCCGAATTGCGGGCGATAGTCCACATCTACCGGCAGACGTACCCGGTGTACGCGTCGAGGACTTGGCCGGACCTGGAGGGGACGGGGGGTTATCCGATTTTGTATCCCTGAGGGAATCACCCTCATCTCAATCCTCTCCCACGACGGGAGAGGAGGAAAGAGGGGGCGGAGATGACGGTTATGCAAGGGTCTTCCTTCGCGATGGCACGGGGAAGCTGGTAGGCTACGATAAGGTGGGTGTGGGTTGGGGAAGAGGGCTGGTTTGAAACCAGCCCCAACCGAAATTCAGACTCTAAGCAAAAGAAGACAGAAATATCTAGAATTGGAGGGACGATGGCAAAGAGGAAAGTGCTGGTGACGGGAATGAGTGGGCGAATTGGCCGGGCCGTGCTGAAGCGGTTGGGCGACAAGTATGACTTTACCGCGATGAATCGGAATCCGATGGAGGGGGTGCGGTGCGTGGCGGCGGACATCACGGACTTCGACGCCATTCGCCCTCACTTCGAGGGGCAGGACACGGTGGTGCACCTGGCCGCGGCGTTGGGGTCCGACTCTGAGGACGATACGCGGGACTATATCGAGCGGAACGTTTGGGGCACGTACACGGTATTCGAGGCGGCGCGTCAGGCGGGGGTGCGACGGGTGATATTCGCGAGCAGCGGCTCGACCATAATCAGTCATACGCTGGAGTCGCCGCTGCGGGAGTTGGAGAGCGGGGAGTACGACAAGCTGCCGCCAACCTGGCCGATGCTGACGCACGAATCTCCGGTGCGGCCCAACTCCATCTACGGGGTGAGCAAGGTGTGGGGAGAGGCGCTGGCCCGGTACTACGTGGATGCTTACGGGCTTTCGGCCATCTGCATCCGGTTTGGGTATATTCCAGAGGGGGACCGTCCTGAGGCGACTCGGACCTATGCCGTGTGGTGCAGCCACGACGACGCTTCGCAAATGGTGGACAGGTGCATTGAGGCGGACGACAGCCTGCGCTTCGACATCTTCTATGCGGTCTCGGACAACAAATACAACTACCGGGACATCAGCCACGCGCGGGAGGTCATCGGGTACGTGCCGACGAGCCGGGCGGAGGACTTCAGGTAGGGGGAGGCACCCTCCAATTCGACCCACCATATCTAGAAGGGGAAGAGAAGAGGGGCTGGTTTGAAACCAGCCCCTCTACGTTTGCTCAGGTATATCGATAGAAGTTAGAGGTTGAACTGGGCCTCTATGTAGTTGGGTTCCTTTTCGTAGACCTGTACGCGCATGTGCTGGGACTCGCCGATGAGAATCTTGTAGTCGTCGCCCACGTGGAGGGCGGCGGGGCGGCGGAGACGCCATTCGGGTTCAAGGTCGACGCGGTCGCGGGCCTTCTGCAGGTCGGGGTTGGCGTCGACGGCGTCCTGTGCCCAGCGAGACAGGTTCGTAGCGTCGCCAATGATGGTGGCAAGGTAGGTGCCGTCGGGCTCGTAGATCTTGACGTTCTCGTTGCTCCAGTCGGCGATGTAGACGTCACCGTCCCGGTCGACGAAGACAGCGCTGGGCTTGCTGACGTTGGCTTGTTCGTGGAAGGAACGGCCGATCGTGAGGAGGTAATCGCCGCTGGCTGAGAACTTCTGCACCCTGTCGTTTCCCCAGTCCGCGACGAAGATGTTGCCGTCTCCGTCGACGTGGACGCCCCAGGGTCGATCCAGCTGACCGTCATCGCTGCCGCTCTCACCAAACTGGCCGAGGAACTGGCCGTCGCAGGTGTAGCGCTGCACGCGGTTGTTGCCGCTGTCTACGACGACGAGGTTGCCGTCGGGGTCGAGGGCGATGCCTGAGGGTCGCTTGAACTGTCCGTCGCCGGAGCCGAGGGAACCCCACTTTCCGACGAATTCGCCGTCCTTGGTGAAGACGACAATCTTACTGATGGCCTGGTCGGTGACGTAGAGGTTTTCCTGTCCGTCTATGGCGAGGCCGCCGGGCCAGAGGAACTCGCCGTCGCCGGAGCCGGCGCTGCCGATGTCGAGGAGGAATTCCTGGGTGCTGAGGGTGCACTTGGTTATGCGGGTGCCGGGGCCGAATTCGTGGCCCCAGTTGGCCACGTACATAACGTCGTCGGCGCCCCGCGCGAGGCCTACGGGATGCCAGAAAGTGGTGGCAGAAACTCCGATTCTGCCGAGGTTGTCGAGGTAGGTGAAGGCGCGGCCCATGGCCACTTGCGTCTGCGGCATTGCTTTTGCTCCTTGTAGTGGGTGTGGTTGAAGCTCACCGGTAATCATATCCGCAAGCGGTCAAGGATTCAACATCCGACCGCTGTTTTACATAGTGTCCCGCCGGGCGTTAGGTTAATTCTCCCGTGATATAATCGCGAAAATCCTACTGGTTGTAGGGAGTGGGGGGCTGATGAGCCGAATCTTACTGCTGGGGATGGTCCTATTCGCGGTGTTGGGCGTTGCTGTGTTCGCGGCCTGCGCTGGCGGCGACGACCAGGAGGCGTGGGGTCTTGATTCTTCTGTCGCGGCGCCCACCGGGGCCTCAGTTGCGACGCCCCCACTAGATAAGTTTGAAGCCGTCGAGGTCGTTAAGGCCATTGTTGGGGAGTCTGATTTTGCGAGGTCGGAGCCTGCGACTGCGCCTGCCCCTCCCGCTGCCCGCGCTGCTGCCGGGGACGAAGGCGGGGATGGGCTGAACGTGCAGGCTTCCCCCCAGCCGCAGACACGGGTGATTGTACACACGGCTTACGTGTCGCTGGTGGTGGTGGACGTGGCGGGAGCGGTGGACTGGATTTCAGGACTGGCCCAAGCCTTGGGCGGCTGGGTGGTGAGTTCCGACCGGACTTCCCTGCACAACGGAGCGATTTCGGTGCGAGTGCCTGCGTCGTCGCTTGAGGACGCGCTGTCGCAGCTGGAAGGGATAGCGGTTGAGGTAGAGAGCCGGACGGTGACCAGCCAGGACGTGACGGACCAGTACGTGGACTACCAGTCTCGATTGGTCAGCATGAAGGCTACGGAGCAGAGACTTCTCGCGTTCCTGGACAGGGCAGGGGACGTTGAGGACGCGCTGGACGTTCATAAGGAGCTGGCCGATCTGCAGGTGCAGATTGAGGAGATTCAGGGGCGGATAAACTTCCTGCAGCAGACCTCCGCTTTCTCGTTGATAGACGTGAACCTGAAGCTCACTTCGCTGGTGATTGAGGTGGACGCGGGGGAGAACTTTGGGGTCAGGGTGGGGCGAGCGGCGCGCTTCCGGGCTTCCTTTGCGCCTCCGGAGGGTATCGACGAATACGAGTTTGTGTGGTACTTCGGGGACGGGACGTCGGCGAGCGGCGGAGGCACCATCCTGAGACCGGACGGTAGGCGGGTGACGGCAACGGTAAACCACGTGTACCCGGACGACCTGGACTCTCCCTACATCGCGCGAATTGACCTGCGCGGCGTTGGCGAAAGCGGCGTGGCCGAGGGTTCCGACGCTCTGGAGGTCATCGTCAGCGAGGTGCCTTCCATCGAGGTGTTTGCAGGCGAGGGACAGACGGTCAAAGAGGGCCAGGAGGTGGAGTACACCGCATCTTTCCTGCGTCCTGCGGAACTTTGGGACTACCAGTACAGGTGGGACTTTGGAGACGGTTCGCCAACGGTGACGGGAATGCCGGAGACAGGCAGCACCCGCTTGAGCGTGCGCCACACCTACGCGGACTACAGACCGGAAGGATACGAGGCGGAGGTGACGGTCACCGCCATGAGCGAAGGTGGGGAGGTAACGGGGACGGGCGTCTACTGGGTGAATGTCACGGAGTCGAAGGGGCTCATCGTTGGCGGCTGGGAGGTGGGAGAGACGGCGAAGAACGCAGTTCGGGCACTATCGGCGTTGGCGAGAACGGTTGTGACGGTCCTGATCTGGTTGGCCATTTTCAGCCCGGTGATTGCGGTCCTGGCCGGAGTTGTGTACCTGATTAGAAGAATTGACAGAAAGTACAGGCCCGTCCGCAAGACTCGGCCCAAAGGTGGCGCCGGAAGGTCGGGAAGCATGCCGGTGGAGAATCTGCTGTCCCAGCAGAGCCGCGAGGGGTCGAAGTCGCCGAAGACTGACAAGCCGGAAGAGTAACGCTTCGACACTCTTTGCCCCCTATTTCTTCACCCACCGACTATTGATACAATGCGTCCGTTGAACATAATCGATCAGGTTAAGCTTCTTATGATTCTCCAAAAGGGATAACGATACCGGTTCATTCCGTTCCAACGCGAGACTAGGGAATTCAAAAACGCTGAGGAGGTACCAAGTGGAAAGTCTGAGGAAACCCGTTGGGATGTACCTGGTGGCGGTGGCGGTGGTAGTTGCGGTCTTTTTCATCATCAGCACGTTCCTGGAAGATTCGATCGACGTCATGCAGGTGTGGCTGGTGCTGGACGTACTCATGGCAATTGCTTTGGTGCCGGCGTTGATATTCACTTACCAGTGTAAGCGTGGGGAAGACGGTCAAGACTCTGGCGGGCCGGTAACTCGTCGCTATCTGGAGGCCAAGGTGGCCTTCTTCCTGACGGCGGCGGTGACGATTCTGTTCCTGCACAACTGGTTCACGCTGCTGGCACAGGGCACGGACAGTCTGGACGGCAACTGGACGGCGTGGAATATCTGGGCAGTGGTTGACACGATGCTGCCGCTGGTCATCGGCGCGGTCGGCTGCAAGATGTGGTGCGGCGCGGGCAAGGACTAGCCGCGGACGGCACATAGCCGGTCGGGTGACCGTTTAGAAGACGCGCGACCGGGACAAGCCTACAGGGGCAGGGACCGACCCGCTTCGCGTAGCTGTCTGCGGCGCTGGCGGGCGTCCGGCATGGCCTGTTCGACCACCTTCCAGAATGCCGGGGAGTGGTTGCGTACTCTAAGGTGGGCCAGCTCATGGACTACCACGTATTCCATGAGCGGGGGAGGCATCATTACCAGCCGCCAGTTGAAGCGGAGAGTGCCATCGGCGGCGCAGCTCCCCCACAGAGTCTTCTGATTGCCGATGATTATTTGGGGCCTTTCGCCCTTCTTCATGGTGGGCCACCATAGTTTCACGGCGGCGGTGATGCGCTCTCCGGCGCGGGGCACGTACCATTCCTGGAGCGCAAGTCGAATTTCCTCTCGCAGAGTATCGCCTTTCAGGGCCTTGGGAGCGTCTACGTAGAAGCGCCATTGGTTGAAGCGTACCCGGGTGGCTTCCACGTCGCGCTTCGTCACGGTCAGACGGACGCTGCGGCCCAGGTAGGGAAAGGTTGCACCTGTGGCGAATTTCTGGGGTGGGGGACGATCCTTGACCTTGGCAATCTTCTTCAGAATCCAGGGGGCATGGTCGGTGAGGAAGGCGCGTACTCTCCGGTTGGGGGTGCGGTAGGGGACGGCGACTTGGACGCCATTTTCGTCGACGGCTACGGCGTAGGTCTTCCGGCGGCGCTTGCTCCGATGGAGCCGGTAGGAGATGACGACACCGTTGTGGGAAATGCTGCCTTCGCTATGCTCACGCCAGGGCATGGGTAGATTCTACCACGGAAGGGGCGAAAGTGAGGGTTTGAAGCCTGCCCCAATACGGGCTGGGCAGCAGCGCGCCCGTTGAATGCGGGGTGGGTCGACGGGGGTCAGGCGCCGGTTGCGACTGCCGATGCCTTCTGGGGAAAGTAGACGCTGAGGACCTGACGGGCGATGCCTTCGGCGTCCAGCTGAAGACGCCGCCGCTGTTCTTCGGCGGTGCCGTGCTCCACGAATGAGTCGGGCATGCCGATTCGATGGACGGAAACGTCCTTCATGTTGGCGGCGGCGATGGCTTCGAGGACGGCGGAGCCGAATCCTCCGGCCAGCACGTTCTCTTCCACTGTGACGAGACGACCGGTGCGCTGGGCGGAATCGAGGATCAGGTCCACGTCGAGGGGCTTCACAAAGCGCGGGTTGACCACGCCGCAGGAAATGCCGTGCTCGGCGAGGATGTCGGCTGCGTCCACGGCGGCGCCGGCGGACTTGCCCAGGCTGAGAATGACAACGTCGCCGCCCTCCCGCATGACGGTGCCTCGCCCGAGGGGAAGGGTGCGCAGCTTGTCGTCCATGGGGACGCCGATGGCCGTGCCGCGAGGGATGCGGATGGCGAAGGGCCCGTTGTGCTTGTAGGCGGTGTAGATGAGATGCTGGAGTTCGTTTTCGTCGGTAGGGGCGGCTACGATGGCGTTGGGGAGGCAGCGCAGGTAGGAGATGTCGAAGGCGCCGTGGTGGGTCTTGCCATCTTCACCAACCACGCCGGCTCGGTCGGCGATGACGGTGACCGGAAGGTTCTGGAGGCAAACGTCGTGCACCACCTGGTCGAAGGCGCGCTGGAGGAAGGTGGAGTAGATGGAGACGAAGGGCTTCGCGCCGGTGGCGGCCATGCCTGCGGCCATGCTGACGGCGTGCTGCTCTGCGATGCCCACGTCGTAGACCCGGTCCGGGAACTCCTGGCGTACTTCTTCCAGGCCGGTGCCTTCCAGCATGGCGGCGGAGATGCCAACCACGGAGGGGTCTTCCTTCATGAGGCGCTTCATGGTGTTGGCGAAGACCTTTGAGTAGGTTGGAGCGCCGGAGGTGTCGCCGAGGGGTGAACTGGGCTGGTGGAAGCGTACGGGGTCGTCTTCGGCGGGCTCGTAGCCGTGGCCCTTGTGGGTGACGACGTGTATGAGGGGGACGCGGCCGGTTGGGGTCCGCGCCTGGGTGAGCGTCTGTTCCAGCTGCCTGAGGTCGTGACCGTCCACAGGGCCCAGGTATTCGAAGCCCATTTCCGTCCAGAATGTGGTGGGGATGATGAAGCCGTCCACGCTGTTCTTGAACCGCTTCACCAGCCGGTAGGTGGCGTCGCCCATGGGCACTCGTTTGGAGAGGGCCCTCATTCGTCCGATCATGGCCTGGAATTCGGGATGGGTGATGACGCGCTTTCGCCAGTTTGTGATGAAGCCGATGTTCTCGGAGATGGACATGCCGTTGTCATTCAGGACAACGATGAACCTCTCCGGGTTGAAGTGGACAATGTTGTTGAGGGCCTCAAAGCTGGAGCCGGAGGTGAGGGCGCCGTCGCCGACCACGCCGATGGTCCAGGAGTCCTCCTGCTGCTGGGCGGAGGCCTGGGCGATGCCGAGGGCGATGGAGAGGCCAGTGCCAGCGTGGCCGGCGGCAAGGGTGTCGTGGGGGCTCTCCATGGGTTCGCCGAAGCCGGATAGCCCGCCGGCCAGCCGGATATTCTGGAAATCGTCCCGCCGACCGGTGACCAACTTGTGGGTGTAGCACTGGTTGGTGGTGTCCCAGACTATGCGGTCTTTGGGGCTATCGAAAATGCGATGAATGGCCAGGGTAAGTTCAACGACGCCGAGGTTGGAGGCGAGATGCCCGCCGCGCTCGGTAATGACGGATATGATGGTGTCCCTGACATCCTGGGCCACCTGCTCAACTTGTTGGCGGGTGAGGGGTTTCAGGTCCTGGGGAGCGTCAATGGTGTCGAGGAGACGACCTGGCACAGCATTCCTCCTTAGTTGCCTTCGTCAAATGATAGCAGATGACGAGTCCTGCCAGCTAACACCTAGCATAACTAGGTACAAAATAGGGGACGCCACGAACTGTGTCAAGTTGTTTTTCCCCTGGTCAAAGCCAAATGCTCAAGAGATTCCGTGACCTTGCGGTGTTGTGCATCTGAGGAATTGGCGGGTTTCATTTCCCGGTTTTGCGAGCGCAAGGTGAATCGCATGAATCACCCCATCCCCCTCCATCGCGAGGGCAGGCTCTAGCCTTCTCCCCGTCGAGGAGGAAGGAGAATCCGGATTCCGACTTGGGGGCACGGCTGTACATCAGGTGATGAGGGGCAGGTTCAGCTCCTTGAGGAGGGTGTGGAATTGGGGCAGGTCGTCGGTTACGAGCCGGTTCAGGGCGGCAAGCTGGACGGCGACGCGGGACTTGAGGTCTTCAAAGACGTCGTAAGCCTGTTGGGTGGGGGCGTAGTCGGCGTTGGAGACGACGCTGGTCAGGGCCGCCAGTTTGGCGTCGAGGCCCTTGGGGGGCAGATACATGGGATTGGAGCCGATGACGCGGGTGAGGTGGGGCTCGATATCGGCGAGCTTGGCGTTGATCGTCGCGGCGGCCCCGGCAACGCGGGCTGCGCCTTCGTGTCCGGCGGCTCTTTCGGCCCAGCTTTCAACCTGGCTGCGGGTTCGTCTAATCCGGTCTATGGCGGCGTTGGTCTCGGTTAGTGCGTCGAGGATTTGGGTGTGGAGGTCAAACTGTGCCTGCAGGTCCTCCTTGGTGGCCTCGATGCGCGGGTCGATGAGGACTTCGAATGTCTGGGTCAGAGTCTCGTCGCCCACTGCCAGTTTGACCTGGTAGGTGCCGGGCGGCGCAAAGGGTGGTCTTGCAGCGGGGTTTTCCTGTGGCGTCAATCCCGCGCCGATGGTGGCGGCGCGGGCGTTGGGGTAGAGCATGTCCCAGACGAAGCGATTCATGCCTGCCGCCGACGGCACGTCCTCGCCGGAGTAGCGCTTGATTTCCTTGCCTTCCGCGTCCAGGAAGGTGAGGGACGCGTCGTTCTCGTCCGACCCCAGGTGGTAGGTGACGGGGACGCCGTAGGGGGGATTTTCGCCACTATCTAGGTACTTGCGGGCCAAGCTGCCGGAGGAGTCGGGCTGGGCGTCGTAGGTTACAACGGTGCCGGATGTCCAGTCGTAGTTCTTGCCGGGTTGGGTGGGGGAGCTCCAGCGCAGGGGACGGTTGACGCGATAAGTTTCCGGGGGCGAGAAGAGGTAGACGGGGGCGTTCAGGGCATCGTTGGTTGTCTGGTGAAGGGGCGAGAGATTGTCGAGGATCCAGAATCCGCGGCCGTGGGTGGCGAGGACCAGATCACCGTCCTTGATCTGCATGTCGTGAACGGCGACGGCGGGGAGGTTCATCTGCATGGACTGCCAGGACTCGCCGCCGTTTACGGAGATGTAGACGCCGGTCTCGGTCCCTGCGTAGAGGAGGCCGGGACGGTTGGGGTCTTCCCGGATGACGCGGGCAAAGTCGCCCTCGCGGATGCCGCGGGTAATCATCTTCCAGGTCGCGCCGTAGTCGGTTGTCTTGAGGATGAAGGGGCGGTGGTCGTCCAACTTGTAGCGGTGGGCGGCCACGTAGACGGTGGCGGGGTCGTGGGGGGAGGGTTCGATGGTGCTGAAGCAGGTCCAGCAGGGGAGGTTGCCGGGGCTGACGTTCTGCCAGGTCTGGCCGGCGTCTTTGGAGAGGTGGATTTCGCGGTCGTCGGTGCCCGCCCAGAGGACGCCTTTCTCCACGCGGGACTCGGCGAAGGCGTAGATGACGCTGGAGTATTGGGAGGAGAGGCCGTGGGAGGTGATTGTCCCGCCGGTGATGACCTGCATCTTGGACTCGTCCTGGCTGGTCAGGTCGGGGCTGATGGTCTCCCAGCTGGCGCCCTGGTTCGTGGACTTGAATACACGGTTGGCGGCTGCGTACAGGGTGTTGCCGTCGTGGGCCGAGAGGACGATGGGGTATGTGAAGGGGAAGCGGTACTTAACGTCCTTGAGAGGGGAGCCGTACTGGTCTTCCGGCCAGACGGTGATGATGCGGGACTGGCCGGTGGAGTGGTCGTAGCGGAGCATGTTGCCGCCACCACCGGGGGAGCTGCCTATGGCCCCGGCGATGACGATATTCGGGTTGTCTGGCAGCACTACGATGTGGCCGCTTTCCGAGCTGCCGACGGGATAGCAGTCCTTCCAGGGGATGGCGGCCTCGAAGGTGCGGCTGGGCACGCAGACGGCGGTGTTGTCCATGGGGGTGCCGTAGACGTGGTAGGGGAATTGGGTGTCGACCGCGAGGTGGAAGAAGCTGTGGGTGGGCTGGTTGTAGATGCTCGACCAGGTCTCGCCTTCGTTGAATGTGATGGTCGCCCCGCCGTCGTTGCCCTCGATCATACGCCGGGGATTCCGCGGGTCAATCCAGAGGTCGTGGTGGTCCCCGTGGGGCATGGCGAGGGTGTTGAAGGTCTTGCCGCCGTCGGTGGACTTCCACGCCGAGTAAGAGAGGACGTATAGAGTGTCGGGGTCCTGGGGATGGGCGAAGATGTGGTGGTAAGAAGAGGCGCTGCGTCGGAGGTCCCGCTGGTCGGTGGCGAGTTCCCAGCTTTCGCCGCCGTTTTCGGAGCGGAAGAGTCCGCCCGCTTCCGCCTCAATCAGTGCCCACACCCGCTGCGGGCGGGCGGGGGAGACGGCAACGCCGATGCGGCCCTTTATGCCGGAGGGGAGGCCCGTGTTGTCGGTGATGTCCGACCAGGTGTCGCCGCCGTCGATGGACTTGTGGATTCCGCTGTCGGGGCCGCCGCTTGTCTCTTCCCAGGGCTGGCGGAGGAAGTGGAATATTGCGGCGTAGAGAATGCGGGGATTGTTGGGATCCATGGTGAGGTCAATGGCGCCGGCGCGTTCGCTCCTGTGGAGTACGAGTTCCCAGGTGTCGCCGCCGTCCGTGGAGCGGTAGACGCCGCGTTCCGGATTGTGGCCGAATAGATGCCCCTGGGCAGCGACGTAGACGACATCCGGGTTGGTGGGGTGGATGCGGATTCGCCCGATGTGGCGGGTGGCCTCCAGGCCGAGATGCTTCCAGGTCTGGCCGCCGTCCATGGACTTGTAGACGCCGTCGCCGTGAGAGACGTCAGGGCGGGAGCAGGCCTCGCCGGCACCGACATAGATGACGTTGGGGTTGGAGTCGGAGACGGCGATGGCGCCGATGGGGCCGGTGTTGATGAAGCCGTCGGAGATACATTGCCAGTAGACGCCGCCGTCGTGGGTCTTCCAGACGCCGCTGCCGGAGCCGCCGAAGTAGAAGGTCATGGGGTCGGTGGGGTGACCTGTGACGGCGATGGTGCGTCCGCCACGGTGGGGGCCGATGCTGCGCCAGCGGTGGGTCTGCAGCAGGGCTCGATCCCAGGGGATGTGGGCTTTGATGTTCGACGGCTGGTTCGTCAAGGGAGCACCTCTTCTCGCATTTCGAGCGTTGCCGAATGCTCCCACATTTACGGGGAGCACTGGCATGTGTCGATATTACAACAAAGCGAGACCGGCTGCTCGCTCTTCGGGCATATACGCCAAGCGCCCCGGGGAGCTTGAAACTCCCGGGGCGCTTAGGCTCTTGTCTATCTACGAGTTAGTTGGGTCTACTGGTAGACGGGCTGGGTGTACTCGTGGCCAACGGCGGGGCCGAAGTGGAGCATGTTCTGCTTGTATTCGACCACGTAGTTGGGGTTCACCACTGCCTTGGGGAATAGGAAGAACAGGGGTATGGTGATGTAATTCTCGTAGAGGTAGTCACCGATCCTGTAGGTCTCTTCCAGGATGTCTTCAGCCTCGATGGCGGCTGCAAGGTCAACCCAGATGTCGTCCAGTTCCGGGATTTCCCAGAGGCCGTTGCCGGCGCCGCCGGGCACCGGACCCAGACGGTACTGGATGTTGCCGCGGGTGTAGATTCCGCCCGGGCCTGCGCCCTGCCTGAAGGTACCAACTGTGCGTCCCACGTCTCTGGCACGCATCTCCGACCTCATAGTGCCGTATTCGATGGGCAAGAGGTTGGGTTCCAGGCCAATAGCGCGCCACATGTCGGTGACGGCTTCCGCAACCTCTGGAGCCTCCGGCACGCCGGAAACGATGGAGGTCTGGAAGTCGAATTCGAACCCGTCGGGATAGCCCGCTTCAGCCAGCGCTGCCCTGGCGGCATCGGGGTCGAAGGGATAGGGAGTCCAATCGTCGTGCTTGAAGTCAGGGTTGGTTGGCGGGAACCCGTGGATCAGCTGGGGTATGGCGTCGCCGTCCCAGAAGGTCTGGTTGAGCAGTTCCCGGTTCACGGAAAGGTTGAGGGCCTTGCGAACCAGCACGTTGCGGAAAGGATCGACAGCGTCGAATCCCGGAGCAACGGGTTGAATTTCGCCCGTCCGGTCGCCGACTCGAATTGTCTGTTCGCTGTCGTAATAGAGGCCGCCAATCCAGATGTAGAGGAAGAATCCGGGCAGGGTGCCCACAGAGACTACGTTTCCTCTTGCTACCGCCTCATCGATGAGCACGGCGGGAATGTCTGCAATGTGCGATTCGTCGGTCAATTGCATGGCCAGCCGCGTTGAGTCTTCCTTAACGTAGAAGAACTTCAACTCGTGGAATTCCGGCACCTTTCTCCAGTGGTCTTCCACGCGCTCGTAGCTGATGTGCTCATCAATCTTAAGCTCGATGAAGCGGAAGGGGCCGGTGCCTATGGGATGGTCCTGGTAGCCTTCGATGCCGACGGCGTCCATATAGTCCTTGGACAGCATGGTCGCCACCCAGCCGGATGAGGCGTAACTCTCGAAGAGGGGTTCGCCCTTGCTGAAGCGCCAGGTGAAGTTGTAGTCATCGACGATGTCGAAGGCTTCCGGCTTCTGAGCTCCCAGGTTGGTCCAGATAGAGGCGGTACTGCGGGCGTCCTCGCGGACCAGGGTTGCGATACTGCCATGAATGTCCTTGGTGGTGAACTCGCCGCCTTCCCAACTGTCGGTGCTGTGGAAGGGGATGCCCTCCCTGAGCTTGAAGGTCCAGTCCTTGGCGCCTGGGGCGACACTCCACTCATAGGCCAAGCCCTGGTCGGTCCAGGAGCCGGTTATGGGATCCTCTCCGATCAGCATTTCATACATGGGCTTTAGAGGGCCGGTGCCGCTCTGGAGGGTCAGCCACATCATGGTGACCTGGTTTCCAGGGGGAACCATGGCTATCTTGAGTTCCGCGTCCACCGGGATCCTGTCCACCGGAACCGTAACTACGGGGGTGGGCGACGCCGTGGGCCGTGGTGTTGGCGGCGGTGTAGAGGGCGCTGCCGTTGCCGTAGGCGCGACAGTGGGCGCCATGGGAGTGGGCGTGGAGGGCGCGCGCGTGGCCGTGGCCGCAGGCGCCGCGGTGGGAGCCATAGTGGGCGCCGGAGTCGGCGCCATGGTTGGCGCGGGCGGGGCCGTGGGCGCTGCGGTTGGAGCGGCGGTGGGCGCCGGTGTTTCGTCGTCGCCGCAGGCAACGATTACAAGGGCGAGGGCCAGGGCCAGTGCAAGGGGCACAAGAGATAACCGGCCCATCCTTCTAAACTTGTTCCAATGTCTCATGGTGGAATCCTCCTAAATCTATTTTGGGGGTTGCCGAAATAAGTATCAGTACGGGAGTCGCTTAGAGGATTCTTGGGCCGTGAAGGCGGACGGGATTGTCCCAGAGAATCTTTCGCTTGGCATCGTCGGAGATGGGCTGTGAGAGCAGGGCGTCCACCGCCTTGTCCGGGTCGGGAGCGTCGGGGTGGGGATAGTCGGTGTTCCAGATGACGTGGTCTTCCCAGCCGGCGTCGATGGTGCCCTTCAGGGCCCCTTCGTCGCCGTCGCAGGCCACGTAGCCCTGGCGGCGGAAGTATTCGGAAGGGGAGAGGGGCAGAAGATCAGCGTCGAACCACATTCCCTGCCGCCGGTCGGGTAGGGAGTGGTCGTCCAGGCGGGCGAGCCACCAGGGGAGCCACCCGGCGTTGTTTTCGAGGAAGACCACCTTGAGCCTGGGGAAACGCTCCAGTATGCCCATATATATGAGGTGGCCGAGGGAGATCATGCTCTCGAAGGGGTGGGAGATGGCGTGGGCGAGGGCCACCTGTTGCCCGGGCACCTGGTCACGAGGGAGGTAGCGGGCCGCGGCCATTGGGTCGCCGCTTTCGGTGGTGTGCCAGGCCACGGGAACTTCCAGCTCCTGGCAGAGCCTCCAGAAGGGGTCGTAGTCGGGGTGCTCCCAGGGACGTTCTTTGGTGCCCTTTGGCATCATGACGGTCACGGCGCCGAGGTCCTCGACGCAGCGGCGCGTCTCGTTTACGAGACCTTCGATATCGTGCTGGTCAGGGACGGTGGCTACCGGATAGAGACGCTTGGGATCGGCGTCGCAGAAGCTGCGGCACCAGTTGTTGTAGGCGCGGGCCATGGCCCAGAGCAGGTCCTGGTCGTGGCCGTGGAGCCGGTCCCAGCCGAGGGTGCTGCCGCTGATTCCGATCTGCTTGTCCCAGCCGAATCGATCCATGTCGCGGAGGCGGCTTTCGGCGCTCCATTCTTCATAGAAGGACTGATCGTACTTCCTGGGCATGTATTCGCTGAGGTCAATTCGGCCTTCGCGGCTCTTGGGTCCGGAACCCTGGAGGTTGGCCTTGCGGGGCTTGCCGCCGGGGAAGAGTTCGCAGGGGAGAATCTCCACCTGGCGACTGCCGCCGAGTCCGCCGAAGCTGTCTTCGACAATCCTAACCTTGATGCTTCTGTCTTTGTACGCAGGCTCTACGAAGTCCAGCCAGTGGGCCAATTCGTCCTGCATGTGAGCGTCGGCGTCTATGACTTTAAATCCGTTTCTCATAACGTCGCGTCTCCTTTTTCACGTATCGGTTTTCTCGCTGCGATTTTGGAGTATTGGATGATTGTTGTCAAACGAAATGACATTTTAACGGTACGTGAACGGGGTCTGCATTAGATAGTATGCATGATAGGGACGAATCGTTCCATCGGAGCGCTGGAGTATTGAATGGGGAGCGCTATTCTTCGCGCCAGTTGAGGACGTATTCTCGCTGCCAGGGGGTTTCCGGGGAGCTGTGGTGCAGGTAGGCGTTCAGCCGCCAGATGGCAATCTGTTCCAGGGCCTGCGTGCCGGTGCGACCGTGCCGGACGAGCCAGCAGCCGACGACGGTGCCCGTGCGCCCGATGCCAGCCAGGCAGTGCAGGTAGATTTTCTTGCCCTCCTCCAGGGCTGCGCCAATGACATTCAGTATCTGTAACATTTGTCGACGTTCGTCGGGGATGTTCCGGTCGTAGATGGGGAAGTGGTGGCATTCGGGGCTGAGACCCTGGGCATGGCATTCCTTTTCGGCGGCGTCCACGTAGGAGGGGAGTTCGCCGATTTGGGTGAGGTTGATGTAGCAGTCGATGCCGGCTTCGGCGAGGGCCTTCAGCCTGATTGTGGTAGAGATGGGCATGCCAGCCCCGGGGTATCCGCCAGAGGCGAAGCGCCCGGGAATCACCCAGTAGCTGTTGGGGAGCGGGCCGGTGGTAGATGTGGATTTGTCCATGGTCAGGGTCTCCTTACCTTTTGGGACGCTCCGGTTGATGGGGGAGCGTGGTTCACGACGAGGCCCAACGCTTTATCAGGTGATGGGCGATGGCGATGGGGCCGGGAAGGAGGAGGCGGGGGTTGCGCTCTTCCAGGGCCAGTCGTACCTCGTCCTTGTGGAACCAGCGCACGTCTTCCATCTCCTCCTCGTCGCGGAGGATTTCGGTGGTGGCGGCGGTGGCCTCGCAGCCAATCATCAACGTGTGGGGGAATGGCCAGGGCTGGGAGAAGCAGTAGCGGACGTCCTTGACCCGGAGGCCGGACTCTTCCATTATCTCCCGCGCGACGGCCTCTTCTATGGACTCGCCCTGGTCCATGAACCCGGCGAGGCAGGAGTAGGTCTTGAGGCGGGTCATGCGGCCGCGGGATTGTCCGAGAAGGCACTGATCCCCGCTGGAGACGACGGTGATGACGACGGGGTCGGTGCGGGGGAAGTGGAGGGCGCCGCAACGGACGCAGCGTCGCATCTGCCCACCGCGTCGAATCTCCGATTGCTGACCGCAGGCGGAGCAGAATCGGTGGCTGGTATGCCAGCTGACCTGAGCGGCGGCTTGACATAAGATACCGGCGTCGGAGGTGGGGAGGATCACCGCTGCGCTGCGACGGTCCACGAACGATGCGCCGTTGCCGGGCAGGGCGGGGGTTGGGTCTTCGAGGGGGGAGACGTCGGCGGCGAAGTGGGGAACGCCGTCCATCATTCCCAGCAGGACGGGTTCCGTTTCGACTCCGAGGCTGTCGAGGTGCGGACGCGTTGACCAGACGAGACGCGGATTTCGCTCGGATGAGAGAGGAGCTTCGAACTTCCAGAGAAGCAGGAAACGGGAATCGCCGTTAAGGGAAGCGCGCCGAATCCAATCTTCGTCGCGACGCTCGCGTTCGCCGCGATCGAGGGGGTTACCGGCAAAGATCTGCGCTTCGGTCATGGGTGAAAGACGGTCTCACACTTTCGAAGTAATATATCGTCGCCAATTGTACTGAATTCGGGACGAGCATGTGTTTTGTTTCCTGTGAAAATTGACATACGTTGATTGCACCAATAATATGAGCGCAGTTTCGAAATTCAAGGGGGTTATGATGCCCGATTTCAAGATGATTTCCGCAGATTCCCACGTGGTGGAGCCGCCGGACATGTGGGTGGACTACATCGATCCGGCGTTCAAGGACAGGGCGCCGCGCATTGTCAAGGACCCGCCGGGGATGAGGGGACACTACTTCATCATCGAGGGGATGGAGCCGAAGAAGATTATTGGGCTTTTCAACGCCGGCCTTTCGCCCAAGGAGGTGAAGGACCAGCAGGACAGGGACCCGGACTTCCAGGAGTGTCCGCCCGGAGCCTACGATCCAGCGGCGCGGATGGCGGACCTGGAGAAGGACGGCATCGAGGCGGAGGTCATCTATACGTCGCTGGCATTTGACCTGTTCCGGCTGACGGACGCCCCGTTCCAGGAGGCGGTGTTCGCCGCCTACAACAGTTGGCTGGCGGAGTTCTGCCAGACGGACCCCAAGCACCTGGTGGGCCTGGGGCTGATTCCACTGATGAACGTGGAGGAGGGTATCAAGGAACTCAGCCGGTGCGCCGAATTGGGCTTGCGGGGAGGCGTCATCATGGCATCGCCGCCGGACGGCTTGAGCTACTCCGACCCCATGTACGAGCCCTTCTGGGCCTCCGCGGCGGAGCTGGATATGCCCATCAGCCTGCACATCCTCACGGGTCACGCCGACGAGAGCAAGGCGGAGGGGATATTCAAGGAGAACTATGTGCGAGTGATTGGGATCATCCACGAGATTCAGCGTTCCTTCTCGCAGATTCTGTTCTCCGGCGTGCTGGAACGTCACCCGAACCTGAGGATAGTTTCGGCGGAGAACGACATCGGCTGGGTGCCGCACTTCCTATTTCGGGCGGAACGGTGGTGGGAGAAGCAGCGGTACACGAACCCCACGGAGTTGACGATGTCGCCGAGGGAGTATGCGCTGCGGCAGTTCTACGTGAGCTACCAGACGGACCCCGTCGGCCTGCAACTGGCGGACTACTTTGGCGAGGACAACTACGCCTGGGCCAGCGACTACCCCCACGGCGCGTCGACGTTCCCGAACTCGCGGGAGATTGTGGACGAGGACTTCGCCGGCCTGCCGGAGAGCTACAAGCGGAAGATTACGCGAGACAACGTGATCAAGCTGTACAACATGGACTTCGACTAGGGTTTCCTGATTCGGAATCGTAGGCAAGCGGCGGCCATTCTGGTCGCCGCTTGCTGTTTTGGGGTGATGGCTATTTGTTGCGGCGGTGTGGATTGCTACGGGATTTGCCGTACAGAGTGATTGCTGTTAGATACTTCGTATGCAAGGTGAGGCTGATGAGGGTTTTGGCGGTGGTTATGGCCCTGATGGCGTTGGTGCTCTTGCTGAGTTGTTCGGCGGGGGAAGGGGAGGAGGCTCCTGAGGGCGCAACCGGGACGGAGGGGAATCCGACGCCGGTGCCAGAAGGAACCTTGGCAAGCGCGGCGAATCGTTGCAATCTAATGGACACCCCATATGATGCTTTGATGACAACTACAACATCGATCGGGGAAATAAGAACAGTGGCCCGCTATTCAGCGACTGATGTACAAGACCTGACAACTATAACTAACCAAGAAGGCGTTCTCTTAGGCCAGTACGAAATGATCCTCAAGGACCGCACGATGTACTATCGGGAAAGTATGCCGGACAACGCTAAGGCCTATGGGGAATGGACTGTTCACGGTACCAACCATTCAGGATCTGACCCACTCCCATGTCTGGCCCCCAGCAGCTTTGAAGAAGGTGCCTCGGGCTCGTCAGACGAGCCCGACTTTATATTAGAAGGGTTCATTTCGGAGGGACAAGGCGCCATGCGGAGCGAATATTGGGTCGATTCCACAGGCCGCCCCACACGAGCCCGCCAAACCCAGTTTCCGCCGGATTATGACGGAGTGCCAAATACGGATACCATTGTGACTGAGTTTACGTACTCAGGCTATGGTGAGGCCAACATCATTGAGGCCCCCTGCGCCAGTGCAGCGCCGGACGAAGCCGATAACCTCGCTCTCATGCGCGACTGCATACACCTGCTGGCCTTGAAGGACACCCTCCGGGGAACGGCCACTCTCATTTGGAGCCTGGACACGGCGATTACAAGCTGGGACGGAGTGACGTTGGGGGGCAGTCCTACCCGTGTTACCAGATTGATATTGTCCAAAAGGGGTCTGAATGGGAGCATTCCATTGTCGTTTGGTTCGTTCTTACATTTGACCCATCTGACCGAGCTGGACCTGAGCGGCAACTCATTGACTGGAGACATCCCCGACGAACTAGAGAAACTGGAGAATCTCGAGGAGTTGCGGCTATCCGGCAACCCATTGACTGGTTGCATCCCCCTGTCCCTGAAGGACGTGGCCACCAACGACCTCAGTTCGCTCAATCTTCTCTATTGCCAACCATCGACACCTGAAAACCTGACTGTTGGTACGGTTGGAGAGACCAGCGTATCCCTTAGCTGGGATGCGGTGACCAATGCGAGAAAGTACCGGGTGGAGTACGTACCCGGCGGAGGCGGCGTTGTGGTCATTGACGACGATACAATCACGGTCACGACGCACACAGTGGAAGGACTGAGCTGCGAAAGTGAGTACCAATTCCTGGTGAGCGCCTACGACAGCGGCGCACAATACGCTGAAGCGTGGAGTGATACTACGTGGATATCCGGGAGCACTGGAGAGTGCACAGGCCCGTAATGGAGGGAAATATCGACCTTCGCAGTAGCGTTGGGTGATATGGCTATCGGCTAGCGGCGATGTTGTCATCACAGGTGTACAGACAGTAGCCAGCGCCTTGACACTTTTTGTGGGTGGACATAGTATGGCGCAAGCTGGCGTATTTGTGAGATGCGTCGCAACACTGACCGTTAGGAGCGCCTATGGTTGACCTTCGCAAGGCTGCCGCCATTGTCGGCATTTACGAGCATCCCACCCGGTTCGCCCCGGACAAGAGCGAGCTTCTGGTGCAGGCGGAGAGCGTCATTGGCGCGCTGAACGACGCCGGTCTAAAGAAGAAGGACGTGGACGGCCTGTTTTCGTCGTCGATGTCGGTGCGAATGGCCAACCTGTCGCTGGCCGACTACATGGACCTGTACCCGAAGCACCTGGACGACACCAGCGTCGGCGGGGCTTCCTTCGAGTTTCACCTGGGGCACGCCGTCAATGCCATCGCCGCGGGGCGGATCGACGTTGCTGTTATCACATATTCAACGTTGCCGCGTTCAGGGGGGATTTCAATAGGGACGGGTGGCGCGGCCCGGTTGGGCGCGCCGCGACTGCATCCGGCGCCGGACAGCTTCGAGGAGCTTTACGGGTTCACCACGGTAGGGTTGTACGCGATGCTGGCCCAGCGGCACATGCACCAGTACGGCACCACGTCGGAGCAGCTGGCGGAGATTGCGGTGAACACCCGCAGGCACGCCTCCATGAATCCGCAGGCCCTGTACCGGGACATCATCGGCGTAGAGGACGTAGTGAATTCGCGGGTGATCTCGGACCCGCTACACCTGCTGGACTGCTGCGTCATCAGCGATGGCGGCGGCGCGGTGGTCATCGCTTCTCCGGAGGTTGCGCGGAACTGCCGCCAAACGCCGGTCTGGATTCTCAGCCAGGCGGAGGGCGTGGCCCACCAAGGCGCAGGACGCCGGGACCTGATGTACCTGGCGGCAGCGCAGACGGGCGGGCCGGCCATGGCGGCGGCGGGCGTGACCCACGACGACTTCGACATGGCGATGATTTACGATTCGTTCACCATCACCGTACTCATGACGCTGGAGGACCTGGGGTTCTGCAAGAAGGGCGAGGGTGGCGATTTCGTGTCCAACGGTCGCATTGGACTGGGGGGCGAACTGCCCATCAACACGGACGGGGGCGGACTCTCGTCAAACCATCCGGGCATGAGGGGGCTGTTCCTGCTGCTGGAGTCGACGCGTCAGCTTCGTCACCAGTTTGAAGGCACGGAACGACAGGTGCCGGACTGCAAGCTGGCGCTGGTACACGGCACGGGTGGGACGCTGGCTTCTCGGCACAGCGGCGGCACCGTAGTACTGGGGAGGGACTAGAGATGAGCGAATGGAAGAGACCTCTGCCAACTATCACCGGCGAGACGCTGCCCTACTGGGAGGCATGCCAGCGCGGGGAGCTGTTGATTCAGCGCTGCGACGATTGCGGCGAGTACCAGTATTACCCCCGCGGAATCTGCGCGAATTGCTTCAACGGCAAAATCAAGTGGGTCAAGTCGAGCGGCAAAGGCACCGTATGGACCTTCACTGTTACCCGACAGAACCGGACTGCTGGTTTCGACGAAGGCCCTTACGCGCTGGCACTGGTGGAACTGGAAGAGGGGGTGAAGATTTTTACGAACATTGTCGGCTGCGACCCCTTCGACGTCCGGATCGGGATGCCGGTGGAAGTTACTTTCGTCAAGGCCACCAGGGAAGTAACGGTGCCCTTCTTCAAGCCTGTTGAGTAGGTGAGAAATGGACTCTCTAGAACTCTGCTACATGAGCGTGGAGGAGCTTGCGCCCCTGATTCGGGACGGGGAAGTCTCGCCCGTTGAGGTAACGAGGGCGCACCTGGAGAGGATCGCCGCCACCGAGCCCAAGCTCAACGCCTTCATCACTCTGACGGACGAGGAGGCTCTTGCTGACGCGCGTCGGGCGGAGGAGGAGATTCGGGGAGGAGGGTATCGCGGGCCGCTACACGGCATTTCTCTGGGATTGAAGGACCTGTACTACACCGAGGGGGTAGTGACGACTTCCGGGGTGCGTATCTACGAGGATTTTGTACCCAGCTATGACAGCACCGTCACACGTCGGCTGAACGATGCGGGGACGATTCTCCTGGGCAAGCTGAACCTGGCGCCGCTGGCGATGAGCGGACGCGGGGAGAATCCCTTCTTCGGCAACGCGCTGAATCCTTGGAACACCGAAATGGTGCCGGGAGGCTCAAGCAGCGGCTCCGGCGTTGCCGCCGCGGTGGGTCAGTGCACGATTACGATGGGCTCCGACACGGGCGGGTCGATTCGGATACCGGCGTCGTTTTGCAACCTGGTGGGGCACAAGCCGACCTACGGACTGGTGAGCCGCTACGGGGTGAGTCCCCTATCGTGGGGGTTGGACCACTGCGGGCCGATGACGCGGACGGTGCTGGATACCGCCCATGCGATGAACGCCATCGCCGGCCACGACCCCAACGATCCCACCTCCGCGCGGGTGGACGTGCCGGACTACGCGGCGTCGGCACAAGAGAACGTACGCGGGCTGCGTGTGGGCGTGCCGAGGGAGTTCTTTGATTTCCCCATGGAAGCTGAGGTGAGGGAGGCGGTGCAGAAAGCGATGACAGTGCTGGAGGAGTTGGGGGCGGAGCTGGTGGAGGTCTCGTGGCCGAACTTCTATCGGGCGGTGACTATGGGGCACCTGATTTCCATAACGGAAGCCTCGTCCATTCACACCCACCTGGTTGAGACCAGGGGGTCGGAGGAAGTGGGTAAGATTTTGCGGAAGTTTCCCCGTATCGAGGCGGGGATGATGATTTCCGCCGCGGACTACCTGGAGGTGCTCAAGCTGCGTCGCCACTACACCCAGGAGAGCCACTGGGTTATGCAGGACGTGGACCTGCTTGTAGGGCCTACCATGCCGATGACGCCCTTCCCGCAGGGTTCCGCCGAGGTGGACCTGGAGGGCCAGGCCTTCGGCGCGGAGAAGGCGATTCCAACTTTCACGCGCCCCTTCGATCTGAACGGCTTTCCAGCGGTGTCAGTGCCGTGCGGGTTCTCGGAATCGGGTCTGCCAATTGGCCTGCAGATTGCCGCCAAGCCCTTCGAGGACCACGTGGCCCTTCGCGCCGCCTACGCCTACGAGCAGGCTTCGGAGTGGCACAAGCGGCGTCCGCCCGTCGCCTAGTCTGGGTTCACACTACGCCGGGAGAGGCATTGCCGCGAAGGTGGCAGATTGTTGACAGCGTCAATGGCCAATGATTCAATAGGAATCAGTCGGACATCAGGGCATTCAGCGAATTGCGGTAGGAGAAGCAACCATGCGAAACGGATATAGGGTCATCGACGCCGACGGACACTTCTACGAGCCGGAAGACCTCTGGGAAAAGTACCTCAGCCCGGAGTTTCAGGACAGGAGACCCAGGGTTGGTCAGATGCTGGGCAACTCCATGATCCAGTTCGAAGGGGAAGAGGGGGGAGTCTCCCGCTCTGAGAAGCTGTTTTCGGAGATGGACGCCAAGTTTGGCCACGCATTCCGGGACGGCTGGACTCTGGAGAGCCGCATCAAGGACATGGACACGGAGGGGTGGGACATTCAGGTATGCCTGCCGACCAAGGCCGTTTCGCTGCCGGGCTTCATTCCTGAGGATGTGCAGGGCGCTATGTGCGTCGCATACAATAGCTGGGCCCACGATTTCTGCAGCGGCGCGCCGGAACGGATCAAGTTTACCGCCACGGTTCCGGGCCATGACATAGATGAGATGGTGGCAGAGATTCGACGGTCCATTTCCGAATTGGGGGCCGTTTCCGTATTCCTGCCGAAGGCCATACCGGAGAAGATGTGGCACCACCCGGACTACAACAAAGTGTGGGAGGCGGTCACGGAGCTGGACGTGCCGATTTCCGTTCACGGCAGCAGCAGCGCCAGCGGTGACCCGTGGGCCAATGCGCGCTACAACACCTATGCGGGCCCCTTCATCGCTTTGGGTCAGGCAATAGGCTTCCCCTTCGAGAATATGATCAACCTGGGGCACTTCATGTACAGCGGCATTCTGGACAGGTTCCCCAACCTGAAGCTGCTGATACTGGAGGCGAACTCCGGTTGGGTGCCCTTCTGGCTTAACCGGCTGGAGAAGTATTGCGAAGGTCGTCAGTCGGTGTTCTTTGACGAGCATCCGCTGGGGCTGACGCCGCAGGAGTATTTCCTGAGGCAGTGCGCAGTGGCGGCCGACGCGGACGAGCCTTCTATCAAATATGTGGTGGACTACATTGGGGACGACAACATTGTGTTCAACACGGATTATCCACACCCGGACGCGCCTGCGACGAACGAGCCGTTGGCGAACATGATGGAACAGCCGCTATCGGATGAGACGAAGCGGAAGATCCTGTGGGACAATTCCGTGAAGATATACGGGGAGCGGCTGGTAGCCGGACATCCCAACGCGTAGGTGAAGGCCTGCGGAGCCGGGCTGGCGGATGAGTCGGCCTGGGCCAAGTGAGAAAAGTGAGGAGGATGCATGATGCAGATTTGCTCTAACCTCAGACAACCTGCCCTGTATGTGGCGGGTTTGACCGTCTTTCTCTTGTTGATATTGGCTGCCTGTGGAGGTGGAGGCGACGGTGATGGGGGAAGCACTTCACCGGCAACAACTGCGGCCACCGCCGCACCAACGGCGACTCCCGTTGCGCCTGCCCCAACAGTCGCTGCTCCGGCGCAGAGTGAATCGACGAGCGGCTCGGAGACGCTATTCATTTCCGCCAACGAATCCGAGGAGATTTCAGTAAATCTCGCGGCCGGGGACGTGTTGGAGGTGACCTTTGCTTCCGAGTCGAACATCACGGGCGGACGGAATGTCAGCGCCGGCATAGGAGGGGCCGAGGAAGGGATCCAGCTGGCCATCAGGGACCCGCTGGACTCGTCGTTGCTTACAATTGACGACACCACATCCACGTCAACCGTTAGTGTGGAGGCCGAGGTGAATGGGGAGCATCAGATATTCTTCTTCAACCCCTTCCTGCTGCAGGCGGTAACGGTTGAGGTGAGTTGGACGGTGAACCCGTAGCATCCCGATAGCGTTCCTGAGGGACTATGCCAGAAAGACCGCTCCGTCGTGGCCATAGGAGGGCGGTCTTTTTTCGTTTACCGGTATGAGGGAATTCTTGACACTGAGGGGCGGCTTCAATAACATCTGGCAAGCGACGTTAGCAGCAGCCGTAGGAAACCGTCTGCATTGCGTCGAAAACAGCACCGAATATTGCAGAAAAAATTGAGAAGAGGTGGGAACGACCATGGGTTACAACATCATTTCCGGGGACAGCCACATTGACCTGCGATTCATGCCGGAGGACCTTTTCGTCGCCAACGCATCGTCGCGAATGGTGGACAAGATGCCTCACGTGGTTGACGCGGGCAAGGAACGCCGATGGGAGGCGACGGGAATCGACCTGGGTGTGGTGGGGCACGACGTGGACCCGAGCACTTTCAGCACGGAGATGGGCACCCGTTGGAACGCCATGATTTCCGCCGGATTCTATGAGGACGCCGACCAGGGTTATCATCCCACCAATCCCGATCTTCGCGTCAAGGACCAGGACAAGGACGGCGTAGACGCAGAGGTAATCTACGGACTGCTCCGGATTTCCCACACCCTCAACGACAATGATCAGATCGTCGAAATCTTCCGCATCTACAACGACTGGCTGGCGGACTTCTGCAAGACCCACCCCGGCCGCTTTGCCGGTTTGGCCTGCATCCCCAACCACAGCCCGCAGGCCGCCGCGGACGAACTTCGGCGGGCCGCGAAGATCGGCCTACACGGTGGCGACTTCGGCGTGGCGGGCGCGGTCAAGCCAATCTACCACCGGGACTGGGATGTGCTCTGGGAAGTCTCTCACGACACGGGTCTTTCCCTTTCGTTCCACACCACGGGCCTGCTGCCCCGAGGGATTGAAGGCTCGGAAGCTTCCCAATACGACGAGGTGTACCACAACGTCAGGACGACTATGTTCCAGCTTCAGGGTGCGGAGTTCGTCACCAGCATCATCTTCTCCGGCGCCTGCGAACGCTATCCCAACTTCAAGTTTGTCCTTGGCGAGTGCGGCGTGAGTTGGATTCCCTACGTAATCGACCGGATGGACCACGAGGGCGAGGGGCAGTCGGGGATCTCCATGCTACCCAGCGAATACTGGAACCGGCAGGGGTTCTCCACCTTCCAGAAGGAGAACGTGGCCGGGCAGCTTATTCCCTTGGTGGGAGCCGGTAACGTGATTTGGGGTTCCGACTATCCCCACCAGGACGGCGTCTGGCCTGACTCGATGCAGACCATTGAAGACAACCTTCGGGACCTGGAGGACTCTGACGCCAAGCAGAAGGTTATCAGGGACAACGCTGCGGCGATGTACGGCTTTCAGCTTTAACGCAGACGGGCGCCCGCGAGCGACGTTTCCTACGCCAATGGGCAGCCTGTTCGCTTAGCCGGCCTCGGTAATAGGCTGGGCGAGGATCCAGAGGCTTACCATGGTGTAGCCAACCATCAGGGCCAGCATGGGCAGCTGGCTTCGCAGGGCCAATCTGCGGTCTCTGAAGGTGCGCATGGCTATGGCGTGGGCCAGGAACACGGAGATGATGTGCCCCACCACGATTGCCGCCACGGCCAGCAGCCAGGTTGTGCGCGCGCCTATGACCCGCAGATTGGCCTGGTAGTCCGACGTGCCGAAGATGTCCCAGCCCATGCCCAGGGGGTCCGAGGCGAGGGGGATGGCCAGCTGCCCCTGAATGAGCAGAAACGAGAGGAAGTGGGCCAGGTGGTAGGCCAGGGCGATGGGGATGAGGGAATAGACGAAGGTGCGGGCCAGCTCTTTCAGTGCTTCAGGCCGACCGACGAGGCGGGCCATGACCCACACTGTGGCCATGTAGACCAGGCCGAAGAGCAGAGGGAAGACGAGAAGACCCAGCGTTCCCACGGCCTCGCTACTGCCCGCAAAGGCGCGAGTGAGGCTGTCGTGAATCGTCACCCAGAGGGGAGTGGCGGTCAGGCCGTCGTAGGTGACCGTGGATAGCAGCAGGACGACCAGCGCTGCCGTGGACGTGGCGACGATTTCGTGGCGCAGCAGCCCGGCGGCGAAGGGGCGCAGGTTGAATTCTCTCTGTTCGGGGGGAGCTTGCCGGAAGCACCGGCCACAGTCAATGCAGGCGTCGTCTTCGTCGCGGCAGTCCAGAGGACACTCCCGGCAGTCCGATTCGCTGCGGGTGCGGATTTCGGTGGGCGCGAACTTGGACAGGAAGCCGAAAACGAGGGTGAAAGCCTCACCGTGCCGGAGCCACTGGTCCTTGCCGAAGATGAGCATACCCGCCCAGGTGATGATGCTGTAGTTGATGGCGAAACGGGCAAGGTGGGCCGGAATTGCGGAGTCCACGTAGACCAGTTCAATCCAGGCAAAGGCCCAGAAGAGGACTAGGGCGGGCCAGACGCCCAGCTTTCTGGGGTAGCTGTATCCGAGGCTCATTTCCCTGTTGCCGGTGGCAACCGAGTAGGCCCGTTCTACCCAGCCGTAGATTAGCTTCCAGGGGTTTATGAGGGCCCACACGTTGCCTACCAGGGCGGAAACGTAGGCAAGACCGACCCACCAGAGGATCCAAACCAGGACGGGGGCCAGGTTGTCGGTGGGTTCCTGTCCGCCAATGAGTCCGCCGATGACTACGAGGACGAAGAGTCCGACGGACGCCAGCTGCAGGGGTAGGAGGGCGATGGGGTGGGATAGCAGCCGGAAGGGCAGCCACCTGAGCAGGTTGAACCGGGGGTATGTGCCGCTCCCGGCATTATCCCGCATGAATATGCCGATGACGACGAAGGATAGGGCGACGGCTGCCCCCGCGCCGGTGACGTATAGCCACAACGGGACGGGCAGGTCGTACCGTTCGCCGAAGCCGTGGGCGTATGCCGTGGCCGGCGAGAGCACGACGGCAACGAGGGCGAGGAATCCCCCGAGCAGAACTGTTCTCTTCAGTGGGGACATGCCGTCACTTCTCCTTCGAAAGAAACATCGGGAGCTACCGGGGAAGCACAATCAGCCGGCCCAAGTCTATCTCCGTCGGCCCCGATACAGAGGCTTGCTGGTCTGCCGTCTCATCAGCCTCGCCCGGGACTACGACGGTAGTCGAAGCTTCCACGGGATGTTCGCCAATCGTGTACTGCTCGTGGCTGTTGGCGTTCAGGGTAATGCGGATTGAGCGTTCCCCGGCGGCGAGGTCCGAAATGTAGTGGTCGTTGGCGAAGACGCGGCCAAGCTTCACTCCGTCGACATAGACGTGGGCGTGACCCTCCCCCGGGACGTGAGGCTGGTCCACCTTATCTGGGGCGAAGGTTAAACCGGCGGTGGCGATACTCAGGTTTGCGCCGGATTCGCCGTCGGCCGTAGCCGACACGCTCACGGACATTCCCGGCGGGGCCTCGATGGTCTTCGCGTGGTGATCCTCTCCACCGGACTCCGCCCCCACGTGGATGGTGATCGGGAAGCTGCCTGCGATGTCGGCAGTAAACGTTATAGTGGCAGGTGTCATGTGGTCTAGCTCAACTTCCTCATCGTAGCCGTGAAGATGGAAGCTGGCGGGTTCGTCGGAAGTTATGTTGAAGGTTACCTCGTCGTCCTGATTGACTTCCATTTTCGGTTCAGCCCCGACGATACCGCGGTCTGCAACTCGCAGGTCGAAGGACACCGCCTCCGGTTCGTCACCGCCGCCACAAGCAGCAACGGCGAGGATACCCACCAGGGCCAGAAATAGAAGCCAAGATGTAGCAATTGTCTTTGGCATTCTTCACTCCCTTTTGTAAATCTCTTGCATGGGAACTAATTCCTTGCGCCGCGTCCCCGGCGTCTACGTCGCTTTTTGCCCCACGAGAGGGCAATCAGGCCGACTATAACCACCAGCACCAGCAGAATCCCTACCACACCTAAGTTTACGCTGCCGCGGCGGGTGACCGTCAGGGGGATTTCCACCGAGCCTTCTCCCGCGGGGCTGCTCACCTGTACGGTGAACACCCACTGTCCTGCTTCATTGACGGGGATGTCCACGGTGTAAAGGTTGGGTCCATCCAGGGAAGGTACGCCTTCCACGGGGCCCGCGGTCTGGAATTTCTCGCCGGTGAAGCGTCCCCAGAGGGAGATTTCGGCTCCCTGAACGGGTTCTGCCTCGTCGGCCTGAGCCAGAAACAGCACAATGTGCATGTTGCCGATAATGGGCGCCGTGGTGACCCGCATGAAGTATGGGCCGATAGCGCCGGAGTAGACGTCCCGAGCGTTCGGGTGGATGCCGTTGGCCGAGGCCTGGGAGGCTGCGAACCACGCCGTTGCCAGCATGGCAAAGGCTAGGGCCGCGGTCAAGAGACTGACTTTCGTTAATTGCAAAGTGCTCTGCTCATAGACTATCCGACGGCGGAACGCCGTCCGGTTCAGGGTGTGGTTGCGGACGCAAGAAGTCTAGAGCGCGAGCCGGGGTGGAGGGGGTTCCGGATGAAAGGTGAGGCCCCGAAGCGTTTGCGGGTTTCGGGGCGAAAGTCGCATGAGAAAAGTTGGCAGGGTGATGGCCACAGCCGTCGTCAGCAGGGCGAGGGTGACTCCGATGCTGGATACGGAAAGGCCTTCGCTTTCCTGGGGCATGAAGATGACGCTGTTTTCCAGAACCGGTCCGCCGGCCTCGATTTCCGCAGGATCGGCAGCGGGAGTGTCGTGGGTGTGAAAAGCCTCGTGGTGGTGGAGGTGCTGAGAGGGCGCGCCGGTTAGATAGAGGTGAACGTGGCCGGGCTGTCGTTCGGCAAAGTGGTGGTCCACCAGCGGGCCGAGCAGGGGGAACAGCAGGGCCGTCAGCAAGGCGAGGGCGGTAACGGGGAGGAGGACCTTCGGACGCAGCAGGGCCCTGCCGCGAATGTTGGACATTGCGACGCCCAGGCTAGATATGGAGTAGACATAACGCATGGCTTTAAGTTGGCGACCTTGGTCCACGTAAATCATAGCATACAGCGGTTCTGGCCTGAATAAAGGCTGGGCGGGCGGTTATTCGTCGTCGTCCTTACCCTGCATTCGTCTCGCTGCCCGGTCAAAGCCAACTTTGAGTCCCAACAGGGTGTAGCCAAAGACGCCGGCGCCAATCATCAGGAAGATGAAACTCGATAGTCTTTCTCCCTTGTCGGCGGCGGTGAGGAACGAAACAAACTGTATCAGGAGCATGAAGCCGAAGAATACAACCATTACTTTCAGCCATTTGATGGGCCACTTCGATATATTCATTTTGGTTGCATCCTGTCACGGGGGAGTTGACGCCGAATAGACCACCAGCAGGGCTTGAGAGGCATCCGCGCCGCAGTTTTCCATCCGATGGGTCTGCTCCGGGGCGAGGCGAACTGAATCGCCGGCTTCCAGTGTGCTTTCACCGGGGTGAGTCATCAGCTTGATCTTGCCCGAAATCTGAGTCCAGGTTTCGCCCTCCGGCGAGGCCGTGTGGCTGAGGCTCTTGCCCGGTGCAATGGTGATTCGATAGACGGCGAAACCCGTCCCTTCGTCAACCTTGTGTCGTTCGACGGAATGATCCCGGACTATCTTGTTGTTCATCCGCTCGGCGACGCGGCGCACATTCTGCACCTGGTCCCTTGAGGCGACGAGCACGGCGTCGGGCGTTTCGACCACTACCGCGTCCTTCAACCCCACGGCGGCCACGGTGCGTTCGGTGGAGAGAACGAGGGAGTCCTTCACGGACTCGAGATAGACGGGGCCTTCGACCACGTTGCCGTCCTCATCGCCGTCTCGCTCCTCCCATATCTGGGCCCAGGAACCTAGGTCGGACCAGCCGCCCGAAAGGGGGACCGTCGCCACCCGGACCGACACATCCTCCGCCGTCTTCTCCATTACTGCGTAGTCAATGGACTCGGGAGGGCAGCCGAGGAAGTAACCGCGGTGAGGGCGCAGGAAGCGGCCGTCATTTTCGGCGCCGTCGTAGGCTTCGATACAGGCCCGAGCGATGTCGGGTCGGCATCGATTCAACGCTTTCAGCCAGACTGAGGCGCTCATGAGAAAGATGCCGCTGTTCCACAGATAGCGACCGTCCTTGAGGTATTCACGAGCGGTCTCCAGGTCCGGCTTTTCTACAAAGGAGTCGACCTCCATGGTCCCGGGGAGGCCGGGGTTCTGCTGCAGGAATCTCCCCCGGCGAATGTAGCCGTAGCCTGTATGGGGCTGGAGGGGAACGACGCCGAAGGTGACCATGTAACCGGCGCGGGCCAGGGGAAGCCCGGCGTTGAGAGAGCGCTGAAACTCTGCCGTGCTGCGGATGACGTTATCCGCGGGCATGGTGAGCATGAGCGGTTCTTCGTCTTGAGCAGCGGTCTTCAGCAGGTGCAGGGCGGCGAGGGTCACAGCGGGAGCGGTGTTGCGTCCTTCCGGTTCCAGGATGGCCGCCTGGGCGGGCCTCCCGGCTTCGGTGAACTGCTGCAGGGCGATTTCTCCGTGGCTCTCGTTGCAGACGATAAGGGGAGAAGCGGTTGCTATGCCTTTCAGGCGGATGAGGGTGTCCTGCAGCATGGTCCCGCCGCCCAGCAGGGATAGGAACTGCTTAGGCCGCCTGTTTCGGGAGAGGGGCCAGAGGCGCATGCCCGCCCCACCGGCCAGGATTACGGGATGAAGCAAGTCAGCCTCCCTTGGATCGTCAAAAGACTTCTACCGACGCAATTGGTCCTGTGGTGGAGGGTGTGGTTGGGGTTGCGCTTCTGCATGAAGGTTTGGCAATTATAGAAAGGGGTGTGGTAGGGGTCAACAGCTTGTAAATTCCTGGTAAATTCAATAAAGTGTGCACAAAATGACCCGTGACTGCGGGCAGGCGCGGGAAAAGTAATTGCGGAGGCGAGAAATGGCCCTGTATGGCAAGGTAATATCATCGGACTCTCACGTTGTGGAACCGCCCAATCTCTGGGAAGAGCGAATGGACCCGAAATTCGGATCCAGCATCCCCCACCTGAGGAAGGGCGGCGACGGCGACCCCTACGATTGGTGGTACTACGACAACATCAGGATGGGCCCCACGGGCGCTATTGCCGCTGCCGGGAAGCGATTCACCAATCCCCAGGAGATCATTCAGGCCGGGGTATTCGATAACGTGCGACCGGGCGGGTTTATCCCGGAGGAGCACGTGAACGACATGGACCTGGACGGCGTGTACGGGGGCCTGGTTTATCCGTCCACGGGGCTTCCGCTGTACGGGATGGATAACAGCGAACTGCTGCGGGCCGTGTTCGCAGCGTACAACGACTGGCTGGCAGAATTCTGCAACGCTTATCCCAGCCGTCTGAAGGGCATCGCGGAGATTCTGCTGGACGACGGGGTCGAGGAGGGTGTGGCGGAGCTGCGCCGATGTGCCGAAATGGGCCTGGTGGGGGTGATGATCAGCTCCTACCCGCGGGCCGGCGAGCAGTACAGCCATCCCATGTATGAACCCTTCTGGGCCGCCGCGGAAGAGCTGAACATGCCCGTGAGCCTACACGTCACAACCAACCGACCGGGCGCCGTGCAAGTGCTCATCGACGGCGAAATTGCCCAGACGGGCGCGGACCGGTGCAACCATGACTACTTTGTGCGTCAGTGCCTGGGGCACATCATCTTTTCCGGCGTGCTGGAGCGGTATCCGAACCTCAAAATTGTCAGCGCCGAGCACGAGCTGGGTTGGATTCCCTTCTTCCTGGGAAGGATGGACGTGACCTACAAGGAGCGGCATGAGGCTTCTCCCTACCGGTTCAAGGGAGACCTGCTGCCCACCGACTTCATGCGGTCCAACGTGTTCCACAGCTTCCAGGAGGACGCCTTGGGCGTTCAGATGCGACACATGATAGGCGTAGACAACCTGATGTGGGGTTCGGACTACCCTCACGCCGAGTCAACATTCCCGGAATCCCAGCGGATTCTGTCGGAGATTCTGGAGGGCGTGCCTGCGGACGAGCAGGACAAGATTGTAGGTGCGAACGCGGCGAAGGTCTACAGCTTCGACTAGGGCCACACGGGGAACACCCCCATCCCAACCTTCCCCCATCGAGGGGGAAGGGGAATCGGTTAGAATTCGAAGCTCTCGCCGTTGAGGGTGAGGGTGTCCTTGAAGGGGATGGGCTTGGCGATCATCTGCCGCGCCCAGCAGCCCCGGCGAGCGTTTCTCAGTATGGACTTGATGACCTCCGGGTCAGCGTCGGACTCGACGATGAAGTCGGTTTCCACGCTGGATGCGCCGGCGTCGATGGTCTCGGCGAGGACGGAGCCGGTCATGGTGAGGTTGAGCTTGATGTAGCCCTTGACGTTGGAGATTTCGACCTTCTTGAATTGCGCGTACCGCGCAATCTGGGTCATTTCTCAGAAGAGGACGGCCATGGCGAAGTAGTGCAGGGGCGCGGGGGCGACGTCGAGGCCGCCCAGCCCGGCCGGTTCGTCGCAGATAACCTCCCAGCGGCCGCAGTTGCCCCGCTTCAACTGGTCCTCCACCACCTCCGCCGTGGCCTCCACGGAGGCGAGGCGGACCGGTCCGCGAACGCCAACCATGGGATCATACTCGACGTGTTCCTTGGGGTCTTTGATGACCATCGCTGCTCCTTGCTTTTCTGACCGGATATGGGTTTGCCTGGTTGGGTGGTCGTCAGCCCGCCGACTGCTGGTCAGCCCAGCCGGAATTCAACTCCACCAGGTTGCCGTCGAAGTCCTCCACGAAGATCTGGGGCAGGTCATCGTTGCTACCCACGTAGGGGAGATCCTCCGCGTCCAGGAGCCGCTTGGTCTCCTCCAGGTTATCGACGGCAAAGGCGAGATGCCGGCCCTCGACGCCCCGCTTGCGGGGGTTGATGTCGCGCCCCTGCCGGGGAACGCCGTCGGCGTCGCTGAGAGTGATGTGGAGTTCGTGGGCGGGCCCGGCGCTGTACCATATGCCGGAACTCATCACGTTGGGTCGGACTATCTCATGCAGGCCGAGAATTCTGCCGTAGAAGTCTCGTGCCTTCTCCAGATTGGTGGTGTGGAATGCCGCGTGCTGCAGTCTTGCGCCCGTGCTCATGGCTGCCTCCTGGCTGATTCTAGTGAAGTGGCTGGAGTATAGAATCTGGGGACGGGAGCGTCAAACCGCCGGGCTGCTTTGCATTGGTCGGCGGGTTTCCTATATCATCCCAAAGCAATACGGAAATGGGAGAAGAAAATGGCGCGACTGAACAGGGTGATTGATCTTCTGGAGAGAGGTAAGCCCGCCGTTGGCACGTGGGCCAACAACGGGAACCTGGACGACCTGGCTTTTGCCACCGACGCGGGCTACGACTACGTATTTATCGACAACGAGCATACGGGGTTGGACTTCCCCACACTGCGGCTTTCGCTGCAGGCCCTGTTGAACCGGAAGCGCATTGCGGAAACGGGTAGCCTGCAGGCCCATCCGACGCCGTTTGTGCGGATGACGCCCAACGCCCGGGAGCAGAACCAGTGGATCATCAAGCATACCCTGGACCTGGGGGCTTACGGCATTGTCATCCCCGTTCTGGACTCGGTGGAGGCGGCGGAGGCCGCAGTTGTGGCGGCGAGATATCCGCAACGCCGGGGTGCGGCGGACATGATGCCCAAGGGAGAGCGGGGCTGGCATCCTCACGACGTGGCGGTGCGGTATTGGGGCATTTCCGTGGAGGAATATACGGACAGGTCCGACCTCTGGCCGTTGGACCCGGACGGAGAGATGCTGCTCATCGGCATTATCGAGACGGTCCAGGGAGCGCGGAATCTACCGGATATCCTGAAGAACGTGAAGGGAATCGGGGCGATAATGGCGGGCGCGGGAGACCTCTCCGTGGACATGGGGTTGGGCGGCAACGCGACGGAAGACCCGGAAGTTCAGGAGATGGTGCTACGGACTCTCAAGGTGTGTCAGGAATACGGTGTGCCCTGCGCCACGGGGGTGAGGACGAACGAGGACGTGGAGCGGAGGCTGGAGCAGGGCTTTCGGATACTGACGGACATGCCCGCCAAATCGGCTTCAGCGCTGGACCACTGCCGAAGCGTGGCCGGCGCCTGAGGAAAGCTAAGGTGACTGGCGGCGGAGGGTTCTAGCGGAAGTAGGGAACGCTTTCGGCGCAGTCTTCGCAGACCAGGAAGATTTCCATCCGGTGCCCCACGATGGTGCCGGGGATATCTGTGCCGATGGTGCGCAGGACGCGCTCGACGGTGCTGCTTCGGAACTCTCCCACCGTATTGCATCTGACGCAGACGGTGTGGTGGTGGTGTTCCCGCCGCGCGACGATGTACTTGGGTGTTCCGTCTACAAGGGTCACCTTGCACAGCACACCGGCGTCGAGCAGCAGTTTGATTGTGCGGTAGACCGTCGCCCGGCCAACCTCAATCAGCTCCTCCGTCAACTCCTCAACGGTGAAACCAACCTCCTTGGATTCGAGGAGGCTTACAACGTCCCGCCTTTGAGTGGTGGGGCGATATCCGTGGTCTTCCAATATGGCCAGCAGCTCAGTGGGCGATGGGCGGGGCACTGGCTCCGACTTTACATTAGCCATTTGCAGAATACCGCTCCTATTAGTCATTCGTATACAGTGCAACAATTATAAAGGCAAACGTGCGTAATTGGCAATACTTGGATTGTACCGTGTAGAGACTTTCATCCTTTGCCGCATAGGAGGGCCGTGCTATACTCGCCGCAACCCCAAGGAGGTGCGCCATGAATGACTTGCTGCTGAAGGGAGGGCGTGTAATCGATCCCTCCCGTGGGACTGATGAAACGTTGGACGTATCCGTGAGGGACGGCAAGATTTCACAGGTGGCGCGAGACATCTCGTCGTCTGAGGCGCGGGAGGTCCTGGACGTTTCGGGCAAGATTGTGGCACCGGGCCTGGTGGACGTGCACACCCACGTGTACCATCCCGGCCGAAACTGGAACCACCCCGACGTTGCGGGGGTCCGCTCCGGTGTAACGACCATCGCCGACGCGGGAGGGCCCGGTTCCGCCGACTTCGAAGACTTCTGCGAATACGTGCTTCCCAAGGCGCAGACCTCGGTCTATTCCTTCCTGAGCATCTTCCGGGACAGGAGCCTCGGCGCGCCGCCCGCGGAGGAGCACATGGACGTGGACGGCGTAGTGGAGATAGCGCGCAGCAATCCGGACCTGGTGAAGGGCGTGAAGGTGATTGTGGCCCCCAGAACGGTGCAGAACCTGGGGCTGAAGCACCTGGAAGCATCCAAGCGGGCCGCGCGGGAGAGCGGCATACGGCTGATGATGCACATTGGCGACATTGGCCCCAAGCGTCAGACGCCCACGTCGTCGGACATCACCAGCGAGGCGCTGGCCATGCTGGACGCGGGGGACATGGTGACCCACGTATTCACGCCATTGACGGGCGCCGCGCTGGACGAAGAGGGCCGGCTGCTTGAGTCGCTGGTGGAGGCCCAGGAACGTGGCGTGTACATCGACACCTCCTACGGGGACTTCAACTTCGGCTGGGACCGGGCGGACTCGGTGCTTGCCCAGGGGCTGCGGCCGGACACCATCGCCACGGACATCGAGATTCACGCCGGGGACGGGATGCGCAAGCTGTCGGAGCGGGGGCTGCTGGAGTACGCTTCGTATTTTCTGGCCATGGGCTTCTCCGTTCCGGAGGTGGTGAAGATGACAACCGCGACTCCCGCCGCCTATCTGGGTATCGAGGACGAGGCGGGAAGCCTGCAGGAAGGCCGAACGGCGGACATTTCGGTGCTGGACGTGGTTGCAGGGCGATGGCAGCTGGCGGACGCGACGGGCAAGTCCCGTATGGGGACGGAAGCGCTGGCGCCGGTGGTGACTATTACGGGTGGAAGCGTGGTTCATCCCGGGGATCCGCCCCACGCATGGGGATGGACGCCTCCCGTCGCCGTCGAGGTGGCCGCCGCGGGTGACGGGGCGTAGCGTCGATACCTCAGCATAACTTCGCATCCAGAGCGTTGAAGCGCCGCTGACCTCCCTATGAATCCAGGCTTTGCGGCGTTGGACAGGTTCGCCCCTCGGCGGGTGCTGATGATAACTATAATCGTCGCCACGGTCTTCATGGGCGACTCGATGATCTACAACGTGTTGCCCTCCAACGTGAGCGCATTTGGAGTGGCCGTGGGCCTGGTGGGGGTGCTGCTCAGCGCCAACCGGTTCGTTCGATTGGCGTCCAATCCCCTGGCCGCGTACCTGCTGCAGCGTTATGGCGTCGCCCGGCCGTTGATGGCGAGCATGGTTATGGCCCTGGGCACCACGGTCATGCTGGGCCTGGCCAAGGGGTTTGCACTGCTTCTGCTGGCGCGGCTGCTCTGGGGGATCTGCTTCTCCATACTAAGGCTGACGGGCTTTCTGGTGGTGCTGGAGGAGGGGGAGGACGGCAGACGAGGCCGCCTGATGGGGGTATTCAGCGGCGGGATGCGGGTTGGGAGCCTGGTGGGAGTGCTGCTGGGCGGGATACTGTTCGACATTCTGGGACGAGGGCCGAGTTTCCTCATCATCGCCGCCATCGGGCTGTTGAGCATTCCTGCATTCCTGCAGCTGGTTTCCAGCTCGAGGCCGGGGGCCGTGGTCGAACTAGAGACGGGCGGAGGTGATCATCTGAAACTGGAGGCTTCCGCCGACGCTGGTGTTGGGCACAAGTTGTGGGACCTGGTCGTGCCCACGGTGCCCGGGATGGACCCGGGCCAACGATACAAGCTGCTAGCAGCGAGCTTCACAACATTCGCCTTCTACCTGGTGATGGGTGGCGTGTTGATTTCCACGCTGGGCTACTATTTGAGGGAGCAGCTGGGAGACGAGGTTGCCATCGCGGGTCTTGTGGTTGGAATAGCGACCCTGAACGGGCTGCTGCTGGCGTCTCGCTTGATGTCCGACATAGCGGGGCCTTTCCTGGGATACCTGGGCGATCGGGTCGGTCATGAACGGATTCCCGTTGTGGCGATACCGATGAGCGTAGCAGCCTTGCTCCTGATGGCATTCAACGCTCCCGCCTTGTGGGCATTTGTGTGGCTGCCGGTCGCGTTTCTGGGAGTGGCAGGGGCCATCATCTCCCTGAATGCGGCAGTGGGTGGAATGGCGCCGGTCCACCGCAGGCCCCAGGTGATGAGCCGCCTGGCATCGTGGCAGGACCTGGGCTTCGCCTCCGGGCCTCTTCTCGCGTACGCCGCCATTGGTTCAGTCTCACTGGCGACAATATACGTGGTTGGCGCTGGAATTCTGCTGGTCGCACTGGCGTCGCAAGCGTTTGCTTTCGTTCGTCACGGGTCCGGCGTAGGAGGATAGAGACATGGACGCTGCTGCGATCCCGCTTCCCTCTGCCCTTTCCCAGATGGGGCGCTTCAGACGTCGACTGGAAGGCCGGAGGGGGATTGTCTTTCTTGACTACGATGGGACGCTCACGCCCATCATTGACCGGCCGGAGCTTGCGCAGATATCGCCGGAGATGACGGCGCTTGTTGGCGGACTGGCGGAGCGTTGTCCGGTGGCCATTGTCAGCGGGCGGTCTGTGGAGACAGTGAGGGAGTTTCTGGGGCTTCAGCATGTCATCTACGCGGGGAGCCACGGTTTGGTCATCGAAGGACCGCCGGGCACGGGGCTTCGATTGGATGTGGGGCGGGAGTTTGAGGAGAGCCTCGCGGAAGTGTACCGGAAGCTGTCAGAGGCGCTTTCCGGCATTCCGGGCGTCCACGTGCAGCTGACCGGATACACGGCGCCTGTCCACTACCGCCGCGCACATCCCTCGCAGATTCCCGAGGTGGATGCGATTGTCGAGGAGGTACTGCGAGGGCACCCAGACATAAGAAGGAACCGAGGCAAGATGGTTTTCGAGATTCGCCCTGACGTGGCCTGGGACAAGGGCAAGGCGTTACTGTGGATTCGGGAGCGGCTGGGGCTGAATGCCGGAAACTCCGTGGCCTTCTATCTGGGCGATGACACCACCGACGAGGACGCTTTCGCCGTGTTGGGAGAGGAAGATGCCGGGATTCTGGTGGCGTCTCGCCCGAGGGAGACCGCTGCCCGCTACCTGTTGAGGGACCCTTCAGAGGTGGGCGAGTTTCTTGAGGGTCTAATCGGCATACTCGACGATCAAACCGGCTGAGGGGCCAAGTTGACAGGCGTTGTCCGCGAGCCTATTCTCAGCCTATCGGATGCATAGGAGGTGCCGCATGCCACCCAATGGAATGAACTCTTACAGACCGCCCGCCATGGGCCTGAGCCACGTGATATCGTCGGGGAACTACTTCGCTTCCCTGGCCGGATACCAGATGCTGGAGGAGGGAGGGAACGCCGTCGACGCTGGAATTGCCGCTGGAATTGCGATAAATGTCACGCAGCCCCATTTCACCAGCTTTGCAGGGGTTGCGCCCATCCTGGTGTACATGGCGGAGACCGACGAGGTTGTCTCCATCAGCGGGTTGGGCGGCTGGCCGAAGGCTGCCACGGCGGAGTATTTCATTGAGAAGTACGGGGAACTGCCCCTGGGCATGGAACGTTGCGTCGTCCCTTCGGCGTGCGATGCCTGGCTGACGGCGCTGGAGCGGTTCGGCACGATGACGTTCGAACAGGTGGTGGGACCTTCTGTCCGGCTGGCGGATGAGGGTTTTCCCGCTGCGCCCCGGCTGAGCGCCGCAGCCCACCGTCCCGGAGTGCTGGACCGATGGGCCTACGACGCAGAGATATTCGCGCCCAACGGCACTCCCATCAAGACCACGCAGCCCTTCGTGCAGAAGGACCTGGCCAACGTGTTCAAGCGGATGATTGAGGTGGAGAGGGCCAGCGCCAGCGGCGGTCGAGAGGGGGGCATTCGCGCTGCCCGAGACTTCTTCTACAAGGGCGAGATTGCCGAGAAGATGGTCGCTTTTTCGGAGGCGGAAGGCGGGTTGTTTACGATGGAGGACTTCGCCGAGTTCTCAGTGGCGGTGGAGAAGCCGGAGATGGGCACCTACGGGGATTACTCCATCTATACCTGCGGGCCGTGGTGCCAGGGGCCGAGCCTCATTGGCGTGTTAAACCTGATGGAGGGGTTCGACCTGCAGGCGATGGGCCACAACTCCCCCGACTATCTCCACGCGCTGCTGGAGTCGATCAAGCTGGCGTTCTCCGACAGGCACTATTTCTACGGTGACCCGAACTTTGTGGACGTTCCCATGGAGGGGATTCTCTCCAAGGGCTACGCCGACGCCCGACGGGCGGCCATCGAAATGGCGCGGGCCTATCCCGAGATGCCGCCGATGGGCGATCCGTGGCCGTACCAGGGCGCCGCGTCGCGCGCTCCGGCTATGTCCGCGCCTGCGGCGAAGGCCGGCGCCACGGGGCCCGACACCAGCTACGCCTGCGTTGTCGACAAGTGGGGGAACGCCTTCTCAGCGACCCCCAGTGACAGCTTTGGCGCAACGCCGTTGGTGCCGGGGCTGGGGATGATTGTGTCGTCGCGGGGCACCCAGACCTGGCTGGAGGAGGGGCATCCCTCCCGGTTGGAGCCGGGGAAGCGGCCGAGGCTGACGCCGAACCCGTCAATGGCGTTCAAGAACGGCAAGTTGTTCATGCCCTTTGGCACCCCCGGCGGCGACATGCAGGTGCAAGGGATGGCGCAGATGTTCCTCAACATAGTGGAATTTGGCCTTGACCCGCAACAGGCGGTGGAGGAGCCGAGGGCCGCCAGCTGGAGCCACCCGGATTCCTTCTGGCCCCACACGTACACACCGGGCCGGATTGAGCTGGAGGGGCGGATTTCGTCGGAGACGGCGTCGGAGTTGGAACGGCGGGGTCACACGGTCAACTGGCTGTCCGACTGGGGATACCGGGCCGCCGGACTCTGCGGCGTGCTGGTAGACCAGGAATTCGGGACGCTGATTGGGGCCGCCGACCCGCGGGCTGATTCCTACGCCGTGGGGAGGTAGTCTCACCTACTGTCCCCCGTCTCCGCCGGTGGCAGGCTCAAGCATGCGGGACCCTCGCATTGCCGCATATTGAGTCTTGCACAGGACTCGAATCACCCCCATCTCAATCTTCCCCCGTCAAGGGGGAAGAGGCTAATTGAGGCCCCTCAGAGCGTTGTGAAATGGTCTTCGTCAGGGGGGAGGGAGAGGGGTTACTTGCGGACTAGCCGCCCGTTCTTGACTGAGAGGGGTGTTCGTCCGCGGACGGCTGAGGCGGAGAAGACTATCAGGTCGTCGGCGCACTCGGCGCAGAAGCCGTACCCGGCAATCAGCCGCGTGCGTATTGCGTCCCTGTGGTGAAGCTGCTTCTTGTTGTCCCGCAGCATTACGGAGACTTCCTTGAGGCTGGGCAGCAGCAGCTCCTCCAGGGCGGCGGCGAGGAGGGGGATGTCCTGATATGAGGTCAGCGCACCCTTTTCTTCGAGACGTTGGTGAGCGTTCAGCACCGCCCTGCGGAACTCCTCCCTTCGGGAGTCGGGGACGCTGATGGCGCGCTCTATGGGCCGCAATGCCCTGTCTTCCTGCCTGAGTCTGCGGGGGTCAGCGCCTTCCTCGTCAGAGAAGAGGTCCGCCAGACGCCGGAGATAGGCTTCGGCTTCCGCCTGCGCCCGCTCCTCGAAACGGTCCGTGGCGCCTTGTTGTATCTGGCGAAGGGCCAGATCCTTGTAGCTTTCGATGGCTTCCGGCAGGAGGGAGGGAAGCCGGTCCACGTCCTCCCCGGCCACGCCGGCCCGTTCCTCAAAGCCTTCCACCAGGTTTTCGAGAGCCGCCACAGGCGTCAGGCATTTGGGCCCACGGGAGATAGCGTCGGCCAGCCGGTTGATGATGAAGCGGGGCGACAGGCCGTACATGCCCTCATTGGAGTCTTCCTCTTCCTCCAGGGAGTCCTGGCGGCCGCGGGCAAAGTTGGGGAACGCGCGCCCGTCGAGCATCTCCATTCGCTTGCGGAGGTAGTCCCTGCCAGCGCGCTTCGGGAGTTCCAGCCTGGACAAAACGGCCAGGGACGCAACTGCCGGAAGGGTCATGGGGGAAACGTGAACGTCGGATAGTGGTGCGTCGGAGAGGAGCTTCTGGTAGATCTTCACCTCTTCGGACCGCTCCAGAGTGTAGGGGGCTTTGAGCATAATCAGCCGGTCCAGGAGCGCTTCCGATTCCTTGTTGGACACGAAGTTGATGTACTCGGCCTCGTTACTGTGGGCGATGATGGTCTCGTCGGCGTACACGGATCCGAAGCTGCCGAGCTTGATGAGCTGCTCCTGGGTGACTCCGAGGACCACCGTCAGGAAACGGTCGTCGGAGCGGAAGATCTGGATGAACTCCATGATGCCGCGGTTGGCCGCCTGCAGTTCGCCGTCCATGCGGAAGGCCTTGCCGGAACCCTGGAGCCGGTCTTGGGCGAGCAGGTCGAGATTGACGCTGCCGATGAGCCTGTCCAGGTTCTGGCCCTGGGGGCTGGTGGCGACGAAGGAACCCATGCCGACGCCTTCAGATTCGCCGAAGATCACCCTTCGGACCTTCACTTCGGCAATATCTCCGTTGCAGTCATTGCGCAGGGTGTCGCGGCAGCGGGGGCAGAGGTCTCCCTCCACGGACAGGCCGTATGACTCCTGAAATTCGGCCCGGCGATGTTCGGGCACCAGGTGGAGCGGCTCTTCCTGCATGGGACAGCCGGCGATGGCGTAGAGGGCGCCTTCGTCGGTGCGGGAGTAACGTTCCAGCCCGCGTTTGAGGGCGTTGACCAGGCTGGACTTGCCGCTGCCGGGCGGCCCCATCAGCAGCAGGATTCGCCTTCGTTCCTCGGGTATCTGGGATGCGGCCCGGAATATCTGGTTCAGGCGTCTGACGGTCTTCTTCGCACCGAAGAGGTTGTCGAATATGGGATAGTTGACGCCGTCGTCATCGTCGGAGTTGGCCCCAGCCCACTGCAGCATGTCGTATATGCGATGGTGGGAAAGGCGGGCCAGGGATGGGTTGGCAATTACCATTTCCAGGTATTCGCGGAAAGACCCCTCCCAGGAGAGGGCTTTCGACTCCTCGCGTAAATCGTCGAGGAACTCGTTTAGCTGAGGCATAGGGCGGCCTCCTCATCGAACTGCAGTTGAATTCATCATACCCTGATAGACGGGTTCATGCCAGATGCAGGGTGCGGATGAGCCGGACCACCGCGGTGGGGAGGGGTTCCAGCCAGCGAAGGAGCCAGGCGGCGCCCCAGGCGATGACCACGCCTATCAAGGCTCCGGCGGCGACGTCGGAGAGATAAAAGACGCCCGCGAAGACGCGGGACAGGCTCCAGACGGTGGCGAGGACCAGAAGGATTGTGCCGAAGCCGCGCTGCTGCCGCGCCACGCTGTAAGCGAGGGCGAATGACAGGGCCGCCGGGTTGGAGGGGAAGGATGAGTCCGTTGGCCGGTAGAAAAGCAGGTTCAGCTCCGTCTCCGTGAAGGGTCGGGGCCGGAAATACACCTCATTCAGGACGAGCACCGTCAGATTGGCGAAGGCCATGGCAAGTATGGCGGCTATGACCGTCTTCTTGGCTGGAAGGCCGGAGGACGCCGATTCGTCGGTTGAGAACCAGAGCCACATGAGGCCCAGGATCAGCATGACGGGAATCAGATAGTCGCTGACCAGCATTTCGCCGACCACATCCAGCCAGTCCTGCCAACCCACCACTCGGTTGAGCAGGGTGACAAGCTCCAGGTCCAGGTTCTTCAGGCCTTCCACAGCCTGCCCAGGGTCCGTCGCAAAGCGGAGAAATAGGTGGCGTGCCTCAGGGTTTCCAGACCCGATTCGTGCTTATCGTCGCCTTTGCCGATTCCGAGGTTCAATAGGGAGGTAGTCGCCAAGGTGAACAGCACGGCGCTGAGGGCGGCGGCGACGGAGAACATGGCTTGCTGGTTGCCGTCCAGACCGTCCCCCGTGTCGGGGAGGTTTCTGGGCTCGCTGAAGAAAAACCAGAGGCAGGAACCGGCCACCAGCGCAAGGGCGAGAGCCATGTTGAGAAGGCGAATTCTGATGAAGTAGAGGCCCTTCAGGTTGCTCCTGAGGGCAGCTAGCTGAACCACACCCAGCGAAGCCAGAAATATGAAGAGGATGTAGTCGGCCTCGAAGGACACTCACTGACTCTCCGGCGTCGGTATTCCGGCGCACTGCTCCGGCTGTTCCGCGGGCTTCTCTATCTTGCGTTGGCTGGAAAAATGGGTTATGCCGACCACCACGGGGAGCAGGATGACGTATCCGATGAACGCGAGTCTCACGCCGGTGAGCCAGGCGATCAGGGGCATGGAGAGGAAGAAGAAGGTGAGGGCGACGGTTGACCGCCTGGAGAGGGCGAGGATAAGCAGGGCGCCCAATGACATTGGCACGGCGGGGAAGGGGATGAGGCCCATGAACACACCCAGGGCGGTGGCGGCGCCCCTTCCGCCGCGGAACTGGAGGTAGAAGGGCCAGTTGTGTCCGGCTACGGCGGCCAGCCCGGCGGTCATCTGGAGCGCAGCGCCGCCGCCAACGAATTTCGCAAACAGGACTGCAAGGGCGCCCTTGCCGATGTCGATCGTGCCGACGGCGAGGCCGGCCCGCGCTCCCAGGTTTCTATAGACGTTGGCGGCGCCTGCGTTCTTGTCCCCCAAGTCGCGGATATCCTGGCGCTTGAGCCAGCGGGCGGCGAGGGTAGACGTTGGGAACGAGCCGATGAGGTATGCGGCAAAGGTTATGCCAATCCAGCCTATGCTATCCCACGCCAAGACTTATATGCCCGTCACGGTGCTGCCCGGACTCTAGGAGTCCGGAGCCTTGGGCACCGCGGGGGTGCACCAGTGCATGTACTTGGGGTTGTTGCCGCCGACAATTTCGAAATACTTTTCCCGCAGGGCCTTGGAGATGGGACCGGTGGTCCCGTCGCCAATCTTTCGGTTGTCCAGCTCCACCATGGGGGTCAGGTGGGCGGCGGTGCCGGTGAGGAAGCACTCGTCGGCGATGTAAAGCTCGGTGCGGCTGATGTGGGCCTCGGTGACCTCCATCCCCATTTCCTCCCGGGCCACCTCCATGATGGTGGATCGGGTGATGCCGGGAAGGATGCCGTCGCCGAGGGGAGGGGTAATCAGCTTGCCGTCGACGACCATGAACAGGTTCTCGCCAGCGCCCTCGGAAACGTGGTCGTCGCTGTTCAGCAGTATGGCCTCGTCGAATCCCGCGAGGACTGCCTCCGTCTTGGCCAGGATGCTGTTGATGTAGACGCCGGTCATCTTGAAGTGGGGCGGGATGGAACGGTCGTCTGGCCTGCGCCAGGTGGAGGTGCAGCAGCGGAGGGCGTCCGTTTCCAGGTAGTCGCCGAAGGGGATGGTCATGAGGCAGAAGTCGCTTTCCAACTCGTGAAGCTTCAGGTTGGCGATGAGGCGGGCGCTCTTGTAGGCGAGGGGGCGGATGTAGATGTCCTGCTTATAGCCGCAGCGCTGGATGAGGTCGATGGTGATGTCGCAGAGGTCGTCCACGGAGTAGGGGATGTCCATCATGAGCAGGCGGCAACCCTGGGTGAGGCGCTCGAAGTGTTCGCGGAGCCGGAAAACGTAGAGGGTCTCCTTTTCGGCGTTCCAGTTGCCGCGGATACCCTCGAAAACCCCGGTGCCGTAGTGAAGAGCGTGGGTATCGATTCCGACTTTGGCTTCCTCCATCGGAACGAAATCACCTTCGAAGAAAGCGTATGAAGTAGGACTCAACGTTATGCTCCCCCTATGCTGAGGTTTCGGTTGATTATATTGCGGCGTGGACGATATGACAACAACGGAGACGGAATTCGGCGAGGTGGGGGGTAAGTGTGGTGTCCAATAGATTGGGTTGGGAGTGCATTCACCCTTACCCGTTCGGCAGACTCAGGGCAGGCTTAATCCTCTCCCTCAAGGAGAGCTTTGCATAACTGCCGGTTCTGCACCGACCCCAGCCGAATCACCCCCATCTCAATCTTCCCCCATCAAGGGGGAAGAGGAAAGAAGGGACTCCACCGTCGGGGGAAGGAGAGGGTGTGGGGTTAGGTTGCCAGGATGCCGAGGGGGAGGCAGGCGGAGACCACGTAGTTGGGGACGTCTACCACGTTGCTGATTTTGAGGTCCACGCCCACGCTGCAGATCACGTAGGCCTGCTCGCGGGAGAAGCCCCGCTCCTGAAGCAGGTCGATCATGTTGATGAGGGCGTTGCGGCAGGCCAGGGTCAGGTTCTCCCCGTCGTTGACGCCGTCGTCGGTGACGGGCATGCCCATGGTGGCGATGAAGTTCTGAGGGGCGGCCCACATGGGGTCGATGAAGTAGTCCTCGCGGCTGAAGCGGGGCCAGCGGATGTTGTTTCGGGCGGCCTCGCCCTTGTGCAGCTTGAAGCGTACGGAGACGGTTGCGCCCATCTCAACGGCGGTAACGCAGACTTCGCCGTCGCCCTGGGCGAAGTGGGCGTCGCCGGTGGAGAAGAGGGCGCCATCCACGGCCACGGGCAGGAACAGCTTGGAGCCTTTCGATAGCTGCTTCACGTCGAAGTTGCCGCCGTTTTCCCTCGGGGGCAGGGTGCGGAGACCATCAGCAGCTGCGTTGCCGTGGGCGGGGACTGCGCCGCCGGCGTCGGGAGGCAGGGCCATTCCACCCTTGCCGATGAGGACGTTTTCCCTTTCGGTCCACGCTTTCAGCTGTGCGTGGGAGGGGGCGACGCCGGAGACGCCCATGAAGGACGCGCCGGGGATGCGGACGCCGGGGATTTGCTCGGAGGTGGCGAAGCCGTCGGCGATGTTCCAGTGGACCATGAAGGGCTCTTCGTAGATGTCTCTGAGGAAGCCGAGGCCGGGGATGATGCTGCTGAAGGCCCAGGGCTGGGGGACCACGTCGACGAACTCGATCTCCAGCAGGTCGCCGGGCTGGGCGCCCTTGACCAACACCGGACCGGTGAGGGGATGGACGGCGCCGGTATCGAGATTACCAAAGTCCGCGACGGTGCTGGAGGCGTTGAGCTGGCCGTCGAGGGCGTCGCGGGTTTCGAGTACGACTTCCTCGCCCTCCTCCGCCTCTACGACGGGCGAAATGTCCGGGTGCCAGCGGTTGTGTCCGGTCTCCGGCTGTTCGGACAGGTGCTTGCTGCGGTCGATGGTGATGCTCTTCATGTCTTTCCCCCGAACGAAGAATGCGAACGTTGAAAGTTGATGTTACTTACCGCCAAAAGGATGTGTCAAGGAACGGGCGTCTGAGGGAATGAAGTAGTGAGACTAGTTATCGAAATGTGCCGAAAAACAACCTCGAAACAAACGGAAACAATCGAGGGGTTGTTTGAGAGGGGCCAGGCGTGGGAGCAGCCTGCAGGGTGCGTCGAGTGGTGGCATATTGAGGTTGTTGCAGGTGTGGAATTGCGATTTTCAAGGGATTGAATTGTTTGCGAAATTTTCTTGGTGGTTGGTTTTTGGCAAGAATGGTTGAGAGTGATTATCGTATAGGGACAGACGTTTTGCTTTCCGCATGTAGGGATGGTAGCAGTGGGTGGGGGATTGTGGCAAGGGGAAGTTGGCAGTTTTGGTGTGCAATGCAGTAATTGGGGAGGCCCCCCGCCGCCAGATTCTTCGTCGCGGGGTGTCCTCAGGGTGACAGGTGTGGGTAAGGGGGAAGGGGAAGAGGGTTGGGTGTTGCGGTTGGAGCGGCTAAAGGTAGCGAGTAGGTACCTGCCTACGCAGGAACAAGAGTGGGGGAGACGGGCGTCGACCGGGGCGAGAGATTCTTCGTCGCGGGGCCTCCTCAGAATGACAAGTCTTTGTAGGGGAAGGGTGAAGAGGGTTGGGGGAGGCCCCCCACCAGTTTCTTCGTCGGGGGACCTTCTCAGAAAAAAGAAGGGGAGAGGGATTCTGGATTCCGGTTTTCACCGGAATGACGGTTGTGCAAGGATCTCCATCGAGGGGGAAGAGGGGAACTGGGGAGACCCTCAACCCTTCGGAAGACTCAGGGCAGGCTCTAACCTTCTCCCAGGACGGGAGAAGGGAGGGGACGGGGAGGGACGCCCTGCCCTGCCAGATTCTTCGTCGCGGGGTGTCCTCAGGGTGACAGGTGTGGTTAAGGGGGAAGGGTGAAGGGGGGAGGGGGAGACTCCCGACCAGGTTCTTCGTCGGGGGACCTTCTTAGAAAAAAGAAGGGGAGAGGGATTCTGGATTCCGGTTTTCACCGGAATGACGGCTGTGCAAGGATCTCCATCAAGGGGGAAGAGGGGAGCGGGGGAGACCCTCAACATAACCTTCTCCCAGGACGGAGAGATTTGCACAACCCGCCGTTCAGCCTCACCGCCACCCAAATCACCCTCACCTCAATCCTCTCCCAGGACGGGAGAGGAGGGAAGAGGGGCGGAGATGACGGTTGTGCAAGGGTCTCCAGGACGGGCGAAGGGAGGGGGTGGGGGAGGGCGGTTCGTGAACCGCCCCTACCAGCGTCTGTTGTAGGTTTTGGAGGAATCACCCCCATCCAAACCTTCCCCCATCGGAGGGGGAAGGCTTAAGAGGGAGGGGAAGGTTGCGTGGTTGGCGTGGTTTGTGGGTTGGGAGGGAAGAGTGGGCCCCCGCTTTCGCGGGAGAACGGGGGGATGGGATAGCGGCTACCTTTCGGGGCTTTGGGCTGGTAAACTGAGGGCTGGTATGAGACAGCATTCCAAAAGCGAATCGCCGCCTTTCCGCCGTACCCCATGACCCTCCTTTTCTTTGTCGTGCCCATGGCTGCAGGTGCAGCGGCGCCCCTACTTCCCAGCTTCATTCGGCGATATCTGGGCATCTACGCCGCCGCCGTCATGGCCTCCCTGTTCGGGCTGGCGCTGACCCAGCTGCCGCTTTCCTTTGGAGAAGACGTACAGTCCTTCTCCTACCCGTGGGTGCCGGACCTTGGAGTGAACCTCACTTTCCTGCTGGACGGCTACTCGCTGCTGTTCGTGCTGCTCATAACGGGGATCGGCACGCTGATATTCCTGTATTCGCAGCGGTACATGGGGCACCACACCCACTTTCTGAAGTTCTATTGCTGGATGCTGATCTTCGCCGGGTCCATGCTGGGGCTGGTCACCTCCGGGAATCTCATCGTGTTGTACCTGTTCTGGGAGATGACGACCGTAAGCTCCTACTTCCTCATCGGGCTTTCCGACGAGACGGGGCAAGCGCGAAAGAATGCCATGCGAGCGCTGTTGATCACCGTTTTCGGCGGCCTGGCGATGCTGGCGGGATTCATTTTGATTTACATAACCCTGGGCACCTTCGAGTTGACCGAGGTGTTGGAAAGGGCGTCGGAAATTCGGGAATCGCCCCTGCTGACGCCCATTATCATCCTGGTGATACTGGGCGCCGCCACGAAGTCGGCAATCTTTCCATTCCATATATGGCTGCCTTCCGCAATGGTGGCCCCCACCCCCGTTAGCGCCTATCTTCACTCGGCCACCATGGTGAAGGCCGGGATATTCCTGGTGGCCCGGTTCACCCACGTATTTGCGGGCATACCCACCTGGGAAGTGACGCTGGTGGTACTGGGGCTTGCCACCCTGATAGTCGGGGGGTTCCTGGCGCTGAGACAGTACGACCTGAAGTCGTTGCTGGCCTACTCTACAATCAGCCAACTGGGGCTGATGATCGCGCTCTACGGGCTGGGAACGGAGGTGGCGGAGGCAGCGGCGACGTTCCATCTGTTGAGTCACGCGGTGTTCAAGGCGGCGCTCTTCCTCATTGCGGGGACCATCGAATACGAAATCGGCACCAGGGAAGTGAGGTCGCTCGAGGGGTTGGCCTACTTGATGCCGGGGCTGGCGCTCGCAGCGGGTGTCGTGGCATTGTCGCTGGGGGGCATACCTCCGCTGAGCGGCTTCGTCAGCAAAGAAGCGCTTCTAGACGCTGCGCTGCACGTGCCCCACAGCGTTGACACCTTCCACTGGCTCACAGCGGGGGTGTTTGTCCTTGGTAGCGCGGTGACGCTGGGCTATTCCCTCAGATTCCTCATTGGCGCCTTCGGGGGCAGAGCTCCCGGTCCCAGGTCCTTCCGTCCCAGTGTGCCGAACGCGCTGGTGTTTGTGCCGGGAGCGCTGGCCGTTGTGACGGTTGTCATCGGCGTCTACCCGGAACTGGTCGACAACTGGTTGATCTCCCCGGCGGTGGAGGCATTGGCGGGACACCCATACAAGGCGGGGCTGCACCTGTGGGGAGGATTCAAAGATGCGTTGCTTCTGAGCGCGGTGGCCATTGCCGCTGGGGTAGCGGTGTACCTGTTTCATCAGCATATCAACTATAGGGTCTGGTCATGGATGGGCCGTGGTCTGACGCACCGCGGTTTGGCGGTGCGCGCCTTTGAGCAGGGGATTATCTTTCTGACGCGTTCAGTGCCTCGAATCTACCTCAGGTTCCAGAACGGGGACCTTCGCCGGTACATCGTTGTCGTGGTGCTGGCAGCGATGACCCTCGTGGTGCTAGCGCTGACCCGCGCGGGCGCGCCTCCCTTCTCCCGCCTGTTTGACGGCGCGAATTTGGGTGTTATTGACGTGGCGCTGGCGCTCTTCCTGGCGTTAGGGGCTGGATTCCTGCTGTTCCGCCGTCGTCCGCTGGAGATGGTGCTGGCGCTGGGGTTCGTCGGGGCGCTGGTGACGGCGGCATTCGCCCTCTACAGTGCGCCGGACCTGGCCCTGACGCAGCTGGTGATAGAGCTGCTGATGGTCGTCCTGCTGGTGCTGGGCATCAGCAAGATGTTGAAGACGTTCAACGTTTCGTCGCCCCGAAAGGTGCTGGCGCTTCAATTGGGATTCTCGGCCGCTTTCGGGGCGATGGTGACATTCCTGCTGTTGGCGGTAATCGTCACGCCACAGCATTCATCGATAGCGCCATTCTTCCTGGAGAGCAGCGCGTCGCTGGCCAAGGCGAAGAACGTGGTCAACACAATTCTGGTCGACTTCCGGGGCTTTGATACGCTGGGGGAGATTACCGTGGTCGGCATGGCGGCGCTTGCCGTATTCGCCATGATTCGCGCTGTGAGGGAGGGCCGGTAGGATGATCAAAGGCCCAATCCTGCGAGTTGTAGCGTCGGTGACCTTCCCCTTCGCCGTACTTCTTACCCTCTACTTCTTCTTCAGCGGGCACAACAACCCCGGGGGCGGATTCATTGCGGGGGTGCTGATGAGCGGGGCGATCTCCATGCAGTTCCTCGCCTACGGTCCCGAGGATGTGCCGAAGTTCCTGAATCTGCCATACGAGCGAATCGTAATTCTGGGGCTTGCCATTGCAATCGTGGCGGCGACCGCGCCTCTAGTGGCGGGGTATCCCTTCCTGACCAGCTTCCACGCGACGGTGGACGTGCCGGTGTTGGGGGCCAAGATGGAATTCGCACTGGCGCAGCTCTTCGACTTCGGCATATTTCTGCTGGTGGCGGCAGGGGTGATGACTGCTGTGCTGGCCATGGCGGAAGATGGAGATGACGAGGCTGAGGAGACACCAGTGGAGGAAGAGATGGCCGGTGGGGGGGCTGATGCGGACGACGCCACGGGAGACGAGAGCGTTGCCGACGATGGGGAGGCGGATTCCGAGGCGGAGGAGGATGGGGAAGAGGAACCGGTGGTGGCTGGCAGCGCGGAGGGCGAAGAATAGTGGAAGTCCTGCTTTCCATAGCGGTTGGCGTCCTGGCCGGAGGCGGGTTGTTCCTGCTGCTCCAGCGGAGCGTCTTCAAGATTGTCATTGGACTGCTGATGCTGTCCCACGCCGCCAACCTGACAATCTTCGTCGTAGGAGGGCTCACCAAGGGCGGCTCGCCCATCGCTGAGAAGGGCGCGGACATCGGTGGATTCGCCGATCCGCTGGTGCAGGCGTTGATACTCACGGCGATTGTCATTGGGTTTGGGATTGCGGCATTTCTGCTGACGCTGGCGGTACGCACCCACAAGGCGATGGGATCGGACGACGTTGACGAGATGAGGAACCTGAAGGGATGACGGACTTTCTGCTTGTAGCGCCGGTGCTGATTCCCCTGGCGGGGGCCATGGCGCTTGTCGCCGTCCTGACCCGGCCGAGGGTGGCGGGATGGGTTGCCTTCGCGACTGTGCTGGCGGTGATGGGATTGGCGTTCCACACACTGTTCCTGGTCGAGCGAGAGGGAATTCAGGCCACGAACCTTGGAGACTGGCCGGGGCCGTTCGGGATTGTGCTGGTGGCGGACCTGTTCAGCGCAGCGACCGTGACTGCGGCTTCGCTGGTGGCCCTGGTGTCCCTCGCCGTGATCATGCTTTCCCAGGAGGTGAGGGAGCGTAAGTTTATCCTGCCGTTCATGCTTTTCCTGCTGGCGGGGGTGAACGGGGCGTTCATGACGGGGGACATCTTCAACCTGTTCGTGTTCTTCGAGGTGACGCTGCTGGCGTCGTATGCATTAATGGCAATTGGAGCGGGCCGATTCAGGACCGAGGCGGCGTTCAAGTACGTCGTGATAAACGTCATCGGCTCCACGTTCCTGCTGATGGGCATCGGGCTGCTCTACGGGGAGTTGGGGACGCTGAACATGGCGCACCTTTCGATTCGGGCGCAGGCAGCGGAAAACGGGGCGATGGTGACGGCGGTGGGGGCGCTGCTGATGGCGGCATTTGGAATCAAGGCGGCGCTAATTCCATTCCATTTCTGGCTACCCGGCGCGTACGCCCAGCTGCCCAGCGGCGTGGCGGTATTTTTTGGGGCGGTGCTCACGAAGGTTGGGGTTTACAGCATGATCCGGATATTCACGCTGGTGCTGGGCCACGACCAGGATTTTGTCCAGCCCGCGCTTTTCGTCATGGCGGGATTGAGCATCGTTCTTGGGGCATTGGGGGCTGTGGCGCAGCGTGACATCCGCTCTATACTGACGTGGGACATCATCAGCCAGGTGGGGTACATGGTGATGGGGCTGGCGATGCTCACCACCGCGTCTGTGGGCGCGGCCATCTTCTTCATGCTCCAGTATATGCCGGTGAAGGCGGCGCTCTTTTCTCTGGCCGCCGCCGTGGAGAGAATCAGAGGCACGGGCAACATCAACCGGCTGGGGGGGCTGGCGAAGACCTATCCGCTGCTGTCGATACTGTTCCTCGTGCCGGCAATGTCGCTGGGGGGAATTCCGCCCTTCAGCGGGTTCTGGGGCAAGCTGGCGATTCTGGAGTCGGCCCTGAGGCTGGACAACCCCGCCGCCTATGCGATGGCCGGCGCTGCGCTGGTGGGCAGCCTGTTTACGCTGTTCGCGATGTTCAGGATATGGCAGTCCGTATTCTGGGGGAAGGACAAGGGGGACGTGGAGGGGGATGCCGCTCCTTCGAAGGTGCATCTCTACGCAGTTCCGATTGCGATGGCGGCGTGCATTACGTTGGTGCTTGCGGTGGCCGCCGCGGGGCTGCATGACATAACGTCGGAGGCGGCGGCGCAGCTTCTGGACTCCACCCAGTACATCGACGCTGTAAATCCGGCCCTGCTAGAATAGGCCATCAACATGAGAGCGCTAATCTTCATCCTACTCGCGGCGGCCTTCTGGGTATTTCTGGGGAGCACCCTTCAGTGGGTGGCGGGTCTGGCGGGGGTCTTACTTGCGGGGTTGCTGCTTCACTATTTGAGTAATAACCTGTCGACCGGGATCTTCGAGAAGGGTCGAGGTGGGTGGAGGGACCCCTTCACCGCCGCTGCAGGGGTAGCCCGTTACTTTTGGGCGGTGGTGATTTCCAACCTGAAAGTGGCTCGGTTTATCATCGACTTTCGACGTCCTGTGAGTCCCGCCATCCTGAAGGTGCATATTGGGGAGATTGGCGATCTGGAGAAGACCATCGTGGCGAATTCGATAACTTTGACGCCGGGGACGATTACCGTCGATTTCTCTGATGATGGGCAGTATATATACGTACACGTTCTGGAGGCGGAGGATGCAGACGCCGCGCGCAAGGCGCTGCTGGACCATCTGGAGACCCACTTCGGTAGAGGGCTAAACTGGTGGAAATCCTACTGAACGTTGCGCTAATACTGCTGGCGCTTGGCCTGCCGGTGACGCTCTACCGGCTGGTGCAGGGCCCAACCGCCGCCGACCGGCTGCTGGCTGTGGAGACTGCCGTGCTGCTGTCCCTGGGTTTAATCGCCGTGTTCACCGTGAGGTACGCGCCGGAGCTCTTTCCGGCAGCGCTGGTGCTGGCGCTGATTGGGGTGGTGTCGTCGGTTGCGGTGGCGAAGTACCTGATCAGCGGGAGGCCCTTCTAGCATGGGCGTGGCAGACGTAGCGGGGGGTGTTCTGATGGCACTGGGAGCGGCATGGACTCTGCTGGGGGTTCTCGGGTTGGTCAGATTCCCGGACGTTTACACGAGACTCCATGCCACGGGGTTGGGGTCCACGGGAGGGATCGCGCTGCTGCTGGCGGGGGTGGTGGTGCACTTCGCCACGAGGTCAGTGACGCTAAGCGTGCTGGCGGGGCTGACGATGGTGTTTGTGCTGCTGACGTACCCACTGGCCAGCACGGCGATTATCTCCGCCGCGCACCGGACGAAAGCGCCGAGAGTAGCGTCAACGAGCGCGGATGAGCTGGAGGGGGATGAAGAAAGCGCATCGGGGGAAGCCGATGCGCAAGAGGTGTATCAAGAATTGGACGGGGAGTAGCTACTCAGCCGGTTCACCCACCCTGATTCGCAAGCCCGCGTGTATGGTTGCCAGAGATCCCTTGACCTCGGCCACCTCTTTTACCAACTCTTGCACCGTGGCCTCCAGCATCTCGATGCGACGTTCCAGTCTGTCAATCCGGCGCTCTTGCACACGGAATAGGGCAATCATGAGGGTCGCAAGGGCAATTCCAACGCCCAGAATGGCAATCAAGTTGGTCAATTCGACCGACATCCGAAAACTTCCCAGTCTCGCCTTTTGTCAATTAAGTAGAACTACCATACATGAATGGCAACGGTATGGCGAGGGCGTTCGACTGCCTGTCTGTTTGAGTACTTTCGCCCGGCACGGATCACAGCCACCGGCGACGCGTCCCAACTTTGCATTCCCATGCCCCTTTCCGCTATCATCAAAGCTGAATCCGCTATAGAATATGGGGCGAACTGCGCTTAGCGCGCCCGCTCAGGAGGTGATTGTTGAGTACATACGCCGTAGAGGTGGTCTATAGGGGTATTTTCCAGAAGCGACTTTCGGGAAATATTTGCCGCTCCATTGTGCTTGCCTCTCGTCTGGAGGGGAAGATTGGCACGGCCTTTGGTCGCTACGGCGACTCGCCGGAGCGCAACGGCATCCCGGCCAAGTATTTCGCGGTGGTTGCCGACGACGCTATCGAATTGGAAGAGTACCTGGCCCAGTACGAGCCTACGCAGGTGGACGCGACTATCGTCGTGGACGACACCCTGTGCAAGGGCGTCGAATCTTGGGCGTGGTACGGCCTGCAACCCATCAACGCTCTCACCAAGCCGGGCGGGACGGTCATCGTCACCTCCTACCAGGACCCGGAGCAGCTGAAGGAAGACATTCACATCAAGGACGAGCCGTACAACCTGGCCATTGTGAAGGGGTCGAAGAGTTTTTCGGGGCTGTGGGTCTACAAGGACGACCATACGGACGTGCGCGTCCTCGGAGCGTTGGCCCGGGTGGTTCCCGACATGGTGAGCCTGGAATCCTACCAGAAGGCCATTCTTCAACAGTGGAAAACAGAGGCCAAGGTGGTCTCCTCCCAGCGGTCCCACGAGCGGGTGCACATCTCGCCAGTGGAGCCGGGCGAGGGGAACGAGACCGAGCCTTACAGCTTCGTGATGCCCGGCTGGCAGGAGATGGAAGAGGCGCTCGTCATTCCCGGAATCGCCCAGGGCGGCGGATTCCGCGGCGGCGAGGGCGGCTTCGAGCCCGTCCGCAATCCCGTGTTCAAGAAGTACTCCACCCGCACGATGCGTCCGGTGGTCAATTTTGAAACGTGCACCAAGTGCACCCTCTGCTGGCTACAGTGTCCCGACTCCTGCTTCGACGTGACGCCGGACGGGCTGTACGACGCCAACATGGAGGCGTGCTGCGGCTGCGGCGTCTGCGAGGACGTTTGCCCGGTGCCCAACTGCATTACGATGGTCAACGAGGAATCCTTCGTCGACAACGACAGCCAGTATGAACACTGGCAGAAGAATCGTGACGACTACATGGAGTGGCTGGAGAAGAAGATAGCTGTGGGCAAGAGCGAACGTCGCTCCCACGGGTTCCACCACGTGGGGCAGTACCAGGAAGAGAACGCCATGGCAGAGGTGGGCAATGACGACTAGCATCGACATCCAGAACCTTGAGACCGAGGAGCTGATCAGCGGCAGCGAGGCCATCGCCCGCGCCTGCGCCCTGGCCGACGTGGACGTAATCACTGCCTATCCCATCCGTCCCTACGACACGGTGATGCAGTTTGTCTCCAAGCTCATCGCCGACGGGGAACTCACCTGCGAATACATCGTGGCTGAGAGCGAGCACTCCCAGTTCGAGATCGTGAAACACGCCTCTGCAGTGGGAGCGCGGGTGTTCACCGGCTCCAGTGGCGTGGGCTGGTTCTACGCCTTCGAGGCGTTGGCCGTCACCTGCGGCCTTCGGCTGCCCATGGTGGCGATGGTCGGCAACCGGGCGTTGGACGACCCGGGCGCCTTCGGTTGTGAACATAACGACGCGCTCGCCGTGCGCGACCTGGGTTGGATGCTGAACTGGGCCGCGACGGCACAGGAATGCATCGACACAGCTTTTCTGGCCTGGCGGGTGGCGGAAGACCCGCGGGTGTTCCTACCCGTCGCCATCAGCACCGACGGCGCGTTTTTGACTCACTCTCAGCAGATAGTCAAAGTGCCGGACAAGAGCCTGGTGGACCGGTTCCTGCCCCCCTACGACCGGGGCAAGTTCCAGCTCCACCCGGACAACCCGATAACTATCGCGCCCCAGGTCAACGAGGACTGGCTGATGGAGATTCGACGTCAGACGGACGCCGCCATGCGTCGAGCGCGAGACGTGATTATTGAGGCCCACGAAGATTTCAAGAGAATATTCGGAAGGGGCGGCGATCCCTTCCTTGAAGAGTACATGACCGACGACGCCGACGTAGTTCTCATGGGCATGGGGACGCTTACGCTGCCCCTGAAAGTCACGGTGCGTCGGCTGAGGGAGCGGGGGCACAAGGTGGGGTTCATCCGCGTCAAGTGGTTCCGTCCCTTCCCCACACCGGAGCTAGTCGAGAGCCTATCGCGCTTCAAGGCGGTGGGAGTCATTGACCGGGACTATTCGTTGGGTTCGCCTCTGAACGGCGGAGTGCTCTTCAATGAAGTGCGCTCAGCCATGTATTCGTCGGAATCCAGGGTGCCAATTATCGGCTTCGTCGCCGGACTGGGCGGTCGGGAAATAACTCTCCGGTCCACACGGGAGATGTTTGAGATTACCGAAAAGGCCGCGGAAGAAGGAACTAAGGGACAAGAAATCCACTGGATTGGAGTGAGGGAATAGAGATATGACAACCACCCAACAGCTGACCCCACTGCGGGGAGTTAAACAGTCGCCGCTGGAGGAGTTTTTCACCTCCGGCCATCGCACCTGCCAGGGTTGCGAGTCGGCCCTGGTCATGAAGCTTATGATCAAGGCCGCCGGGCCGCGGACCATCGTCTTGGGCAGCACGGGCTGCATGTACGTGGCCAACACCACCTACTACTCCACCCCCTGGGTGGTGCCGTGGATGCACACCCAGCTTGGCTCCTCCGGCTCCGCCGCCCTCGGCACCGCCGCGGGCCTGAAGGCGCTCATGCGCAAGGCGAAGATGAAGGATGAACCAATCAATGTGATCGCGTTCTGTGGAGACGGCGGCGGCGTGGACATGGGCCTTTCGGCCATTTCGGCGGCGCTCACCCACAACGACTACAACCTGCTGATTCTGCTCTATGACAACGAGTCCTACGCCAACACGGACATCCAGGTGTCCGGTTCCTCGCCCTGGGGCGCGAACTCGACGTTCAGCCCGCCGGGAACCGTACATCGCATCATGAACAAGCGGTGGAAGAAGAATATGGCGGGAATGCTGGCGGCGGGGCATCCGCAGGTGCGGTACATCGCCACAGGCTGCGCCTCCTACGCCACGGACATGATGAACAAGGTGCGGAAGGCCCTCAGCATCGGCGGGCCGACGTTTATTCACACCTTCGACCCGTGCCCCAAGGGCTGGGACTACGACCCGATGTATTCCCACGAGCTTGGGATGCTGGCGGTGCAGACGGGCATCTGGGTACAGTACGAAATCGAAGATGGAAAGATAACGCTGAACGGTCCGTCTAAGCTGCTGGCCAAGGGACGCCCTCGACTGCCGGTTGAGAAGTACCTGGAGCGTCAGGGCCGGTTCGCGCACTTCACGAAGGAAGACACAGCCTACTTCCAATCGCAGGTTGACGATATGTGGGAGCGGTGGTGGATACCGGGGGTGGTGCCGCCGGGGATGGCGGAGGAGTAGGCCGCCGTAGACAGCATTATGGCTGCTATCCGTGTATTACAAAAGATAAGCTTCGCGAAATAGCGTGGGTTCAAAGCCCTGCGGAATAAGTCCTAGCCCGGACGGGCGGCTTCGAGCAAGACGCATTGCGATTTCCCCTATACGTCGTTTAGCAAATCAGGTTTAAGGACTTGATTTGTCCTCATACTCGACCATCTTGCTGTTCCTAAAGACCGCTGCCCCGGAGTAAAAGCGTCCGCCGTCCATAAGCACTATATCGAGGAACATTAGTTGATGGCTAGCAAGTCCGGCGAGCGTCTTGAGATTCTCTATACGGTGCCATTTTAGCTTGCCCTCACCCGATTCCGATAAGGTTCCGCTCCATCTGGTCGCCGTAAATATGTGGACTATTCCACATTGATTCTCATCGATCCAGATGAGCGTCCCCTTCATCTGAGGGTGAGCAATTGTCAGACCGGATTCCTCCTTGAATTCTCGAACCGCGGCTGAGGGAATGGACGATTAATTCAGTGGGTAATGAGACCTATGGCTGCCTGGACATGAATAGGCGTGATATGATCGGTTGGACAGCATAGTCTTCGTTTAGCCTTCCTAGTTCGCTAGGGGCAGAGTCCGCTTCACTTCTTGGAATTACTCAGATGCGTGTTCATTTGGACCGATTCGTCAAAGCGTTTTGCCCAGACTTTAACCCTGTTCGTCAACTTCTTCGGGAATTCGGAGCGACTCTTGTGGAAGTTAAGGAACAGTCAGATTACATATATCACCTCGCGGACACTGAAGAAGCGCAGATGACGCGGCGGCTCAAGCTCCGCATTGAAAACAGGGAAACGCTGCTCCTCTACTACTACGTTCGAAAGGGCAAAGATACTGGAGCCACGCAGTTCCAATTCTGGAAAGTTGGCGACCCCCAGATTAAGACGATTCTAGACACCACTCTCGGAGTTAAGGCGACAGTCCGTAAGCAGCGTGAGGTGTGGCGGAAAGGGAGTGTCATTTTCAACCTGGATAGGGTGGAAGGGATCGGCCAAATCTTCGAGATCGAAGTCTTCCCGAAAGAGGGTTGTAGTCCCGATCTTGACGTTGCTGAGTATCGTCACCGATTTGAGCAATATCTAGGTGGGCATATTGTGGGCTCCAATGAGGACTTGGTGAATTCGGCTGCTTGATGCGGGTTGTTCGCAAGTAGAAGGGTACGACTGCAATTCGCGTCTCGTGACATCTAGCGCCGACACTCAAGATTTCCACGCTCTCATCCAGTCTACGCCGGTTCCCTTTATAGGTCCTCATTCGCGCCCCCTGTGTTGCGCCTTGTGGGTTGAGGCCCTAACATTGATTTCACACCCTTAATGCAGGAGAGGATTTCGTACATGAACAGACCCACTTTGGCGGACGTGCTGGAGGCGCGGAAGACCATCGCTCCATACGTCAGCCCGACCCCCCTTATTTCCTACCCCGCTCTGGATAACTACGTCGGCGCAGAGGTCCGACTCAAACACGAAAATCATCATCCCATGGGCGCATTCAAAGTGCGCGGCGGCATCAATCTTCTGGCGCATCTGGACGAAGAACAGCTTCGTCAGGGCCTGATAACAGCGTCGACCGGCAATCACGGGCAGTCGGTGGCCAACGCCGGCCGCATCTTCGGGGCCAAGGTTGTGGTCGTGGTGCCGGAGGGGGCGAATCCGCTGAAGGTGCGGGCCATGCGCAACCTGGGGGCCGACGTGCGCTTCCATGGGCCAAACTTCGACCAGGCGCGCGAATACAGCGAGAGGCTGGCGAAGGAAGAGGGTTACCGCTACGTTCACGCCGCGAACGAGCCGCTGCTGGTGGCCGGTGTGGGCACCTACACGCTGGAGATTCTGGAGGAGTTTCCCGAGGCGGAGTACATCTTTGTTCCCCTGGGCGGGGGCAGCGGCGCCGCCGGCTGTTCCATTGTGGCCAAGGCCGTGAACCCAGACGTCAAAGTGATTGCGGTCCAGTCCATGCAGGCTCCCGCGGCGTATCTATCGTGGAAGAACCGGGAGATCTGCCATTCGCCGATGAACACCAAGGCGGAGGGCCTTGCCACGGAGTCTGGCTACCAAGTGCCGCAGGAGATTCTCTGGGACCTGTTGGACGACTTTCTGCTGGTCAGCGACGACGAAATCGGCCACGCCATCGGAGTCCTGCTGGACAAGGCGCATACCCTTGCGGAGGATGCCGGGGCCGCGGCGCTGGCGGGGGCGCTTAAGATGAAGGACGAACTGCAGGGCAAGAAGGTGGCCGTCGTAGTCAGTGGCGCGAACATCACCCTTGAACGGCTGAAGGACGTCCTGACGGCCTACGACGGAAGCTAGGGAATGCGGCCTCCCGCGTTCGCCCCGGGAGTCATTCCGCTTGTAGACGGAAAGCGGCGGCGACGCATCGATGAATAGCTACGAGCTTCTCACCCGCCGACAGGTGGTCATCACCATGTCGGGCGTGTTGCTGGCCATGTTCCTCTCCGCGCTGGACCAGACCGTTGTCAGCACCGCTTTGCCGCGGATGGTCGCCGACCTGGGCGGCTTCGACCGGTATACATGGGTGAGCACGTCCTACCTGGTGGCTTCCACGTCCATCCTGCCCATTGTCGGGCGGTTGACCGACTTTTACGGGCGGAAGTGGTTTCTGGTGGCCGCCATTGTGGTGTTCCTGATAGGTTCCGTGCTGGCGGGACTGAGCCAGACCATGACGCAGCTTATCGTCTTCAGGGCGGTGCAGGGGCTTGGAGGCGGGTCGATCATGGCCATTGCATTCGTGGCGGTGGGGGACCTCTTCCCTCCGGCCGAGCGGGGCAAAAACCAGGGTTACGTTGCATCCGTATTTGCGGCATCGTCCATACTGGGCCCTATCCTGGGAGGGTTAATCACGGACCAGCTTTCGTGGAACTGGATATTTTACATAAACCTTCCCCTGGGGATCCCTCTCATCATCCTGTTCATCCTGTACTTTCCCCACGTACGGACGGAGACGGCGCGACACAAGCTGGACATTGCCGGGGTGGCCACGCTGATTCTTTCGGTGGTGCCGCTGATGCTGGCCCTGTCCTGGGGCGGGGTCCAATACTCCTGGGGTTCGCCGCAGGTGGCGGGATTCCTGGCTCTTTCCCTTGTGATGATACTGCTCTTCATCTTTATCGAGACCAGGGCTGAGCAGCCGATAGTGCCCCTGCATCTATTCAAGAACCGTATATTGTCGTCGTCGCTCGTTACCATATTCTTCACGGGATTTGCCATGTTTGGCGGGATCATTTTCGTTCCGCTGTATGCCCAGGGAGTGCTGGGACAGTCCCCCACCAGCACGGGGACGATAATGACGCCGATGATGCTGGGGATGGTCCTGGGGGCGACGCTTGCAGGCCAGGCGCTTTCGCGATTGGGTGGGCACTACCGGGCCCAGGGATTGGTGGGACTTACCATTCTGGCGGTCGGGCTATACATGATTTCGAGGATGACCGCTGAAACGAGCTTCACGATGGCCCTGTTCAGCCTGATACTGATGGGCTTTGGCTTGGGCACCACATTTCCCACCTACACCATTGCGATCCAGAACTCGGTACATCCCCGGTTTATGGGCGTTGCTACATCGACGTCTCAGTTTTTCCGTAGCATTGGGGGTTTGCTGGGGCTGGCGGTACTGGGTTCGGTGCTGACGAACCGGTTTTCGTCGAAGTTTCTGGGTTCAGTGGGCGCAGATGCGGAAGCCGTTCTGACGTCGGAGCGGCTGCAGTCGCTGGCGCGCAACCCACAGGAGCTGGTCAGCCCCGAGGCCCAGGACGGACTGCGGGAGACTTTTGTTGGGGCGGGTCCCCAGGGTGCTACGCTGTTGGAAGGGGTGATGGAGTCTCTCCGCTCGGCCCTATCGTCGGCAATTGCCGACGTTTTTCTCATCTCGCTATTTGTGATAATCATAGCGATTGTGGCAACGCTATTCTTGAAGGAAGTGCCGTTGCGGGGCCGTCGCCCGAGAAACGTCGAGGGAAGTGAGCCGTCGGACAGACGGATAGCTGCCGACTAGCTGTGAAGAACCGGAGACCTTTTCACAACTAGGCTATTCCTATGAATACGGGATTTCGTAGGAGTCTGTTGGTGTCCAATAGAATGCGTAGGGGTCGCTTTCACCCTCACCTTAATCCTCTCCCTCAAGGAGACCTTTGCATAACTGCTGAATGGGCCACCCACTCGACCCGAATCACCCCCATCTCAATCTTCCCCCATCAAGGGGGAAGAGGCTAATTGACCCTCTTCAAGGGGTTGCGCAAAGGTCTCCGAAGCACCGCGGCCTGGACTACGCAGACTCTTCGAAGTAGCGGGCCAGTTCGTCCCGTTCGAAGGTGGGCATGGGCACGCCGATACATCCGGTAATCAGCGTGACTTCCCCTGCGCGGGGTGTTACGTGGCCGATGTGCCAGGCTTCGATGCCTTCCTGTGCCAGGGAGGAAATCAGCTGAGGCGTTTCGTCCGGCGGGAGGGTGATGATAAGGGAGCCGGAGGCAAGGAGGCCCAGCGGGTCCAGCTTCAGGGCTTTACATATCTCCAGGCATTGAGGGAGGAAGGGGATTTTCCTTTCGTCCACCACCATTCCCACACCGGCTGCCGCGGCCACCTCCTGAAGACCTGAGGCGAGGCCGCCTTCCGTTGGGTCGTGCAGGCTGTGGACGTTGGCGGAGTCGCAGGCGATGCGGGCGTCCTTGACCACGCTGATGCCGGGATTGAAGAGCAGCGCGGCCGCTTCTTCGATCATGGCGGGGGCCATTCCGCCCTTGAGGAGGACTTCCGGCTGTTCCCGGGCCAGTAGGGCGGAACCTTCCAGGGACACACCCTTCGTCAGGATGACATAATCGCCGACCCTGGCGCCGCCGGTTGTCAGCGCCCGGCTCTTGGGGACAACTCCCAGTATGCAGCCGACGATTATCGGCTGGTCCAGGTTTTGCGTCACCTCCGTGTGGCCGCCCACCAGGGTGACGCCGAGGGAGTCGCAGGCATCCGTAATCTGCCGGAAGATGTCAGACACCCCGGCTTCGTCCATCTGTTGGGGCAGCAGCAGCGTGGCCATGAACCACCGGGGCTGCGCTCCGGCGCAGGCGACGTCGTTGGCGTTGACGTGGACGGCGTACCAGCCGATGAGGTCGGTGGCGAAGGTTATGGGGTCCGTCTTGGCCACCAGGACTTCATCTCCGAAATCCAGCAACGCGGCGTCCTCACCCAATTTCGGCCCGAGAATCACGCGCGGATCGGAGGCCGGAATGCGGCTCAGAAGGTCTTCCAGAGTGTCCGGGGTCAACTTGCCTAGCTTCACGTCGATTCCTCCAATGATGCGGTAATGGGTGGTAATAGATTCATGCGTTACATTTCATTACCGCCATAAGAAATAGAAAATGTAGTAACTCTTCTAGCTGAAAATGCAGCGTTCCCGGTGGCATTCTCAGGAAAGTGCCCGCAGAAATTGCCGAACAGAGGGAAAGTAGTAGAAGTGTAGCGGGCCAAAACGAGGCTGTTCTAAAATTTAGCCGCCGTTCTAGACAAAGTTTAATTTTTTCTAATACAATGCTTGAATACCCTTGACACTTGACAAGAACGGGTGCTATTATGCCTCACAAGAAGTCCAAATAGCTAGCAAGGGGGTGCAATTTGGCCAGGAAGACAAAGTTGATGAAAAGGGTAGAGCAAGCCTACCAGCGAGACTTGGAGAAGCTGCTCCCTGAGAAGGTCAACGAACTTGGTCTTTCCGAGACCGCAGCGGAATTAGGGGTCAGCAAGGCCACCCTTGGCTACTGGCTCCTCAAGCTCGGCATTGAAGTCAGAAGGGTCGCTCTCGCCCCGGGTGAGACTCTTGAGGTGAAGCGCGTCAGCTAAATTTGGCTCCAGACGTTCGGAAATGGCGAGGTAAAGTGCCTCGCCATTTTACTTTTTTGCAAAATCCCCCGCCCATCGCCCCCGATTGTCCCTGCAAGAATGCAGCGTAACCTCGAAGTTCCAGCGGAGACGACGAAACGACGTGCAGAGGGCTTTACGTTTTCTGCGTCGATCCGGTAGTGGAATGCAGTCGGCGGGACAAATCGAAATGAGGTCCCCTTAGTTACACTTTTTGAAAACGCGACTAAGCGGGCACGGGTAACGCAAACGCCCCTTTTCCACGTAACTTTTCCCCTATTTGTGGTGTTTGGTACGAAACGGCTCTGTCGTGTGCCCTCCACGCAGGATCCTAAGACTGCACGGGAAGGCTCTCTCTGTTGACCGTTTTTCAGTGACGGATTATCATACGCACACTTAAAGAATGAGGTCTGGTAAATGAAGCTGTCTTGTCTACAGGAGAATCTGAGCAGGGCCCTGGCCGTTGTTGGCCGAGCCGTCGCCGTTCGAAGCACCCTCCCCATCACCCAGAACGTTCTCCTGACCACGGATGGTGGAAGGCTCAGGCTTTCCGCCACCAATCTTGAAATCGGCATTACGACGTGGATCGGGGCCATGATAGAGGAGGAAGGGTCCATCACCATTCCCGCCCGGCTCCTGACGGAGTTCATCAGCTCGTTGCCCGCCGGTCAGATTGAGATAACCGGCAGCGACCGGCCAAAGAGCCTGAGCCTCAGCAGCGGACGCATCAACGCTCGCATCAGCGGGACCGACGCCGAAGACTTCCCCCCCATTCCAACTATCACCGCCGAGGAGGGGGTTGGCTTCCAGGTCTCAACCAGAGAAGTCAAGCGTTCCATCGACCAGACCGTTTTCGCCGCCGATACCGAGGAGACGAGGCCCGTACTCTCCGGCATCCTTGTTGAGATAGAAGAGGACAGGATGACCCTGGCCGCTGCCGACGGTTTCCGTCTGGCAGTGAAGCAGGGCAAGACGCTGAACCCGGTGGAGAGTCCCGTCAACGTCATCATACCGGCCCGCACCTTCGGGGAGGTGAGCCGCCTCATTGGCGACCAGGACGCTACCATGGAGGTGCTGGTCTCCTCCTCGAAGAACCAGGTCCTGTTCAAGCTCGACGACATTCAGATAGTATCCCAGATAATCCAGGGGAACTTCCCCCGCTATCGGGACCTGCTGGAAGACGCGATCAGGGACACGAAGGCGGAGGTGTCGCTAAGGATTACGGACATGATGGCGGCCTCCAGGTCCGTGTATATCTTCGTCAGGGACAGCAACAACATAGTGAAGCTCGAGATGAACCCAGGCAGCGAGGATGGCCCGACGGGGCAGATCGTCATCTCCTCCAAGGACGACGAAGTCGGCGAGAACGCCGCCGAGCTGGACGGCGAGATATCCGGCGAGGAGGCGACCATCGCCTTCAACGGCCAGTACCTGTTGGACGTTCTCGGCAGCATCGAGGGAGAGGAAGTTTCCATCCGGACCAGCGGCCCCTCCCGCGCCGGCGTGTTCACCGCACCCGGCTCCGACACGTACGTCCACCTCATCATGCCGATGTTTATCACCCGGTAAGGGGGACGACTTCGGAGTCAGGCGGATGGGTTTCAATGCGGTGGGCGGTAAATCCCGCTGTGGAGTTGCTTCGTAAAACTAGAAGGGGGGGAGTCAGCCACCCCTTCATATATATAGTGGGAGTACCCCAGTGAGACGATATTTTGCCCTTATCACGTTAGCAGCCGCAGCCCTTATGCTTGTCGTAAGCGTGTCCACGGTCGGCGCAGACGACAGCGTTGTAGTCGTGTCCGAAGAGGTCACCAGCCAGTTTCCCGACGGCATCAACTTCAACCTGTCCGTCGAGACCGGCAGCCCTGTTGACGACATCCGCGTCTTCTACAAGTCCAAAGGGGCCGATAACATTTCCTACGGCCGGCTGGACTTCAGTCAAGGCGTGGCAACCGAGGGCACATTCTTCCTAGATACAAGCGTGGGAAGCGCCGGCGGCACCAACTTCATCCCGCCGGGTACGGTATTCAGGTACCACTACCAGGTGTTCACGGAGGACGGCGAGTCTTTCAAGACGGAGCAGAAGGAGTACGTCTACACGGACTCCCGATTCGAGTGGGAGTCAATGTCCGAAGGCCCCCTCACCGTTTTCTACTACGGACCCACGGAGACCCGCGCCCAGCTGATCCTGGAAGCCTCCCTGGAGGCGACGGCCACCATGTCCCGGGTGCTCGGGCTGGAGCAGGTGGAGCCGATCAACATAGTCACGTACAACAACTACAGGCACATGCAGGCCGCGCTGCCGCCGCGGCCCCAGACCGTGCGGGAGGGGCTAATCACCCAGGGGCAGGCCTTCACGGATATCCGCGTACTGCTGGTGCTGGGCACGGATCCCACCATCGAAGGCATCGCGTCTCACGAGGTGACCCACGTTCTGGTGGACGACGCGGCGGGCCGGGCTTACACCATTCTTCCGACATGGCTTAATGAGGGGCTGGCGGAGTTTGGCAACGTTTCTCCCAGTGAGAGCTACGACAACGCGCTTCTCTACGGCATCTACACCCGCCGGGTGAAGCCTCTGGCGCACCTCTCCAGGTTCATTGGAGAACCGGACGACGTGGTCATCGCCTACGGGCAGTCGCGCTCCGTGATAGCCTACCTCATTCACACCTATGGCGAGGCAAAGATGGCGGAGTTCATGGCCCAGCTGGACCATACCATCTCCCTGGACGCGGCCATGATTCAGGTCTACGGCTTCGACCAGGACGGGTTGGACGCGGAGTGGCGGAGCCGCATGGGGCTGCGTCCATTCGGCGAAGCGCCCCCGGCTGCCACCGGCGTGCCCGCGCCGCCTCCCGCGCCTGTGACCGCCGTCCCCACCGAGGCCGCCGACGCCGAAACGCCGGCGCCTGCGGAGGGCGATGTGGAGCCGCAGCGACGTGCGGGAGGTTGCAGTCGGGACGCCCGCGTCAACGCATCGATACCCACGGAACCCTTCATGCTGCTGCTTCTGGCCGGGCCCGTGGCGTTCCTCGGGCTGCGCCGGTTCAGGAGGCCGCCATTTTAGGGGAGTAGGCGGGGTTTTCCGGGGGGATCACCCCCATCCGAACCTTCCCCCGTCGAGGGGGAAGGGCGAGGAGGGGACGGGGGTCTGTTGCTGGGACGAGATTCTTCTTCGCGGGGCCTCCTCAGAATAACATGCGGGTGATGAGGGAAGGGTGAAGAGGGGAGGGGGAACTGGATTCCGGTTTTCACCGGAATGACGGATGGGTTGAGCGTGGAGGGGGGTGTTACCCCGTGTGCGTCAGCGGGCGCGGGGGTTTAGTGCGTCGTTGAGGGCGTCGCCCAGTAGGTTGAAAGCGAAGATCAGCACCGTCACTGTGAACACGGGGAAGAGGATCAGATGGGGGTCAGAGCGCAAGACGCTGATGTTGCCGTTCTGGAAAATCATCACCCCAAGGCTGGGGGTGGGCGGCTGAATGCCGATGCCCAGCCAGCTGAGGATAATTTCCGACCCGGCCGTGGCCCCCATTCCCATTGAGACCACCACGATGACGGGGCTGATGATATTCGGCAATACGTGGGAGGTGAGAATGCGCCAGTGGGAAGCGCCCATGGCCACCGCGGCCTCCACGTACTGGGCCTGCTTGACATAAAGGACCTGCCCCCGCACCAGCCTGGCCATGCCCACCCAGGAGAAGGCGGAAAGGGCGGCGAACAGCACCACATAGTCGACGATGCCCAGCTGGATCAGGTCGATGCCGGTGAAATTCTCAAACCCGCCCGACCAACTTTCTACCCACTGTTTCACCCGCGGCTTGACCGTTGCGGCGATGAGGATGACCAGCAGCAGGCCGGGGAATGCTAAGAAGACCTCTCCCACGCGCATTATCACCGAGTCGAGCCACCTTCCGAAATAGCCTGAAATCAGCCCCATGCCGATGCCGAGAATCAGGCTGCCTGTCAGCATGGCGGCGACGGTTATGATGACGGTGGTGCGCAGTCCGTAGATGACGCGGGTCAGCAGGTCCCGCCCCAGCCGGTCAGTGCCGAAGGGGTGCGCCCAGCTTGGGCCCTGCTTGACCGATTCGGCGCGGATATCCTGGTCGTTGTAGCCGTAGGGGGTGGGCGATCTGAAAACGGTGAAAGCCCCCGCCAGGTACATGATGCCGATGACGACGAGGCAGGCGACGGCGATCTTCTTCCGCAGAAGCCTTCGAAAGGCCAGCGCCCATAGGCTCCCGGAGGAACGGGGCCCCAGACCTTCCATAATTTCGCCCTGAGCAGTCGTCATTGCCGCGCCTCTCTCCTAGTAGCGGATGCGTGGGTCCAGGAATCGGTAGCCCACGTCCACGATGAGATTGGCGGCAACGAACGCCGCGGCAATTATCAGGACCAGCGCAGTAATCACCGGATAGTCCCTGGAGAAGAATGCCTCGATGGCCAGGCTGCCTATGCCCGGGATGCCGAAATAGCCCTCAGTGATGAAGGAACCTTCCACCAGCGTCGCCAGGGAGAGGCCGACTACGGTGAAGACGGGAATGAGGGAATTCCTAAGGATGTGCCGCCTTCGCACGACGAATTCGCCCAACCCTTTGGCCCGGGCTGTCCTAACGTAGTCCTGGGAGAGGACCTCCAGGGTGCTGGCGCGGGTGAGGCGGGTGATGGCCGCGATGCCGGGGACGCCCAGCACCATGGCGGGCATGATTATCCGCGTATCGAAGAAGCCTCCCCAGCCCTGGATGGGCAGGATTCCCAGCCACAGCCCGAAGGTGAGCAGAAGCACCGGCGCAGTGATGAAAACGGGCAGCGACATGAAGAAGAGGGTGATGCTGACGGTAGTAACGTCTATCCAGGTGCCCTGCTTGATGGCGGTGAAGACCCCCAGCGGGATGCCTAGGGACACGGCCACTATGGATGCCGCGATTCCCAGCTGGGCGGAAACCCAGATGCGCTTGCCGATGAGTTCCGCCACCGTGCGGTCCCGGTACTTGTAGCTCTCTCCCAAGTCGCCCTGAAGCAGGTTCTTGATGTATACGCCGTACTGGACGAAGACGTGCCTATCGAGGCCCCGCTGTTCGCGGATCCGCTCAACGACGGCGGGATTATTATATTGGCCCTGGAGCACCTCAATGGGGTCTCCAGGGCCATAAGTTCCGAGCAGGAAGGTTATGAGGGCCACGATTAGCAGAAGCGCCGGCGTCCACGCCAATCTTCTTATAACGTAGGCCCCCATAGAACCCCGTGGCTATTCGTCTATGCGCACGAATCGGAGTCTGGGCACAATCAGCTGGGTCAGGTAGTAGTCCTTCACGTAGGGCTTGATGAGGACGTACTGCTCGCCGCTGTGCCAAAGGGGAATCCAGGGAGCTTCGTCCACGATTATCTCTTCGGCCTGCTTGTAGAGATCGTACCGGACGGACTGGTTTGTCTCGGTGCGGGCCTGCTCCAGCAGCTGGTCTACGTCAGGGTTGCCGTAGCGGGTGTGGTTATTGCTGCTTTCGCTGTGGAACAGGATGTCGAGGAAGTTCTCCGGGTCCGGATAGTCGGCGATCCAGCCAATCTGGAACATGTCGAAGCGGCGCTTGTGCAGGTCCTGGAGGTATGTGGCGAACTCGGTCTGCTGGAACTCGACCTGAACGCCGAGCACCTCCTGCCAGGTGTGGGTGATGCTTTCGAGGTCCAGGTCCACGGAGGCGCCGAAGCCTCCGGCCACCGTGAGAATTATGGGATAGTCGCTGATGTTGTCGGCGTACTTGGACTCGCTCAACAGCTGCTGGGCCTTGTCCGGGTTGAAGGGATAGCCGGGAAGCTGGCTGTTGTACGCCGGGAAACCGGGCGGCAGGATGCCCCTGGCGGGCGTCACCAGGTCGCCGAGGACGAGGCTCGCTATTTCCTGCCGATTGACGGCGTAGTTCAGGGCCTGCCGTATTTTCACGTCGTCGAAGGGCGGCACGGTGACGTTCATGCCGATGTAGCTGGTGCTGAAAGAAGGCTGGGCCTGCACGAGATCGGCATTGAGGTTGTTGCTGGGGTCCAGCAGCCGGTCCAGGTCGGCGATGCCGACGCCGGTGATGTCGATCTCGTCGTTCTCGTACATGAGCATCGAGGTGCCGCCGCTGAGAATCAACTCCACCTGCTCCAGGTGGGCCGGGCCGAGGTGGTAGTTGGGGTTCTTCTCCAGGATCATCAGCTCGCCGGGTACGTATTCGGCCAGCCTGAAGGGGCCTGAGCCGTTGGGTTCCCGTACCCACCGGCTGCCCGTTTCCACGTTCTCCCGGTCGAGAACGAAGGCGGTGGGATAGGTGAGCTTGAATATGAAGTAGGACTTCGGCTCCTTGATGGTTATCTCGAGGGTGTAGTCGTCGATGACGCGGACTCCCTGCACCTCTCTGGCTTCGCCGTTCAGCTTCTCCTGAAGACCTACGATGTCTCCGAGGTACTGGTCTACCACCAGCGACTCCGTGATGGCGTCTGCTGCCCGTTCCAGGGACCACTTGAAGTCGTTGGCCGTAATGGGCTTGCCGTTGTGGAACACGGCGTCCCGCCGCAGATGGAAGGTGTAGACCAGCCCGTCGGCACTCACGTCCCAGCGCTCCGCCAGGTCTGGGACGACTTGCAGTTCAGGGCTGATGGTCACCAGGCCGCCGAAGATCTCGATGATGATGGTGGCGGAGGTGGCGTCGGTGGTCAGGTGGGGGTCGAGGGTCGGGGGGTCGGAGAACAGGCGCCGGAGGGTACCCCGCTGTCGCTCGGCCCGCGGTTCGTCGGCGGGAGCCTCCGTTGGCTCCGCCGTGGAGGAATCTGTCGCCGTCGGCGCTGCCGTTGGAGCAGCCGTGTCATCGGAGGGGGAGGCGGGCTCGCCGGTGGCGGGCCTCGATCCGCAAGCGGCCACCGCAAGCACCGACGTGAGCAGCAGCAGCGCGGCTAATCCCATCGCTATAGAGCTATTTCGCAAGTCGTTAATTGATTTCATAGTTCCCAGCCAAGTCATTCTTCTAACTCCCGATTCTAAATGAACCTTTTGAATGCTACAATACGTATACCATTCAAGCCAGCTTTCAGGGCTCCGGGCCCTGGGCGGCTGAATTCCGCAGCGGGATCAGCAAATGTTCAAGCGTAGCAGTTCTCATTTCAAGTCTCTCATTATCTTAGTCCTTGTGGCGTCCGCGGCGCTGGTTGTTCTTGCCGGCTGCCAGGGCCGCCCCCGGGTCTCCGACGCGTCCGACAGCCCCGATCAGGTGGTGTGGGAAGGTTGGTCCGTCATCAAAGATTCATACGTTGCCAGCAATTCATTGGATTCTGAGAGCGTGGCAGGCGACATAATCACGGGGATGCTGGATGCGGCGGATAAGCCTCACTATCCCTTCCTGACCGAGCTTTCCGACTTCCGGGGCAGGCCCCCCAGATCCGTGCCGGAAGGGTTTGAAGACGTGTGGCGGGCGTGGGAGCTATTCCGCCAGACTTGGCCGGAGGTGGACCCCGCGGTGCTATCCGACGCCGCTCTCGCCAGCATGATGGCCGCGCTGGAGGACGACGACCGGGTGAGTTCCTACCTGAACGCCGAGGACTATCAGCGTTCCCAGGAGGAGGAGCGGGAGGTCAGCTACCAGGGTGTCGGCGCTGTAATGAGCATGGAAGACGATAGGCTGACCATTGTCTCCCTGATGAGCGACGCCCCCGCAGCGCGGGCCGGACTGCAGAGAAACGACGTTATCCTGGAGGTGGACGGGATCCCGGTGAGCGGAAGCGATATCTCAGAGGCCACTTCCAACATCCGCGGCCAGTCAGGCAGCCGGGTTACTTTCCTTATACAACGCCCCACGGAGACGGAACCGAGGGAGGTCAGCATCACGCGCGGCAACGTGAACGTGCCCACCGTGGACATGTCGCTGCTGCCCAGTTCAGTCGGGTACATGTACATTCAGGCTTTCTACGACCATACCCTGGACGAGGTCCTGAACGTGCTTGAGACCTTCAACGAGCTGGAAACCCTGGGGATGGTGCTGGACCTGCGCAGCAACGAGACAGGCTCCCTGGAGCTGGCGCGAAACGTGGCGGCCCAGTTCGTGTCCGACGGTCTCTTCGCATACCAGGTGGACAACCAGCAGAATCGCACGGACCTTCACCTGCAGGAGGGCGGCGGCACCGGCGTGTTGGACCAGGAAGTGAAGCTGGTGATCCTTGTGAACCAGGGAACCGCAGAGGCCGCGGAGGCGCTCGCGGGGGCGCTGCAGGACGCGGGCCGGGGTGTTGTGATGGGCGATGCGACCAGGGGGAGGGGTTCCACCAACAGCTACGTTACTCTCAGCAACGGGGGGGCGCTCTACTTCCCCACTTCCTACTGGTACACCCCCTCGGGCCGGGCCATCAGCGGCGAGGGCATCGAGCCGGACATTGCCGCCTCCCTGAGCCAGGAGGACCTGGTTATGAACAGGGACAGCCAGCTTCAGCGGGCCTACGAATATCTCGACCAGTCTCTCCCGGCCTTCAGGTAGGATGCGCGTCGGCTTTGTGAATTTCTCCTGCTGCGACGGAACTTTCGGATGCGGACGGGTCTCTTGGTTTACATAAGTCCAATGCTGAGAGGGGCGGTTGCGGCGTTACTGCTGTCGGTGATGGCCATGCTGCTCCTTTCCGCCTGCGGAGGCGACGAAACGTCCGCACCGACGCCCACGTCAACTCCACCGCCGCTGCTCGGCATCGAGGAGCACATGCAGAGGGGCGACGCATTTCTGGCGAACAGGCAGCCGGGCGCCGCCATTCGGGAATACCGCAACGCCACCAGGGTGGATAACCAGTTCGCCCCGGCGCGGCTGGGCCTGGGCAAGGCCCACGCCATGAGGAACGAGGTGGACCTGGCGCTGGACGAATTCAGGCGCGCCCTTCGGATAGACCCAAACCTGGCCGAGGCGTATTTCGAGCGGGGCAAGGTCTACGGGAGCCAGGCCAAGCTGACTCCGGCCATTCGGGACTTCGACAAGGCCATCGAGCTTGACCCCGACAATGCCGGCGCTCACAACAGCCGCGGCTTTGCCTTCATTGGCCTGGGGCGCATAGACGACGCTCTCGACGAGTTTGACAGGGCGATTGAGCTGGACCCGGAATTCGCCCACGCCTACGCCAACCGGGCCTTCACCCACGCCGGGCTTGGCAACGACGTCGACGCAGAGTCCGACGCGGAGAAGGCGATAGAGTTGGGCCTCAACGCCAACGAGGTGAGGGACCAGCTGGAGATCGTCCGCAACTCTCGCTAGGCCGACAATCATTTTCACCCCATCCGCCGCGAATCAACCATGCCTCCCCTTCTAGAAGTCCAGAACCTCCACACCTACTTCTACACCGACACCGGCGTAGTGAAAGCGGTGAACGACGTTTCGTACCATGTAGGCGAGGGGGAGGCCGTCGGCATCGTAGGCGAAAGTGGAAGCGGCAAGAGCGTGAGCGCTCTCTCCATCCTGGGGCTCGTTCCCTACCCGGGCCGCATCGTGGACGGGCGCATCTTTTTCGAGGGCGCGAACCTGCTCTCCCTCAGCGACAGGGAATTGCAACGAATCCGGGGCAACCGCATCGGAATGATTTTCCAGGAGCCGATGACCTCCCTGAATCCGGTTCTCACCATCGAAAGGCAGCTTACCGAGTCGCTGGAGACCCACATGGGGATGAGCCGGGCCGCCGCCCGTCGGAGAGGCGTTGAGCTTCTGGAGATGGTCGGCATCGCAGATCCTCAGCAGCGGATCAAGGAGCACCCGCACCGGCTCAGCGGCGGCATGCGTCAGCGGGTGATGATAGCCATGGCCCTCAGCTGCAACCCGAACCTGATTATCGCCGACGAGCCGACCACAGCCGTCGACGTTACCATTCAAGCCCAGCTGCTGGAGCTGATGAAAAATCTCACCCGTGAGCTGAACGTGGCTCTGATCATCATAAGCCACAACATGGGCATCGTGGCTCGCTACGTGGACAGGGTCTTCATAATGTACGCGGGCAAGATAGTCGAAAGGGGCCCGGTTGCGCAGACCTTCCGGTCGCCCCAGCACCCCTATACCCTGGGGCTGCTGCGGTCCATCCCGCGCCTGGACCTGCCCAAGCGTGAAGTGTTGGAGTCTATCCCGGGGCAGCCGCCGGACCTGGCGTTTCTGCCGCAGGGATGCGCTTTTCGGGAGCGGTGCACCTACGCCGTAGACAGGTGCGCGGAGGAAACGCCGCCGCTGGCCATGGCGACGCCGGACCAGTGGTCCGCCTGCTGGAGGGCCCCCATCTCCGCCGCCACCGAGACGTTCTAACAGTGGACGCCGTCAACGACACTATTCTGCGGCTCGACGGGTTGAAGATGCACTTTCCCGTCACATCCGGCATTTTCGTTCAGCGCGTTCAGGGTTGGATCAAGGCCGTCGACGGAGTTTCGCTGACAATCAGGCGCGGCGAGACGCTGGGTCTGGTGGGCGAAAGCGGGTGCGGCAAGACCACCCTGGGCCGGTGTGTGTTACGGCTCTACAAGCCCACCGACGGCCGGGTGGAGTTCGACGGTCAGGACATCACCGAGTTGGGCAACAGGGACCTAAGGCCCTTCCGACGTCGGATGCAGGTGATCTTCCAGGACCCTTACGCATCCCTGAACCCGCGCATGACGGCGGGCCGAATCATCGGCGAACCCCTCGCCATCCACAAGACCGTGGCAAACAAGGAGGAGCAGCGCAGGCGCGTTCTGGAGCTGGCGGACATCGTCAGCTTTCACCCGTCGATGCTGGACCGCTTTCCCCACGAGTTCAGCAGCGGGCAGCGTCAACGAATCGGCATCGCCCGGGCGCTGGCGCTGAACCCGGAGTTCATCGTGGCCGACGAACCCGTCTCGGCCCTGGACGTTTCCATTCAGGCCCAGATAATCAATCTGCTCATGGAGCTTCAGCAGGAGCTTGGGCTGACGTACCTCTTCATTGCCCACGACCTCTCCGTGGTACGGCACATCAGCGATCGGGTGGCGGTGATGTACCTGGGGCACTTGGTGGAGCTTGCCGACAGCGACGCAATATATACGGACCCGGCGCATCCGTACACCCAGGCCTTGCTTTCGGCGGTGCCCATTCCCGACCCGGCGGTAGAAGCGACGCGGCAGCCGATAATTCTCCCAGGAGAGACTCCCAGCCCGTTGAATCCGCCCAGCGGCTGCGTGTTCCATCCGCGGTGTCCGATGGCGGAGGAGCGTTGTGCGCGCGAGACGCCGGAGTTCCGGGAGGTGCGCCCGAACCACTGGGCCGCCTGTCTGCTGACGCCGGGCTACGACGAAGCCGCGGCGGTAAAGCCGTGACATCGGAACATTCCCCCATCGCCAACATGCAACTTCAGGGAAAACCCCGAACTTTTCGGAAATATACCAGATTCGCACAATAAATGTTATGGTAACTTTAGCCCTGCTTTTTCCTTGGTTGACATAACAACGGCCCAATTTCGGCAATTTTGCCCAGTCTCGAAATAGACCCCATTCTGCCCCTCCTCCCTGTCGGAGTTTCGCGCGCGCGTGGAGCACCTTCGCGTGATGGTACAATAGGTTTGTTGCTCCAGCGCATCACCGAGGTTTGAAATTGCCACGCCCGAAAAACTCTCTCCTTCTAATTGTCTTCCTCAACGTCGCCGTCCTGGCCGTTGCCATCGTCGGCTGCAACTTCCTGGACCGGGACCCCGAGCCCGCGCCAGCCGTCGCAACTGAGGCTGTCGCGCCGCTGCCGTCGGACGCGCCGGAGGAATTCGGCGTGCTTTTCGAAGTCTACAATCATCTGCTGGAAGACCATTACGACAGGGACAATCTCACCGCCACGCAGCTCAGCCGCGGGGCTATACGGGGAATGCTGGACGCGCTTGACGACGACCACTCCGCCTTCCTGGACCCGGAATTGTTCAACGCCGAACTGGAGAGATTCCGCGGCAACTTCGAAGGCATCGGCGCTGAGGTCACCGAGAGGAATGGCCAGATCATCGTGGTGGCACCCATTCCCGACACGCCGGCGGAGGATGCGGGGATACACTCAGGCGACGTTATCCTGGAGGTTGACGGACAGAGCGTTGAGGGTCTCAGCGTATTCGAGGTGGTGGACCTGATAAGGGGGCCCGGCGGGACCGACGTTGAGTTGCTCATTCTGCATCCCAAGGCCTCTTCCCCCGTCACGATTGTCATCACCCGCGGCGTAGTGATAGTGCCCACCCTGGACATCCGAATTCTCAGCGGGGGACTGGCCCACCTGCAGCTTAACTTCTTCGGGGAGAATACCCTGGAAGAATTCGAGAAGGCTATGGACAGGGCCGAGCGTCTGAAGGCCAAAGGGATCATTCTGGACCTGCGAAACAACCCTGGCGGGCGGGTGGATACGGTTGTGGAACTGACCAGCCGGTTCCTGGAGGACGGCCTGGTGCTCTACCAGATGGACGGTCGTCAGAACCGGATTGAATACCAGGTCGCTGGCGGCAACAAGGCCCCGGACCTGCCGCTCATAGTTCTCATCAACGAATTCAGCGCCAGCGCCAGCGAAATCATGGCCGGCGCGCTTCGGGACCACGGTCGCGCACAGCTGGTGGGAGTCACGTCATTCGGCAAGGGGAGCGTCAACATTCAGCGTCCTCTCAGCGACGGCTCAGGCGTCTACTACAGCATCGCTCGCTGGTTCACCCCCGGCGGCGACCTCATTGAAGGCGAGGGGATCGAGCCGGACGTGGTTGTGGAATCGGACCTTGAGGGAGCCGAAGACTTTCAGCTGGACAAGGCCATTGAACTACTGCAGGGCGTTGTCGCGGCGGGCGGCTAGACGATGAAGCGTCGAAGGGAAATAGCCGTCAACCGGCGGGCATTCTTCAACTATGAGGTACTTGAGCGTTTCGAGGCGGGCATCCAGCTCACGGGGACTGAAATCAAGTCGATCCGCGCCGCCCGCGTCGACCTTCGCGGCGCTCACGCCCGGTTTGAGGATAACGAATTGTGGCTGCACGGCATGCATGTTGCCACATACGACCCCGCCGGAAGCAGCAACCACGACCCCAAGCGGCCCCGAAAGCTATTGATGCGGCGCAGCGAGATTGAGGATATAGCGGGCAAGCTTTCCCAGAAGGGGCTGACGCTGATTCCACTGAAACTTTATGTAAAGAATCACTGGGCCAAAATCCAGCTTGGCCTTGGCCGGGGAAAGCGTCAGTACGACAAACGCAAGGCAATCATCGAGCGGGATAAGGACCGGGAGGCCCGTCGCGCGCTGCGTCAGGTTGCCTAGCTACTCCCATCATCCGCCGATTTGCCATCTCCGTGCTGGACAATTGGATAGCGGTGGCGGATAATTCATGTACAGGACATGGGGACGCGCGGTTTCGACAGGGGAACGTCCTGGAAGGATTGCAGGTCGGGGCGCCGTCATCACCCCGTAATCAAGGCGGCAAAAAGTAACTGGCGAAAGAGAATACGCCCTAGCAGTCTAGGAATCTAGACTGCTCGTCTGCCCCCGTTAACCCCGGATGCGGGAAGCAGGCGCAATAAGCCCGGGGTGCTGCCATCGCCACGCCGGTTAAGGATGGCCTAAGATCAACCGGCTGGCCCTTTGAAACTCCTCCGGTAGAGGGTCAAAGGTGCGACAACAAAGTACCGGATAAGCCTGTAGGATATTCTTCCGAGACTTCTCCTGGACGGGGAGTTCGACCCTCCCCCGTCTCCACCAACCCTAGCCTTTAACCTCCCCTTAATTGAGATTGTCCTTCTCTTGTAATATCATCGGTTGCGCAGGCTAATGACGTCGTGCGAAGCCGCAAGAGCTCCGGCTCCGAGTCTTCCATAGCTAATAACGGGGGTTGCCCTTACTGAAATGCAGCGAATCCTTGTATCCGACGACTCCCTGCCGAATCTGGATGGCGTAGATACGGCCAACCACCCCGATTCCGCTCCTCAGGCCCTTGAGTCGATGGAGTCCGGCTTGTTCTCCGAGCCCCTGCCCACCGCCGTCATCGACGTGGGATCAGGATCCGCCCGCGCGGTGGTCATGCAGGTCAACAGCGGGGGCGGGATCGAGATCATTGCCCAGCAGCGAATCAGCCTGAACCTGATGAGCCACCTCACCCGAAAGGGCGCGCTTGACGACGAGAGCGTGACTTCGACGATTTCGGCGGTGGAGGACTTTGTACAGCTGGCCCAGGGCTACGGCATCAGCTGCATCCATGCTGTGGGCACGGCTGCCCTGCGGGAGTCCAGCAATGTGCTGGAGGTGACGGAGACCATCGCCCGCCGATTCGGAGTCACGCTCAGGGTAATCGACGGCAATGAGGAGGCGGCTTACTGCTTCCTCGGGGCTGTCCACGGGCTGCCGGTCGACTCGGGCCTCATGGCGGACCTGGGCGGCGGCAGCATGGAGGTTGTCGAGTTTGCCGAAAGGGGACTGAAGACGCTCCAAAGCCTGCCTTTGGGCAGCCTACGCATCGCTAACAGCTTCGGTTTGAACCAGCAGGCGTCGGCGGAAGACGTGTCTGCCGCCCACCGCTACGCCCGGGAGTCCCTGTCGCTGGCCGAGGTCCCGACGCTGACGCACGGCGGGGAACTGGTGGGTTCCGGCGGCTCGATGCGCCTGTTCGCAAAGCTCGACCGTCGTCACCGGCATCATCCGGTCAAGAGGATTCACGGGTACAGCATCAGCCAAAAGGCCATGGAGGATCTGGTCAGCGACCTGACGGGCACGGACCTTGAGGATCGGAAGCAGATTCCCGGCATGAACCCGGAGCGCACCCACTCTATCGTTGGGGGCGCGGTGGTGGCGCTGGCGTTGCTGGAGCACGCGGGGGCCAAGAGGATTATGTTATCCGGGCAGGGGCTGAGAGAAGGACTTGCCCGCAACCCCCACGACCTTTCTTTGGAGCGCGCGATTACCCTGCCCTCAACATCTGTCGTCCGATTCAATACCCTGGCCGACCTCAGCCAGCGGTTTGCCCCCCGCTACTCTCGCAGGGGGCCGCGACGGTCGGAGCTGGCCGGACGGATTGCCGAGGTGGTGTGGGGGGACAAGGCCCGGTTGCTCGCATCGTCGCTGCGGAGCGCCGCATTCCTTATTGACGTGGGCAGCGCCGTCGACTTCTACAACCGGCTGAACCGCACGGCCTCCCTGGTGGCGGCATCGGACCTGCCGGGATTCAGCCACCGGGAATCGGCCCAGATTACGGCCATTCTGCTGGCGGCGGACCGGGGACGGCTGCCTCGCAAGTTCCGTCGCAGCTCCCTTCTGCCCCAGAATGATAGGGACCGGGTGGGACAGGCCGCCATAATTCTGTTAGCCGCCGACGAGCTTGAACGCCGTCTCCCTCCCGATGTCCCGCCCGATTCCGTGCGGATTTGTGGGAACGGCGACGGACTGCAGGTCTCGACACCGGCGTGGTCCGGCATGGCCGGAGACAAAATCATGCGGCGGTGGGAGCGGGAATTCGGACAGCCAATCACCATCCGAAAGGTGAACCATGAATAATGCGAATCTGACTGTAAACTTCCCCATGGGCACCAGGTTCGGGGACCACCCCGACGACGGCAGGTATCCCGGACGGCTGATAATTGTGGAGGGGATAGACGGTTCCGGCAAGAGCACCCAGATTGACCTGCTGGGCAAGTGGCTCTCCAGCATGGGTTATGTGACGGTGTTTACCGAGTGGAACTCTTCGCCTATTGTCCGGCGGACGACCAAGCGGGGCAAGGACGAGCGTCTGCTGACGCCGATGTCGTTCAGCCTGATCCACGCCGCGGACTTCGCCAATCGGGTCTATACGCAGATACTGCCGGCGCTCAAGTCTGGCACCGTGGTGCTGGCCGACCGGTATGTTTTCACGGCCTTCGCACGCGACGCCGCCAGGGGAGTCAACCGGGACTGGCTTCGGCGTATCTACTCCTTCGCCGTGCAGCCGTCGCTGGCCCTGTATTTCAAGGTGCCGCTCGAAGAGTCCATCCGACGGATAGTCGCCGGCAGGGAGTCCATCGGCTATTACGAGTCGGGCCAGGACCTTAACCTGGCTCCCAACCGGGAGGACTCCTTCCGCACGTTTCAGCAGCGCCTGCTGGACGAGTACGACCGGCTGACTGACGAGTATGGAATGGTCCCGATTGATGCGACGGACACCATCTCGAAGCAGCAGGAGCTGGTCCGGAAGTATGTTAGACCGCTGCTGCCCGGAGTTATGGAGATTCATGGGGACAGCTTGCCGGAGGCGCTGAGCAGCGCCGGATTGACGGGGCGTTACGTGCGCCGGTCCGGCTCGCGCAGATTCCCGGAAACCGGGGTAGGCCCGGATGGTTAATTCTGAAGGAGCTTCAGCCAGTGCGGGAGGACACGACATGAATCGAACGGTCAACGACGGTGAGCGGCTAATGACAACTCCCAAGTTCTACGGACATACCCCCCTGGGACTTGGAGAGATTCATATGCCGGGCCGCCTCATCGTCATAGAAGGGACCGACGGCGTGGGCCGTTCTACGCAGATCGCGCTGCTGAAGGAGTGGCTGGAAACGGAGGGCCACGCCGTCCTAGACACGGGCTTCCGTCGTTCGGAGCTGACCGGCGACGGCATCGACCGGGCGATGCGGGGGCACACCCTGGACCACGTAACCCTCAATTTATTTTACGCGACCGACTTTTGGGACCGGTTGGAGAAGGGGATAATTCCCGCGCTGCAGGCGGGCATGATTGTTCTCGCCGACCGATATATCTACTCAATCATTGCCCGGGCGCGAGTGCGCGGCGTTCCGGCCCGGTGGCTGGACGACATGCTGGAGTTCGCCATTGTTCCGCACCAGGTTTTCTATCTGGACATCGACGTGGAGCAGCTGCTCCCCAGGATGCTCGCGAACCGGGAGCTGGATCACTGGGAGTCGGGCGAGGACTTTTTACGGACGCCGGACCGCCATTCCAGCTTCGTCATATATCAGAATGCGCTGCTGGCGGAGTTCCGGAACCTGGCCAAGCAGTATCGCTTTGTGACAATTGACGCTCGTCCCAGTGTTCAGGAGGTCTTCAAGAACCTCCAGGGCGGCGTGCGCATCGAGCTTTCAAACATGCTGGGCTAGGAGTTACTCGAGCCTCTTTCCGCTTGGGGAGAGCTTTGGGTAACTGTCAAGGCGGATTCAGATTGTGGTTCACGGCGGTAGCATTCGTAGCTGTATCATGGGATTCTGGATTCCGGTTTTCACCGGAATGACGGATGTGCAGAGGGTCGCCATCGAGGGGAAGAGGCTCAAGAGGTGGTGCCGGTGGTGTCCGACAGTTTGGGTGGGGGGGACGTTTTCACCCTCACCCCTTCGACAGACTCAGGGCAGGCTTGATCCTCTCCCTCAAGGAGAGATTTGCGTAACTGCCTATGCCCCATCCACTCCACCCGAATCACCCCCATCTCAATCTTCCCCCATCGAGGGGGAAGAGGCTAAAAGACGCCGGCGGGAGGGTTATGCAAAGTTCTCCTCAAGGGAGAGGGGGTATGCGAAAGGTGGGGGTGAAATTGCGGTCCCTTGCGCGGCCTCCCTAAGCGAGGATTCGCGTGCCGTAGAGCCTGACGGCGTTGTCCCAGAGAATCTTGCGCTTGCTGTCGTCTTCGATGGGCTGCCCAATGAAGTCCGGCAGCGCCTTCTCCGGGTCGGGCGCGTCGGGGTGGGAGTAGTCTGTGTTCCACACTATGTTGTCGTCGCCCAGGGAATCCACCACGCCCTTCAGGTGGAATTCGTCCGGGTCGCAGGCCACGAAGCCCTGTCGGAGGAAATACTCGCTGGGCTTGAGGGGCAGCGGGTCCATGTCGTACCACATGCCCTGCCGCTTGTCCCGCATTCCGTGGTCGTTGAGACGTCCCAGCCAGAAGGGAAGCCAGCCGGCGTTGCCCTCCAGGAAGGACACTCTGAGATTGGGGAAGCGATCCATGACGCCCAGGAAGATTAGGTGCCCCAGGGAGATCATGTTCTCGAAGGGAAAGCCGATGGCGTGTTCCAGGGCAACCTCGGGGCCGGAGACCTCGGAGCGCGGCTGGTAGCGCACTCCCGTATGGGGATCGCCGCTGCTGACGCCATGGAAGGAGACGGGGAAGTCCAGCTCCTCCGCCAGGGCCCAGAAGGGGTCGTAGGCCGGATCGTGCCACGGGCGGCCCTTGGCGGCGCGGGGCATGGTGACGGTGACGGCTCCAAGCTCGTCGATGACGCGGCGGGTCTCGGTGACGAGGCCCTCGATGTCGTGCTGGTTGGGGAGTACGCCGACCATCTTGATGCGGCTGGGCGCGGTGTCGCAGAAGTCGCGGGAGAAGTTATTGTAGGCGCGGGCGCAGGCCCAGAGGAGACCCTGATCGCGGCCTGAGACGCGCAGGGGATGGGGGCCGTTGTCGATCAGCACCTGCTTGTCCCAGCCGAGCACGTTCATGTGCTCGATGCGGCTCTCCGGCGTGAACCCCTTGGCGTAGGCAGCGCCGTACTTCTCGGCCATCACGTCACGGTCGTCGATGGTGGCCTTTCGGTTGGTGCCGCCGCCCTGGATGGTGGTCTTGACGCGGTTGCCTTCGGGGAAGATCTCGCACTCCATGAAGCTGCGGCTGGCGCCAACGCGGCTCTCCGAGGCAGGGCCGACGATGGGTCGGCGGTGGTAGTATTCCGGCTCCATAAACTCGCTCCACAGGTCATGGGGCTCCGTAATGTGGGCGTCCGAATCGATAACCTTGAATCCCTTGTACATGGTCTAACCTCGCTTCCTGTGATTTGAGTTCCGGGGCCAACTGCCTCCGCTCAGTAGATGCATTGTAGGCTTATGTAAAGCCCCCTGTCCACCCACGGCATTATATCACCATTGTCATTCATGCTGCCTCGATTCCCTGTGCCACTTCGCCTGGAAGCTTGTGGCTGGTAGACTAGCCGGTGTAGACGAACCGGGCCTGGAGGTTACCCGTATGAGGGCTATTGTTGGGGCGAGGCTGATTGACGGCACGGGCGCGACGCCGACGCCCAACGCCGTGGTTATGGTCGACGGCGACAGCATTGTGGGTGTTCATGCTGCCGGCAGCTTCGAGGCGCCGGCCGAGGCCGAAGTTGTCGACGCTTCCGGCTTGACCCTGATGCCGGGGCTAATCGACACCCACGACCACCTGGCCCACTTTGGCCACGATCTGGCGGTCCGGTGGGGCATTGACGAACCCCAGAGTCTGCGCCACGCCCGGGTCTTCGAGGTGCTCAGGCAGACGCTGGAGACGGGGTTCACCACCGTCCGAGACGCCGCCGGACTGGATGCCGGTTTTCGCGACGCGGTGGACAGGGGATTGATGCCGGGACCGCGGCTGCAGGTGGCGCTGAACTTCGTCACGCCTACGGCGGGGCAGGCGGACCGCACCAGTCCCTCCGGTCATTCTCCCGCGGTGGTCCCGCAATTCGACCTGCCCCTGGGCATCGCCGATGGGCCTTTTGCGCTTCGCTCCAAGGTGCGGGAGATGGTGCGCGCGGGGGCGGACGTTATCAAGACGGCCGTAAGCGGTTGGGGGCGTCCCACCAGGGGTCTGGGTCCGGGAGACCGGATTATGACCCGCGAGGAGCTGGAGGCGCTGGTGGACGAAGCTCACGTGATGGGCCGCAAGGTTATGTGCCACGTCTTCGGCGGCGAGGGTCTGCGCATGGCGGTGGAAGCGGGGGTTGACTCCATTGAGCATGGCTCCTATCTGAACCAGGACCCGGAGCTTCTCGACATTATGGCCCGGAACGGCATCTATTTTGCGCCCACTTTCAGCGTTTTCTACTATCACGAGAGGCGGGGAAGTTCCCATGAAAGCGCCCGCTCTCTCGCCTTTAAGGACGACCACACAGAAAGCCTGAGGCTGGCCCTGGAAGCGGGGGTTGAGGTGGTGGCGGGCTGCGACGCGGGGGCGTTCGTCCACGGGAACAACGCCCATGAATTGACGTGCCTGGTTGCGCGGGGGATGAAGCCGATGGACGCTATTCAGGCCGCAACGGGGCGGGCGGCGCGGTGTCTGGGCTTGGAGGAGTCAGTCGGTTCCGTGAAGGCGGGGTTGAAGGCGGACCTCATACTGGTGGAGGGAGATCCGCTGGAGGACGTGTCGATTCTGGAGCGTGGCCGCGCCGTTTGTTGGGTGATGAAGGACGGGGAGGTCTACGTGGACCGCCGCCCGTCCAGTCTACATTAGGGGCGGATCGGGAACTGTCCCAAGGCTTGAGCCCTCAGCCTAGAGAGGCCAGCGTTGCACGCCGCCGGTGGCCTTTTCGAAGCCGTCGGCGACCTTCAGCAGCGTCGCCTCACCGAAATTCGGTCCAACCAGCTGCAGACCGATGGGGAGTCCATCGGTGGTGAAGCCGCAGTTCATGGAGAGGGCGGGGTGGCCGGTGGTGTTCAAGGGGCGGGAGAGCCTGGAGGCCAGGTCTCCGATGACCCACTCCCTGCCCGCGTGTTTGAACTGGTACTGGCCAAGATGCGGCGGCGGGAGGATGGAGGAGGGGGTAGCCAGCACGTCGACGGTTTCGAAGGCAGCGTCCAGTTCCTTCCGTATCTCGTCCCTCATCGCGTTTGCCTGAATGTAATCGGCGGCCAGCACCTTGGAGCCGCGATGGATCCTCTGGTAGAGAATGTTGGGCGTCTCCGGCGGGAAGTCCTTAATCATCGGCTGGAAATAACCCGCCGTCTCCCCTTCGGATAGCATGGTGTGGATTTCGTTGGTGCGGTGGACGTTGGGGAGGGGAATGTCGACAATCTCGCAACCGGCATCGCCCATCTGATTGATGGCTCTCCTCACTGCCGATTCCACCTCAGGATGCAGGAAATCCCAGAAGTAGTCGGTGGGTACGCCCACGCGTACTCCGGCCAGGTCGCCCGTCAGGGCTTCGACGTAGTTGGGGATTGCGACGTTGGCGCTGAAGGGGTCTCGTGGGTCGTGGCCGGCGATGACTTGAAGCATGATTGCGTTGTCGCGGGCGTTCCTGGTCAGCGGGCCAACGTAGTCGTTGGGGACACCGTAGAGGGCGGCGCCGAAGCGGCTGACGAGGCCAAAGCTGGGCTTCATTCCCACGAGGCCGGTACAGGCGGCGGGATAACGCACGGACCCACCGCCGTCGGAGCCGACGGAGGCGAGACCGCAGCCGGCCGCCACCGCCGCAGCCGAGCCGCTGCTGGAGTAGCCCGGCAGCCGGTCGAGATTCCAGGGGTTTCGGGTGAGGCCGACTTCCGGCACCGGGAAATATTCGCCGTAGAGGGGATTGGTCTTGCCGATGATTACGGCGCCGGATTCCCTCAACCGTTCCACGATGGCTGCGTTGTGGTCCGGGACGTGTCCGGCAAGGCTGCGCTGGCCGAAGGCCGTGGGCATGTCCGTGGTGTGAAATATGTCCTTGACGGAGATCGGGAGGCCGTGGAGGGGCCCGCGATAGCGCCCGGACATGATGTCTGCTTCCGCGTTTCGGGCGTCGCGCATCGCCGGTTCCTCGCCGATGTGCACGTAGGCGTTGAGGGTGGGGTTCAGATTTCCGGTGCGAGCCAAGTGCGCTTTGACAAGCTCGATGGGAGAGACGGCTTTGGTGCGGATGAGGTCGGCGGCCTTATGTAAAGTTGCCGTGTTGAAATCCATCAGGCCTCCAGGAGCTCTTCGACCAGCTCTACCAGCTTTTCCTCGTTGAGCAGGCCCGCCCACTTGCGCTGTATCTCCCCTTCGGGGGTGATGAAGAAGGTGGTGGGCATGCTGCTGATTCCGTAGTCCTGAATCACCTGGCCAGACTCCGTGCTGCCGGAGGGATACGTGATCTTCAGGAGGTTCAAAAGGTGTAGGGCCTGGTCCCCGGTACCGAGGAGCAGGAAGGGACCAACGTCCAGCCCGAGGAAGATCACCTCGCCCTGATATTGTTCGGACACTTTCTGAATGTCGGGCATTTCTGCGCGGCAGGGGGGGCAGAGGGCCGCCCAGAAGTTGAGGACTACCGGCTTTTCGAGCTCCAAGACCTGCTTGAAGCTGGTGGACGTGCCGCCGAGGAGCTCTTCGCCGCGGTACAGGTCGATGGGGAAGTCCTTGGCCAGATCCTCCGCGGCTATAGTCTGGGCAGCCGTCGACTCACCGGCGCCCTCCTGGGTGGGGCGCTCGCCGCAGCCGACCAGCATAAGCAGGCTTGTAGCTGCCAGTGCGAGAAGGAACAGCAGCTTTGGGAGCGCGAGGATCATCAGACTTCTCCCCGGGCCTGGCGCGCCCAGTAGCTCCAGCGCATAGCTTCGCACTCCGCCGTGAGTACGCCGCGAACCACCTCGATGTCGCTGCGATTGACGAAAGCGAAGGCCTTCTCCAGGCTGTAGTCGCCGAAGCCGCCGTTGTGCCTGCTGTAGTTGCCGCCGAGCACGACACGAGAGACTCCGGCAGAGACTATTGCCCCGGCGCACATGATGCACGGTTCGCCGGTGCTGTAGAGGGTGCAGCCTGTGAGGTCGGTGTGGCCCTGGGCGGGGCCGGCGTTCTTCAACGCCGCTACCTCGGCGTGGGCGATCATGTCCAGGTCCCGCTTGGCGGTGTTGCAGCCGGTGGCAACGACTTCTCCGTCGCGGACTATCACCGAGCCGACGAGGGCCTCGCCTTCCTTGGCGTAGGTATGGGCTACTTCCAGGGCCAGGCGCATGAACTTTTCGTGTTCACTCATGTTGGTTCACTTCCTGCTTCGGATGGGTTGGTTGAAGGGTTCTAGCCTTTGGCCTCGCGCTTCATGCGTACTTTGTAGTTCCAGCCCATGGCTTCGCATTCGTCCACCAGCACCCCCCGGATGACCTTGATGCTGCCACGTTCCACTAGCTCGAAGGCCTTCTCGACGCTGTAGTCGCCGTAGGTGCCGTAGTTCTTGTTGTAGTTGCCGCCCATCACGAGGGAGTCGATGCCGGCGAATACGATGGCCCCGGCGCACATCATGCAGGGTTCCTGGGTGGTGTAGAGGGTGCAGCCGCTGAAATCGGTATGGCCGAGGGCGGGGCCGGCGTTGCGCATGGCGTCGGTCTCGGCGTGGGAGGTCACGTCCAGGTCGCTGATGGCCTTGTTGTATCCCCCGGCGATGAACACGCCGTCCTTCACAACGACGCTACCAACGGGCCCGTTGCCCTTGGCCTCGCCCTTGCGGGCCTCGTCTAGGGCCATTTCCATGAATTTCTCGTGTTCGGTGGGCATAAGCACCTCCTATATGACTGTTACGTATTGGGTGGGCTGTCGGATTACCTCTCTAGTCGTCTTCTGCGAAGGTAGGTTGGGGCGTCCGAATGACGCCCGCGGACTGGGCCGCACTGATGAGGTCTGCCTTTTCCTCGGCGGAGAGGGAGGGGATGGGAAGTCGAGGGTCGCCGCATTCCTGCCCGTAGACGACGCCGGCCAGCGCTTTGCAGGTAGCCTGCATCCCGTATCGGGCTGCGAGGTCTATGAGGACGTTCGCCCTTCGCTGGAACTCCTGGGCTGCGCTGATATCGCCGCCCTGGTAGGCTTGGTATGCCCCAACCCAAAGTTCGGGCGCGACGGTTAGGGGGCCGTCGACCACCCCTATGGCGCCCGTCATCAGGGCGGACAGAAACAGGGAGCCGCTGCCGGTGAATACGGCGAGGCCCATGTCTCTGAAGCGGCGGATGTTGTTGAAATCGGGGGCGGAGTGTTTTACGCCGGCCACCATGGGAACGTTCCGCACGACCTTTTCCATAAGGGGGGCGGTGAACTCGACGCCGGTGTACTTGGGCTGGTTGTAGATAAAGAGGGGCAGGCCGGAAGCGTCGACGACGGCGCGGTAGTGATCGATGATGGCCTGGTCGGTGGGATGATAGAAGAAGGGGGGCACGCAGGCAATGGCGTCTGCGCCGGCCTCCCCGGCGGCGCGGGCCATGCGGGCGGCGCTGGTGGTGGTGAGCGCACCCACGTGAACGATGGACGTTGCCCGGCCTCTGCAGATCTCCGCCGAGATTTCGGCGATGCGCATGTTTTCCTCATCCGTCAGCAGCACGCTTTCGCCGGTGCCGCCGCTTATCCAGAAACCGTCGACGCCGGACTGGATGTTGGACTCCATGACGTGCCGGAAAACGGCTTCGTTGAATTGGCCGTCGGCGTCGAAGGGGGTTATTGTCGCGGCAACTACGCCCTTGAATTCTGTCATATTACATCTCCCTTTCCTGTGTCGATTACGAGCTCGCCCATGGAACCCACGGTGGCCATGTGGCCCGGCAGGATGGTGACGGAGGAGTCGAACTGGCAGACCATGGCCGGGCCTTGAATTATGTTGTTTTGCAGCAGCTTCACCCTATCATAATGGGGGCATTCAAGCCACCCGCTTCCCTTGAAGAAGACCCGTCGGCGGCCGATGAAGGCGTCGGAAGAGTCGGGGCCGCCTTCGGCGAGCAGCGCACGCTTTGGCTTGGGCACGAGGCCGGAGGCGCGGCACTTGACGTTGACCACTTCCACGGGCGCGTTGGGGTCGGAATGGCCGTAGCTTTGCAGGTGGAGATTGTGGAAAACATTCAGGACGCTCTCCAACTCCGCTTCGCTCCCCAATTCGCCGCTCACCGGGACCTCAAGCTCAAAGTTCTGGCGAACGTACCGCATCTCCAGGAACTGCTCGACTACCTGATTTTGTACGGCGAAGCCTTCTTCCTGGAGTGTTCCGCGACATATCTCCGTCTGGTCGACCAGGCTCTTCCGAATGGCGGGAAGGTTCGCTGCGTCCGCGGGCAGGAAACGGGTGGCGGAGGCAACGGTCTGAACGTCGCTGATGATGAGACCCATGGCGGAAAACAGCCCCGGGTCGGGCGGGATGACGATGCGCCCGACGCCCAACTCCTCTGCGAGGTCTCCGGCGTGGAGGGGGCCGGCGCCACCGTGGGCCATGAGGACGAACCTCCGCGGGTCGAAACCGCGGCTGACGGAGACCACGCGCAGGATTCGAATCATGTTGGCGTTTACCACGTCGAGGATGCCCTGGGCAGCTTCGTCGGGGGACATCCCCAGGGGTCTGCCGATCTTCTCTTCGATGGCGCGGTGGGAAAGCTCCGGCTGGATCTTCATGCGGCCGCCGAGGAAGAAGTCCGGGCTGATTCGTCCCAACACCACGTTGGCGTCGGTGACCGTGGGCTCGGTGCCGCCGGCGTCGTAGCAGGCGGGGCCGGGGTCTGCTCCCGCGCTGGCGGGGCCAACCTTCAGCAGGCCCGCCACGTCCAGCTGGGCGATGCTGCCGCCACCGGCGCTGCACTCAACCAGGTCTATGGAGGGCGTTCTGACGGGCATGCCGGTTATCCGGATGCCGTAGAAACCGGTGGCGTCCTTGCCTATTTCGAGCATGCTGACGATTGAAGGCTTGCCTTCCTGAATGAGGCTGGCCTTGGCGGTGGTGCCCCCCATGTCGAAGGAGATTACGTTGGGCATTTCCAGGCGGAGTCCCAGGTCAACCGACGCGAGAACTCCGGCAGCGGGGCCGGATTCCAGGGTGTAGTGAGGGCGGCGCATCTCGACTTCGGCGCTGGCCATGCCGCCGGAGGACTGCATTATGTATAGTTGGGGCGGTGCTTCAAGCTGTTGAGATAGACTGAGTTGCAGCTCATCCACGTACCGTTGGAAGCCGGGGCCTATGTAGGCGACGGTGGCCACGGTGCTGGAGCGTTCGAATTCGCGGAACTCGGGCGAAAGCTCTGAGGATACGGCGAGATATACGTCCGGGAGGGTTTCTTCCAGCATCGCCTTGACGCGGGCCTCGTGGTCGGGGTTGGCGTATGAGTTGAGCAGGCAGACGGCGACGGCTTCCACTCCCTGAGCCTTGAAGACTTCGGCGCAGCGGAGCACGTCTTCTTCACAGAGAGGCATGACAACATTGCCGTGGGTGTCCACGCGCTCGGCAACCTCCAGCCGAAGATGGCGGGGAGCCAGAGGCTCGGGACGGTCAACGTCCCAGCGGTAGAAGTGGGGGCGGGTCTGGCGTCCGATGGCGAGAACGTCGCGAAAACCCCTGGTGGTGACGAGGCCAATCTTTGCGCCGGTGCGGGAGAGGACTGTGTTGGTGTTGACGGTGGTGCCGTGGGCAAGGAGCCAGAGGCCGGAGAGTCCGCGCGGGGCCGCGCCGAAATGCTCAACCCCGGCCATGACGGAACGGGAAGGGTCTTCCGGTGTGGAGGGGGTCTTGAAGGAATAGATGCGGCCGGAATCTTCGTCGAAGAGGATGTGGTCCGTGAACGTGCCGCCCACGTCGACGCCCAAGCGGAGTCGGTTCATTCGCGGGAATCTCCAATGTTGACTGTTGTTGGGGCGAAAGGCAGGGAAGCGTCCTTATTCATCGGCGCGCATTTCCTGGCGGAGTTCTTCGGTGGCGTTCGAGTCCACTTCCAAAGTTTCAGGGTCTATCACCACACCGTAGTCTCTGCGGGCGGCTTCGATAGTCACCAAGCCGTCGGTCACGTCCTGCGCCACCAGGGCTGGGTCTCGTTCGAGGGGGTTGCCGTAGCCGCCGCCGCCACCGGCGAATATGGTGACAACATCGTCGGGGCCGACGGGTACGAAGGTGGCTTCGCGGTGGAGGGTTTCGGCGTTTTCGGAGTCGGGGTTGCGGACGATGCGGGTGAGAGTGCCTTCGTTGCCGTCCAGCAGTCCGGGGCCGGGAATTCGGTGCCGATTGGAGTGGACGCCCACGTAGGAGTCGATCATCATGCGCCAGTCCTTGCGGACGCCAACGCCGCCGCGAAAGCGGCCGGGGCCGCCGGAATCGGGGATGTACTCCAGCCTGTCGGCCATCATGGGGAATTCCTGCTCCATTGCCTCGATGGGGAGGTTGGAGGTAATGTGTACGCCGTTCACACCGTCCTTGTCGGGGCGGGCTCCCCCGCCACCGCCGACGGTCTCGTAATAGATAAAGGAGTTGGGGGGCTGCGCGCTGAAGCCCATGCCGTGGGTGCCGTGGCCACCGGCTTCGATGCCTTCCTTCACTGCGCCGGAGAGGGCGAGGAAGAGGGAATCGGGAATCTGGGAGGCCACCTCGTAGCGTGCGCCCAGCGGGGATGGTTCCTTGCAGTTCACAAGACAGCCGTCCGGGGCGACGACCTCTATGGCCCGTTCGAAGCCGGCGTTGGGCTGCACCTCCGGGTCCAGGATGGAACGGAGCACCCAGAAGACGACGGTTACGGTGCCGTGGTAGGGCATGTTGATGCCGAACCTGGCTGGGCCGCCGGTGCCAGCGTAGTCTACCTTGATGGACGGCTGGGGCTTGTGGCGGACGGAGACCTTGACGCGGATGGGGATTGGCTCGTCGCTGTCCATGTCGTCGTCCAGGTGATCGAGGGCTTCGTAGTCCCCTTCGGCCAGGGAGAGGATGCCGTGGCGGGCTTTGACTTCGGCGACGTCCAAGAGCTGGTCCAGCGCGTCTGTGAGGACTTGAGCGTCGTACTGGGCGGCCAGTTCCTTCATGCGGCGGGCGCCAAGCATGAGCGAACCCATGTGGGCGCGGATGTCGCCTTCCCGGTTGTGGGGATCACGGACATTTAGCAGGACGATATCGAGGATGTCCTGCTGGACTTCGCCAGCTTTCTGTAGACGAACCGTGGGAAGCCGCAGGCCCTCCTGGTAGATCTCTGTGGCGTCGCCGAGGGCGGCCTGGCCGGGGGCTTTGCCGCCCACGTCGGGCCAGTGGCCGGTGTTGGCGACGAAGGCGACAAGCTCTCCCTTGTGATAAACCGGGGTGACGAAGGTCACGTCGGCGAGATGGGAGGGGCCGCCGTTGTAGGGGTCGTTAACGATGAATACGTCGCCCTCGTTGAGAGTCTCCTTCGGGTGGCGACGCAGGAGGGCTTCGCCGGTGAACATGAAGGAACTCAGGTGCATGGGAAGGCTCATGTCGCTGATGCACACGACGCGACCCTGGGCGTCCATGATTACGGAGGAGCAGTCCTGCCGTTCCTTGATGTTGGTGGAATAGGCGGACTTGATGAGGCCGACCAGGATTTCGTCAGCGATAGAGGCCAGACTGTTGCCGATAATCTCAACGGTAATGGGGTTAAGTCTGGACTGGGACAATGCGGGCTTTCAGGTGTGCAGCAACGGCGTAGAAATGGGGGTTTCGAACCGCAGTAAAGGATAGGCCAGCCCCAAAGGGGTGTCAACACGAGTGGTTCCTGCGGTGACCAGATCCGTCACCCGGCGTACTTACTGTTGCGGAGTACGCGGCCGGGTAGGGCGCCGGTGTGCTCGCCGCCTTCCATGAGCACGTCGCCGTTGACGATGGTGTATTCGATGCCGTCGGCGAATTGGGCCAGACGCTTGCTGCCGCCGGGGAAGTCGTAGACCTCCTCCGGCTCCCTGGGGCCGATGGTATCCGGGTTGAAGACTATCAGGTCCGCCGCCAAGCCTTCCTTTATGAGGCCGCGGTCTGTGATGTCGAAGAGGTCCGCTGGGATGGAGGTGAGCTTCTGGACGGCGGTCTCCAGGGGCATAATCTTCTTCTCGCGCACCCAGTGGCCCAGGAAGTAGGTGCTGTAGCCGTAGCCCGCGTCGAAGATGACGTGGGCGCCACCGTCGGAGAGGCCGACGACGGGGTATGGGCTGGTGAGCATGGTGGTCATGGCGGCTTCGTCGCCGCCGCTCTGGTTGAGCTCGAAGCTCGTTTCCAGATTCTCCTCCAGCACCAGGTCGAGGAAGGCGTCGAGGACGTCCTTGTCCTGCTCCTTCGCCAGTTGATCAATGCTTTTGCCCTTAAGGGCGCGGTTCTTTTCCAGGGCGGGATTGGTTATGAAGAGATGGTCCCAGCGGCGGGAGAAGGCGTTGAAGGCGACTTCGGCCCCTTCGACGGCCTCCAGCCGGAGACGACGGCGGATTTCGGGGTCCCGGAAGGCGGCCATCTTCTGGGCCGGCGTTCCTTCCATGATGGGTTTCCAGGAGGGTAGCCGGTCGAAGACCTGGGCGTTCAGCATTGTGAAGCGGGTGTTGTTGCTGCGAGGGCTGATTAGCGGATAGGCCCGATTGCCCCTGTCGACGGTGTCGGTCACGTAGTCCAGGTGCTCGCGCCACTGGTTGGGGGCGCTCCAGCGGTGGGTGATGTTGTTGTATACCAGTGGCCGGTCGGCGGCGGTGGAGAGACGGCTGCAAAGGCCGTCCTGCATCTCTGGGGTGGTGCCCCCTCCGCATTGGAGGATGCCTGCTCCGACTTCGCCAACAACCGAGGTGAGGGCGAAAAGTTCTTCCTCAGGGGCGACGATGGCGGGAAGGGGCCTGCCGGTCAGGTCGAAGTGGCCCATGTTGCGGGAGACGGAGAAGCCCAGCGCGCCGGCGTCCATGCCTTCCTTGACCAGCGCCTTCATGGCCTGAATCTCGGCATCGGTGGCGTTGCGCTCCTGGGACTCTTCGCCCATGACGTAGCGTCGGACGGCGGAGTGGCCTATCAGAACTCCCACGTTGACGCCCAGATTTCTGTCGACGGCCGCCATGTACTCAGGCACGGTGTTCCAGGACCAGTTGATCCCTTCCTGGAGGGACTCGATGGGGATGGCCTCCACGGGGGAGAGCATCTGGGCGAGGGCGTAGTGGTCCTCGTCGCGCACGGGGGCGAGGGAGAGGGAGCAGTTGCCGATGACCACGGAGGTGGCGCCGTGGTAGCAGGAGAAGGTGCAGAGGGGGTCCCACGTTACCTGGGCGTCGTAGTGGCAGTGGTTGTCGATGAAGCCGGGCGCGACAGCCAGTCCCTGGGCGTCGATGACCCTGTTGGCGGCGCCGCCAATCTTGCCGAGCCCCTGGATTACGCCATCCTGCACGGCAATTGAACCTTCGAAGGAAGGGCCGCCTGATCCGTCGATAATCCTTGCATTCTTGATGAGCAGATCGTAAGCCATGGCCGGACCTCCTATCCTCGGGTAGGGCAAATGTAGATTGGCGGGACGGGGGTGTCAAGGTCAGACCGGCTTGGCGGGCGCGTGTTGCCCAACGACGGCTCTCTTACTATACTTGCAGTTAAAGGTTGTGTTGAGGTTACGGACCATGGGAGAGTTAGAGACCCTTCCGCTTTTTCCCCTAGGCGTGGTGCTGTTCCCGGGCGCGCCCCTTCCGCTGCGCATCTTCGAGAACCGGTACAAGATCATGATCGGCGAGTGCATCGAGATGGAGCAGCCCTTCGGAGTTGTGCTGATTAAGGAAGGACGGGAAGTTGGCGGTTCCGCGCGGCCCCACCGGGTTGGCACAACCGCCCGTATCCTGAAGGCGGAACCCACCGGACAGTCCATGTACCGCATCCAGACGGTGGGGGAGCGGCGCTTCCGCATTGTAAACATTATTGATGGCAACCCGTATCTGAAGGCCGAAGTGGAGTTCATGGAGGAAGGGGAAGAGGCGGACGCGGGAGACCTGGCGCAGAAGGTTTCCGAGAGACTGAGCGAGTATCTTCAACTGGTGGTGAGCTTCAAGAAGGGGTGGATTCAGACCGTCGACACGCCTCAAGAGCCGCTGGCCCTGTCCTACGCCGCTGCCCAGGCGGTGACATATCCCCCCATGGTCGGCCAATACCTGCTTCAGATACCTTCGGTGAAGGAACGGTTAGAGAGGGTGCTGCCCCTGCTGGAGGAGCGGACTTCCCTGCTGAGGGACGAGATGGGCAAGCAGAAGCGGTTCCGGGAGCGGATGAACTAGCAGCTAGAAGGGTCTGCCGAATTTTCTTTCCCTGCTTCCGTGAATGCCGGGGACAAGATCCTGGTTGAATTGGCAGCTAGAATGGTTTGCCGAAGACTCGGAAGGCTCCGTCTTTGGGGACGAGGCCGTTGAACAGTTCCGGGTGGAGAATCTCAGCCATCAACTCCAGGCCGTCGAAGAGCCTGGGCCCGGAGCGGCTGAAGTAGGAGTTGGCATCGACGACGAAGAGGCTGTTGGTACGGGCAGCGGGCAACTCGTCCCAACCGGGCCTTTCCGTTAGAAGCTTCACCTCCGACAGGCCACGTCCCACGTCGAAACCGCAGGGCATGGCAATGACGACGTCTGGCTGGGCGTCTAGGACCTGTTCCCACTGGACGGTGAAGGAAGGCTGGCCGGGCTTTCCGAAGCAGTCGACGCCACCGGCGAGTTCGACCATTTCCGGCACCCAGTGTCCCCCGACCATCAGCGGGTCCAGCCACTCCAGGCAGAGTACGCGGGGGCGAGATTTCGCCGACGCCGCGGATGATTTTATTCTGCCCATGCGCTTTCGCAGCGAATCGGCTTTTCGGGCTGCCAGGTCTTTCACACCCGCGGCATTGCCCACCCTTTCGACGTCGCCTGAAACGTCCGCCAGCCTGTGGGGGTCCAGGGACAGGACCTCCGGCTTGTGGGGAAGCTTCTCCAGGGTCTCGTGCACCTGTTGGGAGGGAACGGCGCAAACTTCGCAAAGCGCCTGCGTCAACACCAAGTCCGGTCGAGCTTCATTCAGGGTGTCCAGATGGAGGACGTAGATGCCGTCGTCTGAGATTAGAGATTCCTTCACCTGCTGGTCGATTTCGCCGCTGGAGGTGGCGTCCTGAATGCGGCTGGAAACGACGACGGGCTTTTCGGCGGCGGCCGGGGGGAAGTCACAAGCGTATGTCACGCCGTGCAGGTCGTCCTGCAGACCGAGGGCATAGACTATTTCGGTGGCGCTGGGAAGAAGGGAGACAATTCGGGCCAAGACTTCCGCCTCTCCAGCCAGCCTTTGGGCCAGCTTGGGGATGCTTTCAAGGTAGCATAGGGAGCGGGGCCCTTCAACTGGTGCTCAAGTTGCCGCAAGATAGGGGCTAACCTATAATTTGGCAGTGAGTCTACAATGCTTCTAGCCATAGATATTGGAAACAGCAACATTACTCTGGGCGTGTTCGATGGCCAGAGACTAAGCTGCACGGCTAGACTCTCGTCCGAATCCTTCCGGTCGGCGGATGAATATGGAGAACTCGCGCTCAGCATTCTTAAACGGAAGGGCGTCGAGCCTCAAAGCATCAGGGCTGCCGTAATCTGCAGCGTCGTGCCCCGTCTGACATCCACTTTCGAAGAGGCGTGCCTCGAGTATCTGGGCTTGAAGCCTTTAACGGTGAATACCGGCGTCAAGACCGGGGTGCGCATTCTCTACGAGAACCCTCGCGACGTGGGGGCGGACAGGGTGGCGGACGCCGCCGCCGCCTTTCGGTTGTACGGCGGGCCGACCATCGTGGTGGATTTCGGAACCGGGACGGTTTTCGACGCCATTTCCGGCGAGGGAGACTACCTGGGCGGGGCCATCGCCCCAGGCATAGAGGTGGCCGCAGAGGCGTTGCATCAGACCACATCCCAGCTTCGGCGGGTGGATGCGGCCATGCCCCGGAAGGCCATAGGGCGGAACACGCCGGAAGCCCTGCAGTCGGGGCTGATGCTGGGCTACGTTGGCCTGGTGGAGGGGATGGTGCGTCGCTTCAAGCAGGAGATTGGCGCAGAGGCAAAGGTGATTGCCACGGGAGGACTGGCCAAGGTGATGGCGGGCGCCACGACAATATTCGATGCCACTAACCCGGACCTGACCCTAATCGGACTTCGATTGATCTATGAGATGAACCGGGGTCCGGGGGAAGGCAGCCAGAGTGACTAGGGTACTTGAAGGCAAGCACGTGGTCCTGGGCGTCACCGGCAGCATTGCCTGTTACAAGGCCGTGGACCTGGCCAGCAAGTTGGCGCAAGGGGGCGCGCTGGTGGATGTGGTGATGTCTGAGGACGCCACTCGCTTTGTGAGTCCGCTGGCTTTCGGAAGCATCACGCACCGGCCTGTGACCACAAGCCTCTTCGATCCCAATTCGGAGCTGAGCGTGGAGCACGTGGCGCTGGCCGACAGGGCGGACATTCTTGTGGTCGCCCCAGCGACGGCAAACACGCTGGCGAAGATGTCTCTGGGTCTGACGGACAACGCTCTGATCGCAACCTATGCCGCCACCGCCGCGCCGGTGATGGTCGCCCCGGCGATGGATGGGCATATGTGGGAAAACCCCGCAATTCAGGAAAATGTGAGACGGCTGAGGGAACGGGGGGTGCTGGTTGTGGGGCCGGATAGCGGATACCTGGCTTCCGGCAAGGTGGGAGCGGGACGCATGGCGGCCCCGGATGTGATTCTGGGCCACGTGAGAACTATGTTGGGACAGGGCGGTCCCCTGGCTGAGAAGAGGATTGTGGTGAGCGCGGGCGGGACGCGGGAGTCGTTGGACCCGGTGCGAATCATGACCAACCGCTCATCCGGGAAGATGGGCCATGCCGTAGCGGAGGCAGCCAGGGACATGGGCGCTTCTGTGACGCTGGTGTCGGCGTCGGAAACCCTTGTTGCGCCGCCAGCCATTTTGACCGTGCGGGTGGAGACGGCGCTGGAGATGCAATCTGCCGTCGTGGAGGCGTGTTTAGGGGCGGATGCGTTGATTATGGCGGCAGCCGTCTCCGACTATCGAGCTGCTGAGGCGAGCCCCCACAAGCTGAAGAAAACTTCAGACTCGCTGAGTGTGACGCTGGTGCAAAACCCGGACATTCTCGCCGGAATCGAAGGACCCCGGGTACGGGTGGGATTCGCCGCGGAGAGCCGGGACCTGTTGGAAAACGCCAAGGACAAACTGGTGGCCAAGGGACTGGATTTAATCGTCGCCAACGATATTACGGATACGGATAGCGGCTTCGGCGTTGACACCAACCGGGCGGTTATTCTGACTGCGGACGGCGGGGTTGAGCGTATGCCGCTATTGTCCAAGCTGGAACTGGCCCACCGATTGATGGAGCGGGTAAGCAGCATACTAAAGATGGAGGAGGAATAGATCTTGGGAGTACGAAAGCACGCAAGAATACGGAGATAGGCAAGGGAAAGAGGAAGGAGCTAATGAGTTTGTCGTCATCCAATGAGATGCCACGGGCCTACAACCCCAAAGACGTAGAAGAGCCTCTCTACCGGTTCTGGATGGAGAAGGGGTACTTCACGCCCACCATCGACCGGTCCAAGGACCCCTTTGTGGTCATCATGCCGCTGCCAAACGTTACGGGGGACCTGCATCTGGGACATGCTTTGACAATGTCCCTACAGGACATGTTGATTCGCTGGCATCGGATGTTGGGGGAGGAGGCTTTGTGGCTTCCCGGGAAGGACCACGCGGGCATCGCGACGCAGGTGGTGGTGGAGCGGCAATTGGCGAGCGAGGGAACGTCGCGCCAGGAGATGGGAAGAGAGAAGTTTCTTGAGCGGATGTGGGACTGGGTGGACCGTTACGGCAGCAATATCGAGGTCCAGCTGAAGCGGATGGGGGCATCCTGCGACTGGTCACGGCTTGTATTCACGCTGGACCCGGGACCGAGTCGGGCAGTACGCACGGCTTTCGTGGACCTGTATGAGAAGGGCCTTATCTATCGCGGCGAGCGGATAATCAACTGGTGCATTCGATGTTCCACGGCCCTTTCCGATTTGGAGGTGGAGTACGAGGAGGAGGACGGCTCCCTGTATTATGTCAAGTATCCACTGGAGGACGGGGAAGGGCACATCACCGTTGCGACCACCCGCCCGGAGACTATGTTTGGCGACACCGGCGTGGCCGTTCACCCTGAAGACCCGCGCTATCAGTCGATGCTGGGGAAGAACGTGATATTGCCCCTGGCGAACCGTCCCATTCCCGTTGTTGGCGACGAAGCCATTGAGCGGGAATTCGGCACCGGCGTTTTGAAGGTTACGCCTGGGCACGACACGGTCGACTTCGAGATTGGGGAACGTCACAACCTTCCAATCGTCATGTCAGTCGATGTCAAGGGGAACCTCACAGAGGCCGCAGGACAGTTTGAGGGTCAGGAGCGGTTTGAAGGGAGGCGAAATACGGTGGCGGAACTGGAGCGACAGGGATTTCTGGTGAAGACCGAGTCCCTTCGCCACTCCATCGGGCAATGCCAGCGGTGCGCCACGGTGGTGGAGCCGTTCGTCAGCAGGCAGTGGTTTATCAGGATTGAACCTCTGGCTAAACCGGCGATTGACGCCGTGAAGAACGGGCAAGTTGGTATTGTGCCGGACCGGTTCTCGCGGGTCTACCTGAACTGGATGGAGAACATCAGGGACTGGTGCATAAGCCGTCAGCTCTGGTGGGGACACCGGATACCCGTCTGGTATTGTGACGAGTGCGGTGGATTGACGGTTTCGGTGAGGGACGCGACGGAGTGCCAGCGCTGCGGCTCCGTCGACATTACGCAAGACCCGGACGTGCTGGACACCTGGTTCAGTTCCGGACTGTGGACGCATTCGACGCTGGGATGGCCCGACGAAACGGAGGCTCTGGACTACTTCTATCCGTCCCAGGTGATGGTGACGGGCTACGACATCCTGTTCTTCTGGGTGGCCCGGATGATTATGATGGGCATCGAGAACATGGGTGAGCCGCCCTTCGAAACGGTGTTTCTCCATGGGCTGGTGAGGGACGCCCAGGGGCGGAAGATGAGCAAGACCACGGGCAACGTGCTAGACCCGCTTGAACTTTCCGACACCTATGGCACTGACGCCCTCAGGTTTGCGCTGACCACCGGCTCCGCTCCCGGAAACGACCTGCGGCTGAGCACGGACAAGCTGGAATCCAGCCGCAACTTTGCCAACAAGCTGTGGAACGCCTCCCGCTTCGTCATCGGGGCGTTGGATGATTCCGACGACGTTCAGGGCTGGTATTACCTGCCGGACATTACCCATCGGGAGGACCGGTGGATTCTGAGCCGGTTGAATCGGGTGGTGGGCCGGACCCGTCACTATCTTGAACGGTTCGAGATTGGTGAAGCTCAGCGCGAGGTCTACGACTTCCTCTGGAACGAGTTTTGCGACTGGTACATTGAGTTTGCCAAGATTCGGATGCGGGACGACGCCGGCCCCTCGCCGCTGCCGGTGCTGGCCCACGTGCTGGAGAAGACGCTGCGGCTGCTGCACCCCTTCATGCCTTTCGTCACTGAAGAGGTATGGCAGCGGTTGACCAGGCAGCTGCCTGACGAGGCGATGCTGACCGAATCCATAATGATTGCGTCGTACCCTGAGGAGGACGCGGCGAGAATTGACGACGTGGCAGAGGCTGAGGTCACCCAGATCATCACGCTGGTACGGTCCATTCGCAACGTGAGGGCCCAGCTTCGCATAAATCCGAGGGAGGAGCTTCAAGCATCGCTGGACTTGCAGGGCCATGACTACCTGGTGGGGGACGAGGCGGAGGCGGTGAAGGGGCTGGCACGGCTCGGGGGCTTGCATGAGGCCGATGATTCCGAGGCTTCCCAGGATGGTGGCGTGGTCACGGTTGTGGCCGGAGAGGTGGTGGTTGCGCTTCCGCTGGGCGAGGTTACGGACCTGGCTGAAGAGAGGCGGCGATTGGAGTCCGAGCGGGATGAAGCGTTCAGTCATTTGAAGCGGGTAGACTCGCTGCTTGCACGGCCGCAGTTTAGAGCGAAGGCGCCGGAGCAGGTGGTGGAGCGGGAACAGGAGCGGGCGCAGGGGCTGCGGGAGCGGGTGAACCGGTTGGAGGAGGTCTTGGCGCAGCTGCCGCCCTAGATGGGCGAGGAGGAGCCGCGGACCCGTTCCAGCCAATTCAACCCTTTGCGGGTGTCGCTGGCGACACGGGCAGGATCCCAGTAGTAAAGGCGGAGCTTGAACAGCCAGTAGGTGAATTCCTTGGACTGGGTCAGGCTGAACCCGTTCTTGCCGGAATAGCCCATCTTCTCTTTGAACTTGGTTATCAGGCTGGCCTGGTCGTCGTCGTAGATGCGTCGGAAGACAGCGTTGCTCATTTCCTCCACGTCAACGCGGCCACCGGCGCGCAAGTCCTTACGCACTTCCTCCTCGACGGCAACGTGCAGGGCCTCTTCAACCACGACGCCGTACCAGAAGTTCAGGAAGCCGCGATACTTGTTGTAACCGAGCAGCGTCTTCAGGCTCTCCTCGGTGACGTACGCAGGGAAGCGGCCTCTGAACAGCAGGTCCTCAACTTCGTGAATCTGGGCCGATTCGCGCAGTGCGACGCACATTCTCTCGGCCAAAAGCAGGCAATCGAAGGCCTCTCCCTGGATGACGTAGCGATACATCCGGCCGTCGATGCGCTCCTCCGGCAGAGTCCACATGCTCATGGCCTCAAGAAGCGCGTCGGCCCAGGGCTTGCCGGCCTGGATCGCTTGCGAAAGGCGACCAAGGGCCTCTGCCTCCACGGATGCGGGAGGGCCGGCAGGTTGTTGTATGAGCTCTACGGGCGCTTCAAAGGGTTTAACGTTAATGGGACCGCCCTCCCCTTGAAGGGGCTGCGTCTGGTCGAGGAGATTCCTCGGGGCTTTCGGGAATAAGGACCTTCCCTCTGAAGTAGTTGGTGCAATCAACGATGGGACTGCAAAGGATGCCTTCGTGATCGGGGAATTCCGCTTTGAGACGCTCGTAGGCGGCTATTTGGCCGGTGCCGATGTATTCGTTGATCTTGCCGCTTATCGCCTTGCCGATGCCAGGTTTGCTGGTGTGGTCCTGATTCAGCTGGGTTGGGGCGTCCAGGGGTTCGGGGAGATCGGTTATGATTTCAGCGGCTCGACGATAGGCACGAATTTTGAAGATCAGGTCGCCCTTCCTTTCCAGAAGGTCGGCCATGTCTTCAAATATGGCGGATAATTCGTCGTTGACGGTTGACATGGGCCGACCCTTAACCGCGGCCGTGGCAGCGCTTGAACTTCTTGCCGCTGCCGCAGTGGCAGGGGGCGTTGCGGCCAATCTTGCGGGGCGTGCCGTTGCGGGCGCGTCCGTTGGACATGGCCTTCATGGGGCTGTCCGTGGCGGGGGCGAGGGAGAGGCGGTAGATGCTGTGGACAACGTCGTCGCGCATCTGGGCGAGCAGCTCCTGGTACATGCGGCGTCCTTCGGTCTGGTAGGCCACGAGGGGGTTGCGCTGGCCGTAGGCCTGGAGGCCGATGCCCTGTCGGAGCTTTTCGATGTTGGTGAGTTGCTGCACCCAGTGCAGGTCCAGGGCCCGCAGCATGATGATGCGCTCTAAGGCACGCATTCTGTCGTCGCCGAGTTCCTCTTCCTTCTGGCGATAGACATCTTCGGCGTGGGCGACCAGGGTTTTCTTAAGCTTGCCTTGATTGAGGCTCCGAAGTTTCTCTTCGGTATCGAGGGACTCCGGCATGGCAGGGAAGATGATGCGGAGGTTCTCCAACAGGCCGCGGTAGTCCCGATCCTCCACCACGCTTCCCGTGAGGTGCTGTGACAGAAGCTCCTCCACCTTTTCTTCTACCAACTTAAGGACGGAGGCGCGGAGGTCTTCGCCCTGCAGGATGTTGCGTCGTTCCTTGTAGATGCTCTCGCGCTGCTGGTTCAGGACGTCGTCGAACTCCAGCAGGTGCTTGCGTGCCTCGAAGTGGTAGCCTTCCACACGACTCTGGGCGCCTACGAGGATTTTAGTGATGACGCCACTTTTCAGGGGCGCGCCCTTGTCCATGCCAGCCCAGCCGGAGACCTTACCCATGAGGTTCTTGGCACGCTCGCCGCCAAAGCGCTTGACTATCTCGTCCTCCATGGACGCGTAGAAGCGGGTCTCGCCCGGATCTCCCTGACGTCCGGAACGACCGCGGAGCTGGTTGTCGATGCGTCGGGACTCGTGGTGTTCCGTGCCTATGACGGTCAGCCCGCCCTGTTTGACCACGGCGTCGTGGTCTTTCTGCCATTCGGTTTCGTCTAAGTCCAAGCCTACGGGATTTCCCCCGAGGACGATGTCGGTGCCGCGACCGGCCATGTTGGTGGCGACGGTGACGGCGCCGGGGCGGCCTGCCTGTGCTATGACGTAGGCTTCCCGTTCGTGCTGCTTGGCATTCAGCACATGATGGGGCACGCCTCTACGCTGGAGCAGCGTACTGAGTCTTTCGGAGTCCTCAATGGAGGTGGTGCCCACCAGCACGGGTCTCTGCTTGCGGTGCATGTCTTCGATATCGTCGGCCACAGCTTTCCACTTGGCCGTTTCCGACTGGTATATGAGGTCGGAGTGGTCGATGCGGATGAGGGGGGCGTTTGTGGGAATGGCCACTACTTCCAGCCGGTAGATCTTCAGGAACTCTTCCTCCTCCGTGAGGGCGGTACCCGTCATGCCGGAGAGCTTGCCGTACATTCGGAAGTAGTTCTGGAGGGTGATGGTGGCGTAGGTGGTGGTTTCCCGCTGGACCTGAATGCCTTCCTTGGCTTCGATGGCCTGGTGAAGGCCGTCGGACCAGCGTCGGCCGGGCTGGAGCCGGCCGGTGAACTCGTCCACGATGACAACCTCGCCCTCTCTGACCACGTATTCCTTGTCGCGCTTGTAGAGAACGTGGGCCCGGAGGGCGTTTTCCACGTACTGGACCATGTGGAAATTCTCGGGACCGTAGAGATTGTCTACCTTAATCCATTTTTCAATCTTGGAGATTCCCTCTTCGGTGAGGGAGATGGCGCGGCTGCGCTCGTCCACCATGGTGTAGTCGGATTCGGCGTTGAGACGGGGAGCAAGTTTGGCCATCTGGTAGTAGATCTGGACCGGTTCCTGGGCGGGCCCGCTGATGATGAGCGGCGTTCTTGCTTCGTCGATGAGGATATTGTCCACTTCGTCGACGATTGCGTAGTTGAGGTCGCGCTGCACCTGGAGGGACGGGTCCACGGCCATGTTGTCCCTGAGATAGTCGAAACCGAATTCGTTGTTGGTGCCGTAGGTGATGTCGCAGAGATAGGCTTCCTCCCGCGCGGCTGACCGCAGGTGTTGGTAGCTGGGGTCTTTGCCGGTGGCGCCGGGTTCGTAGATATAGGCGGCGTCGTTCTGCAGGCAGCCGACGGTGAGGCCGAGCATGTGGAAGATGGGACCCATCCAAACGGGGTCGCGGCGGGCCAGGTAGTCGTTGACGGTGACCACGTGGACGCCCTTGCCGGAGAGGGCGTTGAGATATGCGGGGAGCGTGGCGACGAGGGTCTTGCCTTCGCCGGTCTTCATTTCGGCGATGCTCCCCTTGTGCAGGACACCGCCTCCCATAATCTGAACGTCGAAGTGGCGCTGGCCGAGGGTGCGCTTGGCTGCTTCCCGGACGGCAGCGAAAGCCTCCGGGAGAATGTCGTCTTCGGACTTGCCCCGGTTCAGCTGGCCGCGAAATTCGTCGGTTTGCGCCCGCAGTTCATTGTCGGTTAGCCGCTCGAACTCGCGCTCGAGGTCGTTAACCGCGTCTATTAGAGACTGGTACTTCTTCTTGAGCCGGCCCTCGGGCGTTCCGATAATCTTGTCGAGCAGACGGATCATGATTCCCCGTTGAAGAGTTCTCCGACGGAAAGGCCGTTGTGGATTCGCCTCATGGCTTCGCCCAGAAGGGAGGCGACGGAGAGGATGGTGACCTTGCCGTTCAGGTGGTTTTCGGAGAGGGGCACCGTGTCGGTGGCGACCAGCTCCTTGAGCGGGCTGGCGACGACCTTCTCGGTGGCGTCTCCGGAGAAGAGGGCGTGGGTGACGCAGGAATAGACATCTCCTGCGCCCTTGGCCTTCAGGGCTTCGGCGGCGGCGATGATGGAGCCGCCGGTGTTGATTTCGTCGTCGAAGGTGAGGACGGTTTTGCCACGGACGTCGCCGATGATATTCAGGGTCTGGATGGAGGACGTGTTACCCTCTCGCCGCTTCTCGACGATGGCGAGGGGTACGCCCAGCCGCTCGGCAACGTCGCGGGCGCGTTTGCTGATGCCCACGTCGACGGCTACGACGACGAGATCGTCCAGATTCTTGTCGCGGAAGTAGCGGACGAGCAGGGGAAGGGCGGTGAGTTCGTCCACGGGGATATTGAAGAAGCCCTGAATCTGGCCGGCGTGGAGGTCAACAGTCAGCAGACGGTCGGCGCCGGCGGCGGTGAGAAGGTCCGCGACGAGGCGGGCGGTTATGGGCACCCGGGGCTGGTCCTTCTTGTCGGTGCGGGAGTAGCCATAGTAGGGCACGACTGCCGTGACGCGGCCCGCCGAGGCGCGCTTTGCAGCGTCTATCATAATCAGGAGCTCCATCAGGGCGTCGTTCACGGGGGTGCAGACGGGCTGGACTATGAAAACGTCCCGCTCCCGGATATTCTCCAGGATGCGCACGAAGGTATTGTCGTTGGAAAACTTGAAGACTTCGGACCGGCCCAGAGAGATGTTCAGGTACTTACAAACGTCCTGGGCCAGCTGAGGATGAGAATTCCCAGTGAATACGCGAAGCTCATCGCTCAAAGAGCGCATTCTTCCCCCCAATGCTCAGATTTTGACCTGCATAATGCCTTCGCACGTGGAAGAAAAGGGTGGTCAGAAGGGCCCGCGAGCAAAGGCCTGGCTGTTCCGCTTCATTATAGCATAGGCCTTTCGGCGCTCAAAATTCGCCAATTCCATTCGCTTTTGCTATACTGCCTTGGGCCTCCGCGGGGGCCGCTTCATTTGTAATTGACGAGGGATGATAATGGGCGCGTACGCCTTGATTGGGGCGCAATGGGGTGACGAAGGCAAGGGGAAGGTTGTCGACTATCTGGCGTCCAAGGCGCAATGGGTAGCCCGGTACGCCGGTGGAAACAACGCTGGCCACACGGTGATGAACCACGGGGGGACATTCTCCCTTCATCTGGTGCCGTCCGGGATATTCCAGCCGGATGTGTCCTGCGTCATCGGGAACGGGGTGGTGGTAAACCCCGAGGTGCTGATGGACGAGATCAAGGGGTTGTCCGAGCGTGACGTTGACGTGAGCCGGATTTACCTGAGCGAGCGGGCGCACCTGATCATGCCCTATCACATTCAGATTGACGCCCTGGAGGAGAAGGCGCGCGGCAAGGACAACCTTGGCACGACGGGCACGGGCGTGGGCCCCGCATATGTGGACAAGGCATCACGGACGGGAATTCGCGCGGGAGACCTGCTCCACCTGGAGGATGAGCTTCTGCCCCGGTTGAAGCGGGTGGTGGAGGACAAGAGCCGGGTTTTGACCAAGCTGTACGACCAGCCGCCACTATCGCTGGAGGATATTCTCGAACAGTGCGCCCGCTGGAGGGAAGGGTTGAAGGACCTCATCCGGCCCACCAGCTTCCTGATGCAGCAGGCGATTGAGCGGGGCGATACGATAATTATGGAGGGAGCGCAGGGCACGCTTCTGGACCTGGACCACGGGACCTATCCTTATGTCACGTCATCGTCGTCGTCGGTGGGCGGAGCGGCGGCGGGGTTGGGGATTCACCCCCGAAGCATCAGCGGCGTCATTGGCGTGTTCAAGGCCTATTGCACCAGGGTGGGCAGCGGGCCGTTCCCGACAGAGATGCTCGACAAGCGGGCCGACGAACTGCGCGAGAGGGCGTGGGAGTACGGGACGACGACGGGTCGAGCGCGGCGCATCGGCTGGTTCGACGCGGTGGCAGGACGATACAGCCAGCACATCAACGGTTTTTCGTCGCTGGTGCTGACGAGGCTGGACGTGCTGGACGGGTTTCCCACGGTAAAGATATGCGTGGGTTATGAGTTGGATGGGGAGCTGCTGGGTTACTTCCCCTCGGGCGCGACGCAGTTGGACCGATGCAGGCCGGTGTACGAGGAGATGCCGGGCTGGACGGAGCCGACGGAAGGGGCGACGAGCATTGAGCAGCTGCCGGCCGAAGCGGCGGCCTACGTGCGCAGGCTGGAGGAACTGATCGGCTGCGAGTTCCACCTGATTTCCACGGGGCCGCACCGGGATGAGACGATTATGCTGCATCCGATGATTTAGAGGGGTGGGTGGGGAAGTTGGGGCCCTTGACGACTTAGCCACTCCAAACGCTGACAGTCCCATCCTCAACGGCCTATTGCTCTTCATTGGTCAACCTGATGATGTTTTCTCTGAACGGCTCAACAGCTTCCACCAGAGAGCGGATGTTTGTACCGTCCCGGTCCTGGATATACACGATGCCGGGCTTATCTTCCCACTGGAACCTTCTATGATTTTGTGTGGCGATCTGGGAGCCGTCTGGCGACCACGACGCGTCCAAGATGCTGCTGAAAATCAAATCGTCGCCATAGGTAAACCTTGGTGGTCCATAATAGGCAGGGGGAGACCCATCCAATGGAACAACATATCCGTGGTCTTTGAGCAGCAACTCGGAGCCGTCGGGAGACCACGACAAGTCGCCCAGCCAGGTAAACTGAGGAAAACCCCATGGTCTTGGGAGGCTGGGGCTGATCAGCCTGGGGCGGGAACCATCCGGCGCAAAGGTGTAGAGAGAAGCTTTGTCTCGTGCCCTTGGCACAGCTACAGCAAGCCGTCGACCGTCGGGACTCCACTCAGGGCCACTGGAGGCTTCAGTGATTTGCGTCAGGCCAGACCCGTCAGCCCCTATGGTGTATATCGCTCGTTTACGCTCTTTTTGGGGCCTGCTATAGTCAATGCCCACGAAGGCTATACTTTCCCCGTGCGGGGACCATTTCAAAGGATAGAGTAAAGCTAGAAAGCTTTCAGGCAGGGCTATTTCCTTGGATTCGCCTGTCGATACGGTGTGGATACCAATGCGTTTGCCATCTACATCAGGCCCAAAGGTGAAGTGCTTTGGGCCCGAGATAAACGCAATCTTCGTTCCGTCTGGAGATACTGTCGGGAAGTTGTCGAAGTGGATATTCTCCGTTAGCCTCATTGTGTTCGTGCCGTCGATGTCCGATAAAACAATTTCGTAGTTGTAGACCCAGCTGCTTCCCTGTTCTGCTCGCTGGACGTTTTCCGTTTCGTCGAAGTCTGATACCACTATCGACCACATGTAAGGCCATTCCAACAGCCTCAAGTTTTCCTCTTCCAACCCTATATGTCCTCTAGTATACGCACAGGTTGAGTATACGATCTTTGAACCGTCAGGGAAGATGTCGAAATACATCATGGTGCTGCCGTCTCCCCAGACTGGATCTCTATATGGAGCATCTATGATTTTTCTCTTATAAACGCCGTTGTCGGCTTCCCTAAAGCGGTCCCACGTACCCGGGATATCAGCAACCGCCACTAGCTTCTGCAGCGATTGGCCGGCAGGGTCAACACTATAGAGGGCGACTGACCCTGGGTAAATGTTGGGGGGGCCACTGAACAAGACTTGAGAGCCATCCGGCGACCATTGGACGTAAGCATCTGTCAACCAATCGACGAGTAGTATTTCTGGATATAGTGAAGACCCCTGCCCCCGAGAGTATCCACAAAGATCGAAGACTTCGTCTCCAGGTCTTGGACTGCTCGATTCTTCTTGGGGATTCAGTCCGGGTTCTTCCGTTGTGATCGTGGGCGGGGGCGGAATGCCCACAGTTGGTGTCGACGTTGGACTGATGGCGCTGTCATCAGGTCTGGACTGCGTTGTCCTTTCTGGGGTTGCATCGCCAGAGCCACCACAGGCGGCAATACCGGCAAGGATGAGGAGGGCCAAGACAAAGTGTCGGGTCATTGCGTTACCTGGACTGGTACATGGCGTAGATGGCGAGGATGTCTACAGGGTGTGGGGCGTAGGGCGGTTGGGTATTCGTTACTTTCTGTGGTGGAAACGAGTCCTCGATTAAGGTGAGGTGGGGGGACGGCTGTTTTGGTTGTGGGGATGGGTTAACAGGGGAATGGATGTTTTATCAAATAGGGAGATGTCAGTGATGGGTTGAAAGACACAACAGCGAGATTCTTCGTCGCGGGGCCTCCTCAGAATGACATGCTGGTGTCAGGGCCTGTTCGGGATGACGTGGTTGGGGCCCTAGACTGGGAGGTCTATGGGGTGGTTGGCGAGGAGGTTGTCCACCTGGGCGGCCATGTTTGCGTCGGCGGGGATGAGGGGGAGGCGGGGCTTGCCGATGTCGAAGCCGACTTTGGCGTAGGCGTACTTGAGGGGGATGGGGTTGGAGGCGATGCTGGTCATGCCGTTGCAGACGGGCAATAGTCGCAGATGCTCTTCGGCGGCTTCTTTCAGATTTCCGGCGACGGTCAGGTCTATCATGTGTCGCATCTGCTTGCCGAAGAGGTTGGATACGACGCAGATGACGCCGTAGCCCCCCATGCATAGGAGAGGGAAGGTATCGCCGTCGTTACCGCTCCAGATGCGGAATCCGTCGGACGCGCCGTCGATGGTCTGAGCCATGAGCTCGAAGTCTGCGGTGGCGTCCTTCACGCCGACGATGTTGTCGACGTGGCTGCATCGGACGGTGGTCTCGAGGGACATCTTGGTGCCGGTGCGGCCGGGGATGTTGTAGAGGATGCAGGGCAAATGGGTGGACTCGGCGATGGCCTTGAAGTGGCGATAGATGCCCTCCTGGGGAGGCTTGTTGTAGTAGGGGACGGTGAGGAGCAGCGCATCCACGCCTACCTCTTCGGCCTCGCGGCTGAGGTTGATGCTGTCCCAGGTGGAGTAGTTGCCGGTATTGGCGATGACTGAGCCGCGATCGCCGATGGCGGCTTTCGTTTCGCCCCAGAGCTTGAGCTTCTCTTCGTGGCTGAGGGTGGGGCCTTCGCCGGTGGTGGCGCCGACAACGAGGCCGTCGCTTCCGGAGTCCAGCAGGCGGTTGGCCAGGTCGCGGGTCTTGGGCCAGTCCACCTCGCCGCGTTCGTCCATGGGCGTGACCATGGCGGTCAGTAGTCGTCCAAGCTCTACCATGGCAATCCTCCAGCTATACGTGTTGAAACCGTTATGCTACGTCTCGGAAGAAGGAGACCTTTGGCAAACTATCCGAATTCGTTTCGGATAACGTCGGAGAATGTCTCGCCGTAGCTAAGTCATGGGATTCTGGATTCCGGCTTTCGCAGGAATTACGGTAATTCAAAGGTCTCGATGAAACGGCGAGGGACTTGGGCGTCAGGCAGTCCCTTTTGACCACTTCTTCAGCTATTTGCAGGGCGTTCAGGGCGGCGCCCTTTCTGAGATTATCGGCAACTATCCAGAGGGCCAGCCCGTTGTCGATGGAGGGGTCGCGTCGGATACGACCCACGTAGACATCGTTGGTGCCGGCCAGGTCTTGGGGCATGGGGTAGGAGTCGCGGTAGACGGTAACGCCCGGCATATCTTCCAGCAGTTGGGCTGCCTCGGCGGGGTCCATGGGGTTTTCGAACTCCAGGTGGATCGCCTCGCTGTGGCATGTGTAGACGGGGACGCGGACGCAGGTGGCGGAGATTCCCATGTATGGATCGTGGAGAATCTTCCGGGTCTCGTTGATCATCTTCTCCTCTTCCTTGGTGTAGCCGTCATCGAGAAAATCGTCGATGTGGGGGAAGAGGTTGAAGGCGAGGGTGTGGGGCATGGTCCCTGCGCTTGCGGGGGCGCCGGTGAGAATAGATTGGGCCTGGTCTGTCAGTTCCTGGACCGCGCCCGCGCCCGCACCGGAGGCGGCCTGGTAGGTGTCTACGATGACGCGGCGGATGGGGTTTGCGCGGTGGAGGGGGTAGAGGGCCATGACCATCTGGATGGTGGAGCAGTTGGGGGTGGCGATTATGCCCTGATGATCCTCCACGTCCTGGCCGTTGATTTCCGGCACGACGAGGGGGACGGCGGGGTCCATGCGGAATGCGGAGCTCTTGTCGACGGCCACGGCGCCGCTGTTGACGGCGACGGGGGCGAAGCGGCGGCTTACCGGCGAACCGGCGGAGATGAAGGCGAAGTCGACGTTTCGAAAGGAGTCTTCCGTGGTTTCCTGGACCTCGTATTCCTGACCGGCGACGGAGATTCGTGTGCCGGCGGAGCGTTTGGAGGCGAGCAGCTTGAGATGGTTGACGGGGAACGGGCGCTGTTCGAGGATTTTCAGGAATTCGCGGCCCACAACGCCGGTGGCGCCAACGACTGCTATGTTGAAATATCTGCTCATCTGAGAGGTCGCCATATGTCTAGAGTTGTGTGAAAGCATAGCACAAGGGCGGTTCGCGAACCGCCCCTACCAGAGCGTTATACTCCCAAAATTTTGTCCAAGCCTAGCACAAGGCCCTTTATGTTAACAACTTCACGGATGGCACGGAGCACGCCGGGCATGTAGCAGTCGCGGCCGAGGGTGTCGTGGCGCAGGGTGAGGGTCTGGCCCTGGGCGCCGAAGACAACCTCGTGGTGGGCGCTGCGACCGGGCTGGCGCAGGCTGTGGATGCCGACGCCGCCGACTCGCGCGCCCATTGACCCTTCGATGTTGTGGCGTTCTGGTTGATTGTAGACAAATTCGTTGCCGTCGGCGGCTGCCTGCGCGATGGCGATCGACGTGCCGGAGGGAGCGTCTATCTTGCCTTCGTGGTGGGACTCGATGATATCGACGTAGTCGAAATAGGGGGCCGCCATCTTGACGAGGCTTTGGAGCACCACTGCGCCGAGGGCGAAGTTGGGCGCGACGACCACGCCGACGCCCTTCTCGCGCGCCCTTTCGTCCATGAGACGGACAGCATCGTCGGTGAGGCCGGAGGTGCCGGTGACGAAGCAGACGCCTGCTTCGATGGTGGTGTAGGCGGCGTTGATGGTGGCGTCGGCCTTGGAAAAGTCCACGACCACGCGAGGCCTGGTCTGCAGCAGAAGGGTTGGGAGGTCGGAGGAGAGGGGCATGGAGCCGGAGCCGTCGGGCAGCTGCATACGGTTTTCGGCAGCGACGACGTCGACGCCGCCAACGGGGAGCATATCGTCGGCTCCGCAGATTGCGTTGAGGGATTCCTGGCCCATCCTGCCGGCGACGCCGTGGACGAGGACTCTAATGTCTGGCATAGAACGCTCCGGGCGCGAATTGCCCTCTAGTGTATATGGCAGTGGCTGAATTCGCCACTGCCATATACACGGGAAAGCGTTGGTTGGGTTTGGTCAGGAGACTAGCGGCTGGGGGGCCGTCGCTGGCCGAAGCCGCCGCCGCCGCCACCACGGGGAGCGGGGCGGTCCCTGCGGGGGCCACTGTTGCGACCGGGGGGGCCTCCGCCACCTCTGCGGGGCGGGCGTCCACCGCCGCCACCACCACCGCCGTAGGGCCTGCCGCCGCCGCGATTGCCGCCGGGGCGACCGCCGCCGAATTGGCGGCGCGGGGGGCTTTCTTCGCCGAAGAGGGCGCGGCGGGAGAGGTTGATGCGGCCAAGAGAGTCGATCTCCTGGATCATCACGGTTATCTCCTCATCCATTGACACGCCATTGTCCATGGAGGCCATCTCCTCCGTTCGAAGGAGGCCGTCCTTGCCGGGCACCAGTTCGATGAATGCGCCGAAGTTGGTCATTCTCACGACCTTGCCGGTGAAGATATCGCCGACTTCGAGTTCGCGAGTCATGTTTTCGATGCGGGTGCGGGCCTTGCGGATGGCGTTGTCGTCGTTCGCGCCAATCATCACCACGCCAGCGTCGTCGATGTCCACGGTGGCGCCGGATTCCTCGATGATGGCGCGGATGTTGCGTCCACCGGGGCCGATTACCGCGCCGATCTTATCGACGGGGATGGTGATGCGCTCCATCTTGGGGGCGTACTGGCTGAGGGAAGTCCGTGGGGTCTGGATGGCCTCTGACATCCTGTCGAGGATGTGGAGGCGGCCAACCCGGGCCTGCTCCAGGGCAATCTCCAGGATTTCCTGGGTAAGACCGTGAATCTTGATATCCATCTGGAGGGCGTTTATGCCCTTGGCCGTGCCAGCCACCTTGAAGTCCATGTCGCCGAGGAAGTCCTCAACGCCCTGGATGTCGGAAAGGACGGCGTAGTTGCCGTCGTCGCCCATGATGAGGCCCATGGCCACACCGGCAACGGGGCTCTTGACGGGGACTCCCGCATCCATGAGGGCGAGGGAGCTGCCGCAGACGCTGGCCATTGAAGTGCTGCCGTTGGAGCTCAGGACCTCCGAGACTATGCGGAGGGCGTAGGGGAATTCCTCCTCTGAGGGGAGGACAGGCTCGATGGCCCGTTCGGCGAGGGCGCCGTGGCCGATTTCCCTGCGGCCGGTAAACATGCGGCCGGTCTCGCCAACGGAGTAGGGCGGGAAATTGTAGTGGTGCATGAAGCGCTTGCTGTCCTGGGGGCTGAGGGTATCGAGGGTCTGCTTCATGCCCATGGTCGCGAGGGTGGCGATGCTGAGCACCTGGGTCTGGCCGCGGGTGAAGAGACCCGTGCCGTGGGTGCGTGGCAGGACGCCGACCTCCGAAGTGATGGGTCGAATTTCGTGGGCCTCGCGGCCGTCGGGCCTGATGCCCTGTTCCAGGATGCGAGAGCGGACAACGTCCTTCATCATGGACTTGAAGATGCCGGCGACCTGCTTGGGGTCATCATCCGGCAGGGCTTCGAAGACCTCGTCCTTGAGCTGCTGCTCGGCGTCTTCGCGGCCTGCTTTGTCGGGGGTTGGGGCGAGGGCGGCTTCGAGTCGTCCGTTCAAGACGCTTTCGACGCGCTTTTTCAGGTCCGATTCGTCGGCTACCTCCGGGGCAGGCATCTTGTCCTTCCCGACGGCGGCGACCATTTCGTCGATGAGATCGATTATTTCGTCGTTGGTTTCCTGTGCTACGCGGATTGCCTCGAGGGCATTTTCTTCGGACACCTCAGTGGCGCCAGCCTCCACCATGCCGATGGCGCCGCGCACCCCGGCGACGGCCACGTTGAGGGTACTCTCTTCGATCTGCTCGAAGGTTGGGTTGACGATGTACTCGCCGTCGTTATAGGCCACGCGGCAGGCGCCGACGGGGCCTTCGAAGGGGATGTCGGAGATGGACACGGCGGCGGAAGCGCCGACGATGCCGAGAACGTCCGGGGGGTTTTCCTGGTCGGTGGACATGACGGTGATGACAATCTGAAGATCGTTATGGAGGCCCTTGGGGAATTGGGGCCGCATGGGCCTGTCCACGAGCCGGGCCGAAAGTACGGCCTCGGTGCCGGGCCTGCCCTCGCGGCGGAAGAAGCTGCCGGGGATTTTTCCGATGGCGTAGAGCTTCTCCTCGAATTCTATGGTCAGGGGTAGGAAGTCGATGTCAGGGCGGGCCCTGGACGACATGACTGCTGTGGCGAGGATAACGGTGTCCCCGCAGGTTACCTTGACGGCGCCGTTGGCCTGAGAAGCGAGCTTGCCCGTTTGGAGGGTAAGCAGCTTGCCGCCGATCTGTTTCTGAAAAGTATGTTCCATTGCTATAGGTATCAAATCCTTCTAAGGGTAAAGAGCGGGAATAAAAGGAAAAGCGCTCCGTTCGGAGCGCCTATCTTCTGAGGTCGAGCCTGGATATAAGGGACCTGTATCGGGCCACGTTCTTGCGTGTCAGGTAATTGAGCAGCTTTCTGCGGCGACCGACAAGTCTAAGAAGGCCCACCCTTGTGTGGGTGTCCTTCCGGTGAAACTTCAAATGTTCGGTGAGTTCCTTGATTCTCCCCGTCAGGACTGCTACCTGCACTTCAACGGAGCCGGTGTCCCCGGGGGTCTGGGCGTACTCAGCCATGATGGCCGATTTACTATCTCTGTTCACGTACTCTTCTTATTCCCTCTTTCTCTTTTCAAGTGCGAATTATAACATAGCTTTGGTATGTTTCAAATACAACATGTCAACGGTTGGTGGAATTTGGTTTGACTCTGTACGTGGTAGCTACGCCGATAGGCAACCTGGAGGATATCACGCTGCGCGCCCTGCGCGTTCTGCGGGAGGTGAAGTTGATTGCCGCGGAGGATACGCGGACGACGAGGAAGTTGTTGGCGAGGCACGAGATCAGGACGCCGCTGATGAGCTTTCACCAGCACAACTACGTGCGTCAGACTCCGAGGGTGCTCGAGGCTCTGGCAGAAGGGGACGTGGCGTTGGTGAGCGACGCTGGCGTGCCGACGGTGTCGGACCCAGGGGCTGAACTGGTGCGGCAGGCGCGGGAATCGGGCATAGCCGTCGTACCCATTCCGGGGCCATCGGCGGTTACGACGGCGCTTTCGGTTTCGGGGATGCCGTCGGATGAGTTCACTTTCGTGGGGTTCCTGCCGCGTCGACGCAAGGAGAGGCTGCGGATGCTGGAGAGATTGGTGGGCGTCGAGACAACGCTGGTGCTCTTCGAGGCTCCGCACCGTCTACGGGGCGCGCTGGAGGATGTTTTGTCGGTCTGGGGGGACAGGCGAGTCACTGTATGTCGGGAGTTGACGAAGAAGTTTGAAGAAGTTGTTGCGTGCCGGGTATCCGAGGCTGTTGAGCGATTCGGCGAACCGAGGGGGGAGTTCACGCTGGTGGTGGAGGGGGCGGAACCGGCGGCGGCGGAGGTCTGGGATGGGGAGCAGGTGAGGGAGGCGTTGATGGAGTTGAAGCGGGAGGGGGTTCGGGCGAAGGAGGCAGTGCGTCGGGTGGTGGATGCGTCGGGGGTCAGGCGAAGCGTCGTGTATGGGGAGTGGCTGTCGCTGGGCGAGGTTGTACGCAGGGGGGGACCGGAGTAGTACCTCGCAATGCTACGTACCGAAAGCGGGGGGGATTGTGCTAAACTTGACGCCCTGGAGCGGCGGTGCGGGATTCCGGCGGCGCGCTCTGAACGGCAACTACGCGTCTGGAGGAGCGAACTGGCGTCTATGCCGGAGCGGATTTTTGTAGCGGTGGCCTGGCCTTACGCCAATGGGTCGCTGCATCTGGGTCAGATTGCGGGCTGCTACCTGCCGGCGGATATTTTCGCCCGGTATCATCGGATGAAGGGCAACCGCGTCATCATGGTTTCGGGCAGCGACCAGCACGGAACCCCCATTACCATTCGTGCCGACCGGGAGGGCGTTTCGCCCAAGGAGATCGTCGACCGATTTCACGCAGAGTTTCAGGATAGCTGGAGCAGGTTGGGGATCAAGTTCGACCTGTTCACCACCACGGGGACGGAGAATCACGCCCAGGTGGTGCAGGAACTCTTTCTTACCCTGCTAGAGAAGGGGTATATCTACAAAGATTCGATGCTGCTTCCGTATTCCGCGGAGCAGGACCGGTTTCTGCCCGACAGGTACGTGGAGGGGATCTGTCCATTCTGCGAAGACCCCGGGGCCAGGGGGGACCAGTGCGATGCCTGTGGCAGGACGCTTAATCCGACGGACCTGATTGAGCCTCGCAGCGCCATTGGTGGGTCCATTCTGGAATTTCGGGAGTCGGAGCACTTCTTCCTGAAGCTGACGGCCTTCCAGGAGCCGTTGCTGGAGTGGGTGAAGAAGCAGACCCACTGGCGTCCCAACGTGTTGAACTTCACGCAGCGCTACCTGGAGGACGGGCTGAAGGACAGGGCTATCACCCGCGACATTCAGTGGGGCGTCAAGATTCCGCTGGAAGGCTACGAAAGCAAGCGTATCTACGTGTGGTTCGAGGCGGTGACGGGGTATCTTTCGGCGGCGAAGGAGTGGGCGCAACGGGAGGGGGAACCGGAGGCGTGGGAGCCTTACTTCCGCGATACCGAAACTCGCGGCTACTATTTCATCGGGAAGGACAACATACCCTTCCACACGATAATCTGGCCCGCCATGCTGATGGGGGACGGGAGCTTGAAGCGTCCTTACGACGTTCCGGCGAACGAGTTTCTCAACATGGAGGACGCAAAGATTTCCACCAGTCGCAACTGGGCCGTCTGGCTGCCGGACTACCTGGACAGGTTCGAGCCTGACCCGCTTCGGTACGTACTTTCGGCGATTATGCCGGAGAGCAGCGATTCCAACTTCTCGTGGCCCGACTTCGTTCGTCGAAACAACCAGGAGCTTGTGGCGACGTACGGGAACCTGGTGCACCGGGTGTTGACGATGACGCACCGCAACTTCAAGGGAACCTACCCGGAGCCGGGGCCCCTGGACGGAGAGGATGCGGCACTGATGGACCGGCTGCCCGCCGCGCTGGACGAGGCGGCAGAGAACCTGGAAGCGTGCCGGTTCCGGCAGGCGCTTTCGGTCGCTATGGGCCTTGCGCAGGCGGCAAATCGGTACCTGGACGTGAAGGAGCCGTGGCGCACACGCAAAACGGACCTGGAGAGAACGGCTACGACGCTATGGGTGTGCCTGAATGTGCTTTCCTGTCTGCGGACTATCACCTATCCGATCCTGCCGTTCAGCGCCCAGCGTCTTCACGAGATGCTGGGTTACGATGGGGACGTTAAAGACGCGGGCTGGAAGCTGGACGACATTCCCGTCGGCAAGTCCTTCGACAAGCCCACGCACCTCTTCAGCAAGCTGGACGAGTCCGTGGCTGAGGAAGAGCAAGAACGACTGAGGGCGGCGGCCCGATAGGAGAGCACGTGCTTAAGAGCCTGGACGCGAAAGCAGCGCAGATTTATCTGCCGATCAGTGAAGAGCTTCTTCAAGTCAAAAAGAACCTGAAGAGCCTGAGGCGGAAGGAAGACGGGCACATGGCGCCGTTGCTGACTTACCTGTTTGACCGGGGCGGCAAAGGGATGCGTCCAGCCGTGACGTTGCTGGCTTCCGGCCTGTACGGGAAGGAAGCGCCCGCGGCGATAACGATGGCCACCGCGGTGGAGCTGCTGCACATTGCCACGCTGATTCACGACGACACCGTCGACAATTCGATGACGCGCCGGGGGATGGACACGATCAGCAGCAGGTGGGACGAGAACGTGGCCATTCTGCTGGGCGACTACGTGTTTGCGGCCTCGGCGACGTTTGTGTGCGACACGAATAATATTCGGGTCATTCGCAGGTTTTCCGAGACGATAATGGACCTTTCCAGCGGGCAGCTGATGGAGTATTTCAACGGGCACAACGCGGAGCAGTCCAGGAAGATCTACGAGGACCGCATCTATCGCAAGACAGCATCGCTTTTTCGGACGGCCGCCGAATCGGGGGCGATTCTGGGCGGCGCGCCCGAAAAGGGAATCGACGCACTGGCGCAGTACGGCTTTAACATCGGCATGGCATTCCAGATTGTGGACGACATCCTGGACGTGAGCGGCGACGCGGAGGAGATTGGCAAGCCGGTGGGAAACGACTTGCTGCAGGGAGTTTTGACGCTGCCCAGCATCAAGCTGTTGGAACGGTATCCGACGGACAATCCGGTGCGCGCGTTATTTGCCAGACCGGACGACAGGGACCATCTTCGGAAGAGTCTGAAGATGATGCAGGAATCGGACATCCTTGAGGAGTGCCACGCGGAGGCGGAGCAGTACTGCGACAAGGCGCTTCGGATACTTGAGGGGCTCCCACCGACGCAGTCACGAGAGTCACTGAGCATTCTGGCCTCTTACGTGACGAAGAGACAGCGCTAAATCTGAGGCTTACGCCTCCCAGATTATTCGCCCGCCTACCATAGTCATTGCGACTTTAATGTCGCTTATCTTTTCCGGTGGCGTTCGCGTGGGATCGTCGGTCAGCAGCGCGAGGTCGGCGTATTTTCCGGGCGCGATTGAGCCGAGGGACGCTTCCTGGAAGCAGGACTTGGCTGCTTCTGTTGTGTACGCCATCAAGGCCTGCCCGGCAGAGACAACCTGGTTTGGGCCTATGCTTCGACCGTCGGACGTCCGACGGAGGGCTGCGGCTTGGATGTGGAGGAAGGGATCGGGAGGGGAGATTGGGGCGTCGGAGCCTGCAGCCCATGGGATCGCGGCGTCGTTCAGTCCGGCCAGAGGGTAGAGATGGGGGAGCAGGCCCGGCTCGACATTGGCGATATACTTTGCGCCGTGGTGGTGGATGAAGCCGGGTTGGGTGACGACCATTGATCCGCTTTCTTTGACCAGCTTGAGAATTTCAGGGGGCGCTTCGGCGCAGTGTTCGATGCGGTGGCGGAGGTCCCGGCGGGGATGGGCGCGGTTGGCGGCGGAGATGGCGTGGGCGGCGGCGATGACTGCTTCCGCCTCGATGGCGTGGAAGGCCAACTGACGGCCCTTGCGGTGGTGGTGGATGGCGATTTCGGTTAGTTCTTCAGGAGACGGGTGAAGGGAGCCGGAGGTGCCGGTCAGCATGACTTTTGCTGCGCCTATTCTGAGGTGGATATCATTGCTAGTGGCTGCGGCGTTGAGGAGATCTTCGTCGTCGGCGTGGGGGAGGCCGACCATCATTGTGACGCGGGGAGTCAGGGTGTGCGAGAGCTTCAGAGCTTGGAAGGTGCGCCATTGCTCCAACCCGTTGGCAGGACCGGCGTCCTGGATTGCGGTTATGCCTTTGGAAAGGAGGAGGGTGTTCGCTTGTTTGACGCCGAATTCGAATTCGGTCTGCATTCGAAAGGGCTTCATCATGCGGCCGATCTCCGGCGTCATTTCAAGGAAGACGCCGGTGAGGGAGCCTGATTCATCCCGCAGCACAACGCCGTGGGTTTGGGACTGGGAGTTTGAGCCGATGCCAAGGAGTTTCATGGCGGCGGTGTTCAGGATGGTGGCGTGGCCAGTGCGGTGGTCCAGGCGCACAGGATGGTCAGGAGTCGCCCGGTCCAGGTCTGCGGCGGTGGGGTGTCTGCGTTCCCGCAGCAGGTCTTCGTCGTAGCCGAAGGCGCGTATCCACTGGCCGGTTGGGGTCCGCCGGGCTTTGATGGCGATGAGGCGGATTGTGTCTGAAATTGACTGGGCATTGACGGGGCCACAGTCTAGCTGGGAAATACGGGAGGCGAGGGCGAAGAAGTGACAGTGGGCGTCGTGGAAGCCGGGTATCAGCGTCATGCCGTTGCAGTCGAGACGCTGGGTTACCGCATCGGCAAGTGACGCGAGGTCGTTGTCGGAGCCGACGGCAAGGATGCGACCATTCTTGATGGCGACTGCGTTTGCCGGAGGTTGAGACGGTTCCAGGGTCAGGACTCGGGCGTTGAACAGCAGCAGGTCGGCTTTGGTGGTCATGGTATGAGTCCGTTGACTGTTTGGCCTACCGTGCTGTACCCGCGGGTTTGGCTTACTAGCCGTCCGGCGCGGAGTCTATGAAAATCTTGACGGCGTGCCAGACGAACATCTCCGGAGTGAGGCTGAGTTCCTTTGAGAGGTCCTTGACCTGCTGGGCCAGGGGGCCTGTCAGGGAGAAGGTGACGCTTTTTTCGTCTTCTGCCCATAGGAGGAGGAGCCGCAGAGTCTCGGGATCCAGCCGTGCTACGGCTTCGGAGGTTTCTTCGGACTCCAGCGGGCGGCGGTGGAGGGTGACGGAGCCGTCGCCGCTTTCCGCCCAGTAGGAGAAGTGGCCGTCGTCACCGATGGTGAATGCGCCTTTGGTTCCCGGGGAGTCAGGCAATGTCCGCAGCGTCGTGCTGTTCGTCGGCGTGGTAGGAGCTGCGGACGAGGGGGCCTGATGCGACGTGCTTGAAGCCCAAGTCCCTGCCTATGGAAGCCAATTCGCCGAATTCGGAGGGAGTGTAGAACCGGTCTATGGGCAGGTGGTCCTTTGTTGGGCGGAGGTACTGGCCGATGGTCAGCAGGTCGCAGCCCACGGCGCGGAGGTCCTTCATGGTTTCGACGATGTCGGCGATGGATTCGCCCATGCCGACGATGATGCCGGACTTGGTGGGGATGTGTGGGGCAATCTCTTTTGAGCGGCGCAGGAGGCGGAGGGAGAGTTCGTAGTCGCCCCTGGGGCGGACCTTAGGGAAGATTCGTCGGACGGACTCGATGTTGTGGTTCAGAACAGCGGGGCCCGCCTGGAGGACCCGCTGCAGGGCCAGGTCGGAGCCTTCGAAGTCGGGGATGAGGACCTCGACCCGGCAGGTGGGGAGTTCCTTCTTTATTTGCCGTATGCACATGGCGAAGACGAGAGCGCCACCGTCGGCGAGGTCGTCCCGGTTGACGGAGGTAATGACGCAATACTTGAGGTTCATGCGCTTGACCGCGGCGGCCAGGCGACGGGGTTCGCCGAGATCCAGGCCGGTTGGGCGGCCCGTGGTGACGGCGCAGTAGCGACAGGCGCGGGTGCAGATGTCGCCGAGAATCATGAAGGTGGCGCTGCGGCGTTCCCAGCAGTCGCCGATGTTTGGGCAGCGGGCCTCTTCGCAGACGGTGTGGAGCTCGGAACTGCGCATGAGGTGCTTGAGTTGGCGGTAGTTGGGGCCACCGGGCATGGGCACCTTGAACCATTCGGGTAGTCGCGGCCTGGTCTGCGTGGTCATAGAATCGAGACGCGTCTCGGGGGGATGCGACATTTCTCCGCGGTGACGATGGCGTCGATGCAGAAGGCGGCGAGGTCGAGGCGCTGGTTGTGATTGACGACTCGGTATTCGAAATCATCGATGGACTGCATCTCGACACGGGCGGCCTCGGTGCGGAGGCGGAGGCTCTCCAGGGACTCGCTTTTGCGGAAACGGAGCCGACGCTCCAGTTCTTCGATGGAGGGCGGTGCAAGAAAGATCATCAGGGAGTCATTCACGGCGGTGCGGACGGTGGAAGCGCCCTGGATGTCGAGCTTGACGAAAACGTCCTTGCCTTTGGCGAGGGCGTCTTTCACCTGCTGCTTGGGCACGCCGTACCAGTTGCCATACACTTCGGCGCATTCCAGGAACTGTTCGCCTTCTCGCATGTGTTCGAACTCTTCGGTATCCAGGAAGAGGTAGTCTATGCCGTTGCGCTCGGTGCGCCGACGGGGCCGGGTGGTGGCCGTCACGACGAAGTGCCAGGGCCTGTCCAGCTGGCGCATGTATTGGAAAACGGCGTCCTTGCCGACGCCGGAAGGTCCCGAGACGACCACCAGCAGGGGGTCTCCGAACCTGTCGGGATAGTCGGGGTTAATCAAGTCCAAGGCTAGCTCTCAATTGGCGGGCGACCTCGTTTATCGACGGTTGTTGCGTCCTTTTTTGTCGTCTTCCTCTTCTCCTAAGAGACCCCTGGTGGCCCTGTCTCCAAACATCAACGTGGAGGCGGTGCGACCGAAGGAGAGGGGCTTGGGGCGTTCGTAGTCGGCCCTGGCCCAGGGCGTAGTCACGCCGTCGAGCCACTTTTCGCGCTCTTCAAAGGCGGTCTCAAACAGGTCGTAGAGGGGCTGCGACGGCTCGTCCATGCGGATGATGCCCTTAATCCGCTCCAGCTCCAGAATGTACTCGTCGATCCAGTGGATGATGCCTTCCTTATTGGTGAGGCACACGTCCCGGTGCATGGCGGAATCCCCGGAGGCGAGGCGCGAAACGTCCCGAAAGCCAGAGGAGGCGAGATGGCTGATGTCTCCCCATTGGGGGCTCTTGGAGGTGGCGCCGATGAGGGCGGCGGAGAGGACGAAGGGGAGGTGACTGACGGCGGCAACGAAGCTGTCGTGCTCCTGGGGATCGATGAAGAAGGGCTTGGCGCCCATGGCAGAGGCCAGGTCGACGATGGTGCGGACGCCTTTCTGGCTGGCGTCCGAGCTGGGAACGATGCAGTAAGGCCTGTCGTTGAAGAGATCGCCGTCGGCGTTGTCGGGGCCGGGTGTTTCGCGTCCGGCGAGGGGGTGGCCGCCGACGAAGTCCACGTGGCTGGGCAGGTATTCCTTCGCCCACTGCAGGACCTCCACCTTTGTTCCGCCGGTGTCGGAGACAATGGTCCTGTCGTCGCTGCGGCGCAGGCGGGGGCCGATGTGCTCCATGACGTCCTTGATGGCCATGACGGGGGTGGCGATAAACACCATGCTGGCGTTTGAAACGGCGGATATCATGTTGTTTTCCACCCGATCCACGGCCTTCATGCTTTTCGCCTTGTTGGCGCGGTACCGTTCCAGGTCGGTCCCGACAATTTCGACATTCTTGATACCGACCTTCTTGATGGCGAGCCCGAGGGAGGCGCCGATGAGGCCCGTTCCGATGATGGTTATGGTGTCCATGCAATTCCCCTGTGGATAATTTGATTGGTTTGGCGTATATGGATGAACTTTACCTTAGAGGGGTTGGAGACATTCGTATTCTTCGTCGTGGTCGGGGTGGGTGTTGCCGCCGGGCATTCCTGAGGGAATAACGGCGCTTGCTCGCTCGGAGCGGGGTTTTCGCTGACGGGGCAGATCCAGCAGACGCTGCTTCATGGCCTTCAGCGACTCTTCAGAAGCGCTTCCCAGGTCTACCACTACAGCATCCACGCCCACGTCTCGGAGAGCTTCTAGCTCCTTGCCTGAGAGGTCTGAAGTCACCTGAACCAGCAGGTACTTGTCGAACATGGTGCGCATGGAGGCTACGTCAATGAGGCTTTGGAGAGTCAGAGGGTCGTTGGCGTTAATGGAGATGAAGGCGGCGCCGATGGGCAGGTCTTCCAGGGAGCGGAGGAATCCGTCCCCGGCGTCTGCGGGGATAGATAGAATAAGGTCGGCCCGGTCGTCCTTGGCCGTTTCCACCGTTGCGCTTGCGGCGTCGACCAGGAAGAAATCGCAGCCCTTTTGGACCAGACCATCGGCGGTCTTGCCGTCCAAATTGGCAGTCTTGACACCCCAAGGGGTGGAACCGAGGGCTTCGGTCAGGGAGGCGATGTCTTCGTCGGAAGAAACGTCCTGAAGCAAGGCTCCATCGGCGTCCAGACTGGAAAGATGCTTCGCTTCCTTCAGTGGGTTACGGGAGAGGATGCCAATGAGGGCCATGGCCGGGGTCTGGTCAGCGCGGCTGGCTGCACCGAAGCCGATGGGAGCGGGGGAGCCGCGGCTGATTTTCTCTATTCTGGATACGAGTTTGCTCATCAATTCTCCATTTAAACAGGTACGCTAATTGTGCCGTTCAAGGGCGCGCCCTGTCAATTGGGTCTGTCGCAGCCGACCGCAAAGGAGATGGCGAGTTGTGAGCATGTTGACCGGGGATTACGAATTCCATCTCGACACAAAGTCGGTGTGAATGCTTGACATTGAATAGCGATTCATGTCTACTAGCGCACGTAGAGAAAAGCCTTGGCGGTGAAGCATTTTCTTAATTGCATTGACGCCTTAGGGCGAGATTGCTCTGCGAAATCAACGCACACCATTTTCAGGAGGTGGTAAGAATGTATAGGATATCCAAGTATGGGCTGCGACTGTCGGCCCTGCTGCTTTCATTGGCGCTGGCGATGACGCTTGTCATAGCCGCATGCGGCGGCGACGACGACGATGAACCGGCGGCGACGGCGGCACCGGCGCCCACGGCGGCTCCAACGGCGGCGCCCGCGCCCACCATGGCCCCCACCCCAACAGCGATGCCCACCACGATGGCCCCGCCGGCGGAACCGGAACCGGTTTCCCCGCGGCTGATTCTGGCGGTGCCGCCCCCGTCCCAGGAAGTGGGAGTTATTCATCTGGCAAACAACCTGACCAACTCGTTCCTGGTGCATTACGACCATCTCATTGCGTCGGACCCGCAGACTGCGGCCTACGGGCCCCAGATTGCCACGGAGTGGGACACCTCGCCCAACGGCAAGGTCTGGACGTTCAAGCTTCGGGACGACGTTCCCTTCTATGGGAAGGACGGGAATCCCTCCGACTATCATCTGACTTCGGAAGACGTGGTCTTCAGTTTCAACCTGCTGATTGGAGTTGGAACGGAGAAGGCGATCAACCCCGCCAACTGGGAAGGTTACGCAGGCAGGGAAGACGCTCACAAGACCAATGGCGACTTTGAAGTCATTTTCGACATGCACGTGGTTCAGCTGGACCTGCTGACGTTCATGTCGGACGAGGTTGAGAGCGGGATTTCCAGCAAGGGCCACTGGGACGCCGTTGGCGGCGAAGACGGCTACAACGACAATCCCATAGGTTCGGGCCCCTTTGCTCTGCAGGAGCTCAACCAGGGGGTCAACTACCTCTTCGATCGGGTGGAGAACCACTGGCGTCATACGCCGTACTTCCACCAGTTGGAGATGAAGATGATCCCGGAAGCCGCGACAAGGCTGGCTTCCCTGATTGCGGAAGAGTCCCACCTGGCGGTGGTGCCCAGGGGCATTCACGACCAAGCAACCGAAGCGGGGATGGCAATTTACCGGGCCAGCATTCCCGGGGGCCACTTCAATATGAGGCTACCCTGGTATAAGCCGCAGAACTACGTGAAGCCGGACGGTTCTAAGGCGTATTCCGCCGGGCCTGAAGGTCCCACGAAGGGCTACGACCCCAACGACCCGTTGCGTGACACGAGGGTGAGGCGGGCCCTGATTATGGCCATGGACCGGAATGAAATCAACGACGTGTTCTTCCAGGGCCGAGCAATTCCCGACCCGATGGACTACTTCCCGCCCTGGTCAGACATCTTCAAGGACGAGTGGGCTCCCTTCCCCGGACCTGACGGCTCGACAGGGGCCGCGGGCGGCTGGGACCACCCACATGACATAGAAGGCGCGAAGGCTTTGCTGGCAGAGGCCGGTTGGCCAGGCGGCGGATTCACCGTGACCATCCACGTTCCCAACAACCATTCCCTGGTGCCGGAGATGCCGGACGTCGCCGAGCAGATCGGCGTCTACTGGAAGGAAATTGGCGTGGATACAGAATTCGTGTCCCTGACGAACCAGCAGGTGTTTGCGACTGCCTGGACAAGAGAGAAGCCCCAGGCGATGTACATGAACGTTTCACCGAAATCGGCCCACCCCTGCGTGGCCATGGTGTTCAACCGGTACGAGTCCGGCCGAGGCTTCTTCGACTATGACGAGGTCTCTGAGTACAAGAACCGGTGCGACCAGATGGAAGACGCAGAAGAAAGGCGTCAGCTGACGCTGGACTTCGGCGACTGGTGGTACGAGCGCACTGTGAATATGCCCATCTTGTGGGTGTTTCAGGAAGGCGCGTACAATCCTGGAGTGCTCGAAGGGTACAGCGTAAACCTGCTGCATCACGCTCCGGTACGCTATCACGAGTTCACCATGCCCGTTTACAAGTAGCGAATGCGCAGATCCGCAGCGCTGCAAATACGGGGCTGAGTTAGAATAATAGGGGCGTCGGGGCTGAGGCCCCGACGCCCCTTTGACAACAGCAGAAAAGGCGACTATAAGGAGGACCCAATGATTGAGATTCAAGGAAAGATGGTCTATGAATCCCTGGAGGAGGTCATCGAACCCAATCACACGGCGTTGATGATCATTGACATGCAGAACGGACTGGCATCGCCGGAGGGATATACGGCGAGGCACAGCAAGTTCAGCATTGCGCACCAGCGCGAGATTCTTCCCGGCGTGCAGAAGATGCTGGCGGCGGCGAGGGAGATGGGCATCTGCATAGTCCACGTGCAGGTGGTGTTCGACAAGAATGGCGGATCGAGCTCCCCGGCCTGGTTGTACATGAGCTCCCGCCTGCGCGACCTGGGCGCTTACTGGGGACATTCGATGGGCAACGACCGGCGGACCAGCCAGGAGGTGCTTATCGACGGCACGTGGGAGGCGGAGATAATCCCTGAGCTGGAACCGCTGCCCAACGAGATTGTGGTGAAGAAGCACCGCAACACGGCATTCGTGAATACCCGGATGGACCAGATTCTGAAGTCAAACCGGATTGACTCTCTGGTGGTCACCGGAACGAGCACCGCCGGGTGCGTGCTGGCGACGTGCCTGGACGCATTGTGGAACGACTACTACACGGTTGTGGTGTCCGACTGCATAGCGGACGGCTTCCCGGAGAGGCACGAAGCGGGCGTGGCGATTCTGCGGGAGAAGTTCGACATGCCCACCAGCGACGAGGTGCTGGGAATCTGGGCGAAGCAGCGAGTCGGGGTAACGGCAGCTTAGCCTTCGCTGATATTCGAGTACTCGAACAGGGAACCACTGGCGGCGCCGAAGGGCGCCGCCGTCATTCTCAGGTCCCAGAGGATTCCGTCTACGGCGTCCCGAATTAGACGGTCGAATTTGGCGCGACGCAAGGTCTTCCAGCGTCGGCCTTTGAACACGGCTACGCCCCCGGAAACATTGACGGTTGCGTCGTAGACGACTCGATGGCCCTGAGAGGAGAATCCGCGCAGCTTCTTTTGCACCAACCGGCGGCCCTTCAGATCAATGGAAAGGGCGCAGGTGACCAGTTTGGGCTGCCAGGGCAGGCGCAACCGGATTCCAAAGTCCTGAAGGCCGGTGATGCGGCTTTCGACGCAAGACTCGCTGGGCCGTTTCGAATTCTCCAATGGTCGGAAGGGGCGAAAGCCGTTCTGACGCAGGGCGCTGACCAGCTTGGAGACGAGGGTTTCCATTGAGGTTACACGGCCTCGCCAGGTCCTCATGGGGTCAAGGTCAATTCCCTGAAGGGCGGAATAGCGACGGAAGCCAACGAGGACGTGCCGGGGCATTTGGGGGGACAATGGCGCGGAGGCCGACGAAATTCCGTCCAAGCGACGGCCCCCGTTCTCTGATGCAGAGCTGGGAGACCAGGGTTTTATGTCAAGCGCTTTCGCCAAATCGAGATGATTATATAGCCTTGGAGGGGTCGGTTCAAACCCAATTCAGGTGGATGGTAGGGACGTTTTCGTCCTTGTGTGAATCAGGAAATCAGTGTCGGAAGTGGCGGGCGCCGGTGAATACCATAGCCAAACCGCGGGAATTCGCGGCGTCGATGGAATCCTGATCGCGGATGGAACCGCCCGGCTGAATGATGGCCGTGACGCCTCCATCGGCGGCGGTGACGACGTTGTCGGCGAAGGGGAAGAAGGCGTCGGAGGCGAGGACGCTCCCTTCGGCGCGGTCGGCGGCGGCGCGGAGGGCGAGAAATACGCTGGTCACCCGGTTGGGCTGGCCCGCACCCATGCCGATGAGAGCGCGGTCCTTAGCGAGGACTATGGCGTTGGACTTGACGTGCTTGGCGGCTTTCCAGGCGAATTCAAGGTCGCGCATTTCCCGGTCGTCGGGGGTTCTTTCGGTGACGATTTTCCATGTTGAGGTGTCTTCCCGGCCGACGTCCAGAGTCTGGACCAGCAGGTCTCCGGTTACCGGGCGGAGGTCGTAGCCCATGCCGTCATCGGCATTCGCATCTCGTTGAATGACGCGTAGGTTTTTCCGGCGTTTCAGGAGGGCAAGGGCTTCCGGTGAGTAGGCGGGGGCGATGACGACTTCGTAGAAGACGCCTCGCATGGCCTGGGCCGTTGATTCCTCGACTGTGGAGTTGAAGCCGACGATGCCGCCATAGGCGGAAACGGTGTCGCCCTGAAAGGCGCGGGCGTAGGCCTCCTTCTGGTCCGGGTGGCTTGCCAGCCCACAGGGGTTGGTGTGCTTGATGACGGCGACGGTAGTTTCATCGAAGTCGGAAACCACCCTCCAGGCGGCGTCGGCGTCTACGATGTTGTTGAAGGAGAGGGCCTTGCCGTGCAGGAGTTGGTCGCCGCCATTCTTGGCAGCAGTTGAAATTTGGTAGAGGGCGCCCTGCTGGTGGGGGTTTTCTCCGTATCGGAGGTCGTGAACCTTGCGATAGGTGAGGTTGAGTTCGGACGGCAGAGCTTCGTGGGGGGTGGAATCGGGGTCTGCGAGATAGGAAGCGACGGCGCTGTCGTAGCGGGAGACGTGGCTGAATGCTTTGCGGGCCAGGGCGCGCCTATCCTTGGAGGAGAGACCGGGGCCGGCCAGCTTTTCTGCGATCCAGCCGTAGTCCGAGGGATCGCAGACGACGGTGACGGCGGGGAAGTTCTTCGCCGCGGCCCGGAGCATGGAGGGGCCGCCGATGTCGATGTTTTCGAGGGCGTCGGCGAGGGTTGTGTCGGGGTTGGCCACGGTCTGCTGAAAGGGGTAGAGGTTGGAGACGACGACGTCGATGGGGTCGATGTTATGGCTGGCGAGCTGAGATAGATGGTCGGGAACGTCGCGGCGGGCGAGAAGGCCGCCGTGGATTCGGGGATGGAGGGTCTTGACGCGGCCGTCGAGGATTTCCGGGAATCCGGTCATATCCGAGACTGCCGACACGGGAACGCCGGCTTCGCCGGCGAGGAAATCATAGGTGCCGCCGGTGCTGACGAGAGAGTATCCGGCGTTGTGGAGGGCGCGGGCGAAGGGGGCTAGGCCCGTCTTATCGTAGACGCTGATGAGGGCAAGGTGCGGCATGGGATGGAGGGCAGTGTCGCCCGCTACCTCTGCATGTAGACCTGGGGGGAGTCGGTCCGCTTTATGACCTCGCCCATAACCACGGCGTCGGGGAGGGAGCGCTGCAGGGACGGCCAGGCGTCGTGGCCGCAGATGAGGACCATGCCGAGGCCCATGTTGAAGACCTGGTACATCTCCTCGGGGTCGACATTGCCGACGCGCTGGATGAGGCTGAAGATGGGCTGGGGTTCCCAGGCGTCGAGGCGGATTCGGGCGGCGAGATTGTCGGGCAGGAGGCGGGGGATGTTGTTGGGGAGGCCGCCTCCGCTGACGTGGACCACCGCTTTGAGCCGGCCGAAGTGGGGCTTGAGCACGTGGTAGTAGCTGCGGTGAGGCTTGATAAGCTCCTCGCCGAGGGTGTGGCCGAGATCCGCGTATTGCTGATATAGCACCGAGGGATTGTCGTCGATGTCGAAGACCTTGCGGACGAGGGAGTATCCGTTGGTGTGGAGGCCGCTGGAGGGCAGGCCGAGGAGAACGTCACCTTCGACGACGTTATTGCCGTCGATGATTGCGGACTCTTCGACGGCACCAACGACGGTGCCCGCCAGGTCAAATTCGCCGTCGGCATAGAGGCCCGGCATCTGGGCGGTCTCGCCGCCGACGAGGGCGCAGTCGACTTCGCGGCAGGCCCAGACCATGCCGCGAAGCATGGGTTCGATAATCTGGGGGTCCAGCTTGCCGAGGGAGATATAGTCGAGGAACAGCAGGGGGTGGGCGCCGCAGGTGACAATGTCGTTGACATTCAGGTTGACGAGGTCTATGCCCAGAGACTCGTAGTGACCGAGCAGGGATGCGACCTTGAGCTTGGTGCCGACGCCGTCGGTGCTGGCGGCGAGGACGGGGTTTTTGTAGTTGCGGAGGCGGTAGAGTCCGGCGAATGCGCCGACGCCCTTCAGGACTTCCGGGCCGTGGGTGAGGGAGGCGTAGGCCCCGATGCGCTCCTTGAGGGACTCGATTCCCTGAAGGTCGACGCCGGCGGAGCGGTAGGCGCTGGACTTTGGTGTTGCCTCGGAATTGTCCGTGGGGGGTGGGTTAGGCAAAGGGTTCAACGGGGCGCTCCAAGACCAGCTTGTCCATTTCCAGCTGAATGGGGATAGGGTAGTTGCCGCTGAAGCAAGCGTGACAGAAGCCGTTGGACTGGCCGCCGACCACTTCGAGAAGCCCCTCTTCGCTGAGGTAGCCGAGGGTGTCGACGCCGATGAATTCGCGGATTTCCTCCACGGACATATTGGCGGCGATGAGTTCGCGGCGGGTGGCCATGTCCACGCCAAAGTGGCAGCTCCAGCGAATGGGTGGAGCGCACACGCGCATGTGGATTTCCTTGGCGCCCGCGCGGCGCAGCAGTCGGACCACCCTGGGGGTGGTGGTGCCGCGTACGATGCTGTCGTCGACGACGATGAGGCGTTTGCCCTCGATGACGTCGGGCATGGGGTTGAACTTCAGCTGAACGTCCAGCTCCCGCAGGTTCTGGTCGGGCTGGATGAAGGTCCTGCCCACGTAGCGGTTCTTGATGAGGCCGTCGCTGTAGGGGATGCCGATCTCGGCGGCGTAGCCCATGGCGGCGGCGGTGGCGGAGTCGGGGATGCCGATGACCACGTCGCCCTCTGCGGGCTGTTCCCGGGCCAGTTTTCTGCCCATGGCGCGTCGGGCCGAATACACCTGGGAACCGTCGATCTGGGTGTCTGGGCGGGCGAAATAGATGAGTTCGAAGACACATAGGGCGCGGCGCTCGTCCCTGCCGTCCCAGATGAAGGAGCGCATGCCGTGCCTGTCTATGATGACGGCTTCGGCGGGTTCGAGCTCGCGGACGTATTTGGCTCCAACGTGGTCCAGGGCGCAGCTTTCGGAGGCGACTATCCAGCCGCCGCTGCTCAGTCTTCCCAGGCAGAGGGGACGTACTCCGAGGGGGTCCTTGACGCCGATGACGACGTCCCTGGTCTGCACGACGGCGGAGTAGGCCCCCTGGGCGTTCCGCATGACGTAGGCGAGGCGCTCTTCCCAATCTTCGCCGGGAGCGTTGGCCAGCAGGTAGGCCAGCAGCTCGGAATCGCTGGAGGTTGCAAATTTCAGGCCCCACTCGGACTGGAGCCTCTTGCGGAGGGCAAGGGCGTTTACGAGGTTGCCGTTATGTCCCAGGGCGAGCTCACCGTTGACGCCGGAAACGACGAAGGGCTGGGCGTTTGCGAGGGTGCTGGATCCGGTGGTTGAGTAGCGGGTGTGGCCGATGGCCATGTCTGCGGTTAGGTGCTCCAGTGCATCTTCCCGGAAGGCCTGGGCGACGAGGCCCATGTCGGTGTGGACACGCAGGAACTTGCCGTTCGAGGAGGCGATGCCCGCGCTTTCCTGGCCGCGGTGCTGGAGGGCGAATAGGCCGAAGAAAGCGAGGCGGGCGGCCCTGTTTTTGGGCGAGTAGACACCGACTACCCCACATTCCTCCCTGGGCTTGTCCGGGAAGGGCCAAGGCTGCCGGCGTTCAGCCATCTCCACCCCCTACGTCTCGATTATAGACGGGTAGGTATTCGTGGTCAAACGAGGAAGGCCGGGGCTTCGTGAGGGTGTCATATCAACGCCTGTGGGAGTTGCCCGCGGGGTTGATGGATACGCGGCGACCGCTGCCCCAGCCGGAGCTTTCCGTGGTCACGGAGGGGTGGTCTGCCAGGGCCAGGTGCACCAACCGGCGCTCGGCGGGGGGCATGGGTTCCAGGGAGATGGAACGTCCTGTGGCGGTCACCTTGTTGGCGACGCGCTGGGCCAGTTCTTCGAGGGCGAGCTGCCTTCGCAGCCGGTACTCTTCAACGTCGAGGAGAACCCGGACGGACTCCTCCCTGCTTCTGTTAACAATGATGTTTACGATGAATTGAAGGGAGCGGAGGGTTTCGCCGCGGCGTCCGATAAGGAGGCCGGCGTCTTCGCCTTCGATATCCACCTGTGGGCCACCCGATTGGGGGTCGTGGGCGCTTCTGAGGGTGCACACGGCGGAGGCGCCCGCCAGTTCCAGGATTGTGGAGACGATCTCCATGGTCTTGTGGCCGGCGTCGTCAAGGGCGGAGAGCTTGCGAACGCGGATTTTGGCGTCTTCCGAGCCGATGCCCAGGAAGCCGACCTTGCCTGGGTTAATTACTTCTACTTCTACCTCGTCGCGCGCGGCGTCGAGCTCGTGCATTGCGACTTCGATTGCTTCGTCGACGGTTTTTGCCGTTACTACTCTGGTTAGTGGATCCTCCGTCATCATCTGTTTCCTCCTCGGGTTGGGCGTCCTTCTCTTCTTCTTCTTTGTCGTCCTTGTCGTCGTCCTCCTGGGCAGCCGGAGGAGTGTTCTTTCGGAAGAGGGGTTCCCAACCGGTTATTGGATATTGGGTGAATACGCCCACCACGTTTGAGACAACCCAGTAGAGGGCGAGGCCGCTGGGGAAGGTCATGCTCAGAAGTCCGAGCATGATTGGCATCATCCAGAGCATCATGGACTGGGTGGACTGCTGGCGGGGGTCTGCCGAGGGCATGGCGGTCATTTTCTGCTGGACCCAGGTGGAAGCGCCGACCAGCAGGGGCATAACGATGTTGGTGGGGTCCGGCTCGGCGAGGTTGAGCCAGAGGAAATCGCTGCTGAGGGGAATGGCCTCGTGGACGTTCGGCACCCACGAGTAGAGTTTTTCCGAGAGGGAGACGAGCCTGTCCGGGTTGGTGGGCAGGGTCTGGACGAGGGCCTGGAATAGGCCTATCCAGATGGGGAACTGGATGAGGAGGGGGCCGAGACAGCCGACGGGGTTGACGCCCGCCTCCCGGTACATCTTCATGGTTTCCTGGGAGAGTCGCTTGGAGTCTCCCTTGTACTTGTCCCGCAGCTTCTGCATCCTGGGCTGGAGGGCGGTCATTGCCCGCATCTGGCGGATCTGTTTGAGGGTGAGAGGGGTGGTGAGGATACGGATGATGATGGTGAAGGCGATAATGGAGAGGCCCATGTTGCTGAACAGCACGGAGTAGAGGAACACCAGGCTGTTGATCATGGGCCGCAGGATGCCCTGATTCCAGATGTCCGTAAACAGGTTGGCTAGGATAAATTCCATGGTTGTTTGACTATTCCCTGGTTTCCAAAGTCCAGGATACTCTCCATCTATCCACGTCCAAAGACCTTATCACACCGTCGGTGTCTCCGAAATAGACGCGGGCCTGCGCTCCGGTGCCCGAGGAGGTGAGGGGGGCGCGGATGTCCTTGTCGAGGGCCAAGGGCACTTCTTCGGCGGTGCCGGTGGCCACATCGAGGATTGAAACTACGCCACCCTGGGCGGCGACTATCAGCTTTTCGTCGATGATGGCGGGGGTGGAGTTTACGATATATTCGATTTCGTGGGTCCAGAGGGGTGGATCGCCGTCCCGGCGGTCTAGGGGGAGGGCGAGGACGTTCCCGCCCATGTCTGCGACGTAAATGGTCTCCCCGTCTGAGACGGGGCCGGACCACCACCAGCTTTGCGAGGCGTAGGTCCACAGTACGGCGGCGTCGGCGGCGTTCAGGGCGTAGAGGTTGCGGTCGAAGGAACCGAATATCACGGCATTTCCAACGACGAGAGGGTTGGTGACGATAGCGCCGCCGGTCTTGAACTTCCAGACTTCGTCGCCGGATTCGACGGAGACGGCGTAGAGATAGCCGTCCATGGCGCCGAAGTAGGCTACGCCGTTGGCGACGGCGGGGGTGGACCAGATGCGGCGTTCTTTGCCGAGACCCATCAGGAGCCCCTGGGTCTGGAAGGTCCATAGCCGGTCGCCCGTGGCGGCGTCGAAGCAGTAGAGGCGGCCGTCTTCGGAGCCGACGAGGAGGCGACCTTCGGAGAGGACGGGGCCGCCGACGAGGGCGCCTTCGATGGTCTTTTCCCATTCGTCCTGTTGAAGTTGGCTGCGGTTCTCCGGATTCCTGGTCTTGCTCAGGGCCAGCAGGCGGCCGGTTTCTTCGTCGGTGTGGGCGCTACTGAGGTAGACGTGGGTATCGCTGATGGCGGGAGCGCCGAATATGGAGCCGAGACGATTTTCCTCGCGAGGCTTGTATTCCCAGATGGGGCCGATGCGTTCGTCTCTGTCCAACTCCTGGGCGTTCAGGGCGAGGACGTTGCCGTCGCGGGTACCGGAATAGACAGCGCCATCGGCTGCGGTGACGGGAGTCCAGCCCTCAGCGACGCCGATGACGTTGCCCGGGGCGCAGCCGGCCAGAACCAGCGCCAATAGAGCGATAACGGGGAACAGGGCAAGAAGTCGCGGCCTGGGAAAAGCCGCGGGCGCAACCGGAGGGAGGGCGATTGTGGGGAGTAGATTGGTCATAGGCTAGGGTACGGGGTCGTAGCCCTTTCCTCCGAAGGGACGGCAGCGTCCCAACCGCCTGAGGGATAGCCAGCCGCCTCTGAACGTGCCATAGCGCTCTATTGCCTGGTGGGAGTAGTGGGAGCAGGTAGGTTGAAACCTGCAGGAAGTTGGGAGAAAAGAAGAGAGGGCTAAGCTGTAAAACCTGATGACGGCCATTGCCAGGCGCTTCAACATCAGCGTCTACGGCTCCGGGGCGAGCTTTCCAAAAGATTGCTCCTTCTCAGTAGGTTGTGGACGGCCCGTTTGAGGTCATCGAAACCGGCCTCCACGCTGCTTTTTCTTACGATGAGTACCAAGTCCCAGCCGGGCTTCACCGACGCAATCCTGAGTATCTCCTTGAGTCTGCGCCTGAGCCGGTTTCTAACAACTGCATTGCCGATTCGGCGGGTTGCGATAAATCCAAAGCGGGTTTCTGCTTCGTTATTGGCGAGGGTTCTCAGAACGAGGAGATTGTTAACCCAGACCCTGCCTTCCGCGCGTATTTCGGAAAACCGCCGGCTGCTTCTTAACCGCTGGTCTCTCCGCATGAACGTCGGGCATGGTCTAGACGGTAAGCCGGTGTCGGCCCTTGAGCCGACGACGCTTGAGCACGCTCTGGCCTCCGCGACTACGCATGCGGCGGATGAAGCCATGGACTCGCTTCCGGCGGCGAACTTTGGGCTGGTATGTACGCTTGGGCATGCTGTTTCAGTCTCCTAAGTTAGCAGATTATAATTATTGGCAAATTCTATGTCAATTTGCGTTGCGGCGAGCATGGGGGTGATTTTGAGGAAAATCTTGCGGGAGTGCGGAACTTGAAGGCAAAGAAGAAGCGTCTGGACTTGCTGCTGGTGGAGCGGGAGATTGTGGAGAGCCGGGCCAAGGCCCAAGCGCTGATAATGGCGGGTGAAGTGCTGTCCGGAGAGGCGGTGCTGTCTAAGCCGGGAGCTTTAGTGGCAGTGGACGCGCCCATCAGCATCCAGGAGAGGCCGCCATTCGTGGGAAGGGGGGGCGTCAAGCTGGCCCACGCGCTCGATGCGTTTGGCGTGAATCCTGAGGGGATGACGGCCCTGGACGTGGGGGCTTCCACCGGCGGGTTCACCGACTGTTTGCTGCAGCGGGGGGCGCGGCGGGTCTACGCCCTGGACGTGGGCAGGGGTCAGCTGGACTACGGGCTCCGGCAGGATTCCCGGGTGGAGGTGATGGAGAGGGTGAACGCTCACTATCCCTTCGAATTGGCGGAGAGGGTAAGCGTCGCGACGGTGGACGTGTCGTTCATATCACTGACGCTGGTGCTGCCGAACGTTGTGCCCCACCTGGAGCCGTGGGGAAGCGTGGTGGCGCTGGTGAAGCCGCAGTTTGAGGCGCGGCGGAGGGAGGTGGGGAAAGGCGGCGTGATACGAGACCCGCTCATTCACGCCAGAGTGCTGGGTAGGGTGATTAAGTGGGTGGCGGAAGCAGGACTGCGGCTGCGCTCGATAACGCCTTCGCCGATTTTGGGGGCTGCAGGCAATCGGGAATTCTTTATGCATCTGGGTTTGTACGAAGATGGGCGGTGAGCCGCGGTTCCTGGCGATCGGCCACGTGTCTCGGGACCTGACGGAGCGCGGGCCTACTGTCGGCGGGGCAGCTTTGTATGCGTCGGTGACGGCGAGCCGGTTGGGATGGCGGGCGGGGTTGGTGACACGAGGCGCGCCCAGCGAGGCCCAGGGGTTCCTGGACTCTTTGGACATGGTTGTCGACGAGCCGTCAGATACGACGACAACCTTTGACATTCGCTATTGCGGGGATGGGCGCAGGGTGGGGCTGCGGGAAACCGCGCTGCCCATCGGAGGGGCAGGACTGCCGGAAGGCTGGCGGGATGCGGAGGTGGCGCTGCTTGCGCCCGTATTTCAGGAGGCGCCGACTTCGCTGGCGATGGGGCTTCCCGGCGCCCTGCTGGGAGTCGCGCCGCAGGGATGGCTGCGCAGGACTGCGGCGGAGGGGGTGGTGGAGGCTTCGGACTGGTATGACGCCGAGGTTCTGGAGCGGGCCGACGTGGTGTCGCTTTCGGAGATGGACGTACCGGGCGGTCGGATTCCTGAACGATGGCTTGAGCACGACGGAATCTTCATATTGACGCAGGGTCGGCGGGGGGCGGTTATGCGGTACGGGGGCAGGTGGTTCGCCATTCCCGCATTTCCGGTGCGAGAGGTTGATCCCACGGGGGCCGGGGATGTATTCGCCGCCGCCTTTCTGATACGATATTTTGAGACTGACAACGCTTGCGCAGCCGGTATCTTTGCCAGCTGCGCCGCATCTCTGAAGGTGGAGCGCAGCGGAGTGGGGGCGATTCCCACGCGAGAGCAGATTCACGAGAGGATGAGCCGCTTCCCCAATCTGAAGGTGACGGCGTGTACGTCCGACAAATCCCAGGTCTACGATTCAGGAGTCTTCAACAACGATGTTTAGCAAGGTGAACAGCAGGGTCAGCTTCCCCGATATGGAGCGCGAGGTGCTCCAGTATTGGAAGGAGCATCAGATTTTCGAGAAGAGCGAACAGGGCGAGGACAAGGCCCTGTTTATGTTTTATGAGGGGCCGCCCACGGCCAACGGGAGCCCCGGCATTCATCACGTGCTGGCCCGCGCCTTCAAGGACGTCATCTGTCGCTACAAGACCATGAAGGGGTTTCGGCCGCTGCGGAAGGGGGGTTGGGACACACACGGGCTGCCCGTGGAGCTGGAGGTGGAGCGGGAGCTGGGCCTCACGTCCAAGCGTCAGATTGAGGAGTACGGCATCGCGGAGTTCAACGAGAAGTGCCGTGAGAGCGTGTTCAAGTACGTGAGGGAGTGGGAGGACCTGACGGACAGGATCGGGTACTGGGTGGACATGAAGGACCCGTACGTGACGCTGCACAACTCGTATATCGAGACTGGGTGGTGGATCCTTAAGGAGATGTGGGAGAAGGGGCTGATTTACAAGGGGATGAAGGGGACGCCCCACTGCCCGCGCTGTGTGAGCTCGTTGAGCTCCCACGAGGTGGCGCTGGGGTACCAGGAGAACGTGCCGGACCCTTCGGTTTATGTGAAGTTTCCCATTGAGGACGTGGCTAGTCTCGCGGGTGAAGGTGATGGTCTACCGGAGAAAGTGTACCTGCTGGCGTGGACGACGACGCCCTGGACGCTACCCGGGAACACGGCGCTCGCCGTGGACCCAAAGGCGGACTACAGCCTGGTGGAGACTGAAACGGAGGGGGGTACGGAAGGGTTGATTCTGGCCGACGCGCTGGAGGACACGGTGGTCGGCGAATCCTGCCGGAGGGTGAGGCGTTTCAAGGGGTCGGAGCTGGTCGGGGTTGCCTATGGGAAACTGTACGACGCGGCTGCAAATGGTGTCGAAATCTTCAGATTTATGCGACCGGAGGGGTCTACGGGAGACGCGACGACTCTGGAGCCAGTTGCGGACTTCTCCCCTGCTGTCATCAAGGGGGACTTTGTGTCGCTGGACGAAGGGACGGGCATCGTCCACATCGCGCCCGCGTTCGGAGACGAAGACCTTTCGGCGGGGCGGGCGGAGGCGCTGGCCTTCGTGCAGCAGGTGGACCTGCTGGGGAAAATCACCGGAAACTTCCCCTTCGCAGGCAAGTTCGTGAAGGACGCGGACAAGGACATCATGGCGGACCTGAATGAACGGGGGCTGCTGTACAAGCGGGGAATATATCGTCACACGTACCCGTTCTGCTGGCGGTGCGGAACGCCGCTGCTGTACTACGCGAAGGAGTCGTGGTACATCCGCACGACGGCGATGAAAGAGCAGTTGATTGAGAATAACCGGAAGATCAACTGGTACCCGGATTACATCAAGGAAGGGCGTTTTGGGGAGTGGTTGAGGAACGGGGTGGACTGGGCGATTTCCAGGGAGCGTTACTGGGGTACGCCGATACCCTTCTGGCAGTGCGAAAGCTGCGAAAATTACCACTGCGTCGGCAACGTGGCGGAGCTGAAGAAGATGGCGTCGGTGGAGCATCGCGACGGCATCGACAGCCTGGACCTGCACCGTCCGTACGTGGACGCAATCACGCTTGATTGCCCGGACTGCGACGGGACTATGCGGCGCACGCCGGAGGTAATGGACGCGTGGTTTGACTCGGGCGCTATGCCGGTGGCGCAGTGGAACGTCACGTCGAAGGAAGACCTAGAGGCTATCCGGCGGGACGGATTGTTTCCGGCGGAGTATATTTCGGAAGCCGTGGACCAGACCAGGGGTTGGTTCTACAGCCTGTTGGCCATTTCCACGCTGGTAACCGGGAATTCGAGCTACGATAACGTCATCTGCCTGGGACACATTCTGGACGAGAAGGGCCGGAAGATGAGCAAGTCCCTGGGCAACATCGTCAACCCGTGGGAGGTGCTGGACGCCCAGGGCGCCGACGCCATCCGGTGGTACCTGTTCACCGCCGCACAGCCGGGGGACTCGCGTCGCTTCTCGCAACGGCTGGTCAACGAAGTGGTGCGTCGGTTCATGCTGACGCTGTGGAACGTGTACTCCTTCTTCACGACATACGCGGAGATCGACGGGTACAACCCCAAGGATCAGCCGGGGCCTGCGGAGCCGACTTCGGAGCTGGATCGGTGGATTCTCTCGGAGATGAACCAGCTTGTGCTGCAGGTGGACGAGGCCCTCAACGGATATGAGCCGACGAACGGGGGACGGCGGATTCAGGAGTTTGTGGATCTGCTTTCCAACTGGTACGTGCGGCGGAGCCGTCGTCGGTTCTGGAAGAGCGAGAACGACGAGGACAAGCTTTCCGCCTATTCCACGTTGTACACGTGCCTGGTCACGCTGTGCAAACTGATGGCGCCGTACACGCCTTTTGTGGCGGAGTCTATGTATCAGAACCTGGTGAGGGCGCTGGACGGAGATGCCGCGGAGAGCGTTCACCTGGACGAATTTCCAACGGCGGACAAGAGTCGCATCGACGAGCCGCTGATGGAGGCTACGCGGCTGGCGATGAAGCTTTCCAGCCTGGGCCGGGACGCACGCTCACGGGCGGGCAAGAAGGTACGGCTGCCTCTGAGCCGGGCGTTGGTGCGGACGAGGGAAGCCTCCGAAGGGATGCACGTGGGGCGGATAGTAGCGCAGCTGCGTGAGGAGTTGAACATCAAGGAGATTGAACTTCTGGATCCTCAGGACTCGCTTTACACCGAGGTGGTTGAGGCCTCAGGCCGGAAGAAGAGGGCGGCCAAGCTGGGCGACCTGCAGGCAGCGCTTGACGGGGGCTACATGGTGGCCATCGACACGGCGGTGACGCCGGAACTCGCCAGGGAGGGAATGGCGCGGGAGCTGGTGCACCGGATTCAGAATATGCGCCGCGCCGCCGGGTTCGATGTGACGGACAGGATCTTTTTGTACTGTGAAGCGCCTGCGGGGGTTTGGCAGGTGTTGGCGGCCTTTGGGGATTACGTGCGAGCGGAGACGCTGTCGGAGGAAATTCGCGAGGGCGATCCGGCGGAGGACGCGCACGTGGAGTCGCACAAGCTGGAAGGGATGGAGCTGACGCTGGGGGTGCGGCGGGTCGGCTGATTTAGAGGGGGCTGGTGGGGCGTTCACCGAGCCGGACCTGGTGGATTGCCGTCTGACCGTCACGCCACACTTCCACGTCGACAGCCTGGTCCACGGCGAACTTAAGGCGAAGCAGCTGGACAAAGTCGCGGGTGCCCTCGGTGGGCTCGCCGTTCATAGAGATGATTATGTCGTCTGCTTTCAGGCCGCCCATTTCTGCGGGGCCGTCGTCCACGAGACTTCGGATGAGAATGCCCCTGCTGAAGGGGACTGCCATTTCGGCGGCGGTTTCCGCATCCAGTTCGGACACGATTACGCCGAGCCAGGGCCAGCGAACCTTGCCCCACTGGATGAGCTGGTTGGAGACGTGGATGGCAGTCTCGCCGCCAACTGCGAAGCCTATTCCCTCCACGCTTCCTCCGCGAAGGACGGCGGTGTTTATGCCGACGATTTCGCCGTTGAGGTTCATGAGCGGGCCGCCGCTGTTGCCTGGGTTGATGGTGGCGTCCGTCTGGACCAGGCCGTAGAGGACGCTGCTCTGATCAGGGCCCCAGCTGCGGTCGAGGGCGCTGACGATGCCCAGGGTTACGGAGGGGCCGCCGGGAAGGGCGAGGGCGTTGCCGATGGCGATGACCCACTCACCCACGCGGACCGCGGAGGGGTCGGCGAAGGGGATGAAGGGCAGGGAGGGCCCATCGACGTGCAGGAGTGCGAGATCCGTGAGGGGGTCTGAGCCGACAAGTTCGGCGTCGAGCTTTCGCCCGTCGTCGAGGGTCACGGTGAAGCTGTCGGCGCCTTCGATGACGTGATGGTTGGTGAGGATGTGCCCGTCGAGGTCGATGACGACGCCAGATCCGCTCTGGGGACGGGTATCGGTTGTGAAGCCCTGTTGAACTTCGGCGAGGGCGACTACGGAGACGACGGCGGCCCTGACATCCTCCACCATAGATGCAATGTCGTGAAGGGCGGTGACAGGGGGCGGATTTTCAGGCGACAGGTTTGGGGTAAAGTGGGGTGTAGGCGTGGGTGCGGGAGTCGGCGCAGCCGTGGGTGAGGGAACCGGTGTGGGTTCGGGGGTGGGTGGCGCGGTGGGCGCGGGGGTTGATGCCGGTGCAGACGTCGCCGTTGGGGTGGGGTCTGGTGTGGGGGTAGGCGAGGGCGTTGCGCGGGGGGTTGGGGCCGGGGTTGGCTGAGGCAGGGCCGTGGCGGGTGGTAGCGGTTGGAGGGTGGGGAGAGAGACAACGGGCTGGGGAGTCGGCGTTGGAGGAGGAGAGGTGGACGCGGGCGTTGCCGCGGGTTGTTCAGTCGATGAGGGTGATGGAGAAGCGGTGGGATCTTGCGACCTGCTTGGGAAGCAGGCGACCAGGAGGAGTCCCGCGACGATGAGCGCAAGAAACAATGCGGCGGGCCGGATGGGCCTTCGATGCCGGAGGGATTGAGAATTCGGCGCTTTTTTCATTTTGTGTCTAATACGATTCGGAGTTCTTCTCGGATTTGGGTCCAAGCGCCTCGTTCGTTCTTACTGCGCCCGGATGTCCTCGGTGGCCTCTCGTTGAATCTGGAGTAGTGATTTGATGCCGTGGTGGGCGAGACTGATCGCTTCGGGCACCATTTCGGGGTTAAAGGGGTCGCCTTCAGCGGAGGCTTGAATCTCTATCATGTCGCCGCTGCCCGTCATGGCGATGTTGAAGTCGGCGTCGGCGCGGTAGTCCTCCTCGTAGCAGAGGTCCAACAGGAGTTCGCCATCGACGATGCCGACGCTGACGGCGGCGACGGAGTCGCGGAGGGGTAACCGCTTGAGGGCGCCGTTCTTTACCAGCCGGTGAAAGGCCTGGTAGAGGGCGACGTAGGCGCCGGTTATGGCGGCGGTGCGGGTGCCGCCATCGGCCTGCAAGACGTCGCAATCGACGACGACCATGCGCTCGCCGAGGCCATCGCGGTCTACGACGGGACGGAGGGCGCGGCCGATGAGGCGCTGGATCTCCTGGTGTCTGCCCTTGACGCGTCCGGTCACGGACTCGCGGGTGATGCGGGTGAGGGTCGAGCGGGGGAGCATGGAGTATTCCGCCGTCACCCAGCCGCGGCCCTGTCCGCGCATCCACGGGGGAACGCGCTCTTCGATGGTGGCGGAGCAGATGACTTTCGTGTTTCCCATTTCGATCAGTGCGGAACCCTCGGCGAAGGACTGGAAACCTGTTGTGATACGGGTCTCTCTAATCTCGTTTAGTTTTCGGCCGTCTATCCTGTTCAATGGCCCTCCTGTTCTATGATATCAGGGGAATTGTGGGGAATTATGAAAGGGGTCTTAACAATGGGGGTGTGGTTGAGGTGAAATGGGCATTGGATTAAGTGAAAAGAGTGGACCCCCGCATCCGCGAGGGAACGGGATGGGTGGGCAGCTAAGGGGGCGAGATTCTTCGTCGCGAGGTCACCTCGAGAATGACATGTGGGTGAGTGAATGGAAGAAGAGGTCGTGGGACGGAGGGTTAGACGACAGGACCGGCCCAGCGGTCTACGAGGACGCTCTGGATCTGCTCCACAAGGGCTTCGATGTTCCAGCCTGTGACGGCGGATACCTGGACGGCGGGATGGGGGGAGGAGATTTCGGGTTGGTGGGCGCCGTTGGTGGTCACGAGGTCCATCTTGTTGAGGACGAGAAGCTGGGGGTGGTCGGATAGCTCCAGCTGACGCAGAGTGTCTTCCACCACCTGGACCTGGCTGTTTCTGCCGGAATTTGAGGCGTCCACGACGTGTAGGAGAAGGTCGGCGTCCTGGAGGAATTCGAGGGTGGCGTGGAAGGCGGAGATGACCGTGGGCGGGAGCTTGTTGATGAACCCGACGGTGTCGGTGACGAGAATTTCGTCGCCGTAGGGGAGGCGAATTCGCCGGGTGACGGGGTCGAGGGTGGCGAAGAGCCGGTCTGCGGAGGGCACGCCGGCGTGGGAGAGGGTGTTGAAGAGGGTGCTCTTGCCGGCGTTGGTGTAGCCGACAAGGGAGGCCACGGGGAGGCCGGAACGCTGTCGGCGATCACGCTGGAGCTTTCTGGTGCGTTTGACGCGCTCAATCTGGGTGTTGAGCCGCTTGATTCTGCCGCGGATTAGCCGTCGGTCCGTCTCTATCTGGGTCTCGCCGGGGCCGCGGGTGCCGATGCCGCCGCCGAGTCGCTCCAGGTGGGACCACTGGCCCGCGAGGCGGGGAAGGAGGTATTGGTGCTGGGCGAGTTCCACCTGCAGCTGGCCCTCGCGGGTGCGGGCGTGACGGGCGAAGATGTCCAGGATTAAGGCGGTGCGGTCGATGACCTTTTCGCCCAGTTTTTCCTCCAGGTTGCGCTGCTGCGTGGGGCTGAGTTCGTCGTCGAAGATGACCACGTCGGCTTCAAGCTCGCGCTTGAGATCGCGGAGTTCTTCCAGCTTGCCCTCGCCGACGTAGTAGGGTGTTCGCTTATCCAGCCGCTGGGACACGGACGCGACGACTTCCGCGCCGGCGGTGTCGGTCAGCTGGGCGAGTTCCGACAGAGAGGCCTTGAGGCTCCGGGGGCTGCCCGCGTTCTTCAACTGCGCGCCGACGAGGAGGGCGCGCTCCGTATGGGCCAGGGGCCACGAATTTCGCTTGGAGATGGTCTCAGGCCTCCGGCGGAGGGGGGATATTCCAGGAGTTCAGCCGGTCTACGCCCTTGTCAATCATCTCGTCGGGGGTGGTGAGGGAGAGGCGGATGTAGCCTTCGCCGTTCTCGCCGTAGCTGGAGCCGGGGGTGACGACGAGGGCGAGGTCGTCGAGAAGCCGGGCGGTGAAGGAGGCGGAGGTGTAGCCGGGGGGGACTTTAGCCCAGACATATAGAGCGGCCTTGGGGGGGACAACGCCGAGGCCGAGGCGGACGAGGGCGTCCATGACCTTGTCGCGTCGGACCTGGTAGATGGCGTTGTTGCTGTCGATGTGGTCCTGGGGGCCGGTGAGGGCTTCTATAGCCATCTCCTGGATGGCCTGGGGGACGCCGGAGTCCAGGTTTGACTTGATGGTGAAAAGGGCCTGGACCATTTCGGCGTTGCCGACGGCGGAACCGAAGCGCCAGCCTGTCATGTTGAAGCACTTGGAAAGGGAGTGAAATTCGATGCCCACGTCCTTGGCGCCCTCTATTTCCAGGAAGCTGAGGGCTTTGTAGTCGTCAAAGACCACCTCGCTGTAGGCGGCGTCGTGGAGGATGCCGACATCGTACTCGCGGGCGAAGGCGATGGCCTTTTCGTAGTAGGCCTTTTCGGCGACGGCTCCGGTGGGGTTGTTGGGGTAGTTGAGCCACATTACCTTGGCGTCGCGGGCCACCTCGGAGGGGATGGCTTCCAGGTCGGGGAGCCAGCCGTTCTCCTCCGTGAGGGGCATGACGTAGGACTCGCCGCCGGCGAATAGGGTGCCCGCGGCGTAGACGGGGTAGGCGGGGTCCGGGATGAGGCAGACGTCGCCGGGGTCGAGGTAGCAGAAGGCTGCGTGGCCTATGCCTTCCTTCGCGCCGATTAGGGGGAGGACTTCGGAGGCGGGATCCAGGCCGTCGACGCCGAAGCGGGACTTGTACCAGTCTGCGATGGCCTCGCGAACTTCGGGGAGGCCGTCGGTCTCCGGATAGCGGTGGTTGGCGGGGGTGCGGGAGGCTTCGACAAGGCGGTCGATGATGGGTTCCGGGGTGGGGATGTCGGGGTCGCCGATGCCGAAGGTGACGATTTCAACGCCTTCGGCGCGCTTCCTGGCGATGATGCGGGAGATTTCGACGAAGGGGTAGGGGGCGAGTTTGTCTAGGCGGGCAGAAAATTTCATGCTTTCGATGTTTCTCCGTGAATTTTCAGTTTTGTGTGTGTCGATTTGCCAGCGTAGCCGATGTTGATGAGTGTTGGTGTCGGCATGGCCGGAAGCGTGTCAAATATATCCGCTTGCGGGGGAGGCCGCAACTTTTGGGCATTGGGAAGGGGAGTGTCGGCGTAAACGGGAGGAAGTTTAGCGTGGATGGGGAGTGTGTTCCTTCCTTCGCAGGAATAAGAGCTGTTGGGGCATGATTCCGGTCGGCAGCAACGAGATCCTTCGTCGCGGAGCCTACTCAGGATGACATGAAGAGGGGGCGTTGTGATTGGGGCGACAAGTGGGTATAGAGGGAGGGCGGTTCGCGAACCGCCCTCTACGGGAGACGGGAAGGGGAAGATGGGGAGTGGGGTCAGGTGGGCCAGTGGCCGGAGAAGACTTCGGTGGCGGGGCCTTCCAGATAGACTTCGTCGCGGCCGTCCCAGGCTATGGACAGGGTGCCGCCGGGGAGGGTTATGTCAACGTTGTTGCCGACGAAGCCATGGAGATTGGCGGCGACCATCATGGCGCAGGCGCCGCTGCCGCAGGCCATGGTCTCGCCGCTGCCTCGCTCCCACACTCGTGCGTTCATGTTTCGTGGGCCCTGGCGATTGACGATTTCGAAGTTGACGCGGTTGGGGAAGATGGGGTGGTGCTCGACCTTGGGGCCGATGGTGTGCAGGGGGAATTCCGCCACGGGGGTGTCGATGAAGGCGACGGCGTGGGGGTTTCCCATGGAGACGAAAGTGAGCTTCAGGTCGACGCCCTCGATGTTCAAGGGGTAGTCGGTGACGGCTTCGCCGAATCGGCGGCCCTTGGAGGGGCTGACGACGACGGGAACGTCCATGGGATTCAGTGTGGGGGCGCCCATGGCGACGCGGGCGCGGGTGACCTGTCCGTTTTCGCTTATGGGGGCGATGGTGCGCACGCCGCCGAGGGTCTCGACGGTGAGGCCGCCGTTGGTGGGGGAGGCGATGTTGCGTTCCATGGCGAACTTGGTGAAGCAGCGGATCCCGTTCCCGCACATCTCGCCCTCCGAACCGTCGGCGTTAAACATGCGCATCTTGAGGGCGGCCCTCTCGGAGTCCATGATGAGTATGAGGCCGTCGCTGCCGATGCCGAAATGCCGGTCGCTCATGGCGATGGAGAGGGCGGGCCAGTCTTCGTCCATCTCGCGGGCGTCCACGTAGATATAGTCGTTGCCGCAGCCTTCCATCTTGGTGAATTCAATGCTCATGTTTGTTGCCTCCTTTAGGCGTCAATTGTAGCACAGGAATTAAGGTAATCTCGCGCGATCGAAAGGGCCTGTTCGGTGGGGTTGTCGGTGGCTTGCAGCCAGCGGATGCGAGGGTCTTCCAGCCGGAACCAGGCGTACTGCCGGCGGGCGATGCCGTGGGTGCGGTACTTGATGCGCTGGACGGCATCTTCGAGGGAGATCTCGCCGGAGAGGTGGGAGGCGAGTTCCTGGTAACCGACGCCGGACATTGCGGGCAGGGTGGGGTCCAGGCCGCCATTGAGGAGGCTGCGTACTTCTTCCACGAAGCCACGCTGAATCATGTCGTCGACTCGGCGGTCGATGTGTGCGTAGAGGTCTTCCCTGTTCATGGTAAGGCCAATGACGAGGGCGTTGACGTCCGGGTTCTTGGGTCTGGGGTTGGCGGCGTGGTTCTTGCCGCCGGAGAGGTGGATTTCCAGGGCGCGGAGGACGCGGCGAGGGTTTTGGGGGTCCGTGCGCTCTGCGGTCGCGGGATCGATGGCCTGCAGCAGCTCAAAGAGGGGCCAGACGCCGCGACGTTTCAACTGAAACTCCAGGTCGGCGCGGACGGCGGGGTTGGGCGGAACTTTCGGGGGTTGCCAGCCTTCCAGGAATGCCCACACGTACTGGCCGGAGCCGCCTACCAGGATGGGAAGGCGATCACGGTTCTGAACGTCGTCTACGGCGTCGCGGGCGTTGTCGAGGAAGAGGGCGAGGCTGTAGGTATCGTCGGGGTCGCGGATGTCAAATAGGCGATGGGGGACGAGGGAGCGTTCTTCTGGGGTTGGTTTCGCGGTGCCCACGTCCATGCCTCGGTAGACTTGGCGGCTGTCGGCATTGATGATTTCGCCATTGAGCTTGCGAGCGAGGGTCAGCGCGAGGGCGCTCTTGCCTGCGGCGGTGGGCCCGACGACGGCGATAAGGGGCGACGATGGTTGGGTGGGCGTCACGTCAGTCGGTGTCCTTGACCTCTGCGGTGAGCCGGACTATGCGGGCGAACTGGTCGGCGTTCAGGCTGGCGCCGCCGACGAGGGTGCCCTGGATGCTGGGCTCGCGGAGGAAGCCCGCGACGTTTTCCGGGTTGACGCTGCCGCCATAGAGGACGGGCGTGTTGTGGGCGGTCGTTGCGTCGTAGAGGTTCGCGAGCTCGGCGCGGATGGCGCCGCCGGTGATGTCGGCGACGACGACGGGAGTGGCGGGGACGCCGGTGCCGATGGCCCACACGGGTTCGTAGGCGATGACTATGCCGGTGGGATCGGCGATGCCGGAGAGGCCCGTTTCCAGCTGACGACGAACGACGGCTTCGGCGGCTCCCTGGCGGCGGTGGCTGAGGGTCTCGCCGACGCAGAGGATGGGAATCAGCCCGTGGTCGACGGCGGCCTTCATCTTCTGTCCGACGACGTGGTACCCCTCGCGCATGAGATTGCGTCGCTCGGAGTGGCCAACTAAGACGTAGCGGCAGAGGCCCTGGAGCATGGCGGGGGAGATTTCGCCGGTGAAGGCGCCGGAGGGCTGGTGGTGGAGGTTCTGGGCGCCGAGGGCGATGCTGGAGTCCTTGAGAATGTCGTGAAGGGAGGCGAGGGAGATGAAGGGTGGGCAGAGGACCGTCTGGACGCCGGTTGGGGGCTCGTCCTCCAGCAGGCGTCGAACGTCGGTGGCGAGGGTCACCGCCTCCCGGACGGTGGTGTTCATCTTCCAGTTGCCTACGGCTAGCAGTGTGGGCATGGGGTCAGGCCCCGAACTTGGAAATTTTGCCCGCGTGGGCGAGGGCGAGGGGCAACAGCTCCACGGCGCGGATGGTACCCATGATTCCGCGGGAGCAGGAGCGTTCGTCGAAGGAGGGCGGACCCTGGGAGCGGGTCCAGGGTGACTTGAGGAGGAAGGGCACCGGATGCCAACTGTGGTTGGCCATTATGGACGGGGTAGAGTGGTCGCCGACGATGAGGAAAACGTCCGGCTTGAGATCGAGAATTCGGGGAATGAAGGCGTCCAGCTTTTCCAGGACGCGGACTTTTTCTTCGAAATCGCCGTCCTCACCGGCGGTGTCGGCGGGCTTGTAGTGGATGAAAAAGAAGTCGTGGTCGTCCCAACGCTCTTCCATGGTCGCAACTTCGTCGGCGAAGTTCTCGCCGGTGGCGAGGACGTTCATGCCCAGGATGGTGGCCAGGCCGCGATACATGGGATATGCGGCGATGGCGGCTGGGTTCAGCTGGTATGCGTGGGCCATGGAGGGGAGATGGGGCATGCCGGAGAAGCCGCGCAGCATGACCATGTTGGCGCGCTCTTCCCGCATGAGCTTGTGGCGGGCCTGGCGGACGAACTCGTTGGCGGCGTCCGCGGTGGCGCGGGCGTCGAGCGTCAGAGCCTTGACGTTCTGGAGGGCAACGCCGGTGCGCTGGGGGTCCATCTCCGTAAGGTTGTCGGAGAGGCCGTTGCCCCTCATGCGGAGGACGAAGCGGTAGTCCCGGACGGGGTATACGCGAATGTCGAGGGAGTCGACCTCGATACTATCGAGCTCGGAACAGAGGGGTTCGCTGAGGGCGGAAGGGATGCGCCCGGCGCGTCGGTCTATGAGCAGACCGTCGTCGTCGACGGTGCAGAAGTTTCCGCGGGCGACTACGTCACCCTCTTTGAAGTCGACGCCGTCGACGCCCATGGCTTCGAGGGCGCCGCGTCCGATAACATACTTGAGGGGATCGTAGCCGAAGAGGGAGAGGTGGCCGGGGCCGCTTCCCGGAGTGACCCCCGGGATGACGGGAATGGTGAGGCCGAGGGCGCTTTCGCCCGCGGCGGCGTCGATGTTGGGAAGACGGGCGGTCTCAAGCTCGGACAGTCCCGTTTTCGGGTGGGGGAGGCCGCCAAGGCCGTCAACCACCAGCATGACTATCCTGGAGGGCGTGCTTTGATATGTGTCGCGTAGAAGGGGAACGTCAATCATCAGATTTCAGTTCGGGCATTCTTTTCATTTCAGGCGGGATAGTCTCTTGGCCGGGGTGGGTGAGGTACTGACAAGGAGGCCTCTGGACGGCAGCGCGGAAATGCCAGGCAGTTCCTTACCTTCCAGAAACTCGATCATTGCGCCTCCGCCGCTGGACACGTGGTCCATGAGATTTCCCAGTCCAAGGGACTCAACGGCTTTGGCCGTAGAGCCACCACCGATTATAGTAGTCCCGTCCAGCGAGGCCAAGTGGTTTGCAATGGCAGTGGTGCCAGATGCGAAGGGTTCCAACTCAAAGACGCCCAGGGGTCCATTCCATATGATGGTACGGCATGGATTCAGCAGCCGGCAGAATCTCTCAACAGTTTTGGGGCCGACGTCGAGGATGCGGAGGTCGGAGGGGACCTGATCGACTGGGTAGACGCCGATTCTGGACGGGTTGGCGCTGATGTCCGAGGCGGCGACGACGTCGACGGGGAGGTGGATAGGGGCTATGCCTGTGCGCATGAGCATGGAGGCGTGGTCCAGCAGTTCATCTTCCACGAGGGAATTGCCCACCGGCTTGCCCAGGGCCTTCAGGAAGGTTGCGGCCATGCCGCCGCCAACGATGATGAAGTCGGAGCGGCTGACGAGGTTTTCGATGAGCTTCAGCTTGTCGCTAACCTTTGCGCCGCCCAGGACGACGGCGAGGGGGCGGCGGGGGGACTGCAGGGCGTCGCCCAGGATTTCCAGTTCACGCTGGAGCAGGAGGCCCGCGGCGGAGGGGACAAGGCGGGGCAGGCCCACGATGGATGCGTGGGCGCGGTGAGCCGCGCCAAATGCGTCGAGGACGAAGATGTCCGCCAGGGAAGCCAGCTTATCGGCGAATTGGGGGTCGTTGGCCTCTTCGCCGGGATGGAAGCGGAGGTTTTCGAGCAGAACGATTTCGCCTCGCGTCATTTCCTCCACGTAGCTGACGACGTTGGGGCCGATGCAGTCCTGAAGGGCGGGCACGGGCCGGTCGAGCAGGTTTGAGAGGCTTTGGGCCACGGGCTTCAGCCGCAGTTCCTCGACAACGCGTCCCTTGGGCCGGCCCAGGTGGGAGCAGAGGACAACCTTGCAGCTACGGGCGAGAAGATATTCGACGGTGGGGAGGGTGACGCGGAGACGGTGGTTGTGCTCGCAGGTTATCTCTGGGTTACTCGGGTCCAGGGGCACGTTGAAGTCGGCCCGAAGCAGCACGGTCTTGCGGGCGACGTCGAGGTCGTGGAGGGTCTGTTTTTCGGTGCGTGTCATATAGGTGCAGTTAGGACCTTCCGTCGGTGATGTGGGGTTTCACAAGATTGCGGGCATACTCCAGGAGGGGCTGAAGGGCTTCTACTTCCAGGTTCGCGGCTTGGAGGGCGTCCTCCGCCCGGCTGTAGTAATAAGCGACTGTCGACTCGGCCTCGGCGCGGACGTCGTTGGCGTCGAGGAGGCTGAGGAGCTGCTGATGGTCGTCGGGCTCCAGGACGCGCTTGAAGTATATATCACCGAGGGCGCGCTTGGTGCTGAGGTCTGCGGACTCCAGGAGAGTTGCGACGGGGTAGAGCTTCTTCTTGTTGAGGAGGCTTGGGCTGGCGGGGCCGCCGTTCTCGTTGCCCCAGACGGCCTGGATGTCCTGGCGGATCTGGTAGGCGAGGCCGAGTTTGAGTCCGGCCTGCTGGAAGGCATCGACGGTCTCCTCATTGTCGGTGGCGGCTAGGGCGCCGAGAGTCATAGCGCAGGATACGACGCTGCCGGTGAGGTCTTCGGCCATCTTCAGCCAGGAGGAGCGAGAAACGTCGAGCCGCTCCTGGTGGGAAAGCTCCACGTACTGGCCCTCGCACATGCGGATGCAGGCTTCGTCGAGGTGGCCGAGGGCCTGCAGGACGCGATCAAGGGGGAGGCCGTTGTCGGCCAGCCGGAAGAGGGCGCTCCGGCCGAGGGCGTGAAGACCGTCGCCAACGTTGATAGCCTGGCCAGGGCCCCAGACCCACCAGACGGAGGGGCGAGATTCCTGTCGGGGGTTGCCCTCCTGGACGTCCTTGTGCACCTCGATGAAGGTGTGGACGAGTTCCATCGCGGCGGCGGCCGGGAGGGCGGGTCGGTGGGTGCCTGAGGCGGCGTGGGCTGATAGGAGGGTCAGGAGGGAGTAGGGGCGCGGCGGGCGAGGTTTGGGCAGGGGTTCGCCCTGCTTGTCGGCCCAGCCCAGCTGGTAGAGCATCATGTCGTAGAGCAGGCCTTCGCGGGGGCGGAGGATGGCCTCGATCTCCGCGTCGAGGTCGGCGTGGAGAGGCTCGAGGTCTTGGATGGTGGTGGGCATGGGTTGCCTCATCGGTTTGCTTCGGAGAATGGGGCTTGAATCTGTGAGCTCATGATACTGCAATGCCGCAGACTTTGTGGATGGCCTCCGGGTTGATGGCGCCTACGCGCAGTATTTTGGGTCGTTCTCCCGTTATGTCAACCACAGTTGAGGGTTGTCCGCGACTGGCGGGGCCGCCGTCGACGATATTGTCTATTGCGCTGCCGAGGCTGCGTTCGACGTCCTGGGCGGTGACCGGATCGGGGCCGCCGCTGGGGTTGGCGCTGGTGCCGACGATGGGCTTGCCGAGGGCGCGGGCCAGGGCTCGGGGGACTTCGTGGTCGGGGACGCGGACGCCAACGGCGCCGGTGGGGCCCAGGACTGGGGCGGGAAGGCCGGGGACGGGTTCGACGACGAGGGTGAGAGGGCCGGGCCAGAAGGCATTCGCCAACGCGTGGAAGTGGGGAGAATTGGGCCGGGCGACGAGTTCAACGTCTTCGGGAACGGCGAGGAGAAGGGGGAGGCCCTTGTCGTCGCTTCTACCCTTGGCCCTGAGGAGCCTGGCGAGGGCTTTGGGGGAGAATGAGTCACATCCCAAGCCGTATAGGGTATCGGTGGGGTAGGCTACCACCCCATCCCTGCGGAGAAACTCCGCCGCCAGTTCTATGACTCTCTCTAATTGAATCGAAAGCATACTTTCGTTATGACTGCTCTCAGGCGTGAAACTTGACTGAGAACGGCATGTGAGTATAGCATAGGCTTTAATCTCAGGTACAGGGTGGCCGTGCAAAGGCGTGACTCGGCAAAAGTATCAGGAGCCACTTAACCCAGAGCGTTTTGCCAGACGGCGGGCATCTGCCCGCCATCTGGTTTGAAGGAGCGAATGACGGTTCAGCAGTCTACGCCAAGCCGCCGCATATCGACCAGCGACGACTTGGAAGTTTCCGCCTACCTTGAAATTGCCAAGGAAAAGGAAGGGCAGAGTTCTCAACGACCTGAAGAGACGCCCAAGGTCTCGGAGGGCGTGGTCATCATCGACTTCGGCTCCCAGTACAGTCACCTTATCGCTCGTCGCATCCGGGAGTTGAACGTCTACAGCGAGGTTGTTCCGCACACCGCCGCCTGGGAAGACGTGCAGGCTATGAATCCCAAGGGGGTTATTCTCTCCGGCGGGCCGGCGAGCGTCTACGACAACGGCGCGCCCCTGGCGCCCGGCTGGGTATACCAGAAGGAGATGCCGGTCCTGGGAATCTGCTACGGGATGCAGGTGCTGGCCCACCAGCTGGGCGGCAAGGTGGCACCAAGCGCCAAGCGGGAGTACGGGCACGCCGTGCTTCACCAGAATCTGACGGATTCTGCCCTGTTTCAGGGGATGGACGCGACGATGCCGGTATGGATGAGCCACGGCGACCAGATACAGAGCATGCCGCCCGGATTTTCCGCCCTCGCGTACACGGACAATTCGCCAATCGCGGTTATGGCGGGATTCAACAACGTGTTCGGGCTGCAGTTCCATCCTGAGGTTGCCCACACTCCCCAGGGCACGCGTATTTTGGAGAATTTCCTTTACCGCATCTGCGGCTGCCAGAGCCGCTGGACGGTGGAGAACTTCGTCCATTCGGCTATCCAGAAGGTACGGGACCAGGTGGGAGACGGGAAGGTAATCTGCGCCCTTTCCGGAGGGGTGGATTCCGCGGTGACGGCTACGTTGATACACCGTGCGGTGGGAAACCAGCTGACGTGTATTTTTGTGAATAACGGGCTACTGCGCAGGGAGGAGGCGGAGCGTGTGCAGCGGACCTTCCAGCAGAACCTGAGCATGAACCTGCTGTACATGGACTCCTCCCAGCGCTTTCTAGACCGGCTGGTGGGGGTGACGGACCCGGAGCAGAAGCGGAAGGTCATCGGAGAGGAGTTCATCCGAGTATTCGAGGACGCGGCGACGGAGTTGAGCGACGCCGACTTTCTGGCCCAGGGTACGCTCTACCCTGACGTTATCGAGAGCCAGACCTCGGAGAACCAGGCCTCGGCGACGATCAAGACGCACCACAACGTGGGTGGGCTTCCCAAGGACATGCACCTTAAGCTGGTGGAGCCGCTGCGTTACCTGTTCAAGGACGAGATAAGAGGCGTGGCGTCGGCGCTGGGACTCCCGGAAGAAATTGTCATGCGGCAGCCGTTCCCGGGGCCGGGGCTGGCGATACGGTGCCTTGGAGCGGTGACCCCGGAGAAGCTGGAAATCCTGCGGGCCTGCGACTGGATTGTTATGGACGAAATCAAGGGCGCCGACCTGTACCGGCACCTGTGGCAGACCTTCGCCGTGCTCACGGATGCCCGCAGCGTGGGGGTGATGGGGGACTTCCGCACCTACGGCTATGCGGTGGCGGTTCGCGCCGTTTCCAGCGAGGACGCGATGACGGCGGACTGGGCGCGGCTGCCCTACGAGGTGCTGGCGAAAATCTCCAGCCGCATCGTCAACGAAGTCCCGGAGGTGAACCGGGTGGTGTACGACATTACAAGCAAACCGCCGGGGACCATAGAGTGGGAGTAAGATTCAGATGTCCGTCGGCAGCGAGCCGGGCGAGGGAGAGTAGGATAGCCTGATGCGTGTGTTGGTAATCGGTTCCGGGGCGAGGGAGCACACCCTGGCGTGGAAACTCAGCAGAAGCTCAAAGGTGGACAGGGTCTTCGTGGCTCCGGGGAATGGCGGGACCCAGGAAGTTGCCACCAACGTGGGCATCCAGGCGGAAGACATTCCAAAGCTGGCGATGTTTGCCCGCAGATATTCCATTGATCTAACGGTGGTTGGGCCGGAGGACCCGCTGGCCAACGGCATCGTCGACCGGTTCCAGATGGCGGGGCTGACGATTTTCGGCCCGTCCCGGGACGGAGCGCGCATTGAGGCGAGCAAGTCTTTCGCCCGCATGCTCATGCGGAAGTACGACGTTCCTTCGCCGGAGTTCAAGATTTTCGACAGTTATTCCGAAGGCTACGAGTTTCTTTCCAATCACGAAGGCCAGGTGGTGGTAAAGGCGGACGGCCTGGCGGGCGGCAAGGGAGCGCTGATATGTCGAGACCAGGAAGCCGCCATAAATGCCCTGTATGATTGCATGGAGGACCGCATCTTCGGGCCCGCGGGGGCTACGGTGGTGGTGGAGGAGATGCTGGAGGGGCAGGAGATTAGCGTGTTCGCCTTCACGGACGGGGTGGAGGTCTCGGCTCTCGTCGCGGCCTGCGACTACAAGCGGCTGCTGGACGGGGACCGGGGCCTGAACACTGGCGGAATGGGCAGCTACGCCCCCGCGGACGTTTGGGACAGGGAGATGGAGCGGAAGGTCCGCAAAGAGGTGATGGAGCCGGTGGTGCGCGGCATGGCCAACGAGGGATATCCCTACCGAGGGATACTGTACGCAGGGATCATGCTGACCCACGACGGAATCCGCGTGCTGGAGTTCAACTGCCGCTTTGGAGACCCGGAGACGCAGGTGATTCTGCCTCCGATGAAGTCGGACCTCGCGGACGTGATGCTGGCTACGATGGGCGGCGGGCTGAAGCGGAGAAAGGTAGACTGGGGCAACCAGTCCTCAGTTGGCGTCGTAGTCGCCTCGCGGGGATACCCCGGAGAGTACCGACGGGGGCTGGAGATTGACGGGCTGGACACGGTGGACAGGGATATACTAGTCTTCCATGCCGGCACAAGGAGAGAGGACTCGCAGGTGGTCACATCCGGCGGGCGAGTGCTGACCGTAGTTGGCTCCGGCCGGACGGTGACGGACGCCCATGAGCGGGTCTACGAAAACGTGGAGCGGGTTACGTTCCAGGGAAGCCATTTCAGAAGGGACATAGGCCTCATTGAGGGGGAACCGCCCCCGAATGAGAGACCAACTAACGCTTGAAAGGTGAATTGAATGAGTAGAGTCGGCGTGGTTATGGGAAGCTCCTCCGACGAGCCGGTGGTACAGGCTACCATCGACGTGCTGGAGGACCTGGGCATAGACTACGAGGTGCGGGTCATGTCGGCCCATCGCAGGCCCAAGGCGGTGATGGAGTACGCGGTCTCCGCGCGAGACCGGGGTATCGAGGTGCTAATCGGCGCGGCAGGAGGGTCCGCGGCGCTTCCGGGAGTGCTGGCCGCATGGTCGACGCTGCCGGTCATCGGGATCCCGCTGGCCAGCAGTGAACTGGGCGGGTCCGACGCCTTGACAGCCATAGCGCAGATGCCCCCCGGGGTGCCCGTTGCCTGTGTCGCCGTGGGATCCTGGGGCGCCCGTAACGCGGCCTATCTCGCGGCCGAGATTCTGGCCCTCAAGCACGAAAGCATCAGGGAGTCTTATGAGGCCTACAGAAAGAAGCTCCAGGAGGGCTAGCGCACCGCGTGGGCGGCCCAGAAGTGTCGCCGGGCATGGTCCGCGTGCGGTGAAAGATCCCGCGCTTCCCGACAGGGGCCCCGCAGTCATCTGCGACTTCGACGACACCACGGTGTTGGAGAACGTGGCGGAGATGCTGCTGAGGGAGTTCGGCGGTGACGGGTGGAAGGAATACCAGAGGCAGAACGTGCAGCACCGGATGTCGCTCAAGGAGTACCAGGAGCGGGCGTTTCAGACGGTGAAGGTCAGCCGGGAAGAGATGAAGAACCACGTCAAGGAAAACGCCACGCTTCGTCCATATTTCAAGGCCCTCTACGAGCACTGTCGAGATAATGACATTCCGCTGGCCATCGCCACCATGGGGCTGGACTTCTACGTGGAAGCGTTGCTGGAACGGGAGGGGATGGAGTCAGTAGAATCCTATGCGGCGGATACGGAATTCACCGATGCTGGGATTCGCTACGAGTATCCGTACGCCTCCAAGGACTGCTGGCAGCCCGGCAACTGCAAGTGCCTGGTGTTGGAGCGGTACAGGGCGAAGGGACACTCGGTTATATTTTTCGCGGGCGACGGGAAGTCGGACATCTGCCCGGCGGACCGCTCGGACGTGGTATTCGCCCGCCGATTCCTGGAGGAAGACCGGGAAGAGCAGGGGCTGCCCTACGTACAGTTGTCTGATTTTTCGAAGATGGTAAACGCACTGAAAAAGATCACTGACAGGAACGACAAGTCCGAAGACGAGGCGACAAGGGATGATTGAACGGTACACCCGGCCCCGGATGGGCAGCGTGTGGTCGGAGCGCAACAAGTACGACCGGTGGATGCAGGTGGAGCTGGCGGTGTGCGAGGCGTGGACCGACGAGGGGACGATTCCCCTCTCCGACATGGAGAAGCTCCGCGGCGCAACCTACGACTACGAGCGGCTGGAGGAGATTCTGGCCGTCCACCGGCACGAGATGACGGCGTTTCTCCAGTCCATCACTGAACACACCGGGCCGGAGGGGCGCTGGCTCCACCTGGGACTGACCACGAGCGACGTTTGGGACACGGCGACGAGTCTTCAGATTCTCGACGCCATCGACCTGCTCGATGAAGAGATAGACGCATTGATGGAGGCCATCAGGGGCAGGGCGTTGGAGCACAAGGACACGCTGATGATCGGGCGGACCCACGGCATTCACGCCGAGCCGGTGACCTTCGGGTTGAAGCTGGCAGTGTGGTACGACGAGATGCGTCGTAATAAGTCCCGGCTGGCCCAGGCGCGGGCGACGATGGCCTACGGGAAGCTGTCCGGACCCGTTGGGACCCACGGTACGGTCCCGCCTTCGATTGAAGCGGCGGTGTGCGAGCTTTTGGGGCTGAAGGCTGCGCCCGCCTCTACGCAGATACTCCAGCGGGACCGTCACGCCGAGTATGTCATGACGTTGGCGCTGATTGCCGCTTCGCTGGAGAAGTTCGCCACGGAGATCCGGGGACTGCAGCGCACGGAGATTCGCGAGGTGTCGGAGCCGTTCCCGAAGGGGCAGCCTGGGTCGTCTTCGATGCCGCACAAAAGGAACCCGGAGCTTTCTGAGCGGGTGTGCGGGCTGGCGCGGCTGATTCGCGGCCATGCGACGACGGCGCTGGAGAACGTGGCGCTGTGGCACGAGCGGGACATCAGCCATTCGTCGGCGGAGCGGTTGATTCTGCCTGACGCTTCGATCGCCCTGGACTATGCGCTCAGCCTGATGACGGGACTGGTGCGCGATCTGAACGTTGACCCCGACCGTATGATGTACAATATCGAATCGACCCTCGGAGTCCTGTTCTCCCAGAGGGTGCTGCTGGCCCTGATTGAACAGGGGATGGAGCGGGAACCCGCCTACGCCATCGTGCACAACCGGGCGATGGAGAGTTGGGAAAGCGGCCAGGACTTTCGTCAGATGATGAGGTCCGACCCGGACGTGAGCCGGACGCTTGCGGCGGAAGACCTGGAGACACTATTTGACTATAGATATTACGTCAGGCACGTGGACGAGATATTCGAGCGTGTCGGGCTGAAATAGGAGGAACGGATGGAAGCATTGATGGAGACCCGTCTGCCCAACCTGATGTACCGGGGCAAGGTGCGGGACACGTACAACCTGGATGACGAGACGCTGCTGATGGTGGCCTCGGACAGGATATCCGCCTTCGACGTGGTGCTGCCCACGGGCATACCGCTAAAGGGGCTGGTTCTCAGCCGTATATCGTCCTTCTGGTTCGGCAAGACGGCGCACCTGATACCGAACCATCTGATAGCGATGGGAGACGCGCCGGGGGCCATTCCGGCGAATTCGCCAGTGGGTGACGTTCCCGAGGACATCGCCCGACAGGCGATGGTTGTGAAGAAGGCGGACCGGGTGGACGTGGAGTGCATTGTGCGGGGATACATTGCGGGTTCCGCTTGGTCGGAGTACCGGAGGGAGGGGACGGTGTTCGGGAAGCCGATGCCGTCCGGCCTGCAGGAAGGACTGATCTTCCCGGAGCCGATATTCACTCCCACCACGAAGGCTGAGGAGGGGCACGACGAGAACATCAGCCTGGAAGAAGTGCGGAACATGGTGGGGGCCGACGTGGCGACCCAGCTGGCGGAAAAGAGCATCGCAGTTTACGAGTACGCGAGAGACTACGCTGCCAGCAAGGGGATAATTCTCGCCGACACGAAGCTGGAGTTCGGGTTCGTGGACGGGGAACTGATTCTGATTGACGAGATTTTCACGCCGGACTCGAGCCGCTTCTGGGACATGGAGGCGTACGAGCCGGGGAAGGACCAGCCGAGCTTCGACAAACAGTACGTTAGGGACTGGCTGGTGGCGCAGGGCTGGGACAAGGAACCGCCGGCGCCGGAACTGCCGGATGAGATTGTTCAGAATACATCTGACCGGTACCAAGAGGCCTTCCGAAGACTCACCGGCATGGAGCTTCTGGACTAAAGGGGTTATCAGCCGTTGGGGAGTTTGCATATCGGATGAGAACCGCCCGGACCGGCTCGATGATTGATAGGGAGAAAACAAGTGCCTGAAAGCAGCAGGAGAAACAGGGCCAAGCGAAGTCGTCATTCGCCGAACAGAAGGCGGCGCGCGGCGGCCCGCACAAGTGGGCCGCAAATTGATTTAGGGGGATCGAGGCCGCGGATACGCCCCAGGACCTGGAAGAGGATACGTCGCTGGGCGCTATACGTGGTGCTTGTCATCGCCGCCGCCGCGGTTATCGGAGGCATTCTGGTGGCCGACATCGGGAACAACTTCCTTGGAGGAGGCGTCACGGACACGGGGACGGGAGACGACGTAGGCGAGAGGATCGCCACGATGCCCCTCCTGTTCGCGCCGAGCAACCACATAGCCCCCGGCAGCACCTTCGACGGGGACTACAATTCGACGCCGCCGACGTCGGGGCCCCACTGGGACACTGGCTGGGCAGGGTGCGGCTTATTTGAGGAGGAGACGCCCGACGAGCAGGTGGTCCACAACATGGAGCACGGGCAGGTAATCATCAGTTATAACCTGTCGGATGAGGGCCAAATTGACCAACTGAGAGAGATTGCGCGGAGCCTTCCCGGGCGCAGAAGCTGGATGATTATGCGGCCCTACTCCAAGATTGCGGCCGGGCAGATTGCCCTGACGTCCTGGGGCTGGAAGGACCAGTTTTCAGTTTCGGAACTGACCGAAGACCGGGTGCGCGCCTTCTACGACGCCCACCGGAACAACTCCGGCGTGGAGTCGATACCCTGCGGCGGATACATGAACTAGCTTGAGGTACTTGGCACGCATCTTCGTGACGCTGAAGCCCACGGTGAACGATCCCCAGGGGGAGACGGTGCTGGCGGGTTTGAGGACGCTGGGGTTCGAGTCGGCGCGAAGCGTCCGGGCGGGAAAGTACTTTGAGATGCGGGTGGAGTCGGGCAGCCTGGAGGAGGCGGAGGAGCAGGTGCGGGAGATGTGCGACCGGCTGCTGGCAAACCCGGTGATGGAGGAGTTTTCCTTCAGGTTGGTGGGTGACTAGCCGTCGATCGTGCCCTTTGTGCTGGGGACTTCGCCGGGGTTTCTGGGGTCGGGGGTCAGGGCGTGGCGGAGGGACTTGGCCAGGGCTTTGAAGATTGCTTCGGCCTTGTGGTGGCCGTTCTTTCCATCCAGAATTCGCACGTGGAGGTTCAGCTTGGCCTCCAGGGCGAACGACTCCAAGAGATGGTCGACCATCTCGCCGGGAAGTGATTCCACCATCTGCCCATGCAGGTCTGAGTTGACGACTGCGTAGCCTCTTCCGCTCAGGTCCACAGCGACCATCGCCAGGGTTTCGTCCAGGGGGACGATTGCGTGGCCCATGCGGTGAATGCCAGTTCCATCTCCCATCGCCTCCCGGAAGACGCGTCCCAGGCAGACTCCGGTGTCTTCGACGAGGTGGTGCCAGCCCGTCTCCAGGTCTCCCTGTGCCTGGAGAGTTATGTCGATCAGTCCGTGGCGGCTAAGCTGGGCGATGAGGTGGTCGAGCATGCCGTTGCCGGTGGAAACTTCGGAGTCGCCTCGACCGTCCAAGTTGATGCTGACGCTAATCTGCGTCTCGCGGGTGGAGCGTTCGATGGTGGCTTTTCTCTGTTCCATGCTAGCCACCCACCACTTCCCGAAGGGCCTGAACGAACCCGTCGGTCTCCTGGGGAAGGCCGACGCTGACGCGGAGGCAGTCCTTCATCGCATCGTCGTCGTAGGCGCGAACGAAGACGCCCTTCCTGGCCAGGTCCTGGAAGATGCGCTCTCCCTGACCTTCGGGGAGGCGCATCATCATGAAGTTGGCCGCAGAGGGGATTGGCGTGACGCCGGGGATATCCTCCAGAAGAGAGAACATTCTCTCCCGCTCTTCGACGACGGGGCGAATGTAGCTCAGGAGCAGGTCCTTGTCCTCAAGCGAAGCCATGAGGGCAAGCTCGGCGGCGCGGTTCATGTTGTAGGGAGGCTTGATGGTCATAACCAGGTGGGCAACATCCGGGTTCATGGCTCCCAGGCCCACCCGCAGGCCCGCGAGGCCGGCCCACTTGCTGAAGGTGCGCAGAACGATGAGATTGGGGTACTCGGCGAGGAGAGGCATCGCGGTCTGGCCGCAATACTCGTAGTAGGCCTCGTCGACCACGACCATGACTGGCAGTTCCAGGAGGCGTCGGATGTCTTCCTCGCTCGCGAGGTTGCCGGTGGGGTTGTTGGGCTGGGCGAGAAATATGATCTTGGAGCGTTCGTCCAGGGCGAGCTCGATGCTCTCCAGGTCCAGGTTGAAGTTATTGTCGCGGGGAACCTGGACCACCTCGGCGTTCACAAGATGGGTTGAGAAGCGGTACATGCCGAAGGTGGGCGTGGGCTCGATAATCTTGTCTCCCTGTCCAACGAACAGCCGAATGAGTAGATCGATCAGCTCGTCGCTGCCGTTGCCGCAGACGATGGTATCCGCGGGGGTGCCGGTGTAGTCGGAGAGGGCCTGCCGCAAGGCTGTCTGGTCCGGGTCGGGGTAGCGGTTGTACTGGTCGAAAGCGCCCAGCGCCTTCGCCACCTTGGGGGAGGGGCCATAGGAGTTCTCGTTGCCATTAAGCCGAATGATATTTTCGGGGGGGATTCCTGCCTCGGAGGCCATGGCCTCAAGGGAGCGGACACCGTCGTACCCCGCGGGGGCGCGCAGGTGGGGCAGCACAAGTTCCTTCACGTTCCTATTCATGGGCGGGGACCTCCTTGGAAGATTCCATCCTGATTTCCATGGCGCGGGCGTGGGCAGTCAACCCCTCCCATCGGGCTATGGTGGAAACTGCCTTGGCCATCTCCGGGAAGCCCTCGGCGCTCAGGCCGATGATGGGCATGGACTTCAGGAACTGGTGCACGCCCAGGGCGGAGGAGAAGCGGGCGGTGCCGCCGGTGGGCATGACGTGGCTGGGGCCTGCAACATAGTCGCCGACCACCTCGGGGGAGAATTGTCCGACGAAGACGCCGCCGGCGTTGCGGGCCTTTTCGGCCCAGCGCCAGGGGTCGTCGACGAGCAGGCACAGATGCTCCGGCGCGACCTGGTTGGCCAGCGTCATCGCTTCGTCGAGGTTGTCGACGAGAACGATGCAGCCGCCGTTCTTGAGGGCGGTGACGGCGATGTCGTGGCGGTCGAGCATGGCTAGCTGTCTGCCCAACTCATCGTTGATTCCTTCGGCCAGGGTCGAGGAGTTGGTGACTAGAATGGGTGATGCGAGGGGGTCGTGCTCTGCCTGGGCGAGAAGGTCCGCGGCGCAGTGGACGGGGTCCGCGGAGTCGTCGGCTATGAGCACTGTTTCGGTGGGGCCGTAGAGGCCGTCGATGGCGACCTCGCCGTAGACCATCTGCTTGGCGAGGGTGACGAAGAGGTTGCCCGGACCGCAGATCATGTCGACCTTGCCGACCGACTCTGTGCCGTAGGCCATTGCGCCGACAGCCTGGGCGCCCCCGACGCGGAAGACGCGGTCGACACCGGCGATTGAGGCGGCGGCCATGACTGCCGGAGAGGTTGAGGGTGTGCAAAGGATGACCTCCTCGACGCCGGCAACGCGGGCGGGAATGGCGGTCATGAGCACGGTGGAGGGGTAGGAGGCGGTGCCGCCGGGGGCGTACACGCCCACACGCTGCATCGGGATGAGCCGCTCGCCCAGGCCGCGGGCGGGGTCCATCCAGCCGGATGGCATGCTGCTGCGGTGGTAGTCCTCGACTCGCTTGGCGGAGAGGGTGAGGGCTTCGATTAGGGCGCCGTCCACCTGGGATGGTGCGTCGTCAATTTCTTGCTTATCGACTTCGAATGTGGAGGAGTCGACGCCATCTAGCAGGCGGGTGTAGTTGCGGACTGCTTCATCGCCGTCGCGGCGGACGTCGTCGAGGATCCGGCGGACGGACTGCTCAGGGCTGAGGTCTTCGCCGAAGATTTCGATAGTGCGTCGTCGGGATTCCGGCGTGGGCGCGGAGGCTTCCGGCTGCCTTCGCTGTGCGAGGGCCGCACGTCCGGCCTCAAAGCCAACGTAGGTCTTCAAATACATTCTGGGGCTCCTTGAACTGCTGGTGCGTTTCCAAACATGGCAACTTGGATGTATGTCATTCTAGGAAATATCGAGGCGCTCCCTGATCTGCTCGGCCGCTTCGGCAACGGCGGACTCGCGAAAGTCCCGGATGCGATTGCTGGGGAGCCGGTTGTAGACGCCCCGCAAATTGGTGGAGGGATCGGTGAGGAAACCGTCCACCTCTTCCTCAATCTCGGGGCTGTTCTTGTACATGCGGCGGGCGAGGAAGTGGAGGCGCTCCCAGGAGAAGGGACGGGCGCAGAAGTGGGCAACCCACGCCTGCCAGCTGCCGAGAGTCTCGCCGTCGATGAAGCCGACGCGCACGTAGCGGTCGGAGGCGTGGAGTCGTTCGATTATCTTGTCCATGCCCGGGGCTTCGTGACGAGCGCGGCGGTCCATGTCCAGCTGCACGGCCCTGTCGTAGACGTTGGCCTTCATCTCGTCCGGGAAGAGTTCCCGGTTGCCGAAGAAGGGGCGGTATACCTGGGTAATCCACGTTTCGTCGGTGACCAGGTGGCTGAGATAACCGGCGACGAATGCGCGGGTGGCGGGACTCGTGCGGGCGGCTTCCGTCAACTGGGGGTTGGCGTGAAAGAGTCCCGCGGTGCCGGTGCCGACCTTCTCCACGGAAAGGGGGGCGAAGTGGGTGTGGGAGCGTTTCCACTTGGTGCGGGCGCGGATGTCGGGAGTGGTGGATCCCAGCAGGAAGCTGCCGAGGTTGGCCCGGATGGACGCATCGTCAAGGGCGTCCAGCGTCTCCAGGGCGAAACTGAAGTGGGTGGGCAGATTCGGCATATCAGTTGGTCAGCTGCGAGAGTAGTTTCTCGTAGGTGAGGCAGCGCTCCTTGAACATGTAGCCGACGCTCGATGTGGAGATGTCGGCGGCGCCGGCGTTTCTGAGGTGGTCGATCATTTCCAGAAGGTTGTCCTGTTCCACGACCACGTTGACGGTGTACCAGCCCTCGCCGCCTACATTATACATCTTGGAGACGGTGGGGCCACGAAGGCCGGAGAGGTGGGGCTGCGACAGCACCCGGGAGGCGATTTCCTCTGCGGACTCGCCCCGAATGTTGGCGGAAAGCCGGTAGTGGGAGCGGGCCTGCAGGTAGCCTTCCAGCATCTCCAGGATGCGGCGGATTTCTACGAGGGTCTGCGCGTTATTTCCGATGGTGTCCCTGTTGCCGATGAGGCAGGCCTGGGAAGCGAGGATGCTTCCGTCCTCCAGGGTGCGCAGGCGGTTCTCCTTGAGGGTCTCGCCCGTGGAGGTGAGGTCTGCTATCACGTCGGCAAAGTTGGCGGCGGGGGCGGCCTCGATTGTGCCGCTTGCAAATACGAGGGTGAAGTAATTGATGCCGTTTTCCAGCAGGAAGCGTTGAACCAGGTTGGGGTATTTGGTGGCGACGCGCAGCCTGCGGCCCTGTCGACGGAAGTCGAGGGCGAGGTCTGCGAGATCGCTGAGGTTGGAAACGTCGAGCCAGGCGTTGGGGACGGCCAGCACGAGCTCGCAGTGGCCGAAACCCAGGTCCGGGATGATGACGATGCCGCTGCCGGCCTCGCGACGACCCTCCAGGAAGCGGTCGAGGCCGGTGATGCCGATGTCGGCGCTTCCGTCCTCTACCTTTGAGGTAACGTCGCCGGTGCGCTGGAAGAGCACGGTGGTCGCGGCGAGCTTGGGAATGCTGCCGGTGTACTTGCGGGCGCTATGCCGCCTCACCCTCAGATTGCAGGCGCTGAGGAAGTCCAGGGTTGAGCTGTAGAGGGCGCCGTCGCTGGGGAGGACGAAGCGGAGGCCGTTGGTTGAGTCTGTCAAAGGGAGGCCTCGTCTTGCTGCCGGAAGAGGAGTCGGTCGAGGTCGTAGGCGAAGCCGAGGGCGGGGACGTCTTTGGGGCTGCCCATGTTGCGGGCAAGACCGTCGTAGCGGCCGCCGCCGCCGCCGAGGGAGACGCCGCTTCCGCCGTCGATGAGTTCGAATACGATGCCGGTGTAGTATGCGATGCCACGCGCCATGCCGAGGTCGAGCGAGACGGTTGCGCCACCGAGGTCGGCGTCCTGCAGGAGGGTTGTGGCCTTCGCCAGGGGTTCGAGGGCCTCGGCATCGAGGCTTTCGGAGCGGAGCAGGTCGTCCGCCGCTGCCAGGGCGGGGCCCGGGGGCCCCTGGATGGCCGCCAGCCTGGAGGCTATCGAAAGGGCCCGCTGCATCTTGCTGTGCTCGCCCGCGCCCCGGGCCTTGCGCAGCAACCTTTCGGCCACCTCATCGGCAGTGCGCTGCCCCAGGGAGGCGGAATCTTCGCGCTCGATCATGGTGGCGATGATGCCGCGGGCTTCCTCTTCCTTGAGGCCTACGAGCCGGGCCATCACGCCGTTGGGGTTCTGACCGTCCGGGATCAGGCGGAACTTTTCGGCGCGATTGCCCACGTCGCGCAGGCCTTCGCCACCGCGGCGAAGGGTGTTGACGTTATCCAGCAGGAAGACGCGGGCCCGCTCGGACAGGGACATCTGGCGGGCGAGCCGGTTGTAGACGCCAAGATCTCCGAGGACCAGCTTCATATCTTCAACGCCAAGGGCAGCGAGGCCCTGGCAGGCGAGGGTTAGGGCTTCGGCGTTGGCCTTGGCGTCGTCGGACCCGATGAGTTCGACGCCCGCTTGGTGAAACTGGCGGAATTCGTCGCCATCCCTACGGTATCGAAATACGGGGCCGCTGTACTGGACGCGGATGGGGAGCCGGTCCAGCCGGTCTTCCTCCAGGCACCAGCGGAGGATGGAGGATGTGAACTCCGGGCGGAGGCTGACGGGATTTCCGCCGGGATCAATGAAAGAGTAGATCTGGGAGGCCATTTCGCCTCCGCCCTTTCGGAGGAACATCTCCGTGGGTTCGAGAAAGGGGGTGTCGATAGCGTCATAGCCGCTCGACGAGAAAAGGTCGGACAGGACCGCGTAGGCGCGGTTGAGGTCTTGTCGCGGGACCTTATCGAGGTCACGGAAGCCTGGGAGTTTTCTTAAATTCTCCATAATTGGGAAGGATTGTATACCAGGGGTTTCCGTGCCTTCAACCTGGGAGCCACTTTCACCCTCACCCCTTCGATAGACTCAGGGCAGGCTCAATCCTCTCCCTCAAGGGTGAGGAGGTTGTGCAAACGTCTCCATTGAGGGGGTAGGGAGAATAGGGTCAGGGGTGGGCGAGGAGGCCGCCGTCCAGGTATACGGGCTGGCCCGTGGTGAAATTACAGGCGTCGGAGGCCATGTATACGACGAGGGGGCCGATCTCCTCGGCGAGTCCGCGCCGCTTGAGGGGGATGTATTTCGGAAGGGGGTCGTTGCCGGCTTCGCCGTTGGAGGAAGCGTCGCCTTCGAGCCAGCCGACGCCGACGGCGTTGACGCGGACGCCCTTGCGCGCCCATTCGATGCCGAGGCCGCGGGTGAGCTGGAGCACTGCGCCCTGGGTGGCGCAGAAGGCGGTGGAGTTCCACAGCCCCCGTTCGGCGAGGCCGCTGATTATGTTAACGATTCGCCCACCGCCGCGGGCCGTCATTTCTCGTCCGACGCGGTTGGCAAGGAGGTAGGCGGCGCCCACGTTGCGTCGCATCATTTCGTCCCATTCATCCTGAGACACGTCCTCGAAGGGTTTGCCGAAGGAGGTGCGGGAGTTGTTGACGAGGATGTCCACGCGGCCCCAGATGGGGAGGAAGGCTTCAAGGGCGCGCTCGACGGAAGTGGGGTCCGACGGTTCGCCGAAGAGACCGAGGGACTGTCCGCCCAGCGAGGCGACCTCCATCATTGCCCCCTCAACGACTGGCTGGTGGGGGCCGAGAATGAAGACCTTGGCTCCGGCCTCGGCGAGCGCGCGGGCGATGGTCGGGGTTATTCCGTCGCCCTCTCCGGCCAGGAAGGCGACTTTGCCATCCAATCGGTATTCGGCATTGACGGGCATTGTTACCTCCTCGAAAGTCCTTCTAAGGGTATGGACGGGGCGTAGCCGGTGGGAGCGAACCCGCCAGCAAGGCCGCCGCTGTCGATTGTCATGTGTTCGCCGTTCATGTAGTCGGAGGCCGCTGAGGCCAGGAAGACGGCGATGGGGCCGATGTCCGGCGGAGTGGGGTATTCGCCGATGGGCACGCGGTCGGCGTTTCGTGGGAGAGCGCCGCTGAGGGCCTCGGCTCCGCGGGTGGGGATAAAGCCGGGACAGATGGTGTTTGCGGTTACGCCGTGGCGGCCCAGGCTGAGGGCGAGAGTGCGGGTGAGCTGCATCATGCCGCCTTTGCCGCAGGTGTAGGTGTACATGTTCCTGCCGCCGCGCATGCCATAGCCGGAGGCGACGTTGATTATCTTGCCGCTGCCCTGGGCGACCATGGAGCGGGCGACGGCGCGGGAGCAGTAGAAGGCGCTGGTGAGGTTGGCGTCGATACCGTAGCGCCACTCGTCGTCCGTCATGTCCCAGATTGGAGTGAGGGGCGCGCCGAGCTGGGCGGCATTGTTTATGAGCACGTCCACCTTGCCGAATTCCTCCAGGCAGCGCCGGACCATGCCGTTGACCTGGTCCGACTGGGTGACATCTGTGGGAACGGCGAGGGCGCGCCGGCCCATGCTTCGCACCTCATCCGCCGTTTCTTCGATGGGGCCCTGTCTACGGGACGCGACGACGATGTCGGATCCGGCGCGGGCAAGGGCGCGGACCATGGCGCGTCCCAAGCCGGTGCCGCCGCCGGTAATGATGGTGACTTTGCCGTCCATTGAGTATCTGTCTAGCATCTAGCCTCCTATGCGGGCGGGATTGCGCCCTGGAGTTTTGAGGGTTACTTCCCCGGCTGAGAGGGTCAGCAGGGCGCCGTTGTCGCGGCGGAGCAGGAGATGTCCGTTGTCGTCCACGCCCTCCGCCATGCCGGTGACCACGTCCGCGCCCCACTGCACTTCGACACGCTTGCCGATGGTCTCCAGGTAGGTTTTCCACTTGGGGACGGGGGACTCACCGTTTCTGAGGGCTACGTAGAGGTCGTCCAGTTCATGTAGGAGTCGAAGGAGCAGGGCACTGACGTCGGTGTCCTGGCCCGTTTCAAGCCGCAGGCTGGTGGCGATTGCGGCAATCTCCGGCGTCTCCGTCGGGTCTAGTTCGACGTTGAGGCCGATGCCGACGATGGAGTGGCGGACGTTTCTGCCCTGGAGGGAGTTTTCGACGAGAAGGCCGCAGATTTTCCGCCCGCGGACGAGAACATCGTTGGGCCACTTGATGATGGGATCCAGGGTTGTTTCTCTTTCGATGGTGCGGGCGACGGCGAGGGCGGCGAGGATGCTGACGAAGGGCAGCGCCTGCATTTCGGGGCGCAGCACGACGGAGAGGATCAGGTTGCCCGCCGGAGAGACCCAGACGCGGTTGAACCTGCCCCTCCCCCGGGTCTGCCGGTCGCAGAGGACCACGGTGCCGTCCGGGGTGCCTCGTTCGGCCTCCTCGGCGGCTGTGTCCATGGTGGAATCGAGTTCTTTGAAATGGAGGATGCGGCTGCCGACTATCTGAGTGTAAAGACCCTTCTTTAGGGTCTGGGGAACCAGGTTATCGGTTGTTGTGTTATCAGCCAAAGGCCGCTTCCTGTGGGTCTCGATTAAATTGGATGGACTTGCGGGTTGCCGTGGAAGTTGGGGGTCTAAGTCTCAATAGGAATGGTGACGGAGAGACGGGTCTCCGTGCCGATGACGCGGGTGACGTGTCCCTTTCCGGTCAGGTCGTCGGCGAGGAGAACGTCGCCCGGGCCGAAATGGCGAATCTCGCCGTTGCCCGTTTCGATTTCCGCCTTCCCGCGCAGGGTGATGACGTATTGGCGTCGAGGGGCGGTGTGCCAGTTCTGAACCAGGCCCACAGGCTGGCTGCGGAAGGTGACGCCGTTGGCATTCTGGCTGAAGGCCATCGCGCCCGGCTCGGCGGGATTCGAAGGTTTGAAGGGCGTCGACATCTCTTCGAACGTGGACCGGCCCTGGTCGTCGGTGAAAATTCTCACGAAAGCCATGTATCCGCCTCCTGCCTTCTAACGCGTCGCAATCATGCTATCAGGTTTGGGCCGGGTGTTAAAGGCGGGGGCGCGGAATCTGGAATCTCTTCCTCAGAGGAGGAGGCCGATGAAGGCGGCGGCGAGTCCCAGGAAAAGCAGAAAGCCGAGAATGTCCGTGACTGTAGTCACGAATACTGCTGAGGAAACCGCGGGGTCCAGTCCCATGCGGCGCAACAGCAGCGGGATGCCGGCGCCCGTGAGTCCGGCCACCACCATGTTGCCCAACATGGCCAGGCCGAGGATGAGCCCCAGCATGGCGTTGCCCTTCCAGACGTAGCCGATGAGGCCTATGAGCACCCCCAGCAGCACTCCGTGGATGACGCCCAGCAGCAATTCTCGCAGGAGCAGACGTCGCCCGCGGTTGCCATAGATTTCGCCGAGCGCCAGGCCGCGCACCACCAGGGTCAGGGTCTGGGTGCCCCCGATGCCTCCCTGTCCGGCGATGACGGGCAGAAAGGCGGCGAGGATGACCAGCTTCTCGATGGTCGACTCGAACATGCTGATGACGAGGGCGGCCAGGATGGTGGTGCCGAGGTTGATGTAGAGCCATGGAAGGCGGCGGGAGATGGAGCTTCTGAGGGGATCGAAAAGCCTGTCCTGGCCGAGGCCGGAGATGCGATACATGTCCTCGGTGTCTTCCTCACGGAGAACGTCCACAAGGTCCACACCGAGGATCAACCCGACGAGGGTATTGTCTTCTTCGACGACGGGCAGGTATTTCAGGTCGTAGCGGTCGACGAGGCGCGCGCACTCTTCCTGGTCTGCCGTGACGGGGATGGAGATTACATCTTCGTCCATAATGTCCGAAATAATGGTGTTGGGACGGGCGAGGGCGAGCCTTGTGACGCTCAGCGAACCGTTCAGTTTGTCGGAGCGGTCCACCACGTAGATGACGCCGGTGTCCTCGACCATCTCGCCCTGGATGCGGAGCACGTCCAGGGCGTTGGCGGCGGTGATGTCGCCGCGAACGAGGGGGAAGTCGGTGGTCATGAGGCCGCCGGCCGATTCGTCCGGGTAGCGGATTAGAGTGACGACGTCGTCGGTCTCGCCCATGGCGGCCAGGACTTCCGCAGACTTTTCGATGGGCAGCTGCTTGATGACGTCGGCGGCCACGTCGGGGCTGGCAATGTCGAGGACGGCCAGGAGGTCCGGACTTTCGAGTCCCTCCAACGCCCGGGCAGCCGCACCTGGTTCCAGATGTTCCAACACCTCGGCGGTAACGGCGTAGTCTAGCGCGGTCACCAGCAGGGGCCTGGAATCGTCGGAGATGGCAGAGACGACTTCGGCCTGGTCTGCCGGATGGAGACGGTCGAATAGGTCCAGGGCGCCCTTTACGTCGTCCTGCTCCAGATGCTGAAGGATGTGTTCGACGAGGAGTCGGGCGCGCTCAGCGCCGGTGACGGGTTCGACTCCACGGGGGTTGTGCTGTTCGAGGTTCGGTTCGTTCATTGGAGTGTCAGGAGGCTAGTCTGTGAAGCCGGATTCCTTGCGCCAGGCCATGTACTTCCGCAGGCCCGTTTCGATGTCGTGCTCCGCGACGAATCCCAGGTCGGTCAGGCGGCTGACGTCCATCGGGCCACGGCCGTACTTGGGCTGGGGCTTGCTTTCTGCTTCGTCCCGGTCGCCGGCGAATGTCACGGAGGGCCAGACCCGCTCCATGGCGTCGATCATCTCTCCAATGGGAACCCTGCGGCCCCGGGCGATGTTGTAGACCTGGTGCTTGAGGTTAGGGGCGTCCAGGACGGTCGCGATGGCCGAGGCGGTGTCGACGACGTAGGTGAAATCGCGGTCCGGCGTGTTGCGGGAGAAATCGATGGGCTCACCGCGAATGGCTTTGCCCGTCCACTCGTACACCTGGGACATGACGGCGCGGTGGCCGGTGACGCGTTCCATGGGGCCATAGGGGGCGGAGAGTCGGACGCTGGCGGTCGCAAAGCCGTGAAGGTTGCCGTAGCGTTCGGTAAGCATCTCGCAGGCGTACTTGGTGATGTCGTAGAGGTTAATGGGGAACAGCGCCATGTCTTCGCGGAGGGGCTCGTTGGCGAGCCGCTTCCCGGCGTAGACGCCGCCGGAACTGACGTACACGAAGCGCTTCACTGCCAGCTGCCGGGCGAGGTCCAGGAGGTTCAGGGTGCCGCGAGTGTTTATGTCAACAATGCGGTGGCTGTCGTCAATCTCCACGTCAGCGCGGGTGCCGGTGTATACGGCGGCGTGGATGACTTTGTCGATGCTGTGGCCTTCAACGGCATCCGAAAGAGTCCGCCTGTCGAGGATGTCGCCCCGCACCCAGGAGATGCTGTCGGCATAGTCGGCGGCGTAGCTGCGGACCATGTCGTCGGGAGGAGCGATGTCCACGGAGACCACCCGGTGACCCCGCTGGGCCAGGACCTTGACGATGTTGCTTCCTACGAAGCCTGTGCCTCCCGTTACCAGAGTCGTCATACGTGCACTCTCCCGTCGAATTTGACGCTTGGCATGATACCATGATTCACCAGCAGGCTGGAGCGCCCGGCGGTTTTCTTGACACCCCGAATGCTTGTCCATAAACTACCTAACGGCCCGCAAACGGCACTCCAGAGGAATGCGACGAATTCGGGCGAAGCTGCCCAGGTGGACCCCGGCGGCGCGGGCCGGAATCCCTGAACTTCTGTGAATGAGAACGTGTCCATGGCCAAAAGGCGCATAGTGGTAATCGGCGGCGGAACGGGCAGCCACACTGTCCTCACCGGGCTGAAGAGGATGGACTGCGACCTGACCTCGGTGGTTACTATGAGCGACGACGGTGGCAGTTCCGGCAGGCTTCGGGACGAGTTGGGTCAGCTTCCCCTCGGAGACGTGAGGCAGTGTCTGGTGGCGCTTGCGGACGACGGCGTCGATTCCGAAAGGATGCGTCGACTCTTCAACCACAGGTTTGCGGACGGGGAGGGACTGAAGGGTCACAGCTTCGGCAACCTGCTGCTATCGGCGCTCACCGAGATTACCGGCAGCGCGGACGCCGCCATTCGCGAGGCGTCGGAGATGCTGCGGGTCCGCGGGACTGTGCTGCCCGTAACTCTTTCTGATTCGACCCTCAAGGCGCAGCTGGAGGACGGCAGCGTCATAGAAGGTGAATCCTGCATCGACCGGCGGCGCGAGAACAGCCATGTGCCCATCGAGCGGGTGTATCTGGAGCCTGCGGCCAGCGTATATCCGCCGGTATTGGACGCGATTGCGAAGACCGACGCAGTGGTAATCGGGCCTGGGGACATCTACACCAGCATCCTGCCAAACCTGCTCGTGGAAGGGGTGGCGGAGGCGGTGAGGGCCACCAAGGGTGTGAAGATCCACGTGTGCAACCTGATGACCAAGCCCGGCGAGAGCGACGGGTTCCGAGCGTCGGACTTTCTACGGCTGTTAGGCTTGTACCTGGATGTGGATAGGCCGGTCGACTACCTGCTGGCCAACTACGCCGCCTTCCCGGAGCAGGTGCGTCAGCGGTACGCATCGAATGGGCAGCATCCGGTGGAGGTAGACGTTGAAGAGTGCCGTCGGCACGCCCGCGAAGTCGTCACGCGGCCTATGATCGGAGAAGGGTGCTACGCGCGACACGATCCCTCCCTGCTGGCGGAGGCCATCATGAGCATTGTGGAATCGGACGATGGGCCGGAGTCGGGTGCAAAGGAGTCGCAGGGGAAGGAACTTTCCGCCTGTGTCCTATCTTGATGCGTGGTATACTAGCCCAACTTAGCAGGCTATGTGTGGAATAATTGGATATGTGGGACCCCGGGAGGCATGGCCTCTAATTCAGGAAGGGTTGCAGCGTCTGGAGTACCGCGGGTACGACAGCGCCGGCGTGGTGACGCTGGGGCGGGACAAGAAGCCGGAGTTTCACCAGGCCGTGGGGAGGGTCAAAGACCTGGTTTCTTCCCTAAACGGTAGAAGTCCTAGAGGCACGCTGGGCTTGGGGCACACCCGCTGGGCCACCCACGGACGCTCCATTCTCGCTAACACCCACCCCCACACGGGCTGCGACGGCCAGGTTGCGATTGTCCACAACGGCATAGTCGAGAATTTCCTGGAGCTGAAGAATGCTCTCATCCTGCGAGGGCACAAGTTCTCCTCCGAAACGGACACCGAGGTGCTGGCCCACCTGATTGAGGAGGGCCTCAACGCGGGGAAAGACTTCTTCGCCGCCTTCTCCCACATGGCGGCCCGGATTAGCGGGGCCAACGTGGTGGCGGCCATCTGGCAGGAAGAGCCGCAAAGAATTCTGGGGATGAGATCGGGTAACGCCGGCGGCATTGCCGTGGCCCACCGTAACGGCGAGACGATTCTGGCCAGCGATCTGGGCGCCCTGGCTCCCTACGCCAGGGAAGTTAACTTTCTTGAGGACGGCGAGATAGTCTCCGCTACACCGACGGGAGCAGAGTATTTCGATTTCGACGGGCGGGGGCTGACGAAGACGGCCCACCCCATGCCGGAGAACTGGTTCTCCGTGAGCAAGGACGGGTATCGGCACTTCATGCTCAAGGAGATCATGGAGCAGCCGGTGTCGCTGGGCAGCGCCTTTCAAGGGCGTGTGGACATGCAGTGCGGACGGGTTGCGCTGGAGGACTTCCCGTTCACGGAGAGGGAGATGGCCGACCTGCGTAGAGTGGTGATCCTGGGCAGCGGGACGAGTCACTACGCCTCGATGGTGGGCCGACACCTGGTGGAGCGACTTTCGGGCCTCTCCGCCGAAGCGGAAAGCTCTTCCGAATTCAGATATCGAGAGCCGGTGGTGGACCGGCATACCCTCGTCGTCTCCGTGGGGCAGTCGGGAGAGACTGCCGATACCCTTTCGGCCATGGAGGAAGCGAAGAAGCGGGGCGCCCGTTTGCTCACCATCTGCAACGTGGAGGGCAGCCAGGCTTCGCGAATGGCGGAGGGCACGCTGGCCATGAGGGTCGGCCCCGAAATCGGCGTGGCCAGCACCAAGACCTTCATGGCTTCCATGGGGCTGCTGGCCCTTTTGTCGCTGTATATCAGCCAGGCCAACGGGTTTATCATGGAAGAGACGCGGAGAGAGCTGTTGAACGGTCTGACCCGGCTGCCGAACCTCATCGGCGCAACCATCGCCGACCACACTCCGTACAGGCGGCTCGCCAGGTGGCTGAGTCGCTATAACCACATCCTCTACCTGGGCAGGGGGATCAACCATCCGGTAGCCCTGGAGGGTGCGTTGAAGCTGAAGGAAGTGAGCTACATCCACGCGGAGGGTTATGCCGCCGGCGAGATGAAGCACGGGCCCATTGCCCTGATTGACCAGCGGATGCCAACTGTAGCGATTGCGCCGCCTTCCGGCCTTTACGACAAGATGCTCAACAGCATCAAGGAGGTGAAGGCCAGGGACGGGCTTGTGGTGGCCGTTGGCGACCGGGATGACCAGGTTCTTGCGTCCCAGGTTGACCACGTGCTGCCCGTACCAAGGGTGCATGAGCTGCTCTCGCCCTTCGTTACCGTGCCGCCACTGCAGCTCCTGGCGTACTACGTTGCTGTAGAGCGGGGCTGCGACGTGGACCAGCCGCGAAACCTGGCCAAGTCGGTGACCGTTGAGTAGCAGAGAAATCCGGCGAGCGCTACAGGGAGAGAAATGCTAGAAGGGCTGCCCAAGATTTCCGTCATAGTCCCCACCTACAACGAGGTGGACAACATCGAAGACCTGATTGTCGGCCTGAGGACAGTTCTGACGGACGTGGACTACCAGATTGTGGTCGTGGACGATAACAGCCCCGACGGCACCTACTACGCGGTGAAGCAGATTGCGGAGCGGGACTCTCATGTCTTGCCGCTGCTGAGGCAGAGCAAGCAGGGGCTAGCCAGCGCCATTCTTCACGGGTTTGAAGCCTCGGACGGGAAGATTGTCGTGATGATGGACTCGGACCTTTCGCACCGTCCGCAGGACCTTCCCGCGCTGCTGGATGCGGTAAGGGAATACGACCTGGTCATCGGGTCCAGGTATGTGGACGGCGGGGAAATTTTCGGAATGTCGAGCTATCGGAAGCTGGCGAGCCGGGTTTCGATAGGGATTTCCCGGATGATGCTGGGGCTTCCCTACGAGGACACCACTTCCGGGTTCGCGGTATTTCGCCGGGGGGTGTTGGACTATGTGGCGCCCAAGCTGGAACCCGCGGGATTCAAGCTGTTGCTGGAGGTGCTGGCCAAGTGCCCGGAGGCGCGGGTGAAAGAAGTGCCTATTACCTTCGTGAATCGGAGAATGGGGAAGTCAAAATTCGGCGCGGGCGAGGTCTTCAAGTTCCTGCAGCTGTGCTGGCGGCTGCGCGGCGAGCGGCCCAGGGTCGACGAGGGCAAGGACGGGGTCTAGGCGCCCCTCCCGTCGAGCCAATTCAAGACCGCGGGGGCGTGGGGCCTCAGCAGCCGAGCGCCCAACACTATCACCGCCACTCCTCCCACCGTGACGGCAGGCGCAGTCAGATGTGCGCCGAGTATGGCTACACCGGTGCCGAGCATCAGCAGCATGATGGCTAAGAGGCAGTGGGCGAGCATGAAGGCGTTGATTGGCAAGGACTCGCTTTCTCAGGCCGGATTCGCGACCGTCGGGTGTTCAGACGGCAGATATTTTAGGATATTTTGGCCTTTGCTGCATGGCCGAAGCAAGTAGTGAGCGGACAGAAGTTAAAGAGGAAGACCTGAAATGCGGTTAGCCGTTGTAGCGCTTTCGGTTGTTGCACTTCTGGCGGTGAGCGCGTGTGCGAGCGATGCCCCGTCGGACTGTCCTGAGGGCACCGACGAGTTCGTGGAGTACCAGCTATTCATGGGTCGAAGCAACGCTTCCGGGGAGGTGGTGGATGATGCGGCGTGGCACTCGTTCCTGCTGGAATCGGTGATTCCGAGATTCCCCGACGGGCTGACGGTGCTGGATGGTCGAGGTCACTGGCGAGGCTCGGAGGGGCTTGCCTACGAGGAACGTTCCAAGCTGCTGGTAATCCTCGCGCCGCCGAGGGACCCTGCAATGCAGCTGACGGACGAGATATCGGCGGAGTATGAGAAAAAATTCATGCAGGAATCCGTGCTGAGGGTCGTTTCCGACGCCTGCGTTTCGTTTTCGTGATTCCAGGCGTCTGTGCTTGCCACTGGAACATCGTTGATGGTACAACTAGCGGAACTAAACGATAAGCCTGCTGCCCCACGGTTTGTGGAAGGGCCAACTGGAATGTGACGAACAGAGTGGTCGCCATAAGCCGCATAGTCTGGAAGGGCGGTGGACTAGCAATAGCGATAGAAGAGGGAGGGCGCGAATTATGCCAATGAACAAGGTTGCCCAGAATTTTGAAATAGAGCAGGCGCAGCTGGACTGGCTCGGCGAAATGGCCGAGGGATTCGGACTTGCCGACGAGTCCAAGGCGATGCGCGTACTCCTGGACTTCGCGATTCAGGATGCGGACAACGAGACTATCTTCGCGCCCCAGAACGCCAGGTGCCGCTTCTGCGGCTAGCCTAGCCTTCCAGCCCCGGTCAGGGACCCGTTAAACGCCGCCGTCGATAGTCACGTCCAACACGGCGGGGCGGTTCGACTCCACGGCTTGCCGGATGGCCGGGCCGAGTTCCCCCGGGTCTTCTACGGTGCGACCGAATACGCCGATGGCATTTGCCATGCCGGCAATGTTCAGGGGCAGCGGGAAGTCCATGCCCACGTACTCATCCGGAACATTCTCTCCCAGCACCTGGGTCTTGTAGGTGTTCATGTTTACCTTGAGGATGCGGTAGGAGCGGTTGTTGCAGATGAGGTAGACGACGGGGATGTTCTCGTTGGCGGCGGTCCAGAGGGCCTGGACTGTCATCATCGCGGAGCCGTCGCCGACAACGGCGATGACGGGACGGTCTGCGTGGGCCAGCTTGACGCCCATCGCGCCGCCCATGCCCCAACCGATGGCGCCGATACGCTCCCCGTAGATGCTGTCGGGTGTGTTGAACTCCACGGCGGCGTGAAGGGCGTCCTTGGAGCTGATTGAATCGTCGACGATAATTGCGTCGTCGGGCATGGCGCGGGCCAGTTCAGCCATCATCCGCTCCGTGGGCATGGGGCGCTGATCCCAGGTCTGCTTCAGCCGGGACTCCCATGCGGAGCGGCTGTCGGACTTTTCTGCGGAGATGGACTTGGCGCGAAGTTGGGAAGCTTCGCGTTGGACGCCGGTCATGCCGACTCCGACGGCGTCGGTGAGGGAGCGCAGGGCTGTCTTGGGGTCGGCGATTATGCCGACGTCGGTGGGCTCGGACTTGCCGACTTCCCGCTGAGCGGAGTCGACGTGGATGAGCTTCGTGGTGGGGGATAGGCTGCGGCCGGAAAAGTAGAAGAAACCGGAGAATACGTTGGTCCCAACGGCCAGGACAACGTCTGCCTTGGACATCATCGCGCGGGTTGCGGGGAGGACGGGGTTGATGCGGCCCAGAAACTGCGGGTGCCCGGAGGGGAAGTTCATCCGGGCGTAGGAGGTGGTGTAGACTCGCGCGCCGAGCAGTTCCGCCAGCCGTACGGCTTCGTCCACGCCCTGGGACTGGGCCAGCCGGTCGCCGACGACCATGATGGGGCGTTGCGACGTGGAAAGTAGTCTTGCAGCGTCCTGCACCGCCGCCAGATCGGGGCCCTGACGGGGGTAGCCGCTGGTGGACGGGATGATCTCCATGTCCGCCAAGTCCTCTAGTGCGTTTGCGGCGAAATCGACAAAGGTTGGGCCGGTGGGTGGGGTCCTGGCCTCGTGGAACGCCCGGCGCACCATGCCGGGCATCTGCTCGGCGTGGGTGACTTCGCCGCTCCACTTGGTGAACTGACGCACCATTTCCACCAGGTCGGAGCGTCCCTCGTTGAACTTGCGGATGTCCTTGTTGCCAGCGGTCAGCACCAGGGGAACGCCGCCGTCCATGGCGTGGTGCAGCAGGCTGATGCCGTTGGCCAGCCCCGTCTCAATGTGAAGATTGACGAGGGAGGGGCGGCCAGTGGCGGAGCTGAAGCCGTCGGCCATTCCCATCGCCACGCCCTCCTGGGTCACCAGCACGTACTTGATGTCGGGATAATCTGGCAGGGAAGACATGATGGCGCTTTCGCTGGTCCCGGGGTTGCCGAAGATGTAGCGCACACCTTCAGCGCGTAGCATCTCCATGAGGGCCTGTTTTCCTGTCATTAGCGGCATGGCGTTGAGGCTCCTTCGGGTTTTGGGCTGACGCCCGCATGTCGTGGCTACACAATCATGGGCTGGAAGGTGCAATTTTCACAATTGCGGCCCAGTCCGTCGGTTGTTGATAATGGCGGACATGTGCGCTTGCCACCCACGCAGCGTGGCATTCATCTTAACATTCTACGGGCAGAGAGGGTCAGGTCTCGTAGGCCTTGTGAGGGCTGACGCTGATTGGCGGGACATTCGGAACGCCTCGTAAGATTCGCTCCATCGGCTAGCGGGCGGACTCCAACACTCATAGAATATTTGATATGCGAAGAAACTCAATATCAACTACGCGGCGTCGCATTGCCATTGTTGGCGGAGGGATTTCGGGGCTGGCTGCCGCCTGGGGACTGAACCAGCATCGCGACAGGTTCGACTTCCGGCTCTTCGAGGCCAACGACCGGATTGGCGGAAATGCGATCACCGTGGAAATGCCCCAGGACGACGGGAGCGCCATTCCTTTTGACATCTCGGTTACGGCGTGCATCCCATCGGTGTACCACCACATTGTGCTGCTGTTGGAACGGTTCGGCATCGATCTGGTGGAGACGAAATTCAGCTACAGCGTAAAGTACCGGGGGCAGGTCTACGCCCACGACTTCGATTCAGAAATCAGGGAGCAGCTTCAGCCGGAGATCAAGAAGTTCCAGCGCTTGTTGAAGCGGCTGTACCGGTTTGGGCGGCTTACCCGTTCGCAGTCGAAATTCGTCAACGCGCTGAATCCCTACAACTACGTGAGCATGGGTACGCTCCTGAATCTGCACGGCTTTTCGGGAGACTTTCGATACAAGATATTAAAGCCGATGTTTGTCAACTTTCTGATGGCGACGAATGTGTTCGACATGCCGGCGTCCCTCTTCTCCAGATACCTGGAATTCTTCGATATAGAATCGTCCACCCCCATGCAGACGTGGGACCAGGGAACGCGGCGCATATACGAGAGCCTTTCGGCTGGCTTTGAGGACAAGATCTACTTGAGCCGGCCCGTCAGAAAGGTCTATCGTCAGCGGTCCGGCGTGGTGGTTGAGGATGAGGAGGGCGCGAGAGAAGAGTTCGACGAGGTGATCTTTGCGTGCAACGCAAATCAGACGTTGATGATCCTCGACAAGCCGACCATGCTTGAGAGGTATCTCCTCTCCTCGATTCGCTACGAGAGCGAGCTTCACAACCACACGATTGTGCATTCGGATGCTACGGTGCTGCCCGACAACGAGGTGAAGCCCCTGGAGACGCGGAGCAACCACATCGAGCAGTACGGGGCGAGGCCGGACAACTACGAGATCACCTACATCATGCACAACCAGCAACCCTGGGCCAAGGATTCGGACAGGCCTTGCCTGGTGACCTACAACCCCATCAGCAAGATTGACGAAGTGAAGGTTATTCGGAGGCACTGGTTCCAACACATCGTGCACGACGTGCGCCACGTGACCTTCCTCATGCACCTGTTTCGCTTTATTCAGGGGAAGAGGCGGACGTGGCACTGCGGCGCGCACACCCTTGTCAACAGCCAGGAGACCTGTTTCGTAAGCGGCCTCGCCGCGGCGAGGCAGTTGGGCGCCGATTACCCCTTCGAAGACGCCGAGGCGAGGCGTATGTTCAACTACTACGGGAGCATTCTCTACGGTTGGGGATTCAAGAAGGCGAAGGGTTGACCCCGGGTACGTTCGGGCGAGGGTCCTCCTCTTTAGTAACCGGCGCGAATGGCGCAATTTAGAAAACATCGGGACTTTTCTTTGAGCGCTAACGTAAGGGCCAATGTGTTAACATTAACCGAGGTGAAGCCCTCGAAGTATACTTAGTCTCTTATACTGTTGGCGTCCTTGGGGTTGTGTGGGCAATTGACGCAAGGAGTCCATCATGGTTACAGCAACGACGGACACAACACAGCAGACTCTCACTCTGCCGGAAGAGCTTATTCTGATGCTCCTCAACGAGGAGAACGGCTATTTTCATCAGGTGCCCGGGTGGGACCTGAACTGCGCCATAGTGGGCGCTGCACTTGCAGAACTCTTTCTCCTGTCTCGCATTGACACGGATTTGGAATCTCTATTCCTGATTGACGCGGAGAAAACGGGCGACCCCACTCTGGACCCTATTCTGAACGAAATTGCCAAAGAACCCAATACCCACAACACGCTGTCTTGGATAGAGCGACTCTCTCGCCACGCTGAGGCCATAATTGACCTGACCCTGGACCGGCTTGTTGAGATGAAGATCCTGGAGAAGCACGACGGAGAGTTCTGGGCACTGGCTCGAAATGCCCATGAGGGCAAGTTTTCCGGCGGATTCTCCGAAGGCACCCTGGTGGAGTTTGTCAAAACACGCATCAGCAAGGAAATCTTCAACAACGAGATTCCAGACCCAAGAGACGCCATGCTCATCAGCCTCATCAATGCGTGCGATGTCTTTCGTTTCATGTTCCAGCTGGACGAGGAGACGGAGAAGCGCATCCAGTTCATCTGCCGAACGGCATTGCTTGGCCGCACCATCGCCGAGGCTGTAGCTGAAAAGATCTCCAGTCCGTTGCTCAGACGCTCCGCGATGAACAGGAAGATTCCGAGGGTATCCTTGCGTAAACTGTTGTTTAACAAGAACCTGCGGACGGGAAATGTCCCGGCCCTATTCGCGGACCTGACAACGGAATACGGCCCGGTCTTCGAGCTTCGCCCGCCATTTGCCAAGCCGATGGTCTTTCTGGCCGGGTCTAATGCAAATCACTGGGTGCACCGGCGCGGGCGGATGTACCTGAGGGCCAAAGACTATTTTGCGGACTTCGAAAAGGTCTACGGGGCCAACGGCGTCCTACCGTCTCTGGACGGGGCAGACCATTTTCGACTCCGGAAGTCTCTGGCGGCAGCCTATTCTCGCGGCAGGCTTTCAGGGCAGTTGGAAGATGTATATGGGAACGTCAGGAAATTCCTAGCTTCATGGAAAGTTGGAGACGAGCACCAGGCGACATACATGTGCCGACGGATGATAAACGCGCAGCTCTCGCCCCTGTTCATTGGCGTTGATTCCCAAGACATCATCGACGACCTGGTCAAGTACAAAGAGCGGGCCCTGATGGTCCATATAATGAAGATATTGCCCAAGTTTATGTTGAAGACGCCGAGTATGAGGCGGCGTGCAAGGACCGTCGACACCCTGCTCAAGCGGATTCAGAACGTGCACACGCCCTCGCAGAGAGAGGGACAGCCGAGGAATCTGGCGGACGACCTGTTTAGCCTGCACGCAAGCGATCCCCAGTTCGTTCCGGAATCCAATCTGCGTTTCGCGCTATCGGCAGCCCTGATTGCAAGCGTTTACCTTGGGGACGCCTTCAGCTTTGCGATGTACGCTATGGTATCGCAGCCGGAACTCTACGAGAAAATCCAGCAGGAGGCCGACGCCCTGTTTGACAAAGGCGATCCCGAAGGCAGGGACTATAACCTGGAAGCTATCGACGTGACCCATCGATTCCTCATCGAGTGCCTGCGTATGTACCCGATTGTGCCTATGTCAATCCGAAACGTGATGAATTCCTGCGTTGTCGAAGGCTATGAAATTCCCGTGGGCACGCGCGTCTTCATTGCGCAGACGGCTTCTCATTTCATGGAAGAAACTTTCCCGGAACCCTTCAAGTTTGACATCGATCGATACAAGGAGCCTCGCAACGAACATCACGGTCCGGGATACGCTCCTTACGGGCTGGGAACCCACACCTGTCTCGGCTCTCGCTGGATGGACCTGCAGTTGACTGTCAACTTGCTGATGGTGGCCCATTACTTCGATCTCAAGATTTCTCCATCCAACTACAAGCTGAAGTTTAACGCGCTGCCTTCAATGAAACCCAGCAAGAAGCTGAAGTTCCTCGTAGCCGAACAGAGGCGTGAGATAAAAGTCTGAATCGCCAACAGGGATTCGGAACTCTGAGTGAGGGGAGAGTTAGAGAGGCTTGCGGGCCAGGAAACAGTACAGTGGCGTGAAGATCCCGTTCTTGCCTCCTGCTACGTAGGCATTGGCGGCTTGATCCAGGATTCGAATGACTTCTGCGGACCCCTTTGGGAAAACCCTTAACACCTCTGCCAGCCCTGTCGCCCCCAAGGCCAGCTTGCGTCCCAGGGGAATCCTGTATAGCGCGTTGCCAGAAATTCCGTGTCGGGAATCCATTGGTTGATACCAGGGCGTAGCTGTATCCTGCTCATGAACGCCCCGGTCCTTTCCTTCGACGATCTGAAATCCTGCCGTTTTCAGGGCGCTGTTCACCTCTCCCATGGTCGCAATGTCTTTGAGAGCGATTCCATACATCAGTGCCTGTTTGACGGCCCGGTGCTGATTGTCGTCGGGATTGAATCTGTCCGTCATGCACATTTCCTGGCCCCAGAAGAGAGATCCCGGCTTCAGAACCCGATAGATTTCGGCGAAAGCGCCCGCCTTGTCGGGAGCATGGCACGTAGATTCAATTGCGTAGCCTCTGTCGAAGGTGTTGTCCGCAATGGAGCCCATGTCCATGAAGCTGGTCTCCAGGTAGTCGACCATGTGGTCGAGGCCCGCCTCTGCGTTCAAAGATCTTGCCTTACCCAGCTGGAATGCGTTGATATTTACCCCGAGAACGTTGACCCCGGCCTCCCGGACGACGCGGCGCATCGGTCCGCCGATCCCGCATCCCACGTCGATAACCGTCATGCCCTCTTGCAGCTGCAACTTGGATATCATCAGTCGCTGATGCCGGATTTTGGAGTCCTCCAGGCTTTCATCGGGGGAAAGCGGGGCGAAGTGGAGAGATTCTCCCCAGCTGAACTCCATGATCTCGGTGCAAAGGTCGTAGTATTCCTTAACGGTCTTCGCATGGTCGTAGCCTTCTGGGCTGTCATCCATCGCAGACGCTCGATCAGTCCAGGTGCCGAATTCTCTTGCGCGGTGTTGGGTGTCCGACGCGCGGTTCTCGGATTTCATCTGCCTGAATAGTCTGTAGAAGTCGAGAAGAGTTCTCAAATTTGTGTTAGCTCCAAAGAATCCTACTGCCCCTCGTGTCGTCGGTGAACGGCCTCGATGGCATCGTCCAGCTCGTCAGACCAGCGCTGCACCGAGGAACGGAGGCGCATGTTCTGGTAGGCGCCCCAGATGGTCATCATCGGCGGCACCATGATTATCGATACGATGAGCGAGTAGAAAATGGTGATGCCGGCGGTAATCCCGAATTGCTGGGACGCGGCCAGCGGCGAGAATACGAGGGCGCCAAGCCCGAGCCCCGTTGTCAGCGCGGAACCAAGCAAGGCCGAGCCGGTGGTGGAAAGGGTGCGAATCGCCGCTCTTTCCGGGTCGCGGGCAGAGGCATACTCCTCCCGGTAGCGGTGAATCATGTGAATGGTGTAGTCAACGCCAATGCCTATTGAGAGGGCCGTGATGATTGACGTGATGATGGTGTAGGGGATGCCCAACAGGGCCATGGTGCCCAGCACCGAAATGAGCACAAGAACGATGGGCCCGACGGCGATGATTGCCAGGGCGGGCTGACGCACCGTCACCCAGAAGAATATGGCGAGAACGGTGAGGGCCGCCAGGATGGTGGAGGTTATTGCCTCCGACTGCCTCTCCGTAATCGAATCTGTGACGGTGACGGAGATGATGCTCTCGGACGTGGCGGTGATGTTGTCGTCTTCGCCGAACCAGAGGCCTTCAATCTCCTGCTGCAGCGCCTTTGTAAAGGAGGGGTCGCTGTTGATGGCGCGGAACTGCAGCAGCATGGCGTCGGGGCCGTTGGGATCGTTAACGAGGATGCGGCTGAGAGAGGGATCTTTGGCTTCCAGCTTATCAAGGAACTCCTGCATGAGCACCGGATCAAATTGGACGTCCGTGGAGGCTTCGCGGAAGAGTGCGGCCAGTTCCGGGTCGTACTTGTCGCTGGGTTCGCCACTGTCGGTTACCCAGTCGCGCACCGTAAGTTCGTAGGATGCGATGATGGGGCCTCCCGCGGCTTTCGGGCGACGTTCTTCGTCCGCAAAGCCGGACTCCAGGTCCTGCAGGTTGAGCAGGGTGCGAGTCTCGGTTGCCTCCCCCTTCACCAGGATGGTGGCCATTTCGGTCGAACCACCAACGGCGGCCTCCAGGGTGTTCAGGTCGTTAAACAGGGTGCTGCCGCGGGGTAGGATATCCCGAATGTCGAATTCCGATTCCAGGTCGGTGGCGGCAAAGCCAAGGCCAACCGTAACGACTAGAACGCCGATGATGTACGGGGCAGGCTTATTGGTAACGCTGCGTCCCAGCCACGCCGCCATTCGGCTGACTCCGGGCAGCGCGGTGGCGATGGGGCGGGGTGGAGCAAGTTTGCCGCGGGCCTCGCGGCGGCGGTCAATGATGGTCCGGCCGGCGGGCACCAGCGTCAGCATAACTATGAGGCTCATGCCAACTCCAAGCCCGGCAATGATGCCGAAATCGCCAACGATGCCGATGGGCGAGAAGAGGTTGGCCGTGAAGCTGATGATGGTCGTAACGGCGGCCAGTATCAGTGGTATGGTCACGTTCGACAGACCTGCTCTGACGGCGTTCAGAACGCCCTCGCCTGCGGTGCGCTGTTCCCGATAGTGAGACACAATCTGGATGGCGTAGTCCACCGTCAGTCCAATGACGATTATGGGCACCATGGTCGTGAGGGAGTTTGGTGGGCCGGTGAGCCCCAGACCGTTCGGCCCGAGCCAGCCCTCCGCGCCGACGATCCAGATGATGGACATGAGGAGGCCGCCAAGAGTCAGGAAAAGGTCCGAGAAGGTGCGCATGAACAGAAGGATCAGCGCCGCAATAAGCAGGAACGCAAGACCAATCAGGGGGGCCATACCCTCTTCGGTGGCCTTGACGTATTCGTCCTCGATGACAATAGGAGATACGCTGCTGGCGGTGAGGGGTCCCTCGTCGCCGACCGCCAAATCCTGAATCAGACGCTCTGCGTTCTGAATGCGTTCGTCGCCCGTGTCCTGTAGGCGGATGATGGCGATGGATACCGGCGTCCCGTCGACGTCGGTCCCGGTCACGGCGCCAATGGCGGCCTGAATCTCCGGAATGCCGCGAACGGAGTCGATCTGAGCCTGCGTGACGGTCTGGTAGGAGTCCACCTGGAGCAGGGACTTAATCAGGAAGGAGGGAGCGAAAACGGGGTCTTCGTGTTCCAGCAGCGGACCGACGGCTGGATCGCTGATCATGGTGGTTACGAGGCTGTCCATCTGCCCGAGGCCCTGCGGCGTGAGCGCCTCGCCGCGGAATAACAGGGTTACAACGTTGGTCTCGCCCGAGTCTCCGAATAGTTCGTCAATCTCCGCCAGCACTTCAGCGACGCGGCTGTCGGTGGGAAGGGTTGAAGCCGTATCCGGGGGTGGAGCTCTCCGTGTTGCTCCTGCGCCAAGCACCACGGTGATGAGGATGAGAACAATGATGGTGACGTAGGGTCGCGAAGTGATTGCCCGGCTCAGCCAAGCTAGAGTGTTATACATGCTCTATCCTTCCACGAGAATCGGGCCGGATACGGCCTTTTCCTGAGATCCCGGTTCGGCATAGGCCCTTGGCCCAGCGATTGCGCACCCGGATTTGAATGGACAAAGTATTACCATAGCTGGAGATTCTCATCAAGGCTTTGGGAGAAGTTTCACAGGAGAGCTACGGCGCAGGCTGAGAGGGAGTCATGAGAATTTGCCCCAGCCGGTGGGCACATGACGGGCCTGACTGCCGGTCAGGGCTTACTGGATTGAGGCTGTGTTCGCAACCCGGCGTTGAGGAGCAGGTTCGCTTAGACCGGGATAGAACTGGGCACAATAGGCCCTGAAGGGCATGATTTCGCCGTCGGCGCGGGAGAGGCGAGGACGGGAGACGTACCTCTTTCGGCTCCAGATGGTGACGTCCTGCATCACCTCCCTGACCTGGAGCGTTGAAATAATCCAGTTCATCAACGGGGCGCGAAGGCTGACGGGCAGAAAGCCCAGGCCGACAATCTTGCGTTTCGGCTGGCGAATCTCGCGGGCCTGGGACACCAGCGTCATGTCTATGAAGGTGCCGTCCACCGGCGTTGCCAGCACCCATAGTCGACGGTCCATGCCGACGGAGTGTTCGCGTACCTCTACAAAGGAGTAACCGAGGCCCCAAACATGGGTGTTTGCCGTGACCGGACTCGTAATGAGCGGAAGCTTGCCTAGCCTGAAAGTCCTGATGAAGTTGAACCGGCTGTTCAGATATGGTCCATCTATTGTCGCCTTTCCCACCCGCTCCACATTGGCATATCTGTGAACGTAGCCAAGGTGGGCGAGGTCGACGGAGTTCTCCGAGGTCTCCTGCGGGTGGCCGGGAAAGCGAAGAGTCCGGATGTCGATGCCGCACCAACCTTCCTGGTCGGGGTCTTCTGCGGGCAGATGCCATTGGGGTTTGCGACCCTGGACGCTCCACCAGGCAAAAATGAGGCCGTTGATCTCACGGGTGGGAAAGAGTTTCAGCCGGGCGCTCTTGGGCGGGTCGGAGAATGGAATGGCCACGCACTGACCGGTTGCGTCGAACTCATAGCCGTGGAAGGGGCAAACAAGTCGTCCGGCGCAGACGCGTCCGCCCGCATCGGGACCCAGGTTGGAACCGAGGTGGGGGCAGTAGGCGCCGGCTACGGTTATGCGGCCGTTTTCGTCACTCCAGACGATAATTTCCTCGCCCATCCAGGTCTTCTGAATGAGCTTGGACTTGAGGATGGCCTTGCGGCATTCAACGTAGAACCATCCCTCCGGGAAGGGGGAAAGAGATCGGGCATAAGTGAGCTTGGGTCGTTGTGTTGCCATCGTTCAAAGCTCCCTCCCAAGTTTCTCTGAAATACGTCCTTGCATCTCCGCTCATCGTCCTAAAAGGATACCACAAACGATTGTCCGTATCACCATTGAAAGGGGCGCAACAGGCTATCATGTTTCGGATTCGGGCCACAATCCGTCGCCTTGCGACCGTTCCCGTGCGAGGAGCCTCAGCAGTTTCTGCCGGCGCCGCTTCCGAACTGTTCAGTAGGTTCTACAGAGGCGGCGCGGCATTCTCCAAAATCTGTTCAAGGCGCTCAAGCTGTTCCGACACCTCCGCCGAGACTTTATCGAAGACCTGGCAGGCCTGGGTCGTGGGCGGGAAGTCTCCGCTTGCCACGACTTCCGAAAGAGATGCCAGCTTTGGGCCGAGCCTTGCCGGGGGTGGTTTCTGGGGGTTGGGGCCCAGAATAGGCACGAGCTGCTCTTCGACGGATGAAAGCGCCTGCTTGATGCCGGAGGCGATGTCGGATGACTCGTCAATGCCGCCACGTATCTCGCGAATCTTGGCGACGGCCGCGTTAGTCTGCACAATTGTGTCTCGAATCCTGATGAGGAGATCGAACTGGGCCTGCAGGTCTGCATCGGACACCGGCACCCGCGAGTCCTTGTAGATCTGGAAGGGCTGGGTGTGGGATGCGTCGCCCACGGTCAGCTGCACTCGGTAGTCGCCGGGGGGTGCGATCGGCCCTTCCATAGCGGTTGCCCCTTCCGCGCCCGGGTAGCGCATGTCCCAGATGAATCGGTTCATCCCCGGCTCGGCCGAGACCGTGAGTCCGCCTTCGCTGCGACTGGAGAAATGCTTGATGAGTTTGCCATCACAGTCCAGGAAGGTGAGCTCGACTTCGTCCCGGGGTTCGTCCTTCAGCAGGTAGGTGACGGACACGCCCCTTGGGGGATTGGCGCCCGCCGCCGGGAAGGTGGGGCGAGGTTGGCCTGTGGGGGTCTCGCCATCATAGAAAGCCGTGATTTCGCCGCTAACCATGCGGTAGTTCTTGCCCTTGCCCGGACGAAAGCCGAAACCTTGGGGTAGTGCAATGCGTCGGCTAGGCCGGGGTGCGAATAGGAAATCGGAAGCGGCATCAACACCATCCTTTATCTGATGCAGAGGCGTCAGATCGTCGAGAATCCAGAGCGCCCTGCCATGGGTGGCGATAACCAGGTCGTCATTCTTCACAGTCATGTCGTGGACGGGCACCGCGGGCAGATTCAGGCGCAGGGGCTGCCAGTTCTCCCCGTCGTCGAAGCTGACGTAGACTGCGGTCTCAGTGCCGGCGTAGAGAAGCCCCGGTCTGGCGGGGTCTTCACGGATAACGCGGGTAAAGTCGTCTTCCGGGATGCCGTGGGTGATTCGAGTCCAGGTCTTGCCGGAGTCGTGGGTCTTGAACAGATAGGGAGTTGTGTCGTTCATTCTGTGGCGGGTGGCGGCCAGGTAGGCGGTGGCCGGGTCGTGGTGCGAGGGATCGACGACGGTGATGATTGACCAGCCAGGAAGGTCGGGAGGAGTCACGTTTTCCCAATTCTCCCCGCCGTCCCTGGTTATGTGGACGAGGCCGTCATCGGAACCGGCCCAGAGGAGCCCCTTCTGTAGCCGCGACTCGTCCAAGGCCAGCACGCTGCCCATGTTGAAGGGATTCACGACCTGGATGCTGATGGGGCCGCCGTGCAGTTCCGTCATTACGGAAACGTCGTTGGTGGTGAGGTCCGGACTGATGATGTCCCAGCTGTGCCCCTCGTCGGTGGAGCGGAAGACTACGTGGGCCGCAATGTAGAGCACGCTCGGATCGTGGGGCGAAAGGAATGTGGGGAAGTGAAACTGGAAACGATACGGATTGTCCTTGCCGGGGACCATCCCCATATTCTCCGGCCAGGCGGTAATCATGCGGGTCTGGCCGGTGGAATGGTCGTACATGGTCAGGTTGCCGCCACCGCCGGGGGAGCTCCCGATGGCCCCAGCGAAGACGATGTCCGGGTTCTCGGGGTGTACGGCTATGTGGCCGCTTTCTGCGGGGCCTGCGATGCGGCAGTGTTGCCAAAGGATGGCGTGCTCGTTGGTGCTGCTGGGCACGCACATGGCCGTGTTGTCCATCTGCGTTGCGAAGACGTGATAGGGGTCACGGGTATCGGTGGTGAGGTGGAAGAAGCTGGCCGTGGGCTGGTTGTACAGGGTGGACCAGGTGAGTCCGCCGTTCAGCGAAACGACTGCCCCGCCGTCGCTGCCTTCAATCATCCGGTCGGGATTATTGGGGTCGATCCAGAGATCGTGGTTGTCGCCGTGGGGCATGGGCTGGTTCTCGAAGGTGCGGCCACCGTCGGTGGATTTCCATAATTCCACTGAGAGCACGTAACAGGTGTCGGCCTCGGTGGGGTGGGCGAAGACGTGGATGTAGTAGGTGCCACGCCACCAGAGGTTGGCCTGACCGGTGAGCTTCTGCCACGTCTCGCCCGAGTCGTCGGAGCGGTAGAGACCGCCGTCCTCGGCTTCGATGAGGGCCCAAACGCGTTCCGGCATCGCGGGAGAGATGGCGATGCCCATCTTGCCGAGTATACCCGGTGGCAGACCGGGATTTCTGCTTATCTCCGTCCACGAATCACCGCCGTCAACAGATCGAAAAAGGCCGCTGTGGGGGCCGCCGCTCTGGTGGGTCCAGGGGTAGCCGCGCAGCTGGTATAGGGAGGCGAAAAGGCGCTGGGGATTGTTGGGGTCCATGGAAAGGTCGATGCCACCGGCCTCCGGCGTGTTGTAGAGGACCTTCTCCCAGCTTTGGCCGCCGTCTTTGGAGCGGAAAATACCGCGCTCCTCGTTGGGCCCCCAGGTGTTGCCGAGGGCGGCAACGTAGACCAGGTTCGGGTTGTCCGGATGGATGCGGATCTTGGCAATGTGCCTGGTGTCCTTCAGGCCCATGTTGGTCCAGGTGCGTCCGCCGTCGGTGGACTTGTATACGCCGTCGCCGTGGGACTCGTGGCTCTGGAAGGTGGACTCGCCGGTTCCCACGTAGATGACATTCGGGTCGGAAGGGGCAACGGCTATGGCGCCGACGGCTGCGGTGTTGAAGAATGGGTCGGAGACGTTTTCCCAGTGGGCGCCGGCGTCAACACTCTTCCAGACGCCCCCGCCGGTGGCGCCGAAGTAGAAGACGAGGGGGTTCACCGGGTCGGCGGCGACGGCGACAACTCTGGCGCCGCGGAAGGGGCCGATGCATCGCCACTCCATTGCCTGATACTGGGCGGGGCTGACGTTAACCATGAGAATACCTCCATGCAATAGTGTGGCGAATTCTTGAGATCACAGGGTTTGCTGCTGCAGCGCCGTCTCAATAGGACATTTGGGCGCGGCGCGGACTATTCGATCTTGGAGTCGAGGCACTTGAAGAAGCGGCCTATCTGCTGCTGGGCCACGTTGGTCATCAGTCGCTGTCCGGCCCGCGCCAGCACGCCCGTCACCTGAACGTCCCCGTTGAAGGAAAGGGTTGTGCCGTCACCCTCCGGACGCAGCGTAATCTCGCCCTCCGCGGAGAGGTTGGTCCGGACGCCGGAGCCGCGGACTATCATTCGGTAGGAGTCAGGTGGGGCCTTGTCCGCCAATTCCAGAGTGCCTGCGTAGGTGGCGGACACTATGCCGACCCGCATTGAAACCTCCACCCGATACTTGTCCGGCGAAAGGGGTGTGAAGCTCTTCACGCCCGGGATGCACTCCTTGACCAGGTCCAGGTCCATCAGCGCGTCCCAAAGGCGTTCCGGCGGCGCCTGGAAGGGGTAGTCTCCTCGTAATTTCATGGGGTGATTATAGCAGAGCCGGAAGGCCGGTTCGAGGTAGCGTTCCGTGCCCGTTCAGCGTTGACAAAATAGTGGCATCTGATACACTTCGACTCAATGGTGGCGCCGGGCGCGGACGCCCGGATAGGCAGTCAATAGGCAGGTGCATTGTGAAAGTTCCTGTAGAGATTACTATCAATGGAAAGAGCTATAGCGGCGAGGTAGAAGCGCGGCAGCTTCTGGTCCACTTCATCAGGGAAGAAGTCGGGCTTACGGGAACGAAGGTGGGCTGCGATACAAGCCAGTGCGGGTCCTGTACGGTGAAGCTTGACGGCGCGGCGACGAAGGCTTGCACTGTGCTGACGGTCCAGGCCTCCGGCTCCGAGGTGACAACCATCGAAGGGCTGGCGGACGGGACGGACCTGCACCCGCTGCAGGAGGCGTTCTGGAACAAGCACGGCTTGCAGTGCGGCTTCTGCACCCCGGGGATGATAATCGCGGCGGACGAGCTCCTTCGGAAGAACCCATCGCCAAGCCGGTCGGAGATCCGGCACGGCCTCGAAGGGAACATCTGCCGATGCACCGGCTACCAGAACATCGTGCTTGCCGTCGAAGAAGCTGCTCGCTCAATGGGAGGCTCTTAGGCTATGACTACTCGCATATTCGGCTCCGGAATCCGACGTAGAGAGGACCCCAGGCTCATTACGGGCCGGGCATCCTACACCGACGACATCAAGCTTGCAGGCATGGTGCACGCTGCCATCCTGCGCAGCCCCTACGCCCACGCGACCATTACGTCCATCGAAATCGGCGAGGCGGCCCAACAGCCTGGAGTCATCGCCGTCTATACGGGCGAGGACACCGACGGCGTGTTGAACGGCCTTCCCTGCGCGTGGCTGATCCCGAATTCCGACCTGAAGACTCCTGATCATCCCGCCATCGCAAAGGACAAGGTGCGATACGTGGGCGACGCCGTCGCGGTGGTCGTGGCGGAGAGCCGCTACCAGGCGGAAGACGCCCTGGAGTTCATTTCGGTGGAATACGAGCCGCATGACGCGGTGTTGAATCCCAAGGAGGCGACCCAGGACGGCGCGCCGCAGCTGCACGACGACGTGCCCAACAACGTGGCTTTCACGTGGGCCGTGGCGGGCGGCGACGCTGACGCGGCGTTCGACGAGGCCGACGTTACCGTCAGCGACACCATAACGCTGCAGAGGCTGATTGCGAACCCGATGGAACCCCGCTCGGCCATCGCCCAGTGGGTGAGCCAGACGGGAGACCTGACCCTGTGGAGCACGTCCCAGAACCCCCACATCGCCCGGTTCCTGACCTCCGTTGTCACCGGCGTTGGGGAGCACAAGATTCGGGTCATCGCGCCCGAAGTGGGGGGCGGATTCGGCAGCAAGATTCCGTTTTACGCGGACGAGGCCATTGCCGCCTTCTGTTCAATGCAGCTGGGCGTGCCGGTGAAGTGGACGGAGACCCGCAGCGAGAACTATCTGATTACAACCCAGGGCCGCGACCACATCGAAGAAGTCGAAATGGCGGCCACTTCCGACGGAAAGATTACCGGCCTGCGGACGACGGTGTACGCGGGTCTGGGAGCGTATCTCTCAACGGCCAGCCCCGGAGTCCCGACTATTCTGCACGGGCTGATGTACTCGGGGTCTTACGACATCCCGAACATTTCCGGCACCGTCTACGGCGTGTTCAACAACGGTACCCCGGTGGACGCCTATCGTGGTGCGGGCCGTCCCGAGGCGACGATGCTCATCGAGCGGCTGGTGGACCTGATGGCCGCCAAACTGGGCATGGACGCCGTGGAGTTCCGTCGGATGAACCTGATCCCGAAATTCGAAAATGGCCACGATGTCGCCACTGGCCTGACCTACGACAGCGGCGACTATCACGCAACGCTGGACACCTGCATGAACGCGGCGGGCTACTCCGCCCTTCGGGAGAAGCAGGCGCAGCTCCGGGAACAGGGGCGGCTCATGGGCATTGGCGTTTCCACCTACGTTGAAATCTGCGGCCTCGGACCTTCCCAGGTGGCGGGCGCCGTCGGGTTCCAGGGAGGCCTCTGGGAGAGCGCCATCGTGCGTTTCCACCCCACGGGCAAGGTCAACGTTATGGTTGGCTCTTCCCCCCACGGTCAGGGCGAGGAGACCACCTTCGCCCAGATTGTTGCCCATGAAGTGGGGGTGGACGTGGACGACGTGGAGATCATCCACGGGGACACTGCCCTGACGCCGATGGGCTGGGGCACCTACGGCAGCCGCACAACGGCGGTTTCCGGCGCGGCGGTTACCCTGGCGACTCGCAAGATCAAGGAGAAGTCCAAGGCCCTCGCCGCGCACCTGCTGGAGGCCTCCGCCGAGGACATCGAGTACGAGGACGGAAAGTTCTTTGTCCGCGGGTCCCCCGACCAGGCGAAGACGATTCAGGACATCGCCCTCATGGCCAACGTGGCCTGGGATATGCCGGAAGGCATGGAACCCGGACTGGAGGCCAGCGCCTTCTACGACCCGCCCAACTTCACCTACCCCTTCGGGGCGCACCTTGCCGTTGTGGAAGTAGACCCCGCCACCGGCGAGATTGACCTGCAGCAGTATTACGCCGTAGACGACTGCGGCCCGCAGATCAACCCCATGATAGTGGAAGGCCAGGTGCACGGCGGCGTGGTCCAGGGGGTCGGCCCAGCCCTGTGGGAAGGCGTCGTCTATGACGACGATGGACAGCTTCTGACGGGTACGATGCTAGACTACGCGCTGCCCCGCGCCGACGGATTCCCGGACATTCACGTGCAGTCCAACGTGACGCCCTCCCCTCATCACCCGCTGGGCTTGAAGGGTGTGGGCGAAGCGGGGACCATCGCATCCACCCCCACGGTCTACAACGCCGTCATGGACGCGCTGCGGCCCTTGGGCGTTACCCGCATAGACATGCCGTTTACACCTGAAAAGGTGTGGCGGGCGATCAATTCCGCGCAGAACGGAGCATAGCCGTGTTTCCAGCACAGACAGAATATCATCGTCCCAATTCAGTAGCCGAGGCCCTGGACCTGCTCGCCAGCAACGAGGGAGCCAAAATTCTCGCCGGAGGCCACAGCCTCATCCCCCTGATGAAGCTCAGGCTGGTCGCGCCAACTGTCCTTGTGGATATTGGTCGCATCGATGCCTTGAATGGAATCGAAGCCGCCGACGGCGGACTGTCCATCGGCGCGTTGACGACCCAGGCGACCATCGCGGCCAGCGATCTGGTCAATGAGCGGGCGCCCTTGCTGGCGGAAGCCGCGGGCATGGTTGGTGACCCGGCGGTTCGAAATCGCGGCACAATTGGCGGCAACGTCTCCCACAGCGACCCGGCCTCCGATCTGCCGGCGGTGCTCACCGCCTTGGGCGCGACGTTAAACATCACCGGCAAGGGGGGAGACCGGAGCGTAGGCGCGTCGGATTTTGCCACGGGCTTGCTGGAGAACACCCTGGAAGAAGACGAGATTCTCACCAGTGTGTCTGTGCCGTCCATCCCCTCCGGCGCAGGATCTGCTTATGTAAAGTTTGCCCACCCGGCGTCGCGGTACGCCGTTATCGGAGTCGCAGCCATCGTCGGCGTGTCCGGCGGCAGCTGCTCGGCCGCCAGCGTGGTCGTTGGAGGGGTGGAGACGATGCCCACCCGAGCGTCGTCCGTGGAGTCGGCGTTGCTGGGCTCGGAGCTGGGCGACGAAGCCCTCGACAAAGCCGCTGCGGCAGTGGCGAGTGACTTCCAGGGCGACGCGATGAGCGATATCTTCGCCTCCGTCGAATACCGTCAGTCAGTCTCCGCGGTCTACGTGCGACGCGCCCTGGCGGCGGCAGTTTCGCGGGCCGGCTAGGTCTCCCGTCCACGAATCCGGCTGGAAGGTCGAGCCTGGGCCAATCTCCCTATCATCTCCAAGTGCCCCTTTGGGCCGGAAGGACAAGGTAGTTGAACATGACATCTGAGGTACGCTTGCCGGAATCGGTTGACGAACTCCAACAGACCCTCCGAAAGCAGCTCTACGTGGCCGACCGCGGACTGGCCATGTCCGTCTATCTGGCCTTGAAATTGAAGCGACCCCTGTTCCTGGAGGGGGAGGCCGGTGTCGGCAAGACGGAGGTTGCACGAGCCCTGGCCTCGGCCTTCGACGCGCGGCTTATCCGGCTGCAATGCTACGAGGGGCTGGACGTGAGCCAGGCGGTCTACGAATGGAACTACTCCCGCCAGCTGCTCCACATCAGGCTGATGGAAGCGGCTGGCAGCTCCGACAGGAAAGAGATTGAGAAGGAGCTTTTCGGCGAAGAGTTCCTGATAAAGCGTCCGCTTCTGCAGGCCCTGGAGAGTTCCGGCCCCACGGTCCTGCTCATCGATGAGCTCGACCGGGCCGACGAAGAGTTCGAAGGCTATCTGCTGGAGATGCTTGCCGACTTTCAGATAACCATTCCGGAGGTCGGCACTTATACGGCAGAAGAACCCCCCATCGTGGTGATTACCTCCAATCGAACCCGCGAGATTCACGACGCGTTGAAACGCCGCTGCCTGTACAACTGGATCGACTACCCCGACGCTGCCAAGGAGTCGCAGATTGTCCGCAGCAAGATGCCGGAAGCGTCCCAGAAACTGGCCGGGCAGGTAACGGCCTTCGTTCAGGAACTGCGCGCAACGGAGCTGTACAAGATTCCCGGCGTTTCCGAAACCCTGGACTGGACGGCGGCTCTCATCAGCCTCAACGAGAACGAACTGACGCCCTCGGTGATAGACGACACGCTGGGTGTGATGCTCAAGTACCGCGAGGACCTGGAGGCCACCCGAGGGGAGCAGACGCGGGCGCTGGTGAATCGGGCGTTGAATCCGGGCACCCGGCGCGGGAGAAGGCGTGGCTAGCGAACTCGACGGCCATTTCCTTCACAACCTGCTGCTGTTCGGAAGGTTGCTGAGACGGCTCGGCCTTGACGTGCACACGGGGCGGCTGCTGGATGCCATTCGCGTTCTGGAAGACATCGGAATTCGACGCCGCATGGAGGTGAGGCAGGCGCTGCGGACGCTGATGGTGCATCGACGAGAGGACCTGCCAGTTTTCGACGAGGCTTTCGCCGTCTTCTGGCGACAGAGAAAAGACCGGCTATCTTCCCTCGACCTTCGATCCATGGGCGAACAGCGCCGGTATCGACGAATTGAAGCAGGGCCGCCACCGCCAAACGGCGTCGACAGGGGTCAGCCGGAGGACGGAGCTGCGGCTGACCGCATCGACCTTTCGAGGACCTTCAGCGCCAGGGAGGTACTGCAGAAGAAGGACTTTACGGAGTTCACCCCACAGGAAGCCCGACAGGCGAGGCTGATGCTGGCTTCGCTGCAGTGGGACCCCGGCGTCAGACGCACCAGGCGCAAGGAGCCGGGCAGGGGAAGGGAGTTGGACGTTCGGAGGACATTGCAGCGCAACGTTAAGTTTGGCGGGGAGTTGCTGGAGTTGAGTCGCCGACGCTGGAAAGAGAAGCCCCGCAGGCTGGTGGTAATCTGCGACGTCAGCGGCTCCATGGAAAGCTATACGCGCATGCTGCTTCACTTCATCCACAGCCTCTACGCCGGGCTGGAAAGCAGGGTGGAGGCATTCCTTTTCGCCACCCGCCTGACGCGGATTACGAAACAGCTGGCCCAGAGGAACATCGACCAGGCGGTGGATTCTGTGGCCAAGGCCGTCCCGGATTGGTCCGGGGGCACTCGCATCGGCGCCGCGCTCAAGGAGTTTAATTTCAAGTGGGCGCGGAGGACTCTCAGCTGGGGCTCCATCGTACTGATAGTCTCAGACGGCTGGGACCGGGGCGACCCGGAAGTGTTGAGCCACGAAATGCAGCGACTTCAGCGCAGCTGCCGACGGCTGATATGGCTGAACCCGCTGGCTGGACGGGAGGGTTACGAGGCGTTGACCCGGGGAATGCAGGCAGCGGAACCATTCATTGACGACCTGTTGCCCGTGAACAACGTGGCGGCATTGATCGACTTGGCGCACCACCTCAACGACTTGTCGGACAGTTGGCCGGTCAGAAGGCAGACTCCGCCGATGACGAGGGTACGGGAGGAAGCTTTGGTCGAGGCGGCGCCACAGCAGCGGTCGGGGCACCGGGGAGCCAATCCCACCTTCCGGCATCCATTGTGGGGACGGGGCCAGCAGCAGAATTAGGCTGTGGGTGCGCAGGGATGCGCCGACCAGGAGTCGCTAGACAACGTCGTCTAAACCGGAGTGACGCTCACCCTTTATTTGCAGTGGAAGTCCAGCGGCCATGAAGTAGACCGCGTCGGCCGCTGCGGCCACGAGTTGGTTCACTCTTCCCAGCTCGTCCGCGTAGTTGCGTCCGAGGGTGGTGGAAGGAATGACCCCCAGACCCACCTCGTTGCTGACCACAATCCATGATGCGTCGCCCCTTCTGTACAGCTCCAGAATTTCGTGAACTCTGGATGGGATGTCGGCTTTGGCGTCTCCTGCCGTTGGCGGGGCCAGCATCAGGTTGCTGACCCAGAGGGTGAGACATTCCAGGATTACCACGTCGTAGTCGTTCAGGATGGAAGACAGGGAGGCGGCAAGGTCGAGGGGTTCTTCTAGGGTGTCCCATTCGGAAGGACGGGTCTCTTTGTGAGATTGGATGCGCGCAGCCATATCGGCGTCGCCCGCCTCGGCGGTGGCGAGGAAGAGCACCCGCTTTCCGTCGGATGCGAGTCTCTGGGCGAACCTGCTTTTGCCCGACCTGACGCCGCCCAGAATGAGGGTGAGCTTCTTGCTCATGTGTTGACCTCGGTAAGGCCGGTTTCCGGGGGTACCACGTGGTTCCAGACCCGAAGCACTCGTCCACCAGTGTGGTTCTCGATTATGGTAAGTCCGGCGCAATCCACCCGAAAGCGCCAGAAGTGTTCCACGGGCAGGTCAAGCAGGCACAGCGCAAGTGCGCGGATGGAGCCGCCGTGGGCCGCGACCAACACGTTTTCGCTTCCATCGTGTGATTCAACGACCCTGTCGTGAAACCGCCGGACGCGCTCCAGCAACTGTATGGCGCTCTCGCCGCCGGGAGCGGCAAAGTCCACGTCGCGCACATTGAAACGCTTGGCGAAGGCGTCGCCGTCTCGGGCCTGCACCTCGGACAGAGTCAGCTCTTCCCACTCGCCGTAGGAGAACTCCCGCAGGTCCGCGTCCTGCCGCACCGCGAGACCGGCACCGGTGACGAGAATTTGCGCCGTTTCGATGGTGCGGGAGAGGTCGCTTGAGTAAACGGCAGCGAAGGATACGCCGGCCAGTTCGGGCGCGAGAGCGCGGACCTGGCTGCGACCATGTTCGCTGAGGGGGACATCGGAATGCCCTTGGATCCGGTTCGCGCGATTCCATTCGGTCTCGCCGTGACGCACCAGGTACCAAGCGCCCATGCTTCAATCCACCAAGGGGCTGTGAGGTTGGGTTGTCGGTGTGGCGGCTACCACAGCGGTGCCTCGAACAGGCCGCCGATGACCGGTACCAGAGCGGCTGCCAGGAGAAGAACGGCAACCCCCACAACCTCGTTGACTGCGCCGTAAGTGTCCCCCGTCATACCGCCAATCAGCCGGGTGACCCACCAGCCCAGGGCCATAGCCGCCGAAGCGGAAACGACAATCAAGACGAGTCCTCCAACCCCCATGAGGAGGCCGGCGGCAGCTGCGGCGATGACAAATCCCACGGCCAATTGCCACCGGCTGCGGCCAATCTCGAAGGAGGTTCCCAGCCCCAGCGGTCTGGCGTATCTGAAGGCGACCATGGTTGCCAGCATACCAAACCTCGACTGGCACGGAAACAGCGCCAGCAATTCGATTCGTACGCCGGAGGGCGCGTAGGCGAGCAACGTCCACTTGAGCAGCAGCAGGCTTACCCCGCCCACAACGGCAAACGCGCCAACGCGAGAATCTCGCAATATCTTGAGCCTGTGTTCCTTGTCTCTACCTCCCAGCAGCCCGTCGCAGCTGTCCAGGAATCCCTCGACGTGGATTGCTCGGGTTGCGATTAGCAGTGCAGCCAGCAGAATTGCTCCCGCCACGGGCAGGGGCAGCAATTCCCGTGCTGCAACATCAAGCCCGGCCAGCACTCCGCCGAGAGCCAACCCCACCAGGGGAAAGTAGGCGCTGGAGGACGCGGTGGGCGCTTTGCCAGAGGGCGCGACGGGGAAAATGGTCAGGAACCCGAAGGCGTGGCGGATGTCTGTTAAGGGTCGCAAGGGGAATCGGACCCTGAAGGGCGGTTGGAGACGCTGGCCTCCTCGAAGGTGGCCATGTCACTCAAGCAGGAAGCGGCGGCTTCTATGATTGGCATGGCAAGGGCCGAGCCTGTGCCCTCCCCCAGTCGCATGTCCAGGTCCAGCAGCGGTTTCAGGCCCAGATGGGCGAGGACGACGCGATGTCCGGACTCGGCGGAGCGGTGGGCGGCAATCATGTACTCCGATGCGGTTGGACAGAGTTGGCGGGCAATAAGGGCTGCTGCCCCTGAGATAAACCCATCGAGTACCACCGGACGGTGGGCCAGCGCGCCTCCAAGGATCACTCCGGCAAGCACGCCGATTTCGAAACCGCCGACCTTGGCCAGCACATCGAGGCCGTCGGCGGGATCAGGTTGATTGACTTCGAGGGCACGCTGTACGATGGTGGCCTTCTTCTCCAATTCGGCGTCGGAACGGCCTGTGCCGCGGCCCGTCGTGTCGGCGGCGGGTTTGCCGGTGATTGCAGACGTTATGGCGCTGGAGGGGGTGGTGTTGCCGATGCCCATGTCGCCCGTGCCGATGACGTCCGCGCCCGAATCCGCCGCCTCCATCGCCAGTTTTACGCCTGACATTAGGACGGCCCCGGCGTCGGAGCGGCTCATGGCCGGTCCCCGGCTGATGTCGCCAGTGGCGCGTCCCCAGCCGACGACTCGCAGGTTGGGATGCGACGGGAGGGGCGCGGCCACGCCCGCGTCTACCACCATCAGGTCGACGCCCACCGTCCGGGCGATGACGTTGATGGCCGCGCCGCCGTTGAGGAAGTTCAGCACCATCTGGGCCGTCACCTCCTGTGGGTAGCCGGTGACGCTTTGGGCCGTCACGCCGTGGTCGGCGGCGGCTACTATCACGGTCTTGCGCCGTATGGCGGGCCGCTCCGTGCCGAAGATGCCCGCCAGTTGTACGGACAAATCTTCCAACCTGCCCAGGCTGCCCGGCGGCTTGGTCAGTTGGTCCTGCCTTTCGGCGGCCCGGCTGCGTGCTTTGGCGTCGGTAAGCTTTATCCCGGCGATTACTTCGTCAAGTGTCATTGGCTAGAACTCTATTCCCTGCTGGGCCCTGATGCCCTGGTCCTGGTAGGGGTGCTTGATAAGCTTCATCTCCGTCACCAGGTCGGCGCAGTCTATGAGTTCCTGGGGCGCGTAGCGACCGGTAATGATGACGTGAAGGTCTTTGGGACGGCGTTGCAGGGCGTCGATCGCCTCCTCAACGGGCACCCAGCCGTAGTGGAGGGCGTAGGTGAACTCGTCCAGGACTATGATGTCCTCCTTCCCCTCCAGAATCACCTCCTTGCACTTGTTCCACTGCTCGACGGCCAGCGCCTCCGTCCTGTCCATGTCCTTGGAAAGCCAGGTGAACCCGTCCCCCATGGCCTCGATTGGAATGTTCAGCTTTTCAGCCGCCCTCTGCTCGCCGAACCGGGCGCCGGTGTGCTTGATGAACTGGAACATCCTGATGTCGAAGTCCCTGCCCCAGGCGCGAAAAATTACGCCGAGGGCTGCCGTCGTCTTGCCCTTGCCCTCACCGGTGTTGACTATCAGGAGGCCCTTCTTGACCCGAGGGCGACGGGGAGATTTGAGGGTCCCACTCTTGCTTTCGGGATTTGTCATGAGTTGCCTGCCTTCCGAGAATGTGCTCTCGTGGATTCCTTCGTTATCGTCGACTGTAACCCGTTTGCTGGGCCAATCAGGCTGACCGCGATGGAGCCTGTGACGGGGTCCCGGTAGACGGCCGCCTTCACCTTGAAGACCGATTCGATCAGTCCGGGTTCCAGCACCTCCTCCGGCTTCCCCTTGGCAATGACTCTCCCACCGGCCATTACCACCAGCCGGTCGCAGTAGCGGGCGGCCATCGAGAGGTCGTGGAAAGCCGCCACCGACGTCAATCCGTCGTCCACCAGCTGTCGGACCAGGTCAAGCACCATTAGCTGGTGCAGCACGTCCAGGTTGGAGGTGGGTTCGTCCAGCAGAAGAATGCGGGGCTGCTGCGCCAGGGCGCGGGCGACGAATACCCGCTGTCGCTCGCCGCCGGAAAGGGTGTCCAGGGTACGCTCGGCAAACTGGTCCGTTTCCGTCAGCGCCATCGCGTCCGTGGCTATCCGATTGTCTGCGCTTCCCTCCACCTGGAAGCGGCCCAGGTGGGGGTAGCGCCCCATCAGCACCAGTTCCATGGCGGTGAACCCGTGGGTGTAGGGCGCTATCTGGGGCACCAGGGCCAGTCCCGCGGCGACGTCTTTGACGGTCATATCCTTGATGTCCCGCCCATCAAGGGAGATCGCGCCGTCCTGACATCGGAGAATGCCGGAAATCGCGCGTAGCAGGGTCGACTTCCCGGCGCCGTTGGGGCCTATCAAGCCGACCATTTCCCCCTTCTCCACACGGATGCTCACGTCGTCGAGAAGCTGCTGGGCGTCTATTCGATAGGACAGTTCCCGGGCTGATACGGCGCTTTTATGATGATTGTTCACGTTCCGGCTACTCCGCCAGGCTGAAGGTCTCTGATGGCGCTTCGGTAAACGCGTCCGGCCATAGCAGCCTCGCCAGCGTCTCCGCGCCCCGGATGTTCCAATAGGAGAGGGTGGTGACGTGCTTGCTCTCAACCACGTGGACCTGATTGTTCCGAATGGCCGGAACGGTTGCGAGCGCATCGTTGGTCAGCAAGCTGTCCCTGAATTCCTCTGCGCCGAATTCAGCCGGTTGGGGGATGATAATGATCTCCGGGTCCATGGCGATGACCCCTTCCAGACTCGTGGTCTGATTGCCGTCGATGCCCGCGACTTCCGCGGCGTTGATGCCGCCCGCAGCGATGATGACGCCGCCTTCGGTGGAGTTGCCGCCGGCTGTCCACAGGTTATCGGAATACTGGGTCAGCGCCAATACCCTGGGCTTGGGGTCCGCTGCGGCGGTGACCGATAGCAGCGACTCGTAGCGCTCTCGCACCTCCGCGGCAAATTCCAGCGCCCGTTCCTCCTCACCGAGAATGTAGCCCGTGAGCAGGATGTTGTTTATGCGGGCCTCCGCGTCGTGCAGAAGCTCCGTCTGGACTACCGGTATGCCGACTCGGCTCAGGGCTTCAACCCTTTCCGCCGCGAAGAATGGACTGGTGACGAGCACGTCCGGAGCCTGGGCAATGATGGTCTCCGAGTCTCGGGAAATCTCCGGCTTTTCCTGGACCAGATCGTACACGTTGGAGTAGGTGGCGTTCTTGGTGAAGCTTCCCACGGCGACCAGCCGCTCGACCGGCACCAAGGCCAGAATAACCTCATCGTGACCGATGGAAGCGCCAATTATCCGCTCAGGCTTGGCGGGGATGCTCACCAGTCCGTTCAGCCCCTCCACCTCCCGTGGCCAGCTGAAGTTCGTCGGATCTACGATGCCGGTGACTTCGGCAAATGCTTCGACAAGAGGGTCGGGGGTCGGCTCAGGCGTGGGGGTCGGTGTCGGCTCCGGTGTGGGTGCGGGAGTTGGTGTTGGAGTTGGAGGCGGTGGTGTCGTCGGTGAAGGTGTCGCCGGCGCCGGTGTGGCAGTCGGATCGGGCGCGGGAGTCGAAGTCGTCCGTGTGGAAATAGGCGCCGGCGGTGGCGTGGGCGTCGGGGCAGCGGGAGTCTGCGCCGGGGTTGAGACCGGCGTCGGGACGGGCGTAGATGGTGCCGGTGCTGCGGGTGCCGGGGTGGGCGCCGGGGCCGCTGGCGCAGCTGTGGGAACAACCGTCGGCACCGGCGCAGTGGTGGACTCAGGGGTGGGCGTCTCGGACGAGCAGGCTGCGACGACCAGCGACAGCAGCACGACCAGCATCATCGGGATGAAGGAAACTCGGCGGATTGACATGTAAACTCCTCTTAGCTTGTGTGTCTCATAGCGAGTAGGCTTGGCGCTTGTTCTTGATCAGCAGGAAGATGAAGAAGGGCGCGCCGACGAAGGCCGCCAGCACGCCGACGCGGAACTCCGCCGGTTGGATTACGGTCCTTGCGACGGTGTCGGCGAGGAGGACGAAGACGGCTCCCCCCGCGGCGCTCATGGGCACCAGCACCCGGTGGTCCGGCCCCAGCATCAGCCGCAGAACGTGCGGCGTCACAAGTCCCACGAAAGCAATGGTGCCGCTCACGGCGACGGCCGCGCCCGTCGCCATTGCCGCCGCCGCCAGCAGCACTATCCTGGAGGGGCCCACACGGACGCCCATGGAGCGGGCTTCGTCGTCGCCCAGCATCAGAAGATTGAGGTCCCTCGTCATCAGCAGGATGACGAATAGTCCGCCCAGGATGAACGGGGCGGCTATCTGAACGTGCTCCCATGTGCGGGAATCCAGGCCGCCCGCCAGCCAGAACAGGATCTCCCTCAGTGCTTCGTTGTCCGGCAGGAGTATGATGATGGCGGAGACGACGGCCCCAAGGAACGCGTTGACTGCCACGCCCGCCAGCAGCAGGGTAGCCATGGAAAAGCGGCCACCCACGGCGGCGATGCCGTAGACCAGCAGGGAGGCCAACATTGCCCCCACAAAGGCGAAGATGGGCAGGGCGAGAAAGAATGCTCCGGCGGCTCCGATGGCTATGGCCGCCACGGCCCCCACCGCGCCGCCCGCCGAAACCCCAATGATGCCGGGGTCTGCCATGGGGTTGCGAAACAGTCCCTGCATGGTTGCGCCGGCTACCCCCAGCGCCATGCCAACGCAGGCCCCGACCACAATTCGGGGGAATCGGATCTGCTCGATTACCAGCTGCTCGGTGCGCCCGAATTCTCCGATGTCCAAGCCGACGTTGGAGAGAATAATGGCGGCAACGTGGCTGACGGAGATCTCAACGGGGCCGAGGCTGAGGGATAGAAGCGCCGCGCCGAGAACAAGCAGACCGAGGAACAGACTGCCGGCGGCCAGCCTTACGGCCACGCCTGCCTGCCTGTAGGACCGGACCCTGTCGAGCCTGACCGCCTTAAACAAAACACCTCCGGCATCTCTCCGCCGGAGGCTTTAGTGTCGCTCTTGTCGGGTTTGTGCCCGAAGCTCGAGGGACCCTCTCTCATGCGGAGAGTGGTCACCTTCCATTCAGGCAGGTCTCCTGGCTTGCGGGTTAATGGTACCAGCCTCGCCCTTCCCATCGGCAATGCGACAGTGGGCTTAGGCCTCAAACCCCGCTTACAGTGGCGCTACCACGGCGGATTCTCACCGCCTTCCCTATTCTCCCTAGGTGGGCACCTGAACGGGCAGTGGCTACGTATAATTTGCTGTGGCTGATAATATGCCGCCCCACCGGGGCTGTCAAGCGGTGGATTTTGCTCCCTGGCTCGCCGGTCAACGAGGCATTTCGTTGAGAGCCGCTCCACTCCCCTTGCGCGAATGCGTTGCTTATCCGAATATAGACGGGCTGTGGAAGGCTTGGGATTCAGAGGTCCGGCGGCAAGTGATTGATGATATTCACCGATTGGATTGAAGGTCTGGCCCTGAACGCCCTTGTTCTGGGGCTGGCGGTTCTGCTCGACCGGATTCTGCCGGAACCTCCAGCGAAGTTGCACCCGGTGGTCTGGATCGGGAGCAGCATCGATGTCCTGAAGCGTTTCGCGCCGCAGAGTCCCACACCCGCGTTTCTCTATGGCTGCTTCATCGTCTTGGTGTTGGTTGGATTCTGGGGCGTCACCGCGTACCTCCTCGTAGACCTGCTCATGTCGTGGAACCCTATCGCGTATGTGGCGGGAGGGGCGTTGATGCTTCGGGCCACCTTCACCGTTCGGACTCTATCTACCGCCGCCAACCGCACCCGGCAAACACTGCAGGACGACCGGCTGGACGATGCGAGAACAAGCTTGATGCACCTGGTGAGCCGCGACGCCTCGACGCTTTCAGGGCCCCAGGTGGCAGCGGCGGCCATAGAGTCGGTGGCCGAAAACACCACGGACAGCTACGTGGCGCCCTGGCTGTTTTTCGCGATTTTCGGAGTGCCCGGCGCGGTGGCTTACAGGGTGATCAACACGTTGGACAGCATGTTGGGCCACCGCGGCCCGCTGGAGTACCTGGGCAAGGCGTCCGCAAAGCTGGACGATCTGGTCAACCTCGTACCGGCTCGTCTCAGCGCCATGTTCCTGCTTGTGAGCGGCGCGATTCTTCGTCTCCCCGCCGGGTTGGGCTGGAAGATAATGGCTAGAGATCGCATCTTAACGTCGAGTCCCAACGCGGGATGGACAATGGGCGCGATGGCGGGACTACTGGGCAGCCGGTTGGAAAAGGTCGGGCACTATTGCCTGGCGAGAGAGATGCCGGAACCCAGAGCCGGGGATATCACCATAGCCGTTCGGGTGTCGGAATGGACGGCGATCCTAGCCTTGGCGGCAACGCTGGGCCTGCTGGCGGCTCGTCATGCTCTCTGGGTGGCATTTTGATTGGAGGGCTAGGATGACTGCTGTGCACGGCGGTTTGGACGTTGCGGAACTTCGACGGCTGGGGCTTCGCGCCGAGCAGGTGTTGGACTTCAGCGCCAACATCAACCCCCTTGGGACCTCACCCCGGGTCCTGGAAGCCGCCGCCAACGCCGACCTGTCCGCCTATCCGGACCGCCACTGCCTGGAGTTGAGAGAGGCATTGGCGGCGCGTCTGAGGGTCGACATCAACAGCATTCTGGTCGGCAACGGGACGGTGCAACTGATACACCTTATTGCTCGCGCATTCTTGGGACCGGGCAAGACGTGCCTGATATTCGGCCCAACCTTCGGCGAATACGAAGAGGCAGCGTCAATCGCCGGCGGAGAAATTCGCTTCCAGTTGGAGGATGAATCTGAGGGATTCCGGTGGCGCATCGAAGATGCAGTGCAAGCCATCGGAGACCTTGGCCCGGATGTAGTATTTCTTTGCAATCCAAACAACCCCACCGGCGTGTACCTGACCCCTGACGAAGTGGGGCGTATTCGAGATTCAATGGCCGGTAACGGCCTGCTTGTCCTCGACGACTCATACGCGGAGCTGTCGGATGGTCGCTGGGACGCCCTTTCGCTGTTGGACCGGGGCAGCATCGTTGTGCTCCGGTCCATGACCAAGGCCCACGCTCTGGCTGGTGTGAGACTGGGTTACATGGCGGGCGAGCCGGAAGTGATTTCGGCAACGGCGCGGCTTCAGCCCGCCTGGAGCGTCAACGCGGTGGCTCAAGCCGCAGGAGTGGCGGCTCTGGCGGACAATGCGCACGTGGTTGCTGCCAGGGAGGTCATCGCGGAAGCGAAAGCCCTTCTCTGCGAGGGCTTGAAGGAGCTGGGCGTCCCCGTTTCAGGCTCGGCCACCAACTTCGTCCTCGCGAGGGTTGGCGACGGGGTGGGCGTGAGGGGCGGACTGCTGGAAAGACGCATCGCGGTCCGCGACTGCGGGTCCTTCGGCCTGCCGGAGTACATCCGCATTGCGGTGCGGCGGCCGGAGGAATGCCAGCGACTCATTGAGGCTCTGGGTGAGGGCTTGGCCAATGGATAAGGCCCGCGCAAAGGTGATCATGGTGCAGGGCACTTCGTCCCACGCCGGCAAGTCCATCCTGGCCACCGCCCTATGCCGCATCTTCGCCCAGGACGGATATCAGGTAGCGCCGTTCAAGGCGCAAAACATGTCGCTGAACTCCTTCGCCACGCCCGACGGCTACGAGATCGGCCGCTCCCAGGCGGTGCAGGCCGCCGCCGCGATGACGGCTCCAAGGGTGGAGATGAACCCGCTGCTCCTGAAGCCCGAGGGCGAAAGCCGCTCCCAGGTGGTGCTTATGGGCAAACCGCTTCGGGTGGCGTCGGCTCGGGAGTATTATCGGATGAAACCCCAAATCTGGGAGACGGCCGCCGCCGCCCTCGACAGCCTTCGAGCCGAATACGACGTGGTCGTCATCGAGGGGGCCGGCAGCCCCGCCGAAGTGAACCTGAAGCAGCACGACATCGTCAACATGAAGGTGGCGCGTTACGCCGACGCGCCTGTGCTTCTGGTGGGGGACATCGACCGGGGCGGCGTATTCGCCCAGCTTGTCGGTACTATGGAACTGCTGGAGCCGGAGGAGAGGGCGCTCGTGAAGGGTCTGGTCATCAACAAGTTTCGTGGCGATCCTTCGCTGCTCGCGGACGGCCTCGACTTTCTGGAGGAGCGGACGGGAGTGCCCGTTGCGGGAGTCATTCCGCACTTTTCCGACATCCACATCGCTGAAGAAGACTCCCTGGGCCTGGAAGTGGAAGCCCGTAGCTCCGAGGGAGAGGCGGTGGATGTTGCCGTCATTCGCCTGCCCCACATTGCAAACTTCGACGACTTCGATCCCCTGGCCCACGAACCCTCCGTGCGGCTGAGGTACGTGGCCCGCGCGGGAGAATATGGCGACCCGGACCTGGTGATCATCCCTGGCAGCAAGACCACTGTCGCCGACCTGGACTGGCTGCGTTCCGTAGGGCTGGACGAAAAGATTTTGCGCTCGCGTCGCGGGGGAGTCCCTGTCATTGGCATCTGCGCCGGCTATCAGATGCTGGGTCGAGCGCTGCTGGACCCGGACGGAGTGGAATCTCCGAGGGCGGAAACGACGGGCCTTGGGCTTCTTCCGACTTCGACCACATTCTTGAGAGAGAAGTCGACACATCAGGTGAGGGCGAAAGTGGTCCGAGGGAAGGGCCTGCTGAGCGGGTGCATGGGATCCGAGTTGACCGCTTACGAAATTCACATGGGCGTCACGTCCTCGAATGGAATTGACAACCCCTTCGTCATTGAATCCCGGTCGGGCCGGTCCATCAACTTGCCGGACGGCGCACTGGACCCTGAGTCGTTAACCCTCGGCACCTACCTCCACGGGCTCTTCCACAACCGCAATGTTCGACGTTCGATTCTCGAATGTGCCGCCCGACGAAGGGGAGTGTCGCTTTCGACAAACGGTTCAGAGATCGAGCCGAGCGTGGAATACGACAAGCTGGCCGCGTTGGTGCGCGAACACCTGGACATGGGACTGGTCTACCGCGTCATGGGTCTGTCCGGCTGAGGGTCGTCCAATCAAGGGAACGGCTGGTTACGTTTCGAAGCGGCCTCTGCGAAGCGCCCGCCCGGCCAGTTCGCCGGTGTGTTGCCCATCGGCCACCACTACCTTGCCGTTGACAATTACGTGGCTGATGCCGGTGGGAAATTGCTTGGGTTGGCTGCGAGTCGCCGGAGAGCCGACGGTTGCAGGGTCAAACACCACCAGGTCCGCCTTGAATCCGTCCCTCAGAAGCCCCCGGTCCGGTATCCCCAACCGCTGGGCGGGGAAGGACGTCATCTTCCGCACGGCGTCCGGCAGGGACATTCCCTTCTCCTCCCTGACGAACTGCGCCAGGACGGTGGGGAAGGTGCCGTAAGTGCGTGGGCTGGGGAAGTCGCCCAGCAGCACCCCGTCGCTGCCGATCATCGACAGGGGGTGGTTGATGAATTTGGGCAGCGTCATCCCGTTGGCGCCGGCCATCACATAGCACACCTGCAGGTCTTCGTCCAGCAGCAGGTCGCACATGGCGTCCAGGGGGTCCTTGCCCATAAGCGACGCCGTTTCGGAGATGGTCTTGCCCTCAAACCTGTGGTTGTGGGGCCGCTTGAAATAGGTCAGCCACATCTCGTCGTAGGAAACGACCCCCGGCCTGATCTCCTCCCTGAGCCGTTCCCGACCTTCAGGGGATGCGAGCACTTCCCGCTGGCGTTCTGGGCCGCCGTCCATGGTCCACTGGGGGAACAGAATGGTCAGCCGCGTGCTGCCGTACAGGGAGGGAAACATGTCGAAGGTCACGTCCACCCCATCCTCCCGGCTCGTCTCCACTAAATCCAGGATCTCCTCCGCGCCGCCCGGATGCCGCTTCTGATGTGAAAGATGGGTGATATGGCTGGGAATGCCGCTATAGCGGCCGATGTCGATGGCCTCCCGCAACGGGTCCAGGTACTGATCGCCCAGGGTATTTCTGACGTGGGTGTGGTAGATGCCGCCGAGACGGGCCGCCTCTTTCGAAAGCTCAATAAGTTCCTCGGTGCTGGCATAGCTGCCCGGCGGATAGTCCAGTCCCGTAGAAATTCCGTAGGCGCCCTCCTCCATCCCCTCCCGAAGGACGGCCTTCATGTTCTCCAGGTCGTCACCCGTCGCGGGTTTGTTCTCCCATCCCGTCGTCGCGATTCGAATGGGCGAGTTTCCGATTATGTACGCCACGTTGACCGCGACCTTGTTGTCGAACATGCCCAGATATTCCGCCACCGTGGACCACCTGCCGGGCAGGGGCGGATCGCCGTCCAGGCCGGAGTTGAGTTCGACAAACCGAAGAAAATCTTTGTGGCTGCGGAACGGCGCGTAGGAGTTGCCGTCAATACCGATAAGCTCCGTGGTGACGCCTTGCATCACCTTGGGCTCGTGGCGGGGTTGGTCGAGGATGACCAGCCCGGAGTGGGCGTGCATGTCGATGAAACCGGGGCATACGACCATCCCGGTGGCGTCGATGCGCTCTCCGGCCTCCACCGTGGAAACGTCGCCCCGAAGGATGCGGACCTTCTCCCCCTCGATTGCCACGGCCCCGTAGAAGCCGGGACTCCCCGTCCCGTCGATTATTGTTCCGTTTTCGATTATCAACTCCAGCATACGACCTCCCATTTCATGACAATCTTGCCCACTAGTTTGCCCTTTCCCTTGCGGTCACATATAAGCTCCCACCCGGAGCACCTTCAGGAAGTTGGTGGGGACTCGCGCCGCCAGGGGGGAGGACCCAACCACGATAATCTTATCGTCAAGCTCCACCAAGCCCTTTGCCAACAGCACCCTTTCGATGACGCCGTAGGAGTCCACGGTGACCTGTGGCAAGTCGGCAAGCACCGGAACTACACCCCACCACATCTTCAGCCTTCTCGCAGTCTTCTCGTCTCCGGTCAACGCCAGGATAGGAACGGCGGGCCTGCACTTCGACACGCGATGAGCGGTTACGCCGGAACGCGTAAGCACCGCAATTGCCTTTGCCTTCAGCCCGTCGGCGAGGCTGCAAGCCGCCCGCGCTACGGCTTGGGATTCCTGGACAGCCTCGCCGTTTGCGTCCGTTTCTTCCGGTACGTACACCTCCAGGGTCTTGTCGATTATCCGGGACATCACCGCCGCCGCCTCAACGGGATACGACCCTATGGCCGTTTCACCGCTCAGCATTACGGCGTCGGCCCCCTCCCAAACGGCGTTTGCCACGTCTGAGACTTCGGCCCTGGTGGGTCTTGGTTCACTTATCATCGATTCCAGCATCTGGGTGGCTACAATGGAGATCTTGCCCTTCTGCAGCGCCTTGCTGATTATCGTCTTCTGCCAGACGGGCACCTCTTCAGGGGGGAGCTCCACTCCCATGTCGCCCCGTGCCACCATCACACCGTCGAAAGAGCCAACAATGCCGTCCAGGTTTTGGAGGGCCCTCGCCCTCTCTACCTTCGCGATGATGGGTACCTGCATTTGTTTTTGTCGCATGAGTTCTCGAAGAGGATTCGCATCGTCCCCGCTTCTCACAAAGCTCATTGCCACCCAATCGATTCCCATCTGCAGGCCGGCTTCCAGATCATTCCGGTCCTTCTTGGTGAACGTGGGAATGTCCAGAAAAACGCCGGGCAGATTTATTCCCTGGTATGCTCCGAGAACCCCGCCCTTCACAACCCGGCATCGAATGTCCTGCCCCTCGATGGACAACACCTGGGCTTCCAGACGTCCATCGTCAAGAAGGACCCGATTGCCCGGCGCAAGAAAGCGGTGGATATGGGGGCTGGTGCTGCCAATTCTTCCTTCTTCGCTTGCTACCGGTTCGTGGGAGATTATAAGCTCAGAATTCTGCTTGAGTTCTAGAGGGCCGCCGTCGCCCAAAGGACCGGTGCGAATTCGGGGGCCTTGAAGGTCTTGAAGCACGGCGACGTGCCTATCCAGTCGATCGGCCGCCTCTCGCACCGCTCCAACGACGTTTGCGTGGTCTTCGTGAGACCCATGGGAAAAATTGAGTCGCACCACGTCCACTCCCGCGTCAACCAGCTTCTCAATCTGTTTGGGGGATGATGTGGCGGGACCAATCGTGGCAACAATTTTTGTAGCGCGCATACCGAAACGCTTTTGCACCTGCTCTATAAGGACTGCAACGGAATCATCCTACAATCTATCTTAAACTGTCTAGCTCCATGGCATTCTGCTACGCTTTCCCTAGACAGTGCAAGTACAGCATTCAACTGATCTTGCGCATTCGCCGCCTAGGGTACATCATAGAGTCATCATGTGCGGAAGATTCAGCCTGACTTCAGACATTGGCGAGATGGCCCGCCGGTTCGAATTCGACGGCTCCGAGCTGGATCTCCAGCCGAACTTCAACGTGGCCCCCACACAGAACGTGCTGACGGTGGTTGAGGGGGATGAACGACGGGGCGGGTTTATGCGGTGGGGGCTGATTCCCCATTGGGCCAAGAACCCGTCCATTGGCAGCCGGATGATCAACGCCAGGGCGGAGACGGTGGCGCAGAAGCCCGCCTTCCGCAGCGCATTCCGGAAGAGGCGGTGCCTCGTCCTTGCCGACGGATTCTACGAGTGGCAGAAGGTGGGGAAGGCGAAGAAGCCGGTGCGCATTCTTATGGAGTCCGGGGAACCCTTCGCCTTCGCCGGGCTGTGGGCGGTGTGGCGAGACCCGGAAGGCAACAGAGTCCCGTCCTGCACCATCATAACCACGGAAGCCAGCGACATGCTCAGCCCCATTCATCCCCGGATGCCGGTTATCTTGCCAAGGGAGATGGAAGCGTTCTGGCTGGATCGGGACATTGAGGACGCCTCGGCTCTGACCGACGTGCTGAGAGCTTATCCCGCCGGCGAGATGAAGACCTACGCCGTATCCACCCTCGTCAACTCCCCCCGCAACAACAGCCCGCAGGTGCTTGAGCCTGTAGGCTAGTCCAGGCAGGCTTCGACTAGCGGCCCACGAAGGTCGTCGTGGTATCCGAGTTGACGGTGAGGGTATATTCGACGCCCCGCTCAAAGTATGATTCCAGGGGGAAGATGGATTTGATGATGGGAAAGTCCGCGGTGCATATGACGGATGGATCCGCCACCTGATGATGGGTGACTGACACATCTATCTTGTTGTCCCCAACCCTTCGGATTTCATATCCGTTGAACTGCGAGCATCCACTTCCTCTGGGCATGCCGGATACAACCCTAAGCTGGTATCGGAGTTGCGCCTCTTTCGTCTCAGTTACCTCTATACTCTCAATGGGAGACTCGGCGATAAAGGTATGTCCTAGGCTGGGTTTGGGCACGGTGAAGGTGGTTGTTTCCAGGCCGTTTACCTTTACCCGGTAGGTATGCCCTGGTTCTAGGGTCTTGTCAATGGGTTCCACGCCATCGAGTTGCACCACCTGCTCGTGGCAGGGAATCGCCCATTCAGTTGGTGGCGGCTGCATCAGAGTTAGCCGGACATTGATTTCATATCCGTCCACCTCTAATTCCTGGCTTCCGGGGCGGGCGCAGCCTTCGATGGTCGATTGGAGGTATTCTACCCGCAGGTAGAGTTCTGGTTCGTTTGGAATCAGGTTTGCCCTGACAATCCGCGCCGGGGTCTCAACCCAGCTGCGAATGTCGGACGCGGAGGCGCCTTCCGGGACCAGCTCAGGCGGCGGCTGTACCAGCACCAACAGCATGTCCACCTTTGTCGGATTGCCGCGGGTGATTACGTCATAGGCGGTGTCGTTGGTGAATGCGAGCCGTCCGTCCGACTCGATGATGTCGGCGCTGATGGAGTAGGTGTTGCGGGAGTCGATGTCGTCGCGGTTGTAGCCGGCGTTAAACTTGATGGGCACCTGGCCGGGACTGGTGATTGTCTGGCGTGCGATGAGCGGGGCCGAAGCATCGGCGTAGCTGGTGTCGCGAATCTCCACCACCAGCCTCGCACCCTCGCTGAGCGCCAGACGTTCGCGGTAGGTCACGGCGCCGCTGACGGAGGCGTTGGGGTCCTTCCCGGAGGTAACTTCCAGTGTAGCACTGTCCGGCTCCGGCTCACTGCTGCAGGCGGCGAGAACTGCCAACAGGATGACTGCCAGGGATATCATGGCGGCCAGCGTTTTCTTGTTCATCGCCCTCCCTCGCCGGGAAGATTGGGGTCTACATAGATATATACGCCAGTCGACGCAGTTCCGTTCCCTGATTGTAGGCCCTCGGAGTGTGCATTTGGCAGCCCCGGACATATAAGAGGCTATGTGAGTGGGCCCTCCGGCTCCACCCGACGCATCAGGTAGGCATCCGACAACATTATTTCGTCCGCCTGTGATGGAAAGTCCTCAAATTTGTCGGTGACGGCGCGGACCATCCTTCCCGATATTCTCCCGCAGTCATCGCTGCCAAGGAAGAGCGCCAACTCAGCTGCTCTATCGATTGATGCGCCCTTGCCTGAGGTGACCTGAACACCCTGCCGGTACATGGCGGTGTCGCCGATCTCCAGGGCCAGGTCGCGCGTCTCCTCCCACATGCGCGTGTGGATGGAGCCGGGACTCATCGCATTCACCGTGATGGCCGTATCCTTCAGCTCAAGGGCAAGGTTCTCCGTGAGATTGACGATGGCGGTCTTTGCCGCATCGTAGGCAGTCACATTTGGCCCGCCAACCCCCGCCAGATTTACGATGCGACCAGAACCACGCTGCAGCATGTGCGGGATTACCGCTCTGCAACCGTAGAAGGTGCCGGACAGATGGATGGCAATGGTGTGAGTCCACTCCTCCGGGTCATTCTCCCAGAGCCGACCCACGGGTCCGATGTTGCCTGCGTTGTTGACCAGAACGTCGATTGCGCCGAAACGGTCCAGCGTCCTTGCCGCCATCGTATCCACCTGCTGTCTGCTGCTGACGTCGGCGATGATTGTCAGGACTTCCGCCCCGTGCCGTGCCCCGGCGATGTCGGACGTTTCCTCCAACTCTGTCGCCGTTCTGGCCGCCAGCGCCAATTTAGCCCCTTCCGCCGCATAGGCCAGCGTGATAGCCCGGCCAATCCCACGACCGCCCCCCGTAATCAGGGCAACGCGACCCTCCAACCGGCGCTCATTCGTCATGGACTGGGAATTCGCATCCTCTGCCCTCAAACGGCGACGTTTACCTGTGTGTGAGCCTTGAGAAACTCCCGCACCTGGCTGATGGTCTTGTCGTAGATGTCTGGCGATTCCTTCCAGGGGTATTCCGTCACCTCGGCCCTGGGAGCCAACTCGACCAGGTCCATCGCGGGCTGGTAGGGATGTGTGGGGGTGTCGTCGGGCATGATCAGCAGCGGCGTCTGGCAGGCCCGGGCGAAATCCCGGGTGACGCTGTACATGAAATCGGGATTTACGCGGTACAGGCTGTGGAGGTACGCCTCGACCGATTCCATGGTAACGTCGGGCCGGGTGGCGCGGAGCTTGGGCGTCCAGACGTCCTTGCCGGAATCGTACATGGCGTCGGGAAAGTCCGGGTGGTGCCCCACGGGCTGGCACAGCACGGCAGCGGCGACCCTGTCCGGCGCCCGTTCAATGAGCTTCATAGCGAAGGGCCCCCCGATGCAATACCCGATGAAGAGAAACCTGTCGATTCCGAGATGGTCCATCAGCCCCAGCTGGTCGTCGGCGAAAGCTCCCCAGCCGTCGTCAGTCGGAACGGGGCCGGTTGAGCCGCCGCCGTTGGCGTTCCGCTGGTCCATGGTGATGCAGCGGAAGTCGTCCTTGAACGCGTCCATGGCGTCGAAGACCTGGTCCGGCCATCCGGCCATGACTGAATCCAGGCCGCCCCCCGGCGTCGCGAGAAGCGGGAACCCGGAGCCAACCTCCTCATACTGAATACGTACGTCGCCCCTAGTGTAGAATGGCATAGTTGTTCCTCCTCTCGCCTTTGGCGTCTAGTCCTTCAGACGATTCTAGCTTGGTGGGCTGCAGTGTCAAGGCAGCGCGGCCCGACCTTGTCATGCAGGTGCGCCTGTAGTACAAAGGACTGCGGATGAGGTTGTACAGAGGAAGTTGGCTTGAATCGAGAGTTGAGAATCGCATGAACATCAGACTAATCAGGCACGCCGAGAGCACGGGCAACGTGGAAAATCGCTGGGTGGGCAGGGTGGACGCCCCGTTGTCCGATGCAGGGCGTCGGCAGGCCGTCCGACTGCGTTCGAGCCTGGAGCGGGAGGGCTACGTTCCCACCCACGTCTACGCGAGCCCCCTGAGCCGGGCCTTCGAGACCGCACGAATCGTGACCGCCAACTGGGACTGCCCCGTTGAGCCGTGGGGCGACCTGATCGAACTGAGGGTCGGCGTCTTCTCCAATATGACGGCTGAGGAGATAGAGAAGGCGTTCCCGAAGCTGGCCCGCGAGTTCGCAGAAACCCGCAACTTCGACATTATCGAGGGCGCCGAGACCCACCAGGAATGCTACGACCGCGCCCAGCGGGTGGTGGACCGTCTTGGCAACGCCCACAAAAACAGCGACCGGGTAATGCTCTTCTCCCACGGCGGCATTCTGCGACACATCATCTCCAGGCTGCTGGGCACCGACCAAGTCTGGGCGCTGGACATCGACAATACGTCGATATTCGAGTTCACGGTGGACGTGGACAGCTGGCAGTCGGACCCGAAGTCCCGCACCAACGTGAAGCTCTGGCGCATAGACAGGTTCAACGATTCTCGGCACCTGGAAGGGCCCGACACTTCCGGTACAAACCCCGGCTAGCTCAGCGGAGCAGGCGGCGGAGGGGAGACTCGCTGCGGTTAACCCTCCCTGGAGGGAAACAATTCGGCAAGCAGGTCCAGTATAAGCTTGGCGGTGCACATGGTCGAAGTTTCGGCATGGTTGTAGGGCGGCGCCACTTCCACAAAGTCGCACCCAACAATGTTCACCCGCTTTGAAAGGGCTATCAGGGCATCCCGCATTTCGTAGTAGAAGAAGCCGCCCGGCTCGGGGGAGCCGGTGCCGGGCACCTGCATCGGGTCCATCACGTCCACGTCCACGGTCAGGTACACGTTGCGGCCGGCCTGTATGTGGGCAACGGCCCCCTCAGGCCCCATGGTGCGGAACTGCTCCGTGGTTATCAGCTTCACACCCTTGGCAACGGCGTCGTCGAAGATCTCCTTCGTCGCCTTTCGGATGCCAATGGAAGTCACGTTCCCGACGTTTGGCAAATCGAAACACCGCCGGATGGGACAGCCGTGATGGTAGTACGTCCCCTGAAGCTCGTGGCTGAAGTCCATGTGCGCGTCGAAGTGGACCACGTCCAGGTCCGCATAGCTGTCGAAGCCCCGCGCCGCCGGAAAGGTGATGGAGTGGTCCCCGCCGACGATTACCGGGAAGGAACCCTTGGCGATGATCTTTCTGACGGCATGGGTGATCTTGGCAAAGTTGCTCTCAACGTCGGACGGAATGATGGTCACGTCGCCGCAGTCAGCCATGGTGACGCCTTTCAGAAACGTCTGCTGCCTGTCAATGTCAAAGTAACCCTCGGCCTGCCCCTCGCTCCTGAAAGAGTCGTAGCTGTAGACGCCTCTGACGTAGCGGATGCCGTCGGGCCCGTATCGCGCGCCGGGCCGCGCAAAGGTCCCCTGATCGTAGGGAACGCCGATGAAGGCGACGTCCGCGTCAAGTTTGTCCAGGTCGTCCACCAGCGGAGCGGCGAAGAAGGAGAGGGGCACTGCCCTGGTGGCGGGCCAGGGTCCGTCCCACGTGTCTTTCAGGGATAGGGATCTGTTGATTTCTGGCTCCGAATTCATAGCTGTCCGTCCAATCGTTTCAGGGAGATGTGAGGCCCATTATACTCCATGTCTGCGGATGGTTTTCGGAGGGCTTGAATCATGCCTCGGCGTTGGCCCTGCTGTGCTCGAATGATCTCTGGATGAGTTCGTGGAGCACGTCCACGTCCACGTCTGCCAGCTTGTTTATGTAAAGGCAGGACACTCCGGTGCGATGCTTTCCCAGCCGGGCGAGAAGGTCGTCGCGGCCCTCGAACCCGTCCATGACGTACAGCGACAGGTTCTGCTTTCTTGGCGAAAAGCCGGTTAGAAACATGTCCCCTTCTCTGCCGGAGTCGTATTTGTAGTGGTAGTCGCCGAAGCCAATGATGCTCGGCCCCCACATCTCCGGCTCCATCCCCGTTATCTGCTTCATCATCTCCAGGATGGTGTTTCCGTCCTCCCGGCGGCGCTTGTTCTCGACGGACGTCAGAAAGTCCGAAACGCTCGCGCCGGTCTTGCGGGTCTTGTTCTCAGCCATGGCCTGTCCTCCCGATAGAATCGTCAACTTAGACCTGAATGTGTATATGATATATGCTTTAAGCCACCGGACAAGATGATGGAGGAATGAAATGAAGCCGAACGTACTTCGGAAAAAGCTGCAGGATGGCGAACCGACGGTAAGCACCCACATCCACTCCACGTGGCCGTCGGTCATAGAGGCCATCGGACACACGGGCATCTACGACTATGTGGAGTTCGTTGCCGAATACGGCCCCTCCGACCTCCACGATCTGGACAACATGGCCCGGGCCGCGGAGTTGTTCGACATGGGCATGATGATTAAGGTGGACCAGAGTCATCAGGCGTATCTGGCCCAGCGTGCCGTCGGTTCCGGCTTCGGCAGCGTGCTGTTCACCGACGCCAGGTCCGCCGAGGACGTTCGCCAGCAGATTCTGACGGTCAAGCCTGACACGCCGGAGGACAAGGGCTGGTACGGCGTCGCCACCCGGCGACACACCTACATGGGCTACGGAGGTTCGCCCGCCTACGTCAAAGCCCTCCAGGAAACGGTGGTCGCGGTGATGATTGAGAAGCGGGGCGCCGTTGAGGAGCTTGACGAAATTCTGGAGATTCCGGGGCTGGACATGGTGCAGTGGGGCGGGTCCGACTATTCCGTCAGCGTCGGCTTGGCGGGACAGAAGAGCCACCCCGACGTGATGGAGGCCCACGACAAAGTTTTCAAGGGAGCTGTCGCTGCGGGCATCCCCGCCCGCGCCGAGATCAACTCTCCCGACGAGGCGCGGAAGTACCTGGACATGGGCGTGCGTCACTTCTCCATCGGCACCGACATCTCAATCCTGCACAGCTGGTGGAAGTCCAATGGCGAGGACCTCTGGCGGGCTATCAACGGAGAGTAACGCCTGACCCAAACGCTGACTCACTTCTGGTTCCTGCGAGTGCAGGAGCCAGTACCCAATCCACGCCTGACATACCCCTAAAGCCCAGCGTCTTGACTCTCCTATGGTGTACAATGTCCTGACATTGCATTACATTAAATCACAGGCCGTTCATCATTCGAAAATGTCCTTCACGAAGATAATCGTGCCAAGACCGCGCGACGCTGTTTCCCAATTCCACCCATGCTAGAGACCTCTATCCGCACCCTCGCCTCCCTCCTCTTCGCCGTCATCATTTTCGTCAGCTTCCTTGGCTTTCTCACCGCTTCCAAGGTCAAGTCCACTCTCCTGGAGCCAACCTTCTACACCGACGTGCTCAAAGAGAACGACTCCTATCGGACCATCCACACCGGTCTGCTCTCGGAGATCGGCGAAAGTGAAGAGGTGAACCAGCTGCGAGAGGACATCGGCATGGACCGCGACGAGTTCGACAGCCTCGCGAATGAAGTTGTGCCCCTCCCGTACCTTGAAGCCCAGGTAAACGGCATAATCTTCGGCGTCATGTCATATCTGCGGGGCGACGTGGAAGAACCCCAGGTCTTCATCGAACTGTCCCAACCGATCGAATCCATGCGCCGAGTTAGCCTCGACTTCGTGGACCGACGCGTCGACTCCGTCGAGCAGACCCACCCCACCACTGCCGAAGAATACGCCCGCGAAGCGCGCAACGTAATCGAATACCTGGAAAGCGGCGAAATCCCCCCAACCGTGCCCTCCTTGGCAAGCGTCCCCCAGCCGGTGCTGGAGAGCGCCCTCGACCAGGTGGTCCCCGTCCTCTCCTACCTTGATCCCCAAACCGCCGCCAGCCTCGAATCCCAGTGGGACCAGGTAAGGTCCCTCGCCCTCCAGCAGCCTGAAAGCACCGAAGCAATGAAGGCCGCCGGCCGCGCCGTAGTCTCCCCCTACATCGACGAAGCCATCGCTGAGGTCCGCGTCCACCTGGACGACCAGGACCGCTTCGACCTTGTGGAAGCCGCTGCCGAGGCCTCCGAATTGTCCCGTCAGGAATTCCTGGTGGACCTCGACTCAATCCGCGACCCCATCAACTCCGTCCACAGCGTCGGCCCCGTCGTCGCCCTGGTGGTCATGGTCGTGGCGACGGCCCTTCTCGCCCTCGTAAACGTTCCCCACCGCGCCTCCATGATGATTTGGCCCGGAGTAACCCTCCTGGTCACCGGCATCCTCGCCATCATCATCAGCGCGCTCCTCACCTCCCTGGTTCCAGTGGCTTCCACCGAAATCTGCGGCGATGTGGCAGACTTCGCCTGCCAACCGGCCGTCGATCTTCTCCTGGAACTCTCCCGGGCCATGTCCAGCTTCCCCATTTGGCCCTCCATCGTACTGGTGCTAATTGGCATAGTCACCCTCGTAGCGGCCGTATTCGTCGCTACCATCTCACCGCGTGGACTCGGAAGTGGTCCCTCCCAGGCCACCGGCGCCCCCCCACAGGAAGGCTGGTAGCCCGGGGAGAATCACTTCCCGATACAGGGCTCACACATCGACATCCTCCTCCCCCAATGTTAACCTTCCCGCATCTAAATCCCCCCTGTGAGGCCCCGCCATGACTGACCAGCTTTCACCTGTCCGGGATTCCGCCCTGCCCCACTTCCCTCTCTTTGGCGAATACGAGGCAATGGTCGCCGAGGAACTGGAAGGTCTCACCGACTCCCAACTCGACTGGACGAGTCCTAACTGGGGCTGGTCGGGTTGGAGCATCCGCAACAACATCAGCCACGTCGCCTCCCACCTCTTCCGCTGGTACATCCTCCGCTGGGGCGACCAAATCTTCCCCGACGACATTCCCCACCGAGACGAGGTCGACTACCTGGCGGCCCTCCCCCATCGCCAGCTGGACAAGGAGCAGTGGTGGGAGATGTACCTCATCCTCGGCAAGCTCGGCGAGGCCATCGAGATGGTCCACGGCATACTCGCAAGGGAAACGATGGAATCCCTACGCGAAAAGACCATCGAACTGGAAAGCCCCGGCTTCTTCGACCAGATAGCCGACCGCTACCCCGGCACCCTGCTCCCCCATCCCAAAAGCCCAAACCTGCGCATCTTCACACTGGAAGGCTGCTTCCACCACAGCGAGGGAGAACTGGTAACTCACCTCTACAACTGCCAGCGACTCAAGCGGGCACAGGGACTTATTGCCTCCGTTGAACTCCCTGAAATCGGCTACTGGACCCTTCCCGACTGGGACACCACCGAACCCTAGCCCCCAATCCCCCATTCCGGCACGGAATCAGGGACGAGTGGCCACCGCTTCGCCAAAGGCGAGGGCCGCCGAAGCTTCCCGCCTGCCCTTCCACCGCTCAACGGCCATACCCATGTCGGCAAGCAGTCTATCCGTCGCCGCGCCGTATTTCTTTGCCGCCTCGGCGATGTCCACAGACAGGAACCACTGCGTGACCATGTCGTAGAAGATTTCTATCTCCTCGGCAGTGTCGTAGAAATTGAAAGAAGCGGATGTACGAATGTCGCCAAATCCGGCCTCAAGCAATCGATTCTTCAGGTCCTTGCCTATCTGCGGATGCCCGTCGTCTGCTGCAAGAAGGTCTGCGTATACTTCAAAGCCCCTCTTCATAACGCCGAGTTCGGGATGAGCGAAGCTGGAGTCTGTAATCAACTCACGGCAGCCCACCACGCCTCCTGGCTTCAAGACGCGCTTCACCTCCGCCAGAGCGGCGGAAGTGTCGGGTACGAATGCGAGGACATCATGAAAGGATGCAACGTCGAAGAAGTCGTCCTCAAAGGGAAGATCCGCTATGTCGGCAACGTGAAACGTCGCGTTGTCGCATCCCTTCTCCAAAGCGAACTCTCTGGCCATATCTATTTGCGAGGTCTCCATGTCAATCCCGTACAGTTCGCCAGGAGCTACGGCTTCGGCCAGCCATACCGATATGAAGCCCGGCCCGCAGCCCAGGTCCAATACCCGAAGACCGGGCCTGAGGTATGGGACAAGATAGTCGATTACGCCGCGCCGACCGGCATGCGAAAGAAATCGTAAATAATCTTCGCTGTAACCTGCCGTGTAATCGGGCGTTGAATTGGAGATTGATTCGCTTCCGATGTTGCCACCCCCGTTATCAGGGTACGAAGTAGGAGAAACCCTGATACCCCAATCCTCAGTATAGCAAAGCGATTTCTGAAGCCGCAACCGCTCTCGGCCTGGACGGTTCGCTAGCCCCCGTCCCTTTTCCCGAACTGCCATCTTCCCCATTGCCAGGAATTCCCACGCCCTGTTAACCTTCCCTCATGAACGGCAACATGCCCCGCACTCTCTGTTGTTCCGCCCAACCCATCTCCCTGCAATGGTATGTCATATCACAATTAGATCCTATAGGCCCCCAATTTTCCGAGAAAACGAGTTCAGTGCCAAAATGCACCCTTTTCACGCCTGGAACACCCTCGAATTCACATCACTAGGTTCAATAAACGAGTCCGCTCCACGCCTGGCAAATTTGAAACGAGTCCTCGTTTACCCTCTCGGTTTAGATACTGCCTCTCATAGTACACACCACTCATTACCCTCAAGACTTCCCCTGCTCAACCTCGCCGACTCTTCGGGTTGGCTGATTCATAGACGGACTGCTATAATACCTGCTTGCTCGCGTTCAAACAGTCGGGGGCGGTTGGCTCAGTGGTTAGAGCGCCTCGTTCACACCGAGGAGGTCGTTGGTTCAAATCCATCACCGCCCACCACTCAGACGCGGCATTTGTGCCGAGGTGGCGGAACGGCAGACGCGCTGTGTTCAGGGCGCAGTGTCCTTACGGGCGTGTGGGTTCAAATCCCACCCTCGGCACCAAGTTGGTTCAAGCGCTTGTAGCTCAGCTGGATAGAGCGCAGCCCTGCGGAGGCTGAGGTCGTGGGTTCGAATCCCGCCAAGCGCGCCACTCCCCCTCAAGATCCCCCGTTTGACGCCTTCCCCCCGTCGGGTATAATGGTTCCAACGGCCTCGTCAAAAGGCCCCTATCCGGCGGCCCTTCCGGTGCAACATTCGAGGGCTTCCGGTGCAGAATACGCAACGAGGAGGAAATAATGGCAGAAACCAACGCACAGCAGATGACCGCAATGGACGGCCCCGCAAAGGGCGGTCCCGTTTCCATTGAAGCAGGGGACATTCAATTCTATATGAGGCATCGTGACCTGCTTAACGACCAGGGCGTTTGCCTGATGGTTATGGGCCCCGTGGAGGGCAAGCAGACGGAGCTTCTACGCTTCGATTGCTTCGACCAGACCCCCCACTACCACTACGGCCCAACCACCATCAACGAGCGACACAACCTCGACAAGACCACTGCCGGCAACCCCATCGGCTGGGCCATCAGCCAGCTTCGCAACAACTTCGGCACAATGCTGACTAAGGCCGGCGCCGAGGACCTTGCCGCCCAGGCCGACTCCGACGAGGTTCAGGGCAAGCTCGACGAGGTCGAGGCCGCCGCCCGTGAGATGGCCCTCTCCCAGCGCAGCACCGTGACCCACAACCGCGGCGACCGCATCTTCGAGATGGGCAACATCAAGTTCGGTCTCGAATTCCGCCATCTGTCCATCGGGCAGGGACTCGCCATCCACGTTCTCGGCGACGTTGCCGGACAGGAGGTCGAGCTCCTCGCCTTCGACTGCTTCGACCGCGGCCCCCACTACCACTACGGCCCCCGCAACAAGAATATCCGCCTCTACTGGGACCAGACCATCGTCCCCGACACCCTCCGCTGGACCTTGGACCAGTTCAAGGCGCGCAAGCTCCCCGACATGCTGAACAAGGCGGGCTACCCCGGTATTGTCCAGGAACTCGACCTGGACCTCATCGACGCCACCCTCCCCAGAATCGAGTCCGCCGCCATGGAAATGGTCGCCGAAAACTCCTAGAGACCCCCAAAGCCGGCGGCCCCATAGCGGGCCGCCGGCCCACCAAAGAAGATGCCCAAATCTATCGCAAGTTGGCTGGGCGCCTGCGCGATGCTCATTGCGATGGCCCTGGTTGGCTGCTCCGGTGAACCTTCTCCTCCATCTGTCAACGAGGCCCTTCCCAGTCCTACTTCTGTGTCGACGCCGACACCCACTTCCAGGCCGACAGCCAAGCCTGCGCCAATACCAACACCCACTTCGTCAGCACCTCTCCGGTACACGGGCAATGAACTGACCCTTCTAGTCGGCTCTGTTATACACGACATCCCGGATTACGTTCGGAAAGAATGGCGCGATTGGATTGACGAAGACCGAGATTGCCAGTGCACCCGTCAAGAGGTGCTCATCCGGCAGTCAAGCACCCCTGTCACGTTTGTTGAGGAGGAACAATGCCGCGTCGCATCAGGCACTTGGGTTGATCCGTTCTCAGAAGGAGAATTCACAGATCCCATTTACCTCCACATCGACCACATGGTTCCCCTTGCCAACGCGCACAAGTCCGGTGGGTGGATTTGGAGCGAGGATAAGAAGAGGCAGTATCTGAATGACCTCTCTTACGATGGCCACCTCATCGCCGTGCGGACCACGGTGAACAGTTCAAAGGGTGACAACGGCCCGGAACATTGGAAGCCACCCGTCGAGGGTTACTGGTGTCAGTACGCTATCGACTGGATTACGGTGAAGGACAGGTGGGAACTATTTGCGAGTGAGGCGGAAGCGACCGCACTTGCCGAGATGCTGAAGACCTGCACACCGGAATTGACCATCACACTTATACCGCATGACATACCACAACCTCAGCCTACCCCCTTGCAGGCCCCAACGGTAGAATCTACGCCATCGTCAGATCCCAGGTCAGCAGAAAGCTACGAGTCCTGTGAGGCCGCTGAAGAGGCTGGTGAACCACGCATACAGGGAAGTAACGGTCCTGGCAAAGGCTTTCCTAAGGAGAAGGTCCCGACCTCCCGCGATGGGGACGGGGACGGCGTGGTATGCGAAAAGTGACAACCGAGGCGAACTCTGCCTAGCCGAATTCGCTATGCAAATCGGCCAAGGCTTACAGCAGCCTTGGCCGATTTTCGTAGCCTTTAGATCAACCGGATTTCTAGGGCAGGGTAACTAAAACCCGTAAACCCGCGCCGCGTTCTCCCCCACAATCATCGCCTGCTCCTCTTCCGGCACGCCTTCCAGTATCCGGTCCAGAATCTCGATCGACTTCGGGAACGTCGACTCAGAGTGCGGGTAGTCAGATCCCCACATCAGGTTCTCCACTCCGATGACGTGGCGCATCTGGATTCCAAGAGCGTCCTCCTGGAAGCTGTGGTACACGTTGCTCCGCATGAAGTCGCTGGGCCTCTTGCCGTCCTTGAACCGCAAAGCCAGCGATTCCTGCTTCTCCTCATACGCAATGTCGATGCGTCCAATGAAGTAAGGAAGCCAGCCCAATTCGTGCTCCACCTCGGCAACCCTAAGCCGCGGGTGCCTCTCAAATACTCCGGAGAAGATCATGTGGCACAGCGACATCCGAACCCAGTAGTCGTGCTGCACGTATGATGCCGTGCTCGTGGTGGAGACGCCCCTGGCTATCGGGTCCGCCTTCGGACGGTTCGTCGTCACGTGCAGGTTCACCGTAACGTCGTTCTCCTCGCACATGGCCCAGAAAGGCTCATAGATGGGATCGTCGTAGGTCCGGTCAGCCCGCGGGTAGCTGGGAATCATAACCGTCCTTATTCCCTGCTCCGCCACCCGTTGCGTCTCTTCGATGGCAAGCTCCACGTCCTCGTCCGCCAATATCATCGCCGCGCCCTTCAACCTGTCCGGGTAGGCGTTGCAGAACTCCGCCAGCCAGTCGTTGTAAGCCGCAAAGATGCCACGAGCCAGGTCCGGGTCTTCCACGTCTCTATATAGCGCCAACCCCATCGACGGATAGACCAACCCGCCATAAACCCCGTCCACGTCCATGTCCTTAACGTGCTCGCTGGGGATGTACCCGCCGGGTCGCACGTCGTCGAAGGCCCCCTTCAGTACAATATCCTCGGGCCTGTCGAATCGCAGCCCGGCCTGGGCAATCGCGCCGACGCCGCCCGTCTCCTTGTTGTCGACGATCCAGGCGTCGATGTCTTCTACGTTGACCATGTGCGGAATCCTGCTGCCAAACCTGTCCCGGTCCATCCGCTCCACCCAGATGTTTGGCGGCTCCACAACGTGGGAATCCGAAGAAATAACCTTGCTCTTTGCCACCTTAGCTCCTCCACCTATGATAGTTTGGCCAGAATTTTACGCCTTTTCCTCCACACACGCTACCCTCGCCAATAGTTGCCGCCTATCTCGGGCCGTGAAGAAAGAGCCGCCCCCCTCCCCTCACGCAAAGGGCTTGCTGGCGATTACCTCGCCATAGGCAATGTTGAACAGGGCTGCAGGGTCCTTACTCCACCTGTCATAGGCGACTTTCAGATCATTGATCAGTTTTTCTGACGACGCCCCATATTTCAACGCCGCCTCCGTGACTTCGGGCGCCAAGAACCACAGGCTGATCAATCGGTGAATGGATTCGATTTCTTCCGGGGAGGTGTAAACGCTGAATGAAGCGTTTATTCCGATATCTACAAACCCGGCCTTTTGGATATGGCCCTTCAAGTCCTTTCCCATCTGGGGATGCCCATCATTCGCCTCCAACAAGTCTTCGAACATCTCCCATGACCTTCTCATCATGCCAGAGTCGGGATGGCTGAAGGACGACCCGCAGATCATTTCACGACATGCTATGATGCCGCCGGGCTTCAAGACGCGTTTAATCTCGGACAATACTGCGGAGGTGTCTGGCACGTGCATCAGCACGTTGCGGCAGTGAGCCACGTCAAAGAAGTCGTCCTCAAACGCAAGGGCGGTTATGTCGCCAACCTGAAAATTGGCGTTGTCGCAATCCTGTGACGAGGCTGCGGACCTGGCCCGTTCTATCAGGGACTCATCCATGTCAACGCCGTGCATCTCTCCGGGTGCGATGGCCCTGGCCAAGCCCAGCGATATCGCGCCGGGACCACAGCCAAAGTCCAACAGGCGAAGGCCGGGGCTGAGATAGGGCAGCAGAAACGTGGCGTGTTTCTCTGCCGTAGCCCGCATCTGGCTCTGCATGATCTGCTCACCGTAACCCATAGTGTAGTCGGGTGTGGCTGACGTCGGGTTAATCATGACGGTGTTTGCTTTGACCTCCCTTTTACATCAATCACAAGTGCATCACCCGCTCATCCCATCCTGGGGTCCGGGCAGCACCAGGATTCCTTCGATTACTTCACTGAGTTTTAGTATTCGGGTTTTAGTATCCGAAAAGTGATTGACTATGTCAATTGTTTCAGGGACGGACTCTTTCATTCACCATTAATCTAAGCGGGACAGGATGCTCTTTACTTTGCGCGGTCATGGCGTTACAATGTCTCCGACTGGGCCGAAGGTACAAGTGCGCCTGGTCTTTTCTCTTTTTCTGGAGGTACCACCTTGACTCAACCCACCTACCTCACCAAGGAAGGCTTGGTTAAACTCCAGAAAGAACTCGACCATATTCGCACCACCCGCCGGCAGGAAGTCGCCGATAGAATCCAGCGCGCAAACTCCATCGGCGGCACCGTCGACAATGCCGAATACGACGAGGCCAAGAAGGAACAGGCATTCATTGAAGGCCGCATCCTAGACCTTGAACGCATCATCAACAAGTCCACCATCATCGAAGACCTGGAGGAAGATTCCGACGAGGTCAACGTGGGCAACAAGGTTACCGTCATGAACCAGCGTCGTGGCAAGAAGGAAAGCTATCTGATCGTCGGCAGCCCCGAGGCGGACCCCTCCCAAGGGAAGATTTCCAACCTCTCCCCCATCGGCAAGGCCCTTCTGGGCGCCAAAATAGGTCAGGTTGCGCAGGTGACAGTGCCCGCCGGGACCATCAACCTGGAAGTCCTGGACATCCAGTAGACTGCAGACGCCTCCTTCTCCCATGCCGAAACGGGTTGCCGACCACCAGACCAGCCGCCAGCAGAAGCTCCAGCGCCTCCTGGATAGGGGAATTGATCCCTACCCTCCGCGCGTGTCCCGCACCCACACCAACGCTCAGGCCAGAGAGCTCCTTATAACTCAGGAACAGTCGGATGAAGCCGAAGCCCAATCCGTAACCGTTGCCGGACGCATTCTTGCCCGACGCGGAATGGGTCGCAACACCTTCATCGACCTGCGCGACTCCACCGGCAAGCTCCAGGTCCAGCTCCGGGCCGACTTGGTCGGCGACACCTATCCCATCCTCCGCGATCTAGACATCGGCGACTTCATCGAAGCCTCCGGCCTCATGATTCGCACCCGCACCGGCGAAGTCACCGTCGAGGCTCGCTCCTTCAACCTCCTCTCCAAGTCCATGCTTCCCCTGCCCGAAAAGTGGCACGGCCTCCGCGACACAGAACAGCGCTATCGCCAGCGCTACCTCGACCTCATTGCCAACAACGAAGACGTGATGCCTACCTTCGTCCAGCGCAGCCGCATCATCGAGGCGGTCCGCTCCTTCATGAACGCCCGCGGCTTCGTTGAGGTGGATACCCCTGTCCTGGTGCCCGTGGCCGCCGGCGCCCTCGCCCGCCCCTTCGTCACCCACCACAACGCCCTCGACCAGCAGCTCTACATGCGCATCGCCACCGAGCTCTATCTGAAACGACTCATCGTAGGCGGCTTCGACAAGGTCTACGAAATCGGCCGCATATTTCGCAACGAGGGCGTCGACCAGGACCACAATCCCGAATTCACCATGATGGAGAGTTACGAGGCCTACGCCGATTACACCAACGTTATGTCAATGGTGGAGGGGATGGTCTCCCACGCCGCCCAGACAGTCTTCGGTTCCCACACTGTTCAGTACGAGGAGCACGAAATAGACCTCACTCCACCGTGGCGTCGCCTCCCCTTCTGCGATGCGATCCAAGAGTATGCCGGCATCGACCTGATGCCCTACCTTCAAGGTGAGGCCACAACGCCGGATCTGATCGAAGAAGCCCGACAAAAGGGCTTCGACCTCGCCCCGGGCCCGGTCCACCAGGTCTACGACAAGCTCCTTTCCCAAGCCGTCGAGCCCCACCTCATCCAGCCCACTTTCATCATCGACTATCCCCGAGCCATGTCCCCCCTTGCCAAGAAGAAGCCCGGCAGCCCCCACCTGGTGGAGCGTTTCGAGTGCTTCGCGGTAGGCATGGAAATCGCCAACGCCTACACCGAGCTGAACGACCCCCAAGAGCAGCGCCGACGCTTCGAAGAGCAGGAAGAAGCTCGCCGTCGCTTCGCCGACGAAGAGACTGACCGGACGGACGAAGATTTCCTCCTCGCCCTCGAATATGGTATGCCACCCACTGGAGGACTCGGCATCGGCATCGACAGGCTGGTGATGCTGCTCACCGGCCAGACCACCATCCGGGACATCCTCCTATTCCCCCAGATGCGCACCAGGGACTAGGAGATGCTGTCCATCGAACTCATCCGCAAAGACCCGGAATTCGTCGCCGCCGCCCTGGCTCGCCGCGGTGAGGAGCACCCCATAGACGAAGTTGTCGCCCTTGATGAGAAGCGACGCAGCCTCCAGGCCCAGGCCGACAGGCTCCGCGCCCACCGTAACGAGACCAGCCGCACCATCGGCCGGATGTCCGGCGACCGTGCCCCCCTCATCGCCGAAATGCGCCGCGTCGGACAGCAGATAGACGACCTAGACGAACAGCACAACCAGGTGCAGGCAGAGCTGCGCGAAATCCTCCTCGGTCTCCCCAACATCCCCCAGCCCGACGTACCCGACGGAGAGGGCGAGGACGACAACGTCGTCGTTCGTACCTGTGGTGAAATGCCGGCCTTCGATTTCCTCCCCCAACCCCACTGGGATCTTGGAGAGCGCCTCGGCATAATCGACCTGCCCCGTGGCGCAAAACTCGCCGGCTCCCGCTTCTTTGTGCTCATGGGTAAAGGCGCCCGCCTGGAACGCGCCCTCGTCAACTTCATGCTTGACCTGCACACCACCCAGAACGGCTACACGGAAGCCCAGCTTCCCGCCGTAGTCCGCCGCGACGTTATGGAGGCTTCCGGCAATCTTCCCAAATTCGGCGACAACCTCTATCACGACGACGAAGATGACCTATGGCTCATCCCCACTGCAGAAGTGCCTCTGACCAACCTGCACCGCGACGAGGTGCTCTCCCCCGACACGCTGCCCCTCCGCTACACCGCCTCCACCCCCTGCTTCCGACGCGAAAAGGCCGCCGCCGGACGCGACACTCGCGGGATCAAGCGGGTGCACCAGTTTCAGAAGGTTGAGATGTATAAGTTCGTCGAACCCGAAACCTCGGAGAGCGAACTTCAGAGTCTGGTTGCCGACGCCGAGATGGTCTGTCAGGCCCTGGGACTCCACTACCGTGTGCTTCAGCTGTGCGCTCCCGAAATGGGATTTGCCTCCTCCAAGTCCTATGACCTCGAAGTCTGGGCCCCCGGCTCCCAGGAATGGCTGGAGGTGAGCTCCTGCTCCAACTGCACGGATTTCCAGGCCCGCCGCGCGAACGTCCGCTACCGTGCCGAAACCGGCGCTTCCCCAACCCTCGTCCACACCCTGAACGGCTCAGGCCTGGCGCTCCCGCGAATCGTCATCGCCATCCTCGAAGGCGGACAGCAGGCCGATGGTTCAGTCCTCATCCCGGAAGCTCTCCGTCCCTACGCCGGCTTCAGCGTCATCGAACCCCCCTAGACCTCCCTTCACTCCATCCCAATCCGCCGAAAAGCAATGGCTCTCAGAACGTCGCGGCCTCCCTTTCTTCCATTTGCCCATCCTTTGCGCCCTAGGCTTAACCCCCGCATCTGTGCTATCATTTACTACCCCGTGGGGCTGTAGCTCATCTGGGAGAGCGCTACAATGGCATTGTAGAGGTAGGGGGTTCGAGTCCCCCCAGCTCCACATTCCCACCTTCTTCTGCGGTCCCTTTTTGTTCCAAAAAGCCTTGTGTTTGTAGCTAAATTAAGTTAGAATACGTTCTAATAATGCTATAATGTTCCACTGGTATCCCAACTCAATTGTGGTAACAAATGTGGTAACAAAACGGCTTTTTGGAGGTCTCTTTTGGTCCTATCAGCGACTAGAGTCAGGGCATTGAAAGAGCCTGGGCGCTACTCCGATGGAGGGGGTTTGCATCTCTTCATAACTAAAACAGGCCGAAAATCCTGGGTCCAGCGCATTACAATTGTCGGCCGCCGGCGTGATATTGGGCTTGGTAGCTTTCCTTCGGTTAGCCTTGCCCAAGCTCGCAAGAAGGCAATAGAGAACCGGGCCATGATTGCGGATGGTTTCGATCCTCTTTTGGAAAAGCAAAAGTCCAAGATTCCGACATTCAAGGAAGCCGCCCGTGTGGTTCATGAAGCAAATAAGCCTCGCTGGCGCAATGCCCATCACATCGCCAGTTGGATTAAGACTCTCGAACGCCACGCTATGCCAAGACTGGGGAACACTCCCATAAATCAGATCGATCGCCGCGGAGTTTTACAGGTCCTTACGCCAATTTGGACTACTAAATCCGAGACCGCTCGTCGGGTGCGTCAACGGATGAGGACAGTCTTCCGATGGGCAATGGCCCATGGCTTCATAGAGTCCAATCCGGCGGGAGAAGCCATAGACGGCGCGTTGCCTCGCATGCCTAAGGTGAAGGCACACCTAAGATCCCTGCCCTATCAGGAAGTAGGTAGGGCAATTCAAATCGTTGACGCATCCGAGGCCTCACTGCCTTCCAGACTCTGCTTCCGATTCCTTGTACTGACTGCTGCACGCTCTGGCGAAGCCAGAGGCGCAACCTGGGACGAAATTGACCTCCAGGACAGGGTGTGGAGGATACCTGGTAAGCGGATGAAAGCAGGCATTGAACATCGTGTGCCCCTAAGCCGACAGGCAACTGATCTACTTGGCGAAGCGGGTGACTTCCTTGACGAAACTGGCCTATTATTCCCTTCTCCAATGAAGCAGAGATCGCAGATGTCCGACATGACCTTGATGAAAGTCCTACGCTCAGTTGGCCTTGCTGATCGAACTACCGTCCATGGATTTCGCAGCAGTTTCAAGAACTGGACCCTGGAGCAAACCGACACACCGTGGGCCGTATCCGAGGCAGCCCTGGCCCACACACTTGGCAACGCCACTGAACAAGCATACGCGAGATCTGATCTATTCGACAGGCGTCGAATTCTGATGCAAATGTGGGCGGACTATGTTTATGCTTAAGAGATTGCCTGGATAGTGTTGTATTAGGTTCTAAGATCCCGACATGCTTCGAGTTACTGGTCGAGAATCCAGCCATGCCGTAAGGTCGCTCAACTTCCATCTCACAGCTCTGGGGCCAATCTGTACGGGCTTAGGGAAATCAGTTATTTGCATTAGCCGATAGATTGAAGATCGACTCAATCCGGTAATTTTCTCGACCTCTCGCCGTCTCAATAGTCTGTATTCCAAGACACGCACCTCCTCATGAGTTTAGTCGTTGAAGCACATGGTTTGGCTTTCTGGAGCAAGAACAACACTAAACCTACAATTGGCAGCCCCGTGTCCAGATTGGAACGTACAGTTCTCCGATCCCGGAGGACGCCTGATTTGGCAATGAAGCGAATCCTCGCAGCCTCAATGTTGTGGATTTGCCACTGTTTCCATGCGTGCATTCTGAGGAACTGGGAGGTGAATTGTCATGGTTGGTGAGGGGGCCTCGCATACGAGTCCCCCTCACCCTGAGTTTGCTCTCCTCGGCCCGAATTAGGGATGTTCCCGTACACAGGAATTGCCTTTTGGGACAAATGGCCATTTCATTGCTGATTTGGGCGTGACAGAGGACCAAATAAGGCTGTTTCTTGGCGGTTGTTGCAAGCAATTTTGGAAAGGAACCCTTTCCCCGTTTGAGGCCCAATAGGAAAAAGCTACCGGCTATTCGGTTCCAACAAGAGCAGGTTGTGCCTTATTGGAGTAAGTGATTCAAGGGACAGGGCCTTATGTTGAGACCTGGATGCCCCTACGGGATATAGACTATTAGACAGGCCAACTCATGAGGGGCAAGTCAAAAACGAGACCCCGGCACAGGTGACGGGCATGAGGGGACAGCAATAGTGGTTGACGCGAATCACCAATGACGGAGAAGGCCAAGTAGATTGAGATTCCGTGTCCTAAACCGCCCGTAGGGAAGATGGCGAATGCCATTGCGGTGAAATGCTCCGCGGTTACTCTCGTGCCGTGGCTCTCCTGGAGACAGTTGTTGCAACGTAGGTTGCGGCGAATATCATTTCCGAGAGCCACCACGGAATGACTCGTCGTCGCTGGAGCGTTTGAACAGACCGGTGCGGTCGGCGATGATGTCGGCCAAAGCCCGACCTAAGGTCTTGTCGTGCTCTATGCGGGCATTCCGACGGTCAGAGTTGGCCATGGCGTCCTAGTACGCCTCATACTAGACAACTTTCTTTGTCAGTTCTTAGGTAATCACCCTCTGAATCTTGTCCTGGTCCTTCCACTCGATGTTGCCGAAGCGGTCGTTGGACTCCCGGATGATGTTGGAGAGTCTGTCCATTTCGGGTTCAGGTTGTTGTCCGCCTTCACCGTCGGGCCCGGGATCAATCTCTGAGTCTTCGTCGGCAATATGGATCTCCTGCACCGCCTGTTTTTCAACTCGATAACTGACCTTACTCGTGTCGGCGCTGTCTACCAACCACCTGCTGCCGACCTCCGACGGCTCAACCCCGACGCACGGGCGGACAGCACTTGCAGGTCTAGGATGGAGGAATCCCGTTCAGGCACGGCTATCACCAGCACTTTGGCCAGCCGCCCCTTCCATAAGACGGGCCGGGCCACAACGGCGTGACCGTCTTGATTGACATACTGAGTCCCTCCACGGCGCATGGCGACATCCGCCAGGGATCCGGGAGGAGGAGGTCTACCCCATCTGGGAACTTCTCCCTTTTCCCCGCGGATGGTGAAGGAGTTGGGCATGCCCATTCCCCTCGTCCTCTTCACAACCGTAGCCATCAGGGAGGGAGGCTCTGTCCAACCGACTGGGTCTCCCCTCTCCGTGTTCTCGTACAAGACCACCATCAGAGGTGGGTGGCGCACCACCTCCGCCAACCGCATCGCCACCGAGGCGTAGGAGCACCGGTACATCCTCTGGAGGGTCAGCACATCCAGTCCCGACGCACGAGCCATCGCCATGAAGACCCTCGGCTGCATTAACGCCGCCGCAGCGAACCGGTCCCCCTCGCTACAAATTTTTCGCACTGAATAGGGTCTGCCGTACAGGTCGAAGAGCGCTTCGTGAACGATCTCGTAGGCCTCGTGTAGCACCGTGCAGTCCTGAGCCCCCGCCCACAAGTCCTTCCGGTAGTGGATATGGTGCCCACCGCCGGGAGCGCTGTAGTGGATGCCTTTCATACTCTCCAGGTGTCTGCCCGTCACGTGTCCGAAGCCCGCCCGCCTCAGCAGAAGGGACAGCTCCTCCATGGTCGGACGGCACGACACCCCAAAGTAGTCCACGAAGGCTGCCGCCATCCACTCGGGATTGAGGGTCCGGCGGAGATGGACCCCTTCCAACAACAATCGGCAGAAGCCGTAGAGTGTTCCCTTCACTGGAGCAACCTCCTGCTGGTGAACCGCTCGTACATCTCCACTATAAACCGCTTGGCACTCAGGGAGAGGGGACCGTCGGGCCTGGTGCCCACCCTGAAAACGGGGTCCGCCAGTACGTACCTATAGGCCCTTTCCACCTCCAACGCCTCGTTGCTGTTGGGATCGGGTTTGTGGCCGTACCCGGCCCGCCTCAGCAGCTGGCGCAGGTCCACGTTGTATGTTTCCGCCAGCCCTCTGAGCACGTTTCGGCCCGGCCTGCGATCGCCTCTCTCCAACTGGGAAAGGTAGGAGCTGGAGATGCCCGTCCTGCGGGTGATGTCCCTGAGGCTCAGTTCTCCTCTCAGTCTCTTGAGCAGGGGACCTATCTCCTCGTTGCTCTCTGCTTCGCTGACTCCTTCAGGACTGAGGTTGCCGTTTAACTCTTCCATCTTTTGCACCCCCTTCAGTCGTGGACACCGCTATCGGTTTGCTTGTCGCTCCGGGCCCATTCCTAGTCAACTGTTGGCTCTTAGTTGTTGTTTTATTGTTACACTATAGTAAGTAATTGTCAAGATAAATCCTGTTTCTTAGCACATACCCTTGATTTATGCCTTAGGTATAGATACACTGATGCATACAGAACTTATCTTTCCTTTCCACAGATACATGCCAGCTGAACCCCTCGTGGCCATGCCGCCAAGGGCAAGACGAACTACCCATCGTGAATGAAAAAATAACATGAATCAACATCTTACCGAAGAGCAGGATAGGCTACGACTCAAAGGTCTGAGGATCCTGGCCCGCATAGTCGTGCGCCACCGCCTCGCCCATCCCGAGTTGTACGTCAACTGTACATCGGAGGATGCGACCTCTCTAGATTTAAGAGACGGTGTGTCTGACAGTGAGTAGAAAACTGGCAAGGAGCAGAAAGGTGCAACGCAGACGACCCTCCTATAGGGTGAAACTAGTTCGCGATAGGGTCTGGAAGATCATGCACCGGCGCAACATTTCCCAGAACGAGCTGGCCAAGCTGGCCGGTATGTCCTCTGGTTATCTATCCCTGCTGATGAGGGGTCTACGCAGTCCCTCGCCGGGGCGACGCAGACAATTGATGAGGGCCCTGGGAGTCACCCGGTTCGATGACCTGTTCATGCTGGAGACGGTCTCATGAAGAGCGGTCTCCTACCGTCCCATCTCATCGTCGACGACGGGCTGCTACCCACGGATTTCCCCCAAAGGCTGAATGCCTTCAAGGAAGGGACGGGACTCTCCTGGGACGCCCTGGCGGGTTGCCTGGGCGTGGACCCCCGACAGCTTCAACGTTGGCGAAAGGGCACCAAGCCCAGCGGGGACGGCCTATGCGCCCTCATCCTGCTGGCTGCTCGCATCCCTGGCGGCCTCCACACCCTGATGGAGGTTCACGTACTTCCACCATCCGGTGTGTATCAACCGCCCCTGGCCGCTGGATTCGGAACAGGCGGCGAGGGAGAGGAGGCGTAGAGGAATGGGAGTTCAGCGAAAGATACACAGGCCCGTGCAGTTCGATTTCCCTGAAGATTTCTCCGAAAGACTTGAACGATTCAAGGAGGAGAGTGGACTGAGCTGGAAGGCACTTGCACGCCTTATGGGTGTGAAGCCCTACCGGGTCTGGAGATGGCGCCAGGGCACCCGTCCCAGTTCGGCCCATCTCTTCCTTCTCCTGACCTTAGCTGACGCCATGGGACTAAGGGAGGGTATCCTGATGCGGCCAGTCAAAGACCTGCCCACCGGGATTAACCTGGAGGAATTGCGCCGGTGAGGCGGCTCAAGGTCATCAGCCTGGGCGGGGGCATCTATCCTCCATCGTGGCCCTCACGGTCGCAGAGGGGACCTTAGATTCGGGCTCCGACTGTTCCATTTCCGCCGACACCCACTGGGAGTTGCCCAGCATTTGTGAGCATCTGGCATGGTTGAAACACAAACTCTACTTCTCTCTCTACGTTGTGGACAACCGCCGCAGTCTGCGGCGGGACATGATGGCCCTTATCAACCCGCGGACTTCCCCAACTACGTGGCTATAGCCGTTCATTCTAAGGGACCGAATGGAGAGGGCCGGTATCGGCAATAGGCAGTGCAGCGCCAGCTACAAGATCAGGCCCATTACAAGGGAGATTCGCGAATTGTTGAGCCTTAGGTTCAGGGAACATATCTCATCTGACACCGTAGTGGAACCATGGCTCGGAATCTCAACCAACGATGCCCGCCGCATGAAGCACCCCTGGGACCCGTGGATCGAGAACCGATACCCGCTCATCGAGGCCGGGATGTCCCGGAGGGACTACATAGACTGGTGGTAGGCGCGTTACCACAGGCGCCTGGAACGCTCAGCCTGCGTGAGCTGTCCCTCCCACTCCCGCCGAAGGTGGGTGGAGTCCGAGTGGCGGTGCCTTGAGCTGTTAGCCGAATCGGTGGGGATTGGTGAGAGGCTGCAGGGAGGGTCGGACTGCGTGAAGGATCCCTGTCTCCATCCCCTGCGCATCCCCCTATCCCGAGCTGTGTCCCAAGATGAGGCCAGACTGGCATCGGTGGGATCGCGGGACTGTTTCGGCAACGTGTGTGAGGGACACTGCGGCGCCTGACGAGGCGAAAACTTCTCAATCAACATCCAATCCCTGATTAAATTCAGCCTATGTCAGCGGTTCAATGCCTGACAATGCCCTGCAGATCACGTCCCGATGCATTCCTGTTGAGGGCGGCGTCCAGTATATCGAAGGCGTGACTGGCGCACGTCGTGTCTTTCCATAGGGTAATCTCTTCGTCCGTCTGTTCCTCCCTCATGAGAAGGGCGTGGGCCACAAGTCCAGATAGATGGAGCAGCCAGTCAGAGCCTGAACCCCGAAAGGCTGGGCCGCCGATGAGATTCTCCAGGGGCTTGTTCCTGATGCGCCGGCCGTCCGCCCATTGCTCGTATTTGCTGGGCATGGGATTGAACGTCCTCAGCCGCCAGTAAGTTCTGGAGACCAATCCCTCCTCGCCGGGGCGAAATATGAGAAAGGCGTGGCGATTTTCCATAGCCACGGACGCATTGATGCGATTGAACAGCCGGTTGAGACCGACCCTCTTGTAGTCGCCACAATTTGGCTTGTACAGGCAGACGTTTATCACGTCGATTCCACCCACGGACCGAGCGGCTCCCTCGATGTGTCGCAGCCCCCCGGCAATGATTTTCTCTCCCCTGCCAGACGTAGGTATCCAGCTTTGTGTCCGGCTCCGGCGATGTGTGCCGGCGCTGCCATTCATCAACTCCGAGGGACGAAGCTGCCAATCGCTAGGGATTCCGTGTCGATGCCACAGTTCTTCTCGCCAATGGCGAATTGCCCGAAGGAAATCGTTCCACACCTCTGCGTCTACGCCCAGGGCCGTTCGGACGTGTCGCCTCCGGCTCTCGGCCTCGTGAATATAGTAGAGTCTCATGTTTCGTTCTCTCCTCGTCGTTTCGAGGTATTCAGACCTCGGGGAGCGGGGCCATGGGTTCCCACTGACCGGGCCTGCACCACACGCGTCCCAGCGGGCCCCTCCGCTCCACCAGACCCACGTGGGATACCAGCAGTGGCACGGAGACTCCGTTTTGTTCCATCTCTTTCATTGCCACACGCAGAAAGCCGGTGGCCGCCGACTCCTTGTTGAAGACCACAAACACATGGGGCGCGGAGCCGTGGTCATCGGCGGGACGGTGCGTTCCGTAGTAGTTCATATAGGGAGCCAGGCGCCCCGACATGGTGACTGGTCGAACGGCCCTCCGCTCCATCTCCAGGAAGAAGGGCCAGTCGACGTTTCCCTTCCGCAGTAGCCCGAAGGCGTCGGGATGGATTGAGCGCATGCCGGCGAGAGACCGGAAATAGCGAGAGGCCCTGATGGGCGGGTCCAGCTGTACCGTCCGCCATCCCAGGTCGCGGGCCTGCCCGGCGAGGGCAGCGAGGAATCCGTGGACGGCGGACGTGTGGCCCACGTGGCGCAGCAGCTGCCGGCTCCGCCTGCCTGTGACGTTGCGCCAATTGAGGGGGCGATCCTCATTCAGAGGTGAAATACTCCATCTCTTCTTCGCAATCCCCACGGAGGCCCTGTCCCGGCGGGCCAGCATGGCCAGGCCGTTATCGGACAGGGCCAGACGTCCCCCCGACGCCGAAGTGCGATTCACCAGGCCGAATTCCTCGAGGGAGGCAATCACCTGGGACGCCCGCGGGCGGGAGACCCCCATCAGGCCTGCCAGGTCGCCCAGATTGAGCCATGGCCAACCAGAGAGAAGGTCCAAGGTGCGCTTCTCCGCGGGCCTGAGCAAAGCCGGCAGCAGGAAATCCGGTGCGTCCTCCCCCGGCTGGTATTCGTTCAGGTCTCGGGGAAAGGAGATACGAGAAAGGGGCCGCTCCATGGGAAGCGCACCGCCCGGGGGCAGCCGGTTCATGGCCGCTCCCAGGTCAACGGGGCCTCTGACGGAGGGCATCTCCCAAACCGAGTGATCCGTGGCTCCCAACGCCGCCTCCCGCTCCAATGCAAGGAGCGCCGATATGGGGGTGAGGGACAGCAGCCGGCGGGCGTACCGAAGTCGCACCTCATCGGGCATCAGCATGAGTACGACGCCCGGCAATGGAATCCGGGTAAGTCTCCACATCCGCTTTGCGAAGCCCGCCCTGTCGGAGGTGGATCCCAGCCGGAATATGCCGACGGTCCTTCCACCGGGAAGGGCGATTGCCGCATCCAGGGGCATGGCCCGATACCATCGAAAGTCGATGGGATGGGCCACGTTCGACATGGCGGAGGCCACCCGGTAGATGACGGCCACCGCATCGAGTCGGTCCAGCAGCACCCGGCGCCAACGGGTGGAGACGGGTTGGCTACGCAGCAGTTTGTCCATATTCTCGTCGCCGGCACGGGCCAGAAGGCGCAACCCCCTTGCGGTGAGTTGGTACCTGCGCGTCAGGGGTGTGAGTTCCGTGGCATGGGGTAGAGACCCCACGAGACCCGATCCCACCAGCCTTCCCACGGACCTGTAGACGGCTCCCCTGGACCAGCCGGATACGGTTGTCGCCTCCAGCCTGTCTAGGAAGGGCATCCGGGCCAGAAGTCCCATCATCCTGCCATCCGGGGGCTTCACTCCTCACGCTCCTTCGCAACTTGCCTTTCAGGAGATGCTCCAGCATTCTGGTCACGCTTGGTCCGCACCTTATGTCGACTAGGTTTGGGTGGCTCGACCTCCCTCTTCGCGTTCTCCCCGCCGGTAAGCTTCTTCATCTCCCGGCGGTACTTCTCCGCCAGGCTGCGCAGGCCGGACTCCCTCTCCGATATCTCCCCGGTTGTCACAAGATAGCCCAGGGCTGCGGCGCGGATGCGGGCCGCCATCTCCGGGTCTCCCCCATCAGGCTTTCTCGCCATCATGGAGAAGGTTGGAAGGCGCTCTTTCCCCACGGTGGCTCTCACGTAGCAGTGGTGCACGGGGAGCGACACCATGTCCTCCTCGGTGATCCGGTCCTTTCCCAATTCCCACACCAGCTGTCTTGCGTCGGAACCCGCCACTTGGAACACGGCCAAGCATCCCACGTTGGCCAGCAGAGTGTCCCGCATGGTGGGAGAGAGGTCGTCCAGCTTGGCCAGGCTCTGAGTGGCCAGGATGAAGCTGGCTCCAAACTTGCCCAGTTCAGAGAGCATGGACTCGTAGTCGACGCCCGGCATGGACTGCATCTCGTCAACTACAACTAGGGCGCCGCGCCTCTTCTCGAGGGGCATCCTGCCCTGTTCCCTGATTACTGAGTCGACCAGATTGAGGAGGGAAGCCCCCACCAGGGCCGCCACGTCCCTGCCGACAACGCCCTGGGAGGTGGACACCAGCAGGATGCCCCCATCAAGAATCGTCTCCCTCAGGTCTATGGTGGAACAGGACTGTCCCAATATAGCCCTCGCCCTCACGGAGGAGGCGTAGTAGGAGAGGCGGGTCTGGACCGGGGCCAGAGAGTCGGCCTTGTAGTCGCGGCTCCAGCCGTAGAAGGTGTTCGCCCACCACTCCAGGATGTAGGGGTCGTCGACCTTGTCGAGGACCGTGGTCCGGAAGACGGGGTTGGAAAGGACTCTCAGACCGTCCAGGATTGTGTATTGTTCGACGGGCTCCATCTGCTTGTTTGCCTCGTGCAGGGTCTTGACGGTGAACTCCAGGATGGACTGCATCCTGGGGCCCCACTGTTCCCAGAGGCCTTTCGCCACCCGAACCACCGAGTCGGCGGTACGATCCCTGTCGGAGAAGATCCGGGTGTCAAGCAAATTGATGCCCGGCGCCCCCCGCTCGTCAGCCAAGTCTATGAGCTTCACTCTATTGACGAGAGACTCGGGCACCTGCTCCAGCAGGCCATCCACCAGGTCTGCGTGTGGGTCCACCACGATGATGGCGTCCCCGTCCCTACCCGCCGCCTTTTGCCGCATCTTGTGAGATACCAGATGGTGCATGAGGGTGGACTTGCCCATGCGGGTGCGCGCTATGTAGAGGTGGTGCCTTCGGAGCAGGTCATCGGGGAAGTGAATCATTCTTGGCGTACCGGAGGTGGTGTCGCCAACGTGGGCGCCGCCACTCACGCTGCCAGCAGTGGGCAGCAGCATCTTTGCCCCGGAACGGGCCACGAGGGGCGTCTCGTCCTTTGCTCCCGGCGGGTGCCACAGGGCAGCCGCCTCTCTCACCCCAATGACGCTTCGACCACCGAAGAAGCCGGTGCCCGAGGGATGCAGGTCCTCCGGGTTGGGAACCAGGGGTTGAATCCTTCCCACCCTGAATCTGGCTCCCGCCGGGTTATCGTAGTGTCGGTACGCCGCCGCCACCTGGTCCAACAGGTGCCTGGCCCTCAGGGGACGGGTGCCCCTTGGCAGTATGGCGGTGACCTGCACCTCGGCGTCGAAGGCCATCCGGGCCACTTTCTCCCGTATCAGCAGAGGATCGTATACACGGTTGCGGGACTTCCTCCACCGGTGCCATATCCATCCTCCCACGGCCAGTCCGAGGGCTGATCCCGCGCCAAGGAGGGCAGCTTTCCATATCTCGCCGCTCTGAACCCAGAGATAGCCCCGTATGGCAATAAAAGCTCCAATGCCAAGAACCGCCATGGTGACGCCGTCCATCTGCAGGAGTCCGGCCTGCTGGGCGGACTCGCTGGATTGAGAAACCGGACTGCGATGGGCTTTCTCCATGTACCCCTGGGACCAGTCGGGGCCGAGGGAATTAAGTTTCAGCCTGGCCACAATCCGCTCTCCCTCCTGCAGTTCCGACAGGGCAGCCAGGAGGGCCATCATGGGGTCGGAGCCGGGGTCCAGCAGGTCGTCGTCCCGGAAGGTGCGCAGGGGCGCGTACTCCGGACCTGATGCCCGGAGAGTTATACCCCAGGCTTCCTCCCCCTCGCCGAGGCGCAGGGGGTCGTTCTTGGGTGATACCTCCGCTATCCTGGCCTGGGGATATCGCACGGCTATCTGGCCGCGCACCACCCGTTCGTCGATACAACGGGCCATGAGGGACACGCCATCCGCGTTGCCGGCCAGCTCCAGGGAGAAGGGCTCCGGCACGGCGATGGACCCCAGCAGGTTCTCCACCCCCAGAAGCGTGCGCTCCCCCGTACGAGGCGGCGTCACCTCCAACAACACGGGTCTTTTCGGTTCGGGATCTCCAAAGAGCATCTTCTTCAACTTCAATTTCATTCTTCTTTCCCTTGTGTAGTTCTCTGTTGATTTTGTCTCTGCGCTTCGTCTGCGTTTCGATGGTGTATGTTTCGATGTTCTCGTTCTATCCACGCCGCCCCGGCCTCCACTCGATAACCTCCGTTTCTTCCGGAGTGGCCTCGATGCGTATGGGGAACCGGTTGCCGCGGGCCAGCAGAAGGCCGTCCCCCCTGGGGCAGGACAGCAGCCACCTCTGCAATTCCTCTGGTAGGTCGAATGCATCGCCTACGGTGCCCACCGCCGCTGCGTCCTGCTGCAACAGCAGCTTGAAGGCGGCGTTTTGCAGCAGCGCCCTTCCGCTGTGGCCGGTGATAGCCCTGGAGGTGTCCTCGGAGAGCAGGTCCTGCACGTCCTGGGTGATGAACTGCAACCCCAGCCGGTGTTTTCTAGCCCGCTTGGCCATGGAGACCATGAAAGCGGCTCCCTCCGGGTGCTGCATGATGCTCCATACCTCGTCCACCACCAGAAGGCGGGGCTTTGGGTCCTGCGCTGCGGCGGCCCACACCGTCTCGGTACAGACCATGGCTGCGGCGGGCCTCAGCTCCGGTTCCAGCAGTCTCAGGTCGAAGACGGTCACCAGGGCCTCGTTGCCCAACAGGTCGTCCCCTTCGTCGGAGAGAAGATGTCGGAGGCTGCCGGTGGCGAAGGGCCTCAGCAGGTGGGCCAGGCCAGGGTCTCCGTTCTCGTCATGTTGTAGATAATCGTAAAAGTCCCTGAAGCCGGTGCGCTTCCTGGGCGTGGAATAGTAGCCAGCCAGGGCGTGGTCGAGGGAGGCCCTCCTGTCGGCAGAGAGCTTCTCCCCAACCATCACCTCTATGAGCCTCCTCAGGCTGCCTATTCTCTGCAGCATCTCCTCGGAGTCCCCCTTGTCTATGACGAAGGGGTTCATCCCCTGGCCCGGCACTCCGGGGGACAACACCCGGCCTCCCGCTGCGCGGGCCATGTCAGCGTACTCCCCCTCGGGGTCAATGACATACGCCGTCACTCCACGACAGATACCCCTCAGTACTCCCAGCTTGGTCGAAAAACTCTTACCGGAGCCCGACCGGGCCAACACCGCCGTGTTGGCGTTGAGGTGAGTGCCGTCCCAGGGGTCATAGACCACCGGTGCACAGGCCCTCATGTCTATGCCGTACAACGTCCCGCTTCGGGTATCCATATCCGGTGGCGAGAAGGGGAAGATCCTCATCAGCGACGAGGTGTCCAACGTCCTCCAAACTGCCACGGCGTTCAGGGCCAACGGCAACGTGGACATCAACCCCTCCCGCTGCCTGAAGGAGAGGTTGTCGAGTTTCCCCAGGGTCGCGGCGAAGTGGGCCTTTGCTCTCTGGGTCATCTCCCTAAGGGTTTTTGCGTCCTTTGCGTGGAGGGTGACGGAGAGAGATGCGTGGAATAGCCGCTCCCTCCCCCGCTGCACCTGATCCCGGAGCCGTGTCACGTCCTCCAGGGCAATCTCCGCCTCGGGGGACATGCTCCTTCCCCGCTTGAAGGACAAAGACTGGGCCGACTCGAAGCGCACCTTCTGCCACTCCAGGGTCCTTGCCGCCTGATCAGTTGGTATGGCTCCCAGGTGGATGGAGAGGTCCATGGGCGCTCCCGCCGCCATCAACCCCTGTAGAAAGCCGGGGGAGAGGGACCGGGGCCACTTCCCCAGGTGCAGGGAACGGACCAGGGTCTCACCAACCTCTACATGGTGGCGATGCATCTCCACCTCCACCTGGAGGTCCTCATCCATAGTTGAGGGAGAGCCACCCAGGGCGGTGGAAACAAAAAACATCTTCAGCTGTCTGCCCGTCAGGTGGTGCACGGACAGCCCCGCCCTGGACAGCAGGCCCCGCAGTTCGTCAACCCGGGGGAACTCACAAGCGACGTAGAATCGCCGGTCCAGGATGCCGTCACGGCTCTCCAGCTCCTTCAGCAGTCGTCGTAGGGACTCCGACGCCGCCTCCGTCTGCGGGGGAAGATCTTCCGGCTGGGCATCTTTCAGTTTCCTGCGTAGCTGTCCCAACCTTGGCGGATGCTGCCTGATGAGCAGCTGTACCGGAAAGTCCAGGGCGTTGAGGGCCCCGGCGAAGGACACCAGCTTCGGCTCGTCAATCTCCAGCCCCATCACCTCGCACACACCCACCTTCACCCCGTCCAGTCTCACGGGACTGTCCACCTCCAGGTGAGACAGCATGTAGAACAGGGGCAGGTCCGGAGGCGGCTTGGGCGCTGGAGACTTGGAAGGATGCGCGTCTTCCGTGCTTTCGCCGGAGGCGGCAATCTCTTTGGCGCGCATTCCAGGCATTCGGTCCCAGATAAGTTGAAATAGCTTTTTCAATGATTTGGTCTCCTCTCTGATGTCAGGGACTTTGGAAAGAAACAAGGCCTCCCAGCAGCAGCGTGACCACCGCCTTTGCCGAGAGCACCAGGACCAGCCCCACCACGGCCATTGTGACGGCGGTCCTGGCCCCACCCCCATTTCTTCCCTCTGCGCCCTCGGCCATGAGCATGAATCCCGCCCACACGATGGCGAAGAGGCAGAGGCCTGCGGCGGCGTAAGTCATGGCCGTGAGGACCTGGTCGAAGGCCTCGGCCATTTCCTCGAATGCCGCCAGCTTCTCCTGCGCGTCCGCGCCGGTAGTGACCAGAACGACGCCGGCCAGGAGGATTGCCGCAATGACCCGTCTCACCAGAGCCTGCCCTCAGCTTGATTGAGGGGCCACTCCCATCCCAGCTCCTCGAACCACTGGCCCACCTCGCCGCTGTCCGCCGGCCTCTGCTCGGAGAGGGGTAGTTCACTGCTTCTGTCTGGGAGTATCAGCACCCCATGGGGTTCGTCGGACGCTATGCCGGTTGCCATGTCCAGGGTCTCAGTGCGGCTGCGGACGGCCGGTGCTCTTTGCTCCACATCTGCCTTCACGTGCTCCGGATGAACGATGGGGATGGTCACACTTTTGACAATCTCCCTGCTGGGTATGGACAGGGTTGCGGAGATGGTGTGCTCCGTGGTGGTGCCGTCGTCGTGCTCCACCTCCACCCTCTTGCTGACGGTCCGGCTCGTGCCGGGACGAGTAAGGGTCACCGTCGTAGTACGTTGTTCCGTACGTTCCGCGTGGTGGGTGAGCCGGGTCAGGGGGGGCAGGGGTATGCTCAGGCTCGCCTCTGTTTCCACAACGATGAACACGGGAAAGACGGCCTTCTCCCTGTTCACCTCCAATCGGAAAGGGGTCTGTCCGTTGGGAACCAGGGGTACGGCGGTGCGGGCTCCCGTGGTCACTGCGGAGACGATCCCCGCTACTGCCGTCACGTCGGCGTCCATAAGGGACATCTCTCCCACGCTCACGTGGCCCGTCACCGCGGGGAGAGCTATCAGCTTCTTCACCCGGTCCTCGCACTCCGACTCCACCACTCCTTCGATGGCGCCGGGAGTCCATCCCAGGGAGATCAGACTCAGGTCACAAATCTCCCCCTCTGCCTTGGGCAGGGGATGAGGAATCTGACCGTTGGCCAGGGAGAAGGCTCCCGCCTGTCCGAGGCCGTCCTCCCAGGAGAAGGTGAAAGAGGGAAAAGATCCCTCCAGGGGCAGCTCGTAGGCGACACCCTCCCCCTCCTTCAGCTGGGCCGTGGCCCAGGAGACGAGCTCTATTCCGAACCGCCCCCCGTAGGCCTGCACGCTTATGTGCAGGTCCGTGGCGGCCCTGAGGGCAACGACAGCCTTGTCGCCGGTGACGGTAAGCCCCTCCACGTAGAGGCGCCGCCCCGGCACGGGGTCGAAGACCTCGAAGTCTATTTCATCCCGCCAGTCCTCGTCGGCCAGAACTGGCTGGGGCAGGATCAACGCCCCCACACCAAACAAAACCGCCAGCGCTATACTCCACAGCCTTGGAAATCTTCCAGTCCGCTTCCTTTTGTCCGAGGAGTCTTTGTTGTTGGTATCCTCCGGCGATTGCCAGCGGTCCTTGCCAAACCACCGGTGGGGACGGAAGGGCATACGCCCGTTCCGGCGGTCGCCACTGCTCCTCTTCCTGCGCCGTATCCGGCGACGCGCCGATTCCATCATCCCGCCCAGCCGCCGGGCATTGCGCCTCGCCCGCATGGCCAGCAGGGTCAGTGGTCCGGGGCTGTCTATCGCCCTCTCCACCCGCACGGGCGGCTCGCTGCGAACCAGCTGAGACACTGGACCCACGTAGCGCCTCGGTCCCAGCCGGTACTTCAGCAGGTCGGCGACCACCAGGGGCAGCCGCCGACCTGCTATCTTTCCCACCACCATGGCGATGCCGAAGAGGCCGAACAGGACGGCAAGTCCCATCCTCACCCCCGAGGGCCCCACGGGGGCGTAGCGGTATACGCCGTAGGAGAGGGCGCATACCGCCACTATCGCCACTATCTGCGGAAAGGTGAACCCGAGCAACACCCGGTCCTCCGCCTCCACGTGGGTGGGTACTTCGTGTTCTCTCATGGTTTTTTCCTCCTATTAGCCGGACTCAGGCGTTGGTGTGGTCGGGTTGGGCACGGATACGTCCACTGGGGACCCCACGACGGCGTTCATCACCAGTTCCACCACGCCGTAGGCCACCATGGCCAGGATGATGCCGGCGAGGGCCGTCATCATGGCGCTCTTCCCCTTCTCCATCTGGTGGGGCGCGCCGGAGGCCGTCAGGTACATGTAGGCCCCGTAGACGAAGAAGCCCACGCCCACGGCCCCCACGATCCCCAGCATGATCCCCACCAGGTTCGATATGGTCTGCGTCAGATTTTCCATTCTTTTTCTCCTTTTTCAGAGTGATTGGTTGTCCTTCTGTCCTTGAAACTGTTCTTGTCCACTAGTTGCACATCTCTTCACCGCCTTGCTTCAGTTCTCATGGAGCGAGCAGTTGCTCGCCCCCTTGGTTTTGTTGTGGTTGTTTCGAGGCCTATTCGCTGCTGCTCCTTGGAGTGGCACCACCGGCCCCGCTGGACGTTCCCGCTGATGGGGTGGCCATCTCCGCCATGGACCTGATCCCACTCGCAGCCGTGGACAGTCCTGCGCTGGCGGCGGCTCCCGCCGCCATGCCCGCAGGCCCTCCACCAACTCCTCCCGCCACCATGCCGATGGTCTTCGCAGACCTGATCATGGTCCCCGGCAGGTTCAGCCCGAAGTAGAGGGTGCTCACCCACGCGTCGAAGGTGCCCACGTTGCCAAGCAGCGACGGGACCCTGGTGGCCATGTAGACGAAGGCCACCGACAGAAGAAGCTTCCACACCAGGTCCTGAACGGGTTCATAGGCCTGGATCGCCGCCACCTCCTCCAGGAATCCGAATCCCAGGGCCAACGCCACTAGCTGCACCGCCTGCTGGAACACCGTGGTCATGAAGAGCTTCAGCCAGTGCCTTCCCCACCCCGCCGTGTGGGGCAGGATCCACAGTCCCAAGGCCACCGGGGCCAGGACAAGCAATATGTCAATCAGGGCAAGCCTCAATACCATCTGCACCAGCACGTAGAGGACAAAAAAGCCGTAGACCAGGTAGAGGAGGGCCACCAGCAGGCCCATGCCCACACTTCCCACGTTGACCGTCACCAGGAAGGTGTTCAGGGGAGCTCGCAGCAGGTCTCCGGGCCGCACCTCTAGGAAGACGGCGATGAAGCCGGACACGGCGTCGGCCACGTCGATGACCAGGGCGCACCACCATAGGGATGACACCGCGGCCACCAGCCCAAGCAGCAGTCTCGGCACCATCTCCCTCCATCCCGCCTGCTTGATGCCCAGGTGTTCGCCCACGATGAAGGTGAGGCCTATCCAACCCAGGATCGCCGCCAGGGATCCTCCTGCGATGACCCAAACCACCGACCAGGCCTGGCGCACTAGCTCGTGTTCGTAGGTGAGGCCGGGGGGAGTGCCGGTGAGGATGTCGCTCATACCGTCCTACCGTCCCCTGCAGTTGTCCGCGTTGACGCCCGAGGCTCGCTCCACCACACCGCAAAGGGTGCCGTGGGTCCCCTCCACCACCCAGGTGGCGAATGCCCTCCCCCAACGATCGGGCTCCAACGCTGCTATCATCTTGTCCCAGATGCTGGTGGGCCGGTAGATGGGGATGATGGCGTGAAAGGCCGTGGTGTGGCCCCCGACCACGTCGGCAACCATTGCCAGCAGGTAGGCCCGGTTCGGGTCCAGCTCCTCCTGGCCCGGAATGGCCTGGTACTCCCACGAGTACTCCCAGCCCTCTCCCAGTTGCTTCTCTCCTCCGAGCACCGTGTAGACGGGGGTGATCCAGTCGCCGGTGTCGCCGTCGCGGATACCGTAGAACAGGTTGTCGATGGGGCGGTTGTAGACGGGACGGGCTATGAACCCACCCTCCTTCTTCCGCTCCACGAACTCCCGGGCCGCGTTGACCAGGACGATATCGTCGCCGGGCGGGGCCTGCGACGGCGCCATACCCATCAGAGGAATGGCGGCCAGAGCTGCCAGCAGCAGGACCGCCGCCAGAAGGAAAACTCTTCTCATCCTGAGAAATCTCCCATTGTTCCGTTGAGATGACATCTTGTTGCCTCCACGCCGCCAATTTCGTCGCAATTGACTGCCAGGAAGTCTGCTGAATGGCGGGACGGAATATCATGGTCTCTGAGGGGGTCTCCTGTAAGAGGCCCCCTCACGGGGCCTTAATATTTGGAGGCCCGATGTGGTGTCATACCCGTGTACAGGAATTACGAAAGTTGTAGAAATACAAGTCAGGGGGCGTTTCAGGCGTGAATTGAGCCGGAAAAGTGCAACTGAGAGGACTTCTGGTAAGCACTTTGTGGTAAGGGCCCGTTCCCCCGTTTGGGGGTGAAAATTGCATAAATACAAGTGGGAATTTGAGCCAATCGGGAGAGTGTCTGCCGCATGGGAGTAAGCAATGCGGGGAACGGGCCCTTACGCGGGGGTGGTTGTTCACTACAGGAGAAGCTCTACAGGACACTGACCGTGAAGGAGGAAGTTTATGAAGGACAATGCGGTGAACGATGAACAGGAGGCACTGACGGGAGCGAAGGGACGGGAGGAGTCCCTGTCCGGGGACAGCAACCAGCCAGACGGGCCAAGGCTGCGCCGGGTGCGTCTGAAGACTCTGTTGCGGGAACTGGTGGACCAGGAAGGACGGATGGAGGCGGCGGAGATGCTGGGGGTCAACTACCGCACCCTGGTCCGTGCCGAGGAGACGGGGCAATTCACGGGACGCATGAGGGATGCGCTGCACAGGCTGCTGGAACCGCGGCAGGCTCCGGAGGTGTCCCGACTGGCAGGGCGCGTCACCACCCTGGACTGGCGCGTAAAGAGATTGGAAACGAGGTTGCGAGAAATGGCGTTGGACAATTCCGTCGTGAAGGCTGATGTCCAACCCACCGTGGAGGGGCTTCCGTCCTCCAAGAGTTCTGCGCCGCGGCGTCGGTACCCGGGGCTGGTCGCCGAGGATCCTAGCGCCTTCGACGCCGAGGTCTACGGCGACGCCTGGCCGTTGGTGGAGGAGTGGCGGCGGCTGAGGGTGGGCCATCCCAGCCAGGGCCGCACCCTGTCGTGGCTGACCACGGAGGAACGGTTGCTGACCCTGGAGCTGGCCATGATGGAGCAGCACGGGCTCACCCTGCCACCGGAAAAAGAACCCCTCCGTGGCTTCGGACGCAGAGACCAGATCGCCTGGCGGCGGGAGGCGCTGTGGGACACGGGTAAAGCCCTCGCAAGGAAAAGGATGCTGCGCCGTATTCTTACCTTGGGGCTGTGGCGGGGATAGACTTTCGCCCCGGCGGACGAACCGCATTTGTGGGTGATCCAACGTTGTCGTATGGCGGTTTCATAGGAGTAAGTGATGTGGGCCGAATGCCCCAAAATCGTTGACAGCGGCGAAATTCGGTGATAACACTGAATTCTGTTTCTGGCTTTTTCCAGCGTTTCCCGCCGAGAAACCTGGAGGATTTCCGTCCCCCGAATCCGGGACCGGTTGAACAGGATCGAGCCTCGCTCTCCCAACAGCCGCCCGAGGGGTTCTCACCGGAGGGATCGAGCCTCGCTCTCCCGACGGCGACCCCAGGAGGGACAACCGCACAACCGCTGCGTGAGGCTGGTTGAAGGGTTGAGCCGTGCTCCCCCGAGGCCGTTTCGCAAGCGGTAGAACCCTAGCCGGAGTGCACGTGATCTCTCCCCGGTAACGTCCTCATCGTTCACCGGGAGCCTGGCGTCACCTTCAAGCAATTCGCCGCAAGCACTCCTCACCCCTGGCGGAGCTGCGCCCTTCTCACCCGCCGTTTCCCTTCTCCACGCATCCGACCTTGGAGGTAGTGCGTTCCCGGCCACGGTTCCCCTAATCACACCGTCCGCGCCGCGCACGCCGGAGCGGGCACACAATCGAAAGGAGGCGTTCATGAACGTCACACAACTCAGATCAACGGTATCCCGGTTAAAGAAGTACGGCGGCGTTGTCGTCCGTACTGTCCTGCAGCGACGGCGGCTGGCGATGGCCACGACAGTAGGAGTCCTGATTCTACTGCCCCTGCTTGCAGGCGACCCCGAGGTCTTCGTACTGAACGCCATCGTCATCGGCCTTGCAGCCCTCGTCATTAGGAAGCTTCTGTTGACTGGCCGCCACCGACAGCGTCGCAGATCCGGACGCTGACGTCCGGTCTCCCCTTTCTCTAGCAAACAAATCCAACCATCAGGGGTCGTCTCTTCCGAGGCGGCCCCTCTTTCCTTGTCCCCAACTGAGATAGATCCCAGACATCAACGCTACAACTTAGGAGGTACACGATGGAATCCGCGACTATGACAATTGGTACTCCCACATCCGGGCCTGCGAGGCCCCGGAGCAGCCTTGAGGAGCTTGTTGACCGGCTCTTCTCGACGCTGACCTTCCCGGATGACCCGAAACCCGACGCGGTGGTTGAGTCTCACCAAGACCCGGCCCGGCAACCCCGGCGCAGCCTGGAGGAACTGGTGGACCGGCTCATGGCAACGCTGACCTTCAGGGTGGAGCCCGAACCTGAGCCGGTGGCAGTGTCAACGGACCTGGTTCGGGACATCCACCAGGCCCGGCGACACCGGCAGGAGGGCGACCTGGACGGGGCACTAGAGACCCTTGCCGGCGCAGTCCCGGCGTCCGCTTCTGCGCGCCTTGTACGGTGGGCCTTCACCGAGTGGAAGCACTTGGTGAAAAGGAGATTTGGCCAACTGGCCCCATTGGTCTACAGCCAGGAAACGGGCCGTGCCGCTGCCCTGGTTCCCACAGGCACTGTCGGGACCCTTGAGGTGGTCGCCGTGCTGGGCATGTCATGGAGGCCGGGCAAGCTTTTATCCCGCCGCAGCCTGAGGGGCCTCAGGCCCCTGTCCAAGGGAGGTACGTAGTATGGCAGCTACCCACGTCAAGGTTGACATTCCCGCGCTGAAGGCGCGACACCCCCTGGGCGACGCGGTGGAGGCCGCCGGCGTGCGGCTCAGAGGCACAGGCAGGGTCCGGCAGGGCATTTGCCCCTTCCACGAGGAGGCGGAGGGTAGCTTCACGGTGTACTCCGATTCCCAGAGGTTCTACTGCTTCGGTTGCGGTGCCGGAGGCGACGTGCTGGACTTCATCCAGCGCACCGAAAATCTTTCTCTCCCCGAGGCCCTGCGGAGGCTGGAGGGGGTCGCTGGACTTGTCCCGGAGGCCCAACCACGTCCATCCCGTGCAACCCGTCCACGACCCGCCGCGTTCCCCCCAAGGGCTCCTACCCTTCTGACGGCGGCGGCTCGCTTCTACGCCGGTCGACTCCGGCAGTCCCAGGAAGCGAGGACTTACCTGGCCTCCAGAGGCATCGTCCCCATCGCCGCCACCCAACTTGGCCTTGGCTACGCCCATGGTCACGGCCTTGATCAGGCCCTTGAGGCCCTCGGCTTCTCCGACCAGCACATCCGGGACTCCGGGCTGTTCACGGAGGGAGGAAGGGAGCGCTTCGCAGGGATGATCGTCATCCCCGAAGCGTCAGGTGGCCTGATCCACTGGCTTGCGGGAAGGGCCCTTCAACCAAGCGCCAAGCCCCGCTTCCAGTCCCTTCCCGGCCCCAAACCGGTACTTGGCCTTGGCCGGCTGCCCTCCGGATCGCCCTTGGTGGTGGTTGCAGAGGGCCTCTTTGACTGGCTCTGCCTCGCTCAATGGGGCCTGCCCGCCGTGGCGGCCCTGGGAACCCATGGCCTTGAAAGGGTGGCTTCCGCCCTTCGGGGCTGCCCTCGCGTCTTCATCGCCTTCGACGGGGACGATGCGGGCCGGGAGGCGGCAGAGCGGCTTGAGTCCCTGCTTGGCGGCAGGGCCGCCGTGGTTGCCCTACCCAAGGGATTTTCCGACGTGGCAGAGCTTGCCACCCACCCCATGGGAAAGAAAATCTTCCTGCGCCTGATGGCAGTGGCCGCCCGCACTCAACGGTAGGGACTTCTTTCCCCCAATCAGCCGGGTCTGGCGGCCCGTATCGCCAACTCTCCCCCTTCATTCATACAGGAATGCCTCAGAGCATTCCGCGACGGGCAATTGCCCGCCCACGCGTCTCATCTTATGAGACCCGCATCGCTCACCCTATTGAGCAAACACGACTACAGAAGGAGTTCAGCAATGTCCAATCTCAACAGCAACGGCAACGGACGCCACCCCAATGGCGCTGGCAACGGCCTTGTGCACCGCAATAGCCTGCCCCGTACCGGATACGGGGGCAACGGCCACAGGCCCGGTTCCTCTATCGTCGTCGACAACGACCCCGCAGCGGTGGCGGAACCTACCCTCCTCTGGGACGGGCTGCCTCCCTCAGTGACGAAATCCCTGGCCCAACCCCTGGACCCGGCCCTCATCTCCCAGCGCAGGGGCAGGGCAGGCATGGTCTACCACTACCTGGAGGGCCACGCGGTCATCGACCAGGCCAACCGGATTTTCGGGTTTGGCGGCTGGGGCTACGACCTGGTTGGAGACGTGACTCTCAGGCAGTTGGAGTCCGTGGACCCCCGAACCGGGGAGGTGAAGACCTCCTCCGCCTACAGCGCGCCGGTGCGGGTCACCGTGGTCGGCGCGCCCTCCCGCACCGACGTGGGTTTCCACGCTGTCACGGAGGAGACTTCGGACGGCCACGACACGGCCCTGAAGGGCGCCGTCACCGACGGCCTCAAGCGGGCCCTCAGGAGTTTTGGAGTGCAATTTGGCAACGGATTCTACGGAGACCAGGTTGACCATGGAGTCCAATTAAAACCGCAGCAGGTGCAGACCCAGGCAGGAGGGGATACGGAAAAGGCAAAGCCCAACCCCCATACAAAAAATTCCCAGGCCGAGATGCTGCGCAACCGGCTGCTTGAGCTGGGCGCGGCCCAGGGCTTCAACGAGCAGCAGGTGCGGGAGGCGGTACAAGCCCGGACCGGCATGGACCTGGAGGCGCTGGAGGCAGCAGAGCTTGCTCCCCTGGTGAAGGCGGCTGCCAACAAGCTCAACAGGATGCAGCAAGCAAAGGACGCCTGACGAAACCACAACCTGGGAAACGGAACTCAACGGGGCGGTCTCCTACGGGGGCCGCCCCGCTTTTCATTTGTGCAAGTACACGAAAGGAGACACCCGCTATGTTGAACACAACCACTCAACGCCCCAGGCCCAGAAGCCTGCGCAGCTCAACCACGAGGCTGAACACGGAGTTCGGCAAGCTCTACGTCACCGTGGCCGTGGACGAGGACGACCGGCCCTACGAGGTCTTCGGAAGGCTCGGCAAGGGCGGAAGCTTCCAGAGCGGCGTCACGGAGCTGGTCTGCCGCCTTATTTCCCTCCACCTCAGATCGGGCACTCCCCTACAGGAGATCCTCCGGCAGTGCAGGGGCATCGGCGAGATGCAGCCCTTCTTCAACGGGCTGCCGGGCGGAGCCAGCGTTCCAGTCCTGGGCATCGGCGACGGCATCGCCCACATCCTGCAGGAGTACCTGGTGGAGGGATCCCCCGCGAAGCGGATAGAAGCAGAGTTGGCCCCAGCGACGGTTTGAGGAAAACGTACAGCTTCTCCTCCCACACAGACAAATCCATCAGATAGGAGAAAAACAATGACCACAGCACCAACCTTGGATAGAGCAGAGACATTCTCGCGTCCCGCGGCGCGGTTCGTCGACGAGGACAACCCCGTATCGGATACGGGACAGGCCCTCGAGGTTCGGGCCTCGGCGGCGCTGAACTGCCGTCGCTCCCTCTGGTACTCCGCAACGGGGTATATCCCCACCAATCCCCCCACTGAAGCATCCCTGATGGCCATGGAGGCGGGCAACGCCCTGGAGCCCGTGATGATGCGGGCCATGGACAGGGAGGGCTGGGAGGTGAATCCCGCCGATCCCAGGAACCCCCAGACCGTCACGGTCAGGCTTGGTCCCGGTCTGCTTATGACGGGCCATCCCGACGGCACAGTGAGGTTTCCCCTTCCTCAGAGGGAGACCCCCACCGACATCGCCACGCCCCAGATGTTCCTCTTCGATGAGGAGGAAAAGGCCCAACCCACCTACGGGGGAGAGATGGTGGTGGAGGTAAAGACCAGGGGTCCCGACGCCTTCAAACGGTGGCGTACCCTCGGCGCGGAACGCAGCCATCCAGCGGCGGTGGCACAGGCCGCCGTATACACCCTGGGAGTATTCGGAGAGATGCGGGACGCCGTCATCGCCTGCATGGACACGGGCAACCGCACCTGGGACCACGAGATCATTCCTGCCGAACGGCTGGAGCAGGCCCTTCAGAGCGCCGGCTGGTGGCTACAGCCCCTGGTGGAACATCACGCCCTCCACGGGCCGGACCCTGACGCCCTGCCCGATCGGGATCATCGGGCAGGCAGCTGGCAGTGTAGAAGTTGTCCCTTCCTTGACCTCTGCCTGCCGGTCGATGACCACCCCGTAGAGGTTGAAGAGCCGGAGGAGTCACAGGTGAGCGACGAGGAGGCCCTGGAGGCTGTTGTGGCCTACACGGAAGCCAAGCAGTCCATGAAAGATCCCGAAAAGGCGAAGAAAACTGCCCTGGCAACCCTGAAGAGGTGGATGCGCCGCAAGGGTGACACAAAGGTCCCTCTTGGGGGACGCACCGTCAGTCTCGTGCAGTCCCGCCGCTACTCGGTGAACTACAACAGGCTCAACAGTCTGCTGGACCCGGAGACCAGGGCCGAGGTTGTCACCGAGCGGGAGTCGGAATACGTCCGGGTCTCCTAAGACGCTCCCGCCATGGAGTGCATTCACGGGGTTTGCTTCTCCCCAGGGAGGGGAAACCCCGCATTCGATTCAGCCGGGCGGGGAGATTCTCGCCCAATAATCAGTTTCAGGAGGAATGACATGACCAGGACCATAAACAAGGTAGAGATCTTGGGGAGGGTCGGAATGGACCCGGAGATGAGGTATACCCAGGGCGGCACCGCCGTCACCAGGCTCAGGCTGGCCACGGACCGGTACCGGAAGAACGGGGAGGACTCCACGGACTGGCACACCGTGGTGGTGTGGGGCAAGCAGGGGGAGGCGGTGAACCGGTACGTGGAGAAGGGCCAGCGTATCTACGTGGCGGGTAGGCTGGTGCAGAACTCCTGGGAGGGAGAGGACGGCAGGCGCCGCTACAGCACCGAGGTCCACGCCTCGGAGGTGGTCTTCCTCGACCATGCCGCCGCCGGTAACGGGGAGAACGCCACACCGCAGACCGACAACTCCCCCTTCTAGCCCGTAAACCGAATTCACACCACGTCATCGCCCAAGCGTGGGGCGGTGCTGCACGGGGCCGTCTCCCTTCAACCGGGGACGGCCCCGCTTCACGTCCAACACCATGCACTTAGGAGAGACCCATGACAACCACCGTCACAGCCCAACACGCCAACACCCTATTGGAAGCCCTGCGCAGCAACCTGGACATCCTGGGGGAGCTGGCGGCCCGCTACCAGGTGCCCGTCAGAAGGCAGACCCCCAAGGACCTGCCAATCATCGCCTCTCCACAGGACGTCCACTCCCTGATGGCCGCGGAGATGTCCCGGCTTGCCCAGGAGCAGCTCCGGGTGCTCCTCCTCGATGCCAGGCATCAGGTGGTGGGCCAGCGGGTGATCTACCAGGGGACGGTCAGTTCCTCCCAGGTGAGGACCTCCGAGGTGCTGAGGCCCGCCGTTGTCGAGGGGGTGCCCAACATCATCGTGGTGCACAACCACCCTTCCGGCAACCCGGAGCCAAGCCCCAACGACGTGGCCGTAACCAGGAAACTGCAGCAGGCTGCCAGGGTGCTGGACATCGACCTGCTAGACCACGTGGTCATCGGCGGCTATGGCTGCGCAAGCCTCAAGGAGCAGGGTCTTCTGTACTAGACGCCACGGCTATATCCAAGACCGGTTGGCAGTCCTCCACCGGCATCCACGCTGGGCAAGAAATTCCCCGCGCACTCAACGCATCTCACTTGCAGAAAGGAAACGCACCATGTTGCATCCCACAAACACGGACTCCAAGGACCCCGCACCGGATGCGGGGCAGGCCCTCTTCACCATCAGCGCCGGGGGCTTCTCCGCCACCGCCGACGCCTTCGCCAGGGACAATATCACCGAGGGTCTCTGGTTCCTCTCCATGGTGGGATCCCAGACGGCCCTCAAGGCCATCTGGGCGTCGCTGCTCAAGCAGCCCCCGGACCCGGCCCACCTCATTCGCGGCGCCGACGGCATGGCTCTGAGCGGCGGATACCAGAGGTGCCACGTGCCCTACGACACCATCGGAACCTGGACAACAAAAGTAGCCAAGCTGCCGGTCAGCGGCGGCTATCACGCCCTCGTCTATACGAAGACCGCGGAATTCGCCTTCGAGCGGGATTCCTTCCTCCTGCTGTCCCAGTCTGAGCAGGAGGCTCCGGCGCTACATCACCGCTTTCTGGACCGGCGGAGTCCCCTTCCCCTCCACGACTCCTGGGCCGGCTGGCTCTGGCAGCGGGGCATCGCAAACGGTGAAATTATTCCACTGCAGTCCGTTGGAGTGAATGCCTACCGGTGCTCCCCCGATTCGGAAAAGCTGAGGGAGGATCTTTCCGATGCAGTGGCAGAAGGGCGGCTGTCCCTGCCTGGAGAGGGGGGCCTTCCATGGATAGGACCCTGAGTAGCAAGAGAACCCGCAACCGGAGGCGCGTCCTCCGCAACCACGGGGCCTGGAGGCGCTTCTCCCTGGACGGGACCAGATGCCCCTACTGCCCCCACGACGGCTCCCTGCACCTGGTCCAATCGGCTCAGCCCCACTTCTACAGGAGGGCCACGGCCGACGAGGAGACCTCACCCTTCACGAGACTCTACAGGTACAGGGCCCCGGGCGGAGACCCCGTGCTGGTGAGAAGAATGACCGTGGCCCGGAACGCCGAGATAGTCGCCGCCTACTGCACGGCCTGTGCCGAGGGAATGAGAACCTCCCAGGTGGTCTGCTACCAGCGCAACGTGGCCGTGGGCGAGGTGGTGGGCATGCGGATGAACAACCACAAGAATATCAAAAGTACGGCATGAAGCCGGCGGAAAGGAGACGGAACCATGACGGTAGAACAGATGCTGTTCTTCCTCTGCCCGAACTGCGAGGAGCGGTTCGCCCAGGTGGAGGAGCCCGATAAGGACATACACACCGGTGAGATATACCACTGCGGCAGCTGCGGAACCCAAGTCATTTTTCAGGCGCTGACGGTGGAGGACCACGTGCCTCCGCCCAGGGCCAGGAGGGACTGCCACTTCTGCAGTCCCGAACCCTGCCGGTTCCGCTAGAACACCGCCACTACAGAATACTCAGAAAAAGGAGAAAAGGAAATGAGACTGGCAGCACAGGCCAAGGGCGGCTACTATCCCACCCCCGACCGGGTGGTGGACATGGTGGCCGACCTGATAGACACACCCTACGGATACCACTATCGCAACGGGGACACCCTCCGCATCCTGGACCCCTGCTGCGGGGCGGGAGACGCGGTGGACCGGCTGGCCCGGAGAATCCAGCAGGCCAACTCCGTTCCCGTGGAGACCTATGGTGTGGAGCTTCACAGCGAACGGGCCGAAGAGGCCGCCCGCCGGCTGCACCGCACCCTCTCCGCCGACCTGTTCCGCACCTCCATCGCAAACGGCGCCTTCGCTGTTCTCTACCTGAACCCTCCCTATGACTTCGACGCAGAGGACAAACGGACGGAGCACGCCTTCCTCACCCACTGCACACGGTACCTGGCAGAGGAGGGCCTGCTGGTGTTCATCGTACCCAGGCAGCGGCTGGCGGTTTCGGCTCGCTACCTCTCGACCCACTACAGGCGGATTCGCTGCTGGGCTTTCCCCCAGCCTGAACAGGAAGTCTTCGACCAGGTGGCGCTTCTGGCATACCGGAAGGCGGACCCGTCGCCGGACCCCTACGCCGAGGCGCGGATCAGGCAGTGGGCCAACGGCGAGCCGGAGCCGCTGCGGTTCCAACGTTACGCGGAGTTCACCGCACTCACGATGCCCCACGGGGACATCCTCTTCGCCACCCGCACGGTAGACCCCGTGGCCGCTGCCACGGAGGCCCGCCGGTCTGGCCTCTGGACCAACGCTGAGATCACCGACTCCCTATGGCCCGACCGTGTGGACCGCGCCAGGCCTCTGATGCCCCTGCGCCGGGGCCATATGGCCATGCTGGTGGCGGCGGGGTTCCTGGACAATCTCTGCCTGGAATCCGAGGGAAGCCGCATCCTGGTCAAGGGCAGGACCTCGAAACAGATGGAGATGGTGGAGGACTCCCCGGAGAGAGAGGTGCACAGGGAGCGGCTCGCCACCACCGTGGTGGCCCTGGATCTGTCCAACGGCCACATCATCGACATCGAGGCGTAGCTCAAGTAACTGAAGGAAAGAGATCAATGAATGAACACCGAAGGCCTCGCCCGTTCCCTGTCGAAAGGAGCGACGGGGCCTTCCCGCTGCCACAAACAACTTCGTAAGCACCCATGCGCAACCCAAATTCAACCTTCGAAAGGGGAAAAAGAATGCAGGCACCGATGATTTTGGAAAACTGCCACAAGTGCGAGCTGCCCATCCAGCCCGGCGAACCCGCCTGGCAAGAGGCCTCCGTGGATGTGATCGGCGGTCGGGTGGTGGCGTCTCCCGTCCGCTATTCCCACGGCAGAGGAGGATGCGAGGCGGCCATGGAGAGGGCATCAACCAATCCGAGTTAAAGGCACAATCAGCCACGACGGCTCCATGAAGTCGAGCCGCGTATCTCGAGGCCCCGTTGGTCGAAGCAAGGACCGGCGGGGCCTCGCCACGTTCGCAAGGAACGCAACACTCTTTCAAGGGAGAAAAGAAATGAATCTCGGAGAGTTCATAGATACCTACAGGGACGCCATCGCCCAGAGGGTGGTGGAGTCCTACCCTCCCCTCTACAGGCCCTCGGAGAACGGCCACACGCTACCCCACCTGCTCCGCACTCCCCTGGGAGCCCAGGAGGACGCCATCAGGGGAGCGGCCCTCTCCCTGCAGTCCCAGAGGGGAACCACCGTGGTGGGAGAGATGGGCACCGGAAAGACCTTCATAGGAGCGGCGGCGGCCCACATGGCGGGGTTCCAGAGGATTCTCGTGCTCTGCCCTCCCCACCTGACCAGGAAGTGGAAGAGGGAGGTGGAGGAGACGGTACCCCTGGCCAGGGCCGCCATCGTCACCTCCATCACCGATCTGGAGAACCTGCGGTACTCCGTGGGAGCAGGTCCCCTATTTGCCGTCATGTCCAGGGAGAGGGCAAAGCTCTCCTACCGGTGGAAGCCGGCGGTGGAATACCGGTGGGCCATCTCCAGGGGCAGGTTGGTGAGGGACGAGGAGACGGGAGAACCCTTTCAGGTCCCCTGCTGCCCCGCGTGCACGGCCCAGATCCTAGACAAGGACGGGGTGCCCCTGACCTACCAACAGCTGAACCGGAAGAAGCGGGTCTGCTCCCTATGTAACTCGCCCCTCTGGCAGGCCGACGGAAGCAGCCTGCGTCGCTATCCCCTGGCCGATTATGTGAAGCACAGGATGAAGAACTTCTTCGACCTGCTGATCACTGATGAGGTGCACGAATACAAGGGGAGAGGCTCCGCCCAGGGCATCGCCGCGGGCATCCTCGCCGACGCCTGCGGAAAGTCCCTCAGTCTCAGTGGGACCCTCATGGGCGGGTATGCCAGCACCCTCTTCCACCTGCTCTTCCGGTTCTCCCCGGAAATCAGGACGGAGTTCGGTCGCTCCGAGGAGCACCGCTGGATAAAGAGGTACGGCTTCGAGGAGTACACCATGGGGAAGCCCGACGACGAGGCCCTCGAAGATGGACGGAACAGCAGGAGACGCAAGTACCGGAAGGTGGTGAGGGAGAGGCCGGGCCTGGTGCCCAGCGCTCTCTTCCACATCATCGGCAACACCGTCTTCCTCAGGCTCGCCGACGTGGCCTCGGGTCTTCCTCCCTACGAGGAGCAGGTGATGCTGTCCGGCATGGACACGACGGAGGACTCTACCGGTTACTCCCAGCGCAGCGCCTACGACACGGTGTTCGAGGAACTCAGACGGAAGCTGGCCGACGCCCTCTCCAAGGGTTCCAAGCGGCTTCTCTCCACCTACCTTCAGACCCTGCTCGCCTACCCCGACGGCTGCACCAGGGGAGAAACGGTCTTCGACCCTGAGAGCGGCGAACCCATTGTCATGGTGCCGCCCCTGTCCGAGGAGAAGCTGTACCCGAAGGAGAAGGCCCTGGTGGACCTGATAGCCAAGGAGCGGATGGAGGGTCGCCGGGTGCTGGTCTACGTGACCCACACGGGGACCAGGGACATCACGGGCAGGATGGACGACATCCTCACCCGGCACGGCTTCCGCGTTGCGGTGATGAAGGCCGACGCCGTGGCTCCCGACAAGAGGGAAAAGTGGGTGGCCGAAAGGGTCGAGCAGGGCATCGACGTGCTCATCTGCCACCCCAGGCTGGTGCAAACGGGTCTCGATCTGATCGACTTCCCGACCATCGTCTGGGGAGAGGTGGACTACAGCGTGTACGTCATGCGGCAGGCTTCCCGCCGGTCCTGGCGCATCGGGCAGACCCGCCCGGTGAAGGTGGTGTACATGTCCTACCGGAACACTCTGCAGGCCGACGCCCTGAAGCTGGTGGCGAAGAAGCTGCAAAGCTCCCTGGCCGTCGAGGGAGAACTGCCCGAGGACGGGCTGGCCGCCTACGGCGACGAGGGCGACGACCTGATGATGGCTCTCGCAAGGAAGATCGTCAGCGGAGAGGAGGCCGAGACGGAGACCGTAGAAGATGCCTTCGCGGGAGCCAGAAAGGCCGAGGCAGCAGCCGAGGAGTACCTGGTGGACGACGGCTGGAAGCCGGTGGTTGTAGAACCGGAGGCCATCGCTGTCAACGGCAACGGACACCACGACCCCTTCGGCATTGGGCCGACGGTGGAGCTTGTTCTCGCCAACGGACACGTCGGTGGGAATGGGAACGGACACGGCATCAACGGCAGCCACGAGGAGGCCGAGGCGCCGCAGCAGTCGCTGTTCTCCTGGGCCGAGTTCATGGCCGAACCGGCGAAACCCAAGCGCCGCAAGCGAAAGCCCCAGCCCGCTTCCATCTCCATGTTCGAGTGGGCGATGGAGCTGGAACAGGAACGGGAGAAGGAGACGGTCGGCGCGGGACGCTAGACCGCAGTTCACGGAGAGGCCGTCGCCAACGAGCGACGGCCTACCACGCATGGCAACGAAGGAAAGACACCAACACACATAAGGAGGAGAAAGATGGCAAGGATCTTCGTCTACGACAACCGCGAGTTCCCGGACCCCGACCCCGAGATGAGTGTCGACCAGGTGAAGTCCACGCTGGCCGACTTCTACGGCGAAATAGCCAACGCCTCGGTCAAGGAGACCAGGCGCGGATTCGACACGGTCTACGAGTTCCAGAGGCGGGTGGGCACCAAGGGCGCATTCGCCCACACGCGAAAAAGGGAGGGCACTTGATGGACAACCGAACCTTCGCAGGTTTGCTGGCGGCGACCCCTTCGGCGAACCTCAAAATAATCGAGCTCACGGCGGAGCTCACACGGCCCGACGGGGGACTCGACCTGGACGCCGCGGCCGCACGGCAGAAGGACGTGGAAATGGCCTGCGTCCAGGCCCAGGACTACGCCACGTCCACAAGACGGCTGAAGGAGGCGCTGCTTTGGCGACTGCGGCCCCGGCGCTACTGAGCGGTCTCGCTGAAAAACTCCTGCGGCGTCCGCCGTCGCTGCGGGAGCTGGTCACCATCGTCGGCTACGCCGACGACTACGCATGGTTCACGGGGCTGGTGCGCCGTCTCTTCCCCGAGGAGGCGGAGGCGGCGCTCTCGGCCCCCGACGTGCGCACCAGGGTGGAACGCTTCGCCAATCTCTTCGGTGAGAAGCACTTCCCCCTCTACCTGCCGTTGATCGACTTCTGGATGGAGGCGGACGAAGAGCCCCCCTGGACCTGGCTCAGGAGGGGCATCCCCTTCGACCTGATGGGCTTCGGCTATGACGGTCTCCACGAGATGTGGGACGGCTACCGGGACGGCATATCGGCCCTCCTACTGCTGGCCAGTCCCCCCGACCCCTTCTACGGGGAGTCCGACGAGATTCGGGTGGCCTGGCTGGAATCCGCCGCCCAACGCATCCCTCAACAGACCCTTCAGAGGGTTCCCCAGGGCGGCATGCCCACCGAGGAGCTGACAGGGGCGCTCAAGGGCACCAGATTCGAAGGGGCGGCAATGGCCGCCTCATGGGCCTTCGCCGAGACCGGCAACTTCTTCCTAGATCACTGCTTCGAGGATGGGTCCTACGACGGATTCGTCGATCCATGGGAGGAGGAGATCATCGCCGAGGGCAGAGAGGAATGGCAGAAGGCCAGCGCCCTGATGAACCAGGTGTGCAGGCTGGCGGAGTGGCTGGAGGATGACCTACCCCGCCGCTTCGCCGAGATGCTGGACTTCGTCCTGCCCAGGCTGCCCGAAGGACAACAAGAAAAGGAGGAAAACAACCATGATCAATGAACCCGACACGACCCAGTGGTCCCTGCCGGGGGCGGCCGACGTGCCCACGGACTCGCTGGAGGTGCAGTTGGAGGTCTACGGGGAGACCATACTGCTGCGGGGCTTCGAGGGCGATACCAGCTGGGTCAGGACCGTCTCGGCGGACGAGATCGCCAACGTGTTCACCCAGCACCTGGGCTTCTCCTCGGGGCTGCTGCCCCGGGACGCCCTCTGGTGGAACCAGGGGGAGACCGGGCGGGTGGTGGCTCTCTGGCGACCGCCCCAGGTCTGGCCCGTGGCCCTGCAACGGGAGGTGTTCAAGCCCCCCACCCGGCTCCGGCTCCCCATGCCGGGGCTGGTCTTCGTCTGCTCGCCGGGCCGGGCCCCCTGGGTATATGCAGCCCTGGACAGGCCAACCCAACCCGATGAGCAACTCTACCGGATGCCCGCCTTCAACGTCTTCGGTGACGGGCGGGTCTGCCCCGGCAGTCACCGGTTCCCCGAGGAGATAGACCGGATACCGGAGTCCTTCTTCCGGTCTTTCTTCTCCCTCACCGGAGATTCGCAGAACCGATCGAAGGAGTACCCAGACAACCTACACGCGCTATGGGAGGAAATAAATGGCAAAGATGAATACCCGGTTGAGGACCTTGTTCCCCAATGTACGGTGGCCCAGGCCATGGCGATCTCCCAGGGGAGACGGGGCTATTCCTACCCCTAGACATACGCGGGGTCCCGTGGGCTACCTGATCAATCGCATTGGCGGGACGGAGGGATCCCAGGGCATCGGATTCGACTACGTTCTCGGATCGGGCGGTCTCTACGTCCAGTCCAGGAGCGCAAACCTGACGGCTCGGGTGCTCGTCGCCCCCTGCCAGGTGCGGGGGCTGGCATCTGTCACCGAGAAGGTGGAGCTTGCCCACGGCCCCATCCCCGCGAGGATCTTTGAGCTGGGGCTGCGCTGGTTCCAGGACGACCCGGAGACGGAGCGATTCTTCGCCGTGCAGTGGGACGGGCGCTCCTACCGGCCAGTGGTACCCCCGCAGATGGGGACGGCCACGTCCCTGGCCTACGTGCCGCCGGCCGGGGTGGTTGCAGAGTTTCACTCCCACGGAAGCTCCCCGGCCTTCTTCTCGGAGACCGACGACGGCGACGAGCTGGGGTTCCGCATATACGGCGTCGTGGGACGCCTCGACACAGCCCGGCCCGAGTTGTGCCTCAGGGTCGGCGTCTACGGCCACTTCGCACCGGTGGAGTGGTCGCAGGTCTTCGACGGCACGCCTCTGGGCGTGAGGATGGTGGGCAGAGGCCTCGAGCCAACGCAAGACAACAATCCATCTGAAAGGAGGTGACTGAAAATGCCCTACTACCTGGACAACGAGTTCCTGTTGGACAACCCCTGGATAACGGTGGTCGGATGCGGCGGCACCGGCGGCTTTGTCGCCGAGGGTCTCTGCCGCCTCTTCCAGGGACGGGAGGCCACCATAGTGCTGGTCGACCACGACCGGGTGGAGCCCCACAACCTGCTCCGCCAGAGTTTTTACCCTGGGGACGTGGGTGGCTTCAAGAGCCAGGTCCTTGCAGACCGGCTGGCAAAGGCCTACAACCGGCCCGTGGGTTACTCGGTCTACCCTTTCCGGGAGTACGACGCACAATCCCAAGGACACGGCTACCCCGGCCTGCCCAACTACGGCGACAGCCTCATCATCGGCTGCGCCGACAACGCCGCCGCGCGCAGGGCCATGGCCGAGTGCCTGCCGGGTGATCCGCGACGGTGGCTCATCGACGCTGGCAACGACACCAACTGGGGCCAGGTCCTCGTCGGCAACGTGGCCGAGCCGGTGAACCTTGAGGAATCTCCCTTCACGGGGGAAACCTGCCACCTGGCACCGGCGCCCACCCTCCAGCGGCCAGACCTGCTGACGGCAGTTTCGACCAGACCGCCGGACGTGGACTGCGCCGCGGCCCTCGATCTCACCGACCAGGACCCGACCATCAACCAGATGATGGCCTCCCTGGTGCTCCAGGTGGTCCGCCGCATGGTGGCGGGCACCTGCCCTTTCATGGCCCTCTACCTGGACATGGACCTGGGGACGGTCACACCCACCTACGTCACGCCGGAGGCGGTGGAGCGGACGGTGGGGACCCACGTCGAGTGATCGGTGCACGGGAACACACTCGAAGAACGACAAGGAGAGAAACCATGACTGACGCAAACGGAACCACCACGACCACGGCCATGTGGCAGGATCCCAACAGCGGGCTCCGCAGGCACAAGCTGATGACCAAGGAGCTCGCCGACACGATTCCCGCCCTGTACGCCAACGAGAACGTCGAGGACTACGACTCGGTCCTCGCGCCGGCCAAACTCTTCTCGCCCTACAGCAACTGGACCTGGTACATCACCGAGATGAATCCGGTTACGGGCCTCTGCTTCGGCCTCGTCCAGGGGTTCGAGACCGAGCTGGGCTACTTCGACCTGACCGATCTGGCGGAGGCGACGGTGTTCGGCCAGGTTCCCGCCGTGGAACGCGACCTCTACTGGAAGCCGCAGACTCTGGGCGAGATAAAGAGAGGGTCGAGTCTCGCGGCGTAGCAGGGCGGCCGGTCCACGCGAGCGCACACACCCACATAAGGAAAGGAGAAGACCATGCCAAACGAGACCGGAACGGAAACGGCCCGCTCGGACGCCCCGAGCGCCGACGACAGCCTCTTCGGCGAGACGGAAACACCCGCAGCGGTGGCCGAGGAGACCGCACAGGACCGGGAATCTCCCGACGACGCCGGTGAGTCGGATGCCGACGGGGGACCCGAACAGGGGCAGGAGGACTCCGGCCCCGCCGAGGAACGTGTCGAGGCGGGCGAGGACGCACCCGAGAACGATCTGAAGGTGGTCGTGTCCATCAAGGGAAGCAGGGCCACCATCGGGGTGCAGCAACCCTCGTCGGACCCGCACATCGAGTCCTTCGACAACCTGGATGAGTCGGGCCTGACCCAGGAGGTCGCGGCGGTGATCGAGAGGGCCAGGGCCAGGTGGGAGGAGTCGCCGAAGCACCCCGCCTACGAGCGGCCCGCTCCCCCGGCCCGGCGTCGAATCCGGCGTCAGCAGGGGACGGCACAGGACGCAACGGCGGATACGGAACAGGCGCAGCAGCAGACGCTGAGGCTGTTCTAAGCAGCCGGAGCGCGAAGCACGGGGGAGGTCGTCGCAGGCATTGCGACGGCCTTCCCCGCCCATCCATATGTGCGGCCCTTTTGCGTTCCAGACCGGTTGCGCCGCCAATGTATGGGGTCTTTTTTCATTGGGAGAACAGTTCAGAAACTTTGAAGGGAGTACAGGAAATGAGAACCAATGGCGATGGATCGTTGACACGGTCAGTCAAAACCGGTGGGAGGTACGAGGTCATGGAGATGCACCTGTTCGACGGGAATGCCCGCGATGAAGAGGCCCTCGGCGGGGCCGATAGCTCGGCCGAGGGCCGCATGGGCGCGGACTACTATCTGGATTGCCGGAGGGGAGGCGCTCCGACGGGAACGGTCTGTGAGGGATGCAAGGCCCTGGCGGTCCCGTTCGCCGAGAACCGTGTCAGGGACCTGGAGGCCGACGGCAACGCGGACGAGGCGGAGGAGTTTCGCAGGATTGCCGGGACGCTTGCGAGAGAGACCGGCCAAGACCGAAGCGGCGACTAGGAAACTCGGCCTGGCACGGCCATGTGTGGGGCCTTCTTGCGTTTCAGGTCCGGCGCCGCCTCAGTCGGTGAAGAGGTGGCCGAGGCCGAGGTCGTCGGCCAGTTTGAGCAGGGCCATCATGTGCTCCATGTTGGGGCGGCCCCTGCCTTCCTTCCAACGCCCTACCGTGTGGCGGTTTGTCCCGATGCGCAGGGCGATCTCCGACCACGACAGGCCGGACTCCTCCTGGAACCGCCTCAGCCATTCCGGGAAGTCGTCGGAGAATTCGTAGGTTCTTATGTTGTAGTCGACGCGCTGTCTCGGCATGGCGCGGCGCTTCCGAAGGTCTCATCGACAACCGCCCGATCCGAGCGGGACAGCCACACCACCCCCCCATCTGCACGGCCTTCCTGGGTTCTCTTTGAAGGCAGGGTTTAACAACATCGCCATGAGCCGAGCCGAAAAACGGGACGACACGGCTACCTCCCAACCCGCTCGAAGACCAGCACCTGCCCACCTTCGCTATGAAGAGTGAGCTGCTCCCCTGAGACCTCGAACCGCTCCACCGTCGCCAACGAGTCCTGCATCCGTTGTTCCTGCCGGAACAGCGCCTGGGACGGGCAGCCCGCTTCCGTCCACGTCAGGTCGTCAAGGCCCAGCTCCGACCCCCGCACACCGTATCTTGCTGCGTAGGAGTTGCAGCCGGTCCAGCCGGTCATATCCGTAGCGGTGGTGAACTCGGCGGTTGGGTTGCCCCCAACCACCTCGGCGGGCGCGTTGGCATTGCCCAGTCCGACCAGCCGCCACTCCGTATCGGCCAGCGGATTCCCTTCGCCGCCACAGGCCGCTAGGAGAAGCATGAAACCGAGCAGAAGCCAGCGCATCACTTTCTTCTCCCTCGTCGCCATGGTTCCGCTGTGCTAGCCGCCCGAAGGAAGTATGTCCACGTACTGCTCCAAACACTGGGGGATGCCAGCCGGAGGCGAGGCGCTGGAACCGGAGAAGAAGGCGTCCAGTTCCTGCATTGAAGCGGCTTCCTGCAAGCAGTCGATGAGGCCCTGCAGGGCGGGATCGTGCATGAGCCACAGCAGGCTGACCTGGTTGAACGCCCCATCCCCGCCTTCGCCGAGAGATGGGATTGGGAAGAACTCCAGACCGCAGGATTGGAGGACTTGAACGGTCTCCCCTGGCGGCATCTGGGACTGGTCTCCCCAAATGGTCTCTACGAACCGCTCAATGCCGATCTGTTCATCGACGCACCTGAGCGCGGACGCACTGAATTCGGTCATGTCGTCGTCCGAGAGAAGTCTTTGCCATTCATCATCAGTCAAGCAGAGCAAAAAGCGAAAGACCAGGAGGGTATCTTCGGGGTCTTCGCTTGAGCCCGACGGAAGTCTACCCATGCCCGATGGGAGTCCGGCCATGTCCGTAGTGGCGTACAAGGTCCTCAGGCAAGCCTCGCTGTCCGCCGTCAAACCGCCGGCTGCGGCGGACACGTTTGCAATGGCAAGGTCGACGGGATCAGGTGTAGGGGTGAATGTCGGAGTTAGCGTGGGTGTAGGGCTTGGCGTGGGAGTCAGGGGCAGCGTTGCCGTGGATGTCGGATCTGAGTCGCCGCACGCTGCGGCTAATGCAAGGCATAGAAGGGCCGCGGCCAGGAGGGGGAACGGAAAGCGGCGGAAGACGGAGGCCCGCATCATGCCGGGCCTTCCGCTGTTGTCATCGGGTGAATATCGGGGGAGTAGAATGCGGCGGAATAGGCTCATGGAATCAGTCCTCCAGTTCACACGGTTTGGCTGCGCCGGCGATCTCCGACCACGTCAGGCCGGACTCCTTCTGGAGCCGCTTCAGCCGCTCCAGGAAGTCCTTGGGAAAGGGGTACGTCCTTCCCCTGTGGTTTGTACGCTGTCTCGTCATTTCGCTGTCCTGCGGGAGCATGGGAATTTCAACGCAGATTGCTACCCTTCCACTAGCGGCCTCACAGACACCTCAAGGGAGTCGCTCACCTGGTTGCCGTCGGAGTCTCTCGCCGTCACGGTGACCGTCGCCGTTCCCGTGCCCGTGCCCAGCACCGTCAGCGTCGTGCCGCGCACCCACGCCGTCGCCACACCGTAGTTCGACGATTCAACGGTGTAGGTCAGGTCGTCGCCGCTGAACACGTCGGTCAGGTTGAACTGCCGCCACTCATGCCCCTGCAGGTTCAGGTCGGGCAGGGGTGATACCACCGTGGGCGCGATCTTCTCACCCTCTTCCTGCTCCGGCTCCTCAGGCTCGGGGGCCTTCACCACCGACACCTCGAAGTCGGCGATGACCATGTTCTCGTCGGAGTCCCAGGCGAAGACGGAGATCACCGTCGAGCCCTCGGCGACTCCCGTCACCGTCAGACCGGACTGGTCGGCGGCGACGGAGACCGTTGCCACGGCCTGGTCGTTGGATGCGACTTCGATAAGCAGCGCGTCGCTGTCGGCATCGGTGAAGACTCCGGGCAGGGAGACCTCCTGTGTTGATCCGGCCTCCAGGCCCGATACGGCGCCGATGGCCTTGGACACCACCGGAGCGGCCTTCACCCGCACCGTGAAGCTGTCCGACACCGTGCCGCCGTTTCCGTCGTCGGCGGTCACCGTGACCGTCGCCGTGCCGCGACTGCCGGCCGTCACCGTCAGGCTAGAGCCATCGGCGGACACCGACACCGTGGCCATGGCGTCATTGGACGAGCCCTCCGTGATGGTCAGGCTGTCCCCGTCGGCGTCGTCGAACGTCCCGGACAGGGACACCTCGTGCGTGCCGCTCTCGTTGACGATGACGGCGTCGGCTATCGCGGCGGACACCGTGGGCGGTTGGTTGGCCGGCACCTGCTCCTGCTGTCCCGGCGTCGTGGTGTCGGACACCTCCACCCGCACCGTGGAGACCGGGAGGTTGCTGTAGTTGGGGTCCGCGCTGGTCACGGTGTGGCTGATGCCCAGGGTCTCGTCGTTGGTGTCGTCGTCGGCCACCCCGTCCACGTAGAAGGTCTCCGGGGTATCCCAGTCGGACGGCGTGAAGGTGAAGACGGTCGGGAACACCGTGGCCGCGTCCCCGTCGCTGCTGGCGGCGGTGATGGTCACGTCCGCTGTGGGCCGACTGTCCAGCGCCACGGTGTAGCTGGCAGAGCCGTCCTCGGCCAGGCTGAGGCCGGTGGGGTTCACCGTCACCCCGGCGGGCACGTTTGCTATCGCGCCCTCCTCGCCCTCGCGACCGCAGCCGTCACAGGCGGGGATCTCTACCTGGCGCACGTTGGACCACGGCCCGGCCCCGATGCCGTTCCTGGCCCGCACCCGCACGTCGTAGGTCGCGCCGTTGAACAGGTTCCGGATCTCGTAGCTCCGCTGCTCCGCGAGGGCGAACCCGGCGTAGCTCCAGGAGGTGGCGGTGGACTCCTTGTACTCCACGCCGAAGCCGGTGACGTGGCCGATGGGCCGACCCCAGGACACGGTGACGCTGCCGTCGCCCGACTCCGCCGAGTTGATCCACGCCTTCCGGGGCTCGACGTGATAGCGGGCCACCGCGAAGTCGTCGCTGCTGTACCCGACCAGGATGATCTTTCCGTCGGGAAGCAGCGCCATCGCCTGGGCCTGGTCCTCGCCGGAGCCGATGGCGGTGGTGAGCTTGCCCCCGGCGCCGAAGAGGGGATCCGGGCGCCCGTGCTCGTCGTAGCGGGCCAGCGCGAAATCGTCGGCCCCGCCCACGCGGGCGTAGCCGGCCGCCAGAATCTTCCCGTCGGGCCGCACCGCCACCGCGGCGGCGCCTTCACTGACGTTGCCAGAGCCGATGGGGGTGGCGACCCAGCCGCCGTCTCCGAAGGTGGTGTCCGGGGCCCCGAAGTGGGTGTAGCGCAGCAGCAGGAAGTCGACGCCGGTACTGCCAGTCCGGCCTCTCCCGGCCACCAGTATCGTTCCGCCGGGCGCCGTCGTCACCGCGGTGGCTAACGCACTGCCCCCGACGTCGGTGACGACCTTGCCGCCGTCGCCGAAGGAGTCGAGCAGATTCCCGTCGGCGTCCAGGCAGACGAGGGCGATGTTGGGGGTGTTCCCGCCAACGCTCCCGGCCGCCACGATGCGGCCCAGGTAGTGCAGCGCCACCGCGTTGGCAACTTCGTCAATGCCATCGATGTCGACGGTGACCTTGCCGCCCGTTCCGAAGGTGACGTCCAGCGAGCCGTTGGCGTTGTAGCGGGCCAGGGCGAAGTCGGTGTCGGTCCCGTTGTGGGCGGTCCCGGCCACCACGATCTTCCCGTCTGGCTGCACGGCCAGCGCGTTGGCCCGATCGTCGCCGGAGCCGAAGTGGGTGGTCGCCTTGCCGTCGCCGCCAAAGGAGGTGTCCAGGGTCCCGTCGGCGTTGTAGCGGGCCAGGGCAAAGTCGTAATCGCTGCCGTTGTGGGCGCGCCCCGCCGCGACGATCTTCCCGTCGGACAGCGCCGCCACGGCGTTGGCCCGGTCGTCGCCGGAGCCGAAGTGGGTGGTCGCCTTGCCGTCGCCGCCAAAGGAGGTGTCCAGGGTCCCGTCGGCGTTGTAGCGGGCCAGGGCAAAGTCGTAATCGCTGCCGTTGTGGGCGCGCCCCGCCGCGACGATCTTCCCGTCGGACAGCGCCGCCACGGCGTTGGCCCGGTCGTCGCCGGAGCTGAAGTCGGTGGTCACCTTGCCGTCTGTGGCGAAGCCCGCGTCCAGGGGTTCCAACTCCGATACGGCATGGGACGCCGACGGCAGCGGCGGGAGGACGGGCGCCTTCGGCGTGCCCTGTACCGGCTCGGACCACTCCCCGACGGTGGTCTCGCCGGTCCTGGCGCGCATCCGCACCTCGTAGGTCGTGCCGTTGGTCAGGCCGGTGATGACCAGGAACCGGGCCTGGCCCGTGTGGGGCGCGTAGACCCAGCTGGAGGCGGTGGACTCCCTGTACTGCACGTCGTACCCGATGATGTGGCCTGCCGAGCCGGCGGTGGGCCGGTTCCAGGCCACCGTCAGCGCCCGGTCGCCCGCGACGACAAAGGCGATTTTGCCCTTGCCGGGGCCGCCCTGCTCCTGGCGCATGACCACGGAGTCCTCCGGACTGGGGCTGGGGATCCCCTGGGCCGTGACCCAGGGGCCGGCGGGCGTCGAGGCCGCCGAGTTCTTCGCACGCACCCGCACGTCGTACTCCACGTGGTTGCCCAGGCCGGTGATGGCGTGGGCAGACGCCGCGCCGGTGTGCCCGGCGTCGGTCCAGCTGTTGGCGGTGGTGAGCTTGTACTCCACGTCGTAGCCCGTGACCGTCTCCGGCGGGCCGACCCAGGCCAGGGTCAGCTGCTCGTGGCCGCCGGCGGCGCGGAGCGCCGTAGGCGCGGCGGGGGTGACCGTCGTGGCCGGCCCGATGATCACCAGTGCCGGGTCCGGGCTGGCGGTCACCAGCTCGTCGGCGGGAAGGTTCGCGGGCACGTTCAGGTACACCAGCAGCCGCTCGCCGTCGTCGCTCACGCTGTCCGCAATGGTGCGGATGCCGACGGCGGGGTCAGGCGACCGGCTCAAGACGGGGAAGGTGGTGGACGTCACGTCCAGGACGTAGTCCGTGGTCTCCGTGGCGTCCGGGGTGCTCCCGTCGGCGTCGGCCCCGGTGGTGAGGTTCACGGTGACGGGGAAACTCGCCGCCCGGTCGCTCACCACGTTCAGCGCCACGGAGCCCCCCTCGGCGACCCGGAACACCGGCATCCCCCCGATGGTCTCCGTGGATGAGAAGGATAGAGTCATGACGTTGGGGTTGATCATGACCAGCGCGGCCCGGGCCTGGCCCGTCGTGTAGGGGGCGCCGCCGACGGCCTCCAGCCCCATCACCAGCGTCACGTCCTTCCCGGCGAGGACCCGGCTCGTAAGACTCACCTGGAAGGTGGCGGTGTCCTCCCCGGCGGGCAGGACGACCGTCGCCGTGGGCCTGTCAGGCAGGCGATAGTCGGATTGCAGGTTGGGCGGCCCGGCGGTGTGCTCCGGGTCGTCCTCGAGGACCACCACGGTCACGCTGCTGTCCTCCAGCAGCACCGGGGAGATGCTCACCGTGACGGGGACGATGGTATGCGTCGACTCTTTCGACCTCCCCTCATAGCTGATGGGGGAGAAGCCGACGACGGGCGCGCCACGGGGCGTCCCCTGCGCCTGGGCCCAGGAGCCTTCGCCAACCTCGCTCACCGCCCGCACCCGCACGTCGTGGAGCGTGTTCTGCGTCAGGTTGCGGATGGCCTGGAGGGTGTCCGTGCCGGTGTGCCCGGCGTCCACCCAGCCGGTGGAGGGGTCGCCCGCCGTGGCGGCGGCCTGGTCCGGGGCTGCGGCGGTCTTGTAGTGCACGTCGTAGCTGGTGGGATTGCCGCCGGAGGCGGTCCAGGACACCCAGAGGGCGTCCTCGGCGCTCTTGGCCTCCAGGTCCGCAGGCACGTCCGGGGGGACGAGGCCGAGGAACTGCAGGGAGAGGGAGACGGACTGCTCGGCGGCCCAGCCGGGCGGCCAGTGGCCCCAGACGATTTCTCTGTGCGCATTATTTGCGTCAAGGCCCAGGGCCGCGGGGTACAGCACGCCATCTATGACCAGGACGGCGTCCGTTTTGAACTGCGTCGAAAACTGCGGCGTCACCTCGATATGTATGTTGTTGGGATCCGCGATGATTTCTGTGATGTCGAACTCCGTGTCCTTGTACTCGAAGTCATCACTGGTGAGGACGGAGGAGGCGCTGCACTCCTTCCCGCTCTCGGTGTTGTTGCAGCCGAATTCGCCACTGCCGAGGTCCTTCGCCGTCAGGGTGGCCGTCCACACGGCGAGGGTCGGCTCCGGCGTGCACCGGACGGGGGAGTGCTGCCAATGGCCGGGGCCGATGGCGTTCACCGCCCGCGCCCGCACGTCATAGGCCGTATAGTTGGTCAGGCCGCCGATGGTCAGGTGCGCGTCCGTGAGGTTGCTCCCACCGGCGCCCACCCAGCCAGTGGAGGGGTCGCCCGCGGTCGCGGCCCCCTGGTTGGGGGCGGCGGCGGTCTTGTACTCGACCTGGTAGCGGGTGACGGCAAACCTTTGCGGGGAGTTGTCCCACGCCGCCACCAGCGCGGAATCGGCGCGGTACACCTTGAGGTTGGCGAGCTGGATCGGCGGCGTCGCAGGCATCGGCGTGGTCTTCTTCGGGTCCGACAGCTGGACGAACGCGACGACGCCATCGGAGAAGGGGTTGCCGCTGACGGTCCACTGGAGATTGACCTCGTTTGAGACGGTTCCGGCGGCCCCGCGGTACACGTCGTCGCCAATGCGCAGGTCCAGCGTCTTCGCCTCGTCTGTGATGCTTGGAGCGAGGTTCAAGGTGAGTTGAGTGGCCGTCGAGTACAATTCCGTTATCGTGTACTCCTGCCCGGCGAAGGTGAACTTGTTGTCGGTGAGCACTGTCGCCGGGGTGCACGTATGGCAGCCCGCCGAGATGTTCAAGACAGCTTCTGCCGTCAGCGCGGCCTCCCAGACGTTGGGGTAGGCCCAGGGGTTGTTGCCGTCGCTGTTGGTGGCCCGCACCCGCACGTCGTAGGTTGTGCCGTTGGCCAGGCCGGGGATTCTTGCGCTCTTGGTCTCTATAAAGGGGCGATGGACCGGGAGAATAGAGCCGCTGAAGTCCTGCCACTCGGTGGCGGTGGCGGCCTTGTACTGCACCTGATGCCTGGTCGTTCCGTTCGGCATAGCCCAGGTCAGCAGGATGTTGGTGGGGTTCGGCGTGGCGGTCACGTAGAAGGGCGCGTGGGGAGCGTCGTCGTCCAGCAGGCGAATGACCAGCACGTTGGAGGTATACCCGGCGGTGGTGGCCTGGAGGACGATGTACTCGATGGGCTCGTCGTCGCTGTCTTCCACGGTCGTCAGCGTCACCTCCACGCTCTGTGTCCCCTGCCCTCCCCCCTCGATGGCGGGGACGGTGCCCAGGGTGAAGTCGCCCGAGGCCCCCTGGGTGGCGGTGGAGCTGCCCAGGACGGTCAGGACGGGCGTCACGTCCTGCTGCGGCGCCGGGGACAGCTGGATGGTCAGCAAATGTGTGTTGCCTTCCACCACTCTGAAGGGGCTTGTGACATGGTCTCCCAGGAAGAGGCCGGGATCTGCGGAATTGTCGTATATCACAATTTCCACTTCGGCCGGGTCGCCCAGCGTGTAGGGCGAGCTGCTAACGGCCTCCATGTCCATTGTGGCGGCCTCGTTCCCCTCGGTCGTTTCGTCGGCCACGGCTTGAATGGTGACTTGGGTGGTGGTCCGGCCGGCGGGGAAGCGCAGGGTCTTGGGGGAGATGGTGAAGTCATCCCCCTCGGTGGCCCCCCTCTCCTGTGAGGTATTCCTCTCCTCCACACGGAGGGTGACGGTGGTTGCCGCGGGCAGCGCGGCGCTCAATCGCGCGAAAGTGACCTCGCGGCTGGTGGAGCCCGCCTCGGTGAGGATCTCGGTTACAGACAGGAACTTCACGGTCGGCTTGACGCCCTGGGCCAGGCGGGTGACCGTGAGCGTGTACTCCCTGGTGGTCGTGCCGTCGGCGGCGGTGACCTCCACGACGATCGCGTTGGCGCCCGTGTCCAGGGCGATGGCGGTGCTGGCCGTGGTGTCGCTCACCGCCGCCAGGCTGCCGCTCTTGCCCACCTTGACCGTGGCGCTGCCCGTGTCCGCCACCGTGGGGGTCAGCTTGACGTGGGTGATGGCGTTGACCACGGAGATGGCGTAGGAGGTGACGCCGCTTGCGAAAGCGTCACCGTCTGCGTCCCGGAACTCCAGCGGGAAGAAGGTCCCGCCGGAGGAGGTTGCGGCCTGGGCCGTCAGGGCGGAGAGGTTGGCGGTGGCGGCCGGCGCCGCCGGGCCGTTGACGCGGATTCTCAGCGGTGTGGCCCTGGCACCCCAGGACGTGGCCGGCACGTTGGAGCCTGCGGCCGAAGAATCTTTGATGCTCCAGCCGGTCTGGCCGCCGGAGTCCTCGTTGGCCGATGCTGTAGTCCCCAGCGACAGATTGACATTGCCGGTGGTGTAGATCACGAAGTAATAGCCGGTGCTGGCCGAAAGCGTGGTGTTCGCCGGGGCGGCGAAGGACACCGTGCCCGCCGAAACGGTGGTCGGGACCGTCAGATCCAGTAGCTTGGAGCCTGGAAACGTGTTCTGGGCCGTCGACCACAGCTCCGCCCGCACGGTCCCCCGCTGGGTGGCGTTCAGAGTGGTACCTATTACTGCGTCGATGCTGCTCAGTGTGTAGCCCCCGGTCTGGCTCCCGGTCGTGAATTGCTGAACCCTGGAATCACTGGCAGTGGAATAGGCCGTGCTGGCCGTCTGCCCGGTGTTGCTGATGAAAACGGTGGGGGTCTGCTGGGCCTGGACTGGCGGCAGGCCGTCGGCGACGAGGAAGACGGCCAGCGCCACCAAAACGGCGGCCAGCAGGGGCAGGCGCGGGATGAGTACCGGAATACGTCGGCTAAACATGACGCACCTCACAGACGGGCTGTTGCGGTTAGAATATATATGTGGGGCGAGCGGGGGGGGGGGGGGGGGGGGGTAACGGGCAGGCCCGCCCTCAGGCGCGACAAGTATCCTGAGATGGCTTCCTTCAGTTCCATCGGTTCACTCTCCTGGTGTGGGGGCCTTAACCCGCTGTCTCAGATGTCAACTGCGTTCAGGCCCAGCCGTGATAAAGATTCATTCAACGTCTGTACTCCCCGGCCCCTACAGCCCGCCAATGGGGTCCGTGGCCAGGCTCAGCGAGATCTCATCGTCCTCCGTCCAGACCAGGCCGGTGACAATCCAACTCAGCACCCATGCGTCCCTGTTGGTCCATTCATTAGCGCCATCGCCATCAAGATCATCGGCGATGCCGCGACTGACAAGGGCGTCCACGACGTGGAACTGCCGGTCGTCCACGCTAAGCCTCAGGCCCTGTTGCAGACTCACCGGGGGCTCCTTGTCCAAGACGAACTGGAGAGTCCCGCCGGCATAGGCGACGTGCACCAACTCGACCGTGTAGTCCACTCCCTCGTAGGTGAAGTCGTGTACTGTGAGCATGTCGTCGCACTGCGGCTGCCCTGACCTGTATCCACAACCGAATCCATAGTCCAGGGCCTTCACCGTCAGGGTGGGGGTCCAGTCGGCCAGGGCTGGGCGCGCCGGAGGCGCGTCCAGCGACCCGTCGGCGTTGTAGCGCGCCAGCGCGAAGTTGTTGCTGCTGTACCCGGCCGCCACGATCTTCCCGTCGGACTGCACTGCCACATCCTGGGCGTAGTCCAGGCTGTTGAAGTCGGTGATGACCTTGCCGTCGTCGCCGAAGCTCGTGTCCAGGGACCCGTCTGCGTTGTAGCGCGCCACCGCGAAATCTCCCCGGCTGTGCCCGGCCACCACGATCTTCCCATCGGACTGCACCGCCACCCCCCTGGCTCTGTCATCGCCTGAGCTGATCGCGGTGGTAACCTTGCCGTCGGCGCTGAAGGACGTGTCGAGCGTGCCGTTGGCGTTGTAGCGCGCCAGCGCAAAATCGTTGGCGTCGTCGTTGTTTCCTCCAACGCGGGTGTACCCGACCACCACGACCTTCCCGTCGGACTGCACCGCCATATCGGTAGCCCTGTCCTCGACTGACGCGATGTTGGTAGTGACCTTCCCGCCCGTGCCGAATGAGGCGTCCAATGCCCCTGCGGTGGTGTAGCGCGCCAGCGCAAAATCGTTGTCGGTGTCCTGACTTCCGATGTCGGCGAATCCGGCCGCCACGATCTTGCCGTCGGACTGCAACGCCACGGCCTCGGCGGTGTCGGTGTAGGCGCCGTAACGGGTCGTGACCTTGCCGTCGATGTCGAAGGACGTGTCCAGCGCCCCGGCGGTGGTGTAGCGCGCCAGCGAGAAATCGGTGCCGCCGCCGCGGCTGGACCCGGCTGCCACGATCTTCCCGTCGGACTGCACGGCTACGCTTTGAGCCCTATCGTTGCCCGAGAGGATGGCGGTGGTGACCTTGCCGCCGCTTCCGAAGGTGGTGTCCAGCGCCCCGTCGGCGGTGTAGCGCGCCAGCGCGTAATCGTTGTTGCCGCCACCAAGACGGCTGTACCCGGCCAATATGATCTTCCCGTCAGACTGCGCAGCAATGGCAAGGCCGTAGTCATCGTCGGAGCCGATGGGCGTCTCGACTTTACCGTTGTCGCCGAAGATGGTGTCCAGCGATCCGTCGGCGTTGTAGCGGGCCAGGGCGAAGTCGCGGTCGTTATCGTCGTAGACCCACCCGGCCGCCACAATCTTCCCGTCGGACTGCAACACAACCCCCTGTATGTAGGAATCGCTGGCGCCGAACTCCGTGGTGACCGTGCCGTCGCTGCCGAATGTGGGTGCCGGCGAGCCCTGGGCCAGCGCGTGCGGCCCCGGCGTCAGCGCGCTGAGCGCAAGGGCCAGGGCGGCGACAAGCGGCAGCCGGCCCCGGGGCGTGAGAAGGGCTCGCATCACGCAGGTCATAGCGCTGCCTTCCCCTGCTCCCGGCCCTACTGTTGTCCCGTTTCGCCCCGGCTCCAGCCGGTGCCGAACACGTACCCGTCGTAACCCGCCACGTACACCCGCAGCGACTCCGCCTCCACCCAGCCGCCCTCGGCTGTGGCCTCGAACGGCACCGTGCCAAACAGGTCCTGGGTGTCCCCGCCAATCTTCGAGATGTCGGAATGCCCCACGATCTTCCCGTCCGGGCCGCCTATGAAGGCGAACCACTGCCCGTCCACCGTGTCGGCGGCGTTGTAGTAGGCGATGGCCTCCTCAAGGCCCGCCAGCTCGCTTCCCGGACTGGCGAAGTGGGCCATGGTCCCCGCCAGACCCAGGTCCCGGTACTTGTCCACTGCCACGGACACGAGCATCCTCGCGAACTTGTCGGCGTCGATGTACCAACCCGAGGCGAACAGCAGCCCGTCGTGTTTCATTACCCACACGTTCTTCAGCTCCACATCTCCGAAGCCGGTGCCGAAGCCGCTACTCTCCGGGTTGCGGTACACGTAGGAGACCCACTTGCCCTCCTCCGTGGCCGCGAGCATATCCGGGCCGAACTCGTAGCCGTTGGCGTCGGTGCCCACCCAGCCCTTCACGTCCAGGCCCAGACGTTCGGGGTCGGGGTGTCCGATGACCAGGTCGTCCTCGTCGATGATGAAGACGTACCACTGGCCGTCCACGCTCCGGGGGCTGTTGTAGTGGGCCAGGGTGGCGTCGAGACCCTGGGCCTCGTACCGGGCGATGGCGTTGTCCACGAAATGCTGCGTGTACTCGGCGGGAGCGGATTTGGACGGAATTGCTGCGATGGTCGCCCGGACTATCTCCTCGACATCCGCGCGGGTCAGGCCCGACTCGGGCGGCAGCGCCTCTTTGATGGCGTCGTTGACGATACCCTCCATGTCGGCGGGGGTCGTTCCGGGGGTGAATTCGCCCTGGGTCTGCGCGACCATCGCCTCCCGGACCACTTCCTCCACCTCGGCCCGGGTCAGGCCCGCGTCCCCACCGCCACAGGCGGCAAGGGCAAAGGCAACCAGGGCAATCAGCGCCATCAGTACGAGCGTGCTCTTTATCATTTGTTTGTCATCCCTTTCGCATCGAAGAATTTATGTATTCAGGTCAGCAGGGCTACAGTCCGCCGACGTTCACGGTGAAGGTCACCTCCGCCGACCACGGCCCCGCTCCGTCCGCGTTTACGGCGGCGACCCGAGGCGTGTACTCGCCTTCGTTCACGGCGACTGATTTGGACGCCACCCTGTCCCCGTCGGAGGTCGTCCTGGTCTGGTATTGGGTTGAGGCGTTGCGCGAGGGCAGGAAGACGACCGCCTGGGATGGGAAGCTCTCGTCGGCCGACCTGACCTGGACCACGTAGCCGGTGGCGTCCGCAAGGTCGCTCCACTCGAGCAGGGCCGACTTGCGGCCGGATTCGGAGGACGCCGTCAGCGTCGGAGCCGACGCGGGGGCGCTCGGGCCGGACGCGACGGAGAGGGTGAAGGTGCGGCTGCCGCTGATGCCGTTGGAGTCCGTCGCCGTGTAGGTCAACTCCGAGATGCCCGTGTAGGCCGCCGTGCCGGTGATGGTCCGAGCGGGCCCGTTGAAGGTGAGGCCCTCCAGATCCGGCGTGAGCGTGTAGTCCAGGAACCGTCCCCCGCGGGTGGCCTCAGGCAGCCCGATGGAGACGGCGTCACCCACGGTGAAGCTCCGGTCGGCTATCTCCGGCAGGATTGGCGCCTCCGACACGTATATGATGCTGGAGATGGTCGCCGTGGAGCCGTTCTCGTCCTCGGCCCAGAACTTGATGCCGTAGGTGCAGCGCTGCTGCTGGCTGGTCGCCTGCTGGCCTGGGGGAGCGTAACACTGCGCCGGGTCCCCGGAGGGCTCCTGCCCCCCCGCGCCGATGGTGAGTACCCGGGTGGCGGGATCGAAGGAGATCCCGGTGATGAGATCGCTGATGGGCGTCCTCGGCGCCCGGGAGTCGCTAAGGTGGTAGGTGAGGGTCCCTGCGCCGCCGGAGGCTTCCGGGAAGGTGAAGGTGAGGGGGCTCGCCTGGCCCACAGTGTAGGCGAACAACACGTTGCTCAAGATGCGGAGGCGGTCCGCCTCGCTGAAGGTCACCGGCGGGTTGACCGTCAGCTGGAAGGTGAGGGAGGCCGAGCTGCCGAGCTCGGCAGACGTGGCCGTATAAGTGACGGTGGCCGGGCCGTTGGTGGCGGCCTCGGGGATTCCGTGGATCACCCGGTCACGGTCGCCCAACCAGAGTCCGGAGGGCAGCCCCGTGGCGGCGTAGGACACGTCGAGTCTGTCGTGGTCAGTGACCGCCGGGAGCTTCGGAACATCGCTCCTGACACCGGCGGTGAGCAGCACGTCGGAGACGGTGGCATCGCCGAAGCTCAAGGGTTCGAACTGGAAGACCCGTATGTTGTAGGTCTTGGTGTCACTGCCGTTCTCCGCGGTCACCGTCACGTAGAGGTTGTGGGGTACGGACAGGTCCGTCTTGGGGGTGATGGTGACGGCCTGGCTGACCGAGCCGCTGGCCGCGTTTCGGGACGTCCCGTTTCTCTCCAGCTCCAGCTTGATGGTCGCAGCGTTTCCCGCCGCGGCCTTGGGCTTGATCGCGACGGAGGTGACTTCCTTCAGCACCTTGGCGTAGTAGTCCTCGTAGTTGCTGGTGAACTCGAACCCGAGGGCCGCCGGAGCAGTGCTGCCCGTGGTCGCGTTGACCAACTCCAGACTGCTCAGAGTGGCGTCGTCCGACAGCGTCCCCTCGCTCGCCAAGGGCGTGCCGGACACCTGGGCAAAGGAGGCTTGCAGTGAACCGCAATCGGGGCTGTTGGCCACTGCCCGTATCTGAAGTTCGTACGTGGTCCCGTTGCTGACCGTGTGGTCACGCGATGGGCCGGTGTTGGGTTGTTCCCTATACGTCCCGGTGAACTGGTAAGCGGTGATGGGATACTGGAGGTTCGAGTAGGGAACGACGATGTTCCACCTATTGGAACCGGGGCGGCGCCACTCGATCTGGTAGGAACGGTCGTAGCCTTCCCCGCCCCAACTGCCCCAGGAAGCCGGCTCGTCCCAGGTCAGCGTCAACTTATCGTGCCCGGGGCTCGCCTGCACATTCCGCGGCAGGCTGGTATACGTGCAGTCACTCTGGGCGTAGGCCGGCGCAGGCTGCCCATATAGCATCAGGGCGGCGGCCAGGAGCGCGGAAACCGCCAGCATGAAGAGAGCGGCCCGGCGCCTGAGGGGTCTCTTGGTCAGAGAGTCCAGATGCTGTCTTAGCATGGCTCTTACCTCAATGGTGATTCTGTGCTGCGGTCGGACCCGGCTACAGCCCGCCGACCTTCACTGTGACGTCCGCCTCGGCCGACCAGGGTCCGGCTCCGTCCGCGTTCACGGCGGCAGCCCGCACCTTGTAGCTGCCGTCGGTCAGCCCGGCCACCACCGCCTGCGCCATCCTGCCTTCGCCAATGTCTGTGCGGGAGTTGTAGGAGATCATCCTGGCTCCATCGGGCAGGGACTCGACGGCCTGGGCCGGGTAGCTGCCGTCTGCGGCGCGGACCTGCACCACGTATCCGGTCGCGCCCTCCACGCTCTCCCAGTCCAGAACGACCAACCCGGCCTGCGACATGGAGAGCGCCGTCAGCGCCGGAGACGACGCGGGGGCATTCGGGCTGGCTGCAACGGTTAGGGTGAAGCTGCGGCTGGCGCTGACGCCGTTGCGGTCCGTCACCGTGTAGGTCAGCTCCGTGCTGCCGGTGACGGCCGCCGTGCCGGTAAGCGTGCGGGTGAGCGGCTCCGAGTCGAAGGAGAGTCCCTGTATCTCAGGCTCCAAACGGTAGCGCAGCACGGACCAGCCCACCTGCCACGACCCGCCGACGATCTCCGGCAGCGTGAGGGACACGGCGTCGCCAACCGTGAAGCTCTGGTCGTCTATCGCCGCCAGGGACGGCGGAGCGGCCACGGTGATCCTGCCAATGGCGAGCGCCATGGCCCCGTTTTCGTCCTCGGCCCAGTAGGAGAGGGCGTAGCGCTGTCCCGCCGGAGGCTCTTCCTCGCCGACGCCGCTGCTGAGCACCCGCGTGGAAGGATCGAAGAAGAGGCCCGTGGCGTACTCGCTGATGGACACCCTCGGGTCCCGGTTGTCCAGGTGGTAGGTCAGGGTCCCGGTGCCGCCGGAGGCCGCCGGGAGGGTGATGTTGAGGGAGTTTTCCTGGCCCACTGTGTACTCGATGATGTCGTTGGTGAACGGAAGGAGCGCCGTCGCGTCGAAGGTCACCGGCGGGTTGACCGTCACCTGGAAGGTGAGGGAAGCCGTGCCGCCGACATCGTCGGTGGCCGTGTAGGTGACGGTAGTGGGGCTGGTGGTGGCCTCCTCCGGCGTGCCCCGGATGATCCGGTCCTGCCCCATGGAGAGTCCCGCGGGCAGGCCGGTGGCGGTGTAATCGATGTGGTCGCCGCCGCCTGTGGCCTCAGGCAGCGCGAGGGCCAACGCGTCCTCGCCCCGGTAGTTCCCGGAGCTGAAGTTGGGAGTCTCTGCTCCGGCGGTGTAGGCCTTGTCGTCCACCGTGGCGCCGCCGAAGCTCAGCCCCTCGAAGCGCTGCACGTCGATGTTGTGGGTCATCTGCTCGCTGGTGGCGCCGGATTCGCGGACGCAGAGCGCAGGGTACTGGACGGGACTCATCGTCAGGGCGGTCCCCGAGGCAGTCGTCTCGCCGACGCGGGTGGAGTCCCGTGTGGATGCGCCGTCGCTATTCCCCCGGTACAGGATCACGCCGGTGACGGCGGTTTCCGTCCAGGTGGGAGTGAAGGTGAGGCTTGCGAGGTCGGAGGGGACGCGGATGGCGTGGCTCGACGAGCCGGTATCGAATGCCGCGATGGAGGTGATGGGAACGGCAACGGCGACGCCACTGCGGGTGACCGTGCCGGTGATGGTCAGGCCGGTCAGGCTCCCGCTGGTGGCGCAATGCTGGGGCTGCCTTGTGACGGTGACGGTGTAGTCCTGGGTGGTGGCGTCCTCCGCCGTCACCCGAACGATAATCTCGTTGGCGCCCACGTCCAGGGCGATGGCCCCGCTGGCCGAGCCGTCGGTCACCGAAGCCAGGCTGCTGCTCTTCCCCACCTGCGCCGTGGCCCCGCCCGTGACCCCCACCGTGGGGGTCAGCCGCACGTGGGTCACTTCGTTGGCCACCGTGGCCCCGTAGCCCGTGGTGGCGGCGTCGAAAGCCGGGGCCACCGCCGCGTCGCCTGTCAGCGCCGCGAAGCTGGTCCCGTCCGTGCTGCCCTCCACCAGGAGCGCGGAGAGGTCCGTGGGGGAGTAGTTGGGGGCCGCGTTGACGCGGATCATCAAAGATACCGGCAATCTTCTATCGGGAGCCCAGGTCGCGCCTGGGTCCTTGGTGAGCCTGTAAGCCAAGTCGCCGATGCTCCAGCCGTCCAGTGCGCCGTCGTCCTCGTTGTTCGAGCCTGTAGAACGTATACCCACGTTGTGGCCGTCGGTGGTGTAGAACACGAAGAAATACTGGGTGTTCGCCATGAGCATGGGGCTCGACCGCGCGGAGAAGGATTTCGTGCCCGCGACGGCCAGGTCCGGGACCAGCAGGTCAGCCACTTTGGCGCCTGGGGATCCCCCGCTGGACGACCACAGCTCCGCACGCACTCCCCCCCGTTGGGCGTCAGTCGCAGTGCCTCCAATTGCTGCCTCGATGACGGGCAGCGTGTAGCCCTTGGAGTGGCCGCCCGTGGTGAAGCTCTGGGCCCGGGACCAACTGGCGGTGGACAAGGGGCCGAAATAGCTCTGCCCCAGGTTGCTGACGCTGACAGTGGGCATCGTTACCGTTAACCAGTCGGTCCAGGGGCTGTCGTTATGACCGGCTGTGGATTGCGTCTTGACCCGGAACCGGTAACCCGCGCCGGCATCCAGGCCGGTAATGGTTTCTGCCCCTCCGTTTGCGGAACCGACGCTGCCCACGCCCTCGACAGTGAAGCTCCCCTTCTTCTCATAGTTGATGGTGTAGAAGCTAGAAGCGCCCCACCAACTCGGCCGCTCCGGTCCGTTCCAGGTCAACCGGACAGAGGTTGCCGAAAGGGTGATGACTTCCAGGTTGGTCGGCGCGGCATACTGCTGATGGCCGGCCTGCGCGGACGGAACGCCGTTGGAGACGAGGAAGACGGCCAGCGCGGCCAGCGCCAGAAGCGCGGCGGCGATGGCTATTCCGGGTATGCCGATGTGCCTGTGTATGGTCTGCATGGTTCCTCCCATGACAATCTGGTAGGCGGTCTAGAGCCCGCCGAAGCCTCCCGCGTATATCGTGGTGTAGCCGAAGGCGCGGCTGCCGTTCTCGTCCTCCGCCACGTAGGTGACGGCCCACTGCTTCCTCGCCTCTGCCGCCGGCGTTCCGCCGACCGTCCGGGTGGCGGGGTTGAAGGTGATACCGTCGGCTTCGTCGGCCGGGGAGTTCCCCGAGCTGTTTTCAAGCAGGTAATACGTGAGGGTTCCGGTACCGCCGGTGGCCTCCGGCAGGGTTGCGTTTTCCCAACCGCCTTGGAACCTGATGATCCTGATGTTGAAGAACTGCTTGGCCTCGGCGCCGAAGGTCACCGCCGGGCTGACTTTCACCATGAAGGTAAGTGACTTGGTGTAGGTGCTGGTGGTGAGGTCGTCGTAGTCTCCGTCGGCATCGGGGTCCACGTGGGCGGTGACGGTGGCGGTGTAGGTGACCGTCGCCGGAGTGCTGTTGGCCGTTGTGGGCGTGCCGCGGATGATGCGGTCGGCGTCCATCGCGAGTCCGGCGGGCAGCCCGGTGATCGCGTATGCCGCGTCCCAGCCCACGGTGTTTGCGGGGGCGTTGATGAGGGAGGCTTCCGGCAGCCTCAGAGCCTCAAACTCGGGCGTGTGCGCAGGGTGCTGGACCTTGGGCACAGCGGCGCCGGCTGTGTAGACCTTGTTGTCTATCGTACTGGGAGACAAGGTGGCTCCGGGATCGCCTTCTCCTCCCTGGGCATGGACGGGCGGCGCGGGCCAGAAGACGAGGGCCGCGGGCAGGGGCGCCAGCAACCCGAGGACGGCCAGCGCCGTAGTCCGATGACGGTAGTGGAAGCTGTACGCGTCCATCGTGTTCCTCCCTCTGCTTGTGCCTGAAGCTGACTTGGTCATCTTTCGTCCCTCCCTCTACAGGCCGCCAACCGACACCGTTACCGTGATCTGCGTCTCTCCATCTATGCCGGGACCCTGAAACGAGTAGTTGGTGTCGTAGTCGGGATCATCGCTTTCCAGGCCGTGCAGTATTACGACCGATTCGTGTTCTTCGCTCAAAGGGAAGTCCCCGGCGGACACGGTGAAGGTCTGCGGCGTGTCCCAGTTGGATGAGTTGAAGGTCAGCGACGCTGGGCTGACGCTCAGTGCGCTGCCCGCTGCTCCGATGTTGACGGCGCCGTCAGGCGTATCGAGGTACGCTCTCACCGTAACGTCCGAGTCTGGCATGGAGGCCAGGGAGACGGTGTAGGAGACCGTGGTTGTTGGCCTGACTGTCGTGGACTCCGGTTGGATGTCGATGCCCCGCTCCGGGTCTGCGTCGGAGGGTATCGGGAGCGAGTTGTCGAGAATTACGACCTCCATGTCTCTGAACTTATTCGACTTGTAAGCATCCTCCACCGTGTAGGGCGCGTTCTCGATGGCCACCAGCTCAAGGTGCACGGACTCATTTCCCTCGGCCTGCTGGTCCGGATTGATCCACATCCCGAAGGACGCCTCGCTTGCCCCGGCCGGCAGTTGCAGCACCTTCGTCGCAGTCGTGCCGGGGGCATTGGGCAGGGCCATGGTGTAGTCCTCGCCATAGGTGGCGGTGGAGGTGGACTTGATTCTCAGATGCACGGCGCTGTCGGACTCCAACGGCGGGGCAATCGCTACGGTGTACTGCCTGGTGTGCCGCAGGCCGTGGGCGTCAATCTCAGGAGCTGGTTGCGTACGGTTCGGGAAATACAAGACCCACACTGCGTCGGTGAGGACGGGCGACCAGTTGCTCCACCCACGGGAGTTCTGCGCCCGTATCCGAACGTCGTAGAGTACGCCGGTATCGAGGCCGACTATATCGGTGCTCAAAGTAGGAATGACGCCGGAGTCGTACTGGGGGTCCCAATAGCTCTCGGCGCTCTTCTTCCACTGCACGCTGTATCCGGTGATCTCCGCCCCGTTGTCGCTCGGCTCGGACCAGGTCACGGTCAGACCGGTGTAGCTGCTCTTGACGGTGGGATCGGGCGCGGCCGGGGCGCCGGGTACGGCCGATACCGGGGCGGCCCACTGGTCATGGCCGGTGCCAAATGCGGCTCTGCTGCCTCTGGCTGAGACCTGGACCTCGTACTCCGTGCCCAGGACCAGCTGGGGGTACGGCCCCCATCTGGTGGCGCTGGCCCTGCGGATAAAGTCGTTGGACAGGTTGAAGGAGCACCTGCTGGCGCTACAGCCTGTGACTCCTTCGCGTCCATCCAGGATTCTGAAGACAAGGGCGTTGTTTCCCTGCCACGCTCCCTGGGGCGACTTGACCCGATAGCGCAGGTGGTAGGCGGTTGTGATCCTGCTCGCATTCCTGTCTGGGACCTGGTCCCACTCCACCAGCAGGCCATCGGGCTGCGGGGTCACGGTGACGTTGCCCGGCGCTTCGAGGTGGCTGGCTTGCGCAACCCCGGACGGGAGCGCAAAAAGCAGCGCAGCGGCAAGCAAGGCCAGAGCTCCTGCAAGCAAGGCGCGAAGGCTTCCCATGGACCTCAGCCGTATTGCCGTTCTTCCTCTTGAGTACATCGGGTTCCTCCTTTGTCTGGCTCTATCTGGCTCCACTGCGCCTACAGCCCGCCAATGGGTGGCGTGACCAGGCTCAGCGAGACCGAATCGTCCTCCGCCCAGACCAGGCCGGTGCCGGTCCAGCTCAACACCCATGCGTCCCTGTTGGTCCATTCGCCCTGATCGGCTATGCCGAAACTGATAAGGGCGTCCGAGACGCGGAACTGCCGGTCGCCGACGTCCAGCCTCAGGCCCTGTCTCAAACTCGGCGGGGGCTCCCTGTCCAGGATGAACTGGAGGGTCCCGTCGTTGTAGGCGACGTGCACCAACTCGACCGTGTAGTCCACTCCGTCGTAGGTGAAGTCGTCGTCTGTGAGCGCAGAGTCGCACTGCGGCTGCCCCGACCTGTAGCCACAGCCGAATCCCCAGTCCAGGGCCTTCACCGTGAGCGTGTCCGACCAGTGGGTGATGTCGCCGGGGGTTGTGGCGGCGGTGATGATCACCGCTCCCCGCTGCCCGCCGGTAATCGCCGACCAGCCCATGGCGGTGGTGGCGATGTCCACCTGAAAGTGCTCGTCCGCCTCATCCACGGTGTCGATGGGGATGGGGATGGACAGCGTGGCGGTTGTGTATCCCTCCGCCACTGTCACCGTGGCCGGGACGGTCCCCACGTCCGCCGCCACCGCCCAGCGGCTCAGGGTGTTCGCACCGCAGGGGCAGTACCGGGGCGTGACGGTGAAGGTCAGGCCGCCCGCTGGCGTGGGCTCGCCCAGGGTCACGGTCAGCTCCGCTGCCGTACCCTCCGCGGCGGTCACCGATGGGGTGGTGATGGCGTACTGCTTGCCCGTCGGCGTGGCCGACAGGTCGTTGTCCACGATGATGACTTGAGCCTCCGCCCGCGTGGAAGCCGTGTCGGCGACGGGGCTGTAGCCGGTCCCGACGTCGGGAAGCGTCAGGTTCAGCCTCAGGAACTCCTCGCCCTCATATGTGGTGTCGTCGGTGACGGGGAATTCCACAAACTGGGTTAGGCCGTCGTCGGTGGATCTGAAGGTCAGCGTCTTGCGCGAGCCGAAGGTGTAGTCCGAGCCGTCCTGGGCCGTGATGTCCCCCGCGGTTACGTCGACGCGCAGGCTCGACGCCGGCAGCTCGCTCACCGTGATCGGCACCCGCGCCGTGCCGACGCTCTCATCCACCGAGAGGTTGTAGGGGAAATCCGGGCTCAGGTCGTAGCCGAACACCACCTTCTCGGTGGTCTGGGCCTGGGCGGGCTGTGCGCCGGGCGTAAAGAGGACCGAGAGTGCAACCAGCGCGGCGACCAGGAGGAGGAACGGGTAGAGACGGAAGACGGAGGCCCGCATCATGCCGGGCCTTCCGCTGTTGTCATCGAGTGCATATCGGGGGGGGGGGGACGGGCATGACCGCCCTCAACAGGCGGCTGGTCATCTTCACTCTGTTGTGCAGCATGGTTGTCACGTTCTCCTTAAGTGGCGTTTCGCTCTATCGGTCGGAACCCTCCTCTGCCACGGTTGACCGGCCCATCGGGAGCTCGGCGGCGTTCGCCGAGTCTTCGATCCATCTGTTCGCCGGTCGGGCATCATCTGATAAGCGCCCCTTCAATGACGAAAAGTTCCACATACACCCAGCTAACTAGTATAGGGATGCATGGATAAGGTATAGGTAAGGTCAATACCCAACTCGATAAGAAAGCGATAAGGTTTTGCCCAATTTGCTAAAACAGGCCGAAAACAGGCCCGGCCAGGGGAAGGCGAGTGAACCGGAGAAAGCCCCCATCAACCGGCTCCGGGGAGCCGTCCGACAGGCCGTGGATCACTCTGCCGCGGCCAGACCGCTGTCTCGGCATCGCGCCGGTCCGTTATCAGAACTCGCCTGCAACTCGCCCCATTCGTCCGGGCGGGGCCGTCGCACCCCCGTCCTCCATGTGTGCGGCCCTTTTGCCGTTCGGGAGAATCGAGCCACTCGACGGGCCGTTGGCCCCGTGTCAGGGACGGGGCAGGCTCTGACAGCCATGCCCCGCCTCCCGCTACAACCCGCCGTCTGACACGGTGACGTAGACGTTGCCGCGGGGCACGTCGGGGCCGGAGAACCACTCCTGATAGTGGTAGTTTTTGTCATCGCTCGTCGGATAGTGGAAGATGACGTGCCGTCCCGCCTCCGACGGTGCGATCACGGTGAATACCAGGTTGTCGCTCCAGTTGTCGGGGGAGACGGTCCGCGACGACGGGGAGATGGTGAGGGACTGCGTTGAGCCCCTGTCCCTGTTGTAGGCGAAGGGCGTGACGGTCACGTCCGCCGTGGGCCGGCTGGTCAGGAAGAGCTGGTAGGGGAAGACCGAGTCCGCCGACACCAACTGCAGTTCGACCTTATCTCCCTCCGCTAAGCTCAGGTCGGCGCTTCCCGTACGTACAAAGAATGTGTCGTTCTGGCCTGCGCTGAAGGGGAACTTCCTGCCGTCAATGAGCATCGCGCCGTTGTCCAGGAGGTCTTGGGGTGGCGGCGTGTTGAGATCAATTCTGAGTAAGTCCTGGGCGCGGTCGAATGCCGCGTAAGTGATACTGTAGTCCACGCCTCTATAGGTGAAGGTGTTGTCGGTGAGCGCGCCGGCGGGGACGCATTGTTTTGCCGTCGACCCAAGTCCACTGTCGCAACCGAAACTACCGCCAGAGACGTTAGTAAGCGTCAGCGTGGACTCCCAGTAGATTGTGCCGGGGCCCGTCCCAATCGTATGCAGAGACCCTATCGTCTCGAGGCCGCGCTGACGGTCGGCCTCCTCGGGCGCCTCGTATGAGCTATCAAGGATTGAGACCTCGTAGCCCGTGTAATAGCCCGCGCTGTCTTCAAGCTTGTAGGGAGCATCCGCGATGGCTTCCATCCGAAGTTTGAATGACTCTTCGCCTTCATCCTTGTAGTCCGGGACGTAGTAGACCCGGAAGGACACTGTGCTTTCGCCCCCGGGCAGGTCCAGCAGTTTCGTCGTCGTCTCGCCGGGGGCGTTGGTCAGGGCTATGCGGTAGTCCTCTCCCTGGGTGGCGGTGGAATTGGCCACGTCGATCACCACCTTCACCGTGCTGTCGTACGTCAGTGGCGACTCGATCTGGACGTCAATGAGCTCATAGCTCCGCAGACCGTCGAATCCATCCGCGTCGGCGATGTCCAACTCGAGCGCTACGCCCGTTGTATTAAGGAACCCCACCTTGGGCAGGTCGGACTGCGCCTGTGCAGGCGGCAGGCCGTCGGCGACGAGGAAGACCGCCAGGGCGACCAGCGCGGCGGCCAGGAGAAGGAGCGGGGAGAGACGGCGTAGGGAGGAGGCCCGCGTCATGGCTGGCCTCCCAGATGGGGAGTGGAAGCGGTTAGAACTGAGGTGCGGGGGGGGGCATGGCCGCCCTCAACAGGCGGCGCGGAGCGGACAGGGTTGCGGAGAAGGCGGCGGAAAGGCTCATGGAATCAATCCTCCTGTATCAAGCGGTATGGCTGCGGCAGGGCCGCCAGAGTCTTCGTTCCAGTTGTTCGCCGGTCGGGCATCGCCGATGGGCACCATCCAAAGGGTTTCCGGATCCGTGGATGTATGAGATGTTCCACATCCACCCAGCAAACCATTGTAGGGATTCATGAATAAGGTGAGGGTAAGACCTCCCTTTATTTCGATAAGGATGTGGTAAGTTTTGGGCCAATTTGGCTAGAATTGCCCCAAACAAACCCTTACAGACCCTTTCCCGAGAGGGTGAAACGTTGGAGAACGCCGGTCAACGTGGATGTGGACCCGGCGGTCCGGGTCGTGACGGGCAGGAGTTCGGTCCCTGACGCGGGTGAACAGAACACCCGAATAAAGCAGAGACCCCCACCATGATGGTGGGTATCTCCGTCCTGCGTATCGGCCTTCGCCCTTCGGGCCCCTTCGACACACCGGCGACGCGAAGGAAGAGGGCAGAATCACAGCGCCAGTGCGAACCTAATCTGAAAGGTTCTTGGTGCTATCGAGTCTCGTGGATATTATTGGAAGATTCGGGTCCACTTCACAAGAATTATCGACGGTATGAGGCGGACTCGGAGGGCTCCAAAACGCTCTTGATGCAGTCCCAAGAAAGCACGTTTCTCTCTTTAAGCCATCCTTCCCTTATCATGAACCGAACCTGCGCTAGGTTCCTTATTTTCTCAACGTTGGACACGACAATGAAGGGAACAACATGACGGGGCTTTTGCATCACTTTGACGAGCAACTTTGCCATCACATACTGTCGGATGAGTTGGTGAACTAGGATATACTTACTCTTGGCATCAAAGTCACTCTCGTCCTTGGCCTCCCCAATAAACAGGTGGTTCGGAGTTTCAAGGACTATGTCGATTTCCGTATATAAAAGGTTGCTCTTCAACTCTTCAGAACTAGGTGTCGCATTACCATCCACCAAGATGTCGTCGCCCACCTTGTAGTTCCAGTCCTTCAGCGCGCTAAACTTGCCTCCAGAGGTCGGTTTATCTTCACAAATAAATGTTGCGATTTTGCCTCTAAGGTCTCCGAACAGGCCTTGGTAAGCATCCTTGCACCGGTCTGCGGATAGTGTTTTCTTACAATCATTCGCTTTGTCTCTGGCGCCCTTCCAGAACAATTCAAAATTGACCTCGGTAGTCGGGGCGACCTGAAGGGCATTGGGATATGGTGCAAGCAGCCTTTGGACAAGTTTGACTTTGGCGTCTCGGGTTAGAGGTGGACAAAGCGTCCTGACAGTCTTCCAGTTCTCCGTACGGTTGTTGATTCCCAAGATTCCCATAGCTTAGACGTCTCCCTTTACTGATTCTCGCCCTTTGGTTTGGTTGCGACTCGTCCCACCGGCAAGTTTCCTTAACGCCGCCAGTACGCTCACCATCACTTCGGTGTCCATTCGGCAGTACGCCAGAAGTGCCTCTGGGATAGCGGATCTTTCCTGTACCGGCGTGTCTTTCAGAATCATCCTAACACAAGCGGTGGATGGGGCAGGGTCGCCAGAGTCTTCGTTCCAGTTGTTCGCCGGTCGGGCATCGCCGATGGGCGCCCTCCAAGGGTTTTCTGGGTCCGTGGATGTATGAGATGTTCCACATACACCCAGTGACCCAGTATAGAGATGTGTGAATAAGGTGTGGGTAAGGGCAATACCCAATTCGATTAGAAAGTGATAAGGATTGGCCCAATTTACTAGAATTGCCCCAAACAGGCTCGGCCAGGGGAAGGCAATTGACCATCAGAAGGCCGTAGGTCAGCCATCTCGCCGTCCTCCGGGAGCATGAAAGCCCCAGCGCGGGAAACCGGGCGGGCGTCCAAGGGATTCATATGGCCTGGAACTTCTGCCTACAGGCCACCTATCCGCTCGAGGGTCAGGCTGTCGCCGAGTCCGGTCCGAGCATGGCCCCGGTTAAAGTACTGGGGGCCCCAAAGTCCGCCCACAAACTCGACTGACTCAACAGTGACCGTGACCTCACCATCACCGCTCGGAGTGACGGTAATCGGGTCGCCCTTCGTGCTCCCGTCGGCCACGGTGACGGTTTCGGCGGAAAGGCGGCCTCCCTCGGCAGACAGGCTTACCGACATGTCGGTGGGAGCGCCCTTGGCAACCCTGACCGCCACAGCCTTGTTTCCCTGCTGTTCCAATCCTGCCGTGAAGGTGAACGGGGCGCCCGGGTTGGGACCAAGGTACAATTGGCGAAAGCCGCCAATCCCGTCGAATATCCCATCGGGCAACTCGGCAATCTGGTTGCTATTCAGCTCCAGCGTGTCGAGCAGGGACAGGCCATCGAACACTTCCGAGGGCAACCCGTCTATCCGGTTGCCTTTCAGTATCAGTGTCTCCAGGCTGCCGAGCCCGTCGAAGACTTCCTCCGGCAGCGCGTCGATCCGGCTATCGGAAAGAACCAGGAACCGTAGGTTGTCGAGCCCGTCGAACACGTCCTCAGTTAGGGCTGTCAACTGGTTGCTGGACAATGTCAATTTCTCCAGATTGCTGAGTCCGTCGAACAGGTCCTCCGGCAGCGTAGTTATCTGATTGGAGTCCAGGGTCAAGGTCGCCAGGCTATCGAGGCCGTCGAATACGTCCTCAGGCAGTTCATTCAGGTTGTTATTGTGCAAGAACAGGCGCTCCAGGCTGTCGAGCCCTTCGAAAACATCCTCTGGCAGCCTATCCAGATGATTGTTTACCAGGTTCAATTGTTCCAGACTGCCGAGCCCGTCGAACACGTCCTCAGGAAGCACTGTTAACTGGTTGCCGTACAATCCTAACTCTTCCAGGCTGGCGAGCCCGTCAAACACGTCCTCTGGCAGCGAGCTTATCTGGGGGGCAGGCACGGCCAGCTCACCGGTTACTCGGAATGGCCGCTTGCCCAAATCGAGATACTTCAGGTTCCCAAGTCCGTCGAATACATCCTCGGGCAATGACTGAAGTTCGCTGAGATAAACCCACAAGGATTCCAGGCTGTCTAATCCCTCAAATACGTCCTCAGGAAGCTCGGAGATTTGGTTGTTGATCAGCTCCAGGTCCGTCAGCGCGCTCAACCCCGCGAAGTCGCCGGGCTTCATGGTCTGCGAGGCTGTGAATTCCCATTCGACAAGTTCAGTAATGCCCGCCAGGTGCGAGTCCGTCACATTCGCACAGTCGCTGACATCCGCTATCTCGTTCAGAATCGCGTTCTGCACCTCCTGAGTACGGTCGCAGATGCCATCTGTAGAGTCGAACTGGGCTTGGGCGAGGGGCGGGACGTCGTGGATGAAGAATGCCGCCAGCCCGATTAGGGCGGCGGTCAGCAGCCAGAGCCGGGGAAGGGGGAGAAGGCGGAATGAGAGGCTCATGGAATCAACTCCTATTTGTCAGCTGGTATGGCTGCGGCAGGGCCGCCAGGGTCTTCGTTTCAGTTGTTCGTAGGTCGGGTATTGCCTGATGAGTACGCTTCAAGGGTCCAACCGGTGCCGCATGGGGATCCCTGCTACAACCCGCCCACTGCCACCGTTGCCGTGGGCTCGCTGGTACGTGTCAAGTACTCGCGTCCCCCAACCACGTTGGCCCAGAAACCCACCGACAACTTGACCGTCTTGCCAACGTCATCGCTGGTGAGGGTGTAGCTGGCCTGCCAATCTGCGACCTCCGTGTCGGTCGTCCCATCACTCCTGAACCAACGGTAGCGCGGCTTTCGACTATCGACGAAGTCGGTTATCCGGGACGTGTTCGCCGTCAGCGTTTGTCCGACCCGTGCCGTTCCGACGATGACCGGCACTTCATCGGTGTCGTATCCAACGTTGTAGACCACCACGATTACATGCAGCGTGCCTGTGCTCGCGCCGTCGGAGGCCCTTATGATCACCCTGTATTGGTTGTCCGTGTCCGCGTCGGCAGGAGCCTCGTAGTTGGGCGGGGAAACGAACGACAAGACGCCGCCGTTGCTGATGGAGACGTCGTCGCTGTCATCGCCGGACAGCGACCAGGAGATGGTGGCCTCCGAGTCGGACACTCTGTACGTCGCCACCGACACCGTGTCGTTCTCCTCGTAAGCGGACCATGTTTCTCCGGAGAGGGTAAGCACTCGCGAAGACCCGTCCACCTTGTGGCCCGCGTCGTTTGGAAGGGCGTCGTGGTCGAGGTAGGCGTCGTTGGCTCCCATGCTGCCTGTCGCGTCCCGAATGACTCCGGGCCCGGAGGGATTGCCCGAGTCCAGGGACAGCGCATTCGCCTCGACCGAGACTCCGTCCGAGTCCCGGTCGCCGTACTGGACCGTGTAGGCAAAAACGGCGTCAGCTCCGGAAACGCTCTCAAATGGCGCACGCCTCGTTGCGTCGCCTATCTTCAGTGCGAGATGGGGCACCAACCTGTCATTCCCCCCATCCGACCTCTGCAGCCGCCGCACCGGAATATGCATGTCTTCGCTGAACGTAACCGTCACCCGGACCACTTCCCCTGTGTCGTATCCCCCGTCGCCAGCAGGTTGAGATGTGATGCTCAGGTCCTCGACGGTCGGCCTCACGCCGTCAACCACGAACTCGCGGTGGTCGGCCACCGAAGGGTGGGAGAGGGAAACCGCGAGGTTGCCCGCGGCGTCCTGGATTGTTCCTCCGTTCAGATCAATGGCGTTAGCCCCAATGGACACCCCGTCCAAATCGAGGTCGCCCTCCTGGATTTCATAGCGGGCCCGGTGTCCCCACGGGAACGACGCCGAATACGCCCAACGCACGTCGTCGCCCACCTGGAGGCGAAGCTGGGGCGGCCCGGCAGCTGAAGCGTATACCTCCTCAGTGAACCGCAGATGAACACCAATCTCCTGGCCGATGGAGTAAACGCCATCTCTACCGGCAGTGCTGGGGACGAGGCTCACGGAAACCAGGCTTGGGGCAATCCCGTCAACCTTGTGGTTCACCTGCGCGGCCAGGCCGGCGTGGGTGATTACGGCACTGCTGGCGTCCTGCCCCTGGATTGAACCGCCGTTGAGCGACAGAGCGTTGGCGGGCACTGCCAAGCCGTCCTGATCCGAGTCACCGACAGCCACTGGGTACTGAAAGACCACATCACCCTGGCTCGCGCTCGCAAGAGTCGCCGTCCTATTGGCGGAGCCCACCGTCAGGACAAGCGTTGGGTTCCCCGTCACCACTACCGGTTTGTCGAAGGACACCGTAACCCGGATGGTGTCTCCGGCGGCGTAGGCATCCTGGCTTTCGGGGATAGACCTGCTGTCGTAAGTGAATCGCCCCTTCATGAATGGAGTGGTTAGGCCAACACCTTCAGCAGGGTCGCTCGTGATGGTGACGGACGACACCTTGGGGGCATCGCTCGCAGACACAGTGACGGCCCCAGCGATAGCCACCACGGTCAAGAGGGCCACACTCAGCAGAAGAGTCCTGATGGTCATCCGGTTCCTTGACTGGCTTCCCCCTTCAAGAGTTTCGGCGCCGTGGGTCCATCGGATGGGCGAAAAGTCCCGCATGCGCTGTTACAACCCCCCCGGTTCCCTGGTAACCGTGATCGTGTAGGTCCTGGTAGTGACGCCGTCCTCAGCCGTTACCACCACCGGGATCGCCTTGTCCTCGCCCTCTACTAGGGAAACCTCGACCACGAATTCAGGGCCGGCCCGTACGCCGTCCACGTTAACGGTCGCACGGTAATCGTTGGGCAAGGGGCTGATTGTCACGCTGGTCGCGCTCTGGGGCACGTTCACAATGTAATCGGTCGTATCTGTGTCGAACGCGAACTCCCCCGGCGAAATGAACAAAGCCTGCAGGTAGGCGTCGCTCGACTTCACGCCCTCGACCGTGATCGTCGACACCGGCGACCACGGGCTGACCCCCTGGTTGTAGGTAAGGCCGCGGGTCTTCACCTCGTAAGTGGAGCCGCTGAAAACCGGAAGCGTATTCACAACCGGCCTCACTGAATACGTCGCTGAGGCCGGGACAGCCCACCTCGTATTCGCACTGAACTCCCACGGGCCGTCGTCTTTCTTGATGGCCGTGTCGTAACCGACGATGGGTGTGCCCCCGCAGGAGGCCGCCGACGGGCCGATGGACAAGAAGCGGTTCGAATCGTCCACGGTGAGCGTCGGGGCAGCAGACCAGGTGCACGAAGAGCTCGTACCGACTACATCCAATGTGAAGGTCGAGGTCAGGCCACCGTAGCTGGAGTCGTCGCTGCTGAAGGTGTGCGTGATATTGCCAGCGTTCTCGTCCTCCGCGGCCCTGGGGGACGTAAAGACTTGCACCACCTGCGCACTCGCCCAGTTCTCAGGAGTAAAGACCAACAGCCCGTCGTAGCCGGTGTTCACCCAAATCGCGGACGACGGATTTGCAGGCGCGACGGTCACATTCGCGCTGGGACGGGCCTGCAATCTCACGAAGTAGGCGAACGACAGTCCTTCCGAGATGGTCAGGCCGTTCACTCTGACCAGACGCCCGCCGCTGCCGTCGCTTAGAACGCCCTTCAAGATATAGAACGCCAAGCCCGATTCCTGCGCCGCGGCGCGGGTAACGCTCACGGCGTAGGTATTGACGGTCTCGTCCTGCGCGGTCACCACCACGCTGATGGCCTTTGGCTCACCCGCCGTCAACGCAATGGCGGAGCTCGCCGTGCCCGACGTCACCTCAGAGCCCTCCACCGTCACCGTGGCGTTAGGGTCGTTGACCGTGGGCGTCACGGTGACGCTGCCGACGGAGTTGTCCACGCTGGCGGTGTAGCCGGCGGTGTCCGAAGCGAAGGCCGGGGTGATAGGCACGTCGTTGTTCCCGTCAGAGACTGCCAGGGCGCTCAGGGTGGCGTCCGACACAACGCTGTCAGGACCCGGTGGGGTCTCGTCCGTTACCTGGACCTGGGGGAGCCTGGCCTGCAGGCTCAGCGGCACCCTCTGACCCTCGGTCCACGCCGGACCCGTGGAGGGACCATCGTTCAAAAGGAAACCGGAATATATCCACTGCATGTTCGGATACGTACCGGGATCGGGGACGAACCATAGGACGCGGCTGGTGTCGGCGAGGGAGACCAGTTCGCCGCCGACTTGAATCCTCCCTTCTCGCAAGTTGGAATCATCGGGCACGAGGGCGGATAGTCCTACCTTGGTGTACTGCGCGGCTTCACCAGGGGCAACGTATCTGCTGAACTGTGTCCACTCGTAGCTCTCGGTCCCAAGAGCGAATTCATCCTCGGTGAGGGTCTCCGGACACTCGTCCATGTTGCTGTTAAGGACGTTGATGACGCAACCGAATGTCCCTGCCCCATCCCCGTAGTCATTGTCCACATCCACAGTCAGGATGGCGGACCAGATGACGTCTTCATGAGGGGTGGCGCTCGCCGTGTCGGACCACTGGCCGTCGCCCTCGCTGTTGGATGCGCGAACGCGCACGTCGTAGCCGACGGCGTTGGTCAGGCCGGTGATTTCGGTGTCGATACCGGTCCCGCTGTGGCCACCGTCCACCCAGCCGGTGGCAGGATTGCCCGAGACGCCGTCTTGGTCAGCGGCGGCGGTCGCCTTGTACTGCACGGCATAAGCGGTGACCTCCGCTCCGCCATTGTCCTCGGGCGGGTTCCATCCAGCGACGAGTTTGGCGTTGCCCAGGGCGAGAACGAGGTCGCCGGGAGCGCCGGGTGCGGTGAAGGACTCCTGTGCCTCGACAGACGGCACCGGCGGCAAGAGGGTAGCCAGCGCCAACAAGGCAACGCCAGCCAGGAAGAGGAGAAAGCGGGAGAGGCGGAAGACGGAGACCAGCATCATGCCGCTACAGTCCGCCGACCCCATCGTCGTCCTTGATGGTGATGACAGTCTCCCCGGTACCCAGGATTGTGAACTGGTCCGGTTGGGCAACCAGATGCAGAACGATGGTCTCGTCAGACTCCTGCAAGTCATCGCCGCAGATCCTAAGTCCCCACACAGTCACGAATCTCTCGTGGGAACCGTGGAATCTCAGCGGCAGGTAATCGCCGGACAGGAAGTAGTCAATCCCGTCGCTGCAGGCGCTCGAATGCTTTGATGCGGTAGAGGACTGGCTGACTCCGAGTCTGACGTCGAGAGCGTTGTCGCCGGACCCCAGATTGCGTATCCAGAGACGGAAACTGTGTTGGAGCTCAGCGTCCGTTTCATCGACCGTTTGCCCACCATACTCGAAAGTGATGGTGGGCAGGTCGTCGTCGGTGGTCTTCACCCCAACTACACCATTGGACGGGGTGATTCCGTCGTAGTTGGGGTCGTCGCTGGTCACGGCGTGGGCGATGCTGAGGGTCTCGTGGGTCTTGTCTTCGTCGTCGACGGCGGTGACGGTGACCGTTTGTGGTTGGTCCCAGTTCTCCGTCCCGAAGGTCAACTCAGCGCCGACAACGACGGCGGTAGGATCGTCGCTGATGGGCGTAACCGTTACGTCGGCGGTGGGTTGGCTGTTCAGGGCCACGGTGTAGGAGGCGGCATGCCCGTCGCCCTCGGCCTCGGTCACCTGCATTGGCGGAGAGGCCGTGACAGTCACTCCCGCCTCGTCGTTGTCAGTGATGGTGAAGGTTGTGCCTGTAACAGTGAGGCCGGGGTTGGTGGAAGCCTCCAGTACGACGGTTTCTTCAGACTCGTCTATCCTGTCGTTTATGATGGTTATCTCCACCTTGTGGACCGTGTTGCCCTCGCTGATAACGAATTCGTCGGGCAGGACGAAGTCCGCTCCGGCCGTGGCGATGCTGCCCTCTCCGGCGGTCAAGGAGACCTTCACGCCCCCGGCCAAGGCCGGCCGGTCCAGGACAGCCGCGGCTGTGACGGTGACCGTTCCCGTGTCCTCGTCGACGGTCTGTCTGTCCACGCTCAGGGTCAGGGTGCCGGGATCGTTGGGCATAGTGGCGGCGGTCACCCAGCCGCTCCACGTTTTCAATCCTGGCTGCCCCTGACCCCGGGTATGGGCTACCCGAACGTGGTGCAACTTCCCGTTATCCAACCCCGAGATTGTCCAGTCACTGTGGTGAGTTTTCCCCCCTCTGCGTATGTACCCCCCTCTGACTGTGGTCCACAAGGGATTGTCGTCAGCGCGCCATTGCATCCAATACTCCGCGGAGCCAGCGTTGGCTCCACCTTCAGGAGGGTCGAATTCCGCCCTAACAGTTCCGTCTCCGGGTGTGATCCTCAGGTTCCTGGGTGGGTTCATCCATTGATTTCCTTCCGGGTCCCCGTAGTCCGGCTCATCGTCCCGTATGGTGATAGTCAGGGGGGCGGCAGTGACGGTGCTCTTGCCGGCCCTACCGGTCAGCTCGATGGTCTTGTGAGCCTCATTGACTGCGTTGTCGATAATCTCAATGAACGCCGAGCCCTGCCGGAATCCCCCGGGGATTTCAACGGCGGCGGTCAGGCTGTAATCAGCGTCCAGGACTGCGTCGCCGCCCGCGGGCGTCAGCGCCACCGTGGCCCCGTCGCCGGGGGGGGCCGGATGGTACAGCGTCGCCCGCACCTTGACTCGGCCCGCGTTCTCCGAGACGGGGGACTCGACGACCGACAGCGTGATATCGCTGGCGTTCTGCGGCTCGGGCCCCTGTAGGGTCGGTGTGGCGCTGACTGTGACCCAGCCATGGTTCACGCTATCGATGGCAATCAGCCGGACGTGGTGCAGGATGTCGTTGGCGCCCCTGGGAAGATTGAGGGTGTAGGGAGAACGTATTCCCTGCACTGTCGTCCATTCCGGGTTGTCATCGGCGCGCCACTGCAACCAGAAGGAATCGTAGCGAGGGTTGTAGTCGGGGTTGGGATCGAAGGTAAAGGTCAATGAGCGATACTCGGAGACGGTCGACACGTTCGTGACCAACATGCCGTACCTGTTCCACTGCCCTCCCGGAGGGGTGACGTGCGACTCGTCGTCCTCGATGACGATGGTTGCTCCGATGACTTCGACGGCGCCCGCCGCGCCGGCGGCGATCAGGTTGATGGTCTCGTCTCGCTCGTTGACCGCGTCGTCGAGAATCGTGACGGTGGCGGAACCCTTCCATTGGCCCTCGGCGATTGTGAAGGCGGCGGGCAGGGAGTAGTCGATGTCCGGCCTGGCGGTTCCGGGGTCGTCCTGCCGGGGCGCAAGGGTCACCTCCACGCCGCCGGCCGGGGCCGGCGCGTTCAATGCGGCCGTCACCTGCACGCTCTGCCCGGCCTCGGGGATTTCGCCGCCGCCGGTCGCCGACAGGAACAGCGTCGGCGGTGGCTCGGCCCAGACGCTGACTACGCCGATGTCATTCAGGGTGCGGACCTGCACTTCATAGGCCGTGCCGTCCTCCAACCCCGTGACGGCGTAGGTGGTCGTGCACGTACGTTTGATGACGGGGCCGTTGGCGTTGTGTCCCGTTGTCCTCTCGACGCAGCGGTTCACCAGGTGACCGAGGTCGCTGCTGCCGCCGGCACGTTGCCAGGACCCGGCCTGGCCGCCGCCCGCCGCCTCGCGCCAGCGCACGTAGAAGCTGGCTATTTTCGGGTCCGGAGGGCGGTTTGTTTCCCTGCTGTCGAATGGCCGTTGGACGCGCCCGCCAGCCTCGGAGGGAGCTTCCCAGGTCACCACCAGCTCGCCGTCCCCGCTGACGCTCAGGTTCTGAGGCTCGCCGGGCGCCGAGACGCCCTGGAGCTCGCCGCTGTTCCGGCTCGCCCACTCCCCGGGCCCGGAAGGGGTGTCGGCGGCGACTTCGATGTCGTAGCTCTTCCGCACAAGCGGGAGATAGCCGTTACCGCGGCGTGGGTAGTGCGACCGCTCCAGCCCGGTAATCTCGTGGCTCCTGGCCGTCTCCTCCAGCGTCACACCTTCGGCCGAGGGCTGCCAGGGGTCCTCCTCCTCGTCGTCGTCGCGCCAGCGGACGCGGTAGCCTGTCGGCGCCGGGCCGCCGTTGTCCGCCGGTTCGCGCCATGCCACTTCCACGGAGCCGACGCCCTGCACCACCTCCACGTCCAGGGGCGGGCCGACCGGTCCTGTGCCTTCCTGAGCCGCGGCGGAGGCGGCGCTCGCCACAAAGAAGACCGCCATGACAATCATCGCGGCGATATTTCGTACTCTGACTCGCATGTTCATCATGCTCTCGTTTGAAAAGTGATGCAATCTTCGGCAGCCGCATTGCCCAAGACCTTCACCGGGGCTTGCCCGGATCCGCTGGATCATTCCGTGCGCAGGGTGACGGAAACGGCCTTCGTCGGCGCATGGGGCATACAAGACCCCCCTATGTCAAGCGGTATGTCGCGGCAGGGCCGCCAAGGTCCTCGTTCCAGTTGTTCGCCGGTCGGGGCATTACACGGCGGGCGCCCCTTCAAGAGTTATCAAGGCCGATGGTCCCGTGCACGAGATGTTCCAGATGCACCCAGTAAACCAGTGTAGGGATGTGTGAATAAGGTGTGGGTAATGTCATCCCTTATTTCAATAAGGAACTGGTAAGTTTTGGCCCAATTTGCTAGAATCGCCCCAAACAGGCCCTTTCCCGAGGAGGTGAAACGTTGGAGAACGCCGGTCAACCGATGGACGGTACAGACCCCGCGGGAGACCGCCTCTCCCGCCTCAGTGCGGCCAGCCTGCGCATCAACGAGAGCTTGGACTTCGACACGGTGCTCCAGGGCGTCCTCGACTCCGCCCGCTCCCTGACGGCGGCCCGCTACGGCGTGATGACCCTGCTCGACGACGCTGGCCGCGTGGAGGACTTCCTGGCCTCCGGGATGACCGCCGAGGAGGCCGAACGGCTGTGGCTTACCCCGGACCGGTTCCAGCTCTTCGAGTCCCTGACCAGCATCTCGGAACCCATGCGGGTGCCCGACCTGGCGGAGCACGTCCGGTCCCTGGGCTTCACCGGGTTCACCATCCCCCTGCCGGTGGGGGTCTTCCGCTTCATGGCGTCGCCCATGTTCCACCGGGGCGCCCGGGTGGGCCACGTCTTCGTGGGGGACAGGGAGGACGGGGAGGAGTTCAGCCGGGCCGACGAGGAGATTCTGGTGATGTTCGCATCGCAGGCGGCGCTGGTCATCGCCAACGCCCGGCGGTACCGGGAGGAGCAGCGTGCCAGGGCCAGCCTGGAGACCCTCATCGACACCACGCCGGTGGGGGTCGTCGTCCTGGACACGGCGACGGGGACTGCGGCGTCATTCAACCCGGAGGCCCGCAGGATCGTCGACGCCCTGCGCAGCCCCGGCCAGACGCCGGAGGACCTGCTGGGCTTGATGACGGTCCGCCGGGGCGACGGGAGCGAGGTCTCCCTACAGGAGTTCCCCCTGGCCTGGGTCCTGGGCTCCAGCGAGACGGTGCGTGCCGAGGAGATCGTCATGGGCGTCGCCGACGGGCGCAGCGTGACCGTGCTGCTCAACGCCACGCCCATCCGCTCCGACGACGGGGAAGTGGAGTCGGTGGTGGTCACCATGCAGGACATGGCGGCCGTGGAGGAACAGGAACGGCTGCGGGCCGAGTTCCTGGCGATGGTTAGCCACGAGCTGCGGATGCCCCTCACCTCCGTCATGGGGGCGGCCACCGCCCTGCTGAGCGCGGCGGCGGACCTGGACCCTGTCGAGATGCGCCAGTTCGTCCGGATCATCATGGACCGGGCCGAGCACATGCGGGAGCTCATCGGCGACCTGCTGGACGTGGCCCGCATCAAGACGGGCACGCTGTCCGTGGACCCGGAGTCGGCGGAGGTCGCGGCCCTGGTGGACCGGGCACGGAACGCCTTCACCAGCGCCGGGGGCCGGGACAACCTGGAGGTCGACGTCGCGCCCGACCTGCCCCTGGTGACGGCGGACCGCAGGCGCATCGTCCAGGTGCTGGGCAACCTGCTGTCCAACGCGTCCCGGCACTCGCCTGAGGACTCGGTCATCAGGGTGAGCGCGGAGCGCAAGGGGACTCACGTCGAGGTCTCGGTGGCCGACCAGGGGCGGGGGATACCCGCCGGGGACCTGCCTCTCCTTTTCAGAAAGTTCTCACGGCGGGAGGACACCGACGCCGAAGGCGACACCGGCTTGGGGCTGGCCATCTGCAAGGGGATAGTGGAGGCCCACGGGGGCCGCATCCGGGCCGAGAGCGACGGGCCGGGCCTGGGCGCGAGGTTCTCCTTCACCCTGCCAGTGGTGCAGGAGCCCAAGCCGGCCCGTCGTCCCGCCCGCTCCCAGGACGGCGGGCAGTCCAAGGGAACGGTCCTGGTGGTGGACGACGAGCCCATGATACTGAGGTCCGTCAGGGATGCCCTCTCCAACGCGGGCTTCCGCACGGTGGCGACCTCGGAGCCGGAGGAGGCGCTGGCTATGATGGGGGAGCACAGCCCCAACCTGGCGCTGCTGGACCTGATGCTTCCGGAGAACGACGGGGAGGAGCTGATGGGAGACATCCTGGCCGTCTCCCGCATCCCCGTCATCTTCCTGTCGGCCTACGGCAGGGACGAGACGGTCGCCAGGGTGCTGGAGAAGGGGGCCACCGACTACATCGTCAAGCCCTTCTCGCCCACGGAGCTGGTGGCCCGGGTGAAGGCGGCCCTGCGCCGGTTCGGGGAGCACCTGCTCCCGACGCCGGCGGAACCCTTCGTGCTGGGCGGCCTGCGCATCGACTACGCCGCGCGGAGGGTGACGGTCTCGGGGCGACCTGCGCTGCTGACGCCCGCCGAGTTCGACCTGCTGGCGGAGCTCTCGATGGATGCGGGGCGGGTCGTGCCACACGAACGGCTGCTGAGGCGGGTGTGGAGTCCGGGAAGGCCGGGGAACGTGCGTGCCTTGCGCACCCTGCTGATGGGACTCCGCCGCAAGCTGGGCGACGACGCCGCAAACCCCACCTACATCTTCGCCGAGCCCCGCGTCGGCTACCGGATGCCAAAGGGGGAGACGGCGGCGGGGGAAGAGCAACCTTGAGTCTACTTCGTGAGGAAGCGGGACTCATGTCGCGAACGGTCGCAAGAATATACCGAAATCCGGTGGAGGATGAATCATGGCCATGATGGTGCGCATAACCGGCGGACTGATGCTGGCATACTCGGCGCTGTACACCGCCCATTTTATCTTCGACACCCTCTACGACGCCCAGCCCGTCTGGACCGTCCTCAATATCATCTCCGCCGTGGGTATCGTCATTGCCCTGGCGGTCAATCTCACCCACTTGCGGGCTGAGGCGGGGTCCGGGCCAGCCAGCGCGCCGCGGATCGGCGCGTACGCCCTGCTCTATGCCAACGCCGCCCTGGCAATCTGGTTCTTCCGCAACTGGGTCCACCTGCTGGCCCTGGAGGAGGGCGAGTCCGTCAGCGTCCACTCGGACGTCATCTGGCTCGTCATCGCCGTGCTTGTACCTCTGGTCTTGGCCACCACGGGATGGCGGCTCTGGGGCAAGTCGGACTGACCGTGACACCCTGGGAGGAGTGAGAAGGCAGCGCGGCGCCGGCTGCTTGCATGGGTCACGGCGCTGGCCCTGGCACCGTACCTCCTGACCTCCCTGTACAACACCATCGGGGAAGCGGCGTTCCTCAACGTGTACTGCAAACTCCACGGCGGGCCATTCATCAACGGGGATTGATAGGGTCACAGCCCGCCTAGCCAAAGCTCGAAGACGGTTCTGTCTATCGTCAAAATAGGCCAGCAAGCTTGATAAAATCAAGAACCTTTACCTTGAGGCTCCAATTGGCGGTGTAGGCGTGAAGCTGTTCCCAGCGCTTCAAGCCGTCGCCCAGCCCTCTGACAGGACCTCCGTCTGCTCCAGCACTGTTCGCGTTGCCTTCTCTTGCTTGTCAGGCGGGTAGCCGTGCTCACGTAGGATGCGGCGAACCAACCGGCGAAGGTTTGCGCGGACGTTCTCGCGCAGCGTCCAGTCGATGGTCACGTTGTTGCGAACGGTCTCGACGAGCTGTCGTGCGATGTCCCGGAGCGTTTCGTCGCCCAGCACCTGCACCGCACTGTCGTTGGTCTCCAATGCATCGTAGAAGGCCAACTCGTCATCGGACAATCCCAGTCGTTCGCCGCGTGCGTTGGCCTCCCGCATCTCTCTGGCAAGCTCAATCAGCTCCTCGATGACCTGCGCTGCCTCTATCGCCCGGTTCTGGTAGCGGCGCAAGGTCTGCTCCAGCATATCGGCGAAGGAGCGGGCCTGCACCACGTTCTTCCGCCGCCTGGTGGATACTTCACCACTGAGCAGCTTCTGAAGCAACTCCACGGCGAGGTTCCGATGAGGCATCTCACGCAATTCGGCCAAGAATTCATCAGAGAGCACGGAGATGTCCGGCTTGTCCAGACCTGCGGCGGCGAAGATGTCCATCACTCCTTCGGATACCACGGCGCGGGAGATGATCTGACGCACGGCCAGGTCCAACTCCTCCTCTGGGCGTGCCTCTGTAGCCGTTCGCTTCGACAGTGCTGCCCGCACCACCTGGAAGAATCCCACGTCATCGCGGATGCGCGTGGTCTCCGAGTTGGGCACGGCCAGCGCGAACGCCTGCGACAGTTCCCTAACGGCGTTCATGCAGCGATCCTTGCCGTCCTCCTGCGCCAGCACGTGCTCTTGCGCGGCTGGCAGCAGGTTCAGGCGCTCCTGTGGTGTGCCCGTCGTCCACTTCGACCAGTCAAAGCCGTGGAACAGGGCGCAGCACACCTCGTGCTTCTCCAGCATGACGGCCACCGCTTCGTCCTGGTCCAGCGCCGTTCGTCCCTTACCTCCGCTCTCGGTGTAGGTCGCAAGCGCTTGCTTCAGGTCCTGCGCCAGTCCCAGGTAATCCACGACGAGGCCGCCCGGCTTGTCCTTGAACACCCGATTCACACGGGCGATGGCCTGCATCAGGCCGTGACCGCGCATTGGTTTGTCCACGTACATGGTGTGCAGGCTCGGGGCATCGAAGCCCGTCAGCCACATGTCTCGTACCAGCACGACTTTCAGCGGGTCGTCGGGATCTCTGAATCGCTGGGCCAGCGCCTCCCGCCGCGTCTTGTTCCTGATGTGCGGCTGCCCCTCCAAGGGGTCGGATGCGGAGCCGGTCATCACCACTTTGATCGCACCCTTGCCGTCATCATAATCGTGCCAGTCGGGGCGCAGGCGCGTCAGCTCTCGGTAGAGGTCGATGTAGATGCGCCGGCTCATGCAGACGACCATAGCTTTGCCTTCGAGAGCTTCCAGCCGTTGCTCGAAGTGCGCCACAATGTCCTCGGCGATCTGATTCACCCGTTTCTCCGCGCCGACCACCGCCTCCAGCTGCGCCCACTTGGTCTTGAGCCTCTCCCTGCGCTCCACCTCTTCGCCCTCGGTGGCCTCCTCAAATTCCGGGTCTATCTTCGGCCTCTCGCCCTCGTCCAAGGCGAGCTTGGCCAGGCGGCTCTCGTAGTAGATGGGCACCGTGGCCCCGTCATCGACGGAGCGTTGAATGTCCACAGCCCCTAAGACGAAATGGAAACGGAGAAAAGACAATGGAATCACAACATAGCCTGAGAGAGTCATCGCCTCGTGAAGCAATTCGGGGCATCGCGAGGTGCTATATAACGACTGGCTGGTGGTTTAGTCCCTTGAAAGACGAGCGCAATACCAGATGGTTGGCGGACCGGGCCGGTATTGAAAATGTCCGTTCCTTTCCAATGTGCGCCAGATGAACAATTGGGATAAGTATAGACATATTCAGGCCTTTAGGGTCGAGAGCCACACCGACGACTCGCTACTGCTGTTGACCTTCACGACGATCAATGCCAACGGGGACAAACGCAAGCTCCGGCTGACCGTCGAAACGGCTTACGCCCAGGAGTTGGTGGCGATGTTAAGGTGGACGACGGGTATGAGGCTATGAACTTCGGCAACCTGCTATCGGCGCTACTCGTCCTGTTCTGCTACCTAGGCCTTCTGATTTTCCTCAATCCGTGGGGCGTGTAAGCAGGGTGGAGATTCCGTGTCAAGAATGTCGGGCGTTGATGGAGACAACGGGCTTACGTAGTTGGAACCTTAACTACCCCAACGAGGACGGGAGCTCGGCATCGGCAGAAAGCTGGCAATGTGTGGATGACCTAAGCCACAGCCTTGATTACTGCCTGTGCGTACAAAAGCAACTGTAAAGATCTGAGGTTCAATATGGTGGCAGAAGACGAATCCAAGTATGTATCCCAGCAAATCACTTTGAGCGGCGGGTGCACTGTTCAGGCGTTGTTCGGATTAGTGAAAGATCCACCAATCAGGCACAAACACATAAGGGAATCGAACTCACCTTTTCGTACATACCAGCCTGCCAGTTTCTGGTGTTTCGTCGTAAGAATCCCTGACAAATGTTTACATTGAAGGCTTGGCACGGGGAACGATTTAGGTGTCTGCTGCATACTATCTATTAGGATACCCGGGACAATTCGAGGCATTAGTGAGAACGTGATCGAATCTGTAGACGTAACGCGTTGCTAGAAACATCGCACTGGGGAAAATAATGAGGTGAAGGGATGAGCTTGAAACTGACAGTCCTATTTGCGATATCTATGGTGCTTGGACTCATATGGTCTGCATGTGGCGGAACGGGAACACCTGCTGAAACTCCCGCATATACATTCAGGCCCAGCGCCAGCATTATCGCTTCGGAAACTGGTAGGGCAACACCCACCCAAGCGACGCCTGATACCAGGTCGACCATGGCGACCCAAACACCCATCAAGCCGGGCAGTGAGACAGTTGAGCCGTATTCGGGAGAAGGCTACATGGTCCTTGCGCCTTCCCTATTGAGGCCAGGGCAGTCCAATAAAATTTCCGTCTCTCTGTTTTCAGGCCAGGAACCCGGAAGTGGCAGCATTCGACTGGCATTGCTCAAGGGAGACGCAATTGTCTCTGAAGTAACGACAACAATCTAAGAAACGGGGTCTATTTCCCTCCCGGTTCCTGACCTATCGGAGGGAACTTACAATCTGCCGGTAGAGGGGCCCGGGTTCACCGAAACAGCGCAAACTCGGGTGGCATCGAGAGAAGGCCTCTTTATCGAGACCGACAAGCCGATTTACAAGCCTGGCCAGGAATTGCATATTCGCGTTCTCCTACTGGACGTGGACCTGAAACCGGTCTCAGCGAACGTAAACGTCGAGGTCCTTGACGCGAAGGGAAACAAAGTCTTCCGACAAGAGACAGGTACGGACGAATTCGGGATGGCAAACCTGACCATGCCACTCTCAGCCGAACCAAACATTGGCGTCTGGAAGATTCTTGCGACTCGTGAAGAACTCGAGGCACAAACTGACGCTAGAGTCGAGCGATACGTGCTGCCGAAGTATGAAGTGGATGTGGACTTGCCCAAAGAATGGGGATTGCCATAGCACATCTAAAGGTACATCATGGTGCAATCATGTTTGCGAGATTCAGCCTGAAAGCAGACTTGGGAGAGCTTGCCCGCCGGTTTGAATGCGCAGGAAACTGGCTGGAACTGGAGCAAAGCTACAACGTGGCACCCACCCTGAACGTCCTCATTGTGAAGGGCGAGGACAAGATCAGGCGCGGCAGATTCATGACCTGGGGGATCATACCACATGGGGCCAGGGGTCCGAAGATCAGAGCCCGGATGATCAACATCCACACGGAGGCAGTTGCCAAAAAGCCAACCTTTCGAGAGGTTATGAGCTGCTGGAGATACCTTGTGCTCGCGGACAGCTCTTGCGAGCGCCAGCGGATCGACACCCCAAGAGGCCAATGCACATAATCACATACTCGGGAGAGACCTCCGCGTTCGCCAGACTCTGGTCAGTGTGGCCAGGCCTAAGCGACAATCGCACTCCCTCATGCGCCATGATCACTACTGCGGCGACCGATCTGCTTAGCTATATTGACAACCCAATGCCTGCGATTCTGTCTCGAGGCCTTGAAGAGTTCTGGCTCGATAGTAGTGTGCACGATGATGGTACGCTCAGCAGAATGCTCAAACGATATCTCGGCTATGGGATGGAAGCCTATGAGGTATCCAGAATAATCAGCTCCTCTGGCAAAGACGAACCTGATGTCATATTGCCTCAAGAAACTCTCCGATTGTTGATTCTGGCGAGACAAACTCTTTCGTCAAGGCCATTGACAATATGAATTGCTCTCCTAATGATATTGTTCGATGAATACTGCACTACCAAACCCGTTCGGAAAACAGAAGGAAGTACTTACTCTGCCAGCTCATGGGCACACCGTAGTCCTAGGTACTGCAGGAAGCGGGAAGACGGCCCTAGCTGTACACCGTGCGCTATATCTCGCCAATTCAGATACCGATCACTGTGGCAGAACTCTCCTGGTGACTTTCAATAGGACACTTGTCGCATACCTCCGCAGCCTTCTGTTCAATGCCCCCCAAAATGTCGATGTGGAGACGTATCATCGTTTCGCTAGGGGTTATCTTGATAGTAGGGGAAGAATGGGATGGGACGTTATCTGTAAGCCAGAGAAGGTAAGGGAGTTGACTTCGCAGGCTGTGGAGCAGGCCCGGTCCAAAGGAAGGGACAACGCAGCTCTCCGGCGTCCGACTGCGTTTATGGCAGAGGAGTTCCGTTGGTTGTCTCAACATGGCATCTCGACTGCCGATCAATAAGAAGCGGCCGACCGTGTTCACCGGACCGGCACTAGAGTCGCTCGTAGGGATCGTTCTCTTGTTTTCGATGTGTACCAGGCTTACAAGCAGCTGAGGCAGCAGCATGGGAAGACCTACGATTGGGACGACCTTTCCCACACCGTATTGTCTGAATTTGAGTCTGACACAGATCCACGCCGCTATAGACATGTTGTAATTGACGAGGGGCAAGACTTCTCGCCCATGATGCTGAGGAGTCTTGCAGCTGCGATTGCAGATGACGGTAGCCTGACCTTCTTCGGTGACATGGCCCAGCAGATTTATGGAAACAAGATGTCATGGAGGAATGCCGGAGTGAACGTGCGGCGAGTGTGGAGGTTTGAGGAGAATTACAGGAACACAAAACAGATCGCGCAGCTTGCGCTCGCAGTCGCAGCGATGCCTCATTTCAGCGATGATCCAGACTTGGTGGCACCGAAATCGCCAACTGCGGACGGACCTCTCCCGGCTCTGGTCTCGTTCTCGTCGGAAGGCGAAGAACTGGCCTTTGTTGTGGCACAAGCTCGTAGGCTTGGCCAAACAGGGACCGCGGCCATTCTGGTTCGGGATCGATTGAAGGATGAGCAGTTCATTGCCCAGGCACTTGGCAGAGACGGAACACGGCTCCACAGGGACATGCCCAAATGGCAGGCCGGACCTGGCACATTCTACGGCACCTACCATTCAGCCAAAGGGCTAGAGTTTGATTCTGTCTTGTTGCCTAGAATGTCTTCAACAAACCTTCCCCATCTACCCGATGTCGATGCGTTCGGAACCGAGGATGCATCAACACGAGATCAACATTTGATTTATGTGGCAGTCACACGTGCAAAATATAATCTGATTCTCACACATGTCGGTGAGTCAACTATTCTGTTGCCGGCAGGTGAGTCCTTGTACAACCGGAGTTCTCCGTGAATCTCACAATCAAGAAGGCAGCTCTAAAGCGCGGTATCACGCGGTTATGCCACCTGTCTCCTTCCCGGAACTTGGTCCATATCGCGACCGATTCAACGGGGATTTTGCCATCCAGCTGGCTGAAATCAGAGAGGGAAGACACTTTCAACCCAGTGGATCAAGAGAGGTTGGACGGCTTCGTAGATCATGTTTGTTGTTCGATTCAATACCCAAACGCCTGGTATCTTCGCAGAGTCCGCCAGCAGGACTCGATTTTTACTGATTGGGTGGTGCTCCTTATCAGGCCCAACTATCTGTGGCATTACGGCACTAAGTTTAGCCCGAGAAACGCAGCGGCGAACCATGGGAGTCTTGTCTTGGAGGGAATAAGCGGATTCCAGAAGATGTTTGAAGAGAAAATCACCGGTGCTGGAGGCAGAAATTTTTCTAGAGGGATCAATCATCCGTCTTTCCTTCCAACGGATGAACAAGCTGAGGTGCTAATCCCAGGGGCAGTCGCCAGAGATGACATACTCGGCGTCGTGACTAAGGACGCAAACCAGGCCAAGAGAGAAATGGTCCGAATGAAAACCCTAGGTGTACAGTTGCCACAGTACATCGTGGCGCCAGACTTCTTTGAGCCACAGCAACTCAGCGTCGCATTACGTTCGGGTCATCTCCCTACTGAGGTAGAAGAGAATGAAAAATGAAAATCTCGAGAACAAGCAACTCATTATGATCGAGAATAGCCATCATGCCAAAGCGGAAGGTGCTTTTCTGGCATCCGCAGCTGGTGATGCCTTAGGTTGGCCCCAAGAGATCAGAGGAAAGAAGATTCGTCCTTGTGAGATCACCACCAAGGCAGATTTCTCCAGCTGGGTGCGTCTGGCAGGGGGTCGCTTCTATCGGCACGAACAGGAGATTAATGCTGGAGAATATAGTGACGACACACAACTCCTGCTTGCCGTGGCTAGGTGTAGGACGCTCACAACTCCCAGTTGGTGGGAGACATTCACCAGAACAGAGCTGCCGCTTTGGAGTTTGTACGAACGAGGGGGAGGTGCTTCGACAAAGCGCTCAGTCAGATCGTGGTTACGGGGTGTTCCTCCATGGGTTGATAATGGAAGCCGTCAGCTGGCCAGTTATTTTAACGCCGGTGGTAATGGTGTAGCTATGCGAGTCCTTCCTCACGCTATCTACCATGCCAAGGAGGATGATCCCACTCAACTACTCCGCGACATCTTCTTGGACGGGATTTCAACTCACGGTCACCCCCGTGCGTTGGTCGGAGCCGTTGCTCACGGATTCGCGGCCTGGTGGTTTCTCCGCTCTCAGAGAACGATTGCATTCGGCGAGATAATCGACGTCTTGTTGGAGGAGATTGATTTGTGGGGTGTATTGCCGGACCTTCATGACTTTGACGGTTCCTGGACTAATGCGGCTGCTGAGGCATTTCGGGGATCGTACGGAGAAAATTGGTACAAGGCTTTGGAGGAAATGGTTGCACTCCTCAATGAAGTTCAGACTGGGTTGAGTTCAGGGGCCATCTCGGACGACGAGGCCGTACTTAGGAGAATCGGAGCTTACGGTCGCACGAAAGGAGCCGGCACAATAACGGCAGCTGCCGCTCTGTACCTTATTTCAAGGTATGCGGCACAACCAGTTCACGGCATCGTAAGGGCCGCCTTTGGATATGGAACTGACACTGACACTATTGCCGCCATGGTCGGTGGCCTCGCCGGATGTATGGCTGGCAAGGACTGGATTCCTCAGGCATGGTACAGGGTTCAGGACTGTGACTACATTCGGCAACTTGCCATCGTGGTAGCAAAAGGGCAACATAAAAAGACTTTGCAGAGAGAGCTTCCTGTTGTCGTAGGCCACCGTCAAGTAAATGCGATCCGTAGATCCCTAACAACTGTTAAGGATCCCTATCTTATTCTTGATGGAAACAGGCGAGCCAAGGTGGTCGACGTTTCCCAGCCTCAAGCCGTTTCCAGGTCTTCCACTCTAAGGACATGGTCGCTCCACATAGATGATGGGCAGACAATATATGTAAGTATCCAATCGCGTATCCCTCAAAGATCGCAAGAGATGCCGATCAAAGATGATAACAGAAACTTAAGCCTGCATTCCAAGTATGTGGAATGTATGGAAGAAATCAAGAAGAGGACATCAGTCATAGATGGATTTCTGAGCGGACAATGCCATGCCTTGTTTGTTCAGATCACAGCTGAGTCCATTTGTCTTCAAATTCGGAAGATACTAGAACTTATTGCATTGGCTTCTTTGTCTGCCAGCAGTTCGGCGTACGAGAAGCATCGGAGAAATTTTCGTCGCGACTGGAACGGACAGCGTATCCTCAAAACTATTGAGATGGCCAATCCGAGGTTCTATCCAAAACCAACTAAACAAATACTGGATCAAACAACTGGAAGGGTGACACCGGCAGAGGAAATCAGATCGGGTTTTCTTACGCAGGGCGACTACATTAGGCTATACGACACATGTGGACGCATCCTACATGCAGATAATCCCTTTTCTCAGAAACGCGATATGCAATCGTTTCTTGAAAGCGTTCCAATGTGGATGCAAAAGATAACGCTCTTGCTAAACCACCACATTATCCAGCTGATCGACAAAGGCCAGCAGATTTGGGTAGTAGTGGAGCAGAATAGCGACGGGCAAGTACATGTACATGAATTCGAGAGGATTGGAGAACATCAAGCGTAAGGATTGCCTGCGCAATCGGCTGAACTAAGGCGGAGTGGCCATAAGGCCATGCGGAGCATGAGGAACAGAGACACCTATGAGTCCGACCCAAGGCCTATCGCCATGTTGATTGAGACTATCTTGGCGGAGACTGCGAAGTTCGGTGGCATGAGGACTTGGCGCATTTACGGCGACTGGACTACCCCGCAGATGTCAGACCGTGAGGAATCCCTTCATTCCTACGCAGTCTAACCTGTACAGTAGTTCTGCCACGTCGTCGGGAAGAACGCCACGAACAGCGCCTCGATAGTCGATGCTATCGAGGCGCTGCGTGGTGGAACCGTCGCGGGTTTCTGCAGTGTGTCTAGAGACAGCGACTTCAGGAGCCTAGACACGGGATTCTCGAGCAGTTCCTGTTAGTGATTAGCGTTGATTGATTTAATTCGCTCAATTCTTTAGTCAATGCATGCGAAGTTTTCGTTTACCCTGAGAACTTGTCACCTGACGAATATAGTGACAATCAGGCATTGGGTTAGCCAATAGCTCGGTGGAAGCTCGTGGAATCGGAGAAGGCACTTGAATTAAGCACAAATCATTCCGCATTTGGCAGGTCTTTTGTCGGATTGCTAAAATCTTCCGCTAACGATTGCCGTAGGACCTCACTGATGTTTGTTGTGTATACTTCATGTTTTTCGTAGATCTACCGCAATATAGATGAGAAGGGCGGTGGAAAAGTGGACCACCCATGGTGTAAGTGTTCAGGGGGAATGTCAGCAGGTAAAGGGTTAGGCTAGGAGCCGGTGGGGGAGTGGTTGGGAGGGGATCGATGGATAGGAAGAGCCGAAGAAGTTCTAGGCTTTAGTCTGTCTGTGTCATCGCCGGGATTAAGATGACCCAGTAGCGCCGGATTGCAATTGACCCACCCCGCAGGAGCGAGCATCTTCGTCGGTAAGACGACAGGAGGTGCAGCAGACATTGCTAGGAGGTGGGAAAGTGAAAGAGATGTACGAGATGAGAGGAGAGGGAGTGTCCATCCGTGGGATAGCGCGGGAACTGGGGGTGTCGCACAACCGGCAAGAATACTTGACGCCAACCACCCGGGGTGCCAGTGGCGAAGGCGAGGTCGCGGCGGGGATCGAAGCTGGATCCCTACAAGGAACATATAGACCTGCGGCTGAGTGACGGGGTGGAGAACTGCGTGGTGCTCATGAGGGAGATCAGGAAGTTGGGGTACGAGGGGGGGATACACCATAGTGAAGGACTACGTACAGCCCCGACGCCGGCCCAGGCAGCCGAAGGCGACGGTGAGGTTCGAGACAGGGCCTGGGGAGCAGGCCCAGGTGGACTGGGGCAGCTTCAGCTACGTGGGAGAGGACGGACGCAAGCGCCGGATGTGGGGGTTCGTGATGGTGCTGGGCTGGTCTAGGGCCATCTACGTGGAGTTCGTGCGCAGGACCGACGTGGCCACCTTCATCCGGTGCCATTTGAACGCCTTCGAGTACTTCGGAGGAGTTCCCAGGCGCTGCCTGTACGACAACGCCAAGGTGGTGGTGCTGGGCCGGGACGAGGAGGGCAGGACTGAATGGAACAGGCGAATGCTGGACTTCTCCCTGAGGATGGGATTCGAATTGCGGCTGTGCCGACCCTACCGGGCCCAGACCAAGGGGAAGGTGGAGAGCGGGGGGAAGTACGTGCGCAACAACTTCTGGCCCTCGGCCCGGTTCAGGGACGACGTCGACTTGAACAACCAGGCTGTGGAGTGGTGCGACGTGGTAGCCAACGAGCGGGTGCACGGGACCACGGGGCGGGTGCCAAAGAGGATGCTTCCCATGGATCGGGAGCATATGGGCATTCTACCGGATCGCCGTCGTCTGGGACCGTATCTGAGGGAGGACCGGAAGGTGGGAGGGGATGGATACGTGCACTGGGACGGGTCCTGGTACGGGGTGCCGTGGATGTGGGCGGGGAGGATGGTGCAGGTGGGAGTGAGGGCCGACACGGTGGAGATATGGAGTGGGGATGAGCGGTTGGCGGTGCACCCCAGGTCTCACAAGCGGAGACAGCGGCTCACGCTGCCCGGTCAGTGGGCGGGGTTGGTCAACGGAGATACGGGCCGGCGCCGTGAGGCCCTGGCAGTGCAGGTGTCGGCCCAGCAGGTGGAGCGACGTCCCCTTGAGGTGTACGAACTGGTCGCCGGGGGAGGTGTGAGATGATCCCCCTGGAACAGACACGTCAATACATGGAGACCCTGGGACTGAGCCAGTCGCTGGAGGTGCTGGACAGCAGGCTGGACGACGCCGCCAGGCGGCAGCTGTCCTACCCCGAGATGCTGGCGGACCTGTTGGCAGTGGAGGTGGCCGCCCGCAGGGAGCGGTACATGACCACGAGGACCCGGCTGGCCCATCTCCCCTTCAAGCGTACACTGGAGGAGTTCGACTTCGGCTTCCAACCCTCCATAGCTGTGGTTCCTTCTTCCTTTTCTCATCTCCCACTCCTTATCGACAGCTTCTGCTGCCTCTAGTCTAGGAGCAGGACTATCACTTGGCCATCTGTCCAGTATTCCGGGACCACTTCAAAGCACGAAACTTTGCTATACTTGCCCAAGATTTTAAAGTAACTCGGCTGTGGAATTCGATGACCATAATCCGTTTTGTGCATGCTGCCGACCTGCATCTCGATAGCCCATTTGTCGGAATAAAGTCTGTTGCCCCGAAGAATGTCGCAGGCACCCTCTATGACGCGACATTTGAGGCTTACGATAACATCATTAAGCTGTGTATCGATGAGAAAGTCGATGCCCTTTTGGTGGCAGGCGACGTGTTCGATTCGGCCGATAGGAGCCTACGTGCGCAGTTCAAATTCATCAAAGGTTTGAACGAGTTGGATGAAGCAGGAATACGCTCATTCATTTGCCATGGCAATCACGACCCGCTAAATGGTTGGCAGGCGAGGCTGGACTATCCCTTGGGGTGTACCCGCTTCGGCAGCGAGTTCCAGGCCGTTCCGGTGTTTGATGACGATCCCAAACGCGCAGTTGTGCATGGCATAAGCTTTCCAACACGAGACGTGCACGACAATCTAGTCTCACGCCTCAGTCGTGTCGATCCTGACTCATTTTCCATAGGTCTCCTACACACCAATGTTGACAATAGGCCTGGACACGACCAATACGCTCCGTGTTCGATCGATGACCTTGTTCGTTCGGAAATTGATTATTGGGCACTTGGCCACATTCACACGCGAGAGGTGCTAAGCGCCCAATCGCCCACAATTGTATATCCCGGAAACTCCCAGGGTAGGCATCTTAACGAGTCCGGAGCACGGGGAGTGTATCTAGTTGAAGTAGCAAACGATGGAAACATACAACTCGATTTCAGGCCTATAGACGCCATTCGCTGGGAAAGCCGCGTACTCGACATCTCTAAGATAGAGACGGAGCAAGATCTACGTGACGAATTTTATCGAATTGCGGAAGATTCTCTAGCTGAGGCGGATGACCGCTCGGTGGTGCTTAGAATAAGGTTGGTTGGACGAGGCGAACTGCACACCGCTCTACGCCAGCCAAACTTCATGGATGATCTTTCGGAGGAACTTGTACAGGAATGGTCTAATCGTATGCCCTTTGCTTGGTGTGAAGGAATTGAGGACGACACAGCCCCACTGTTCAACCGACATGAACGGATACATGGCTCTGACTTCTTGGCGGAAGTGCTCAAGACTGCTGATAGAGCTAAAGATAACCCTGAGTCGCTCGCGCTGTTGCAGGACAGCCTTGATGATCTCTACCTACACCGTAGATACCGAAAATACTTGACCGATGGTGTTCCAGGTGGCGATGACCTCGCAAGTCTGATCGACGATGCTGAAGCTGTCATCGTGGACCTGCTGACCGGAGATGAGGCCGCTTGAAGATTCATGAGATACACATCGATGGCTTCGGTCGGTTTTCCGATGTCCGATATGGTGCTTTTGATAGCCCGGTGACCGTTTTCTTGGGACCTAACGAGGCTGGCAAGAGCACTCTACTAGAGTTCGTCCGCAGGATCCTTTACGGATTTCCTCGTCGAAACGCCAGGGTCAATCCTTATCCTGCATTTGCCGGGGGAAGCTATGGCGGGCAACTCAGCATCAAGGATGGTGATGGAAGCCTGTACCACGTCCGAAGAACTTTGGGCAATAACTTTAGTGGAACTGTCACGGTAACTTCTTCTTCGGGCGAACAGCTTCCCGAAACGCTCTTAACGACATTGCTTGGGCATCACTCCAGAGACGTCTTTGTAAAGTGTATTTGCATTTACACTCAACGAGCTTTATAGCGATGACTTATTCAAAGACGAACATGTAAACAGCCAAATATACAGTGCAGGTTTGGGCGTTACTTCGCTGCAAAGAACTATGAGACGCTTGGATTCCGAACGAAGGAAACTTTTTCTAAAAAGTGGAAGCAAGCAGAAGATCTATGAAGTTTATAATAAAATCGATAATACAGACGAGAAACTGCGAGACGTTGCGGATAACGCAACCAGATACGGCCAACTAACCATCCGCCTGCGGCAAGTAAATGATGCCCTGGAAGAATTGGCCGAGACGCGAAGGCAAATTCAATCTCGTTACCACCACCAGCTAAATCTCAAGAATGCATGGGATGACTGGAATGAATTGGAAACCGCCAAGCAAGAATTGGCTGAGTTGCTGGTAATAGACAACTTCCCGGTTAACGGAGTGGTCCGCCTCGAAAAACTGGAAGAGATAGTTAGGGCCGCACAACGCGAGCTTGACTCCGCAAACCGTCGTGTGACGGATGCCAAGCCCAAAACGCAGATTGATCTGGTGCACGAAGAAATACTTAACTATTCATCTAACATTCAGCGCCTTCAAAATGAGAGAACCGCTTTCGAAAATGCAGTCAAAGACCTGCCTGAACGGCAGGCCGAATTAGAAGTCCGTAAGAAGGCCTTAATTAGTGCATTGAAAGATCTGGGGCCTGATTGGGACGAGGCCAGACTAGAAGAATTCAACCTCTCAATCGCCGTTCGCCAACAGATCGACGAGTACCGCGAACGTCTTCGAAAGGCTGATGCTGCTCATGCACACCACATCACAATCCTCGAACAGGATAAAACCTCACTAGAAGAGGCCCAAGATGCTGAGAATAATACCGGACTAGCCTTGGAGTCCTCAGTCAAACCGAACTTGTGCATTGAACAGATACAGGGGCAGCGCAGCATTCTGCGCGCCGCAAGATCCCAACTCTCAGACATCAAGCAACACCAACAAAACCTGCAAAATCAAGAAATACAACTTGAGGGTCTAGACATCACTGTGTCCCCAACCAGCAAATTCGACTGGAGCAGGGCCGTCGGAGCGGTTTGTTTCGCTATTGGAATTGGTCTCATTGTAGGAGGATTAGTTCTTGGAGCGGCAGCTTTAGTCCTAGGTGTCATAGCTGGCATAGCACTCAGTGTAGCAGCCATATTCCTGCTCATGTCAGGTAGACTGAGGCCCGCGGCCAATGTTGAATCTCCAGTTGCTGGCGCCATCCGCGATTCCATACGCCGCACACAAGACATGATTCAGGACCTCCAGTCCAAGTTGCTACAGAAGGCTGAACCCCTTGGTCTTGACCAAATTGACGAAGAATCCCTTTTGGCCAGTCAAACTTCCATTGACCAAGAGGAAAGCATGCTCAGGGAACAGAATCATCGGATAGAAGCCCTTGAGAACGCGAAGGGATTATCGAAACGGAGACAAAGCCGGGTTGAGGACTCCACACTTGCCGTAGTGAATGCAAGGCGAAAATACGACAAGACGCAACAAGAATGGCAAGATTGGCTTAGATCGCGAGGACTCCTTGACACGTTCACACCAGATGCCGCTGAGGTGCTGCAAAGTCAGTTCAAACTCGGGCGTGACCGGCTCGAAGTTGTGCGAGACTGGCAGAAGCGAATTGAGACAATAAAGAAGTTCATTGACGAATATGTGGAGGTTCTCGAACCCTTGGCAACGACTTTCGGAGTTTCCTTCTACCGTAACGATGGCCGGAGCGTTGTCAGCGCCGCTGACAGACTGATTGGATTGCTTGATGATACGCGAGAGAAAATTAGGCAACGAACCGAAGCAGAGTCAGAACTTAAGGATGCTGAAAGCCTATTGGTAGAACGCAAAATTCAACTCAAGAAGGCTGAAGAGCAACTCAATCAACTCCTCAGACTCGGCCGTGCTGTTGATGCTGAAACTTTCCGAGAACGTTCAGAAATAGCAGATAGGCGGACTAGATTGAAAGAGAAGGCCAAAGCATCCATTGTACGCTTGCAGCGCATTAGCGGACCCGGTGAACCGCTCGCTGGACTTAAGGTCGCCCTTGCCAAGACAGATTATCGATCCATTGTCGACAGAGAAACTCACCTAGGTGAAGAGCAAAATACACTAGATGTCAGGATAAATGAACTTTCTAGCGAACACGGTTCCATCAACACTCAACTCAATGGGCTGATCAACGAGGAAAAGTCATCTCAATTTCGGATGGACAGGAATGTCCTGCTTGAGCAAATGAAAAATCATGCACATGAGTGGAATCGTCTAACTCTAGCTCAGCAACTGCTTGATATGGCCAGGCAAAAGTTCGAGAAGGAACGACAGCCGGGAGTCATTCGCCACGCAGAAAGTTTCTTCATTAAGATAACTGAAGGAGAATATACACAGGTTTACGCCCCTCTTGGTGAACAGACCATCACGGTAACCGATACCAAGAGACGCACAAAGCATCCATCCGAACTTAGCCGTGGCACGAGAGAGCAGTTGTTCCTTTCACTCCGGTTCGGCTTGATACGTGAGCTTGGACTACTAACCGAGCCGCTTCCCGTCGTCGTAGACGAGGTTCTGGTTAACTTCGATCCCGACCGGGCTCTTCGTGCCGCCATCGCTTTTACAGAACTCTCCCACACCAACCAGATTCTAGTCTTCACTTGCCATCCAATAATAGTCGATTTGTTTAACAGGGCGGCATCGGAGATTGGGGTGGAGCAGCCGGAAATTGCAATAATAGGCTAAAATTGGTCGCGTCAATTTGAGTCGTAGGAACACAGTAAGGAATAAAAGGATGTGGACAGAATCCTTAATTGAACAAACGAAGCGCCTCACTCACTTGTCGAATTACGAACTTCGGGTCCATTTAGGAGGGATTACAATTAAGGACGCCATGCACATTCCCCATTAAGTCCTATTCAGAGAGCTACTTCCAACCAGAAAGTTCGCAATTCAGTCCACTTTGGCCCATACACTCAGGCACAAACCCTTCCTGGACTCGAACTTGCCTTTTTGTACAACAACGACGGTAGCAGGTTCACTTTCATTGATCTACCCATAAACATCTTGCCACTGAGTAGGGATCGGCGAATCAGCTACTGATATCAAGTACAGATATCAAGCATTTTCTAAATTTTGCCGAGCACCTGGCCAACTAACCGGATCCACCTGATTCTTTCCGGCTATTGATAAAGGAACAGTAGTTCTCTATGCTTTCTCTCCCTGCCGCACGTAAGGACGGAACATTTGTTGAGAGAAAGCATCAGACTCGCCTGCGTACTCATCCCACACCTCAGGGCACTGGTGGAGCAGCGCCGCCTCCCTGACCCGAAGGGACGCGCCCTCATCATCGTTGACCGCTCCAACGGCCGCCTGTCGGTGGCGGACTTCCTGCCCGAAGGCATGGGCATCAACAGGGGCACCTCCATGGAGCACGCCCTCTCCCTCTGCAACGACGCTGTCGTGCTCGAAGCCGACGAACCACGCTACCGGCAGGTGTTCGACGAAGTCCTCGTCGCCCTGCAGGGCGTCAGCGACAGGGTGGAACCGGCGGAGCTCGGCGTCGCGTACGTGGGCATCGGCGGCTTGGAGGGCATGTACGGCGGCGATGCCCGCATCGCCCACGCCCTCGTGAACGCCGTCCCCCTCGACCTGGAGCCCAGAGTTGGTTTAGCCCACAGTAAGTTTCCTGCTTATATGGCCGCAAGGGAAAGCAAACCCCACGGCGCTGCTCGAATGCCCGCCCGGGCAAAAGCCTTCCTCGCCCCCCACTCCATAGACCTCCTCCCCGTCTCCCCTCGTCTCAGGGACGAGATGCACCGTCTCGGCCTACACCGCATGGGAGACGTCGCCTCCCTGGGCGTACATACACTTTCCCAACGGTTTGGACCCGAGGGCAAAAAAGCCTGGGAGCTGTGCAATGGCATCGACCGCAGCCCCCTCGTTCCCATGACCTTCGAGGAGTCCGTGGTGGAACACACCTCCCTCCCTTTCCACACCTCTTCCATGGATACCCTCCTCGTGGCCATGGACGCCCTCCTCCGAAAGGCCTACGCCAGGCCCGACATGAAGGGCCGATGTGCCAGCGCTGTGGACCTTTTGTGTACGGCGACCGGCTGGCCGACATGGAAAAAAAGAATGAGATTCAAACAGCCCGCCGCCACCTGGAAGCAGGCCTCCTTCTCCCTGAAAAGCCGGTTGGAGACGGACCCTCCAACCCGCCCCGTGGAGGATATGACCCTCACCCTGTCCGACTTCACTCCCGATTCTGGGATCCAGATGGAGCTGCTGAAGGACGCTCGCGACGACCGGCGGCAGCGTCTCATAGAGGTGGACAGAAAGCTCAGACCGCTGATGCGCGGTCGCCACGCCCTCCACACCATCGCCCGGGTGTCCCCCTGGCATCCCGCCCCGGAGATGCGCGCCCTGCAGGTGCCCGTGGACCCGTCGGGAAGGGACGCCATCAAGCCCCTCCAGACGCCCGAACCCGTGGAGGTGCGGACGGAGCGGGGCGGAGAACCCGCCGCCCTGCGCGTAGGCACAAGCTGGCGGCACGTGGCCCGCATCGACGACCGCTGGACCTTCGACCTCTGGTGGCTGCCCCAACCCGTCACCCGCTCCTACTACCGCGTCGACCCCGGCGACGGCCGGCGTATCACCATCTTCCGTGACGGCAGGGACCATCACTGGTACCGGCAGGGCGCCGGATGACCGTCGAATACGTGGAACTCCACGCCAAAAGCTTCTACTCCTTTGGGCAGGGCGCATCCCACCTTCACGAACTGCTGACCAGGGCCGGAGAGCACGGCTATTTCGCCCTCGCCCTCACCGACACCAACCTCTGCGGCGCCCTGGAGTTCGCCTGCCTCGCCAACAGCCTCGGCATCCAACCCATCACCGGCGGCGAACTTATCCTCACCGACGGCTCCCGCCTCACCCTCCTCGCCCAGACGCGGGCCGGTTACTCCAACATCTCCCGCCTCTTCACCCTCGCCAATGCCGCCGACCGCCGAAACCCCCAACTGGACCCCGCGTACCTGCCCCACCACTCCGAAGGCGTCACCCTCCTCACCGGAGGCCGCGACGGTCTTCTTTCCCGGCTCGCCATAGAAGACCGCACCGGCGAAGTCCGCAAGCTGCTGCGCGACTACGCGGACTGGTTCGGCCCGGACTCCGTCTACGTGGAACTCCAGCAGAACCTGTTGCAGGGAGACACTGACCGCAACAGGAAGCTGGCCGCAATCGCCAGCGATACCGGCGTTCCCGTGGTCGCCACCAACGACGTTCACTACCACTCCCCGGAGCGTTCCCGCCTCCAGGACGCCCTCGTCGCCGCAAGCCTCAACGTCACCATAGACCAGGCCCTCCCCCACCTGAAGCCCAACCACCACCTCTACCTCAAGTCCCCAACCCGGATGAAGCGCCTCTTCAACGAGATGCCGGAAGCCGTGTCCAACACTCTCCGAGTCGCCGAGCAGTGCGCCTTCAACCTCAGCACGGACCTCGGCTACACCCTCCCCGACCCTGCCGTGCCCCAGGGCTACACTCCCGAAAGCTACCTTCGCCGCCTCTGCTACGAGGCCGCCGCGCGCCGCTACAACGGCTCCGTCTCCCGCCGTGTCGATGAGCGCCTGCAGGAAGAGTTCCGGCTCATCCGTCGTCTCAACCTCGCCGGCTTCCTTCTCCTCTACCGTGAAATCGCCCTCCTCGCCCAGCGAATCATGCAGGAGCGCGGTCTCGTTGCCCCGGAGACCCCCGTGGAGGAGCGCCCGCCCGGACGTGGACGCGGCTCGTCGGTGGCTCTCCTCGTCGGCTACCTCATCGGCATCAGCCACGTGGACCCTCTCATGTGGGACCTCACCCTGGAGCGTTTCATCTCGGAGGAGATGACTACCCTGCCCGACATAGACCTCGACTTCCCCAGGGGCCTGCGCGACGAGCTCATCCAGCGGGTGCATCGCCACTTCGGGCCAGAGTACGCCGTCCTCACCGGAGCCATCACCACTTACAAGGTCAAGGGCATCATCCAGGACATCGGCAAGGCCCTCGGACTTCCCAAGGAACACCTCTCCCTCCTCTCCAAACGACTCCACTCCTACCACGCCGCCGACCTCCGTGCAGAAATGCTCCAGTTCCCCGACTTCAGGGACAGAATAAACGCCCCTGGCTGGAGAGACCTGCTGGAACTCGCCCCCCAGCTGATGAACGCCCCCAGGGGGTTGAGCCAGCACGTGGGCGGCATGGTCCTCAGCAGCTCCCCCATGCCGGAAATGGTCCCCATGCGCGCCGGTGCCATGGAGGGCCGCTTCATCCTGGACTGGGACAAGGACAGCGTCGCCGATGCCGGTTTCGCCAAGATAGATCTTCTTTCCCTCCCCGTTCTGGACCAACTTGAGGAGGCCTTGGACCTCGTGGAGAAGCGGGAAGGCATAAGACCCGACCTGAGCCGCATAGACCCGGAAGCCCCCAACGTCTACGACATGATCAACGAAGGCAAAGCCAAGGGAGTCTTCCTGCTCCAGTCCCCCGCCCAGCTCAAGATGGCCCAGCGGCTCCGCTCCCGCTGCCTGCTGGACCTCGCCTACCAGGTGGCCCTCATCCGCCCCGGCGTCGGCGTCCAGGGCAGCGCCGTCTCCCAGTTCGTCGAGCGCTACCGTCACGGAGCGCAGTGGGACTACGACCACCCCCTGGAAGAACGCGCCCTGGAGCGGGGCTGCGGCATCATCGTCTGGCAGGAGCAGGTGGTGCAGCTCATCCAGGACGTGTCCGGCATGTCCGCGGCGGAGGCCGACCAGGTGCGACGCGCCTTCACCCGCTCCAACAGCGACCACCTCATCGCCATGTACCGCAAGAAGTTCGTCCAGGGTGCCCTCCACAACGGCGTGCCGCAAGACGTGGCCATCAAAATTTTCGCCAAGGTCAATGGTGAGTACATGTTCCCGGAGTCCCACTCCCACGCCTTCGCCGTCACCGCCTACCAGGCCGCCTGGCTCAAGCGGTACCACCCCCTGGAGTTCTTCGTCACCCTCATGAACAACCAGCCCATGGGCTTCTACCCCGTGGAGACTCTCAAGCAGGACGCCCGGCGCTTCGATGTCCCCTTCCTCAACCCCTGCGTGAACCGCAGCGACGTAAGGTGCGTACCCCACCGGGGGGCGGTCCTGGTGGGACTAAGGATGGTGAAGGACGTGGGCGAGGAGTCGGCCAGGCTCCTCGTGGAAGAACGAGAACGACACGGCCCCTACGCTACCGCGGGAGACCTGGTGCGTCGGACAGGCCTTAAGCCCCAGGCCGTCCTGTCCATAGTCATGGCCGGAGCCTTCGACGGCATCTCTTCCAACCGCCGGGAAGCTCTGTGGGAAGCGGGCCTCTACACTCGGCCCCCGCGAAACGGCCAGGCCACCCTCCCCGTCTCCATGGAAGACAGCGTCCCCCGTCTGACCGACTTCACCCCCTACCAGAAGATGGTCGGCGAGTACCGGACAATGAGCGTCTACCCCAGGGGACACCTCATGGAGTTCATCAGGCCGAGCCTGAACGCCGACGTTCTCCCCACGTCAGACGTGGAGGGAATGAACGACGGCGAGCGCGTCAAAGTCGCCGGCTGGCCCGTGGCCCGGCAGCACCCCAAGGGCAAGGAGGGCACCGTATTCGTCACCATTGAGGACGAAACGAGCGACGTCCAGATAATCGTCTGGCGGGACCTCTTCGTCCGAAAGGGCAGGCAGTTGGGCAGCAACGTCGTGGAGATAACCGGTCGGGTCTCCCGATGGGACGGCACCACAAACATAATCGCCACCGACCTCCGCGCCATCCCATCCGGCGTCTCTATGCCCCCATCCCACGACTGGCACTAACCCCCTCCCCGAAGAATGGGCACTGGAATAGCACACCTGAAGGTACATTAAGGTCTGATCATATGGAGCAGATTCAGCCTAACAGCGGACTTGGGAAACCATGCCCGTCTGTTTGAGTTCGAAAGCAACTGGTTGGTTCTGGGATCAAACTAAGATGTGACTCCTACCAAAACGTCCTCACCTTGTTGGGCTGCGGAATAAGCACACGCCAAGAATCTGTCTCGCAGAGTCGATTGCGCACCTCCTGGGCCGCGTTGACAGTGAGTACGTAGGCCTTAATGGTATTACGTTTGTCTTGCACAATCCAACCCATCGCGTCATTTCAATCCCGTACCGGTCCTGTGGGTCGGTGTGACGTTCACACTTTCGTCGGCGAGAATCAGCAAGGCTTCTAGTCAAGTCCTCCCTCCCAGCTCTTTCGGGCGTTGACTATTGCCTTGCTTAACTGATGCCCATCATTAACCTTTATTACTCTTCCAACTCATCTGCAGTCCTTCCTTGGCAGAATCTTGGTATCTTGCGCAATTCGGTTTTCTCAACACCGCTTCCTCGCCGCGCCACATATGTGGTTTTCTTGTTTCCCCGAATCCGGCCTAGTGTCCTCGACCTTAAGATTCCTCCACTGAAACTTGCTCTTGGAGTCCAAGATCAGTGAGAGCTTGTCGTAATTCCAACTGAAAGCCCTGGGCCAGACCCGCATCGACGCTCACCGAGAACTCGACTCCCACGCTCAGGGCATTCCCAGTACGAAGCTTAGGCAAAATTCTCGTGCCGAGCCGGTTCCAGACTTCAGGAGGTACAGTTCCTTTGAGCCGTAGGGTTGCTTTCCGGCCCGTCTTAATGGGCAACTGGACCTGGGTTTCATCTGGACCTGGCGATGAGCCCGGCTCACTCGCTTTTTCCTCAATTGGGACTACTTCCGGCTGTACAGGCTTAGCGTTTTCCGAAGCCGCTTGGAGTTCCTCAGCTTTCGCCTTGGTCAACAGGAAGACCCCAGACTCAAATGCCACTTCTTCTGATCCAACCGGTTTCTTGAACCATAATCTTGTGTAGTTGCCGCCTTCCTTATCTCCGGAGGCGAGACCGAAGTCCCCTTTTTCAACGAACTCCATTATGCGCCGCCGTAGGACCGCATCCGGGTCGATCAGCCGCGTCAGTGCGCCGTTAAGGAAGCTCTGACGCAGGCTGGTCAACGGCCAAGCTCCGGAGTTTTTGAACGCAGGAGGCCAATGCCTATCGATGTATCCGGCGCCGACGGATTCGTTGAGTAGCGCACTCGACTTCAAAGCTGCGATGACGCGCCCACACAGAGTCTCGCTACCGCTTGAATGTCCCGCTCCGAGGTCAATGACCTTCAATCCGCCTTCAGCTTGGTTATCGGCCAGAGCCACAAATCGGTAGCCCCCCCATACTTCGTCTTTCGCTGCTGCCTCCGCTTCCTTTACCATGACCTGAACTTCTGCTCGGTCGCTACGGTCGAATTCTGCACCAAGGATGCCCTGGGAGACCTCATGGGCGACTCGCCGCCAGGCAAGCAACAGCTCGACACTCTCTCTAAGCTCGCGGCCTGGCTTCCTTGCGCACCACACCAATGCCCCAGGATATAGTCGCGCCGACCTGCCCCGCTCTTTAGTCCACCTACCGATACGTTCCGCCAGTTGCTCACCTTCTCTCCACTCTTCCACAGGGTCAAGGACAATCATCGTAAGCCGAAGCGAATCCGGCACCGCATCGCCGTCCTTCGGGAAGTAAACGATCGGGACAGATGCGCCGCGAGCGAATTCACCTTCTACTTGTTTACGCAATGCAGGCCTGATCTCTGTCTCCTCATCGAGGGAGGCACGACGGTCGCTAACGACTTTTCTCAGCGTCGCCTGATGGTGAATGCGGTAGCCGTCAGTGCCCATCTTACGCATGAAAAAGCCGGTTTTCTCCAGGGTTGTCGCAGCATTGTCGACGGTTGTAGTCTCGACCTCCGGCTCTCCGAGGGCAAACCGCAGCTCCGGCAAGTGGGCAACCTTCTCCACCTGCCCACCGGAAGACTCGAACAGGATGGCAGTTCCCACCCTGCGGTGGATGTCGCGTAGAGCGCCCTTGAAGTCCACATCGAGGGCCTTGCTATGTGCGGTCTCGCCCGCGATATCCGCATCTATGGCCACGTCTAGGCGGGACTCGCCCAACTGACCCAGTACCACGGCACGAAACTCGGGCACTTCTAACGGTGCTGAGCCGAGGGTAATCAGGGGCTCAGAGCGAGCGTGCCGAAACTGGTCCTGCGCAGCCCAAGATATCCACTGCGCCAACATTGCCAAGGCTCCCCTGGTCTGTTGGAACTGAGGAAGGGCGCGCCACTTCCGTTGGAATACGGAGAGGGTGGACGGATGGAACGGATAGGACGACTCGAATCGTCTGCGGAGAAAGTCCTGAGCCTTGCTTCCGGTGGTAGCCGTATCTACAACTGTCCACTCGAAGGGGAGCCTGGCGGTCCTCTCGAAGCACCATTCGGCATAAGTCCTAGACACATTCCGACGGACTCGCTCGCTGCCCAGGTCTTCGAAGAGTCGACGGCGCACCACTTCGCTTATCTCCGACTCGTCATTCGCAATAAGGTCGCGGGCGACGCGGCGGACAACCTTTGTGATGCGGTCCTGCCATTCCTGGTCCCACGCTGTCATCTCCACCTGGCTACGCGGCAGGCTTATGACCGCCGCTGCATGAGTCGTTCCAGTGATGGCGACAGTTAAATTTTGGAGAAACGCGTGGAAACTCTCTGACATGCCTCTGTGCCTATTTACGAAGTTCAGCACTTCGTCGAACAGAATCAACACGGGTGCATTAGCTGCGGCAAACACTCTGGCTAGAGCTTCAGTCCCCGGCGGTGTCGTCTGCGCTGCGCTGCCCAGTGCGGCAACACCTGCATCTCCCGCAAGCTGTCTAGCCAGATCGATCCATGGTGTTTCTCTCCCTTCCGACGGGTCCCAGGCGTTACCAACGAAGACACCGACTCGGGCATCAGGGCTATCAGTAACGCCGGCGTTGTGCAGAAGCTCGGTAACGCCGGGAAGGTTACGGGCCTCTCTTCCCGCATTAGCGAGGTGATATAACGCAGTGAGTGTATGAGTCTTCCCGCCTCCAAATTGGGTTACCAAAGTCAGCACTGGCGCAGTGTTCTCGGTCCTGCCGAAAAGTCGGCGAAGAACCATGCCGGAATGCTCCGTCAAGGCGCGGGTAAAGCATGTGCGCGAGAAAAACTGCTCCGGCTCACTGTAGTCCAGAGGCGCAGTTCCCGCCACCACCTGCTCTAAGGCGATAGCAAACTCGTCCGGGCTAAAGGAACGGCCCTCTCGGACTTCCTTGCGTAGCTTCACTACTCTGTACCAGGGTTGCATCTATTCTTCACCTCGCTCCAGATTTTCCCTTGAGCGAATACGTACTCGGTTCCGCGTCACTACAATCAGCGACCCTTCGCGCATGGCGTTCGGACGGATCACGATGAGTTCCCGCATAGCCTCGACCTTCTCTGCTACCGGCATATCAACGAAGCGCACTATGCACGGATGGGGCAGCCCACGTACGAATACCAACTCCCCGAAGTCCTTGTCTTCGGTGATGAGTATCCGGTCCTCCCCCACCGCAAGGGCCATGATCTCTTGATCTGTGGCTTTCTGATCAACGTCGAGGGCTGACAGAACATCGTGCCCTTCCTCAATCAGCATGGAGTGCATGCTCCGTGACGCCGCGCATACGTCAAGAAGGAATCTCATCACGCCTACCGGACGGCCATGCGCTCATGTACCTGCTCACCTGCCATTGAACGGTGGGCGTACAGCAGGCACGCTCGAATGTCGTCGGACTCTAGGAATGGATACTCACTCAGAATCTTTTCCGTCGTTTCGCCAGATGCAAGCATTCCCAGGACGTTCTCCACCGATATCCGCATATCGCGGATAATTGGCTTACCCCCAAATACGTCCGGGCGTACAGTAATGCGATGTAGAATCTCGTGATCGTCTGTCATGGCTCGTCCTCCTAACTTGGTTCTGTTGCACTTATCTGGGTGATCACCACCGGGTCATACGCCATGTTCCAAGTAACTCTCAGCCATGGAGTCCGCAAGATCGGCAGCAGCAACGGATAAATTGGTGAGCACAGCCATGAATGCCAAACGTCTCTTCTGTGCAAGTGCGATATTCTCCTTATCGCAAGTCCAATCTTTGGAAACCTCGTAATACCGTTTACACGCTGCGTCTAGTAGTTCCTGATAAGCGGGGGCAAAAAGGCACTCGACCCACTCTCTATCCTTTCCCGGAATAGGCAGTACGGTTGAATTGAACATCAGCGGATTTTCGTATACATATCCGGAATTGTCCTCTCCGACGATGGTGTCATAGCTACCGATACTCATTGACTTTCTCCTCCGTAATTGCTACCCGGCGAATTGCAATAGAGCCGCTAAGCTTGTTTGATTGAGTTACCTAGGTGCTGCTAATAGCATAGCATCCAGCAGTCGCTTCTCCTCGCTCCCGCGCGGGTAGAGGGCGGTAAGGGCGTTTGCGAGGCGAAGGAATTCAGGGCCGCGGTCCTGTTCTGAGCGTAGCAGGTTGCGCAGGGCTTGGCTCCGGCCTGAAGCTTGCAGCAGCATGGCCGCATGAACCCGATCCAGCGTGGTCGCGGACAACGTCAGCCCGGAGCTGTCGTCGATCGGAGATGATGACCTTCTGCGACGGCGTGTGCGGCCCCGTATTGGCGGGGCGCCCTCCGGAAACAGGCTCAGCTGGGGATTGACATTCGCTACCGACTCCATCTCGTTGGCAATTGTGTCGGTTCCTGACTCACCGAAGAGCTGCTTGCTCCGCTCGGTGACGGGGAGCAATCGCACCACGCCCTTCCTAGTCTCGATGATGCGGGCCTCCCATTCATCCAGATGGATTCCCAAAGGTTGGGCGAACCGTCGCGCTACGTCGAATGGCAGGCTGAAGCCGTACGACTTCCTGCGTGGCGCTCCATCCTCTTCGTCGTTGGAGTCCGTTCCGTTTGCGGGGTGCGGAACCTCCGACGTGCTTTGCATGGTCCAGAGGAACAGTGCAGTCAGGCGGGAGTCCTCCTCCAACGGACCTGCCACACCGTTGCGGGCCTGAGCCTCCGCTGTACCCAACACCTGCTCCAACGCCTCGCGGCCGACGACCTCCCACACCTTTTCCAGGTACTCCGGCAGACCGACTTCCCGGCCTTCCGCTGTCTCTACGGCGCGATATCGGCTGTAAATCTCCAGGGCCGGGCCAACGCAGGCGAACACTAGATCCGCGCCCCGGACACCCTCTCCTTGGAGCCGCTGCATCCAATCGCCAACACGGTCAGGCAATTCCTGCAGAACGTCGGCCCAATCGCCTATCGGCGCATCCTCTGGCCGTGGGCGACAGATTAGATGGATGCTAGTGGCCAAAGCCGCGGATTCACGAGCACGAAGCCGCGAACCCATCTCAGTAGAAATGGGCCAGGAACCTGTGATAGTCCAGCCGCCACGAGTCATGCCGGAAAGCAGAGCCTCCCACCCCTCAGTGGTCTTGTGGGCAAATACCACTGAACCTACGCCATCCTCACGTAGCACGCGGCGACCTTCGTAGAAGGCCTTTGCCATTGCCTCTTCAAACCACTGACGGGTTTTGCGCCGTCCACCATCGAGTTTTGTTTCGTCTTGCACGATCTCTCGCACCTTGGGTGACGACGGATTGTCTAGGTGGAACGGATTTTGCAGTAGAGAGTGAATTGGAAGAGAGCGCTCAAGCCAGACCAAGAAGAAGTCGGCAAGATCGGCGTAGGGCACCGCGTCGTAATATGGAGGATCCGCAAAGTAAGTGCTCGCTGCTTGGTCAGGTAGCGGGTGCTTAGTGGCATCCACGGATTGAACCTGACCTATATTCGAGAGGTTTTGTTTCTCAATTACCTTCGCAACCCACTCTACATGGGCCATCCAGTTGCCCGTCGCGTTGCAAAGAGGGTTTGATTCTGTAAAATCCCATACCATTGGCAGCACTTGTCGGGCGAAAAGGTGAGAAACCTTTTCGCCCGACAAGTGCCATGACCCTAAATTAGAACAATAATCTGCATTTTTTGAGACAGCCAGTGCCAAGCTGGTGCGTACTGGATGGAGCGTGGACTCGCCAACTACTTTATTTACGAGACTTACCAGCAGAGTTAACGCAGCCTTCTGACGAGCGGTGAACAGGTCTCCCCATTGGAACATTCCGTATCGTTGGACACTGAAAGCTCGACCTGCACCGGAGCCTCCACCCGCCGGAGTCGACTCATTGGGCACGGGGCTTAGTCCCTGTCTCCCACTCCGCTCCCATTTTCCAATAATGCTCGCTGTGCGCTCTTGTGCAAATCGAACTGCAACGTAGTCGGCATCGGTAGGCAGTCGGTAGTGGCGACCTTTTTCACCAGACTTGAGCGTAACCACAGCAATCAAGCGTGCACCACCGACGCGGTTACAATTCTCGTCGAATACCGCGTCTGCACCGCCGCGCAGTGCAGAAATCTGAGCGCGGACTCGTTGCGGCGGTAGCACTACGCCGCAGCAGATGCATGTTGCCTTTGCGCGAGAGACCGTGCCGTTGGCTACTTCTCTATCGGACTCCGGCTGGAATATCTCGAAATCAATTTGTGGAGGCCCATCGGTGGACTGCTTCTCTTGGGGTCGCAGCGCGAACTTTCGGTTGGGCTTCCGGCACAACCACATAGAGCGCATCAGGGGAATCTCGGCGCCACAGTCAGGGGCCTCGCAACGCACTGTCCGCGCCCAGAGATAGGCTATGGTCGTCGCGCCGTCCGGGTCTTTAGGGTAGAGGTCGGCCAGTTCCTTTTCAGCCTGGGCCTTGATCTCTGCACCAGCCTTGCGCAGTTCATCGGCCAATCCGGGGCCGTGGCGAGGAATGTCCTCCAGCAAAACCTTGAGGATCAGGCAGGCGACGGGATTGAGGTCGCTGGCAAAGGTGTCGCAGCCGAGGCGCAGGGCTTCAAGGGGAATGGAGCCGCCACCCGCAAAGGGGTCCACCACCAGCGGGGTCTCCTCCGGGTGTGCGGCCCTCACTAGGTTGCGCCCAGTCTCTAGGTACTCCTCCTTTGCCGAGTTATCCCAGTTGGCAAAGTCGGCGATAAACTTCAGAAGGGCTCGCCGAAGACCCACGTCCGCCTTGATCTGCTCATCCCACCCGCCAGGGCGAGTTCTCATCGCCAGCAGAATCTCCCGCGCACGGGTCTTGAATGCCTGCGGGCAATGTTCGTCGCACGGGTCCGGCAGTAGCAACTCCATGAGCACAGCCCGCGACGATGCTAAGGGCCGGCGCGCCCACCAGAGATGCAGCGTTGAAGGGTGTCCATGCCGGATAGACTTTTCCCGCACCGCGTGCCGTGACACCTCCGCAATGGGGAAGTCAACCTCGGCTAGGCGTTTACAGGCCGCGGGGATCATTTGTGCCGTGCCTCGGATTGAGTCTTGAGGGAAACAACATTGTTGATGATAGTCTTCATAGACTCGCTGGACTTACCGTTTAATGTTGCATTCTTGACGACAAATCCAAGAATCGATGGATTTTTGAGCGCGTGGTCTCTCTTGAGGATGCCTAATTCTTGTTGGGCCCTCGATAATTCTCGTGTGAATGGTTCCTTGCCTATTTCATCTTCCAAAGTCTTTTCTAAATTTACCTTGAAACAAGCGAAAGATTCTTCGATGATGCTTGGCCAATCTTCTTCGGTTTGGCCAAGAAGCTGGAGTAGATATCTGTTAGTTTCAGGTTTTCCATCCCTGTTGCCACAATCGCCGTCCCATACCACATACACCGGAATGCTCAGTTGTCTGAAAATCACCAAGGGTCGGTCAAGATTGTTCTTGCCAAAACATGGAATGATCGTAATGCCCATACCATCAAGGTCAAGGTTCATTGATTTTGCGAATCCAAGAATAGCAGCTCGGTCATCCTCTCCCTCAACCAAGACTACTACATCGGCAAAGAATCCCTCTCCCATCCAGGGAGTCATTAGGGATCGGAGGCGGGGCTGAAGTGTGTCAGACGTAAATTTTGCACCTTTTCGGCCACTCGCACTCCAAAGTTCGTCAGCGACTGCTTCCATATTGGCTGTCTTGAGTTGCGTACTCCTAGCCTTACCTTTGGCATGAGTAACCTTTCGCAAGACTCGTATCTGGTCGAAGCGGTCTAGCCCAACGAATAACGGGGAGTGCGTAGCGTAGATTACCTGAGTGTTTTGGGCGACCCCCGGGATCACCCCTGTAGACAGATTCAACAAGACCGTAGCTAGATGACGTTGACGGCTAGGATGCTGGTATAGCTCCGGTTCCTCAATTGCAAGAACAAGATTTGGCAGGAGAGGACCTTTGGCTTCTGCACTAGTCTCGTCTTCTTCGTCGGTCCCGCTATTCGGCGTGGGATCCGAATGTCTGATGGCGTCAAGATGTTGCAACATCGTGATGATGAAAGCCCGTTGGAGACCGTGCCCTGTCCTCTCCACCCTAGATTCGTATTCATCCTCTAAGAGCTTGACTTGTGCTTGCGGCAAGGGTATCGAGATCTCCATGAGTTCAGACCAGTTGAGGAGCACTTTTGTATCCGGTACGTATGATTGAAGAGTCGTGGACAAGTCATCTGCTAAATTGTCCAATTCCGTTAGCTTCCTTGGGTCCATTACTTGCTCATACTCGTCTTGTGTACGTTGTTTGAAATCCGCTACATCTTTTCTCTCGGAGAGCGCACTTCGGACAACCAGATCCATAATTTCTGTGACTGATGCTCCTCTCCTCTCATTTGCATCCTCCATAGCATCTCTCACAGCCGGTATGAATATGAACCTAGTATATCGGCCGAGATAGCCTTGACCTACTTGTGTAAAGCCAAAGAACTGCCCATCGTCACGTAGTGGCAAACACTTGTCAGGATTCTGGTTTTCCCATTCGGCTAAATTCTGTCGTACCGCATCTGCTGAACGCGCAGCGGGCAAAGATGAGTATTCTGGGGTTTTCCTAAGGGCAGTGTAAGCCCGATTAACGTCCCTAGCGCCACCAGCATTTCTTACGAACGCAAAATCTTGATTCTGCAGCCGCATTCCATGATAAGTGCCTGACTTCCCCTTCTGCGGATCAGAAAAAACCCTAACTACCGTTAGTGTGTCATTATCAAGATAAGGCGAGAAAAACTCCCTGGCTTCTTGACTAAGGCCTGAGAATGTGACGGCTATCTCAATATCTTGGGTCAAGTCTTCTGAGTAAAAATCCTCTACCGCCACCCTCGCTGATACGTTATAGAAGAGTTCTAGCGCGTTCAAAAATGAGGACTTTCCAGAACCGTTCCGCCCAACCAGTGCCGTAAGAGAATCACAGGGTAGGGTCTCATCAAAGATAGACCGCAAATTCTTCACATGGACTCTTTCAATCAGCAAGGCTTTGTCACTTTATTCGTTTGGTTGGATAACGCTCTCTGATGTGCTTATGGAAGTAAGAGCCTTTGGAGCCCGCTTGCATAAGGCTTATATTGACTGTTGTAGGCACGTTTGCGTATAGGTAAATTCTGCCTCCATGAAACTCAATCTCTAAGGTTTGTGTTAGTGGGTCATAGCCTACTGAGAGAATGTTACTTGACCTGATTCGTTCTCTATCCATCAGCATTCTCGATTCCGTACTCCGCCCGATCCTCCCGCACCTGCATCGGCTTGGTCATAGAGTCCACTTCCAGCCAGTAGTGCTGCAATTTGCTGACCTCGTGCCAGGGGAAACGGGCAGGATCCTCAATGGGCTCTTGCAACTGCGGCTCAGCGGCACAGTTCGTCACTACGTAGAGCCAGTAGCAGTCGCGGCGGTCCTCGGCCACGCGGCGCTCATTGGGAGTTAGTAGGATCGTGCCCGATTCGGCAGCTAAACCCTTGACTTCTATGAGGCGCAACTCGCCGGACACGACGTCCAGGCTGGTTACGTCGTAGCCCAGATTCTTCTCATGCACGTCGCAGACCTGTTTGCCCTGAGCTGCTTCGTACTCCATCACGACTTGCATGGCGGTCATCTCGGTCTCGGCGTTAGGACGCAGGCGCTTCACCTCGGGTGCCTCACGCTCCGGGTGAGGCAAGATAAGTGCACCGGCGAGCCGTTCGACGCCTTGGAGTGTGAGCGCCCGCTGTTGCCTGAGTTCGCTTCTCCGCCGTTCACGCCGCGCCATGGCCTCGTCGTGGCGGGCTTCGGCCTGGGCGAGACGCCCTTCCGCGCCGACGACCCGATTCTCCAGGTCCTCGGAAGCTCGGCCAATCTCTTGGTCGATTCGCTGAAGCACCTCAGTCAACGACAGTTCAACGTGCTCGGCGATCCGGTCCACTTCGTCCAGACGCTCGTCGCGTACTTCTTCGATGAAGGGTGCGAGGGCGTGCTCATGCAGCCATCCTGTGGCTTCAGGGAGTGCGGCGGCAGCAGGGAGATTGTGCGGAGGGGGTGCGGGAATAAGATTGCCGAGAATATCAGCCTCTCTCAAGCCTGGCTCCCCGGTCTCCGTCAGTTCCACGACGAACAGCCGCTCGTGGATAACGTGGCCGAGGCCGTCAACGACTCTGGCACGGTAGACATCGAGACGGGCCGGTGCGTTGTGGTCGAGGGAGTAGAAACACGCACCCATGGCGAAAGCATCCCTGCTGGTTTCGACGCAGTGACGGCGGAGCGCTTCAAAGAGGGGATGTCCGGGGGTTACCCATTCCAGGTTGTGTGCCTCTGCCGTGTCTCGGTCTGTCGAAAGGCGGGAGTAGCGTGTCAGGAGATCTGAGAAACGCCAGTCGGAATCGCGTTCGTATTTCCGCAAGGAGGTCGGTGTACGGCCCGGATGGAATGCATGTCGTAAGTTCGTAACTGGATTAAGTGCAAACGCTGCGATTTTGGAACTCTCTGACAGAAATCTAGCGATGGTCTCCGGCACCACTCGACGCTCCTGGGCCCGGGCACGGCGCTCTACCAACATCTCCAAATTGAGCTTCTTGGCAGCCAGACCTTCCAGCGCAGTCTGGCAGATCTCACGGAAGCGTCCCTCGTCCACGTCTCGCAAAAGCCGGTTCTCCAAGTCTTCTGGTCCCAACTTACCGGAATAGTAGTCGCGGAAAATTCGGTCAACCTGAGCGGCTGGCAGAACCTCGCCAACCACATTGAAAACAGCGTCGTCGTCGAGGGCGTCGCGAATCTCCTGAAGCTTCGAAAGCAGGCGTTGGAGCACCCTTCCTTCGATAGTGTTCGTGGCGACAAAATTGAAAATAAGGCAGTCTAGGCGTTGCCCATAGCGGTGGATTCGCCCCATCCGTTGTTCGAGTCGATTTGGGTTCCAGGGGATGTCGTAGTTGAAGAGAATATTGCAGCATTGAAGGTTTATTCCTTCACCGGCGGCTTCCGTCGCCACCAGCACTTGAATTTGGCCATCTCGAAACTGTTGTTCCGTGTAGAGGCGGGAACCAGGCTCATCCCGCGAGCCTGGCCTCATGCCGCCATGGATGGAGCCCACACGGAAGCCCCAGGATTTCAGCCTGCCTACCAGGTAGTAGAGGGTATCCTTGAACTCCGTGAAGATTAGCAGGCGTTGGTCAGAATTGTCGAAAAACCCCTGCTCATGCATGATTTCGTTGAGGCGGGTGAGTTTGGCCTCCTTGTCCTCCGCCTCGACAGTTACGGCCTGCTGCGCAAGCTGTCGGAGTTCGTCAATCTCCTTCCGAACCTCATCAGCGTTCCCGGCCAATGTGACTGCTTCTAACATCCGTTCCAGCCGCTCTCGCTCCCTGTCTTCCAGTTCTTCCAATTCCTCCCAATCAGGGAGGTCTGGAGGCGCTTTCTCCGCCAAGTCTTGTGCTTGCTTAAGTCCGTCCTCCAGACGCTTGGATCGGTTCTCCAGCGACCGCTGCATTGCATGGGCGCTTGAGGCTAACCTCCGTTGGTACAATGACATGAGGAAACCGACGGCGCGCGCCCGTGGGTCGTCACCCTGAGATGCAGCTCTGGCACTTTGCCGCTTCACGAATCGGGTTACGTCTCTATACAGATCAAATTCTGGCCCGTCCATTGTGAAGCTAGCGGAGTTTGTGACTCGCTTCGTAAACACAGGCTTGGCTGTCCATGTGCCGTCTATGTGGCGATCGGGGAAATAAACCATGGCTTCCTTGGTGCGGCGGAGGTAGAAGGGCGCCCGCCTGCGCTTCATCGCCTCTCGTATAGACTTAACGTCGGCATATGCATCCTTGTCTAGAAGTTGTAGAAACAGAGTGAAGTTGTGCGGGTCTCCCTTGTGAGGCGTAGCGGTAAGAAGCAGAATGTTGTCGGCGTTATCCCGCAACATTTCACCAAGTCGGTAACGCTGACTCTTATGTGTCTCGTCGCTTGCAGACATACGATGGGCTTCATCAACTATCACGAGGTCCCATTGTACTTGGCGAAGGCCGTGGAGAATGTCTTCCCTCTTGGCTAGGTCGAGGGAGGTGATGGTCTGCCTCTGTTCAAGCCACTGATTGATGCCGAACTGATTTCGAATGTCTCCGCCCTTCAGTACAAAGAACCGCTCGTCAAACTTTTCATTTAGTTCTCGCTGCCACTGGAAGGTTAGGTTTGCCGGGCACACTACAAGGACTCGTTCAGCCAAGCCTCTAAGCTTCAGTTCTTTGATAAGCAGTCCGGCCATGATTGTCTTTCCGGCTCCGGCGTCATCGGCCAGCAGGAACCGTACGCTAGGGAGCTTCAGCAGATAGTCGTAGATGGCTTCAAGCTGATGTGGAAGAGGATCAACTCGCGAAATGGATAGACCGAAATACGGGTCAAACTCGTAGGCGATGCCGAGAGAGTGGGCTTGGAGGCCAAGTCTGAGTAGCCTCCCGTCCCCATCGTAAGAGAGGGTGCTGTCGGCAATGGTTAATTCCGCAATATCGGTCGAGGTTATAGTGACCTGACGGAATAGTTGGGTCCGCTGTCCGACAAGGCCCGCCTCGACGGAGCCAGCTCCGTTCGAACGGACGGTCACCACCCGCATCGGCTCATTGAACAACGGGCCAGTAAGGACCTGACCTTCACGTATTCCAATTTCGGTCGTCAACCGTTGTTTCCTCTCTAGGACTTATGGTGAATAAGCAACAACATCGGCTGCTTGGCTATCCTAACACAGCCTCCCAAAGCATCCAAACCGTCTCTTTGAATTCAACTCTCCACGTAGTTGGGAGTCCCGTCCGGACCCCTTCGAGGGGGTAAGGAGTCAGATACCGGAATGGTTGCAGAAGCAGCCCGATGGCGGAATCTCTGAATTGATGAATCAGATGATCAAGCGATACCCGGAGCGTTACATCAGGTGTCAGCTTCGCTCCTTATAGCTCCGGGTAAGGCCGTGTCACAGTGTAATGGCCAACAAACTCGTGTATGCTTCGACTGAAAAGAGTAAGATCGATGAGGAACGACTGGGTAGAATCAGACCTGTGGGCGTCATTTGGAATCCACGAAACTTCGGTGACATCCTCCGGTGAGGCAACGGCCCAGCAAGAATTATTGTCGCTGTTCAGCCTGTCGACGATGCGTCCGCTCTCGGCCTCGTCATCCTACTCCCAGATAGCCGTTCTTCTCTGCGTAGTCCCTCAGCGCCGGTAGCTGGGCGGCCACGGACAGGTCCACGTCCTGGCGGTCGCTGGAGACCCTTGCGTAGAGGGCCGCGGGTATAAGATCGAGTCGGTCGTTCATCACGTTTTCTTCCTTGTTCATTCCTGTTTGGTTTTCGCGGGCCTCGGCCTAGTATTTTGAGGCCGCGGAAAGCCCTATCGTCGCCGCGAATGACGCCTCCGCTTCGAGGCTTGTGGCCGGTCGTAATCCATTTGCCCAGTTTCCATTTGCTTCTTCCATCTCCAAAGGAGTATGCCTACCCCTACGATGACAACAGCACCAATGACATTGCCTCCACGAAGAGCTTGCCACGCATCCCCACGCAGCCCAGGTATAACAAGAGAGCCGATGACCACAGCTACTGCTACGAGAATTAGCCGAAATGGATGGGTGAATATGTGGCCGCGAAGGATGGCAAGAGTAGCCGCCATGAGAAATGACAAACCGAAGAGAAAACCCTGCCCGAACGCCCACTGCCTCAACGCGTAAATGCTGATAGCGGTGATTAGGAACGGCAGCCAGGGTTGCTCTCCTTTCAATCCTCGGCGCCATCTGTCGCGGGCATCCTTGATTTCCCTCGCCAAGAATCTGGATACGAAGCTGAGGGCAAATTGCTTTAGCCTGTCTGTCTTGCGCCTCAACCGTCCGTTCCCTTGTTGGCTTCACCGTGATCGGTAGACTGGCGGGAGCGAATCCATTCCAGCCGCTCCCGTCTGCGCCACTCCCGCTCCTCCATGAACAGGCGGATGGCTTGCCTGAGCAACTCGCTCACGGAGAGGTCTTCTTCCTGCATCACATGCCGCACCTGCGCCTCCATCTCGGGGGGCAGGGAGAATGTGATGGTCTTGGAAACCCTCGACATGGGCAGCTACTCCGCGCTCTGCTCACTTGCTCGAATGATCTCGGCCTCGGATGAAGCGTAGACAAACCTCTCGGCGCTTTGGTAGACACACACATTGGCAAGATCCATTTCTCTTTCGCTCATCGCTACCATTCGCGGGGCCAGGCCGCTCTCCCCGCGGGCATCCCCACACATGCCCATCAGGTTCAACTCTGCCGAAAGCGGCATAATGAACCACATCCAGTTGCGATATTCGGGTTCAGGGCCAAGGAGTAAGGAATTCGAAGGGATATCCGATGTGATGAATTTTCGCCCATGGAGGGCTTCGTCGAATCGCCAACTACCTTCTTCGTACCATCGGTATCGCAGTTCCCCTTCTTCTCCCCGCAGGAAGGGATCTATGCGAAGTGCCTCGAACTTTCGGTCGCTGTCAATGCCAGCCATCTCCCTAAACAGCGGGAACACAACCTGCCACTGCTCGTCCAAATCGGGAAACCTTGCACGAAAGTCCACTTCTATGGCTTCGAGCTTATCCCGGAACTGTAGACGTATCTCCTTCACAGGCTCCCTCATTTGTTCGCGGAAGCCACGGCTTCGTAGCTTTGAGTCCACAACGAAACGCGCCAGCCACGCTCTCAAGGTGGCGGACTCCTCGCGGTCAGAAATCAACTCGTTCAGTTCAGAAGCACTCTGCCCATTGAGAGTCTGGAGAATTTCCGCCCACTGATCTTCTCGTTGCTGGAGGATTGCATCATTCGCGACGGAATAGGCGTCTCTCGACACTTCTACGTTTTCGATGGAACGCACTGCGACCCCTGCTTGAGGATTGTTTTTGTCGAAGGCATATATCTGCTCGGGGCGGCTGTCCAGAGAAAAGCCGCGCAGATACAACCTCGGGACAAAGTGCTTTCTTGTCTTGTCTATCTCGAACATCTCTCTTTTGCCTATGTGTGTAGTGCAATGTCTTACTCTTCACTCTTACGACACCTGCCTTCAAGCCCTACCAGGGGCCGACTGCTGCCACCGCCGGTATAGGCTTCCGCCTGCGCCCCGGCATGTCAGATGCCATCATCTGTGGGCCGAGGATGGCGGCGTATTGAGGCACGACGACGACCCTCGCAAACCTCTCCATCATGATGACGGACCGGTCGAGGGCGGCGTAGCCGCCAAATTGGGCGTATCAAACCGGTGCGAAGCGAGCCGCCTGCTCCACCATCTGAGACAGAATCGAGAATCTGTCAATTGACGTTCATGCTGGAATTGTAGACTGAACTCTCCAGTAGTGTACGAGCGTGACAGTTTGCTCGTCTGTCTACGGATGAATGAAATCTTATTCATCGGCGTATTCCTGTCCCTCCGCATTTGATGGGAATGAGGCTTGAACCCCCGCATTCAATGTAGTTCATTCACCGTCACTCCTCTTCTGAATCGATACAGCACAATTCGGCCCTTCCCATCTGGAATGTAGTTGCACTGGGTGCCCAACTTCACCCGACTAACTGAAGGGTTTGTTCTTCCTTGTGGGGTCTCCCGCCAGATAGGTTATGTCCATTCCTATAGTAACCGATGGCTCTCCTCACCATGAGCAATCCAACTCATCTAAGGGAACTTTCCCCTCCCCTACTTGTCCTATTTTAACTGAAGTTCCACAACCCCATGGCTGTGTTTGCCGCATGGGACTCGATAAGGCTCTGAAGATCGTTCCACATTTCGCCGGACAACTAGAGCAACTTAGCGGCATCTACCTCAGGAAGGTGGCATTTCTTGTACTTTAGGCCGCTCCCACAGGGACAAGGCCTATTCCTTCCAGTCCTATGCATGTCTCGTAGTGCTCGAAGATATTCCCTTTCCGCCCTTACGAAATCGTGCGGGTATTCCTTCCATAAGTCATTGCGAGCGGCCTCGAGGCCGTGGTGTTCCACGTACGCTACTCTATAGAAGAACGGGACAACCAACTCCCCAATGAACTTCGGGACATTGATCCTCTCGCCGGTTGCAATCTTGAAATCTAGACAACATCGATTCTCTGGCTTTTCTGGATAGCAGTGCATATCGGCGATGTTGGTTATTCCCTGTTTTTCCATGATGCCTTGAATGCGCCCACTCGTCTCAATGACCGGTGGCCAGGGGTCATATCTTGAGGGGATAAAGCTGAGTCGAAGCTCGATTTCAAACCTGTCGCGGATGATGAAGCCTTCTCGAACCGCTCCTGTTGCCGACGCCGATTTCAAGAGTCCATCGCTGGGGTCATATTGTACTGAGAATTCCAGTGTCCCAAAGATTCGGTTGCTTTGGGCTTCGTAGATTAGGCCGGGCTGCTCCCGGTTCAGGCGGCCAATGTCGACGTCAGACATTGAGACGGTGACACCCTTGACTTCGGCATTCTTTATGGCAGTTGCAGCATACGGACTTCGCGGCCTTACCGGAGCATAAGGCGGCAATACAGTCCGGCCTCCGCTGGGACCGCCGGGTGGTTTGCCTAGAGATGCGTCCCCGTCGCCACCCTTAGAAGATCCTTTGCCAAAGTCGTCGCCGAATAGTCTTCGCCACAACTTGATCGCATCCTCACTCGATACTGCATCCTTAGCATCTCTTGCAGACTGGGCATGAGAGTGAATCCTGTTTCTGAAGTTGGCGTATTTGGTCTGATCCCAGTGCCTGTTGAAGGTTTCCGACGGAAGCACCGGATTCCGGATCTGAGGCATTATGGGATGTAGCTGAAGGAATTGGTCTATTCTACCGAGTACCGTCACCAATGTATCAGCGACAGTTCGCACCGCTTCAGTCCCCTCGTCCCACTCTTCTATCGTGTTTCCTGCAAGAGTGGTGAGTAGAATAGATTTGGCGGTGAAATTGTTCTTGTGGTCTCGAAGGTATTTCAGCAATCTGACCACTCGCTTGAGATTGCCATCCGTGATCCGGTTACGATGGTTGAATCAGTCTCGGTAGCCCGTTCCATCAGTCTCCTCGAGTTCATTGTCAATCCGATTGCAGACAAAGTGTTCGCCGTCGATGGTGATGCGGGGAACCACGTCAAGATGAAAGTCACCGGCGTAATCGACCGTAACGCATCGGGTCTTGAGACGAAGCTTGTCGGCGTAATTTTTGTTCTCGTTCAAGGTCCTGCGAATTGTGCTGACGTATTCTTTGGCTTCCCACTCGTCATTCGGGTTCATTACGATCTGCATATCGGCGTCGTATTCGTCGTTCTCATCAACGGGCTTTATCAGCGTGCCAAGGGCATGTGAGCCCTGACGCTCCATCTTCTGGTACCCGGTTAGGTTGTCCCGTAGGTAGCTGTTCACCGCCGAAACACTGGTATTCAACCGGTCAAGCCGGGTTGGGTTTAGATTGACTTCATCCCGGAGAAAATCTTGGAAATCCCTGTTGTTCTTTGTCATTTGGATGTCACCTCTTCGTAACTTGATGGTATGTGTGATTCATGTTCGAGAAATCCCCGCCGGACCATGATCCCATGGTTTCTGAAGTTTATCCTGTCAGTCGGCATGAACTCTCCTCAACCGCTTCATGATCTCGCGGCTGTTTTGTGTGAAGTCCCTGTCTGCCAGGGCTTTCATTGCTTCCATATGTCGCGTGTCATCCAGGCCCCAGTCTTCGATCTCGGTGTCCAGTCGGAAATACCTGTCTTCCAACAGCAACCCCGCCATATTGGTGGAGGCCTGCGATTGGAGGTTCATAAAGTATGAGACAAGCTTAAGGCCACCCCAACCCGTTGCGATTCCCCAACGTTCCTTCGGCTCGTACAGGAGCCTGGGTTTCCCCGTTCCAATGGACAGGATGTGTACCCTCTCAAGCGGCTTTCTGAACTTCGACACCGCCTCTGTCACGGCGAGTACAGAGGGATTGTTTGCCCACAATCCTCCGTCGGCGAGAAGATATTCGTCCACGCGCATCGGGTCGAAGAACAAGGGCGCTGCGCAGGACGCCAGAACGGCATCGCCCAGCAGAACGTTTCCATCCCTGACGTATTCTTCACCCAGGTCTTTCAAGTACTTCGACTTAAAGACGCGAACACCTCCTGTCGAAATGTCAGAGCTGGTGATTATCAGCGGTGTGGATATTTCTCCCAACCGTCGCTTCGGCAGATATTCACGCACTATCCGTTCGAGGGACCCACGCGCGTATTTGCTCCTGAACAACCCCCGGTCAAGGCGTCTATCACCGAAGACATCCGACGCCTTTTCCTCGAACAAGCCCACCAGCCTGTGCATCCCGACCCCCGCCGCCGCCGCACCGGCTACTATTGACCCGGTGCTAGTACCGACGATGAGATCGAAGCACCTTCCTATCGGTCTCGATAGTCTACGTTCGAGACGGTCAAGTATGTGCGCGGGATAGATTCCCCGAGCGCCTCCGCCATCAAGGGCAAGTATGTAGAAGTTTTTGTCGTTCTCCATTCCGTTCACACCTCGTGCTGCCAGGATGCCTCAAGCGATAACCTTCGCAAAGTCGTGAGTGCGAATTCACCGTGCACACCCATGGACCGACCACATTGGTTTATGTAGTTTACATCTTGCTTATACTAACATAGTGTAGTAAACTATGTAAAGAATTGGGCGATGGAAAGGAGGTCACGATGATTGGTAACAGGTTGAAGCTGGCCCGCTCTGCCGCCGGACTATCTCTTCGTGGATTGAGCGACCGCATCGATAACCGGGTGACGGCCCAGGCCATCGGCAAGTACGAGCGCAACGAATCCATGCCGAGATCCGGTGTGCTGATCGCGCTGTCGGACGCCCTGAGGGTATCCGTGAATTACCTTGTGGGGGACACCAATCTGAGCCTACTGTCCGTCGACTTCAGGACCAAGAAGGTCCGATCCAGGCGGGAAGAGCATCGCATCGGCGCTACGGTTCTGCAGATGCTGGAGCGTTATCTGACAATAGAGGAGATTCTTGGGCTGCCCAGCGTAAACTGGGACAGGCCAAGATCCGCTCCATATCCTGTGGTCAAGGACCTGCTGGAGGCCGATCGCGCCGCCGGTTTGCTTCGTAACGAATGGGAATTGGGACTCAACCCGATCCCCCACGTGGCAGAACTGATGGAAGAAAGAGGTGTCAAGGTCCTCTTTCGCCACATGCCGGATGAGGTGGACGGTTTCACGGCCCATGTGCGCAGGGAAGATACGGAAGATGCTCCGGTAATCGTTGTCAATGGTAATCACGGCGGAGAGCGGCAAAGGTTCACCATTGCGCATGAGCTTGGCCATCTCATGCTGGATATCTCGCCGGGCATCGACGAAGAAAAGGCGGCCCACCGCTTTGCGGGGGCATTGCTGATGCCGGAAGAGACGATGTGGACAGAAATCGGCAAGCATCGCACGGCACTGGGTTGGGTCGAGCTGTTCAATCTGAAGCTTATGCTCGGAGTCAGCGTCCAGGCAATCACCTATCGCTGTAAGGATCTGGGAATCATCAGCCAATCTCTCATGGGTGGGATGTTCGACCAATTCGAGGAACTCGGATGGCGCAGCCCGCCCTACAAAGAAGCGTATCCGGTGCCGGGAGAGAAGTCAGGTAGGTTTGAGCGCCTCTGCTATCGCGCCTTGGCCGAAGGCGCAATCTCGGAATCGAAGGCCTCCGAACTCCTGGAGGTCTCCGTCCACGACCTGAATGTGCTGATGGATAATCCGGTCGGCGCCACGGATATCGTTTCAAAGGAGATGTAGCCGGTGAATGTGATGGTCGCGGACACGTCGGTGCTAATCGACCTCGAGCGGGGGTTTCTGTTGGAACAGTCATTCGCCCTTCCGTTCAGTTCCAGGGTTCCAGATTTGTTGTACAGAAACGAACTAGAGGGCAGGCAAGCAGGACCCGCTTTCGGCGAACGCCTTCTCCGTTTAGGGTTAGAAATCGTTGAGCTAAGTGGCGACGAAGTCAGAAGAGCCGTACTGTTGGTTCAGCGAAAGCGTAGCCTGTCTCTGCCCGACTCTTTCGCCTTAACCCTGGCGTCTAGCAGGAATTGGACGCTCCTCACGGGAGATGCAGTTTTGCGGACGTTGGCACAATGCCTAAAGGTGACAAGTCATGGAGTGTGGTGGGTACTGGATTATGTTCACAGCTTAGGAATAGCTACGTCTGCGGAACTTATATCAGGACTCACAAGAATTCGCGATCATCCTAGTTGCAGACTGCCGAAAGCGGAGATCGACATGAGGCTCCTTCACTACTCAGCGAGTTACGAACAAGCATTGAGCATAATGAGCGGGACTACAATCGAGCGTCCCTGTTAAGCACCTAACGCGTATGTCCTCGCTCGATTCATGCGCCGTCAGCAGGCGATCAGCATCGAGCATTCTTGCCGGTCTTGCGGCACACATTCGCCTAGGCAGCAACTGACAGGAAAATTCGAGAAGAGTGGCTTTAAACAAGACCTTTGCAGATGGCCTTGAACTCGAACCCATTGGCGCTGATGCGAGCGAAACGTCCTAACAGTTCCACTCGCAGTTGTGGGAACGATTGTAGGAATAAGGCCCCAAATAGGGCGTTTTTGTAGCTAATTCCGAATCCCCTCAGCGCCAAGCGCGGGAAGGACCGCCACCGTTGTTGAGCAGCCTCATGGTCGGAATCTCCCTGCAACTGCTGTCCCGTAAGGGCGACCAGCCTGGGTTTGAGCTGGTACGGCAGCCGAACGACCACGTCGACTTCGCTGTCGCGGCGAAGGTTGGTGCCGTTCTTGTAGAAGCCATGGAGGAAGACATCGGGATTGAACTCCGACACCCCCTCGTATGCGGCGAGCGCGTCGCGGACGGACACATGGGCCTGCTTCGAGGCCTTCGCGGAGCGGTGATGGCTCCACTGCGATAGCGTTGATTCAGGTATGGGCATGTATCTCGCCTCGTCGTGCCTCCTCCGCCTTGCCCACGCCTAGCCATCCGTAGTATGAACTCCGGGCCAGGGACGGGAGGTCAATCCCCATGGCGCGCAGGATCGATCCGGATCTGGGGATTCCCGGCATGGCCGCGCGCCAGGGCCGCCACCAGCGTTTCGTTTGCTGTGCTGCGGGCATCTGGTCGACTGCACCGAGACCGTCCTCGGCCAATGGAGGGATCTCCCTTTTGACTTTGTGAAGCGTTTTCTCCGAGCGTCCGCAACGTACCGCCTCCGAAGAGCCGCTGCCGAGAGGCAAAAGCACTTCCTGCCAGGGGACCATAGGACTCCAACGAAGGGTGCCCATAGCACCCGCCCAAGGCGAGGCCCCCCTGTGGTGGTTAAAAAGACGGACAATTGGGGCCACAATAACACGCTGTCATTCGCACTGCGAACCCACACGAAGAGCCCGCTCCAAAGGCCCTGTCAACGATGTGACGGACGGCTCTTGTTTGCCCCTCGCAGCTGTCATTGCTGTCGCCGCTCAGGATAAATGTCAGTGAAAGTGACCAGCATAAATGTCACCAACTTGGTCTCTGAACATAACAGATCACGAATCATTCGATCTGGTTTGATGGCCGGTTATGGGCGGGCTCTTGGCGTTCATGTACTTCTTCGCAGTGTGAACATCGACAATCATTCTTGCCGGCCTGTTGCCTCACCAAGAATTGATGCTCCTATAGATTGCAAGCGGCTTCTTTGAGGTCCTGGGCAGGGATCCGGATAGCCGAGTAGACCTCTCGGGCAACATAGCGTTTGAGACAACGGATGACATCACGTTTGCTCATTCCCTCAGCGGTTCTACGTTGCATGTAAGCCCGGTTCCTCGGGTCGAAGCGTAGCCTGACGATGACTATGCGATAGAGCGCTGCATTAGCCTGGCGGTCGCCACCTCGGTTCAGTCGATGCCTGTTCGTCTTGCCGGAAGAAGCCGGTATCGGTTTTACACCGCACAGCGATGCGAAGGCAGCCTCGGAATGGAGGCGATCAGGGTTGCTGCCCGCGGTTTTCAGAAGGGTTGCAGCGGTGGTCGGTCCCACACCAAAGGCGTCTACCAGGGACGGTGCAACTGACTGGGTGAGTCGTACGATTTCAGAGTCCAGATCTCGCACTTCGTCACTGAGTTGACGGTAGCGGCGGGCAAGTGAACGAAGTGCGTACTTGGCGGCCATCTTCGGATTGTCGAGGCTAGAGAGGCGGAAGTCTCTGCACTGCTTGGCGAGTATGCTGGTGGTAAGGCCATCGAGCATGTCGCGAAGCTCGGCAGGCGCTGTCACGACCAGCGCCTTCATCTGATTGGCGGCCTGGGTGCGAGTCTTGACGGCAGAGTCTCTTGCGCTCTTGAGCATGCGGATCATCTCGACTTCGCCCTCGCCGGTCTTCGGAGTGGCATCGGCTACGCCGGCAAGCACCGCGCGCGCTGCCATCTCAGCATCTGTGGGATCGCTCTTCCCTTTGCGATAGCGGACCGACCTATCCGGCCTGTTGACCTCAATGACCTTATAGCCCTGACTAGCCATGAAGCGAGCGACTCCGGCTCCGTACGAACCTGTGCCCTCGATCCCGAACGCGCGGACCTCTCCCAACCTGCATGACCATCGTTCGAGCTCCTCGTATCCGCAGGTGTTTGTAGCCACGCTCTTCTCGCCGAGTCGGACACCTCGATCTTCAATGGCTACCGCCACATGCTGATCTCTGTGTGTGTCTATCCCTATCACCACCCCAGCTGCGCGATGACTCTGGTAACTTGCGATTCCTTTCATCTCTGCCTCCTGCACCATCCCGTATGGGCCAGGTGAGCGGACATAACTGCGAAGAGGCTCTGAACCAGGCTCCTATCAGGTCACTGCTCGCCCAAGCCGTTGGCTATTTATGGCCAAGTCGGGAACGGATCGACAGATCAATTCGGGGACACTTGCGTCAATTACCGAATGGGTCAGATCCGATCCCGGATGGCCCATCAAGTATCATCGCAGTTACCGAAGAATTTTCAGCTTTGATTGTCGCCCTCAGGTCCGATGACACTCTAGTCATCCTCTACCTATAGACTCTGTTCTGCTGAAGCATACACCAACTGTCTGGCTACGACCCGTCGCCACTGACGGACTCTGCGATGTAGGGTCCGCAGTTGACGTCTGCTATACCGGTCTGGGTAGCGGCGCATCAACCGTTCAAGAAGAGCCGAAGCCGTATTGTCCGGATGCTTCTGAAGCCATTTCAGGATTTCACACCACACTCCCTAGAATGGATCCCGACGAGAATGCCAGGTGCGTGGAGCACTGCGACCGTCTCCTTGAAGAGTGAGTAGGACTCACTTCTCCCTCTCGCCACAGCTCAGGCAGCCTGGAAAGGAAGTGTTCCGGACTTTCACTGCTTGGCGCACTCGCCGAATCATCGGCATCTAAAGCGGAAAGCCCCGATTGAGCCTCACGTATCGTATGCAGCAGAGATATCGGATCCAGTCTCGCCCGACTGCTCTCCAGTCCGCACTTTACCTTCTCGCTCACGTCATCTCTCTCCAGCAAGCGGTCGCACGGCGTGGCCGGTTTCCTGTACCGCTTCTTTACGCTGCCTCCATCCCTACTCCGCTCCAGCAGCTGGAACGGAGGCTGAAAGTGGTTCACATACAGACGTATCGCTCCGTAGAGGTGAGGTGAGTATCTGACCGGCCATGGGGCCCGAATATCGCTCGTGTCCCACAAAGCGGAGGATCACCGATCCGTTCTTCTGCTCAATCCAAGCCTGGTCGTTCTTGCGGAAAGCCCGTGAAAGCGTGAACTCGATACCCTTTTCGGCGCAGTACCCAAACAGGGTCTTGTTGATGAATACACTGTCGTTGTCCGAGTCTATTCCGCGGACTGAAACAGGGAAACCCCGGGCGATGGCTTCAAGCCCTTCTACCACCATGGACTGCTCGCGCGCCAACATCGGAATCGCCTCCGTCCATCCAGAGCACACGTCGGTCACCACCAGGGAGTTGATGAACGATCCAGTGACCGTACCGCCGCAGTGCACCACCAAGTCTATCTCAAGGTATCCGGGCTCGGTATCCTTCCAGTCCATGAAGGTGCGGACTGGAATCTGGCTTCCCATCTTCCTCAACCTTCTACGCTTCCTGCGACTTCCGGCCTTCTCCCTCACAGGTCTCAGTAGACGGTCTATCGTGGCTGCGCTTGCCGTGAGAAGACGCTCGCGTACGTCAGGGGCGAGATCGAGATGTCCGTGCCTCTTCAGCGAGTCCACCATACTTGGCAGAGCCGCCTTGAGCCTCTTGCCGCATATCCTATCCGACGCCTCTCACACCACGATCAACGCTTGTCTTACGACCTCGTCATAGATGCGCTGGCCTTTGGGAACGGTCCGCTCTCTTATCTGATCACACTAACCGAGTAGCCTGACGGCGTGCTTCCTGTGACAGCCAGCAATAGCCACAAACTCATCGAGCATCCGGCTCTTGTCCTTCTTGGACGCCTCTCTGTACCGACTGCGAATAGCGCCAAGCACCTCTTTCCTCGTCACTGCGCTGATGTCTGCGACCATGTCATGCCTCCTAGTTTTGGGTAACACCTAATGTGAGGCAATGGCCTGTTTTGGGTAACATCTTCCGTGAGGCAATAGCTCGACTTCGGTAACAAAAACCTTAAGGCAACGCGGCGGCAAAAATGATTGTCGCACAACCGGCAAGAATACTTGACGCCAATCAGGGGGAAGTGAAATAACAGGAAGCACTAGGCTTGCGCGTGATAATCTCCTGTTTATTCAGCAAGATTGCTGATTCTCTCGAAAAACCCTTGTCGACTTTCGTAGAGAATGTACCAGTCTAAGTGATTTGTGCTTCAGGAACTGCCTTTGGAAATCTGGATATCTACAAGTCAAAGGGAAATCTCCAAATTGAAAGTTCGCAATACAGTACATTTCGGCCCACCTGACTGGACAAAATCGAGAACCTTTTCGTTCACTTTCCTCCTACGGCATTAGTTAGAATCTCAGCCTGCTTGTTTGGACGAGAATCCGTGTCCGGATATCAACAGGGCAGAACTCAGGCGGCTCCCAGGTACAAGAGAGATCCGTTCCTTCAAGGATCATAGGCCTTGTAGGCGGTCACATGTTGACAACAAATCCCAATTCTTCACATGAGGATTCCACTAGAGGTTCCTTTTCTTCACCCTCCCAAGAAGATGTCGCTCCACTCTCACTAGGTTCTGGCAAGTCTATTAGCTAGTTGTGGCTCCCGCAGGGAACTCGATGAGTCTCGAAACTAACGTCGAAGTTGGCAATAAGAATGGGCAGGTTCATTAGAGGAGTGTCACTTGGCCCCTTGTTTGATTCCTCTAAGCTACCTCCAGTGGCAATGACAGCACAACAGATTAACCTACCCTTGAATACGGAAAGGCGTTCTTTATGTATTGACTGAGGAATTGTCCCTTCGATGACGTCTGCATGATCTGCTGATGAAGGAATTCTGGAACTCCAAAGTATTGGTATGTCCAGCCACTAAGGAACTCAACCTCAAGGGTCTGTGTTGAAGCGTCATAGCCAATTTCTCTGATGTTTGACGATGCCACATGATATCTGTCCATCTGGGTCCTCCTCACTCGTTAGCAGAGTCGTCCTTGACGGGAGTTCGTGTGATATTTTGGTCGATGACGACCGCGAGCGGACTCTGAGCTCGCCATGAAGCTACAACTCGTTCATACCCTTCCTCTCGCCTCGCCATGCCCCAATTGGTGCTTACGGGTGGATCCTCACTACGCGGCCTATGTTCTTTAGCAGGTAGGGTGATACGGCAGCGCATAGGGAGTTTCGCCGCCTCTCCTGTAACAACGGCTTCTCCAGTTCGGAGAATGGGCAGCACATCGAGAAGGCCAACAAGCCCGTCCGGCAACGCTCCTCGGACACGTTCGCGGTCAGATGGATTCGATAGTCGAAGGGCAAAGAACGTTCCACATTGCGATAATATTGTCTCATTCACTTCTGAGGGTCGCTGGCTGACCATCATGGCACCCACCCCATACTTCCTGCCTTCCTTGACAATCCTTTGCACTACCTCAGATGCTGTGCCACTCAATCTGTCTGACAAGTAGCGATGTGCTTCTTCCATCACGACCAGCAAGGGGCGACTGATTCCACCTTCCGACTTTTCTCGACTCCAAAAGAGTGCTTCGTAGACAATTTTCAGGATCGATCCCACCAACCGTTCAAGTACGCTGCTTGGTATCCCGGACAAGTCGAGGATGGTAATAGGTTTTTCACCACCTAACCACCTGGCCAAAAGTTCATCCAAGTCTCTTGTTGGCTTTCCATCAAGGTCGGGCTCCCAAGGTCCAGGGCGCAATAGGAAGCCATAGCGCCGATCAAGCAATCGCGAACGTACTAAGTTCAGTGGACGCTGTATTCCAAAGGCTCGTGGATTCAGGAAAGGGCCAGCGGCACCCATAGCATGAGGCTTATAAGTAGGTGGCGTTAGAGCGTCAGCGTTACCAGGTTCCTGTAGGGTCGGTTGGTCGCGATTCGGCCCATCAAAGGTTGTGATCTCGAAGTCAGTAAGATCGTACCAAAGCTTCTTGAGGCTGAAAGGCACGGGAGTGTCGACAGTAATCGATTCGGAGTCAACTCCCGGAAACTTCTGCGAGTCTTGAGCTGCCAACTTGAGCTGATATATCTTGTCTGTAAACGCTGTTTCACTGTTACCCTCCAAACCGCCTGTCAAAAAATCTAACAGGTCGTCACTGTCGAGCGCCCAATATGGAATGAACAATCGCTCTTCGTCGTATTGCGGCTCAACACTGAACACTTGAGCAACGTCAGCCAGAGGCACTGAATACTCACCGTGAATGTCAAGTAGAAGGACGCGGGCATTCGGGTATTCTTCAGAATCTCGGTTGGAGGTCGTTATAGCCCTCATGAGACTTGCGATTGTAGTAGACTTCCCAGAGCCAGTAGACCCAAGCACTGCGGAATGCCGGGTTACCAGCTCGTTTAAGGCAATCTTCGCCTCGATGCTCTCGGCGCTGGCGAGTGTCCCGATCACTATGTGACCCTGCCCACGAATATCATACAGTTCACGCAGGTGCTCCTCAACTGCTAGATGGACTGAGTCCCCGATGTTTGGGTACTGACTGACCCCGCGTTCGAAGGTCCCCCCCACAACTTCTCCCACTAGCTCTACCTTCATCCATCGACCAGTGTCGTCTATTGATTCCAAGTTGTCAGGCACAGCATTTGCGCCAACCTCGGTAACAACTCCAAACAGGTCTTGATAGCCTTGTGGCACTCTAACGAAACTGCCGACCTGCCCAATCTTGTAGGTTTGGCCCTTGAATATCGATAAACCAGATGCAACTGACTCAGCGAGGTGAACGCTAAGTGCAGCTCCAGAAACTGTTGCGATCGACCCGAGAAAAGTAGGATCGCGACTTAGCATTCAGATCTCCTTGTCCTTGGGCGGAGCAGAGTTTGTATCACTTTCGTCGTTTGCACCATCGTTTGGATCTTCCAGCCTATGTACCTGAGTTAACGCGAGGAATCTTGCAAACTTGGCGAAATCCCCCAGCAGGAATTCTCCCTCCCTGTTGTCCGAAGGGGAACTCCAGAACGTGTGTCGAATAGCCTCCCATTCTTCGCTCAGGGGTTGGCCGGGCTCCCACCGACCAGCAACTCCGCTTATGATTGCACCGTCACGTGCGAAAACACTTAGATTTGGGCGTAAACGTGCCATAGATGCAACTGCTGCTTCTTCTCGGAGCGTCTTGTATTGAAACGCAAAGATTGCGGAATGGGCGTTTGCTGTCATAGCTTCTTCGAGCACGGCGCAAATGTGGGCATCAAAGAACGAAAAACCAGAGCACAAGAGAAGTGTATCGGGGCTCATGAGGAAAGAGCGTAACCGTTCGAACAGAGCGGAATACGGCTGCCTAGTAACTTGTTCGTACTTTAGATGATCCGGATAAATGAGTTCGGTTGCTATTCTGCTCCCGGTTCTGATCACCGTATCGCCGGAGATTTCCCAGCCGAGAGAACCGTGAAGCTTCCACAGGCGAGTCCAACGTGCGGGAAGTACATCGGTGGAGACACTCGCGGCGTCGAAGAATGGCCTGTACGAACCGCTGAAGCCATCGAAGTAAGGAGCGCGTGCTCGTTCCAAAGCTTCTTCGACCAATAGGTCGTAGTTAGGGGTAAATATTTCTATGGGGTTTAGCCGCATTGTTCCGGAGATCCAGGAGGCAACCTCAGAATATGGATTGTGGCAATTCGGGAGAGTGGTGTTTACATTTTCCCCGATCTTTTCGCAAATGCGGCGGGCCATTGCATCGTATTTACTAGCGTCTAAGCCATGTACGCTGGCACTTCCTATCGCTTGGCCTAGTTTCCTAACTTGAGTGAGAAGGGATTCAATGTTAATTGCCTGTTGTAGGTCCGACTTTAGAATATCGATGATGGCTTTGTCATCATCATCTAAGGCATTTACAACGGCATCGGTTAGACCAGCGACATCAGGTATTAGGGGCCGGCCACCTTCTTCTAGTATGAAGCCATTCACATCAACCCGAATGGCAGTTGGAGCACCTGCACCAAGTAGGATCCCGATTCGCTTACGTCCCTGTGAAAGGATTTGACGCAAGTCTGCCATATAGCGATCTGGATTGTGGATTGTCTTATTCTGCATTGGGTCAGAGTCGTCCTTTCCAATAGACCTATTGTAGGTGAGGGGAGAAGGGGGAGCAACTTATATTTGCTAAAGCTTGCTGAGGCCACCATTTGGGGAAAAATCAAGAGCCTTAACTCTAATTGTTGTTCTCAAGCAGTAGGTAGACTCTGCCGCTGACGCCGGCACTCGTTAGCACGCCGCGAGCCCACGATCCGGGATATCGACCTCATACCGTTGTTGTGACTGCTAATGCGTAGTATGGTGAGAGGCGATTCAACCTGAGTTGGACGTGGGATCAGTCGAGGAACTAGGCCCTTCTCGAAACGCAAAGCCTTAGCCTTGAGGCTATGGACTGCGTGTTAAACGCCCCTCTTTCGGATGTAAGAGACTATCACCTTGCACATCCGGAAAGATCGCTAACCATTGTCATTTTCGGTACCCAAGTGGTAAGGGTGGTTGCGCCTGGCCCGCCCCATACGTTGATACCGGCGATGAGACCGGGTGCATTACCTCCGCAAGTGAGGAAACGATGCACAGGAAATCCCATTTGGAATGAAATTACTGACCAGCGTAATATGTACTTGAGCGGATGTGGACTTAGGAGGCCCAAACTTTCTACGAAATCGACATCCTAAAGATTCTCTACTAGTCCGACGGCATAATCGAGACCTTCTACCTAGCTGTCTATCGGCAGATCAAACTGAGGCTGGAACCGCACATCATTGCCTGGTTCAAGTTCCAAAATCGTGATGGCATCGGATAGTCGAGGGAGAAGACTGACTTAACGAGACAAGGGCCCACCGGTATAGTATGGACGGAGGCGCAAGCGGCATATGGTAAGAAGCTCGACGCCAATTGGAGGAACATGTTGAACGACGAAAAACCGGAGTCCACTAAGGAATTGGATCCCACCTACGGAGTCCCTACATCTTCAAGCGAGGGTGCGGAAGACCCAATTAACGACAAGATTGAGAGGGCGAGAAGGGAGCTTCTAGATCTGAGTCTCCGCAACCCACTGCTCAACTACCGCCCACTTAGGTCTAGAGGTGTGGAAGTGGTTGATAAAATCCCGTCCCTCGTCTTTGACTTTCTGGTGCATAAGGGTCGCCGCATGTCTTTCTTGGCTCGCCAGGAAGATGATGAGCAGGAATCCCTTGACCTACCCGTACCTTCAAGCGAAGAGGCTCATGACGAATTAGACCAACCTGAAGAAGACGACAATGTTCCCGCTGCGCGGCACACTGATAGCCGTCTGCAAACCAATGAAACCGCCAGCCAGCTTCAATCTCGACTCCTCAAGACTCACCATGCTGTAACCACTCTGATCCAAGAGCAGGGTGTCAACACCCTATTCATTGCTCTTGGCATGGTCGAATGGTATGCATCCAAGTCCAGCAACATCATGCGCCGAGCGCCACTGATTCTGGTTCCGGTAGAGATCGCTAGGACTGATGTCAGAGGAAGATTCCGCATTGCGTATACCGGTGGGGAGTTGGGAGCCAATCTCTCGTTTATTGAGAAGGTAAGGAACGATTTTGGCATAGCTATACCTAGCCTGCCCAATGATGAGGATCTTGACGTTAATCAGTACTTTGATGACGTTGCAACCCGCATAGAAGGGATGGACCGCTGGTCCGTAAACCGTGAGAGCGTCATTCTCGGCTTCTTCTCGTTCGGCAAATTCCTCATGTACAGAGACCTCGATCCAGACATCTGGCCTGGCGGATCGGGACACGGCCCTGACGAAAGCGACATCATCCGGGCCCTTTTCGGAGGTGGCTTTTCGGAACCTGATCCGAGGATTGGTGAAGGAGACCAATTGGATGATCACCTCGGCCCTGAGGACATTCACCATGTCGTTGACGCCGACTCGTCGCAGGCGCTGGCAATCTTTGACGTCAACCAAGGACGCAATCTCGTGATCCAGGGTCCGCCGGGAACCGGTAAGTCTCAGACTATCATGAACATCATAGCTGAGGCGATTGGAAACAGTAGAAAGGTCCTCTTCGTCTCCGAGAAGATGGCCGCGCTTGAGGTAGTAAAACACAGACTGGACGGCATCGGTCTTGGAGTGGCGTGCCTTGAACTGCACAGCCACAAGACGACCAAGCGAACCGTCCTTGACGAGCTGAAGAAGACCTTAGGCCTAGGCACACCGACGGTAGGCGAAATAGAAGGTGATTTCGCTGGACTTACCCGCCTTCGGAACAGACTCAACACGTATGCCGACGCGGTTAATGCTCCCGTTGGTGAAACTGGAGTTTCTCCATATACGGCGTACGGCGAACTCCTTCGCATTCGAGAGCAAGAGCAAGAGGGCACACATTTGCGGCGTGTGAACATTGTCGCCATCCGCTCGTGGACTGCGGCCGATTTCGAGTCCAAGCTAAGGGTCACATCAGAACTTCAAACCAGGCTCGCGCGGGTTGGGATCCCGGAACAGCACCTTTTCTGTGGTTCAAGGCTGCGTATACTATTTCCCAATGCCCAAGCAGTCCTTGAAGAGAGGATCGATAGCGCTATCGAGTCATTGGGAGCAGTAATAAATGGCGTACGCAGCCTTGCTGACGCTTTGGGACTGAGTGCACCCGAAGACCTGATGCGGACCGACACTCTGCTAGCTGTTGCCGTCCGAGCAGCAAAGGCCCCCAACATCCAAGGGATCAATCTATCCGCATTCCAATATTTCTCTCAGCGTGACGCGATGACGCGCGTCGTGGACGCCGGGGCAAGGTGGATCGTACTGCACTCTGCATTTGACGAGGTCCTGGAACCCTCCTCATGGGATGCTGATGTGTGTAAGACGCATGAAACTCTCACTGATACCGGAAGCAGGTTTCAATCGCAAGTTCCACCACAATTTCATCTTTCTCCAAATAACCAGAGCGTGTCCCAAGAGTATATTGACGCGCCACTGCAATCACTCAAGACTCTGACTGAGCTACTCCACCAACTGGCTGACGCTTTGGGATTGAGTTCACCGAGAGATGGAGCGCAGGCCGAAAGTCTCGTGCTATTAGCCGAACATGCGACAAAGGCCCCAAATATCCAAGGTATTGACCTTTCCGCATTTGTGCATCAGCCGCAACTCCGCGAAATGAAGCTCCTTCTAGACGCCGGTAAATCATGGGTTGGGTTGCACTCTAAGTACGACGACCAATTGGACCCAAGAGCGTGGAACGAAGACGTCCGACGGACGCATAATACTCTCTCGACGGCTGGACGAAGACCCTGGAGATTCCTGTCTCGGAGATACCACCACGCCCAAAAACATCTCTCGGAACTGTGTCTCATCGCACGCCCCGAAAGTATAGAGGACCGAATTGCGATCGTGGATGCGATTCTTCAGGAGCAGGAGCGTCGCCGCACAATTCAACGGTTGTCTGCGGCTGCCAAAGATATCCTTGGAACGAAGTGGGAGGGGATAGATTCCGATTGGGAAGCCGTTGGCCAGATCATAGAGTGGGCGCTTGCCCTATTCACTGACGTAGATAACGGCACCATTGCGATTGACGCAGTCAGACATATGCGTGACGACATCGACGCACGGGAGATAGATGGCCTGCTGGGGAAGGTTGTAAGAGCTATGGGTTCCCATGCCCAGCGAATTGAGGTGCTTTCTTCCGTTTTCGCTCTGGACATTGAAGATGGACCCAGTATCCTGTCACTTCGCTTTGCTGAACAGGGTGAAATACTCAACGCATTGTCCAAAGAGAACATTGATCTCTCACGAGCGAATGTCCATCTCTCCAAACTATACAGAGCCGACCCACCAGACGGCGTCGAGCAGCAGATCGAGGTTCTGAATGGCATTCTTGAGGAGCAAGAGCTTCGACGGACCTTCGTCTCCCTGTCCCCTGTCGCCGGAAGTGCCTTGGGGCCAAAGTGGAAGGGTGAAGATTCCGATTGGGAAGCCCTTGGCCGGATCGTAGAGTGGGCACTGGCCCTGTTTAGTGACGTATACAACGGCATCTTCCCGATTAGCGCCGCGAAGTCCCTGCGTGACGACATTGATGCGCAGGAGGTGGCCAGCCTTCTCGACAAGGTCAGGACATTGGTGGACTCTCACACCAACTGCTTGGACGAGCTCATAGCTTTCCTGGGGATGGACAGTTCCAGTCGATTCAAAGACTCCCCCTGCGTCCTTCTTCCCTATATGGGAGGGGCGCAATTCGAAGGGTTGATAGTCCTTCCATTTGCGACACAGGATGAAATCCTCACCGCTTGGTCCGTTGGGCTTAACAGTATTCATGACCTTGTGGGGTTCAACAGTGCGGCCCACGAAGCCACGGAGGAAGGTCTGGGAGAGCTGGTGGAGATCGGGGCGGAGTGGCCGGAGGCGGCTCGTTATCTGGAAAGCGTACTAAAAAGAGCATGGTATGAACATGTCCTCTCTCGCGCTCTAAAGGAGCGGCCTGCGCTCGCAAGCTTCGCGGGCAACATCCATGAACAACTAATAGAACAATTCTGTTCGATGGACGACATGGCGTTGGACCATAATCGAACCAGAGTAGCTTTATCCCACTGGTCACAGCTTCCCAAGTACGATGGCGGCGGACAACTTCGAACTCTGATGAGGCAGTTCGAGAGGAAGCGGGGGCATCTTCCAATCCGACAGCTAATGGTTCAGGCAGGGAATGTCATACAAGCCATCAAACCCGTGTTCATGATGAGTCCAATGTCTATAGCAACGTATCTGCCGCCAGGCAGCGTCAGCTTTGACTTGGTGGTCTTCGACGAGGCAAGCCAGGTCAGGCCCGTTGACGCTCTTGGAGCCTTAATGCGTGCTGACCAGTCTGTAGTCGTAGGTGACAGCAAGCAATTGCCGCCTACCAGATTCTTCGACAGCGTCACACAATCTGACGACGATGATGACGACGACAGCGTCGTCGCAGACATGGAGAGCATCCTGGGACTGTTCCGTGCCGAGGGTGCGCCTGGCAGGATGCTTAGATGGCACTATCGGAGTCGCCACGAGTCTCTGATAGCAGTGTCGAACCGGGAGTTTTACGAAAACGGACTCGTGGTCTTTCCCAGTCCCGACTCAAGTAGGGAAAATATAGGTCTTATGTATCATCATCTTCCAGACACCCAATATGACCGTGGGAGGAGCAGCACAAATCGCAGAGAGGCCGCCGCAGTGGCCACACATGTCATGGAACATGCCAGACGGAGACCTGAATTGACCTTAGGCGTGGCAGCATTCAGTTCCGCGCAGAGTGACGCCATACAGGATGAGTTAGAGAGGCTTCGCCGTCGGGATCCTTCCTGTGAGACTTTCTTCAATAACCATCCCGAAGAACCGTTCTTTGTTAAGAATCTGGAAAACGTTCAGGGGGACGAAAGGGACGTCATTTTCATCAGCATCGGATATGGGCGGGACGCTGAGAGACAGGTTGCCATGAACTTCGGGCCGCTTACAAGGGAAGGCGGCGAACGGCGCCTCAACGTTCTTATCACCAGAGCTAAGCAGCGTTGTCACGTTTTTACAAATCTGCGTGCAGTTGACATTGACCTAAATCGGACCAGTTCTCGGGGTGTTAGAGCCTTGAAGACCTTCCTGGCCTATGCAGAAACCGGAGTTCTTGAGGACGTGGCTGGCGAGTCGGGGCGTGATGTCGACTCACCGTTCCAGAGCGCGGTGGCGACCAAGCTCCGCTCATTGGGCTACGACATACATGAAGAGGTGGCAACGGCCGGCAAGTTCATAGACCTCGCAGTTGTGGATAAGGAGCATCCTGGAAGATACATCCTCGGAATCGAGTGCGACGGGGCATCATATCACAGCTCCAAATGGGCGAGGGACAGGGACAGGATCAGAGAACAACATCTACAGAATCTCGGCTGGAGGCTTTATCGTATTTGGAGCACTGATTGGTTCCACAACCCGGAGCGGGAGTTGGCTCGCGCAGTTGAAGCCATCGAGCGAGCTAAGGCGGCTACTCCTGCTGTAGGCCCCATGAAAAACAAGAACAGACCCCACATCAAGCGAACTGAAGATGGGGATGTGGCGTGTATTCTAACCGCCCAGCGGTACGTAATGGCGCAACTGGAGGTCAACATAGGACACTATCAGCTTCATGAAGCTCCTGTATCGCTCCTCTTTGATCCCATCGCTGAGATTGTCCAAGTCGAAGGCCCCGTGCATGTCAGCGACGTGCAGCGCCGAATCACCGAGGCCGTGGGTGTGGCGAGAATCGGCCACAGGATAAGGCAGAATCTCGACTGGGCAATTGATAATGCCGTGCGAATGGGAATGGTCGTGAGGAAGGGCGATTTTCTTTGGCGTACAGACATGAAGGATCCCGTTGTGCGGGACCGTAGGGATGTTAGAAGGAAGGGAATTGAGATGGTTGCGGAGGAAGAAATCGCCCAAGCTCTAAAAATGACTGTCAAACACTCGTATGGTATGGACCGCAAGGAGGCGACGATAGAGGCCGCTAGACTCATGGGGTTCAGGAATGTGTCGAAGAACATGGGTAACCGAGTTCTCCGAGTCATCGAAAAGTTGATCGAAAGCGGAGTCTTCGTGACTACAGGCACCCAGGTTACTATAGCCATTCGGCAGAACCCTTCAACTTCGGAATAGGATGCCGGAGGCCTCACCACATACCCGTCTCGTGGAAGCTTCCGAGGCGGCATACGCCTCTACAGTTGAAGCCGCCCGGTTGAGGCGCGAATCCCTCCGAGACTCTATAATCAGCCACATTGGCTCTAGACAGGAAGCGTAACCAGGAGGAGACAACGATGCCCCTAACAACGCAGGAACTGGAATCCAAGCTGTGGCAGGCCGCCGACATCCTGCGCGGCCAAATCGATTCCTCTGACTACAAGAACTATATCTTCTCCATTCTCTTCCTGAAGCGCCTTTCAGACCGGTTCGAAGAGGAGGTCCAGAACGCCGTTAGACACGGTCTGCCACGAGATATAGCCCTCATCGACCGCGACGAGCACGAGTTCTTCGTCCCGGAAGATGCCCGATGGTCCACCATCACAACCGCATCCATGAACCTGGGCGAAGCCCTGAACGTTGCCAGCCACGCCGTCGAGGAGGCAAACACACCCCGCCTGGACGGCGTACTATCCCCAACCAACTGGAATGACGAATCCAAGCTGGGCAGTCCCGCCAACCGCGAGCGCATCATCCGCAGCCTGATCAACCACTTCGGCGACCTCGACCTGCGAGACGAAAACCTCAGGGTCGATTCCTCTGGCGTGGGCAACGTCTTGGGCGACGCCTACGAGTACCTCATCAACAGGTTCGCCGACGACGCCGGCAAGAAGGGCGGCGAGTTCTACACGCCTCGCCCCGTGGTTCGCCTCATCATCGAATTGCTCCAGCCCGAAGAGGGCATGCGAATCTGTGATCCCACCGCCGGCTCCGGCGGCATGCTCATCTACGCCGCCCAGTATGTGCGGGAGCAGGGCGGAGACTACCGCAACCTCGCGCTCCACGGCCAGGAGCGCAACCTGGGCACCCTGGCCATCGGCAAGCTCAATCTGCTCCTTCACGGCCTGCGAGCTGCCCGCCTGGAACCCGGCGACGTCATCGCCGAACCGGGCCTGGTCGACTCGTCGGGCCGCCTCTTATCCTACGACCGCGTCATCGCCAATCCCCCCTTCAGTCTGAAGAACTGGGGGCACGACTTCGCACCCAACGACCCTCATCACCGCTTCGACCGCTACCAAGCCATCCCGCCCAAGACCAGGGGCGACCTGGCCTTCCTCATGCACATGCTCGGCGTCACCAACTCCCAGGGCATGGTCGGCGTGGTCATGCCCCACGGCATCCTCTTCCGCGGCGGCTCCGAGGGTTAGATTCGCAAGGGCATCATCGAGACGGACCTGTTCGAGGCCATCATCGGCCTGGCCCCCAACCTCTTCTCCGGCGCCAGCATCCCCGTCGCCATCTGCGTCCTCAACAAGGCCAAGCCCGCCGACCGACGCGGCAAGATTCTCTTCATAGACGCCGCGCAGGAGGGTTACTTTCGACAGGGCAAGGCTCGCAATTTCATCGACCCTGAGCATATCGAAAGGATAGTCCAGGCCTACACAGCCTTCGAAGACGTGGACCGCTTCACCCATATAGCGGACATGGAGGAGATCGAAGAAAACGACTTCAATCTGAACATCAGCCGGTACGTGGACACCACCGAGCCGATAGAAGTGATGAGCGTTGAGGACGCCCTAGCGCAGCTTCGTCAGGCGGAGCGCAAGCGAGACGAGGCAGTGGCGAAGATGAACACCCTCCTGGCTGAGTTGGGGTTTGCCGATTGACAATATCGGTGATTCTGGTCATCGCAATGCTACAATAATAGTCACGTGTGAGTGTAAAAGGAGAACGCTATGGCAACGGACGGCAACTCAACCGGCGGCAGAACCATGAAGGCGTCAGAGTGCAAAGCCAAGTGCCTCCAACTCATGGATGAGGTGGCAGAAAGCGGCACGGATAAGGGCCGGATGAGGATCATTGGCGACATCGTATCTCCCATGCCTGCCGAGTGGTTCGAGGATTCCGACGACTCAAGGAAGGAACTGTTTTGATACTCCTGGACACTCACGTCATATTCTGGCTCCGAACCGGAATCTGCGTTTGAGGTCGCAGGCCAGGCTATGCCAACATTACTGAGAGAAGGACCGTTTCGTTTCTTCTTCTATCTCGGTGACCGGGGAGAGCCTCCTCATGTGCACGTGCAGCGCGACAACAACATCGCCAAGTTCTGGTTGAACCCGGTTACCCTGGAACGCAGCGGAGGCCTGAGACGCTCGGAGATTCGCCGGGTTGAGCGCATCATCGAAGACCATCAAGACTCATTCTTAGGAGAATGGCATGTACGTTTTAACGACTGAAGTCAGTGTGCCTGAGGCCATGTCAATTGCAGTGACGGAGGACACCCTCACTGCCGATCTCTCAGACGGCAGGACAATCTCGGCGCCGTTGGCCTGGTATCCCCGCCTGGGGCGCGCAAGCTCCGAAGAGAGGGGCAACTGGGAGTTGATCGGCGGTGGTCAGGGGATCCACTGGCCTGATTTGGACGAGGACATCAGCGTCGAGATGCTGCTGGCGGGTCGGAAGTCCGGCGAAAGCCACCGATCCTTTCAGCAGTGGCTTGAGGCGAAGCAGGAAGGTCGGGGGTTAACGCTGTACGAACTCACCGCCCATGAGACGGAAAGGCAACGGGATAGTGACTAGCAGGACGGACATACTGGACAGCTGGAAGTTGGTGCGCTTGGGGGATGTGGCAGCCGTTGAAATGGGTCAATCTCCTCCTGGCCAAACAGTAACGGAGTGGAATGGCGGCTTTGTTCACTATGGAGGGCTACCCTTTATTCAAGGAAATGCAGAATTTGGCAGTAAGACACCTGAACCCTCGAAATGGTGTGCCAAACCAATAAAGATAGCTCATCCAAATGATGTCCTCATCAGCGTAAGAGCGCCAGTAGGCCAAACCAACAAGGCTGGCGAAATCATTTGTATAGGACGTGGTTTAGCTGCAATCCGATTTGAAGAATCTAGTCAATCATTCGGTTGGCACACCATTAACCACAGGAAGGCGGCGTTTGAGCGACTTTCACAAGGCACTACGTTTATGGCAATTGGTGGTGATGCTCTTCGTTCTCTCTCTATCCTCCTCCCGCCCCTCTCAGAGCAGCGAGCCATTGCCGAGGTGCTGGACTCCATCGACGAGGCGATAGAGGCGACGGAGGCCGTGGTCGCCGCCACCGAGCAGCTGCGCAACGCCCTGCTTCACCGCCTGCTGTCCCACGGCGTCCCAGGCTGGCATTCCGAGTGGAAGGAAGTCCGCGGCATCGGCACCATCCCCGCCGACTGGGACGTGGTGCGGCTGGGGGAGGTGGCGGGATTCATTACAAGCGGTTCAAGGGGATGGTCTCGTTATTTTCGTTCAACTGGGGCTTTTTTCGTTAGAAGCCAAAACATCACAGCCCAAGGGATTGACCGTTCTGATGCAATTTTTGTGGATCCACCCAATGACGGGGAAACTGAGCGGACTCGCATACGTCGCGGGGACATACTGATATCTATCACCGGAGAACCAGGTAAAGCGACCATAGCAAAGAAAGACATTGGACTGGCTTTTGTGAGCCAACATGTTGCACTTGTGAGACTCCATGACCGTCGGTTAAGTTCCTTTGCAAGTAGGTTCTTGCAAGGTCCAAAAGGACACGATCAGTTTAGGAAAATGGCCTACGGTCAAACCAGGCCAGGCCTAAATTTGTCGAATATTGGCGAAGCTAGAATGGTCCGCCCTTCACTAGCTGAACAACAGGCCATCGCGGAGCTGCTGGACAGCGTTGACGAGGCAATTAAACAGGGACGTGCAGAAACGGAAATGCTACAATCACTAAAAGCATCCACCGCAGACGCCTTGCTGACGGGGCGTGTGCGGGTGAAAATGGAGGACTTCGTTGAATGAAGATTGAAACAATAGCCGAACAGCTTCTCTTTGCCACACTTCGAATCGAAGCACCCCCTTGGGTTGGAACCGGGTTCATTATGACTCACAAGTGGGCAGAAGACAAAAAGGGGCCGTTCCTAGTAACCAACAAGCATGTAATTCAAGGAAGTAAGACCGGTAGAATCACATTTACCAAGAAGGATCCATCTGGCGAGTCCTATAGTCCTTCAATTGGACTGACTAGTGCAGTAAATTTTTCTCAGTCTGATTGGCAGTGGACAGGGCATCCTTCTAGGGACATAGATATCGCAGTATTGCCTTTGGCCCCTATCACAAGCCATTTGGAGAACATCGGGCACCCTCCATATTTCCGAAGTATACCAACTTCCGCGATTCCAGAAGGCGACGCGCTTCAAGACTTTGACGTTGTTGAGGAAATCTTGTTTGTGGGTTACCCGAGTGGCGTCTACGATGGAGCGAACAATCTGCCAATCTTCCGAAAAGGCATTACCGCCACATGTCTGACTATCGACTATGAGGGAAGACCAATTTTCCTCATCGACGCCTCAGTATTTCCGGGTAGCAGTGGCAGTCCTGTGTTCATTTATTCCAAAGGGCAGTTGGACTACAAGAAGGGGAACTTTAAAGGGAGGAAGTCGCTTTTTCTTGCTGGGAATTCTGGGAAGCGCCTATTATCGTAATGAGGATGGCTCCCTATCGTATGTTGAGGAAGTTCCGGCAGCAGTCAAACCTGTATTTCGAACCACTCAAATGATTGACCTTGGAGTTGTATATAAGGCGAGGGCCATCGTGGAGACAATCGAGCACCTATTGCGCCAACGCGGAGAACTGCCTTTGGACGACGAATCGGTCACACCCACAATCCCACCGCTACCAGCTACAACCTCCGCATCGCCCCCAATTCCTAGTGTCCACGGGTGATGCAAGGAATGACCTGAAAGGGCCTTACCTGAGAGTGATATTGCACAGCTATAAGCAACCGCTGAAGGAGAAACCAACTTCCACCCAACTTCCCTTCCCAGTTTACTTCCCGTTGCAAGAATGGACATGACATCCCCACCTGACTCGACAAAAACGACTACAGAGAAGTCCCTGCACAAGACGAATTTGCAGGCTAAACTCAATTGAAATGTCTCGTAGAACTCGTTTGATGCAATTCAAGGGGATCTGGTTTGTAGCTAGATTATCTTCACTCGTAGAATGATGGCTTGAGAGGTCATTCATGTATAAGCAGCATAATCTTTTTGATAGCCCCCCTTCTGATGCAGAGTTGTGGAGATACTTGGACTTCACCCGGTTTGTCTCTCTCCTGGACAAACAGGCCATCTTTTTCCCCAGAGCAGACAAGCTAGGAGATCCGTTTGAGGGTTCGTACACCAAGTTTAATGTAGCGATTCGCCCGACCATATATAAGGACAAGATTCCGGATCATGCTCTTCAACAAATGTCTGACTTTGTGAGGGAATCTAGAAGATTCACCTTGATCAGCTGTTGGCATTTGAATGATCACGAATCGGCGGCGATGTGGAAACTTTATTCGAGGGAAAGTGACGGAATCGCGGTCAAGACTACTTTTGGATCATTCACCCAGTCCCTTAAAGCAGATGAAGATATCTTCGTTGGAAAGGTGAACTACATAGACTACGAGAATACTTTCATCCGTGAAGATAATCTATTTGCACCATTCCTATACAAGCGTAAGAGTTTCGAGCACGAACGCGAGGTAAGGGCGATCAGTCAGAAGTTTCCTACGTCTGATGGCAAAACTGATCTGTCTCACGACATCTACCACAGTGGAGCTTACTTTGACGTCGATATCTCTCTTTTGATAGAGGGAGTAGTTGTGGCACCTTATGCCGCGGACTGGTTTCTACAACTTGTGCAGTCCGTTGCAAAAACCTACGGTCTCGACACTCCTGTCTATAGGTCTTCCTTGGCAGAAACCCCTATTTGGAGTTAACTTGTTGACCTCCCCCTCCAAACTCAACGAATACAACCACACCGAAAGGCTCGCCCTTGACCTGCTGATGAAGCTGGGCTGGAACTATGTGCCCAGAAACACCCTGTCATCGGAGCGTGGAGACGAACGTCAGGTGCTGTTGAAGGGCCGGCTGAGGTCGGCCCTGCTTCGTCTGAATGAGTGGATGATGGATGAGCAGGAAGCTGGCCGCGTCATCCGTGAACTTGAACACATCGACGCCCTGGGCATGGCCCGCAACCAGCGCGTCCACGAGTACCTCACCTACGGCATGCCCCTGACCGTCGACCGTTCAGGAAGCCGTCAGACACGCACCGTCCGCTTTTTCGACTTTGACCACCCGGAGGGCGGCCTCAACGAGTTCGTCGTCACCACCCAGTTCCGCGTCCGACGCGGCAACGAGCGCGGCGGTCCGGAGAACGACGAACGCATGGTCATCCCGGACCTGGTGCTATTCGTCAACGGCATTCCCTTGGTAGTGATGGAGGCCAAGTCCCCCTCCCTGCTGGACGTGTGGAAGACCAAGGCCGTTCGTCAGCTGCGCCGTTACCAAGAGACGGGACCCGAGTGGCACGGTAGCGGCGCGCCTGAGCTCTTTCACTACAACTTGCTATGCGTCGCCCACTGCGGCGCGTCGGCGGCGTATGCCGGGCTGAGGGCACCCGAGAACGCCTACTTTGAGTGGAAGTCCGTCCTCCCATACTCGGAGGACGAGGTGAAGAAACGCTTTGGCGTCGAACCAAAAGGCCAGGCCCAGCTAATTATTGGCTTGCTGTCGCCCGCCACCCTTCTGGGCATCCTCCGCGACTACGTAGTCTACGAGCCGCAAGGGGGCCGTCTCGTCAAAAAGCTGCCCCGCTACCAGCAATACAGGGCCGTCCGCACGGCGCTGGTCCGGATATTGACCGGGCGAAAGCCGGAGGAGCGGGGTGGCGTCGTCTGGCACACCCAGGGGTCGGGCAAGTCGCTGACAATGCTCTGGCTTGCCACCAAGCTGCGACGGGAGCCTCGCCTCAGCAGCCCGACCATCGTGGTGGTCACCGACCGCCGGCAGCTTGACCGCCAAATCTCCGACACATTTCAGAGATGCGGCTTCCCCGCGCCGGAGCAGGCCGCTTCCAGCAAGGATCTGCGACGACTCCTCACCACCGGCGCCGGCCGCACTATCATGACAACCATCCAGAAGTTCGAGGATGCGCTGACCGTCCCCGGTGGCGAACTCGACGTGCTCAATCCGTCGGAAAACGTCATCGTCATGGTAGACGAGGCCCATCGCACCCAGTTCGGCATCCTCGGCAGTCGCATGTCCAGGGCGCTGCCCAACGCCGTCCTCGTTGGGTTCACTGGCACGCCCATAGACAAAGGATTCCAGCGCAGCACCATGCGTCGCTTCGGAAGTCTCATCGACTCATACACCATCCCCCAATCCGTGGCAGACGGCGCTACCGTGCCCATCTTCTACGAGGCGCGGCTGCCGGAGCTAGCCATTGAGGGGCCAGAGACGCTGGACAAGCTGTTCGACGCCATGTTCAGCAAAGAATCCCCGGAGGTGCAGCTTCGTCTCCGTCGTAGATACGCCAATAAGGAAACTGTTGCGGAGGCGCAGCGCCGGATTGAGATGGTTGCCCTCGATATTTCCGAGCATTTCCAGAAACGAGTTCGCCCCAACGGATTCAAAGCCCAGGTAGTCGCGCCCAGCCGGGCGGCGGCACTGCGGTACGCCGAACGACTGAACAGCTTTGGCTTGCCCGCCTACCCCATCATCACGACAAGCGCCAACGATGGTCCAGAGTTTAAACTGGCCCGGGAGCTGGACCAGGAGCAGATTACCAACTCCTTCGTCGATCCTGAGGGTGACCCGGAGATACTGGTGGTTGTAGACATGCTCTTGACAGGCTTCGATGCGCCGGTGGAGCAGGTGTTGTATCTGGACCGTGCGCTGCGAGAGCATGGCCTCCTTCAGGCCATCGCCCGCGTCAACCGGCGGTTCACCCACAATCAGGACGGCGTGGTCACGGAGAAGCAACATGGCCTGGTGGTGGACTATCACGGCGTGTCCCGCGACCTCGAAGAAGCGCTATCGACCTTCGACTGGCCGGACGTCCAAAACACGATGCAAGAGCTGGAGGAGGACCCCGCCATCGTCATCGAGGCGGCGGCAGTACAAGCGGAGTCGCACTTCGGTGGACATGACCTGTCTGACACCTGGGCGTGCGTAGGCATCTTCGCTGCGGACGCCCACACGGACGGCGATTTCAAGGCCGACCTGTTCGAAAAGTTCAACGCCGATTACCGTCAGTTTTCTGGACTAATGGACAGGTTCCTCCCGGATCCCCGCGCCCTCGACTACACCGACAGGCTGGCGCGGCTCACAGAGATTCGCGCCTATGTCCGCGCTCACTTCCTGGGCGAAGACGCCAGCGTGGACTGGACCGAGATTGGCGCGAAGGTGAAGCGTCTGGTGGATGAGCGCATTAGCGCCAGTGTAAGAGAGTTGATGAGACCGGTGTCCATTCTGGACCAGGACTTCGACCAGAAGATTGCATCACTTCCCCACGACGAGGCACGGGCTTCACTCATGGAACACGCCATCCGCGCCCGGATTCACGAAGGACTGGCTACGAATCCCGCATTCTACGAGAAGCTATCGGAGCAGTTGGCGCGCATCATTCAGGACCTACGCAACCGGGTGATTGACTCGGCGGAGGCTTGCAAGCGATTCTCCGTGGTCCTAAGGGTCATTAAGAGCGAAGCAGAGATCGCCGCCGAACACGGTCTATCGCCGGTGTCCTTCGCAATCTACGAATTACTTGACGAGGACCCAACAAAGGTCTCTTCGGGAAGTGTAGGGGAAGTACAAGCTCAATATCGCACGAAATTTGATGAGGAAACCAAGGGCATGGCCCGAAAGGTGGAGTCCATAATTGCCCTTCGCACGGGAGTTGTGGACTGGCAGTCCAACGATGAAATCAAGCGGCTCATGCGCCGCGACATCAAGCGAGATCTCAGGGACACGAAGGAATACACCGAAGAGCAATTGGAGACCCTGGCCGAGAGGATTGTGGCTCTCGCAATCAACAGGAGCAGCCAGTGAGCGAAAGGGGCAGCGTCCAATTCGGTGACACGACCATCACCTACGAGGTCCGTCGCAGCAAGAGGCGAAGGAAGACAGTAGAAATTACGGTGGATGGCGGCGGTGTTCAGGTCGCTGCGCCGGTCTCTACGCCAAACAGCCGGCTAAAGTCGATTGTACGCAAGCGAGCTCCCTGGATTCTAGAAAATGCAACAGAGTCGTTGCTTGAGATCCCTCCAAAGCGTTTCGTCAGCGGCGAGACGCTACCCTATCTTGGACGCAACGTTCGCATGATTTTCAACCAGGAGGATGTGCGATCTCCTAAAGTCCGCTTTGACCACTGGCGGTTTCGCATAACCGTGCCACAAGCCTTGACCGGAGACAAGCGGTACGATGCAATTCGCCGTTGCATCGTCCGATGGTATAGACATCGCGCCGCCGTGCGGATGCCGGAGGTCGTAGAGCGTTGGGCATCGGTACTAGGGAGTAATGGAAGGTCGCCCGTCCTGATCCGCGACCAGCGTCAGAGGTGGGGAAGCTGCGCCCCCGACGGCACGTTACGTTTCAACTGGCGCGCCATGATGCTGAAACCCTCCCTCATCGAGTACATAGTCGTCCACGAACTTGCCCATTTGACCCACAGGAACCATTCTACCGACTTCTGGAGCCTAATTCGGAAGGTGATGCCTGACATGCAGCAGCGTCGGAGAAGCCTGGGGGATGCAGGCAAGTTGCTCCCCCTTTAACGCTCATGCACTAGGATAATCATCGTCGCTGAAACCGGCTTCCTGCATCAGAATTGGGCCAATTTTCGAGACCATCACGCGGCCCGCTAGTTTCGGCACCTTGTCAAACTGACAAAATCAAAATCCCCTACCGCCACCACAATCCCAGCGTAAGCACTCGCCGCACCATCCTGAGGCGTTCTGCTCGAATTCGTGTCCTTCGCAGCCGCCGTAGCGTCTGCCGGCGCCACGCCAGGTGAGTCTCCCTATCCTCCGCATTCAACGGTGTCATCTCCGGCGGCAACGTCAATCCAAACTCCTCAATCAGGGCAATCTCCAGCTCCCATCGTCGTTCTTCGACCTTGGCCCGCTCTACTTGGCCCTTGCCAGCGTTCTCCCCAGTTCGGAGCATCCGCCACTCCTTCACCAGCGCCGCAGCGGGACCCAAGGCCTGTGCTTCATCCTCCAGAGGCTCCAGAGAAACAACTCCGGGTTCCGTTCGCCGATTGCTCGTGCCTGACGGCGCCTTCGCCTTGGGCTCAAACACCAGGCCCTCGACAGAATTCGTCCGCTCGTCCTCGTGCTGTGCTACTTCCAACTTCTCCACACGTTGAGCCAGTTCCCTCGTCCCTTCCTCCTGCTCGTCCACAACTTGTCGAAGGCTCCTGACCTCTTCCTCCAGCACCTCCACCCGTTTCTCCAACTCCTCACTGTCATCAACGGGATCGTCGGCGAATTCATCCGAGAAATCATCCGTCTCTACCATCTGCTCCAGCGCTTCCTTCATGCGCCGGGACAGCTTGCCCGACTCGATGCTGCCCGCCAGTGTCCTGAAATTCACACCCAACAACTCCGCGGCCTTCACCCGGCCTCGCTGCCGTACCAGTTCCTCCAGCTGCTCCATCAATTGCGCTTCTTGCATGTTCCTGAACCCATTTCCAGCTTCACCAACTGTTTCCCAACCCCCACAATGTCCATTCCCCAGCCGTTCAACCTGCAATTCCTACAATACAATATGTGCAACAAAAGTGACACCAGTCCTATAGAGGGCAATCATCAAATTGCTTGCTCCCATGCAGCCGGTTCATGCCTGACTCAGCTACGATATTGCACCAATTGCACCATACCCCAAAAGTCCGTTTCCCTGTACATCCCGTTTACATACAAACCGCCGATTTGAAATTGCACTTTCTCTCCATAGGTTGATTTTGTGGAACAAGACCTGATCCAGCCCGGCGACAAGGGCCGCCCTGCTAATGCAATTCAAAATTCCCCGAAATTGATTCCTCTAATGGGCCTATGTTGCCATTTGTCCCTTGCAGAACCTGTGTGCATAAGCTACAATCGTACACTTATGCTGTTAGAGCATTCCACCAAAGATAGGAGCACGAAATGATCCTCACCATCACCGTCAGCAATCCCCCGGACGAAGCAAATACACACATACGAGAAGAAAGAAAACGTCATGAAAACGAACTGGATAAAGAGAATATTTGGAGAAAAAGAAGAAAACCCCGTTAAGCTCCTTGCTGTGACGCCTCCCCGCAAGGGGAAGCGCACCATGGTGGGGGTGGAGAACATGCTCGGCACCCTGGCTTTGCCAGAACCCTTCTCCCTGGAGATAGCAGGCGACGTGGACGGGGTGACCCTCATGGCCAGGTGCCGGAGCCGGTCCATGGTGAAGCAGCAGCTGGAGGCCCTCTACCCCCAGGCCCTCATCAACGAGGTGTCGCCTACTGAGGATCCCCTCAGAATGGAAGGGGGAGAGCAAGCCTGGTCAACTGCATTGAGGATCGAAGGGCCCGAGTATGTGCCCCTGAGGGTCTTCGGGGACGACGACCTGGTGGTTCAGGAGTCGGACCCGCTTATACCCCTCATAGGTTCCATGGCGAATCTACAGCAGGGAGAGAGGCTGGTGGCTAGACTCCACCTGACCTCCCTGGGCCACGACTGGGCCCAGGCGCACCAGAGCAAGCTGTACAACGGACAACAGCAACACTATCCCACTGAATCCCCCCAGACCCAGGACGCGAAGCGCCACAGCAGCGAGGGTGTGCGCATGATCGTCATGGGGATTGGAGCAGCGGCAATCCTCCGGGGCTACTTCTGGGTGCGCCAGGGGGAGACGTGGAAGGCAATCCTGCTGGGAGCGGGCATAGTGGCAGGGGGAATCCTGGCGGGCTGGGCCTGGCATCGGTGGAAGAAGGCCCGCAACCGGCCCTACGACCCCCTGCTCATCAAGGACAAGCTCTCCCGGCTGGCCTTTTCAGCCCACCTGGAAGTCACAGCCATCCTGTCGGAGCACGGTACCGAGGAACGGGCGAAGGCGATGCTTGACACCGTCACGGCGGCCTATCGCCACTACGACAATGCCGCCGGCGCCCACTTCAAGCCGGGCAAGGTGAAGGAGGTGGTACAGATAGTGGATGGCCTTCATCCACCGCCCAGAGGGCTGCTGAGCAGCCGAAACGTCCTGGGTGTGAGGGAGGTGGCTACGTTGTGGCACCCGCCGGGAGAAGGATACGACATGCCCCTGGTGGCCCGCTCCGGTGCAAAAGCCCTCATGCCCACCGCCAAGGGGGTCAAGAAGGGAGCGCTGGTGGGGGAGAGCACTGCGAGAAAAGGACGAGAAGTTCGCTTCCCGGACGACCTGCTGAAGCGTCACCACCTCTACGTGGCACGCACCCGCATGGGCAAATCCACCCTCATGCACCACATAATAGTCCACAAGATGAGGGAGAGGGCGGCGGGAAGGAGCAGGGACGCCATCGTGGTGGTGGACCCCCACGCCGACCTGGTGAACTCCCTGCTAGAGCACGTGCCCCCAGAGCTTGCGGACAAGGTGCGGCTCATAGACCTGGCCGACGAGGAGAGGATACCGGGCATTAACCTGCTGGACACCAGGGTATTCAGCGACAGGGACCGCCCCGCCGACTCGGTGGTTCACATAGCCAGGGGCCTGTGGGACCAGTGGGGTCCCAGGATGCAATCTATCCTGGAGCATTCGATCAAGACCCTCCACGAGGCCAACGAGAGCATGGACCCAGAGGAACAGTACACCATACTGGACGGATTGAAGCTGCTCTCGAACGAGGCCTTCCGCTCCGAGGTGCTGCAGAAGATAGATGACTTCTACATCCTCCAGTGGTGGGCCAACACCTTCGCTGGTTGGAGCCGGGACTACAAGGCCGACTCCCTAGCCCCGGTGCAGACCCGGCTCTCCTACTACGCCTCATCGAAGAGGGCCAGGGCTATCCTGGGTCAGTCCCGCTCCACCATAGACATCAGGAAGACAATCCAGGAGGGTGGTGTCCTGCTGGCATCCACCTCCCAGGCCACGGCGGGCAGAGACGTGGCAGCCCTCGTGGGGTCCTCATTGCTCAACCTAGTGGACGCCGTCATCAGGGAGCAGGGTATTTTGCCCCCAGAAGAGAGGCGGGGAGCCCTCGTAGTGGTAGACGAGATGCAGTCCATGCCCGGGGTGGACTACGAGTCCATGCTGTCGGAACTGGGTAAGTTCGGAGCCTCCTTCATCCTTGCCACCCAGAGCCTAGCCAGACTTCAGGATATTTCCCCCTCTCTCCAGGACTCCCTGCTGGCCAATATGGGTTGTCTTGCCGTATTTCAGATGGCCGCCTCCGACGCCCGTGAACTGGTGTGGGAGCTGGACCGGGACCGGGTGACGGAAGAGGACGTGACCTCCTTGCCGGTGCACCACTGCTACGTGAGGGCCACGGTGGGGAAGGAGAGGATGCCCACCTTCTCCATGGCGGTGAAGAAGCCGGAGGAGGGAGACCCGGCAATGGCGGCTAAGGTACGGGAGGCAGTAAGAGAGTACACCGTTTCAGGCCAGAGCATTGCCGATAAGGAAGTCGAGGCTGCCAAGCTGATGGATGACTTCAAGAAGGGCCTGGACGAACTGAAGGGCAGGAAGGCGAAGCCGCAGAATGGGAAAAAGCCCAAGGGTCGCCGGCGACGAAATCGGAAGCGGTCAGACGGGGGGCCGCAACCCTCAAATGGGGAAAGGCCTGGATAAGATGAGATCGGAAGAAAGGGATACGGATATCCTGGAGAAGCTGGCTGCCATGCCGTTCTTGGACAGGCTGGAGCTGGCCGCCGTCTGTGATGTGTCGGAGGGTTTGGCCCACAACGCTTTGGCCAGCCTGAGGGGTCAGGGACTCGTCGGCTTCGTGAAACACAGATCTCCACTGACCTCCACGACACGACGGTACTACGTCGCCGCAGAGGGAGTAAAGCGGCTCGCCGCAGAGGGGACCACTAGCCAAAGGAAGGTGCTTCGCGAGTACTCGGTGTCGGCTCAGTGGCAGCGGCTTCTGCTGGAGCGTCTCGACGCCGTGGTGGTCATCTACCGGCTGGCGTCCGCGATGGCCGCCGTCACAGGGTCCCTACAGATTCGGTGGTATCGTAACGGGCCCTTGGACTGCGTCATCATCCTATCCGACGGTCTCACAGTCGGTGTTGTAAGGAGGGGCCTCACAGCCGACGAGACCAGTTTCAATAAGCGGCTGTGGCGACTTCTGGGTACGGACCGGCCGGTGCCGGGTGCCCTGCTCGTCATGTTGCCCGACGATGTGCGGCTCCGTCGAGCCAGAAGGCGGTTGGCGCAGACTTCCCTGCCCGTATACCTGTCTTTGGAGGAGGATGTGGCTCAGGCGGATGCCGACTCGGAGGTCTGGCGTCTGCCATCCTTTTCCAACAGGCTGAACCTCAGGTACATCCTGTCCCGTGTGCCGCAGCGAGGAAGGATTCCCGACGAGAGGGTGGCGAAGAAGGCGTCGCTTCCGATGGACCAGAAGGCTTCAAAGCCTCCGGCTGAAGTCAAGGTATGCATGCTATCAACGATTCTCAGGGCCGCTGAGAAACGCATGCTGGATTACCTCTTCCAGTGGCCTTTGGCCACAGTTCGGGAATTGGCAGGTATGCTGGGCGTTTCCCATGCCCGCATTTACCAAGCCACAACCAACTTGTCCAGGTATGGCTTGGTGTCTAAGCCGGGCATCAATGGCAGACGTGGGCTTGCTCTCAGTGACAGGGGATTGGCCTTACTGGCGAGGAGGGACAGGACCTCGGTCTCCGCCATCCTGAAGCGGTGGAGCGTAGCTTCCGAGAATGGCGCGGACATCGCATCCTGGCGTGACGTGACCGGGAAGCGAATCCGACATCTGTCGAGACTCGTTGATCACACCGGCGCGGTGTATCGGTTCATGGCGGCCCTGGTTCACCAGGCCAAGATTAGGAAGGGGATTCGTGTATTGCAAATATCCCCGGCGGACCATGCCGCCCGATACTTCCGGCATGGGGGTCTCCTGCGATCTGTGCATCCAGACGCCTTCGGCGTGGTTCAAAGGGGAGATAGGCGGTGTCCGTTCTTCCTAGAGTGGGAGCGCAGGGCGGTGAGACCAAGCACAATGTCGGCCCGGCTTGCCCCGTATCTCCGGTACTACTACACTCACAATCCCCAAGACGATCACGGGACAACTCCCCTGGTGCTGATTGTCTTCGATGACTACCTGGTGGAGGCGAACTTCCTTGGTGTCGCACGAAGGGAGATGGCAAGGACGGGGGTCAATCTGCCGCTGTGGGTATCCCACAAGGAGATGATTGAGAAAGAGGGGCCCCTGGGTAAGGCCTGGCGCAATCCAGACGTGCTTGCTCCAACCCCCATTTTTCACTAATCTGGTAGTTACCGAGAAATCCCCAGGCATCAATTTCGACAGAAGGCTACGCCGTCAATCGTTAGAGAGACTCTTCGATTCCAACTCAAGTAGATTCTGCTTCCCGGAGAATAGACGCTTTCTTGTTGCAGTGGGCCAGAGTGAGAAAAATTGGAAGCGTTTCTGGACGAGCAAGACAGCTAACCTCAAAACAATGAAAGTAGAAAAGGGAGGACGCTTTGTATCAGACCGGCGATACAATTAAGAAGACACTAGATGAAATTCATAGGCATGATCTAGTTTTGCCAGCCATCCAGCGCGAATTTGTATGGCGACCGGAGCAGATATGTCGATTGTTTGATAGTCTCATGCAAGGCTATCCCTTCGGCACATTTCTTTACTGGCGCGTCGATCCGGAAAACAGCGGCAAGTTCAAGTTCTTTGATTTTGTTCTTAATTATCACCAGCGTGACAACCCACACTGCCCTCCATTGCCTCCAATGCCGAACCGTCACCTGACTGCCGTACTCGATGGTCAACAACGGCTGACTGCTCTCAATATCGGACTCAGAGGGAGTATCGCCCGCAAACTGCCATATAGGTGGTGGAACACTCCCGGCGCATTTCCCACCAGGCGGCTATGTCTGGATCTCCTCTGGCAACCCGACGAAGACGACGAAGAAGGATTGAGATATCGATTCAGCTTCCTAACCGATGAGCAATCCAGTGTTTCCCAAGAGGGAGTCTGTTGGTTTCCTGTCGGGCAAGTGATGTTTCTGCAGAATGCAGGACCTGCCATGACTCAGTGGCTCAACGATCGACTTCCACAGGAACAAGTGACGCCTGCCCACGAAACACTCTATGAGTTGTATCAAGTCATCCACAATAAGCATCTCGTTGCGTACTATGAAGAAACCGGCCAGGAACTGGACAAAGCTCTCCAGATCTTCATTCGAATGAACGACGGCGGCACGCCCCTTTCCCATTCCGACTTGCTCTTATCAATTGCTGTGGCGCAATGGACTGATCACGACGCCCGGCAAGAGATTCATGATCTGGTAGACGAACTCAATCGCTTGGGAACTGGTTTTACGTTCTCGAAAGACCTCGTTCTAAAGGCCGGTCTTATGTTGAGTGACATTGGTAGGGTCGGATTCAAGGTCGATAATTTCAACCGAGAGAACATGGACACGTTTGAGAGGAAATGGGAAGACATCAAACAGGCTCTCATTCTGACTGTTCAGCTCGTTGCTTCCTTCGGATTCACAGGCCGTAACTTGACGGCACACAACGCAATTCTGCCGATAGCATACTACCTCTACATCAAGAATCCGGGAGATTCTTTTCTTTCACACAGCAGGTTTGAGCAGGACAGACGTGAGATTCGTGAATGGCTTATCAGAAGCCTGCTGAAATCCGGTGTGTGGGGCAGCGGTCTAGACACACTATTGACTGACTTGAGGCGTGCCATTAGAGAGAGTGATGACAGCACTTTCCCAACTTCAAGAATCCTGGATGCGATGTCTCGTCGAGGGAGACAGCTCCTCTTTGATAATGAAGAGATCGAGGACCTAGCGGATATGCGGTTCGGAGACAGACTGACGTTTGCTCTGCTATCTTTGCTATTTCCTTTCGTAGATCTACGTAATCAGTTTCATCTGGACCACATCTTTCCGGCGTCCAGATTCACAGATGGTAAACTTAGGGACGTAGGCGTTTCCGAAGAAAAAATAGCAACATTCAAAAGGCAAAAAGATGGTCTGGCCAACCTTCAGCTCCTACAGGGACCCTTGAATACGGAGAAGAGCGCCGCGATGCCGGACAAGTGGTTGTCCGATACGTTTCCTAACGACGTTTCCAGAAGTGAATATGAGCAACTTCATCTACTTGGGAACGTGCCTAGCTCCATCTGTGAATTCGACGTCTTCTACGATGCGCGAAGAAATCGATTGAAGGAAAGGATTGTACGACTACTAGGGAGACAATCTTCCATCTGATTCTCGTTGCAACCAATTGATGTGGGGCTTGGCTTAGACACCCACAAGACTTGAAGAAGACGTAGGGCTGTACAGTCCACGTCCGCTCAGTCCATTTAGCTTTCCGTATGTGAGGCAGAGCAAGTATGGATTCCGGGTGATCGAAGTACGAGCATTCACGAGGGCGGAACAAGAACCTCCAACGAGTCTTGCCTTTCGCGGCCGAACTGTGAACACTCCTCAGCCAGTGCACAACATCAACTAAATGGATCAGTTAGGGTACAAGCAAGAGTCATTTGAATCAGTCTAGTTATGTGCCCTCCACCTGTTTGGCAACATTATCTGGGAGCTATGGACTTGGTACGTGTCACCAAGGTTATCCCATCACCGGATGAACTCTAGAGGTTCGGCGGTTCGTAAGGTGAGCTTTCTATTTCAACAGCACTGTTGATTTCTACTACTATTCTGTTGTACACTAGTATGATGGTGCCGGCGAAGTCTAAAGGTTACAAATTCAGTCCGGGAAGTATAGTCGCCCTGAGGCACCGCTTGGGACTTACTCAGATACAGATGGCTGGTAGACTAGGCATTCCTCAGAATTCTCTGTCTCGCTGGGAGACGGGCGCGACGACGCCGGACGCCAAGTCGCTAGCTGCGATTTATTCGGTGGGTGCAGAGGAAGGAATCATGCCCGAATTTTTCGCGAATTCGACTGTAAAGGAACCTACACAGGTAAGGGACAATGTCATTGTCTATTGGGACATCCAAAACTTAGCACCAACCATCCATGACATTGAAGACTTGCACACTTTCATCAGGTCGGAGATTCGACGCCGAGTGCCACGTGCCAAGAGAATATTGCTGAAGGCATTCGCTAGCCCATTCCATGAACTCGCTACTAACCAGCTACAGCGGAAGGGTTGGCGAGTGTGGGAGGATTATGGGGAATGGGACGAGGAGATCTACGATCAAGCCCTCAGCGACGCAGGACAGTCTCCCAAGCAAGCAGTTGTATTCCTCATTACCACCGATGGGAACCACTCTGACACAGTGCAGGAACTCCGGCGCCGGAGTGTACGAGTGTACCTTATCGCCCCTCCCAGTGCGAGCCAAGCCTTAAAGGATGCAGTTGGAATCAAGAGATGGATTCGCCTACCATAGGAAGGACCTGCACTATTCGCAAATTTTCTAGAATGGTAGATTGCATGCCCCAATTTCACCAGTCTCGAAGCAACATATGAGGTTAAGACGTGAAGCCCTTTGAGGAATATCCAGAAGGTGGATACACGATCTTACCTACTCTGAAGGGTAGCAATGCCCGAAAGGAGTACGGCCACTGGCTGGTTAAACGCGGCCAAACGTCGTGTGCTTATTGCGCCGTTAGTTTTATTGATAGATACGAGCACTGGCTGCTCCTAACAGTGGACCACGTGATTCCGGTTTCCGACAAGGATAGGAAGAATGGACACCGACTCGGACTCAAGAAGAGTTGGCACGAATCCTACAGCAACATTGTCCTGGCTTGCTCCGGTTGTAATGGGTTCAGAAATCGCTACGAGATTGGATGGCAGGGACACAAAGAATCCTGGAGTGAATCCGAATTCTTTGAGTTGAGGGATAGAGTTTTCAAGGAGAAGTCTTCCTTGATTGAGGAGGCTAGGAAAGCCGAAATCGCCTTCTTTAGGAAGCATGTAGAATCCTCTGCCCGAATTCCAGATTCATTATAGTCAATACCTAAGGAGACCGATTTGAAAAAACAACTACATCCACCCACACCAGCCGCGCTCTACGCCAGGGTGTCCACTGACCGGCAGGATATCGACCTGTCCGTCGCCGCCCAACTTAGGGCGCTGAACGACTTCGCCAAGAAGAACAACTACTCCGTAGCCCGCCAGTACGTGGACGAAGCCGAAAGCGGACGCGTCGCAGACAGGCCCCAGTTTCGCAAGATGATCGAAGAGGGGTCCCAGCCCAATTCTCCCTTTCAGGTCATCCTTGTCTGGAAATTCTCCAGGTTCACCCGCAAGCGCGAACACGCCGTCGCCTTCAAGTCCATGCTAAGACGCAAAGGCATACGCGTAGTCTCAATCACAGAGCAGGCTGACGACACTCCCACCGGAAGACTCCTTGAGGCCATTATCGAGAGCGTGGACGAATTCTACAGCGAGAATCTGGCCCAGGAAGTGACTCGTGGAATGAGGGAGTCGGCGTCCAGGGGATTCTTCCTAGCCTCAAGGGCTCCCTTCGGATACAAACGGGTCAAGGTTAAGGACGGAGCCAAGGAACGTCCCACCCTGGAGGTGGACCCTGCCGCAGCCTCCGTGGTGAAAGAGATCTTCCAGAGTTCCCTCATGGGCGCTGGCTTGAAGGAAATCTGCAAACAGCTGAATGCGAGGGGTATCACCAATAGGGGCAGACGCTGGCACAAGAGCAGCCTTGCTTATCTACTCAGGAACGAGGCCTACACCGGCACTGCCGTATGGGGCCGGACCACCAAGGGGAAGAAGGCTTCAGATCCTGTACGGGTGGATGATGCCTGGCCTGGCCTGGTATCCAGAGAGGTGTTCGACGCCGTACAGCAGACCATGAGGAGCCGGGCGCCCAACGTGCAGAGGCCTGGCAGGGTAGGAAGCACCTACCTGCTGAGCGGACTACTGAAGTGTGGGCTGTGCGGCAGGGCCTACATAGGCCAGAAGGCCAAGGGTGGCCAGTTCGCCTATTATATCTGTGGGACTCTTTACAGGGACGGAGCGGGGACCTGCGAGGCCCGCTACCTGAACGCCACCAGGGTGGAGGACTTCATCGTTGAGAAGATCAGGGAGAGAATCCTGACGGAGGAGACCATTGTAGAGCTTGTGACACTCGTAGCAGAGGAGATAGACGCCATGGCTGGGAAGTTGGCCGGTAGAGTGGAGGTGATAGAGGGAGAACTCGCCGACGTGAGGAAGCGTCTTGGGAGACTCTACGAAGCGCTGGAGACCAGTGACCTGACCCTGGAAGTTCTTTCCCCTCGTATCTTCTCCCTTAGGCATCGCGAGGAGCAGCTGGAAGCTGCGCTAGACGACGCTGTACGCCAGTTGGAGCAGAGAAGGATTGAGCTACCCACCACCGAGGAGATGAAGGTGTACGTGGCGGACTTGGGGGAGTTCCTGAAAGAGGGGACGATACCTGAGCGGAAGGCGCTCATCCGCAACTTCGTAGAGGACATCAAGGTGGTGGGAGATGAGGCCACTTTGACCTACACGATCCCCATGCCCAAGGGTGGGATTAGCCAAGAATCGGCCCCAGTTCTAGATTTTGTCCAGTCAGGCCCACCATAATGTGCTGAACTCATAACAACCCCCTCGCCCAGGGTCACCTCGTCGATATCTCCTCCCCCGATGGGACTGTCCTCCGGCGTGGGTATGGTGTATCGGATAGTAGCCTTTCCCGGCTTCACCTGAATCTCCTTCACGAAGGACCGGATGAAGGCCCGCGTTCCCGTCAACTCGCTGGTCCTCAGATACTCGCTCATGTCCCTGGCGAAGGCGGCTATCGTTTCCATCCTGTCCAGCGTCACCCTTCGCCGCTTCAGGATGGTTCTGGCCTCATCCTCCGCGGCCTCCAGCTTCTCCTTCCTCTCACGGAGTTCCCTGATCCGGTCTGCGGCGTCGGCGATGTCAAGCTTGGTCGTCTCAACCACCTGCCAGATCCTCCCCAGCCGCTCCTTCACCTCGTCAAGCTCCTTCCTGATGGTCTTCAACCTCTTGCGCTGGTCCCTGGCCTCCCCGTCCATCTCCTCATCGACTATCTTCACCAGGTCCCTGATGTTGGACTCCGTGAGGATGTTCTCCCTGATGTTCTTGACTATCAGCCCCTCAAAGTGTTTCGCGTTGAGCCTGGGAGTCTGGCAGGTGCGCCTGCCCTGCATCAGCAGGGACCGGCAGACATAGTAGGTGTACTTGCCGCCCTTGGCCTCCGAGGCCGTTAGCGCCTTGCGGCAACGCTCACACCGTGCAAGGCCACTGAGCAGGTAGGGGCTGGAGGACCTCCTAGGATGTTCAATCCTGGGAGCCCGGGAGCGAAGAAGGGCGCCCACCTGGCGGTAATTGCGCTTTGTCACCAGGGAGGGGAAGGCCCTGTTCACCCGCACCGGCGGGACACCGTCCCTGGCGTTGATGCCCCAGACCAGGGTCCCCGTGTAGACCTCGTTGTTCAGTACGCTGTGGACCGAGTTCTTGTGCCACCGCTTTCCCGTGGGACTGGGTATTCCATCCCCGTTCAGGGCCTTGGTGATGTCCAGGGAACTCTTGCCCTCAAGGGCCATGTCGAACATGCGCCGCACCACGGGAGCTTTTTCTTTGTCAATCTCCAGCTTGGGCCGCTTCTTGACCCCGTCCTGCACGTAGACCTTGGTGTAGCCGAAGGGCGGCCTCGCGGTGACCCAGAATCCCCTTGACGCCGCCTCCCGCATTCCCCTGATCACCTCCAACGCAAGGTTCTCGCTGTAGAACTCGTCCACCGACTCGATGATGGCCTCCATGAGCTTCCCGGTGGGGGAATCGTCGGCGTGCTCGGTGATTGAGGTGACCCTTATCCCCCGGCGCCGTAGCATGGACTTGAATGCCACGGCGTGCTCCCGCTTCCTGGTGAACCTCGAAAACTTCCAGACCAATATCTCCTTGAAGGGAGCCTCAGGCTTTCTGGCCTCTTCGATCATCCTGCTGAACTGGGGCCTGTTGGCGACCCTCCCGCTCTCTGCTTCGTCCACGTACTCCCTCACCACCAGGAAGTTGTTCTTCTTGGCGTGGTCACGCAGCGCCCGCAGCTGGGCGGCCACGGACAAATCCACATCCTGCCTTTCGCTGGATACCCTGGCGTACAGCGCCACCGGCGTGAAGTCTTCTTTCCCTTTTAGTTTCATCACTTTCCCCTCCTTCTCGTGTCTTCCCGTTGTTTCAGCCTTTCGTACCGAATCTCCCTGACCCAGTCCCGCTCCTCCATGTAGTTGCGCAGGGCCTCGCGGATCAACTCGCTCATGGTGCGGCGTTCCTCATGCATCACCGCCTTTACCTGCTCCGCCATGGCCGGCGACAGAGAGAAGGTGATTGTCCTGGTGTTCCTCGGTGGTGTGGGCATTCTTACCCTTTCCCCCTTTTTGCCTGCATGAAGTATGATATTGTCTTACTATATATCATCGAATGTTCAGGCCTCAACCCTCGTCCGCCCGAGTCCGACCTGTGGGCGTTCGCCACCGACGCCCTTGCAGCCCCATCTGGCGCTCAATGACGGAGGAGTGCCGTTCGGGTGCCTACGCCACCACCCTGGTCCAGCTTCTCCTCCCACAGGATGGGCGGGGGTGAACAGCGACAATCATTCTTGCCGGTTGAAAGATGGGATGATCTGGTACCGAGGAGGTGCCGGATTGGTCACAGATCAACAGGTAGTATTACTGAGGCAGAAGTTGATGGAAGGCAAGACACAGCAGGCAGCGGCGGCGATGGCCGCCATGAGCGAGAGATCAGCAAGGAAGTGGCAGCGAGGAGAGCTGCCGTCGGAAAAGAAGAAGGGCAGAGAGAGGTGGAGAAACAGGCCGGACCCGTTCGAGGGTGTATGGCAGGGTGAGGTGGGCCCCCTACTTCAATCGGACCCTGACGGTGAACTCAGTGCGACAACCATCCTGGAGTGGTTGTCAGAGAGGCATCCGGGCAGGTTCAGCAGGTCCCAGCTGCGGACATTGCAGCGTCGGCTCCGCGATTACAGGGCCCTTCACGGGCCGGACCGGGAGGTGTACTTCCAACAGAACCATCCACCAGATCGTGAGGCGCAGGTGGACTTCACCCACTGTGGGGAGTTGGGGGTGACCATAAGTGGAGAGCCGTTCAGGCATCTGCTGTTCCACCTGGTGCTGAGTCACTCGGGCTGGCGGTATGCGGAGATATGCTTCGGAGAGACGTTTGCGGCGTTGGTGAAAGGACTGCAGGGAGCGTTGTGGGAGCTGGGAGGAGTACCCAGGGTGGTGCGTACGGACAACCTGTCAGCTGCCACCCACGAGTTGAAGAACAGCCGGGGCCGAGCCATGAACGCCAACTACGAGGCGATTCTTGCCCACTATGGAGTGGAGCACACCAGGACCAACCGGCGTTCATCCCACGAGAACGGAGTGGTGGAACAGGGACATCGACGTCTGAAGAACGCCATAGCCCAGGCGCTCATCCTCAGGGGAAGCCGAGACTTCGAATCTGAGGAAGAGTACAGGAAGTTCGTCAGAGGAGTCGTAGACCGGTGCAACCGGCTGGTGAGACCGAAGCTGGAGATAGAGCGACGCCATCTGAGGCCGCTTCCGCTGGCGCCAGTACCGGAATACGTCAACTATCGCCTGAGGGTGCGCAAGTGGAGCACGATCAGGGTGGTGAACCGGACATACTCGGTTCCCTCGAGACTCATCGGTGTGGTTGTTGACGTCCGGCTGTATTCAGACCGGATAGAGGTGTACTACAAGGACCACCTCGTGGAGAGCATGGAGCGGTTGCATGGCACGGGGGAGGCGCAGATCAACTACCGTCACATCATCGGATCGCTGGTGCGCAAGCCCGGTGCCTTCACCCGATACCGTTTCAGGAAGCAGATGTTTCCCACACACACCTTCAGGCTGGCCTATGACACGCTGCGTGTATGGAGGGGCGAACGTGCCGACGTGGAGTACGTTCGCATACTGCACCTGGCCGCGACAACTATGGAGATTGAGGTGGACAGGGCCCTCGGGCAACTGCTTGAGTCGGGGCTGAGATTCGACTATGCCATGGTGCGCGAGCTGGTGGCGCCCGCACCGCCCCCGGTACCGGAGCTGAAGCTGCCGGGAAAGGTGGATCTCGGTGTGTACGACCGGCTGCTGGTGGGGGGTGCACGATGATGGTGAACACTCACTTGCCCAGTGCAGTGGCGGAACGGATCAAGGAGCTGTGCAGGCAGTTCAAGCTGCCCACTCTAGCAACTGAGACGGTTGAAAGGTTCCGGGAGGCCGGACACGCGGACGCCCTCTCGACCCTGCTGGAGGTGATGGAGCAGGAGGCGGAGGACAGACGGATACGACGGGTGAACCGTCTGAGGAGGGTGTCGAAGCTGCCGGCGGGTAAGACCTGGGACACCTTCGAGCACGACAGGATCCCGGTCATGCTCAGACAGCAGCTGGAGAGACTCGGTGAGGGCGACTTCGTGGGCCGGGGAGTCAACGTGCTCGCCTTCGGCATGCCCGGCACGGGCAAGACCCACGCCATGGGCGCCATAGGACACCGGTTGGTGGAGTCGGGGCGCTCTGTGCTCTTTGTCCCGGCCTACCGCCTGGTACAGGACATGCTCGCAGCCAAGCGGGACCTGGAGTTGCCACGGATTCTCAGAAAGTTGGATAACTTTGACCTGCTCATCATCGACGACCTGGGCTATCTGCCCCAGGGAGCCGAGGAGTCCGAGGTGCTCTTTACCCTCATTGCAGAGCGCTACGAACGAAGATCGTTGGGGATTACGTCGAACCTCGTGTTCAGCCAGTGGGAGAAGGTGTTCGCCAATCCTATGGCCACCGCGGCCGCCATAGACAGGATCGTCCACCACTCCGTGATCCTCGAGTTCGATGTGCCCAGCTATAGAACCAATCAGGACCCGATCCTCCAAATGGAGAATAACTCAAACGGCAAAAATGATTGTCGCACAACCGGCAAGAATACTTGACGCCAATCAGGGGGATAGGGGCATGCCTCCCGTACCCGTCGAACCGCCGCCCATCCTTCCGGATGGATAGGTACGCCAGGGATGGGGGAGGAGGAGGCATGCCCCCTGGGGGTACGTCGCCAATCATACCACCCATGGTGAGGGAGTCTGACATCTGCATGCCAATTGCCCTCCTTTCCACCGTGGCCCTCAAGGAGTCCGGTTCCTTCCAGTCGGTGGGGACTCCTCCTTTCCTCCTTCTTCATACAAAAGTATATACCCACCGATGAAGGCTATGAGGATGCCTCCTATTAACACTAAGACTCCTTCCCTTCGTTTAGGGGGAAATTCTCCGAACTATGTTCAGCACTTTCATTTGTTACTACTTTTCGTTTTGGCTATCTAGAGATGGCAATCACTCCTAAGTACTGGTCTTGGGGAATAGGGTAATCCATTGTCTCATTCGCATCTCCTTTCGTTAGAAATATTCGACGTCCCTTTCTTTCCTGAATCTCCATCACCCTATGAGTGATACTCATATGACCTGTGGACTTGCAACGATTTGCTCGACAATCCGAGCACTGTGACCGTCCACTAATACTTATAATGTCTCCTACCAACACGGACTCAGGTGGTATTGGAAGAAGTGATAGAATCTGTCCTGGACGAATGGCCGGAACCATGCTCTCCGATATGGCTACAATTTCCGAAGCCCCGGCAGTTATCTCTGCAAATTGCATAACATCTTGGTCTGTGTAAACTCCAGCAAATCCTCCTCTACTCGCTAAGAAGGAATTGATCCTAGCCCTTTTCTCTGCAAAATACGACGACGATAAATGTCTCCTGGATTCTGACAAAAGGGAACCCCCTTGACGACGAGATTGGGACTCTTGTCACGGAGGTCTCAGACCCGCTCGCAAGGGGGCACGAATGCCCGCACTCATCTGATGAGCGGGTATTAACCTCCGTGACGGTTCTGAGTATGGGGACTGGGATTAGCCATTGCAAGCACTTTCACTAATGTGAATGGCTTACTTCTCTCCCTCAACCTTTGCTGGTATAGTCAGGTTGAGGGACCTGCAACACTAGGCCCCCGACTCTATACAAGAGGTGAGATATGCCAGAACTTCAAATGAAGATTCGTTATCCCAACTTTCGAATAAAAGCCGCCCTAAAAGGATTGTCCTTCCAGGACCTACTGAAACCAAAACGAAAGCGACGCCAGAAGCGCCGCCGCCGTTGAGGCTGAGGGAGAGAAGGAAGTCATTCACTTACTATGTTAGGTTTACTTAATACTCTTAGGTAACCTCTCTTTATGTATACTTTGGATAGTAGGCGGAGTCTTTCAACCAGGATGGCCTTGGCTATTCTATGGTTCCGCTATAGTAGTCTGTTCCTGGATTTATGGACATCAAACTGGTGCATTGTTAGAGTTAAACGCCTTTATAGGAACAGTTTTGCGGCATTAACTTTTGGATTAGCCCTTTCATTGACTCCAGATGGAGTCTTGCTGTCTTTGGGGAAAGCCGCTGCCGTCTTTTGTCTGGAAGGTTTCGGCTCTACTTTTGGCTGGTTTAACAGAATGCAACATTTCGACGAAGAACTTTAGCCTCTCCTTTCAGGTAAACCCCATTTGGATTTAATGGTGGGGTACCTTTCGATATAAGCCCCCAGTAATTGCAGTTTCAGGGGGGTGTGTAGGGGGTGAATGTGTGTGGGTTGGGGGTAGCAACCGGTGAAGTTGGGAGTGTCTCCCGCGCCATGCAAGAAGGGCAATTGGTGGAGCAGCTGAAGGAACTGCAGGGGCGACCGCACTGGTGAAGATCGCCCGACTGTCGGGTGTGAATCTCGGGAACATGGCGGGAAGCATCGAGTCGGGGCGGCCTGCTTTCCTCACAGCAGCTGAGCGGGGCATCCCAACCCAGCGCCGGCTCGGTTCAATAAGACCAAGTGGGTAAGCTTTGACCCGGCGTTTGTGTGTTGCTCAGCAATGGGGAACTGAGTCGATGATAGCCGTCAACCATAGCGGGGGGCGAGCACGCCCCCCCTTTTGGGACATGGGAATCGGGGGACCCGCCGTGGTGTGATAGCCGTGTACAGGAAAAGAGGAGTTTTAACCGGATGGGAAGTGAGTCGGAATCGTGCCTGAATCACCCCCTATTGGCCCACTACAGGCCCATTGGGGGAATCAATTGCATTCCACAGCAGGTTCCGGCCACCGGTTCCGTCCCTCAGGCGTGAGAGTTCCATTTTCGGAAGTGGGCAATTGGGGGCAGGACTTCCGGTCGCCCTTCCCAACGGTTCCATTTTCGGAAGTGCAAGGAGGATTCGTATGAATGAACAGCTGTTGGCAGGAGGCGAGACCCCCGGACTGGAGAGTCTGCACGAACTGCGGTTGGCGGCCCTGCTCCGGGACGTGGTGAAGCAGAAGGGCCGGATGGAAGCTGCCAGGACCCTGAGGGTCAACTACAAGACCCTGGCGGCTGCTCTGCAATCCGGCAAGCTGACGCCCAGGCTGTGCGATGCCCTGGAGCGCCTACTCATGATCAGGGAGTTGGCGGCCCTGGAGGAGGTTCGGGAATCTGTGAACGGGTTGTCGAAGCAGGTGAAGGAGGTGGAGAGGCTGGAGCTGGACCTTCAGGGCGTGGTGAAGGAGTTGCGGCAGGAGATTGGCGATGAGATCGGCTCCGTGACGAAGAAGCAGGCCCTAGAGTTCGAGCGGCTGTCGACGAGGCTCTCCCGGTTGGAGGTTCCACGAGACCCTGGGCCCGGGCCCGTTTTGCAAGGGACCGACATGACCTGGCCTCGCGGGTCGCAGCGGAGTCAATCGTTCAGGGATACCGCTCCCACGCTGGTGACCCTGGAACAGCAGGGTTCGGATGAGGCCGTCTTTGGCGACGCCTGGCCCTCGGTGCCATGTGCCATCGTAACGTCCTCTTCTTCCAGCAGGTGTGGTGTTCGAAGAGCCGGGCGTACTTGACCGAATGCCCGATCGTTCAGCAGCACGGCGCATCCCCAACAACGGGCAAATACAAGACTTTTGCTTAGAATCTGGCGTTGGTGAGGTGGCGCTTGGCCTTGTTACTCTCTAGCGGCCCCCGATAACTCGAAGAGCTTTGATTCCAACACTCCTGATGAGGCTGACCCCGCCTCTGTAATCATCGTGGGCTACCCTAACTCCGTAGTCCTTCTTGCCCTCAATCCATACATAGCCATATCGGTCCGCCAGTCTGAACAAAGCCCCGTGGATGTCGCTAAACGACGATTGGAGGTACTCGTGACGATTCTTAAATGCATCCTCCCGAGGAGTGGGAAGGTTGCGTGACACTTCCTCACCTTTACTGATAAGAATTTCCAGCACTTCGACCAGTCCCACGGTAAGCGACTGAGACCCATCATTGAAATCCTTAAGATTGATGTTGACATCCTCGCCAGCGTGGCATCCTTCTATGCCCAAGTCTGCAAGTCCTTCCCTGAACCTTGCAGTGGGTGCCTGACCAAGGAAGTCTTCAAGCGTCCTGTTTCTCTTCACATTCAGCAATGATAATGTCGATATGTGCTCGCGCACATATTCGCGATGTTGCTCCCACAGCAAGTTGTTCACCCAGCAGATGTCAGCGAGGTCGAGCCAACTCACGTGTCGAGCACGACAGAATTCTTGGCAAAACTTCCTGAATTCCATTACTGTCGGAAGTAATTTTGCAGCATTACCTCCAACCTCCTGCTCCGCACACTTCTCATTAAATGGCGTTAGATAAGTCATTGCTAACTCTGCTTCAGGATATTTGTCTTCCAACCCCTCCTTGTATCTATTCAGTTGTCCTACTGTTGCTGATTCTTCTTTGGTCTTGACCTCGATTCCCACAATACGGTCATACCTGTCATCAGTGCGTATGAGGATGTCAATAGAGCCGGTGCCCAGGGGAACTTCCGCCAATATTTCAGGATGCTCGGGGACCTCCCACCCGGACGGTGCAATCTGATTCCAGACCTTTTCAAAAAACGGTCTATCCATCTTCGCGCTCATTTCCAAAGCATCAGCGAGAAATCGTGAATGGAAAGGCTCGATTCTGGAAGTAGCGCCCTCGATAGTTTCGAAGATGTTCATAGCGGTTCTCCCCCTCATTCAAACCTTGGTGGAGCAAAAGAGTATATTGAGAACCCTAGCACAAACGACACTTCCAGTCCCTGGGAAGGTGTACTGATGCGGCGGCATTCTCGGACTTCTGCCGATCACGTGTCATCGGCAGAAGTCCGGGGGGCAGACCTCCACACTCTGTGTCCGCAGCTGAGAGACCTTCTTGAAGGCCCGGTTTACGGCAGTGTATGCTTTTGCCAAGCAGCGTACATTCACCTGTACGACGCCAGCTTGTACACGCCGTTGGCACCAAGCAACGAATAGATCGGACTACGCAGAACGAGATGACCTCTAATGTGAATCGCCGGTTCATCCACTTACTGACTACCCTTCTGGCGGCGGCGCTCCTTGTGCTTGCGGTTGCATGCGGCGGTGGAACTGAGACGGTGGTGATAGCCAACGTCGGCAACTACCATCCCTTCGGCTTCGTCAACGACGAGGGTGAGATAGACGGGCTTGAACGTGAACTGGGGGACGAGATCTGCCGGCGAGCCGTCCTGGAGTGCGAGTGGGTAGTTAGCGAGTGGGATACAATGATCCCCGACCTGGTGTCTGAAGAGTTCGATGTGATCCTCTCCGGCATGAGCATCACCGCCAAGCGGGAGGAGTTGATCGACTTCACGGAAGCGTATTATCCGCCAACTCCCTCCATATACGTGGCGAGGGCAGGTGCGAGTGATGATGCTGCCCTGGGCACGATCGGCGTTACGGCGAACACCATATACTCCGACTACTTCACGGAGTTGGGAAAGCCGTTCGTGCCGGTTAACATGTCGAGGGACGCTGTGGATGCGGTGCTCAAGGGCGAAGTTGACGCCGTGCTTGTGGACCACGGCTATGGTGTGGAGAAGCTCGTGGAGCATGAGGGCCAACTGGCCACTGTGGGCCCTACCGTGCTGTTGGACCGGGGTCTTGGCATAGGTGTCCGCAAAGGGAGCGACCTGAAGGACAAGCTTAACGAGGGTCTTGAGTCAATGAGAGCCGACGGGTCGCTGAACGCCCTCATCCTCAAGTGGGTGGGCGAGGACGCAGCGACGTTCAGGTAGCGAACCGACATCCTGGAGATTCGGTTGGGCAAGAGTTGGGTGTAGTTCTGCGGCTGGGCCTGAGCATTTTCCAGTGGCTCCTATGGGGTGGTCCATCGAAGCCCTGATGAGGCGGATGTCGGTGCGGGCAAAGGGCGAAGGGAACATGGAGCGTGCTGGACCTACCTGACGCATCCGGTCTAAATCAAGTTGCAGTTGAAAGGCGTATGTGGATTGATGTGTGTAGATCGTCTGCAAAATGGTCCCAACGTGGCCACTGGGCAGGGCCCTATAAGAAAAGCCATGCACGGGTGGTGAGCAGCGCTAGCTGTCGATCTCTGGACAGGAGATAGGCGGGCACCAAGCCCGAGGGCGTTTCGAAGCCGAGTACGCCTAATATCGCGACTCCAACCCACTCGCCGGGCCGTAGGCGAGAAATCCCTCCCCGATGTCCTCGAAGCGGGTGGTGCGGGGATAGGAGACCATCTTGCGCATCATAAGCAGGTCTCCTGCTGACCCAATGACGTTCAGCAGCAAGGCCCATGCGACCATGGAGGCGAGCAGGTCGTATTCGGCCACGAGCGCCAGGGTGACGGCCGACAGTGGTTGTCAGCAAAACTACCGGCACAAGGCCCTAGGCCGCGTGTTGGAGCTTGGTGAAATAGCTTCCGGGGCCGCCGTGCAAGAGACGGGGCCAAGGCGCGTCAAAGGCTTGAAGTCGAAGCGTGGGCGGCCGCCAAACGCGAGGAAGAAGACACCGTGGACCAACTCGTGCAGTGCGACCCCCATCACGAACCCGAGGGAGATTCCAATGACAGATGTCCCTGCGCTTATGGTCACATTGGAGGCGCGAGGACCGGCAAGTAGACTCCCGAGGATGAGCAACGCGGTCGGCACGCTCAGTCCGACGATGAGCGCGAGCAGGATATCCATGAACGACGCCTGCTTCAGGCCCCACCGCCCCACCTCGACATAGTTCTCTGGCAGATGCCTGTTACCCATCGCCCGAATCTCCTTTCCCTCGTTGGACTTAAGGCGCTGTTAACGCCTTGGATACCTCGTGAAACTTTGGGGGACGGGCTTCCGACAGAAACTACGAAGACATTTGGTCTAGACCATTAACAGAAATTCATGCTGAAGGCTCTTGATATTACCCAAGGTGGTGGAAGCCACCCCTAGCCTGATTTCTGGCGCCGCTCTGAGATTTGGCTGCGGATGGCTTGGGCCACGGGGCCGGGGTTGTCGATTTCCTGCATTCGGACAGTGTGGCGGTCGCTGATGCCGCTGGCTACCAGGACGCTGCCGCGTCCGGTGAGCATTTCGATGAAATTTCGGGTCTCCGAGATGGCGTTGATGGAGCCGACGGGAATCTCCGTAGTGTCCAGCCAGAGGAACTTGTAGGCGTGGGCCACGCGCCGGTTCGTCACATAGTAGATGGTGTGGTGGTTGATCCAGTAGCGGATGACGCCCCTCAGATAGAGGAACAGGCCGACGAGGAAGATGGCGAAGGGGTAGACGTAGGGGAGGTAGGTGAAGGCCATGATGTAGCCAGCGGCGAGGAAGAAGGGGACGCTCATGGCGATTCTGGCCATTGCGGGCTTCATGGAGGGATGGCGGAGTTGCTGGATTTGCTCGTCGGGCATCAGGTTTGGGTTGGGTCGGGTGAGGACGCTGCCGTAGAAGCCGATGAGGACGATGGCAGCCCCAAGGACGAGGATGGCGAGGAATATTAGGGACAGGTCGGACAGGTCGGCGAGGGTGATGCCGCATGCGCCCATGAGGAAGAAGGGGAGGCCGAGGGCGATGTTGGTAGCCAGGAGGGTGACAACGCGCATCACTCTGTCGGGGAGCATAGTTCTTGCGCTTGGTTTTGCCATTGCTAGCGACCTCTGAACAGCTGGACGAGGGTTCCGAGGAGGGTTATGGCGATGCCGATGATGGAGAGGGCGACGGGGTCCATGAGGTCCCAGTCGCCGGAGCTTGCCTGGGAGGGGAGGGAGTTGATGAAGAAGCCGCGCTCGGGGGTGGGTTCGGGGGCGGGGGTAGGTGGGGGAGGGGAGGGTAGTGGTGTGATGGCGGACGGTGGGGTTGGAGTAGAGGTGGGCGTGGGGGTTTGGCGGGCGCGGGCTAGCAGGGTGGGGGTTGCGGTTTTCTCACTGCTAGAACGTCGTTCCTCTTCAATTTCGTCAAGCTCGGCTTGAAGATCCGGGTCTAGTCGGATTGGTGTTGGCGATAATGATGCGCGGGTTGTAGAAGGAGCGGGGGTCGCGGTAGCCTCATTACTAGAAAGCAATTCCTCTAGAATTTCGTCAAGTGTGCGGGTGTGAACTGGTATAGGCGTAGGTGCTGGCGTAAGCGTAGCTACGGGCGTCGGTCGGGGTGTGGGTTGAGGGGTGGGAGAAGCTGGTGTGGGGATAGGCATTGCGGTGGGCTGAGGTGTGGAAGCCGGAGTAGGTGTGGAGTTTGCCTGTAAACTCACGCTCCCTGGCCCCCAACTTGGGCTGCGATCATCCGCCAAATTGGCTGAGTTGTCAGTAAGTTGAGTCTGCCCCGATCCATCCGTGTTCATGGTATGTATCTCAGTACTTATATCGCCCGAAACATATATGATTCGCTGCCCATCCGTAGACCAACTCGGTTCACCATCCCACACCGAGTTGTCAGTCAATTGCGTTTGGTCTGAACCGTCCGATTGCATCACGTATATCTCATAGTCCCCATCCCTAAATGAATAGAACGCAATGAGATCCCCGTCCGGCGACCATTGTGGATCATAGTTATGCCACTCATCATCCGTCAATTGGGTCTGGCCTGAACCGTCTACGTTTACCACATGTATCTCACTCTTTGAGACATCTTGCGAGTGGAACACGATTCGTTGCCCGTCTGAAGACCAGCTTGGAGAATAGTCACCCCAAGTGGAATTTGCCTCGGTCAGTTGCGTTTCTCCAGTTCCGTCAGCGTTAACTATGTATATGTTTCGTCCGTCTCGACGAGATGAAGAAAACGCTATCTGTAGCCCATCTGGTGACCAACTTGGATCTTCGTCGTCTACTCTGTTTTCAGTCAGCCGTCTCTTATTGGATCCGTCGGCGTTCATTACGAAAATTTCACTTGACCCCGCCGCGCCCGGAACAGCATTGTAGGCTATGTATTTTCCGTCTGGCGACCAGCTTGGGTTTCCGTTGCTATGAGAATTATCCGCTAGAACGTCGGTGAGCCTTTTCAAGCCTGATCCGTCTGTGTTCATGACATATATATGACTGCCGATGTGCATGACCGAATCGCGGTTTGATTCGAAGACAATTTTGCCATCGTCGGCCTGTGCCTGTGCTGCAACGGGTTGTGCGGAGACGCCAATGGTTAGGACCGCGACGGTGAGGATGAATGCCCTTAGTAGTTTCATATATTCCAAGTCTCTAGGCTATTTACTTCTGAAACCTACTCAAGCAATAGCTAGCATGTCCATAATGGTTCGTATGCCTAGTAGCTCTTCACCATCAACTTTCCGAACCAAGTTGGCGGCTTGTATGCAGATAGGGCAGGGTCCTTGGCGAGAAGGCTACGAATGCCATGAAGTGCTACGTAAACCTTCCCGACTAATTCCTCCTGAAGTACATAATAGCGGTTGTCGTACCTATCTAGAGTAATCTTGTGTGCCGGCTTTTGTCGTAGCCGTCTAACTTCTTGAATTGGCTTGATTAGCTGAGACATCTTTACGCCTTTCAAAGTTGAATACCGAAGTAAGAGCCATTCCTCCAATAGAGCAATTGAACCTTCAGAGCGTACCTCGATTTCGCCGCTGCTCATCTCCACGCGCTCTTCTCTACAGACGTCATTTCCCAATGCATTGATGTTAATGTTCTCGGAAAGCATTTTGTCAAAGAGATGGACGAAATCGCCGTAATTGCGTAGGGTGGGTTTCATAAAGAAACTGAATTCTCTCGGGCGTCGGTGGTCTTCGAAAGTTTTTCTAAACAGTTGTGGACGGCTGAGGAGCCGAAAAAGCTTGTTGATTTCAACCTGCTCTTGGATGATGGCATGGTAGACTGATATTGCATCAGGGAATTTTGCAAGTATCGTCGTCTTTATAAATTCCTCAGCGACGTGGCAAGTTTGGTCTGTCAAAAACTCTTTCAAGATACGCTGATGTTTACCTGGAAGTGAAGCCAAGTGATGAAGGTAGACTACTACCATTCTTTCTCCCTCATCACCATATCCGACCCCAAAGCGTATTTCCACTTTATCCCGCTCTTGAAATTGGTCTGGGGGATTGTCGGCAGTTTGAATTCTGCCTCCAAAATCGTAGAGGTAGAAGTCATACCTGGGGTCGCGTTGGTAGGTATCAAGGACATCTAACCGGAATGCGATTGGGGTGAATTTAGGATAGGCGAGCACCATTTGTTTAGTGAAGGGTTTGTCATCATACTGACTGGTATCGATTGAACTGCTTATGGACGCCTCAGTTGGATAGAGGCAGATTGAACTGGGGTTCCTCTCATCGATGCCCAGCAATTGTTCTTGAATAGGGGCATCAAATGCTTTGATGAATGGATTGGTTTGATAGGGAGATGGAATAAATAGCCGGCCGGTTTTAACCATCTGAATCACCAACTCCAGTACATCTTCTGTATCAACCTCTAGGGATTCTGCCAATTTAGATAATGGCAAGCCGTTATACCCCCCAGAATTGAGATAGTAAGAAATTACTTGCGATTCTATGGTTGCTTTGACGAGGACCATTTGTGACTCTCCTTTCACGCTATTCAGTATATAGCAGAGCAGTGGGTTTTGTAGAACGGATTGCAAGCGAGCGACAGAGTTATAGCCTTTAGTGAAAAGAAATACTACTTATCGGCCCAATGCCATTCGCAGGTTTATCTTGGCGGTGCAATATCTCTCTCGCGGGCTTGGGGGGCCATGGCGTGGATGTCGGAGACTAGGTCCAGGACGGCGGGGCGTCCAGACGCGAAGGCGCGGGTTAGAGCGTCGGGGATGTCTGCCGGGCGTTCGACGCGCTCGGCGTAGCAGCCCATCGCCGAGGCGACCTGGGCGAGATTGACGTCGGAGAACATCATCAGGTCGTCGTAGGCGCGCTGGGTGGCATTGCCGTCGTAGGCGCGGTCGATGGGGCCCTTTTCCTGGTTGAGGGAGCGGTTGTCGTTGACGACGACTACCAGATTCACGTTGTGTCGGAGGGCAGTTTCGAATTCGCCGAAGTGATACCAGAAGCCGCCGTCGCCGGTGAAGCACAACACCGGACGGTTGGGGAGGGCGAGCTTCGCGCCGATGGCGCCGGGGAGTCCCCAGCCGAGGGAGCCGACGCATCGCATGAAGTTGTGGCACGGGTTTTACAGCTCCATCATCACACCCGTCCAGATGCCGGAGTGGCCAGTGTCGGAGACGACCATACTGAACTTCCGCCATCTACTGGAGAAGCACAGTCTGGGCGTGGGGCTGTTCCAGGAGATCAACGACCATCTGGAGTCGCAGGGACTGCGTCTTCAGTCGGGCACGATAGTGGACGCAAGCATCATAGAGGCGCCGTCGTCGAGGAAGAACCGGACTGGGGAGCGGGACCCTGAGATGCATCAGACGAAGAAGGGCAAGGAATGGCACTCCGGGATGGAGCTGCACATAGGCGTGGACGCAGAGACGGGAGTGGTGCACAGTGTGGCTACGACGCCGGAGAACGTGCATGACGCGACTGAGGTTCCTCGGCTGCTGCATGGAGGGGAGAAGCAGGTGTGGGGCGATGCAGGGTATCAGGGAGTCCACAAGAGGGATGAGAATCGGGGCTTGGAAGTGGAGTGGCAGGTGGCGATAAGGCCCGGGAAGCGTCGGAAGCTGGAGCCTGGGAGCCCTGAGGTGGTGGCGGAGAAGCGCAAGGCGTCAGTCAGGGCCAAGGTGGAGCATCCCTTTTTGTATGTGAAGCGTCGCTTCGGGTACGCAAAGGTTCGCTACAGGGGGCTGTACAAGAACACCCAACGGCTTATGACGCTGCTGGGGTTCGCCAACCTGTTGACGGCCGAGTCTCTCTTGGTGGCGTGACCTGGTATAAGTGCGCCCGAAATCAGGACCGGTGGGGGTGACACGTCCCAGACGGCCCCATCCACGTGCCCTCTCACGGCTGAACGTCTCCCAGGATCCATGCAGTCCACCTGCCTCCAACTGGATGGAGGTTGTTCAGAGGTTCCCTTAGTCAACGGTTCCCACTTTACCTAAGTACGAACCACCATAGGAGAACGATGCCGACCAGTACTGCCAGCAATACGAAGGTGGTCACCTGGAGGATGATGAGACCTTCCTTCGTATCCTCGTGCTCGGCCTTTTCCTTCCGGTACTTCTTCTCCAATTCCACGTAGGGCTCTCTGGCAGTGGACGCCGCCTCCCTGGCCTCGTCACGCTCCTGCTCCAACCCAGCCGCTCTAAGCTCCAACTCGGATACGGTCCCCTCCAGCTTCTTCACGGTCCGCTTCAGTTCCTCCTCCCTGACTGCGGCCCGGCGTAGCAGCTCGCCGTCGCTCAGATACTCCGGCCCCTGCATCAGCACCCAGACCCGACGGCCTTCCCTAAATGCCTCAATCTCTCCCTTCCTGATCCTCCTATCGAGGGTGGATAGGGAGATTCCCAGCTCCTCCGCGGCCTCCGTTTTGGTGACCCAACGTTCTTTTTCTTCCATAAGCGTTCACGTTCAGAATGGGCTGATACGTCAACTATCGAAACGCCACCCGAAATTGTCAAATTGTAGGTACTGTATTTTGTCTCTCGATTTCACCATTACAAAAGTACAAGTGTTGACGTATCAGCCGTTTCTCAGGCACGAATCGTAGCTTAATCTGGGCATATTCAGGAGGCTAAGATGCCAACAAACCCACAAATCAGGCCCTTCTGAGCGCATTGACACCGTCATTCGGCACAACGGGAAGAAGGGGACATGTCGGCCCCCCTCTGTGTCACCCTACAGGAACCATCTTATGCCGAAGTGAGTCCCAACCGTAGGCGCCCAATTCGGACAATGCCATGCGTGGAGCTTCAGGCTTCCATAGTGGGTGCCATGATCTACCCAGTATCCCTTTTCGCAGCATCACTGGGGTGCTGGACACCAGGACGGGGATGCTCATCAGCCTCATCCTGGCAGCCGTGCTGACATAGGTGGCTTCAACGTTTTCTCCATCGACGACGAAGAGGGTGGTGGGGAACGGAGGCAGGTCTTCGCCTGGCTGGTTCGGGTGGTAGTAGTACCGAAGGTAGGGCCTCAGCCGTGCCGCAACACCCCTGGGGTGACGGGCGCGCAGATCGTACTCGAAGAAGAACGGGATGTGGAGCCCCCCGGTTATGACCTCGCCGACGGCTTCGAGGAGACCTGTCGACTGGAGGACTTCGATTCACTCCGCCTCCATCACTCTGGACCGCAGGCTGCTGGATGCCGCGTTCTCCCTCGAGTTCCTGCACAAGCGCGAACACGTGCTGCTGGTGGGCCCCTCGGGTGTGGGCAAGAGCTTCCTGGCTCAATCCCTGGGCTACGCCGCCATCATGGCTGGATACACCGCCCGTTTCCTCCACGCTGACAATTTCTTCAGGGTCATGGCCCAAGCCAGAGTAGACAACCCCGTGGACCGCACCTTCCGTTCATTCCTCTCCCCAGACCTGGTCCACCTTGATTGGAGTCAACCATTATTGCCGGTCCCGTTGCCTCACGAGGAGGTGCACCCCGTCCGTCAGGCGGAGGCAGAAATCCTGCAGGGTTCCTCTCAATGAAGCAGCCGCCGCAAGAGGGTTGAGGCGCCGCGCAGTCCGGACAATGGGGTGTGAAACACCATGATTTGTGAGGGTCCCTAGTGCCGGAGACTCCTTCACAGGAACTTCCCTTTGGGACACCCGATATGATATCAAACCTGTGTACAGGAATTGGGAAAGTTGTAGAAGTACAAGTCGGGGAGAATTTCAGGCTTGAAATAGGCTGAATAAGTGCAACCAGGAGGGGTTGTTGTAAGCAGTTTTTGGTAAGGGCCCGTTCCCCCGTTTGGGGGTGAAAATTGTATTAATGCAAGTGGCATTCTGGCGCACTGAGGGTGTACGTCCGGCGCATAGGAGCAAGCAATCCGTGGAACGAGACCTTACGCCGGGGGCTGGCATGGCCATTCTTCGCGAAACCGACCCAGGGAGGAAAAGTGCAACTCCAAATTCGCGTTTTGTATGTCAACGGGCTGTACTGGAAAACGGAACTTATTGGAGTAGTGCAATAAGTGTAAGTTCAAGGCTGATTCAGGAAGGAATTGTCGTACCACAGTAAGCAATTTCATGATTTCCCTCTATAGGACCGGTGTCACGTTTATTGCACTTATTGTATTGCAGTAATTGCAGGTTCAGGGGGATGTGGGGGGTGCATCTCTGGAGTTCGGGGGTAACCGCCGGTGAAGTTGCCGGTGGCTCTCGCGAATATGGAAGGCGCGCAAACGGTGCGGAGGATGTGGGAACTGGAGAATTGGCACGGTTGGGTGAAGATAGCGTAGTCGTTGGGTGTGAATACCAGGACCCTGGCGGGAAGCATCGAGTCAGCGCGGCGGGGGAGGCATGAGCGCCCCGGCATTGCGGGTGAATAGACTACAAACCGATTCGCGGGGGAGGAGCCTAAGGCGGATGCCGGGAGCGATGCACGACTGCCCCATACCGGGGGCATGCGCGCCCCCCCTTTTAAGGCATGGAGTTCAAGCCATGTCCCGTGATGTCATAGCCGTGTACAGGAAAAGCAAAGAATTCCCTCTGAGGGAACTCGCTCTGTTCCAAGGCTGAATCACCCCCTATTGGCTTCCTGCAGGCCCATTGGAGGAATCAATTTGAGTCCACAGCAGGTTCCGGCCACGGGTTCCCACCCTCAGGCATGAAAACTCCCTCGGAGGGACATGGCGGCGCGGGGCAGCAGTTCCCACCCTCAGGCGTGAAAACTCCATCGGAGGGACATGGAAGGAGAGGTTCGATGCAACGGGACGAATTGGACGACATGAAGGACGACGACGCCTCCAGCCTGGAGAGCATGCTCGATGTGAAGCTGGAGGCGCTGCTCCACGACCTGGTCACTTAGCATGGACCCGTGGAGACGGCGAAGAGGCTGGGCGTCAACTACAAGACCGTGGCCAGGAGCGCGGAGTCGGGGAAGCTCTCCGTGCATCTCAGACAGGCCCTGACGGTATGGCTGCTCTCCAGAGGGAACTTTCAGACGGCGCCGCGAAGGGAGGAGTCGGGGGACCTGGCGGAAACGGTGGAGCAGCTGGCGGTGGAGATGCGCAACGCCCTGGGGGAACTGCGTCACGAGGTGAAGGCCGGATTCGACTCCCTGGGCAAGGGGCAGGCACAACAGTTGGAGTCGCTGCCAGTGCGGCTTCCCACCTTGGAAGGGAACCCGTCCACCGCGTCGAAGATCCACCTGTCAGGCACGGACAGGACCTGGAACCGCGTATCTCAACGCCGATGGGAGTCAAGGAACAGGAACCCCTCGGTGGTCACCGTAGAGGCTGAGCCGGGAGGCGACGATGTCGGGGAGCATTGAGTTGGTGAATGGGTAGATGCTGGCAACTGTGGCCGGTCAACGGCGCCAAGCCCGGAAAACCGGCGAGGGAAGGAAGACAGGATTGTCAAAAGCAGGATCGCCGCAAGCAGATAAACTCTCCCGACCCGGCCAGATTCACAATTGGGCCATTGCGATGACACCTTGTTGCCTCCGCGTCGTTGATTGCGTCTTCTTCGACTGCCAAGAGGTCTACGGAATCGGGGTGCGAAATATCATGGTCTCTGAGGGGGTCTCGTGCGAGAGTTCTCCTCACGGGGCCTTCATGTCAAGGACCGAAATATGATGTCATACCCGTGTACAGGAATTGGCATCATTTCCCTAAAGGGAAATATAGGACTTCTCCAGTCGTGAATTGGGCCGGAAAAACGGGAAGTTTGAGCCCTATTTGTAAGCAATTTGTGGTAAGGGCTGGTTCCCCCGAAATTGAGCGAAAGTTCCCAAAAGGGAAGTTGAAAATCAGCCGGAAATCGACGATGCCTACCACAATGATGACAGCAACGTTGGAAGTGACGACCAACCTCAGGGGGCTATCCACCCCAACGCAAATCACGGAGGTGCAATGTTGAACGAGACCCTGAATGCTGGTAAACCCGGCGAAGACATGAGGAAGCCACGAGCGCTGAGATTGAGCAGCCTTCTGCAAGAGTTGGTGCGACAGGAGGGCCGAATGAAGACGGCTTCGTTGTTGGGGGTCAACTACAAGACCGTGGTTAGAGCAGAGGAATCGGGACGCATCACTGGCCGCATGGGCGACGCTCTGGAGCGTCTGCTGGAACGAGCAGACGACTCTGACCAGTCCCGGCTTCGACAACGAATAGTGGCTCTGGAGGAGAACCTCGAGACTCTGGCAGAAGAGATGCAAAGAGGCTTCGCCGACATTAAGACTGCGGTTGAGATTCATACCCATGTCAAAAAGCAGTCTCAGATGCAGGACCGGGAAGAATTAAGCCGTCCAATGACCGTGAAGGCGCCTTCAGTGAAGGGATTGCCATCTTCGAAGCCAGTTTCCCCGCGTCGCACTGCCCCGGAGCTGGTCACCGAGGACCCGGCCGATGACGACGCCGAGGTCTACGGCGACGCCTGGTCGTTGGTGGAGGAGTGGCGGCGGCTGAGGATGGGCCATCCCAGCCGGGGCCGCAACCTGTCGTGGCTGATCACGGAGGAGCGGCTGCTGACCCTGGAGCTGTCCATGATGGAGCAGCACGGGCTCACCCTGCCCCCGGAAAAAGAACCCCTCCGCGGCTTCGGACGCAGAGACCAGATCGCCTGGCGGCGGGAGGCGCTGCACGATACCAGAAAGGCCCTCGCAAGGAGAAAGATGCTGCGCCGTATTTTCACCCTGGGGCTGTGGCGGGGATAGACTTTCGCCGCGGCGGACGAACCGCATTTGTGGTGTGTCCCGACGTTGTCGCATGGCAGTATCAAGAGAGTAAGTGATTTGGGGTGTTTAGGCCCTAAATCGTTGACACCGGGGCACACCGGTGCTATCTATGAATTCTGTTTCTGGCTTTTTCCAGCGTTTCCTGCCGAGAAACCTGGAGGATTTCCGTCCCCCAAATCCGGGACTGGTTGAGTAGGATCGAGCCTCGCTCTCCCAACAGCCGCCCACGGGGTACCGACCGGAGGGATCGAGCCCTGCTCTCCCGAAGGCGGCCCCAGGAGGGACAAGCGCATTCCCGCTGCGTGAGGCTGGTTGAGGGGTCGAGCCCTGCTCCCCCGTGGTCGTTTCGAAAGCGGAAAGGATCCCAGGAGGCTGTACGTCTCGGTACAGTGGCCTACGGAGACCCTGCTTGGAGTGCGTCCAATGCCCCCGGCGAGTTTCCCACGGCTGTAGCATCGCCCACCCACATTTGTCCTGTGGCTACGAGATGCGCCGGTTGGCGACGCCCTGCAAGGCAGCCGGTAGGCCGCCGCGATCGTGAGCGCCTCTCCCCCAACAAAACACCTTCTAGGGAGCGCAGTGCACTCTCTTCACCCCTCTCCCTTTCGGCGTTCGGCACCCGACCCTGGAAGAGGTGCGTCATCGGCCAGTAGTCCCATCCCATGCTGGCATAGCCCCTGACACAAGCAGTTGACGACCGTCGTCATCGTGGCCGAGTCGCTCCATTTCTGCCTGCTCCTGACAGGTAGCGCCCCGTCTTCGTCTTGAACGCCCTGGGCCTCGGCATTCCAGTTTTCCTGGTCAGCCGGTTCATTGTGCGGTGTCCAGGGCGTGGGTTCCGGTGCTGACCACGGCTAATTCAACCGCAGCGCAGACTCCTCCAACCCGGTGAACCCGCTCCGATCCCCACCTGTTCGTCAGCCTTGCGCTGCGACGAGCTACTGACCCACGAGTACGCTTTTGAGCAATGCCAGGCCCAGTTGAGGCCTATTGCGGGAATTGATTTGCGCCAGCTGCGCTCAAATCGTTGACAAGGGCGGGATTGCGGTGATATCAATAATTCCTGTTTCTGGCTTTTCCAGCGTTTCCCGCCTAGAAACCTGGAGGATTCCAGTCCCCAGAATCTGGGACAGGCTGAAGAGGATCGAGCGCTGCTCTCCGAACAGTCGCCCGCGAGGTGATGTCCAGGGATCGAGCCTTGCTCTCCCGACATCAGCCTCAGAGGGACCAAACGCGAACTCGCCTAAGCAGGCCGGACATGGAGTCTAAGATTGCTCCCAGGTAACCGGTTCGCAGGCGGAAGTTCCCGGGTTGGAGTGTGCTCAGACGCCACGTCCAACAGGCCCAGGCAAGAGTGCGCCTGCCGTTCTGACGCTGTCTCCTAGTCGGTAACGCCCGTGGCGGCTGCTGAACACTCATCGTAGGCACTGGCTAGTTCACTGAAGGCACTCTTCTCCCCTGGCGAAGCTGCGTCTTTCTCAATCCCCGTTTCCCTTCTCCACGCATCCGACCCTGGTGATGGTGCGTCCTCGGTCACGGTTCCACAAATCACACCGTTCGCGCCGCGCACGCCGGTGCGGACACACAATCGAAAGGAGGCGTTCGTGAACGTCACACAACTCAGATCAGCGGTATCCCGGTTCAAGAAATGCGGCGGCGTTGTAGTCCGTACCGTCCTGCGACGACGGCGGCTGGCGATAGCCATAGCAGTGGGGGTCTTGATTCTGCTGCCCCTGTTGTCAGGTGACCCCGAGGTCTTCGTACTTAACGCCATCGTCATCGGCCTTGCAGCCCTTGTCATTCGGAGGCTGGTGCTGGCTAGCCGGAGAAAACAGCGGCGTAGACACGGACGCTGACGCCCGGTCTCCCCACCCTCAGGCATACAAATTCAACCATCAGGGGGCGTCTCTTCCGAGGCGGCCCCTCTTTCTTTGCCCATGGCGGGCGCGGATCCCATGCAATAACACACAATCTCAGGAGGTACACGATGACTACGATAACAATGGCAACTGGAACCAAGACCATGGAGACCACCGCCAAGACCCGGCGCAGCCTTGAGGAGTTGGTGGATCGGCTCTTCTCGACGCTGATTCTCCCGGATGACCCGGAACCCGATGCGGTGGTTGATCCCCACCAGGTCCCGGCCCGGCAACCCCGGCGCGGCCTTGAGGAACTGGTAGACCGGCTCATGGCGACGCTGACCTTCAGGGTGAAGCCTGAACCGGCGCCGGCCACAGCGTCAACGGACCTGGTTCGGGAAATCCACCAAGCCCGGCGACACCGGCAGGAGGGCGACCTGGACGGAGCGCTGGAGACCCTGGCCGGCGCAGTCCCGGCGTCCGCTTCTGCACGCCTTGCGCGGTGGGCCTTCACCGAGTGGAAGCACTTGGTGAAAAGGAGATTTGGCCAACTGGCCCCCTTGGTCTACAGCCAGACAATGGGGCGTGCGGCCGCCCTGGTTCCCGCAGGCACTGTCGGGACCCTTGAGGTGGTCGCCGTGCTGGGCATGTCCTGGCAGCCCGGCAAGCTTGTATCCCGGCGCAGCCTGAGGGGCATCAGGCCCTTGGGGAAGGCCTGCCCCTGACCCAGGGGTTGTCACCCTCTCGGGTGACGTAGTCCGGCGCGACTGACTCAACAACCCTTAGGGGACGTACCTCTCCTTGACCCCCGTCCACGGGCGGGCCTGGTCGACAGGCGGCGTTCCCCCGCACCTCGGCTCTACGCACCCCTCATTACGGCGGGGCTTGCAAGCTCCGCATGTGACTTGCGGGGCCTTGACCCATCCACTCCCTACGCGCGCAGCACATCTCCCTCCCCTATCGGAGGGACTGCTGTGCCCAGTTCATGACGGAGCCGGTTCCCGCCTGATGCGGAGGCCTGTTCCGCACTGCGGCTTCCCTCCCATAGGGGGCGTCGCACCAACAACCAGACACACCGGAACCCCAACACAACGGCAATACCATCACCCAAGGAGACGGCCCCGGCTTTCGGGGCACGGCAACAGGCGGGGCTGTCTCCCACAAAGGGGGCCGTCCCGCTTCTTCATTACAGGAGGAAGTGACATGACGGCTATAAGCACTACAACCAGAGGTACGGAGACCAGGCTCAGGGCTGCGGCAAGGCGGCGTGGGCTCACCATGACCGAGCTTGCAGGTAAAATGGGCGTGACCGCGGGATACTTGTCCAGGATTGCCATGGGAGGCAGGCCCTGGACTCCCACCATGCGGCAGAAGGCGATGGCCGTGCTGGGAGAGATCCCCGCACCGGGAGTCGTCTACAGACAGGGAGGTGTGGTGGATGGGGAGAGCAGCTACATCAGGGAGCGGGCCAGGGAACTGGGCATGAGCATGCAGACCCTGGCCGACCGGGTGGGGGTGTCCTACGGCTACATGGTACGAGCGTCCCGGGGACGCAGGAACATGAGCGTCAAGGTCCAGGCAAAGGTGGAGTCGGCCCTAAAGGCTCCGGCTAGGGTCGCTCCCGAACAGTGCGCCGGAATCGACAGGGAAACCGTGCGGGAGCGGATGAGGGTCCATGGCATCAGCCAGAATGAGGTGGCCCGGCGAGCTGGCATCAGCACCGGCCACCTCTCCCAGATCATGAACGGCAATCGCATCCCTTCGCCGCCGGTGTTGAAGGAGCTGCACGCCGTCCTGTTCCGGCCTACCCAGGGGGAGCGGGTGGTGCCCGTCGATCTCAAGGTGCTGGGCTGGCGCAAGGGTGAGCGGAGGGGGATGGTCGTGCGGGGCGCCGGCGGTCCCGGGCTTGGTGCAAATTCCGATGGCGGCACCGTGCGGACCGGCGGAAGGGTGCCCGAAGGTGCCAAGGTGGAGTACGCCTTCCGCACCGGCTACGACGGCATGGGCCGGGTGTCGGTGACCCACCTGGTCCAGCGGGGCTGCTCCGCTATGTTGGTGAAGCTGGAGGCGGTTGCCTCCTGACCCTCCTCTATGGGGATCTCTGGTTGGTGCGGGTTTCGAAATGGTCGACGCGGGATGCTGACGGCAGAGATGCGTGGGAGGGAGTTGCCTTGGGCGCAACTCCCTCCCACGCCCACCGATAAATGCAGCTTCTTGCGCGTTTCGGCCCGCCCCGCCCGTCGATATATGTGGGCCTTTGTTGTTGGTCCAAAACCCACGGACAGTCAGCGGCTCAAAATCCAATGAACCAGCCCCGGTAGACCTGCCGGAACAAGGACCTGCCCGGAGGGATCTGGAGGGTGCGTGAGGGAGACATATATTTTGCATATCAAGGTCGGAGGCGACGGCCCAAAGGAGCGGTTGCAAATCGGCCCACATGCCGCCTTCCATAGTGTCTTGGGGAACACCAAGGAAGGAAGAAGAGGATGTACAGAGTGGATAGGTACGCGGGGGTGCGCCGGGCATACATGGTAGAAGGCATGGGGAACCGGGAGGTGGCTAGGGAGTTTGGTCTGCACCGGGACCCGGGGAGGAAGATGCCGAAGTATTCGGTGCCCGACGGGGTACCGGAGGAGCAAGCCGGTGAGGAGGCCAAAGCCGTGGCTACGGACAGGGGAGAAGTGGGTTGCGGACAGGTTCAAGCGGGGCATCGACGTGCTCATCTGCCATCCCAGGCTGGTGTAGACGGGTCTCGACCTCATCGACCTCCCGACCATCTGCTGGTACAAGACGGAGTTTCTTGTTTGGCAATCGACACTGCATCCTCGGTCGGGATGGCCAGGGTCAGATCGACGTTGTTGCTCCCATCGATGGTAGCCCCGTCCAGGAGCAGCCGCAGCACCTCCCTCCGATCTTCGTCGGTCAGGTCGTCCAGCCTGCCGCCAAGCCGGTGCGCCCACTCGACGATGTGCTCGCCCAGCACCCGCTTCTTGGCCTCGGCCATCTCCCTGGCACGGTAGTCGTCCAGCTTCAGCCGAAGCGTCTCCAGCCGCTCGGTGATGAACTTGCGCTGCCGGTCTAGCTGCTTCTCGGTGATCTTCCCTGAAACGTAGAGACTGATGGCCCGGTCCTCCTCCATCTGCACCTTTTGCAACTCCCGCTCCGATATGGCGATTTCCTCAACCAACTCCCCCTTGTCCGCCCGGGAGTCCATGGCCTCGATGCCGGCGACGATCAAGCCGGGGTTCTCCAGTACCTTCTTGACCTAGCCCCACACCAGCGCCTCAAGCCGCTCAGCCCTGATGTTGGGACGCTCCCGGCATTGCACGCCCTCGTTCTCCATCCCGTAGCACCTGTAGTAGCGTCGGGGAGTGTCCAGGTCGTAGATGTAGTGCTTGCCTTTGCGCCTGGAGGTCTGGCGTCTCGTCCCCCTGCAGCCCATGAGGTACCCGCACTCGGCGCACCTGACCAGGTGCTGCAAGAGATAGAAGAGCTTGGTGTTGCGGCCCGAATGGGCCAGCCTCTGCTCCTTGACCTTCTGGGCCAGGTCCCATATCTCCTCATCCACCACAGCCGGGAAGGGACACCTCGACCCACTCGTCCTCGGGCCGGTCGTACCTCCTGCTCCCGTTCTCGGTGGCGACGTGGCGGCGTTTGCCGAAAAACCAGGTGCCCTTGTAAGCCTCAAGGCCCAGGATGCGGGTGACGGTGCGGTCGTACAATCTCTCGACGGCCCTGGGCGTGGGAACACCCTCTGCGGTCAGTTGCTTGGCGAAAGCCGGAGCGCCCATGTCTTCGCGGACGTACATGCGGAATACGCGGCGGACCACCTCGGCCTCGTCCTCCACAATCTCCGGCCTGCGGCCCTCGCCGAGGTTGTATCCGTAGGGGACGTTGTTGACCGGGATGCGGCCCTGCTTGGCCGAGCCGCGCTTGCCCATTGAGGCCCTCTCTCTGAAGTTGTCCAGCTCGATCTTGCCGATGGCCGCCATAAGGCCGAAGGTCTTCATGTCGATGGCGTCCAGGACGGCTTCCAGCTCTATCTGGTACGCCTCGACGACCTCCATGAGGGCGGCGGCGGGATACATGCCCCGGCTGAGCCGGTCGGACTTCCAGCAGACGATGGTGTCGAAGCGACCACTTCTGGCATCTGCCAGCATCCTTTGGAACTCGGGGCGGTTCTTCGACCATCTCCTGGCCACCTCCCGGTAGCGTGCGGCGATGGTCAGTCCCCTGCGCTCTCAGTGGGCCTCCATGTCGCTGATCTGCTCGGAGATAGAGGTCTTGTCCTCCGTGTCCTGGCTCTTGTCCGAGACGCGGACGTAGATGGCCGCCCGTTTCGTTCTCGTCTGCCTATCGGTGGATCCCATCGCCATGATTGCTTCCTCTCGGATTCCCTTGAAATGAAGAAGACCCGCCTCCTGTCGGGAGCGGGTCTGCGAGTAGTATAATCCATTCGCATCACCTGTTCCCGCAGGTGGCGCCACGGTCCGGGGTGTTTCCAGCACCGCCGGACCAACTTCTTGCTACCCCCTATCTTAGGGAATTATATATAATACTTGACAGCGGCGCCTAAATCCTGTAGAATTCACCTATAGAGATTAGGGGGATTCAAATGGCAAAGCGACGTGGACCCGGCAAGGCATTCAGGACTGGACTAAGCCTCATTCAGTTGTTCGACAAGTTCCCAGACGAAGACTCAGCCCGCAATTGGTTTGAGAATGTCCGCTGGCCTAACAGTGAACGGGAATGTCCCCGGTGCTTCAACTCCAATACCACTGCAACCAAGAACGCCAAGCCAATGCCCTACTGGTGTGGAAAGTGCCGCAAGTATTTCAGCGTCAAGACCGGCTCTATCATGGAAGCTTCCAATCTCCCCCTTCGGAAGTGGGTATTGGCCCTCTACATCATGGCAACGAACCTCAAGGGCGTATCCAGCATGAAGCTACACCGAGACCTCGGCATCACTCAAAAGTCTGCTTGGCACATGGCTCATAGAATCCGCAAGGTCTGGGAAACCGACGGCTCACTGTTTGAGGGGCCGGTTGAAGTAGACGAAACCTACATCGGAGGGAAAGAGGCCAACAAGCACGAATCCAAGAAGCTGAAAGCCGGACGTGGGCCTGTGGGCAAAACCGCTATTGTCGGAGCCAAGGATAGGTCTAGCGGTCAAGTGGCGGCGCAAGTGGTGGAACGCACCGACGCCCTGAATCTGCAATCCTTCGTCGTTGACAACGCCAAGCTGGGAGCGACTATCTACACCGACGAAAACAGGGCCTACACCGGTCTACCTTTCCCCCATGAAACGGTCAAGCATAGTGTGAGAGAGTACGTTCACGGACAGGCGCACACAAACGGGGTTGAAAGCCTTTGGGCGATGCTGAAACGTGGATACGTGGGAACCTACCACCAAATTCCAGCAAGCCCCTAGACCGCTACGTCAACGAGTTCGAAGGACGCCTCAATCAGCGTCCTATCGACACTGAGAATCAGATGGCAATGATGGCCAGTGGGTCAGTAGGCAAGCGGCTCAGGTATCAGGACTTGACTGCTTAGCAAGTAGGCAAAGCGGATTACTTCTTCCTCCTGCGACGTTTCTGCTTTTGGGCGCGTCTTGCCGCCCTGTTCTGGACGGGGGCTGTCGGCCTTTTGACGAAATCAATATCAGCTTGCGTCGGAACCTGGAAGGTGTACTGCGTCCCACCGTTGGGATGAGTGATGGCGAAGTCACCCATATTGATTATGTCCATGCCGATTAGCAAATCCCCACCTTGAATGCTGGTGACCGCTGTCCGAACCCCAACCACCTCAACTTGATTGGGGAGGAGGATGTCTACGAGATAGACGAAGGTCTTGTCAGGCTCGTCGCTGGTCCCGGCATGATTGATAAGTCCCGGACCAATGGGCTGCAAACCACATTCTTGAACAATCCGTTTTGAGATACAGCTATTCGTTGACCCAGTGTCCCAGATGGCGGTGAATTGATGATAGTTTTGTTGATTGGGGTGTGGTGCAACTGAGCAGTGGCTATGTAGGGTTTTGGCGAGTCCTTTGGTAGTCGCGGTGAATGCGTGGTTGGTCGGAATTGATCTCACTCCTCAATTACGTCCTCGTTCGGTGAAACTTGTATGTATAGGCGTCGGGGCCAAGGCTCACTGGCTGAACAAGAAAGGTTCCTAGCTCGTGATTCTTCTGAGTCTCGACCACAGCTTCCCCGTCGGTGTCGTAGGCCCCGAGCACCTGACCGTTCTTGATTACAATGACCTTGCCGTCATACTGCTCGACCAATTCCTCCTGATGCTCCAAGTAGAAATCGAAGTCTTTGGTCAGCGTTCTGCTTTTGCTCATGATGTCCTCCTATCAGTTGGCGGCATAATTGACCGCAACGGGCATTTGGGGGTGTGCCGTCCCTCAAAATAGTCTCGAAGGTGTTGTAGAGCCGCTTGGAATTGAAGGGCGGGTCTATGTAGACAAGGTCTACGGATTCCGAGGGAAGGTAAGACCGAATGACCTCTAGGCAGTCGCCATAGTAGAGAAGATTGGGCGTAGCCATTGCTACTTAGAGGGTTTGGTGGTGGGTTGGTCTTGCAACTTCCGGTCAGCGTTGCGGAAAATGGCCTTGGCTAAATCCTCTGGGGTCTTTGGTGCGGGTCTGTCCTCCGTCATGGTATTCTCCCTTCTCTAGCAAGGTAGAGTTTTACTTTTCAAGGGACGATTTGTCAAGATAATCGCATTCGTCTAGTAAGGTATATAATTCCCCTATTTTACCCAGCCGGACGGGGGGAGTCAAAGCGCGTGGCGGTTGCCACTTAACACAACGGTTGTAGCGGGTAGGATCGGATGGAGGACCTCGAAGAAGGGCTAGCGTTCTCTGAAGCGGAAATAGAGAGCGAGAGTGACAATGCTGATGCCGCCAAGTACCTCGATGACCTGAGCCCAAGTAGGCTGAGATGTGAACCAGTTTACCACTTGCTGCAGCGCCCAAATCGCGACGACTGCGATTACGATGATGGCTACAATTCCAAGGAAGACCGGGTCTTGCCAAGGATCCTTGTTGCGTCGAGGCATGGTCTACCCAGGTTAGCAGACCCTCAAGAACTCGACAACGTGACGGGAGCCGTCCATGATGGAAGCGGACTCTGGCAGGTCTCTCGAAGAATTCGTCTCGCGTTGAGTCTGTGAGGAAGCTTCCCGTAAGTTCCTCGAATATGTGGAGGCCAAGGTCGTAAATCGTGACCACGTGTTCGCGCCAGACGTCACGGTCTATTCCGAGTGCCATGTCCACTATCACATAGCGCCCTAGCCGGGCGGCTACGTCGACGCCAGCATCGCCAAGCGCGTCTCCGGTCCCTGTGGTGCGCTCGTTCACCCATGCTGGTCGCTCCCTGGGAGTGCGCCGCGCAGCTCCATAGCCTGCCTAGTCCGATCGAGCTCACCGGCCAACAGCGCCTCGTCGGGCAGGGTGATCCGGCATTCCCCGGCCATCACGTTGTTCGGCAAACCTTCGTGGGCGTTCCGCGCCAGCGCCTCGTCCTTCTCGGAGCACTGAATCAAGCCAACTGGTGGGTTCTCACCCTCACGGACCCAGTGCTCCCGCGCGTAGTTCAGGTACAGGTGCATCTGGCCGGCGTCGGCGTGGGTGAACGCCCCGATCTTCATGTCGATGACCACGAGGCATCGCAGGCCCCGGTGATAGAACAGCATGTCAACCCTGTACCACCTGTTGCCGATGCGCAGTCGCCTCTGCCTGCCCATGAAGCAGAAGTCGCCTCCCAGCTCCACGAGGAAGATCTCCAGGTGGCGGATGAGCGCCTCTTCGAGGTCGCTCCCGGTATACTCGTCCCTGGGATCGAGGAACTCCAGGACGAAGGGGTCCTTGATCTCCTCCTGGGGCAGAACGACGTCTTCGGCTCCGAGCTTCTGCCCTCGCGTCAGCATGGCGGCTTTCTTCTTCGAGAGGGCGGTGCGCTCGTAGAATTGGGAACCGATCTGCCGATCGTGCTGCCGGACCGACCACCCTCCTCGAAGTGCCTCGACTTCGTAGAACGAGCGGGCTTGTTCATTCCTGACCGACAGCTGCCGTACGTAGACTGACCAGGGCAACGGAAAGGCGGTCAGAAGGTCGTCGAGGCCCACTTCGGCGGTGGGAGCTTCAGATATGCCAGACGGCGTCTGGCGAATCGGTATTTGAGAGGGTCGATTCAATTTGCCAGACAGTGTCTGGCAAATTCGGTCTGGCGGATAAGCGAGATAGAACAGGCGCATGTGCTGTAGGTTCTGCCGAGAGAAGCCACTCCCGAACCGCCCGGTCAGGTCCTCCGCCAGTCTTTCCAAGAGAGCTGTACCATATTCGGCTCGCTCCTCTCCCGACTGCTCGAACTCGATGATGCGCCGCCCGATGAGCCAGTAGGCGGTGGTCATGGCGGCGTTCACCGAGCGGGCGGCCGATTCTCTGGCCGCGTCGATGATCTTGGACGCATCCCCGAAGACGGCTTCGTAGGGGGCGTCTGGGCCGAGGGCCGAATGCTTCCGCTGAAGCTCGTGGCAGTTGGGGGGCTGCTCGGACCGCATCAAGATTCCGCTTCTTGATGGTCGCCCATGCGCCGGTCGTCTGGGGGCGATTCCTTCTCGGACTCCGCCTGCCCGTCACCGGCTGAGGACCCGAGCAGGATCGTGAAGAGGCGGCGCAGCCGGTCCTCCGCATCGGGGGCGGGCCTGGAGATGACCCGAACCTCCCCGAACTCGGAGAAGTCCTCTTCGGGCTTTTGCCGTCCCTTCTGTCTGCTCTTGTCGTTCATCGCTCTCTTCGCCGGGCTCTCGTGAGCCCGAATCGGGCCGTCAACGTCGGTCTAGCTGCCGTCGAGTGTGGGGAGCCGTGGGGCGGGACACCATGCCCCGTATGGGAGGACTCGCGATTTCTCCCATACGGGGTCGCGGGCGGAAATGGACCACATTTGCTGCCATATCCGTGTACAGGGATTTGCGGCAGTTCCAGAAATACAAAGTGGGGGCTGTTTTGAACCTGAAATTGACAGGAAAAGAGGGAAGCCGAGGCTGTTGTTGCGAGCAATTGGTGAATGGGCTGTTTCCGAAATATGGGACGCAGTTGGAAAGAAGGAAGTCGGGGATTTCTGCTACATCGGAGCAAGCGATTGGACGTGGAGGTCGGAATCCAGGGTGTGCAATCACATATTGGACAGCCCTCTACAGGACATGAGGCCAGGGGTATCAACCTGCTGATCTGTTCCCCGGCTCGGCCAAGTGTCCGCCGGACGGTCGATAGGTCTCCCACGTATTCTCCTCCTCGTCGATGGGGTTGGGATGTCTGCCATCGAGTCTGAGGAGTCGCAGGGGGAAATATCATGGTTCGTGGGGGGGGGACACGTCCGCGTGCCCCCTACGGGGCCTCCATTTTGAGAGGCCGGATGTGGTGTCAGACCCGTGTACAAGGATTGGGGTCAGTTCCCAAGAGAGAAGTCGTGGGTAGATTCGTAGCTGAAACAGGCGGAAATGAGGGAAGTGGCAGGTTTTTTGCGAGCACTTCGAGGTAAGGGTTGGTTCACCCGAATTGAGTGAAAGTTCCCAAAAGGGAAGTGGGTGAATCGGGGCGAAGGTGCGGATTCCTGCTAAATCGTAGCGAGCAGTTTGGGGAGCGGTGCCTAACCGGGAGTGGGGAGGCCCATACAGGACAGCCCCTACAGGAGATAAAGGAGAGGAGGTTCGAGCATAAATGAGACGCAGATGAACGGGACGCATGTGGAGCAGACGGCGGACGACGGGGCGAGGGCTGACGGGATGCCCACGGACGGCGGCGGGGGTGATGGCTGGGGCGTGGAGAAGGCGCGACGGGTCAGGCTGAGGGGGTTCCTGCGGGACCTGATTCGGCAGGAGGGCAAGATGGAGGCTGCCGAGCTGCTGGGGGTCAACCACAAGACTCTGACCCGGGCCGAGGAGTCGGGTGAGATCACGGGGCGCATGACCGATGCCCTGGAGCTGCTCCTGAGGAGGGCGGACGCAGCCGAGTTCGCACGGCTGCGGTAGGCGGTCGGTGGGCTGGACAAGCGGGTGGCAGCGCTAGAGGGCGGCGTGTAGACGCCGTATCCGTCGGATGCCGAAGACCAGCACGAGGGCGATGGTGCGGAGGGCGGCGGTATTGAAGAGGAGAAGGCCCATGTGGAGGACGGGAAGGACGGCGATGGGGCGGGCGCCGGTCGGAGACCAGGACCGCCCCGCAGGTGGTGCGGTTGCGCCCAACGAATCCTGACACGTTGCAGCCGTTCGACCGGGCGATCGTCACCGTGCAGCCTGCCGCAGACGCCGCACCTGAGCAGCCCGCTCAGGAGATACGGACTCCCCACCCTCGCGGGCCTCTGCACCTTGGGGGCGCGCTCCCGCATCGCCTCCTGCACCTCGTCGAACAGCTCCCTCGACACCAACGCGGGCCAGGCTCCTTCAACACGTACCGGGTCGGCCTCCTTCTCTCCCTTGCTGGCTTTGCCTACACAGTGGCGCCGGTGTACGCCTCGTTCCTCAGCACGTAGTGGAGCGTTCCCTTGTACCAGCGCTTGCCCCGGTTGGTGACGCCCCGGTCGTTAAGGGTATTGCATAGCTCCTTCAGGCCCTAGCCCCTGAGCGCGCTCCCGAATATCTCCTTCACTACAGGAGGCGTGGCGGGGTCAACCTCCAGGGTGGGGCGCTCCTTCCCCCGTCCCTGACCTTGACCTTCCGGTAGCCGAAGGGGGCCTTGGAGCCGAGGAAGAAGCCTCTCGATGCGGCCTCCCGCATCCCCCGGACGACCTCCTGCGCCAGATTCTCCGAGTAAAATTCGTCCACGCTCTCGATGATACCCTCAAGCAGCCTGCCGGTGGCGTTGTCCTCGGCCTGCTCGGTGATGGACACCACGCGGATGCCCTTGCGCCTCAGCTGGGACTTGAACGTGACGGCGTGCTCCCGCTTCCTGGTGAAGCGGCTGAACTTCCAGACGAGAATCACCTCGAAGGGGGCCTTGGGCTTGCTGCCCTCCTCGGTCATCTCCCAGAACTGGGGCCGGTCACGACTCGGCCGTTCTCGGCCTCGTCGATGTACTCGCGGGCCACGGAATAGCCGTTGGCCTTGGCGTACTCCTTGAGCGCCCGTAACTGCGCCGACAAGGACAGATCAACGTCCTGCCGGTCGCTGGACACTCTGGCGTAGAGTGCCGCCGGCGTGAGTGGCTGTAGTTGCGTCTGCTTCATGTGTTCTTCCTCAGTCTCGGCCTTCTTATACTTGATGGGCACCATTCGAATCACTAGGAGGGACTTTAGCGCATATCTCCAAGAATGCATGCGCGTCCTCAATCATGGACTTAATCAAATCATAGGTTGCGTCATTAAGATAAGTAGTCAAAGTTTCTCGGTTCGATCTGCTAGTGTGCTTAGTTATGTGAGGGGCAATCATTACCTTCCCGTCTACGACTAAACCGTTGTAGATGGTCGAATGTCCTATGGTATTGCGAATTTCAATTAGCTCTTTGAGGTTGGCGATACCGCTTTCCCGTAGGTTATCTGGCAGTATGGCACGTGTTTCTCGATCCAAGTCGTTCACTAATCCTCGGAAACCTTTGTCGCTGTTGTTGGCTACCAGCTTCGCCTGAAGTGGCTCAAGTTTAGCCCACCATGCGTCAAACCATTCAGTGGAAACACGACCTTCCGACTGGGCTGCGCCAATTTCGTCATACAACGGAACAATGTCTGGGTCACGAGACACCAAGTGATAACTCAGACGCTTTTCGACGTAGAGAAGCAGCATAAACACCTCGCCAGGGCGAGCTATTAGCTGTTCATACTCGGCAGATCCCTCATGGGGTGGCTTAACTATAAGGTTCATTGACTCCTGGGGTGACATATCACTTCGGTTGAAGATATATTGCAGGATGTCAACAGAAACCTCTTCTTCTGACTCTCCTGTAGAGAGCACAGAACTCACCTTGTTGAGGTAATCCACGAAGTTCTCACCCGGATTTCTTCCCAAGTTGTAATCTGCCCATTTCATCGTAACCGGGATTGAGGCAGCTAAGACCGGGTGGTTCAATTCTGGATCATCATCTGCCAACCAGAACAGCGCAAAGTCAACTCCGCCAACGGCCAGCCCGAGAGCAGGCAGGTAACCCTGCAATTGGTCCAATGTGGGTCGCTCACTCCGCCCTAGAGCTACGATAGACTTGCTGACAAAATTGCCTTCCTTCTCTACTATCAGACGATAGCTACCAAAGTTCGATGTTGAGTCTGCCATTGTCTTCACCTATTAGCACTATCTACCTTGCCCGATGGCTACGATTACGATCACGTCGCCCTGCTTGCCTCTGAACGCATCACAGTAGAGGCCCTCAAGATGCGTCGTTCAATTCTCCGGTCGCTCCCGGCCCTGCTGCGGCCTGAAGTCTCAGTCCCAGGGCACGCACCACCTTGAGCACGGTGGCAAACTCTGGGTTGCCCTCAGCAGACAGCGACTTGTACAGGCTCTCCCTGCCCAGCCCCGTCTCCTCAGCCACTAGCGCCATTCTCCTGGCGCGGGCGATGTCTCCGAGGGTCGCCATGATAAGGCTCAGGTCGCCCTCTTCCAGCGCGACGTTCAGGTATGTTGCTATGTCCTCCTCGGTCTCAAGGTGCTCCGCCGGATCCCACGGCTTTGTCTGCGTCTTTGCCATACCTACCTCCTAGAGTCCACGGGCCAACTCCAGCGCCCGTCGTATGTCCCGCTCCTGGCTGTCCTTGTCGCCTCCGGCCAGAAGGACGACCAGGGCCTCGCCTTGCTGCACGAAGTACACTCGGTAGCCGGGGCCGTAGTCGATACGAATCTCCGATACTCCCTCTCCCACCGGCCTCACGTCTCCGGGGTTGCCCAGGGACAGCCGCCTAATACGGTTGTCGATTCTCACCCTAGCCTGCCTGTCCCGAAGTCGCCTGAACCAACGGGCGTAGACCTCGGTCTGGCGAATTTCGACCATCACCATATTGTAGGCCACAGGATACCAATGACGCAAGGAGGAAAGGACGTTTCCGGTGGGAAATGGGCTGGACAAGGCTTGCCCACAGACCCCCCTCAGAGGGGCATGGACCTCATGACACCCCTCGCTTTCTTCCAGGGCAGTTCACGGATCTGCGATGAGCCGACTCAAAGACACCGACCTCGCTGTAATCGAACAGGCAACCAAATTGTGCAGGGATGGACTTCTTAGAATTTTAGAAACTAAGGATCGACCCAATTGGAATGACCTGTTGTTGAGTTGAATGAAAGCCAACACCCGAAAGGGGGATATATACAAACGCTGACTGGAGGGCAGGGGTCGGCCGCAGCCCGGCCCCTGCTTGGAAACGCCAAGCACGCTATCTTTGTCAAAGACTTAGCTGGGGCGTTTATCATCCTGGCTATCTTCGGAGTCCTTGATCTCTTGTTTGGGCAGTGGCGGAGCCGGATTCCCTATCGTTGAGGTGGTAGGGACGGCGTGGATGGGAACCGGTTCATTCTGTACGACAACACCCGGCTGGCGGTGGCGAAGACCCTGGGGGACGGTCGGATGAAGCGGACGCGGGTGTTCAGTGAGCTGGTGTCCCACTATCTTTTTGAGGACCGGTTTGGTCGTCCTGGCAAGGGGAACGACAAGGGGAAGGTGGAGAGACTGGTGGGCTATGCCCGTAGGAACTTCCTGGTGCCCATCCCGAGATATAGGAGCTTCGATGAACTGAACGCCCACCTGAAGGAGAAGTGCCTGGAACGGATGGAGAGACGGCTGAGGATCCACAAGGAGAGCATAGGGGAGCGGATGAAGCGGGACATAGACGCCCTGCTGCCCCTGCCAACCGTACCCTACGAGGCCTGTGACAAGCGCGCTACGCGGGTCAGGTCGTTGTCGCTAGTGAGGTATCGTACCAACGACTACTCGGTGCCCGTGGCCTACGGACAAAGGGAGGTGCTGGTACGGGGATACGTGGACCGGGTGGTGATCAGCTGCGGAGCCGAGGTGATAGCCCGGCACAACCGCTCCTATCAGCGGGACGACTACGTCTTTGATCCCATCCACTACCTGCCGCTGTTGGAGCAGAAGACGGGAGCGTTGGACCAGGCGGCGCCCCTGACTGGATGGGAGTTGCCCGAGGAGTTCGACATTCTGCGCCGGCTGTTGGAGTCCCGTATGGGCAAGCGTGGCAAGAGGGAGTACGTGCAGGTGCTCCGTTTGGTGGAGAATTTCCGCAGGGGGGAGGTGCACAGGGCTGTGAAGGATGCCTGAAGCTGGGAGCCATCAGCTTCGACGCCATCAAGCACCTGCTCCTTTCCAGGATAGAGGACAGGCCGGCCAGGTTGGACCTGAGCCTCTACCCCCACCTGCCCAGAGTGGAGGTGACCAAGACCTCTCCCAGGGACTACATGGCCCTGCTGGTGGGAGGCAGATCATGAGCGACAGGTCCACGGTGCTGCTACAGCACCACCTGAAGGAGTTGAAGCTGCCCACCTTCCTCAGAGAGTACGACAAGATGGCGGCACAGTGCGCCGCCGAAGGGGTGGACCATCCCGACTACCTGCTGAGGTTGTCTGAGCTTGAACTCATAGACCGCCATCACCGCATGGTGGGGCGCAGGATCAAGGCCGCCCGCTTTCCGTCTATGAAGAGCCTGGACTCCTTCGACTTCAAGGCCATGCCGTCGGTGAACAGCCGGCTTGTGGCCCAACTCGCCCGCTGCGAGTACATAGAGCGCCGCGAGAACGTCATCGCCATAGGCAACAGCGGTACCGGCAAGACCCACATAGCCCTGGGACTGGGACTCGCCGCCTGTCAGAGGGGACTCTCCGTCGGCTTCACCATGGCTGCCAGTCTGGTGAATGAGCTTGTGGAGGCCAGAGACGAGAAGCGCCTGCTGAACCTGCAGAAGAAGCTGTTCCGGCTGAAGCTGCTCATCGTAGACGAGCTCGGCTTCGTACCCTTGTCTCAAACGGGAGCGGAACTGCTCTTTGAGATCTTCAGCCAGCGGTACGAAAGAGGCTCCATACTCGTCACCACCAACCTGCCCTTCGACGAGTGGACCGAGATGTTCGGCTCCGAAAGGCTCACCGGAGCCCTGCTGGACAGGCTCACCCACCACGTTCACATCCTGGAGATGAACGGCGAGAGCTACCGCCTCAAACAGAGCAGTCTAGATGCTGTGGCGGCGACTCCAGACCTACACTCGTCCTCCAGCCAATAGCCGCTGCAGAGGACATTTTCGCTTGACATTTAACTGATGACATTTTGCTGACCAATAGCCCCCAAGTGGTACACTTTTACTCCGCCCCGGCTTGTTGTTGCCCAGCATAAGTGTCAGTAGTTAACTGTTCAGCAAGAATGTCACATCATGGAGAATGTGACGTTGAATCAAAAGGAACAAGGGAGACTACAGGTACTCAACAGCTTGCTGGCGAAGCATATGACGATAGAGCAGGCATCTACGCTGATGGGGGTGAGCATACGTCAAGCCTGGCGCATTCTGGCGGCTTACAAGGAGGAGGGAGCAGCCGCCCTGGCTCACGGTCATCGAGGTCGTAGAGCGCCCAACGCGATATCGGAGGATACGAAGGCTGTTGTGCTTTACCTGGCACAGACACGGTACGTGGGAACCAATCACACGCACATGAGCGAGTTGTTGAGAGAACACGAAGGCATAGACATTCCTCGCAGCACGCTGCGGAGACTCCTGGTGAGCGCCGGTGAGAACAGCCCGCGCGGGAGACGTCCACCCAAGCATCGAAGTCGACGTCAGAGAATGCCTCGTGAGGGTATGCTCATTCAGATAGACGGGAGCTACCATAGATGGCTTGGGGAAGATGGTCCACAGTTCACATTACTGCTGGCGGTGGATGATGCTACGGGCATCGTGGCTAGCGCCCTGTTTTGTGAGCTGGAGAAGACCCGCAGCTACTTCCAGTTGCTTGAGGCCCTGATAAGGCGTTGCGGGTTGCCCCTCGCCCTTTATACGGACCGGCATGCCGTCTTCAAGTACACGCCTTCCTCTGATAGTGCCGCCGCTCCTACTCAGTTTAGTCGAGCTATGGACGAGCTGGGGATACAGCTGATATTCGCTCGCTCGCCACAGGCTAAGGGACGAGTGGAACGTACAGCGGGAACACTCCAGGATAGGCTGGTTACGGAGCTTCGGCTTGCGGGGGCGATCACCATCGATGATGCAAATCGCGTGCTAGAGGACTTTCTTCCACGTTTCAACAGCCGCTTCAAGGTGCCTTCCCAGGAGTCTGAAGCCGTCTACCGCCCAGTGGACGATGGAATACGCTTGGAGAAGGTGCTGTGCTTCAAGTATCGCCGCAGAGTTGCCAGGGACAACACTGTCAGATATCGTCGCCGTACTCTGCAACTGCTGCCCGGTACCGACAGGACGAGTTACGCCGGTACAGTCGTAGATGTACTTGAGAGATTGGACGGACACCTGGAAGTGCAGCACCAAGGGTGGGACATCCCCTCTCAAGAGGCGCCGCCACATCCGAGTGTCCTTCGCGGCCTCGCCGGGAGAACCGCACACACAGTTGCCCCTTACCTGTCCACCAAAGTCAACGGCAACGGTCTGGGTGGAAGATCGGTGACCAGGCTAGCGACGCCGGACCAGGTTCACCATGTCGGAAAGCTCATTGCTGTCGCCGGTCCCAATGGCACTAGAAGAGTTCGCAAATCTGTAAGCCCGCCACGAAGAGAGCCCACGCCACTGCAGACGGCCAGGTGGAAGGCGGTGCAAAAGGCTAAGCGAAAGGGCCTGTCTATTCGAGGAATAGCCAGGGAACTGGGCATTCATAGGGACACCGCGAAGAAGTACATGAACGCCAAGAGCCCGCCCTTAACCGGCCATCAACCCAGATCCAATGATTCGTGACCTGTTATGATCAGAGACCAAGTTGGTGACATTTATGCTGGCCATTTTCACTGACATTTATCCTGAGCGGCGACACCCTTGACACCCAGGGTCAAATCCGACCTGAGATGGCCCAAACACATCATCGCAGTCATGCCATGAAGGAATTGACATTGAATCAGCAAGAACATACCAGGATCCAGGTACATTGCCATGCCTGGATCTGTACATCAATGGCGGCGGTCAGGGCCGGAGTGTCGGCTAAACAACGATTCCAAGACCGGGATCCGTGAGGCGGAAAATGGACGAAATTTGGATGTCAAGACTGTCGCAACACACGGAACTAACCCCCTCAAACTCCCGACGGTAATGGCCTTTCAGTAGGTTGTCAAAGGATCAGATTTAGGCCACTTTCCTCGTTGCTTGAGAGAGGCATAGTCGGGATCAAAGAACAAGAAGTCGGGTAGAATTGCCAATCGCTAATGGCAACCTTCCAAAGAGACATCGATTGTTGCTGAGTTATCTCTGTCGGATTAGTTGAGACAGTCAAAACCTCGCGGGAGGACAATCGTGCCAGCCGGGAATCTCAGATTGCTTTGCCAAACCCGATGCCAACGTGCTCTCCGCTTGGACTAGCCAGTCTATGACAGTCGCTTAACTGCCTTAGTAGAGCTACTGGTTTTTTCGTACTCCTTGTCGGCCATAAGGTTGTTTCCTCGAGCTGCCTCGTTAGCCAGTCTATCGCATCGTTCGTTATCTGGGTGCCCTGCGTGTCCACGAACCCACTTGAATTGGACGTCGTGCTGAATAGATACATCTAGGAGTCTTGACCATAGGTCCGAATTCAGGGCCTTCCCTCGTTTTCCTCGCCTCCAACCATTTGCGCGCCACTTCTCAGCCCAGCCCTTAGACATACCATCCACAACATATCGCGAATCAGTCAATAATTCGACTCGGCATCGCCATTTCAAGGACTCTAGAGCCACTATCGCACCAAGCAACTCCATCCTATTGTTTGTCGTGAATCTGAAGCCGGCAGATAACTCTTTGGTGGCTCCTTTGTATTTCAGCACGACTCCATACCCACCCGGCCCTGGATTACCCAGGGCCGCACCGTCAGAGAATGCAAGAACCACTGAATTTGAGTCCGTCATCGGCTATACCCCGAGTAGATCGCGGACGTCAATTTGAAACCCTGCGCTCGCAAGAGCGGCACCAAGCGCGTTCGCGGCTTCATTCACCCTTGAGGTGAAAGGGATGTATATGAGGCCATCAATGTCCGATGGCTTTTCCAGGTCGTCTCCCTTCACCAGAATCGCTACCCTGCGGCGCCCCAGCCGGCTCAGTACCATTCCCAATTCAAGCACCACATTCTGTCGGGCTCGCGGGCGCAAGTCATCTAATGCAGCTTTGGCAGCTCCCATGTCGTCGGGAGTAAGCAAGACACACGCAAAGTCCGCATCAGTTAGTGCCTCAAGCTTCTCGATCAAGGTATCCCCAATACCAGGAATATTCTGAAGTATGATTGGGGTTACGTGGACACGTCGCAGGATTAACTCCAAGTCATCTCTAGCATCCGTATCGTGACCGTACACGACAAAAACCCTTCGTCCAACTTCACCGGGAGTCTGTACGTCTCGGCTACTAACATTAGGCCTCTTCTTAGACTCTGCTGCATCTGGGCCTGCCTCGACAAATGCCTCAACCGTAGACTTGAAATCACTCTTGGGCCCGCCGAATACGACCTTTCCCGAGTGATAAAGATTGACCTTTACACCTTCGTTTAACCCAAACTGAATTGCGTGCTCAATGTCACGCGAGTTGACGAGCCACCCCTTGTCATCGAGAGCAGCCTCAAGACTCTCTCTTTTCCATTCTTTCATCGATTCCACCATCTAATGTGATATTGCTCTCCAATTGCAGAGATACTCCTCACTCTGGTAACACCACTTGATAGCATACCACCCCCAAGTCGTCCTCGGTAATGGGGACGGGGTCTGGCGGCGGTGCCACGGGCCGAAGGCCGAACATGGCGACGACTTCGACGATCCTTCGAGAACAATCCGCCACGCTCATTCCACCACTTTCGTATTCCCGACGCACTTGCGAAAGCTCGCGGCGTACGAGGTTGTTCCTGCCCACTGAGAGCGCTTGGTCTGCCTCGTCGAACGCTTCCCCGGCGGGCGCATCAGGCAAACGCAGCACGTCCAATGCCCAACGCTGGCTGGCCGGCAACGCGGCGTACCTCGCCTGTGGGTCCAGAAGCGCGTTGTGTGCCTTGCAGATGTCGGCCGCTACCACGGCAAAAAGGTTCTCCAAATCGATCTCATCGGGAATGGAACATCCGGGTTGCTCATGCGGGTCTATCAGCCGCAGCATCGGCAGGTCTTCTCTGTGCAGAACCTGTCCAGATTGTGACACCACACGCCAGTAGCGTTCGTCTCTCTTGGTTCGACAGGCAAAGAACACCGCCGGCTCTTCCAGTGTCGAAGAACGCTGAACAAAAGCAGCCCCAATTCCCCACGGCAGACTCTGAAGCCTGTTCACCTCACCTTCTTCTGAGGCTCGGCGGAGGTGGGACCGGAAGAGTTCGCCCGCAAACGCTGAACCTGTTTCCCCGCCAGTTTCCTGCTCGTCCAGTAATGAAGCATCGCCGCTAGAAAGTCGATCCACGAACGAGCTCAAATCCGCGTACACCTGGGACTCCGTTTCCACGTCTGCCAATACGGGGGTTTCCATACCCACCGAGGCGTTCGCCGCCATGATTTTGGTCCGAAGCTTGCCCTCCAGCTTCAACAGGCGGTTCAGGTCGCCTTTCTTGGGTAGCAATGTATAGAGGTAGGCGGTGTCGTGGGGGCTACGCAGTCGTATGATACGGCCGTTACGTTGTACAACTCGTTGGGGGTTCCAGGGCATATCAAAGGAGAGCACCGCCTGGGCCTGTTGCAGGTTCTGCCCCTCGGAGAGGATGTCGGTGCTAAGGATGACATCCACCTCACCGCCTTCGGGTCTAAAACCTTGCTCGCCGGTTACGGACTCCGGACAGAAACGCTCAAGCTCCCTCGTTCGGGCATCGGCGTTTGTTTCGGAGCCGATGACCACGGTCCACTTGCGGCCTCCAAGAACGTCTGGATGCCTTTGGATTTGCTCCTTCAAGTAGATTGCCGTGTCTTGGAACGCCGTGAAGATTGCGATCTTCTGCGATGGCGTTTTCGCCAACACACCCTTCAGCGCACCCAGCTTGGGGTCTGGAACGTCCTTCAGACTCTCCAACCGCGACGACATTTTTTCAAGAGTTTCTTGGTCTTTCTTTAAGTCCCTCAAGAAGTCGTCGGTAAAGTCATCTGTGGACATTCCGCCCTCCGAGCCGGCCAAGGCTTCGTCGATCAGATCAGCGCTAAGGAATGTATCGTCCTCTCCAATCTCTCCCACCAAGTCCTTGATGACGTCCGGAGGCGGCACTGCGCCCCGTTCCGCAATAACCTCTAACAACACGTCGATAGCGTTTCTCATCCTGGTTACTGTCTGCAATGCCGCGTGCCACGAAGACTCGAATCGCTTCAGCAATTGCGACTGCATCAATGCTGCCAGGGCCTCTTCCGACGCGGACTCCCCAGGCTTGTCCAGCATATAGGCCGACATGCGATACCTGGCCATCGTCAGTCCTTCGATTCCATCATAGATGGCCTGCACGATTCCCGGGTGTGCGCTGTCCAGGTCGTAGCGGTGCTCGCACAATTGCGGGTCCGGGAACTTCACCGGCGTTCCATCCGCGAATCTCTCGTTACGATACCGCTCCTTGATGAACGATCTGTCCCGCCTCACGGTTAGGGCATCGATTAACGGGAAGAGTTTTTCTTCGGACGGGTTGTCTGACTTTGAGGCCCCGGCCTCCGCAAAGAACTTGCGCAGGCTAGGAATTCTCAGAGGTTCCCTGTTGAATGAGCTGTCGTGTCGGCCGAACAGTAAGAAGAGGTTGTGCAGATCCCAGAGGGAGTTGTTGACCGGTGTGGCAGTAAGAAGCAACAGTTTCTTCGAAGTGCCTCCCATGAGCCGATCCAATGCAGCGTACCAAGTGTTGTCCACGTTGCGGTAAGCGTGTGCCTCGTCGATGATAACGAATCGGTACACGTCTTTGTTCACCGGCAGAACCCGACTGCCGCCTTTGCGAACCAACTGGCGGTCCTGGGCCAATTGCTGGTAGGATACCACAGTCCCTGGAAGGAGCTCCTCTGCCAGGCGCTGCTGCCAGAGACGATCTCGGAGTTGTGCCGGTGAGATGACCAGCACGTGTTGACCCAAGTCTCGAGTGTGCTCACGGATGAACTGGATGCCTATCTCAGTCTTGCCCATTCCCACACCATCGGCGTATAGGACGCCGCCGTATCGGTCCAGAATCCGTTTGGCACGAGCTAACCCATCCCTCTGGAAAGCGGTTAGAGAATGTAGGTCAGATAGAGGTTCGTCGTCAATATCGCTCCCGTAGAGTTCCAGAAGGGCGCGGAGGAAGACGGTTTGAGGATCGCTTTCTAATACTGGCGGTCGCAGCAATTCCAGCAGTTCCTCGCGAAAGTCAAGGGCGTCCTTCCAGAGATTCTCGTACCATCCCAAGGCCATGCCAACAACGTTTGGTTGGTAGTGGACCATGCCCAGTTCAAGATTGGCTACAAGGCCGCCTTGGGTGAGATTGGCAGAACCAACCAATGCCGCCCCCGGGCCTTTTGGAGACCCGGAGTCGTTGAGCTCCCCGATGACGTAGGCCTTCCCGTGAAGGAAGCGCCGGACGTATCGCCGCACCGATACGTCGTTGGACTCCAAGAAGCGCGTTACCCGCTCCAGCACTTCGCGACGGGCAGCGGGGAATGCTGAGAAGTCACGTTGGCGACGCAGGACCGACACTGATTGTTCGAAGCGGTCAGCTACAGTCTCGCCTACCGGACCTAGCAGGCCCTCGGATGACGGGGCGGCTCCGATGAGCAGCCGCCCGGCCTCTCCTCTGTCTACGGCCATCCTTGCCAGCGCGTCCAGCCCTTCCAGGCCGACGTAGCCTGTAGCGACGCTCAGCGGACCTTGGTAGTGCGCTGTCAACCAGGCTAGAGCATCGCTATGGTGTCCAAAGCTTACGTTGTCAACCAGTTCATAGGGGCCACGGGCCATGCTGTGGTCCATCTTCTTCATCTCAAGTCGTTTCTACGTATGAGACTGCCAGTTCTTGGGCCAATTGACACAGATTCTTGTCTCGTGTCCACAGGAGAGAGCCTTTCTGCTGCAAAACTGAATATAGTAGATGTGCGTCCATGAGACCAATGCCTCGACCCATTAGCTTCTCAGCTTCGATAAAATCTCGAATGTCCTGATGTGTTCCCTCCATAATCTTGGGCAGGGCATCCAGATTCCTCAAAAAGGTTCTTCTATTGGCCAGGTTGCCGCAAGCCAGCTCTCCTACAACTATCGGATGCGTAAGCACTTTGTTTCCATTTAGCTGTTCCTGTAGGACAAGTTCAGGACTACGCAAGTGGTCAATCCAAACCGAGGTGTCCACTAGAATCATCAACCAGTCTCGCTTCGTCGGCGAGGGATGTACTGCATGTCCGGCACGCTTCCTCCAGCATCACTAAGCCATTTTGCGGCGTCAATCGTTTCCAATTTCCTCAACACCAACCGCCGGTAGGCAGGGCTGACGGCGTTTTCTGTGAAATCAGTGAAGATGAAGCGAAGCTCATCCTCGGTTAAGCCGTAGGCGCGAGCCACCAGCGCGTCAATCTCTGCCCGCATATCGTTGCGTTGGGCGTCCGTCAGCGGACCACAATCAACCTCAGCCTCAGAGGCAAACTCGGTGAATCGTTCGTCGATACAGGATAGTCGAGCCGCCAAGTGTCCGATTTGCTGCCAAGGGGTGTTGCTTGGTTGGGGAAAGGTAAGCCCATTAAGAATGAAGTAGTTCAAGGTAGTCTCAACGGACCGCCGGGCCTGCCAGTCAAACGGGATGCTATTGAACACGCCAATCACAAAGGACTGTTCTAGGGCATCCCACAAATGGAAGGCCATATACGGTGCCCGGTCAGTCAGTGGTGTCCTAGGAGGAATTAGGCATCCAATTGCTGTGCGGGAGTTTGTGCGGTTCGTAACTGCGCGGAACGCAATCCTAGGATGCTGATAAGGAAGGGTCGAAGAATCACTCAAGACGCTTTTGGGAAACACCTTTCGGAACTCCCTCGATCTACTGCGCTTTTGTTGCAGAAAGCGCTCGACGGCTATAGGTGACCCGTATCCAGCTAGGTCCTTTTCGTTTGAGTTGTCGGGGACATAGGGATCATATTGATCGAAGGAACTACCTTTCCATACAGGGATGCGTCCCTCACCCGGCGGGTGGGTGAAAAGAGACCGCTGCTGCGCCGAGTCTAGTTCTCTATACAGAATTGCATTCGGCGCAGCAGCGGTCTCTTTCAAATTTTTTCGAATTCCGGGGTTTTCTAGCTGGTCGAACCGTACGCCTCTCCGCAGTTTCCCTAGCACCGAAACATGGTCAGGAGTGGGCAGCAACGGCAACTCCCACGTCGGCTCGTTGACCGAATCGTCCATTGGAGCAGGAGTCCATAAGGCAAGGTCGCCCAAGTTAACTTGCACGCCCTGTCCTGTAATATACTCCACAAATTGATGCTTGTTACGGGCCGGTCCCGTAATGGTAAGTGAACCACTTGCCGGTACGCCCACTTGAGCTGCAGTCAAGGCGACAGTGTAGCGGCCCTCCATATCAAAAGCCCACCGCCCGCTGTTCAACAAGGAATCAATACGGCTGGGGCTACATTTCCTAAAAAGCCAACGTCTAAAGCCCCTGCTACCGTCGTTCAAGAATGCGACTCTTGGAAGGACAACGCCTATGAAACCCTTTGACCGCGCAATCGAGGCATATCGTTCGCAGAACAATTTGTACAGGTCGGTGTCACCCCTGCCCTGTATCGTGTACCCGTTTTCAGGTCGGAAAAATTTTCGCTGTTCCTCTATCTGGATCCTGGTGTCCTCTATCTCCTGGCGCAACTCAGGTCTGTGTTCAAATAGTCTCTTGGCACGCTCGTCCCTTTGCAGACTACTACGCAATCCTCGTATACCTGGGTCGTGCAATGCTAGGAAGCTCGGCATCTCAAACTTCACTTTGTTCCACGGCGGATTGCCGACCACAACGTCAAAGCCGGGACGCTCCCGGTGAAAGACGCCGGGGAATTCCAGAGGCCAGTGGAAGAAGCGGTAACGTGAGGCGATTCCCTTGGCCTCCCTCAAGTGCCTTTCCACATATTCGCCCTTAACACTTCCGGCGATGATGTACTTGCCATGCAGTTGCAGGTCGTCGCGGGCCCCTCTCATTCCCAAGGGTTCAGCCGTCCATAGATCGAAGGCGTCCCTCAGTCTCGCTGTGGCCAGACGTAGTTGTCCCGCCTTTTCCTCAGACTCATGCACCTCTTCAGGGGTACGGTCGGGAATATCAGCCAGTTCCCGGTGCAGGTCTGCCGCCTGCTGCATTGCCCGCAGGACCTCTTCTCCACCTGTAAACATGCGGTCTTTGTCCACGTCCTTCAGCACATCGGGATTGGCCACGCCAATGAGGGCGTCGCCGCACTTAAGGTTGCTGCCCAGGTAGGAGAGAGCCAAACCGGGGACGAAGGAAGCCAGCCATAGGGTGACGTTCGCCACTTCCACCGCCATCAGCGAGAGGTCAACGCCGTAGATGCAGCGTTTGAGTATTAGCCTGCGGAGCAGGTCGCCATCCTCTGGCTGTTGGGCAACCTGCCCACTATCCTGTCTCAACTCGGCGAGTTGCTCGGCAATCCCGGGAAGTCCGCCGATTTGGGCGAGGAAAATCTCGATGCGGTCGGCAATCATGGCCAGCGCCGCCGTGAGGAAGTGGGCGCTTCCCATGGCAGGGTCCACCACAGAGAAGTCAAACAGCCGTTGGGCTGCTTGATTGGGGTCATGATCGACCAGCTTCTTGATCCCTTCCAAATGGTCGTCCAAAGCGGGAAGCAGGGAGTGGTTGAGCAAGTGGTCCACGAACTCATGACGGGTATAGAAGACACCCCCAGCCTTCCGCCCGCCCGCCTGGGCCTGATAGTAGAGCTGCGCTTTGGTCACTTCCGGCTGCTCCCCGGCTTGGAGGGGTCGGAACACATCACGCTTAGAGTCATAGGCCAAGTTTTCAGGGGCGCGAGTCAACCGCAGCGTGAGCAGCGCCTCATAGATGGCACCGAGGTGGCCGATTTGCAACCCGGCGTAGTCCAGCCCTGGGGTGTCGGGTTTGTCTGTTTCATAAGCGATTGCGGCAAGCGCCGGAGCCATAAAGACATCGGTTATCTCGGCGCGCTCCAACAGATCGCTGCCAGGGAAGCCAGACTCGGCGAAGAGACTGCCGTTGTAAGCGGGCACCCCCGCCGAGCGATCTCCGCTGCGAACCATTCGCACCAGCGTCCGCAGACGGTACCACCGCTGAGTGGACTTTCTGCTGAAGGAGGATTGGGCCAGTCTAGAGTCCTCGGCAAGCTGGCGGGCGCTGTGAGGCCGATATGCCGCCGAGCCTATGGGCAGGTAGCCGCGGGCCTCGGTGTGGAGTAGGAACATGAACCGGAAGACAAGGGTCAACGCGGCCTCTTCGATTTGGCGAAGCTGTTCCCTGTCGCTCAGGTCGGCACCCTGTGATTCAAGCCATTCGCCAAGCCCGCGCGCGATATTGGGCAGCGCATCCTTGATGAGCCGCTCCTCCAGGCCTTTGCGCAGTTCGTCACCGAATTCCTTAGCCTCGCTGATCCAATCGGTCAGCCAGCCGTTTTCCTTCAGGGAGCCCGGGGAGAATATACCGAGATAGAAGCGGTCCTTTCGGTCCAACTCGCCAGTGTCTATCTCTACATGCTGTCCTGTCGCCGGACCTACAGGAGGCCGACGTTGAAACAGCCGGAAACGGCCCTGTGCCGCCAGGATTCCCCAGTGTGCACCGTGTTGCTCACAGTCGGATAGGACCATGCCTTCCGGCAACTCTCCGTTGTCTGTTAGGCGGCTGAACTGTGACGGGTCGCGGTGAGGATGCACTACAGCAATTGGCGCGTTGTCGTATCGTAGCAGGTGTCCTCTAGGGTGAAGCTTTTCCACCTGGTATCCCATGCTCTGGAAGAACGAGCGCCATGCTACGTTGCCAGAAGTAGGCACGCCTTCCACGGCGCGGGACAATTGCCGCTCGTTAATTGGCCAGCGAAGTCGCTCCCGCAAGAAGTGAGGGGTGAGTAGTTCCTTGACCCGCAGGCCAGGTACGACGGCATCCTCAAGACGACTGAACTCCCTCGCCAGGAACGACGCCGCCTCTCGGGTCGCCATTCCGCGGCTATTCTCCAACAGGTCTAGGACCCGTCCGACGGGCAACTCCCGAACCGGCCTGGCGTCCTGCGGGCCGGCGACACGGATTTTGGAGTCGTCTTCCGAGGGTGCAAGCAGTACCACCGGAAAGGGTTGGCGGCCTTTTCTGGCCTCCCATAACCTGCGCAGGACCGTCTCGTTTGCTAGGCCGTCAAACCATAGTAGATGGTAAGCCTTAGTCTCCCAGACTGTCGCCGATGGTCCTGTCTGTGACGACCAGTTTCGACCATCGCCAAAGACCGACTCAAGACGTGCAGATGTCTGGTCGGCAGTAGGCGACGTCATGGTGACTCTCTGTCAACAGCCACAGTATTCACTTTGACATTATCCAACTAAAGCTGTACGATTGCAAGTGTCTGAACCTATTTCTTAGCGCACTAGTCTCGGAGTGAATTCTGTGGCTACCAGCACAAGACCCAAGCAATCTCTGGTTGGAATCGAGCTGGTCCGGCTCCTTGCCTATGAGGGGTACCGCATCTTCACGACCGACCGGGCCAGGGAACTGGCGCCGCGCGTAGGTTTGAAGGAAGCCTACGTCGCTGAGTCACTGTACCATCTCCGAAAGAACAATTGGATCGTCTCGCTCCGCCGTGGCCTTTATGCGCTGTCTCCAACTGTTCCGGGGGTCGCGGCCGCTCACGAATTCGAGATTGCTAAGGCCTTGGTAGAACCTTCCATGATCTCCCACTGGTCAGCATTGCACCATCATGGGTTGACGGAACAGGTGCCGATGGATGTATTCGTCCTGACGACTAAGGGGACCTGGATTCCGAGACGCAAGAATGACCCGCGAAGTCCACGTAACGGCTACCCAGTTGGCGACATCACCTACAGATTTGTGCAAGTGAAGTCGGAACGCTTCTTCGGCTCCGAGAAGGTCTGGGTCGGCGATGCCCGCGTTTCCATCACAGACCTAGAGCGCACCTTGCTGGACGGTCTCTCCATGCCGCAGCATTGTGGCGATTTTGCCGAAGTGCTTCACGCTTTCCGGGTAGCGATGGATCGGCTGAGCACAGAGCGCATCACGGAGTATGCCATTCGGTTGGGTGTGACGACGGCCAAGCGCCTGGGTTGGGTGTTAGATGCTCAGGGAGTTGGACAGTCCAAGCTCAGAAAACTTGCCTCACTACCCATCAAGGGCTACCGCAAGCTGGACCCCACTGGGCCTCGGACGGGGCCGTGCAACAGCCGTTGGATGATCCAAGAGAACCTTCCGGGGATGATTGCAGGATGAGACCCCTCCGCACCCGTCTGCAGGAAGCGCGTGGTCGTCTGGGCATCCCTTGGGAGGTGCTTGAACGAGACTACCTGTTGTCCTGGGTACTGGCCGGGATTAGCCAGGTGCCAGTGCTCCAAGACACGTTGGTCTTCAAGGGGGGAACGGCTCTCCGGAAGTGCTATTTCGGCGACTACCGCTTCTCCGAGGACCTCGACTTCTCGGCATTGGAGGGGGCTCCCAAGGGCGATGAGATGGAACACCTGGTCGGGAAAGCATGCGGCATCGCCGTTAGACTCTTGGACGAACACGCTCCAGTGGAAATCTCCTGTCAGCGCTACACGGAGCGCGAGCCTCATCCAGGAGGCCAAGAGGCTTTTGCGATTCGCGCCAGGTTCCCGTGGCAAAGCCGTCTGCAGACCCGAGTTTTGATCGAGGTCACGATGGATGAGAGAGTCCTTTTGCCTGTCGAACGGCGTCAGGTCATCCACGACTACGGCGAGCCGCTCGACGCAGAAGTGAAAGTGTACTCTCTTGAAGAGGTCGTAGCTGAGAAACTGCGTGCGCTTCTTCAACAGGCGGAGATGTTCGTGAGGCGCGGTTGGAGCCGTTCACGCGCTCGAGACTACTACGACCTTTGGCGAGTGCTGGATGAGTATAGCGACCGCATGAAATTGGATGGTTTTGACTCACTGCTACGTGAGAAGTGCTCCGTTCGGGGCGTGTCATTCTCACACCCGGATGAATTCCTCCATGAGCCGATGCTTGCATACGTCAAGGAGACTTGGGACCAGTGGCTCGGACCACTGGCGCCGGGACTCCCCTCCTTCGACACTGTGATCAATAGGCTGCGGCCTCAGGTGGCGGCGCTCATCCCTACAGATACCGGGGACTGAATGCTATGTCCAGCTTGAGGATATTCGTGAGCTTTGAGTTCGAAAATGATAACGAACTCAAGAACCAGTTCTTCACGCAAGCCAAGGATCTTTCGCCGCACCGAGTCGTCAGCTTCTCCCTCAACGAAGCGTACCCGACGGAGGAATGGAAAGATAGAGCAAGGTCTGCGATACGGGGATGCGATGTTGTCATCGTACTAGTGGGTCAGGACACGCACAACGCGCCGGGAGTCGAAACCGAAATCGACATTGCCCGACAGCTAAGGAAGCCGATCTTTCAGATTGTGCCTCAAAGGAGAACATATACTGGGGTGCATGGCCTTGATAAGCCGATTCAGTGGAAGTGGAAGAGAATCAACAAGAAGCTAGACGAGGTTAGGACTCAGAGATAGCGCGCATAGATGGTGCAATCGGTTAGCAGTAACCTAATTTGACCGAATAGACAAAAAGTGCTAAGAACATTGCGAAGAAGATGACTGGCAAAGTCACTTCAACGTGTGGCAGCTTCCAGTAGTGGTTACTTTTTTCTCCCTTTGCGTCTGGGTCCCACTCAAGCAGGCTGCGGAAAAAGGATTAAGTGAGATATGGTAAGGCCACACCGCAATGGAAGTGGTGGTCTCATGCGAGGAAGACACGACCCACAGGCAATGATGTTGGCGTTCGTGGATCTGGAGGAGCGAGTCCCCCAGGATCATCCCATTCGTACCATCAAGCTTATTGCCGACGGAGCCTTGGAGCGTCTGTCGCCCGAGTTTGATGAGATGTACTCGAAGGTGGGCCGAGCGTCGGTCCCACCGGAGCGACTGCTGAAATCATCGTTGCTCATCTCTCTCTACTCTGTGCGCAGTGAGCGGGCGTTCTGCGAGGAGTTTGAATACAACCTACTGTTCCGCTGGTTTCTTGACATGAACCTGATGGAGGGCAGCTTCGACTCTACGGTGTTCACGAAGAACCGGCAGCGGCTATTGGAGCACAGGATAGGACAGGCGCTGTTCGAGAAGGTGGTAGCGAAAGCCGACGGGCAAGGGCTGTTGTCGGACGAGCATTTCAGCGTGGACGGGTCGCTGATAGAGGCTGCGGCGAGCATGAAGAGCTTCAGACGGCAAGATGAGGAATGGCAGCCGCCCGATGATGACCCCGGCAACCCGTCGGTGGACTTTCGCGGGGAGTGCAGGAGAAACGAGACCCATGAGAGCAGTACGGACCCACAGGCCCGTCTGATGCGGAAGGACAAGGGCAAAGAGGCCAAGCTGGCGTTCATGGGACACCCGCTGAACAGCGACAATCATTCTTGCCGGCCTGTTGCCTCATCGAGAATTGATGCTCCTATAGACCCTCATCGCACCCTTATCTTGCTCGTATCGCGCCCATGATTGCGCCTCCATCGCGCCATTATCTCGCTCCTACCGTGCCCCCAATCACGCTCCCATCATGTCCCTATCATGCCCTCTGTCCGCGCATCCAACCCGTCAACGGACCGCGATTCGTGGACACGACCAACCCTCTATCTCTCAGCTTTTCCTGTGCCCGGCGCACCTTGCTTGGCGTCAAATATTCTTGCCGGTTTGGCGACAATCAACAAGGGATATCCTGCAGGCGACCTCGCCATGGGCTTACGAATAGCCACCGATGCCGAGGGATAGACTATTCATGCCAGAACGGCAACGGTGTCAGGCTCAACCACAACTCTCCGCTGCAAGCGCCCTAAGGCAAACTGGTCACCAGTCCAGCCCTAGCACGTATGCTTGGACGGCGGCTAGAATTGATTAAGAGAGCTTCCTCCTCTCGTCTGCCAGAGATTGCAGACCGAGAACACCAGAGTTCGGAAATAGTCTCAAAGTATCGGAGAGGAAAGATGACCTCAAAAGGCCAACGATCAAACTATGGAACCTTACGTAACCACATCATTCCTATGTTCCACATGAGAAACTTCGCGAGGAACATACACGATAGAGACGTGGTCTACCTATATGATCTGCAGGAGGCAAGAACAGAGCAAAGGTACAGTCCGAAACAATTAACCGTAGAAAACGTCGCTGTGCAGAAGGGGTTCTACACCGACGAATATGAATCAAAGTTAGCCGATGAGTATGAAAGACCCGCCGTTGGGCCAATTAGAAAACTGATAACCGGCCAGGTCATAACACCCGACGAAAGAGAACTTGTTGCCGCCTATCTAATGCGATACCAACTCCGTTCACACAGTATGCTGAGACACATCCAAGAACTCTATGCCCAATCAGCGGAAGAACACATCGACCGCATCAAAGGAACCTATTCCACAGTCCACAAGACCCTTAGCAATCGCGGAGAACAGGTTGACGAAGAGCTCTTCGTTGAAATCGAGAAATTCGAAGGTGCTGGAGATCACTACGTAGAATTAGGAGGCAAGAATTTCGCCGATGGACAGGTATCGACTCAAGAGGGAGACAAGAGAGCGACCAAACTCTTGGCATCGCTCAAATGGCGCATCCTCACGTCAGATAAACAACCCTTCGTCCTGAGTGACGCATTATTGATAATGGAAGCCTTGGATCAGCCTTTCTACGAACTCTACGCTCCACTGGCGAGCAACAGTTGCCTATTCATTTCCAGGTACATTCACGACCTAAAGGACCGATGGAAAATAGAACGTATCCCAATCATTCAATCTAATGTGAGGGCCATCAATGTACGATTAGTGAAGAAGGCGGAAAAGTACATAGTCTCAGGCTCAGACAACCTAGCATGGGTTAAGAAGGCACGCAAAACGCCCGACAATGCCCATAGAGAAATAAGTATCCCTGAATTCACAAATTTGCGAATCCTGAACGAATTTATAACTGCGCGATGTCCGAAGTGTTGGAATTCTCTTCAAGAAGGCGAGGAGAACGAGGCCTTTCATACCGAAGTGGGAAAAGTGACACATGGGCAAGCGATGGTAAAACACTTCGTGCAGAGCAAATGCTCGCGCTGTCACTTCGCAACTGATTTCAATGATCCTACCGATCGCAAGAAGTACCCTATCGGACCTGAGGCAGCGCAAATCAGGAGCATGCTCATACCTAAGCCACAGTAGCGACGCAATTCATTCCAAAACCTGGAATCCGAATGCGCCTAGCTGGACCCTGAAAGGCCTCACGTTGGCGTCCTCCGAATCATTTCCGGAATTCTCCGAACCGACCAGAATCTGTCATCCGCACATTTCATCTGTACGAAGAATTCTTGTCAAAAGGATAACGGAATCATGAGAAGGTTAAGGCTGAAAACGAGTGATGGAATAAACTCACCAAGGAATTCAACAAGCAGGACGTTGCCCATTCCGTGAACGAAGGGATTCTGACCCAGGCGAAGGAGTCCAGGTTGAGAGAGTTCCTGCACAGAGTGGCTCTCGACCCCTGCGATACCGCACCAACGCCGAAGTCTAACTCGACAAAGCGAACACTAGCCGCCTGACCTTGGACGTCCGGCTCGCCAGTTTCGCTGTAGATGACCCAGAAACACATTCCAATTAACTGGGGTACTCTTCCATTAGCCTGACCTCACCTGAGGTCCTTGAGGCCACAATGAAAGGCTGAAGTATCTTGTCAACGCCGACTTTGTCGATCGTATGGAGCACCTCCTCTCCTTCGAACCCTTCACCGGCGGCGTCTGGTCTCTGTGGAACAGCTTCGCGGGGGTGCGGTAGCCCAGGTCCTGATGGGGCCTCTGGTTGTTGTAGAAGCGGAAGTAGGCACTAAGCTCACTCCTGGCGATGGCGCCGTTAGCATAGGCTTTCAGATGCACCTCCTCGTATTTCACCGTCCTCCACAGCCGCCCCGCCAGGATGTTGTCCTGGTACCTTCCCTTCCCGTCCATGCTGATCTTCACTCCACGCTGTTGTGACCTGCCCCCCAAGAACTAGTCCAAGGCAGATGTTAGTCTTGGACGAAAATGCAGGGGGTATATATGGTCAAGCGGAGACATACGGCGGAGCAAGTGATTAGCAAGCTAAGGGAAGCTGAGGTGTTGATTGCGAAGAGCAATACGGTGGCTGAGGTATCTCGGCAGATTGGAGTAACGCAACAGACCTTCTATCGGTGGAGGAAGGAGTATGGGGGAATGAAGATAGCCCAGGCGAAGCGATTGAAGCGTTTGGAGGCAGAGAATGGTCGGTTGAGAAGAGCAGTGGCGGAGTGAGACGTTCGGCAACCAGATACTGTAGGAGGCAGCGGAGGGAAACTACTGAGCCCTTCCCGTCGTCGCAGGTGTGTGGAGAAGGTGAAGGAGGAACTGGGAGTGTCGGAGCGGAGAGCCTGTAGGGTGCTGGGACATCCCCGGTCCACCCAGAGGTATGAGACCAAGCCCACAGGCGACTGGAAGGCGCTGAGGGAGGAGATAGTGAGACTGGCAAGTCTTTACGGTAGGTACGGCTATCGGCGGGTGACAGCGTTGTTGAAGCTATCCGGGTGGGCGGTAAACCACAAGGGAGCAGAGAGGATATGGAGACAGGAAGGGTTGAAAGTGCCGGCGAGACAACCGAAGAGGGGCCGATTGTGGCTGAATGACGGCTCCTGTATGCGTCTGCGACCTCGCTATCCGAGTCACGTCTGGGCCTACGACTTCGTGCAGATAAGACTTTATAATGGCAGGGGCGTACGAATATTGACCATCATGGACGAATACACCAGGGAGTGCTTGGCCATCCGCGCCGACCGTCACATCCGCTCCAATGACGTGATTGAGACATTGGCTGAGCTGATGGCGAGTCGAGGGGTGCCACACACACTAGATCCGATATCGGACCCGAGTTCACCGCCAAAGCCGTCAGGGGTTGGCTCGGAAGAGTTGGGGTGATGACTCTCTTCATCGAGCCTGGGTCGCCATGGGAGAATGGCTACATAGAGAGTTTCAACGGCAAGCTGAGAGACGAATTGCTGAACAGGGAGATCTTCTACACCTTGCTGGAGGAGAAGGTGCTCATGGAACAATACAGACAGGCTTACAACCGGATCAGACCCCACAGTTCCCTGGGCTACAAGCCGCCGGCACCGGCGGCCTTCACATCCTACATCCCGGCTCCAACCATTGCCAGTGTAACATAGCAGGTGGTACAACTATCAGGGGCAGGTCAGCCCCATCCGTTAGACATCCTGGCCATCTTTGCGATGTACCAGTCACTGGATTGAACATCCTCCCCGTTCAGGCTGAGATGAGAGAAATAATACCAATAATTTTGCTGGCACTTGGGGTTCTCCCGCTTCTGCTGAATTGCTCGTCCGTGAAAGATGTCCACACAGCTACACCAACCCCTATTGCCACAGCTACGCCAACCCTTGTTGCTACTGACAGCCCAACGGCCGCGACGACCACTGTCACACCAACCCCTATTGCCACTGCCACACCAACCCCTATCGTCATAGCCCACCCAAGGACTGCCGCACCAATAGCTGTGAATCATAAGCCGCGTCCCCAATACCTTCCTTGCGGTTATGGGCCAAATCTGAGCAACTTGTCAAATGAGGCTCTTTTCGAATATAGCCATCAGTTTATCGAATGGACGTCTGACAGTTCCCAACTGTTTCTAAACATACCGACTAAAGGGGAGATATTCGGAAAGAGGCTGTTCTTGGTAAATGTGGATGGGTCCGAGTCTGAATTCCTCATTGATCCCAATCCTGATGGCAGTTACGACTTCGGCTTCCACGCTGATCTGTCTCCTGTCGGAACCCAGGTTGTATTCGCCAGTTGCAGGCATCCGGTTCCAACATTGCTCCTTGGGGTCCCGTTTGCAGAGAGTACGCACTATCCTCCGTTTGCGAGGGATCTCTTTAAGTCTCAGATTGGCTTGCTAGAGGTTCGCGAAACTTCATCGCGCGATTTAACCAGATTTGATCAGCTCCACAACTATCCGGTTTGGTCTCCCGATGGCTCCCGCATTGCATACCTCGCCACTGACACATGGAGAAACAAAGATCTCATTTATGACTGGAGAACAGACGCCATTCTCTATACTTTTGATCTAGGTGATAAACAACGAAAGAAGATGACGCCAAGAGTCGGAGAAAGGGATTCTGGTGGATATGGGAGCGTTACGAAGTATTATCGGGGATTGGTCACCTGGCCGCCATCCTGGTCTCCGGACGGAAGTCGCATTGCCTTCGTGAAGTACGGCGAAGATCGGTTGGGGTATCAAACAACTGTCCTCGCCAAGACTCTTTTCACCGTGCCAGCAGATGGCGGCGATCTAGCGCCGATTGCAGATGTTACTAGCCCCGGGTCTTGGTCGCCTGATAGTAGTCACATAGCTTTCGGCCGGCGCATACATGGCTATTCAGCACTCAGCATAGCAGAAATTGCCGAAGATAAGGCGGCTCATATTCAGGACTTGCTGTCCGCCGATGACCCAAGTGATTCCCTCGTCGGCGCTGGTGTAATCACCCATGTCAACTGGTCTCCCGACGGGAATGATATCCTCTTCGTCGTCACCAGATGGAATCTATCGAGGGAGGAATGGAGACAGGATTTTGATATGTCCAGCGGGGTGTACATGGTGCGCCCCGATGGATCTGACCTAAGAAAGGTATTGGAGAACGAGCGAGGCTATACCGTAGCCGCCTGGTCGCCGGATAGCTCCAAGGTAGCCATCCGAATGGATCATGAGGGGCTAGGCGATACATTCGAAATCATCATATTGGAAAGAGACGGCACTGTTGTCCGGGTGTTGGAACGTAAGCCTGTACTCAGCTTAAAGTGAATCAATCCGAAAGGCACAGCCGACGAGAATACTTGACGCTGTTCAGCGGGTCAACGAGGTTGTCCGCGGGAGACGCGGTGTCACTCCCAGCACGGCATTGCGACTCTCCAGGTTTCTCGGCACCTCCCCCGATTTCTGGATGAGCCTGCAATTCCGTTGGGACCTCTACCAGACCCAACGTGCCGAGGGCGAGCAGATAATGAACATCAAGCCCCATCAACCTGTGAGCATGTCGTAGAGGCCACGGCGAGAGGCAAAGCTATTAAGGGCTGTTCGAAGTAAGCTTCGTAATGCAAGGTCAGCAAATGACCCTTCCTTTTGCCATCTAATTTCGATTCCTTTGGGTGAAATTGTTAGACTTTAGGATTGTTGGGCTGGACGAATAGCGAAAGAAATATCCTATACTGAGTGCGTTATTTATAAATGTTTCATTCTCTCGTTACCATTTCGACGTTTCAGAGAACAACGTCAAAAGAAAAAGTTCGCAATTCAGCACAGTCCGGCCCACCAGACTTGACGAAATCAAGAACCTTCCGGTTGTACTTCAAGCTGGAGGTCTAATCCCGGCGACCTTCCCCAGCCCTACTCATGTGGCATTAGGACTATTTTTGCTCTCTTGAATTGCAATGCGGGCGAATCATTGCTACAGTGGAATCTGGCGAGCGGCCCCAAGTGCTGCTCGCATCCTGGCTAGCAAAGCACGAGGAGATGTTCGTGGCCAAGAGAGCAAGGTTCAATGGTGACGCCTTCTACGCTGCCCTCGACGGGGAGAGGCAGGCACGCCAATATACCTGGAAGCGAGTGGCAGAGGAGAGCGGGGTTAGTGCGTCTACGCTAACGCGTTTCTCTCAGGGAAAGCGTCCTGATGTAGATGGCCTCGCCGCGCTTTCAGCATGGTCTGGCTTAGAGGTAGACAGGTTCTTCTCAGGCAGTTATGCCAAGAAGGAACCAGAGCCGCTGGCATTGATTTCGTCATGTCTCCGCTCCGATCCGCGGTTGAACGAGGACACCGCTATAGCCATTGACGAGATGGTGAAGGCGGCCTACAGAAGTATGGGCGGCCTAGACGAACGAATGGAGGACTCATTCACGGCTAAGACAGTGACTACCATGCGCGGGGAAGTCACCGAGGTGCTCCGTGACGGCATAGACAGGAGATTACCTTGAACAAGGCGGACCTCAGCCCTGGTCACGAACTCCGGATTGAGAACAGCGGTGGCATTCTTGATGCGATGCGTTTAGCGTTGGGTGCTGACTTGAACTTCCACGGCACCAATGGCAGCTACGGGTCTCATGCTTGGCACCCCTTTCCCGCAAAGTTTCCTCCACAGTTGCCAGAATTCATGATCCGACAACTCTCGGACCCGGGTGACCTAGTTCTCGACCCCATGCTCGGCTCCGGGACCACACTCGTCGAAGCCCTGCGACTCGGACGTCGTGGTGTTGGTTGCGACATCGACCCTCTGGCACGGATGATTGCGACAACTAAATTGACCCCTATAGACCCGATTGACGCCCTTCGGCAGGGTGAAAGGATTTTGGCTGAAGCAGGTGACGACTACCGCAGGTCCCGTCTGAGGCTGCAAAAGGACTTGGAGCTACGGTTCGATGCCAGGACTGCGCAGTTCATCGACTACTGGTTCCTTCCCCAGCAACAGCTTGAACTCCTTGCTCTCGTACAGTGCATCGAGGCTTTGCCGGAAGGAGGTACGCGAGATTTCCTCCGTGTTGCGTTCTCTTCGACCATCATTGCCAAATCTGGTGGAGTCTCGTTGGCCCGCGACCTAGCCCACACACGTCCCCACAGAGACACGGACAAGACGCCCATGTCGGCCTTCGTGGAGTTCGGCAAGCGTCTCGAACGCAATGTCGCGGCCCTCGCCAGCAGCGAATCGACCGAGGCGACCATGCCCTTCTGCCTTAGCGGTGCTGGTGAAACAGACCTGCGAGGAAGCCCTCCCTCAGCGTCCATCCACGCGACAAGTGCCGCAGAAACTGGCCTGCCAGCCGCAAGCATCGACCTGATCGTGACGTCCCCGCCCTATGCCAACAACGCAATCGACTACATGCGCGCCCACAAATTCTCGCTGGTGTGGTTCGGCTGGAAAATCACTGATCTGAGCCGGCTTCGCGCTCGGTACGTGGGACACGATGCCATCGCCGGCCTAAGCTGCGAGGAGCTTCCAGACCAGTGCGAAGAGACGTTGACTAGGCTGGCGGACCGCGACGACAGGAAAGCTCTGGTGCTGCGTCGCTACTTCGAGGAGATGAGGTCGGTCATCTCCGAGATGCGGAGGGTCCTGAAGGCGGGCAGGCCAGCCGTGATAGTCGTTGGGTCGTCGACGCTTCGGGGTTTGGACGTGGAGACGCACAAGGGGCTCGCCGCCATAGGTGAAGATGCGGGCCTCGTCCTTGCCGGGATAGGCGCCCGGCTCCTAGACCGGGATAAACGCATGATGCCAGCGCGATGGGGTCGGAGACAGCATTCCCAGATCGAAGAACGCATGCACAAAGAGTACGTCATTGGATTGGTGAAGCTGTAATGCCTGGCAGAATCGAAGCTCTTCGGCGGGCCTACCACCGCGAGATTGCTAACAAAGTCTTGCGGCAGAATCCGTCCGGCATCCCGAACAACGCCGACAGTGGAAGTACTTCGAGTGTGCGGATTGCCGGGGGCATTGTCCAGAACATTGGGCTTCCTCTGGGGTCCGACAAGCTCGCTGGACAGACGGCGGGACGTCGCTTCGAAGAGGCGACAAAGAATTTCCTGCGTGACGCATTCGGGTTGCTTTCTCATCTACGGCCAGGGGAGTGGGAATTCTCGCTGGGCGGGAACATCCGCGACTATGAGCAATACTTACATTTGTCCGACGTGCGGCGGATGGTCGAACAGCACGAGGAACTGCGGATCATCTTCGGCGACTATATCGTCACGCCTGACATAGTTGTCTGTCGGAAGCCGGTTTCAGATGCCAAGATCAACGAGAACGAAGGCCTGCTGAACGACGACTCCGTGGCAAGCTACACGCCACTGCGCCGTGCCAACTCGCAGGCAAACATCTTGCATGCGAGCGTGTCTTGTAAGTGGACGATTCGCAGTGACCGGTCTCAAAACGCACGGACCGAGGGCTTGAACCTCGTCCGTAACCGAAAAGGGAAAACGCCGCACATCGTCGTCGTCATAGGAGAACCTTTACCAGGAAGAATCGCATCGCTCGCCTACGGCACAGGAGATATCGACTGTGTCTACCATTTTGCGTTGAGGGAGTTGTCGGCCGCAGCCGCTGACAACGATTCTGATGCTGAACTGCTGGACACCCTCGTAAGTGGCCGGCGGCTCCGTGATATCAGCGATCTGCCGTTCGACCTGGCAACCTGATCGGTGATAGATGCGTACCAAATTCGGGGCCGAGACAAGGGGATCCGTTCCTTCGGCTGACGACAGCAGCCGTCTGTTGTCCCGTTGCCTCTCACTGGACCTTGAAGTCGGCGTCAAAGTCCGTCGCATCCGCGCTTTCGCAGGAGTACGCCCGGACACCGGACAATCCCTGGCGTTTCCTATAGCGGGAAACAGCCTCGCTGGTGCATTTGCCAAGCTGGACGACCTTGCCAGAGGCGCGGAGTTCCTGCTGGGCCACAACCTCATCGAATTCGACTTGCCCCATTTAAAGGCCACGCATCCTAGCTTGGGACTGTTGCGGCTGCCAGCGGTGGACACGCTCAGGCTCAATCCTCTAGCTTTCCCGCGCAATCCCTACCATCACCTTGTCAAGCACTACCAAGACGGGCAACTCAAACGAGGGCGCAGAAACGACCCGGAGTTGGACGCCAGATTGACGCTTGAGGTGTTCGCCAATCAGCAGAAGGAACTGCGTGACGCACCGGCTGACCTGTTGACGGCCTGGCATTGGCTCACCACGGGGGAAGATGGTGCGGGATTCGACCGGGTATTCGCCTCAGTGCGTCGGACGCGAAGACCATCCGACGTAGAGGCCCATCAAGCGATTCGGGCACGTTTAGCCGACAACGCCTGTCAGACACAAGCAAGCGAGGTTATGGCGAGTGCGGCCCAACACGGTTGGGAGTTGGCCTATGCGCTGGCATGGATGTCAGTATCTGGCGGCAACTCGGTAATGCCTCCCTGGGTGCGGCACCAGTTTCCTGAAGCCGGTCAGCTGGTGCGACGGTTACGCGACACTGCCTGCACCGATGCCGCCTGTGGATGGTGCCGGGAGCGACACGACGCCCGCAAGGAGCTTGCCCGCTGGTTCGTCGGCTTAGACGGCTTTCGTCCTAAGCCAACAGAAAATTATGGGCAGCCTATGCAGCAGTCCATCGTCGAGGTGGCGATTGCGGGGGAGCATGTGCTGGGCATCCTACCCACTGGGGCTGGTAAGTCGCTCTGCTATCAGGTCCCAGCCCTATCCCGTTACGACAAGACCGGCGCTCTAACGGTGGTGATTTCGCCTCTGGTCGCCCTCATGGCTGATCAGGTGAAGGGACTTGAATCGAGGGGCATTGGTTCCTGCGTCACCATCAATGGGCTTCTGTCCATGCCGGAGCGATCCGACGCTCTGGACCGGGTGAGGCTGGGAGACGCCGGCATTCTCATCATCTCGCCGGAGCAGCTTCGCAGTGTCTCAGTGCGCCGCGTCCTCGCCCAACGCGATATTGGCTCCTGGGTGCTGGACGAGGCCCACTGTCTCTCCAAGTGGGGCCACGACTTCCGGCCCGACTACCGTTACGTGGGACGCTTCATTCGTGAGAGAGCGGGGCAAGAGCCAGTGCCGCCCGTGCTATGCCTGACCGCGACGGCCAAGCCCGACGTGAAGGCCGAGATCGAGGATTACTTCCAGGAAGAACTCGGCATCAAGCTGAAGGTCTTCGACGGCGGCGCACAGCGCACCAACCTGGAGTTCGTGGTGGTGCAGACAAGCAGCGAGGGGAAGTTCGCCGACATTCATCAGATCATAGAGGCCCATCTGCCGCCGGAGGAGCCGGGCGGCGCCATCGTCTACTGCGCGACGCGACGGCAGGCAGAAGAGGTTGCGGAGTTCTTACAGGCAAAGGGGATGGATGCGAACTACTTCCATGCAGGACTGCTGCCGGAGACGAGGAAAAACGTCCAGGAGAGTTTCATCCGCGACGACCTGCGGGTCATCGTCGCCACCAACGCCTTCGGCATGGGCATAGACAAACCGGACGTGCGGGTCGTGATCCACGCCGACATCCCGGGTTCCCTGGAGAACTACTTTCAGGAAGCGGGGCGTGCTGGACGGGACCAGAAGAGGGCGCGCTGCGTGCTGCTCTACACAGCGGATGATGTGGAGAGACAATTTGGTATGTCTGCCCGTTCCCGGCTCTCGCGCCGTGAAATTAATGGCGTACTGAGGGCGCTGCGGAATCTAGACCGGAAGAAGCGCTTGGGCGGCGAGGTGGTGGCCACCGCAGGCGAAATCCTGAGAGAGGATGAAGAGAAGGCGTTTGAGCGAGACTCCGCCACCGACGACACACGGGTGCGCACCTCAGTGGCCTGGTTGGAGGAAGCGGTGCTGCTGACACGGGAGGAGAACAAGGTTCAGGTGTTCCCGTCCTCCCTGCGGGTGAGATCGGTGGAAGAGGCGAGAGCCAAGCTGGAAAAGGCGCGTATCGCGGATGCCTATCGCCGCCAACTGCTGACCATTGCCGAGACGCTCATCGAGGCTGATGCGGACGAAGGCATTTCCACCGACGAGTTGATGGCCGCATCGGGCCTGACACCTGAGGGAGTGCGGGGCGCGCTCCACGATATGGAGCGATTGGGCATCGCCAGCAACGACACTGTGCTGACAGCCTTCGTCCATGCAGGGGTGCAGCGCGCCTCCCGGCAACGCTTCGAGCAGGCGACGGAGCTGGAGCGGGGCCTTATCGACCTCCTGCGGGAGACGGCTCCGGACATGGAAAAGGGTGACACGTCCCCACTGCATCTCCGCCTCGCCACCCAGCGGTTGAAGGACGACGGCCATGCCAACGCACTGCCGGAACTCCTGAGGCGCATCGTACGCAGCATCGCAGCTGACGGTCGGGGCGAGGGCGGCGGTGGGGGAAGCCTTGGAGTGCGTGGGCGCGACGCGGAGACCATGCAAGTAACGTTACAACGCGAATGGAAGGCGTTGGAGAAGACGGCCGAATTACGACGGACGGCTGCGGGTCACCTGTTGGACCATCTGCTCGCTTGCCTGCCGTTTGGAAGCCGAGGTACGGACTTGCTGGCCGAGACGACTCTGGGCAAGTTGCTGAAGGCCATCGAGTCCGACTTGATCCTGAAGAGCGAGGTCAGGAACCCCGCCAGGCTGATGGATCGTGCGCTTCTGTGGCTGCACGAACAGGAGGTCATTCGGCTGAACAAGGGCCTGACCGTATTCCGTCCAGCAATGACCATCCGATTGAAGCCGGAAACACGCGGCTTTGCCCAGGCCGACTTCGCATCCCTCAAACTCCACTACGACGAGCAGGTGCTGCAAATCCACGTCATGGCTGAGTATGCGGAGCAGGGGCTTGGCTCCATGGCGGACGCTCTGGGTCTGGCCATGGACTACTTCAGCTATAGCCAAGAGGAGTTCCTGAGCCGCTGGCAGCCCGATAGAGAGAGGGGAATCTCGCGCCAGACCACGCCGGAATCGTGGCGAGCAATCGTCGAGAGCTTGAACAATCCCATCCAGCGCCGCATCGTCGCAGACGACCGGGAGCAGACGAACGTGCTTGTACTGGCAGGCCCAGGCTCCGGCAAGACGCGGGTGCTGGTTCACCGCATCGCCTACCTGATTCGCGCCAGGCGTGAGAACCCTCACGGCATCCTGGCTCTCGCCTACAACAGGCACGCAGCCGTCGAAATACGCCGACGCCTAGCGGAACTTATAGGCGACGATGCCAAAAGCGTGATGGTGCTCACCTGCCACGCGCTGGCCATGCGGCTGGTCGGTGCAAGCTTCTCGGGGCGGGCAAATCGACTGGACGACGGGGAATTCCAAGAGATACTCAAGCAGGCGGTGGCCCTGCTGCGCGGGGAGGGGCTGCCGCCCGATGAAGCGGACGAGTATCGTTCTCGATTGCTGGCCGGCTTCCGCTGGATACTGGTGGATGAGTACCAGGACATCGGCCCAGACCAGTATGAACTGATCTCCGCTCTTGCAGGCAGAACCCTCACTGAGGAAGACGACAGGATCAGCCTCTTCGCAGTGGGCGACGACGATCAGAACATCTACGCTTTCAACGGCTCGTCGGTGGAGTTCATACGACGTTTCGAGGCGGACTATGGGGCCAAGCCTACCTATCTCACCGACAACTACCGCTCCACAGGCTACATCGTCACGGCCGCCAACGCCGTTATCAAACCCGCCCGACAAAGGATGAAGACGGGTCATACCATCCACGTCAATCACGCTCGTGAGAAGGACCATCCAGGCGGTGTATGGGCTGAATTTGATTCAGTCGCCCGCGGTCGAGTGCAGACATTGCCAGCGGGAGACGATTCCATCTCACAGGCTCAGGTAACGGTAGCCGAGTTGAAGAGGTTGTCAGGACTAACGCCGGACTGGGACTGGTCTACCTGCGCCGTGATGGCGCGCGAGTGGAGCTACCTCGACCCGGTGCGCAGCCTTTGCGAGCTTGAGGGGATTCCAGTGCAGATGGCGAACGAAGACTTTTCAGGCGTCTGGCATCTGCGGGAGACTCAGGCGTTGGTGAACTGGCTGCGCAGGCGGAATTCCCGCTTGGTGACGAATACTGACCTGAACGAGTGGCTGCTTGAGCAACCCCCAGGCCCTTGGACCGACCTGCTGGGCGAGGCCGTGGACGAGTACGAGTTGGAAACCGGCGGCGCAGAAACGTCGGTAAGTCACTTCGTCGAATGGCTGGCAGAGT